>JAFS01000001.1 GCA_000526255.1 Verrucomicrobia bacterium LP2A
GCCAAAGAGGAAGCCAGCCGGATAGTGTCGGAGGTCCTGGATCATCTCGTTGAGGGTGGCCGACGTATCACGAAGTTGCAAGAGCGTGCGGTCGGTTGTCTCGAAGAGCTGCGGGAGGTTGCCCGAGGTCAAGGTTGTTGTGATCTCGCCCAGCAGGACCTTGATCTGGCCGTTGGTGTGGCGGAGCTCCCCGAGCAGGCCGTTGGCGCTCGCGCCTAAGCTGGGGAAGTCGACCGCGGAGAGCTTCTCGAGCACGGTTTCGACCTCCTGCACGATATCCTTGAATTGTCCGGGAGCCGAGGGGATGTAGTAGTGCTTCGGCTCCCACGGGACAGAACGGGGGGGATGGCGCTTTGGATCGACATATTCGAGGGCGACGACGCTCGTCCCCGTAATTCCTTGGCCTTGAATGCGCGCCCGCAATCCACGGTCGATCTCGTCTCGCAGGTGCCGCTGCTGCTCCGCCCAGCTGGCTTGCCCGAGCACGCCCGGGTTGACCTCCCCCACGACGACGACGTAGTGAGAGGGATATTGCGGATAGACGATCCAGCTAAAGGAGATCTGGCTGACCTTGCCGATCGGCACCCCGTCCAGGAGGACCGGAGAGCCGACGGATAAGCCCGTGGCGCCGCCGGAAGCGTAGGTCTCGAAATAGAAGTGCTCCTGGAACGCATCCCGGAGCCCGAACGCCAGCAGCCCCGCGATGAGGAGCCCCGTGGCGGCGAGCACGAAGAGACCGATCTTGATGTCTCTGATCTTGCGGCTCATGGGGTTGCAGCGCCCTCCGGAGATTCTCCCTCCCGGCGGAAGAAGCGCTGAACTAGGGGAATCGTCGAGGTATCCCGCAAGGCCCTCGGATCGCCCTCGGCGATGATGCTCTTGCTCCGCCCATCGAGGAGGATGACGCGGTCGGCGATCCCGAAGATGCTCGCCAATTCATGGGTGACCATTACAAAGGTGATCGAAAAGTCTTTGGCAAGCCTTTTGATCAGATTGTCCAGGTCGGCAGAGCTCACCGGATCGAGGCCGGCCGAGGGCTCGTCGAGGAATACGATGACCGGATCGAGCGCCATGGCCCGGGCGATCGCCGCCCGCTTGCGCATCCCGCCGCTCAGCTCCGAAGGCATCTTTTCCATCGCGTTCGAGAGGCCGACCTGGGCGAGCTTGGCTTCTGCAACCGCATTCCGCACCGCGAGGGGGAGGTCGGTGAAGACATCGAGGGGGACCCGCACATTTTCCCGCACGGTCATGGAGCCAAAAAGGGCACCGTTCTGATACATGACCCCGAATCGGAGCAGGAGCTCGGTTCGTTCCTCGCCTTCGAGGGCGACGAGGTTCTTCCCCTCGATCCGCACCTCTCCCGCGCGCGGAGGGTAGAGACCGATGATGTGCTTGAGCAGCGTGCTCTTTCCCGAGCCCGAGCCACCGAGGATCGCGAAGATCTCCCCCCGGTTGACGGAAAAGGAGATCCCTTGGAGGATGACCGTTTCTCCATATCCCGCGCGGAGGTTGCGGACCTCGATGATCGCATCGGAAGCGGCCGTCATAGGTTGAGGAGGTAGAGGAGAACGGAGAAGAGGGCGTCGGCGACGATGATGAGGAGGATGCCGGTCACGACCGCATTCGTGGCCGAGGCTCCTACGGCCGCTGGTCCTTGCCGGGTCCGCAGGCCGAGGAAGCAGCCGCTGGCAGCGACGAGCAGGCCGAAGACCGCCCCTTTGACGACCCCGATCAGGATGTCCTCGATCCGGACGGCCGACTCCATCTGGTGGTAGACGGCCTCCAGCGGATAGCCCAAGGCGACCATGACGAGGACTCCACCGAGGACACCGACGAACATCGAGTAGATCGTTAAAAGCGGAGTGACGACGACCCCCGCGATCACGCGCTGGATGACGAGAAAGCGGACGGGATCGATCCCCATCGTCTTCAGGGCGTCGAGCTCCTCGTTGACCTTCATCGTGCCGAGCTCGGCGGCGAAGGCCGAGCCGGAGCGGCCCGCCAGCAGGATCGCCGTCATGATTGGACCCATCTCTCGAGTCATGAGAAGGCCGATCATATTGGCGATGAAGATCTGGGCACCAAAGGTAGCGAGAGGTCGGGAGGATTCGAAGGCGATGACCAGGCCGATCAGGAAGCTGATCAGGGAGACGATGGGAAGGGCGTCGACTCCCGCCGACTCGAAGACGCGAAGAAACTCCCGCGGCCGGAAGATGCGCGGATGGAACGCCGCGCCCAAGCCGCGCGTCAGCCGTCCAACGAAGGCCACCGCGTCACCCGCGAGCGCCACTTCTTCGATCGCTGTCTGCCCGATCGTACCGACCAGGCCTGCGTCCGTCTCCCCCGGACCGCCTTCCTTGGGCTCGGGAGGCGCCGGAGGGTTCCAGGTGCTCTCCCACTCCCGGGGGAGCCCTTCGATCCGCACCTCCGCCTTGAGCCGCGCCTCAGCTTGACGCCGAAGGATCTGGAGAAAAGCGATCCCGGCGCTATCCCACCGAGTGACTTCGGTCGCTTCGATTTGGAGCGAACGGAACGGGAGCCGCCCCAAGCGCCGCTGGAGGGGTTTCCAAAAGCGGGAGACGGTCTCGGTATCGAGCGGGCCCGAAAGCCGCAGCCGGAGGTTGTCCGGGCCCTCTGGGACGATCTCGAAGCGAAAGGTCCTTGCCGGCTCCGACAACGTTTTCTCCGCCATCAGGTTGACCTTACATCACGGGCCAGGGGCGCAAAAGAGGAGAAAACGGGGGGCCGAACTTCCTTGGGGCGAGGGGGTAGGGGAGAGCGCATCGCGGAGGAAGAATAAGACGAAAGAGCTTTTGACATCCTCCCCGGCCTAAAGTTCGGAGATTCCTACGGCGCTCAATCCGGGCTTGAACCGGAATGAGCCGCTTCGGTGGGTTCCTGCTGCTGGCGGCTTGATGCCGCTCACTTCACAGGCGATCCGGGCGTGTCCCGCCCTTAAAACATTGATCGCGCCGACCAAATCGGCGTTTTCCACAAGACCGCACTCCACGCACTCGAACCGGGCTTGCGTCCGGCGGTTGTCCGCCGACACATGGCCGCAACGCGGACAGGTCCGGCTCGTGTTCCGCGGCGGCACGACAAGGAGCCAGCCGCCTCTCCACTCCATCTTGTACTCCAAGCTGCCGCCGGAACTCGAACCAGCCTTGGTCGAGGATGGACTTGTTCAGTCCAGACTTGGCCCGAACGTTTCTTCCCGGTGCATCCGCCGCGCCCGACGCCGACTGGGACATGTTCCGCACCTGCAACTCCTCGATACACACCATCGCGTGGTTTTTGCTGATCGTGGTCGTGACTTTGTGCAGGGAGTCGCGGCGGGCATTGCCGATGCGGGAATGAATCTTCTGGATTCGGGCCTTGGCCTTCTTCCAGTTGTTGCTGAACTCCAGCCAAAGCTAAGGAGGACCGCGCTATCCTTCCCCGCCCGGAAGGACGGGGCTTGTCGCGCACCCAGTCAAGGGGATAGTGTTCGCCTACCAGGAGTCATAAGGAGGGAGAATGGCCGGAAAGCTGCTCGAGGAGTTTACGCAGTTCGCGCTCAAGGGGAACGTGATCGACATGGCGGTCGGCGTGGTGGTAGGGACCGCATTCAACAAGATTGTCGATTCGATGGTGAACGACCTCGTTCTGCCCCCTCTGGGGCTTGCCATCGGGGGGGTCGATTTCAAAGATCTCCTCTGGATGCTCAAGCCGGCGGTCACCGCGGGAGGAAAGGTCGTGAGCCCTGAGGTCGCGATCCGCTACGGGCAGTTCTTGAACGTGCTGATCCAGTTCCTGATCATCGCCTGGAGCGTCTTCCTGACGGTCAAGGTCATCACGAAGCTCGGCGCGCTCCGCCAAGGCCCAAAGCCTCCCGCGGGAGAGGCGCAGGCTCCGGCGGAGGCCCAGCCTCCGGCTTCGTGAGGCACGCTACGCGTACCAGTGAATCTGGTTCGCCTCGATCGGGGCGAAGAGGTCCGGATGGAAGGGCCGGATGCGCGGCGTGTAGTCGCCCGCCGGTCTTCCTGCGGGAACGGTGGCCCGGAACAGGAAGGCGTTGATGGCTCCCGCGAGCGGCTCCGCCCGCTCCATCGGAACGGAGAGGGGTTTCCCTCCCTCTTCGCCGGCCGGGTTCGCGAAAAGCTCCACCTGGACCCATTGGGGCGAGATCTCATCGAGGTAGACGGGCAGCGTGAAGTGGTGCCCGGTCTCTCCTGTCTCGACCGAAAGGGGGCCGAAGCGGACCTCCTTCCAATGGAGCGCGAGCTCGCGGATCCGCTCTTCGATCTCTTGCGCGCGAGCGCCGTTCTTGGCGGAACGCTTGAGATAGGCGGCGTTGAGCGGGTGGTAATATTCCCCGGTGTACTGGCGGACCATCCGATTGGTGGAGAAGTAGCCGGTAAGCTGGGCGACGCTCTCGCGAATCCTGCCGATCCAGCGGGTGGGGACGCCTTGGGAGTTACGCTCGTAGAAGGCGGGAGCGACCTCCTGCTCCAATAGGCGATAGAGCTGCTCCGCCTCCGCTGCGTCCCAGGCGGGATCTTCCCCATGTTCCCGGCCGTCGCCGAGCGCCCAGCCGAGCTCCGGGCGGTAGGCCTCGACCCACCAGCCGTCGAGCTCGGAAAGATTGAGGCCGCCGTTGGCCAGAAGCTTCATGCCGCTGGTCCCGCTCGCCTCCCAGGGCCTTCTCGGATTGTTGATCCAGAGGTCGACGCCGGAGACGAGCTCCTTGGCCATGCGCATGTCGTAGTCGTCGAGGAAGACGATGCGGCCGCTCGCCTCCGGCTGCTCGGCGAAGGCATTCCAGCGGCGGATCAGCTCCTTGCCGAGGCGATCGGCGGGATGCGCCTTGCCAGCGATCACCAGCTGCATGGGTGCGGACGGATTTGAGAGAATCCGGAGCAGCCGACCCGGGTCGCGGAGAAGGAGATCGGGGCGTTTGTAGCTGGCGAATCGCCGGGCGAAGCCCAACGTCAGCGTGTTCGGTTCGAAGACGCAGGAGCAGATGCTCATCTCATCGGCCTCCTTTCCCAAAAGGGAGCAGTGGCATTTTTGCCGTCTCCGAATCGAGAGGATGAGATTCATCCGGCTCCTCATCCGGAACTCCCAGAGATCGAGATCGCTTGCCTGCCGGTAGCGCTCTTCCAAGGCCTCGGTGGTCTGCCGCCAGCGGTTGGGTCCGCAGATCTTGCCCCACAATTCGTCGGATTCGGCGGAATGCCAGGTTGGAACGTGGATGCCGTTGGTGACATGGCCCACCGGCACCTCTTCCTGCGGCCAGCGGGGAAAGAGGGGTTGGAAGATCCTTCGGCTGACCTCCCCGTGGAGGCGGCTCACGCCGTTGACGGCCGCCGATCCCCGGATGGCGAGATAGGCCATGTTCAAGGGCTCGTCCGCCCTGTCCCCGAGTCGCCCAAGGCGGAGGATCTCCTCGACCGAAATCCCGCACTCCCCGGCGAAACGGGCAAGGTAATGACGGACCAGGTCGGGGGAGAAGGAGTCGAAGCCCGCCGGCACCGGTGTATGGGTCGTGAAGAGGTTTCCCGCCCGGGTCGCCCGAAGGGAGACCGAGAACGACTGGCCGGTCTGCTGGCCGAACATGCGGGCTCGTTCGAGGACGGCAAAAGCCGCGTGGCCCTCGTTGAGATGGCAGATATGGCAGTCGTTTCCAAGCTGTTGCAGGGCGCGCCATCCCCCGATCCCGAGCGTGATCTCTTGGAGCAGGCGCATCTCGAGCCCCCCGCCGTAGAGTGATCCCGTGATCGTCCGGTCGGCGGGAGAGTTCACCGGGTCGTTGCTGTCGAGCAGATAGAGGGGAACCCGCCCTACGATCGCCTGCCAGACGCGGAGAACAAGCTCGCGCCCGGGCAACGCGACCGTCACGCGAAGCCACTCCCCGCTGGCGTCCCGGACCGGGACGACCGGGAGAAGCGTCGGGTCGTTGTAGGGGAAATACTCTACTTGATGGCCGTCTGCCGCAATGACTTGGCGGAAGTATCCTTGCTGATAGAGAAGACCTACGCCGATCATCGGGATGCCCAGGTCGCTCGCCGCCTTGAGACAGTCGCCCGCGAGGATTCCCAAGCCACCGGAGTAGATGGGCAGAGCTTCGCCGAGGCCGAACTCCATGCTGAAGTAGGCGATGTGCCCGAGCCCGTGGAGACTATGGGTCGTGTCGAACCAGGTCGGGCACTCCAGGTAGGCCTTTCGTTTCCCGAGCTGGTTCTGGAGCTCCTCGAGAAAGACGGGGTTTCCGCGAAGCTGTTCCAATCGGGTCTCCGAGACGCTTTCCAGGAGGAACCAGGGGTTGGTGATGGCTCCCCACAGCTTGGCATCCATCATCTGCCAGATCTTATCGGACCCGGTGTTCGAGAGCCAAAGCAGGTCGGCGGCAAGATCCTCCAATCCGGCGAGCTCGGAAGGCAACTGGCGAGCGAAGTAGTGGGTGAGGGCCATAATGGTCCCGTTTTACCGCCTGGGTGCGGGAGAGGCGACAGAAATGGAGTGCGTTTCTTTTGCTCCTCCTTTCTGCGAAGATCGCCCAGAACGTGGAGAGAGGAAGAGAGAACATGAGCGAGGTTGTCGTCCTGGTCGAGGGGTTAGAGAAGGAGTTTTCGCGCGGCCATCCGGTGGTAAGCGGGCTCTCCTTTTCCCTGCGTCGGGGAGAGGCGCTCGGGCTGCTGGGACCCAACGGGGCGGGAAAGACGACCGTCGTCCATCTCCTTCTCGGCCTGACCACTCCCACCGCGGGCAAGGTCGAGATCTTCGGCCTGCCGATGCCCAGGATGCGGGTTCCGATCCTCGAGCGGGCCAACTTTGCTTCGGCGTATGCGCTCCTCCCCTCGAATCTGACCGTTCGCCAGAACCTGATGGTCTTCGCCCGGATCTACGGGGTCGCCCAGCCGCGGGAAAAGATTGCGGGGCTCTTGTCGGATCTGGAGATCGGCCGCCTGGGCGATCGGGTAGCCGGAGAGCTCTCTGCGGGCGAGGCGGCGCGGGTGAGCCTCTGCAAGGCGCTGCTCAACGACCCGGAGCTCCTGCTTCTCGACGAGCCGACGGCGGGGCTCGATCCCGACATCGCGGACAAGGTTCGCCGACTTCTTCGCCGGCTCCAGGTCGAGCGGGGAATCGCCATGCTCTATACCTCGCACAACATGCGCGACGTGGAAGAGGTCTGCGACCGGGTCCTCTTTCTGCGGCGGGGACGCCTTCTCGCCGAGGGGAGCCCCGCCGAAGTGCTGCGGCGCTTCCGCTGCGAGGACCTGGAGACGCTCTTCATTCAATTGGCTCGGGAAGAGGAGGAGATCCTTCCCGAAGAGCCCGGAGGGAATCACAGTGGGAGTGGATAGGAACAGGTGCGATCGGTTGCAGGCCGGAAGGAAACCCAGATGAACCTTCGGCGCGTCGGAGCCCTGGTTCTCCGCTATACCTATGTCTACCAACGGAGTCTCCTGCGGCTTCTGGAGATCTTTTTCTGGCCGGCTATCGACCTGCTCGTCTGGGGCTTTCTGACTCTCTACCTGCAGCAGGAGGGGCGGGTGCTTCCCGCGGGGATCGCGTTCCTCGTGGGAGCGGTGATCTTTTGGGACATCATCTTTCGCTCGCAACAGGGAATCACGCTCTCCTTCCTCGAGGACATCTGGTCGCACAACCTTCTCAATCTCTTTTCCGCTCCGGTGCGGGTCACGGAGTTTGTGGCGGCGACCTGCCTGGTGGGGATCCTGAAAACGTTGGTGGTGGGAGCATACCTGGCCGTGCTCGCCTTTTGCCTCTATCGGTTCAATCTGCTCGCGATCGGTCCAGCGCTCCTCCCGCTCTTCGCGAATCTACTCTTGATGGGCTGGTCCCTCGGGATCGCGACGACGGGGCTTTTGCTTCGCTGGGGCCAGGCCGCCGAAGCGCTCGCGTGGGCGATCCCCTTTGCGATCCAGCCCTTTGCCGCCGTCTTCTATCCGGTCAGCGCACTTCCTTTCTGGTTGCGCCCCGTGGCCTGGTCGATCCCCGCGACCCATGCTTTCGAGGGGATGCGGCTCGCCCTTCGGGGGCGTTCCGCCTGGGGAGAGCTCGCCTACGCGACACTCCTCAACTTGGTCTACCTGGCTCTGGCCGGCGCTTGGTTCGGCGTTCTCTTCACGGCGGCGAGGCGGAAGGGTCTGCTGGCGAAGATCGGAACTCAGTAGCTGGCGCGAAGTTTCAGGGAAGGCCATGGTCCGGATCGCCATCGAGGGAGCCGATCAGAGGTTCGACCGGGGAGGAGTCGCGGGATGCGCCCTGTCGCTGCTGGAGGCCGGCCTGCGGGCGGTGGATCCCGCGGAAGCGGTCCGCCGCTCTGTGCGGAGGGAAGGCGAGAGCCTTTGGGCCGGCGGGACGGAATACCCGCTCGCCGGGGGAAAGGTGCTCCTGCTCGCCGCGGGCAAGGCGGCCGGGGGAATGGCCGCGGCGCTCGAGGCGGTTCTTCGGGGATGGCTCGGGGGCGGGCTCGTGGCGGTGCCCCCGGGAGCCCTCCTTCCCCCGCTCTCGCTTCCGGTGCGGGAGGCGGGCCATCCGCTTCCCGACGAGGCGAGCCGCTCCTGCGCGGAGGAGGTGGCCCGGCTGCTCCAAGGAGCGAGACCAGAGGACCTCGTGGTGGTCGCTCTCTCGGGAGGGGCCTCTGCGCTCTGGAGCCTGCCGGCAGGCGCGCTCGAGCTTGCCGACCTTCGGGAGACGACCCGGCTCCTGCAGCGGAGCGGAGCCTCGATCGAGGAGATCAACACCGTCCGCAAGCATCTTGATCTTCTCAAGGGAGGCGGCATCCCTCTTCTGGCTCCTAAGACCCGCCTGCTCGGCTTGATCCTTTCCGACGTGGTTGGAGACCGGCTCGACATGGTTGCTTCCGGTCCCACCATGCCCGATCCTTCGCGCTTCTCCGATGCATGGCGAGTGCTGGAGAGGAGGGATCTCTGCGACCGGGTGCCGATCACGGTGCGGGACCGGCTTCTCGCCGGTCTGGCCGGAACGCTCCCGGAGACTCCGAAACCCGGCCATCCCGCTTTTGCGCGAGTCGAGAACCTCTGTGTAGGCAGCGCGCAGGATGCCGTTGCGGCGATCCTCCGCTCGGCCCGGGAGCAAGGTTGCGCCGCGGCCTGCCTCACGAGCTCTCTCCAAGGAGAATCGGCCCCGGCGGGGCTCTTTCTGGGAAACATTCTCCGGGAGGAAGCTCTCCACGACCGTCCCCTTCCCCGGCCTTGCCTGCTCCTGGCCGCCGGAGAGACGACGGTTCGTGTGACGGGAACGGGGCGGGGGGGACGGAACCTCGAGCTCGGTCTGGCTGCCGCCTCTTGTCTGGCGGGGCTTGGGCGGAGCGTGTTGCTCGCCTCCCTGGCGAGCGACGGGAGTGACGGGAGTAGCGAGGCGGCGGGAGTCCTGGTGGACGGGGAGAGCTGGATGCGTGCGGAGTCGACCGGACTCGATCCCGCCTCCCTCCTGGCGAGCAACGATTCGCTCGCCTTCTTTCAGGCTGCGGGCGGTCTGCTGCGGACGGGGCCGACCGGCACCAACGTCAACGACTTCAGCCTTCTGCTGGCCCGGTAGAGCGTCCGAGGGCTATTCGGGCAGGGCCGGGGCCTCCGGCCGATCGCCCTGCAGCCAGCTGAAGGCGGCCGCGACGCCGAGAGCCACGATCCAGCCTCCAAAGAGAAGAAAGAGAAGCAAGAGGCCGCAAGAGGTCGCCACTCCTGTTGCCAAAGCTGCAATCAAATTAATAAGCATAATAGCACCCATTCTTCTCGTTCCGCATCTTGCATTGTAATGCTCGAATGACGATGCGGTGCTTATAAGCAAACCAAATAGGCATGTCCAGACAAAAATATATTTCGGTGGCTTCTTTTGCAAGGGTCCCCGGCAAGCCTTCAAGTCAGTGGCCTTCGGACGGAGTTTGCTCTACGATTGGAAGAGCGCTCTTCGGCTTGCGGCGGCCACTGGCCGGAGAGGCGCGGGCGCCCATGGAAGACGAGATCTTACGGGATAAGACGCGGGAAGTCGTGGTGGATGCTCTCCGGGAAGCGGAGAGGGCGGAGCGATGGCTGGTCTACCTTTCGTTTTCGATCATCCTCATGGCCGTGCTGGGAACGATCGTGGGTACCGTATCAGAGGAGCAGGTGACCGGGTGCGCGACAAGCCTCGTCCTTCCGGGCGGGGAAGGATAGCGCGGTTCTCCTTGGCTTTGGCTGGGTGTCCGTTGCTGGATGGACTCGTCACTGGACATTCCACGGAGACCAAGGAACGTTTGCATCCATCATGATACGCCCGTATGATTGAGCGCAATGCGGCGGCTGCAAGCCTTCAGGTTTCAACTGCGGCCAGACGGCCAGCAAGAGCGGCAAATGCGCCGCTTCGCTGGCTCGTGCCGGGTTGTGTTCAACGAGGCGTTGAGCTTGCAGATGGCGCGTTACGATGCCGGAGAGAAGAAGCTCAGTTACGCCGGGCTGTGCAAGGAACTTACGAAATGGCGTAACGGCGAGCCTATGCCTTCCGGGCGTGTCGCGGCATGGCTGGCCGATGCGCCTGTTCATCCGTTGCAACAGGCGCTCAAGGATTTGGAGCGGGCCTACAGTAACTTTTTTGCCAAGCGGGCCGACTTCCCGCGCTTCAAGAAGAAGGGCCAGTCGGATCGCTTCCGTTACCCCGACCCGAAACAGATCAAGCTCGACCAGGCGAACAGCCGCCTGTTCCTGCCCAAGCTGGGCTGGCTGCGCTATCGCAACAGCCGGGACGTGTTGGGAGAAGTGAGGAGCGTCACCGTCAGCCAGTCCTGCGGCAAGTGGCATGCGAGCATCCTGGCCGAGCGCGAAGTCGAGCAACCCATCCCGAAGGGCGGCGCGGTCGGCATCGACATGGGCGTGGCGCGGTTCGCCACGCTTTCGGATGGCACGTTCTATGCGCCGCTCAACAGCTTCAAGCGGCATGAAACTGCCCTGTGCAAGGCGCAGCAGGCCATGAGCCGCAAGATCAAGTTCAGCAACAACTGGAAGAAGGCCAAGGCCCGAATCCAGAAGATTCATTCCCGCATCGGCAATGCCCGCCGCGACTCCCTGCACAAAGTCACGACCACGATCAGCAAAAACCACGCGATGGTGTGTATCGAGGAGTTGCAGGTGCGGAACATGTCCAAGTCGGCGTCGGGCGCGGCGGATGCACCGGGAAGAAACGTTCGGGCCAAGTCTGGACTGAACAAGTCCATCCTCGACCAAGGCTGGTTCGAGTTTCGGCGGCAGCTGGAGTACAAGATGGAGTGGAGAGGCGGCTGGCTCCTTGTCGTGCCGCCGCGGAACACGAGCCGGACCTGTCCGCGTTGCGGCCATGTGTCGGCGGACAACCGCCGGACGCAAGCCCGGTTCGAGTGCGTGGAGTGCGGTCTTGTGGAAAACGCCGATTTGGTCGGCGCGATCAATGTTTTAAGGGCGGGACACGCCCGGATCGCCTGTGAAGTGAGCGGCATCAAGCCGCCAGCAGCAGGAACCCACCGAAGCGGCTCATTCCGGTTCAAGCCCAGATTGAGCGCCGTAGGAATCTCCGGACTTTCGGCCGGGGAGGATGTCAAGAAGATGATCGTCTTGCGCAACGAGGCCGTGCTCTTGCAGAACAAGGCGACCGATGCGTGGGGCTATTTCCAAGGGAAGGCCCTTCGGGAAAACCTCTACCAGGTGGCCAACCGGCTCAAGCCGGATCCCTTCTTCCTGCGGGAGAGTGCGCGCTTCGAGCAGGAGAAGGCGCTGGGCAAGCAGCAGGCCGAGGAGTGGGAACGGGAGGTTGCGGCCCGGATGGCCGAAAGCGAGCGGGCGCTTCACCGGCACCATCTCCTCCGGGTGGCGACGGTCCTCCTCCAGCTGGCGACCGCCGTGGGATCGGTGGCCGCCCTGGTCAAGCGGAAGAGCGCCTGGTTCCTGTCTCTGGGGATCGCTCTGGGAGGCGCTCTGCTCTTCCTCTGGGGATCCCGGTGAGGGGCGAGGCGCTCGGGCAAGGAGGAGTTTGGCGGCGCGATCCGCGGTGGCTCGCGGAAATCGTCCTCTGTCTCTGGCTGGGAGGGATCGCGCACACATCGGGAGCTGTCGATCTCGGGGAGGTGCGGAGCTTCACGGAAGGGGGGCGGTGGCTCTATCTGCATCGCGCTCCCGACATTGTCGGCTACCAGGATCCGTCCTTGTCGAAGGGTCAGGAAGAGGGGGAAAGCGACATCGCCTGCCTGCTCGTCCTTCCCTCTTCGGAGAGCGGGCTTAGGCCCCGGGAAGCCCTCGATCGGCTTCTGCAGGATGCCTACCTCTCCTATTACAATGAGATGGTCGGCTCGCGGGCACCCTATTTCCGGCGGCAGAAGCTCTCCTTTTTCCTGATCCAGCCGGGCGCTCTCCCGGACGAACGGGGTCATTTCGTGGGAGCGGAGGTGATTGCGGCGGGCACTGTGGGCCTCGGCGAGATGGCCGCTGCGGTCTTCCCCAAGGAGATCTCGCGGCGGCAAGTGAGGATCACCTGGGGCCGGGGGGAAGGGGAAGCGGTGGGCTTCGCCGACGCGGTGGCCGGGGGGGGAGAAGGGGCCGGGGAGGATGCCCGGCGACGCAAGACGCTCCTGGCCCTACGCGAGGCGATCGACGCCCGCTCGCAAGCGAGCCTGGAGAAGATCTTGTCCTCCGAACCGCGCTATCCCATCGACTATGGCGGGCCCGATTCGGCACTCGTGGAGGGGACGCGGCGCGATCCTCCGCTCGCGCAGCTTCTGGTCGACCGCTACGGGGCTGATCCGACGCGCCAAGCCTCCGCTCTGGTCGCGGCACTTCCCCCGGCCGCAGACGAAATGGCGATCGTCGCCATGCTCCAGAGCTTCTTGAAGCGCGGTCTCCGGATCAATGTAGCCGCGGACACGGGAGAGACGCTTCTCCACCGGTGCGTGGCCTTGGGCTATCCGGCCGTCGCGACCTTCCTGCTCAGGCAGGGTGCCAACCCGAATATACAGGACCGCAAGGAAATGACTCCGCTCATGCTCGCGGTCGAAAGGCGCGATCTGGAGATGGCCAAGCTGCTCCTGGAGCATGGCGCCGATGCGCACACGGTGAAAAACGGTGGAGGGGAAACCGCCGCGGAGATGGCTCGCCACGTGCAAGAGCCCGCCTTGGCGAAGCTGCTGGAAGAGAGCCCCTGAAAACGGGGCGGAGCTATTCGTGGTGCCGCTGCTCGCGCCAGGCCGCTCGGTGGTGCAGGACCCAGTCGAGCAGCGCCTTCTCGAAGCCGATGTCACGACCCCGCTTCTCGCTCTCGAGCCATTTATGCCTCAAGATCTCCTCCCGCTCCTCGAGGTACTCCCGATAGAGGGCGGAATTCGTCAGCAGGGATTCCCCTTCGCCGGGGGACAAATGTCTTTCGGAAAAGCGATCCATGGAACTCGCTGCAACCCTTCCGCTCGGGCTTGCCAACGCTAGGCGCCTCACGTCAAAGCCCCTTCCTGGATGAAAGGGAGATCAAGGATGGGGAGAAGCCCGTCCGGCTCCACAGAGCTGCGGTGCCTCCTCTCGGAAACGCAAGAAGCGGTACACGGACCGCGCTTTCGCGCTCTCCGATCCACTCTCTCTCCGCTGGCAGCCGATCCGCCGCTCGCTGGGGAGCTGCTGGCTCCGCCCCGGGTCTGCCATGGAATGTTCCGGCCTTCCGTCGGCGAAGGCACCCTTGGGGAAATCGCTCGACCCAGTGCTCTGTCGCCTTTCGGCATCGATCTACGCAAACCAATTCCTCGAGCTCCTCGTATTCCCGAATCCGAAGAAAGGCGGCAGGCCTTCCCCCGCGCCACAAATTGTGCAGGCGATTAGACCTGTGAGGATGATAGGGTGTCAAGGATTTTCTTCGCGGCAACGCGAAACGCCCGGCTCGAAGGACGGTCCGGCTCGGCGAGGACGATCGGCGCTCCCAGGTCGCCCGACTCCCGGATCGCGATCTCCAAGGGGATCTCTCCTAGGAAGGGCACGCCGATCCGCTCGGCCTCCCGCCGTCCGCCGCCCGCCCCGAAGATGTCGTAGCGGTTTTGATCGTTTGGGCAGAGAAAGTAGCTCATGTTCTCGAGGACGCCGAGGAGCGGCACGTTGACCTTCTCGAACATCCCGACCGCCTTCCGGGCGTCGATCAAGGCAACCTCCTGCGGGGTCGTGACGACCACCGCCCCCGCGAGGCGGACGGTCTGGACGATCGTCAGCTGAATGTCCCCGGTTCCCGGCGGAAGGTCGAGGACGAGGACATCGAGATCTCCCCAATCGACGTTCCGAAGGAACTCTTGGGTGTAGCGGGTCACGAGCGGTCCGCGGAGGACCGCCGGTTGATTGGTGTCGAGCAGGAGGCCCATGCTCATGACCCGCAAGCCGAATCGCTCGATCGGGACAAGACGCTGCTCGGAGGTGACCCGGGGCGATTCCTGGGTGCCGAGCATCAGCGGGATGCTGGGTCCGTAGATGTCGCAGTCGCAGAGGCCAACGGCCCGGGCCCCCTCCTTTTGGAGGGCGATCGCCAGGTTGGCGGCGACCGTCGACTTGCCGACGCCGCCTTTGCCGCTGGCGACCGCAATGAAGTGGCGGACTCGGGAAGGGGCGGCCTCTCGGGCGCGGCCCGCATCGGTTCCGGCGGTCGCGATGGCCACCTCTACCCGCGCCACCCCCGGAAGCCCGGAAAGACGCGCCCGCACCTGCTCCTCGATTTGGGTCGGGATGTGCGGGTCGGTCGTCGTCAGCTCGATGCGGAGAGAGACCGCCCCGTTCTCGACGCTGACCTCCTTGACGAGGCCGAAGGAGACGATATCGCGGCTGAATCCGGGGTACTTGACCTGTCGGAGCTGCTGACGGACAGCTTCTGCTGTAATAGGGTCTGGCATAGGATCTTATCGATGTTTCTGGATCTCGCTGGGAAGGGGGAAGCGTGCAAAGACGCGCAATCCATGCATCGCTATTGACCTGGATCGGCCCAAGTCCGTATGAAAGGCCCTGCCTCCTACCCGCATATGGAGCAACTCATCCGCTTTTCGTTCGGCTTCCTTGTTTTACTATCGACTCTGCCCAGCGCCTTGCAAGCCGCGGCTGTGGTCGACTTGGGCATTGATGTCCTGGCGAAGCGCCAATTCCGCGAGCTCCAGGGAAAGCGAGTCGGGCTGATCACAAACGCTTCGGGAGTCAACAAGAACGGCGTTTCGACCTTCGACCTTCTGCTCCATGCCCCGGGAGTGCGGCTGACGGCCATCTTCGCCCCGGAGCATGGTCTTTACGGAACGACCTGGGCGGGAGAGAAGGTCGATTCCCTTCGGGAGCCTCGGAGCGGCCTGCCGATCTACTCCCTCTTCGGAGAAACGCGGAAGCCGACGCCCGAGATGCTCCGGGAGGTCGATATCCTGGTCTACGATGTTCAGGACATCGGCTGCCGGAGCTACACCTACATCAGCACGCTCGGGCTCGCCATGGAGGCGGCTGGAGAAAACGGCAAGGAGTTTTGCGTCCTCGACCGTCCCGACCCGCTCGGAGGCGTGCGGAGCGAAGGCATGCCGCTCGAATCGCGGTTCCGCTCCTTCGTCGGCGAGTGGGACGTTCCTTACGTTTATGGGCTTACCGCCGGGGAGCTGGCACAGATGATCGCCGGGGAGCAGTGGGTCAGCAAGCGGCCCCAGCTGACGGTCGTGACGATGAACGGCTGGCGCCGCGAGATGATCTGGGAGGATACAGGTCTCCTCTGGATTCCCCCTTCACCCAACATTCCCGAGCCCGAGAGCGCCTTCTTCTATGTCCTCACCGGGCTGCTCGGGGAGATGAGCGGCGTGAATAACGGCGTCGGCACCCCGCTCCCCTTCGCCCTGGTCGGCTCTCCGGCGCTCGATCCCTACGCCTTTGCGCGGACCCTGGGCCAGCGCGGCATCCCGGGTCTGGTCTTCCGTCCGACCTGGTACCGCCTCTTCGGCAAGGAGGCGCGCAACCAGGTCTACGGAGGGGCACAGATCCATCTTCGGGATCCGCGGAGCGTCCCGCTGATCCCCACGGCGCTGACTCTCTTGGAAGAGGCGAACAAGGCGCTCAACGGCTCCCCGATCGCGGGAATGCGGGCGGAGGACTCCTCAATGTTCGACAAGCTCTGCGGCGGCGACTCCGTCCGGCTGGCGCTCCAGCAGGGGAAGTCGATCCAGGATCTGTGGGAGAGCTGGGAGCCCTACCTCGAGGAATATCGGATGCGTCGTCAAAAATACCTTCTCTACCCGGAGGTCACCGCGCATGCTCCCCTAGGGGCAACGGGGAGCGGGCGTCCGCCCGCGGAAGCGGGGGAGGCGGTCGTTCCAAAGGCGCAACCCGTCCCCGCAAAGGCAAAGGAGCCGTGACCCATCCCTTCCAGATTGTATTCAGCAAGGCGAGCTTGGGCGAGCTCGCCGCGCTTCCGAAGGACATCCAGCTTCAGGTCCTCGCCGAATTCGAGGTGCTGCCGCGCGAGCTGAAGGAAGGTGCTTCGGAGAAGCTCGGAACGCTCGAGCGGGAGGGGCAGAAGCTTCGTCGCTTCCGCTGCCGGGATTACCGGATCTATTTTGCGCTTACCACCGACGGGGTGCAGGTCTACCGGATCCTCCACAAGAACACGCTCGCCGACTTTCTCTTTCGGAGCAACCTGCCCTTGGCCGAGGATGAGGAGCTGCAGAAGAGCCCCGCCTTTTGGCGAATGATCGACGGGCGGGAAAACTAGCTTCCCCCTGGCGAGGCTTGCCCGGCGGCTTGTCCAGACGAAGGCGGCAACGGCGCGGAACGTTGACCCTCACGACGGGCGTGTCTGTCAGCGCCGTGGCGATCCGGCTAGCTACGTGTGCTTCCCCTACCCAGCGATCTGGAGCTGGGCGATCTTCGAGGCCACATGTGCGCTGCTCGTGTGCAGATCCTTCTCCTCTGCCACGCTGAGCGGCAGCTCGACGATCTTCTCGACTCCCGCCCGACCGAGAATGACCGGCACTCCCACGAACTGACCGGTGATGCCATATTGCCCGCTGCACCAGGCGGAGCAGGGCAGGAGTCGCTTCTGGTCGCGCACGATGCTTTCGACCATCTGGGCGATGGCTGCCGATGGAGCGTAGTAGGCGCTCCCCTTCTTCAGGTGGCGGACGATCTCGGCTCCGCCATCCCGGGTTCGGGCCACGAGCTTCTGAATCTGCTCTTGGGAGAGCAGGGCTTCGATCGAAACCCCGTTGACCGTAGCAAACCGAGGCAAGGGCACCATGTCATCCCCGTGGCCTCCGAGAACCATGGCGTCGACGTCGGCTTGGGCGACTCCCAGCTCCATTGCGATGAAATGGCGGAAGCGGCCCGAGTCGAGAATGCCCCCCATGCCGAGGATGCGCTCCTTGGGAGTGCCCACTTTCACCGCCATCAGATGGGTGAGGATATCGACCGGATTGGTCACGACGATCATGATGGCCTGGGATGCGTGCTCGAGGAGGTGATCGGCGACCGAGGCCACGATGCCGGCGTTCCGCTCCAGGAGGTCGTCACGGCTCATCCCCGGCTGCCGGGCGATCCCGCTGGTGACGACGACGAGCGCCGATCCGGAGAGATCCTTGGGATCGTTCGTCCCGACGACGCGGGATTCAAAGCCCAGGATTGGAGCAGATTCCATCATGTCGAGGGCCTTTCCTTGGGGAAGGCCCTCGACGATGTCGTAGAGGACGACGTCGCCCAGGTTCCCCTCGACGAGCCGCTGGGCCGTGGTTGAGCCGACAAATCCCGCACCGATCACCGCGATCTTCATGTCCGGTTCTTTTTGGCTCCTCGACGGCATTTAGGAAAGAACTTCCGTGGGGAACGCCGCCCCCCCTTCGCGGCCTTCCCGGGATCGGACGGCGGGGACGAAACCGTGCCACACGTCGGCGAAACGCACGGGGACCCTGTCCGGGCGAACCGATCCTCTTGGCACGAGTCGTGCTTCCTTGGCCTTAGCCATTGCCTGTTCTCCTCGCTGGGGGGGGAGTGCGACCCTGTAGGCCGTACCCCCCTCAGCACTCCGCGCCGGGAGCAGCCCGCGAAGAGGGATCGGGCGGTGGCATTCTTGCTTGCCATTCGGAGCCGAAAAGAAAAAAAAGCCTCCAGCGCCTTGGAGAAGCCGCATTCGTGGAGTGTTGCGTGCGGCGGCTTCCGGGTGCGGGGAGACGGGATTGACTAGCCGGGGAGTGATTGATCTTTCCTATCTGTTTGACGATCGGACCGTCTATTGGCCGACCGAGACGGGATTCCACTACTGGTATGAGCAGCACGGGCGGGTGGCCGGGACGGGCCACTTCTATGCGGCCGGCAAGTTTTCCGCGCCCGAGCATGGCGGCACCCACATGGATGCTCCGCTCCACTTTTCCGAGGGAGGAGCTTCCGCGGATCGGGTTCCGCTGACCCACTGCATCGGCCCCGCCTGCGTGATCGATTTTCGCGGCCGGGCGGAGGAGAATCCCGATAGCGCGCTCTCGGTCTCCGACATCGAGAGGGACGAGGAGCGGCACGGCCCGCTGCCCGAGGGAGCGATCGTCCTCGCCTACTCCGGGTGGGGAAGGTACTGGCCGGACAAGAGGCGCTACCTAGGGAGCGACCGGTGGGGGGAGGTGCAGAACCTCCATTTCCCGGGCTTCTCGCCCGAAGCGGTCTCCTTCCTTCTCCGCGAGCGGAACGTGGCGGCGCTGGCGATCGATACGGCGAGCCTCGATCCGGGCCGCGCCGTCGATTTTCCCGCTCATCAGATCTGGCTTGGGGCGGGCAGGCCGGGTTTCGAGAATCTTGCCCATGTCGAGGCGCTCCCCCCGCGGGGGGCGACTCTCTATGGCATCCCGATGAAGATCGCGGGGGCGAGCGGCGCTCCGGCCCGGGTCTTTGTCGTCGTCTCGTGATCGGGGTACTGGCGAGAATGTTTCAGCCCAAGCCGAGAGAGAGGTATTGGGGCTCGAGATATTCGGCAAGACCCCACTTGCCCCCCTCGCGGCCCAGGCCCGATTCGCGGACGCCGCCAAAGGGGGCCTGGGCGGTCGAGGGGAGGGCGTCATTGACGCCGACGATTCCGTAGGGGATCTCCTCGGCGAAGCGGAAGGCCCGACCGAGGTCGAGGGTCCAAAGGTAGGCGGCCAGGCCCGCCCGGCCGCGGAGGGCGGCGGCCAGCGCCTCCTCCTCGCTCTCGAAGAGGCAGAGGGGGGCGACCGGGCCGAAGGTCTCCTCCTCCAGGATGCGGGCATCAGGAGGCACTTCGGTGAGGAGGGTCGGAGGAAAGAAGAGGCCGCGGATCGGACCTCCAAGCAGGGTTTTGGCCCCGCGGCTCCGGCCGTCCGCCACGAGCTCCGCGACCTTGGCCAAGCCCTGCGCGTTGACGAGCGGACCCACTTGGGTCGCCTCCTCGAGGGGATCTCCCAACCGGAGCGAGGCGACCTTCTCGGCGAAGAGGCGCAAGAAGGCGGGAGCGATCTCCTTCTGGAGGTAGAAGGCGTTTGCCGCAACACAGCTCTGCCCGCCATTCCGGAACTTGGCCGTGATCGCCCCGTCGGTCGCCTTCCCAAGATCGGCATCGGCAAAGACGAGGAAGGGGGCTCCGCCGCCGAGCTCGAGGCTCACCCGCTTGAGAGTTGCCGCACTCCGCGCGTAGAGCCGCTTTCCTATGGGAGTGCTTCCCGTAAAGGTGAGCTTGCGGATGCGGGGATCATCGAGGAAGGGCGCGGAGAGGGCTTCGGGATCGGAGCTGGGGAGGACCTGGAAGGTCGCGGGCCATCCCCCGGACTCTTCCCAGAGCTTGGCCAGAAAGAGGGCGGTGAGCGGACTCTCCTCGGCGGGCTTGAGCACGAAGGGACAGCCGGCGGCGAGCGCGGGAGCCACCTTGCGGGTCACCATCGCGGCGGGGAAGTTCCATGGGGTGATCCCGTAGACGGGCCCGACGGGGGCGTAGCAGACGAAAATGCGCTTCTGCGGGTGCTGGCTCGGAACGGTCTCTCCGTAGATCCGCTTGGCCTCTTCGGCATACCAGTCGATGAAGCTGGCCGCGTAGAGAATCTCCCGCCTGCCCTCGGCGAGGGGCTTGCCCATCTCCTGAGCCATCGTTCGGGCGAGCGCTTCCGCATGGGAGAGGATCGCCTCGCGCCACTTCCGGAGGAGGTCGGAACGGAGGTAAGGGGTTGCCGATTGCCACGCGGGGAAGATCTGCACCGCCGCCTCGATTGCGGCTCGGGCCTCCTTCGCACTGCAGTCGGCGACCTCCGCGAGCAGGGTGCCGGTCGCCGGGCTTCTCACCGGGAAGGTCCGCGCGGTCTCGATCCAGGAGCCGGCGACAAACGCCTGGGAGAGATCGGCAAGGGATGGATCCATAGGGGCTCCGGGCGGAAAGGGAGAGGGTAGCTTCCCCGCGAGGGTAGAGGAAAATGGCTTGCGCGGCGAGCGCAAAGCGGCCGCCTAGCTCTCCGCCGGTACTCGGGAGGAACCGGGCCGGTGGAGGTGGGCGTAGGCGGGTCGCGTCTGCAGGCGATGGTCGCCGACCGCTCCGCCCACGGTGAAGTGATAGAGGCTCTGCCACGGGAGCCCGCGAATGCCGACGAGCTCGTGGAGGCCATCGTCGAAGTAGCAGCCGATCCCGGTTCCGCGGAGCCCTGCCGCTTCGGCACCCAGGTAGAGGAACTGGCCGATGAGCCCGCATTCCCAGAAGAGGCGCGGATAGAGCCAGGGATGATCCTGGATGCGGGAGAGGTCGGCAAGCATGGCCAGGGCAAAGCAGCCTCCGGAAGCGATGGTCTGAAAGCAGCTGATCTTGGCCGCCAGCTCCCGGAAGTCGCCCTCCACGAGGCGGAAGAAGGGAAATGCTCGTGGAACGCCGGGCGGAGGCTGCCAGGCGAACTCTGGGCGCAGCTCGTGGCGGAGAGAGGCTTCATGGGCAGCCGAGCGGAGGAGGAGGTAGAGCCCAGGCACGAGGCCCTCGACCCGATGGACGAAGACAACGAGGGAGACCCGAGGTTGCCAGGGAAGAACGGCGAAGGGAAAGGCGGCTGGCCCGGGCAGGAGCTGGGAGAGGATGTGCAGAAAAGCCTCCCGGCAGATCGAGGTCTTTCCGTCCATCGCCATCGCGCTCCGCCGCCGGCGGACGAGGGCGCCCGCCTCTTCGGAGGAGGGAGGCGCGACGGGCGAGAAGGGGAGGACTGCGGCCCCTTCCTCTCCCGACCATCCACCGGGGTAGAGGGTGGAGGCGATCGCCCCTTCCAGGAGCGGCCAGGGGAGGTGGTCTGTCGAAAGTCGGTTGGGATGCCCCAGCGGAGGCTCGTCCCGCAGGGCGCTGAGCAGCGTATCGGGAAGGCGAAAGGCCCGGGTCTCCGCATCCAGGAAGGTCTCCCGGCCTGGAGAGATGGCCAGCACGCAGTCGGCGTGCTCCGCTTCCGGCCCCTGCTGGCTTTCGGTCGCGAGGATCCGCGCCAGCTCGGGCGACCCCACCGCCGGCAGGATGGACGCCTGCCATCCCCGCATCCTGGCGGAAAGCGCGAGGGCGCCAATCGCATGCCCCAGGTCATGGTGGCAATAGCGGTAGGCCCGCTCGCCATATTTCCACGCCTCGCGCCAGTAGATCGAGGTGAGCGCCACCAGGAAGGTTCCCGGAGGAAAGCGGGCGACGATCTCCTCCCATGGGCCGGATTCGAGCCAGCGGCGAGCCTCGAGGCTGTGCTGGAGGGGGGAGTAGTGGAAGACCCCGGCGCTCGGGTTCCCGGGGAGCGGGGGAAGAAGGAGGTAGGCTTCGGTCGGATGGAGGTTTCCGCTCGAAGGATTGACGCGCAGCGACCATGGTGGGGAGTGGGGAGCCTGCTTCCAAGCCGAAAGGGCGAGGCTCTCGAAGAGGAAGCGGCTCAGAGACTCCCAGGAAAGCGGTATGGCCTCCGGGGCCTCGTCGAAGAGACGGTCGTAGGGGGGCCCCGCTTCTTCAGAAGGGAGAGGGAGCGGGATCTCCGGGCTGCCCTCGAAGCGGCGGAAGGGGTCGGGCTGGGTCTCCCAGTCGAGGAAGCCTGGACCATCCGCGTAGCCCGAAAAGGAGTGCTTGGAGGCGGCATGGTAGGCGAGGATCGAGGAGCCCATCGGATTGCTTCCCAAAGTTGGGGAGAACGGCCCAAAAAGCAATCGACTCGTTCCTCGGGCCCGGTTGCGCGCGGGCCTACCGGGAGACCTTCCGCCAATGAAGCCGTTCGAGCATCCCGGAGGGTGGAAGGCTTGCCAGGGGAAGAGCCCGACGCTAGGTTGTTCGGATGAGTCAGGAGTTCCCGATGAAAGAGCTCTTCGGCACGTTCCTGGGAGACGGCGATGAGGCCAATGCGTTCCGTTTTAACGAAGTAGAGACCAAGCTCGCCTTACACGGCCGGGTCATCTTCGATTTTGATGGTGTCACGAACATGAACGAGTCGTTTGCCCACGCGCTTTTCGGCAATCTGGCCGAGGACCATCCCGACGATCTGGTCGATCGGGTCCGGTTCAAGAATTGCTCTCCATTGATTCGGGGCTTTCTCGTCTCGGCCGTTGCGCACGGGATCGAGCGAGGAAAGCGGCTGGCACGCTCGGAGAAAGAGGGAAAGCCGCGCGAGGCTTGATCGTGCGCATGGCCCTGCCAACGGTGGAGGCTTGCGGGGAACCCGCCTTCGGTCCGTGAGCCGGCTGTGGGGTTCGAACCCACGACCCGCAGTTTACAAAACTGCTGCTCTGCCGCTGAGCTAAGCCGGCGAAGAGATGGGGAACCCCTTGATCGTAGGTTGGCGGCGGGGCGATGTCAAATGGCCGCAGTTCTCGCGGCTACCCGCCAGGCACTCGGGGAAACCCTGCATAAAAAAGGGAGGGAAACCCCTACCGCAGGTATCGGCCGAATTCCACCAAGGGCTTTTGACAAGCCGTTCGGGATTCGGCTAAAGTATACCATTCTTGCAATTGCGCTGATTGGGGAAACAAGAATGGAAAAAAACGGGGAGAGACCGAAGAGGAGAAAGAAGAAGAAAGACGACCACTCCCCCTCGTCCGAAACGAAGCCCTCGTCCCCGAAGCCGCAATCCTTGGCGCACAGCCTCTTTTCGAGCTGGCTGTCGCGTCTCCCTTTCCGCCGGATCCACGAGTAAGGACGGGGTGGCGCGAGTTGCGGGGGCCACGCGGCAGGATCGCCGATTTGCTCTTGCGTCGGAGCGGGGATCGCGTTTTGGATGCGTTCATGACTCGGCTCTCGCCCTCGGAGAAGGAGGAGCAGCGGCAGCTGCTTCGGTTGAGGCTGGCCGCACGGAGCCAAGAGGAGCGAGCGGCCGCAAGCCTGCGGCTAGCGGGCCGGCTGCCGTGCCTTCCCGAGTGGGGAGCGGTCCGGCGCGTGGCACTCTACGCCTCGCTTCCCAGCGAGCCGGACACCGATCTTCTCTTCCGGAGAGCTAAGGCGGAGGGCAAGCGGGTCTTCTATCCCTTCTTTCGTGGTGCCGACCGGAGCCTCGGTTTCGCCGAGGTCGACGCGGTCGAATCGCTGCGGCCGGGTCCGCTCCGGTTTCGGGAGCCTCCTCCGTCGGGAGGGGGCGGGAAGGTCGAGGTCGATCTCTTGCTCATTCCCGGGCTCGGGTTCGACCGGGAGGGGATGAGGCTGGGACGGGGAAGGGGGTATTACGATCGGACTCTGGCGGAGACCCGTGCCCAGATCCTGCGGATCGGTTGCTTTTTTTCCTGGCAGGAGCTGCCCAAGGTGGCTGCAGAAGGGCACGACGAGCGGCTCGACGTCGTGATCACGGAAAACGAGACGATTCGGAGTTCGAGGCCGTAACCAGAGAGGGAGAGGGCGATGGCGGGGGAGTTTCTCACGGGTCGGGTGGCGATCGTCACCGGCGGAAACAGCGGTATCGGGAGGGCGGTGGCGCTCGGGCTTGCGGGACACGGCGCGTCAGTCGTGGTGGCCGCGCGGAGGGGGGAGGCGTGTGAAGCGGTAGCGCGGCTTTGCGGGGAGACGGGAGGAGAGGGGATCGCGATCCCGACCGACGTGCGGCGGGAGGAGGAGTGCGAGCGGTTAATCGAGCGAGCCGCGGCTTGGCGAGGAAGGCTCGACATCCTGGTCAACAGTGCGGGCGTCGGACGGTTCGCTCCGGTCGCCACGCTTTCGACGGCCGATCTGCGAGAAATGGTCGACACCAATCTCCACGGGACGTTCTGGTGCAGCCGGGCAGCTTTCCCAAGGATCGCGTCTGCGGGAGGGGGCTTGATCTGCAATGTAGCCTCGCTTGCCGGCGTGGACGCTTGGGCTGGGACCGGCGGGTATAGCGCGACGAAGTTTGGCGTCGTCGGGCTGACGCGCGCCCTGGCCGACGAGGGGAGGGAAAAGGGGGTGAAGGCGGTCGCGATCTGCCCCGCTCTAGTCGCGACACCGATGACGGGGGTATCGGGAGCCGATTACCTCCAGCCGGAGGACATCGCGGAAACGGTGCTCTATCTCCTCCGCCTCTCTCCGGCCGCCTGGCCGGGCGAGATCGTGCTCGGGCGACGAGGTGCGGAATAGGCTTCGGCGCTCTCCGGGGCAAAAAGCGGTGGCTCTTTTGGGCTGGGGAGGTAATCTCTGGCGTAGATGCCTTCTTCCAAGCTGGATCCGCTGACTGAAGAGCCGGGCGAGGAACAGAGCGGAGCCTTTCAGGCGAACACGCGGGTGGTCCTGGCGCTCTGCCTGGCGGCGCTGGGCGTCTGGACGACCCGGGGCTTCCTGGTCTCCATGTCGTGGGCGCTGGTCATTGCCGTCGCATCCTGGCCGCTCTACCGTTGGCTCCGGTCGCGCGCGCCCCAATGGATGCGGGGAATCGTCCTGCCGCTGATCTTCACCCTCGTCATCGGCGTCGCGCTGATCGGGCCGCTGACCTATGCGGCGATCAAGCTCGGGGAAGAGGCGCGGATCTTGGCGCGCTGGCTGGCTTCGATTCAAAAATCGGGGCTGCCGGCACCGGACTGGCTCAACCGGATTCCGGCGGTCGGGAGCTGGCTCTTCTCGACCTGGAACTCCTCTTTGGGGAGTCCCGGCGCGGCGGAGATGACTCTCGGGCACCTGGACCCGGCCTTCATTCTTCGTTGGACGCGAACGGTCGGGGTCCAGATGCTGCGGCGGGCGGAGGTGCTCGCCTTTACCTTGCTGACCCTCTTTTTTCTCTATCGGGACGGCGAAGCCTTGGGGAAGCAGGCGCTCCAGTTCGCCCGTCGGCTCGTGGGAAGCGTGGGCGTCGAGTATGCGCGCCATTGTGTCTCTGCGATTCGAGCGACGGTGAACGGCTTGGTGCTGGTGAGCATTGGGGAAGGGATCCTGCTGGGAGTCGCTTACGCGGTGGTCGGCATTACCGATCCGGTCACGCTCGGGGGCCTCACCGGAATCCTGGCGATGGTCCCTTTCCTGGCGCCGCTGGTCTTTGGAGGTGTGAGCATCATGCTCTACGCCAAAGGGAGCGTGCTCGCCGCCGTCGGAATCTTTCTCTTCGGTGCCGTCGTCCTCTTCGTCGCGGACCACTTCATCCGCCCGGGACTGATCGGGGGAGCCGCCCATCTCCCCTTCTTCTGGGTGCTTCTGGGCACGCTCGGGGGGATCACGAGCTTCGGCCTCTTGGGACTCTTCCTCGGGCCTACGGTGATCGCGGCCCTTCTGGCCGCTTGGTACGACTTTATCGGCCGGTCGGAGGAGGGGTAGGGACGGGCGCCTCCTCGCGCTCCTCCACGAGAACCGGCTCTGCATAAAAGGTAAATCCGGTCGTCTCGACGATGCGGACGGGGAGGAGCTCTCCCCGCCAGCGCTCCTCGGCCCGGACGAGAACGAGATGGTTGCCGCGTGTCCTTCCCTGGAAGCGGTGGGGCGACTTCCGGCTCTCTCCCTCGACGAGGATCTCCACCTCCCGGTCGACGAGCTGCTTCGCCCTGCGCAGGGCGATCTCGTCCTGGAGGGCGAGGAGATCGTGGTTGCGGCGCAGCTTCTCCTCTTCACTAATCGAGTCGGCGCGTGCGGCCGCGCTCGTTCCAGGACGGGGGGAGTAGCGGAAGATGAAGGCTTGGTCGAATTGGACCGATTCCACGAGCCTCCGGGTCTGAGCGAAGTCCTCCTCTTCCTCTCCCGGGAATCCGACGATGAGGTCGGTCGTCAAGGTCGCCTCGGGAACGGCGGCGCGGATCCGGTCGACGAGCTCCAGATAGCGCGAGCGGGTGTATCCCCGCCCCATCGCCCGTAGGATCCGGTCGCTGCCCGACTGCGCCGGCAGGTGGACATGCTCGCAAAGAGGGGACAGGTCCCGGAGGGCGGCGATCAGATCGTCGCGAAAGCCGATCGGGTGTGGGGAGGTGAAGCGGACCCGGGCGATGCCAGGAATCGAGCAGACGCGCTCGAGGAGCTGGACGAAGGGGGAGCGGCCGTGGCGGCTCGGGAGCTCCCGGCGGCCGTAGAGGTTGACGATCTGGCCCAGGAGCGTCACCTCACGGACCCCCTGCTCGGCGAGGGACCGGACCTCCTTCTCGATCTCCTCCATCGGGCGGGCCCGCTCGGGGCCCCGCGTCACTGGGACGATGCAGAAGGCGCAGCGCATGTTGCAGCCCTGCATGATCGAGACGAACGCGGAGGCTTTCCGCGTGAACGGGAGATGGTCGCGTATCTGGTTTTGTGAGCCCGCTTCGGCCCCGATGTCGATGATCCGGGGCGGCTCCTCAGGCGAACTCGCCGAGGAAGGGGCGCGCGCGGCGCGAATCCGCTCGACCCGGTCCAGGGCCTCGTGGAACTTCTGGGTGCCCAGGACCAGATCGGCCTCGGGAAACTCCTGCAGCAGCTCCGGGCCGCGGCGCTGGGCCATGCAGCCGAGGAACCCAAGGACAAGGCCGGGGTTTTGGCGCTTGCGGGCGCGCAAGGAGGCCATCTTCCCGCAGGCTTTGTCCTCGGCCATGTCGCGGACCGAGCAGGTGTTGAGCAGGATCACGTCGGCTTCCTCCTCCGAGCGGGCGATCCGGTAGCCACGGGCAACGAAGCGGGAAAGCACCGCTTCCGAGTCCCGCACGTTCATCTGGCATCCGTAGGTTTTTACGAAGACGGCGGGAGCCGTCGGGTCTTGCGGCCTTCTCTCGTTCATCGGGTTCGCCCGGTTGCCATTCGCTCGCAGGGAGCTTCCGCTCCTCCTTGGGTTGCTAATCCGACCGGGCGAGCATACAAGGATGAGGCAAAGGTGTCGCGTCAAGTGATCGTTGTCGAGGCTCGTCATTATCGGACGGGGGAAGTCGTTGCCGTCGAGCTGGAACCGCCGTTCTATCGCCGGATCGTGCCCGTCCGCCGCGATCCTCGGCATCTCCCCTGGATCGCTCCCGGCCTGGTCGACATCCAGGTCAACGGGTTTGGCGGAGTCGATCTCAATGGCCCCCCGATCGATCGGGAGGAATGGCGACGGCTCTGCCGAAGCTTATTGACCCACGGCTGTACCCACTTTTTGGCGACGGTAATCACCCGTCCGGCCGATTCCTACCGGGAACTGCTTCCGGCGCTTGGCGAGCTCTGGGCGGAGGAGCCCGCAAACTGTGTCGGCTTTCACCTGGAAGGTCCGTTCTTGCGTCCGGAAGAGGGGTATGTCGGCGTTCATGATCCGCAGTGGATGCCGCCCGCCGACCCGGAGTGGCTTTCCTGGGCGCAGAAGGCCTGTGGGGGAGGCTGCCGCATGATCACGACGGCTCCCGAGGCTTCGGAGCGGGGGCTCGATCTGGTGCGAGCGGCCGTGCAGGGGGGCGTTCGAGTCGCCATCGGCCATTCGGCCGCCATGGGTGCCGCTCTGGAGCGAGCGATCGAGGCGGGTGCTTCGCTCTGGACTCACCTCGGCAACGGCCTGCCCCATCTGCTGCCGAAGTGGGAAAACCCGCTCGTTCACGCCCTCGGGTCGAAGCTCCCTTACGCGAGCGTGATCCCCGATGGGATTCATCTGCCGCCGCATGCCTTCCGCGCAGTGGCGCGAGCCTTGGGGGATCGGCTCATCCTGATCACCGACGCGATCGCCGCAGCGGGGATGGGAGCGGGCTCCTACCGGCTGGGGGACCGCCAGGTCGATGTGGACGAGGCAGGAAGGGCGGTCGACCGGGCTTCCGGCAGGCTGGCCGGCTCGACGCTGAGCCCGTTCGCTGGAGTTTTTCGGGCGGCGGCCTGCCTCGACCGTCCGTGGGCCGAATGTTGGGAGGCCTTCTCGGTGCGGCCGGCGCGGTGGCTCTCGCTTCGGCACGGCTTGGAGGAGGGGGCGGAAGCGAGCTTTTGCTTGCTCAGCGACGAGCCGGAGCCGCGCCTTTTGGGGACATTCCTTCGGGGAGAAGCGGTATTTTCGGACCAGGAGCGACCATGACGAGCGAAGAGGAGAGACAAAGCCTTGCGGAGAGGTCCGGCCTGCTGCCGGAGGAGATCTTGCGGATCGAGGAGGTTCTCGGGCGCCCTCCCAACGCCGAGGAGCTCGCTCTCTTCTCGGTCCTCTGGAGCGAGCACTGCTGCTACAAGAATTCGAAACGGGAGCTTCGGAAGTTCCCCACGCAAGGTCCGGGGGTTCTCATCCGGGCGGGCGAGGAGAATGCGGGAGCCTTGGACATCGGCGACGGCTGGGCGGTGGTCTTCAAGATCGAGTCCCACAATCATCCGAGTGCCGTGGAGCCGTTCCAGGGAGCGGCTACCGGGGTCGGCGGGATCCTGCGGGATATCTACACCATGGGAGCGCGGCCGATCTGCTTCCTGGATTCTCTGCGTCTGGGAGAGATCCGCGGAGGAGGCCCGACGGCGCAGAACAACCGGCGGCTCTTGCGGGGTATCGTCGGCGGGATCGCCCATTACGGCAACTGCGTGGGGATTCCGACGGTCGGCGGGGAGCTGACCTTTGACCCCTCCTACAACGGCAACCCCCTGGTCAATGTCTTTTGCGCGGGTGTGGTGCGCCAGGACCGGATCCAGAAGGGGGCGGCCTCAGGGGTGGGCAATCCCGTCTTCGTCGCGGGCTCCCTCACCGGCCGGGACGGCCTCAAGGGGGCAGCCTTCGCTTCGCGGCTGCTCGGGGCCGACGCCCGCGAGGATCGGCCCGCGGTCCAGGTCGGCGATCCCTTCATGGGCAAGATCCTGATGGAGGCCTGCCTCGAGCTCTTCGCGCGCAAGGGGGTGGTGGTCGGCGTCCAGGATATGGGAGCGGCCGGAATCGGCTGCTCGACCAGCGAAACGGCGGCCCGGGGAGAGACGGGCATGGAGATCGACCTCGACCAGGTGCCGCTTCGGGAGCCGGGGATGGATGCGGCGGAGATCCTCCTCTCGGAGTCGCAGGAGCGGATGCTGCTGATTCTCCAGAAGGGGAGAGAAGGGGAAGCCGAGGAGGTCTTTGCCAAATGGGGGGTGCCGCTCCGCCGGATCGGGACCGTGAGCGGCGATGGCCTGCTCCGTTACCGGAGGAACGGGAAGGTCGCGGCGGAGCTGCCCGCTCGGCTGCTGACGGAGGAGGCCCCCGTCTATGAGCGGGAGGCGAAGATCGCGAGCATCGCTTCGCCTCGTCCTCCCGCCAAGCCGCCTCTTTCCCTGGCGGAGTGTCGGACGCCCTGGAAGGCGCTCGCGACCCTCCCCTCCCTGGCTTGCAAGGAGTGGGTCTGGCGCCAGTATGACTGGATGGTCGGAATCGGCACGGTGATGGGGCCGGGACAATCGGATGCGGCGGTCCTCCGGGTACGGTTGGATGGAAAGACGAAGTATTTGGCCGCTACGGTGGACGGAAACGCCCGGTATACCTCGCTCGATCCGTACCGGGGCGGGCTTGCGGCGGTCGCCGAGGCGGTGCGCAATCTCGCGGTGAGCGGTGCACGGCCGCTGGGCATCACCGATAATCTCAACTTTGGCGATCCCTACCGCCCGGAGGCGTTCGGGCAGCTACGGGGTGCCATCGAGGGAATCGCGGAGGGCTGCCGAACCTTCGGCCTTCCCGTGACGGGAGGCAACGTGAGTCTCTACAATGAGTCTCCCTCGGGCGCGATTCTCCCCTCGCCCGTGGTCGCTGCTGTCGGCGCGATCGACCGGGAGGAAGAGATCACCCCTCTGGGCTTTCAGCGGGAGGGAGACCTGCTCTTCCTCCTCGGGGGCTGGGGGAGCGGGGTTTCGGGATCGATCTACGCCTGGGAAGCTCTCGGATGGAGGGAGGGAGCCGCTCCCGAGGTCCGCCTGCCGGAGGAGCGGGCGCTTTCGTCGGTGCTCCGAGCGCTCGGAGCCCGGGGGATCCTCGCGAGCGCGCACGATCTTTCTGATGGGGGGCTGGCGATCGCCCTCTTGGAATCTGCTCTGGCCGGGCAAGGGCGCCTGGGGGCAGAAGTCACGCTGCCGGCCTCGCCGAGCCCGGAAGAGCTTCTCTTCGGGGAGAGTCAGGGAAGGGTGCTCGTCACGGTCGCTCCCGAGGAGGACCGGGCGGTGGAAGAGGAGTGCGTGCGCCGGGGGATCGAGGCGCTTCAGATCGGACGGGTCGCGGGCCCCCGCTTCCGGCTCGAGCGCGGTACCGAGCGGCTGGAGATCGAGGTCGAGGAGCTCGAGCGGCTCTGGCGAGGAGCCCTGCCGGGTCTCATGGACCCCGAAGCCGAGTTCGAATAGGCGGGGTGAATAGGCAGGGATGGAGGAATTACTCCGCCGGGCCCGCTCTCACGGGCTCCTCCCGGCCTCCGGGAGCCGGCGCCAGGTAGTCGAGGAAGGTCGAGATCATCGCGCGAAGGCGGTGGCGATGGACGATCTGGTCGATGAGCCCCTTCTCATAGAGGAACTCCGCGGTTTGAAAGCCCTTGGGGAGCTCCTGATGGGTCGTTTCCCGGATGACCCGGGCTCCCGCAAAGCCGATCATCGCTCGGGGTTCGGCCAGGATGATGTCTCCCAGAGAGGCAAAGCTCGCCGTCACCCCCGCCATCGTGGGGTTGGTCAGAATCGAAAGAAAGGGCATTCGAGCCCGCTTGAGCCGGACGAGGGCAGCGCTGGTCTTGGCCATTTGCAGGAGGCTCAGCATGCCCTCGTACATGCGGGCGCCCCCGGAGGCCGAGACGATGACGACGGGCTTCTTCTCCCGGACGCCGCGCTCGATCGCCCGGGTGATCTTTTCCCCCACGACCGAGCCCATGCTCCCGCCCAGGAACTGGAAGTCCATCACGGCAAGGGAGATCGGTTTTCCCTCGATGCGTCCCATCCCGCAGATTACCGCATCGGAGAGTCCGCTCTTCTTCTGGTAATGGGCGAGGCGGTCGGCATAGCTCCGTACGCCCTGGAAGCAGAGGGTGTCGACTGAGAGGAGATCGGCGTCGGCCTCGGCGAAGCTCCCGGGGTCGAGCAGGAGGGTAATGCGCTCCCGGGCGGAGAGGGGAAAGTGGTGCTGGCAGTGCTTGCAGACCCGTTGATTCTGTTCCAGTTCCTTGGTGTAGAGCATCTGCTCGCACTGCGGGCATTTCTCCCAGAGTCCCTCGGGGATGTCACGCTTGGGTCCGGAGGGGATGCGGGGTGCTCGATGGCGATCATGGCTCTTGTTCATGAACAATGGGTGGATTTGGCTAAGGCTAGGATCGCGCGACGGTCAGGACACACACCGTCCCGGCCCCGTTCTCCCAGAGTCGTGCCGCGCACTCCCGTGCTGTCGCTCCCGTCGTAATTACGTCGTCGATCAATAGCAGATGTTTCCCCACAGGGTCAAAATTCCTTTGCGGTTGGAACGCCCCCGCAAGGTTGCGGGCGCGCTCGATGCCAGGCAGGCCCGCCTGTGCCGAGGTCGGGCGGATCCGGCGCAGCGCCTTGCGGACGGGAATGCCCTGCCGGTTGCCGAGGACGCGGGCGATCTCCTCGGCTTGATTGAAGCCTCGCGAACGCTCGCGAACCGGATGGAGGGGAACCGGAACCAGGGCGTCCCAGCGGATGGACGCCGCATAGGTGCGGAACCCGGTTTCGAGCAGGTCGGCAAGCCAGGGAACCCGGTCGATCTGCCTCTTGTACTTGAGTCCCAGAACCGCCTCTTTCACCGCGCCGGAATAGCGGTAGGAAGCCCGGGCCCAGAGGAACGGCGGAGGGCTTTCCCGACAGCGCGGGCAGAGGAGAGCTCCGGGAGCGGAGCAGCGGCGACAGAAAGGGGGGAGGTGCTCCCGGAGCGGTCCTTCCTCCGAGCGCGGGGGAAAGACGAGGCCGAGCAGGTCTTCCGCTAGGCGACCCGCCCCCGCCGCCGCTGTCCAAAGACGATCCACAAGAGGACTCCGAAGAGGGTGAGGATCAAGGGGCTCCACAGTCCGCCCGGCGAGCCGCCGGGACGAGCCGCCAGCCCGTAGAGGAGGGCAACCCAGGCGGCATGGATTCCGACCGGCATCCAAAGAGCGCCGGTGACGAGATAGGCCGTGGCGAGAGCCGCTCCGACGGCGAAGAGGAGAAGGCCCTGCGCGTCAAGCCAGGAAAAGGAGAGGATGGGCGCCAGGTGCGCGTGGAGGAGCTCCCAGCCGGAGAAGGCGGTGGGCGATCCTTTCCAGGCCTCCGGGGAGGAGCGCAGGTAGTGCGCGAGGCAGAAGAGGAGGGAGCTGGCGAGGATCGCGGGCAATCGGCCGAGGCCGCGTAGCAGGATGGAGAAGAAGATCCCGCGGAAGAGGAGCTCCTCGGTGAGGCCGATGAGCAGTCCTCGTCCCGTCCAGATCCCGAGGGAAGCCGGATCCCAGCGGAGTCCGACCGGATGTCCGGAAGAGGCCGGGAGGAGCAGGGGCAAGAGGCAGAGCAGTCCGGAAGCGAGGCCGAGCAGGCACCCCCAGAGGAACGGGCGGAGTACGGGCCGGATGAGGCCAACGTCGCTCCAGGAATGGATGCCCAAGGGCTTCCGGAAGAGGAGGAGCAGGAGAAGGGCCGAAAGCTCGAGGACACGCCGAAAGTATCGTCCGGGTGGGGCCGGATAGACCGGGCTCAGGAGTGCATAAACGGCGGGGCTCAACAGGGCGGCGGCCAGGAAGATCGCAACCAGGTAGGCGAGGAAGGCGGGAAGCGGAGAGGAAAAGCGCTCGGTCGCAGGCATCGACGACCGTGAGCATTCGGGGAAGGGAGGATCTCCCGCAAGCAGAATGGCGGAAATTTGAAGCCGATCGGCCGGGCGGAAGGGATAAGTGGTGCGCCCAAACGAAAGGCAGCGGCTCTCCTTTTGCATTTTTTCTACTGCGCGCACCGCTGCCTCCACCTATGCTTCAAGGAAAGGTGACGACGACACCGCTGGAGTTCGAAAAGACGATTTGGGAGATGGAGCGCACGCTGGAAACCCTGAAGGCACGAGCCAAGGAGAATCCGGTCGATCAGGAAGAAGAGGTTGCCACGCTGGAAAGGAAGCTGGGAGAGGCGCGCCGCTCGGTCTACGCCAGCTTGACCGCTTGGCAGCGTGTGCAAATCGCGCGGCATCCCCAGCGGCCGTACACGCTCGATTTCTTGGAGCGGCTGGCTCCGGGTTTCCTTGAGCTCGGGGGAGACCGCGCCTTCGGCAACGATCCGGCGATGGTTGCGGGCCTGGCCACCTTCGGAGGGCGAAAGGCGGCGTTTGTCGGCCAGCAGAAGGGGCGGAATCTCAAGGAGAACCTGCGTCGCAACTTCGGCTGTCCTCATCCAGAGGGCTACCGCAAGGCGCTTCGCGTGATGCGGCTCGCGGCTACCTTTGGACTGCCGATCGTGGCGTTCATCGACACGCCCGGAGCCTACCCGGGGGTAGGGGCGGAGGAGAGGCACATCGGTCAGGCGATTGCCGAAAACTTGGCTGAGATGTCGGAGCTGCCGGCGCCCATCGTGGCGGTTGTCTTGGCCGAAGGGGGAAGCGGCGGAGCCCTGGGGATTGGCGTGGCCGACCGGATCCTCATGCTCGAAAATGCCTACTACTCGGTCATTTCTCCGGAGGGGTGCGCGGCGATCCTCTGGGAGAGCCGCGCCCATGCGCCGCAAGCGGCGGAGGCGCTGCGGCTGACCGCCCAGGATCTCCGTCAGATGGGGCTGATCGACGAGATCGTGCCTGAGCCGGAGGGGGGAAGCCATCGGGATTGGGAGAAGGCGGCGCAGCTGTTGGAAAAGGTGCTGACGCGCACGCTCGAGGAGGTCTGTGCTCGCGACCGGGAACTGCTCCTCCGCGAACGGTACGAGAAGATTCGCCGGTACGGCGTCTGGGAAGAAAAGAGCGAATAGTCGTTCGGTGTAGACGCCCGACGGTCGAAGGAAAAGGCTTCCTTTTTATCGTTGGCGTCTCTTCGTTCGGAGGGAAATATGCGTTTTGCGATCGTAGCCAGCACCTACCATCCCGAATATTGCGATGCCTTGGTTGCGGGGGCAGAGGCGGAGCTCGACGGGCATGAGCTGACCCTTTGCCGGGTGCCGGGAAGCTTCGAGATCCCGCTCCAGGTTCAGCGATTGGCCCGGACCGGAGAATACGACGCGATCCTGGCCTTTGGCGTGGTCTGGCAGGGAGAGACCGCGCATGCGCAGGAGATCTTGCGCGCCGTAACCGACGCCCTCATGAGGATCGCCCTCGAGGAGGACGTGCCGGTCGTTCACGAGGTTCTCTCCGTAAAGACGGAAGCCGAGGCTCGGGAGAGAACGATGGGCGACCTCTCTCGCGGGAGGGAAGGAGCTCGCGCCGCGCTGGTCGTGGCCGAGCTCGGCCGGAGGATCTAACCGGGCTTGAGGGTGGGATTCGGAATGGGGGAGAAAAAGGGGAAGAGCTCGCCGCGGAGGATGGCCCGGGTGCGGGCCGTGCAATTTTTGTACCAGTGGGGGATGCGGCAGCAGCCTGCACCTTCGCGGAAGAGCTTGGAGGAGTTTTGGGCGCTGAGCCCCGCGAGCGGATCGGCCCGCCCGTTTGCCGAAGACCTGATCCTGGGCACGATCGAGCATATCTCCCTCCTCGATGAGCGCATCGAGAAATATCTGGAGAACTGGCGGATCGACCGATTGGCGGACGTCGACCGGAGCATTCTCCGGGTGGCTCTTTACGAGCTCCTGTATCGTGGCGAGATCCCGCCGGTGGTCTCCGTGAACGAAGCGGTGGATGTGGCGAAGCAACTGAGTAGCGAGGAATCGGGGAAATTCATCAACGGGATCCTCGACCGCGCGTTGCACGACCTGAACCGCCCGCTTCGGGCAGCTCAGGATGGGGAGAGCGAGGGATGAAGAGCTTTTGGCGAAAGCTGGTCGAAAGGTTTACGCCGGCGGGAGGCGAGAAGGTCGACTGGGAGGCCCTGCTACTCGAGGCCGACCTGGGGCTCGCCCTGACGGACCGGTTGAACCGGCTCCTGGAGGACGAGGGGCTGCAGCGGAAGCCGCGGGAAGCGGAGGAACGGATCCGCGAGGAGCTGCGACGGATTCTCGCGGCGGAAGAGTTCGAGGTTGCCAGCGCGGAGAGACCCGAGGTCATCCTGCTCGTGGGAGTCAACGGTGGAGGGAAGACGACCACGGCGGCCAAGCTCGCGTTCCGCTACGGACAGGAGGGCAAGCGGGTCATGCTGGCGGCGGCGGATACGTTTCGGGCTGCGGCGGTCGAGCAGCTCGAAACGTGGGCGCGGCGGACCGGCTCTCTTTTCGTGGCCGGAAGCCCGGGAGCGGATCCAGCGAGCGTCGCCTACCGGGCGCATGCGCAGGCCGAAGAGGAGAAGGCGCACCTTCTCATCGTCGATACGGCGGGCCGCCTCGCCACCAAGAGCAACCTGATGCTCGAGGCGGGGAAGATCCGGCGCACGCTCGCCAAGCGGGATCCCGATGCTCCGCATCGCGTCTGGCTGGTAGTCGACGGCACGGTCGGAACCAATGCGCTCTCGCAGGCAACCGAGTTTCATCGAGCCGTCGGGCTTTCGGGGCTGATCGTGACCAAGCTCGACGGCTCCGCCAAAGGGGGGATGATCGCGGCGGTCAAGGAGGAGCTGGGGATCCCCACGGTTTTCGTGGGAACCGGAGAGAAGGTCGAGGACCTTGCGCCCTTCGATCCCGACCGGTATGTCAGCACGTTTTTCGGAGACTGATCTCCGTTCGATGCGGAGGGCTCTCGCACTCGCGCGCAGGGGGCTCGGCAGGGTCAGCCCCAATCCGGCGGTCGGGGCGGTCCTGGTCCGCGAAGGAAGGGTGCTCGGCGAAGGCTATCATCGCCGCGCCGGCTTGCCCCATGCGGAGGTCGAAGCGATCGAGGATGCCGCTCGGCGGGGGAACGCCCCGAAGGGCGCGACCCTCTACGTGACGCTCGAGCCCTGTTGCACGACGGGGCGGACTCCACCCTGCGTCGATCGGATCATCCGGGAGGGGATCGCCCGCGTCGTGGTGGGCATGGTCGATCCGAATCCCCTCCACCGGGGACGGGGTCTTTCCCTGCTCTCCGGTCAGGGAATCGACGTGAGCCAGGGCCTGCTCGAGGAAGAGGTGCGGGAACTCAACCGGGGGTTCGTTCGCTGGATCACGAGCGGCAGGCCTTGGGTCGTGCAGAAGAGCGCGACCTCCTTGGACGGAAGGATTGGGACCCGGCCCGGGGATAGCCGATGGTTGAGCGGTCCCGCATCGCTGCGGATGGCGCACCGGCTGCGATGGGAGGCGGACGCAATCCTCATTGGGGCCGAAACCGCTCGCCAGGACGATCCGGAACTGTCCGTCCGCTTGCCCGGTCGAAAAGGCAAGCGGCAGCCATGGCGGGTCGTCATCAGCCGAAGCGGCCAACTGCCCGCAAGCCTCCGCCTGCTGACCGACTCCGCCCGGGAACGAACCCTGGTCTTCCGGAACTTTCCTCTGCCGCTGGTCCTCGAAGAGCTCGGCCGGCGAGGAGTCCTGCAGGCCTTGGTCGAGGGAGGCGGGAAGCTCGCCGGGAGCCTTTTGGCCGAAGGCTTGATCGACGAGGTGGCCCTCTTTCTCTGCCCGACGATCCTCGGGGAGGGGGCTCTCTCGGTCGATCCGCCGCGCCCGAGCTTGGGCGAGCATTTCCAGTTGAGGGAATGCCGCCGGTTGGGCGACGATCTCTTTTTACGCGGGATTCGGAGGGATTCCGAAGGGGTGGACGCGGCGCGCGGCAAGGCGGGATGCGGAACTACCGGGAAGGAGAACCAGTGAGGGAAAAGCGCGAATCGGAAATCGGAGGCCTGCTCCTTTCGGAAGACGTCATCCGCGAGCGGGTGAGAGCGCTCGGGACCGAGATCGGGACCGCTTATTCCGCTGGATCCTTCGTTCTGCTGGGGCTCCTCAACGGGAGCCTTCTCTTCACGGCCGATCTCTTGCGGGAGCTTCCACCGGAAACCGAGGTGGTATTCTGGCGGGTCAAGAGCTACCGGGGAACCGTCTCCACAGGAATCCCCGAAGGAGTGGAAGCGGAGGGAGGGGAGTTCATCGGACGCACCGTCCTGGTGGTCGACGACATCCTCGATAGCGGCTGCACCTTGTCGGCAGTGGAAAGGCGGCTGCGCGAGCTGGGCGCTTGCGCGGTGGATCATTGCGTCCTCCTCTCGAAGCAGAGGCCGCGCCTTCCCGGAACGCCGCTTCCCCGCTGGATCGGCTTCGAGATTCCGGACCGGTTCGTCGTCGGTTACGGGCTCGATTACAATGGGCGCTACCGGGGCTTGCGTTCGATCCGGGTGCTGGCGGAAGGGGAGGCGATCCGGGAAGGATAGGAGAGAGCCTCGGCAGGATGCCGGGCGCTGAGCCCGTTGCTTGCCAATCGCGGCTCGGCCTGCGCTCCGCGTTTGCCTCGGTCGCTGGATGGAGAGCGCGGGCGATCCCGGCAAAGTTTGTGGCCAGGCAGAGCGAGATATTGTATGGGACTCTCCAGGGAGAGCGTTGGGTAAAGGATGAGCCTCAAGTTTCGTCGGCTGCGGCTGCAGAACTGGAAGAACTTCCTCCAAGTCGAGGTCGAGATCGGGGATCGGCTCTTCCTGGTCGGGCCGAACGCTTCGGGAAAGTCGAATTTTCTCGATGCGTTTCGCTTCCTTCGGGATCTTGCGCTGCCCGGAGGCGGCTTTCGGGTAGCCATCGACCATCGCGGGGGCGTGAGCGCGATCCGCTGCTTGGCCGCCCGCCGCTATCCGGACGTCGAAATCCAGGCGTCTCTTCAGTCCTCCGACGGAGCCCTTTGGGAATACCAGCTCGCCTTCAACCAGGACAAGCAGCGCCGTCCCGCCGTGCGCAAAGAACGGGTCGAGCGCGACCGAAAGGTGCTCCTCGACCGCCCCAACGACGAGGACAAGGAGGATGCCGAGCGGCTGACGCAAACCTATCTCGAGCAGGTCAACGTCAATCAGCCGTTCCGCGAGATCGCCTCATTATTCGCTTCGATCCGCTACTTGCACATCGTGCCGCAGCTCGTGCGGGAGCCCGACCGCTCGGTGGGGAGGACGAACGACCCGTTCGGCGGAGATTTTCTTGAGCAGATCGCCAAGACCCAGGAGAAGACCCGCAATTCTCGGCTGCGGAAGATCCTGAAAGCCCTCAAGGTCGCTGTCCCTCAGCTCGTCGAGATCAAGATGGAGCGGGACGCGAAAGGGACGCCCCACCTCCGCGGCAAGCATGAGCACTGGAGGCCGCAGGGGGCTTGGCAAGCGGAGAACCAGTTTTCCGATGGGACCTTGAGGCTGATGGGGCTCCTCTGGGCGATTCTCGAAAAAGGGGGGCCTCTGCTGCTCGAGGAGCCCGAACTTTCCCTGAATCCGGCAATTGTTCGCGTCTTGCCGCAAATGTTCGCTCGGGTGCAACGACAGACGGGGCGGCAGATCTTCCTGAGCACCCATTCCCCAGACTTGCTCTCGGATGAAGGCATCGGTCTCGATGAGGTGCTCGTGCTTCGTCCTTCCCCTGAGGGTACCGAGGCAACGCTGGCGACCCGATTTTCGGAGATCCCCGCCCTGCTCGAAGGAGGAAGCAACCTCGCCGAAGCGACTCTTCCGAAGACGCGACCCAGCGACCCGGAACAGCTCGCCTTGGGCCTCGATCTTGAATGATGCCAGTCGGGAGCATCATCTCCGCTGCGGTTGAGGGCCGTGTCGATGCGGCCGTCGTCAAGAAGCTGATCGTGCACGTCGGAGCAAGTCCGGGCGATGTCCACGTCAAAGATGGGAAGACGAAGCTCCGAGAGAAGCTCGCCGGCTACCGCAAGGCGGCCCGCTACAGGCCTTGGATGGTGCTCGTCGATCTCGACCAGGAAGCCGATTGCGCTCCCTTGTTGCGGAAGCATTGGCTTCCGGAACCTGACCCTCGGTTGTGCTTTCGGGTGGCCGTGCGTGCGGTAGAATCCTGGCTGCTGGCCGATGCGCTCGGCCTCTCTAGATTCCTGGGAATCGCTTCGGCCAAGATCCCGTCAGACCCAGAGGCGCTGCCGGACCCCAAGGCTGCTCTGGTGGTGCTCGCTGGCGGTTCGAGAAAGCGAAAGATCCGGGAGGATATGGTCCCCCGTGTGGGAAGCGGGCGAAAATCCGGACCGCTCTATCCGTTGCGTATGATCGAGTTTGTTCATCGCCACTGGCAGCCGGACCGAGCGGCTGAGCGTTCGGAGAGCCTTCGGCGCACGATCGAGCGATTGAGGCGACTCTGATCTCTTTTGCTACCGGGCTGAAGGCCCATCCGGCTGTTGTGTGGTTTGGCTCTTCCTGCGGTTCCCAAAGGGGGAAGCGATTCCTAAAAGAACGAAGGCTCCGGAAAGCCAGACGATCCAGTCGCCCGCAAGGCGGTAGAGGGTCGGGCGCGGGCGGTGCCACTGGGCGATGCCGAGGAGGACGCCTTCGCCTGCTTCGGCTTTGCCGCTCGCCTCCGGCAGGGAGGCCACGACGGCCCCGTTTTGATTGAGGAAGGCGGTGATCCCGGTATTGCCACAGCGGAGGAGCGGAAGATCGAGCTCGATCGTCCGCAGGACTGCATTGGCCAGATGCTGGCGTGCGCCCGGGGTCCCGGTGAACCAGCCGTCATTGGTGATGTTCACCAGGAGGTCGGGGTTGTCACGGGCGACGCGGCGGGCATAGTCGGGGAAAGTGTCCTCGAAGCAGATCAGCGGGGCGATCCGTACCGACGGATCGTGCATCGGGAAGACGAGGGGAGCGGCTCCCGGGGAGAACTCGAGCTCGAAGGGGACAAGGTTCCGGAGGACCGGGAGCTGGTTGCCGAACGGAACGAACTCGCCGAAGGGGACGAGCCGGTTCTTGGCATAGGTCTGGAGTGATTGCCCCCGGGGCGAGAAGAGGAGGGCGTCGTTGAAGAGCCGCTCGCCCTGGATGCGTGGCGTGCCCAGGAGGAGCCAGGAATCGGAGGAGCCCACCCAGGCGAGGAGGGGGATGCGAAGGGAAGGAGTGGAGAGGAGATCGGCGCCGATCGGGCTTTCCGGCCAGACGATGAGTTGGGGCCTTGCCTGGTCGGCGGTTTCGGTGAGGGAGATCTCGCGGGTAATCGCTTCCTGGGGATCAAACGGGTTCTCCACGCTCTGAGGAACGGCGGGTTGGACCAGGGCGTAGCGGAGTGTCTGGGCGACTTCCGTCGGGGTCGTAAGGAGGACGGAAAGGCCGTAGGAAGCGACCCCAGTCAGCAGGAGAAGCCCGGCGGCGAGATCGAGATGGAGCGCCCGCTTCTGCTCGCCGCGGATTTCGGCGCGGAAGCGGAGTGCCGTGAAGAAGAGAAGTCCATTGCCGAAGACGAGGAGCCACGAAAGAAGAAGCCCGCCGCCGAGACGGGCCGCCTGGGCAAAGACGAGGGTCTGAAACTGGGAAACGCCCAGGGTGTTCCAAGGGAACCCACCTCCCAGGCAACCGCGGATCCATTCGAGGACGACCCAGGCCGAGGCCAAGGAGGCCGAGGCTAGGAGGTTTCCTTGGGGATGGAATGGGGCGCGCCCCGAGGTCCAGAGGCCGGCGAGAGAGAGCCAGAGACCGGGATAGAGAGAGAGGTAGAGGACAAGCCCGATCGTCCCGGCAACCGTGACCCTTCCAATCCACCAGAGCGTAGCCCCGAAGAAAAGGAGGCCGAGAAGATAGCCCATCGCGGCCCGCTCTCTCCAGTGCTCCAGAATTCGGGAAGCGCCCATCGCGGGAAGCAGGGCGACCCAGGCCAGTCCCGACCATTGCCAAGGAGGAAAGCAGGCCGCGAGGAGGAGCCCCGAGAAGAGGCAGAGGGCGATCGAGGAGGTGACACGGGGGGTGGATCGCCTTCGGCGCGAGCGGGCCGAAGGGAGCGAAGAGGAGGTGGGAAGGGAGGGAAGCGGGTCCACGGACGGGAAGGGAGGCTCCCGATCCTTCTATCGTCTTTGATCGCCTTTGGCGATAGGAAGCCAGAGGGATTTTCCCATTCGCCTCGCGGGAGGAAGCACAAGCGGAGCGAGAATCGACTGCGGGGAAAGGCTAGGGAGAAAGCCGGGAAATTTGCGATCGAGGCTTTTTTTTCGAGGAGCGCTATGCTATCGGCGAATGCCGAAAGGGAACCGCCACTACTTTTATGCTCAAACTCTTCCGCTCTCACTCGGGCTTTCTCGTGCTCATCCTGGGGTTGATCGGTCTTTCCTTTCTCCTTTTCTATAATGTCCCCGCCCTGAGCCGGTTGCGCGGGGGGTCCTTGGGGAAGATTGCCGGGGAGGGGGTTGCCCTGGAAACGTTTCGCCTCTCGCGGCAGGCAGCGGAAATGGAGCTGGCCCTCTTTTCCGGAGGCCGTGTCCCGCGTCGGGGAGGGATGGATCGCCTCCTGAACGAAATTGCCTGGGGAAGGCTGGTATTCCTGGCGGAGGCGAAGCGGCTCCACTGCGTGGTGCCCGATGATGTGGTGATTCGGGCGATTGAGGCGCTTCCCTTCCTGCAAAAGGACGGTAAGTATAGCGAGGAGCTCTACAACCAGTTCGTGAACGGGTTTCTCGGCGGGCACGGAATCAAGGGCGAGCGGTTCGTGGAGATCGTCCGGGAGAGCCTCCTCATCGATCAGGTCAAGCTCTCGCTCGTGGCTCCCATCCAGGTAGGGCCGGGGGAGGTGGAGAGGCTCTACCGGTCGGAGTTCGGTCCGGCCAAGCTGACGGTCGTTCGGTTGTCGCTGGAGCAGTTCCTTCCGTCGGTCACGGTGACTCCGGAGCAGGTCGACGCGGAGTTCCGGCTGCACGGGTCGGATCCTTCCCTTCGGATTCCCGAGCAGCGGAAGATCACCTTCGTCGAGTTTGCGCTCTCGCCGGAACAGAGCAAGCTCCCCGAGAAGGAAAAGAAGGAAGCAGAGGAGAAGCTCTTGCAGCGGGCGGAGGATTTTGCGGTGGCAGTGAGCCGGGAAGAGGTCAAGAAGAAGGCCTTTTTTGAAAAGGCGCAGCAGCAGGGGCTTGCCGTCCGGGAAATCGGATTGGTTTCCGAAGAGAATCCTCCGAATCTGCCCGGGGGAGAGGGGGCCGTCCTCGTCGAAGCTGCCTTCTCCCTTTCCGAGGAGAATCCGATCAGCGAGCCGATCCGGTCGCCCGAGGGCTTTCGGGTGCTGGTGCTCACGGAAGTGGAGCCGAGCCGGTCCCGGCCGCAGGCGGAGATCCGCGAAATCCTGCAACGGAGGCTGGCCGAGCGGCTTGCGTTCGGGAAGCTTCTCGAGCAGGGGAAGGAGACGGCGCAGAGCCTCCGGAAGGAGCTTGCGGCAGGCAAGTTATTCGCTGATGTCGTGCGGGAGAAGAAGCTGGCGGCGGAAAGCTTGACTCATTTCGTTCCCGCCGAGCCGTCCAAAGATCTGCGGGACGGAGCGGAGATCGCGCTCGTGAGCCATCTCCTTGATCCCGGGGACCTCAGCCCGTTCACTCCCGTCCCAGGCGGGGGAATTCTCGTCTACTTGGAGTCACGGGAGTCTCCGGCCATCCCGGAAAGCAAGGAGCTCCGGCACCAGATCGAGGAAGGGTTGCGGGAAAGTCGCGAGCAGGAATTTTTGGAGGAGTGGTTGACGGAAGAGAATCGAAAGCCGGGATATCAGTTGCCCAAGAGCTTGGCGAGCATGGGTCAGGAGGAGCCTTGATCCGCCGTCGCATCCTCCGCTCCTTGGGGCGGGTTTTCTCGTTGGGAACGGCCCGCCTCCGGCAGAGTGGGCCAGGCCCGGAGCCGAGCATTCCGAACTCCTGACGACGACGATGGAAAAGCAGGGAAAGGCGGGAGAGTCGAGCGGAGCTCTCTGGGCGCCGGCCGGAACGGCGGGGCGGCTCCTTCGCCTCCTCTTTGCGGGAGCTTCCATTGGTGGAATCGCGCTGACCGCCTATCTCACCGCGCTTTCCTGGTGGGGCAAGCTTCCCCCGGGCTGCAGCGCCGACGGAGGCTGCAGTACGGTCTTGACAAGCGCCTGGGCGAAGCTTTTTAGGCAGCCAGTGAGCCTGTACGGATTGGTCCTCTACAGTGCGCTTGCGGCTCTCTCGCTCTCGGGTTGGACGGCTTTCCGACGAGGAACCGCTCTCGTCCTGCTCCTCTTTGGGCTGCTCTGGAGCGGTCTCTTCGTCTACGTTTCGCTTTTCGTCCTTGGGGCGACCTGCCCTTACTGCCTGACTTCGGCGGGACTCCTTTTCACCCTGTTCGTCCTGCTTGTGTTGACGCCGGGGCCCAAGCTGGACCGTCGCTTCTGGTTCGCCCTGCTGCCCGCCGTGCTGTTGGCCGGCGGGGGCACCGCGGCTCTCTTTCACGTCTCGTCGCTCCGGAGGGGGGAGATGGTGCGCACCGCAATGGTCGCTCAGCAGAAGGGGGAGGATCTGGTTTGGCTGGAGGAGCTGGCCAAACATCTGACCAAGAGCGGGGTGAAGTTCTACGGAGCGACCTGGTGCAATCATTGCCGGCTGCAGCGCGCGCTCTTCGGGAAGGCCGAGGCGCTCCTTCCCTTCGTCGATTGCGCGCCTGAGGGCCGAGGCGGTCCGATGGCCGCGCCTTGCAAGGAGATCGGCGTTCGGACCTTCCCCACCTGGATGATCGGCAATCGAAAGTACGAGGGGATCTTGATGCCCGAAACCTTGGCGGAGCTGACGGGCTTTCGCCCACGACCTAGCGGGAAGGGAGTGCCGCCGATCGGGCCCTGAGAGAAGAGGTTAAAACTTCCAGGCGAAGGTGCCTTGGACCCAGAAGGGGAGGCCGGCGACGATGCCGCCATAGTCGTTGGTCCGATCGGGCATCGAGCCGATGGCGTAGGGGAGCCAGTAGGGCTCGTTGGTCAGGTTGTAGATCCAGAGGGAGATCTCCCATTTTGGCTGGGAGTAGAAGATGCGGGCATTGATCAGGTATTGCCAGGGGATCGCCGTGGCGTAGTTGTACCCGAGGAACTGCTGGCTCATGACGAGAGCGCTCAAGGTTGCGCCGAAGCCCGAGTCGGCCTGGTAGGTCACCATGGCGTTGACGACCTGCTGGGGCCAGCCGATGAAGGGGTAGCTGCCGGGAGGGAAGCTGGCACTGTTGTTGAGCGGGAGGTTGGCCTGGAGGGCGAGGGCGGTGGAGTAGGTTTGCGACATGGGCGGGCCGTAGGGCAAGCCGGACCAATCTTCGACTCCACGGGCAAAGAAGTAGCCCGCACGCATCCACCAGTGACGATCGGGCTGGTAGGTGAGGTTTGCTTCCAGGCCGGTAACGGTTGCCGGGGTGGGCGAGACATTGACGAAGTTGTAGAGGGGAATTTGCTGAGAGAAGCCGGCAAGCGAGGCATAGAGCCTGTTGTTCAGGAGGCTCCACTTGAAGCCTCCCTCGAAGAGCTGCTCCTGCAGGTCGAAGGAGCTGGAGGGGAGGCCGCTCGGGTAGACGTTGAATCCTCCGACCGCGCCCACGTTGGCGACATACATCCAGTTGTAGGTGAAGTAGGCGGTCCACCAGGGGAAAATCTTGTACAGGGCGCTTGCGTTCACCATGGGAAGCTCCTGGATGGTTTGTGCTTGGACGAAGAGATCGGGCGGTGTGCCCGGGGGAGTCTGGCTCGAGATGAAATAGGTGGTTGCCCGGGCGCCGAAGAGGAGGGAGAGCTTGTCGGTGATCTGGAGATCGTGCTGATAGAAGGGGGCAAGGGTCCAGTAGTTGGAGTCGGTCGTTCCGGCACTTCCATTGAGCGGCTCGAAGTAGACGCCGGGCATTCCCGGGATCGGCCACTCCCCGCCTCCGGGAGCGCGGGGATTGCGGATCAGGGATTGGAAGAAGGCCGTCTGGGTGAGGTTCCAGCTCGTCGGGTTGGTGCGGAGGATGTCCCAGGCGTTCGAGCTGCCGAACCACATTTGGGATTCGTAATCGAGGTTGTGCTCGAATCCCCATTCGACCCCGGTGTCAATCTGGTGTTGGAGCAGGAGCTTGCCGAGCAGCCCATCTGCTTGGGAAGAGTGTTCCTCTGATCGGCTGATCGGTGTGGCGAACTGGGCGATGAGCTCGGTGCGGTTGTCGATTTCGTAATCCCCCATGGCGACTTCGCTATAGTAGGAGGCTGGCGCAACCACCGCGTTGCGCCCGTAGTAGGCGAAGGTGTTGTTGCGGAGCTGGAGACCCTCCCCGAGCTGGAGCCGCTGGACGAGCTGGAGGAAACCCGTGTCGGCCTGGCCTTCGGATTCGGGGTTGTTGGCGATCATTCTTCGGCTGATCGGCTCCAAAGGCCCCGCATAGCTGGCGAACCCCGGATTATTGACCGTCCCGATCTGGACTTGGGAGGGGAGCAGGGAACCGGTGTTGTAGAGGCCGTCTTGGATGAGAGAGCTGGTCGGCCGGTTCATCCACTCCATCATGGGAGTGAAATCGTAGGTGCCGAAATCGGAGTAGAAGTCGACCGAGTAGTTGTCGGTGGGACGAGCGCCGAGAGCAAAGTAGACATTCTGCTGGTCGTTGTGAACGTCCGGCTGGTAGTAGCTTCCGTTCTCGATGCCCATGTAGCTCAGCCGATAGGCGACCTTCTGCTCCTTGTCGATCGGACCGCCGATGTCGGCTCCCCACATGTAGTTTTGATACATGCCCGTGGTATCCCACATCTGCCCGCGGAAGCGGTCGAAATAGGGCTGCTTGGTGATGTAGTTGACCGTTCCGCCAGCCGCCTGCTCTTGGCCGAAGACGGCGGTGGCCGGCCCCTCGGTGATATCCTCGGACTCGACCATGTTCCAATTGAAGGGGGTAAGGGGCATGCCCGCTTCGAGAGCGGTAAACTGCATTCCATTGATGTAGGGCTGTGCGGCCATGCCGCGAACGGAGGGGGCAGCCATCATGCCGCCGCTGTTTTCGCTGATGGCACCCGGGATCAGGAAAGCGGTGCTTAGCGGATCGAGGTAGCCTTGGGCGGTCATGCCCGAGGAGCGCATCATCGTCTGGTTGATCGGGGTGACCTGCCGGGGGGTGTCGAGGACCGACAGGTCGAGGCCGTAGACCGAGGAGCTGTCGGTCGGTAGAACGTCCGAGGCGGGGGGAGTCGTGGCCGTCACGGACACTTCGGGCAGCACGGTCTCCGTTTCCATAGCGGGCACGGACGGCTCGAACGGCGCTCCGTATCCCGCGCTCTCGCAAAGGAGGAAGAGAAAAAGGAGTGCGGTCGAGAACGGACACACGCCCCCGCTTCCTCGGCGGGACGGAGGCGAGAAACGTTTTGTGCTCCGCCGGTGAGGCCTCATGTGGGCCAAGAGTAGAAGAAAGAGGTGAGAATCCGCTATCGCGCTCTTGCAATTTTTTGACGGCAGATTGCGCGGAGGAATCGCTTTCTCGGCGCGTTGGCCGCTGCCCGCGTGCTGGGGAAACGCTATGTCGCCAGCAGGCGCCGGGGCTCGATGCCGAAGAGCGGGGCTAAGCGGAGGAGGCCGAAGATCAGGAAGCCGGCGAGCGGCAGGCTCACCGCGAGCGGGGCGGGGAGGCGCGACCCCTGACCCAGGATGAGGAAGAAGCGATAGATCAGGAAGAAGGCGATCAGGATGAAAATCGCGTGGAAGACACCCGCGGTCGGGTGCCTCCGGTTGAGCCGGGCTCCCTCCGAGAGCCCGAGCAGAAGGAGAACGAAGGCGGAGCAGGGCTCGGCGAAGAGGTTGTAGAATTGGATCTTGTAGGGGGCGAGGGTTCTGGGCGAGAGCTGCCCTGGCTTTTCGATCAGCTTCCAGAGCTCGCGGGCATCGAGATCTCGCGGCTTGGTCTGGAGGGCCACCATACGCTGGGGCGGGGTCTCCCAGGCGGGCAGAGCAAGCTCGGGAAACCGGGTGGAGCTGCGAAAGTTGCCCGTCGCGTCATAGTCGACGCGATTGACGTCGGTCAGGAACCAGTGGCCGTCCTTCCATCGCCCCAGGCGGGCAAAGTATTTTTTTTGATCTACCCCGAGTGCATTCTGCACGATGACCTCGAGGTTGTGAGCTTGCTTCGTCGCAAGATTGATCTCCTGAAAGTACCAGATCCGGTGCTGGGCTTCCTCCCGAAAGATCATCCCCCGAACCGAGCTCACGACGGAGCGATTGCCTTTGATCTGCTCCATGATCTGGTCCCGCTTGGCCTGGGAGTTGCCGCCGGGACCAAGCTGGACCGCGAGGAGCGCGGCGGTCAACCCGATGCCTACGACCAGGAAGGGAAGGAAAATACGGCTCAAGGGGACGCAGCAGCTCTGCATGGCAATGAACTCGCTGTACCGCTGGAACTGCATGAGGCAATAGAGGGCGGCAAAGAGGGTCGCCGGGGGGGCCACGATGATCAGCGCGGCTGGCAGGAAGGCGGTGTAGTAGGAGACCACGATTGCGGTCGGAGTCTTGTTGGTAATGAAGTCTTCCAGCGAGCCGAAGAGGTCGGCTAAGACCAGGAGCGAAAGGAATCCGAGGATCGAGAAGAGGAGGGGCTTGAGAAAGGAGGAGTAGAGGTAGCGCGAGAGGATCTTCACAGGACTTGGATCGCGCAGGTGGGATGGGTGATCAGGGCAAGGTCAGGCCGACGACCACGAGGCCGCGGAAGTCCCCGTCTTTGTATCCGACTGCCCGATCCTGGGGGTAGCGCTCGCGGAGCACGGCTCTCACATCGGGCGATAGGGAGGCCGGATCCCCGTGGCAGGAGAGGCAGAGCGCGGCGACCCGGATCGGCTGGTAGTAGCGGTAGGTCGTCTTGCCCTCGCTCACCACCTTCTGCAGAAGATCTGGCGGCAGCGACTCGTGCCGCGACTCTGCCTCCAGGTAGATCTGGAGAGCTTGCCGTTCTGCCGGGTCGGGTGCATCCGCGGGATTCCGCACGAGGTTGGAGGTGCGTTTGAGCAAAAAAATCGTCCCGGCCGGGCGTGACCGGTCGCGCACCTCGGACGTGAGCTTCGGTGCTTGGATCTGGCAGACCGAAATGGCGTCGACCGGGCCCCCTTTCGCCAGGGCTCGGGTGAGCTCGTCCCGGATTGTCATCAAGAGCTTCTGCGCAACCGGCTTGGCGATAGCGCGAATCTGCTCGGTCTTCTCAAGCGACGGTTGAAGGACGAGCGGCTGGGCGTTCGTTTGGGCCGAAGATCGCTCGTTCCCGAAGAGGATGAAGAGTCCAAGGAGGATCGGAAGAATGAGGCTCATGCGCGATCCCGAAGTGGGTGAAGGTTGCGTTAAAATTAGCTCCACTTTGGCGCGCAAGGAAAGAAAAACGAGTGGAGAACCGTATGCGGAAAGGAACGGGCTCTTGCCTTTCGCCATCCACGGCGTCAAAAACGGTCCTTGGCTCTCGATCGAAGGACCGTTCCGGAAGCGAGGAGAAGGGGAGGATGGGAAAGAGAGGCGCAGGCGGCATTCTGACACTGGTCCTGCTTTGGATCTTTTTCGGGGCGGGGCGCTCCTTGGCCTGGGATCTCCAGGACAGCGTTGTGCAATCGGCCGAGATCATCCGGAGGCTCAAGTCGCTCCCCGAGGAGGAGATTCCCGAGGCGATCTTCCGCGATGCGAAGGGCTTCGCGATCCTTACGGTAATCAAGGCGGGCTTCCTGGTCAGCGCCCGGGGCGGGAGGGGCCTGGTCGTCGCAAGGACGGAAAAAGGTTGGTCGGGACCGTCGGCGATTGCCACCGGCGGCCTCGGGTTCGGCTTCCAGATTGGTGCCGAAGTGACCGAGTTTGTGCTTGTTCTGAATACCCCGGAGGCGATCCAGGCGTTTGCTCGCGGGGGCAACGTGACCCTCGGCGGCGACATCAGCGCGGCGGCTGGGCCGGTGGGCCGCACGGCCGAGGGAGCGGTCACTCCTTTTGCCGCTGTCTATACCTATAGCCGCAGCCAGGGGCTCTTCGGAGGTCTGTCGCTCGAAGGGACGGTGATCGCCGAGGCCCCGGAGACCAATCGGGAGTACTACGGGCGGGAGGTCAACCCGGAGGATATCCTCGCGGGAAAGGTTCGCCCGCCGGCAAAGGCCGAAATCCTTGCCGAAGCGCTGGAGAGGCCGTATAGGAGTGATGCTCCTGAGAAACGGACCAACAAGGGCCGTACGGTGCCGGGCGAAGCTCCGAGCGCGCCGTTGCCGCGCGAGTAGGGATTATGGAAGCTCGCCTCCCGAAGGGAAGATCTTCGTGCAAACCGGGAATCTGGTGCACAGGGGGGGGCTGCCTCGGACGAGGAATCAAAGAGGGGCAGGACCAGATGTTGAAGCAACGGTCTTTCGCGCATGGGCGAGGATGCCTTGGCCGAAGGCGCCTTGCGGCAAGCTTCTCGATCGCGGAGGCGCTCTTGTGGATCTGCGAGGTTCTCGCCATTCTCGGCTTTTCGGCCTTGCTCCCCTGTCGCGCCGAAGATCTGCTCGAGGTCTTCCGGCAGGCGGCGAGAACGGATCCTATCCTGGCGCGGGAGAAAGATCTCTTTACTGCCAATGCGGCGGGAGTCTCGGTGGCCCGCTGGGCGCTCGGACCCAAGATGCAGGCCTATGGGGGAGCGGGGGTGGCGAGCCTCAACCTCTCCTTTGGGAACGTCTTCAGCCTTGCGACCGGTACCACGGCCGAATATTACACGGTGCTCCTGACCCAGCCCCTTCTGGACGGGCAGAGCATCGCGGCGTTGCGGGTGGCAAAGTCGGAAGCGCAGGCGCAGCATGCGATGATTCTCTATCAACAGCAACAGTTGATCCTCCGAGTCGTCCAGGCCTACCTGACCGTCCTTCAGGCCGAAGCCAACCAGAGGGTGGCCGCCGAGCAGCGCGAGTTGTTCGGGAGCGTCTGGAAGCAGGCGAGCGCCTTTCTCGCCGTCGGCCGGGGCGATGTCATCGCCGCCTCGGAAGCGAAGGCTCGCCTCGATGCGTCGCAATCGACCTTGACGACGGCGACCAATGCGATCGCGATTGCGCGTAGGACCCTGGAACGGTTCACGCATTCCCCGGTGGGAACGCTCGTGGACGTCGGGGCGCTCAATCCGCTTGGACCGCAACCAGACCGGATTGATGTCTGGACGAAAACCGCGGTCGACAATCAGCCTCTTCTCCATCAAGCCCGCTCCCTCCTCACGGCGGCGGTTGAGCAGATCGAGCAGAATCGGCGCGCCCAATGGCCCGTGCTTTCTGTAGTGGGATCGTCGGCGGCGCTCGGGGTAAACGCGGCGCCGCTCGACATCCAGAGCCAAGCGGGCTTTCTCACTGTTTCGGTGCCCTTCTTCGATGGGCAGATTGGGGCACGGGTCAAGCAAGCCAAGGCCCAGGCGCGGGCGAGTCAACGCTATCTCGATAATACCGTCGACCAGGTCAGGCTCGACACGGAGGAGGCCTTCCTGAACCTGGAAAGCAGCGTTCCTCAGCTTCAGAGCTCGGTGACCGCCGTCGAGTCCGCAAAAACGAGCCTCGAGGGGACGCGGAAGGGCTACGAGATCGGAACCCGTTCGATCGTCGACCTGCTGACCGTGATCACCGACTATGGCAGTGCGCGGAGGGACTACTATGTGGCTCTCTACAACCACATTCTTAATCGGGTGCAATTGAAGGGAGCGGCCGGGGTCTTGACGATGGAGGATGTCCGGGCCTTGAACGAGCTGCTCCAGAAGCCGTAAAGGGGGGTGCAGGATGGCGGAGAATCCGGTAAAGGAAAAGGCGGAGGCCCCGAGTCGAAAACGAGTGCTTGGGCTGGTTCTGGTCGGCGTCGTCCTCCTGGCGGCCGCCGCCGGCCTCTTCCTCTGGCTGCGCGCGGAGCGGGAGGGCAAGGAGTGGCTCACTTTCTACGGGAACATCGACATTCGCGAGATCCAGCTCGCCTTCTACGATGAGGGACGAATCGAGCGGATGTTTGTTCAGGAGGGAGACCGGATCAAAAGGGGGCAAGTCGTGGCGGAGCTGGATATCTCGCGCCTGGACGACGCGGTGCGCAAGGCCGAGGCGACCCTGCGGATGGACCAGGCGGCGCTCGAGAATGCCGACATCACCTATCGGCGGACGGAGGCGTTGGCCAAGGATCTCTACGTATCGCTCCAGGACCGGGACAACGCGATTGCCGCCTTAAAGGAGGCGCGGGACCGGCTCAAGGCCGATGAAGCCGCGCTTGTCCTGGCCCGGAGGCAGCTGCACGACGGGAGGCTTGTTGCGCCCAAGGAGGGAGTCATCGAAGTACGAATCCTGGAGCCTGGGGATATGATCACGCCTCAGGCTCCGGTCTTTACGGTCGCCCTCGACAATCCGGTCTGGGCCCGCATCTACGTCCCGGAGCCCGACCTCGGCAAGATCTTCCCTGGGATGCGGGCGGAGATCTATACCGACAGCTACCCGGGACGGGTATTTCCCGGATGGATCGGGTATATTTCGCCGACGGCGGAGTTTACTCCCAAGAACGTCGAAACCCCTCAGCTGCGGACGAGGCTCGTCTACGAGGTGCGCGTCTATGCCTGCAATCCGGATTACCGACTTCGGCTGGGAATGCCGACGACGGTGAAGATCCGGAGAAATCAGCCCTATCCACCGCCTCCCCCTCCCTGCGGCTTGGAATGAATGCGGCTGGGAGATCGAGCGGCTTGCCCTGCGTATCCGTCGAGGGGATTTCCAAGAGCTTTGGGACTGGGGAGAAGGTTGTGTCCGCTCTCGATCGGGTCTCGATCGAGATTGCTTCCGGGCAGATCACGGGCCTGGTCGGCCCGGACGGGGCGGGAAAGACCACCCTTCTGCGCATCGTCACGGGCCTGCTCCGGCCTGACGAGGGGCGCGTCACGGTCCTGGGATTGGATGCGACCCGGCAGCCGCAGGAGCTCGCCGCGCAGCTTGGCTATATGCCACAGCGCTTCGGCCTCTACGAGGATCTGACCGTTTCCGAGAACCTCGACCTTTACGCGGATTTGCAGGGGGCTCCGAAGCCGGATCGTGCGGCTCGGTTTGCGGAGCTTCTGCACATGGCGGGCTTGGCTCCCTTTACCGATCGGTTGGCTGGCAACCTTTCCGGAGGCATGAAGCAGAAGCTGGGGCTCGTCTGCACGCTCGTAGGGAACCCGCGTCTTCTTCTTTTGGATGAGCCGACCGTGGGGGTCGACCCGCTTTCGCGGCGCGAGCTCTGGGCCATCCTCTTCCGGTTGCGAGACGAGAAGGGCCTTTCGATCTTCGTGAGCACTTCTTATCTCGAAGAGGCCGAACGCTGCCAGCAGGTCATTCTCCTCTCGAAAGGAAAGCTCTTGAGCGTGGGCGATCCCGCGGACATCGCCACCCGGGCGGCGGGACGGACGTTTCTTGTCTGGTCGGACTCGCTTTCTCCCCGTCCTCTGCATTCCGGGCTTGCGCGGCTCCCTGGAATCCTGAGCGCCTCGATCGAGGGGAAAGGCGTGCGCGTATTGGTGAAGGCGGAAGGGAGGCCGATTGCGGAACTGCTGGCCGAAGGGCGACTGACGGGCTGCCACCAGGAGCCGGTCTCTCCCCGGTTTTCGGATGCGTTTCTGGCCTCTCTCGGCGAGGCGGGAGAGGGCCGGGGGGAAGCAAAGGCTCAGGGCGCCGCGACCGTCGACAAGAGCGATCGGATCGGCGAGGACAGGATCGTCGTGCAGGATCTTTCCCGGTTCTTTGGACGCTTCGAGGCCGTCAAGAAGATTGGCTTTCGTGTCCGAGCGGGGGAGGTCTTCGGGCTTCTCGGCCCCAATGGTGCCGGAAAATCGACGACCTTTCGGATGCTCTGCGGCCTGCTCCCCCCTTCTTCCGGCTTGGCGCGGGTGGCGGGAGTCGATCTACGGACCGGTGCTCCTTCCGCGCGGGCCCGGATCGGCTATGTAGCGCAAAAGTTCTCCCTCTACGGCGCTCTGACGGTGCGGCAGAACATGCGATTTTTCGCCAGGGCCTATGGTCTTTCGCCGCAGCGCCAACGGGAGCGGATCGAGTGGGCGGAAACGGAGTTCCAGCTCGATTCCTACCGCAATGCGAATGCAGAATCCCTTCCGCTGGGCTTCCAGCAGAGGCTCGCTCTCGCTTGCGCGCTCTTGCACGAGCCGGAGATCCTTTTCCTGGATGAGCCGACTTCGGGAATGGATCCCTTTGCCCGAGAAGAGCTCTGGCTTCGGATCGGGGAGATGGCGCAGCGGGGGGTGACGGTGCTGGTGACAACGCATCATCTCGAAGAGGCTGAGTTCTGTGATCGGCTGATCATCATCTCCGAAGGGAGGATTCTGGCGGAAGGTTCTCCAGATCAGATCAAGGAGCCCTTCCGCTCGGAGGAGATGCCGGAGCCTTCCATGGAAGAGTCCTTTGTCCGCCTGATCGAAAGGAGCAGGGGGGAGAGATGAGCCCCCGGGTTTCCCGCTTTCTCGCCCTCTGGCGGAAGGAGTGGATTCAGATTCGGAGGGATCCGGCGAGCATCGGGATCGGCGTGCTTCTGCCCGCGATTCTGCTCTTGGTCTTCGGCTACGGGATTTCCCTGGACGCTCAGCGTCTGCCCATCGGTGTTGTCGTCGAAAAGCCCAACCCGCTGACGGCGAGCTTCACGGGAGGGCTCGAGCAGTCGCGCTACTTCTCGCCCCATCCTTATGGGAGCATTGGGGAAGGGGAAGATGCGCTGCGCCGGAGAAAGGTGGATGCGATTCTCTGGCTTTGGGGGGATTTCACTCGACGAGGACTGCGCGAGGGCAACGCCCCGCTTTCCCTGATCGTCAACGGAGTCGATGCCAATACGGCCCGCCTGCTGGAAGGATATTTCCAAGGGGTTTGGGGTCAATGGCTCGAATGGGAGGCGAAGACCTCCGGACAACCCATTCTCACGCCCGTCGATGTCGAGGGGCGGATCTGGTTCAATCCCGCGCTCGAAAGCCGGCACTACCTGGCACCCGGTGTCATCGTGATCAACATGACCCTGGTTGGAGCGCTCTTGACCGCACTGGTCATTGCGCGAGAGTGGGAGAGGGGGACGATGGAAGCCCTTCTCTCTACCCCGGTTTCGGTGGCGGAGATCCTCTGGAGCAAGATTGGCCCCTACTTTGTTCTCGGGATGGGCGGGATGGCGGCTTGCGTGGTCATCACGGTCGGCCTCTTTGGCGCGCCCCTCGTCGGCTCGCCGTGGGTGCTTTTCCTGGCGGCCTCGCTTTTCCTTCTCTCTTCTCTCGGGATGGGCCTGCTGATCTCCACCGCGTTTCGTAGCACCTTCCTGGCGAGCATGGTCGCGGTCGTTTCCACCTTTCTTCCCGCCTTCATTCTTTCTGGCTTCATCTTCGACATCGGTTCGATGCCCGGACCAATTCGGGCTTTCACCTATCTCTTTGCCGCCCGGTATTTCGTTTCCTTGCTCCAGACGGTTTTCCTTGCGGGAGATGTCTGGAGTGTCCTTCTGCCGAACCTGGCCGCTCTCGCCCTGATGGCGGCTTTCTTCCTCGGAATTGCCTGGCGGATGTCGCGGCGAAGCTTGGAATAGAAAGAGGAAGCATGGTCCAGCGAATCTTCGGACTGATCGTCAAGGAGCTCCTGGCGCTCTTTCAAGATAAGCGGAGCCGGTTCGTGGTGATCGGGCCTCCACTGATTCAACTGATCATCTTCGGTTACGCAGCCACCTTTGACGTCAACCGTGTCGCCTACGCGGTCTACGACGAGGAAAACAGCGGCGCCTCGCGCGACCTGCTCGCCCGCTTCGAGGGATCTCGCGTCTTCCGCTGCACGGGGCGCATTCATTCGGACCAGGAGCTCGCCAAGGTCATCGACTGCAAGCAGGCGCTGTTGGTGCTTCACGTCGGGAGGAATTTCAGCCGGGATCTCTTCACCGCTCCTCCCGCTCGGCTGCAGGCGATCGTTGACGGCAGAAACTCGAATACCGCCGGAATCCTGCTCGGTTACGTCAACCAGATCGTTCTGGATTTTAACGCGAACTGGCTCCCCTTGCACGGGATCAAGCCGCCTCCCGCCGTCCTTCAGCCGCGCTCCTGGTTCAATCCAAACCTGGAATCCCGTTGGTTCATCGTTCCGGGGCTGCTGGCGACCCTGACTCTGGTGGTGTCGATCATGAGCGTCGGCCTTTCCGTCGCCCGTGAACGTGAGGCGGGGACCCTCGATCAGCTCCTGGTGACTCCCATGAGGTCGTGGGAGATCGTTTTGGGCAAGGTGGTGCCCGGCCTCGTCGTGGCCATGGGGGAGGTCACGTTGATCTTCCTGGCCGCGATCCTCTGGTTTCGGATTCCTTTCGTCGGAAATCTTTTGGCCCTTTACGTCGGCTTGGCCTTCTACAGCCTGGCGACGATCGGAGTGGGCCTGATTATCTCCTCTCTGTCGATGACGCAGCAGCAGGCTCTTCTCGGCAGCTTTTTCTTCCTCAGCCCGGCGATCGTGCTTTCGGGTTTCTCGACGCCGATCCGCAACATGCCCGAGGTCGTGCAGTGGCTCACCCTTCTCAACCCGTTGCGGTACGCTCTGGTTGTCGTCCGGAGGGTCTTTCTGGAGGGGGCCGGCTTCGCCGACGTCTGGACCGAGTATATCCCGATGGCGCTGATCGCGCTGGCTACGCTGCTCGGAGCCTGGTGGGTCTTTCGACGGAGGGTTGGATAGCTTCCGATCGGTCCGCTCAATAGGAAGAATCAATATTCCGGCGTCGGGGCTTCGGTGTAGATCTTGGCGAGCAGATCGGAGCAGAGATTCTCCAGCTCGACGCCGAAGGCTTCCACCCTCCGGCTGTAGATGCTGTGCGCGACCAGGCAGGGGACTGCGATCGCTAGACCCGCCAATGTGGTGTGAAGGGCTTCCGAGATTCCATGGGCGATCGCCGCTCCCTGCGTGGCGATTCCGTGGCTACCCACGCTACCGAAGATCGTGATCAATCCGGAGAGCGTTCCCAAGAGGCCGAGCAGCGGTCCGATGCCTGTGATGATTTCCAGGATGACGAGGCCGCGTTCCAGTTGAGCGATCTCTGCTCGAGCCTTTACCTGGAGAGCCTCGGTGTTCTCGAACTTCGACCAGGTGATGTTTTGCAGGCACGAGCGCGATAAGCGGCTGAGCACAGTCTTCTCGTTCTGGCAGAGCTTTTCTACGCGCTCGGGGCTCTCTCCCCAACCCAGCTCCTGAATGGCCCGCGAGAGTGGGGAGGGGATGATGCGCGGGCGACGAAGGGCAAAGCCTCGTTCCAGGATCACCGCCAAGCCAATGATCGAGCAGAGGATGACCGGATAGATGAAGATGCCGGCGTCGGCGATGAAGCGGCTGATGGAGCCGAATACCTCAGAGATGTTCGCGTAATAGAGCATTCTCTTACCTCATTGGGGGAATTCGTCTTGCGCCCGCCTCGGGCAGGCGGGCATTTTTCCGGAGAAGAGTTCCCGCAACCATGAAGTGCTGCGGGCGAAACTGCCGCTGCAACCCGTCTAGCATGCTCCTCGCCCGGAGGCTAGCCGAAAATCGCAAGCTTTCGCGGTGTCGGATGGCTCCCAGCGGCGGACGGGAGGATAATTCCGCGGAAGCCATGCGGCTAGTAGATCGTGAAAGTGATCTCCTCCCAGAACCCACCTCCCAGCTGGGTTTTCATGCCTTCGGAAAACGGCTCGAAGGGAGCGGAAAGCCGGACCGAGTCGTTCGAGATCGTCCGAAGCACCTCGGTGCGTCCATCCTCGGAGACGATCTGCAGGTTGCGGATGGTGCCGTCGGCCTGGACATAGAAGCGTACCTGGACCGCTCCGAGGGCGAGCAGGGCCATGTTCTGCTCGACTTCCAGATACCAGCGCGAGCCGATGGCTCGGTACATTCGGGCCTTGTAGCGGCCCAGCTCCGTTTCCCGGCTAGCGGGGGAGGCAGGGCCGATCTCGGCGGTGCGCCCGCCAGCAAGCTGCATCCGATGTCTCGGCATGGAGGCCGGGGAAGGGGGCGGAGCGGGAGGGGGGGTGGCCTCGGGCTCGGGTTTCTGCTCGGGTTTCTGCTGACTCTCTTGGTTCGGATCCTGGGTGGGCGGGCGTTTAGCTTCGGGCTGGGAGGACTCCTCGGCGAGCTTCTCTCCTTGCTTTTGGCTTGCGGCCTCATCGGGCTTTTTCGGCTTCTCGGGAGAAAACGGGAGCAGCGGCTTGGCGTCCGGGAGATCTCGCGGAAAAACATCGGGGCGGCGGGGGTCGGCGACTTTCGGGGCCTCCGCTTCCTCCTTGACGATTTTTTTCTCTTCCTGCTTTGGTTTCTCCATCGGCTTCTCGGTCGCGGCTTTCGGCTGTTCCGCGGACTTTTGAACCGGAGTGGGCTTCGACGGGGGGGACTGCGGCGAGGGCTGGCTTTGCGGGCTCGGGCGGGTAGGACGCGACGGGCCGGAAGGGTGGGGTGGCGACGGACGGCTCCCCGGCTGGTCCTGGTAGGTCATCGAGGCGCGCGGATGACCCTTCATCTGAGGAATCGGAGAATCCTTCTGCGTGTTGGATTGCTCGCTGCGCAGAGCCGTGTTCCGTTCCGACTGCAACGGAGTTCGCGGGTCGACCTTATCGCTCTTTTGCCACTCCTCGGTGGGCATGAACGTATCGGGCGAGACCATTTGGAGCATGGTCAGGCTGGGTGGGGGAGGGTTGGGGGGAGGGGATGACGGGAAGAGCCGGAGTGCGATCCCCGAGGTGAACAGAAAGGTAAAAAGAAGATGCAAGAGCAGCGAGAGGATCAGGAACCCGCCGATTCGAGATCGCACCCTCGTCTGCATCGAGCGAGACTATATCATGCGGGATCCTGCTTGCCTACGAGAAGAGGATCTTCCTGCGGCCCGGGCCTACCGGACAGCGCGCAGCGCACCGAATCGAAGCTGGTCGGCAAAGAGCCCTTTCGGAGGAGCGGGTTTGGCGTAAATTTTCCCGTCGGGCGCCTCATGAGGAATCAACAAGCTGCTCCTCCTGGTTTGACAGAAGAAAAACCGGATGCGTATGGTGATCGGCGTTTTTCAGATGCGAAGAAGGATCCCCGGCGGGGCACGGAGACGGTTTTGAAGCTGAGTGACCAAAAGTGGCAGGAGCATGTGGCGGATCGGCTGGGCATCGTTGCGGTGTTCCAGGAGACGCTCGAGCAGATCGACCGAGAAGTCGTGCGCCAGGCGGAAGAGATGGACCCTTGGATCCGGCCGCACTTCCACTCCCTTCTCGCGAGCCGAGGAAAGCGCCTGCGGCCTCTCTTGGTCGTGCTCGCTGCCGGTGTGAGCGGTGGCGTGCGGGCCGATCACATCGCTTTGGCCGTGGTCGTCGAGATGATTCACGTGGCGACGTTGGTTCATGATGACATCCTGGACGGGGCCCTCATCCGGCGAGGAGAGCCAACGGCGACTTCGCGATGGGGGAACGAGGTGTCGGTCTTGTTGGGCGACATGCTCTTCGCACACGCCCTGCGGATTTGTGCCAAGCTGCCGGAAGGCTCGGTGGAGCGTGTAGCGACTGCGGTCTGCACCGTCTGCTCCGGCGAGATCTTGCAGACGCAGCGGCGGTTCGATTGGGATCTTCAGGAGGAAGATTACTTCCGGATCATCGAGCGGAAGACCGGCGAGCTTTTCCGCATGCCCTGCGAAGTCAGCGCTTGGCTCAACGGGGTGCCGGACGATGCGAGCCGTGCCTTGGGGCGTTATGGCATGGCTCTCGGAATCGCCTATCAGATTTACGATGACTGTCTTGACCTCTTGGGGAAGGAGGAGGTCACGGGAAAGACTTTGGGCACCGATTGGGGGGGGGGAAAGCCAACGCTGCCGATTCTCTACCTGCTCGACTCGAAAAACGGGACTTGGCGGAACGAGTTGATTGATGCCTTTCATCGCGGGAGCTTTACCAGCAGGGAGGATCTGTTGCCGCTTCTTGCCGAAAACGGGGTTCTGCCGAAGACGCAGAGCAAGGTGCAGGGAATTCTCTGCGGCGCCCGAAACGAGTTGGCGGCACTCTCTCCCGGCGATTCCAAGCAAGCGCTGGAAGAGGTCGTGGATCTCCTCGACAGCCAGGTGGACCGCCTGATCGAAGGGATGCTGACGGGGCATCGGGCTCCGGACACGTTCCGGAGCGGAGCCGAGGGAGAGGACAGAGTGAAACTGAGGGAAAACGAATGAAGCGAACATACCAACCTTCGAAACGGTGCCGCGTGCGGCAGCACGGGTTTCTCGAGCGGACCCGCTCGCGTACCGGGCGCATCGTCCTCCGACGCCGCCGGGCAAAAGGCCGATATCGACTGGTTCCCAAGGGTGTAGAGCGCAAGTTCGCCCGCCACACGGGCGCTTAGCCGGATACCAGCCGACTTCCTTCCCACGAAGACGATTCGAAAGCGGCGCACCATCAGCCTTTTCTTCGCGTCGGGGAGACGTCTGAACGATGCTGCTCTTCTCCTTCTCGTCCTACCGCGAGAGCCGGAGCTCGAAGGTGACGCATTCTTCGCTACGCCGCGAAAGATCGGCAACGCTGTCGTCCGGAATCGGGTTCGACGGCGGATGCGCGAAGTATTTCGGTGCTGGATCTGCCGTCCCGACGATCCTTGGGTGTACGGTTGGATCGCCCGGCGATCGGCGGCTTCGCTCGACTTCTGGCGATTGAAAGAGAAAATGGTGAGATTGTCGGCACGGGCTCAGGAAAGGTGAAGCGAGGCATTCATTGGGTTCTGGCGATCTATCGCGGGGTGCTGACCCCGTTGCGACAGACGTTCGGATTGTACGGGTGCTGTCGCCACGTGCCCACGTGCTCGGAATATTGCCGTCAGGCCGTGGAGAGGCACGGATACCGGCATGGACTTCCGCTCTGCTTCCGCCGCCTCCTGCGGTGCCATCCATGGGGCACTTCGGGCTGGGATCCCGTTCCCGGGTGCGAGCGGACGCTTCCCGGGACGGGGAGTTACAGCGTCGGCGCGGAGGAGATTCCAGGCCCATCACAGCGGGAGGGCGACCGTATTGCAGCCGTGCCGGAGACCCGTCCTGAGCTGCTCGAACGAGTGGGGAGGGAGACGCGAGAGTCCCGCTAGGTGGAGCTCGGCGGGTCAGAAAAGGAGACGATGGATCGAAAGGGATGGCTTGGGCTGATCTTGTGCGTGGTCGGCCTCTTTGCGTGGCAGTGGTATGTGATCTCTCACTATGGGCCAAGCCACGCGCCGAAGCCGACGCAGACGACGGAACCGGTGGCGGGGCTCAAGCTGCCCACGACCGGGTCGGGAGAGGTGGCGAACGGAGGGGCTGGCGAGATCGGCCCCAGAGAGCCGTTGTCGAGCCCGGGATCTCTCCCTCCGGAGGAGACGGCGGTGCTCGAAAATGGGGAGATCAAAGTCCTCTTCACGTCCTGGGGAGGGGCCATCCGCTCGATTGAGCTCAAGACCCAGCGCGCGCACGGAGAGGAGCTGCTCGTGCTCAATCGCTTCGGCCGCGAGCCGATATTGAATGTGACTGGATGGGATGAGGGAGAGTCCCTAGCCGCCTACCATTGCAACCCGGAGAGCAAGGAGGTCGTCTTCTCCCGAACGCTGCCGAACGGCATCGAGTTCCGGCGGCGCTATCGGTTGAGTGGGGACTATGAGGTCCGGCTGGAGCAGCAGTGGGTCAATCCGGCGACTCGGGAAATCACCCTCCCCCGGTGGAAACTCTGCGTCGGGCTGGGCGAGCCGATTCATCGACAGGACCCTCCGGCCAGCATTGCGGCGAACTGGCTTCCCGTTCAAGGAAAGCTCGGTCGAATCAGCCTTCCGGACTTTGGCTCTGCGGGCATTCTGGGCATGCAATGGAGGGGTCCTCGCTCGCTGATCGATAGCCCGAAGGAGCCCATGCGCTGGGTTGCGGTAAAAAGCCAGTTCTACGCAACGGTGCTGCTTCCTCCGGGAACTCTCCCTCCCGACCGTCTCGTTTGCGTTCGCGACCCACTGGTCGACTTTCCCGGGGGAGGGAAGGGCCAGCCTCCCGCAGGCTTGAAAGCTTGGGCGTCCTTTCCCGACATCGTTCTTCCGCCCGGCTCCTCGCTTGCGACGACGTTCACGGTCTTTGCCGGACCCAAGGAGTATAGCCTGCTCAAGAGCCTGGGATCGGAGACCGACCGGATCATGGATTACGGCTTCTGGGGTTGGATCGTGAAGCCCCTCCTCTGGTGCATGGTCCATTTGCATCAGATTCTCCCGAACTATGGAGTCGTCATCATCGTCTTCACGCTCTGCATCAAGGCGGTCTTCTGGCCGCTCCAATCGGCGGCGAACCGGCATATGAAGGAGATGCAGGCGCTCAGCCCCCGGATGAAGGAGCTGCAGGCCAAGTACAAGGACCAGCCCGACAAGATACAGGCGGAGACGATGAGGCTCTACCGCGAGTTTGGAGTGAATCCGGTCGGAGGCTGTCTGCCCGTAGTCGTACAGGTGCCCATTTTCATCGGTTTTTACACGATGCTGCAAAGCTCGGTGGAATTACGGCATCAATCCTTCTTGTGGATCCACGATCTCACTCGGCCCGATACGGTAGCGACCCTGCCGGGCATCGGCCTGGACATCAACCCCCTACCGCTCATCATGGTGGGGACGCAGATCATTCTCGCCCGGATGAGCTCGCCTCCCGCCGAGAATCCCCAAACCCGCATGATGCAGTGGATGCCCGTCTTCTTCCTCGTCTTCTTCTACAATTTCGCCGCGGCGCTGCCGCTCTACTGGACGGTGAATAACCTCGTTTCGATGGGACAGACTTATTGGAATCTGCGGAAGCCGGTGCCTATGCTGCATCGGGTCAAGAAGCAGAAGGCATCGGGGCTTTCGCTCCGGAAATGAGCGCGTAGGGAACCAAAGGGGACTGCATGGAATCCCCGAAGCAATTCGACTTCCTGGTCATTGGCAGTGGGCTGGCGGGACTCTTCTATGCGCTCGAGGCATCGAAGGCCGGGACAGTGGCGATCCTGACGAAGGGCGCCGCGCGGGAGTCAAGCACCCTTCATGCGCAAGGCGGCGTCGCTTGTGTCGCCTCGGCGACCGATACCTTCGATCTGCACATTCAAGACACGCTCGATGCCGGGGGTGGGCTTTGCAAGGAAGCGGTTGTCCGCAGAATCGTCGAGGATGGGCCCGACCGAATCCGGGATCTGGCTCGATTGGGAGTCCGCTTTGCCACTCGCCCGGGGGAGGAAGGCGAAATCTGGGATCTGGGGAAAGAGGGGGGCCACAGCCGCCGCCGGATCTTTCACGTGGACGATGCCACGGGAAGGGAAATCGAGCAGGTCCTCCTGCAAGCTGTTTCGGCCAATCCTCGAATTCAGCTCTTGGAGGAGCATCAGGCGATCGATCTGATCACGCTCGGAAAGCTGGGTTATTCCTCCGAGAATCGGTGCGTTGGCTGTTATGTCCTGGACCGCGCCTCGGGCAGAGTCGAGGTCTTCTGCGCTCACCATACCTTGCTTGCGACGGGCGGCTGCGGCAAGGTCTACCTCTATACCTCCAATCCGGATGTGGCCACCGGGGATGGGGTTGCCATGGCCTTTCGGGCCGGGGTGCCAGTCGCCAACATGGAGTTCATTCAGTTCCATCCCACCTGCCTCTATCACCCGCAGGCAAAGAGCTTCCTGATCAGCGAGGCCTTGCGAGGAGAGAGAGCCCTGCTCGTGAATCACCAGGGAGACCGATTTTTGCCCGATGTTGACCCTCGGGGGGAGCTCGCGCCGCGGGACGTCGTTGCGCGTGCGATCGATGCGGAAATCAAGCGGAGCGGGCATCCCTGCGTCTATCTCGATATCCGCCGGAAGGGGAAGGAGTTCCTCCTAGGGAGGTTTCCAACGATCTACTCCGCCTGTCTTCGCTACGGCATCGATATGGCCGCGGATCTCATTCCCGTGGTGCCGGCGGCCCATTACCAGTGTGGAGGGGTGGTCACGGACATTGACGGGCGGACGGAGTTGCCGGGTCTCTGGGCGGCGGGAGAAGTGGCATGCACAGGCTTGCACGGAGCCAATCGGCTGGCGAGCAACAGCCTCCTGGAGGCGGTCGTCGTCTCCTATCGGGCAGCCCGAGCGAGCGGCGCGGCGAAGCCGCCTTCACGGAAGGTCGCCATTCCCCCATGGGATGAGGGATCGTCGGCCGACCCGGACGAACTCGTGGTCGTGGCACATAATTGGCGGGAGATTCGCGAGCTCATGTGGGATTACGTCGGAATCGTCCGCACGAGGAAGCGGCTGCGCCGCGCCGGGGTGCGCCTCCGAAACCTGGCGAGGGAGATCCGGGAGTACTACTGGAGCTATCGTCTCAATGCGGACTTGATCGATCTCCGGAATCTTGCGCTCGTCGCAGCCTTGATCGTCGACTCGGCGCTCGAGCGCCGGGAGAGCCGTGGGCTACACTACATTCTCGACTTTCCCGGACTCGACGATACGCGACCTCCCGCTGACACGATTCTTCGATTCTTCGATTCTCCGAGGCTTCGATCGACTGAGTAAGCTTCGTCCCGCTCCGAGTCTTGCACCGAGCCTGCGGATGAAAACCAGAGGGGCGTTTTTGTCGGCTTCATTGCGGCTTCGGTGGAATCTTCTCCGGACCCGGCAGAGAGCGGACTTCCAAGTCGACCCAGGAAAAGCGGGCCGAATCGAAGCCCTCGATTCGCGTTGCGCCAAGCCATCCGTCGTTGGATCGGACGGGAGAGGCCGAGAAGGGAGAGGAATCGCGGAGGGGCGGGCGTCCGGAGAAGAGCCATCGGAACGCATCCTGCAAGGTTCTCTCCCGCCGGAGCCGAATGGAGAATGAGGCTGCCATCCCGCGCGAGGGATCGTCAGGCCCTCCCTGCTCCGAATCCATGAGCCATCTTCGGCCGGAGTAGAAGACCAGGCTTGGTTCCGTATAGCCGCTCGCCCGGAAAACGGTGTCTGGCGGAAGACTCTTCCATAGGGGGCGGAGGGTGAGCGCCGGCTCGACGATCCGCAAGCTCGCTCCCAGCAGCCAGAAGCACCCTGCGAGAGCGAAGGTCGAAACGATACCGAGACCGAGGGGGAGAAGCCGGGAAGGTCGGGAACCGGGCGCAGCGAGGCAATTCGAGAAGAGAATCGCCTTTGCCGCGATCACCAAAAGGCAGAGGGAGAAGAGGATCCCGGCGAGCGCCCAAAGCGCGAGCCGCAGCGCCGCGAAACGGGGCTCCCACGGGCGCGTAAGCGTCGCCAAGAGGGCAAGGCAGCCGCCGAGGAAGCCGACGCTCCAGACAGACCAGAAAAGGGTCAGGCTCACTGCGCGAGAACGGGCCGTCGTTGTCGCGGCCTGCCCCAAGAGAAGAAAGAAAGCAGGGAAGCCGGGCAAAAGATAATGGGGTAGCTGGGTCGCATAGGGAGTGAAGAGGAAAAAGGGAGCCAAAAACCAGGCGACGAGGAAGGCGGAGCGGGATGAATAGCTCCCCCGAAGCGAGACAAGAATCCAGCCGAAAAAGGCCGACCAGGGAAAAAGGCTCACGAGAGAGGAAACGAGGTAGTAGCCCCAGAAATGGGGTCGACCGTCGAAGGCTTCCACGCCCCGGCGGAGGACATGCTCGCCCATCCCCTGGGTCCAAAAGGCACCGTGCGTCGAAAGCAGAGCCGGGATTCCCCAGAGTGCCACGATCCCCGTCGCGACCAGTGCGCCTTTGAGGAAGTGGAGTCGGCCCCACGGAGCGGGTTTTCTCCACAGGATGAGGCGCCAGAGCAGGAGGGTCGCCAAAGGTACGGCCCACGCGATCGGGCCCTTCGCGAGAAAGCCGAGTCCGAGGGAGATCCAGAGAATCCAAAACCAGGTCGATTTGGCGCCCTCCAGAAGGCGGAGAATCGCCCATTGGGCCAACACGATCGAGACGACCATCGGCATATCGGCTGCGGCAAGTCGACCGTGAATCAGGATCTGAAGAGAGGTGGCGGTCGACAGAGCAGCTACGACTCCGCCGCGAAAGCCGAAAAAAGATCTCCCAATCAGGAACATGAGGAGGCAGAGAAGAGCGCTGAGGGCGATGGATGGCATGCGAGCCCCGAGCTCGTTCTCTCCGAAAACGCGATAGCTGATCCCCATGAGCCAATAGATCAAGGGAGGCTTATCGAGCCGATAGACGCCGTTGAAGTAGGGCACGCACCATTCGCCGCGCTCCGCCATTTCCCGAGTCGCTTCGGCGAAGCGGGGCTCATCCCGGTCGATCAGGGGCAGGAGAGCGGACCCGGACACGGAGAGCAAGAACGCGACCAGGGCGAGAAGGAACGAAATCCATCGGACCGGCGAGGGGCTTTCTCCGAACCGGAAACCGACCGGTGACCGCGCGGCAGGCAATGCGCCGGAGGTGTCGCTCACGATGGGACTATCCCATGGAGTTCGGACGAGATCTTGTCAAATCTCCGAATGGATCTTTCTTCAAAGGACGCCGAATGGAAGAAGCACCCCTGGAGGCATTTTTTTTCGAAAAGGGCTTGTCAATCGGAGCGCCTTTCAGCATATTCATTCTCCTTCGCCGGAAATTCGGCGGCCCTGCGCTGGAAGGCGCGGGAGACGATCTTTGAAAATGGTTTCGCCAAAGCGAAACAGAATTGAATTGTGCGGGACGCCCAAGTTTCGTAAAGAGCTTTGTGACGCTGCCCGGCCTTCGGCAACGGAGGACGGGATAGCAATCCCGGCTTGACCGGGAAAGTCAGCATCATCTCTTCATCACGGAGAGTTTGATTCTGGCTCAGAGCGAACGCTGGCGGCGTGGATAAGACATGCAAGTCGCACGAAGCTTGTCTTCTAGCAATAGGAGGCAAGTTCAGTGGCGAACGGGTGAGTAACGCGTGGGAATCTACTCAGAAGTGGGGAATAGCCCGGCGAAAGCCGGGGTAATTCCGCATGTGGTCTAGCCTAGCTAGATTAAAGCGGGGGACCCGAAAGGGCCTCGCGCTTCTGAATGAGCCCGCGTCCTATCAGCTAGTTGGTGGGGTAAAAGCCCACCAAGGCGATGACGGGTAGCTGGTCTGAGAGGATGGCCAGCCACACTGGGACTGAGACACGGCCCAGACACCTACGGGTGGCAGCAGTCGAGAATTTTTCACAATGGGCGAAAGCCTGATGGAGCGACGCCGCGTGGAGGAGGAAGGCCTTCGGGTTGTAAACTCCTGTCACTGCAGAACAAGGTTCCCCTGCCGAATAAGCAGGAGGACTTGATAGTATGCGGAGAGGAAGGGACGGCTAACTCTGTGCCAGCAGCCGCGGTAATACAGAGGTCCCGAGCGTTGCTCGGATTTACTGGGCGTAAAGGGTGTGTAGGAGGTTAGGAAAGTCGAATGTGAAATCCCTCTGCCTAACGGAGGAACTGCGTTCGAAACTGCCTGGCTAGAGGTTCGGATGGGGAAGCGGAACTCTCGGTGTAGCAGTGAAATGCGTAGATATCGAGAGGAACACCGGTGGCGAAGGCGGCTTCCTGGACGAAACCTGACTCTGAAACACGAAAGCTAGGGGAGCGAACGGGATTAGATACCCCGGTAGTCCTAGCCGTAAACGGTGTGCGTTAGGTGTTGGCGGATTCGACCCCGCCGGTGCCGAAGCTAACGCAGTAAACGCACCGCCTGAGGAGTACGGTCGCAAGGCTAAAACTCAAAGAAATTGACGGGGGCCCGCACAAGCGGTGGAGCATGTGGCTTAATTCGATGCAACGCGAAGAACCTTACCTGGCCTTGACATGCAGCGTTCAGTCCCGGAAACGGGATGGCCCGCAAGGGCGAGCTGCACAGGTGCTGCATGGCTGTCGTCAGCTCGTGTCGTGAGATGTTGGGTTAAGTCCCCCAACGAGCGCAACCCCTGTGTCTTGTTGCCGAAAGGCTCTCTGGACAGACTGCCCCCTTCAAGGGGGAGGAAGGTGGGGACGACGTCAAGTCAGGATGGCCCTTATGGCCAGGGCTGCACACGTGCTACAATGCTCGGTACAAAGGGACGCAAGACCGTGAGGTGTAGCAAATCCCCAAAACCGAGCCCAGTTCAGATTGAAGGCTGCAACTCGCCTTCATGAAGCCGGAATCGCTAGTAATGGCGCATCAGCTACGGCGCCGTGAATACGTTCCCGGGCCTTGTACACACCGCCCGTCACATCCTGAAAGTTGGCTGCACCCGAAGCCGTTCTTTTGAGCGTCGAAGGTGTGACTAGTGATTGGGATGAAGTCGTAACAAGGTAGCCGTAGGGGAACCTGCGGCTGGATCACCTCCTTTCTAAGGAGTAGGTCCGGGTCGAAGAAGGGCTTCGGCCGTTCGACGACTTTCCGGACTAGGTCGACTTCCCTCGAAGGGAAACTCGAGAGGGAAGCGGGATTCCGCAAGGAGTTCCATGGGCGTCACGCACAATTCAATTCTGCTTCGTTAGAAGTCATTAGCCGCTTGATGGGCGCATAGGTATGCTCTTCCGAGCGAAGGGGGCATAGCTCAGTTGGTAGAGCGACAGCTTTGCACGCTGTAGGTCAGGGGTTCGAATCCCCTTGCCTCCAGGGTGCAGCAACTTTCGTTTCTGTCTTTCGAGGGGCCTGTAGCTCAGTTGGTTAGAGCATGCGCTTGATAAGCGCAGGGTCACTGGTTCGAGCCCAGTCAGGCCCAGCAATCGGAATGGCAGCGGCATGGAGGCGGGAGCTCGCGATGGGCGCTGGCCTTCATTCCCTTGCCATTGAGGCGAAGCCGTTCTTTGAAAACTGCAGGCAACAGAAGAGAAGCCATTATAGCTTCTGCCAGTGTCTTGAAGAGATCCGCGCGTAAGCGTGGAAGCTCAAGAGAGATTGTGACAAAAAAGCTACAAAGGGCGCATGGTGGATGCCTTGGCGCTGAACGGCGACGAAGGACGTGGCTACCTACGATAAGCCTCGGGGAGCGGGAAGCACGCTGTGATCCGGGGATCTCCGAATGGGGTAACCCGACGCGAGTAATGTCGCGTCCCTTCCGGTTGAATTCATAGGCCGGAAGAGCAAACCCGCTGAAGTGAAACATCTCAGTAAGCGGAGGAAAAGAAAGCGAATGCGATTCCGTAAGTAGTGGCGAGCGAAAGCGGAACAGCCCAAACCGGACGGCTTGCCGTCCGGGGTTGTAGGACCACTGTATGGGTAGTTGTGCGGTTAGGTGAAGCGGATGGAAAGTCGCCTCATAGAAGGTGAGAGGCCTGTAACCGAAAACCAAGCAACGCTCGGTGGTATCCTGAGTAACGCGATGCACGTGAAACTTCGCGTGAAGCTACGCCGACCACGGCGTAAGGCTAAATACGTGTCAGCGACCGATAGTGAACCAGTACCGCGAGGGAAAGGTGAAAAGAACCCCGGCGAGGGGAGTGAAATAGATCTGAAACCATGTGCCTACAAGGTGTCAGAGCCCGAAAGGGTGATGGCGTGCCTTTTGCTTAATGAGTCTGCGAGTTACTGTTTGTGGCAAGTCTAAGTCCTGATGGGACGGAGGCGAAGCGAAAGCGAGTCCGAATAGGGCGCATAGCCGCAAGTAGTAGACCCGAAGGGGAGGTGATCTACCCATGGTCAGGATGAAGTCACTTTAAACGGTGATGAAGGTCCGAACGGGTGACGGTTGAAAACGTCTCCGATGAACTGTGGGTAGGAGCGAAAGACTAATCAAACCCCCTGATAGCTGGTTCTCCCCGAAATAGATTTAGGTCTAGCCTCGTGCGCTGACCTGTGGGGGTAAAGCACTGGATGGACTAGGGCCCACACCAGGGTACCGAATCCAACCAAACTCTGAATACCACAGGGTGCAGCACGGGAGTAAGACGGTGGGGGATAAGCTTCATCGTCGAGAGGGAAACAACCCAGATCGCCGGCTAAGGTGCCCAAATGCAGCTAAGTGAAAAGGATGTTGGGTTTCAAAGACAGTGAGGATGTTGGCTTAGAGGCAGCCACCATTTAAACAGTGCGTAATAGCTGACTCACCGAGAGATCCGGCGCCGAAAATGATTGGCGATAAGCTGTATACCGAAGCCGCGGATTTCTTTCGGTTTAGGCCGAGAGGAGTGGTAGGGGAGCGTTCCAAGTGCTGTGAAGCGGAAGGGAAACCGACCGTGGAGCGCTTGGAAGTGAGGATGCAGACATGAGTAGCGATAAGATCGGTGAAAATCCGATCCGCCGTAAACCCAAGGTTTCCTGGGGAAGGTTCGTCCGCCCAGGGTTAGTCGGGAACTAAGCTGAGGCCGATGGGCGTAAGCGATGTCTAGCTGGTCAATATTCCAGCACCGCCGACATTTAAACGTGGGGGACGCATCGTTAGAGAAGAGCGAGGTGATGAATGCCCTTGTCCCGCAAGGGGACCGAAAGGAGCGATCCTGACGGGATTCTTCAAAGACGGTGCCAAGAAAAGTCCACGTGTACACTAAGGCGCCCGTACCGTAAACCGACACAGGTGGGTGAGTAGAGTATACTCAGGCGCGTGAGTTAAATCTCTTTAAGGAACTCGGCAAGTTAGCCCCGTAACTTCGGAAGAAGGGGCGCCCCGTAAGGGGTCGCAGTGAACAGCGTCAACCGACTGTTTAACAAAAACACAGCACTCTGCTAAGTCGTGAAGACGACGTATAGGGTGTGACACGTGACCAATGCTGGAAGATTACGGCAAGGGGTTAGTCAGGCTTCGGCCTGGCGAAGCTCTGAACCCAAGTCCCAGCGAATGTCGGCCGTAACTATAACGGTCCTAAGGTAGCGAAATTCCTTGTCGGGTAAGTTCCGACCTGCACGAATCGTGTAACGAGTTGACGACTGTCTCAAAGAGAGGCTCAGCGAAGTTGTAGTGGCGGTGAAGATGCCGCCTACCCGCAGTAGGACGGAAAGACCCCGTGCACCTTTACTGTAAGCTGTTACTGAATCTTTGCTATGGATGCTCAGCGTAAGTGGGAGACAGTGAAGCCTTCCTTTCGGGGAAGGTGGAGTCACCAATGAGACACCACACTTCTATTGTGAGGATTCTAACCAAGGACCCTGAATCGGGTTTTGGGACAATGGCAGCGGGTCAGTTTGACTGGGGCGGTCTCCTCCTAAAAGGTAACGGAGGAGTTCTAAGGTTCCCTCAGCACGGTTGGCAATCGTGCGTCGAGCGTATGGGTAGAAGGGAGCTTGACTGCGAGACCGACAGGTCGAGCAGGTACGAAAGTAGGACCAAGTGATCCGGTGGTAGAATGTGGAATTGCCATCGCTCATCGGACAAAAGGTACGCCGGGGATAACAGGCTGATCGGGCCCAAGAGTCCATATCGACGGCCCGGTTTGGCACCTCGATGTCGGCTCATCGCATCCTGGGGCTGGAGAAGGTCCCAAGGGTCCGGCTGTTCGCCGGTTAAAGCGGTACGCGAGCTGGGTTCAGAACGTCGTGAGACAGTTCGGTCCTTATCCACTGTGGGCGCAGGAGACTTGAGGGATTCACTCCCTAGTACGAGAGGACCGGGAGTGACGGACCGCTGGTGTTCCGGTTGTGTCGTCAGACGCAGCGCCGGGTAGCTATGTCCGGAAAGGATAAGCGCTGAAAGCATCTAAGCGCCAAGCCTTCCCCAAGATGAGGTCTCCCCATCAAGGTCGTGGTAGACCACCACGTTGATAGGCCGCACGTAGAAGCGCAGCAATGCGTGCAGCGAAGCGGTACTAATTACCTGATTGGCTTTTAGTCACGGCAGGCTATGCGGCTGATCTTCTGTTTGCCTGTAGTTTTCAAGGAACGGCTGCGACCAGGCGTCTGCCAAGGGGCAATGATCGGCAGAGGCCTGGTGATCCTAGAGACGTGGAACCACCCGTTCCCATCCCGAACACGGAAGTGAAACGCGTCATCGCCGATGGTAGTGCGCCGATAGGGCGTGCGAGAGTAGGTCGTTGCCAGGTTCGCCCCCCTTTCGCTCTTCGGAGTGGAAGGGGGGCTTTTTGTTTGAGAGCCGAAGAGCTTGGGGGTGGACGGCGCCGCGTTCGGGTTTCGGCAAGGCTCGTTCCGGGCGCGCCGGGTAGGATGCGAATGGATCGGCGGTAAGGAAGCGCTGTCAGGCGTCCGCGGGGCGGCGGCTGGCAGCGGCATGCTCTAGCGAACGTGAGGAAGAATCTCCGAGGGGGCGGCGAGCGAGGACGATATTGTACGCGTTGCCGAAGACGAATGCCTTCGAAGTGCTCCCAATGATCCGTTCCAAGTGGACCATCGTTCGCATCCGGAGGCGAAACTTCCAGAGCAGCAGGCGGCGGATGAAGCTCCAAGTCAGGCCCCAGACCCAAAACGGGAGTTGGCGGTAACGAATCGGGGCGAACCCGAGTCGGCGCATCTTGAAGACGAGAAGATTGGCGCCGAAGAAGTTGTAGTGCCAATTCTCAAAGAACGCCGTAACGTTTCGGTAGTCCTGCTCTCGCCGACAACCGTCCAGGGACCCGGGAGAGAGAATCAAGAGTCGGCCCCCCGGCTTGAGCAGTCGCCAGCAGTGCGCGAGCCAGGCATCCAGATCCTTCGTATATCCGATCGATTCCAAGGAGTAGATGGCATCGAAAGTCTTTTCTGGGAGGCTCAGGGAGTCGAAGTCGGCGACGATCGCCTTTACGCGCCCGCCGAAACGCTTGGATGTCCGTTGGCAGATGTCCGCTTGTGCTGGAGAGTTGGTGACGCACAGCACTTCGATGTCGCAACGACCGGCAAGGTAGCGGGCGGTCGCGCCCGAACCGCATCCGAGGTCCAGGAGACGCATTCCGGGCTCTGGCTCCAGGAGGGTGTAGACGGGCTGGTAAGGAGGGGCGAAGATTGAAGGTGGGAAAACGCAGGTGCAGTAGTTCTCATTCTCGCCAAGATAGAGACGAAAGACATCGTCGTAGGTGCGATTCTGATCGTCGTGCTGGAGAAGGTCGTCAAGCTTCGGGGTCCACTCGACCAGCTGCCGTCGTTCGAACTCGTTGAGCTCATGGCCGATCTCTTCCGCGCTCTTGAGGTGCGTGACGAGAAGGAAGAGTAGGGAATGGAACAGGTTATAGGCGGCAAAGAGCCCCGCGACGATTCCGGCGGCCAGCAGCAAGATTGAGACGGGAGCCACGACTATTGGGCGTTCGGAGCATTCGAAGCTTGGGCGGACGGGGGCCGCGGGGCAGCGAGAGTCCTGAATTGGTTCGGAACCGACGTAGACCGGGGCTTGCCGCCGGAAAGGGAGGCCTTGGGCTTCTCGGGGAGGTATTTTGCTACCCACCAGCGGGACTGCCCGCCTTGCGTGGCCGAGAGGACGGCTGCGACAGGACCGACGAACGTAACGGCCGGTCCGCTGGCCAGGGCCCCGAGCATGAGGGCGTTCTGGGTGGCTGCTGCTGCGCCGGAGGTTACTCCGCCGGCAGTGGCTCCGTAATCCTGATAGGTGAGGATCGCGTCCCCATGCATCTTTTTGGCCGCGTTGGCGACGTCCTTGAGGAGATCTCCTTTGCGAAGTGCACTCCGGCGGTCATGAATGACGCCGACGATCTGATAAGGGCGAGGCGGCTGGCCGTCACTCCAGACATCGATTCCGTTCACCTTGCGGAGAACGGCTCCCTTCCCCACCGTCTTAGTGCCATTTTCCACGGGGATGTACGTCGTGTTAGCGCAAGCGGCCAGGCAGACGAGGAGGGGGAGGAAACAAAGAGGACGGCCGATGGAAGCCCTGATGCACGCCAGAAAGGCTTTCATAAGAAGTGGGCGGGGATCGCCGTCATTCCGTTTTCCTTGCACCCGACTTTGTGCCGCTTGGCAGGTAGCGGATCACCCACCAGCGGGATTGGCCGGTTCCCGCCGAGGAAAGGCCTCCGGCGGCGGCCCCGCCGTACGCGGCGCTCGCGGCAACTCCCGTGCCCAATTGGGACGAATTTCCCATGTTGCCCGATGCGCCGCTTACCGCGGCCACTCCGGCGCTCATGGTCGCCGCGTAACTTTGGTATTCGAGGATTCCCTGTCCGCCCATTCGTTTTGCTTTTCTGGTGACATCCTTGAGGATCGAGTCGCGGAAGAAGCCGCTTCGACTGTCGTAGACGACCCCGATCACCTCGTATTTACGAGGAGGGGTGCCGTCGGTCCAGACATCGATCCCGTTGATGATCCGTCTGGCCGCGATGCCCTTCCCTTGCTGTTCGTTGGCGCCAACGAAGGGATAATACCGTGTCTGCGCGCACGCACCGAGGAGGAGGAGGACGCTGCCGGCCGCAAGAAGGGAGCGGATGTAGGTTAGGCGAATCGGTGGGTTTCGGGGAGTGGCTCGTGGATGACGTCTCATTTTTTCTTGTCGTCTCCCCGTTGAGCCTTTCAGCCGGAGCCAACGGGTGCTGGCGCACGAAGGCGCTCCAGGGATAGTCGAGAGTAAACGCCCTGTCAACCGGAGGATGAACCCACCAGCAAAATCCCGAAGTCCGGAAGACGGCTGCCCGGGGGAGAATGCAGGTGGAGAGCCGCTCTCTATGGCGCGGCTGCGGTCGTGCTCGTCGGTCCGGACGGAGACAGCAGAGCTGCCGGAGCTGCGGGCCGCTTCGGAGCCGCGGAAGACGGTGTTGCGGGCTCGGCTGCGGTGCTCTTGGGCTCCTCCGGGAGATATTTGGCGGCCCACCAGCGCGAGGTACCCCCTTGGGCGGCACCGAGTGCAATAACCGCCGGTCCGGCGACAAGCAGGCCCGGGCCGGTCGCTGCGACAAGCGAGCCTACCCAGATCATGTTGCCGGCGGCGGCTCCGGCTGCCGCAGTGGCTCCTCCCATCTGCAAGGAGTAGTCGTGATATTCAAGGATCGCGTCCGCCCCCATCTTCTTCGCCACCTTGGCCAGATCGTCTTGCAATGTGCTCTTTCGGAGGCCGCTTCGGTTGTCGTGGATGACGCCGACGATCTTGTAAGGTCGGGGGGGGAGGCCGTCGGTCCAGAAGTCGATTCCTTTGATCCTATGGAGACTGGCTCCCTTACCGACGGTGCGGGCTCCCCCTTTGTAAGGAATATAGGTCGTGGTAGCGCAAGCAGTGAAGAAGAACGGCAGAAGCAGGCAGCCGGAGTAGAAGAGATTCCGGACGTTCATGAGGGATGGGCTGATCCTGGTTCCTGTTCCTTTGCCGGCCGGACTTTCGGCGGCTTCGCCTCTCTGGAAGGAGACTCCTGGTAACGGAAGACCCACCAGCGGGAAGCGCCCGCCCATCCCCCTCCGAGTCCTGCCGAGGCTGGTCCGGCGAAGGCGAGCCAGGAGGAAGCGGTCGAGCCGTATGCTTGCGGCAGCTGGTCGGCGTTGCTGCCGAAGCCGCTGGCGGAAGCGGCGAAGGAGCTCATGGCGGTCGAGTAGGCTTTGTACTCGATGACGCCCTGGGCCCCCATCTTCTTTGCCTTCTTGACCACGTCCCTGAGGAGTGCGGCGTGCAGGATGCCGCTCCGATGATCGTGGATCACGCCGACGATCGTGTAGCGGCGAGTCGGGAGGCCATCGCTCCAGACCTCGATCCCGTCGATCGCCCGCTCGCCGCCCCCTCCCTTGCCCAACTGCGTGTTCGCCCCGACGTAGGGATAGTAGTGGGTCTGGGCGCAGCCTCCGAGCAAGACAAGGGCCGCCGTGCGCAGAAGGGCATAGATCGGAAAGAGGCGGGTGGACTGGCTGTGCGGCTTGGGCATAGCGTCGTCAGCGTCTCCCTTGTGGCCTCTGCCGTCTTCTCGGGTGTCCGTCCGACAGCGGAGAGGCAGTGGGAGTCCTTAGAGCGTTCAGAAAGAGTAAAGAATACACGCCCCCCGTCTGTCAACTGCCTTGGGCTGCGGCCAGGAAACGGGAAAAAAGTGGGCATCCGTCAAAGAATCTCTTTGCCAACGCCGCTCCACGGAGTGAACTAACCAGATGCATCGGGAAGGACGGAGAAACGATGAGTAAGGTGCCCGTTACGGTTGCGTATGGGGATGGGATCGGCCCGGAGATCATGGCAGCAACGCTTGCGGTTCTGGGGGCGGCGGGCGCCGAGTTGGAGCTGGAGATCATCGAGATCGGAAAAGAGGTCTACCTTCGGGGGAACTCGAGCGGGATTGAGGCGAAGTCTTGGGAGAGCTTGCAGCGGACGAAGGTCTTTTTGAAAGCACCGATCACGACGCCACAGGGTGGAGGATACAAGAGCCTCAATGTCACGGTGCGAAAGGCGCTGGGACTTTACGCCAATATCCGTCCCTGCATGTCCTATGTCCCCTTTGTGGAAAGCAAGCATCCCGGCCTGGATGTCGTGATCGTTCGGGAGAACGAGGAGGATCTCTATGGGGGGATCGAGCATCGGCAGAGCGTCGACTCCTTTCAGTGCCTCAAGATCATGACGCGACCGGGAACCGAGCGGCTCATCCGCTATGCTTTCGAGTACGCCCGCTCCTACCAGAGGAAGAAGGTCACCTGCTTCACGAAGGACAACATCATGAAGCTGACCGACGGGATGTTCCACAGGGTCTTCGAGGAAGTCGGCGCGCAATATCCCGAGATCGAGAAAGAGCATTGGATCGTGGACATCGGGGCGGCCAAGCTTGCGGACACCCCGCAGATCTTCGACCTCGTTGTCGTCCCGAATCTCTATGGCGATATCCTGTCGGATGTCGTCGCCCAGATTGCCGGTTCCGTTGGGCTGGCGGGCTCCTCCAACATCGGCGCCCGATACGCCATGTTCGAGGCGATCCATGGCTCCGCCCCTCGTCGAGCCGGGCAGAACTTGGCAAATCCCTCCGGACTTCTCTTGGCGGCGGTGCAAATGCTCCTCCACATCGGGCAGCGAGGCGTGGCTGAGCGGGTGCACAACGCTTGGTTGCGCACTCTCGAGAAAGGAGTCCATACCTACGATATTTTTCGTGCCGGGAAGAGCCGCCAAAAGGTGGGCACCAGAGAGTTCGGGCTGGCGGTGATCGCCAATCTCGGGGAAGTGCCGGAAACGCTCACTCCTGTCCAATACGGAGAGGACAGCCTCAACCCTCGATCCGATTTTCCCTACCACCGTCTCGAAGAAAAAAAGGTCCTGGTCGGCGTCGACGTCTTTGCAGAGTTTCCAGGAAGAGTCGAGGAGCTGGCTGCGGCGCTTCGGGAGGTCGGCGGCGAAGGAGTGGCGCTTGAGTCCATCGCAAACCGCGGAATGAGCGTCTGGCCTTTCGGGCTGGGCGAAACGCTGCTCGCGGGACCCTTCCAGTGCCGGTTTCTTGCCAAGGCCCCGTCCTTGGGGCTTTCGCAGCGAGCGATCGTCGATCTGCTCGGGTCGGTCGAGGCCGCGGGAATTGAGTTCACAAAGGCAGAGCTGCTGTATACGTTTAATGGCGCCGAAGGGTTTTCCCGAAGCCAAGGAGCCTAGCCCGTCGGATTTTGCCCGGTGGTGTAACGGTAGCACAGAGGCCTTTGGAGCCTTTAGTCATGGTTCGAATCCATGCCGGGCAGGGGTGAAGGCGCCTAACCTGGATCCTGCCCTGGATGGGAGGGCGGTGGTTCGGAAATCGCGTCCTGTTTCACCCCGCTCGCAAAAGAGGGATGCTTCGTGTTCAAGCCGGAGGCGAAAAGCGGGTTTCGCGCGGGTATCCATCTTTATGGATTGCTAACGCAGTCGGGGGCGACGGCGACCGACAAAAAGAGCCTCGGCTGGCGTCCCAGGGGAAATGCTCGGGTACGCGACAGAACCCGGGTCCGGGGCCACCGGGGCTGCATTCGCGCCGTCTTGTCCTCTCTCGTTCTCGCGCTGGTTCTTGAGGGATTCTCTTCACTCAGGGCAGATCCCATTTTCTACCCGGGAGTCGAGATTGCCGCCCAAGATCTCGTCGAAGGGATGAACGAGTCGGATCCCGGCAAAGACTGGCTCGGTCGGTGGCGCCGGATGACGATCGAGACGCGCGAAAAGCAGACTCACTGGTTAACGCCGCTTGTCACGGAAACCCCTCGCTTGGAGCAGCGTATACGCTATGACGTCTACGACGAAACCTTGCCGAACGGAAACAAGAAGTGGAATTTCGGGGCGGGCAAGGGCGTCAACTTCATTATCGCTCCGACGATGGAGGCGGCAGTGGCGTTACCGCAGTATCTCTACTATCCGGGAGCCGGGGGCCTGGACGGATTCCGGGGAGAAAGCTTCATGATCAAGAATCGCATCATGTGTTCTCCGGAGGGCCAGAAGAACTACGTCTTTTCCGTCATGCTCGAAACGCTCACACCGACCGGGACGCTGCCGGGAGCCGCCGAGCATTGGATCTGGACGCCGATTGTTACCTTTGGCAAAGGCTGGGGAAACTTCGACTTTATGGTGAACCTGGGGACCTCCTGGGCCGACGCTGACAACAAGCAACTCGGCACTCCGATCGTCTGGGGTCTCGCCTTGCAGTATCGGTTCGGCGTCATCTGCCCCACGGTTGAATTGAATTCGCACCCGTCGATAAGCCAATTTTACTTTTTTGGCCAGCCGGGCCTCTTCCTGACCCCCGAGCTCTTGATCGGGCGCTTCCACTTCCGCGATAACTACTCGCTCTATTTTGGGTTCGGCTATCAGATGGCACTCGATGCCGCGACGGTGGAGGCACAGTATGCCAATGCGCTCGTCGTCAAGTTCCATCTTCTCTTTTGAGAGACGACAGGCGCTCACAAGATTTTGCTCACAACTTCGGCCCACCCTGCGGGTTTAACGTTAGGAAAGGGCTTGCGCTGGATGCACGGGTCACTTGGGGCTTTCGAAGTTGGCGGTCCTGGATCCTCGAATCGAAAAGAACTTGCCAAGTTGGCGTGCGAATTGCTTATGGGGGTTTGCCTTTGCTCAACCGCCGGATGCTCGCCTTCCCTTCTTCATGAGCCTGCGAGGATCTCATCTCTTCCGACAGGCTAGCATGTCGGCTCAGGGCAACCGCTCCGCGGCCTCACTCCGCCTTCTGCTTCTGGTTTCCGGTTGGATTCTCGCACTTTGTTCCCGGTCCGCTCACGCCGATCCGATTTTCTATCCAGGCGAGGAGATCGCGGCACAGGACCTGGTGGAAAGCATGAATGACCAGAGTCCTGGCACAAGCTGGTTCGAGCAATGGTACCACATGACGGCAGAGACCAAGCAGCGGCAGGCGAACTGGATGACTCCCCTGGTTACGACGACCGCGCGGCTCGAGCAGCGGATTCGGTACGACGTCTACGACGAGACGAAGGGAAACGGGAACAAAGAGTACAATTTTGGGAGCGGCAAGGGCGTGAGCCTCATCGTGACTCCCACCGACGAATTCACCTTTTCTCTCCCGAACTATATCGACGAACCCGGGGTGCCGAGCGCGACGGGATTTCAGGGTGAAGTGCTCCAACTCCGGCATCGACTCATGGCCTCTCCGGAAAACCAGAAGAACTACGTCTTTTCGGTCCAGCTTGCCGCGCTCACTCCGACGGGGTTGATTCCGGATAAGCAGGACCACTGGGTCTGGACGCCAATGATCCTTTTCGGAAAGGGATGGGGCAATTTCACCTTCATGATCAATCTCGGCACCCAGTGGGCCGACGGAGACAATCAGCAGCTTTCCGCTCCGATTATCTGGAATGCGGCGTTCGAATACCGGTTCGGCTATATCACTCCCTGCGTGGAGCTGAACAGCCAACCGAGCGTCACCCGCTTCCTGGCCTTCGGGTCGCCGGGACTCTTCGTCACGCCGGAGCTTTTGATTGGCCGCTTCCCGATGACAGAGGACATTCGCTACTACTTCGGAATCGGCTACCAGATTGCCTTGGATCACGCTACGATCGAGTCGAAGTATGCGAACGCCCTCATCGCGAAGTTCCATATTCTTTTTTGAAAGAAGGGTGAGGGGAGGAGGATGACGCTGCTCCGGTTGGCAGCCGTTGCTGTCGGGATCGCTCTGTCTGGCCTGCCGCGGTCGGCGGTCGGCTCTTCGCCTCGCGCAACGGTGGAAGCATGCCTGGAAAACAGCGACCTGGTCGGCGCCGGGGAGGCGGCACGGGAGTGGGCGCGGGCACAACCGGATGCCGCAGCATCCTGGAAGAAGCTCGGCTGGTTCGAGCTCATGGAGAATCGCCTTCCGGAAGCGCGCGCCCATCTTCATCAGGCGCTTCGGCTCGACCCGTCGGATCGAGAGACCAAGGCGCTCCTCTCCCTTGCCTGGTATCGGACGGGAGAGCTGAGCCAGTCCGCGGCGGAGATGGACGACCTCGGTCATGCTGCGCTGGCCGAGCTCGTCGCGACGCTTGAGCCCGGAGCCTATACGGTGAGCGGAGCGACTTCGGTCCGGATCGGCCTGCTCCCGGGCTCCTTGCGGCCGAAGTTTCCGGTGCGGATCAACGGAAAGGAGGCCCAATTCTACATCGACACCCGCGGCGGGATGAGCGCGATTAGCGATACTGTCGCTCGCGCAGCAAAGGTCGAGCGGCAGCGGAGCAACTTCCTCCAGTTCTGGTTCTGGGCCGCCGGGAAATGGACGGTCAAGAATCGTTTCGGGCGGGTGGAAAAGCTCGATTTAGGACCGATGCAAGTCGGACGGGTTCCCGTGCTCTTGCCGAACTGGAAGGGGTTGGTGGACGGCTTGCTCGGGACCGATTTCCTTTCCCATTTCCAGACGGTGGTCGATTACCCGCGGAAGGAGCTCTTTCTCCGCAAAGCCGAGCCGGGATCAGCAAAAGATCCGCATTCAGAGAATGGCCAGGAGGATGGGCGGATCGTCCTTCCCTTTTTTTGGACGCCCGGAGGGCAGATCGTGCTGCAAGGAAGGGTCAATGGCAGGGACGTGATCTTTCTATTGGATACCGTCGCCGCCGGGAGGCCGATTACGCTCTCCCGGAGATTCATCCACCGGGCCCACCTTCCCGCGCACGGCGGCTACATCATCAGCCTTCGGCGAGCGGGTCTTTTTCCCCGGGTTTATACGGAGTTCCGGGAATTGCAGATCGGACCGATCGTGCAGAGCGATCAGAAGGCGGACATCGGCACGATGTATGACTTTCCTCCCTCCATCGATCATATGCAGGGGTTTCCGATCGACGGGATCCTGGGGAATGCCTTCTTTCAGGACTATCGGCTAACCTTGGATTTCCATCGCATGCGTGTCATGCTCGAGCCCTCGAAGCGTATTGGAGCGATGAAGGACCGGGTGCGCACCGCGAACCCGGTTGCGGAGCGGTAGCTCGGAATCGAGAGGCGGAGGAGGATGGAGCGCGAGGGAGCGTCCCAAGGGCGCCGTGGCCCGTGGAGGACGAGCGCCTGGAAGTGGACGGCGCGAGCGGCGGTTTCTGCGATCCTTCTCGGATGGATCGCCACGCGGGTGGATTGGCGACAGATCGGCAAGCTGGCGGCGTCGGCGAGACCAAGCTGGCTCGGGATGGCCGTCCTCTTTGCCGGGCTGTCGACGCCCATCACTTCGGTCCGCTGGCGCATCCTGCTTCAGGTGCTGAAGCTTCCCCTTTCCTTTCCGCAGGCGCTGGCGCTGGGGTTCGTCGGAAAGTTCTTCAACGCGATCCTGCCGGGTTCGACGAGCGGCGATTTCGTCCGGATCTACTATGCGACGCGCGCTTTCCCAGGAAAGGCCGCCATGGCCGGATTCTCGGTCCTCTACGATCGCTTTCTCGAAGGGGTCGTGCTTCTCGTGCTGGGCTCGCTGCTCGCGGCAGCCTTTTATTCGCAGCTCGCGGCCCATGCGGTGCTTCGGAACGCAGCACTCGCTCTTTTTCTCTTGACGCTCGCTACCCTGGCCCTGGTCCCCATTCTCCTCCACTACCTTGCGCGTGGACGGCTCCGGCTTCCGGGCCATGGGAAGACGGCGGCGCGCTTCGAAAAGGCGCTGCAAGAGATCCTGACGGCCGTTCAACTCTATTGGAAGGCCACGCGGGCAAATTCGATCGCCGTCGGTCTCTCGGTCGTGGCGCACGGGAGTTCCGCCGCCTTGCTCTGGGCGCTCATGCAGGCGCTCCGCTTGGAGCTGCCGTTCTGGCTGCTGGTGACGACGATGGTCGTCGTGAACGTGGCGGTCGCGCTCCCGGTCAGCATCTCGGGACTTGGGATTCGGGAAGGGGCGCTTCTCTACCTTCTCGGCTCGTTCGGAGTGAGTCGGGAAGAGGCGGTGGCCTTCTCCCTGCTCCTGTTTGCGGTAGGACTCGTCTGGAGCCTGGTCGGCGGAATCGTCTATCTCTATTATCGAGCGGGCTCTGCGGACGCGGAATGTGGGGGAATGCACAATCGGTAAGCTTTGTTGGGTGTTAGGGGTTGCCATGGTCCTGGCCGGTTGCCTACCGAAGGAGCCGCAGAGCGAGCCTGTGATCGGATTGATCACCGATTTCGGCCTGCGCGATCCCTATGTGGCGGAGCTGAAGGGGGTCATTTATTCGGTCCATCCGAGCTCCCGGGTCGTGGATCTGCTGCATCAGGTCGAGCCCTTCCAAATCTGGCAGGCGGCTTACCTGGTCGAGGAGTCCGCGCGGGAGTTTCCGAAGGGGTCGATTTTTATTACCGTAGTGGACCCGGGGGTCGGAACCGAGCGGGCGCCGATTTTGCTCGAAACTCGCTCCGGCAAGTTCTTCTTTTCGCCGGATAATGGGATCCTCTCGCTCGTGGTCGAGCGGGAAGGGATGCGGAGGGCCTGGAAGCTCGACAAGCCCGCGTTTCATCGAGCGGGAACCCCTTCGCGCACCTTTCACGGGAGGGACATCTTTGCACCGGGAGCCGCCCACTTGGCCGCCGGCGTCGATCCGGAGCAGCTCGGCTCCCGAGTCCAGAATGTGCAATTACTCAACCTGACACCGGCCGGCGTTCTCGGCCAGGGCGTTCAGGGACAGGTGATTTCGATCGACCGTTTCGGCAATGTGATTACCAATATTCCTCGGGATCTCTCTTCCCGTTTGCAGGAAGGCATTCTGCTGCGGATCTCCATCGGCGAGCAGACGATTCGCGCGCCGCTTGTCGGGACCTACGCGGAGATTCCGCCCGGAAAGCTGGGAGCTCTCTTCAATAGCTCGGATTACCTCGAGCTCGTCATGAACAAGAGCTCGGCGGCCCGTCAGATCAAGATCACGGAAGGGACCCGGCTCCTGGTGAGGCCGTAAATGCGGCCAGCTCGCCTACCGCACTTGTGCAGCACGGGAGCCCCTGCTATCTTCCCCATGCTCATGGCTCAGATAAGAAATATCGCGATCATCGCGCATGTCGATCACGGAAAGACGACTCTCGTCGACCAGCTCCTCCGCCAGTCCGGGACGTTTCGAAGCAATCAAGCGGTGGCGGAGCGAGTCATGGACTCGATGGACTTGGAAAAGGAGAAGGGAATCACGATTCGCGCAAAGAACGCCTCCTTCCATTACAAGGACTATAAGATCAATCTGGTCGACACGCCCGGCCATGCCGACTTCGGAGGCGAGGTAGAGCGAAGCCTTCGCATGGTGGACGGGGTCCTCTTGCTCGTCGACGCGGTAGAGGGACCGCAGGCTCAGACGAAGTTCGTTCTCAAGAAGGCGCTGGCTGCCGGTCTTTCCCCGATCGTCCTTCTCAACAAGGTCGATCGAGAGAACGCCAGACCCAACGAGATTCTTGACCAGGTCTTTGAGCTCTTCCTGGAGCTCGAGGCGACCGACGAGCAGCTCGACTTCCCCGCTCTCTATGCGTCAGGCAAGGCAGGCTTTGCCTCCCGCGAATGGCGCGGGGTGGAGGAGGCGCAGAAGCTCGGGATGGAGCCGCTTTTCGAAACGATCCTGGAAAAGGTTCCGCCTCCGAAAGCCGATGCCACCTCTCACTTCTCGCTCCTGGTCGCCAATCTCGATTACAGCGACTATCTCGGGCAGCTTGCCATCGGGAAGATCTACGGAGGAACGATCCGGGTGGGAGATTCCGTGGTCTGCCTATCGGGAGGCGGGATCTCGCGGAAGGGGCGCGTGACCCAGCTCCTGGGCTATCACGGCCTGCAGCGTCAGGAACTCACCGAAGCCGTCGCTGGAGATATTGTCGCCGTGGCCGGGCTCGAAGAGGTGGAAATTGGGGATACCCTTTGCGACCAGGAGGATCGGCAGCCGCTGCCGAGGATTGAGGTCGACCCGCCCACGGTCCGGATGCGCCTGCTCGTCAACAATTCTCCTCTGTCGGGCCGGGAAGGGAAATTTCTCACGGCCCGGCATCTCCGGGATCGGCTCTTTCGGGAAATCCGCACCAACGTGGGACTTCAGGTGGAAGACAATGGCACCGGCTCCTTCGAAGTGAGCGGCCGAGGCGAGATGCAGATCGCCGTTTTAGTCGAGCAGATGCGGCGGGAGGGCTTCGAGCTCATGGTCTCGCGCCCTGAGGTGATCTACCGGAAGGACGAGACCGGCCGCACACTGGAGCCGCTCGAGACGCTTTACGTCGATCTTCCGCAGGCCTCCTTGGGTTCTCTCTTGGAGTCTCTGGCCCGGCGGGGGGCGGAGGTGGAAAACATGCGGCATCTGCGGGATACGGTTTTCGTGGAAGCGGTGATTCCGACGCGCGGGCTGCTCGGCTTCGAGACCGAGCTGGTCAACCTGACCCGGGGAGAGGGCGTCGCGAGCCATCTCTTTCGCGAGTATGGTCCCAAGAGAGGGGAGATTGTGCTTCGAGGGAACGGCGTCCTGGTTTCGATGGAGAAGGGGACGACGACTTCGTTCGCCTTGGAGAACCTCCAGGAGCGGGGGCTACTCTTCGTGGGCCCTGGGGAAGAGGTCTACGAGGGGATGGTCGTTGGGGAGAATGCGCGGCCCGACGACCTGCTGGTGAATCCCTGCAAGGCCAAGCACCTGACCAATATGCGCTCCCAGGGAGACGGCAAGGGAATCCTCTTGGAGGCGCCGCGGAGCCTGAGCCTGGAGCAGGCGATCGAGTATGTCGGTCCCGACGAGTATGTCGAGGTGACCCCGAGCAAGCTTCGGTTGCGGAAGAAGCTCCTGAGCGCGATCGAAAGGCGGAGGGCCGAGGCCGCGGCGGGCGCGTAGCCCTTTTTCGGCTCTTCCCTGGGAACGAGCATGGAAGCCGTGATCGTAGTCGACATGCTCGTCGACTTCGTTCGCGGAAAGCTGGCCACGGGTCGGGAGGCTGCGGTGATCGAGCCGCTCCGGCGGCTCCTTTCCGTGGCGCGAGCGGCCAAGAGCCCCGTGGTCTATGTGGGCGATGCTCATCTTTCCCATGATTTCGAGCTGCGGGTTTGGGGAGAGCATGCAATGCGAGGGAGCGACGGAGCCCGCATCGTCGCCGAGTTGGCCCCGGAAAGGGACGATTACCTTCTCGAGAAGCGGAGCTACAGCGCTTTCTTCGAGACCGGGCTCGATTCGCTGCTTCGCTCGCGGGAAGTGGATACGGTCGTCCTTACGGGGCTCCACACGCATATCTGCATCCGCCACTCCGCCGCCGATGCGTTTTTCCGGGGGTACCGGATTGTCGTGCCGATCGATTGCGTGGCCGCTTTTACGGAGGCGGAGCAGGGGTCAGGCCTGGAGTATCTCCATCGCATCTACGGGGCAGAGCTGATCACGGGCGCCGACATGGCGCAACGTCTCGGTTCCGGATGCTGACCTGTCTCCTCCAGGTCGGAGCTTTAGCCGAAGTCTCGGCTATTTCCAGAAAAGAACGAGAAGTCCCAGGAGCAGGGGCAGGTAGGCGATCGAGGCAAAGAACAGGGCGCGCGCCGTGGCCCGATCGGGTCCGTTGTGGAACCGAATGGCCGTCCAGAGGAAGAGGGCTCCCAACACCGTCGCTCCCAAGGAGTAGGGAAGGGAGGCCGTTCCCGCCGCCATCGGCCAGAGACTGACGAGAAGGAGAACCGAGGTGAAAAAGACCGTCTGGGAGGTGAGCTTTCGTCCAGTCGCATCGACTACGACGAGCATCCGGAAGCCAGCCCGTTCGTAATCGTTCCGGTAGAGCCAGGCAATGGCGAAGAAATGAGGCATCTGCCAGAGAAAGAGCAGGGACAGAAGAAAAAGGGCGGTCTCGTCCACTTCGTTCTTGGCGCTCACGTATCCGATGACCGGAGGCAGACCGCCGGAGATGGCACCCACCCAGGTATTCCACGGGCTGAGCAGCTTGAGCGGCGTGTAGACGCAAACGTAGGTCGCCAGGGTCGCGGCGGCAACCAGCGCGGCAAGGAAGTTCGTGAATAGGGCGAGATAGGCGACTCCGGCGGCTGCGGAAGCCAACGCAGCTGCTGCAGCATGGAGTCCGTCGACGCGGCCTGCGGCAATCGGGCGATTCCGGGTTCGGGCCATCTGCGCGTCTTGACGGCGCTCGATCACCTCGTTGAGAACGGCCGCGGCGGCCGCCACGAGTGCGGTTCCCACGACAGCGTGGAGGGCTCCGAGGCCGTTCATCGGATGGTCGGATCCGAGGCAATAGCCGATCAGGGTAGTCAGGAGAACGAGGAGGGTCAGCCGGAACTTGATCAGCTCCGAAATCTCCCGCCACCAGCGAATCGGAGCGGGCAGCACCCGCGGCACCGGTGCGGCGAGCGCTTGCTGGGCGTCGGACGGAAGCGAAGGAGAGGACGGATTATGGAACACGTCTTTCACCGGAACCAAAGCGAAAGGCTCTAGGCGGGACATTCCTTTCCCGCATCGCCCACAGAATCCTTTCGGGCCGCAAGAGCCTCCTTGCCGGCGAGCCAGCGATGGCGATAGGCGATTCCCGCACCCAGGATGGCGAGAAGGAAGAGGCCGGCACCCAGCAGAACGTGAAGCGACGTCGGCACGACGGATTTTCCGCTCCAGATTACGAACGCGCCGAGTGCGATCTGCGCGGCGGTGAGAGCCAAGAACCAGCCCATCGTTCGACGAAGCGCTCCCGGCCGATCTTTGCCCGAGAGGCCGGAAGCGATTGACAGGGCGAAGAGGAGGATCAGGAGCGCCAACCCGCGATGCACCAGTTGCAAATGAATCTGGAAAAGCGAGGTAGGCGCGATGCTTCGTGCTGCTCGCTGCGCGTTGATTTGCCCGAGATCGGCCTCGGTAATGTGCGGCCAGAGATGGCCGTACGCGGTTGGGAAATCAGGGATGGAGAGCCAGGCATGCGCATGGCGCATGGCGGCGGCGACGAGGAGCTGCAGATAGAGAAGCAGGCAGAGGCTCAGTAGGGCACCGGGAATCCAGGGTGGCAAGCCCGAGAAGGCGGTTTTCCCAAAGGAGCTTCTGTCGGCGGGATGCCACAGGCGGGTCGAGGTCGCGAGCCAGATGACCGCGACGAGAGCGAGAAAGCCCTGAGCCAGGGCGGCATGAAGAATGCCCAGTCGATCGGCCACCCAGACGACACGGAGTCCTCCCACTACACCCTGCAGGACGACCAGAAGCAGAGCAGACGCCCCCGCCCACCGGAGCCACGACCGGGTCTCCCGCAGCCAGATCCAACCGACCAGCACGATCGTAAGCAAGCCGACCGCCGACGCGGCCAAGCGATGGCTGTGCTCGTAGAGCACTCCCCCCGCCCAGCGAGCGAAGGGGAGGGAGAACATGTTGTAGCCGAAGCTTGTCGGCCAATCGGGAACCGACATCCCCGACTCGGTGCTCGTCACGAGCGCCCCGACGCCGATCAGCACGAGAGTCGCGACGACCAGAACACCGGCGAACCAGTGAAGAGCCTGAGAGGGGAAAAGACGTTGCGTTTCCAAGGAAAGCAATCCTTACCCTTTCTACCTACTCCGATTCTTTGGTAGCTGTCACGTCGGATTTGATCGAGGGATGGCTTACGGGAACGCCCGGGGGAGACACGGAAAATCCCCGGAAGGGGAAAATGCTCGCAGCGGAGCCTTGTCGAGCGCCCCGGCCGAAAAAAGAGCCTCGCGTCGCAAAAGGGACTCCTGGCTATACTGTTCGTAGGAGCCATCATGATCAAGGGACCGGAGTGGGCGCGGCGGATTCTCGATGAAGTGCACAAGACCGTGCTTGGTCAGGACAAGATCATCGAGAGGCTGCTGATCGCCCTTCTTTCGGGTGGCCACGTCCTGATCGAAGGCATGCCGGGATTGGCGAAGACGCTCCTGGTGAAGAGCCTCTCTACGGCGGTGGGGGTGCAATTCGAGCGGATTCAGTTTACTCCGGATCTTCTTCCCAGCGATGTCGTCGGGACGATGGTGTTCCAGCCGCAGGAGAGCAGATTCTACCCCCATCTCGGCCCGATTTTTGCCAATATCGTCTTGGCCGATGAAATCAATCGGGCACCGGCGAAGGTGCAGAGCGCCCTGCTGGAAGCGATGCAGGAGAGACAGGTGACCCTGGGAGGTGCCGCGCATCGCCTTCCCGATCCCTTTCTTGTGCTGGCGACGCAAAATCCCATCGAGCAAGAGGGGACCTATCCCTTGCCGGAGGCGCAAGCCGACCGGTTTCTCTTCAAGGTCCTGGTAGATTATCCGTCGGAAGACGAGGAACGCTCGATGTTGCGCCTGTGGGGGAGGCTGACGGAGACGCCTGAGGTTTCCGGGGTCTCCTCCGCCGAGGAGATCTGTCAGCTTCGTTCCCAGATCGATCAAGTCTATGTGAGCCCGGCAATCGAACGCTACATCCTGGAGCTCGTGCGGTCGAGCCGGCGCCAGGAGTTCGTTGGCGGGCAAAAGCTTCTTTCCTACGGAGCTTCGCCGCGCGCGTCGCTGGCCCTGTTTCTGGCCGGGCGCACGATGGCTTGGTTGCGGGGTCTCGATTATGTGAGTCCCGCGTTGATCCGGGAGATTTTTCCCGATGTCCTCCGCCACCGGGTCGGGTTGAGCTATGAAGCGGAGGCCCAAGGAATCCAAGTGGGTCAGGTCTTGGATCAATTACTGGAATGCACCGCGATCCCGGAGGCGGACCGAGCGCGGGCATAAAGCGGCCATTCGTGGACTCGTCCAAGGATCTTTCCCGGATTGTTGCGGCGTGCGGGCTTTTGCGTCGCCTGGAATGGCGGGTGCGCCGCTCCTCGAGATCCCTGCTCGAAGGCGGCTACCGTTCGGCCTTTCGGGGGAAGGGGATGGAATTCGAGCAGGTGGTTCGTTACGAGTTCGGCGATGACGTGCGGGACATCGATTGGAATGTCACGGCGAGAAAGGGAGAGCCGTATCGCAAGAAGTTCGTGGAAGAGCGCGAGCTCTCCGTTCTTCTCCTGGTGGAGGACAGCCCGTCGCTCTGCTTCGGCTCTGAGGGCAAGACCAAGCGCGAGGCGGCATTGGAGGCCGCCGGCTTCTTGGCGGTACTCTCCGCCGATAATCGCGATCGCGTGGCCATTCTGCGTGTCTACTCCGGCGGCTACGCTCTCTACCCCTCAAAGCGGCAGCGCCGCGGAATCCTCGGTTCGCTCTTGCAGCTTTTGACCAGCCGGCCTCCGGAGCGGTGGCCTCTGCCGGAGCCGGAGATCCCATGGAGAGTGGTTCATTCGGCTCTGGTGCGGGGCGGGGTCTTGGTTTGGCTTGGGGATTTCGCGGGAGAGACCAAACCCGCGGATTGGGCGGGATTGCGATCGAGATTCGAGCTGGTGGGCATTCGGATCGACGATCCCTGGGAGAGAAGGCTGCCGGAGATGGGTGTCGTGGACGTTTTGGATCCAACCTCCGGAGAGTTTCTTTCCCTGGACACCTCTTCGCGCGGCGTTCGCCGACGCCAGGAAGAGTGGGTCCGGGAGCGGGAGCAGCGGTGGAAGGAGCTCTTTCCCTCCGCTCGATCGGCGTGCGTGCTGAGCACCGACCAGCCGATCGCCTCGGGGCTCGCGCAATTCCTGCTTGCGCGCAGGCGCGAAATGCCTGTTGCTTAGCCGGGGTAGCTCGATTGCGGCGACGAGCGCATCCGGCAATTCCCTTGCGATCATGGGTCATCTGCGACTGGGACATCCCTTCTTCCTTTTCCTTTTCGCTCTTCTCCCGCTGCTGATCTGGGCGAGAAGCCGGAAGAAATCCTCGGTCTGGATGCTTCCGTTCTCCGGGCGCTGGAAAGGCAAAGGCGAGGCCCAATCGGAGAAGGCAGCGATTGTCTGCGCCTACGGAGGGCTCCTGTTGGCGATCTTCGCTCTGGCGCAGCCGCTCAAGGAAATGGGAATCTTTCGGATTCCGCGCGAAGGCTACGACATCATGCTCGTCCTCGACCTCTCCGGGAGCATGCTGGCCGAAGATTATGAGCGGGGCGGTCGAACGGTGAGCCGGTTCGAGGCGGTGCAGGGTGTGGTGAAATCTTTTTTGGACAAGCGCGTCGGCGACCGGATCGGCCTGGTGGCCTTTTCCGGGAGGGCATATACCGTGAGCCCTTTGACCTTTGACCATCGATGGCTCGATCGGCAAATCGATCGATTGGAGGTGGGAATGATCGAGGATGGGACGGCGATCGGGGATGCGGTCGGTCTGGCCCTTACGCGCCTGACCGGGAAAGGAGCCGCCGAAGCGGGGAAGAGAAAGGGGAAGTTTCTGATTCTGCTGACTGACGGAGGAAATAATTGCGGAACGCTCTCCCCGGATGAGGCTATCGATCTGGCGACCCAAAAGAGGGTTCCTATTTTTACGATTGGGGCTGGACGCCTGGGCGATGCCGGCGCTTCCCTTCTCGACCCGGGGGGACAGACCGTCGGGGCGGACATGACGCCTTCGGATCTCGATGAAGAGCTGCTCCGCCGCATGGCGCAGCAGACCGGCGGGCGCTACTTTCGGGCGATGGATGAGGGAACGATTCGGGAAGCCTTTGCCGCGATCGACGCGGAAAAGAAGGTTTCCTTCTCCGATCATCCCGGACGGATGACGGAAGAGCTCTATCCGTACTTCCTGGCTCCCGCTCTTCTGCTGTGGGGGCTGGCACTCTTCCTGGCCCGACGCCGTCTGCTTGCGTGACGGGGGCGCGATCCCTGCCGAGGTTGCTGCTATGGGCCCACGGCCGGATCTTCAACGACGATCGGCCGCGTTGCCGCCTTGGCGACCGCCCCTTCCGGGAGATAGCCGCTCCAGGCCAGGCCCGGGTGGATCAGAGCCCCTCGGCCGAGGATGGAACCGGGATTGAGGACGGCGTTGCACCCGACCTGTGCCCGGTCTCCCAGGATCGCGCCGAACTTGCGGAGGCCGGTGGAGAAGACGGCCTGTCCGAGACGGACCCGCACCTCGTCGCCGAGAAGGCGCAGATTCGAGAGGATCGCACCCGCTCCGAGATGGGCGTAAGCGCCCAGGATCGAATCGCCCACGTAGCTGAAGTGAGGAACTTGAACCCCGTTGAAGAGGAGAGCGTTCTTGAACTCGCAAGAATTGCCGAGGACACAGCGGTTCCCGACGATGACATCCTGACGCACGAAGGCTCCTGGTCGGATCGTGCAGCCTTCCCCGATCCAGGCCGGCCCAAGAAGGACCGCTCCGGCCTCGACGACGCATCCCTTTTCGATCCGGACCCGGGGGCCTACCGTGGCTCGGGGCGAGACCTCCCCCAAGATGGCCGGCTCCAGCTGTTCTTCCAGGTAGCGCGCAAGGTGGCGCAGCACCTCCCAAACCTGGGAGATTCCAAGGAAGAGAGAGGCGTGGGCCGTCTCGGAGAGATCCAGGAGAGATTCCGGCGCAAAAGGGGAAAAAGGTGCCGCCATGGCCGCTCCCTAAGAGATTTCTCAGTCCTCGGGCAAGCAGATTCGCTCGCGACACGCGATGATCCGGGAAACGCGGAATTCTGGAATGATTCTCATGCGCTTACCTAGGTTTTTCCGCTTGCGACAAGCGCTCGAAGCAGGGCACGCCCGACCCACAACAGACGGCGATTGTCTAGCACCTAATCATACAAACCGTTCCTAAAACCATAGACCACCATCCCACTACCAGGGAAGGTCGTCGATGACGTCGGCCGAACAGTTCTGCCGACGGTTCGCGTGCCGGGATTCCGCCGGCAATGCCCAGGTTGCGCCCAATGCCCGCGTTTCCGGGAGCAAAGGCGCGGGCGGCTCTCGCAAGCCTCCCGACCGGGCATGCGCTGCATGCGCCGCTTTGAGCCTCCTCCGAACCTCCGACCAGAACGACCACACATGCTTCGCCCGATTCCTCGCGGGTAGGGCAAAGGTGAGGTGGCCGCCATTGCGGGCTGGCGCGACGGCCTCCCGCACGGTCGGATGCTCGGAGAAGCCCAAGCCTCTCCTGGCCACGGCATAGGCCGCGCCCTGGTGAGAACCGATGCCGTGACGACGCGCATGATTCACCGCGCCAATCACGGAAGTATAGGCCGGATCGACTTCGATCCCCTCGACTCCGGCTCGAAAACAGGCCGCCTTGAGCATGGCGATGGTCTTGGAGTAGCAAAACGACGAGATCTTCCTGGCGGCGGATGGACTCGCCACCTCAAGCTCAGCCCTTCTTTTCTTGAGATCCAGCCGCTCAAGGACCAGGGGAAGACCACGCTCCCGTGCCATCTCCACAATCATCCTCGCCGCGTCGCCGATGATCGCCTTGGCTTGATCTTCGGTCTTGCCGTAGAGGTTGAGATCCACCCGAAGGGCCCGCCGCAGGTTGCCGAACCGGTCCGTCTCCGCCACGGCCAGATGGTCGTGGTTGATGTCGATCCCAACCGCTCCCGCCAGACGGCTCGTCGCCATGGGAACGGACCTGGCCGGGACGCTCGCGAAGACCCGCCAGCCCTTCCGATCCCTCACAAAGCGGTAGCTCACAGCCACTCCCTCCCGCTTCCGGACAGGCTTGCCCGTCTTGGTTTGCGAGAAGACAACCCGGCTCGCGGCAAGCGCATGAAGGATCTCCTCCTGGCCATAGGCGAATCGCACGCCGGGAATGACCAGAAGCTTGCCATCCGAGGCCAGCGCGTCGGGAAGACGTAGACGCAGCGTGACACTGCCGTCTTCCTCGACCGAAGCCCGGCAGGACTGGTTGCCCGCCGTCTCGTCCTTCGAGCCGATCACGAAGAACTGACTGCTCCGCGCCGCCTGCCAATCCTCTTTCCACTTCGCATGGCTGGCATAACCGTTCTCCTCCAGGGCAAACTGCTTGCGGAAAAGGCGGCGGGAGCCGAAGCAGAGGCGGACGCGCCCCGAGTCCCGGTCGGCGATCCGTGCCGTGAGCCTGGCGCGAAGGCTCCCAAGCCGACGCTTCTTCTGGTGCAGCTTCTCCGAGCCTGGCTCCCTCGCCGAGAGAATGCGGACGACCCTTTCGGCTTTCTGGATGCGGGACTCGGCCTCGGCGATCCACTCCGGAAGCCGCTCCCGGATCGAGGCGATCTTGCCCTCGAGGCCCACGCGAATCGCGTTGAACTGCCGGGCGGTGATCCCAAAGCGCCGCTGGAACTCGCACTTGAGATCGCCCATCGGAATCCCCACCCGCATCCTGGCAAAGAGTGCCCGCTCGGCTTGCCCGTAGAGATCCGCATAGCCGTCAAGAGCCGCGACCTGCTCTGCCGCCAGCCTCAAGCGCGTCTGGTAGGCGAAGACCGGACGATCACTCATGGAGAGCCTCCAGCGCCTTTTTCGCCCGCATCAACCGGTCCCGATGCTCGACCAGAATGGCGCTGACCTTCGGATCGCGCAAGAGCCGCAAGAGCCCCTTGCGAGGTCCGTTCATCCCGGAGCCAACCTCCTTGACCGCATCGACAATCGGCAACCGCTTGGCAAGCGCCCACTCCGTCAGCCGCGCCAGCTGCCTGTCCAGATCGGCCTTCTGGTCGGCGCTGGAGACGCGCGCGTAGAGGGCAACTCCGCCGGGCTGCCTCTCCTCCGCATGCACGATCACCGTCCCGGTCGGCAGTTGCTCGGCCGGCGCGGGCAGCTTCCCGTCCTTCCCCATCCGCCAAGCCGTCTTGCAGCAAAGACCCTGCCGCCTCGCCCAGATGCTCAGCTTCATGGGAAAAGAATGCCATGCAACGTGAGTTATGTCTATTAATCAGTCAACTGTTGGCAACCCTATCGCATAGACGAAGAAACTCCCTTGCGCGAGGTGACCAACAGCTACACGACGTAGACCCATTTGTGAAGCGGCATATCCGCCCGTTCAATATTTGTACCTGTACGAACGTTAAAATCCTCTTAGCATCGATTGCAGCGAAAATATCCACCTTTGCGAAGCGTGATGCGGTCGGGAAGGCCGCATCAGGTGCATTCCACTCCATTGGACCAGAGGCACGACTCAAGCTACTTGCGTGCCGACTCGTGATCCCGGAGCATCTCGAAAAGCTCAAATGTCCTGAGCGCTAGCGCATCATTCAGATGAGATACCATGAAACATTAACGATATTTTAAATGAAACTTTATGAGTAGGTAGAGAATGGCATTCCTAGTGGAAAAGCTGATTGACAGGTGGCAAGGAGTGGAGGAAAGTGGAGCGCAACGGGGGAGGGTAACCCCCAATGAGCGCAAATTACACTGATGCCTTTGAGCATGCCTTCGATGATAAAGGACGGATAACCATCCCCTCGGAATGGAGGCAGGAGGGTTACGAAGTCCGGCTCTTTGCCTTTCCATCCCGTTCGAAGTGTCTCAAGGTCTACCCGGAGAGCTGGCTTGGCCGGCTCCGAGAACGGGTCACCGGCCTATCCTTTCAGGATCCCTTGCGGCAGCAGCTCGAGGCTTTGGCCCGCATCGCTCAGATGGTGGGCTGGGACCAGCAGGGGAGGATGGGCATCAAGGAGCGCCTGCGGCGCCAGGCGGGGTTGCGCCGCGAGGCGGTGCTCGCGGGCTGCTTCGATCACTTTGAGATCTGGAGCGCTGAGTCTTGGCGGGCGCTGCAGCTCGGGCCGACGACCCTGGAAGACGTGATGGAAAAGGCAGGCTTTTGAATGGTGGGTGGATCGGGTGTGGGAACAAGGGAGGATCATGCGCAATTCTCTGCCGGAAGAGGGGGGCATGGACGGACGGCAACATGAGCCGGTCCTGCTGCGCGAGCTCTTGGAGGCGGCCGCACCGAGGGAAGGGGAACGTTGGATCGACGGCACCTTCGGGTTTGGGGGGCATGCGACCGCGTTGTTGGAACGCGGCTGCCTCGTCCTGGCGATGGATCGTGATCCGGAGGCCGCACAAAGGGCGGATTTCCTTCGGAAGAGCTGGGGTGATCGGCTTCGGTTCATTCCGGGCAATTTTGCCGCCATGGCGGAGGTTGCCGGAGGGGCGGGTTGGGAGTCGGTGGACGGGGTCCTCCTCGATCTCGGGATCTCGTCGGGGCAGCTGGACGACCCTTCGAGAGGCTTCAGCTTCCGCTGGGATGCGCCGCTCGACATGCGGATGGATCCATCGGGGATGCGGACCGCGGACGACCTCTTGCATGAGCTCGACGAAGCGGATCTGGCGCAGCTCTTTGCCGTAGTGACCTACCCGGGTGAGAGCCGGCGGCTGGCCCGCGCCGTGGTGCGAGCTCGCGAAGGGCGGCGTCTGCGGACGACGGGGGACCTCGTCGCGGCCATCGGGGCGGCTCGACCGTCACGGAAACGCATTCATCCGGCGACCAGGGCCTTCCTGGCTCTCCGGATGGCGGTCAACGACGAGTTGGGCTCTCTGGAGCGGGCGTTGCCGGAGGCGCTGCGCCTGCTCGGCCCCGGGGGAAGGCTGGCGGTCATCAGCTTTCACTCGGAGGAAGATCGCCGGGTCAAACAGTTTCTCCGGGAGCATACGAGGCGAGAGTCCACGGTGCGATTCGGAGTGGAGGAGACGCATCCCCCCATGGAGGGGTTTGCGCGGCAGGCGCGGTTTCTCCCCTCGGATGAGGAGGTTGTGAGGAATCCACGCTCGCGAAGCGCCCGCTTGCGAGTGGGCTGGAAGGAAAGCAGGAGGGATTGATGAGTGGAAACCAGATGAGACATCTCGAGCCGTTCCCGTTGCGCACGCTGGGGGGGTGGATTGTCGCAGTTCTCTTTCTCGCGGGAGTCGGCATTGCCTTTCTTTCCTTCAAGAACCAGGTCGCCCGACTCTCCCTCGAAGTGGCGCGCACGGAAAAGGATCTGATCCAGTGGAAAAAACGGAACATGCGGGTGCAGGTGGGGCTCGCCCGAGCAAGCTCCGCCGTGGAGCTGGAACGAAGAATCGCCTCTTGGCACCTCGGCTTGGTTAAGACGAGCGAGCTCGAAGTGGTCCGCATGGAGGAAGGGAAACCTTCCGACGCCCTTGCGGATACGACAAAGAGAGAACGACAACTGCCGTGAAAACCCGTCAGCGATCACTCTGGGTCCTGGTTCTGCTCGCCTTCGGGTTCACCGTGGTTTCGCACCGGCTCATCCAGCTCCAGCTCGTCGAGCACCCGAAGTACGCACGGTTGGCGATGCTCAATCACTGCGCCCGAGTCGAGCTGCCGGCCCATCGAGGCATGGTCGTCGATGTTCATGGAACTCCGCTTGCTCAGAGCCAGGCCGTCTACGAGGTGCGCCTCGACGGAAAGAATCTTCTCGATCCGAAGCAGGCCCTTCCGAGGCTAGAAAACCTGCTCGGTCTGGAGTCGGGAACGATTTCCCGCACCTTCCGTCCGAGCGAGAGATATCGACTGCTCGCGAAGCGGGTGGGCGAAGATGTCGTTCAGAAGCTGAACGTCTTCGAGCAGGAAAAGCTGCGGGAGTGGCGTGCTCAAGGCAAGAACCCGGAGCCCTTCCTTCTCTTCCTTGAGGATTTCATCCGCGTTTATCCCAACGGGCGAGAGGGCGCTGCCATCGTCGGGTTGATGGACGCGGAAGGGAAGGGAGTTGCGGGAGTCGAGCGTGCCTTCGACCGACAGCTTCGCGGCTCCCCGGGGGAGCGTTGGATCGAAAAGGATGTCCTGGGCAGAGAAATTCCGGTATATCGTGGCTTCAACGCGGCTCCCGTCGACGGCGCGACGGTTCGACTGACCATCGACCTGACGATCCAGCACATTCTGGAGAAAGGACTGGACGATCTGGATCGGGAGTACCGGCCCAAGGCGATCTGCTCAGTCGTGATGCGGCCCTCAACGGGGGAAGTGCTGGCCATGGCCGTCCGGCCGACCTTCGATCCCAACGACGGAGAGCATGTCCGGCCGGAGCTGCTGCGCGACCGCTGCCTGACCGATCCCGTGGAGCCCGGGTCAATCTTCAAGATCGTCACGCTCGCGGGCGTCTTGGAAGAAAAGCAGGTGACCCTCAATTCGTCCGTCAACTGCGAGAACGGCGCCTTTTCCTACGCCGGCTACGTTTTGCACGACAGCCATCCCTACGGGACCCTCACCGTTCGGGAAGTGACCGCCAAATCGAGCAATATCGGTTTCGCCAAGCTGGGAATCGGCCTGGGTTCGGCTCGGCTCTACCGCTTCGCCCGCGCTTTTGGGATCGGCACCCCGACGGGGGTCTTGCCGTTGCAGGGAGAGTCGGGGGGCCTCCTTCGGGCTCCTTGGCAGTGGTCGAAGCTTTCCATCAGCCGGATTCCCATGGGACAAGAGGTGATGGTGACCCCGATGCAGATGACGCAGGCGATGTCGGTCATCGCCAATGGGGGACTCTTCATGAAGCCCCAGCTGGTCCGGGGGTGGGTTTCTCCCGAAGGCAGGCCCACCTCTTACGTTGCGCCTCAGCAGGTGCGCCGCGTCATTTCGGAGAAGACGGCGCGCTGGGTCTCGCTCGCCCTCGCCAGCGTGGTGGCCAAAGGAGGTACCGGAACGAAAGCGGCCGTGCCCGGCTATACGGTGGCGGGAAAGACGGGGACGGCGCAAAAGGCGGTCGGCGGGAGCTACGCTCACAACCGTTACGTCTCTTCTTTCATCGGTTATCTACCGGAGGAGGATCCCCAGTTCGTGCTGCTCATCATGGTGGATGAGCCGAAAGGGGGGCGCTACTACGGCGGCGAAGTCGCCGCACCCGCGTTCAGCTCGATGGCTGCCCAGATTGCGGAAGCCTTGGGCGTCGTGCCAAGGAGCGCGCCGGCACGGGCGGCACACCTGGGATCGTTGTGACGCTTCGGGATCTGCTGGTTGCTGTCGAGCCTTGCGGGGTGGCAGGGAAGGCGGATCCCTTGGTTCTAGGACTCTGCTACGATTCACGGATCGCAAAGCCGGGAGATCTGTTTTTTGCCTGGCAGGGCTCCAAGGTCGACGGCCATCAGTTCCTCGCGGATGTGATGAGCAAGGGAGTGGTCGCCATCGTGGGGGAGAGGGATCCGGCGACACTCTCCCTCGGCATCCCCTACGTGCGAGTCGACAACGCCCGCGAGGCGCTGGCTCGGATGGCGGAACGCTTTTACGGTCATCCGAGCGGCTCGATGGACTTGGTGGGAATCACCGGCACAAACGGGAAGACGACGACCGCGTTCCTCACGCACCATATTCTTGAATCGGTGGGGCGAAAGACCGGCCTCGTCGGCACGGTGCGCTACTCGCTCGGGGAGCGGACTCTGCCGGCGCGCCGGACCACACCCGAAGGAAGCGATCTGCAGAAGCTGCTCTCCGAAATGCGGGAGATCGGTTGCCGCTCCGCCGTCCTGGAAGTTTCTTCCCACGCGCTGGCGCAGGGGAGAGTGGCCGGTCTGGATTTCGCGGTCGGAATCTTTACCAACCTGACCTCGGATCATCTCGATTACCACGGGAGTCTCGAAAGCTACGGAGCGGCCAAGGCGTTGCTCTTCGAGCGGCTCGCCTCTTCGGAGAAGACGTCGGCCGCAGTGCTCAACGCGGACGACCCGGCTTGGCGCGCCCTTGGTTCGAGCCTTCGCCGGCCGAAGCGGATGCTTTTCTACAGCGCACGGGGCGCGCCCGAAGCCGATTTCCGGGCAGAGGACCTTCGTATGGATGCTTCCGGCAGCTCGTTTCTCTTGACTTATCCGGGGGGATCGCTTTTCGTCTCCATCCCGCTGCTGGGATCCTTCAATGTCGAAAACGCCTTGGGCGCCTTTGCCGCCGCCTTTGTTCTCGGCGTCTCCCCCCACCAGAGCGCCAGGGCGCTGGCCGGTTTTCCAGGAGTACCAGGCCGGATGGAGCGTTTCTGCTCCGCCGACGGCGTTATCGCTGTGGTCGATTATGCCCATACGGAGGATGCACTGCGGAAGACGCTGGCGGCTCTCCGGGAGCTGGCTCCGAAACGGCTCGGGCTCGTCGTCGGCTGCGGGGGGGACCGGGACCGGACGAAGCGGCCGAAGATGGCTGCGGCGGCCTGCGAGCTGGCCGATCGGGTTTTGTTTACCTCCGACAATCCGCGAACCGAATCGATCGAACGGATCTTCGCGGATATGTCCGAAGGTGTCCCCGCAGACCGTCTCCCGGTCTGGATTCCGGATCGTTGGCTCGCGATCGAGCAGGCTCTGCGCGAGGCCGGCCCGGGCGACTTGGTCTGTATCGCCGGCAAGGGACATGAAACGACGCAGGAGGTGCAAGGCGTCTTCCATTCCTTCGACGATCGGAGCGCGGTAAGCAAGGTCTTGGCGGCGAGAGGATAGAACCATATGGAGCCTTGTTCTCTTGAGAGAATCGAGGAGTGGAGCGGAGGGTCCCGCAAGCGCGGAGATGCGGGAATCATGCTTTTGCGGGTTCATACCGACTCGCGGACCATTCAGCCCGGCGACTGTTTCTGGGCTCTTTCGGGAGCGAACTTTGACGGCCATGATTTCGTAGAGGAGGCCTTTCGCCGGGGCGCCCGTGCGGCCGTTGTCGCTCGTTCGATGGATCGCCTTTCCCTTCCCGCGGACGCGGGTCTCGTGGTCGTCGCGGACACGCTCGCCGCGCTGCAGCAGTTCGCCCATCGATACCGCCGAGCACTTCCTGCGAAAATCGTTGCGGTGAGCGGCAGCAGCGGAAAGACGACGACCAAGGAGCTGATCCTGGCCGTCTTGCGGAGCCGCTTTCCGGTGCACGGCAATGCGGGAAATCGAAACAATCAGATCGGATTGCCTTTGGCGATTCTCGATTTCACCCCGGAGATTGCCTTCGGCATTCTCGAAATGGGAACGAACCATCCTGGGGAAATCGCTTGTCTGGCCGCCATCGCGGCTCCGGACATGGGAGTTCTCACAAACATCGGCCTTGCCCATGTCGGATTTTTCGGAAGCGACGAGGCGATTGCCGAGGAAAAAATGGCCCTCTTGGCGGCTCTCCCTCTGGATGGGTGGGCCATCCTCCCAGACGAGGACGCATGGATTCGTCGCATGGCCGGTCGATGCCGAGGCAGGGTCCTCTGGGTCGGCACGGGCTCCGAGGCGTATTGGCGGGCGCGGCAGATCGAGATGCGGGGAGAGGGGATCCACTTCCTGCTTCAGGGGGATGGGGAAGAGTTGCCGGTGCAGCTCCGGACGGCCTCTCGAGCGGTCGTCACCGACGCCCTGCTGGCGGCGGGAGTGGGAAGGCTGGCGGGATTGTCGGCCCGGGAGATCGTTCGGGCGTTGGAAAGTGCGGTCTACCCGGCGCATCGAATGGAGATTCGCGCTCTTCCGGATGGTTGGGTCATCGATGACAGCTACAACGCCAATCCCGATTCGGCTCTGGCGGCCCTCCAAGCCCTTGGGGAATTTCCGAAGGGCGAGCGGAAAGGGGCCGTTCTCGGCACCATGGGGGAGCTCGGGGAGCAATCGATCGATCTGCATGAGCGATTGGGACGGAGTGCGGGCGCCCTGCCGATCGCGTTCCTGATTGTGGTGGGACCCGAGGCGGAAACTCTGGCTCGAGGAGCGGCGGCCGGAGGGCTTCCGCAGGAAAGGATCCGCCGATGCGCCACCGCCGATGAGGCGATGCGGGAGTTGCACGCCTTGCGGCGGGCGGGCGATGTGATCTTGGTGAAGGGCTCCCGATTTCTTGGGCTCGAGCGCCTGGTGGAAGCTCTGATGTAGCGGTGGCGAAGAATGATGAGGGAACGGGAGGAGACCGCAAGGGCGGAACGAAAGGAGTTTCGAGGTGCTCTACTACCTACATTTGCTCTCAGGAAGTTTTATTGGGTTTAATGTATTTCGCTACATCACGTTCCGGGCGGTCGGGGCGGCGCTGACGGCTCTCTTCATCTCTTGGATCTTCGGGCGTCCCACGATCGGCATGCTCCGGCGCCTGAAGATGGGCCAGCCGATTCGCGGAAAGGAAGAAGTGAGGCATTTGGCCGACCTGCACGGAGCAAAGGCCGGAACGCCTACGATGGGGGGATTGCTGATTCTCTCGGCACTCCTCGGAAGCTGCCTGCTCTGGGCTGTGCCAACGAATCGTTTCCTCTGGATCTGCCTGGGGGGAACGGTCGCGCTCGGAGCTCTCGGCTTCTGGGACGACTACCTTAAGGTAGTGCAGAAAAAGTCGGCGGGCATTCCCGGGCGCGTCAAGCTCCTGGTCCAGGCCGCTGTCGCCCTGGTCGCAGGCGTGCTCCTCCTCGGAAATCCCGAGACGGTACGGGAAGCGAGCAAGGTGGCCGTGCCGTTCTTGAAATCGATCTCTCGAATCGAGCTCGGATGGGCGGCCCTGCCCTTCTTCCTGCTCGTCGTGATGGGCTCGTCGAACGCGGTGAATCTCACGGACGGTCTCGACGGACTGGCGATCGGTTGCTCGATCGGAGTCGCACTCGTCTTCGCAGTCTTCTGCTACGTAGCTGGGCGTCCGGATTGGAGCTCCTACCTCTTCGTGCCCCATGTGCGGGGCGCGGACGAACTGGCCGTCTTCTGCGCGGCGCTGCTCGGAGCCAGCATCGGATTCCTCTGGTACAACTGCCATCCGGCCGAAGTCTTCATGGGCGATACCGGTTCCTTGGCTCTTGGGGGGGCTTTCGGCCTGCTCTCGATTTCCATCGGACAAGAGCTTCTTCTGGTCGTCGCCGGAGGCATCTTCGTCCTCGAGGCTCTTTCGGTCATGATCCAGGTTGCCTCGTTTCGATTGACGGGAAAGAGGGTATTCGCGATGGCCCCCTTGCATCACCATTTCGAGCTGAAAGGCTGGGGAGAATCGAGGGTGACTGTCCGTTTCTGGATTTTGAGCCTGCTTTGCGGGCTCCTGGCACTTTCGAGCCTGAAATTGAGGTGAGGGCATCCGAGGAGAAAACGGCGAATGAGAAGAAAAATACGATCGTCGGCCAAGGTGCTGCGCTGGAAGGCCTCGGGTCCCCCGAGCGGAGTTGCGGCATATCCCTCCCCGGGAGCAACGGAACTCGTGCAGCAAGAGCTCCCGCTGAAGGAAAGCACGGCTGGACTGCGGGTGATCACGGTCATCCTCGCCGTCATGCTCCTTCACGTGCTCTTTATCGGAAGCATCGCCCTCTACAATCTCCTGGGCGGTAGAGGAAAATCGGCTCGGACCGGGAGCGTGGGAGAAAACAGCCCGGCCGTCGTCGATGGGTCGGGCGCGCGACCGGCAAAAAAGCCGGATGAGGAATTATTGGGGACGGCAGCGCCGCCATCCTCGTCCACCGTGCGTTCCCGCCGAGGAGGGGGGAAGGGGCAGAGCGGTACTTCTTCGTTGTCGAACGCCGAGGAGACAGGGAGGAAAAAGGGAGGTAAGAGGCAGCTCCGCCGGGTCTCCGCCCAAGAAGACGGGGAAAAAGCCAATGTCTCGGAGGCTGCTCCTGCGAAAGGGCAGCGGACAGGGCAAGCTCGCGGCACGGTGCAGACGGCATTGCTTACCCAACCGCAGGACGAGTCGGCGGACCCGGCGCCTTCCGCTGCGGGCGGTTCTCGCGCTTACCACGTGGTTCGCGGTGACACTCTCTGGCGGATCGCCCGTCGCTTCCACGTCGGGCTCGACGATCTGATGACAGTCAATCGGCTGACTCTCGCAAGCAAGCTGCACATCGGCGAGGAGCTTCAGATCCCTGCGGCGAAGGCGGGCCGGGCTCGCCGCAGCGGCGGCGCAGCAGGCGAATGAGGAGCGGGAAGGGGGATGAAAGGATAGGGGGGTGAGGGAAAGAACGCTTCACCGCTGGATCGGGTATGCACTGATCCTCGTTGCCTTTGCGCTCATGGGACTCGGCTTGATCGCCCTGTACAGCGCGGCTGGCCGTTTCGTGGGCGAGAAGGACGCCTCGCTCCTTCCCCTGGTCGAGAGGCAGCTCTGCTGGATCGGGATGGGTATCGGCGCGGGTGCGCTCTTGACGCGCATCGACTATCATTGGTTCCTGAAGCATTCCTGGGCGCTGCTGGGCCTCGGGCTCTTTCTACTCTTGCTCTGCTTTCTTCCCGGAGTCGGCCATACCGTGCATGGATCTTCCCGCTGGATCTCCCTCGGTCCGTTGACCTTGCAGCCATCGGAGCTCATCAAATGGTTCCTCTGCATCTTTGCTGCGGCGCAATTGGGAAAGCCCGTTCTCCAGCCAAGGGGGAGATGGCGTCGCTACGCGACGGTCCTCGCCGTGACGGTGGCCTTTGCCGGCCTTCTGCTCCTTGCCCGCGATCTGGGAAGTGCTGCTCTTTACCTCGCCCTGGCTACGGTGGTTCTGGTAATTGCCGGGATGCCGCTCTGGCTCATCGGACCGGGCTGCCTGACGGCAGCAGGCATGATTCTCGGGGTGGCTTTGAGCATTCCCGAACGGAGGGCCCGATTGCTCGCCTTTTGGAACATGGAGAGCGATAAGCAGGGCAAGGCCTATCAGGTATGGCAGGCGCTCGTGGCTCTTGGCTCCGGAGGGGTCACCGGGCTCGGATTGGGGAACAGCCGGCAGAAGATGTATTATCTTCCCGAAGCCACGACCGATTTCATCTTTCCCATTCTTGGGGAGGAGCTCGGTCTTTGGGTGACCCTGGGCGTGGTGCTGGCCTACCTTGTGCTTGCCCTGTGCGGCGGCTGGATTGCGCTTTTTGCCCCCGACGGGGAGGGAGTCTTGCTCGGCATGGGGCTGGTCACGCTGATCGCCGTCCAGGCAATCGCCAACCTGGGAGTTGTTACGGGTCTCTTGCCGAACAAAGGACTCCCCTTACCCTTCATCAGCTACGGCGGATCGAATGTCCTGTTTTGCCTGATGGCGCTGGGCACCCTTCTCAACATCCACCGGCAGGGAGGAAACGGATCGGCCTTTTCTGTGGAATCCCAAGGAGCGCAGCGCAACGTGCGGCTATGAGCAAGCAATGCGTCGTCATCGCCTGCGGCGGCACGGGCGGGCACCTCTTTCCGGGCCTTGCCGTCGCCGAGGAATTGCGGCGACGGGGGAAAGAGATTTGCCTGCTCCTTTCCGAAAAGCGGATCGACCGGACCGCCTTGGAGGGAGAAGGGGACTTTCCTTGGGAAACCCTTCCGACCATAGGATGGCCAGGGGGCCTTTCGGCGAGGACGCCGGCATTTTTTGGGAAGCTCGGGCTAAGCTGGTGGAACTGCAGGGTTCTCTTTCATCGGTTGGCCCCGGGAGCGGTTCTCGGGATGGGGGGCTTTTTGAGCGCCGCCCCGCTTCTCGTCGCCAGGGGGCGGCGGATTCCAACCTTGCTCCATGAGTCGAACGCCGTCCCCGGTCTGGTCACCCGCCTCTTTTGTCGCAAGGTCGACCGTCTCCTCCTCGGTTTCGAGGCCTGTCGGGAGCGTTTGCCGGGAATCCCGTCGATCGTGACGGGAACTCCTCTTCGCGCGAGGCTCCAGAGGGTTCCTCGCAGCGAGGCGGCGGAGGCCCTTGGGCTTGCGTCCGATCGCTCGACCATCCTTGTCCTGGGGGGAAGTCAGGGCGCGCAAGCCTTGAATCGCCTTTTGCGAGAGGCGGCACCCGCCTTGGCCCAAGCTTCGAAGCCAGTGCAGATTCTCCATCTTTCTGGTCCGGCGGAGCGCGAGGCTTGTTTGTCGGCCTACCGAGCGCAGCGGATTCCCGCACGGGTCGAAAGCTTTTCCCATCGAATGGATCTCTTTTACAGCCTGGCTGATGTCGCGGTTGCTCGCTCCGGAGCCGCCACCCTGTCGGAAGTCGCCTTCTATGGCCTGCCGACCATCCTCGTCCCCTTTCCCTTCGCCGCCGACGATCATCAGCGCATCAACGCAAAAGCTTTCGTGGCGGCGGGAGCGGGTTTGGCCTACGATCAGGCGGCTTTATCTGGAGAGACGTTGGCCAAGGCGCTCGTGGAGATCTTGAGCGACGAGAGGAAGCGGCAAGCGATGGGCGCCGCGGCGGCGGGCTTGGCACGGTCGGACGCGGCCAGGGCGGTTGCGGAGGAGGTGGAGCGATGCATGCAACGTTGAGGGGTTCCTGGACCGGCTGCCTGAGCCGGCCGACTCGAATTCATCTTGTCGGCGTGGCGGGCTCCGGGGTGGGGCCGCTCGCCCGCCTCCTGCTGCTTCAGGGACATCACGTATCCGGATCGGATCGGCGGAGGACTCCCGCCGTCGCCGATCTCGAGGGGATGGGACTCCGCTTTTCCTGTGGGCATGACGGCGATCTGCCCGATGGGGTCGAGCTTCTGGTCTATTCGTCCGCCGTTCGGGAGGACAACCCCGAGCGCAAGATTGCCGCGGCACGGGGGATTCCGACCGCGCGAAGAGCCGATCTGCTCCAGGAGCTTTGCCGGGCAAAGAAATCGATCGTCGTCGCGGGAATGCATGGAAAGACGACGACCACGGCTCTCCTTGCCCATATCCTGCGCCGGAGCGGATGGGAGCCGTCCTACTACGTCGGGGGCGATGCGCCCGTTCTCGGCGCGAGCTCGGATTGGGGCGGAGGGGACTATATGGTCATCGAGGGCGACGAGAGCGACGGCACGCTCGCTTCCTTTCAGCCCGCGCACGCCGTGCTGTTGAACGTGGAGGAGGAGCATCTGGATTTTTATCCGGGAATGGAGGCAATCCTCGATGTCTTTGCCACCTTCCTCGACCGATGCACGGGCAAGATTGTCTATTGCGCCGATGACCGGTATGCTTCGACGCTTTGCGCCGAACGAAGGAATGCGGTGAGCTACGGCCTGGGCCCCGAGGGTCGGTACCGCGCCGAGCGGGTCGAGCTGGGGCCCTTCGAGAGCACGTTTCTCCTGGTCGCCGGAGGAGAGCCGATCGGCGAGGTCCGCGTGCCGCTTCCCGGAAGGCAAAATGTCCAGAACGCTTTGGCCGGAATCGCCCTGAGCCTGGAGCTCGGGCTGCCTTTTGCCGATATTGCTCTGGCAATGGCGGGCTTCCGGGGAGTCAAGCGGCGTTTCGAGGTGCTCTTCGCTGGTCCTTCCTTTCTGGTCGTCGATGACTACGCGCACCATCCCACGGAGATTCGAGCCACGCTCGCCGCCGCCCGGGGGGCCGGCCGAAAGCGGGTGGTGGCCCTTTTCCAGCCCCATCGCTATTCCCGGGCGCATGGACTCGAAAGGGAATTCGCGACCGCCTTTCGAGGGGCGGATCTGGTCTTGGTGACGGATATTTATGGCGCGGGTGAGCAACCCATTGAAGGAGTAAGCTCGGAGCGGCTGGCGCGAATGATCGCCGAGGGGAGCGGAGTGAAGGCGCTCTCCGCCTGCAGCGTCTTGGAGGCGAAGAAGGCGGCGGCCGCAAGCCTCCGCCCGGGCGACCTCTTCCTGGCGCTGGGAGCCGGCGATGTGCATCGGGTGGCTCGAGCGCTTGCCGCGCAATGTTCCCTTTGCGAGGAGCTGCGGCGATCTCTGTCGCCATCGGCCGTTCTCTCCCTTTCGGAACGCCTGGGCCCGCATACGGCATCCGGTTTGGGGGGACCTGCGGAACTCTGGTGCGAGCCTGCGAGCCGGGAAGACCTCTGTCGCGTAATCGGGGTCGCCGATCGCGAAAAGATGCCCCTTACGGTCATCGGCAGCGGTTCCGGCAGCTTGATTGGCGATGGGGGAGTTCGCGGCCTCTGTGTGAGCTTGCGCCATCCTGCCTTCCGCCAGGTGATTGTCGACGGCGGAGAGGTTGCGATCGGCGGCGGGGCGCTCCTCTCTCGAGTCGCCGAGGAGACCGCTCGCCGAGGGGTGGGTGGATTTTCTTTTCTCTCCGGCGCTGCAGGCACGATCGGCGCTTTGCTGGCCCGTGGGTCGTGCGCCCTGAAGCGGCACCTCCTCGATCGACTCGAGGAGGTGGTCCTGGTCGATCGGAAGGGAGAATGGCAGGTCCTTCTCCCAGGAGAAGGCGGCGCCTGGCCAGAAGACGGGGCCTGGGGCCATCTCGGCATCGTCGTCGGCGTACGGCTGCGGACCGTTCCTTTCCGGAAGGGGGAGGCTTTTCGGGTGCCGCTTTCGGACTCCGGAATGGATGCGGCTTCCGGGATGAGCGGCCGCTGGCTCGTCCGAGTCTTTCGAGATCCGGGGGGAGCGGATATGCGCCAGCTTTGGCAGGGATTGGGCCCGGATCCGATCGAGATCGGCGGAGCTTGGATCGAGCCCTCAGTCCCGAACCGGATTCGGTTGCGGGAGGGAGCGAGAACGGCGGATGTGCTCGCCCTCATGGAGGAAATTCGGAAGCGGTTGCACGAAGGGAACGGCGTTGAGCTGGTTCCCGACCTTGTCATCTTCAGAGAGGAGGAGCAGTTGTGAACAAGAAGCTTCGGGTGGCTGTCCTGGAAGGAGGTCCTTCGCACGAAAGGGAAGTTTCGTTGCGAACGGGAGAGGCCGTGACAGCGGCTTTGCGGCAGTTGGGCTACCCGGTGGAGGAGGTCGATCCGAGGGAGGGGGATGTCGTCATTCCCGATGGGACCGAGATCGTCTTTCTCTGCTTGCATGGAACCTTCGGAGAGGACGGACAGGTCCAGAGGCTGCTCCTGCGGCAGGGCCTCCCTTTCACGGGCAGCGGGGCCGACGCGAGCGAACGGGCCTTCGATAAGTCGTGGAGCAAGGAAATCTTCCGAAAAGCCGGCGTGCCGACTCCGGGTTGGACCCTGGCGCGTTCGGGCGACGGGCTCCCGCTTTCCCTCCCCTTCGTGATCAAGCCGGCGCGGCAGGGGTCGAGCATCGGGATCAGCCGTGTTTTCGAGGAGAAGGACTACCCGGAAGCCCTGGCCCGAGCGACGGCGGAAGATCATCTCGTCGTGGCGGAAGCCTATATCGAGGGACGAGAGCTCACGGTGGGTATCCTGGGGGAAAACCTTCTGCCGATCGTCGAGATCCGCCCCAAGGCGGGCTTTTACGATTACCGCAACAAGTACACTTCCGGGGCCAGCGAATATCTCTGCCCGGCACCCCTCCCGACCGACGTGGCCCAATCGGTCGCCGCAATCGCCCGCGCCGCCTATCGATCGCTCGGTTGTACGGTCTACGGACGCGTGGATGTGCTTCTGGACGGGGCCGGGAATCCCTGGGTTCTGGAGGTGAATACGATTCCGGGCATGACGGAGACCAGCCTCTTCCCGAAAGCCGCTCGGGCGGCCGGAATCGCCTTTCCGCAGCTCTGCGAGGAGGTCCTCCAGCTTTCGTGGACCGAACGGAACAGGCAGTCGAGATGAACCGCTTCCGTAAGTCCAACCAGAGAAGACGCTCGACCCGGAGCGTCCTGCAGACGAAGGCGGGAGCGCAGCAGCGAAGGCGACTCTTCTTGCGGCGCATCTCCTTGCTTGTGCTGATCGTCGCGGGCCTCGTCGGTGTGGGCAGCGCCGGTTACTACGTGGGATCCCGATTGGCGCTCCCGTTTTTGTCGACAGATTCGCGCTATGCCTTGCAGGAAGTCGTGCTCGACGGCACCGAACGCCTTCCTCGCAAGGAGATCCTAGCCGCGTGCGGACTGCGGCTGGGTCAAAACCTGCTGAGCATCTCGCTGCCGGAGGTCTACAAGGCGGTCTCATCGCTCCCCTATGTGCAGCGAGCCTCGGTTCGCCGGGAGCTTCCCAACCGCATTGAGATTACCGTCGAGGAGCGAGTCCCGCTCGCAAAAGTCTGGACCAAGGCCAAGCGATTTGCCGGCCAGAACTTATGCGTCGATTTCCAAGGAGTGATCTTCGTAGCGCGCAAGGGTGAGGTCGTCGCCCTTCTCCCCGAGCTCGAAGGCGTCCCGTCCGACGATCTGGAGATCGGGAATCGGTTGCATACACCGGAGTGTCGAGCGGCTCTGCGCCTGCTCCGCCTCCTGCAAGGGACCCCATCCTTGCGCAATCTCCTCGATCCAGCGAGTCTCGACGTCTCGGGTCATCTCAACCTGAGGGTTGTTACCCGCGATGGGATAGGAGTTGTCTTGCGTCTGGACCATCTGGAGAGGCAGATGAGGAGGCTGCAAAAGATTTATGCCTTTTCGCAGAGCCGCGGTCGCAAGGTGGCTTCCGTCGATCTGACTCCGGAGCAGAATGTTCCGGTGATTTTCGAGCATTAGGACAGCTTCGATGTTCGGCAATAAATCTCGGTCGGTCCTTGTCGGGCTGGAGGCGGGAACCAGCAAGATCAAGGTAGCCGTCGCGGAGCTCAATGCCCGAGGAGCCCTGACTCTCCTCGGGGTGGCCGAGAGCCCTTCGACGCATATTCGCAAGTGCGAGATTACCGACTTCGAGATGACGCAAAAGGCGATCCATCAGGCGATCCTGGACGCGGAGGAAAAAACGGACGTTTCGATTGGAGAGGTCTACCTGGCGATCTCGGGTGCTCATATTCGCTCCTTCCAAAGCCGCCTCGCCCTCGATTTGGGACGGGAAGGGGCGATGATCGAGCAAGGCCATTTGCGCGAGCTGCGCGAACTGGTGCGGCAACAGGCCCTGCCACAGGGGCAAATCTTGCTCCACGATCTTTTGCAGACCTACATTCTGGACGACGGGACAGCGACCGCGAATCCCGTCGGGCTCTTCTCCCGCCGCCTCATGGCCGACTATCACCTGGTTTCCGGGATCGCAACGCGTCTCCAGACCACGGTTCACTGCGTGAAGGAGCTCTCGCTTCGGGTGAAGGCGTATGCCTTGTCGAGCTATGCTACCGCCCAGGCGCTCCTAAGCCCGGAGCAGAAGAGCTTCGGATCGGTCGTCATCAATTGCGGAGCGGGGATCACCGATTACATCGTCTATCGGAATGGGTTTGTCGCCCATTCGGGAACGCTCGGGGTAGGAGGAGACCACCTGACCAACGATCTCGCCGTTGCCGTGAAGATTCCGTTCCCCCGAGCCGAGGAGCTCAAGAAGACCCATGGCACGGTGGATTTGCGGGAAGACGTGGCGCATCGCCGTGTCGGCCTGATGGCCGGGGGGTCCTACGAGCAGCAATTCGTTCCGATGTCCTTGATCGTGGAAGTGCTTCAGGCGCGGCAGGCGGAGATCTTCGAGATCATTCGGGAAAACTTGGAAGATCAGCCGTTCTGGGAGGGCTTCTCGGGAAGGATCTTCTTGACGGGCGGAGGTTCCCAGCTTGACGGCATCCAGAAGTTGGCGACAAAGATTTTCGATCGGCCCGTGGAGGCGGCGAAGCCGCTCGCCTTCGAGGGAGAGGTCTCTTGCGAGGGGAGGCAAGGTTGGACAACCGTGTTGGGCCTGCTGCGGTATGGGCGTATCGTGGAAATGCAGGAGAGCGGGGGCGGCCGATGGGACCGTATAGGTCGGTCGCTGAGCCGGTTCCTTTCGAGGATCCGGTTATTTTAGGAACAGTTCTTGTCGATTCTTGTGGAAGACGTCCATGAGGGAGAACCGGAAACTCATCGATGGGTCAGTGAAAACGGTCGAGGAAAGAGAATGAGCGTGCGCATCGTGGGAGCGGGTGCGGCGGGGATCAATGTCGTCGACGAGTGGATTCTTTTATCGGATTGCCCGACGGGGAGCCTGGCCTGCGACGGTGAGGCTTCCTCGGTCGATGGGTCGCTTGCGTCGCAAAAGCTCCTCCTTGCGCCCGACATTACGGGCGGGCTCGGCTGCTTCGGCAGCCGCGATCTTGCCTGGCGGATGGTGGGGCAGGAGAATCAGCAGCTGGAAGAGCTTCTCAAGGATTGTTCCCGCTTGTTGATCGTGACCGGGCTTGCCGGAGCAACGGGTGCGACGGTCGCGGAAGTCCTTTCCCTCAAAGCTGTGGAGCGAGAGATTCCGACTACGGTTTTCGCGTTCCCTCCCTTTCCTTTTGAGACGGAGGAGCGACAGGAAGCGGCGGAGGCGACCCGCGATGCCCTCCCGGCCGAAGCGTCTCTCTTTCTTTTTCCGCCTCCGCCGCTCTCAGAAGAGCCCATCCCGGATGTCGCCGCGGTGCGGCGAGGGTTGCGCGCCTTTCAGAGTGCCCTCGCCCAGTGGGTCGATGTCTGGTCGGGGATGGCTCGCGGTGTCGTTTTGCCTGCCAATCCAGGAGCCGAGGCGGAGTCTTCCCGATTCACCGTCGCTGGGGTAATCGAGGATTGCCATGTTTTCAGCGAAGCGCGCGCTCGGCTCGATCTCTCGTTGCCGGGGTTCCTGGAGGGGAGCGGATTCCGGCAGGCGGCTGAGAAGGCCGATCGCTGCCTGGCTTACATTGAGGCTGGTGGCGAGGACTCCGGCTGGAAGGAGGAGCTCGGGGAACGGCTGCGGGAATTTCTCCCGAAGCGAACACGCCTCGACCTTCTCCGGCGAACCGAGGCTCGCCCGACGGAAACCCGGCTCTTGCTTCTCGTGGGTCGAGCCGCTTCTCGGCATCCGACGCCGGTGTGCCCGGAGCGGGATGAGGAGAGGCCGGCTCCGGAGCCGGCGCGAATCCCGCTCCGTCCTTGCGTCTTCCCGGAACCGGAAGGGCGGCTCGTCCCTGCCTCCCAGGCCTCCCAGGATGGCACCCCCTTCGCAAAAACTGCGGCTACCCTGCACAAAGGCCAGAATCTGGATATTCCTGCGTTCCGGCGGAGGAGCCGGAGCTAAGCGGGCGAGGGAATGATTTGCGGAGCGCGGAAAGCCGGCTTGTGCTTCGCCCGCAAAGATAGGGTATTGTGCCCGGGAGGGACCGCGGCGGATCGAGTATGGGAAGTGATCGCTGGCAAAAAGCAGAGAGGGAAGAGGGGGTGCCGTCTTTCGAGAAGCCGGTCCGCCAAAAACGACTCGAAAAAGGTCTTTCGCAGAAAGAGGTGGCCGGCCGGGTCGGGATCACGCGGCAGGCTCTCCATTCCATCGAAACGGGCCGCTACGTTCCAAACACCTTGGTCGCGGTCCGTCTTGCCCGGACGCTCGGAAGCCGGGTGGAGGAGCTCTTTCCCTGCTGGGAAGAAATCGATCTTCCTTTTTCGCCAGGTCCGTTTTCTCAGGTGGAGGGCGGCAGGCGTCTGGTCTTGGCCGATGTGCGTGGCCGTTTGATCCCTTACCCGGTGGAACGGCTAGAAGAGGGCTCCGGCACCTTTGTGGCAGCAGATGCGCTCCTCCCGGGGGGAGATCGGGGGGGCGAGTGGAGCCTCCTCTCCTCCACCGTCGCGATTCAGCGAAGCGCCTTCTTCCTCGGCTGCGACCCCGGCATCGGCCTTCTTGTCGAGAAAATCGCCGCCGTGAGCCGAGATCGGCTCCGCTGGGTTTCCTGCGCGAGTGAAAAGGCGGCGGCTGCGCTTCGCGCTGGGCAGACGCATCTGGCCGGCTGCCATCTTCCCGCAGGGAAGGCGCGCAACAACTGGGCGCTCGCGCGAGAAGCGTTGCAGGGATTCGGCGGAGCTTTGATTCGCTTCGCGCAGTGGGAGGAGGGAATCGCCGTTGCGCGAGGGAACCCGCTGGGCATTCGCTGCGCGGAAGATCTGGCCAATCCCGGCTTGCGGTTCCTCAATCGGGATGCGGGGTCCGGGAGCCGGGCCCTTCTGGACGATCTGCTCCGAAAGCATGAGGTTCCCGGGAGTGCGATTCCGGGATATGAAAAAACGGCCCGCAGCCCGGTTGCGGCTGCGCGCGCAGTGGCTTTCGGGGTGGTTGATGCCGCCTGGACCAACCGCGCTTGCGCGCAGGCGCAGGAAGTAGAGTTCATTCCCCTGGCGGCCAGCGAGTTCGATTGGATCGTTCCCCTCGATCAGCTTGATCACCCTACGGTCGCCTTGCTTCTCGATCTCCTCTCCGATTCGCGCATGAGGGCCGAGTTTACCGCTCTTCCCGGATATGACGTCAGCCGGATGGGAACGGTCGCGGCGAGATTCGCGAAGGAAGGGGAGACGGCAAGTTAGGTAGAAGTGATTGCGTCTGCTTCCCCGCTCGCGTTTTGTGCTTCCCAGAGCCGGCGGTAGAGACCTCGCCGAGCCAGGAGGTCGCCATGTCGGCCGGACTCGGAAAATCGCCCTTCGTTCAGCACATAGATCCAATCCATTTCGCTGGCCAGCCGAAGCCGGTGGGTGACGAGCAAGGTTGTCTGGCGGGAGGAGAGGAGATGCAAGCTCTTGAGGATTTCCGCCTCGACTGCTGGGTCGAGAGAGCCGGTTGGTTCGTCGAGCAGGAGAATCGGGGCCTGCCGCAAGAAGGCGCGAGCGATCCCGATCCGTTGGCGCTGCCCGCCGCTCAAGGCCTGTCCATGCTCTCCGACGAGCGTCTGATACTTCTCCGGCAGCCGCTCGATGAACTCATCGGCTTGCGCCGCCTGCGCCGCGTTCTCGATTTCCTCGAACGAAGCGGCGGGCCGTCCCAGAGCGATGTTTTCCAGGATGGTGCCTGGGAAGAGTACCGCATCCTGGGGAACGATCGCTAGGTTCTCTCGCAGGGATCGCTTCTTCATCGTCCGGATATCGGCGCCATCGATTCGGACCGTGCCGGCGGAAGGCTCGAAAAAGCGCGGAATCAGAGCGAGGAGCGTGCTCTTTCCGCTACCGGTCGGACCTACGATGGCAACGCGCTGACCTGGCGCGACATGGAAGGAGAGGTCTTGAAGAACGGGCTGGCGCCCTTCGTAGGAAAATTGGACATGATCGAAGGCGATTTCTCCGCGAGGGCGCGGGAGGTCGGTTGCTCCAGGCAGGTCCGGGATTGTGTCGTCCGTTTGAAGGACCTCGAAGACGCGGGCCAGGCGCGCTGCGGCATCCTCGAGAGCCCACGCGGTGTACGACAACTGCTCGAGCGGTTGATAGAGCAGGGCGAGGTAGCTAAAAAAAATCCACAATTCGCCCACGGTCAGGCGTCCTTGGGCGACTTGCAGCGCTCCCACGAAGAGAACCAGGGCGGCTCCGAATGCGGTGATCCCGGTGGCCGCCAAGGAGGACAGGCTATTGGTCCAGAGGAATTGGAGGTTGGTCTGGCGGCTCTCCTCCACATGACGGCGGAAGGTCGAGAGGGTGCTCTCCTCGCTGCCGTAGGCTTGAAGCAGCTGAATGTTCGCCAGACCCTCAACTGCCTGGGCAAGCACCCGGCTCTCCCTGTCTTGGAGCTCCCCGCTTTCCCGGCGGATCCTCCCCGCAAAATGGCCGATGATGAACCAGAGAAACGGAAGGATTCCGAGAGCGCACGCCGCCAAGAGAGGATTCATCCGAAAAAGAACTACGGTGGCGCCGATCAGCGTGGCGCTTGATCCCAGGACCGTACCGAAGCCTCTTTGGAAGAGCGTCTGAATCGCCTGCGCGTCATAGGCGACCCGGTAAGCCAAGTCGGCTTGGATGCGGCTCCGGTGATACGGGAGAGGAAGGCTCTGCAAATACCCGAAAAGGTCGGTGCGAAGGAGTACCAGAGCCCGCAATCCACAGTGATAGAGGAGAGAGTTGGCCCAGAGGTTGAGACCCCCGTGCAACAGGGAAAATCCGACGAGGGCCGCGGCGGCGCCGAGCGCTGCTTCCGGCAACGAAAGCGTCCAGCCGAAGAAGTGGCTTTTTCCGGGGCGCGAAAGGAGGGCGTGGTCGATGAGCCACTGCACGGGCCAAGGGCGCAGCAGGCTCGCCGCCACGGTCAGAAGAAGCAGAAAGGAAGCAAGCAGGGAAGCGCCCGCGATGCCGGAAAAGTAGGGGAGGCAGTCGCGGTAGCTCGAAAAGCCTCCTTTCCGTTCGCGTTGCGGCATGCCGCGCGTCGCAGGATCCGATGGGACCGAGCCTCGAATGGCGGAATGCGGAGTCATGCGCTCCCGTTCCCGGCCCGGGAGGAGTCGGAGCGCGAACCGAAGGGATGCCAGGGGACCGGGTGCAGGCCCAGGAGCTGGCCCGCAGCAGCCACGATGTCCGCGAGCCTGCGCCGAAGCCGGAGCCCTTCCCAAGCCCACAGGATAAAAACTGGCCCCGCTCCCGCGGACAAAAGCAGGGCGGACCGGCCGAAGGCGGCAAAGGCGGCGGCCAGGACGAGGCCGCCGCCTGTCCAGCCGAGAATGGCGAGAGGGCTCGGGCGCAGCAGCGTTGCCACCCGAAGCACTCTTCTCCGTTGCGGGTAGACCTCGGTCAGCGTGCGGAGTTGTACGTGCCACCACGGCCCGGCGAAAACGTGAAGATCCCAGCTGCTCCATCCGGCGTCGAGAGCGTAGAAATAGCCCTTCTCCTTCAGGACGGACTGGATCTGAGTCAGGAGATCCATGCGCTCGATGCCGGATTCGCTCCAGAGAGCGACTCCCTCCCGGGAGAAGGTTGCGCGGATCGGGGATGCGGGACCCGAGGATCGCGAGGCGGGCGGAACCGGCTTCCCGCGAAGCCAGGTAAGTCCCCGGGGAATGCCGCGGGCGAGCGGCTGCAAGTAAGCTAAGGCGAAAAGAAGAAGCCGATCGGCTCGCGTGGCGAAGGGGCGTGCGATCTCTCCGCGGAGCCCGTAGATTGCTGCCGGGATCAGGCTGACCGAAAGCAGGAGCGCCGGAGCGAGACGGGCGGGCCAGCCAAGGCAGAACGGCAGCGAGAGGAGTGCGAGGATGAGCCATTCGACGCTGGAGAGAACCGCGGCCCAAGAAGTCTCCGTGCGGGAGTAGAGGCATTGAAAGAGGCCGCCGGCGAATGGGCCATGGTAGACCCGCGGCGGAAAAAGGGAGAGGTGCGAAGGCCCCGGCGAATAGATCTGCCCTTTCCAGAACGCGGCCCCGTCCGCACGGAAGCGACCGAGGTGGCGGAAGCGCAGGAGGGCTTCAGCCTTCCCGTAACCGGCCTGCTGCCGCAGGTAGGCCAAGACGGTCGACCGCCGGTGGTGCCAGACGAGCGCGCCGGGGGCAAAGCCGAGACGGTCGCCGCGATCGAGAAGCCTCCAGCAGAGGTCGACATCATCCCCGGCGACGCGAAATTCGGGAAGGAACCCTCCCACCGTTTCCAGGGCCGATCGCCGAAAGGCCATGTTGCAGCCGGGAAGATGCTCCGCCAGCCGCTCGGTCAGCAGAACATGGGTCGGGGCGCCGGGTGCCGCCGCGAGGGAGGCTTCGACCGCCGTGGTCGGGGGAGGGGCGATGTTCGGGCCCCCAACACCCGCCAGATCGCCCGATTGGAAGGCGCGGGCCAGAAAATAGAGCCAGTCCTGGTCGGCGATGCAGTCGGCATCGGTGAAGGCGACGATCTCTCCTTCCGCCGCGGCGATGCCTCGATTGCGCGCGGCCGCCAAGCCGAGATTCTCTTGGTAGAGGAGACGAATTCCCTCGAAGGTCTCGAGCAGCTTCCGGGAGCCGTCGGTCGAGCCGTCGTCGACTACGATGATCTCGAAATCGGGGTAGTGAAGCCGTTGCAGGGAGCGGAGGCAGTCACCGAGGAAGCTCTCGCCGTTGAAGTTGCAGACGACGACGGAGACCTTGGGAGCGTGCGGGAGGGGAAAACGCAGAAACAGGGGCTCTTTCCAGGAGCGAAAGAGAGCCTGCACCCGATGGAAGCTTGGCTTCGGGCTCCGATCCTTCCTCACCAATCCGAACGCCCAATCGGTGATTTCCAAGCCTCCCGTGAACCATTCGTCCGTCCATGAGAAAAGGACCGTGCCGGCCAAGCCCGAGTGAAAAACCGTCTCGACGTGGGCGGCGAGGAGATCGGCCTGCTCGATTTCCGTATGGCGCAGGGTGTCCATGCCGAACTCGGTGACCAGCAGAGGCTTCTCGCCCGAAAGAGTTTGGAGGCGCGCCAAATAGGCGCTCAGGTCCGCAGGCCGATGAAGATACACGTTGAAGGCGACGAAGTCGACCGAGGGGGGGCGGAGGTATTCGGTCGGGGGATAATTCGCATAGCTGACGAGAGCTCCGGGATCCTCTTCCCGCACGATCTCCATCAAGAAATCGAGATGGCGCTCGATTCGCCCGGCTCCAGCCCACCGGACGAGATCGGGAGGCATCTCGTTGTCGACCAGGTAGGCGAAGATCGCCGGGTGTCCGGCTCTCTCTCGCACCGATTTTCGGACATGAGCGCGGATCTTGCGGAGAACGCGCCGATCTTTCCAAAAAAGGGTGCGCTCGACCCAGGGGATCGTGATCAAAACCCGCAGCCCGTGGTCGACCGCGGAATCGAGCAGGTCGAGCGGAGGAAGGTGGTAGACCCGGAGGAGATTGCAGCCGCATTCCCGGATCCGCGAGAAATCATCCCGAATCGCCGCCGATTCGGGAAAAGGCGTTTCGTCGGGCGAACGAGGAGCGAACGGACCGTAGGTCACCCCCTGGACGGGAAATTTCTTCCCCTCTTCGAAGAAAAACTTCCCACGAATCTGGATGCGGGCGACCTCCATACGCGGCAAGGAACGGCGCACCACGGAGGTGCAGGGCCGCTAACCGGCTCCTGCGCAGAATCCTAGCGGCTTGTCCGGAAGCTTGGCAAGGCTGCACGGCTTCTTCCCCGCGACGCCTGCTCTTTACGGAAGGAAAGGCGGCAGGGTAAACAGGGACGATGCGGAGCGAAAGCGAAATCGCCCAGTCGGGGCTCCGGCTCCTCCACCGAGGCAAGGTTCGGGATCTCTATTCCTGGCGGGACGAGCTTTGGCTCGTGGCCTCAGACCGGATCTCGGCATTCGACTGCATCCTGCCGACGCCGATTCCCGGCAAGGGGAGAATTCTCACGCAGGTGAGCCGCGGCTGGTTTGCTCTCCTGGCACCACTCTGTCCCCATCACGTCTTGGGCTACGATCTCCCGCCGGAGGTTCCTTTTCCGGAATGGACGGGACGGCTCACCCGAGCCAAGCCCTGCCGTCCGCTTCCCATCGAGTGCGTGGTGCGCGGCTACCTGGCGGGCTCCGCCTGGAAGGAGTATGAGAGCACGCGAAGGGTGGCGGGGCAGGCGCTTTCGCGCGGACTGCGGGAAGGGGATCTGCTTCCGGAGGTGCTCTTCACCCCGACGACGAAGGCGGAGGTCGGTCATGACCTGCCTCTGACGCCGTCCGAAGCGGAGAGGCGGATCGGAGCGGATCTCTATGCCCGCGTCGCCTCGCTCTCCTTGGCGCTGTACGGCGCGGGAAGGAACTATGCGGCGGAGCGGGGGATCCTCGTTGCGGACACGAAATTCGAGTTCGGGATGCGGGGAGAGGAGCTTCTCCTGATCGATGAGGTGCTGACCCCCGATAGCTCGCGGTTCTGGCCTCTGTCGGAGTATCGACCTGGCGGGTCGCAGCCCAGCTTCGACAAGCAGTTCGTTCGAGACTACCTCGACTCCCTTGCCTGGGACAAACGGCCGCCCGCTCCCGAGTTGCCGGAGCCGATCGTGACGCAGACGCAAGCCAAGTACCGGGAGGCGTTGCAGCGGCTCTTCCCAGACCTGGCAAAGGAGCTCTCCCCTCAGGGCGAAGCGATCGGATAGGGTGCCTCGTGTGGCGCCGTGCACCCTCCGCTTCCGATCCCTTGGTGGAACGATTCCGCTTGCATTGACCGATCTGGCGCATTGAGAGAATAGTGCCGCCGGAGGGAGACAATTTGGGGGCGACCGGGTTTAATCCGTTCGTCGGCCTGCGTGCGGGAAGCGAATGTACCGAGGCAAATGCCCCCCGGTGGTCTGCATAGTGTGAAGAGTAAGAAGATCCATCGCGCGCGGTTGCACCGTGGCGTCGCGGCGCTTGCCCGGATGCTGCTTTGCCCGATTCTTGCTGCTGGACCGGCCTTCGCGCAGACGGAGCCCAGCACGGGAAAAGCGCGGTTGGCTCACCCGGCTCGGTCGCTGCCATCCTATGAGCAGCCCGTGCAAGGGCGTCCGGCGCCCGGCAACGCCCCTTCGCTTGAGACGCTGCTGGAGGCGGTTTCGCCGATCGCTGTGAAACGGTCGGATCCGAAGGCGCTCGACCTGGCCGGCTGCTACCAGATGGCAGCGATCCGCTGGGACCAACTCAAGATCGACTACCAGACCCTGCGCGCTCAGCAGGCGGTAGTGACGCAAACCCTCTCGGCATTTTTCCCGCAGTTTTCGTGGGAAAATATGCAGAGCTTCCAGAACACGACGGGGGTCATTCCCACCGTAAGCGGAGTGGCCATAGGAACCTCCCAGGGCTACTTCTCCTTCAACGGGATCAACACGACCTGGCTTCTCTTCGATAGCCTGAGGCAGCAGAACCGGGTGGCCGCGGCTCGGGCGGATGCGGCCGCTCAATCCTACACGCTGCGGCGGGATTACCAGATGCTCTATCTCAATGTCGCCCAGGCGTTCTATCAGGAGCTCAACTATGAAGGGAGCGTCTCCATCCTCGAAGATCAGATTGCCGCTCTCCAGGGCCTTGTCACTGAGCTCGAATATCGGCTGAAGATCGGAAGGTCCCGGCCCGCCGATGTCTTCCAGGCTCAAGCGAATCTCGCCGCGGCGGTCGCTCAGCGGGAGGGATATATCGGGTTGATGAATCAGTACAAGGCGACCCTCAACTACTACTTGGGCATTGGCCTGGAGAAGATCGACCTGAAGGAGATGCAGCCTTTTCCCGGGTCTCAGGCCTTGGAAGACTACTTGATCCACATCGGAAGCCGGCCGGACGTTCTCGCGCAGCTCCAGCTCCTGCGGGCGCAGAAGGCGGCGCTGGCGGTTGCTATCGGGAATTTTGGCCCACGGGCGGGCGTGTCGGGGAGCTACTTCTTGAGTCACCAGCCGGATTCACCGGTGCTCTGGACGGTCAACATCGTGGCGACGATGCCGCTTTTTACCGGGGGACTGCTCACGGCCACCGTCCGGGAAGAGCGGGCGCTCGTCCATGTCGCGGAGCTCCAGGTGGAGAATTTGAAGCGGACCGCCGACCAGAACCTTCGGATCGCTTTCGCTCTTTTCAACGCAGCGGTGGAGCAGGTCCTCCAGTATCGGGAGCAGGTCGAGGTTTCTGCGCTCTACTACGCGGCGCAGCGAGACGACTTCCAGCGCGGGGTCGCCCAGCTCCTTGATGTCCTCGTGGCCCTGAACACCTATCAGCAGTCGCGGCTCTCCCTGCATCAGAACGAGATGAACGCCCGGTATCAATTGGTGAACCTCTTCGTCCAGGCGGGCTTGACTCCGACCAACATCGAGGCCACGGGCCTTCCCGTGCAGAACATCCTTCGCACCGGCCCGCCCGTGGGTCCAGGCAACCCGCCGGTGCTCAAGGCTTCCCTACCGTAGTGGATCATGGACGTAAGCCGGAGCGGAAGCATCGGTCTCTGGAGAGGGGCGAAACAGAAGCGCGAGAAGAGGGCGCTTGGCGTCGGAGTCCTCTGCCTGCTCAGCCTGCTTCCCTGGCCGGTCGCGGCACAATCGCAGGAGAAGGCGGAACGCGCGCGTCCGGACTGGCCCCTTCGCGCGCTGCCGGCTCAGGCACAGCCGGAGCCCGGCCGCCCCGCCGTTTCGAACATGCCTTCCTTTGACGTGCTGCTGCAAGCCGTCTCTCCCATTGCCGCAAAACGGGAGGATCCAAAGGCGATCGACCTGTCGGAATGCTACCGGCTGGCAGCGATCCGATGGGATCAGCTGAAGATCGATTATCAGACCGTCCGCGCCCAGCAGGCGGTAGTGGCCCAGAACCAGTCGGCGTTCCTACCACAATTTTCCTGGCAGAACGAGCAGAGCTTTCAGAACACTACGGGGGTCATCCCGGTCGTTGGTGGGGTCGCCGTGGGACAATCGGGCGGGTACTTCTCCTTCAACTCGATCAACTCGACCTGGCTCCTCTTCGACAGCATGCGTCAGCAGAACCGGGTGGCCGCGGCCCGGGCGACCGCTTCGGCGCAGACCTACTCGATGGCGTGGGACTACCAGAACCTCTACTCGAATGTCGCCCAGGGGTTTTATCAAGAGCTCAATTACGAAGGCAGCGTCAAGATCCTCGAAGATCAGATCGCCATTTTGCGCAACCTGGTAAACGAGCTCCAGTATCGATTCAAGGTGGGCCGGTCTCGTCCCGCCGACGTCTTTCAAGGGCAGGCGAATCTCGCGGCCGCGGTCGCTGCGCGCGAGGGCTACGTCGGGTTGATGAACCAGTACAAGGCGGTGCTCAACTACTACCTGGGCATCGGTCCGGAGAGGATCGACCTCAAGGAGAGCCAGGCGTTCCCCGGATCGCAAACCCTGGAAGATTACCTGGCACATGTGGGGAGCCGACCGGACGTGCTGGCCCAGGTGCAGCTCCTGCGCTCCCAGAAGGCGACGCTCGCGGTCGCCATCGGCGAGTTTGGCCCTCGCACGGCCGTCGCCGGCACCTACTTCTTGAGCCACCAGCCCGATTCGCCGGTCGTCTGGAACACCAATATCGTGACGACGATGCCGCTCTTTACGGGCGGCCTCTATACCGGGTATGTCCGCCAGGAGCGGGCGCTCGTCCACTCGGCCGAGCTCCAGGTGGAGAATTTGAAGCGTACCGCCGATCAGAGCCTCCGGATCGCCTTCGCTCTGTTCAACGCCGCGGTAGGGCAGGTGCTCCAGTACCGGGAGCAGGTCGAGGTTGCGGCGCTCTATTTCGCCGCTCAGCGGCACGACTTTCAGCGGGGAGTGGCGCAACTCCTCGATGTGCTGGTGGCTCTCAACACCTACCAGCAGGCGAGGCTGTCACTTCATCAGAACGAGATGAACGCCCGGTATCAACTGGTGAATCTCTTCGTCCAGGCGGGCTTGGCCGACGGGAACTTGAATCGCACCGGACTTCCGCTTCATGATATGCTCCAAACGAGCTCGCCCTCCGGCCCCGGGGCACCGCCGGTGATGCCGGTTTCGGCTCCGCAATAGGCAATCTTTCCCTTCTTGCGACAGGGAGCGATCGGGAGGGATTACGACGCCCGGAAAATGGGCGTGATTCTACCTCCCGCCGGGTAAGAAGGCCGGAAACGAAAGCGTGGTGGAGGAAGAATCCGAAGACATCGCGCTCATGGCGAAGATCGCCAAGGGCGATGACGAAGCCTTTCGACGGCTCATCGAGCGCCATGAGCTTGCCGTTTTCGGCACGGCCGTCAAGATGCTGCAAGATCGCTTCGTCGCGGAAGAGATTACGCAAAAGGTCTTCCTGCGCGTCTATTGGGCGGCCAAGCGGTATCGGCCGACGGCGAAGTTCCGCACTTGGCTCTTCACGATCTTACGGCGGCTTGTCCTGAACGAGCTGCGCCGCCGCTCCTCCTCCTCCGCACTCGTTTTTACCGGCGACGATGCATGGGAGGGGACTCCCTCCGCTTCTCCCCGCTCTCCCGCGGAGCTGCTCGTCGACAAGGAGCGGCTCGAGCTGGTCGAGCGCGCCATCGCCTCCCTGCCTCCAAAGCAGCGGCTCGCGGTCGTCCTCAAGAGCTACGACGATCTCTCCTATGAGGAGATCGGACGGGTCCTCGGACTCTCGTTGAGCGCGACCCGCGCCCTGCTCTTCCGCGCTCGCGAAAGCTTGCGCAAGACCTTGTCGTTCCTAAGGGAAAGTCGTTGAGCGAAGGCATCCGGGCGGCGGGTGCCGCGTTTTCCCTCTTTTCCCTCGGGGAAGGAACGGGTTAGACTGGTTTTCATGCCGGTCAAACGACGCTTCCTTCCTCTTTCGATCCTCCTCGCCGTCTTCTGCTCGTGCATCGCTTTGTCCTCCCCAGGCGCGTGCGCGGCAAGCCGAGCCAGCGTCTCCTCCGAAGGCGCTCCGGCAGGGACGGTCCTATGGAAGACCTTCCCGGAGGGAGGAGGGTATTTCCAGCAGCGCCAGGACGCGCCGATCATCGTCATTCCCGGCCCTCCTCGACTGCCGGTTCCGGCGGCTCCCGAAGGGGCGGCGGGTCAACATGGGAGAATACCGCGACAGAAGGTTGTGCCTTCTTTCATTCCCAACGAGGCGATGGAGACCGGAGCCTTTTCCGGCGGCCTGTAGCGGGCATCCGTCGGTCGTAGGCAGACGACGCGATCCTCCGCAACATCCGCTCGCTTGGGCGGTTCAATCGGTTGAGATCCACAGGCGCGCGGCTGTGGGATCGCGCGACAGACCCTCCCCGGGAAGAGGCATCGGGCCACTGACTTGAGGATGGGGCATCCAGATGACTCTCTCCGATCTCTCCATTCGTCGGCCCGTCTTCGCGTGGATGCTCATGGCCGGACTCCTCATCTTCGGGGCGATCTCCCTCGGCCGGCTGGGGGTGAGCGATCTCCCGGAGATCGACTTCCCCGTGTTGACGATCAACCTCCAGTGGGCGGGCGCAGCACCCGAAATCATGGAGACGGCGATCGTCGATCCGATCGAGGAAGCCGTGATTTCCGCCCAGGGGCTGCGGAACATCACTTCTTTTATCGAGCAGGGGCAGGCGTCGATCATCCTCGAGTTCGACCTTGGGAGGCCGATCGATGCGGCACTGACCGAGGTCCAATCGAAGGTCAGCTCGGTCAAGCTCCCCTACGATACCACGACGCAGGCGGCGACGCAGACCGTCCAGCCCGTTGCGCAGCCGATCCTCACCAAGGACAATCCGGAAGAGCAGCCGATCCTGATCCTTTCGGTATCGGGCAAGGATAAGACGCTGCACGATCTGGTGACCTATGTCGATCTGGTCCTGCACGATGAATTCCAAATCGTCCCCGGGGTCGGGGAGATCGTGCTGGCCGGCTACAACGTCCGCAACCTGCGGGTCTGGGTCGACAACGAGAAGCTCAAGCCACTGCAGCTCACCCTGCTTGACGTGCAGACGGCACTGCAGCAGGAGCAGGTGGAGGTTGCGGCCGGCTACCTCGAAAACTCCCGGCGGGAGATGAACGTCCGGGCCATGGGGGAAGGGCTGACACCGGAAGCGGTGGGCGACATCCAGATCAAGAGACGAGGAACCGAGCTCGTCTATCGATCCCCCATTCACATTAAGGATGTCGGGCGGGTGGAGGACGGGCTCGATGATATTCGGCGGATCGCCGTCAGCGGCGGCCAGCCGGTTGTGGGACTCGGCATCAAGAAGCAACCGGGTGCCAATTCGGTGGCGGTCGCGCGGGCGGTCAAGCAGAAGCTCGAGGAAGTCAAGCGCCATCTGCCTCCCGGATTCGAGGTCGCGGTCGCCTATGACCGGACGCACCATATCGAGGAGGCGATCCAGGAGACCCTCTTTACCCTGCTCCTGTCGGCCCTGGTGACGGCGGTCGTCTGCTATCTTTTCTTGGGGACGTGGAGCTCTACCCTCAATGTCCTTCTCTCGATTCCCACTTCGGTGCTCGGGACCTTCATCATCCTCTACTTTCTTGGTTTCACCCTCAACTTCTTCACCCTTCTCGGCCTCTCCCTGGCGATCGGCATCATCGTTGACGACGCGATCATGGTTCTGGAGAACATCGTCCGCCACAGGGAAATGGGCCAGAGCAGGGTGCGGGCCGCCCAGATCGGCGCTCGGGAAATTACCTTCGCGGCCGTCGCCGCCACGGTGGCGATCGTGGCCATCTTCCTGCCGGTTGCGTTCATGCGCGGGATCGTCGGGAAATATTTCTATCAATTCGGGGTAACCATCACCGCCGCCGTCGCGCTTTCCCTCCTCGAGGCGATCACCCTGACTCCGATGCGCTGCTCGCAGCTGCTCGAGGATCCGAGCCATCGCCGGGGGCTTGCCTGGCTCATGGACCGGATCTTTCACGGGCTTTCGCGGATCTACCGGTTCTTCCTGCGCATCTGCGTCGATCACTCCTGGCTCATCCTGCTGGCGGCGGCCGCCCTCTTCGCCCTCTCCCTGCGCTTCCTTGCGCTGCTGCCCAAGGAGCTGATCCCCGCGCAAGACGAATCCTCTTTCCTCGTGCGCATCCAGACGCCGGTCGGCTCCTCGATCCATTACACGCAAAAGAAGCTGGAAGAGTGCGAGGCGATCATCGCGACTCACCCCGAGGTGGAGCGGGCCTTTGGAGAGGTCGGCGGATTCATTCAACGCACGGGGGCGAGCGACGGCAACCTGATCGATGCCCAGGTCAACGTGGGCACGGTCTACGTGACGCTCAAGCCCAAGGGAGAACGAAAGCTGACCCAGCAAGAGATGGGGGATCGGCTGCGGACGGAGCTCACCAAGCTCGGGGGAGTCAAGGTGGCCCTCCAGGATCTCTCGATCCGGGGATTCACCACGGGGCGCGGGTTACCGATCGAGTTCTCGGTACGGGGGCGCGACTACAAGGTACTCCGGGAGCAGGTCGCCAAGATCACCGAACAGATGAGAAAATCGGGCTACTTCGTCGATCTCGATTCCGATTTCCGGGACGGAATGCCTGAGGTGCGCGTCTTCCCCGACCGCTTCGCCGCCAACGCCTGTGCCATGCCCATTCAAAACATCTCCAACACGGTGGCGGTCGCGATCGGAGGCGTGGCCCAGAGCCAGTTCACCAACGGAGAGCGTCGCTACGACATCCGGGTCCGCTTGGAGGGCGGAGAGCGCGTGAAGCCCGAGGATATTCAGAAGCTCTTTGTCCGGACCAATTCGAACGAGTATATGCCGATCACCTCGGTGGCCCATTTCGAGACCGTCTCGACCTATCAGACGCTCGGACGACGCATGCGGGAGAGGGCGATCACGGTCTTTGCCAACGTCGCTCCCGGAAAGTCGCAGGCAGCGGCTCTGGCCGAGGCCCGCAAGATTGCCGATAAGCAGGTCCTCCACGGCTACCGGGTCTACTGGAGCGGCGGAGCCGCCGCCTTCGAGGAGACCTTCGGCAGCCTCCAGTTCGCTCTCTGGGTGGGGATCGTGATCGCCTACATGGTCCTCGCCTCTCAGTTCAACAGCTTCATCCATCCCTTGACCGTCTTGCTGGCGCTTCCGTTCAGCTTGAGCGGGGCGCTGCTCGCTCTCTATCTCGCGCACCAGTCGATCAATCTCTACAGCATGATCGGCCTGGTCCTGCTGATGGGCATCGCAAAGAAGAACTCGATCCTGCTCGTCGAATTTGCGAACCAGAAGCGGCACCTCGACGGTCTTCCGGTTCGGGAAGCGCTGCTGGAAGCGGGGCCGATCCGGCTCCGTCCGATTCTGATGACCTCCGTGGCGACGCTGGCGGCGGCCCTCCCGCCGGCTCTCGCGATCGGTCCGGGCTCCGAAAGCCGGATCCCCATGGCGATCACGATCCTGGGAGGGGTGACCGTTTCCACTTTCTTCACCCTCTTCGTGGTTCCAGCGGCCTATCGCGTGCTGGCCCGCCTGGAACGACCTCCCCGGCGGCCTTCTTCTCCCGGCGAGAGGCCAGCTCGGGCGGTCTGGGAGCATGCGGAGGCCCCGCAGAGCCCGGACGGCATCCCATGAACTTGCCTGAGCTTGCGATTCGTCGACCGGTCGCTGCATGGATGCTCATGGCATCCCTGGTCTTTTTCGGCATTCTCTGCCTCTTTTCCCTCGGGATCAGCCGGCTTCCGGATGTGACCTACCCGGTCTTGACCGTCGTCGCCCAGTGGCCCGGTGCATCTCCCGAGGTCATGGAAGCCGAGGTCGTCGATCCGCTGGAGGAGGTGCTCATGTCGGTGCAGGGGATCCGGGACGTCACGAGCACGATCATGCAGGGTGTCGCGCGGATTCAGCTCGACTTTCGCCTGGATCGGGATATCGACGCGGCCCTGCAGGAGACGAATTCCAAGATCCGGGCGGTGCAGCTCCCCTACAACGTGGATCCCCCCGTGATCTTCAAGGTCAATCAGAACGACTCCCCGATTCTCTGGCTTGCGGTCACCTGGGATCGACCCTTGAAGGATATCATTCGCTATGTGGATACGCGCGTTCGCGACAAGTTTTCCTTAGTGCAGGGGGTCGGCGACATCCAGCTCGGGGGCTGGACGGATCGGAACTTCCGCGTCTGGCTCGATCGGAACAAGCTGGCGCAATATCAGGTCGCTCCCAACGACGTTCTCAACCTCTTCCGGGCCGAATACCAGGAAACGGCCGCGGGCTACCTGGAAAGTGCCCACAACGAGATCAACGTCCGGGTGATGGGCGAGGTGAGGTCGCCGGAGGAGATGGGGGGGCTCGCTCTCAACCATCGGGGAGGGTCGGGGGGGGCGAACCTTCCTCCTTTGACCGGCATTGCTTCCTCGCAAGGCGGAATGGCGGGCACTGCGGGGACAACCAGCTTTGCGACGAACACGCTGAGCAATGTGCGGGGCCCAGCCGACTCGTTCACCCCGCTTGCGCAGATTGCTCGGCCTGAGGATGGTCTCATGGACCCGCGCCGTTTCGCGCGGAGCGACGGAGTTCCCTCCGTGGGCTTGGGTCTGCAAAAGCTGCGCGGTTACAACGAGATCGAAGTGGCCAATTCGGCCAAGCGGATCATGGCGGAGATCAAGCCCGACCTGCCGTCCGGAATGACGATCGGTACCCGTTACGACTCTTCGGTCTTCACGGCCGAGGCGATTCGGGAGACCGCTTTCACTCTTCTCTTTTCCATTGGCGTAACCACCCTCGTCTGCCTCGCCTTTCTCGGCTCCTTTCGGACCACAGTGAACGTGCTCTTCTCGATCCCGATCTCGATTCTCGGGAGCTTCATCTTCTGCCGGGCGATGGGCTTTACCCTCAATTTCTTTACGCTTCTGGCTCTCTCCATGGCGGTCGGCATCGTGATCGACGATTCAATCATGGTCTTGGAGAACATCACGCGCCACCACCGGCTGGGCAAGAGCCCCGAGCGGTCCGCTCTCGACGGAACCCGCGAGATCTTCTTCGCAGCTTCCGCTGCCACCTTGACGATCGTTTCTGTCTTTGCCCCGATCGCCTTCCTGGGAGGAGTGGTGGGCAAGTTCCTCTTCCAGTTCGGTGCCGTGATCTCGTGCGCGGTGCTCATCTCCCTTTTAGAGGCGCTCACGCTCGCTCCGATGCGCTGTGCCGAGTTCGTGAGCGGGGCACGTGGGCCGGGACCGGTCGAGAACTGGCTCGAAGGTTTCTATCAGAAGATGGGGCGGGTCTACCGAGGCTTTCTTGGCTTCGCCCTCCACTACCGGTGGCTCGTCGTCCTCGCTTCCTTTGCGCTCTTCTTTCTCTCCCTTCGCGTCTTCCCCCTGCTGCACCGGGAGCTCGCTCCCTCGGAAGATCTCGGCATGGCCCTCCTGCGGATCGAAACGCCGGTGGGGAGCTCGCTTGAGTATACGAGTAATCGGGTTCAGGAGCTGGAAGCCTATCTCAAGAGCCAGCCGCCGGTCGCTCACTTCTTCACGACGGTGGGCGGCTATTCCGGGGGCGAGGTGAACCGCGGAGCGATCTTCGTGACGCTCCAGCCGCGGAAGGAGAGGAAAGAGCGGCTTCAGGAGATCATCCGCATATGGCGAAAGGAGTTCAAGAAGCCCGCATATGGTGATCTCCACATCAAGGTGATCGATATCAGTCAGAGCGCCTTCAGCAGCAAGCGCGGGACCAACATCGAGCTGTCGCTGCGCGGGTCGGACTACGCCGTGCTTCAGGCGCGGGCGGAGAGCATCCTCCATCAGATGGAGGCGACGGGCTATTACACCGACCTGGATACCGACTACCGCACGGGAATGCCCGAGCTCGAGGTGATCCCCGATCGGCAAAAAGCCGCGGAATCGAACATCAGCATGCAGACGCTCGCCGATGTCATCGGGACCGCGATCGGAGGGATGCGCCAAGGGCAATATACCAACCGGGAAGACAACCGCCGCTACGACGTGCGCATTCGGCTCGAGCCGGGCCAGTGGCGGGAGCCGGAGGATGTGGCCGATCTTCCGCTCTGGTCGGGCTACGGTGGGGAGATGATCCGGCTCAAGGATATCGCGGAATTGCGCGTTGTGCCGAAGCTGCTCGATATCACCCGGGAAAACCGGCGGCGGGCGATCACCCTCTTCGCGAACGTGAAGCCCGAGGTTTCCCAGGCGAAGGCGCTGGATACCGCTTTGGCGATCTGCCAAAAGGAGCTTCCTCCGGGCTACAGCGTCGAGCCGACCGGGAGCAGCCAGACCGCGAAAGAGACCTTTGCTTCCTTCCCGGTGACCTTCGCCCTGGGAATCCTCCTGGCGTACATGCTCCTGGGCGCTCAGTTCAACAGCTTCCTCTATCCGCTGGTGGTGCTGGTGGCGATTCCCTTTTCCCTGATCGGTGCCTTTCAGGGCCTCTACCTCACCGGGATGTCGCTCAACATCTACAGCGGGATCGGCATCATTCTCCTCGTAGGTCTCGCCATGAAGAACTCGATCCTTTTGGTTGAGTTTTTCAACAAGAAGCGCTTCGAGGAGCGGCTCCCGCTTCCCGAGGCCCTTCTCGATGCGGCGGCCATTCGGCTCCGGCCCATCTTGATGACCTCCTTTGCCACCATCGCGGCGGCACTGCCCGCCGCCTTGGGCGTCGGCCCCGGAGCCGAGGTGCGGAAGCCGCTGGCGATCGTCGTGATCAGCGGGATCGTCGTGTCGACCTTCTTCACCCTCTTCGTCGTCCCCTGCGTCTACTCTCTCCTCGCTCCGTTAAGCCGTCGCCAGCACTTGGAGGAGATCGAGGCCGATCTGGCGGAGTCCTCGGTGTAACCCACCGAAGCGGCTCATTACGGATCAAGCCCGGGTTGAGCGCCGTAGGAATCTCCGGGCTTTAGGCCGGGGAGGATGTGTGCGCCCAGCATGGGCGCGATCTTGGAGGTGAAAGTCCTCCCGTGAGCTGACCACAGCGAACGAAAGGAAGTGCAACTGCGTGAGGGTGACCGAGCGTGGGAAGGAAGCATGGAATGAACCCGCGAGCCGATGGACAAGAACTGGATATGAGGCGCGACTGGGCAAGGCGAGCAGGCACATCACTGCGAAGCTTTCGTGGTCAATGTGAAATCGCGTAGATCTGGCGGTTGTGCGGGGAAGGATCGCGTTCTTACCTGGGGATATCTCGCTTCACGCCTGAAAGGGTGACGGCGCAAGCCGGGGCGAGAAGTCAGCAGAGGCCGTAGTAGCCGGGCAACCGGCGAAGGGCCAAACGAGAAGGAGAGCTGGAAGTTATGACGCTTGGAAGTGCATCGCATCAGAAGCCTGGACAACCAGGGCGGGACACTGTTGGCGCGAGTGAAGCCCGTGTCGATGTGGCTCGTGATGAAGCACGCCCGGCGCGTCAACAACAAGAAGGCTTGGGGCGAGACGATTTGCTAACGCAAGTCCTATCGCGTGAGAACATGGCCGCGGCGTGGAAACGCGTCAAAGCCAATAAGGGTAGTGCAGGCGTCGATGGACTGACGATTGAACAGACCGCCGAACACCTCAAGGAACGTTGGCCGCAGGTTCGCAAGGAACTCATCGCCGGAAAGTATCAGCCTCAGGCTGTGCGCCGCGTTGAAATTCCAAAACCGACAGGCGGCATGCGTGAATTGGGTATACCGACGGTCATGGATCGGCTGATTCAACAGGCCTTGCTGCAAGTTTTGCAGCCGTTGATTGATCCGACATTCTCTGAATTCAGCTATGGCTTTCGCCCTGGCCGGAGTGCACATGATGCGGTGCTTCAAGCCCAGCTCTATGTGCAGGAAGGTTTTCAGGTGGTGGTCGATGTGGATTTGGAGAAGTTCTTTGATCGGGTCAATCACGACATCCTCATGGACCGGCTTGCCAAGCGCATTGCCGATAAGGCCGTTCTGCGGCTGATTCGGCTCTACTTGCAGGCAGGGATCATGGCGGGTGGCGTGGTGATGGACAGATCAGAAGGGACGCCACAAGGCGGCCCCCTCTCACCGCTCCTGGCCAATGTGCTGTTGGACGAAGTGGACCAAGACCTGCAACGGCGGGGTCATCGCTTTGCGCGTTATGCCGATGACTGCAACGTTTACGTGCGCAGTCAGAAGGCTGGCGAGCGGGTGCTGGCATCGCTGAGAAAGCTATATGCAAAGCTCCATCTGGTGGTGAACGAGAAGAAAACCGAAGTGGGACCGGTCTTTGGCCGCAAGTTCCTTGGCTACTGCCTACGGCGGTGGACCAAGGGCACGGTCAAGATTGCCGTCGCGCCTAAGGCGCTCGACACGTTCAAACAACGTATACGGCTCATCACACGACGGGTTGGTGGCAAAGGCATGGTGCAGATCGCAGAGCAGATGCGGGAATATCTGCCGGGATGGAAGTCTTACTTCCGGCTCGCGCAAACCCCTCAGACGTTTAAAGACCTGGATTCATGGACAAGGCATCGACTCCGCGCGATCCAGCTCAAGCACTGGCGCACCGGGAGGACTGTTTACAGTCGGCTCAGGGCACTGGGGGCGAATCATGAGTTGGCAGCGCAAATCGCAGGTGGTGCCGGGCACTGGTGGGGTCACAGCGAAGCGGGTTTGAATCGCGTCCTCACCGTCAAATACTTCGACGAACTTGGAGTACCTCGACTCACATGACCTCAACTTCTCGAACCGCCTGGTGCGGACCCGCATGCCAGGTGGTGGGGCAGGGGCGCGGCTAACTGCCGCCCCCTATGCCGATGTGCGCCCAGCATGGGCGCGATCTTGGAGGTGAAAGTCCTCCCGTGAGCTGACCACAGCGAGCGAATGGAAACGCAACTGCATGAGGGCGACCGAGCGTGGGAAGGAAGCGTGGAAAGAAACCGTGAGCCGATGAACAAGAATCAGATACGAGGCGTGGTGGATCAAGGCGAGCAGGCACATCACTGCGAAGCTTTTGTGGTCAATGTGAAATCGCGTAGATCTGGCGGTTGTGCGGGGAAGGATCGCGTTCTTACCTGGGGAGATCTCGCTTCACGCCTGAAAGGGTGACGGCGCAAGCCGGGGCGAGAAGTCAGCAGAGGCCGTAGTAGCCGGGCAACCGGCGAAGGGCCAAACGAGAAGGAGAGCTGGAAGTTATGACGCTTGGAAGTGCATCGCATCAGAAGCCTGGGCAACCAGGGTGGGACACTATTGGCGCGGGTGAAGCCCGTGTCGATGTGGCTCGTGATGAAGCACGTCCGGCGCGTCAACAACAAGAAGGCTTGGGGCGAGGCGATTTGCTAACGCAAGTCCTATCGCGTGAGAGCATGGCTGCGGCGTGGAAACGCGTCAAAGCCAATAAGGGTAGTGCAGGCGTCGATGGACTGACGATTGAGCAGACCGCCGAACACCTCAAGGAACGTTGGCCGCAGGTTCGCAAGGAACTCATCGCCGGAAAGCATCAGCCTCAGGCTGTGCGCCGCGTTGAAATTCCAAAACCGACAGGCGGCATGCGTGAATTGGGTATACCGACGGTCATGGATCGGCTGATTCAACAGGCCTTGCTGCAAGTTTTGCAGCCGTTGATTGATCCGACATTCTCTGAATTCAGCTATGGCTTTCGCCCTGGCCGGAGTGCACATGACGCGGTGCTACAAGCGCAGCGCTATGCACAGGAAGGTTTCCGGGTGGTTGTCGATGTTGATCTTGAGAAGTTCTTTGATCGGGTCAATCACGACATTCTTATGGACCGACTTGCGAAGCGAATCTCCGATAAGGCCGTTCTGCGGCTGATTCGGCGCTACCTGCAGGCCGGGATCATGGCGGGTGGCGTGGTGATGGACAGATCAGAAGGGACGCCGCAAGGCGGCCCCCTCTCACCGCTCCTGGCCAATGTGCTGTTGGACGAAGTGGGGCTCTCCGCTGAACTGAATGGGTACGGACAGCGGATGTAGGTGAATGGATGGAGGGAAACAGGGTTCTTGCCATCCCTTAACTAAAAATCCGCTCTCCCCTTACCCACTCAATTCAGCGAGAAGCCTGAAAAACAACTCCTCCGAGATCGTGGCCCGGCACGGGTTCGATAAACTCGTACTGGCCGGAGTGATGACAGAAACGGGATGAATGGCGCGGAGAAAGTGCGCATCGCCTTCGTAGGCAAGTCCGCGCCGAATCGCAAGGATGCCGTTATTCACGCTGCCGCGCGTTCAGTGTGCTCCAGTGTTTCGAGAAACCACAACCGCCTTGCGAGCACAGTGCTGCCATAGTCGCGGCGCCCGGCGTTCGGTCGCAGGGATGTCGGGGCTTTGGGCGATGCGCCAGTTGATGGTCTCCAGCCGAGCAAGGGCGGCTTGCACACCTGGGATTCGGAAAAGCCGCCCATCGGACCACCAAATGGCATCCCCCAAGCAATTCCAAGGCATTGGGCGTTTTCACCGGCGGCCTCCGTTCGGGGAAAGCCTTAAATAAGTAAGACGTTGATTGGCAATGGTATTGAGTCGGCATCGGCTGCATGGCCCTGTTCGCTATTAAATAAGCATTAGGCCCAGGACGGCAGATACCGGGCGAACTTCCTGGAACCGCCGACGCTCTCGTCAGCTTTGATTAGGCGGGCCTCGATCGTGGCTGCGATCACCTGAGAGGCAATGGTCGCCTTGTCTTCGCCCAGGTGAAACCGTTCGCGCAACGACTGGTTGGTCATGCGTTCCGACCGCACCCACTTCAGGACGCAGTGCTGGTAGCAGGCACGCACCCGGTCATTGCGATCCATCGCCTCGAATGGGCGCGGTCCGTAGATCGTCACCGACGTGCGCCGGAAACCCGAGCGGAAGTCCGGCGCTGGCAACTGGTAGAACTCGGCCGCTTGTACGACCCGGTCGATGCCGCTGCTCTTTTCCTCGCAAACGCCCATACGGCGCATCAGATCCGCCAGGCGTTCATTGCGCGATTGGTAGCCGTCGATGAAGCGCTCTACAGGCACCAGTGGTTCGCCGGGATTCGATATTTCCACGCGATTGCTATAGATCTCGACCATTACTGCCGCACCGCTCACCATGAAGTCCTGGTGAATCAGCGCATTGGCAACCAGCTCGCGGATCACGACGTCCGGCACCAGCTTGACCTCTTTGCGCAGCGCGTCCTCGATCACTTCGTTTTGCGGAAGCTGTGTCATCACGAAGCGCACCAATCCCTGGAAGCCTACTGCGTAGCCACGGGTGCCCGTCCAGTCCAGGCGGGTCTCTAGTTTCGACGAGCCAGCATAGACAATTACACGGGGCATCTTGCGTGACATGTCCGGAAAGTTTTCCAGGTCGCGTGCCAGCAGTAGCGCACCCAGTCTACGGATCGTGTACGTGCCGTCGGCTTTGTCTACCAGCCGTTCGCGCACGAGCCGATCGAGCACGCCGATTCGGTCGGTCGGGTACGGCAGCTTGAGCAGCTCGAAGAAGGTTTGCGGGTCGAGCAGATCCACGACCTGCTGCGCATCAAGGTCGGCGCGCGACGGCTCTTCGAGCCAGTCTGGCTGCCCCTCGGCGAATATGCGCCGCAGTCGATCTTCGCTCATAGGCACCAAGGCTTCGCCAGCACGCATGAGGTATTTGCCGTCGTGATGGTACGCCGTGCCGCGCGGTCGCGAAGGAATGTGAAAGACGAGCACGCGCCCTTCTGGATGTTCTACCGCCTCAATGTCTACGCGGAAGCCGACTGACTGGAAGAGCTTTTCCGCCGTTCCGATGGTGTCTGGGAATGCCTGCGTGCCGTCTACTGGGCGCGGCGGCTTATCGGCTACACCGAGCAGCAGCACTCCGCCCCCTTCGTTAGCTAGCGCGACGCAGTACTCGCTGAGCTTGCGGGTGTCAAACTGGTTCTTCGCTTCTTTAAACTCGAGACGCTGGTGCTCCGACGCAGCCCGCCGCCACAGGTCGATCTGTTCGGGGTTCGTGGACATCAGACGATTTCCTCGACGAACTTTCCGGCGTCCTTCGCGGGTAGCTCGCCAGAGATCAGCTTGGGCAGCAGGGTGTCACGCAGGGTAGCGAGGGTACAGGACTGATGGATTGCCGCTGACATACTGTCGACCAACGATCGGACAATCTCTCCGAATGCAGCGGCAACGGGCTCGGAAGGACGCGTGATTGCGTAGTGTGCCATATCTGCCCACCTCGTGCGCGGCATTTTCGTCCCGCTGGACCCTGCGTTCGCATGTTCGACGAAATCGACACTCGAAACGTGGCCCAGCACGAACCCGAACCATTTTGGGCTTTTGGGTGCAATGACAAGTATGTCAGTGGAGCACATGCCATCCAGGGGCGCTACCCCCACTTTATGGAAGTAGGGGCGCAGCTTTCCAAACAGGATTTCACCTTTGTTGAATGCGAACTTATTGGCCTCTTCGCTGTTTCAAGTGGGTAGAGCGGGAAGATCGAGCCGCAGCTTTCCGGCTTTGAGGAACGCGGCAATTCTCAGGTAGCGAAAGCTCCGAAAGCCTCTGGCCATTCTTTTGGCCAGCTGGATCAGCCCGTTGATCGCTTCGATGGTTCCGTTGGTGATCCGACTCTGGAGAAAGGCGATGATTCCCCCCAGATGCTCTTTGATGGTTTTGGAGAGTCTTCGGAAGGGGGCAAGCCGACTGCGATCCGCCCACCGGAACCACCAGCGGAGCTCTTGGGGATCCTCCTGGGAGAGGATCTCTTGGAGAGCCTCCCGCAACCCAATGGCTCTTCCCAATCGAGGATAGGCGGCGCAAAGGGAACTCCGCAGACCCTTCTGCTCCTCGCTTCGCGTCCATTCGTTACCTCGGAGCGCCCAGAGGCTTCCTTTCGGCAGCAACCCTTGACGCCCGAACTCCTTGCGCACCTGGTCGACCGCCTCTCCCGCCATCTGCATGACAGGGAAATGATCAAAAATCCTCTCCGCCTTCGGAAAAAACTCCCGGGCTCCAGAGATGGAAGAGGGGCTCATCTCCATGCAGATCGCTTCGATCTGCCCCGGATCGGCATTCTGTTCCTTCCTCTCCTTGGCAAAGGCCTCCAGAGCCTCCTTTCCTCTCCACTGGGCAAGAAAGAGCAACTTCCGGCTCTCCGCATCGGGAACGACCGTCACGGAACGGTGGCCCCGCTTGCTCCTGGTCTCATCCACCAGGATCTTCTTGACCTCTCTCCAGGCCTCGCGTCGGTAGGCCTTTTCCACGGAATGCCCCAAGACCCGCCAGAGCCGGGGTTCTTGCTCCTTGAGCATCTCCGCCATCGCGGAAACCGACATCTCCCGGGAAAGCATCCAAATGACCGCCTCCATCATGAGAGTAAACCCGCTCCCCGCCCTGGCCCAAGGAACCTCCACCAGCCGAACTCCATGCTCCGGACAGTCGATCCGAGGAACCCGAGCGAGCCACTCGGTCCGGTACTGCCAGAAGTTCATCTGCCTCCACCGCTTCTCCACCGTGTCGTGTACGGGGGAAGCTCTTCGACATTCCGGACAGGGAAACCGATGACCTTGCTCCAAACCCTAGCCAGATCTTCAGAGTGTGCTCCTTCGCGGAGAGCTCACTCCGGCTTACCTTCCCTTCCGAACCCAGTGGCAGCGCCGCAGCAAAAAGCTTGTTCGCGTCCATTCCGCAAGCATCAACCAGGCAGCCCGGTCTGGCAATCCGCCGTCAAGGAGGATCGACGAAGTCGAAGTGTCCTTGACGGCTTCCTCTCTCCCCAAAAATCCGTCGAAGACGGAGGGCAAGAACCCCGCTTCTTGCCATCCCTTAACCGAAATCCGCTCCCCCCTTACCCACTCAATTCAGCGAGGAGCCCCGGAAAGAGTTGTGTCGAGCGCAAAGCTGTCGCCAGCCGCCAGCAGGCGTTCTTGCTCCGCGACGGCGGCCCGGCCTGCCTGATTTGGACTAAGGTTGCGCTCAACCGCGAGGGTGTCGGGCGAGATGACCGGGATACGCGGCGAAAGCCAGCGATCCGCAACGGTGGTCTTGCCGGCGCCATTGGGGCCAGCGACGATCCAAAGTTGCGGCATCAGAGGTCCCGAATGACGGATATCTTGCCGTCGGCGCTGACCGTTACAAGCTGCTTACGGCCGTCCGGGTGCTTCTTCACCAATCCACCGGGGAAACGCGCATCGCCGTAGTAGATCGGGCGGCCGGCATCGAGATGTTGCTGGGCTGCCTGACCGTCGTCATTCGTCATCGCACGCTCGAATTCGGGCGAGGCGAGGAAGGACTCGGCTTCTCTTTGCGAATGCGTTGCTGTGGGCATATTACCTCCTACATTATACGCCCTAAAACTCCGCCTGACTGGTAGTCCAGGGGGGGGTTAGGGCGTCGCCGGCGGAGATTCCATGGCTCATGGATTGCTGCGTCCGCCGATCTCCGGCGGGTCGTCTTACAGCGTTCTGGCCCTATTAAAGCCATTCTATCGCAAATGCGCCACACTGCAAGAATCCAAACGGGCGCCCTCTGCCCGTTGCACAATGGCATCGCTCACGGGACGAGGGGGGATCTGGCAAAGGCGGAGCGCTTTCAAGCCGATGCGCGCAGGCTGGATCCCTCCCTGCCGGAGTTGAAATAGGCTGTAGGCGTAGGTAATGGTGGGAGCTGCGAACCCTTCCGAATCGTGCGTCGCCCCAATTCAGCCGCTGCCAGGTGGATGGTTCCACCGCCGCCCGCAAAAAGCCTCCGGTGGCTCGCGATCCTGGTGGCTGCGGTCGTCGGCTGCTTGCCCTGCCCGATCCCCGGCTGGGCCGATGAGCCAAAGGAGAGTCGAGAGAGCCTAAGGAAGGCTCTGCTTCCTACGGGGGTGCGGATCGATCTCTCCCCAATTCGGGATCTCCATCTCGACCCTCTCTCTGTGGGCTCCGGAGAGACAAAGCTGCCGGTCTCCGGCTCCTTTGCGATGGCGAGGAGCCCTGCGGGCGATACGTTGCTCGTCCTCAGCTCAGGGTACAACAAGCGATTCGGGCCGGATGGGAAGGCGATTCCCGAGCTCTCCCACGAATACGTCTTCGTCTTCGACATTTCCCAAGGCCCACCCCAGCAAAGGGCCGCCATTCCTCTCCCGAGCTCCTTTTGCGGCATCGATTGGAATCCAGACGGGAAGGAGTTCTACGTCTCAGGTGGGGGAGAGGATCAGATCTCTGTTTTCGCCAAAACGGGAGAGACCTGGGCGTCTCCCCGTCCGCCGCTTCGCTTGGGACACGAGAAGGGCAACGGGATCGATACCAGGCCCCTGGCCGCCGGGCTGCGGGTCGATCCGGAGGGGCAGTTCCTGCTCGTCGCCAACTACGCCAACGACTCGGTCACCCTGATCCGAATCGCCGATGGGACCAAGGTTGCCGAGCTCGACTTGCGACCGGGGAAGATCGATCCCAAGGACCACGGAATCCCCGGCGGGGAGTATCCGATCGACGTCGCTTGGGTGGGAAGGAAGAAGGCGTATGTCGCCAGCCTTCGGGATCGGGAGATTGTGGTCGTCGGGATCGAAGCGGGGGAGATGCGCGTTTCAGGCCGAGTTCCCCTCCGGGGCCAGCCGAACCGGATCGTGGTCAATCGAGATCGGAGCCGAGCCTATGCGGCCGAGGACAACTCGGACCAGGTTGCCGTGATCGATACGGAGACCAACCGGCTCATCGAATCGATCCCCTGCGTTTCCGAGCCGCGTGCCGCCCATTCCGAAAAACCGCGCAAGGGAGCCTCTCCCAACAACCTCTGCCTCGATCCATCGGGGAAATTCCTCTACGTCACCGATGGCGGAATGAACTGCCTCTCGGTGATCGAGCTCGGTCCCGAGGCGCGGGGAATCGCAGGCGGGGCGCAGGAGGGGCGCAAGGAGTCGGGGAGCAGGGTGGTGGCCCTGATCCCGACCGGATGGTACCCGACGGCGGTTGCGAGCAACCAGAGTGGGGGCTGGCTCTACGTGGCGACGGGAAAGAGCGTGGCAGGGCCAAACGACCAGGGTTGCTCCCGCCCTCTTCCCAAGCCTGGCGACTTCTTCCAGAGTTGGAGGTCAAAAAACGAGTATATCCTCCAGAAGGCGCTGGGGCAGCTGCAGAGCTTCGCGCGACCCGATCCGGCATTCTATCGCAAGCTCACCGAGGTGGTTTGGCGGAATAACCAGAGGCTCGACCCGGCCCGAGGCGACGAAGCCGTTCTACGAACGCTGCGCCGGCGCATCCGCCATATTCTCTATGTCGTGAAGGAAAACCGCGGGTATGACCAACTCTTCGGCGCCTTGAAGAAGGGAAATGGGGATCCCAGCCTGGCTATCTTGGCTCCCTACTCCCCGAACGAGCGCCGGCTGGCCGAACAATTCGTGCTGTTGGACAACTTTTTCGATAGCGGAGAGGTGAGCGGAGATGGCTGGAACTGGAGCACGGAGGCCCGGGCAACGGATATTACCGAAAAGACGGTTCCCCTCCACTACGCCGGTCGAGGACCGACCTACGATTTCGAGGGAGAGAATCGGAATATCGCCGTCGGCCTGGCGAACTGGGAAGAGAGGAAGAGAGCGGATCCGAATCTTCCCGAGGATCCCGATCTCCTCCCCGGAACCAGGAGCGTGGCCGCTCCGGATGGTCCCGAGGGAGAGGTGGGGCTAGGCTACCTCTGGGATGCGGCCTTGCGTCAGGGAATCACCGTCCGAAACTATGGCTTCTTCGGGGACCTGACCCGATACCATCTTCCCAAGGAGAATCCTTTCTTTGTTCCCCTTTCGCGGCACCCCTTTGCCGAGAAGACGATTCAGTTCATCCCGGACAATGCCACGCTAGCCAAGGTGAGTGACCTCTACTACCGGGGCTTCGACATGAAGTATGCCGATTACTGGCGGTACAAGGAGTGGGAGCGCGAGTTCAATGAGTATGCGAGGAAGGGAAATCTCCCCGCCCTGGAGCTGATCCGGCTCCCCCACGACCATTTCGGCTCGTTCCGGGAGGCGGCGGACAGGGTAGATACGGTCGAGGCGCAGATGGCGGACAACGATTATGCGGTGGGCCTTCTCGTGGAGAAGATCGCTCGAAGCCGCTACAAGGATGACACCCTGATCTTTGTGGTCGAGGATGATGCGCAGAACGCCGCGGATCATGTCGATGCCCATCGGAGCATCGCCCTTGTGGCGGGCCCCTACGTCAAGCGGGGGGTGACCATCCATCGGAGGTTCACCACCGTGAGCGTTCTGAAGACGATCGAGGAGATTCTCGGCTTTGGACCCCTCTCCTTTTACGACCAGGGTGCCGAGCCGATGACCGACCTCTTTGATCTGGCGGAGCGAAGTTGGACCTACCAGGCGGTCGTGCCCGACGCCCTGCTCGGGACCGACCTTCCCGTCGACGGTCGGAAAGGGATCGGAGCTCCTGGCCGACACGACGCCGCTTTTTGGGAGAGGCTCTTGGGCGACCAGGATTTCTCGGATGCGGACCGGCTCGATGCGGAGCGATTCAATCGCGCCTTGTGGATGGGGTTGAAAGGGAAGGACGCTCCCTGGCCGACTTCCCCCGCAAGGGGCGACTAGGGCCAAAGCTCTCCCCGCCGGAGGCTCGTGGGAAGGGTACCGCTGCGCCTCACGACCGGAGAAGAAGGGGGGTCGCGCAGCTCCTTCCCTTTACGCGCGGATCACAAGTTTTGCAATGGGAAGCCAGGCCGGCGACGGCGCAAGCATGCTCTTATCATTGTCTTCCAGAATGTTACGAATCAAACACGATGACACCATTTTGTCACACAAATGTCACAGGATTTTCACAACCTTTCTCCCCTGACTTGTGGCATAGAACATCGAGCAACCTTTGGAGCATCCGGCGGGTGGGGCGTTCCCGATTCCGAATCGGCATGACGAGGTCGCGAGGTCTTTTGAGGAGGACGAGGAATGAAACGAGGTGTGTGGAAGAGGAAGAGACAAGGGTTTGGCTTGGCTGCGCTCTTGATTGCGTCGGCCCTCCTGATTGGAACGGTCTGCGCGCAGGAGAGCGATCCCACGGCGGTCCCGGCGGGAAGCAGTTCGGCGTCGGGCGACACTACGGAGAACGGTCAGGGGACGGGCCAGTCGCCGATCAGTGGGAGTGGAAAGGCGAAGCAATCGGGATGGACGGGGATCGTCCAGCAGACCGAGCCCGAAACGAAGAAAAAGAGCCAGAGTAGTGGCGGTACGGTCGAGATGCAGGAGGTGACCGTCTCGGGAGAGTCGGAGTGGACCTCGCCCGACCTGACATCGGGTGAGCCTAACGCCCCCATCCTTCCCACGACGGCTCCGGTGGTCTCCACATTCGGGACGCCAATCAACGTGATGGATGCACCGCGGCAGATCACGCCGGTCAACCAGACGCTGCTCAGGGCGTCGGGAGCCCCCTATCAGGGATTTATGGATCCGCTTTCGATCTCCTCCATCCTCCCCACCGCCTACTCGGAGTTCAATTGGGGGATGGGTAATGCCGTGACGATCCGCGGTCGGCAGGCCAATGCCTACATCAACGGCATCGAGATGACCATGCAGGACGATGCCGTTCAACAGTTTCCCTTTAGTTGGAACATGGTGGAGAACATGGACATCCAGGAGGGCCCGGCCAACGCGGTCTTTGGGGCGACCCAGGCGTCGAGCGGAAGTGTGAACTACATCACGAAGCAGCCCTACTTCGATCAGTTCCGGGGCCGGGTCTGGGACACGACCGGCATGTATCAGCAATACCTCTGGGGAGCGGATATGGGCGGTCCGGTCGACAAGGAGGGAAAGCTCGCCTGGCGCTTCTCGTACGAGGGTCAGGACCAGGGCAGCTACTACCAGTACATGTACAACCAGCAGCAAAACTTCTACTTCACAGCCGGATGGAAGCCCACCGACAACTACTCGGTCAACTTCTACGGCGACTACGGCATGTATAACTTTTATCCGCAGGCCTTCGACCTCATGAACCGGCCGACCAACAACCTGATTCAAAACGGACTCTATAGCACCGGGGTGGCGCCGGGATTTCCCTACAGTGTCGCGCAGGGAGGACCGGTAACCGGCTCGGCCATCAATCCGGCTTACAACACCTATGCGGGACCTCTCGCAGGGGTGAATCGGCGCGCGACGATCTACAGCCCCTACGGGGGCGGGAACGCCAACAGTGGGATGGCTCAGCTCGTGCAGACGGTGCAAGTCAACGACGATCTCCAGATCGTGAACAATTCGTTGCTCTTGTATACCAAGACCGAGTGGTTGGAGCCGCAGCTCTACTCGGAAATGTATACTCCGGGCGACTATGAGTTTGACAACAGGACGGAGGTCCGGTGGACTTTCGATCCTCTCGCCAGCGAGCCCGAGAAGCCGAAGACCAAGGAGGAAAAAGGGCTCGAGAATGTCTTTGGCAAGCTCCTGCTGAAGAGCTCGGTCGATACCGGCATCGAATGGCACTACCAATACAACGACGACTATTTCTCGACCACCGCCTGGGCCGCTGGGAACTCCTGGAGCATCGTGAACCCGACGAATCCCGCGCTCGCCAACCCGGCGCTCTTCTACCTTCCGGGAACCAAGCAGTTCAATAGCTTCGTCAACAATCCGAAAGCCGGCGCGGGCGGCCTCTGGCATGTTCCCGGCGCTCCGGCGAACTACTACTACAGCCCGCTCAGCGGCTCCGGGGGAAGCACTTTTGGCCACTATTGGTCCATTGCACCATTTTGGCAGCACAACCTGCAGATCACGGATAAATTCGCTCTCTATTTCGGCGTGCGAGCTTCGGCCTACTTTTGGGATTATACGACGCCGCAGGGGCCGGCTGGAATGCCGCAGATCCCAGGGCTGACGACCGCATCGGTCAATGAGGACTCGATCGCGCCCTTGATCAACATCAGCCCGACCTACAAGCCGTTCGACTGGATGACCACCTACTTCAACTACAACTGGTCTTATGTGAACAATGTGGGTGTGCTCGGCGGTGCGGCACCTAACTTCAACGCCGCTTCGTTTCGGCTCCTGAACCAGTTGATCGAAGGAGGCATCAAGTTCAACCTGCTCAATGACAAGCTCTTTATTACCGCTGCCGGGTTTACCCAGGACCAGCAGCTCAACAACATTGCCCTGCCGGCAACCCCCGCGATCATCACCGGATATGAGGTGAACATCGCCTACCAGCCGGATAAGCACTGGTGGGTGCGTGCCGGATACATCGACATGCACGGGGTCGAAGATTGGTCGTCGCTCCCGACTGGACCCAGCATGCGGCAGGACTATTCGACGGCATACGCCTTGCAGCAGATGTACGCCCTCAACACGAACGTTGGTCTTCCGTCCGGTCAGTACAACATGATTGGCTTTCCGGACCAATATGCCAGTGCGACGATCACCTACACCTCCGACATGGGGTTGGGCGGTACAGTGCAGGGGATCGTGATGAGCGATCAATATCTCGATTACTTGGGAACGGCCAAAATTCCGACGCAGTATATTTTGAATGCTCAGATCTTCTATGCGCGGCCGAAGTGGGAGGCGAGGATCTATATCTACAACTTTACGAATCAGAACTACTGGCTGCCGGCGGGCTTGGGGTCGGCGGGAAGCCGCGCCTTCAACGAGAGCGAGATCGTTGCAGGCTGGCCCTTCTGGATCGAAGGGAATGTCGTCTTCAAGTTTTAGTGCCTAGGTTTCCGTTCGGTCGTTGCTCCAAAGAGGAAGGCGGGGCCACTGGTCCCCGCCATTCCTTATAAAGTGGAGGGAAGCAGCGGTTCGGAAATCCAAACTCGCGCTTGCCCTGAATCCGCAGGCGCGCAATATCGGCTTATCGCGAGAAGGGGAGACCGTGGTGACCAATGGGAGATGGTGCGGCTGGGGGCGGTACGTGCGGCGGATCGCCATCGTCCTGCTCGCCGCCGGAATCGCCGGGTGGTGGGTGCCGGCCGAGGTCGCTGCCGGCTCGGAGTCCTGGGAAAGTCGCCTGGTCGACCTTCGGGTGGTGACGAAGAGCGGGAGCGAGCGGGCCCTTCGCGGGATCGTGGTTTCGGCGGATGGCCGGCTGCTTACGGTTTCGGCGGGTCTGGAGGATGCCTCTCGGATTGTGGCCAAGCGCTGGAACCTTCGGTCGATCCGCTGCACGGGGTGGCTTGCGGCGGACCCGGGAACGGGCCTGATGCTCTTGCAGGTGGAAGGTGCGGACCTCTCGGCCGTCCGTATCGTAGCTCCGGATAATTTGCCGCCCGGTGGCGGGGAGACCTTTACCGTTCCTCGACCGAGCACGGAGGACCCCAAGGGGGAAGCGGCCTTCCTTCGGATCCCGGCGCCGGAGCTCCCGGCCGGCAGCGGAGAGCTGCTCTGGCTGGGGGGCAAGGTAGAACAGATCCTGCCGGGGAGCCCGGTATTCAACGAACGGGATCAGTTTGTCGGCTTGGTGCGGATCGTGGATGCCGACAATCACCGCCTGGGGGTGGTGCGCGTGAGCGCACCGCTGGAGATGCTCGAGCGGGCGGACTTGGCGGCGGAGGCGGCGGCCGTGCGGCAGAGCATGGAAAAGCTGGCTGCGCGGGGGCAGGACCCCGCGGTAACCAATAGCCCGGCGTGGCGGGATCTGCAGGGTGCGGTTGGTCCGAAGGAAGCGGAAGCGGCGGCCGATCGGCTCGTCGCGGCCGCTCCCCGGTCCGCGTCGGCCTGGACCGTCGCGGCGTTTGCCTACTTGCAGGGGAGGGCGCTCGAAAAGGCCGAGTTTGCCGCCAAGAAAGTGGTCGCCTTCTTCCCGCAGGACCCGTCGGCCCTGCTGCTCCTCGGGGAGGCTGAAGCGGTTCGGGGCCGCTACGGTCCCGCCGTCGACGCCTTTTTGGAGGCCAAGGAACGGGGCGCTTCGGCAGCGGAGGTTTCTCTTCTTCTGGGGAAGTGCTTTTTCGCCGAGCGACAGTGGGAGAAGGCTTGCGACGAGTTTCGCGCCTATCTCCGCTTCCGGCCCAGGCATACTTCTGCTTGGCTAGCGCTCGGAGAGGCGCTGCTCAAATCTCAGAGCTGTGAGGAAGCGGCCAAAGCCTACACGCGAGCGGCACGTCTCAATCCCCAGTCGGTTCGCGCATGGGCGGGGATGGCGGAGAGCTATCGGGTGGCGAAGCGATGGGAAGACGCGGCTTCCGCCTACACCGAGCTCACGCTGCTCGAGCCGAAGAACAGCGGAGCCTGGTTTAACCTGGGGCTTGCCCTCCTGCACAGCGAACAGCTCCCTTTTGCCCGCGCGTCCTTCCTTCGCGTGGTTCAGCTCAACCCGAAGGATCGGGAGGGTTGGTTCAACCTGGCGGTGTTGAGTCAGCGAGCGGGCGATGCGCGAACGGCCATGCAAGCCTACCGGAAGGCGCTCGAGATCGATCCGAGCTTCGGCGCGGCTTGGTTTAATCTGGGTGTAGTGCTTCGGGAGATCCGTCGCTACGAAGCGGCGTCCTTGGCCTGGAAGAAGGCCGAGGCATTTCTTCCTGGCGATGTGCGTCCGGTCGCTAACCTCGCCCTGCTCGAAGAGGCGCTGCACCGGCCTTCGGAGCGGGACCTCGAGCTGCAAAAGCTCGACACCATGGATGCGGGACTCGCCCAGCAGATCCGGTCTCAGATTGCGCTCGGTGCGCGGCAGGCTCAGCAGCAGTAAGGGGAGGGAAGGAGGCGACCGTCTTTTCGCTTGTCGGGCCTCTGGAAAAGAAGGCAGGATGCCGGAGCGATGAGATCTTTTCGGCTCGCCCTCGTTCTCGCCTCTTTTCTTGGAATCGAGACTATGCACGCACAGGATCAGCCTCTGCCCCCATCCGGGGCGGGAGAAAGCGCGGGAGAAGAGAAGGTTGTGACGACCCCGTCGGGCCTGAAGTATGTCGACCTCGTGGTAGGCACCGGAAATCCGGTGCAACCGGGGAAGCGGGTGACGGTCGACTACGTGGGGAAGCTGGAAGACGGAAAAGTCTTCGACAGCTCCCACTCCCACGGGAAACCGTTTGCCTTTGTGATGGGCCAGCGGGGAGTGATTGCGGGCTGGACCGAAGGAATCGCCACCATGCGCGAGGGAGGGAAGCGGAATCTGATCATTCCTCCCCAGCTCGGGTATGGGGCGGACGGAGCGGGGGATGTCATTCCTCCCAACGCCGTCCTTCTCTTCGAGATCGAAGTGCTCAAGGTTGAATAGGGGAGAGCAGGTCCTCGTGGCCGGAAAATCGCACCTTTTGTCTTGCGAGAGAGGCTTTCTGCTTGCAGCCTAAGATAACGATACGTCCATGAAAACCACTCTCATCAGCGCCAAGATCGTGCCGGAGCTTCACCGGCAGATCGGCAGTGAGCTCGAGGCTTTCCTGCAATACTTGGCGATTGCGGCCTACTTCGAAAAAGCGGCCTTGCCGCGGCTCGCGGCCCACTTTGGCCGGCAAGCCGAGGAGGAGCGGGGGCATGCGATGCGCTTCCTCCAGTTCCTGGTCGACAATGATACCGATGTAGCGATCCCCGCGGTCCCAGCACCCGAGGCGCAATTCCGCGATGCCGAGCACGCGGTAGCGCTTTCCCTGGAGCGAGAGCTGCGGGTCACGGAAGAGATCCATTCGCTTTTGCGGCTGGCTCGGCAGGAAAACGACTTCACCTCCGAAACGTTTCTTCACTGGTTTGTGAAGGAGCAGCTCGAAGAGGTCTCGACGGTCGATCAACTGCTCAAGATGATCCAAAGGGCCGGTGGACAACGCCTGTTGCTGATCGAGGATTTTCTGGCTCGATCCGAACAGCCGAAGTTGGGTAAGGAGACGGAAAGAGAAGGCGGATAGAAAGAATCGTCCGGCGTACACCGCGGCGGGGCTTATACGCTTGCGCCGTCGGGTGTGCGAGATCTTCCTTGTCCCGGTTTTGAGAAGCATCCCCTTGTGCACCCGTAGCTCAATTGGATAGAGCGTTGGCCTCCGGAGCCAAAGGTTGCAGGTTCGACCCCTGCCGGGTGCACCAAGACCGAAAGAGTCCCCGCCGCTCTCTCGGTTGGAGAGGGTAGCCGCGGCGTCGAACCAATCGGGCAATCTGTTTCTTGACAGGATCGAGCGAATTCCGTTCCCTCGCGGGGGGCTGGCGAGCAGTCGGGTAATCTGCTTGCTCCTCCGGAAATCGGATAAGGAAGGAGGCAAAGAATGAGCTGGGAACAGGTGGGCGCCTTGATCGGGGCCGTCGTCGGCATCGTGTTGATCGGGATCGGCTGGATTGCTTTTCGATTGAAGGCTCTCTATCGCCGTCTGGAGGAGATCGGGCTCGATCTCCACGAGACGCGGTCCGACCTCGGCGCTTGGGAAAAGGAGCTCCGCACTGTCCGGGCCGAAGCGCAGACGATGCGAGGGGAGCTACAGAGCACGCGCGGGGAGTTGCAGAACCTCCGGTCGGAAATGCACGACCATTGGTTGACGATGGCGAGTGTCAAGCAGGCGCTCCACCGGGAGCTTCCCGACCAGACGAACTCCAGCGGGGCGCTGCCCGCCGTCGCCCCCGTGGCGGAGCCCGCACCAGTACCCGAACCCGCCCGAGCACCGTCTGCTGCTTCGGCAGACCAGGGGAAGCCGACGGCGAGCGACTGGCTCTGGCAGGAGACGCTTCGGCGGCTCAGCGGCTAAGCGGATAGCCGGGCAAGAAATTCCGCGCAGAAATGGCGATAGCTCACGGCACCCACGCTCGAGGGGTCGTAGGTGGTGATCGGCTTTCCGTGGCTCGGCGCTTCGGCGAGCCGGATGGAACGGGGAATGAGCGTCTGGAAGAGAAGATGTGGGACATGGCGGCGCACATCCTCGACGACCTGTTGGCTCAAGTTGGTGCGGACGTCAAACATGGTCATGAGGATGCCGAGAATGCGGACCCTGCTTCCCTCGCCGACGGTGCCGAGCTTGTCCAGAAGATCGAGGATCTTCGAGAGCCCTTCCAGAGCATAGTATTCACACTGGAGCGGGACGAGGACGAGATCGGCGGCGGCAAGGGCGTTGGCCATCAGCAGGCCGAGGGAAGGGGGTGTGTCGAGCAAGACGATCTCGTAGTCCTGCGCTTCGCGAAGCGGCTGCAAGGCATTCCGCAGGTGGAAGAGCGGAGAGTCGGAGCCGGCGAAGGCACTTTCGATCGCGGCGAGATCGATCTCGGAGGGGAGCAGATCGAGATGCGGAAAGCTCGTCGACACGATCTGCTCGCGAAGCCGCTTCTGGCCCAGGAGGACCGGACGGAGGCTTCCGCCCGGTGCAATAACACCGCCCAAGCCGCTGGTGGCATTCGCCTGCGGATCGGTGTCGATCAAGAGGACCCGCTTCCCGAGTTCCGCCAGGCAGGCGGCCAGGTTAATGGCGGTCGTCGTCTTACCGACTCCCCCTTTTTGGTTCGTGACCGCAATGACGTTCATTGCAGGGGGGGACAGTGCGACAAACTTGACAAGTCGGCAAAATCTTTTTTTAAGTGCCTCCACTCTTTCTCATGATGATCTCGGTCGAAAACCTGACCAAAGAATATGCGGGATTCCGTGCCGTGCAAGGGATCTCCTTTGCCGTGCAACAAGGGGAGATCGTCGGATTTCTCGGGCCCAACGGAGCCGGCAAGACAACGACGATGCGCATCCTGGCCGGATACCTGCCCCCGACGGGCGGCACGGTAGCCGTCGCCGGCCACGATATCGTGGCGGAGTCCCTGGAAGCGCGGCGGCACGTCGGCTACATGCCGGAAAACGTCCCGCTCTACACCGATCTCCGTGTCAACGAGTATCTCACCTACCGTGCCCGTCTCAAGGGGGTCAAAGGCAAGAAGGTGGGAGAAAGGGTGGAGGCGGTCAACCGCCTTTGCCATCTCGAGGACGTGAAGAACAAGATCATCGGGAACTTGTCGAAGGGCTTCCGACAGCGGGTCGGACTGGCCGACGCGCTGGTTCACGAGCCCGATCTGCTGATCCTGGATGAGCCGACGATCGGCTTGGATCCACATCAGATTCGAGCGGTCCGGGATTTGATTCGATCCTTGGGCGACCGTCATACTATTTTGCTTTCGAGCCACATCCTCAGCGAGGTGGAAGCGGTTTGCACCCGGGTATTGATCCTGCATCGCGGACGCATCGAGGCCTCGGATACCGCGGAAAATCTCGCTCGCATGGTGCGGGGAGGCGGCCTGGGGCTGATTCGCGTGGAGGTATTTTGCCCTTCGGAGGAGGCGCGCCGGGAATTCTCCCGATTGTCGGAGGTTGAGACGGTGCATTGCCGCGAGGAGCGAGAAGGATGGTCGATCCTCGAGATCGCGTCGAAAGCGGGCAAGGATGTTCGAGATGAGGTTTTTTCGGTCGTCCAGAGGCAAAACTGGCGTCTTCGGGAAATGTCCCGTTTGCGGGCTTCCCTGGAGGATATTTTCGTGGAGCTGACGCAGGATTGATTGCGCCGCACTGCACCGCAAAGGGCGGTGCTTCTCCTTCGAGGAAAAGACGGATCAAAGAGGGATATTCCTTCGGAGCGGCGAAGCCGTAGCGAGCAGGGAAGAAAAGGAAAGCGAATCATGGTACTTTGGGTTCTGATCCAACGGGAGATCAGGAGTTTCTTCCACTCTCCGACCGCCTACATCGTCCTCTTCGCCTGCGCGCTGATTCATGGGCTCAACTTCGCCTTTTGGCTCGAGTACATGACAAGCAACAACATCAAGGATTTTACCCTGTTGCAGGCGACGGTGAACTCCTTCTTCTTCTGGTTTCTTCTGCTGATTCAGGCCCCAGTCTTGACCATGCGCAGCTTCGCGGAGGAAAATCGGTCCGGTACCATCGAGATGATCCTGACCGCCCCCGTCCGAGAGTGGGAGGTGGTTCTCGCCAAGTTCGTTGGTGCCATGAGCTTCTTTTGCGTGCTCTGGCTTCCGCTGGCCCTTGATTTCTTCGGATTGCGGATTCTTTGGGGACATCCTCTGGGAACGACGGGCAGCATGGATCTGCTCTCCCTGCTCATGCTGCTGCTCCTGGGCGGTCTCTTCCTGGCGATCGGGATTTTCGCCTCGTGCTTGACGCGGAGCCAGATGGTCGCCGCGATTCTTTCCTTCGGCGCGATCTTTGCGATTTTCTCGCTCTCTTTCGTGGTTTACCTCGGCTTGATCGGTCAGACACGCGATCTGGTCACCTATTTTTCCTTCCTCGATCAGATGGACACATTTTCCCGGGGCATCTTCGATTCACGGCCCCTGGTCTTGAGCCTTTCGGGTACGGCTCTGTTTCTCTTCCTCACCGAACGCGTCCTCCAGTGGCGACGTCTGCGTTCTTGACGGTTCGTTCATGAAGACTCCCTCCGCTCCTCATCCCCTTCGTCTCCGGCTTCGGATCAACAATGCGCTGACGATCGTCTTGTCGGTCGCGATCCTCGTGATGGTGAATTATCTGGGCTACAAATACTACTACCGGCAGGACCTCTCGAAGAGCGGGTATTACCAGCTTTCCGAAAAGACGGTGCACATTCTCCGTTCGCTCACCGAACCCGTGCGGGTCACCGTTTGCCTCGTCAACAATTCGCCGCTCCGGACGGAAATCGACAACCTCCTCCGGCAGTACAAGTATGTGGCGGGCGACAGGCTGCAGATCGAATACGTCGACCCGGCATTGCACCTCGACCGGGCGGAAGCGCTGGCAAAGCGGCTCAAGTTCGATCTGCGGGAAAATGTGGTGATCTTCGAATATCGCGATCGACATAAGTTTATCAATGATAAGGATATCGTCGACTACGACATGAGCGGGGCCATGCTCGGACAAGCGCCGCGGATCAAAAGCTTCAAGGGGGAGCAGCAGTTCACCGCGGCCATTCTCTCCCTGATCGAAGGAAAGCTCCTGAAAGTCTACGTGACCACGGGGCACGGAGAGCGGGAGTTCGGCAACATGAGCGTCCCCGGCGGATATGGGGAGATCGACCTTCGCATTCGCCGGGAGAATGTGGAAACGATCTCCCTCGATCTTGCGGAGTTCCCATCGGTTCCTTCCGATGCCGATGCGGTGATCGTTGCTGGCCCCAAGGTTCCTTTCCGGGCTCCGGAAGCGGAAGCGATGGCGAAGTATGTCGAGGCGAAGGGGAAGCTGATCGTCTTGGAAGGGGCGGAGAGCGTTTCCGGCCTGGAGCCCTTGCTTGCCAAATATGGGATTCGAATGGATAACGATCAGGTAGTCGCGTTCGGGAAGGTGGGAGGCATGACGGGGGAGATTCTCATTACCACGGCGTTGGGTACGCATTATGCGGATCACCCGGCGGTGCGTGGATTGCAGGGGTTGAGCTTGCAAATGCCGGATGCCCGCTCGCTCAGTGTTCTACCCGACAAGACCAGTCCGAATGCCCCGAAGGTGGTCTCCTTGTTGCAGACGCCGGACGTTTTTTGGGGAGAGACCGATCCGAGGGAAGTCGCGGAGCAGAATCCCAAGCGGGACGCCGGAGTCGACATTCCGGGACCACTGACCCTGGCCATGCTCTACGACGGAGGGGAGGTTCCTGGGCAGGGGATTCATGTGGTCGGAACGCGGATCGTGGCCATCGGATCGTCGGCATTCCTGGTCAATCAGTATATCGACGGGGTCGGGGTCGACTTTTTCCTGAATATTCTCAACTGGATGCTGAAGAGGGAGATGGCATTGGGAATCTCCCCCAAGGTGGCGCAGGAGTTTTCCCTTTCGATTCCTCAGTTTCAGAGACAGTCGGCGAGCAGCTTTGCGCTGGGCATTGTTCCCTTGGCTTGCGCCCTGCTTGGGGTCGCCGTCTACTTCGCGCGCAGGAAATAGGCTCGCCTTGTGAAACCGTTTCGTTCTGGTCTCGTACTCTTGTTGGTCGCCTTAGCCTTGTTCGGTTATATCGCTCTGGTCGACCGGGGAAAGCAGTCTACCCAAGAGCATCTTCGCACCGAGAAGCAGATTTTCCGCTTCAAGAGCCAAGACGTACGGTGGCTGCGCATCGCGGCCCCGGACCATTCCGTGACCCTCGAGAGGAAGGAGAACCACTGGTGGATTACGGCGCCCATTCGGGCCGAGGCGGATGATTCTGCGGTAGATCGCGTTCTGACCGAGCTCGAGTTCCTGGAGTCGGAGCGGACGATCCCGCCCAAGGAGTGGGGGAGCGGCGATCTCCTCAAGCAGTGGGGACTGGCGGCACCTAGCCTGGTGATCGAGTTTCGATCCGGCACAGAGTCTTACCGAATTTCCGTTGGGCGCAAAACCGCTGTTCGCGATCTCCTCTATGCGCGGGCCGCGCAGGACCCGAATGCGCCGGTCTATCTCGTCAATGCGGCCGTGGCGGACCGGCTGAACAAAACGGTCGATGACCTTCGGAACCGGGTGGTCTTCGGCTTCGACAGCCTTTTTGTCGAGCGGTGCGGCGTCGTCCAAGCCGGAAACGCCCCGCTGAGCGTCGAGGTCGTGCGGCAGGGGACTAAATGGCAGCTTCTCAAGCCTCTGACGGCTCGGGCCGATGCCACCAAGGTCGACGAATGGCTTTCCGCCCTCACGACGCTTCGGGTTCGGAAGTTCGTTTCCGACGATGGCGCCGCCTTGAATCCCTACGGACTGGCGAGCCCGAGCGACCAGATCTGGATCGACGAGAAGGGAGAAAAGCCCAAGGAGGAGAGGTTGCTCATTGGCTCGCCCGTCCCCGGCGATCCCAACGAAGTCTATGCCAAGAAGCTCTCGGACAATGCGGTCTTTACTCTTCCCGCTGCCATGGTCCAGCAGCTCGCTCGGGGCTTTTTCGGCAGCGTTCGGGAGCACCACGTGGTGCCGTCGTTTTCCGTCAGCGAAGTGCGTCGTTTTCAGGTCGACCAGAACGGGAGGAACCTGGCCTTTGCCAAGAGAGGATCGGATTGGATCGTTGACGGCGAGGGCTATAAAGGGATGATCGATGGGGAACGGGTCGAGGCGTTCCTGCGCTCGCTGCGGTCCCTGGAAACCAAGAGCTTCGTCCAGGATGTCCCGTCGGATCTCCGTTCCTTCGGCTTGGACCATCCGGAGGGGAAGGTGATCGTTCAGTCGGCGGAGGCGGGAGGTGCTTCCGCAGCACCCGTTCAGCTCCTTCTGGGGGCGAGCGACAAGGACGGCACCTACGTCAAAAATTCGGTGGAGCCCTTCGTCTACCGGATTGCTTCGCAATGGTTGCAAGAGCTGCCGAAGGATGCATGGCAGTGGAAGAGCTTGGAGGTCGTGCAGCTCCAACCCAAGGACGTACAGGAAGTGAGGTTTGCTCTCTCCTCCGGGTCGGTCACGATCCGCAACGCTCCTGACGGGAGGATTCTGCTCAATGGAGCGGAGGGCGAGGCCGCGCCGCAGGCCAAGGCCGCGATTCAGCGGCTCTGTCAACTTCGGGCGGTGCGTTGGCTCGGCCCCCTTCGGCCGGAGTTCGGCCTCAGCAAGCCGGAAGCGACCTTGACGATCCAAGCCGCTCGGCCGACGGTCGTCCGCATCGGAGCGCTTCTGCCCGACGGAGGAAGGGCGGCGCAGGTTGAGGGAGAAGCTCTGGCCTTCGAGTTTGGCGCGACCGACTTCAAGGGGCTCGGGGATCTCCTGCGGGCAGCGACGAAGACGGTGGCTCCGGGTCACGGTTGACCGGAGGAGTCTCGTCCTTGGGAGCGGGGAGCGTTACCGTCCCGCCTTTCGTTACGCCATCGGGCGGAGACCCATTTTCCCGATAGCGGCGCAAGGCGCGGTGAACGAGAAGGAGGGTGGCAGCGGCCGCCGGTAGGCCGATGATGATCGAGCCGAGCGTCATCGGCCATCCCCATCGCATCAAGCCTTCCCAGCTGACTACGTCGCGGAAACCGAGGTGCCCGACGCGCAGGCTGGGAGCATGACGGCTGTAGCCCAGGAGGAAAGCACCGATCTGGTATTCGATCCAGAGAAGCCCCGGTATGAAAGGCAAGGCGATGTCGTGGGCGGCGACCCCCAGGGCTGCGGCGATCAGATTGGCCCGCAGGGGCCAGGCGGTGACGAGTGCCAGAACCGTCTTGAATCCGAAAAAAGGAGTGAACCCGTAGAAGATGCCGATGGCAAAGCCAAGGGCGATGGGGAAAGGGTCTGCGCGGAGGTGAAAGAGCTTCTTGTGGGGATGGCGAGCGTGCTCCTGGAGAAAAGCCCACAGCTGACGAACGCGCAATTTCATGATGCGCAAGCACGACCGGGGAAAACCGCTTCCCCCCAGGATCTTTTCCTTCTATCCGAATGCGAGCATCGAAATGCTCGCATCTAGGTTCTTCTTTTGCGCGGAAAAAGGCAAGCGCGCGGGTGCCAATGTCAAGGCAGGCGCCGAAGGATCCCTTGCAGGAAGATATCGACAAAGGTATCGATCGCCTTCTCTCGGTCGCGCAGCCGCTCGGCTTCGGGAAAGATCGTCTGCACCACCAGGTAGTGGAGGACGATCCCGGCGAAGGCTCGGGCCGTCAACATCGGGTCGAGCGCACGGAAGACCCCTTCCCTGGTTCGCGAGAGGATGTAGCTGCTCAGGTTCCGGTTGAACGTTTCGATATAGGCTTCGAAGAACATTCGCGAAAGGCTGTGGCCCTCGAGTCCGCTGAAATAGAAGAGACGCAAGAATTGGGGATCGTCTTCGACCGAGGCGAACATCTCCCGGGCGATCTCTCGGAGGACGGTTTGCGGACTCTCGCTCGTTTCCGCAGCCCGGCGGAGCCGTTCGAGGAGCGGGGCGAGCTTCTCGATCTTTTTTTCGATGATGGCCGCGTAGAGCCCCTCCTTGCTCGGGAAGTGGCGGTAGATGAGCGCTTCGTTGACCTGCGCCAGGTCGGCGATCATCCGGGTGGTGGTCCCCTTGAAGCCGTGTGCCGCGAAGAGAGAGGTCGCGGCAGCAATGATTTTATCCCGACTTCCCGAGGCGCGAATCGAATGAAGAGGGGTTGACATGGAGGAGCGAAACTAGATAAGTAATCATTTACTTTCGTGCTGCGTCAAGAGCGGTTCTCGCCCTCGAAGCTCTCAGGTATGGCACTCCCTCGAAACGAAACCGAGCCAGCTGCCCCCGCGAAGACCGATGCGCCTTCCGAGCGAAGGGAGCCGGCAGACGGCCAGGCGGCTCGCGGCTCGAGCGTTCGCGGATTCGTCTCGTTCCTTCTCTGGGCGCTCATCGGGGGAGTCGGAGGGGTGATTGCGCTTCGGTTTCTTGTCTCGTTCCTAGCAAGTGAGACGACCGATGATGCCTTTATCGCTGGTCACATGATCCGGGTCTCGCCCAAAGTCGCGGGGCATGTGGTGGGCTACCAGATCGATGACAACATGGAGGTGAAAAAGGGCCAGCTCCTCATCGCGATCGATCCGAGGGATTTCCAGGCGCGGGTAGCTTTGGCGCAGGCGAACCGGGATTGGGCCGACACCGAGTGGAAAAGGATGGCGCAGCTCGTGCGCAGCGCCTCGGTCTCGCAATTGCAGCTCGATGGCGCCTGGGCCGCGAAGCTCTCCACCGAGGCCTATCTTCGCCTCACCGAGCTGCAGTTGGGCTATACGCGGGTCTTCGCCCCGGAAGACGGCCGGATTACGCAGAGGACCGTCGAAAAGGGGCAGTATGTTCAAATAGGCGAGACGCTCTTCACGATCGTGCCTTCCCACGTCTGGGTGGTGGCCAACTACAAGGAGACGCAACTGACGCAGATCCGGCCGGGCCAGCCCGTTCTTTTCCGGATCGATGCCTATCCGGATCATGCGTACAAAGGGCATGTGGATAGTGTCCAGCGTGGCAGCGGGGCGCAGTTCAGCCTGCTGCCTCCCGAAAACGCAACGGGGAATTACGTCAAGGTCGTGCAGCGGGTCCCGGTGAAGATCCTCTTCGACGAGCCAATTCTCCCGGGAGAGACCGTGGGCCCGGGAATGTCGGTCGTCCCTTCGGTGCAAATCCGCACCATCACGACGAGCCCCGCTTGGGAGGCCGTGGCGGCAATCGTGGGAGCTTTGACGGGGATTCTGCTCGCATTCTTGATTTCCCGCCGGGGGAAAAACGGTTCTCAAGCGGGTTGAAACCTTCTAGGCTTTCCTTGGTGCAAAGCCGATGCGGCTCGGCACTTGAGGCGAAGATCGAGTCCTCTTCGGCTGTGGCAGAAGGGGGAGATCTTCCCCATCCCGCAAGCGACTTGCGGGGAGTGGCAAGGAGAAGAGGAAGAGGCGCTTGCACCGATTTCAGCCCTTCTTTCATCGCCTTGCGCGCGTCGCTCCCTCGGGTGGTGGCGTGGGGCTGTTTGCTCTTTTTGCGCTGGGGGCCCTCTACCTCGTCGAGAGCGAGGGGCCGGTCATCTTCGATGACAACGAAGGGCTCTATGCGGGCGCGGCGCACGAAATGCGGGCACGGGGAGATTGGATCGTTCCCACGCTCGATGGCATTCCCCGCTGCCAGAAGCCCCCGCTGGTCTACTGGCTGATCCTGGTCAGCACGAGCCTCTTTGGGGAAAATGAGTTTGCGATCCGCCTGCCCCAGGCGCTGGCTACCCTTGCCTGGATGGCGGCTACCTATTGCCTCGGGCTCGCTCTCGGGGGGCAGAGCCTGGGGCAGATGGCCGCCCTGATTCTGGGCACGGCATTCGGTTCCTTTGTCTTCGGCCATATCATCATGCCCGAGATCTTCCTCGCAGCCTCGATCGCCTGGAGCTTCTGGTTTCTCTGGAAGGCCCTCATCGGAAAAGAGAAGGACCGCTATGGGATCGGCCTCTGGGCATCGATGGCCTTCGGGGCGATGGCCAAGGGCCTGCATGCCCTCTTTTATCCCTTGTTGGTCGCTGGCCTCCTGGCGCTCTTCTCCCGGACCGTGCGGAAGGAGGTTCGGCATCTCTTCCCGTGGCAGGGCATCGCTCTCTTCCTCCTCCTCGTCGCTCCATGGTATCTGGCCATGGAAGGGAGGCTTCCCGGATTCCTCCAGGAACATTTCGGAAACGAGCAGCTCGGCCATGCGGTCAACCATCGGATCCCTCCAGACGCCGGGACGATCCACCTACCGATCTTCCTGGGCGAGCAGATCATCTTTCTCCTCCCCTGGAGCCTCTTTGGGGGGGCTCTCCTGTTCTGCCACCGAAGAGCGGCACCGGCGGCTCGGGAGGAGTACCCAACAGCGCTCTTTCTCGGGCTTTGGATCCTCGTCACGTTTCTTTCTCTGCTTCCGTCCTCGCTGCAGGACTACTACGCGCTGGGCTGCTTTCCCGCATTGGCCCTCCTTTTGGCTCGCCCGTTTTGCGAGGGGGAAGGCCGGCCTCATTGGACGTTTTGGATTCCGTTCGCTCTTGTCGCCGGACTGGCGGTGGCCGCGGTAGTTGCGGGCATCGCCTTCGGCGCGAACGAGGGGCTCGTTCGTTCTTCGATCGTTGCCTCTCCGGTCGATCAGCGGGACAACTTCCTCGCGGCGATCTTCGGATTTTCCTTCAACACTTGGCGGGCGTTCGTGCCGCTTTTGCTGTGGGCGAGCGCCAGCCTGTTCCTTGGAGGGACGGCTGGGCTCTGGCTCGCCTGGCGCGGGAAGCGGCTCGCATCCGGGATCTGTCTCGCCCTCGCCATGCTTCTGCCTCTGAAAGAGGCCGGAGAAGGGTTTGGGCTGATGGGCGACTACTTCTCCTCCGAGAAGATCGCACGCTATCTCAACGGGCTGCCGGTGACGGATCGGCGGGTTGTTGTGGATGGAGAACCCAATTTCTCCTCCAGCCTCTTTTTTTATCTGGAAGCCGATCGTGTCTACTGGGTTCACTCTTCTTCGGCCTCTTCCTTTTCGTTGCGGAGCGCGCCGGAAGGCCGGAAGCTCTATCTCTCGGAAGCGGAGTTTCTCGAGCTTTGGGGGGGAGAGCAGCCGGTCTATTGGGTCTGCGAGCAGTCCGCCATGAATCATTGGAAGCGGATCTTTGATGAGAAAACGCCGGCGTGGAGCATCGTTCTCCGTTGCGGTACGCGGCTCTTGGTCGTAAATCATCGGCAAGGAGGTGTCCCGGACCATGGTTAGCCGAGAGCAGATGGAAGAGGCGATTCGCCTCTTTCAGGAAGAAGACGAGCGATGGAGAGGCATCGTCGATCAGATGTCCAAGGAAGAGAAGACCCAATTCTACCTTGCCGTCGAGGGGGCATCCGGGCGCTGGATTGGATCGGATTCCCTGCTTGAGGACGATCCGGAGGATTAGATGATCCCCCCGGTGATTCGGTGGTGGGCCCACTCGAAGATCGGCAAAAGGCGCGGCGGCAGCAGGCGGCGGGCCTCTTCGGCACTCGCCCAGCGAAATTCCTGATGTTCCGGCTTGCCGAGCTCGGGGTTGATGCCCAGCACAACCTTGCTGCTTGGAGTTTCGGCCAGATAGTAGCGGGCGATCTTTCCTCGACCATAGAGTGCGGTCTCCCGAAACTCTTCCTTCCAGGGAAAGCAGAGCGTCCGGATTCCGGTTTCCTCGAAAACTTCGCGGCGCGCTGCGGCCAAGGGTTCCTCACCCTGCTCCACGAGCCCCTTCGGGAAGTCCCAGTTGCGAAAGGCGCGCAGGAGAAGATAGCGGGGCTCCCTTCCTTTCCGATGGTAGACGATGGCTCCGGCGGAGCGGCGGGGCGAGGAGAGGCTCGAGCTCACGGCTGCTGCTTGGGCAGGCGGAGCGCCTCGAGCAGGTTGGTTGCGGCCGCGTCGCGGTTCGCGAGTGGAGGCAATCCAAAACGCCATTCCAAGAAGCGGAGAAACGAGGTGGTGTCGTAGACGTGGTGATCGACCCCGCCTTTTTCGGAGTAGGGCGAGATCAGCACGGCGGGGATTCGGGTTCCCGGACCCCACCGGTCGCCCCGCGGCGGCGGAAGATGATCCCAGAAGCCTCCATATTCGTCGTAGGTCAGGAGGATGACGCAGTGAGGCCAGTAGCGGGAGGCCTGGATGGCTCGAATCAGGGAGACGATATGCTTCTGCCCTTCCTCCACATTGGAATAACCGGGATGCTCGCTCTGGATGCCGAGCGGCTTGACGAAGCAGACCGAAGGAAGGCGATCACTCTGAAGGTCGGCGAGAAAATCACTTTCGTCCTTGAGGTGGAGGGTCCGCTCTCGGCTCTCGGGACCGTAGCGGGCGAAGTAGGCGAAGGGCTGGTGGTGAAATTGGAAGGTGGGGGCTGGCCGTCCCGCGACCGCATCCCTCCATCCACCGGAGTACCAGGCCCAGCTCACCCCCGCTTCGCTCAGGCGGTCGCCGATCGTTGGCATCGAAAGCGGGGGAAGCAACTGGTCCGTCGGGGTGGACGGACGGTGCGGGGCGCTGGCTCCTTCGACGGTGCCCACGACATAGCCGTCCGGGGTGATCCTGCCATCGCGCCTCAGGCCGACGAAATGGCCGTCCTCATCAAAGACGGGTTCGGCTACCCAGTCCGCCGGAGGGTGGGCCCAAGAAGGAGTCTGGGCGGCCACGAGCCACATATGGTTGAGGAATGAGCCTCCGAAGGCGGCCTGGAAGAAATGGTCGAGCACGGTATATTCCTGAGCGATCCGATAGATCGGCAGCCGATCGGTTCCATAATAGCCCATGGGCAGGGCGCCGGTCGTTCCCCAGGCGACGTACCCGCTGTTGACGCCGCCAGCAATTTGAAGCTGGTTCCGGTAGAAGGAGTGGATCGGGTCGGGAATCGCGTCGCGCAGGGAAACGTAGGAGAGGAGGGGAAAGGGATAGTTGGGAAGGTGCCTCGGAAATCGCCGATCGGCGCTCTGGCCTTCCTGGACCGGTGGGAGCCGCTGGTAGGGGAGTCCGAAACGATCGACTTGCACCCCCGCCGCCGTGGCCTTGGGAATGCCGTCGGCACCGGGAAACTCTCCGAAAAGATTATCGAAGCTGTGATTTTCCTGGTAAAGGAGGACGACATGATCGATCGGCGGAGCGGGAGCGGGCGCTTCATTCGCCGCAAGGGCGATCCCCGCAAGCGGGAGTGCGGCAATTCCGCGAAGGAGGAGAGGGGAGGACGGAGCGCACCATTCGCTCGTCCGCTTGGCGATCGCAGCGAAGAACCGCATCAGCTGGAGCATGCGAGGTGAGAATGGAGAAAAGATTTCGGGAACGCAAGCGCGCAGCCGTCGGCGCCTTTTCCGGGCGGATGTCACGTTGGGCTGCCGGGCTGCTCGCACTCGGGGGATTGGGACCGGTGCACAGCTGGAGTCAAGCGGCTCCGTCCCCGCAGGTGCGCGATCTTCCGCCGCTCCGCATGCATGGGGAGCCGAACGCGCAGGCGCCGATCCCCGAGCTTCGCGTGCTCGTCGAGCGGTTCTTCAAGGATCTCATCGCCGGAGAGATTCAGAAGGCGTTCCAGGATCTGCTCGTCACCAGCCGACTGAGCAGCCGGCACGAGAATGTCTCGGTGCTCATGGATAAAACCGCGCAGGCGTTTACCTACTATGGGAAAGCGACCGGCTTCGAACCCTACGACACGCGGGCGGTCGGCGGCCGCCTCTACGTGGTGACCTATCTCCTGAATCTGGATCTCCAGCCCCTCCGCTGGCGATTCGTCTACTATCGCCCCGAAGAGGCTTGGAAGCTGATCGACATTCGGGTGGACGACGCCCTGGAAGACCTGATCAGCCGGTGAGCTTGGCCGCCAGCGTATTGCGCAGAGCCTCCTCGACCGGTTTCGGAACGAAGCAGGAGACGGGTCCTCCGAGGCGGGAGATTTCCTTGACGAGCGAGGAGCTCAGATAGATGAACGAATCCCTCGGCATCAGGAAGACCGTTTCGATCTCCGGCGCGATCTTCCGGTTCATCAGCGCGAGCTGAAACTCGAATTCAAAATCGGAAACCGCTCGGAGTCCGCGGATGACGGCATGAATCCCTAGCTCCTTGGCGAAGTCCACCGTGAGGGCATGAAACGGAAGGACGCGCACCGGGCGCGGAAAGGCGGCCACCGCCTGCTGCACGAGCCGGACGCGCTGCGCGAGAGGGAAAACGGGCGCTTTGGTCGACTGCGCCGCGACACCCACGACCACGTCGTCGAAGAGAGCCTGCGCCCTCTCGATGATGTCAAGGTGGCCGAAGGTGATCGGGTCGAAGGTTCCCGGATAGAGCGCCTTGCGAGAGGACATGGCGGTTATGGTTGCCGTGCGATGTCGGCGCCAACGGCGCGCAGCTTGGCATCGATCTGTTCATAGCCGCGGTCAATATGATAGACGCGGCTGATGGTCGTGGTGTTTTCGGCTTGCAGTCCGGCAAGAACGAGCGCGGCGGACGCACGCAGGTCCGATGCCATGACGGGAGCCCCGCTCAGCCGGGAGATCCCCTCGATGACGGCCTCGTTCGCGGAGAGATCCGCATGGGCGCCCATGCGCTTGAGCTCGCTGATGTGCATGAAACGATTCGGGAAGATGTCGTCCGTAATCTCGCTGCGACCCGGAATTGTCGCGGCGAGCGCGCAAAACTGAGCCTGCATGTCGGTCGGAAAGCCCGGATAGGTGCTTGTCCGTAATTGGAACGGACGCAAAGGATCGCAGGCTCGCACGCGGAGGCCGCCTTCCTCCTCCACTACCGAGACGCCGGCCTCCCGCAACGCGGAGATCGTGCTCCCCATGTGCTCGGCCGGGGCCTTTGCGAGCAGTAGCTCGCCTCGGGTGATCGCCGCCGCGATCGCAAAGGTTCCCGCCTCGATTCGATCCGAGATGACCATGTGCTCCGCGCCGTGCAGCGCATCGATTCCTTCAATCTCCAAGCGGTCCGTGCCCTCTCCCCGAATTCTCGCTCCCATCGAGCGGAGGAACCGGGCGAGATCGGCTACCTCGGGCTCCGAAGCGGCATCCTCGATGATCGTCGTTCCACGGGCCAGAGATGCGGCCATCATCACGTTGTCCGTTCCCAGGACCGTCGATCCATGAGGGCCGCGAAGGGAAATCCGGGCTCCGATTAGCTCCGAGGCTTCGGCAATGACATATCCTTTGGAGAGAACGATGCGGCTTCCGAGCGCTTCCAGGCCACGGAGGTGCAGATCGATCGGCCGGTCGCCGATTACGCAGCCTCCGGGAAGGGAGACCTTGGTGCGGCCGCAGCGGGCGAGGAGGGGCCCTAGGACGCAAACCGAGGCGCGCATGCGGCGAACCAGATCGTACGGCGCTTCCCAAGCGACCTTTTTCGCCTCCACCGTCGCCGTGCCGTCCGCAAATTCAACCTCCGCCCCGAGATAACGGAGCATGTCGAGCATGTAGCGGATGTCGCTCAGATCGGGTACCCGGTGAAGGACGCACCGCTCTCGTGTCAGCAGAGTCGCGGCGAGAATGGGAAGGGAAGAGTTCTTCGAGCCGCTGACCGAAACGGTGCCACGAAGGGCGTTTCCTCCGTGAATGGCGAATTTATCCACGGGATTCTCCCAGAACGATGCGCGTCATCCCCGTGAGGTCTTTTAGCGATCTCGATGGGAAAAAGCCAGCGTGCTCGAAGAGTTGACCCACTTTCTCCGCTTGGCCGTCTCCGACTTCCAAGGCGAGTGCGCGGCTCCGTCCCGTCGCTTGGGCAATCAGCGAGCGGATGAGCCGCAACCCATCCGGGCCTCCGTCCAGCGCCTTGCGAGGCTCGTATCGGACGTTTCTCGGTAGCTCGGCGAGCTCGCTCGTGGGAATATAGGGAAGGTTGGCGACAATCAAGGCAAAGGCCGCTTCCGGAGCAGGGGTCAGCAGGTCGGCTCGATAAAAGGTGAGATTGGGCCGCCCCCGTGCATTTTCCTCGGCCACGGCGAGAGCGGAGGGATCGATGTCTGAGGCGTAGACGCGCCGGTCGGTTGCCCTGCGAGCCAGAGAGATGGCGAGGGCTCCTGAACCCGTTCCGACGTCGAGAACCGGTCCTGGGGGGAGGGCTTCCAGGAGCTCGGCTGCGGCTTCGAGCAAGAGCTCGGTTTCGGGCCGGGGGATCAGCGTCGATGGGGTGACGCGGAAGCGCTGCCCGGCAAACTCAACGCTTCCCAAGACATAGGCCAGCGGCTCTCCCTCTACGCAGCGAGCGGTCCACGCTTCGACGAGGGGGAGGCAATCGGGGGAGATCGTCCGGTCGGGCTCGAGGTAGAGCGAGAGCGGGGGAATGTCGAGCGCTTCGGCGAGGAGCCATTGCGCCGTGCTTCGAGGCGATTCGGCGGCGGCCCGGGTCAGCCGGTCGATCGTCCGCCGGAGCAGGCCGATCCGGGTCACGGCGTCGTGCGCAGGGAAGCTCCGGCCGCCGCCTCCTCCGCGACCAGGCGCTCTTCCATCTCTCTTTCCGCCAGGACCTCGAGCAGAGGCTCGAGGTTTCCTTCCAAAACGGAAGCGAGGCCATGGAAGGTGACCGGGATCCGGTGATCGGTGACTCGATCTTGCGGAAAATTGTACGTGCGAATCTTCTCGTGCCGGTCTCCGCTGCCGATGAGGCTGCGCCGTTCGGAAGAGAGCCTGGCTCTTTCTTCCTCCTGTTTTTGGGCCAGAAGTCGGGTACGCAGAATCGTGATCGCCTTTTCTCGATTCTTGATTTGGGACCGTCCCTCTTGGCAGCGGACGATGAGCCCGGTAGGGATGTGGAGAACTTGGACGGCCGAGTCGGTCGTGTTTACTCCCTGGCCTCCCGGGCCTCCCGCACGGCAGACCTCGATTCGAAGGTCTTCCGGCTTGAGGACAACGTCGACCTCCCCCGCTTCCGGCAGGACGGCTACCGTCGCCGTCGAGGTATGTACGCGCCCCTGGGACTCGGTCGTGGGAACCCTCTGCACCCGGTGCACGCCGCTTTCGAAGCGGAGCTGTCGGTAGACGCCTTCCCCGGCAATCTCCACGATGATCTCTTTCAAACCCCCTCGGTCGCTGGGGGAGAGACTCATGGGGCTGAGCCGCCACCCGCGCTTCTCCGCGTGCCGGCTATACATGCGGTAAAGATCCGCCGCGAAAAGAGCGGCCTCCTCTCCGCCGGTCCCCGCTCGAATTTCGAGCATGGTATTCCGGGAGTCGTTCTCGTCTCCGGGCAAAAGCGCCAACAACAACTGGCGATGCTCCACCTGCGCCTCCAGGCGCGCCTGAGCGAGCTCCTCTTCGGCCAAGCGCTGAAGCTCGGGATCCTCCGCCTCTTGGAGCAAGGCTTCGAGCGATCCGACCTTTTCCTGTGCGGAAAGCCAAAGCCCGTGATGCCCGAAAGCCTCCTTCAAGCGAGCATGCTCCCGGGTCAGCTCGGTGGCTCGCGCCGGCTGGGCATAGATCTCGCCGTGAGAGAGGATCTCCTCGAGCTCTTCAAAACGCTCGTGGAGACGAGAGACATAGCCGGTCAGGTCCATAGGGACAGGGAAGCCAGACGAAACATAAGCTTACGCGTCCGCACCGGCCCGAAAGCAGGAACGGTCGTGCGAAGGCACGCGGTCGCTATTTCTTGGCCTTCTTCGACGCTTTGGAACCGGCTGCGGCCAGATCCGGCATCTTGTTTCCAAAGCGGCGCATGAACTTTTCCACCCGTCCTGCCGTGTCGATCAGCTTCTGCTGTCCGGTAAAGAGAGGATGGCAGGACGAGCAGATTCCCAACCGAAGTCGATTCTTGGTGGCGCGGGTGTGGTAGACCGCCCCGCAGGCGCAGGTGATCGTGGTCTCCCCATACTCGGGGTGAATGTTTGCCTTCATCGTAACACTCTCTTCTTTCTATGCGAACTTCGACACTATCAGGGATGCATTGTGCCCGCCGAACCCAAAGGAGTTGCTCATGGCCACCCGCAACTTGCTTTCCCTCGGCTGATAGGGGACGTGGTGAAGATCGCACGCCGGGTCGGGATTGTCGAGGTTGATTGTGGGAGGAATGAGCTGGGACTCCAGCGCTTGCAGGCAGAGGATGAGCTCTACGGCTCCCGCGGCTCCCAGGCAGTGGCCGGTCATCGACTTGGTGGCGCTGACGGGAACCTTCTTGGTGTGCGGGCCAAAGACGCTCTGGATGGCGAGTGCTTCGCAGACGTCGCCCTGCTGCGTGGAGGTCGCGTGGGCGTTGATGTAGTCAATCTCCTCGGGGTTCTTGCCTGCTCGCTTGAGGGCTGAGATCATGGCTCGCGCCGCGCACCGGCCGTTGGGATCCGGGGAGGTGATATGGGAGGCATCCGCGGAGAGGCCATAGCCGATGATCTCACCCAGGATGGGGGCTCCCCGCTTCTTGGCATGATCGAGCTCCTCGAGCACCACGATTCCCGCTCCTTCGCTCAAGACGAAGCCGTCCCGATCCCTATCGAAGGGCCTCGATGCCCTGTGCGGCTCGTCGTTGCGCAGGCTCAAAGCCCTCATATTGCCGAAGCCCGATAGTCCCAGAGGGACGACCGCGGCCTCGCTTCCCCCGGCGAGGATGACCTCGGCTTCGTGATCGCGGATCAGGCGCCAGGCCTCTCCAATGCAGTGAGCGGCCGTTGCGCAGGCGGTCACCACGCAAAAATTGGGTCCCTGATAGCCGAATTCGATCGCGATCATCCCCGAGGCGATGTTGGTGATCATCATTGGGATCATCAGCGGAGAAGTCCGCTTGGGTCCCTTGTGCAGGAGCGCCGTATGCTGGTCCTCGAGCGTCTTCAGTCCTCCGATGCCCGAGCCGACGATCACCCCGATCCGGGAGGGGTCCTCCTTCGTCGTGAGCAGGCACGAATGGCGAACCGCTTCCTTCGCGGCGGTCATTGCCAGCTGGGAGAACCGGTCGGCCCGCCGCGCTTCCTTGGGGTTGCGGAAGGACTCGCTGAGGTCGATGCCCCGCACCTCTCCCGCGATGAGGCAATCGTACCCCGTCGTGTCAAAGGCGGTGATGCGGCCGATTCCGCTCCGTCCGTTGCGTACACTCTCCCACAGAGCGACTGCGTCATTGCCGTTCGGAGTCACCGCTCCGAACCCGGTCACCACGACCCGCCGTGTCATGCGAAAAGAGGGGACTCGAGGTCCCCCGAGAGAAAGGCAATCGAACGAGGAAAAATCACGGCCTTAGCTTTCTTCCTCTACGTGCTCTTCAATGTATCGAATCACGTCGCCGACCGTTTGCAGCTTTTCCGCCTCTTCGTCCGGAACTTCCACGTTAAACTCTTCTTCAAACGCCATGACCAACTCGACCGTATCCAGGGAGTCGGCCCCGAGGTCCTCGATAAACTTGGCCTTGGGTGTCACTTGCTCCGGGTTGACCCCGAGCTGTTCCACGATCATTTCCTTTACGCGTTCTTCGATCGATTTTTTCTCTGCCATAAAATCCAGTCTCCTTCGAGTTCGAGGCTAGTTAGAAACGGAATCCGGATTTGGCAACCAAAAAGTCACCGAAAGCCTGGAAACGCCCCATTCTCTCTCTACCCCCCTTTTCGCTTGGGAAACCGAGAAAACCGCTAGCCGTTGCAATTTTTAAGGTCATGAGGTGCCATTCTCTCGTCGCTATTTCCGGGGATCGGGTCAAGCCAGAAGGCCGCCATCGACGACGAAAACCTGGCCGGTGATGTAATTCGAGTCGGGACCGCACAGAAAGCCAACGAGTGCGGCCACTTCCTCGGGATGGCCGAAGCGCCGAAGGGGAATCTCTTCAAGAAGCTGGGCGCGAACCTTCTCGGACAGCTTTTTCGTCATGTCGGTCTCGATAAAGCCCGGGCAGACGGCGTTGGCGGTCACGCCTCGGGAAGCGAGCTCCCGCGCAATTGACTTGGTCAAGCCGATCAGGCCAGCCTTGGAGGAAGAGTAGTTGGCTTGTCCCGGATTTCCGATGAGCCCCGATATCGATGATATATTTACGATTTTCCCGGACCGTCGTTCGAGAAAGTGGCGGCTCAATGCGCGGATCCACAAGAAGGCGCCCTTGAGGTTCGTGTCGAGCACAAGATCCCAGTCTTCGTCGGACATGCGGACGGCAAGGCCATCTCGCGTGACTCCCGCATTGTTGACGAGGAGATCGACCCGACCGAAATCGCGAAGGACGCTTCCGCTCGCTTCGTCGACCTCTTGCTTGAGGCGGACATCGGTTGCATAACCCTTGGCCTTTCCTCCGAGGCGGACGATCTCCGCCGCAGTCGCTTCGGCATCCGACGCTTTTCGGCTCATGCAGGCGACGTCCGCCCCCATCTGCGCCAGGCGAAGGGCGATTGCTCTGCCGATGCCGCGGCTGGCGCCGGTCACCACGGCGACCTTATTGCTCAACGAGTTCATGCTCATGCGATTCGAGATCCCCGAGCCTAGCGAGGGCGACTCCTGCTGCCCGGGGCTCGATCCGGCGCAGCAAGCCGAGGAGGACTGGACGGGGGCCGAGCTCGACGAACTGGCGGATGCCGCAATCGAGCATCCCTTGAATGCAATCCTCCCACTTCACGGAGCCCTCTACTTGGTCGGTCAGGCTTCGGCGAATCTCCTCCGGTTCCCGAACGGGTCGGCCCAGGAAATTCGAATAGACGGGGATGCGCGGGATTTCCAGGGGAAAGTCTTCGAGAAAGGCTTGCAACTCCTCGGCCGCTTTGCGCATGAGCCGTGAGTGAAAGGCTCCGGAAACCTCTAGCGGAATCACCTTGCGCACGCCCCGGCTCCTGGCCAATTCGGGAACGAGATTAATCCCCGGACGCGACCCGGAGAGAACGATCTGACCGGGCGCATTGTAGTTGGCGACGTCGACCTGGGCTTCGAGGGCGATCTCGTCCGCAGCCTTTCGGTCCGCGCCAACCAGCGCGACCATGGAGCCGGGAGACTCCTCGGCCGCCCTTTGAATGGCTAAGGCTCGCTCTTGTACCAGGCGGAGCCCATCGGAATAGGAAAAGGTCCCGGCTGCGGCATGAGCCGTCAATTCGCCCAGGGAGAGGCCGGCGACCGCGGAAAAGCGGAAAGCCGGAAAGCGGTTTCGCAGCAGGGTAACGAGGGCAAATCCATGCACGAAGAGGGCGGGCTGCGCGACGACCGTCTCCGTCAGGGCTTCGGCGGGGCCGGAAAAGCTCAAGGAACGAAGCGGGATCTCGAGTAGACGCTCCGCCTCCTCGTAGAGGCGGCGCACATCGGGATCAGCCTCGTAGAGGTCCCTCCCCATACCGACCTCTTGGGCTCCCTGACCATCAAAAAGAAGTGCTTTCAGCGATTCCACCGAAGGGTCCGTTTCTTGCTAAGAGGGCCAAGATTGCCGTCAGCGCTCCTTACGCCAAGCTTTTTCTTTTTCACCGGCTCCCTTGACCCTCTCTTGGCCGCGCGGGAGTCGAAATTCGCTTCGCGGTACTCCTTCGTCCTCCTTTGCTGGCCTACCGCCCACCGAGCTTCTTCCCGCTTTCCAAGAGAGCGAGCAGGCCCGCCAGAAGCTTTTGCGGACTAGGGGGACAGCCGGGAATCGTCAAGTCGACGGGGACGACCGCCTCCGCCGGACCGATGCAGGCATATCCCTCCAAAAACAGACCGCCCGTGGCCGCGCAATCCCCCACCGCCACCACCCATTTGGGATCCGGGATGGCGTTGTAGGTTCGTTCGAGCGCTTCCCGCATGTTGCGCGTCACCGGGCCGGTCACGAGCAGGACGTCGGCATGCCGGGGAGAGGCCACAAAACGAAGGCCGAAGCGCTCGAGGTCGTAAAAGGGATTTTGGAGCGCATGAAGCTCGAGTTCGCAACCGTTGCACGAGCCCGCATCGACGAGGCGAAGCGCGAGGCTGCGCCCGAGCCGCCGCTTTGCCCCGTCTTCCACCTTGCGGGCGATCTCTTGAACGAGCGTGTCGTCCACGGGCGGAGGGGGCTCGGGGAGACCCGAGCGGAGCAAGCCGAAAAGGGAAGGTCGGCGGGGGCGAGGTGCGGGAGGGCGAGAGTCAGAGGTCATGACCGGCGTAGGAGCAGTTAAAGGACTTATTGCAGAGCGGGAAGTCGGCGATGATGTTCCCGTAGATTGCCGCTTCGAGCAGGGGCCATTGAAACCAAGAGGGATCCCGAAGATGGCAACGCTCGACCCGCCCCCGCTCGTCGATCCGGACCCAGGCGAAGATGTCCCCGCGAAAGCCTTCCACGAGCGCGACTCCTTCCCCGGGAGAGACGTTCTTTCGGGGAAGGGGAGCAAAGGAGGGTCCTTCGGGCAGTCCGTCGATGATCTGCTGGATCAGGCCAAGGCTTTGCTCGATCTCGCGGATCCGAAGCGAAACGCGGGCATCGACGTCTCCTTCTTCTCGGACGGGGATCGAAAAGCGGAGGCCCGGATAGGGGGAGTAGGGGAGATCGCGCCGCGCATCGAAGAGCCGCCCGGACGCGCGCCCGATCACTCCTCCGCACCCATACTGGTTCACCAGCTCTCGAGAAAGCACTCCGGTGCCGACGACGCGATCCTGGAGCGAGGGGGTGGAGTCATAGACCTCCTGGATCTCCGGAAGCGCTCGTGCGATCTCTCCGGTGAGCTCGCGCAGCCGCCGGAGAGCGTCCAACGGAGGCGCGGCCCGCATCCCGCCGGGGACAATCTGGTCCATCATCAGCCGGTGGCCGAAGCAGGTGTCGGCTGTGCGCAAGAGCCTCTCCCGAAGGATGGCGCAGAAAGCCTGCATGCGGGCAAAGGCGGCGTCATTGCAGATGGCTCCCACGTCCCCGAGATGGTTCGCCACCCGCTCGATCTCGACGCAGAGTGCCCGCAGCCAGTCGGCCAAGCGCGGGGCCTCCATGCCGATCGCTGCTTCCACCGCGCGGGCGAAGGCGAAGGAGTAGGCAGCCGTCGTATCTCCGGAGACGCGCGCAGCCAGCTTGGTCGCGCGCTCTAGCTCCGCTCCGACGAGCAACCCCTCGACTCCCCGATGGACATACCCGAGACGCTCCTCCAGGCGGACGACGGTTTCTCCCGCAGCTGTGAACCGGAAATGGCCCGGCTCGATGATCCCCGCGTGGACCGGCCCGACGGGAACCTGATGGAGTTCCTCTCCTTCCACAGGAAGAAAAACGTAGGGGGACGGCCCGACGGCGGGCGCCGACTTGCCCAAGGGAAAGCGGAGCTCCCAGACCCCGTGATCGAGCCAGGGCCTCGGATCGGTGCTCCCTTCCGGCTGGAGTCCGAAGAGATCCCGGATCGCTCTTTCCAAGCGCAGTGCAGGAGGGTGAAGTTGGCCGAGGGAGGGAAAGCTCCCGTTCGGGCAGCGCAGGGTCATGACGCCGGCTCGTCCTTCGGACGCTTCCCAAAAGGCGAGATGGACGCCGCCCGGTTCCCCCCAAAGGGCGAGGAGCGAAGAGCTGCCGCCGGCGAGCCCTTCGCCTGCCCTCTGCCAAAGGACAGGATCGACGACGGCCTGCGCCCAGGGCCGATGGGAGACAACGAGCGTGCCTTGTTGCAGCAGCTCGGCGAGGGAAGGAGGGAGATCCCTTCCCGAGGAAGGAGCTTGGGGAGCAGCGGGGAACTCGGCCTGGGAGGAATCGGGCATGGTCGGGGAAGGAGCTACCGAATCAGCTGTGCCGTTTGACGAAAGCAGGTGACGACGACGGTCGGGAGGAAGATTCCGGCGGCAAGCACGAGCAGCATGTGAATCCAAAACGGCAACGGGATGACCTGGATGGGCTCGATGCGGCCGGTCGGACGGCCGAAGGCCATGCCGGAGATCCGGAGCACGAGGCCAGAGAAGGCGACCAAAAGGCCGAGAAGAAAGAGGAGGATCACCCACGGATGGGTGGAAAAACCGCTGCTCACGATGAGGAATTCGCTCAAGAAAAGCCCGAACGGAGGCATGCCGAGGATTGCCACGGTTCCGGCGAGCAGTCCCCACCCGAGAAACGGATGGCTTTCGGTCAGGCCCCGGATGTCCGCGATTTTCTGGGTCCCCTTGGCCTGCGAGATGTAGCCCACCATGAAGAAGATACCCGACTTTGTCAGACTGTGGAGGGCCATGTGGAGCAATCCGGCAAAGTTCGCGAGCGGATTTCCCAGCCCGAAGGCAAAGGTGATGATGCCCATGTGCTCGATCGACGAATAGCCGAAGAGCCTCTTGATGTCGCGGCGCCGGTAGAACATGAAGGCCGCGAAAAGGACGGAGGCCAGACCCATGGCGATCAGGAGCGGTCCCGGAGAGAGGACATGGGAGTTGCCCGCGAGGAGTATCTTGAATCGGATCACGGCGTAAAGAGCGACGTTGAGCAGGAGGCCGGAAAGCACGGCGGAAATGGGAGTCGGCCCTTCCGCATGCGCGTCGGGAAGCCATGCGTGGAGCGGAACGAGCCCTACCTTCGTTCCGTAGCCCAGGAGCACGAAAAGAAAGGCGAGATTGAGCAGCGAAGGGTCGAGCTCCGCCGCATGCTTGAAGAGCGAGCTCCAGCGCATCGCCTCGGTCCCTTCCCCAAGCGCCTGGCGGGCCGCCACATAGGTGAGAGTCGTTCCGAAAAGCGCCAGCGCGATCGCCACGCTGCTGAGCATCATATACTTCCAAGAGGCCTCAATCGCCTCGGGCGTCCGGTAGATCCCAACCATCAGCACGGTAGTGACGGTGGCCATCTCCACGGCGACCCAGAGCACCCCGATATTGTTGGCAAAGAGGGCAAGCGTCATTCCGAAGAGGAGAACCTGGTACATGGCATGGTAGAAGCGGAGGAGTCGCGGAGTGAGCCTGCCGGACGCGATCTCGTGCGGAATGTATCCCGCGCTGAAGAGGCTCGTCGTAAAGCCGACGAAGGCGTTGAGGACGAGGAAGACCGTGTTGAGATCGTCGACCAGGAGATACCGTCCTGGCTCTTCCCGCGGGATGGCGAAAAGCCCGAGCGCCATACAAAAGGAGAGGAAGCTCGCCGCGACGTTGATTTGCGCCGCGCGACGCCAGTCTCGGACGAACGCCAGGAGCAGGGCGGATGCCGCGGGAACCAGAAGCGCCCAAACGGGCGGGCTGAACGGAAGATGGCTCATCGTCTCTCTCCACGGAATCGCTCGACGACCAGGGTGTCGACCGTGTCGAAGCGCTCTCGGATGCGAAAAAGGAAAATGCCAATCACGATGAAGGCGATGAGCACCGCAAACGCCACGCTGATTTCCACGACGAGCGGCATCCCCTTGGCTCCCGCAGCGGCCAGGATCAGCCCGTTTTCCAAGGACATGAAGCCGATGATCTGACTGATTGCATTGCGCCGGGTGACGATCATCAGCATGCCGAGAAGAATGACCGCCAGCGCGAAGGCGAGATCCTCCCGGGAAAGGCGGTCGCCCGCGTGGGTGGTGCGCAGGGTGACCACCAGGGAAAGAGCGACGAGAGCCATTCCCGCCAGCATCGTGGGGCCGATCCCGCCGACGGTTTCCAAAACTTGGTGAATCCGAAGTTGAACGACAATCCGACGCAGTACTATCGGGATCAGGAGAGCTTTGAAAATCAAGGCGATCGCCGCCGTGATATAGAGGTGGGGGGCATCCTGGACAAACGCCTGCCAGGCGACCGAAAAAGAAAGGACCAGGGCGTGAAACGTGAACATGTGGAGGAGGGCAAAAACCCGGTCTTGATAGAGGAGGATGAAGCTGACCAGGACGAGGCTCCCGGAGAGCAGGTGGGCGACGTCGAAGCCGATCGTGTTCATAAAAATGAGTGGTGCGCCATGCCGCTTATAAGCTGCCGGACACGAAGCGGAGAAGGGTGGCGAGCAGTCCGAGCATGAGAGCCGCTCCGAGAAAATCGGGGATGCGGAAGAGACGCATTTTGGCGAGTCCGGTCTCGAAGATCGCCAGCGCGATTGCGCCCGTTCCAATCTTGAGCAGGTAGAACGAGCCGCCAGCCAGATAGGCGGTCAAGGATGAGCCCGGCTTGGCCAATCCCCAAGGTACGAAGATCGTGCCGATCAGCGAAAAATAGAGCAGAAGCTTGAGCGAGGCGGCCCACTCGAGCAGAGCCAGGTGACGGCCCGAGTATTCGAGGATCATCGCTTCATGCACCATGGTGAGTTCGAGGTGCGTTGCCGGATTGTCGATCGGGAGCCGGCTGTTTTCGGCCAAGGCGATCAGCAGAAGGGCGGCGAGGGCGAGAGCCATCGAGACCCGCAGGCCGGCCGAGGGGGAAAGCAGGAAGGCCGTGATTGCGGAGAGCTCCGTCGAACCCGCGACCAGCGCCAAGGTAAAGACCACCAGGAGCATGGCGGGCTCGGCGAGGGAAGCGATCATTACCTCCCGGCTCGCGCCGATGCCGCCGAAGCTCGTCCCTACGTCGAGAGCCGAAAGCGCCAGGAAGAATCGGGCGGTGCCGATCATGGCGGTGATGGCGATGAGATCGGCCCAGGGCCCGAAGGGGAGGCCCAGGCAGAAGGTGGGAACCAGAGCCGTGGCAAGCCAGATAAAGGCGAAGACGAGATAGGGAACGACGCGGAAGAGCCAGGAGGCGTTCCCTGCCAGGACGGGACTCTTGCGGAAAAGCCGCCAAAGATCGCGATAGGGCTGGACGATCGAGGGGCCTTGGCGGCCGAGCAAGCGCGCCTTCAGCTTGCGGACCGAGCCGGTGAGGCCCGGGGCCAGGAGAAGCACCAGGACCATCTGAGCGGCTTGTACCAGAGTGGGGCGGACTAGATCCATAAGCTCAGCAGAAGCAGAAGGAAGACCAGAAGGAGGAAAACCAGAAGGAGATACCGGCGGATCGTGAGGAACTGCATCGGATTGAGCCTGTCCGCGAGAAAGGAAACGATCCTGGCGATGGGCAGGTAGAGTCCTTCCCACGCGGGGTCCCGCATCTTTACGGAGATTCGGGCCGGGCGGGGATCTCCCGGCGGGGACGATTCGACCGCTTCCCGGGCGCCGAAGAGGCTCGAGGCATAGACGCGGCGGATCGGCTGCGCGAGGCTCGGGCTCGTGTACTGCGTGGCGGGGCTGGGATCTGGATAGCCGCAATCCCAGGCGGGCGAGCGGCGAATCGGACGGAACCCGATCCCGCGGACGAGCCCCGCGATCATCAAGCCGGCGAAGGCAATCAGGACGAACAAGAGGAAGGCGTCGTAGGAACTGCGATTCTGCGCGATCGGGATCATCGGCTCCCAAAAGGGAAGGCTCTGCCGAGGCAGCGCTTGCCCCGCCAGCTCTTGGACCACCGGCCCGAGGGCATTGACGACCTGGCCCGGGAACAAACCCGCCAGCAGGCAAAAGAACGCGTTGGCGAAGAGGGCGGAGAGCGACCAGGGATCGGTCTCCCTCGCTTCCGCGGCGGCCGAGGTTCTGGGGCGTCCCAAGAAACTCACTCCGAAGGCCTTGACGAAGCAAGCCGCCGCGAGGGCCGCCGACAAGGCCAAGAGTGCCCCGACCGCGACGATCAGGAATTTGAGCGCCCACTGGGGGAGATTGGGGCTCACCAGGATCGCTTGGAAGGTGAGCCATTCGGAGGCGAAACCATTGAGAGGGGGAAGGCCCGAGATTGCGACGGAGCCGAGCAGGAAGGCGACCGTCGTGCCGGGCATCCGATGGATCAGTCCTCCCAGCTTGTCCATCTCGCGCTCGCCGGTGGCTTCGAGCACCGAACCGGAGCCGAGGAAGAGAAGGCCCTTGAACAAGGAATGGTTGATCGTGTGGAAGAGGGCAGCCGTCAGGGAAAGAGCCGCCGCCCAAGGAATCCGGTTCGCCGAGAACGCGAGCGCAAGCCCGAGGCCGATGAAGATGATGCCGATGTTTTCGACGGTGTGGTAGGCGAGCAGCCGCTTGAGGTCGTGCTGCATCAGGGCGTAAAGCACTCCCAGAACGGCCGTCACTCCGCCCAGGAGGAGCAGCGGGAGGCTACCCTCCCAGGAAGGGGGTCCCAGAAGGTCGAAGACGATCCGGATGAAGCCGTAGATCGCCACCTTGGTCATGACACCGCTCATCAGCGCCGAGACGTGGCTTGGAGCCGCAGGGTGGGCCAGCGGGAGCCAAGCGTGGAGGGGGAAGAGGCCGGCCTTGGAGCCCGCGCCGATCGTCGTCAGGAGAAGGACGGCTCCCGCCAGGCGCGGAGAGAGGGCGCTCGCGCGAATCGAGGAAAAGAGGTAGCCGCCGCCCGCGCTCGCAAGCAGGCCGAACGCGAGGAGCAGCGTAAAGGCGCCTATGGCAGCCATCGTCAGATAGAGGTGTCCCGCCCGGATGTTCTCCTCCTCTCGGTGATGGGAGACCACGAGCGCCCAAGAGGCCAGCGACATGATCTCCCATCCGAACAAGAAGACATAGGCGTCGTCCGCGAGAACCACCCAGATCATTCCCGCGAGAAAGAGAGGAAAAAAGGGAAGGATGCGCTCAGGCGAGGATTCGTGGCGACCATAGCCGAGGGCGAAGAGGGAGCTCGAGACTCCGCCCCAACTGATGATCGCCAGGAACAGGGAGGAGAGGGCATCCAACCGGAAATGCGTGTGCAACCAGGGGACCCCCAGGGGAAGGGAGAGCGTTGGCGAGCCGGCGGGAGAAACGAGGAGGGCTTCGATCCCGCAGGCCAGGGAAAGGAGACTGACGGCCAGGGTAGCGGCGTAGACGAGCGCATTTCTCCCCGAAAAACGGCGCAGCAAAACAGAGGCTATGCTGATCAGGAGGAGTGCTGCCGAGCAGCCAAGGGCAGTGATCAGAGTCATCTCAACAGGTCCTCGCCGGACGGAGGAATCTGTCGCCCTGCGCCAAACGCGGACGCGGAGCAACCCGAACGAACCTTGGAGAGCAGGGACATCGCATCGGTCGGCAAAGGAGCCGACATGGCCCTGCTTGTACGGAATCCTTTACGCGACCACAAGGCGAAAATCGATCCGGCCAGCGCCGACCGGGGATTACGGCTCGCGGAGCAGCAATTCGAGGAGCTCGTGAATCCGCTGGGGGTTGGCTTGCCCGCGGGTCTTTTTCATGACAAAGCCCTTGAGCGCGTTGATGGCGGCCGCCTTTCCCGCTTTGTAGTCGGCGACACTCTTCGGACTCGCGGAAATCGCCTCTCGACAGAAGGCCTCGAGCGCCTGCGTATCCGAAATCTGGGCCAAGCCTCGCTCCCGGGCGATCTCCTTGGGTGGCCTGGGCGTCTGGATCAGGATCGCCAACACTTCCCGACCCTGTCGGGAGTTGAGCCGTCCATCGGAGACGAGATCCGCCAGCTCGCCCAAATACTCCGGGGGAACGGAGACCGGTTCCGGAGAGTCTTGGCGGAGAGCCAAGTAGTCGTTGAGGGTGAGGTTGGCCACGGCGACCGGATTGCGGCTGGATCGTGCCGCCTGCTCGAAGTAGTCGGCGAGCGGAGGGCCGGAGGCGAGCACGCTCGCCTGGTACTCCGAGAGGCCGTAGGTCTCTGCGAGGCGGCTCTTTTTCTCTTCGGGGAGCTCTGGCACGCGCCGAGCGGCCTCCTCGCGCAGGCGACCCTCGGTGTAGATCGGCAGGAGATCGGGGTCGGGAAAATAGCGATAATCGTGGGCCTGCTCCTTGGTGCGCATGGGAATCGTCTCCCCGCGCGCGTCATCCCACCGTAGGGTCTGCTGGACTACCGCACCTCCGGAGGAGACGAGCTCGATCTGAGACTGGATCTCGTGCTTGAGCGACCGCCGGACGGCACTGATGCTGTTGAGATTCTTGATCTCCCGCTTGGTGCCGAAGGCCTCGGTTCCCGCCAACCGCACGCTGATGTTCACATCGCAGCGGAGCTGCCCTTTCTCCATATCGACGTCGCTCACCTTCCCGTACCGCAGGATTTCGCGAAGTGTGGTGAGCAGGGCAAAGGCCTCTTCCGGGGTGGTCAGATCGGCCTCGGTGACGATTTCCATGAGCGGAGTCCCCGCACGGTTGAAGTCGATCCCGCTGCAGCTCTCCAGATGAAACGACTTCCCCACATCCTCTTCCAAGTGGATCCGCACGAGACGGACCTTCTTGTTGGCGAGGGCCTGCGCCTCCTTTTGCGCGTCCTTGGGGAAGGAGAGCACCGGGAGGGTCACCCCTCCTCCCAGGCAGAGCGGCTGGTCGTACTGGGAGATCTGATAGTTTTTCGGCATGTCCGGATAGAAATAGTTCTTCCGGTCGAACTTGGCGCGCGGGGGAATCGTCGATCCGAGCATGAGGCCGGTGAGGATCGTCTGGATCACGGCTTCCTCGTTGGGAACCGGGAGTGCACCGGGGAGTCCCAGGCAGACCGGGCAGAGATGGCTGTTCGGCTCTGCCCCGAACTCGTTCCGGCATCCGCAGAAGAGCTTGGTCTCCGTCTTCAGCTGAACGTGAACCTCCAGACCAATGACCGCTTCGTATGTCATGGCAGCATCCTCTAGCTCAGGGACGGTCGGAGAGTGTGCCAGTCGGTGCTCTGCTCGTAGGCATGCCCCACCTGGAGAATCGTCTCCTCCTGCCGCATCGGACCGATGATTTGGAGGCCGATGGGAAGTCCTGACTGCGTGAAGCCGCAGGGGAGCGAGATCGCGCAAAGCCCCGCGAGGTTGACCGCGATCGTGAAGATGTCCGCCAGGTACATTTGGAGCGGATCTTCGGCCCGCTCGCCGAGGCGGAAGGCTGGCGTTGGGGAGGTCGGAGTCACGATCGCCTGGCAGTGGCGAAAGGCCGCGAGAAAATCCTGCCGAATGCGCATCCGCACCTTTTGCGCCCGGAGGTAGTAGGCGTCGTAGTAGCCGCAGCTCAGCGCATAGGTGCCCAGCAGGATCCTGCGCTTGACCTCTCGGCCGAAGCCTTCCTCGCGCGTCCGCCCGTAGGTTTCGAGGAGATCGTCGCAGTCCTTGGCGCGCCTTCCGTAGCGCATGCCGTCGAAGCGGGCGAGATTGGCCGATGCCTCCGCCGTGGCGACGAGGTAGTAGGAGGCGACCGAATAGGCGGTGTGGGGAAGGGAAATTTCCCGGAGGGTCGCCCCGAGCCCTTCCAGATGGGAGATCGCCTGTTTCGTCGCGGCCTCCACCTCCGGATCGATGCCGCTCACGAAATATTCCTTCGGGATTCCCAGCGTCATCCCTCGGATCTCCTCTCCGAGCTTGGCCGAAAAGGAAGGTGCCGGTTCCGGGTCGCAGGTGTTGTCTCGCGGGTCGGCCCCCGCGATGCTCTCCAGGAGCAGTGCTGCGTCCGCGACCGTCTTGGTCAGCGGCCCGATTTGATCCAGGCTCGAAGCGAAGGCGGTCAAGCCGTAGCGGGAGACCCTGCCGTAGGTGGGTTTCAGGCCGACGCAGCCGCAGAAGGCAGCGGGCTGCCGAATCGATCCTCCCGTGTCGCTTCCCAGAGCAGCGATCGCTTCGTGAGCCGCCACGGCGGCCGCCGAGCCTCCGCTACTTCCCCCCGGAACGCGCGAAAGATCCCAGGGGTTGTGGGTCATGCCCCACGCTGAATTCTCCGTTGAGGAGCCCATCGCGAACTCATCCATGTTTGTCCGTCCCAGGAGGATGGCTCCGGCCGACCGGAGGCGCTCGATGACGGTGGCATCGTAGGGAGCGATGTACCCTTCGAGGATCCGGGAAGCGCAGGTGCAGGGTTCCCCTCGAACGCTGATCAGATCCTTGACGGCGATCGGCACCCCCCCCAAGGGCAGGGAGATGTCGGCCTTTTTGGCAGCCTCAAGAGCTCGCTCCGGGTGGAGATGGATATACGCTTTGACCTTCGGATCCACCGAGGAGATCTGGTCGAGGAGAGACTCGATGAGCTCGGTAGGGTGGACTTCCTTGGCAAGCAGCTGCTTGCGCAGCTCTCGGATCGTGGAGAAGGCGAAGCTCACTCGAGAATCCGGGGGACGAGGAAGAGGCCGTCCGCCTTTTGCGGCGCGTTCTCCAAGACTTCGCTTCGCGTCAGTTCCGGCAACGGGCGATCGGGTCGCAGCCGATTTTGAAAACTCTCCTCCTCGCCGATGAGGGCGACTTCCCGGACCTCAACTTCCTCGAGCTTCTTCACGTAGGCGAGCACCTGCTCGAGTTGGCTGCCGAAGGTCTCGATCTCCTCCGGAGAAAGGCGAAAGCGCGCGAGCTCCGCGACATAGGCGACATCAATCGCAACGGTGGGCACGAAATATCCATACCGGAAGGCGCCGGTTTCTGGCAAGAGGGGGAAAGCGCGCTTCGCCATTGCGCTTGTTCTGGGCGAAAGAAGTGCGCTAGGTAAAGACAGCCTATGACGGAACGGACAGCCATTTCCCCTACGCGCCAGGAAGATTTTCCCGAGTGGTACCAGCAGGTCATCGCTGCGGCGGACCTGGCCGAAAATTCCGAGGTGCGGGGCTGCATGATCATCAAGCCCTGGGGCTACGCGATCTGGGAGCGGATGCAGCGCGAGCTCGATCGCCGGATCAAGGCGGCAGGCCACCAGAACGCCTACTTCCCGCTCTTCATTCCCTTGAGCTTTCTCGAAAAGGAGGCGGAGCATGTGGAAGGGTTCGCCAAGGAGTGCGCCGTCGTCACCCACCATCGGCTGGAAGCAAAGGAGGGGCGTCTGGTACCGGGAGCACCACTCGCTGAGCCCTTGGTCGTGCGCCCCACTTCGGAGACGATCATCGGGGCGGCCTTCGCCCGGTGGATCCAGTCGTATCGCGACCTGCCCTTGCGGATCAACCAGTGGGCCAACGTGGTGCGCTGGGAGCTGCGGCCCCGGCTCTTTTTGCGGACGAGCGAATTCCTCTGGCAAGAGGGCCACACGGCGCACCAGAGTGCCGAAGAGGCCGAGGCGGAGGCGCTCCGCATGCTGCGACTCTACGAAGGATTCCTTCGCGAGATGCTCGCCCTCCCGGCCATGGCCGGGGAGAAGACGCCCCGGGAGCGCTTCCCGGGCGCCGTGCGGACCTTGACCCTCGAAGTGCTCGTCCAGGATCGAAAGGCGATCCAAGCGGGTACCTCCCACTTTTTGGGGCAGAATTTCGCCCGCGCCAACGGGATTACCTTTCTTTCCCCGGAGGGGCACCAAGAGCATGCCTGGACCACGAGCTGGGGAGTGAGCACCCGGCTAGTGGGCACCCTGATCATGGCCCACTCCGACGACAACGGCTTGGCCCTCCCGCCCCGCGTCGCCCCCACGCAGATCATCCTCCTGCCCCTTATCCGGAAGGAGGAGGAGCGAGCGGCCGTCGAGGCGGCCTGCGGACGGCTTTTAGCCGAGCTTTCGGAGAAGAGCTACGCTGGGGAGCCTCTCCGCGTAGAGATCGATGCCCGTCCGCTCGCCGGGGGGGCCAAGAACTGGGAGTGGGTGAAGAAGGGAGTGCCGCTCCGCGTTGAAATCGGCCCGCGGGAGGTAGCCGCGGGAACTCTCTCGGTCAGTCGGCGGGATTGGTCCCCGCGGGAACGGCTTGCCCTGTCGGAGCAGCAGTTCGTCGCCAACGTCGAGCAGACCCTGGCGGAGATGCAGCAGGGCTTCTGGGAGCGGGCGCTTGCCTTTCAGAAGAGCCATACGCGGCGGATCGGATCCCGCGAGGAGTTCCTTGAGTTTTTTACCCCGAAGGACTCGGAAAATCCGGAGATCCACGGGGGGTTCGCCGAGGTCCCCTGGGCCGGCGATACGGCCTTGGAGGACAAGATCCACGAGGAGCAGAAGGTGACAATTCGCTGCATTCCTTTGGAGCAAGAGCCCGCGTCGGGAACTTGCCCCTTCTCCGGAAGACCCGCGAAGCATCGGGTGCTTTTCGGAAAGGCCTATTGAGCTTTCGCTCCGCCTAGCCCGTCTTCCCAGCAGGGGCCGGTGCTTGGGCGGTGGCGCTAAAGCTGGCCTTGGCAAAGAAGAGGGAAAGGATGCCACCGGGCGCGCAGAAGGGTGACGATGCCGACAGTAAGCGTTTTCTATGGCATCTTGATTCAGATGTTCTTTGAGGATCACGCCGTTCCTAAAACCATAGACAAACCTTCCACTACCAGGGAAGGTCGTCGATGACGTCGGCCGAACAGTTCTGCCGACGGTTCGCGTGCCGGGATTCCGCCGGCAATGCCCAGGTTGCGCCCAATGCCCGCGTTTCCGGAAGCAAAGGCGCGGGCGGCTCTCGCAAGCCTCCCGACCGGGCATGCGCTGCATGCGCCGCTTTGAGCCTCCTCCGAACCTCCGACCAGAACGACCACACATGCTTCGCCCGATTCCTCGCGGGTAGGGCAAAGGTGAGGTGGCCGCCATTGCGGGCCGGCGCAATGGCCTCCCGCACGGTCGGACGCTCGGAGAGGCCCAAGCCTCTCCTGGCCACGGCATAGGCCGCGCCCTGGTGAGAGCTGATGCCGTGACGACGCGCGTGGTTCACCGCGCCCATCACGGAAGTATAGGCCGGATCGACTTCGATCCCCTCGACTCCGGCTCGAAAACAGGCCGCCTTGAGCAGGGAAATGGTCTTGGAGTAGCAAAACGACGAGATCTTCCTGGCGGCGGATGGACTTGCCACCTCAAGCTCAGCCCTCCTTTTCTTGAGATCCAGCCGCTCAAGGACCAGGGGAAGACCACGCTCCCGGGCCATCTCCACAATCATCCTCGCCGCGTCGCCGATGATCGCCTTGGCTTGATCTTCGGTCTTGCCGTAGAGGTTGAGATCCACCCGAAGGGCCCGCCGCAGGTTGCCGAACCGGTCCGTCTCCGCCACGGCCAGATGGTCGTGGTTGATGTCGATCCCAAGCGCTCCCGCCAGACGGCTTGTCGCAACGGGAACCGGCTTGGCCGGGACGCTCGCGAAGACCCGCCAGCCCTTCCGGTCCCTTAAAAAGCGGTAGCTCACAGCCACTCCCTCCCGCTTCCGGACAGGCTTGCCCGTCTTGGTTTGCGAGAAGACAACCCGGCTCGCGGCAAGCGCCTGAAGGATCTCCTCCTGGCCATAGGCGAATCGCACGCCGGGAATGACCAGAAGCTTGCCATCCGAGGCCAGCGCATCGGGAAGACGCAGACGCAGGGTCAGGCTGCCGTCGTCCTCGACCGAAGCCCGGCAGGACTGGTTGCCCGCGGTCTCGTCCTTCGAGCCGATCACGAAGAACTGGCCGCTCCGCGCCGCCTGCCACTCCTCTTTCCACTCCGCATGGCTGGCATAACCGTTCTCCTCGAGGGCAAACTGCTTGCGGAAGAGGCGGCGGGAGCCGAAGCAGAGGCGGACGCGACCCGAGTCCCTGTCGGCGACCAGCGCCGCGAGCCTGGCGCGAAGGCTCCCAAGCCGACGCTTCTTTTGGTGCAGCTTCTCCGAGCCTGGCTCCCTCGCCGAGAGGATGCCGATGACCCTTTCGGCTCTCTGGATGCGGGACTCGGCCTCGGCGATCAACTCCGGAAGCCGCTCCCGGATCGAGGCGATCTTGCCCTCGAGGCCCACGCGAATCGCGTTGAACTGCCGGGCGGTGATCCCAAAGCGCCGCAGGAACTCGCGCTTGAGATCGCCCATCGGAATCCCCACCCGCATCCTGGCAAAGAGGGCCCGCTCGGCTCGCCCGTAGAGATCCGCATAGGCGTCCAGAGCCGCGACCTGCTCTGCCGCGAGCCTCAAGCGCGTCTGATAGGTGAAGACCGGACGATCACTCATGGAGAGCCTCCAGCGCCATTTTCGCCCGCATCCGCTGGCCCCGATGCTCGACCAGAATGACGCCGACCTTCGGATCGCGCAAGATCCGCAAGAGCCCCTTGCGAGGTCCGTTCATCCCGGAGCCCACCTCCTTGAGCGCATCGACGATCGGCAACCGCTTGGCAAGCGCCGACTCCGTCAGCCGCGCCAGCTGCCTGTCCAGATCGGCCTTCTGGTCGGCGCTGGAGACGCGCGCGTAGAGGGCAACTCCGCCGGGCTGCCTCTCCTCCGCATGCACGATCACCGTCCCGGTCGGCAGCGGCTCGACCGGCACCGGCATCTTCCCGTCCTTCCCCATCCGCCAAGCCGTCTTGGAGCCAATCCCCTGCCGCCTTGCCCAGACGCTCAGCTTCATGGGAAAAGAATGCCATGCAACGTGAGTTATGTCTATTGAGTAGTCAACTGTTGGCAACCCCTCCTCACTTCCATGCACGCTATGCGGAGCATCGGGCTTAGATCAATATTGCAACGTTGGAGATCATGAGTGGGAGCTTGCCCCGCACTGCAATGTCGTTAGTCCGGCAGTGGGGAGAACAGCATCGCGACGAACTGATGGAGAACTGGCAGCTATGTGTGCAAATGCGCCCGCCGAAGAAGATCACGCCGCTGTCCTAGTGCCCCCGATTCGTGCCGAGGCACCCGACGACGTGCGCGACGTGATCCCCTTGCCCGGCTACCGCTTGGCCGTGCGGTTCGTGGACGGGACGAGTGGAACCGTGGACCTGTCGGCTCGCGTGGCCTCGCCGAAGGCTGGAGTGTTCGCAAGGCTGCGCGATCCAGAGATGTTTGCGCGAGTCTATGTGGAGCACGGGGCCGTCACTTGGCCGGGTGAAATCGATCTTGCCCCGGATGTGATGCATGCCGCATTGCAGCGTGCGGGTGAATGGAAATTGGAAGGCTAGAGGAGAGACAGGCTCTCTCATAGCGCCTCCTCCGCCGTGCTCTGTGTGTTCAGGCCGTTACCCATCCAGGCGGCGGCTTTCGATACGCGGTTCGGCAGCCTCAATGCGGACGTCTGACGCTGCGGACGGAGGGAGGAAAGACGATCCGCCGACGGGCTGCCTCCGCCATCCGGCCGTTCAGGGAGCTAACCTTCTGCTTGTTCGGCACTCCTCTTCACCGCTTGAAACAGAAGGGAACGATCCACTCCGCGGACTTGCTTTGCGCTCCACGAGCTTCCGGTCCAGGTTCCTCCATGAAGACTCTCCCTTGCTTGGCGCTTGTCGCCTATGCGCTCGGTTGCGCGAGTCTGCTCGCCGCCGTTCCGGCCTCCCCTCCCGCCAGGGAGTCCGCGGAACTCGCCGCCCAATATGAGGCCGTGAGCCGGCCGCAGTTCATCCAGGGGAAAAAGCTCGTCTCGCTGCTTTCGATCGAAACCGGCGACTCCGTCCTGGATCTAGGATGCGGGACCGGGAAGCTTGCGGAATACGTGGCGAAGCTCGTGGGTCCGAAGGGGAGGGTGATTGGGCTCGATCCTTCTCCGGAGCGAATCGCGATTGCCAAGAAGAGGGAAGCGGGACGCCTTTCGTTCCAAGTGGCGGGCTCCGACGACCTCTCTTCCTTCCCGAGCGGCTCCTTCGATCGGATCTACTTAAACTATGTCTTTCACTGGATCGACAAGAAAGCAGACACCCTCTGGCAGATCGCTCGGATCTTGAAGCCCGGCGGACGAGTCGGGCTCAGCACGGGCGCCAAGGATCAGCCGTCCAGGATCCAGAAGCTGATCCGGGAATCGGTCCGAGAGGCGCTGGGAGAGCTGCCTCCCGGCCTCTTCTTATCTCCCTTTCGCATCAGCGCGCAGGAGCTCCGAACCCTCGCCGAGCAGGTTGGCTTGCGGATCATCGACTTGCAGATTCTCCCCTTCTCCGATTACGCGAAAGATCCGGACGACGTCGTCGCCTTCCTCGACGCCAGCAGCTCGGGAAAATTCCTTACCGGGGTGGGGGAGGAGGAGCGCAGGCGAATCATCGCCCTCTTCAAGAGAAAGCTGGCGCACCTCCAAACCCCACGCGGAATCGAGATGGAGCATCCGGCGATCTTTCTCATCGCCGAGAAGCCAAAAGAGAGAAGCGCCGGCACGACGGACGGAAGATCAAACGATCAGCCGAGCTCGGCCAGGCACTCGTCGAGCCATCCGAGAAGCTGTCGGACCGTCTGCGGTGTCTCGTCTCCCATGTGAGAGATGCGGAAGGTTTCTCCTTTGAGCTTCCCGTACCCTCCGTCGATCACGCAGTGGAACCGGTTCCGCAGGAGCTGGATCCATTTCGCTACGTCGATCTTCCGCGTGTTTGAGGCGCAGGTGAGGGAGAGCGAGGCGAATTCCTCCTTGGGAAAGAGGGCAAACCCCTTCTCCTTCACCCAGGCGCGAACCATCGCAGCGTTCTCACGATGGCGGGCGTAACGGTTCTCGATTCCCTCCGTGGCGATTTCCGCGAGCTTCTGTCGGAGGGCGTAGATGTGGCCGATGGAAGGCGTACTCGGTGTCATGTTCTTCTCGTGGTTCTTCTGGAACTCGAGAAAGTCGAAATAGTAGCCGCGTCCGGACACGGTGGCCGCCTTGGCCAGCGCCCGCTCGGAAACCGCGAAAAGAGCCGCTCCTGGCGGTAGCGCCAATGCCTTCTGGGTGCCGGTCAACATCACATCGATTCCTAACTCCTCGAAGGGGATCTTGAGCACGCTGAAGGAAGAGACCGTGTCGACGATGAAGGAAACATCCGGAAATTCCCGCATGACCGCAGCGATTTCCCCGAGCGGATTCATGAGGCCGGTGGAGGTCTCGTTGTGGATCAGGGTGAGCGCATCGAACTCGCCCGTTGCGAGCTTCTGCCGGACCGCCTCCGGATCGATCGCCGTGCCCCAGGGGACCGAGAGCGCCTCAGCGGCTTTTCCGCTGCGGAGAGAGACGTCATGCCATTTATCGGAGAAGGCGCCGTTGGCGCAGCAGAGTACCTTCTTCTTCACGAGGTTGCGGACAGCGGCCTCCATGACGCCCCAGGCGGAGCTGGTGCTGAAGTAGACGGGTCCTTTCGTGTAGAAAAGCGCCTGCAATTTGGGCTGGAGATCCGCGTAGAGCTCCTGGAAGCTCTTGCTTCGGTGTCCGATCATCGGCGAGGCGAACGCTTGGAGCGTTTCAGGGGAAACTTCCGTCGGACCCGGGATAAAAAGTTTTACGTGAGGTATCATTCTGGGAGGATAGGGACCGCATGTGGAAAAGGCAATGGCTTCTCCTAGGCACGATTTGCCTCCTGGCCTCTCAAGCCATTGCCGGCCCCGCGCTCGAGGAGATTCTGCGGGAGGTGGTCGCTCGGGATGACGAGTCGAAGCAGCTCTTGCTCCGGCTCGAGTATTTGCAGGAGATCCGCACCGATCAACTCGACGGCAGGGGGAGTCCGAAAAGGACGGATGAGATTCGGATGGTCGTCAAGCCGGGGGAAGGCCTCCTGCTGGTGCCGAATTCGTCGGCGGGAACGGTCTCAGTGCAAAAGTTGAGCAGTCAGCAGCTCCGGGAAGCCCGGGCGGCGCAGCAGGTGAGCGATTTCCTGTCCATGCGCAACTTGCTTCCTCGTTACGCGATCGCGCTCGAGGGAGAAGGCGCCTGGAATGGACAGCGGGCCTACCTGCTCCATTTCGAGCCCAAGCCCGATGCCCTTTGCCGCTCCCGCGCCGATCGGGTCATCAATGCCCTTCAAGGAAGGCTTTGGGTCGGGAAAAAGGATTGCTCGATCCTGCATGTCGAGGCGAACCTGACCCATCCGGTCCCGATCGCCTGGATCTTCGCCTCAGTCGATCAATTGGACATCTGGTACGAAGCGGCGATGGCCGCGCCCGATCTGGGGGTTCTTCCCGCCAAGGGGTCGGTGGAATATCGAGTCGGCACCTGGTTCGGCAGCAACCACGTCAAGGAGCAGGTGGCCATGCGAAACTATCGCCGCGGAGACCTGACGGCGGGATCCGAGCCTTGATCTCGGCTGATTCCATCGGCGGGACGCTGCCAAGGAGAGCAGCATTCCGCCGGAAAGCGACCGAGAAGGTGGCTCCTCCGGTAGGAGGAATCCTCGGCAAAAAGCTTGCTGCCCCGAGATGCTTCGTCTAAAAAGAATCCAGCGGTTTCGTGCCCTGAGAAGCCAGAGGAAACGCTTATCCTCGGAATACCGGCTTCCAGATGGGAACCCCATTTTGTGCCCCTCGGCGGTTTCCCGCCGAGGGGCTGCCTAAGTTCGCGAACCGCGCAGTCGATCGCATCGACTGATTCTTGACAGTAAACATCCCTCCCCTAGGCTAGGGTCACTCTTCTTGACCCGATGGCGTCCGTCCGTTCCCGGAAGTGGCTCTGGATGGTGGGGGGCATGGGGCTTCTGGCGGCCGCCCTTGCGGGGGCTTGGCGAAGAGCCAGCGCCCATTCCTTTTGATGGGAATTTCCTCCGACCGAGCGAGCTGACCCCCTATCGGACCCGGGAGCAGAGTTCTTGGAGAGTGGATCCGTCCCGTTCTCGGGATCGAGGCCACAGCAGGTAAACGCAGCCTCCTCTGCCTCCTCCAGACGGGTCAGTTAAGGCGCAAAAGCCTTACACCGCGTGCGCCGTCGCGACCGCGCTCAAGAGGCGCTCGACGTTGGCGGCCGTCTTGCCTTTGAACACCGCGGAACCCGCAACCAGGACGTCTGCTCCCGCCTGGACGATTTCGCCCGCGTTTTCGGGCTTTACGCCGCCATCGACCTCGAGCCAGGCGTCGGAGCCGATCTCATCAAGCATCCGGCGCAACCGGCGGATCTTGTCCGTGCTGCTGGGAATGTATTGCTGCCCTCCGAAACCCGGGTTCACGGACATGACGAGCACCAGGTCCACGTAGCGGAGGATCTCCTCGAGGGCGATCAGGGGCGTGGCCGGGTTAAGGGTGACCCCCGCCTTCACTCCCATTTCGTGGATCGCCTGCACCGTCCGGTGGAGATGGGGGCAGGTTTCGACATGCACCGTGATGATGTCCGCCCCCGCGCGTGCGAAGTCGGCCAGGTACCGCTCCGGCTTCTCGATCATCAGATGGACATCCAAAAAGGCTTCAGTCTCGGTGCGCAGAGGACGGAGGGCCTCCACGATGAGCGGGCCGATCGTGATGTTCGGGACGAAATGTCCGTCCATGACATCGATGTGGAGCCAGTCGGCTCCCGCTTCGAGCGCCTCGCGGGCATGGGCTTCCAAGCGGGAGAAATCGGCGGATAGGATCGACGGAGCCAGCTTCACGAGGTGGTCTCCTTTGCCCTGCCGTCCCGCTTCCCCTGATGGTGTCATCTCGTTCCTCCTTAAGGCATCCGAGCGGATGCGTGAAAATACCAACACTAGCAGCTCTTCCGCGTCGGAGAACAGCTCTTTCTTGAGTCGGCAGCGGGAGATATTTGGGCAACGCGTAGGTGTCTCCTATCCCACCCTTGCGCTTTCGCGACCGGCCTGCGCATGTTGATGGAGGAGCCGTGGATAGCGAATTTGCCATCGGGACGCCGAAAAAGCTCATGGAAGACCAGGCCCTGGTCCTGAAGCGAGGCGATACCTTTGGGGTGTTCAGTTCAGCGGGAGATGCAGAGGCCAGGATGCGGCCGGCCGAAGGGCTCTTCCGCGCGGATACCCGTTTCCTCTCCCGCTTCCGGTTCCTGCTGGGACGAGAAGAGCCTCTTCTGCTCAGCTCCCACGTGGGCGGACTAGAGGCCGGGGCGAGCATCGACCTGACCAATGTCGACCTTCACGAGGAAGACGGACGATTCGTTCTCCCGAGCCGAACGATTCATGTGCTTCGGAGGAAGCGGATCTACGACGGGGGCTTCCGGGAGGAGTTCTGGCTTCATAATTATGGCGCGGCTTCGGTCTCACTCGATTGCGCCGTGCTGTTTGAAGCCGATTTTGCCGACGTCTTCGAAGTACGGGGGAAGGGCCGTTCGCGGCGGGGTAGCCTGAGGAAGCCCCGGATTCGCGGCTCGGTGGTGATCCTGGGATATCAGGGGGTTGACGATGTCGAGCGGACGACCCGTCTCACCTTCACGCCCACTCCGACGCAACTGGGGGCAAAAATGGCCCGCTATCATCTTCCCTTGCGGGCGGGCGAGGAGCGGAAGCTCGAGGTGGAAGTCGAGTGCTTCGCCGAGCCGGAGCCGAAGCTCTTCATCCGGAGCATGCCAAGCCGCGCCCGAAAGCGGGCTGGACGTTTGCGCCGCTATCTGGGCTGCGCGGGAGTCCGGACGGCCGACGAGCATATCCAGGAATGGATCGATCAGGCGCGCGCCGATCTCGAGATGCTGGTGACCCCGACACGCGAAGGGCTCTATCCCTTTGCGGGAGTACCCTGGTTCAGCACCGTCTTCGGACGCGACGGAATCCTCACCTCCTTGCAGTATCTCTGGCTCGATCCCCACCTTGCGCGGGGAGTCCTGCGCTTTTTGGCGGCGCATCAGGCAACGGGGGAGGAGGAGGGGAAGATCCTGCACGAGATGCGGCAGGGGGAGATGGCAGCGATCGGGGATGTCCCCTTCGGCCTCTATTACGGGAGCATCGACGCGACACCTCTCTTTGTTTTGTTGGCGGGCGCTTTCTATGCGCGGACGGGGGATAAGCCGCTCATCGAACGGCTCTGGCCGCATATCGAGCTTGCCTTGCGCTGGATGGAGACGCGGGGAGATCGGGACGGAGATGGTTTTCTCGAGTATGCGCGGCCTCCGAAGGGGCAGGGGCTTTGGAATCAAGGCTGGAAGGACAGCGATGACGCGGTTTTCCACGCCGACGGGAGGATTGCGGAAGGGCCGATCGCCCTTTGCGAGGTGCAGGGCTACGCCTATGCGGCATGGATGAGCGCTGCCAATATGGCGGACATTTTGGGAAAAGGGGAGTCGGCCCGGGAGATGCGGCGGAAGGCGGAGCATCTGCGGGAGCGCTTCGAAGACGCTTTCTGGTGCGAGGATCTCGGCACCTATGCCCTAGCCTTGGACGGAAAGAAGGAACCCTGCCGCGTCGCTGCTTCTAATGCGGGTCATGCCCTCTTTTCCGGAATCGCCTCTCCCCACCGGGCTCGTCGCGTGGCGGAGCTGCTGCTCGGGCCCGCCTTTTTCAGTGGCTGGGGGATCCGCACGCTGGCCGAAGGCGCTCCCCGCTATAACCCGATGTCGTATCACAACGGGTCGGTCTGGCCACACGACAACAGTCTCATCGCCCTCGGCTTGGCCCGCTATGGCTTTTCTGCCGAGCTGCGCAAGCTGGCAGAGGGTCTCTTCTGCACGCTCGACTACTTGGAAGATCACCGTCTTCCGGAGCTCTTTTGCGGCTTTCCCCGGCGGCCGGCTTCCCCGCCAGTGCGCTATCCGATCGCCTGCCGTCCCCAGGGTTGGGCTAGCGGCAGCCTCTTCGCGCTCCTGGCGGCCTGCCTGGGGATCGGATTCAATGCTGAAGGAGGGGAGATTCGGTTTGCGAAGCCGGTTCTTCCGGTTCAGGTGGAAGATCTCCTTCTCCACGGTCTTCTCCTGAAGAAGGCTTCCGTCGACGTGCTCTTTCGCTCCCACATCCGGGACGTGGCGATGAATGTCGTCCGTCGGCGAGGCAGCGTGTCGGTCGTCCTCGTGAACTAGCCTGGAAGGAAACGCATCGTTTGGCCTGGTTCATCCGAAGGAGACGTAATAACAGGAATACGGCAAGAAAGCTGGCGATCGAGAGGCGAATGGTGAGAGAGCGGAGAAGCGCAGCGGAACCGTCAGGGGACTTTTGAACGGGGATCGGATAAGCAGCAATCAGTCGATTTGGATCGAGGAAAGGAGCGCGACCGGAGGAGTGCGTCTCGGCTATGCCGTGCTGAATCAGCCGGCATCGCTCAACGCGCTCTCGCTGGAGAGCGCGGAGCTTCTCGACGCGGCCCTTTCCGGGTGGGCCGATGATCCAAGCGTTGCCTGCATCGTCCTCTCCGGCAGCGGGGAGCGGGCGTTTTGCGCCGGAGGGGATCTTCGGAGAATCTATCAGGCGATCCGGTCGGGGGACGCGAGCTACGCCGGCCGGTTCTTTGCCAGGGAATACCGGGTCGTCGCGAAGATCCACGGCTATCCTAAACCGATTCTCTGCTGGGGCGACGGGGTCGCGTATGGCGGCGGGCTCGGGCTTCTGGCCGGGGCGAGTCACCGCGTGGTGACCGAGAAGAGCCGCCTGGCGATGCCCGAGATTTCGATCGGGCTCTTTCCCGACGTGGGCGGAAGCTGGTTTTTGGGGCGGATGCCCGGCCGGATCGGCCTCTTTCTGGCACTCACCGGGCTCCACTTTCAGGCGGGCGACGCGCTTTTCCTCAAGCTGGCTGACGCCTTTCTGCCCGCCGAGGAGCGAGCGTCGGTCTTAGAGGAAAGACTCCCGAACCTTCCTTGGACCGGGCGAGCCGAAGAGGACCGCCTGCTTCTCTCCCGATCGCTCCGGGAATGGGCGCGCCCGTGGCGGAGCTCGATCGCTCCCGCGCGGACCCGGCTCGACTTCGATCGGATTCAATCCCTTACCGATGGGGATACCCTACAAGAGATCGCAGACAAGATCGCCTATGGGCCGGTTTCGACCGATCCCTGGTTTGCCCAGGGAGCGGAAAATTTTGCGGAAGGCTGTCCAGTTTCCGCCTGGCTGATCTGGGAGCTTTCCCGGAGGACGACCCGGATGTCGCTCAAGGAGGCGATCCGGATGGAGACGGTGGTCGCGTGCCAGTGCGGGATGCGTTCCGACTTTCCGGAAGGGATTCGCGCCCTCTTGGTCGACAAGGACCGGAAGCCTCAGTGGAGCGACAGGAGCATTGGGGAGGTTCCGCCGCACAAGGTGGAAGAGCACTTCCAGGCCCCTTGGCCTCCGGAAGAGCACCCCTTGAGATTTCTCTGAAATTCCCGCCCCGGCGGAATCCTATCTTCTTTGCCTCTGGCCCGGATCGAGCGCATCCAGGAGCCCAAGGAAGGCCCCGCAACCCAGAAGCACGACCGGGATGAGGCTGAAGGCATTGAAGCCCAAGAGCCAGAGGAAGACTCCAGCGGCCGCTCCCATGAGCAACCCGCCGAGCAGAGGCCTCGCCAGAACCATCCCGGCCCCGAGCAATGCCGCGATCGGCACGACGACGCTCAGGATCTTGACCCCCGTGGCGGAGGCGGGATAGCCTGATTCGGCGAGGCAGGCCAAGCCGTAGCCGAGCAGACCGTAGGCGATGGAGGCGAGTCCGCCGAGAAGGCCGACGACGAGGGCTCCGGTTCTCATGGGTTTTGCTTCCGCTGCGGACGGATCAACGAATGCAGCCGGCCGATTCCGAAGATGGCGCGAAACGCTTCGGGGAAGGCAAGGGAAAAGAGGGTCCGGCGAACGGAATCTCGAGCAGCCGGGCGCTCTTCGGCTGGTGCCGAGCGAGATAAGCTCAAGGCGGCGGTCGGACTGGCGGCGCTTTTGTTGTTGACCGGGCTTTGGAGCCGCCAGTAAAGCGGGTGCAGGCCCGAGCGTGGGGTGGCGCGAGCTGGGTCCTCCGGATTGTCGTTTGCCGCGATTGCGGAGGGAAGGGAACAGGGTTTGCGGGAAGAAGGAAGCATCGAGGGATGAAGAGCTTTTTGGTTAACCCGACGACGCGGCTCGCCGGAGAGATTGCGGTACCCGGGGACAAGAGCATTTCTCATCGGGCCGTGATCTTGGCTTCGCTCGCCCACGGACCGACGGAGGTGACGGGCTTCCTTCCTTCTGAGGATTGCCTCTGTACGCTTCGCGCTTTTCAGGCTCTCGGCGTCGATATCGAGGTTCAGGATCCGCGCACCCTTTCGATCGAAAACCGCGTGCACCGCCTCTCTCCGGCCCGAGAAGCGATCGATTGTGGAAACTCCGGGACGATGATGCGCCTGATCGCCGGCGTCCTTGCCGGGCAACCGTTCCGCTCCCGGCTCTTGGGGGATGCTTCCCTCTCGAGACGCCCGATGGGAAGGATTATCGAACCCCTGGGGCGGATGGGCGCGCGCATCCGGGCGGAGGGGGAGAAGGGAACCCCGCCCTTGGCCTTGGAACCCGCGAGGCTTCACGGGATCGAATACGAGCTGCCCGTGGCCAGCGCCCAGGTAAAATCCTGCCTCCTCCTGGCCGGGTTGACCGCGGAAGGGATGACGCGGATCGTGGAACCGAGCCCGACTCGGGATCACACGGAGCGCTTGCTTGCACATTTTGGGCTCCGCCCCCTGCGGGAGGGTCGGGCGATTCTCGTGCAAGGGGGACTGTCCTTGGAAGCACGCGATCTGGTCATCCCCGGCGACTTCTCTTCGGCTGCCTTTTGGATCGCTGGCGCGGCGGCGATTCGCGGATCGGAGGTCCGGATCCTGGGCGTGGGCTTGAATCCGACGCGCACCGGGTTGCTCAACGTGCTCTTGCGCATGGGCGCGCAGATCGAGGAGAGCGTCGTCGACGCCCAAGGAGACGGCGAGCCAAGAGGCTCGCTTCTGATCCGAGGAGAGAAGCTGCGGGGAACGAAGATCGAAACAGGGGAGATCCCGAATCTTATCGACGAGCTGCCGGTCCTGGCAGCGATTGCCGCTCTGGCCGAAGGGGAGACGCACATCCGCGGGGCCGAGGAGCTTCGCGTCAAGGAGTGCGATCGGATCCGGTGCATGGTGGAGAACCTTCGACGGTTCGGAGTTCCCGTCGATGAGCTGCCGGACGGCATGATTGTGGAAGGGGGGCATCCCATCCGGGCGGCGCGCGTCCGATCCTTCGGTGACCATCGCGTGGCGATGGCCTGCTCGATCCTGGCCCTCCGGGCCGATGGGCGGAGCCGCATCGACGACGTGGAGTGCGTCGACACCTCGTATCCCGGCTTTCTCCGACACCTCGAAAAGCTGAGCCAGACCGCTTCGCCCGTGGCGACGGACTGGAAGGACTATCTGCCATGGATGCAGTCTCGTGCCGAAAGGCGTGCGCTCGAGGGAGCGCCGCAGTTTCCCGTGGTTGCGATCGACGGCCCCTCCGCTTCCGGGAAGAGCACTGCGGCCAAAGCGCTCGCGCAGGTTCTCGGGATCGCCTATTGCAACAGCGGACTGGTCTACCGGGCGATCACTTGGAGCTTGATCGGCAAAGGGCTGGCTCTCGATCGCGAGATGGTGTTCAAGACGGCCGTGAGGCAGATGAAGATCGAGTGCCGGATCGAGGAAAACGAGCTCCACGTCCAGGTCGATGGGAAGGAACCGGGCGAGGAGGCGCGGAGCCCGATCGTCAATGCGGCGGTCTCCCGAGTCGCCGCCTCCTCGTGGCTGAGGGAAAGGCTTCTTCCGATCTTTCGCCATTTAGCGGAAGACCGCTCGCTCGTGATGGAGGGCCGAGATATCGGAACGGCTGTCTTTCCGGCCACCCGGTTCAAGTTTTACATCGACGCGGATCCGAAGGTTCGCGCGCAGCGGAGGCAGAACCAGGGAGAGACGGATTCCATCGAAGAGCGGGACTGGGAAGACCGTTCTCGGGCGGCGGCTCCGCTGCGGCGGGCGGCGGATGCCGTGCTCCTCGATTCGAGCGAGATGACTGTGGAAGAAGTGGTCCGCCGGATGCGCGATGAGCTGCGCAAGCGCGGATTTCCGGTGCCGGAAGGCGCCTCCGTCCCATGATCGGCACACGTTCTCGTTCATGAGGCCTTGGTATGCCGCTGCGCGGGCGATGCTGAGAGCCTGCCTGCGACTCTGCTTCCGGTTGCGGGGGGAGGGAGTGGAACGGGTACCTTCGGGCGGGCTCCTTCTCGTTTCGAATCATGCGAGCTACCTCGACCCGGTCGCCGTGGGATCCGTGGTGCCGCGGGAGATCTACTACCTGGCTCGCCGCTCGCTCTTCCGGGGCCCGATGGCGGGGCTTCTGACCAGCGTGAACACGATTCCCACCGCGCGCGAGCGCCCGGAACCCGCGGCCCTCCGCAAGATTCTCAGTCTTTTGGCCGATGGCCACGGCGTGCTGATCTTTCCGGAGGGGACGAGGAGCGCGGATGGGAGCTTGGCGCCGGCGGAACCGGGAGCCGGCTTCCTCGCGGCTCAAGCCCGGGTCCCCATTTTGCCGGTGCGCATTTTCGGTTCCTTTGAAGCCTTGCCGCGTTCCTCCCGATTTCCGCGTCTGGCACCTATCCGCGTCGTCATCGGATCCCCCTATCCGCCCCGCCCGATCGGAGAGGGGGAAACGAAAAAAGACTACTATCGCTCGCTTGCCGACGAGATGATGCAACGAATCGGGGAGCTCCGCTAGAAGACGGCGAAATCGGTCTCTTCGCGGGAAAACGAGTCGCGACAAGGCGCGGGAACCCGGTTTGAATTTCACTTGAGAAGAAAAGGTGAGGGCTTAGATTGTTCGCAATGAGCTTGCCTGCCGAACAACCGCTGGAGGTCGTGCCGCAGGCATTTCCCTTGTCAGAAGCGTCGGTTGGCGCCCAACTCTGGATTCATTCGGTTGCGGGCAGTCCGTGCGAGTCTTACCGGCTCCACGAAATGGGCTTTTGCCAGCGGGCGGAGCTCGTGAAGCTATCCCATGGAGCGATGACCGTCTGCTTGGTCTGCGGCGCGCGGGTCGGCTTGAGCGCGGCCCTCGCCCAGCGGATCCTCGTCACCGTAGCTCCTGGAGAATCGCGGAAGGAGGGAGGGTCCTCCGAGGTCGATCTCTGCCACTCTTCTGCTGGAGAAGGGACGTTCTTCTGCTGGATCCTGGACCGCTTTCGCCGAAAAAAGGGGCGGCGGAGCCGGCGGATAGGAGATGAAGCTCGCACCCGGGACTAGAGAGCCTGCTCGACTCGCCGAGCCGATGAGCATAGCGCTGGTCGGCAACCCGAACAGCGGCAAGTCCACGATCTTCAATGCGCTGACCGGGCTGAGGCAGAAGGTCGCCAATTATCCCGGCGTGACGATCGAAAAGAAGATCGGGTATTTCTTCGACCTCCACGGCCGGAAGTGCCAGCTGATCGATCTTCCGGGCACCTATTCCCTGCTGCCGAGCGCTCCGGACGAAGAGATCACCTGCGAAGTTCTCTTTGGAGCACGGCCAGACACCCCCGTGCCCGACGCGGTGATCTGCGTCATCGATGCTACCCATCTGGAGCGGAGCCTCTATCTGGTCGCGCAGGTCCTCGACTTGGGTCTGCCTACAATCGTCGCGCTCAACATGATGGATCTCTTCGAGGAGGGGGGGGATTGCCTCGATGTCGCGGCTCTTTCGGCAAGGTTGGGATGCCCCGTGATTCCGTGTCAGGCATCGAGGCGGAGAGGATTGATCGAGCTTCGCACCGCCCTCTCGCGTCAGATCTCCCCGAGCCGTTCGATCTGCCGGCGGTTACCAGAGGCGGTCGAGGAGTCTCTCTCCCGCATTGCTCTTGACTTTCCCGAGGAGAAGGCGGAGCGGAGGGCGCTCTGTGCGCTCGTCTTGGGCGCGCCCGATCCCCAGCGGCTGGCCGAGCTCCTGGCCGTTACCCATCTCCTGCCTTCACTGCGAGAGGAACAGCAAAGGCTGGAACGGGATCTGCCGGATTGGCGGCAGCAAACCATTGCCACTCGGCAACGGGAAATCCGCGCGCTCACGGCGGGCGTCTTTCAAAAATCGCCGGTCATGGCCAAGAGCATCGCCGACTGGCTTGATCGCTGGGTGACCCACCCTTTCTGGGGCTGGTTGATCTTCCTCGGGATCATGGGAACCATGTTTCTCGCCGTCTTTCAGATGGGTGCGGGCCCGAAGGATGCGATCAACGGCCTGTTCGTGGCCCTGTCCGCGAAGATCGAGAAGGTCCTGCCGGCCGGAGATCTGCGTGACTTATTGACCAATGGGGTCATCGGTGGAGCCGGGAACGTCATCGTGTTTCTCCCGCAAATTCTCATCCTCTTCTTTTTCTTAGGCCTATTGGAAGAGAGCGGCTACATGGCGCGTGCCGTCTTTCTCATGGACAAGGTGATGAGCCGGGTCGGGCTGCCAGGCAGAGCGTTCATCCCTCTGCTTGCCAGCCATGCGTGCGCGATTCCCGGCATTCTGTCCGCGCGAACGCTCTCCGATCCTCGGGATCGGATGGTCACCATCCTGGTCGCTCCCTTTGCCAGCTGCTCCGCGCGTCTGCCCGTCTATGTGCTCATGATCGCCGCGTTCTTTGGAGGCCGCCGTGGTGCTGGCGTTGCTGAGGCGGGCATCGTGATGGTGCTCTATCTGTTGGGATTGGCGGCCGCTTTCGGGTTCGCCTGGCTTTTCAAGAACAGCCTCTTCCGGAGCAGACCGGCACCTCTGGTCTTGGAGCTACCTCCCTATCGCCGACCCTCGCTCCGAACGATCGCGGCGCAGATGCTCTCTCGGGCGGGCTCCTTTCTCCGCCGGGCGGGGACCGCGATCGTCGCCATCTCGGTGATCCTTTGGTGGCTGACCGCCTATCCCAAAAGTTCCGGCAGAGACCGATCGGCGCAGTTGGCGGGGAGCTTCGCTGGACAGATCGGCCATTGCATCGAACCGGCCATTCGGCCTCTCGGGTTCAACTGGAAGATCGGCATCGGATTGATCAGCGCTCAGGCCGCCAGGGAAAACTTTGTCAGCACCATGGGAGTTCTTTACGCGGGCCAATCGGATGGGGAAGGCAAAGCCCGGCCGGTCACGCTCTCGCAGGCGTTGCTGGCTGATCGTTGGCCGGATGGACGCCCCGTTTTCACGCAGCTTGTCTGTGTGACCATTCTGCTCTTCTTCGTCTTTTCCCTTCAGTGCGTCAGTACCGTGGTCGCCGTCCGCCGAGAGACCGGTTCCTGGAGGTGGGCGTTTTTTCAGTTTGGCTACATGACCCTCTTTGCTTATGCTGTATGCCTGACCGTTTATCAGGCAGGCCGGGCAATCGGTCTGTAAATTGGATCCGCAGTGGCCGTTGGGCGATCGGGGCGATAGGAAAGAAAGGTGGAAGGAAACTGGCAGCAGTGGGTGGCGTTACTCCTGGTTGGAGTCAGCCTGCTCTATGTAGCGCGGGATCTCGTGCGCGGCCTGCGGAGGCGGAAGAACTGCTGCGGCGCCTGCTCGCCCGCCCAGCCGACGGAAAAGCCGAGATCAGAAAAGGCATAGCCCGCGGATCTCGAGCATCGCCGGTGATCGGCGCGACCCTGTCACGATTTACGCAAGGCTTTTTTTAAGACAAGGAAATTGGAAGCTATGGAGCAAGGAGTATTGGCATCTCTTCCGGTGTTTACGGAAGGAAGTCTGGTAAAGGGTCGGGTCGTCGAAAAGAGCCCGAAGACGGTTTTGATCGATATCGGCTACAAGTCGGAAGGAGTCGTCCCGCTGGAAGAGTTTGAAGACTCGGCGGCGGTTCAGGTCGGCGATGAGGTGGAAGTCCTTCTCGAACAGCTTGAAGACGAGGACGGGAACGTCGTTCTTTCCAAGCTGAAGGCCGCTCAGAAGCAGAATTGGGACAAGGTCGTCAAGATCTTCCAGGCCGGTGGCACGGTCGAGGGGAAGGTTCGCGGAATCGTCAAAGGAGGACTGATGCTCTACGTCGGGGTGGAAGCCTTTCTCCCGTCCTCCCAGATCGATATTACCCCTCCCAGGAACCTGCGCGATTTCGATGGGCAGACCTTGACCTGCAAGATCGTCAAGCTCAACGAAGAGCGGCGTAACGTCGTCCTTTCCCGCCGGGAACTGGTGGAAGCGGAAAGAGCAGAAAAGCGCTCTCGCTTTCTCGAAACGGTCGAAAAGGGTCAAATGGTCAAGGGAACGGTCAAGAACCTTACTGATTTCGGCGCGTTCATCGACTTGGACGGGATCGACGGCCTTTTGCACATCACCGACATGAGCTGGCGACGACTCTCCCACCCTTCGGATCTCTTGTCCGTGGGACAGGAAGTCGAGGTGATGGTCATCGATGTCGATCGGGAGAAGGAAAGAATTTCACTGGGTCTCAAGCAGAAGTCCGGGAACCCCTGGGAGAAGATTGCCGAGAAGTTTCCGATCCAATCGAAGATCCAGGGGAAGGTGACGAACTTGACGGCCTACGGCGCCTTCGTCGAGCTTGAGCCGGGGATCGAGGGACTGGTTCACGTCTCGGAAATGTCTTGGACGAAACGGATTACCCGCCCGGCCGAGCTTCTTTCCGTCGGGCAGGAGGTTGAGGTTGTCGTCCTGGACGTCAATCGGGAGGAGCAGAAGATTTCCTTGAGCCTGCGGGCCTTGGAGTCCAATCCCTGGGAGAAGATTGCCGATCAATATCCGGTCGGATCGACGGTGCAGGGGACCGTCCGCACCTTCACGGCGTACGGGGTCTTTGTCGAGCTCCAGGAAGGAATCGACGGATTTGTCCATGTCAACGATCTCTCCTGGACGCGGAAGATCAATCACCCCTCCGAGGTCTACAAGAAGGGGGATCCGGTCGAGGCAAAGGTGCTGGAGATCGACTGGCCGAATCAAAAAATCCTTCTCGGGGTCAAGCAACTCTCCGAAGATCCCTGGAAGAGCCTTGCCTCCCGATACAAGGTAGGGGAGGTCGTCACCGGAAAGGTGAGCAAGATCGCCAGCTTCGGCGCCTTCGTCCAATTGGATGGCGAGATCGACGGCCTGGTTCACATTTCGCAGATTAGCAATGATCGGATCGCCAAGGTGAAGGATGTCCTGAAGGTGGGGCAGGAAGTCCAGGCCCGCATCATTAAGATCGAGCAGGAGGAAAGGCGGATTGGTCTTTCCATCAAGGCGCTGGCCTATTCGGACGAGCAGCTCGAGAAGGAGCGGGAGAGAATGGATCTTTCTCGTTCCGGCGAGGAGCTTGGTTCGATGGAAGATGCTTTCTCGCGTGCCGAGGGGGACTATCGTCCCGGCGACTCCCGGAGGAGCTGAAGGCTTCCGGGAAGCTTTCTCCCGGAGGAGGCGAGCCGGGATCGGAACTTCTCACCGCCGCAGGGCTTCTGCTCCGTCCCGCGGCGGATACTCCCCAGCTCATCCACGAGCGAAGCGCCGGAGCAGGCTGCGGCAGGGGTGGGTAATCTTTGCGCTTGTCTGCACTTTTCAGTTGTAATAGCATGCCAACATGTCGGAGCCGATGGTGCGCAGGGAGCAGAAGGAAGGCCGCCTTGTCGCGGTCCTGCTCTTGTTTTTGCTTGTAGCGGCTCCCGTCGTGTTCGGCGGATGGGGATTCCTCAACGCGTTCCTGGAAGTTCGAGGCGGGCTTGGCGCGGGAATCGGCGCGCTGATCTGCTTGGGACTTTTCCTCCTTTTGGCCGGCCTCTTCGGTCGGTTCCTTCTTCGATACTCGGAGGCCGGCGATGAACCAAGACGAAGTCGAGAAGACTAAGGCGATGCCGGAGGAGGAGGTCCCGCCTCCTCTCGGTACCATGTTCGTCCTCATTCTCTTTCTGGTAGTGCTCGCGGGCATGTGGGCCTACCTCTACAAGGAAATGGTGACGCGCTAGGAGGGCCCCATGGAGACGCTCGCCGAGAGGTTGGAAAAAGGGTACATCTGGCTGTCGGTCATCGTGCTCGTCTCGTTCATCGCGGCCATCGCCTACTCCTCGGTGGTCCTGGCAATCGTGGTTCCGGGCAACGACGGACAGATCGTCCCCAAGAAGGGGGAGACGCTCTTTGCTGCTGTCACCCGGACAAAGCCGTTCGACCAGCCGGGCGTGCGCCAGACGGGGCCGAACCGCTACGACGTGGTGCTGCTGGGACAAGCCTGGATGTTCAATCCGGGTGCCATCGAGCTGCCGGTCGGCGCGGAGGTTACCTTTTGGGCCACCTCGATCGACATCGACCATGGGCTCTACATTCCCGGGACGACCGTCAACCTCATGCTCCTGCCCGGCCAGATCGCGAAGCAGCAGTACCGATTTTCTCGTCCCGGGGAGTATCGGATGATCTGTCATGAGTATTGCGGGATGCTCCACCACCAGATGACCGGGACGCTCACGGTCAAGTAAGGAGAGGTCGCCATGCCCCTAGCCGAGACCAGAGTAACGATCGTCGAAGACCCTTCGGGGTATACCTTGCCGGAGAGCCATCGGCGGTACCTCTTGTGGGGCATTCTCTTCGGCTTTGCAGCACTCGCTGTGGGGGTCTTTCAGGGTTTCGTCCAAGGGTTGAACTACGCGGGAATCAACATCTTCACCAATCTCCCGGGGATGCGCACCTATTACCAGGGGCTCACCCTTCACGCGGTGCTCAATGTCTTTGTTTTCCCCTTCGCGGCGGCAAACGGCTGGCTCGCCTTGACGGTCGCCCGCAGCTTGGGGAGGCGCCTGAACGGCTTTCTGCTGGCTCTCTCCTTTTGGCTGCTCGTGGCGGGAAGCATCCTGGGCGGCTACTCGATCCTTGCGGGGAAGGCGAGCGTTCTCTACACCTTCTATCCTCCGCTTCGGGCGGAATGGACCTTCTACGCTGGGGCTGTGCTGCTCGTCTTGAGCACGTGGGCGACCTCGGCCGCACAGCTTCTGGCTCTTTCGGCCTGGAAGAAGGAGCACTCCGGAGAGCGGATTCCCCTGCTCGCCTTCGTCTCGATTGCCACCTACGTGATGTGGGATATCGCCTCCATGGGGGTAGCGATCGAGGTGCTCGGCCTCCTCCTCCCCTGGTCCCTTAACCTTCTTCCGGGCTCCGATCCCCTCCTAAGCCGCGCGCTCTTCTGGTTCACCGGCCATCAGATCGTCTATTACTGGCTCCTTCCCCTCTATGTTTCCTGGTACACGATGATCCCCCGGCAAGTCGGCGGGAAGCTCTTCAGCGATACGCTCGTGCGGATCGCCTTCGTCATGTTCATCGTGCTGATGCCGGTCGGCTTCCACCACCAGTACGTTGATCCCGGCGTCTCCGGATATTTCAAGTGGAGTGCGGCCATTCTCACCTTCGCAATCTTTTTCCCCAGCCTGCTGACAGCCTTTTCGGTGATGTACGCCTTGGAGATCGGCGGGAGGGCGCGAGGGGGGAAAGGGATGCTCGGCTGGCTCTGGCATCTGCCCTGGGGAGATCCATCGGTGAGCGCCCAGGTGCTTGCGATGATCACCTTCTTGCCGGGCGGGATCACCGGGCTCATGAACGCGAGCGTGGACATGAACCGGATGATCCACAATACGACCTTCGTTCCCGGCCATTTCCACATGACCGTCGGGAGTGCCGTCGCCCTCTCCTATTTCGGGCTCGCCTACTGGCTCGTTCCCTACCTGACCGGCCGGGAGCTCTGGGGAAGGAAGCTCGCCGTCGGGCAATCCTGGGTCTATTTCGTTGGGGTGCTCATCTTTGCCCGGGGGGAAATTTCTGGAGGCCTGCTGGGAATGCCCCGGCGGACGGCGATCTCGATGATCAACTACGCCCCGCTGCCCGGATGGAAGCTCGCGGGCGCCTTGACGGCGATCGGCGGCACCTTGATGTTCGTGGCCGCTGCCCTCTTTTTCGTTATTCTGGCCATGACCCTGCTGACCGGTCGGAAGACCCGCCCGGTGGTCGATCTCCCGTTCACCTCGACCGTGCAAGGTGCCGCCCCCATGGGAAATCAGCTCATCCTCGACAAGATCTCCTATTGGGTGTTTCTCTCGCTGGTCCTCGTGGCACTCGTCTATGGGCCGTTCCTTCTGACCCATTTCCCGCCCACGCTCAGCGCTCCTCCCTTCATGGGATATTGATCGGGAGATCCACCGCGGGCTCGGCCATGCTCCCGTTGAGTCGGAAAAGCAATGTCACAGAAATGTCACAGAGTCCCCGCTTGTCTTACCCTGCGCAGAACCGCTAAAGTGCGCGCGGCTTTCTTAGGTTAGGGAGCGGGCAGGCGAGGAAAGGAGGAGGGAGATGACTCAAGTTCGAGGGAACGGAACCGAGAGTTCTGCTGTGAGCGTGAGACGAAGGAAGGCGTGGATTGGCTTTCTGGCGCTTATTGGTCTTTTCGGGCTCTGGTGGCACGGGCCGATCGCGGCATGGGCGGAAGAAGCTTCGTCGCCCCAATCGCCCCAATCGTCCGAATCGGCGCCAGCCCAGACAGGCAGCATGCCGGCGGAGTCGTCCGGGAACGCGACCGCGCAAGGGGAAGAGACCTCGGCATCCGCTCCGGCGGGGCCCGCCGCACAGGAAGCCTCGACCGGCGTCACCCCCTCGGCGTCAGCCCCTGCCGCGCAAAAGAGTGGAGGGACTGCGGCCGCGGAGATTGGCGGTCAAGAAGGGATGAAGGAAGCGATGGGTCCGTCGGCGAAGGAGGCTCTCGGGCCTAAGACCGGCCTCTACTTCGGAATCTTTGGCGGTGCTGCCTTCGGCATGAGCAACGGGGTGGGGGCCCTCGATTCTCCGCCGCTCTTCTCCGCGGGCGGGCGGGCGACTCCCGGGACGGCTGCGGTGGGAGGTCTGCAGGTGGGCTACAACTTTCGGAGCTACGCCCTCGATTCTGCGAAGAGCTACTGGATCCAGCCTGCGGCTCAATTCGAAGCGTTCTACCTCGGCCAGGCGACGGAAAGCGGCCGCTTGACCGGAGGAGTGGCGGGAACGCCCGGCATCTCTTCCTACCAGTTCGGGTCGAACCTGAACATGGGAGTGTTCCTTGTCGACGGAGTGGCGAAGTTCGTGACCCCGATCGGCCTCGTTCCCTATATTGGGGGCGGGATCGGCGGCGCCTACCAGTCCTCGTCCGGAACGAGCTTCGTAGGACCCGCGGGCAATCTGCTCTCGACCGGCAGCTATGCGCAAGGGGCCTTTGCGGGCCAGGGGCTGGTGGGTCTTCAGTATAATCTCAGCGAGCACTGGAGCATTTTCGCGGAGTACAAGATCCTCTACATCAAAGAGACGCAGTTTTCCTACCTGATGACGAGCGGCAACTCGATGCTGATCAAGTACCCCGAGTACTACAACATCGCGATTGCGGGCCTCCGCTTCAATTTCTAGCCGCTTTACTCGCGGAGGGAATGCCGGAGGTAGTCCAGTCCCAGGAAGGGGCTTTCGGCTTTCGGCCAAAGAATCGTCTCGCCGCTCCCCCCTCGTCAACGCTCGGCGTCTCTTTCGTAGGTGATCCGGTAGAGAAAGCCGTTGGCGTCGTCGGAGAAGAGAAGGCTCCCATCCGGCAGGAAGAGGAGGCCGACCGGCCTCCCCCACGTCTTGGGGTGTTCTCCCTCGCTCAGGAAACCGGTCAGGAAGTCTTCGTAGAAGCCTTGGGGGCGATGGTCGTTCCCAAAGGGAACGAAGACGATCTTGTAGCCGGTGGGTTCGCTGCGATTCCAGGAGCCGTGCAGGGCCACGAAAGCGCCGTGAAGGTATCGGTCCGGGAATTGCGGCCCGCCCGAGGGAAAGGCTAACCCAAGCGGAGCCGAGTGTGCTTGGAAGAGCACGTCCGGAGTGCGCGTGGTATCGACGAGGTTGGGCTTTTGCACATGGTGGTGGACAAGAAGCCTGGGGTCGAAGAGATGAGGGGAAAGATAGGCATAAGGCCAACCGAAAAAGTCCCCTTGTCGGACGCGCGCCAGATAGTCAGGCACTAGGTCATCGCCGAGCTGGTCGCGTTCGTTGACGACCGTGTAGAGGATGCCCGTATTTGGCTCGAAGGCGAGGCCGACCGGGTTGCGCAGGCCCGATGCGAAGGGTTCCGCTTTCCCTTTCGGCAGTGGAATCCGCACGATCGAAGCTCTCGGAGCGGGCTCGACGTCGGCATTGGTGCGGGAGCCGATCGAGACATACAACCGACGCTCGTCGGGGGAGAGGGCGAGCGCCCGGCTCCAGTGCCCTCCTCCCGGGAGCGAAGCGATGCATTCGCCACGCCCTCCCAACCGGCGCTGGCCCCTTTGGTAGGAGAAGGCGAGGATCGCATCGGTGTTCGCCACGAAAAACCGGCCCTGGCCGAAGGCCATCCCGAATGGGAGATTCAGCCCATTCTCCGGAGTGGCGAAAACCGAGCCGCGTTCGGCGCTCCCATCCTCGCGCAATCCTTCGAAGAGGCGGATTCGGCCGGCCGCCGATTCGGCTACGAGTACCCCTCCTTCCGGGGTCAGGGCAAGCCACCTCGGCTCCTCCAGGTCACGGGCAAACACGGAAACCTGAAAGCCAGCCGGCAGGCGGAGCGAAGCTTGTGCCGGTGGAGGCACCACGGGAGGCTCGTAGCTGGCGCTGGGCGTTGAGAAGGGCTTGGGAAGATCGGCTAGGCTGATGGAAATCGGAGTGGGCGTGAAGGCTTCGGTAAAGATTTCCGCGGCCCGAGCGGGAAGGGCGACGGTGATCGAAAGAGAGGCGGCCCCGGTGAACAGCAAGCAGCGGGATCGGGAAGGGATGCGGATCATCGGGACGGTTGGTTCGCGCTCGTACGGGGGAGGAGCGTGCGGCTTCAGTGGCCGCTGGCCGCAAAGGTGCCCATCAAGGCGGCTTCGGCCAGAATGTGCCCTTTCATTCCCTTTTCCAAAGCCCTACGGTCCGCGCCCGTGGGAACGGAGAGCGGCTCATCAAGGGCGAAGAACCGAAAGAAGTAGTGGTGGATGCCGCTCGGGGGCGCCGGCCCGTCATAGCGGTCGTTCCCGAACTGGTTGCGTCCGACGCGGGCGCCTGGCGGCAGCTTCCCCGGAAGGAGCCTCGTTGTGGCCGGAGGAAGATTCCAGACCAGCCAGTGAACGAAAGCGCCTCCGGGGGCGTCGGGATCGTCCATGATGAGCGCGAGCGAGCGTGCGCCAGCGGGGATCTCGGTGATGAGCAGCTCGGGACTGCGATTGGACTGGTGATAGCCGCAATCGCGAGGGAGCGGCTGACCATTGGGAAAGGAAGGAGAGGCGATTCTCATTGCGGATGCACAGAGAGGGGAAACGGAAAGCAGTGAAACAAGAGCGACGAGTAGCCGACCTGACATCGCACGATCAATCTTGGAGCAAACGGCCTCGGAAGGCAATGAGCGATCACGCTCCTGGGGAGCGCCTTCTCTTTCCCGGGCGGAGGAGGCCCGATCTTGATCCTTGTGCTGCTCCGTCCATCGACGATAATCTGGGGCACCTTTCATAAAGGAGTGAGATGCGGTCCTGTGGATTCGTGATTCTTCTCTTCGCCCTGGCGTGCTCTCGAGAGCTTTTCGCGGGGATCGTCCAGACTTCGAAGGGAACGCGGCTCTCCATCCTGGCTCCGTCGTCCGCGGAATCTCCGAAACCGGAAGCTCTCGATCCGTCGGTCGCGGACAAGGGCGCGAAGGAGAAGGCAAAGCCCGGACTACTCGCAAAGAAGGGTGCTCCGAAGGGAAAGGTCAAGGTTCGATCGGTCGCCAGCAGCAGGGCGAAAAAGGCGGATCGGTCGGCGCCTGACGTGAGCCCGGTGATCGCACGTAAATAGTCGCCATTCCACTCGCAACGCGTCCTTTTGGGAAAAAGGGATGCTTGGGAGGCGGAGGCAGCCCGCTTCCCCTACCAAAGAGGATCGGGCGCGAAGACCGATTGCTTTCTTCACGTCCGAGGCGTAAATTTACGTTCAATTGGACCACGGCACAAATCATGAGAAGGCTGATGATTGTACCCGCGCTGGCCTTCGCGATCGGACTGCCGAGCGCTTTTGCTGATGTGTCGGTGATGAACACCACGAAGGGCTTGCGGCTGACTATCCTTCCTGTGATGGGAGCGACTCGGGAGGAAGCACCGGCGCCGAAGGGCAAGGTCCGCGTCGAACCGGTAGCAGTCCACAAGGCAATCCCCGGACAGCCGGTCGCTCATGGTGCCAAGAACTCGAAGACGCGGCAGGCGTCTACGCGGCACAAGGCGGCTAAGCCGAGCGGGCGGAATAAGGGCTGATCAGATCCCGAATCTCGGAGATCCGATTCGCGGGAAAGCCCCCCTTTTGGGCATGCTCGCGGATCGCCTGCTCGCTGGGAGCCAGATAGACGCAGTAGATCTTGTCGTCGGTAACGTAGCTGTGCAGCCACTGGATTTGCGGACCCATCCCGTCCAGAACGGAGCACGACTTTGCGGAAATTCCGGCGAGTTCCTTAGGAGAGAGTTTCCCAGCCGCGGGGATCTCTCGCTCAATGATATAGCGTGGCATGATCTCGTAATCCTCCGTTGAGTCTTTCCCGCCTTCTCCCGAAGGTCGTCGACTACACTGTAGCGCCCCGGTGCCGTTGCTGGGCAAGCGTATTCTTGGCAGCGCGAAGTGCAGCGGAGCTCCGGATCGTCCATACGGGAGCGTGCTCCCGTGTCCGATTCGCCGGTGGATGTCCCCGGAGTCGGTTCCTCGCGATCTCCCGGCCTCCCGCGCATGAGCGGCACGCAGGAACAAATCCATGATTTCTGGCACGCCGTTTGCTTTTAATGGAGCCGCAGGAGGAAACGGGATGAGCGGTTCGAGTAGGGGAGGAGTTGAGACTTTCTTGGCCGGACCAACCGAGGGCGTTCGTGGAGCCGCCCATTCGGCTGGATGGGCGGACCGAGAGGTCGCCATCGCTTGGAAAAAGGGACGTCGTGCTCTTGCTTGGCGCGCGCCGCGCTTCCTAGGGATTGGCTTTGGGACTTCCCCGCATTCATCCGGTAGGAACAGAAAACCGCATGCGGGCCTAGCCCCCGGGATCGCACCGCAGAAAGCGTAGCTCCCACAAGCAAAGGAGATGATTAGAATGGTTGTCACTCGATTCAAACGCTGGTTGCTCATGCTCGTCGCCTGTCTGGCGATGGGCGGTGCTCTGCAGTCCGAAGCAAGAGCGGCGATACCCACGGTGGGTGGCGAGATCCTCAATTTGGCCTCGTGGCAAGCAATGCCCTTCTTCGCTGCGGAAGAGCCCAGCATAGAAGCGCGGCTAGCGGGGCTCGAGGCCTACATCCTCAACGGGGATCCTTCGGGAAGCAAGGTGAGCGGGGTGCCGGGACCGGGGCACAACGCCTGGCTCATGACTTCCACGGCGTTGGTGCTCTTCATGACGCTGCCGGGCCTCGCCCTCTTTTATGGGGGGCTAGTTCGCTCCCGGAATGTGCTGTCGGTCTTGGCCCAATGCTTGGGCATCGCGGGGCTCGTTACGATTCTCTGGTGGGCGGTGGGCTACAGCCTTGTCTTCGGCACGAGCTTCGGTCCAAGCGCGCTCGGGCCCTTCTTGGGCGGGAGCGAGTTCTTCTTCCTCAAGGGGGTGGACTCGACTCCCAATGCCGGATACTCGATCTGGGTTTCGCAGAACGTCTTCTGCATGTTCCAGCTCATGTTCGCGATCATCACTCCGGCTCTGATCCTGGGCGCGATCGCGGAGAGGATGAATTACGGGGCGTTGCTCCTTTTTCTCACGTTTTGGATGCTCTTCGTCTACTTTCCGCTCGCCCACATGGTCTGGGGAGGTACCGGCTTGATGAACGGCGCCTTCAATGCGGCGGCTCGGATTCCCGCGGTTGACTTCGCCGGAGGCACCGTGGTGCACATGTCGTCGGGTTGGTCGGGATTGATCCTCTGCCTGCTGCTCGGCCGGAGGATCGGGTACGGGAAGGAGCCGATCCTGCCGCATAGCATGGTCCTCTGCATGGTGGGTGCCTGTATGCTCTGGATCGGCTGGTACGGCTTCAACGCGGGAAGCGCCGGAGCCGCGGACGGAATCGCGGCCAACGCGTTCACGACGACGACGCTGGCCACCGCGGTGGCTTCGTTCACCTGGGGGATGCTCGAATACGCCTTGAAAGGAAAGCCAAGCGTTTTGGGATTCAGCACCGGAGCTGTCGCGGGCTTGGTCTGCATTACGCCGGCCTGCGGATTCGTCGATTCGACGGGATCGGTGATCATCGGGGTGTTGGCCGCCGTGGTCCCCTACTTGGCATGCGTCAAGCTCAAGAAGGCTTTGGGATACGACGATGCGCTCGATGCCTTCGGAGTGCATGGGGTAGGGGGGACTCTGGGAGCGTTTCTGACTGGTGTTCTTGCCACTGCCAAGGTCAACGGCAACCTAAGCAACGGAGCCGTGGCCGGAAAGAACGGACTAGCGGCACTCGTCAGTCATCACACGCTCTACTGGGCGCAGCTCAAGGCGATCGTCATCACGATCGGGTTGTCGGTGAGCATGACCGTAGTCCTGGCTCTGCTCGTGAAGCTCTTCGTCAGCTTGCGCGTGCCGGGCGAGATCGAAACGCAGGGCCTCGACACGGCACAGCACGGCGAGGAAGGCTACGCCATTTAACCAGCGCAGGCCTGCGCTTTGAAGAGAAAGCCGCCGGGATCAGACCCGGCGGCTTTCTCTGGTTGGCCGATCGGCTTGGCGAGGCGGTGCAGAGAGAGCTTTTCCCCCGGGGGCATTCCTGGATAAAAGAGATTGCTGGAGCGGCTGGAAGCGGTATTATACTAAAGTATAGATACAATACAACCTCTCTCGCGAAAAAGGTTGCGAAAGAGATTGACTCGGCAGGACAAAAATCGACTTAATTGCACAATATCTTGTGTCCAATTCTCATTTGGACACAACATCTAGACCATCAGGAGAGAACCATGATTTCCCTGGAAGATGCTCGACAGATGGAGTTCGTCGGCATGGATCCGCTTTCGACCAAAATCTTTACGGTCCAGAAGCGGAATGGCGCGGTCGTCCGGTTTGAGCCGAAACGAATCTCTTGGGCCATCGAACGAGCGTTTCGGGCCGAACACGGGTCCCCGACGGAGAAGGCACTTTCCGAGGAGCTGGGTAGGGCGGTGGAGGAGGTAACGGGGGCCGTGGTGCGGCGGGCCGTTGGGGCGGCCGTCGGCGGAGAGGCGCTCGAAGTCGAGCGCATCCAAGATTGGGTGGAAACGGCGCTTATGGAAGCAGGCTACCACTCCGTGGCCCGGCGCTACATTCTCTACCGGGCGGAGCGCCGGCGGGCGCGAACATTGCGTGCCGCAACCCGTTCTGGAACGGCTCCCCTCTCCTTCGTGCTGCGATGCGGGGAGCGGGTTCCCTTGGATCCGGAAGGTCTCGGGCGGGAGATCAAGGAGGCATGCCGCGGCCTTGAGGAGTGCTGCTCGTGGAGGAGCTTGGCCGAGGAGACCTTGCGGAGCCTTTACGACGGAGTCGCCGAGGAGGAGATCGACCAGGCGATGATCCTTGCCGCCCGTTCCCGGGTGGAGAAGGAGCCGGCCTACACCTATGTCGCGGCGCGGATCCTTTTGGCCAAGCTCTACCGCGAAGTGCTCCCCGAGATCCGCGGACGGGAAGAGCTCGAAACGGTGCACAGGAACTTTTTCCCGCTCTCCATTCGCCACGGCGTGGATGTCGGACGCCTTTCGCCCGATCTATTGGGCTTCGATCTCGAAAAGCTCGCCAGCGCCCTCCGGTTCGAGAGAGACCGAGATTTTGCGTACATGGGCCTGCAGACCGTCTACGATCGTTATCTGCTCCATCACGAAGAGCGAAGAATCGAGACGCCCCAATACTTCTGGATGCGGGTGGCGATGGGTTTGGCCCTCGCGGAGAAGGAGAATCGCGAAGCGCATGCTATCGAGTTTTACGAGCTCCTCTCCTCCTTTTTGTTCCTTTCTTCGACGCCGACCCTGTTCAATTCGGGAACAAGGCATCCCCAGCTTTCTTCCTGCTATTTGCTTACGGTGTCGGACGACCTCGACGGAATCTTTCAGGTAATCTCCGACAATGCCCGGCTTTCGAAGTGGGCCGGAGGCTTGGGAAACGACTGGACCAATGTCCGGGCCACCGGCTCCCTGATTCGGGGGACGAACGGGAAGAGTCAGGGGGTCATTCCCTTCTTGAAGGTCGCAAACGACACGGCGGTCGCCGTCAATCAGGGCGGGAAGAGGAAAGGAGCCCTCTGCGCCTACCTCGAGACCTGGCATCTCGATATCGAGGACTTCCTCGAGCTTCGAAGGAACACGGGCGACGAGCGACGCCGAACACCCGATATGAACACGGCCAATTGGATTCCCGACCTGTTCATGAAGCGCGTCATCGACGGAGGAAATTGGACGCTTTTCAGCCCAAGCGACGTTCCGGATCTTCACGATCTCTATGGCAAGGCATTCGAGCGCCGATATTGCGAGTATGAGGCGATGGCGGATCGGGGGGAGATTCGCAACTTCCGGCGCGTCGCGGCATCCACCCTCTGGAGGAAGATGCTCACGATGCTCTTCGAGACCGGCCACCCCTGGATCACCTTCAAGGATCCATCCAATATCCGGTCTCCGCAAGATCACGTCGGCGTGATTCACAACTCCAATCTTTGCACCGAGATCACGTTAAATACATCGGCGGATGAAACCGCGGTCTGCAACCTGGGCTCGATCAATCTGGCCGCCCATGTAAGGGACGGAGTCCTCGACGAGGAGCGACTGACGAGGACGATTCGGGTAGCGGTCCGGATGCTCGACAACGTCGTCGACATCAATTTCTATCCGACTCCGGCGGCCAGAAATGCCAATTTGCGGCATCGCCCGGTCGGTCTCGGCCTGATGGGCTTCCAGGATGCGCTCTACCGCCTGAAGATCTCCTACGGAAGCCAGGAGGCGGTGGAATTCGCGGATCGGACGATGGAAATCATCGCCTACGATGCGCTGCTTGCTTCGTCCGACCTGGCGAAGGAACGAGGCGCCTATTCCACCTTCCGGGGCTCGAAATGGGATCGGGGTCTCCTGCCCATCGACACCCTCTCCCTGCTGGAGGAGGAGCGCGGCGGAAATCTCGAAGTGGATCGAACGGTGCGGAAGGATTGGGAGGAGGTTCGAAAGACGATTCGGCGGCAGGGCTTGAGGAACAGCAATCTGCTCGCGATCGCTCCCACCGCAACGATTTCGAACATCAGCGGAGTCTCCCAATCGATCGAGCCGACCTATAAGAACCTTTTCGTGAAGTCGAACCTCTCCGGCGACTTCACGACGATCAACAGCTACCTGGTCGAGGAGTTGAAGCAGGCAGGGCTGTGGGACCAGGAGATGGTGGACGATCTTAAGTTCTACGACGGTTCGGTTCTTTCCATCGAACGGCTTCCCCGGGAGATCAAGGAGAGATATGTCAGCGCCTCCGAGCTTGATCCTCACTGGTTGATCGAGTGCGCCAGCCGCCGGCAGAAGTGGATCGATATGGCGCAGTCGCTCAATCTCTACATCGCCGAGCCCAACGGGAAGAAGCTTTCCGATATGTACCTTCTGGCTTGGAAAAAAGGTCTCAAGACGACCTACTACCTGCGGGCTGTGGCTGCGACCTCGGTGGAAAAATCGACCTTGGACATCAATGCCAGAGCGCTCCAGCCGCGGTGGATGAAGAGCGTGAGTCCGTCGTCGCGTGTCCGTGTCGATCGGCCGAAGGACCGGAATGGGAGCAATTGCTCCCTCGACAACCCGGAATGCGAGAGTTGCCAATGACCGGTGTCCATTTTCGACTCTCTCGGCCGCGGAGTGTCTGACTTCCGTTGACCAGACGGGGTCCGGGGACGAAGGCCGCTTTGCCGGCGGAAGGAAAGGAAACAGAAAGAAAGGAGAGACCATGTCCTGCTGCACCTCCTCGGGGACGGGATGCCAACCTCACGACCTCACTAAGAGGTTTAACGCGGAAGATAAACGGCTGATCAACTGCCGGACGGTGGACGTGAATCAACTCATGCCCCTGAAATACAAATGGGCATGGGAACACTACCTGAACGGTTGCGCGAACAACTGGCTTCCCTCCGAAGTTCCGATGCAGAGGGACATCGAGCTTTGGAAATCCGACAAGCTGAGCCCGGAGGAGCGGCGGGTGATCCTGAGGAATCTCGGGTTTTTTGCCACCGGCGAGAGCCTCGTTGGCAATAACATCGTGCTCGCGATCTTCAAGCACATCACCAATCCCGAGGCGCGCCAATACCTCTTGCGCCAGGCATTCGAGGAGGCGGTGCACACGCACGCCTTCCTGTACATCGTCGAAAGTCTCGCACTCGACGAACGCGAGGTGTTTAACATGTACCACGAGGTCAACTCGATCCGGAACAAGGACGTCTTCGAGATGACCTTGACGGAGGGCGTCCTTCGTGAGGGCTTTTCGACCGAAACCGACGGGGGGATTCGGCAATTTCTCAAGAACCTGATCGGTTTCTACGTGATCATGGAGGGAATCTTTTTCTACAGCGGGTTTGTCATGATCCTCTCCTTCCATCGACAGAATCGGATGACCGGAATCGGCGAGCAGTTTCAGTACATCCTGCGGGACGAGACGATCCATTTGAACTTCGGCATCGACTTGATCAACGGGATCAAGGAAGAGAATCCCGGCGCCTGGACGCCGGAATTTCAGGAGGAGATCAGCGCAATGATCGCGCACGCAGTCGAGCTCGAATCGCTCTACGCGCAGGACTGCTTGCCGAAGGGGATTCTCGGATTGAACGCCGATCTGTTCCAGGACTATGTTCAGCACATTGGAGACCGGAGATTGGAGCGGATCGGCTTGAAGGCGAGGTACGGGTCGCGCAATCCTTTCCCCTGGATGAGCGAAGCCATGGATCTTCTCAAGGAGAAGAACTTCTTCGAGACCCGGGTCACCGAATACCAGCACGGGGCCCTACTGCAGTGGTAGGCTAAATGCATCGCTTTCGCTATCAGGGGGACGATCTTTTCGTCGAGGAGGTTCCGGCTGCCGCCCTGGCCGAAAAATACGGCACCCCGCTCTACGTCTATTCGGCCGGCACGATCCTCGATCACTACGAGCGGCTCTCTTCTGCCCTGCGGCCCCTCAATCCCCTTGTCTGCTATGCCGTCAAAGCCAATTCCAATCTGGCTCTCCTTCGTCTGCTCGCGTCCCGTGGCTGCGGCTTCGATCTGGTGAGCGGGGGTGAGCTTTATCGGGTTCTTCGAGCTGGCGGGGACCCTGCTCGGTCTACGTTTGCCGGTGTGGCCAAGACGACCCGGGAAATCGAGGAAGCGCTGGAAGCGGGCATTTACAGCTTCGTCGTGGAGAGCCGGGAGGAGTTGGGAACCATCGATCGCGTGGCCGCTCGCTTGGGCAAGCAGGCTCCGATCGCGCTCCGGGTCAACCCCGATGTGGGCGCACAGACGCATGCCAAGGTGAAGACGGGTGTAGCGGAGAGCAAGTTCGGTATCTCGGCCGAGGAGATCGAAGAGCTCTATCGGGAGCTTCCCCGCTTTTCCCACCTGTGGCTCCGAGGAATTCAAATCCACATCGGTTCGCAGATCCGGGAGGTCGATCCCTTCGAAGAGGCGGTCCGCCGAGTGATTCCCTTGGTGAGGATTGCGCGTGACCGGTTCGGCGCGGAGTTTTTCGACATCGGGGGAGGGCTGGGAATCGCTTACGAGGAGGCCTTGCAGAGCGGCGATCCCGGCTGGTGGGAAAGCAAGGCTGGGTGGGCTACGCCCGCCCGCTATGCGGAGCGGCTGCTTCCCTTGCTCGGGCCGCTCGGACTCCGCATCATCGTGGAGCCGGGAAGGCTGCTCGTCGGAAATGCGGGAATTCTCCTCACGAAGGTCCTCTATCGCAAGGATCGGCCAAACAAGAAGTTTGTGATCGTTGATGCGGGGATGAACGATCTCATCCGTCCGGCTCTCTATGGGTCCTTTCACCAGATCGTGCCTCTGGCTCGTCACGAGGGCGAGCTGGTCGAAGCGGACGTCGTGGGACCCGTCTGCGAGTCGGGCGACTGCTTCGCGAGCTCGCGGCGGATGCCATCGGTAGAGGCTGAGGATCTGCTGGCAATCTTTAGCGTAGGGGCCTACGGATTCTCGATGGCTTCTCAGTACAACTCTCGCCCGAGGCCGGCCGAGGTTTTGATCGAGGGAGCCAACCATCGGCTTATTCGACGACGGGAACGCTATGAGGATCTGGTGCGTGGCGAGCTAGCCGACGGAGAGAGCCGCTTGGAGCACGCGGAAGGAGAGGCGGGAGATCAAAAGCGGGCGTGCGAGGGAGAAAATCAGCAACACGACCCAGCGGGTCGGAAGGGGGAGTCATGAGCTGGCGGATCGATGGCCGGAAGGCGGCAATTGTCCTGGTGGATGTTCAAGAGCGGCTGGCCGCTGCCGTCATCGGCGCGGAAGCAATCCTTGCGAAGATGGATCGTCTTCTCGAAATGGGAAAGCTCTTCTCGATTCCCGTTCATCTGACGGAGCTGGCTCCGCAGAGATTGGGCCCCATTTCTTCGTCCATTCTGCAAAAGATCGGGAACGGCGGCTCGCGCGCCACGCGAAATTTCCTTTCGCCGAGCTCCGTGCTGCCCAAAGATCTACCGCAATTTCTCCTCGTCGCGGGAATGGAAACGCATGCGGCTGTCCGACAGGCGATCTATGACCTTCGCGAGAGAGGGCACGCGGTCTATCTTTTGGCCGACGCTGTCGGCTCCCGCAATGCCTTCGATCATCAGGTCGCCTTGGACGAGATGCGACAAGACCGCATCGTGGTCACGACGCTCGAAGCAGCGGCTTGCGAGCTCGGAGCCGAGGCGGAAGAGCCGCTTCTGGACAAGCTGCTTCCTCCGCTATCGTAGCGATTGCGCGGCGTCCGCTCGCAGCTTTGCGGGTCCATCCAGGATTGCGGCCCTCCTTGCCGGCTTCCCGTGGGGAGCGTCGATCGAGATCACGCGAAGCACAGGGCTGAGAAGAATCCGATCTTGCGGGCTTCGGATGCGGGCTTTCCGGAGAATCGTCTTCACTGCCGCAGGGACCAGATCGATAGGGAGAATCAACTCAATCTTTGTTTGAGGCAAGAAGTCGGGCAGATAGTCGTTGCCGAAGTAGCGTTCTACTTCTTCCGGTGCTTTTTCGAATCGTTTCACGCGACTCACCAGGGCTCCTTCGATCCCGTGGTCGGCGAGCGCGTCGCGGAGGTCGCCGAGGCAAAATCGGGGAATGACCGCCTCGACCTTTTGGAAAAGTCTGGTGGAAAGGACCGGGCCGTGCGCCGTGGGCTGATCCTGCATGCTTCTTCCGAGCAAGCAGCTTGCGTGCCACTCCCGCAGGCGAAGACAAGGCCGCCTGGGTCGACCTTGCGAAGCCACGGGTTTTGCGGCAGACTAAGGGCATCAGAGTCGATTTCCTATGATTACCTATCTGTACGAGACGATTCCCACCCGGAACGGAGAAGAGCCCAAGGTTTACGAAATCCGCCAGCCGATGGGGGCTCCGGCACTGACGCATCATCCGGACAATGGAGAGCCGCTGCGCCGCATCATCTCGGGTGGAGTCGGAGTTCAGACGTCTCGAAAGGGCGCCTCCTCTCCGCCCCCCAGCTCCTGCGGTTGCGGGCATGGCGGCTGCGGTTGCCATTGACGGCAAGCCGCTCAGGAAGCCGTTCCGTCTGCAAACTCAATAGAAGCCGAAAGGCTGACGCTGCTGGAAAGCGATGCTGTGATCAGGCAACGCTCCTCCGCCTTATGGAGGAGATGCTCGGCTTTTTTGGCGTCGGTCCCCTGGGGCAGCTTGAGGGTGGGACGCAAGAAGAAGCGCGTGAAGCGACGTTTCCCGTCGGCTAGCTCGAGGACGCCTTCCGTGGGGCAGGCGATCTCAATCCAAGGCAGGCGGGAGAGCTCGGCAATCGTGTCGAATGTGAGGATGAAGCAGCTTGCCACCGAGGCCACCAGGAGAGCCTCGGGGGACCAGACATTTCCCGGGCCGCCGAATTGAGACGGAGCCGTTGCTTCCAGGGTCGGAAGGTTCGCGGCCTCGATCGAGAGAAGACCGGTCGGCCCTCCGCGGGCAACCACGTCGTACTGGTGCGGAAGAGGGTGCATAGTTACCGAGCAGTATCTCTTTCGCTATGTCATGACAAGCCAGTTCTCCGTTCTTGGCACTTTGGCTTAAAAACGAGGCGGTCATGGAGTGTCGAATCCGACGAAGACGGGTTCCGGCTTGAGTCGGATTGCAAAGGTCGCCTCGACGGCGCCCTTGATCTCTTCCATGAAGGCGACGATTTCCGCTGCAGTCGCCCCACCGCGATTGACGATCGCAAGCGCATGCCGCCGGGAGATTCCAACCGAACCTCGACGCAGCCCCTTCGGAAACCCGGCATTTTCAAGGAGCCAGGCCGCTGGGACTTTCTGCTTCCCATCGTCCGCCGGGTAGGATGGAGGAGTGAGTCCCAGCCTCTCTGCGCGCCTCCGCAGCTCGACAAAGGCCGTGGGATCGAGAACGGGATTCTTGAAGAAGGAGCCAACGCTTCGCGAGTCTTCCTCGTCCGCCATGACGACCATCGCCTTCGATCGGCGAATCCGGAGGACTTCCTCGCGCAGTTCGGGCAGGGAAGGCCGATTTCCTTTCCGGGAGAAGACGGAGAGGAGGTCGGGATAGCCAAGCTCTGGATTTTCCTCTTTCGAAAGCGAGTAGCAGACGGCCAGGACGAGATAGCGTCCTTTCTCCTCCGTATTGAAAATGCTTCTTCGATAGCTGAACGAGCAGGCTGCGGCGGGAATCTCGACGACGCGACCGTCCCGCCGATCGATCGCTCGGACCGCTCGGATTGATCTCGCGACCTCAGCTCCATAGGCGCCTACGTTCTGGATCGGCGTGCCGCCGACCGTTCCGGGGATTCCGCTCAAAAGGACCAACCCGGCCAAGCCATCGACAACGGTTCGCACGACGAACGGATCCCACGGTTCTCCGGCCCCGACCCAAAAAAGGCGATGTCCATTCTCCCAACCCTCTTCGACACCGCGGATCGACATCTTGAGGGCGAGGCCCGCAAAGCCTCGATCTCCGATCACGACGTTGCTGCCTCCTCCCAGGATAAAAAGAGGGAGGTTTCGTTCTGAAGCCAGGGAGAGCGCTTCGTGCGCCTCCGGTTCCGACCGCACCTCGACAAGGTATCGGGCATTTCCCCCTACGCCGAGCGTGGTCAGCGGAGCAAGCGGGACGTTTTCCTCAATCTGCATGGGCGGAGCTTCTGATCCAAGAAGACGGGGAAAGGCGGTCGGATGACCGGAGCCGAGCTGCGAGGAATGGATCGGCCGGGGGAGGAAAGGCGAGGGGGGCCGGGAAGCGGGCTCCCTCTGCGCGGAAAAGGTTTGCTTGTTGCCGGAGCCATTGGTTTTGATGTGGGCGGTCGACCCTGGGCTCTGTGGGGATCTTCCCTGTGTTTCCTGAGATCAGATCAGCATGAATCTTCTTCGGCATTTCGGAAAAGCGTGGGTGGGAATGTTCGAGACCGCCGGTGCCATCTACTATTTGTTCGCGGATGTGGTCTACAGTATTTTCCGCTATCGCCTCCGTTGGGAACTCTTTTTGGAGCAGATCGTTCGCATCGGGATGCGTTCCCAGGGCATCGTCCTGATCACCGGGGCCTTTACCGGTGCGGTCTTCGCCGCGCAGACGCAGTTTCGCTTCGGGAAGTTCGGACTCTCCTCGGCCACGGGGCCGGTCGTTTCGATTTCCATGCTACGGGAGCTCGGACCGGTACTGTGCGCGCTCATGCTTTCGGGACGAGTGGGATCGGCGATGGCGGCGGAGCTCTCGACGATGCGGGTCACCGAGCAGATCGACGCGCTTCGGGCGCTCGCCGTCTACCCGACCCAATATCTGGTCGTACCCCGCTTCCTCGGAATGTTGGTTTCGATGCCCTTTCTGGTCGCGTTGACGAGCGGAACCGGCATCCTCCTGGGCTATGGCGTTTCGGTCTTCCTGCTGGGCGTCGATCCGACGTTCTACTGGGAAAATACGATCAAGTTTACGGGTGCGAAGGACATCTGGATGGGGGAAATCAAAGCCCTCTTTTTTGCCATGATCATCGTCTTGATCAGCTGCCATCGTGGCCTTCATTGCCAGATGAATGCGGAAGGGGTGGGCATCGCGGCGACGGAAGCCATGGTCTTCTCGGCGATCACCGTATTGATTTCGAATTTCTTTTTTAGTTTTCTCATGAACCTCATCTTGTATTCGTGATGGTGCTCCGCCTTGTTGAAGTGACCAAAGCGCTCGGGAACCAGCGGGTATTGGAAGGAGTGTCGCTTGAAGTCCAGCCGCACGAACGTCTCTGCATCGTGGGGCGGAGCGGGGCGGGGAAGAGCGTCCTCTTGCGATTGATTCTGGGCTTGATTAAGCCCGATTCCGGGGAAATCTGGTATGGAGAGACCAACTTGGTTCCGCTGTCGGAGCGCGCTCTGGCGCCGCTGCGGAGCGAGATGGGAATGGTCTTCCAGAACGGAGCGCTTTTCGACTTCATGACCGTCGAGGACAACGTGGCTTTCGTCCTGCGGGAGAGGCGGCTTCCGGAAAGCGAAATCCACCAGCGGGTCTCCCGAATTCTTGAGCGACTCTTTCTCAAGGGGCACGAGAAGAAGATGCCGGCAGAGCTCAGCGGGGGGATGCGCAAACGGGTGGCGCTGGCGCGAGCGATCGTCTCCCGGCCGAAGCTCATTTTTTACGATGAGCCAACCGCCGGGCTCGATCCGATCGGCTCGACGGAAATCACGGACCTGATCCGATGCCTGAACGTGGAATTTGGCGCGACGACGATCGTCGTCACGCACGACATGCGGAGCGTCGAGCAGATCGCGCATCAGGTCGCCTTTCTCCATGCGGGGCGGATCTATAAGATATGCTCCCCGGAAGAGTTCCTCTCCTCGAAGGAGCCGGTGGTAAGGGCGTTTGTCCATGGGCTGGTCGAGGAGCCCGCCGTCGGGACATGTTAAACTATGGCAACGAAACATGCGGAGTTCCAGGTCGGCGTTTTTCTTCTCACGGGGCTGGCCGTGATCGGCATCCTCGTCGTCATGCTGGGACGGTATGGGGAAAAATTTCGGTCGTCCTATGAGATCACCGTCGAATTTCCAAACGCCTATGGCCTCGTGAAGGGGGCACCGGTTCAATTTGCGGGAGCGCCGGTCGGCCGGGTGGCGGACAGCCCCTATCCGATTCGCGAGGGAAAGGCGGTGGAGGTGCCTCTCAAGATGTACGCGGACGCCAAGATCCGGAAGGACGCCCTCTTTCAGATCGTTGACGTCGGCATGCTTGGCGACAAGACGATCGAGATTACCCCCCGGGGAACCTCGGCGCCCTTCCTCAAAGGAAGCGATCATGTTCGCGGGAGTCGTCAGACGACGATTGTCGATCTAGCCGGCGAGTTTCGACCGGTGGCGGAGTCGGCGGGCAAGGTGGCGGACGAGATCGGAATCCTGATCGGACGGGTAAACGAAGAGGTTCTCACGGAGGACGTGGCGGCGGAGATCCGCGCGACGATCAAGGATCTCCATAGCGTCATCATGCGAACCGACCACATTCTCGAAGAGGCGCAATATGGCCGAGGGCCGATCTCTCGCCTCTTGAACGATCCTGCGCTCGCAAGCGATCTGCGGGACTTCGTCTACAACCTTCGGAGAAAGGGGGTTCTCTTCTATTCGGACGTGGCGTCGCGTCAGGAGCAGGAGGGAAAGCCGCTGTCGACCCCCGTGGCGCGACCGGTCAGCGCCGAGAGGGCAGCTCCGAGAGCGCCCGCTCCCCAGAGGCATCCTTGAGCATGCGCGGGCCACAGTCAAACGGGTTGGCGGCGCGAATCGTCGGAGCGATTCTCGTCGCGGCGGGGCAGAGCCGGAGGATGGGCTTCGACAAGATTTTCCGTCCTTTGACCACTCGAAGCGCGCTCGAGCTCTGCCTGGAAAGGGTTTCCGCATTTCCGCGCCTCTGCGAGATCGTGGTTGTGGTTGCCCGCGAGCGGCTCGAAGACGCTTCCCGACTCCTCTCTGGGCTCGCGCTTCCCGTGCCCGTCCAGATTGTGGAAGGGGGAGCGGAACGGCAGGACTCGGTCGAGGCGGGACTCAAGGCGCTCGCTCCGAGATCAGAATTTGCGCTCGTTCATGATGCGGCACGCCCCTTCGCGACCGGGGAGTTGATGGAAGCGATCTTTCAAGTGGCTCAGCGGGAAGGTGCGGCGGCCTGTGGGAATCCGAGCTCGGACACTGTGAAGGAGGCGGACGAGCAAGGCAAGGTGGTGACGACGCTCGACCGGCGGAGGGTCTGGAATGTGCAGACGCCCCAGATTTTTCGGCGGGAGCTGCTGCGGGAGGCGTATCAAAAATTGCGGGAAGGCGGAAGGATCGCCACCGATGATGCCGCCGCCGTGGAAGCGATCGGGCGTCCGGTTCGCTTGGTTGCCTATAGCGGTTTCAACGGGAAGATGACTCGCCCGGACGACTGGGAGCTGGCTCGCCAGCTCTTGTTGGGGAAGCGGGCCTTATAGCGAAGAACCAACCGCAGTGCGAGCGATTGGATGGGGAGAAGCCCTATTTGATCTCGCGATGCAGAGTGTACCGACGCAGGAACGGGTTGAACTTCCGAAGCTCTACGCGGCTCGGCTTGAGCTTCTTGTTCCTCGTTCCGAAGTAGCGCGACGCGGGCTTCTTTTCCGCTTTGGCCTCTGTGCACTCCAAAATGACTTGTTCCCTGGGCATTGTCGGAAAAGATTAGGGGCGGAGTGGAGGCATGTCAATGCGGTTCCACGGCGCCATGAGAAAGCCTACCGGCAGACCGAGGGCAGGGAGGGGGGCGGAGGACGACGACTCCGGGCAAAGGTGGGAAGCGGCGGTGCGGAGCCGGACCCGTGGCGAGGAGAGCGCGTCTGCGGTCGAGGAGGTTCACCAGATTCGTGTGCTCGCCAAGAAGCTTCGCGCCTATCTTCGGCTTCTTCGGGGAACCTTGCCGGAAAAGCTTCTCGAAAACGAGGAGAGGCGCATCAAGCGGATCTCGGTCGGTCTCAGTCCGGCTCGGGATGCGGCGATCTGCCGCCAGATCCTTCGGTGGCTGGTAGCAAAGGAAGGGAAGGAGAGCCGCCGGAAACGGCTGCGGGCTGCGCTGGAGCATCTTCCCGAGGCCGCCGGTGGGGAGCTGGAGCCGGGGGCGATCGCACGGGCAAAAGCGGGGATCGAGGCCAGGCGGCGGCGGCTCCTGAAGCTGATCGACGAACATCCGCCGCAAGAGCGCAAGCTCGAAGGGCTCTTGTGCAGCGAGTACGGGAAGAGTCGGCAAGGGATGCGGGAAGCACTCAGGGAAGGCAGCCCGGACGCCTTTCACCAATGGAGGAAGAGTGTGAAGCGCCTCGGCTATCAGACCGAAATTTTTAGCACGTCCTCCCGGCGAAGCCTCGCGCGCCTGGAGCTGAAGTTCGTCCGGCTCGGCAAGCTTCTGGGGAAGCTGCAGGATCTGCGCGTTTTGAAAAGCCGGATCGAAGCGCATGCCGAGTCGGCGGAGCGGAAGCTCCTTCCGCTCCTCGACGACTGGATGGCCCGCTACCGGAAAGAGGCTGAGCGGGAAGGAGACGACTGCTTTCGCATGGCAAAGGCGAAGTTTCGCGCGCTTCTGGATTAGGCGCCGCTCCGCAGCGGCCGGGGCTCCCATGGGCCTCCTATTCGTGCTCTGCTGATACCGGCGTTGCGCGCGGATAGCGCAGCCCTCGCTCGATCTGTGGGAAGTCCGGATAGAGGAGATAGGCCTGGCGCGCTTGGGCAAAGGCCCGTTCGGAACTACGCCACTGCGCCGCGATTTCCCTCACGCTCTGATGCCGATTCAATTCCGTGAGGATCGAGGAGCTTCCATAGAGCTTGCAGAGCATCTCCTTGCCATTTGCCGACGCTTTGCGCAAGAGCGGCGGATGGGAGGCTTGGTTCAGCCGGGAAGCCAGATAGATCGCCAGAGCGGTAAGATTGGCGCTCGTCCGCGGGTTGATTTCCAAGCGCACGGCCCCGCCGTGTCCACCCTCGGGGACGGCCTGGACGCCGGCGAAGCCGAGCCGATCGATCTCGTGAGCCAGCGTAGAAGCGTCCAAGCCCCGACCGGACACATATTGGAAGGGGTACGGAGACCAGCCGATTCCCGCATCGGCACCGAGATCGCCCAGGAACCCGGTCACCACGTAGTAGAGCGGGGAGGTCGCCCAAGGAATATTGGGGGAGGTCCGAACCCAAGGCAGACCCGTGTCTTCCCAAACCATGTCCCGTCGCCAGCCCTCCATGGCGATGACCTGGAGGGCGCAGGGATGGCGGACCCAGCCTCTCCGGTTGGCCATCCGAGCGATCTCCCCCGCAGTCATTCCATGGACATAGGGGACCGGGATGCGCCCGACAAAGGACTGCCAGGCCGGATCGACCAGCGGACCTTCGATCCTGCGGCCTCCCAGCGGATTGGGCCGATCGAGGACGAAAAAGGGGATGCCGAGCTCGCCTGCTGCGTCCATGGCTTCCACCATGGTGCTGATGTAGGTATAGCTGCGGCAGCCGATATCCTGAAGCTCGAAGACAAGCGCGTCGAGTCCCGCCAGCATGGATTGAGTCGGGTGGCGCGTGTCCCCATAGAGGGGATGGACGGGAAGGCCGGTCAGCCGGTCTCGGAGGAAGGAGACATGCTTTCCCGCGCCGATGTCTCCGGAAATCCCATGCTCCGGGGCAAAGAGGGCGACGAGCCGGACTCCCGGGGCGTGCTTGAGAACGAGACGGGTCGGTCTCCCGGCCGAGTCGACGCTTGCCGGATTGGTGATGAGTCCGATGCGTCTTCCTTGTAAGGCGGAGAATCGCGTGCGTTCGAGAACGTCGATGCCGAGCAGGACGGATGCGGCTTCCGCCCGCGCGAGCAAGGAGCCGATGAGGAAGAGGGCCAGGAGGAGCCCCGTATGCTTGACAGCGGAGGAGACGGGGCGATAGGCTGGCCGCGCTTCCGCTCGCGGCAACCGCGTACGATGATTGTTCCCCGTAAGGCGTCTCATCAAGGGCATCTCCTGTTCGTTCGGACGTCCCGCCAAAGGGCGATACGAGAGCGAACCGGCCCGCTTTTTCGTCGGGTCGTCGGCGAATGCGATCATCCTCGCTTCCCATCCTACCTCGCAAGGTCGATGTGAGCCACCGCAACTTTGCTCTTTCCCGAAACGACCGGGCGGCCTCTTGCTCTCCGTCGGAATCCGATCCGTTCGTGGAGATCGATTCCACCCGATGACGACGATCCCGAGTCCCCAGCGGGGTGGGCCGTCGGCGACGGCTGACAGTCCCTTGCTCGAAAAGCTCGCCGCCAAGGTCGCCTACTTTTCGATGGAGATGGCGGTGGACGAGAAGATTCCCAGCTATAGCGGAGGGCTGGGCGTTTTGGCGGCCGACACGCTCCGTGCCGCCGCCGGCTCGTTTCTTCCCATGGTCGGCGTCACCCTGCTCTATCGGCGGGGCTATTTCTTTCAGCGGTTCGACGCTCAAGGGTGGCAGCGGGAAGAAGGGGTCGTCTGGTCTCCGGATATGGTCTTATGCGAGCTCGGCGATCGGGTGTCGGTCGTTCTTGAGGGGAGGACCGTGCAGCTGCGCTCGTGGCTCTTTTGGATTCGTGACGCAGGCGAAGGAAGGATTCCAATCCTTTTTCTCGACACCGATCTCCCCGAGAACTCCGAATGGGACCGTACCCTTTCGCATTTCCTCTATGGGGGGGATAGCCGCTACCGTCTCTGCCAGGAGGCGATCCTGGGCATCGGCGGGGTCCGCATGCTGCGCAAGCTCGGGTTTGACCAGCTCGAGCTCTTTCACATGAACGAGGGGCACTCGAGCCTCCTCATTCTGGAACTTTTAGAGGAAGAGGCGAGGCGCTCCGGACGAACGGAGCCCTTCGCGGAAGACGTGGAAGCGGTGAGGCGCAAATGCGCCTTCACGACCCATACGCCCGTCTCGGCGGGGCACGACCGCTTTCCGCTGGAAATGGTGCGGAGGACGATCCGTCTGCCCGCGATCGCCGACAGCGAATACCGGGGCCGATTCTGCTGCGCGGGTGAGGTGAACCTCACCCATCTCGCCTTTCAATTCAGCCATTACATCAATGGGGTCGCCAAGCGGCACTCCGAGGTCTCGCGGGCTCTGTTCTATCCCGCAAGAATCGATTCGATCACCAACGGCATCCATGTTCCCTACTGGACGAGTCCTCCCATGCAGGAGCTCTTCGATCGGCACATTCCCGGCTGGCGCGCCGATGCTTTCAGCATCCGGTATGCCATTGCAATTTCCCTTGAGGAGATTCGGCGGGCGCACGAGGCGAGCAAGGCCGCCCTTCTGGAGTATGTGAACCGGGAGACCAACGCCGGGATGAGCATGGAAGCCCTGACCATCGGGTTTGCTCGCCGGGCGACCGCGTATAAGAGAGCGGAGCTCATTCTGACCGATATCGAGCGGCTCAAGCGGATGGCTCGGGAGAAGGGGCCGATTCAGCTCCTCTTCGCCGGCAAGGCTCATCCGCAAGACGACGAAGGGAAGCGGGCGATCCAGAGGATCATCCAAGCGCAACCCCTCCTTCTGCCGGACATCCGGATGGTCTATCTCGCCGAGTACGACCTGGCGCTGGCGCGCCTTCTCGTTGCCGGTGTCGACCTCTGGCTCAACACGCCGCAGCCCCCAATGGAGGCTTCCGGCACGAGCGGAATGAAAGCAGCCGTCAACGGAGTGCCGAGCCTCTCGGTCCTTGACGGCTGGTGGATTGAAGGATGCATCGAGGGGGTTACGGGCTGGTCGGTCGGGCCGGACCATTATCAACGGAACGAAAGCTCCGATGTCCGGCGGGATGCCGGCGATCTCTACGCCAAGCTCGACGACGTGATCGTGCCGCTCTTCTACGGGGATGCGGACGGCTATGCGCGCGTCATGCGGCAGGGAATTGCGCTCAACGGTTCCTTCTTTAACGCGCAGAGAATGTTGCAGCAATACGTGCTCAAGGCCTATTTTGCGTAGGCGCCCCATCGCAAGACCCGGAGCCGCGACCAATTCGTATTGGTTGATCCGATTCGGGGAAGAGAGAGCGGGCGAGGACGAAGATGCGTGCTTCCGATTTTGCGGTCACGTGGAAAGAGGCGAATCCGTTGCGCGGGAGGGATCCCAGCGACACGTCCGGATTTCGTTCGAAGGAAGAGGCTAGGGAGAAGCTCGAATCGGATGTGAGCAAGCTCGCAGAGCGGCAAGAGGTTTTCTTCGCCGCGCGGTCGTTCGCTCTGCTGGTCGTCCTCCAGGGCATGGACTCTTCGGGCAAGGACAGCCTGATCCGGCATGTTCTCTCGGGGCTCAATCCGCAAGGAGTCGAGGTAGCGAGCTTTCGCCGGCCGACCGAGGAAGAGGCGGCTCACGACTACCTCTGGCGTTGCGGGAGGCGGCTTCCGGAAAGGGGAAGGATCGGGATCTTCAATCGCTCCTACTATGAGGAGGTGCTGGTCGTCCGGGTCCATCCGAACCTTCTGCCGGCCGAGGACGTGCGAAAGCGGGCGACGAGCCCGACCTTCTGGTCCGACCGGTACGAGGATATCCTGTCCTTTGAGCGGCATCTCTTTCGTTCGAGCACGATCATCGTCAAATTTTTTCTCCATCTTTCCCGAAGAGAGCAGGCCAAGCGCCTTCTTGACCGAATCGACCGGCCCGAGAAGCGGTGGAAGTTTTCCTTGGCGGACGTCCAGGAACGAGAACGGTGGCACGAGTACGAAAGGGCCTACGAAGAGATGCTTGCGGCCACGAGCGTGTCGCACGCTCCCTGGTACGTCCTTCCCGCGGATCACAAGTGGGTTACGCAGCTGGCGGCGGCGAGCATTCTGCTCGAACGGCTGGAGGAGCTGAGGCTGCAGTATCCGGAGCCACGATCGGATATCGAAGCGGAGGCGAACCAGGCAAAGGAGATCTTGAAGCGTGAGCTCGATCACTAAGGATGCGGCTGCGGAAACCCCGTTGCGGCAGGAGACGGACAGCTTGGGATCCATCTCCGTTCCGGCCGATCGCTATTACGGGGCGCAGACCGCGCGCTCGCTCATCCATTTTGCGATCGGGGCGGAGCGGATGCCGGTCGAGGTGACTCGGGCGCTGGCGCTGCTGAAGAAGGCGGCGGTGCTGGTCAACCAGGACCTGGGAGTCCTTTCCGGGGAGAAAGCCAAATGGATCGTCGTGGCCGCAGAGGAGGTGCTGGCGGGAAAGTTTGACGACGAGTTTCCCTTGCGGGTTTGGCAGACCGGGAGCGGCACGCAATCCAACATGAATTGCAACGAGGTGATCGCGGGCCGCGCCAATGAGTTGGCCGTGGGGAGACGGGGAGGGAAGACTCCGATCCATCCCAACGACGATGTCAATCGGTCGCAGTCTTCGAACGATGCTTTCCCTTCTGCCATGCATCTGGCTGTCAGTCTTGCGCTCCACCATGGGCTCTGTCCGGAATTGGAGCGGATGCTCGATTGCCTGCGGCGACGGAGCCGGGAGTTCTCGGGGATCGTGAAGATCGGCCGGACGCACCTGATGGATGCGGTACCGCTCACGCTCGGGCAGGAGTTCGGGGGATATGTGGGGCAGCTCGAGCTGGCGCTGGCCGACCTCCACGGTCGGATGACTCCTCTCTACGGGCTGGCGATCGGGGGCACGGCCGTGGGCACGGGGCTCAATGCGCCCGCCGGCTTTGCGCAAGGAGTCTGCGCCAAGCTGGCGGAGTGGACGGGATTACCCTTCTTCTCCGCTCCCAACAAGTTTGCCGCCTTGGCTTCCCATGAGCCTCTCTTGGCCGTCAGCTCTTCCCTGCGCAATCTGGCGGCTTCGCTTCTCAAGCTGGCTAACGACATCCGCTGGATGGGCTCGGGTCCGCGCTGCGGCCTCTCCGAGCTGCGCCTGCCGGAAAACGAGCCTGGATCGTCGATCATGCCGGGAAAGGTCAATCCGACGCAATCGGAGGCGCTGGCGATGGTCTGCGTCCAGGTCATGGGCGCGGATGCGGCGGTCGGGTTTGCGGGCTCGCAGGGGAATTTCGAGCTCAACGTGTTCAAGCCGATGATCGTATTGAACGTCTTGAGCGCCATTCGCCTTTTGAGCGATTCCTGCCGATCTTTCCGGGTCTTTTGCCTCGAAGGGCTGCAGCCGAATTTGGATGTGCTCCGCAGCGAGGTGGAGCGGTCGTTGATGCTTGTTACCGCACTCACGCCGCGGCTGGGTTACGACCGAGCGGCGAAGATTGCGCAGCAGGCCTATCGCGAGCGGAAGACCATTCGGGAAGTTTGCGTAGGGGAGGGTCATTTGTCCGTGGAGGAGTTTGACGCACTGATCCGGCCCGAAGCGATGGTCGGCAACGGAGGAGCGGAGGGGTGAGGGCGGGCGCGGCTGGGTTCGTCCCGATGACGGAAGTTCCTCGCATTCGAACGGAGTTCGAGGGAAAAAGGATCGTCGTGACCAATGGGTGCTTCGACCTGCTGCACGTTGGACATCTCCGCTGCCTCGCCTTTGCTCGATCGCTCGGGGATCTGCTCTGGGTAGGGATCAACGACGACCAATCCGTGCGATCGCAAAAAGGCGAGAATCGGCCGATTCACCCGGCGTCGGAAAGAGCGGAGCTCCTCGCCGGTCTGCGGCCGGTCGATCTCGTGACGGTCTTCTCGGGTAGACGGGCAACCGCGTTTCTCCAGGCGGCTCGGCCGTCGGTGTACATCAAAGGGGGCGACTACCGGCAGGAGACTCTCGATGCCGAAGAGAGGCGAGCCTTGGAAAGCATGGGAGTCGAGATTCAATTTTTCCCGCTGGTCGAAGGAAGGTCGACCAGTGCTGCCTGGGAGGCTTGGCAAAAGGGATGAGTTCCGAGCCCAAAGTGACGCTGGGCGTCCTCGGGTCGGGGCGCGGAACCAACTTTGCCGCGATCCAGGACGCAATCGCTTCGGGACGGCTTTCCGCATCGATTTCCGTCGTCATCAGCGATCGTGAGGATGCCCCGATCCTGGAGCTAGCGCGAGAAGGGAAGATCCCAACGGCGGTCTTGCGGAGAGGAAGGTTCCGAACCTGGCTCGAGCCCGACATCGAAGAAGAGCTCGCCCAGTGCCTTCGGCGCTTCCGGGTCGATCTGGTGGTTCTCGCCGGGTTCATGCGGGTTCTCAAGGGGCCGCTCCTGACCGCTTATCGAGGAAGAATCCTTAATATTCATCCTTCCCTCCTCCCGGCCTTCAAAGGGAAGGAAGCCTGGAAGCAGTCGTTGGAGGCGGGAGCATCCGAGGCGGGATGTACGGTCCACTGGGTGGAACCCGAGGTCGACAGCGGGCCGATCCTCGGGCAGGCGCGGGTCCCCGTCCTGTCCGGAGATACGCCCGAAAGCCTGCACGCACGCATTCAGGAGGCCGAGCACCGTCTCTACCCGGAGGTCATTCAGAGCGTGATCGATCGTAAGCTATGGCTGGCGATCCACTCATAGAAGAGCAGGAGCTCGACTTCTGGGGGCAGACGAGGGCTGAGACCGCAGCCGCCAGGGAGAGCGTTGAGAAGCCTCTTTCGGTCAGCGAATTGAACCGGAAGGTGCGCTCCCTCCTCGAGGCGGGCTTCCCCCAAGTATGGGTGGAGGGGGAGGTCTCGAACCTTCGGAGCCCGAGCTCGGGCCACGTCTATTTCACCCTCAAGGACGAGCAGGCGGTCATCCAGATCGTCCTTTTCCGTTCCGATGCGGCCTCTTTGTCGGTTCGGTTGCGGGAGGGCTTGGCCGTCGTCGTTCGAGGGCGGTTGACCGTGTTCGAGGCTCGCGGACAGTACCAGATCATCGCTGCGGACGTTCAGGCGCGAGGGGAAGGGGCGCTGCTCGAGCGGCTGGAGGCGCTCAAGAGAAAGCTGGCCGCCGAGGGGCTCTTTGACCCTTCCCGCAAGAGAAGTCTCCCCGCCTTCCCGGAAAAGGTCGGCTTGGTTACCTCCCTTAAGGGAGCGGTGATTCAAGACTTTCTTCGCATCTTGGAGCGAAGGGCGCCGGGGCTCGAGATTTGCGTACGGGATGTACCGGTGCAGGGAGCGCTGGCGGCCCGCGCGATTGCTGCGGCGATCCGCGCCTTCGCCGGCCCACCGACGGTCGACGTTTTGGTCATCGCTCGCGGCGGGGGCAGTCTCGAGGATCTTTGGCCCTTCAACGAGGAGGTCGTTGCCCGTGCTCTCGTCGAGTGCCCCGTGCCCACCGTCTCGGGGGTCGGTCACGAAACCGATTTTACGATTGCCGACTTGGCCGCCGATTTGAGGGCGCCCACCCCCTCCGCCGCGGCGGAGCTGATTGCCCGCGACTGGAACGACTGGCGAGCGGAGGTGGCGCAGCTCCGAAAGAGGGGGGAGCGAGCCGTGGCGCGAGTGCTGGAGCTCGCTCGGGAGCGGCTGGCACGACTGGCCGGCAGCCCATTCTTCCATGAGCCCTCTCGTCTGATCCTGCGCTGGCAGCAGATCGTCGATGAGGAGGAAGAGGAGCTTGGGCGCTCGCTTCAGCGAGCGGTGGCGCTCAAGAGGGAGCGGTGGGAATATCTGGTGCGCCATTGGAAGGCTCTCCGGTGCGAGGAGCAGATCCGACGCCGCTCGGAGCAGGTCGGCCAATGGGCGGCGCGGCTGGCCGCTCTGAGTCCGGAGGCGACATTGCAGCGGGGATATGCGATTGCTTTCGACGAACAAGGCGGTATTCTGCGGCAAGCCACTCCCGATCTGATCGGCAGAGAGGTGCGGGTTCGACTCGCCTCCGGGCGCTTCGACTCGCAGGTCCTCCGCCTCCCGCCGGAGGATTTGCAGGCGAGAAGGGACGGGGAGCCGAGCTGAGAATCTTTTTCTTTCGGGGCAATGGCAAGCTTGACATTCGCGGCTCGGTCGGCAATGGTTATCGTTCTCTCAAGGATGGGGTTTTGTCCCAAAAGAAGGGGAAACGGCGATTGCCCATGTAGCTCAGTTGGCAGAGCACGTCCTTGGTAAGGACGAGGTCACCGGTTCAAGCCCGGTCATGGGCTCGGCCGCGAGGAAAGCAGTTTGATGAATCGGAAGGTTTAAGAAGAAGGAAGCGAGGAGTATTCATGGCGAAAGAGAGTTTCGTACGTTCGAAGCCGCATGTGAATGTGGGCACCATCGGGCATGTGGATCATGGGAAAACCACGCTGACTGCGGCGATTACCTCTGTCCTTGCCAAGCAGGGTCTTGCGGAGAAGAAGGCTTACGATCAGATCGATAACGCTCCGGAAGAGCGCGAGCGTGGCATTACGATCAGCACCACGCACGTCGAATACCAGTCGGACAAGCGACACTACGCCCATGTCGACTGCCCGGGACATGCCGACTATATCAAGAACATGATTACCGGTGCTGCTCAGATGGACGGGGCCATTCTCGTGGTGAGCGCTCCGGACGGTCCGATGCCGCAGACGCGTGAGCATATCCTTCTCGCCCGTCAGGTCGGGGTTCCCGCCGTCGTGGTCTTTCTCAACAAGGTCGACATGGTCGACGACCAGGAGCTGATCGATCTGGTCGAGCTAGAGGTCCGCGAGCTGCTCAGCAAGTACGAGTTTCCGGGCGACAAGATCCCGATCGTGCGGGGAAGTGCGCTGAAGGCTTTGGAGGGAGATGCCGAGCAGGAGAAGAACATCATGGCGCTGATCGCCGCGATGGATGAGTATATTCCGATCCCGGAGCGTCCGAAGGATCTGCCGTTCCTCATGCCGGTCGAGGATGTCTTCAATATCGAGGGTCGTGGAACGGTGGTGACCGGTCGCGTCGAGCGAGGGATTCTCAAGCGGATGGAAGAGGTCGAGATCGTTGGGATCCGGCCTACCGTGAAGACCGTGGTGACCGATATCGAAATGTTCCGCAAGCTTCTGGAATCAGCCGAAGCCGGTGACAACGTCGGCGTTCTGCTCCGGGGCACCAAGAAGGAAGACGTCGAGCGGGGCCAGGTCGTCGCTAAGCCCGGAAGCATCAAGCCTCACACGAAGTTCAAGGCCCAGGTCTACGTGCTGACCAAGGAAGAAGGCGGGCGTCATACGCCCTTCTTTGCGGGATATCGGCCTCAATTCTATTTCCGGACCACCGATGTCACCGGCAACGTGAAGCTAAAAGAAGGGGTCGAGATGGTCATGCCCGGCGACAATGTGGAGGTGGAAGTCGAGTTGATCACTCCCATCGCGATGGAGAAGGCGATGCGGTTTGCGATCCGGGAAGGAGGCAAGACCGTAGGAGCCGGCAGGGTGGTGGAGATCCTTGCCTAGCGCGAAGGGGTTGAATCCGATCGTGAATCTGCTTATTTGGTATAAGAACCGAAGAACAGGGCAGTAGCTCAACTGGTAGAGTAGCGGTCTCCAAAACCGTCGGTTGGGGGTTCGAGTCCCTCCTGCCCTGCGGCTATGCTTACTATTTCTTTATCAACATGGATCGCATTGGCGCTCGCGGTTGCGGGCGTCGCCGTGCTCGGCTGGCTGTGGGCGCGGCAGCGAAAACGAGTGGTGACCTTCCTGGCCGAGGTCTCGGGAGAGCTGAAAAAGTGTGCATGGCCGTGGGAGCCGCAAGAAAAAGGGGTGCGCCGATACCGGGAGTTGATCGACTCGACCGTGGTCGTGGCGATTTCCTCGGTCTTGTTGGCCGCGGTGGTGACGCTGGCAGATTTCTTGCTGGTTAGAGTGGTCGGGTTTGTCACTAGGTTGCACTTGTAGGACGCTGGATGAAACCGCTGGAAGAAGCGCACGGAACCGGGTTGACCGAGGAGCAGGGCCACGAGGCGCATGTGGCGCCCTCGGAGGAGCAGGGGCAGTGGTATGTTCTTCATGTGCTATCGGCTCACGAAGGGCGGGTCAAGAAGAGCATTGAGAAGCGGATTCAGACCGAGGAGATGGGAGATCTGATTGGGCAGGCGGTGATCCCGGTGGAACGTGTTTCGGAGATTCGCAAGGGCAAGCGCGTCCAGATGGATCGGAAGATCTATCCCGGTTACGTCTTCGTCCGGATGCGCCTCCGCGATGCCCGGGACAAGCTGATCGAAAAGAGCTGGTACTTCATTCGCGAGACGCCGGGGGTAATCGGATTCGCCGGCGGGGAGAATCCGTTGCCAATGCCTTCCGATCAGGTAAGCGATATCTTGCGCCAGATGGAAGAGGGTCAGGAGCGACCTACGCCCAAGACCTCCTTTGCCGTCGGCGATCGGGTGAGGGTGGGCGACGGCCCCTTCTTGAACTCGGAAGGTGTGGTGGAAGAGGTGGACCTGGAGCGCGGAAAGCTCTGGATTTCCGTCAACATGTTCGGTCGCTCGACGCCGGTAGAGCTCGAGTTCTGGCAAGTGGAAAAAGCAACATAACAGGGTCTTACTCAGAAGCTTGCTCTTGATTCTGATAGACGGGTAAGGGAGGCAGGAAGACAATGGCCAAGGAAGTGCATGCGATCGTCAGGCTCCAGATACCGGCCGGACAGGCGAATCCCGCTCCGCCGGTAGGTCCGGCACTCGGACAGCACGGCGTGAACATCATGGGGTTTTGCAAGGAGTTCAACGCGAAGACGCAGAAGGAAGCCGGGATGCTCCTTCCGGTTGTCATTACGATTTACAAGGACAAGTCCTTTACCTTCATCACCAAATCTCCTCCCGCGGCCGTGCTTCTGAAAAAGGCGGCCAACATCGCCACCGCATCGAAGGAGCCCAATCGCATCAAGGTCGCGAAGGTGGCGAAGGCACAGGTGATGGAGATCGTTCGGCAGAAGAAGAAGGATCTGAATGCGAGTTCCGATGAAGCCGCTTTCCGCATCATCGCCGGTACGGCGCGCAGCATGGGAATCGACATCGAGGGGTAGGGTCATGGTGGCAGGTCCGATGGACCGCTTGGCAAACGAAGGGAGAGAGACGTGAATTCGAGACGAAGCAAGCGCTATCGCGAAGCGGCGAAGCAGCTCGAGTCGGGTAAGTCTTACGGGATCGGCGAAGCTGTGGAGGTCTTGGCGAAGATGCCGAAGCCCCGATTCGATGAGTCGGTGGAGTTGTCGATGCATCTGGGGGTCGATCCGAAGCAAGGCGATCAAATGGTGCGCGGCAGTCTTCGGCTTCCGCACGGCTCGGGAAAGAAGGTCCGCATCGCCGTGTTCGCCCGGGGTTCGGCGGCCGAGGCGGCTAAGGCGGCTGGAGCCGACTTTGTCGGCTTCGAGGAGTTGATCAAGAGGGTCTCCGACGGGTTCACCGACTTTGATGTCGCGATCGCGACGCCCGATGCCATGCAGGAGGTCCGCAAGCTTGGTCGGGTTCTCGGTCCGCGGGGTTTGATGCCCAATCCCCGCACCGGAACGGTCACCGAGGATGTGGCCGGAGCGGTCGCCGAATGTCAGGCGGGCCGGGTCGAGTTCAAAATGGATAAGAGCGCCAACGTGCATGTCGTAATCGGGCGGCGATCGTTCTCCACAGTCGCCTTGCAGGAAAATGCCGTCCAAGCGATGGATGCGGTCCAAAAGGCGAAGCCGGCGACAGCGAAGGGGCGCTACTTAGAGTCGCTCTCCCTTTCGGCGACGGTGAGCCCGAGTATTCCGCTCGATCCGAGTGGCTTGCAGCGCAAGTAGAAGAAGGGATGAGATCATGAGACCGGAAAAAGAATTTCTCTCGAATGAGATCCAGGATTGGCTCGAAGGGTCCGCCTATGTCCTTTTTGTCGACTACACCGGTCTTCGCGCGGAGGAGTTCCGCGAGCTGCGGCACCGGCTGGCTGCCGCCGGAGCGCGCTGCCGTGTGGCGAAGAACCAGGCGTTGACACGCATCCTCCGGAAAGCCCGGGGACTGCCGGAGGAGTGGACGCTCAAGGGGCAGGTCGCGGCGATCGCCCACGGCGATCTGATCGCCGCCGCGAAAGTCCTCAGGAATTTCACAGCGGAATTCACTCGTCCGAGGATGGCGGGCGGCCTGCTCGATCAGGTTCTTCTCAGCGCCCGCGACGCGGGCGCGCTGGCGGACCTTCCGGGCCGGGAGGAGCTGCTGGCAAGGCTGCTCGGGCTCCTTCAGGCGCCGGCGACGCGGTTGCTCTGCGTGCTAGCAGAACCCTCCCGAGCCTTGGCGCGAGCCCTTGCTGCCCACGAAACGCAGATGGGGGGCGAGCCGCCAGAGGGGTGAGCGGGAGGCGGTGGAATTGGGAACGGCGAGCACGCGAGAGAGCGCGCAATATCGAGCTTCGGAGAAAATGGGCCGAAGGGGGCGATCCGGCATCGCCCGCAGTGAAGGGAGAAGCATCCTGCTAGCCCCGGAGCCCTCCGGGGAGAATCGCTGACGCGGGCGCGTGGCGCTACGGGATCGGAAAGGAAATCATGGCAGACTTGAATGCGGTAGTGGAGCAGTTGAGCAACCTCACGGTTCTCGAAGTAGCACAATTGGTCAAGCAACTTGAGGAGAAGTGGGGGGTCAGTGCCGCGGCGCCTGTAGCTGTAGCGGCAGCCGCCCCGGCGGCCGGAGCCGAAGGCCAGAAGGTAGCGGAAGAGAAGACGGCCTTCAATGTCATCTTAAAGACGGTGGGCGCTAACAAGATTGCGGTCATCAAGGAAGTGCGGGCCGCAGTGTCGGGTCTCGGTCTGGCCGAAGCAAAGGCCTTGGTAGAGAGCGCTCCTAAGGCCGTCAAGGAGGGGGTCACCAAGGAAGAAGCGGAAGCCATCAAGAAGAAAATCGAAGCGGCCGGCGCGCAGGTCGAGATTCAGTAGGCGAGCCGGGCGGCATCGGGAAAGGGAGCATCGGAGCCCGGTGGGGGAACCGGCCGGGCTGGCCGAATCGGTCAGGACAGTGCGGACAATGGCATGAGTACAAGAGCTTGGCAGCGAGTAAACTTCGGAAAGATCGTAGAATCGGCGCCCTTGCCGAATCTGATCTCGCATCAGATTCGGTCCTATGAGGAGTTTCTCCAACTGGGTGTTCCCGTCAGCGAACGGAGGCCGGAGGGACTCCACGGCGTCTTTCTGGAAGTCTTTCCCATCGAGAGCTACGACGGCAAGGTGCGCCTGGAGTATCTCTCCTACGAAACGACTCCCCCCAAGTTCTCACCTCTCCACTGCCTGCAAAACGGCGAGACCTACGCAGCCGCCTTGTATGTGACCTTTCGTCTGCGGGACGAAAACGGAATCAAGGAGGAGCGCGTCTACATGGGCGAGCTTCCCTTGATGACCGAGCACGGGAGCTTCGTGATCAATGGCGCCGAGCGAGTCATCGTCAGTCAGCTCCACCGTTCTCCGGGGATCTGTTTCGAGTCGACCCTTCACATGAACGGAAAGGTGCTCTATTCCTTCCGCGTGATTCCGGATCGGGGGACCTGGCTCGAGGTGGCCTTCGACACCAGCGACCTTCTCCACGTCCATCTGGATCGGAGAAAGAAGCGGAGAAAGTTCCTCGTGACGACTCTGCTGCGGGCGCTGGGTCATGGGAGCGATGAGGAGATCCTGAGCCTCTTTTACTCGGTGGAAGACCTCGATCTCGAAGCGGCTCCGCCGAGCGACGAAGAGCTACCCAACAAGGTCTTGGTGCGTGAGGCGCGCGACCCGCGCGATGCGGACAAGGTCCTGGTGAGGGGACTGGAGCCGCTCACGAAGACGGCCGTTCGCCTCCTCCTGGAGGCTGACGTCAAGTCTGTCCGCGTTGTCGACATCCGGGAAGACGACACGATCGTCAAATGCTTGCGCCGCGATGCGGCTCGCGATCAAGCCGAGGCGCTCAAGGAGATCTATCGGCGCCTGCGGCCTGGCGATCCGCCGACCGAGGCGAATGCGAAGCTCCTGCTCAAGAGGCTCCTCTTCGATCCGAAGCGCTACGACGTGGGAAGGGTCGGGAGATACAAGCTCAATCAGAAGCTGGGGATCGAAGCGAGCCCGGAAACGCGCACGCTCACGCCGGAGGACATCGTAGGGGCTACGCGCTACTTGATCTCCCTCCAACATGGAGAGGGGACGACCGACGATATCGACCATCTAGGCAACCGGCGCGTGCGGAGCGTCGGCGAGCTCGTGGCGAGTCAGTGCCGGATCGGCTTGGCTCGGACCGAGCGGCTCGTCAAGGAGCGGATGACTCTCTTCGACGTGAACGCGGAGGGAATGACACCGCAGAAGCTCATCAATCCGAAGGCGCTTTCGGCGACGATCCGCGACTTCTTTGCCCGCAGCCAACTCTCCCAGTTGATGGATCAGATCAATCCGCTCTCCGAGCTTACGCATAAACGGCGTCTTTCAGCGCTCGGGCCTGGCGGCCTTTCTCGCGAACGGGCGGGCTTCGAGGTGCGCGACGTTCATCCTTCTCACTATGGGCGCATCTGCCCGATCGAGACTCCTGAGGGGCCGAACATCGGCTTGATCGCCTCGATGGCCTGCTTCAGCCGCTTCAATGACTACGGCTTTCTGGAGACGCCCTACCGGAAGGTGGTGAACGGCAGGGTGACGAACGAGATCGTCTATCTGTCAGCCGATCAGGAAGAGAACGTCATCATCGGCATGGCCAGCACTCCCGTCGGAGAGAGCGGGCTCATCCAGAGCAAGCGTGTCGCCGTCCGCTTTCGCGGGGAGTTCATGGAGGTCGAACGGGAGAAGGTCAACTACCTCGACGTCTCGTCCAAGCATATGGTTTCGGTCGCAACGGCTCTCATCCCGTTCCTGGAGCATGACGACGCCAACCGCGCGCTGATGGGCTCGAACATGCAGCGGCAGGCGGTTCCGCTCCTGAGCCCCGAAGCTCCGATTGTTGGGACCGGGATGGAGCGCCGCGTCGTGGAGGATGTGGGTGCCGTCCTCCTCAGCGATGTCGAGGGAAAGGTTGTCTCGGTCACGGGCACCGACATCGTGGTCGAGCCCGTGGCGGCGGGCGAGGCCGAGAAAAGGAAGAAGGGCAAGCACGAGAGCGGGCTGCGCACCTTTTCTCTCCGGAAGTTCATGCGTTCGAACGCGGGAACCTGCATCAACCAGAAGCCGATCGTTCGGGCAGGGGACATGGTGAAGCGGGGAGATGCGCTGGCCGACGGGCCGTCCACCGCGAACGGGGAGCTGGCCCTCGGTCAAAATCTGGTCGTCGCCTTCATGCCGTGGAATGGGTATAACTTCGAGGACGCGATCGTCCTTTCCGAGCGACTGGTCAAGGAGGATCTGTTCACGAGCGTCCATGTCGATGAATTCGAGATCGTCGCCCGCGACACAAAGCTGGGACCCGAGGAGATCACCCGGGACATTCCGAATGTCGGGGATGATGCTCTGAAGAATCTCGGGACCGAAGGCATTGTCCGGGTTGGTGCCGAGGTCAAGCCGGGCGACATCCTCGTCGGCAAGATCAGTCCAGTCAGCGAGACCGAGCTCGCTCCAGAGGAGCGGCTGTTGCGCGCGATCTTCGGCGACAAGGCGGCCGACGTGAAGGACTCGTCGTTGCGGGTCCCCTCCGGGACGAGCGGCATCGTCATGGATGTCCGGGTGAGCAGCCATCAGTCGAAGGCGGAGAAGGAAAAGCTGGGCCTCAGCGAAGCCAAGCAGAAGATCAAGGAGATCGAAGGCCGCTATGAGCAGAAGGAAAACGAGCTCAAGGAAGAGCTGACCCAGGCCCTCTCCAACATCCTGCTCAACGAGAAGATTCCGCTCGATGTGGTCGACGTGGAGACTGGAGAGATCCTGATTCCAGCGAACCGCAAGATCACCAAGACCCTCCTGCGGAAGATGGCGGCTTGCTGCGACCACATCGAGATCGATCCCAGCCCGATTCGAACCAAGATCTTCGAGATCATCGGCAGCTTCGAGTCGAAGTTCGAGCAGTTGCGCAACGACAAGGAAGGCGAGCTCGATCAAGTGGAAAGCCGGGAGGACATCGAGCCCGGAATCGTCAAGCAGGTCAAGGTCTACATCGCCAGCAAGAGGAAGATCTCGATCGGCGACAAGATGGCCGGGCGGCATGGGAACAAGGGGGTCGTCTCCCGCATCGTTCCCGTCGAGGACATGCCTTTCCTACCGGATGGCACGCCCGTCGACATCGTGCTCAATCCGCTGGGCGTACCGTCCCGGATGAACGTGGGACAGGTGCTCGAGACGCACTTGGGCATTGCCGCCAGAAAATTGGGCTTTGCGGTTGCGACCCCCGTCTTCGATGGCGTGAAGGAGGAAGAGATCCGCAAATTTCTCCGGGAGGCGGGACTCGACGAGGACGGAAAAACCTATCTCTACGACGGCCGCACCGGAGACCGCTTCGACCAGCGGGTGGTCGTAGGCGTTATCTACATGATGAAGCTCAACCACATGGTGGTCGATAAGATTCACGCCCGCGCGGTCGGTCCTTACGCCCTGGTGACCCAACAACCCCTCGGCGGGAAGGCGCAGTATGGCGGGCAGCGCTTCGGCGAGATGGAAGTGTGGGCCATGGAGGCCTATGGCGCGGCCTACACGCTTCAGGAAATGCTTACCGTAAAATCGGACGACGTTTCGGGAAGGACCAGGATCTACGAGACGATCGTGAAAGGGGAGAACTACCTGGAGCCCGGTCGGCCGGAGTCGTTCAACGTTCTTCTCAAGGAGCTACAGGGGCTTTGCCTGGATCCGAAGATCGGAGTTCGGAGTGCGTCCGAGCTCGATCTGGTGCATGGCGAAGCGCGAAGGGCTCCCGCCGGTCCGGAAGCGGCGTGATGGGCTCGGGTGGTTTGGTGGAAGGGGAAGGCGGCCGCAAAAAGCGGACTGCTGTGGAGGCATAGTATGGTTACTGAAAGCATGACGGCTCGAGAAATTCTGGGGCTGGAACGATCGAGCGATTTCAGCGAAGCGTGCATTACGATCGCCTCGCCCGAAACCATTGAATCGTGGAGCAAAGGCGAGGTCAAGAACCCCGAAACGATTAATTATCGCACCTTCAAGCCCGAAAAAGGAGGGCTCTTCTGCGAGCGCATCTTCGGCCCGACCAAGGACTGGGAGTGCGCTTGCGGGAAGTACAAGCGGATCAAGTACAAGGGGGTCGTTTGCGATCGATGCGGCGTCGAGGTGACCCTTTCCCGCGTCCGGCGACAGCGGATGGGACACATCCGGCTCGCCGTGCCCGTCGCCCACATCTGGTTCCTCAAATGCATGCCGAGCCGGTTCGGGCTCATGATGGACATGACCGCGCGCGACCTCGAGCGGGTGATCTACTACGAGGATTATCTCGTCATCGATCCGGGGCAGACTCAGCTGCGCCCGAAGCAGCTCCTGACCGAGCAGGAGCATCGGGATGCGGTGGCCCAGTACGGGGAGGGGACCTTCGTCGCCAAGATGGGCGCCGAGGCCCTCAGGGATTGCCTGCAGCAGCTCGACCTGGACGAGCTCGTGACCCAGCTCACCCAGAGCATGGATCAGACCCGGAGCAAGCAGCTCCGGAAGAAGGTGGCGAAGCGGCTGAAGCTGGTCCAAGGCTTCCTGGGCGTTGGCACACGTCCTGAGTGGATGATTCTGGAGATCCTTCCGGTGATCCCGCCGGACCTCCGACCGCTGGTCCCCTTGGAAGGAGGGCGCTTCGCGACTTCCGATCTCAATGATCTGTACCGGAGGGTGATCAACCGGAACAACCGCCTTCGCACCCTTTTGCAGCTAAAAACCCCGGAGGTGATTATCCGGAATGAGAAGCGCATGCTGCAGGAGGCTGTCGACGCCCTGCTGGATAACGGCAGGCACGGCAGGGCCGTGACCGGCGTGGGGAACCGGCCACTCAAGTCGCTTTCGGACATGCTCCGCGGGAAGACGGGCCGTTTCCGGATGAACCTCTTGGGGAAGCGGGTCGATTACAGCGGCCGCTCGGTGATCGTCGTCGGGCCTGAGCTGAAGCTCAACCAGTGTGGATTGCCCAAGAAGATGGCTCTGGTGCTTTTCGAGCCGTTCATGATCCGGAGGCTCCGGGAGCTGGGGCATGTCCATACGGTGCGCAGCGCCAAGAAGATGATCGAAAAGCAGGATCCCCTCGTCTGGGATATTCTCGATCAGGTTACCCAGGGGCACCCGGTGCTCTTGAACCGGGCTCCGACGCTTCACCGTCTCTCGGTGCAAGCTTTCGAGCCGGTTCTCATCGAAGGGGACGCCATCCGGATCCATCCGTTGGTCTGTACCGCCTATAATGCGGACTTCGACGGCGACCAGATGGCGGTTCACGTGCCTCTTTCGATCGAGGCGCAGATGGAGGCGCGGCTGCTCATGCTCGCCTCCCAAAACATCTTTTCCCCGTCGAGCGGACGGCCGATCATGACGCCCACGCAGGACATCACGCTCGGCTGCTACTACCTCACGCAGGCGCCTCACCGTCTCCCTCCGGGCTCCCCGCAGCCCAGGCGTCCCATCTTTTCGGACACCGACGAGGTGCTCTTCGCCCTGGCCGAGGGAGCAATCAAGACCCACGACCTCATTCTCTTCGCGAATCCTGACTTCCGCCGGGATACGCTGCTGGGAGACAAGGAGAAGAAGTTCCTCGAAACGACTCCCGGGAGAGTGATCTTTCACCAGATTTGGCCGAAAGAGCTGGGTTTCTTCAACAAGCCTGCGGGAAAGAAGCAGCTGGGCGAGCTCATTCTTCGTTGCTATCAGCTCGTGGGACGGGACGAGACCGCGGCCTGTCTCGATCGGTTGAAACGGGTAGGTTTCCAGGAGGCGACGCGGGCGGGTATTTCCATCGGGATGAACGATATGATCATTCCGGAAGAGAAGCCCCGGGTTGTGGCGAAGGCCCAAGACCGCGTGACCGTCGTGGAGCGCCAGTACCGTTCGGGTGCGATCACCGACGGAGAGAGATACAACAAGATCGTCGACATTTGGACCCAGGCCACCGACGAGATCTCCGGCCTGATCTTCCGAACGCTGGAAAGCAGCCGGGAGGGCACCGAGTTCAATCCGCTCCTCCTGATGGTTGACTCGGGGGCGCGGGGAAATCGCCAGCAGGTGCGTCAGCTGGCGGGGATCCGGGGCCTGATGGCGAAGCCGTCCGGAGAAATTATCGAGCGCCCCATCACTTCCAACTTCCGCGAAGGGCTTTCGGTCCTCGAATATTTCATCAGCACTCATGGGGCGCGGAAGGGCTTGGCGGATACCGCGCTCAAGACGGCGGACGCCGGCTACATGACGCGAAAGCTCCATGACGTGGCCCAGGACGTGGTGATCACCGAAGAGGATTGCGGAACGGCCAACGGGGTGGTTGCCCAGGCGATCTATGAGGGAGACGAGGAGATCGTCAAGTTGAGCGATCGGATCTACGGCCGAGTCTCGTGCGAGGATATCACCGATCCGCTTACTCGGAAGAACTTGATTGCGAACGGGGATCTCTTCGACGATGTAAAGGCGCGCGCCATCGAGCAGCTGGGCGTTGAGAAAGTTCGCATCCGCTCGGTCCTCACCTGCGAAAGCAAATGGGGAGTTTGTGCCAAGTGCTACGGGCTCAACCTCGCGACCAATCGGATGGCGAAGCTGGGCGAGTCGGTCGGGGTGATCGCAGCTCAGTCGATCGGCGAGCCGGGCACTCAGTTGACGATGCGGACATTCCATATCGGGGGAACCGCATCGCAGATCTTCAAACAGCCGCAGATCCGGGCCAAGAACGACGGGATCGTCCAGTACGTGGACCTGCGTGTGGTGCGCTCGCTGGATGACAACTTCGTCATCTTGAGCAAATCGGGATTCCTTTCGGTCGTCGATCAGTCTGGCCGCGAGCTCGAGCGCCATACGATCGTCATGGGCAGCCTCGTCTCGGTCGCGGACGGGGGCGAGGTGAAGAAGGGGCAGGTCTTCGTTCAGTGGGACCCGTACAACGTGCCGGTGTTGACGGAAAAGGCGGGTGTGGTGGAATTCCACGACATTATCGAAGGAGTCACGGTCAAGAGGGAGCTCGACGAGGCGACCAAGCAGATTGGAACGGTCGTGATCGAGCATAAGCACGATCTCCACCCGCAAATCGTAATTCGTGATCCGAAGAGCAGAGAGGTGCTCTCCTTCTACGGCATCCCGGCGGGAGCCCGAATCGAGGTCAAGCCGAAAGAGGAGGTCGCTGCCGGGCAGCGAATCGCCCGAACGCCGCGCAAGCTCGTCAAGACCAAGGACATCACCGGTGGTCTTCCTCGCGTGGCCGAGCTTTTCGAAGCGCGGCGCCCGAAAGATTCGGCGGAAATCGCCCGAATCGACGGAATCGTCGAGGACGGCGGCATCGTCCGCGGCAAGCGGCGCCTCCTGATTCAGGATCCGCAATCGGGGCAGGAAGAGGAGCATCTGATCCCGCTCTCCAAGCATCTGATCGTCTTCAAGGGCGATGTCGCGCGCAAAGGACAGCAGCTCACCGAGGGCCCGATCGTCCCGCAGGAGATCCTGGAGGTGGGCGGGGTGCAGGAGCTTCAGGAATATCTGCTCAACGAAGTGCAGGAGGTCTATCGTCTCCAGGGAGTCGAGATCAACGACAAGCATGTCGAGATCATCATCCGACAGATGTTGCGCAAGGTGAAGATCCTCGACGCGGGGGATACCCCCTTCCTTTGGGGGGAACAGATCGACCGGCTGGAATTCGAGCGAGCGAATCGGGAAGTGGAGGCGAAAGGCGGTAAGCCCGCCGAGGGCCTCCCCGTACTGCTCGGCATTACCAAGGCCTCGGTGGAGACCGAGAGCTTTATCGCCGCGGCGAGCTTCCAAGACACCACCCGGGTCCTCACCGAGGCCGCGACGCTCGGGAAGATCGACAAGCTCCGAGGCTTCAAGGAAAACATCATCATGGGCCACTTGATCCCGGCGGGAACAGGATTCCGCACCTACCGCCATCTCCGGCTGGTGGAGCATGGAGAGCCGCCCGCGCAGCAGCCTTTGGGCGAGGAGGAGGCTCCCCCCGAGAAGCCGCAGTGGAGCCAGCTTCTCCAAAGGGCCTCCGCCAGCAGCTCCAGCGGCGAGTAGGGAATCACTCGTCTTGCTTCGATGCCGGGAAAACCGGAGTCGGCCGAGGAGAGGGAGTGGTTTCCCGCGCGGAATCAGGCGGCGAGCCGCTCTGCGGCCTCGACTGTGTTCGCGAGAAGCATGGCGATGGTCATGGGTCCGACTCCTCCCGGATTCGGGGTGATCCAGGCGGCAGTCTGAACCGCTTCGAGGAAGTGAACGTCACCGACGATCCGGCTTCCTCCGGGAAGAGAGGGAGCCGGCAGACGGGAGACGCCCACGTCGACGACGACCGCTCCCGGCTTGATCATCGGGCCGCGCACGAATTCGCCTCTCCCGAGGGCAGCGATCAGAAAGTCTGCTCGCCGGCAATGTTCCGGAATGTGCCGACTCTGCGAGTGAAGAACCGTGACGGTTGCATCGCCTTGTGCGCCCTTGGCCAGCAGGAGAGCCGCAAGAGGCTTTCCCACGATGTTGCTCCTTCCCAGGATCACGACTTCCGCGCCGGCCGTAACGAGGCCGTAGTGCCGGAAGATCGCGCAGATCCCTGCGGGGGTGCAGGGAACGAAGCCGGAAGGGTCGCCCAAGAGCAACTTGCCGGCATTGACGGGATGAAAACCGTCGATGTCCTTCGAAGGATCGATCGCTTGGCAAACGACCTCCGCCCGAATCTGTCGGGGAAGAGGCATCTGCACCAAGATGCCGTGGGTCCCGGGGTCGCGATTCTTCTCCTCGAGCCGGCCGAGCAGCTCCCGCTCCGTGGTCGCGCTCGGCAGGACCACCGCTTCGGAACGGATGCCGAGCTCCGTTGCCCGTCTCTCCTTCATGCGAACGTAGAGCTCCGAGGCGGGATCATCGCCGACTCGAAAGAAGGCGACGGCCGGTTCGATCCCCTGCTGGCGCACCTTCTCCACTCGAGCCCTGGTCCGTTCATGGACGGCGGCGGCTACCACCCGGCCGTCCAGCAATTTTGCCTGATGCATCGTTTTTCTCCTCAGGACACAGCCGACGGCACCCGCTCCGGCAAGAGGGGAAGAAGACCCTCCCGAAATGAGGGATAGAAAGGCTTCCACCCTAAGGTCCGGGCCTTCGCGTTGGAGACCCGCTTGTGTGTCCGTTTCCTCTTTCGATCCGGAAGGCTGGCTTCTCCCCCTTGTGGCGGGAGGGGCATTTCGAGCCTTTGCGCCAGCCAACCGTAAAATCGGCTTTCCCTCACCGGCTCATCATCCACGACGTTGACCGTTTCTCGATGGAGACGCAAGGCGAGGAAGTGAAGGATCGCGGAGGCGACATCGTCTCGATGGATCTGGTTGATCCATAGGTCCCTGTTCGAAGTCCTCGCTTCGCCGCGCAAGAGCCGGTCAAGGCGATGCGTCCGACCGGGACCGTAGATCCCGGCGATTCTGAGAACGCCTCCACCCGCGTCGAGGGCCATCCGCTCGGCTTCCCGAAGGATGCGGCCAGTTTCCGAGTCGGGTTCTGCAGGGGAGTCCTCGTCGACGGGCTCGCCGGTCGATTGGCCGTATACCGAGGTCGAGGAGAGAAAGAGGAACGGCAGCCCCGGGAAGCGACGAAGAGCGTGGGAGAGTCCGGTAACGAAGACGTTTTGATACTCTTTGGCTCCGCCGCGAGAAGAAGAGGGGCCGTAGATCAGGAAATCGAAACAAGTCGTCAGGCTCTCCCAGGACTCCCAGGAGCCGACGTCCCCGGTCAGGGCCGGAATGTCGAGAGCGGCTAGCCGGGCTCGGCTCGCTTCGCCTCGGACCCATGCCCGAAATCCGATCCGTCGATCCTGGAGAGCCCGGGCGACCCGGGTGCCCACATAGCCGCAGCCGACCAACAGGATTCGTGCCGGAAAGCCTGCAGCATGCTCCATGGAGCCAATCTGCGTTCATTCCGCCGGGAAGGAAAGGTGCTTTTTTCATTGCCCCCCGTGGATCTTGAGTGTCGACCCATCCGTCCTCACCCTTGCGCCGGGAAGGCGCGGAAGGAAAAAGCCGTTGCGGGAAGGCGGGCGAGCCTCCATATAAGTAGCCATGCGAGCGGTTTTTCCCTCAGGACTTTTTTCCATGCGAAACGGAGTTCTGGCGAAGGGAGGCTTACCCCAAGGAAGCTACGCGTGAGGGAAATGGGCGGGGGAGAGCGGGCGGGGCGACCGCATCCGCGATGGGTGATCAAGCTGGGAACGGGGACCTTGAGCACTCCCGAGGGCGATCTGGATTTGCCGCAGATTCGCCGCCTGGTCGAGCAGGTCTCCGCGCTCAAGGGAGACGGCTGGGAGATCGTTCTGGTCAGCTCCGGTGCCATCGGAAGCGGCATGGGTCTCTTGGGGTATCGGAGACGGCCCACGGCGATCGAGGAGTTGCAAGCCTGCGCGGCGGTCGGGCAGCCCCAGCTCATGCGCCTTTACGAGGAGCTTTTCGCGGAACGCGGCTATCATGTCGCTCAGCTCTTGCTGACCTACCTCGATCTCGACAGCCGCACTCTCTATGAAAACGCCCGCAAAACGATGGAGCATCTCCTATCGAAGGAAATCTTCATTCCCGTCATCAATGAAAATGACGTAGTTTCCTACGAGGAGATCAAGTTCGGGGACAATGACCGGCTCTCCGCGCACGTTGCCTCGATGGTGGAGGCGGATAAGCTGATCATTCTCTCGAATGTTCCCGGCTTGCGGGAACGAGACGATGGGGAAGGGAGGATCATCCCCCTGGTTGAGGAGATCACCGAGGAGATCGAGGCGATGGCAGGGAAGACGAGGAGCGAGCGCTCTGTGGGCGGAATGGTGACGAAGATCGAGGCGGCTCGGATCGTGGGGAGCGCGGGAATCCCCATGCAGATCGCCGACGGCCGGGAGAAGGGGATTCTCCGGAAGATCGCCGCCGGCGAGCGGGTGGGGACCCTTTTTCTCGCGAGCGGGAAACGATGACCTCGTTGGAAGAGCAGGTTGAGTCCATTTGCCAAGAGGCCAAGGCGGCTTCCCAGAAGCTCGCCCAGACCCGCGCCGAGAGGATCGACGCGGCGCTCGAGGCGATCGGAGAGGTCCTGGAAGAATCGCGGCCGCGAATCGAAGAAGCCAATCGACTCGATGCGGAGCTCGGCCGCAAGCAGGGATTAGGGGCGGCTCTGCTCGATCGTCTGGCCCTCTCGCCGAAAGCGTTTTCCTCGATATTGCGCGGAATTGAGGAGGTCCGGAGGCTGCCCAGCCCTCTCGGCCGGATTCTTGAGGAACGGACCCGCCCGAACGGGCTCTTGATTCGGAAAGTGCGCGTTCCCATCGGGGTCATCGGGGTGATCTACGAAAGCCGCCCCAACGTGACAGTCGACGTAGCGGCCCTCTGCTTGAAAGCGGGCAACGCGGTGGTCCTCAGAGGCGGCAGCGAGGCCTTCCATTCCAATACCGCCCTTGCGCATGCCTTGCGGGAGGGACTCGATCGGGTAGGACTCCCTCCGGCGACCGTCCAGATCATCCCCACGGTCGACCGGGCCTCCATTCCCATTCTCTGCCGACAGCGGCGCTATCTCGATCTTCTGATTCCTCGTGGGGGTTACGGCCTGATCGAGACCGTCGTGACTCACGCCCAAGTGCCCGTCATCAAGCATTTTCAAGGCATCTGTCACGTTTTCGTCGAAGCGCGGGCTGACGTGGAGATGGCGCGAAAGATTGTGGTGAACGCAAAATGCCAGCGGCCCGCAGTCTGTAACGCGATGGAGACCTTGCTGGTCGACCGGAAGATCGCACCCGCGTTTCTTCCCGGGATGGTGCGGGAGTTGCGCGAACGCGGTGTCGAAATCCGCGGCGACGAAGAGACCCAGCGCCTCGGGGGTGCTGAGGTGGCTCCGGCGACTCCGGAGGATTGGGCGACCGAGTACCTCGACTTGATTCTCTCCGTTCGGGTCGTCGATGGATTGCCCGAAGCCCTGGCCCACATCGGGCAGTTCGGTTCGAGCCATTCGGACGCCATCGTAACTGAAGATCGGGAGACCGCGGAGGAGTTTCTCCGCTCGGTCGATTCGGCGGTCGTCTACTGGAACAGCTCCACTCGCTTCACAGACGGCGGGGAGTTCGGCCTGGGTGCCGAGGTCGGGATCAGCACCGACAAGATCCATGCGCGCGGCCCGATGGGGGTCGACGAGCTCACTTCGTACAAGTACGTCGTGGTCGGCTCCGGCCAGATCCGGGAGTAGCCTATCCTTGCTTCGGAGGCCGGTCCTTCCTCTTTCGCTTCGACTCCCCCTCGGAGCTCGATCCTTCCGGGAAAGGCGGCTCGGAAGTCGCGTCATCCTCTTCCACAAATCCTTCTTCCTCATCCGGATCGGAAAAATCGTCTCCCCGGGTCTCCCCGAGCTCCTCGTCTTCGTCGAAGAGGCCGAGCGCTTCATTCTTGAGCACGTTGACCATCAATTCGTTGAAGCTCGAGAACTCCGCCGCCGGCTCGAGGGTGTCGGCATAGAGAGCAAAATACTTTCGTTCCGGAAAGCAGTAGGCGTACCGGAAGAGGTCGGAATGGCCGATCAGGAGATACTCAGGCTTCCTCTCGAGGCTTTGTGCAGCCAGATTTTCCGCGATCAGGCCGGGAAGGAACTGATCCTCCTCCTCTTCTTGGTCTATCGCGTAGAAGACGACTCCGTTGTGGGCGAGGCCGTCGGCCAGCAACAGGAGATCGAGATAGTCCGGCGGAATCCTAATGTCGTACCGCTCCTCCACCTCTCTCGCGTAGGCCTCCACCCGCGCCGGCGGACGACCGACGAAGGGTTGAAAGCCTGCCGCCTGTTCTTCTTCATTCACCAGCGCTACATACGTTTTGTAGTTCATGGGAAAATCCGGGGAGCCAGGCTCAGGATGAGTCTCTATCCGAAGAAGGAGGGCGTGGGCTCATGCCGACCGATGGTTCGTTCCAGTGCCTCTTGGGGGGACGTGTGGGAACTGAGGACTCTGCCGCTTAGCGATGGAAGGATGGGCCGCTTGGTCTTGAGTAAGATCGACCGACCGCAGAGTGGGTGGTTGAAGACTCGTTGGGAACATAGCCTTGCTCGGGAAGGATTGGCAATCGAAATCGAGGCGTGTGGTCAAGAGGAAGGACTTCTCCATCGACTCGGGCCCCGGCCGGTAGAAACCGGCGGGCGAGCACCGCCCCCTCAGTGGCCGCCTCCTTCCGGGCTTTCTGCTCTTGCTCCGGCTGCCGATTTTCCGGACGGTAATAGATGTTCTGAAAGGTTCGGACCGCTGCGCGGCACTCCTCGGGAATTTCGTAGGGCAGCTTGCCCGCAGCACGGCTGAAAGCGACCAGGCGTCTCTGCCAGCTCGGCGGAAGCTCCGCCTTGGGATCGAGGCTCCTCAGCTCCCGCCGGACTTCGTCAACGTCCGCGAAAGCTTTGCGGGTCGGAGGGTAAAACGGGAAGAGCGGGCGGGGGATGTAGGCATCGGTCACCGAGCCCGGAGGAAGGTGAAGCTGCGGATGAAGAATGGCGGCGTGGAGAAAGTGGTGGGCATTCTCCCGGTTGTTTCCGCTGGTGAAGGTCGAGATCACCACAAGGTTGCTCGGGTCGTTTGGACCCCCGCCGTCGAGCCGGAGAGAGCTCTTTTGGACGACATGGTGACAGTTCCACATGTCCGGTCGCCGCTCGGGTGCTTGTGTGATCTTTCGCACACCCTGCGGCAGGACCGCCCGAACCCCAAAGAGCGTGGTTCGATCGCGTACAACGCCATCCCGGTCGACTGTCTCCTCCCACTTTCTCTTCGGCATCTGCCCCCGTTCCATCATCGCCACTCCCTCCTTGCCGACGGCGAGCAGCGCGAGCGCGCGCGTGGTGGGGTCTCGGGCGAGAGCCGCGAGCAATTGTGGGCGGGTCCGATTGTATTCCCGGACGATCTTCCGGTAGGTCTTCCCCTCATGGTCGAGGGTCCGCACGCGCACCCGCTCGAGCGCGATTCCGGGGGCGGCGGGCGGGGTTTCGAGGATCCGTTCGACCGTTCCAACTCGTTCGAGCCCCTGCACCATTGCCGCGATCTTTCCTTGCATGGCTGGGGACGGTTCGATCGGTTTGCGACGCTTCGATTTGCTCATGGCTCGGATGCTGGGTGTTCCTCTCCTATTGTTAGGCGATCGGGTCCTTGCGCGCACCCGGTCGAGGTTTGCCTGATCTTTCGGCTCGACTTCCCGCTCGGAAGCCCGTTCATGGTTCCCGTCGGGAAAGAGGGCGACCCGAGGTCGCGCAAGGGAGAGGGGAGGATGGTTCTGGCAAGAAAAAACAAAGGCGCCGAAGAGAGGACGAGAAGGTGAAGCTTGCCTTTGCGTCGGAGAGGTTGACTCGATCGAGTCCCGTCCGGTCATGGCTGCGGGGAAAGTTCCTCACGGGGCTTTTCGTCTTGCTTCCCGCCGTGCTCACCCTTTGGGTCATCCAGCTCGTCTATGGGATCGTCAACGGCCCGGCGGACATGCTTCTTGCGCTCCTGATCCGGGCGCACCTCCTGCCTGGCTCGACCTTCATTCGCGAACACTTCGGAGGGCACATCCCGGGTGCCGGCTTCGTAGTCAGCCTGCTTGTCGTGCTCCTGGTCGGATTGGCCGTGGGGAACTTCCTCGGCTCCACTCTCCTGCGCACGATCGAGCGGGTCGTGCAGCGGCTTCCGTTCGTCAGCTCCATCTACCAAACGGCCAAGGAGGCCGTCGAGGCCCTGCGCAATCTAGGAAGTTCGGATGCCCAGGCCTTCCAATCGAGCCCGGTCGTCTACGTCTCTCTCTCGGAGAAGGGGCCCAGGGCGCTGGGTTTCGTCACGGGCCGCTTGCCGATCCAGTCGGGAGAAGGGACCCTCTGCACCGTATTTATTCCGACCTGCCCCACCCCGTTCAGCGGCTTCCTGGTAGTGGTACCGGAAGCGGCGCTGACGACCGCTCCGGAGCTCTCTTACGAAAGTGTGCTCAGGCTCTGTTTTTCGTATGGCCTTCTCAGCTCTTCCAAGGAAAGCTCAACAGCCCGACAAGGACGGCCCCCAGGGCAAGCCGATACCAGGCAAACGGGATGAAGGTGTGACTCTGCACATATCGCAGGAGCCATTGAACCGCGGCGAAGCCGGTGATCCCGGAGACGGCGAAACCGACGAGGAGCGTATCCCAAGAGTCGGCGGGGAGATCGCGGAAAAAATGGGTTTCCTGCGCAAAAGAAAAGAGGCTCGCGGCGAACATGGTCGGAATGCCCAGCAGAAAGGCAAACTCTGTCGCGGCGGGGCGCTCGACTCCGAAGAGAAGGGCCGTGAGAATGGTGGCTCCCGAACGGGAGAGACCGGGAAAGACGCCGGCGAGCACTTGCGCGACTCCTACGGCGCATGCGGTCATCCAGCCGATTTGGCTGGTCGGCTCAAGCGAGCGGAGGCGGCTCTCCGCAAGAAAAATCCAAACCGCTCCGGCGAAGACGGCCAGGAGCACCGGGGTGAGTTCGTCGGGCAGCTTCCAACCCGCTTTCTTCGCCGCGAGCCCGAGGATCGAGGTGAGCGCAAAGGCGACCGCAAGCTTCAGGACATAGTCGAGGTTCTGCGGCTTGTGGATCCCCACGACTAGACCGACGATCTTTCGCCAATAGAGCAGAGTCACCGCGAGCACGGCTCCCAGCTGGATGAAGATATTGAAGGTTTCCGAGCGAGCGCCCATCCAGTGCTCGGTGATCAGAAGGTGGCCGGTGCTCGAAACGGGAAGGAACTCGGTGAGGCCTTCCACGATGCCCAAGACTGTGCTGGTCAAAAGATCATTCATCGCCACCACCTATGGGAGATTGCACTCGGCGAGGGGAAGCTCGCGCTCAAAGCGGCTGGGCTGGGGCCGCTGGAATGTTCGATTTCTTTACCTGCTGAAAGCCATAGTTGAAAAGGACGGTCGCATCCTTCCACTTGTCCGGACTATGCAGGAGAACCAGCAGAAGAGGGTGGCCGTCTCGTTGACAGGCTGCGGCGTAGGTGTGGCGCGCTTCGTGCGTCCAACCGGTTTTTGCGGGACCCATCCCAGCGTACTTCCCGAGCAGGCGATTGTGGTTGTGGAGAATCCGGAGTTGATTCCCGCTTCGGGTGGCGACGGTGCGGGTCATGAGCATTTGGCGCAGGGACGGGACGTTCAAAACGGCCTGAAAGATGCGCAGCAGATCGCGGACGGTCGTCATCTGGCCTTCCCGGAAGGAGGCCAAGCCGTGCGGATCGACGAAGTGGGTGTGAAGGCATCCCATCTCCCAGGCCTTGCGATTCATCTGGTGCACGAAGGCGGGAACCGAGCCGGAAGTCGAGCGTGCGAGCGCTAGAGCGGCGTCATTGCAGGAGCCGACGAGCAGATCCTGAACGAGCTCGGTAACCGAAAGCCGCTGCCCGATCCGCAACGGGACATGGGATGGTTCGACCGCCGTATCGGAGGGAAGAACGCTCACGAAGCCGTGCAATCCGGTCATCTCGTAGACCAGGAGAGCGGTCATCAACTTGGTCGTGCTGGCGGGGGCCAGGGGAGCATCGAGGTTCCGAGCGAAGAGAACGCGATTGGTGACCGGGTCGAACAGGAGGGCTGCCGTGGCCTCCACCAATCGGTCCGCCTCCCACTCGCTCTCTACCTCCAAGTAAGAGGAAGCCGCGCTCGCATGGTGGTGATGGCGAGCCGCCAGAAGGTTGGTGCCACTGACGACCCAAAGGGCTGCCGTGCAGGCGAGGAGCCATGCGCCGTGCATCGTGTTCTGGATCGCCTTAGGACGATCGCCGGTAGGTAGGGCAAGTAACCCGCGCATTCCGCCCTTCTTGCATCCGGCCCCCCTCAATCGAGTGGGGCGGGACGTGTCGTATGGTGCTTGGCTCGTCTCGGGCTGTCGAGGAAATTCTCCAGAAGTATTCCTTCGTTAAATGGAGGCTGGGTGCGTTCTGCGATGATCTTCGCCAACCTCCATCTCCCGTCCGAAAGGGCGGAGCAGTTTAGCCGGTCTTGTAACGGAGCCTCTTCTTGTGACGATTCTCGCGCCTGCGCTTGCGACGCTTGTGCTTGTTCATCTTCGCCTTGCGGCGTTTCTTGAGCGAACCCATGCCGGTAATCCTTCTTGGCGCTTCCCGCCGGTCAATAGATGACCTTGTTCAGCGGGTATTCGATAATTCCCTCCGCGCCCAGCTCCTTCAGTCGCGGTATCAGGTCGCGGACCTGACTCTCATCGAGAACGGTTTCCACGGCAAACCACTCTCCATCGGCCAGCGGGGAGACCGTCGGCCTTCGGAGGGCGGGCAAAACGCCCAGCACCGCCTTGATGCCGTCCTTGGCTACGTTCATCTTCAGCCCCACCTTTTCCTCACCGCGCAGCGCGGCCAAGAGGAGCAAGGCCAGAGACTCGATCTGCTTCCGCCGCTCTCGCTCCGCCCAGACGGAATGGGAGCAGAGAAACTGCGGATAGCTTTGCAGCACGGTGTCGACGACACGCAAGTTGTTTGCCTGGAGAGAGGAGCCCGTTTCAGAAATGTCCACGATGGCATCGACCAGCTCGGGGACCTTGACTTCCGTGGCACCCCAGGAGAACTCCACCTCCGCCTTTACGCCATGCCGCTCCAGGTAGCTGGAGACCAGACGCACCGCTTCGGTGGCGATCCGTTTCCCCTGTAGATCCTTAGGGCTTCGGATCGGCGAGCTCTCGTGAACGGCGAGCACCCAGCGCACGGGAAGCCGAGTCGAACGGTTGTAGGGCAGTTCGCAGACGAGCTGGACGGAGGCTTCATTTTCCAAGATCCAATCCATCCCGGTGATGCCGCAATCGAGGAAACCCTGGGCGACATAGCGAGCCAATTCCTGCGGCCTGACGAGCCGGACTTCCATTCCGGGATGATCGATATACGGCCGATAACCTCGGGAGGAACGACTGATGACGTAGCCAGCGCGGCGAAAAAGCTCAACGGTCGCTTCCTCCAGGCTGCCTTTGGGAAGCCCAATGCGTAGCTTAGTCTCACTCATTGGAAAAGAGTGGCGATGCTACGAAGGAATGGGCACCCCTGTAAAGAGGTTTTCTTCACGACGATGTCCCCGTGGAAAGGCGGGGGGAATCGGGCGAAACTGAGGAGGGCTCCTCCTGTTGGAGAGAGTCGTGGAGCATGCGATAGACGGTTTCCAGATCCGACGGATGGACCCGAGTCCCGGCCGTGGTCGTCATGAAGTTGGCGTCATGGCTCCAACGGGGGACCAGATGCCAATGGAGATGCCCTTCGATGCCCGCTCCGGCTGCCGCTCCCTGATTGAGGCCGATGTTGAACCCGTGCGGTGCAAACGCCCGCTCCAATGCGGCCAGGAGCTTCCGGAGCATCGCCATGGCTTCGAGCAGCTCGGTCTCCGTCAGCTCATCGAGGCGGGCGACGGACCGGTACGGAACCACCATCGAATGGCCGGCATTGTAGGGAAAGCGGTTGAGCAGGCCGAAGCTCGTGCGGCCGCGCAGGAGGACGAGGTTTTCCCGATCCCTAGACTCCCTGGCGATTTCTTCGAAAAGGGTGCTCTTCGGAGGGGTGGGATCGTCGAGATAAGCCTTGCGCCAGGGTGCCCACAAGTGTTCCATTGCCTGATCCGATCTTATTGCAATGACGCCTCTTGCCGGCAAGAGTAAAGCAATTCATTTCTTCGGCGGAGAAGACGAATACGAAGCCAAGCGCCTCGCGCGGCTCTTTCTGGAAGAGGAGGGGTTGCGCGAAGATCCTTCCTTCGAGAGCGTTCCTGGAGATGGGCAGAGCGTGGCGGAGGCGTGCGAGCAGATCGACCGCTTGCGGGACGCCCTCCAATCCGGCTCTCTCTTCGGCCTGCGCAAGGCGGTGCTTTGGAAGGACGTCCGTTGTCTCGGGGCCAAGGGGATAGGCCGGGACGAAAGGCTCTCTGCGGCGCTCGCGAGCCTGCTCGCGGTCCTGCGTGGACTCGCTCCCGAAGAAGTCATCCTGGTGATTCAGGCAGGAGCCGTGGATGAACGGCGACAATTCCTGCGCGGGCTGCGTGAAATCGCTTCCGTTCGTCTCTTCGCCCCTTTGGGAAGCGATCGAAACGAAGACCGGGCCTTGGGCGAGATCGCCGAGCGGATGCGCAGACGCGGTCTTTCCCCGACGAGCGAGCTCTCCGAGCGTTTGCTCGCCGCTTCCGGCGGGGACCGTCAGCGCCTCGATTCTCAAATCGAGAAGCTGGCCCTGTATCAGGCCGATGAGCGGCCGGTCGCCCCGGAAGATCTCAGGCTGCTCTTGGGCGGCGGGGGCGATGGGGTGGTCTGGGACTTCTGCGATGCTGTCGTGGGGGGAAGCGCTTCCGAGGCGCTGCGCGAGCTGCGAACGCTCTTGCGCCAGGGGGAGAGCGAAGTGGGTCTCCTCTTGGCGTTGGTCCAGAAGATCCGTCTGGCGGCTTTAGGCCTTCTCCTCTGGGAAGGCGGCTGGGTCCACCTGAGCGGCTCCGGCCGCTTCGTCAAAGCAGAGGTGGCTCCCGAAGCCCAGGACTACTTCCCGAAGAAGAAGAGCGGAGCCCCGGTCAGTCCCTGGCAGCTGGGCATGACGGTCGCCGCGGCAAAAACGCGGAGTGCGCGGTTTTGGGTGAACGCCCTTCTTGCCCTTTCGGAGGCGAACCGGAGAATGTTGCGCGGAGGCGAGAAACAGGTCGGCTTTGAGCTGGCTCTCTTGCGGCTTCTCCGGGAGAAGCCCGCTTTGCCATGAGAGACGACCCCGCCAAAAAGGGGGAGCCCGAGTATTCCGTGGTGGTTCCCTTTCACAACGAATCGGAAAACCTGCCCCAACTGCTTCGGGAGATCGATGCCGCTCTCCAAAAGCTCGGGCGATCGGCCGAAATCCTGCTCGTCAACGACGGCAGTACCGACCGCTTCGCGCGTCCGCCCACGAGCCCGCGCTTTCCGGTTCGGTGGCTCGATCTCACCTGCCGGTCGGGCCAGAGTGCCGCGATCTACTACGGAATCCAGGCAGCCGCAGGGCGTTGGGTCATTCTCCTGGATGCCGACCTGCAAAATGATCCGGCCGATATTCCGGAGCTCCTGGGACGTCTGCAGGACGAGAAGCTCGACTTGGTCACGGGTTTCCGCCAAAGGAGGCAAGACAGTTGGCAGCGGCGGTGGATGAGCTGGGTCGCCAATCGGGTTCGCGCCCGACTCCTCGCCGATCAGACGCGAGACTCGGGCTGCTCACTCAAGATCGTCCGCAGCGAGCTGGCGCGGCGGCTGCCGGGATGGAACGGGATGCATCGGTTCATTCCCGCTCTTGCGCGCGGCATGGGATATCGGACCGGCGAGCAGCCGGTGCGTCATCGTCCTCGGTATGCCGGCCAAAGCAAGGTTCGCCCTTGGAGGCGGGCTCTCGCGGCGACGATCGACCTGCTCGGCATGGTCTGGCTCGTCCGGCGCCAATTCCGCGGACGGCTCCGAGGTCCGGAAGCCGATTGAACCGGCAGAGGTCCAAAACCGAGCTACGGCAGGGGATCGAGAATCTGCCGGAGCACCTGGTAGGGCAACCGGTTGGCATCGATATCGTGGATGCGATTCGGGGGAATCCTTCCGAGCAGCGGCTTGGTTTCCGTCTCGTAGACGGAGATCCGCTCGAGGATCACCTTGGGATCGAGGTCGTCGGCCCGGTTCGCCTGCCGAGCTCGACCGGCGACGCGCTGGATCAAGACCTCCCGATTGGGGCAGCAGAGATGGAAGACGTGCAGGATGTCGACGGAGGCGGAAATCTGCGCGAGCTGGTTCGCGTTGCGGGGGATGCCGTCGAGCACGAGGAAATCGGTCGAGGGATCGTAGCCGCCGGAGGCAACCAGCCTTCGAACATGTTCCTGCCAGACGCGGATCGTCAAATCGTCGGGGACGAGCCGTCCGCGATCCGAGTATTCCCGGAAGAGAGTCCCCAACTCCGAGCCGGGACCCAAAGACCGGAAGAGATCGCCCGAGGAGATGTGAACGAAACCGGGAATTCGGGCGAGGATCTGCCCTTGCGTCCCCTTTCCGGAGCCGGGAGCTCCAAGAAGAAGAAGTGAAGGATATTTCAGGTGCCCCTCGATGCGCTCATCCATAGCTACCGCATTTTCCCGGATTGTTCCCCACGAGCCGGCAGATCTACACGGAAATCCGCCCGAGGTGCCGAAACTACTCCTTTGCTTTTCGGCTCGCAAGACGACTTGGCAAGGATGACGCAAATTCAGTAGCTTAGGCATGATAATTCCCTATGAGTGACCTTGCGTTCGCAACACCCGCGCTTTTTCGATCGTTTTTTGCGGCGGCCGTTCCGTCCCAGTCGCCTGGGCTGACGGTCTGGGGGCTGCTCCAGTCTGGGGGATGGGTCATGCTGCCCCTGCTGCTCGTCTCGGTCATCGCTCTCTGGCTCATCTTCTACTGTCTGGTCTCGCTCCGACAGAGCGTCATCTGGACCCGCGATCTGGAGCGCAGGCTCGATGCTGTCTTTCGCCGCGAGGACACGGCTCTTCTTGGCGAGCTCGTGCGGGGCAGGAAGGAAGCCGTCGCCCGAGTCCTCCGAGAGGCGATCGGTCTCTATCAACGCCATCCCGCCGCGGACGCGGAGGCCGTGCGGTCCGTGGCGCAAGTCGTCGGTAGCGGGATCGCCGCCGGCCTCAACCAAAGGATCTTGTATCTTCTGGATGTCGGGGTGATCTCGCCCATGCTCGGACTTTTTGGCACGGTGGTGGGAATTTTGCGTTCCTTCGGATCGATTGCGGCCGATCCGTCTCCCATGCGAACTCTGCTCCTGGCCGGGGGAGTCTCCCAAGCGCTGATCGCCACGGCCGTTGGCCTTATTGTTGGGATCTCCTCCATGATGTTCTATTCCTTTTTCCGCGGTCGGCTTCAAGGGCTCCTGTCGGTCTTCGAGGAGCGGTCGGCCATTTGGGTCCAGGAGTTGATCCTCCTTCACCGCTCCCGCGGCATGGAGGCCGCAGCGAAGGAGCGGGCAAGCGGGGTCGTTGAATCGGCATGAATTTCCGAAGCCGCGTGCCCAACGAGCAGATCGCGCTGCAGCTGGCGCCGATGATCGACGTCATCCTCTTTCTGCTCTCGTTCTTTCTGCTCACCTGGAACTTGGCGCGGTACGAGGCGGATCTCGACGTGCGGGTCCCCAAGGCGAAGCATGGAGAGATTCCCAAGCGCCTTCCAGGTGAGGTAGTCTTGAACATCCTGAAAGACGGCAAGATCACCCTCAACCGAAGGGCGGTTTCCCCTTCCGAGTTGGAGGAAATCCTGCACGGCGTCATTCAGCAATATCCGGACCAAGCGGTGGTGATCCGTGCCGACGAGACGACCAGCTACGAGCATGTCGTTCACGTTCTCGATGTCTGTCGGGCGGCAAACGTCTGGAATATTGCCTTCGCGACGATCCGGCCCGACCTCACGACGCCCTAGGTGTAGCGATGAGATGGCCCGAGAATGTCTTATCCAAGCCGGTGCCAGGCGGAAGGAGCTGCTGAGCCGTCATGGCGCTGGCTTGCGGGGAAGCCGTCCTTGACCGAAGAGAAAGAAACCCCTTCGGTCGGCGGGCGGCGGAGGAAAGGCAGGGGAGATGGGTTCGACCAGTCTGATCCAGGTGCGAAAATCGCACGCATTCCCTGGGCTGGGCCGTCTGCTCTCCCTTTCGGGCTTGTGCCTTTGCTTGTTCGGGCGGATCGAGTCGGCCTGGTCAGCGGACGCGGCGCAAGCTTCCGGAGAGGAGCTCGAGCTGCTCCCCCAAGCGGAGGTGCAATTCGATCAGGCTGTGGAGCTCTATCGTGATCGCCGCTATTCCGAAGCCCTGCGCCTCCTTTCCGAGGCGCTGCCCTCTCTCGCCCCGCTGAAGAAGGAAGAGGCCCTCTTCGACATCGGCGAATGTTATCGCTCGCTTGGCCGCACCAAGGATGCCCTCTCGGTCTACCGGACGCTCACGCAAAGCAACCCGAAGAGCCTCTACGCTCCGGCCGCCTGGTTCTGGCAGGGCAAGCTCCTGATGGAGGAGGGGCATTATGGAGAAGCGATCCCTCTTCTTCAGTTGGCGATCGATCGGGGAGCCGGAGAGACCTCCGAAGCGGCTCGTTACCTCATGGCCCTCTCTGAGTTTCACGTGGGGAACGAAACCGCCGGATCGGAACAGCTCCGGATGGTGGCTTCCGGGTCGTCCCCCTACCGTGGCGAGGCGACTCGGCTGCTCGCGGTTTACCTGGAAAAGAAGCGTGACTGGGCGAGCGCTCTCCATTATTGGCGAACCCTGGCGGAGCAGGCAAAGGACTCCTCACAAAAATGGCAGGCCACCGCGCGGGCGGGTTGGGCGGCTCTGCGGGGCGGCGATGCAAAAACCGCGGAAGCGCTCTTTCGCCGCTGTCTCGGTCCGGACGTTCCCGCTGAATGGCAGAACTTGGCTTACGAGGGGCAATTCGAAGAGGCCCTTTTGCAAAAGCGCTTTGAAGAGGCATTGACGCTCCTCCAGTCCCAGGCGGCGCGCTTCTCCCTGGAGCGGAAGGTCGGCTTGCTCTTGCAGCTGGGAAATAGCGCACTGCAAGCGGGTGAGCCAGGGATCGCCTTCCAGGTGTTCGAACAGTGTCTTTCGCTGAACCCGGCGGCGCCCGCGATGGCCCAAGCCGCCTATGGAAGACTGGTCGCCCTGGCAGCACTCAATCAAAAGGGAGCTCTCGACGAGGCGAACGCCTATCTCGACCGATTCGGCCCTTCCAACCCCTACGCGCTCCGTGTCCGCTTCATCCAGGCGCAGGCGCTTTCGGCGCGGGGCCGCTTTGCCGATGCCCTCCCGGTTTGGGAATCTCTCGTCTCTCAAAAGCCGGAGGGGGTTCCCCGCTCGTCCGCGCTTCTAGGACTCGGCCGAGCCTTCTTCGAGTGCGGGAGGTGGAAGGATGCGGCGGAGACCCTGGAGCGGCTCGGAGCGGAATGCCCGGACGCCCCAGAGCTCTTGATCGCTCGGATGACCGAAGGAGCGGCCTGGGACAAGGCCGGAAACTTCGCCAAGGCCCTCGAAGCGTGGAAGCAGGCGCTCGACCTGGCTCCCAGGGATTCCCCGGAACGGGAAGCCGCCTTGGCCCAGACGGCCTTGCTGGCCAGGCAGATGAAGCGGCCCGAAGAGATGGAGCGGGCATTTCGAGCTCTCGCGGAGGAATATCCCAAGGCCAAGCTCCGTCCCCTCGGCTGCCTGCTGCTCGGCCAGTGGGAGCTCGGAGAAAGGAGATACGCCGAGGCGGAAAAGCATCTTCTGGAGGCGAGGGAAGGGGAGCCGACGCAATTCTTCGGCCCGGCAACGACGATGCTGGTCTGGGTAGCCTACAGCGAGAAGAACTTGGCGAAGACGAGCCGCTATTTGACAGAGCTCGAGGAAAAGGCTCCGACCGCCGCCGCGCAGCTTCCCGCCGCTCTCTACTACTGGGTCGGCCTCTCGTGGGCAAAGGAAAACCAGCTGGTTCCGGCGAAGAACGCGCTCCAAAAGGTTTGTTCGCGAACGGATGCCGGTCAATATCGAGCGTCGGCCTACTGGGAATTGGCCGAGGTCGAGCGGAAGCTGCACGAGTGGCCCGGCGCCATGCAATGCTATCAGGAATTCCGCAAGCTCGACCCCGGTGGTGCGGACAATAGCCCGGTGCTCTTGGGATTTGCGGAGGCCGAGACCGGCGCGGGAGAGTATGCTTCCGCACAGAAGCATTTGGAGCAGGTGCTTCTGCAGGAACCCGAGGGACGGCGGAACGCGGAAGCGCGCATGCTCCTCGGAAACGTCTATTGGGCCCAAAAGAACTATGCGGAAGCCGCCAAGACGTACAGCACGCTTAGCCTCATCTACCAGGACGACGAGATTACCCCGCGCGCCATGGCCAAGGCCGCTTCGAGCTTCGCTCTCTCGGGAGACGAGGCCCAGGCCGCCAATTGGCGGAGACTCCTGAAGGAAAAGTACCCGGATTTTAAGCCCGATGCCTGACTCGATCAGTGACTCCCGGGAGCACCAGGGGAAGATCGCTCTCGCCGCTCTGCTGCTCTCCTTATTGGCGCATGTTGCGATCCTGGGCGTGGTCGGCCCGCTCCATGTGAGAGGGAGGATGGCGCTCGCATCCCAGGCCAAGGAGATGTCGCGCACCTTTCACCTGAGACGGGCGGAATTGCCGAACTCCCTTTTCCAGGCTCGCGCGCAGTCGAGCACTCCCACCATGGCTCCGGTCCCCAACCTGGAGGCTCCCAAGGAGGTGAAGGGGGAGGAGGCGATCGTGCAAAAGCTGGCGCAGGAAAATCCCGTTCGCGTCCCGCTTCCCGATACGACTCCCGGAGGAGCTCCGGAAGTCGCGGTGCTGGCTCCGACACCGCCGAGCGAAACGAGCCCCTATTTACCGGATATGCGAGCCGAAGTGGAAAACGCGACGTCCCAAACCAACGTCGGTCCTGCCACCCCGGGCGCACAGAACGACGCCATCGTTCTCCCCTCCGGGATCGGGCCGAATTCGCAGCCCGGCGCGAGTGCCGCGGGGCAAGCGGGGACCCATCCGGAAGAAGCCGCAGGGGGAGAGGGGCTGCCGGGAGCGGACGACGTCCAAAGCCAATTTCGCGCGGCCGCCAACTTCGATCCGCGCATTCCCCAGCCGATCATGGTGCGGCTTCCCAGCGATATCTTGTTCGATTTCGACTCTTACCGGCTGCGACCGGACGCGGAGCCTCTCCTCGCTCAAGTGGCCGAGATTTTGAAGCGTTACGGCCGTGCCGATGTCGAAATCGGCGGCCACTCCGATACATTCGGGGATGATCAGTACAATCAGAGACTGAGCCAACAGCGTGCCGAATCCGTGCAGCGCTGGTTCGAGCAGCGCTTGGCCGGAGAGCGGCTCACCTTCCACGCGACCGGCTACGGCCGCCGCAGGCCGATCGTCAACCCGCGCGGGACGATCGAAGAGCAGGCGAAGAATCGACGGGTCGAGATCGTGATCCAAGCCCTCTCCCAGTGAATTGCGGCTCCGACGGCGGAGCGAAGAAGGCGCCTTTTGTTTGGATCAAGTGCGCGAAGCCGCTTCCAATTGCGCCTGGATTGCTTTCGTGAGCGGAGGGTTGACGCGCCAGCCGCCCGACACGTGAACGATGGCACCGTCGTAACTCTGCTGAAAGATCCGGCCGTTTTGAAAACGGACCATCACGGTAACGTGGACGCCAGCTTCCTGTTGACTCGTCCAAGGGTTGATCGTGGGCATCTCCACCTCGTTGACCGTGATTTCGTCCTGGGTGATCCGATATTTTCTCTTGGCCTCGGCAGAGAAGAGGTCGTGCTCGAAGGCCTTCTGAGCGTTTTTCTTCCCCGGTCCGGTCAGCGAGCCGTACTGCCAGAGATAGACGGCCTGGTCGCAGCCCGCGAATACGGGGACGAGCAAGAGAAGAAAGAGATAGCGTCGCATACGGCCATCCTTTCTGCCAGGGCTCCGGGAAAAAAGCGAGTCCTCTTAGCCGCCCGATCGGCTCGGGCCTCGACCGCTCGCTCCCACCAGAGGGCGAAAGGAAGAGAGAAGCTCGGCAAACGGGGGGACCTGCCGGTAGTACGAGAGGGGGCGCGGGAGGCGCGCAATCCAGTTCCGACCCGCTCCCGGCTGGTTAAAACGGGTTTCGATTCCCAGCAGATCGCTCACCAAGATGGATGCCATCCAGCTCGGGGCGTCGAGCAAGACCTGGAGCATGCGGAGGTGGAGATCGCGGGAAAACTCCCGTGGCGGGGTCTCCGGGTTCCAACCGAGGAAGGTCATGAGCCGCCGCAGCTCGAGCCAGGCGTCATGGCCGCTTGGGCCCAGCCAGCGCTCGACCAGGCCCCGGTAGATGCAGGCGATCGGGGGGTGGTCGTGGGTCGCGTAGGTCGCGACGCTCAAGTGGGGATAGGAGGAGGCGGGCAGGTAGGAGTGATCTTCCGCCCGCTCGAACATGGGAATCTTGAACCCGGGAATTCCGAGCTCGCTCAAGGCAGGGCGAACATAGTACGGAACAAATCCCAGATCCTCCGCGATCACCGCGGCGTTCCCCGTCTCCTCGAGGAGGCGGCTCAAGAGCAGGACCCCTCGCGCCTCGTTGCGGGAAGCATCCTCGGCGTTCTCGTCGGATGCGGGAATGAAATGGGGCAACCTTCCGCCCGTCCTCCCCTGCGCCTCTTCCTGAGTCAGTGGGAGAAAGTCCGAGTTTTCTTCCGGCTTCCAGGGAAAGGCGTAGATCCGGAAAAATCCGAGAACATGATCGATGCGAAAGCCGTGAAAGATCTCGAGCGTTCGAGCGATGCGCTGCTTCCACCACGCGAAGTTCTCCGCCTCATGTCTGTCCCAGAAGTAGAGCGGGATTCCCCAGTTCTGACCCCACTTTTGGGTGAACGCATCCGACTGAAAAAACTTCTCCGGCGGCGCGCCGCCGCACCAGCTCGTGTCGAAGAGGGGTGGGTTGGTCCAGACATCCGAGCCGTAGCGGCTGATCCCGAAAGGGATGTCTCCCATGAGCCGGACTCCGCGCAAAGCTGCGTACGTCCGCACTTCCTTCCATTGCCGGTAGCCGATCCACTGGACGAATGCGTAAAAGGAGCGTTTCCGCAAAAGCTCCCGCGGCCGCTTCGCGCGGAGCCAGGTAAGAGCGCTCCGGTAGTGGGCGATTTCGGCCGGCCACCGATCCCAACGCGGATCGCCTCCTTGCTGCTCCAGGAGGGCTCGAAAGAGGGAATATCCCTTGAGCCAGGAAGCGTGGCATCGGCAGAACGCCTGGAACTCCCCCCAACCGGGCGGCCTCTGCTCGCAAAAGCGCGCATAGGCACGTTCCAGGAGCGTCTTCTTCCTCTCCTTGACCTGCGGATAGTCGATGACGTCCCGTTCCGAACCCTCCTCCAGCCAGGCCTGCGGGATGTCTGCCGCCTCCAGGCCGGGGACCTCCTCGGGCTCCAAGCAGAACAGAGATGGTTCGAGCGCGATCGAGCTGATCGCATTGTAGGGGCTGTTGTCGCCGCTTGTCTCGTTGATGGGAAGGAGCTGGAGCCAGCGGATGCCGAACTCCGCGCAGAAGTCGATCGCGTCACGTACCGCCCGGGCGTCTCCGATCCCGAGATCTCCCGGCCGCCGCAGGGCGGAGACCGGCATCAGCAGCCCGACGACTCGTTCCGAAGGCTCGATCCGCACGCTCTATTGGTACCGGGGGATGGGCCGGGAGGACAAGAACCAAGCGCGGTCGCTATGGACCCCGAGCGAAACGCAGGCAGGAGAGGGAAGACGGATCGTCCACCCCTTTGGACTGAATGAGCACGCGATGGGTCCTTCCGAGGAAGCCCGGATGGGCGAGCGTCTGAAATCCTGCCGCAGTCAAACCGTCGGGCAGCCTTCCTTCGGACCGTTCGGCCAACGCGGAGAGAATCCCGACGAAGAAATGGTGCTGGTCGATGAACGCCAGGCTCCGCAATCCGGCCTCGCATCCGCTCTGCACGAGCACTCCGAAGTCGACATGCGCGGTGAGATCCTGCTCTCCGGGGTCGGCGAGGAGATCTTCCGCCCACCGGTGGCGGCGATAGGCGCGCAGAGTTCCGCCGGCCCTCCCGGGAGAAAAGCGCTCCTCCGGAGTCGAGCCATAGTCGAAGGTAAAAACCAAGCCGCGGTCGAGTAGCCTCCCTACCCGTTGCATCCAGGACGGAGCTTCGGGGCTCACCTCGACGACCCATCCTTCCGGCAGATCGGGCTCCTGCTCCCCCAGAGGGTCGCTCCACGGGCTTCCGCCGCGCAGGGGTTGCTCTTCGAGTCGGAGGTGCCCATCCTTGAGAGTCACGCAACTCTCCGTCCAGCCGGTTCCCCGACGGACGAGACGGCGGACCGGAAAGCTGTCCACCAACTCGTTGGAAAAGAAGATGCCGACGATCCTTTCCGTCTCGTCCCAGGAATCAATCCAGCGGAACCGATCGGCAAGCCGCGCCTTGCCCACCCGCTCCTGCTGCTCTCGGCGCGCTCGGGCTCTCGGCTCGACGATGGTGTAGCGGAGCCGTCCCGCAAGACCCGGGTCTCGCCGCCGGAGAGAATCGACCAGGTCGCAGGCGAGCCAGCCCGCCCCGGCCCCTTGCTCCCAGAGATCGATCGTCTCGGGCCGTCCCAGCAGGCGCCAGACCTCGGCCACCGTTTCGGAAAAGAGCCGGCCGAAGGCCGACCCGGCGCTCGGTCCCGTATAGTAGTCCCCGTTTTTCCCGATCCGCAGGGAAGGGGCTTGCGCATAATACCCGTGCTCTGGGTGATAGAGGGCAATCTCCATGAAGCGCCTGAAGGAGATCGAACCCTCTTGCTCCAAAAGCGCGCGGAGGAGTGCGGCGAGCGGCGCCTCGCCTTCCGGAATCGGCCCGCCCCTCATCCTTCCCATGAGCGCAAGGCCTGGGCGAGAAGACGGAGCGCTCTCAGGGAAAGACCGTAATCCCTTCGGAGCTGCTCCAGCCGCTTGAGGAGGAAGAGCGCATCGTCATCGAAGCGGGGGCTTTCTTCCTCTTCCTCTTCCGCACGGAGAAGCCCGAGCCTCCAGTAGCAGAGGACCATCTCCGGATGGACCCTGGCGAGCTCGGCCAGGGACGATACGGAATATCTCGGCCGAGTGCTTCGGTAGAGAACCAGCTCGAGCGACGGGGCAGGATCCATTTCTGACGATGCCATGGCTCGCTCTCCGTTTCCGAGGCTTCAGCCGCTCTTGTTTGCCCCGGGCTGCGAAGCCCGACCAAGCTTTTCCCAAAGCTCCTTCTGTTCCGCCGTCGGCGCATTCGGCATCCGGATGGTCAGCGTTACGTAGAGGTCACCTCGCCCTCCCTCCTTTCGCAGAAGCCCGAGCCCGGCCAGTCGGAACCTTTGGCCCGAGCTCGATCCGCCGGGAATCCGCAGGCGAACCCTTCCCGTCAGCGTCGGAATGTCGACCTGCGTGCCCAGGGCGGCGGACCAAGGGGGAAGCTCGAGCTCGTAGAGGAGGTCGCTTCCCTCTACGCGAAAATAGGGATGGCGGGCATAGCGGATTCGGAGGAAAAGATCGCCCGGGCGGCCGCCGGGCGGAGCGGGTTGACCCTGGCCGGCCAGCCGGATCCGTTGGCCTTCCCGGACTCCGGCGGGAATGGAGACATGATAAGTCTGCGTACGGAAGCCCGGCTTGCCGGGTTCCTGCCGACGCAGGTTGATTCCCTTGGACGTCCCCTGCATCGCCTCCTCGAGCGTAATGGCCAAGTCCGCCTCTGCGTCAGCCCCTGCGCGCGGATTGCTCATTGCCGAGGAGCGGCGGCGTCCAAAGAGAGAGCCCATGCCTCCCCCACCGGAAAAGAACGCTTCGAAGAAATCGCTGTAGCCCGTCCCTCCAACGTGGAAGCCATACTCTTCCGGAGTCTGCGTCCATCGGGCTCCGCCCCGCCATTGCGGTGGCGGCTGAAATGCCTGGCCCTCCTCCCATGTCGAGCCGAGCTGGTCGTAGCGTTTTCGCTTCTCGGGATCGCCGAGGACCTCGTAGGCTTCGTTGATCTCGCGGAATTTGTCCTCGGCTTTCTTCTTATCCTTGGCGACGTCGGGATGATATTGACGCGCCAGCTTGCGAAACGCGGAGCGAATCTCATCGGCGGAGGCGCCTCGCGGCACGCCCAAAACCTTGTAGTAATCGCGAAAGTCCATCATTTTCCCTTACAATCGGACAGAAGAGAATATGTCCAAAACAGGCTCAGACCCAATCGAGAAAACATCGGCTGCGGCTCCGGGTGTGGACGCCGGCTGGAAAAGGCTCGGAAGCATCGCCTGCGCCGAGATCGATTGCGAGCGATCCCTCTCATGCGGACAAACCTTTTCCTGGGCCCGATTGCACGACGGCTCGTGGATCGGGGTCGTCGGCCGCGCGGCCTATCGGATCACTCCTGAAGGGGAGCACTATGCCGTCGAAAGCCTCCGAGGAAGTCGGCAAGCCCTTCTCGACTACTTTTCCTCCTCCGTCGATTGGAGTCAAGTGGCCCATGCTCTCCCATCGGATCCTGCTCTCGCCGCCGCTCGGGTCGCCGGTCAAGGCATCCGCATCCTCGCTCAGGACCCCTGGGAAGCATTGGCGAGTTTTCTCTGCTCGCCGGTCAAGCCGATCCCCGAGATCCGCCGGATCACCTGGATGCTTCGGGCGGAATGGGGGAGGCCCATTGCCGGGAGCCGCCTTTGTACCTTTCCGGCGCCGGAAGCGCTCGCCTCCGCCCCGCGGGAAGAGCTTCTGGCTTGCCGCTTGGGCTTCCGCGCCCGTTCCCTCCAAGCGACCGCTCGTCTTCTCGCCGAAGACCCAGGCTTTTTCCCTCGTCTCCGGACCCAGCCCACCCGGGAAGCCCGCACCTGCCTCTGCGAGCTGCCCGGCGTAGGGAGCAAGATCGCCGACTGCGTTCTCCTCTTCGGACTCGGGAGGTATGATGCCTTTCCGATCGATATCTGGATGGAACGGCTTCTTCGGAAGCTCTACTTTGCCCATCGGAGACGGGTTTCGGCCCGGAAGATCACGGAATTTGCCGCCGCTCATTTTGGTCCGTACGGGGGCTACGCGCAGCAGCTTCTCTATTTCTGGTATCGGCGATCGGCGGGCCGAAACCCCGCCCGGGAACTGGCGCTGAGCCCGGAAGAGGAGGCGCAGCTCGCTCTCTAGACGGAGAGCGGCTGTTCGGCGCCGTTGCGCATCGCCTTGACGAAGTTGGTCCCCATGTCCCACAAGGGACCCGGAAACTTGCGTAGATCGGTCAGGACCGAGCCGAGAGCGCCCAAGAAATAGTCGATCTCCTTGGGACCGACGATCAGCGGGGGGAGAGCCTTGATCACATCGGCGTTGTTCGCGGCGACTTGCGTCAGGATGCGGTGCTTCGCCATGAGATGCGAGACCACGAGCTGAGGAAAAAGCCCCGGATCGAGCGCATGCACGGTCTTCCAGGCCATCTTGAGGCGTAAGGATCGCGGCTCGGCGAATTCGACAGCCATCATAAGCCCCTTGACCCGAACCTCCTTGACAATTTCGTGCTGCTTTTGGAGAGCCAGGAGGCCCTGCTCCAGCCGTTCTCCCATCCGGGCCGCGTTTTCGACGAGCTTCTCCTCTTCCAGGACGGAGAGCGCGGCCAATCCGCAGACACAGGCGAGGTTGTTCCTTCCGAAGGTCGACGAATGAATGATGCACCGGTCGAGCCGGCTGAAGACTTTCTGGTAGATCGAGCGGCGCGTCAGGATGGCCCCACAGGGCACATACCCTGCGGAGAGCGCCTTGGCCAGCGTGACAATATCGGGTTCGAGCCCCCAGTGCTCGAAGGCAAACCATTTGCCCGTTCGTCCAAGCCCCGATTGCACCTCGTCGCAGACCAGAAGTGTTCCATACCGCCGGCAAAGGGCCTGCGCCTGCACAAAGTAATCGTCTCTGGGAAACTGAACCCCTTTCCCTTGTACCGCCTCGATGATCAAGGCCGCCACGTCCCCCTTTTGGAGCTCGTGCTCCAGTAGTCCCAGGTCTCCCAACGGGACGGTCTGACATCCCGGAAGGAAGGGCGCAAAGCCTTCATGAAAGAAGGGGTTGCCTGTCAGGGAGAGCGATCCCATCGAGAGGCCGTGGAAGGAGTTTTGCAGCGAAAGGAGCCGTGGCCGTCCTGTTCCGGCGCGCGCAAACTTGATCGCCCCCTCCACCGCTTCGGTCCCGCTGTTGCAGAGAAAGACCGCATCGAGATGCGAGGCGCCCTGGGAGGCGAAGCGCTTGACCAGCGCTTCCGACAAGAGCCCGCTCAGAAGGGCGGAATCCATCTGGACCATGTTCGGCAGGTCCAGATCGAGGGCGTCGCGAATCGCCTTTTGGGGCACCGGATGGTTCCGTCCGATCGAAAAGACCCCGAATCCACTCAGGAAATCGAGATACTCGTTGTCTTCGCGATCGTAGAGATAGGCCCCCTTGGCTCGTGCATAGACCTTGTCGAAGCCGATGATCTGCTGCACTCGGACCAGCGTCCGGTTCAAATGCTTCTGGTGCAGGGAGTAGTTTTCCCCCATGCGGGAACGGACGATTCCCGGAAGATCGAAAGGCATAAGAGATTTGTTTCCTTAAAACGAGGCGCAGAATCTTTTCATCCGCTCCCGATGCTGATCGAAGATCGGAACGTTTTTGCATACTCCCGCAGATCGTTCCCGACAAGGGAAAACTCACCGCAAGAGCATGCGGAGATCTCGCGCGAGCTTCTGGCACGTTCGGTCGAGGGTGCGCTCATGGCAACGCTCCGGCCAATCCCGCGGGAATTTGCTCGAATGCCTTGACCCGTGTACGTTCATCCAAACCGGAGGATATGACATGTTAGTCAATGAAGGAAAAACGGAGCGTGTTCTCCGAGTGCTGGCCGGCTTGGCTCTTCTCATCGGACTGCCGCTGGTGCTCTCTGGGCCCGCCAAATGGTGGGGATTGATCGGGTTACTCCCCCTCATCACCGGGCTGGTCGGATACTGTCCCGCTTGGTCCCTCTTCGGGATCAACACCTGCCGGGTGAAGGGGGCCCACGACGCGCCCCATCGCGGATAGGGTCTTGCGCTGCGGGATTGAGTGCGTGAAGAGGCCGCAGAAGCTTTTTCTCGGCTCTTGCCTAAAGGAGCTATCCGTTATTCCGACGTCGCCAGACGTCTCTTGCTTGGCAATGGTGGCAAAAGTTCCTAATAATCTCCGCCATGAAATTCTGGCGGCGGAAGCTCCTGGCTCTTCTGCACGATCCCCCAAGCAAGGCCTTCAATCTCCGAGAGCATGAGGAGATTGCGGCTTCCCATCTGCGTGCAGCCGGCTTCCATCTGCAAAGCGATCGCTCGTTTTTTGATAAGGTCTGCGATCATGCAGCCGCCGCAGCGGATCGGATCATCTTCCCGAAACCATCCGTCCTAAGTTCCCCATTCCAGGGCCGATTCCACCATCCCTTGGGGGAAGGGAGGCTCGTTTTTAGCCCGCCGATCGAGCCAGACGATGCGGAAGCGAAGGTGGCGAAAGGCCAGCCTCAGTACGAAGGGATTAGCAATGTGGAGGACCAGCAGTTTCCGGGTTTCCCCGCCCGATCGGGCAGGGACTGGGCCAACTTCTTCCTCCACTGGCGGCTCTGGCCATACTTCGCAGCGGAGCAAGACCCAAGGCTTTCCTTCTTGCCAGCGGATACCCGAATCCCGGATCACACCATTTGGACCCATTGCGCGATTACCAGCGCCCTCCAGGGATGCGTGGAGGTCACGGGAGACGGTCCGGATGCAGGAGTGTGTTTTAGTCCCGCCTTCCTCCTCATGCAGGTCGGCCCGGTCCAGGAATTTATTGCCCAAGCTCGGAAGACGCGCGACCTATGGAGCGGAAGCTATCTCCTCTCTTTTTTGATGGCACACGGGCTCAAGGCGATCACCGACCGCATCGGCCCGGATGCGATTCTTTTTCCATCCCTGCGCGGCCAGCCCCTCTTTGACTGGCTCCACAAGAAGGAACTGTACGATCGAGTGAGCCCTGAACTCTGGCAGGACCTCTGTGTAACCAAACGTCAGATCCGCACCCCCAATCTTCCCAACCGCTTTCTTGCGCTCGTTCCTTCGGAAAGCGCCAAGGCCCTGGCCGAGGCTGCCGAGGCATCGATCCGGCAATGCCTCAAGGACATCTCCGAGAAGTGCCTGGACTGGTTTGATAAGAAGCAAGGCAATCCGCTCGACCCCAAGGGACAGGGGAGGTGGCGAGAGCAGGTCGACCATTTTCTTTCGATCCATTGGCAGACCTGGCCCTGGGCCGCGTCTCCGGAGCAGGCTCGCTTGGAGCATGAGGCCCTTTTTGGAGAGGATCCTGAGAAGAATGGCCTTGCCAAGCGGTTCCGCGCCTACCACCGCGCCGCTCAGGAGGGAATTCCTCGAGATCATCTCGATCCCCGCAACTATCGCCATCGCAGTTGGAAGGAGGGGAATCAGTGGACATCGGAAATCCTGTTCAATGCGGATGGGCTTCCCGAGGTTGAGAACCCCGGATTTGCCTGGTCGATCCATTACTCGATGGTCGACTCCCATCTCGCTGCTCGACGGAATACCCGGGACTTTCCCTTTTGGGGGAAGCCCGAAGAGCTCGCGCGGCGCTCCGGTCTCCCCAAAGACGTCCTCTCGGGGAAGGAGGAGTCGGTTGGAGGAAAGGAGTGGCTGGAGCGCTTGGAGAAGATCCCGGGGCATCTCTTCCGGCCTGGGGAGATCCTGGGTGCCATGAACCTCATCAAGCGGGTCTGGCACAAGGCGTATTTGGAACCCGGTTCTGAGGAAAGACCAAAGATTGATGTCTCTGATGCCTCTGCTCGCTTCGACTCAGTTCCCGACGTGGCTGCTGCCGATTGGGTCGAGGAGCTTCGGGAAAGGCTGGAAGGGGAACCAGAGGAAAGTCGGATTCGTAACTCGCTCGACCAATTCGGGCAATCGCTGGATGTGGCGAAGGAGGAAGTGGATTTACCCGATTATCGCCCCTATTCGGAATGCAAGGACAGCAAGAAATGGATTGACGAAAACTGTCCTTCTCTTTTCCACGAGTCGGAGATCCGACGCTGGATCCGGGATCGGCGGGAGAAGGCGGAGTCCTCGAGGTGCAGTGAGGCTGCACGGAATCTCAAGAGGCTCTATGACGAAGTAGGGAGCTCTCCACGCCGCTACGTCGCGGTCCTTGCGCTCGATGGCGACTCGATGGGCAAGTGGTTGAGCGGCGAAAATCTGCCACCGCTAAAGAGCCAGTTGTCCTCCGAGTCCTTGAATCATTTTAGCAAAGAGCAGCCAAATGCGAAGGATCCAAAAGCCTTATCAGAGCTTAAAGAAGACAAACGGCTTCTGACCCCAAGCTTCCACCTCGAGTTGAGCACGGCGCTCGCCAACTTTGCGATCTACCTCGCTCGGCCAATCGTCGAATCCTTTCAAGGAGAGCTCATCTATGCTGGAGGCGATGATGTCCTTGCCATGCTCCCCGCCCGCAATGCGCTGCGTTGCGCTTCCTTGCTCCGGAAGGCGTTCCGAGGGGATCCGGAGCTTCACTCCCAGTTTCCAGGCGTTCTCAAAGCGAGGAAGGAGCAGTGGGGTTTCGTCGGCCTCGATGCCTCCTGGAAGGGCTGGAAAAGTATCCAGCCTCCTCGAGATTACCACATCCTCGTGCCCGGAAGGCGGGCGGATCTCTCCGCAGGGATTGCCATTGGCCATATGTATAGCCCGCTGCAGAACCTCATGGAAGCGGCAAGGGCCGCTGAGAAGAGGGCCAAAAGCAAATTGGGGTACGGCAGGTCGGCCTTCGCGATCAGCCTCTTTAAGCGGTCAGGGGAGATTCTGCAGTGGGGAGCAAAGTGGGAGTCGTCTGCGATCGGGCTTAGCGAAGAGTTTGCGAGGCTTTCGCGAAAGGAGAGAGAGAAGAAGCGGAAGCTCTCGGGACGCTTTCCCTATGCGCTAGCCGCTCTCTTGCGCACTTATTCGCTAGCGGAGCCGGCGGGTCGCATGAGGATCGATGACTTGATCGCCCCCCTCTGTCGGGCCGATCTAGAGTACGTTGTGAGCCGCCAAGCGGCTCAAGAGTGGGACCAAGCCGAACGGAATGCGTTTTTCTCGCTTGCCTCTCGGTATCTGGAGGAATGTCGCGAGGAAAATAGGCTTCTGGACGACTTCCTTGGACCGTTCCTGACCGAGGCCTTTTTGGAGGATCAACGGGACTGAGCATGGAAAGCTTTGATTTGATTCCAATCGATACCCTCTTCTTCCGAGATGCACGGCCTCTTGCTGCCGGTAGCGCCTATGGTCGAGGGGCCCGTTGGCCGTTGCCCCCGGCCCTTCATAGCGCCTTGCGGACCGCCCTGCTCTCGAAAGCGGGGACTCTGCCCGCCGCATATCGGCCTGGTGCCTTACGCAGGGGAGTTCCCCGCGGTCGAATGGGGAGCGATGCCTTTCAATGGCTCCACATGCACGGGCCCTTTCCCGTTCTTAGAAAGAAAACCTACTTTCCGCGTCCTGCCGATCTGGTGGTGGACCAAGGCAAGGCAGGCTTCCTATTCCCCGTAAGGCCGATCAATAGAGAAAACGATCTCTTGCCTGGAGAAAACAATCTGCCGCGTCCACTTCTCTACGCCTGTGCCAGAGCCAAGGCAGCAAAGGAGGAGCACCCGGTTCAATGGATCGAGCATGCCTCCTTTGAGAAATATCTGGCTGATAAGCCATTCGACTTGCCGGGCGAGGAAGAGCTTTGGGACTCTGAGAAAAGAATCGGGGTTTCGATCGATCCCGGGACACAAACCGCCGCAGAGGGGCAGCTCTATGTTGCCGAGCATCTGCGGCTGCGGGATGGGGCTCGGCTTCGATTTGCGGTCAACGCCCCTCCTGCTCACAAGGAGCGGCATCCGGAAGAGGATGGGCTGCTCGTGAACGATCTGGCGGAATCGACCATCTGCTTTGGCGGAGAGGGGCGCTTTGTTTGCGTGAGGAAGGCCCCAAGCCCATTGCAACTGCCGCGGATCGATCTAGCTGGGCAGCGGGTGAAGTGGGTTCTTCTGACTCCCGCTGTCTTCCTTTACGGCTGGCGTCCCGGCTGGGTAGACGAAGCGGGGCGGGTCCGCTTGCGGGTGATCGACAAGGAGGTTCGTCGGGAGTTTCGGAGAAGGCGCCGAAGCGACCCTGCTTGGCAATACAACGAAGACGAAGAGACCGCTCCTCGGATTTCCGCCCGGCTTGTGGCCGCCTGTCTAGGGAAGCCCGAGCCCGTGAGCGGCTGGGCTCTTCTCCCCCGCATTGGCAATGGCAGCGAAGGCGATGGGACACCAGGGGCTGGGTCCAAGCCGACCATGCTGGCTGTTCCGGCAGGCTCCGTCTACTACTTCGAGGCGGAAAACGAGAGGGAGGCTCAAAACCTCGCCGAGGCTCTCCACGGACGCTGCCGCTCTGATTTCCTAGGGGAGAAGGGCCTTGGCCTCGGAGTTTGCGGCTCCTGGCAGCTTTTGGAAGCCTCAAAGCGGCATGAGCCAGAGAGCGACGTCGATGGACGTCAGGGGAGGAGTGCGAGCGGAGAAGAAAGGATAAGCTGACCAAGGAGAGAAAAAGATGACCGAGGCGATAGAACCGGAAGCAAAAGGACCGAATGGCAGGGAGGGAGCCAAAGAAGAATCGCTCTGCTCCCCTTTGTACATCTTCACACGAACGCCCCTTCATGTCGGAGCCGGAGCATCCGTCGGAGCCATCGATCTGCCGATCCAGCGAGAGCGCCATACCGGTTTTCCGATCATTCCCGGGAGCACGCTCAAGGGCGTCTTTGCCGATTGCTGCTATGAACAAAAGGGTGACGGCAGTCCAACGACAACTCGAAGCAGCGACGGGAAGTGGCTTTTTGGTTCCGATGACGCTGAGAACGCTGCGGCTGGCGCGCTCCAGTTTTCGGAGGCGAAGCTCTTGGCCTTCCCGATCCGATCGGCCAAAGGCTGCTTTGCCTGGATCACTTGCCCTCTGATCTTGAAGCGCTATGCCAGGGATCTTGGGAAGGAGTCGCTCGTGGCAAGCCTGCCGGACGTGAAGGATGAAGAGGCTCGCTTCGATACGGGAACCCTTGGGATCGGAAAAAAGGTGATCCTTGAGGAGTATGCCTTTACCCACGTTGGCGACCCGTCCTCGGAGATTGGGGAAGCCCTAGCCGCGCTGCTCCCAGAGGATCCAATCTGGACCAATATCTGGACTAAGGAGAAAAAGCGGCTTGTCATCCTCTCCGATGCTTCAATGAGCTTCTTTGCCCGCTCCTCCTGCGAGGTCGCGCAGCACGTGAAGATTAGCGACGAAACCGGGGCAGCGGAAGAGGGGGCGCTCTTTAATCAGGAGAACGTGCCGAGCGAAACCATGTTCTACTCCCTCGTCCGTGCCTCCCAGGAGCGGCGGGGGGGCGAGGCTTCCGAGAGACGGCCTCCCCGCGCCGCCCGGTCCGCCTTTCGAAGGCTTCTCGAACAGGAGAAGGGGGTCTTCCAGTTCGGCGCCGACGCGGGAACCGGGCTCGGTTTCTGCACGGTCCGGTTGGGGGAAGAGGCTGAGAGGCAATCCTAAAGAGGAGGATTAGGACCTATGCACAACCTCGAGCAGGAGCGGGCCAAGCATGCGTTGGAGAAGAGCAAGGAGCTCGAGCGACAAGCCGTCAACAAGCTTCCGGCCTTGATCATGAATAACGGGCTTTTGGCGACCATCGCCTTTGCCACCGACGGAGACTCCCGAGGCGGGATGGCTAAGGCGATGGATGCGATCGCCGACCATTTGGCTAAGCGCCAGCTTATTGAGGAGGTCACCGCCAAGAAGATGCTCGAGGCGCTCGCAGGGAAAGATTCGGTGCAGCTTCGGTTAGCCACAGAGGAAGCGCTGGCCTATCTGGTCTATCTCAAGCGGTATGCTCAAAAGAAAACCAAAGAAAACCAAAAGGGGGGAATGAGGTGAGCGCTCAGCGCACAAGCCACTCACGCTGGCTCTTGCCGAGCGACACGGCCAGGGTGTTGGTGGAGGGAAATGATCCGCCTTTTAGTCAATGTACATCCCGATCCCTGCTTTTGGAGCGCTTTGCCGATCCTGAGCTCAAAAACGACACCTACTGGCAAGCGGCAATCAAGACCAAGCCATGTCTGGCGGAGGAGAGGCGAAATGCCTGGCTGGGATTCATCAACACCGCTTGCAAGCCCTGCGATCTCTTGTTTGGCCGTCTTCGATCCCGTCTTATGGTCAATATGGCGGGAGGGGTCATGGAAAATGCGGGCCTCTGCCTCGACCGCTTTGGGCTCCCCTACATCCCAGGGAGTGCCGTCAAGGGATGCGCGCGGCGAGCGGCAATCCATGCGCTTAGGCATACACCTGTAGAGCACAAGGTCGACCGGCTCGTAGAGATTGCCTTGGTCTTCGGATGGAGCGATGGCGACTGGTCCGATTCCTCTGACTTTGCTTATGGGTGCCAGGATGGGAAATCGGCGGCAATTCGAAAGACGGCCGCGGAAAAGCTCTGGCAACGAATTTATGGAGATCGTCAGCCTAAAGGCAAGTTGCCGCAAGCGCTTCCCAACTTCGCAGGAAGCGTCCACTTCCTTCCGGCCCACCCCTACCGTCTAGCCGAGCGTGACCTGGAACTCGACGTGGTGACCTGTCACCATCCAGAATACTATCAAGGAAAGAAGAAGACTGCCTTTGACTGTGAATATCCGATCCCAGTGCTTTTTCTCACCGTGGCACCTGGGTCCATTTTCGTGTTTCCCTTGCAAGCGGCTCGACACGGCGGAGAGGAGTGGACGGCGAAGGCACAAGCTTGGCTGAAAAGAGGCCTAGAGACGATGGGTATCGGCGCTAAGACGGGGGCAGGTTACGGTTGGTGTGATTGTTCGGAACAAGTCCAGAAGAAGCATCAAGAGGAGATAGTGCAGCAGCGAGAAGAGCACGAACGCGCTCAGAAACGGGCCAGCCTTGAGCCGGATCCGGAGCGCCTGAATTCCTTTAAGAGCCTTAAAGAGAGCGATCTTCGAGGGAAAATTAAAAAATTCAGCGAAGAAGAATGGATGGAAGGGGATGAAGTGTACCAACTCTCGCTTTTTCACTATTTAACGACGATTGATACACAAATTTACGAAAAAGAGCGGAATAACCCAAAGGGCAGAATTTTCAGGGCCCTGAAAAATCTCGCCACAAAATTTGGAAAGACCCCGCCGTGAATCCCGTCCCCTACGACTTTGAGTTTCTGACCCCATGCTTTTACCGTGGTGATGATCCCGCCAAAGCCGAGCTTCGAGCCTCGTCGATTCGCGGGGCGCTCCGCTGGTGGTTTCGCGCCCTTGGAGGGACGCAAGAACAAGAAGAGCAGATCTTTGGAACCGTGAGGGATAAGGCGAAAGCCTCCTCGGTGGTGATTCGGGTGGAAGCTCTTGAACCACCAGCAGAGTCAGAAGAGCTCCAAGACGGAAATCCGCATATGTGGAAGTTCATACCACGCAAGGCGCTCCTTCCTGGAACCAAGGCTGCTGTTTATGTTTTGCTCCGCCCGCTTTTCGATGATGCCAGTGAAAAGGCACAAGATCTCTGGAGGTTAGCCTTTGAAGCTTTTTGTCGCTTCGGTTCCATCGGTTATCGAGCGACCCGTGCTGCTGGCGCATTTCGTGTGAAGCAATTTTCCGGCGGGTTAGAAGACTATCGGTGCACAGCGGAAACGATTCTCAAGCCCGCCGGATTTGCTTTCAGGTTTTTTGAAAGTGATTTAAAGGCGCGTTGGCGAGATACTGTTGGTTTGGCAGACCAGAAGTTATGGAAGTACCGTAAGAAGATCAGAGAGAAATTGGCGCAAGAAGGACGTCCATTGGAGTCTAGTCCTCTGGGCAGAGCGAAAGGCGCACGCCAGACGAGTGCCGTTTATTTCCGACCCTTGAAGATCACCGATAACGAATACTGTCTCGTGGTCTTCGAGGCTCCCCAGGAGCGGGTGGTGGCAAAAGAGAACCGGTTATCTTGGACTGATTCCGTATTAAGGTGGTGCGAATGACAGCGTACGCTTCTCCGATAGAAGGCCGAACATTGCTAACCCTGGCTAGCCGCCAGATCTGGCCGCAGATCCTTGCCGTCTTGCATATCGGGCCAACGAACGTGCTCTTGCTCCACAGCGAGAATAGGCCCGAGTCAAAGGATCCTGCGCAGCGGCTTAAGCGCTTTTTTGATGCCTCCGGGCTTGTTTCCAAGGGACGGACCAGAATGCAAGAGATTCCCTACAACCATTTCAAGGGCATTCTCAATGTACTCCGCGGACTAAAAGTCGATCCGCAAAAGAGTTTCCTTCACTTCACTGGGGGGAACAAGCTTATGGCGATGGCGGCTTTCGAATGGGCGAGCCGCCAGAGGATAAAGTCGTTCTATCTCGAAAAGGAAAAGCTGCTGATCCAGTTTACCTTCCCTGAGGGGGAAATGGAGATACGTGAGGAGCCTTTGGATGGCCATATCGCCGATGAGCTGGAGCCACTGGAGTTGCTTCGCTGCCAAATCGATGCTTCCGAGCTGGAGAGGAGCGGTGAGCTCCTTAAGCTTAACGAAACCGGGCGTAGTCTTTCCTTAGACGAAGTGGCTCGTCTCCATCGGTGTGGAGAGGATCTGAGCAGCCTTTTATCAATCGAAGATCGGCACGAAGCCGATTCACGACCAAAGGCAGGCGATCGGCTCGAATACAATACAGCCGCTGTGCTCCTTAAGCTCGGGGTCCATTGTGTACGACGAAGCCTCCGTCTCAAGGTCAAGAGCGCATTCGGAGTTTCGACCTCCAAGCCTCACGAGGAGATCGATCTGCTCTTTACCTACGGAGGCAAGCTCTGGCTTGTGGACTGCAAAGACGAACAACCGGTCGAAGGATTGGTCGACAATCTGGAGAGAGAATTGGAAAGGAGAGGTATTAGGACCGAAGAGAAAGAACTTGCCGATCGGCTCAGCCGAATTCGGGATGAGCTTCACATGGGGCAGGTCAAGACGTTGAAACTTGATCTTTTGGCGGTCCAGGATGCTGGGGGATTGCTCGGGCAAACCATCTGCGTTCGGAGGAGCGCTATGCCCGAAGAGGTTGCGGCCTATGCCAAGCAAAAGAGGATCGAGGTGGTTCTCTCCTCTCAGTTGGTCCCCGGCCTAGAGGCGCTGCTGAAGCCCAAAAGTCTTGCGAAACCTGAGGATCTGCAGGACCTTCAAAAGACATTTAGGCAGCGATGACCGATGTTTCCCCTGCCTCGTGCAGCGCGGCCGGATCAAAGTGGGACACGACGCTCTAGATATCGAGAAGTTTTATGCAAAACCTAAGCCTCTCCCTTCTATCTCCTCCTGAGCCATTTCAGATCCTCGTTATCCATCTGCCTGGAAACGGGATTGCCGACCCCAAGGAGCTTGCCGGAGTCTCCTTGCCAGAAGGCGTGGACCATCAAAAGGGGCTGATTCTTTATGGGAGGGGCCCCATTTGGCTTTACGCCTATTTGATCCACTTATCCCATCCCTCGCGTTGGGCGGCCATCTACGATCCGCGCTTCGGAGGAATCGTCGTGCAAGCTCATCATCCAGAAGCTCCTTCCGTAGGTGCGATCATACCCCGGGAGTCGATCGAGCGCTATGTGCCGCGCCAGACGGAATCCGCTCTTACAAAGAGGAGCGCGGCGGAAAGCCCAAGGCATCGGGTCATTGCGATCGTGGGTCCGCCGCATAGCGGGAAATCGGTCTTTCTGTGGTGGTTATACAATACGCTGTCCAAGCGAGTGCCGGCGGAAGTCTTCCACGACCAAGTCTTCACCGTCCGGGCCTGCCCAGATGGAGAAGGCAACTGGTTTCATGAAATCTCGGGGAGTAACGAGACACTCCGCTTCAAGAATCAATGGGACGCGGATTTTGTGGCTAAGATCGTGGAACACATTCGGGGGCTATCTCTCGCAAAGGTTCTTCTTCTGGTGGATTGCGGCGGAAAGATTGACCGATTCAATCAAGCCATTCTCAATGCCTGCACGGATGCCCTCATTGTTTCCAGGGAGGACGAGGCGATCGCGGAGTGGCGCGGTGTTGCAAAGTCTTGCGAGTTGCGGATCATTGCGGAAGTCAAGTCGATCCTAGAGCCCGGCAGCTCGGTTTTGTCCGAGAGCCCCCTTCGCCTCCGTATCGGTGGCCTCATTCGGGGCGCGTCCCCTGGCGAGGTTCCTGAGCCGCTGATCGCGCACGTAATCTCCATGGTCAATCCGTAGCAACTGGGCTAGACCCGCTTTCTTCTCTAGGGTTGGAGGAGAGATGCCAGGCTGGCCTCTCACAAAGGCCACGTCTTCTGCAGATTGGGTGAGGATGCCGCCAAGCCTCTGACAGGCACCCTCAAGCAGGGATGCGCTGGCGGCGTGCGCAATGGGCTTTGCGAAGCAAGCCCAATGGCCGCCCATCGTCGGCCTAAGGGACGCAGGATTGGGGCTTGACCAGAGCCCTATGCGGTTGGCGCGTTCCTCGGCCGTGGAGGACCTGGAAACCAACCAGCGGCTTGGGCCCTGATCGTTTCAACGGAAGCAGCCAGGATTTGAGTGGGCTCATGGGTCCCATATGGCTTTGCCGTTCCGGATCAATCGCCAGAATGCCGCTGCCGGGCTTCATCTGGCTCCAGCTTGCAGGGAAGCTGGAGCCCGCATTGGATTGCCCCTCTGGCGTGCAATGACCCCGCCTCCTGTTGTCCCATAGCAGCTCATCACCGCTGTAGCTTCAACTCGCTCCGCTTTGCCGTTTTCTCACGGGGATCTCCCTCGCCGCCTTTGCGTTCAAGCAGTGCGGAGGCCAATCGGCCATGTTCCCAGGTAGGTCCCTCTACTCCAACGGTCAGGACAGGCATGGTTCTCCACTGATCAGGGGTCAACTCTTCGTGCCGCCAGGATGATCCTTTTTCGCCGTTGCCGCCTTCTAGCATCTCCGTCACTCCAGACCTCCCGTCCATCCCGAGCCAGTAAGGGAGACCCGGGTTGCGTCTCCATTGCCTTTCGGCATTTCCGTCACTCCAGACAATCAGGCCAACCGAAGCCATCATGGAAGAGATGGGTCTCCATTGCCTTTCGGCATTTCCGTCACTCCAGACACATGCAAACTGAAATCGAACGACTCAAGAGGGAGGTGATGTCTCCATTGCCTTTCGGCATTTCCGTCACTCCAGACGGTAAGATGAAAGAATACATCATGAAGGAAGCGTCGAGTCTCCATTGCCTTTCGGCATTTCCGTCACTCCAGACCCTCCGATTATATCGCGATGCCCAAGCTTGAGCGATTCAGGTCTCCATTGCCTTTCGGCATTTCCGTCACTCCAGACATGGCGAGCAGTGGGGTCATGGTGCAGACGACGAAGGAAGAGTCTCCATTGCCTTTCGGCATTTCCGTCACTCCAGACGGTGTAGGCATGATGAACGAACCAAATGCAGTGAAGAAAATTGGTCTCCATTGCCTTTCGGCATTTCCGTCACTCCAGACACAACTCCTACTCGCTACAAAAAATGATCCAGCTTGGCTAGTCTCCATTGCCTTTCGGCATTTCCGTCACTCCAGACAAGGACACTCCGGGACTGGAGCGCTTCTGGCATGAACTTGTCTCCATTGCCTTTCGGCATTTCCGTCACTCCAGACAAATACAAGAGCTACAATTTTAAGGTGCCGTTCTCGTGTCTCCATTGCCTTTCGGCATTTCCGTCACTCCAGACGGAATGGAAGAGTAATGAAGCGCGAAACGGAGAGTGATGTCTCCATTGCCTTTCGGCATTTCCGTCACTCCAGACTGGAGTGGATAGACGCAAGGCTCGTCTCAATGCTTCATTGGTCTCCATTGCCTTTCGGCATTTCCGTCACTCCAGACAAGTACATCACTCTGAGGGATGTGTGTTTATCGTTGGGGGGTCTCCATTGCCTTTCGGCATTTCCGTCACTCCAGACTGAGCAGGAGCTTCATGTTTCCTCGATTTGCCCCACGGTCTCCATTGCCTTTCGGCATTTCCGTCACTCCAGACACGGCCGCAGCATGGAGGCGGAGTTGCGATTTATCCTGTCTCCATTGCCTTTCGGCATTTCCGTCACTCCAGACGCGTAGGTGATTCAGAAGATTCAAACCGGTCGCGGTGGGTCTCCATTGCCTTTCGGCATTTCCGTCACTCCAGACTTTTTGTACATCCCTTGAAGCGGTTCGGCGCGTGCGTTTGGTCTCCATTGCCTTTCGGCATTTCCGTCACTCCAGACCGCAGCGTGCCGGGATGGATGGCTTGACCGCCACGCATCGTCTCCATTGCCTTTCGGCATTTCCGTCACTCCAGACCCCCGGATACTCCCGAGGGTTGGAAAGAGATCTGGGTGTCTCCATTGCCTTTCGGCATTTCCGTCACTCCAGACACCGCCACGCATCACGCGAGGCGGATTTGCTGGAAACGTCTCCATTGCCTTTCGGCATTTCCGTCACTCCAGACTTGATGGTCATGGAACTCAGGAGATTGGAAATTGGAAAGTCTCCATTGCCTTTCGGCATTTCCGTCACTCCAGACTGCGGCCTTGCAAGTGCTTGACTATCAAGATCGGTAACGCCGAATAGGTCGGGAGCACAAAAACGTGTATATCGACTTTCCAAGAAAAGAGAAACGTCCAAATTGAGTTTGTTCGTAACAGATTGATGAACAATAGTATGCAACCTAGGTCGGCAAGTGCCTGAAGAAGGACTGGAACGAGTCGCGACCTGGAGGAGAGACTCGGCGTCATACCAGATAACAGACCACTCGCTCGGAGCAGACCATGGTCCCTGCGGTGCGGATCTTCTTGGCGCACTTGGCGTCAAGGCAATAGGCAACGATACGATCTTCATCCAGGTCGAGCTCGTTTTGGACCTTGCCCCAAAATGCATCGAATTGCTCTGGCTCAAAATAGCACTCGAAGACGCTGTACTGCACGCGCATCCCATGATCCTCGCAAATCCGCGCGATTCGCGTGAGGCGGCGCGGATCGGAGACATCGTAAGCAATCACCGTTAACATCTGCTTTTCTCCGGGCGGGGAGCTTTTGTAGGGGAGGGGAGCGAAGGCTTCCTCCCACCAGCCCATGCCTTGCGGATCCTTGGAATCGCCCGTCACCTGGCTTGCTCCTAGTTCATCAGGAAGGGCTCGAACTTTTCCGGAGCGTCCAACGCGGCCTTGTAGGCTGTGGCTTGACGCTCCAGTTCCGTCCGCAGCGTAGTGCGGCAGTTGACGGCTTCGGAGAGAAATTGGCGCTCCATCCGGCGTTCGTATTGGAGAAGAAATTTCTTCTTGCCCTCGGAAGCCAGATAGACCCCGCCAAGATCCCGCTTTTCAAAGAGGTCTCGGTTGAGGATCTGATGGCTGAATAGGTCAAGGGCAAGGGCTTCCACGAGCACGGGCCGGAAGGGTTCGATCAGGTCAAGGGCAAGAGACCAGCGGCCGTCTTCGGTGACATGGAGGAGCCCCAAGGCTGGATCGAGCCCGTGGGCGTGAAGGAAGTTCACCGCTTCGGCGTAGAGAAGCACCGCTCCATAGGAGATACAGGCGTTGACCACATTGAGAGGGGGCCGTGTCGACCGCCGCTCAAAGGGATAGTCAGGAGGCAGAAAAGTGGCCCAGGCATCGAAGTAGCGAGCGGTCGAGGCTCCTTCCAAGCCCCGGAGCTCGGCAATGGATGTGGCACGACCCGCTTGCGCAAGTATACGCTCAAGGGCGCTCAAGGCCGAGGTGGCATCCGAGTCGCGGTTGGCCGCAAGGCGCTGGATCAAGCGGCGCTGGTTGTAGATCTTTGCGGTTACGATTCGGCCGGCCATCGCTAGGGCAAAGGCGGGATCGAGCGTCTTGGCATATTGCTTGAGGCGCCGCTGGCCATGATCGTTTTGTGCCGGAAGAAAGCCGCCGAGAAAGCGGCCGTTGGTTCCTAAAACACTAATGGGGATCCCTCGGCGCAAGAGTTCCGCCAAAGCCGGGGAGGTGAAGGAAACGGTCTCCTCGATCGTAAGCCGGTCGAGATCGGCGATTGGAATTTCCCGCAGCACCTCCGGGTTGCCGGCTCCGTTTCCAGAGCCGAGAACGACCAGCCGTTCGGAGAGGAGCCCGATCTTCGTATAGCTTTGAACGATACAGGCGCTGGGCATGGGGAGTCGTCCGTCCTGGAATTTTCGCTTTTAGGGAAGCTCGGGGCTTCCGCCTTCCCCGTTTACTCCTTACGTTAAGCTCGAGGGAGAGCTTTCGCCGCTTCGGTGACGTCCGAGGACATCGGGACTCGCTATCCAGGAGGACGGCTCGGAGATTGCAGGATCAAGCTGGGATGACATCGATGCCGAAGGATCCGCGGCGGGGCAAGAGGTAATCCAGCTCCGCGGTAAAACCAGCAGCCTTCAGCTTCCGTCGCAAGGAGCTGAGGAGCTTCCGGAGATCCTCGGTGTCGCATTTTTCCCATCCGCGCGCCGCCTGGTGCTGGAAGGATCCCTCGGGATGGTCTTTGGCCCACCGGCTCCGGAATTGGTTCAGGGCATCGATCGCGTTCTTCTGTGCGAGAAATGGACGTGTGCCCTTCCGGGGGCAGTCGAGGAGGAACGCATAGAGAAGATGCTCCCGTCCGGAAAGACCAACAAGGCTCCCATTGACCTCGAGCGTGGGTCGATCGTGGCCAAGGGTAATGCGAGGTTTCTGGGTCAAAGAGGCAAGTTGTTGCGAGCAAGAACGAACCAAAGCGGTGAAGTGACCGGGAAAGGAGCCGATTTGGCGCGGGAAGAGCAGGCGGAGGGGAACAAAAGGAAGATCGGCAAGCTCAATGCGAGCAGCATCGGAAGATACAGCTTGAACGCCCCCGGTCTTGGGATCCCGATAGGTGTGCTCGAGCGGCGGCTTGGTGGGAAAGAAGAACGAGGGGGAAAGCCCGGGGGAATCGAATGGTTCGCTGACGAGGACATGGGTGATGCGGTCTTCGGGCCTGCCCAAGAGCGAGACACAGGCATAAAGGAGCGCGCTCATGCTCTTCCTTCCGCCGGCGACCGACGCGATGAGGAGCGTATCGGGGTTTTCTGTGATCCCGCGAATCTCTTCCAGGAGAGCGTCGGCAAGGGCCTCGTTGTCCAAAGCGGTGCGAACGTCCTCGATCCCGCGCATTCTGCCTTCATCGGCTACAGGCCGTCCCAAGACCTGGATCTCCTCAAGGATCAGCAGATGAGACTGCTGACGCCGATCGCGCAAGAGGCTCCGACGAAGCGTCTCCCACACCGAACGCTCGCCGAAAGCGGGGGATACGGAATGAAGCTGCTCCTCCGCGCAACGCTTTCCCGCGGCGGTGGTGAGGATCCGAACTCGATGGGGGATGAGGGCGGGCTGCTCGTGCGCTAAGGCCCAGACGGTTTCGGTCACGACGGCGGGCGTCATTCCGGTTACCGCAAGCAAGACGATCTCCTTCGGCGGCCTGTGGGGAGCCGTTGGGGCGGGGTGGAGCCGGATCGATTGGTGTCCGGCATCGGATCGGGGCGGGGTCATGCTCGGAAATTGGAGGAGCGCGATCGCCTAAGAGGCAAGCCTTATTCTCCGTCCTCGTCTAGGTTCAACGCAGCCGATCGAGCGCCTCATTTTCCGCTCGGCCCAGGGCCCGCCAGCACCCCGATCGCGGTGTAGTTGTCGTCGTCCAGTAGGGCCCGCGCTCTTTCCTGGCGAAGCGCTTCCATCCGGTGGAGCCAATCGGAGGCGGTTGCGCTCCGCCCGAGCTCCCGCTCCATCTCCTCTTCGGGAAGAGGACCCCAAAAGCCATCGCTGCAGAGGAGGAGCGCATCTCCAGGCTCGATCTCCCCTTCCTGCGAGACGATCGGATTCGGGGGCTCAGGACTGCCGAGGCAGCACAAGAGGATGTTCCGGCGGGGGTGGGAGCGGATCTCCTCGGGCCGGAGGATCCCGGCATCGCAGAGCGCCTGCGGGACGCTCTGATCCTTCGATTGGAAGAAGACTCTCTTTTCCCGAAACCAGTAGAAGCGCGAGTCGCCGAGGTGGACCGCGCGGAGGAGGCGGCCGTCGCAGACGGCGGCCACGATCGTCGATCCCATTCGCCTGAGCGCCGGTTCGGCGGCCTGCCGTTCGTGAATCGCCCGATCGGCTTGGAGGACAGACTCCGAGAGGGCGGCGGAGGATAGGGAGGGATGGTCTCGGAACGCCTGGAGGAAGCGGCTCACCGCCAGCCGGGAAGCCTCTTCGCCTCCTCGCTCCCCTCCGAGGCCGTCGGCCACTACCCAGGCGGTCAAGCCGCTGCAGCTCTCCCATCCCCAGGAGTCTTCGTTGTGCGCCCTCCCGCCCCGATCGGTGAGGAAAGCGGTGTCGAGGTTCATGGGGGCAAGTCGGGCGGAGTGGTTTCGGGAGGGGAGGTCCCGCTGGCCGGCTTCTCCGCGGTAACGAGCCTCGGCGTCACTCCGAGGACTCCGAACCAGAAGCGCCAACCGAGCGGGCGGCAGGAGACGGCGCGCAGCCCCGCTTCCTCGAGCCGCTGGACGTACTCCTCTGTCCGAAAGAGGTCTGCGATCAAGATCCTCCCGCCGGGCTTGAGTACCCGGATCGCTTCGTCGATCGCCTCTCTCCGGCTATCCTTCTCGGGAATGTTGTGGATGGCGAGGTTGCTGACGACCAGGTCGAAGGAGGCGTCCGGAAAGGGCAAGGCCCGCATGTCCCCCGTGTGGAGCTCGCAGCGATCGGCTACGCCTTCGCTCACGAGGTTCGTCCGGGCCGATTCGAGGGAGTTGCCCGACTGGTCCTCTGTCCGCCAGAGGTCGAGGCCGACCGCTCGTCCCTCGGGCAGCAGCTTGCCCAGCATGGCCAGGATGGCTCCGCGGCCGCAGCCTATCTCCAGAATCCGCTCGTTTCCGCGCAGGTCGAGTCCCGCGAGCAGCTCCGCCCAGACGGCAAACTTTCCCCGTATCGTGGAATAGAAGAAGCTTGCGGGCACTTGAAGCAGTGCTGCTCCGGCAAGGAACTCGAGCGCTCGCTGGAGGAGCGGTTTTGGGGACATAGGGAGGAGAGAGAGGCCGAGGAGAAGGAGCCCGCCTCCCGCAGGCCAGAGAAGGCCCGCCAGGGCTCTCCCCCCTCCGTCGATCCCGTACTGTCCGCGGTGGGAAGCGAGCTGTCGTGAGAGCGCTTGTTTCGAACCCGGATTCATGCAGGAAGAGAGCTATCGTAACCGATCCGCCGCGTTTTCTCCATGCTTTCCGCTCGCCGAGTCATGGGCCATCTCCCCGCCTCGGAGGGAAAAGATCATCGAGGCGGCGGCTCGACCCCGTCTCGAAGGAGAGGTAGGAATCGGAGACGTGATGCGGCCTTTCGAGATGAACTCCTTCGCCGGGAAACGGCTCCTGGCGCTCGTGCGGGACGGGGATTACGCCCATGCTGGGGAAGAGGAGGCGATCGACCGGGTCTTCGGGGATCTTCCGAAGCGTTCCGACCGATGGCTCCTGGACGTTGGCTGCGGGCGGGGAGGGACGGCCGATTACCTGCGGAAACGGGGGTGGGGCCAGGTTGTGGGGATCGACCGGGATGGCGATTCCCTCGCCTATGCCCGCGCCCGGTACCCGGGGGTCGAGTGGGTCGAGGGCGATGTCTGCGCTGCTCCCCGGTACCTCTCGAGAAAATTCATCCAGATCTACCTGCTGAACGTCTATTATGCCTTGGAAGCGCAGCGCGACGCCCTGCTCGCCTTGCGCCAGGTGGCCGAAGAGGGAACAGAGCTTCGGATCTTCGACTACCTCGATCGAGGCGGATTTGCGGAGGATCCGCTGGAGGTCGGCGGAGAGAGAATCGTTCCCCATCCGGTCGTGACGGAGAGAGTCTCTCGGGATCTCGCGACGACGGGCTGGCGGCTTCTTTCGATGGAGCCGCTTTCCGAGGAGTACCGCCGCTGGTACGCCGCTCTGGCTCGCCGCATCGAGGAGAGGGCTCCGGAGATCGTCGCCCGGGGAGGCGAGGAAGCCTTGGACTATCTTTGCACCGTCTATCGGGGCATCCTGGGCAAGATCGAGGAGGGACTGCTGGGTGGCGTGCTGGTGCGGGCCGCGGCAGCCTGAAGGGGGAGGGGCGCGCGACCAGATCCAGCATGGAGAGTGGGCGCGGCCCTGAGCGAAAGATGGTTCTTCGTCATGGTCAAGAGGGGAGAAGTGAGTTAAGCTCTCGGCGTAGACACGCCCGTGAAGCGGATCCTGATTTTTACGGCTGGATTCGGGGAAGGCCATAACACGGCTGCGCGCAACATCCAGGACGCGCTCGAATGGGTCGCTCCGGAGGAGGCGCACGTCGAGATCGTCGATCTCTTCGAATCGTGCTACGGGCGATTCAACGGGGTGCTGCGCCAGGCCTATCTGACTGCGATCAATCGGACCCCGCTTCTCTGGAAGGGGATCTATTCGCTCTTCGATCGGACGACCTTTCTGGAAGACGGCATCTCGGCCTTGGCTCGGATGCAGCGGTCCCTCGACTGGCTGCTGCGCGAGGTAGAGCCCGACGCGGTGCTCTGCACCTACCCCATCTACAATTACCTGATCGAGCAAATCTTCCGGGACGGAAGGCGCAAGAACTTCTCCCATATCACGGTCGTCACCGATTCGATTAGCGTCAACTCGTTCTGGCACCGGGGCCCGAGCGACGTCTTCGTGGTCCCCAACGAGGAGACGGCGGTGGTGCTTCGCGCGGCAGGGGTGGAGGAGGCGCGCATCCAGGTGTTCGGCTTTCCGGTGCATCTCGATTTTCTGGAAGCCAAGGAGATCGGCTTGGCCGAGGAGCTCGGAGAGGAACCTCGAATCCTCTACATCATCAACTCGGGAAAGAAGAAGGCGACCAGGATCATTCGGCTTTTGCTCCATCATCCGCGTTGGCGTGCCACCGTGGTCGTCGGTCGGGATCGAGCGCTCCTCGAGGAGATTCGCGGGCTCGTCGAGGGGTCTGAGGAGAAGATCCGGGTGCTCGGCTGGACCGACAAGATCCCGGAGCTCCTGATGACCCATCATGCTCTCATCAGCAAGGCGGGGGGTGCCACCGTCCAGGAAGCCGTGGCGGCTCGCTGCCCGATGGTGGTCACGCAGGTCGTGCCGGGACAGGAAGAGGGAAATTTTGATCTCCTGCGCCGGCGCGGAGTGGCGCTCTACGCGGAGAAGCCGCAGCAGATCATTCAGGCCCTGGAAGAGCTCTTCGCCGATGAGGGAAGGCTTTGGAGGCGAATGCGGTCGGCTCTGACGGGGATCAGCCGTCCGGATGCCTCGATGCAGATTGCGCGGTTTGTTCTCGATCGGGCGGCGATCGAAAATGCCGCGCCGGACAACCTGCCCGGGTTTCCCCGAAGAGCTCAGGATCTGCTGCCGAATGGAGCTCTGGAGCCAGCGGAAGCGGCCCAGGTGCTTCTCTGCGATTTCCACATCCATAGCACCTATTCGGACGGCCGCCTCTCCATAGGGGAGATCGTCGATTTTTATGGGCAGCGAGGCTTCGATTGCATCTGCATCACCGATCATATCGTCGATCGGACGCGATTCATCGGGCGAGTCTGCCAGCTTACGGGTCTCGTGCTTTCTCCCGATCTGGTCGGAGAGTATTTCGACGTCCTCCGGAGGGAAAAGGAGAGGGCGTGGCGCAAGTACCGGATGATTCTCTTCGCGGGCCTCGAGTTCAACAAGGACGGGTACCGGGCGAAGAGCTCGGCCCATCTGCTGGGGATCGATCTCCAGGGGCTGATCGATCCGTGCCTCTCCCTACCGGAAATCATCGCGGAGATTCGTGCGCAAGAGGGGCTTTCGGTGGCCTCTCACCCCCACAAGTTCCAGAGCGTCTGGGGTCCGAACACGCTCTATCTTTGGGAGAACCAGAAGCAGTTCGCCCCGCTGCTCGATGCGTGGGAGATCGCCAATCGCGACGACCTCTTCGCCCCGATCGGGCTCAAGCGGCTGCCGTTCATCGCCAACAGCGACTTTCACAAGCCCAAGCACATCGATTCCTGGAAGACGGTGCTCTTTTGCGAGAAGGATCCTCAGGCGATCAAGGAGTGCGTGCGGGTCAATCGCAATGTCGCCCTCACCTTGTACCGCCGCCATCGGTTCGGATCGCTGCTTCGCTGCCCGGAGGAGGAGCTTCTGCAAGTCTAGCTCCCGTTTTCGCGACGGGAAGCATTGTGCAAGGATGTTCTGTACTCGATCCGATCCGCGCGTGCGCGTCTTGCGGGCGTTCTTGACCTCTCCTTCGCTTTGCGGCTCCCGCGAGGCGCTCTCGATGCAGAGCGGCCTGAGCCCCGCCGAGGTGGAGGAGGCGATCTCTTCTCTGCGCAAGATCGGTCTCCCGCTGACTGCGTCGGCAGAGGACCGGTGGCGTCTGGAGCGACCGCTTCCTGATCTTCTCTCCGCGGAAGAGCTAATCGCGAGAACCGAGGAGGATCGGGTTGCCTGGTCGGCCGTCGTCTACGATCAGGTCGAATCGACGAGCGACCTTCTCTTGCGCGAGGAGGTCGCCGGCGCTCCGGAGGGGTTGGTCGTGACGGCGGAGCGGCAGAGCCGGGGCCGAGGGCGTCTGGGCCGCCGCTGGGAATCCGATTCGCCGGGCGGAATTTACACGAGCCTCCTGCTCCGACCCGAGCTGGGCTTGCCCCAGGCGCACCGATTGACGATCCTCACGACCGTCGCGGTTGCCGAAGCGGTGGAGGAGATCACCGGCTTCTCTCCCAAGATCAAGTGGCCCAACGACCTGATCGGTCCCCGAGGCAAGCTCGGGGGCATCTTGACCGAGGTTGCTGCGAAAGGGGGGCGCGTCCGAGGGGGAGTGATCGGAATCGGCCTCAATGTCTCCCAGGAGCTCGAATCCTTTCCGGAGGAGATCCGCGGCCGGGCCTCCTCCCTTCGGATCGAAACGGGATCTCTTTTTCGCCGCGTCGAGATCCTGGCGGCCCTTCTCCGGCGGATCGCGATCCGATACCGAGGCGACTTTGCGGAAATCCGGCGGCTCTGGGAATGGCGCTGCGAGAGCCTGGGGAAGATGCTTCGGGTCCGGCAGGGAGAGGGGGTCGTCGAAGGCTATGCCCTCGGATTGGATGAGGATGGGCTCTTGCTGTTGCGAACCGAGGCGGGAGCGGTCGTGCCCCTTCTCGCCGGAGAGCTGCTGGGAGCCGGGGAGCCTGCCGGGGCCAACCGGCCTTGCGATGCCGGCGGCGGTTGGCTTAGATAGGCGCGTGGTTCCTCTCGAGGATGGCTTTCAGGACGTGATCGGAAAGGCGGCGCGTGGACTCGGGCTTGCGGACGAGGCGCTGGCTCGGGACGCCGGCGTGAGCTTGGAGGAGGTGCGCCGGAGCATGCGGGGAGAGTTTGACGAGGGGGTGATCCGGCGGCTGGCGCCCGTCTTGCACCTGGGCGGCGATGCTCTCGTCGCCTTGGGGAAGGGGGACTACCGGCCGCGCGATCCGGGGCCGATCCCCGGGTTTTTGGCCTTGCACACGCGCTGGACCGATATGATTGTCAATGCGTATCTGGCATGGGATCTTCGGAGCCAGGAAGCCGCGGCCTTCGACACCGGAGGCGACTGCGACGAAATGCTCGGTGCGATCCGGGATCGCGGGTTGCGGCTGCGCGCGATCTTCCTGACGCATACCCATGGGGATCACATCGCCGCCTTGGCCCGGCTCAAGGAAGAGACGGGGGCCCGGTCCTACGTTGGCGACCGGGAGCCGATCCCGGGGGCGGAACCCTTTGCCGCCGGTGCTGAGTTTTGCCTCGGCTCGCTCTCGATCCGGACACTTCTGACGAGCGGCCATTCTCCGGGCGGCATCACCTACCTGGTTTCCGGAGGCTCACGGCTGCTGGCGATCGTCGGCGATTCGCTCTTTGCGGGCTCGATGGGGGGCGGGAATGTTTCGTACGCCGAGGCCTTGCGGAACAACAGGGAGAAGGTGCTTGCCCTTCCTGCCGAGACTGTGATCTGCCCGGGGCATGGACCGCTGACGAGCGTGGCCGAGGAGAGGGAGCACAATCCCTTCTTCGCTTCCTAGCAGCCCAGGAGGCGACGGCTCTGTTTGTTCTTGTCAGCCGGATCGCTCTCGTTATGGTAGCCGATGCCCTGCTCGGTGGCGAGCGTGGGAGGGGGGAGAGCGGGAGAAGCGCTGAGAGGCAACGGCAACGGCAGCGGCTGTCAGCGTCGTCCTCGTCTGTCCCTCGGTTGGAACGGAAGGCTCGAAAGAGCCGCCTGGAAATCTAGCAACAAGGAGATAAGTCGCTAATGAAACTGGTACCACTGATTAGTTCCGGAGTGGCTGGCCCGCTCGGGGTCCTTCATCTACCCCGGTTTTGGCTGAAAGTCGTTCTCGCGGCCAAGGGGAAGCTCGCGGACGGGTATCCCGACTGCGGCAGGGGCTTCGACAAGATGACCCTCGATGCGTTGGGCTTGGACGAAGCGGAGACCCTCCACCATCTGCGGAGCGAGTGCCCGAGCTATCCCCAGTTCGAGGCCTGGATCTTGAAGAAGAAGGGCGGGAAGATCGAGAAGGCGGCCATCATCAAGCACAACTGCGCCGTCCTCGGGTATATCCATGATGCGGAGACCCGGCGGTCGATCGTTTCGGCGGCGGGTCTTCCCGACGACGGATCGATTCCGGATGCGGTCAATCTGAACAACTTGGACGATTGGACCGAGTTCCATCATTGGCTGAAGAACCAGTAGTCGTCGTGTTCCGGTCCTGACCGGGACGAGCTTGGCCATTCCCGGAGAGGCGAGGGCCTCTTCGGGAAGCGGCGGCAGAAAGGGGCCCCGCTCGAAAGGAGAGGGCCCCCTTTTTTTTGAATTTCGACTGGCATCGCTCCCAGGGCTCGCCATCCTTGAGACAATGAAGGGTCGGTATCAGCATTGGGGGATGCGGTCAGCACTCGGGCTTCTTCTCGCCTGGGGGATGCCGGCCGTTTGCGGCTGGTCGAGTCCGATGCCTCCCGCCCGGCCCCTTCGGGTGGTCACCACGATCGCTCCGCTCTACTCCTTTGTGAGGAGCATTGCCGGGGAGACGGTGGAGCTTTCCAATCTCCTGCCGCCCAATGCGGAGCCTCATGACTACGTGTTGAGCCCGGGGGATGCGCGCCGCCTGGCGGATGCCGACCTGATCATCCGAAACGGATTGGGGCTGGAGGGGTTCTTGGAAGGGGTCCTTGCCCAGATCGATCGGTCGAAGCTGCTCGATGCGAGCGTCGGGATCGTTCCGCTGCCGGAATGGACGCCGCCGGGCTCGTCCTCGGCGCGGGGGCGGGCGGGAGGGGCTCCTCCGAACCCGCACGTCTGGCTCGATCCCCTGAACGCCATGACAGAGGTGGAAACCATCGCACGCGAGATCTGCCGGCGCGACCCGGAAAAGGCGCGCGAGCACCGGGCGCGCGCAGAGCGACTGCTTGCCCTGCTGCGGCGGATCGACGATCGCTATCGCTCTTCGCTGGAGCCTTTGCCCGACAAGAAGATGGTCTCGGATCACCAGGCGTTCGCCTACCTGGCGGCGAGGTATGGGATCCGGGTGATCGCCTTCCTGGATGCGAGGGGGCATGCGGGGCTTTCCCCGAGGCTCTTGGCCTGGGCGATGGCGGCGATCGTTCGCGAACGGGTTCCGGTTCTCTTCAGCGAGGTCAATCAGGTGAGCTCCGAGCTCGCGAGCCTCTCGCGTGATATCGGAATCCCGATCCTCCCGCTCGATTCGATGGAGAGCGGTGCCTTGCGCTCGGATCTCTACGAGCGGGTGGCGGAAGGCAACCGGCAGGCCCTGGTGCGTGCTTTCCAAGGGCATGCTGCGACACAGCCGTAGGAGGACCATGGAGCCGGAGGAGGGAGAGGAGACGGGGAGCGAGCGAGCGACCGTGACGATGCGTCGCTCCTCCGATCCGGGGTGGCTCTTGCAGACACGCGGCCTGGCGGCCGGCTATGGGGACGAAGCGGCTTTCGAGGACGTTTCGCTCGAGGTCTTCGGGCGCGAGATCGTTTCACTCATCGGGCCGAACGGAGCGGGGAAGACCACCTTGCTGCGCTGCCTGGCCGGCATCCTGCCTCCGCGCGAAGGGAGTGTCGAGAAGGCTCCCGGTCTCCGCGTCAGCTATCTGCCGCAAAAGCTTGCACTCGATCGGCTCCTTCCCGTCACCGTGGCGGAATTCCTCTCGCTGCGGCTGGGCCACTCTCTTTTTCGGTGCGACTGGAAGGGAGGAGAACAAGCCGAAAGCCTGGAGGAGCTCGGGGTCTTGAATCTCCTCGATCGCCGCCTTGGGGAACTTTCCGGAGGGGAGCTCCAGCGGGTGCTCGTTGCCTCGGCTCTGGCGAAGCGGCCGCAGCTCCTGCTGCTGGATGAACCGGCGACCGGAGTCGATCTCTTGGGGGCGGCCGCGTTCGACGCCCTGCTCCACCGGCTCCGAGATCGCGACGGGCTGGGGATCCTTCTGGTCTCCCACGATCTCCATCTGGTCCACCACATTTCGGATTGGATCTATTTCCTCAACCGGAGGATCCTCGCCAGCGGCCCGCCGAAGGAAGTCTTGCGCGAAGAGCGTCTGGCGGCCGCCTACCAGCGCTTTCCCCATCCGGGTTGAATGCGGGAGTGGGTGCAGCGAAGGGCTTGCGATCGGAGTCGGCGCAACGGGAGGAGAACGCAACCGGGACCAAGAAGAAGCCTTTCCGGCGGGGAAGGGTTCCGGCAAAGAAGAAGCGAGAACCAAAGGTGAAACGGTGATCCTCGATTTTCTCTCCTATGATTTTCTGCGGAGGTCGCTTTCCGCCGCCGCGCTGGCCGGGCCGGTCTGCGGATTTCTGGGCGTTTTTCTCACGGCGCGGGGCATGGCCTTTTTCAGCGATGCTCTGGCCCATACGGCGATTACCGGAGTCGCCTTGGGATTGCTCGGGCAGGAAGCAGTCGAGCTCTGGCTCGGTCTCAAGATCCCCCTGGGGATCTCTTCCGGGCTTTTAGTCCTCTGGTGTCTGGCTGCGGCGTGGGTGATGGACTCGCTCTTTGCCAGCGCGCGCTGGCGTCCCGACACCGTGATGGCCTTCTGCTTCACGGGAAGCGTCGCCTTCGGGGTGCTGATCCTAGGCAAGCTCGGCCGCTATGGCTTCCTCGAGCAGACGCTCTTCGGCGACATCAACGCGAACTCTTGGGGGGACGTGGCGCTGCTCGGCGCCGTAGCCGGGGGCGCGGCGGTTGTGATCCGGATGCGACTGCGGGAGTTTCTCCTGATCGTCCTGGATGAGGATCTCGCTGCGGCCGACGGAATCCCCGTCCGCCGACTCAACCGGGTCCTGGTGCTCTTGGTCGCCGCGGTGGTTGCCGTCGCCCTGAAGCTGCTGGGAGCCCTGCTCGTGAGCGCCCTGCTGGTCGTGCCTGCGGCGGCGGCCCGGCTGATCGCCCCCAATCTTCGCCTCCTGCTCGTTTTCGCAGCGGCGGGAGGGTTTCTCAGCTCCGTGGGCGGGGTGATCCTCTCCTTCAATCTCGATTTGGCAACGGGGCCGACGATCGTTCTGGCCCAATTGGCTTTCCTGCTCGTCGCCCTCGGCTTGCAACCGCTCTTCCGGCGCGGGAGAACGGCTCAGAGCAGAGGGAGCAGCCTGCCGACCGACTCCCAGTCGAGCTGACCGAGCAGCGAATCGACGTAAGCCGCCCGATCCCAGCCGAAATCGAGAAGGAAGGCATGATCTTCCATGTCGACGGCGAGGAGCGGGGAACTTCCCCAAAAAGGGACCGCGCCCCGGGGATCGCCAAGGAGGTTGATGAGCCGACCGCTTGCCTGGTCAAGGCAAGTCCATGCCCACGAGTCCGAAGCCAATGCTGTGGCTCGGAGATCGCGCAAGAAGCGATCGAGAGAACCGAAGTCGCGATCGATCCATTCCCGGAGGGTCCCTTGCGGCGAGCCTCCGGCTCCCCCAAGGACGTGGAAGTAGAGCTCATGGCTCTTCGCCGCCGAGAGGCAATAGGAGAGATCGAGCTTCCGGGCCCGGAAAGGAGAGCCGCCTATCTGGTCCTCGCTCGGAGGCTCGTCTTTCTCGATGGAGGACAAGAGCTCCTTCGCCCTCCGGACTTGGATGGCGTAGAGGCCAAGATGCATCTCCAAGGTCTTCTCGGAAATCTTTCCGGTCTTTCCAAGGAGCTTCTTGCGAAACAGGTCGGTGCAATCGGCAATGGTGGACGCCATGGTCCTTATTTACACGAGGATCCTCCCTTGGCAAGGGTTTGCACAGGGGGCAGAGCGAGGCTTGCGGTTGAAGAGTCGCGCGGGAGTCGTAATATATTCGCGGTGACCGAATCAGAATTGGAAGAACGAGCAAAGCGAGCCACGGAGATTCTGAAAGCCCCGACCGAGTACAAGGTCTGCGAAGGCTGCGAGTCGATCGTGCGGAAGAAGGCGGTCTTTTGCCCCAATTGCCATGGCTACCGCTTTGACGCCGACCCGGCTCGCGTGGTCGAGCAGGCGCGGGTGCTCGGGGCGCGACCGGCAAACTCGATCTCCCAACAGGATTATAGTTAAGGGAGAGGGGAGTTTAGGGATAATCGGTCGGGCCAGCCTTGATGGTCCGGCGGCTTCTCGATGCCGTCGAAAAAGCCTCTGCGGCAGGGCGTCGAGAAGCGATCAGACCCCATCCAAGCTGAAGACCACCGCTTCGGTGAAAGAACCCGCGGCGATTCCGGGGAATCGCCAGTGGTGGAGCGCCCACTGCTTCGCACTTCCGTCCAGGACGGAGTGGCCCGAGCTCGAAAGCACTTCAACCCAGGCGGCGCGACCCTCCTGCACGAAGACTTGCAAGGTCACCTTGCCCTGCCATCCTTGCCGCCGCGCCTCGAGCGGGTAGGGGGGTTCGGAGAGGACGAGGCCCCCACCTAAGGCGGGAACCCGATTTTGGCGGGTTTGCCGCGCGTGGGAGGTTTGAGGGACTGCGGGGCGGTTGGTGTGTTGAACCACCAGCAGCTTCTCCGCAAGGGGTTGCGTCGGAATCGGGAACGGCTCCGGCTCCTTGAGCGTGCGCTCCTCGGCCTGGGGAGCGGCCGTGCTCGGAACCGCAGGGGCTTCCTCGATCAACTCGACGGTTGTGGAGCTCGAAGAGAATTGGGGCTCGAGCGGAGCGATCGCCGGGACGGGGCTGCCGGGAACTCCAGGCAGGATCAGACAGGCCAGCCCCGCATGAAAGAGGATGGCCAGGGTGATCGCAGGCCAGATTCCCCAACTGGCGGGCTGGTCGACCTTGGGCTGGATCCCCAAAGCTTTGGTTGTTTTCAACCCTCTTCCCGGACCTTCGAGCAGTGTCGCTGTCATGGTTCGCTTCCCTGGTTGGATAAAGCAGAAACTGTGCCAGTAATGAGGCATTCGCGGATCGCTCCACTCGATCCGAAGAGTCTTCCTCTTCCACTAAAAAATTCTCGCTCCTTCCGTTCTCGAGCGGGAATCAAAAGAGGGGATGGGCAGGTCAAAAAGGGGTCAACGAGAGGATCTTTCCGGAAAGGATCCGGGCTTGTTCCGGCGCCCGTCGTCCCTGTAAGTGGAAGAGGGAGGGGAACGCATGCGGAGAAAGGGAGTGTGGAGGCGGGAGGGATGGGCGGGCTTGGCTCTGTTGTTGCTCCTGGGTTGCAGCCCGGTTCCGGAGCCGGTGCGGATCGCCGCGGAGAGCCAGGGATCGTTTGCCTCGATCCGGAGGCATCCCGCAGCCTACCGAGGGGAGCCGGCTCTTCTGGGCGGAAGGATCGTCCGGGTAGGGAGTGTCGGCGGTAGGACCCGGATCGAAATCGACTGCTTGCCTTTGGATGATCAGGATCGCCCGCGCAGCGGGGCCAAAGGGGAAGGGCATTTTCTCGCGGAGATCCCGGAAACGGTCGAGCCGAGCGCCTACCCGTGGGGACGGGTGGCCACGGTCTGGGGAGAGTTTGCGGGAGTGGCGGAAGGCCATCCGCTGGTGGCGGCGAAGAGGGTCTATCTTTGGCCTCGCCGATATGGCAAGGAGCCGCTCTACTCGCCCGCTCCCTACCAGGAAGGCAACGTCGGAGCCGGCTGGGACCCTGGCTGGTGGTGGTGAGACCGCGCCAGGACGCCGTTAAAGAACGCGGTTAATAGACGTCCTTGTGATAGCGCTTCTCTTCCTTCGCCAGGGCGACGTTGACGTAGTGGGCGGCATCTTCCGGGCTCATGCCGCCGAAGCGCTGCGCGATCTCGATGAGCGCCTGATGCACGTCCTTGGCCATCCGATGGGCATCGCCGCAGACGTAGAGGTGTGCTCCCTCCTGCAGCCAGGCCCAGAGCTGAGCACCCTGTTCGATCATCCGATGCTGGACGTAGACCTTCTGGGCCTGGTCCCGGGAGAACGCCGTGTCGAGGCGGGAAAGCACTCCTTTGCGTTGGAGCTCGAGGAACTCCTCTTCATAGAAGAAGTCGGTCGCCCGATGCTGCTCTCCGAAGAAGAGCCAGTTTCTTCCCGTATGGCCCAGGGCGCCCCGCTGCTGGAGAAAGGCGCGAAAGGGGGCTACCCCCGTGCCGGGACCGATCATGATCAGGGAAGCGGCTGGATCTTCCGGAAGCCGGAAATGCTTGGCTGGCTGCACATAGACCGGCAGCTCGTGGGGCTCGGATGGCTGCTGTCGGGAGAGATGGCCGGAAGCGAGCCCGAGCTTTTCCCGGCCGTGGGCGTGAAAGCGGACGACCGCGACCGTCAGATGGATCTCTTCGGGATAGACCGCGGGGCCCGATGCGATCGAGTAGAGCCGGGGAAGGGCTCGGCCGAGAAGGCCGAGGAGCTCATCGGCTCCGAAAGAGACATCGGGATAGCTTCGCAGAAGGTCGATGTAATCCTTGCCATGCAGGTAGGCGTCGAGCTCGGATTCGTTTTGGCAGAGGGCCTGGAGTTGGACGCGGCTCTCTCCGGGGCTGAGCTTTTCCGCAAGAGACCGGACAAACTTCTTGGTCGGTCGATTGAGAACGAACTGTCGAGCGAGGAGCTCTCGGAGAGAAGCGGTTTGGCCTGCGAGGGAGACGGTCTCTTCCCCAGACAGCCCGAGGGCTTGGAGCAGCTCGTCTACGATCTCGGCCGGATTACGCGCAAAGATCCCCAAGGAATCCCCCACCTGATACGAGAGCCCGCTGCCGCGGATGTCCACCACGATATGCCGCGTCTCCTTTTCCGAGCCCGCGAGGGTCAGAGGTCGATTTTCCGCGACTCGGGCGGGAAACGGGTTGGCTCGTGTGTAGGGATTGGTTGGGGAAGGGGTTGTGGCGGTCATCGGTTGGTAAAGATAGCCAAAAAAGAGTTTATTAGCTACCGCAAGGGGAAGCAAAGAGACAAGCCGAAAGTCCGCGGATCGCCGGGTTCGGCGTAGTAGGATGATGCTGGGGAGTCGAGGGGCAAAATGAAGGAAGAACGATTCCGGGATCGGAAGGAGGCCGGGAGGCTTCTGGCCGAGGAGCTGCTCGAGTATGGGGGCCGGAAGGATGCGGTCATCCTGGCTCTCCCCCGCGGAGGAGTCGCCGTAGGGGCGGAGATGGCGCGGATTCTCCATCTTCCGCTCGATGTCTTTACGGTCCGGAAGCTTGGGGTGCCGGGACAGGAAGAGCTGGCCATGGGAGCGATCGCGACCGGAGGCGGGAGGGTGTTGAATCCTGCCGTGGTCGCAAACCTGGGAATCGACGAACGGACGATCGAGGATGTGGCCAGGAGGGAGGAGCGGGAGCTCAAGAGGCGCGAGGCGCTCTTTCGCAAGGGGCTGCCTCCGCTTGCCATCCGTGGCAAGATCGCCATCTTCGTGGACGACGGGATCGCGACCGGGGCGACGATGCGGGTGGCGGTGGAGGCGGCCCGAAAGCTCGAGCCGGCGTCCGTCTTCGCTGCGGTCCCCGTCGCTCCTCCCTCGGTAGCCGAGAGGATTGCCGAGCTGGTCGACCGGTGCATCGTGCTCCTCACCCCCGATTCCTTTTTCGGCGTGGGTCAGTGGTACGAGGAGTTTCCCCAGCTCGGGGATGAAGAGGTCTGCGCCCTTCTCCACGCGGCGGCGGGCGCTAAGGGAGGAGCCGTGAAACGAGGGCGCCGGCAACCGCCGGAAGAGGCGGCGGGGGAGCATCGCGGATGACGGAGGCGAAGGGAACGGTCTTTCAGCTTCGGGCACCCTACGCCCCGTGTGGCGACCAACCCCAAGCCATCGAGGAGATCGTGCGCCGGACGGAGGGGGGGGAGCCGCACACCGTGCTCCTGGGCGTGACCGGATCGGGAAAAACCTTTACGGTTGCTAGCGTCATCGCGCGGCTCGATCGCCCCGCTCTGGTCATCTCCCACAACAAGACCCTCGCTGCCCAGCTCTACAGCGAGCTCAAGCAGTTTTTTCCGGAGGCCGCCGTCGAGTATTTCGTCTCCTACTTCGACTACTACCAGCCCGAGGCCTACATCCCGAGCACCGACACCTATATCGAAAAGGATTCCAGCGTGAATGAAGAGATCGAGCGGCTGCGGCTCTCGGCGACAATCTCCCTGCTTTCGCGCCGGGATGTGATCGTCGTCGCGAGCGTCTCCTGCATCTACGGGCTGGGTTCTCCCGAGGACTACGAAGGGCTCGCCTTTGCGCTGCGGGTCGGGATGGAGCTGCGGCGAGAGGAGCTGCTGTCCCGCTTGGTCGAAATGCAGTACGAGCGGAACGACGTGGCACTGGCTCGCGGCCGGTTCCGGGTTCGGGGCGATGTGGTCGAGGTCTGCCACCGTTCGGCCGATGAGGGCTTGCGGATCGAGTTCCTGGGGGATCAGATCGACCGGATCAGTGAATTTCAGCTCTTGACCGGGAACGTGCTCACCCGGTTGCAGAAAGAGATGATCTTCCCGGCCCGCCACTTCGTGACTCCGTACGACAAGATGAAAAAGGCGGTCGGTTCGATCCGAGCGGAGGTGGAAGAGCGGGTGACCGAGCTCGAAGGACAAGGAAAGCTGCTCGAAGCCCAGCGCCTGCGGCTGCGGACGACCTACGATCTGGAACTCCTTGAGGAGCTCGGCTTCTGCAGCGGAATCGAGAACTACTCCCGCCATCTGAGCGGGCGCGCGCCCGGATCGCGTCCCTATACGCTTCTCGATTTCTTTCCGAAGGACTTTCTGACGGTGATCGACGAGTCGCACGTCACGGTCCCGCAGATCCGGGGCATGTATGCCGGAGACATCGCCCGTAAGCGGGTGCTCGTCCAGCACGGATTTCGGCTCCCGTCGGCGCTCGACAACCGGCCCCTCAACTTCACCGAATTCTGCTCGATGGTCGGGCAGACGCTCTATGTCTCGGCGACGCCGGGCGACTATGAGCTCGGCCTTTGCGGCGGAAAGGCGGTGGAGCAGATCATCCGGCCCACCGGGCTCTTGGATCCCATGGTCGAGGTCCGCCCTCTTTCGGGGCAGATCGATGACGTGATGGAGGAGATCCGCAAGCGGGAGGCCGACAAGGAGCGCTCGCTGGTGCTTACCTTGACCAAGCAGACGGCGGAGGACCTGGCCGACTATCTGCGCGAGCTGGGCCTGCGTGTCCGCTACCTCCATTCCGAGCTCGACGCGATCGAGCGGGTCGAGATCCTCCGCGGGCTGCGCGCGGGAGATTTCGATGTGCTCGTCGGAATCAACCTGCTCCGCGAGGGGCTCGACCTGCCGGAGGTCTCGCTGGTTGCGATCCTCGACGCCGACAAGGAGGGATACCTCCGCTCGGAGAAGTCGTTGATCCAGATTGCCGGACGGGCCGCCCGCCATCTCCACGGCACCGTGCTGCTCTATGCCGAGCGGAGGACCCCGGCAATCGAGAAGCTCCTGGAGGTGACGGCCTACCGACGGAGCAAGCAGATCGCCTACAATCAGGCCCATGGGATTACGCCCCGCGGCGTGCAGCGCGGGGTCCAGGAGAGTCTACGAGGGCTGCTGCGGGCCGAGGCGCATGCGGTGGAGCGGCTGCACGAGGAGGAATCCCGGTTCGATGTGGAAGAGGTGCTCCTCGATCTCCAGCGCGAGATGGTGGAGGCTGCGGGCGCGCTCAACTACGAGAAGGCGGCTCTCCTTCGGGATCAGATCGAAGAGCTCCGCCGGAGATCCGGGGTCGCCTCCCTCCGGCCTTCGGGATCGGGAAGGCGTGCGGGTGCGGGCAAGCCGAAAGGGAGAAGGCGGCCCTCCCTCACGGAGCGGAGAAATGGTCGAGGCCTCCCCGGGAAGTCGGACTCGGCCGCGTGAGCCCTTGCGCGGATAAAGCAATGGCAGACCGCTCTTCCGCCCGGGGCACGGCCGGGTCCCGACCCAGGCAAGAGATCTTCCGGCCCCTCTACGGATCGACCTGGTTTGCGCTCGGGGTTCTCGCCGGCCGCTTCCTCCCGAGAGCGGTAGCGCGCGGAATCGGAGCCGTTGCGGCCCTGGCCTTCGCCCTGTTCCGGCGGTCGCATGCGGCGGTCGTCGTCCGGAATCTGGGCCTGATCCTCGATCGGCCCGTCCGGGAGGCTGATTCCCGGAGGGTCTACGCCCGTTTCGGCAGGACGATCGGGGACTACTTCTATCTGGGCGGCCGGTCGGCGGAGCGGGCGCGGGAGCTGATCGGAGAGCGGGTCGGCTACGAGGGGCTTGCGGCGGCGCACCGCGAAGGGAAGGGGGCGCTCCTCCTGACGGGCCATCTCGGCTTCTTCGAGTTGGGCGGGGTCCTCCTGTCGGGTTTTGGCTATCCGACCGTAATTCTTACCTTTCCGGAGCCGGACGAGGAGTTCTCCCGATGGCGGTCGGCCTATCGCCGCCGATGGGGAATGGAGACGCTCGAGGTCGGGGAAGATGCGTTTTCGTTCCTGTCGGTTCGGAACGAGCTCTCCCGTGGGAAATTCGTGGCGGCCCTGGTCGATCGTCCCTCGCCGAGCAGCCGCGTTTCGGTCCGCCTGCCGCAAGGACGCCTGCCGGTCTCAACCGGAATCCTCTATCTGGCCATCCTCGAAGAGGTTCCGGTCTTCGTCGCGACAGTAACCGAAAGAGCCGACCGGCGCTATCGAGTCTGGTGCAGCCCCGCCTTGCGCTTTCCGGGCGGACGGCCGAACGAAACGATCTTGGCGGCGGCAAGCCAGCGAGTCTTCGATCTGCTGGTTCCTGAAATCACGGCCGCTTGGAGCCAATGGTACCAGTTTGTCCCCTTGGAAGGGGTGGGGAACCCTGCCGACCAAGGCCGCTGCGCGGAGGGGTCGGGCGAGCCGCCTTTGGCGGGGCGCCCATCGCTTCGGCGCTTTACGACTGGGGAGGGAGCGCATTAGAGTGGCTCCCGTTCAACAGAGGAACGGGTCGGTGAAAGGTTACGCGGGAATGGAGGCTCGCCTTTTACTGCCATGCCCCGAGGCCCATCGGGGCGGAGGCGGGAGTCTATGGGCTCGGCTCGCGCAGGGAGCCGACTATGCCCGCTTCACCTGGGGGATCGCCTTTTTCTGGCTGGGGAGCCTGATCGGGAGCCTCGCTGCCGGGCTCTTGAACCTCCTGCTTCCGGCTCGTGTCGGGGCGCGCTTGGGCCAGCTCCTGATCATGGCGGGCTTCCGGATCTTCCTGTCTCATATGAGGTTTCTCGGCCTCTTCCATTGCGATCTCACCGAGCTCGATCGGCTGCGAGAAGAGGGACCTCTGCTCCTTGCCGCCAACCATCCGGGCCTGCTCGATGCGGTATTAGTGATCTCCCGCCTGCCGCGCGTCGTCTGCCTGACGAAGGCGGGACTCTGGGGCAATCCTTTCTTGGGGGGATGCATCCGGCTCGCCCGGTATATCCGGAGCGATTCTCCGCTCCGGCTGGTGCGGGAGGCGAAGGCGGCGATCCTCCGCGGCGAGCAGATCTTGATCTTTCCGGAAGGGACGCGGACGTGCGCCGAACCGGTCAACCCGTTCAAAGGAGGGATCGCGGTTGTCGCCCGCGCGACCGGAATTCCCGTCCAGACCGTCTTCCTGGAGGGGAGCTCCCCCTACCTCGCGAAGGGATGGCCCCTGTTCCGCAAGCCAGAGTTTCCCCTGGTCTATCGAGCTCGGCTCGGAGAGCGGTTTTCCGCTCGGGGAGAGACCCACGAATTTGTCGAGGAGCTCGAGGGCTACTACCGGCAGAAGCTTTCCCGGAGCCCGTCGATCGCCGCCCGATGCCCATAGGGAAACCCCTCTCGCTCGTGTTGATCCCGAGTTATAATACGGGACCAAAGCTCCTGGAGACCGTCGAGGAGGCGCGCCGCTTCTGGAAGCCCGTCTGGGTGGTCGTCGATGGAAGCAGCGATGGATCTGAGGAGAGGCTCTGCCGGAGGGCGGAAGACGACCCCGGGCTCCGGGTGCTTTCTCTCTCTCGGAACCATGGCAAAGGGGCGGCAATCCTCCACGGCCTGCGGGAAGCGGCGAAGCTCGGGTTCACGCATGCCTTGACGATGGACGCGGACGGTCAGCACCCCGCTTCCGCGATTCCGGAGTTCCAGGCCGCCTCCGCCGCCTCCCCCGACGCGATGGTGCTCGGGCTCCCAATCTTTGATCGAAGCGCTCCCCCCTTGCGCGTCGGAGGACGGAAGATCTCCAACTGGCTCGCTCGCATCGAGACGTTGGGGGGGGACGTCGGAGATGTGCTCTTCGGCTTTCGGGTCTATCCGATTCTCCCCCTCCTGGAGGTCATGGAGTCGTGCCGGACGATGCGAAGGTTCGACTTCGATCCCGAAGCGGTCGTCCGGCTCTTGTGGAAGGGGGTGGCGCCGGTCCACCTGCCGGCGCGCGTCCGCTATTTTTCCCCCCAGGAGGGGGGAGTCTCCCAATTCCGCTATCTCCGGGACAACCTGCTCCTGGCCCGGATGCATGTCCGCTTTTTGGCGGGTCTCCTGCCGCGGCTTTTCCGCGGAGGCGGCTAAGCGTCCGGCGTATTCCCCATCGCCATCGGCAGGGAGACCGCGCGAAGACCCTGAGCGCCGAGAAGGGGGAGAAGGGCCGAGAGGACCCGGACGCTCACGGGCTCCCCCTCGACGGTGCATGCGCTCGACCCGTCGTGCAGAAGCAGAATGTCGCCTGCGGCCAGGTTCCGGGTCAGGCGGCGGAGGACGATTTCGGGCTCTCGGCAGGCCGTGTCGAAGCCCCTGCGGGTCCAGGAGACGTAGCGGAGTGGTATTCGGGCGAGCACCGGATCGAGGAAGGGATTGCGAAAGCCCATCGGTGCGCGGAAGAAGCGGGGAGGCGTGCCGGAGCGGGCAGCGATCACCGACTGCGCCCTTTCGATCTCGCGCCGGAGGGCGCCCGGGCTGTAGCAGGCGAAAAGGTTGGAGTGGCGGAAGCTGTGGTTTTCCACGCTGTGGCCTCGCCGCGCAATCTCCTCGACGAGACCCGCGTGCCGCTCCGCCCGGTTCCCGATGCAGAAGAAGCTCGCCTTGGCTCCATAGGCGTCCAGCAGGTCGAGGATCGCAGGTGTGATCTGCGGATCGGGGCCGTCGTCGAAGGTGAGGGCGACTAGGCCCCTCCCCGTGGCAGAGGGGGAAAGGCGGACAAGATTGGGGCCGAGCAGCGAGCTCCGCGGCCAGAGGACAGCCAGCGTCAGGACGGCTTGGTCGGCGAGGCAGAGGGCGAGGAACCAGGGCCAGAGCTTGGGAAAGAGCGGAAGGGCAGACAGGAGAGCCCCGTTCAGCCAAGCGGAGAGGAGGACGGTCCGCGATGGCCGCCAGCGCCCCATGCGGTGTGCGAGCCCGGAATCTCGATCCGGGGTCGGGAGTTGCGGGCGGATCATGGCTTTAGCTGATTTGGTCGAGCATGCGCTGGTTGCGGGTCCAGCGGGCGTAGGTTCGGCCCACCAAGTACCAGTGAGCAAGAAAGGCTTCGTGCAGGAGGCGCAGGATCTCCCCTGAGCGAAACGTCCAGCGGTCTTCCGCCCCGCAAAGGATATGAGGAATGTGGAGGCCGGAAGCGAGAAGCGAGCTCCGGGCGAGATGAAAGCGGCTGGTGACCAGAGCATCGGGCTGCCCGTCCGACGCAGCGGGGGCGCAGCGGGAGAAGCGGAGATTTTCCAAGGTGTGGCGGGAGCGCTCCTCGCGGACGAGGGCGCCTTCGGGGACCCCCCGGGCCAGCAGGTAGTGCGCCCCCACCGCTGCCTCGGTGGGGGCTCCCTCCGCCGTGCTTCCGCCCAGGAGAAAGATCCTTGCCTTGGGCGCACGCTCGAAGAGCTGGAGGGCTCGCTCCAATCGCGAGCGGTAGGTCGGCGTCGGTCGGCCTTCGGGGTCGAGGCGTGAGCCCAGGATCAGGATTCGGGAAGGGGTGTCCGCCGAGGTGCCGCTGCGGCGGGCGATGCGGAGGACGTAACCCAGGACGAGCCAGAAGCTCAGCGTGCCAGAGGCAAGGACGACGAGGATCGAAAGAGCCAGCATCGAAAGCCCGTCGGCCCCGAGGAAGAACGAGTCCAACTCGGGACTGCCGCTGCGGCCCCGCTGCCGGAGCCGGTTTCCTCCTCGCCGACGGAAGAGCCATAGGGAGGAGCTCGCCATCGGTCCGATGTTGCCCGATTTCCTTCCGGGAGAAAATCCGCTTGTCGCGCCGGAGGCGGCTTGGCTTCCTATGGAGCCGGGCATGTTCCCTCTTCTTTTCTATCCCAGCGGCCGGAGGACGGACCGAAAGCGGCTCGCGATCGCAGCGGCACCGAGGCGAGCGGACCGCGAGGATCGGCCGGCTAATCCGTGAGCCAGGGCGAGCAATGCGTCCGATGGAAAAACGAGTCGTGCGTCATCTCCTTCTCGCGCCGAGCCTGCTGGCTCTTGGCGGGTGGCTCCTCTCCTCCTGGCTCGGGCCGGGATCCGCGTGGGCGGACCCGGGGGAAGCGGAGCGGATCGTCCACCGGCTGGCCGAGCAGGACAAGCGGCTGGCGCTTCGCCGCCGCCAGTTCGATTACGATCTCCTGATCGTCCGGGAGAAGCTCGATGCCGACCGCCGCGTCGTTTCCGAGAGCAAGGAGCGCCAGGTGGTCTACGCCGACCGGGCACCCGATTATGGCTCGCGCCCGGAGAAGGGGCCGGAGGGGGAGACCGCCAAGGCGGCTCAGGAAGAGCCCTTCGAGGTCCTCAACCTGATCGACCACTACTTCTATGCGATGGACGGCAGCGAAATGGTCAACGGGGTCGACACGTACCGGATTCGCTTTACCCCGAAGCCGAACATGCCCTACCGGAACCGGGAGGAGAAGGTCTGCAACGCGGTCTGGGGCCACCTGTGGGTTTCCAAGGAGGACGCCTCGCTCATGCGAAACGAGGGCTTCCTCGACCATCCGGTTTCCGTGGCCTGGTTCTTTGCGCGCCTCTACGAGCTGGAGTTTCATTGGGAATCGCAGCAGCTCCCGAACGGAGACTGGGGTCCCAAGGAGGTCCGCTACCGGTATGCGGTTCACATTCCTTTCGGTTGGCTGAGGGAGAGGGTGATCCGCCAATATGGCGATTTCCGATATCACGGTGCCGCCAGGAGGTCCTCCATACGCTAGCCAAGGGATCGGAAAGAGCCATTCCATGCCCGAGCAGGGAAGCATTGACAAGCGCAGCGAGAGAAGGGAAGGTGCCCTAGCTTTCATGGAACCGCCCGCGGATCACCGACGCCCCCCGGCCTATCGACGGGTTCTGTTGAAGCTGAGCGGAGAGGTGCTCGGCGGCCCGGAAGCCCCAATCTCGATGGAGGTCACGCTCAAGATCGCGCGCCAGGTGGCGGAGGTCTACGGCTCGGGAATCCAGATTGCGATCGTCATCGGCGGGGGGAATATCTGGCGAGGAACGACGGGCCTCAAGAGCGGACTCGATCGACCAACGGCCGATTACATGGGGATGCTGGCGACGATCATCGACGGCCTGGCTCTGCAAGGCGCCCTCGAAAGCATCGGGATTCCGACCCGGGTGCAGACCGCGATCGAGGTGCGGAACGTGGCGGAGCCCTTCATTCGGAGAAGGGCGATTCGCCACTTGGAAAAAGGCCGGATCGTGATTTTCGTGGGTGGCACCGGCAATCCCTTCTTCTCGACCGATACGACGGCCGCCCTGCGGGCGAGCGAGATCGAGGCGGAGGTGATCCTCAAAGGGACGAAGGTCGACGGGGTCTACGACAGCGATCCCTATCTCAATCCCGAGGCCAAGCGGTTCACGCAGCTCCGCTATATCGACGCGATCCAGAAGCGGCTCTCCGTCATGGATTCGACCGCTTTCACGCTCTGCATGGATAATAACATCCCGATTGTCGTCTTCAACGTCTTTGCTTCGGGCAACCTACGGGCCGCGGTCTACGGCGAGCCGATCGGCACGCGGGTCTGCGCGTAGCGCCGAGTTCTCTTATTGCAGCGGGAACCCTCTCCCCTCAGAATGAACCAGAAAGGCAGGGCATGAGCAGCTTCGAAGAGATTCTCTTCCATACCGAAGAACGCATGGAGAAGGCCATCGAGCATCTCCGCGAGGAGTTTGCCTCGGTCCGATCGGGCAAGGCCTCACCAGAGCTCGTGGCGAACATCTCGGTCGACGCCTACGGCTCTCCGATGCGCCTCCGCGAGCTGGCGGCCATCACCGCACCCGACGCCCATCTTCTTCTCGTCCAGCCTTGGGATCCGAGCGTCGTCGATGCGGTGCGGAAGGCGATCGAAGAGGCGAAGATCGGGATCAATCCCATCGTCGACAGCAAGTTGATTCGCCTGCCGGTCCCCCCGCTTTCCGAAGAGCGCCGCCATGAATTGATTCGCGTGGTGCGGAAGATGGCCGAAGAGGGCCGCGTGGCCCTCCGGGGCGTACGTCGGCATGGGCTCGAAGAGGCGAAGACCTTCCAGAAGGAGTCGGAGGTGAGCGAGGATGATCTCACCCGCGCCGAAAAGGAGGTGCAAAAGCTGACCGACCGGTTCATCGCCGAGGTCGACCGGCTCCTCCAGACCAAGGAAGCCGAGCTCCTGAAGGTTTAAGCACGGGGGACCAGGTGCGTTGAGCGCCAAGACGATCCTGCTTCTGGTCGGCGATTTCGTCGAGGACTACGAGGCGATGGTGCCCTTCCAGGCCTTGCGGATGGTCGGCCATCGGGTGGATGCCGTCTGTCCCGGAAAGCGGGCCGGGGAGAAGGTCAAAACGGCAATTCACGATTTTGAAGGCGATCAGACCTATTCGGAGAAACCCGGTCACTGGTTCACCTTGAACGCCACCTTCGCCGAGATCGACCCGAGGCACTACGACGCCCTGGTGATCCCCGGGGGGCGAGCTCCAGAATATCTGCGGCTCGATCCGGCGGTCTTGGATCTCGTCCGACAGTTCCTGGATGCGGGCAAGCCGATTGCGGCCATCTGTCACGGCGCCCAGCTGCTCGCCGCCGCCGGGGGCCTGAAGGGCCGGCGGGCATCGGCCTATCCCGCGGTTGGAACTGAGGTCAAGGCGGCGGGAGGAACCTATGTCGATCTTCCGCCGACCGGGGCCCTGGTCGACGGCAACCTCGTCACCGCCCCCGCTTGGCCAGCCCATCCGGAATGGCTCGCCCGCTTTCTGGAGCTTCTGGGGACCCGGGTGATCCCCTGAGTCCGCACCGCTCCGTGGAAGAAAGGAGCTTGACCGTGCAAAGAACGGTGAAAATGCCCGCTTGGGCCCGCTGGGGCCTCATCCTGCTCGCAGGCCTGCTCGGCGCCTGCGCCAATGTCGGCTACATGCCGACCGAAGGCCCGGGGCTCCTCCTCCCCGCCAAGCCCGGCACCAAGCGGGTCGTCGACGGCATGGACGTCTGGACGCGCGGCGGCCCAGACCGTCCCGCCTGGGTCCTGGGAACGGTCATGGAGACCCGGGGCAAGGGACCGATCGGCGGGGGGGGAACCTTGCGTGGGCTCGTCAAGCAGGCGAAGAAGCGCCACGCCGATGCCGTCGTCCTCCTGCAGAAGCAGAGCCAGTGGGTAGGCGATGCCGTGGAGGAGTTCGTCCTGCCCGATTGGGAGGTCAACCGGGAGGCCCTGCTCATCCGCTACCGGCATCCCAAGAAGGCCTTGAGGCATTGAGCCCGCAGGATGCTCCGTTAGAAGAGATCGGTCATTGCCCCTTGGGGGCCGTCATCGACCCGCTCCGGGCAATCGATGGGCGTCGATGTTCCCGAGCTTTGTCTCCCGGCCATCGGCTGTCTTGAGGGCTTCCTGCCCGTCGGCTGACGGACGATGTCTGGCGAGCTGAGGGAAGGCCTCTCTAGAAAATCTACTGACACCAACTCTCACTGATTGCAAACTCCGTGAGTTGCCTAAGGTGCAATGACAGGAAAGTTGCCTTCCCGGCAGAAAGGTGCTTCCGATGAAGGAAAGGTGAAGCGACGTCTTGACCCTTGAAGAGTTGTCTACCTATCGGGAGGCTCTTCAATCTTTCTCGGAGAGGCAAGATCGGATGCCAGAAGATGGTCGCCATCGGTGCTTCGGTAAGGTTGACGCGGACTGATCGGTTGGAAAAGGCAGGCAGACCTGCGAAAGGTGGAGGAAACGAGTCATGGCGGAGCGCTTGGCGGATCCGGCCTCGCGAAAGAGAGGAGAGGGCCAGGAGCTCTATGGCCGCTTGATCCTGATGGCAGGCCTGGCAAGAAGCGGGAAGATATCCGCGCTGCAGGAGGAGTTGGCTCCCTCTTCTGCACAGCGGTTAAACGTGAATCCTCAGCCGTCTTGGTGGGCTCCTCATCCCACCGAGCGCCAGCGGACGCTGCAGGATTTGCGCCTCTTAGGCGAAAATGTGGGTGAAGCCAGCGGCAAGGTGGTCTTCGCCGAGTTCATCGCGATCCTCTTCGCTACCCATCGGAAGCAGAACGCCTGGGATATGCTTCCGAAATTCTCCCGGAACCGGGCGGTCGTGGTCCCCTGGAATGAATCCATCGTGGATGGTGAGGCGTCTTACGCCATCCCGGACCACCTTGAATACCGCCGCTACCCGATTGGCGGTTTTCTGGCGGCCAGTCCGGAGGTGGAGGAACCGTGAACGCAAGCTCGCGCAAGACGGCTGCGCTGCTCCACTTTCTCCAAGCGACGGCTACTCTTCACCGGAAACGGATCCCAGCTTATCGGGAGGAGGAGAAGGTTCTCTGGTTTGCGGATCTCCCTCGGAATCTGCCTCAAACATGGAAAGACGCATGTAAGTCCGCTTTTCTAGCGGACAACCCGACGGATCTCCCCGATCTCTGGCTCGAGGTTCGCAAGAAGCGAAAGCCGACGTTTCCGGCGCTGTCCAAGGCGCTTGAGGACTGGGTCCCGCAGAAATTTCAGGCTGATCCAGACAAATACGTGGATAAGAGACTAGATGACCTTGTCGGCCTGCTCAATCCGCAGATCACTATCCTTGTCGAAAAGAGAGTGCCAGACCCTGGCACCCTGCGGGGAGCGGGCCGCCCACAGACTGCGAGAGTTCCGTGGGAACGGCGCCTAGAGGATCACCGTGAGATAAAGACTGCCTGGCGCGAATACCTCCTGAATGACTGGCAGGCTTGGGCAGAGCAGATGCGCCGTTGGCAGGTAGTTCAGCGCGTCTACGAAGACGTTGACTTCATGCGTCGGCGGCTCGAGGAAGCGGAGGAGCGTTATGAACTGCTCCTGGCGGTAGGGCTCCTGCAGTGGCGCGATTCGACTGGGGTGACCGTGAAGCGGCACTTACTCACGGCTCCCGCTGAAATCACTCTCGAGGCCGCAAGAGACGTTCTCAAAGTAACGCCGGCCGCTTCCTTTGAGAAGTTCCGTGTTGACCTGGACATGTTGGAGCACCAAGCCCGGCCCCGGCTGGACGGAACCGACCTTGAAGATCGGTTGGAGGAACTGGATGTTCGGGCCTGGGACAAGGTAAGCGTCGCCAAGGTTCTTCGCATCATCGCTAACAAGGCGAGCGGCGATAGCGAAGTCAGCGAAGACGTCTGGACTCCACTTGAACGAGCGGACCAAAGGTTGCGAATTCTCTACGCACCGGCGCTCGTCCTCCGCGAGAGGCGCCCCACGGCATACGAAGAATTGATCAACAAGCTTCTGAACGCTTGTGAGCGGGAGCCGGCGCTTTCAACGATAGCCCCTTGGGAACGTTTCGTCAGTGAAGGCGAAGCAGCGAGCAGACCGGCCGTCGGAGGAACCGACGCCTCTTTCGATTTTACCAACGCGGGCGATCGCCTTTACTTCCCCCGACCAACAAACGAGGAGCAACGACGGATCATCGAGCGTCTTGGGGCTCGCCCTTATGTGCTCGTCAAGGGACCGCCCGGAACCGGGAAAAGCCATGCTATCGCCAATTTGATCTGTCACCTCCTAGCAACAGGTGAACGTGTCCTTGTCACGGCCCACGCATCCAAAGCGTTGGGGGTGCTGCGGCATCTCTTGCCGGAGGACGTCCGTAACCTCTGCGTCACGGCTTTCGGCTCAGGCCGCGAGGACCACCGGCTTCTGGAAAATAGCGTCCGGGGCATCCTTTCCCGGAAGAACGAATGGAGGGGGGCAGAGCAAGCGCAGAGCGAGATCGACCGATGGGAGGAGGAACTCCGTCAACTCGAAGATGAGACTGCCGCAGTTGTCCGCCAACTTCGGGAATTACGAGAAGCCGAGACTCACTCGCACGCCCTCATTGGGGGATATCAGGGAACTGCTGCGCAGATTGCAAGGCAGGTCGAGCAAGAACTCGAAAGGTACGAGTGGTTTCCACCATTGCCAGACGAGCAGAGCCGCTGTCCCCTCGGGCCTGACGATATCGCGTTCCTCGCCGACGTTCACGTAGCGATGACTAACGAGCATTTAAGCGGCCTCCGCCTGGAGGTCGGCACGTTTCCCCTTCCCGATCCCGGTGAGTTCGCGCAAGCGCTTCAGAGCCTTCGTGCCGCAGAAGATGCAGCCGAGTCCATGCGTGGCGGGTTGCCCGATGAGTACTTGCCTGCGCTGCGAGCGGTTTGTCTGGCGAACCTCGATGCGTGCCGGAACTTTCTGAAGAATCTCGAGGCACACGCGGCGCGGGCGGAGTCCATTCTCGGTGACCTAACCCGTCAAATCGTGAAGGACTTGCTGATGAATCGAGATGCTCGTTGGGATCGATTCCAACAGGAGGTCACGGACCTCGTTGAGCAGATGCGCGCAGCACGGGAGCGCGCCACTACCTTCCAGATCGACGTGCCGTCCGACGTCGAGGGCGGGACGCTGTTGGCCGACACTCGGCAACGGCTTGAGCACTTGAGAAACGGCGGCCGGCGAGGCTGGGGTTTTCTTGCTCCTCGCGTCGTACGGGAAACCCGCTACATCGAGAAACGCTGTAGGGTCAATGGAGAGGCCCCTTGCGAGGAGAAGTCGCTCGACGTGCTATTGGGGTTCCTCGAACTAAAGAGGCTGCTTCAGGAGTTCCAAACACTATGGCCCAGACCGGTGGCAATCCCTCATAGCGATCCCGCACGTGCGGTAGATCAGGTGGCGGATCTTGGTCAAGAGCTTACCCGTCTGGTGGAACACTTCAGAGTCTCTGATCGCAAGGCCCTCGATATCGTTCCCATCGAAAAGAGAGTGGCCCTGGCGGAACCCGATGAGCGCACAAGGTGGCAACGCGCTCTCGACGCCGAACAAGCCCTTCGCCTTGCGCAGCGGGTACGGGCGCAATTCGAGGCGCATTACGGCGCAATCCGTGGGGTTGCGAATAGTGCGGTGCATCCCTGCATGGCTGAGCTTGCGCAGGCCATCGAGGATCGTGACCCCGCGAGGTGGACCGCCGCGTGGCAGACGCGGCAACGCTTCATGGAGGCGAGAGATCACTTTCGCCGCTACCGTGAGCTGCTGGATCAGCTTCGAGGGTCATGTCCCGAGCTCACAAGCCTCCTGCAGGCAACCCAAGGCAATCCGGAGTGGAAGGATCGATTGCGTCGGCTCGAACGGGCATGGGCTTGGGCCGCTGCAAGGACGTGGCTTCGCAAGGTGGCGGATCTGAGGCGCTACGAGGAGCTCACCGAAAGAGGACAGCGGCTGCAAGATAAGAAAGAGGAGAAGCTCAAGAAACTGGTGGCGCTCAAAGCCTGGCACGCCTTCTTTCTGCGACTTGACGACCGGACGGAACAGAATCTCATGGCTTGGACACAGGCAATCGCGCGGATCGGAAAGGGAACGGGCAAGTACGCCTATCGGCACCGGGGGACATCCCGCAAATATCTGATAGAGTGCCTCCCCAAGATGCCATGCTGGATTATGCCGCTCCACAAGCTGTGGGAGACCACGGACCCAACGCCGGGGGTTTTCGACACGGTGATCGTGGATGAGGCTTCACAAGCTGGAATCGGGGCCCTGGCGTTGCTTCTCCTGGCCAAGCGAATCGTCGTCGTCGGAGACGATAAGCAGAATAGCCCCGAAGGGGTAGGTATCCTCGAAGATGACATTGCCCGCCTCGCGCGCGATCATCTTCATGAGTTTCGATTCCGGGACGAATTCCGGCCTGACACAAGTCTCTACGACCATGCCGAGCGAGCTTTTGGACACCCTATCTCCCTTCGCGAGCATTTTCGCTGCGTGCCCGAGATTATTCGCTTCAGCAACGACCTCTGTTACACAGACGTCCCCTTGATCCCCTTGCGTCAGCCGCCTCCCAATCGATTGGAACCGCTGCAATCCATCTTTGTGCCGCAAGGCGCCTGCGAAGGCAGTGGGGAGCGTATCCTTAACCGTGCGGAGGCAGAGGCAATCGTGGAGGGAATCCGCGCGTGTATCGATGACGATACCTATGACGAGAAGACCATGGGGGTGATCGTCCTGCAGGGACACGCCCAAGCGGAGTTGATTGAAAAGAAACTGGCCGAGGTCCTCGAGTCCGAGGTTCGTGAGAAGAGAAAACTGCGCTGCGGAGTGCCTGCTTCCTTCCAGGGGGACCAGAGGGATGTGATTTTTTTGTCGCTGATCGTCGCCCCCGATCATCAGTTTAGGGCATTGACGGAGATCGAAGCTCAGCGGCGCTTCAATGTCGCCATGAGCCGGGCGCGAGATCAGGTGTGGCTTTTCCATAGCGTCCAGCCGCATGACCTCAGTCGTGAAGATCTGCGCTGGCGCCTCTTGCAATTTTTTTCGAGCCCCGAGCAGATCCAGCCGGTCTATCAGGAGCTCGAGCGACTCGAGCACGAAGCACTACGGACCCATAGACGACCAGGCAGCCAGCCGGACCCATACGAAAGTTGGTTCGAAGTCGATGTCGCCTTAGAGCTGCTTCGTAAGAATTATAGGGTTTATCCACAGTATGAAGTCGCGGGCTACCGCATTGATCTCGTGGTCGAGGGATTGTCCAATCGGCTCGCCGTGGAGTGTGACGGTGACGCTTGGTATGGGCCCGAGAGATTTGAATCCGACATGGCGAGGCAGCGGCAGCTTGAGCGGGCAGGATGGAAGTTCGTGCGTGTTCGGGAGTCGGAGTGGTATGCCGATCGAAATCGCACGGTATGCCTCCTTGAGCGTGAATTGCAAAGGATCGGTATTCGGCCGGTTCGAGAAGAAGTTGGGCAAGAGGAAGTGGAGTAACTAACGGCCAGCGCTTAAGCAAAAGCGGGGCTGCTTGGGCATGAGCACGAGGGAAGGAGAACGATGCCGAACGGCGCCAACCTCAGCACAGAGTTCCCTATGATACGAGAAACGAGTCAGGGCTCGTGTCTTCCGCTGAGTGCTTGTGGGAAGCCGAGGGTCCTTTTTAAATTGAAGCCATCGAGGCCACTCAGGCGGAGACTAAAGAACTGAACTTCCAGGAGCAGTCGATCCTGGATAAGGCTGTTCTGGCGAAGCCGTAATCCTCAATCCGGAGAACATTTTCGTTGTGCAACATGGGGAGTATTGCGTCTTTCACGATGAGAGCATGCCCAACAAGCGCTGGTTTCTCATCGGTCTATCTTTCGTTAAGAAGGCGGATATCGATCGCGTAAGGGAGAAGCTTCGCGCTACGCGTAACAACTACTGTGGTGAGATCCACTTCAGCAGTCTTCCGGGGTCGTTTGATGGATTATATGGGACAAAAGCTCGTGTCGCCCTTTCGTGGATGCAGTTATTTCAGGATCGTCGCCTTGACAGTGTGTGCTTTTCTTGTCTTGCTGTAGACCGTTATAGCCAGGCATATGAGCATCGCCGATTCACCCATGACTTCCATGCGTACAACCGGTTTACTGCTATGGCACTCAAGGCAGGTATCGCCTGGCATATTGGTCCAGAAAAGCTCGACCGGATCAATATTACCTTTGTTTCCGATGCCAAAGACCGAGCCACTATGCCCGATCGGAATATGGTGGATAATTTTGAGGACTACTTGCCGCACCGCGCTAAGCTTGACAGCCGTCGTTCGCAATCTATCGGCAGGACGTTTCCTGCCGTCCAGATGAGAATTGAACTTCGGGATTCTGCAAGTGACGACCTACTCCAACTCACCGATTTGCTTCTCGGGGCCGTTCAGATGGCGCTGGTAGCGAAATCAAGCCGCCCAGTGAAGCGTAAATTGGGAAAGTTGGTCGTTCAGTGGCATGAAGATTGTCATCGGCCGCCGTTAAAACGGCAGTACCGACTCCATGGTCCATTTGATCTATGGGGATTCCCAAACGATAAGGGGCGCTATTATAATAAGCTACCTTTCGAGCTCAGGGATAACCTCTGTGATATGTAGAGGCGTTAAAAAGGGTGCTGCTGCCAGAAATCGGTCTCATGAGGGCTTTGGAAAGCGCCTCTTCGCTATTTTCGGCGGGTAGTTCCGGAAGATCGAGCGGCAGCTTTCCGGCTTTGAGGAACGCGGCAATGCTTCGGTAGCGGAAAAGCTTCGAAAGCCTCTGGCAATCCTTTTGGCAAGCTCGATCCGCCCCTGGATCGCTTCGATGGTGCCGCCAGTGATCCGGCTCTGGAGAAAGGCGATGATTCCCCCCAGGTGCTTTTGGATGGTTTTGGAGAGTCTTCGGAAGGGGCAAGCCGATTGCGATCTGCCCACCGGAGTGACCAGCGAAACTCTTGTGGATCCTTCTGGGAGAGGATCTCTTGGAGAGCCTCTCGTAACCCAATGGCTCTTCCCAACCGAGGATCGGCGGCTCAAAGGGAACTCCGCAGACCCATCTACTTCTCGCTTCGCGTCCATTCGTTGCCTCGGAGCGCCCAAAGACTTGCTTTCGGAAGCAGCCCGTGGTGCGGGAACTCCTTGCGCACCTAGTCGGGCCCCTCTCCTGCCTCCATCAGTTGAACTCGATGCTCTGGACACTCGATCCGAGGAGCCCGAGCAATCCACTCGGTCCGGTACCGCCAGAAGTCCATCTGCCTCCATCGCTTCCCCACCGTGTCGTGTATGGGGAAAGCTCTTCGACATTCCGGACAGGGAAACCGATGACCGTGCTCAAAACCGTAGCCAGATCTTCAGAGCATGCTCCTTCGCGGAGAGCCCACTCCGGGTCATCTTTCCTTCCGAACCTAGGTGCAGCGCCGCAGCAAAAAGCTTGTTTGCGTCCATCCCGCAAGCATCCACTAGGCAGCCCGGCCCGGCAATCCGCCGTCAAGCAGGATCGACGGAGTCGAAGTGTTTTCGCTAGCCTCCGGCCTCCTCTCTTCCCAAAAATCCGTCGAAGACGGATGGCAAGAACCCCGCTTCTTGCCATCCCTTAACCGAAATCCGCTCCCCCCCTTACCCACTCAATTCAGCGAGGAGCCCGGAAAATGCGCTCCCTTACCCACTCCATGCAGTGGAGAGCCTTACAGAGAAAGGTAGACATCGACCGCTGGATAAGTCGTGATCGTCCCCCCGAGCGTCATGTTCAATGTGAATTCTGACGGTATAGCAATTCCAATATCATACCAGCCCACCGCATTAGGTATGGTCCCCATGATGGTTGCCATTGGAGAGTTGAAGAGTTCGTACTGCATAAGCACGCTCGAACCTGCTGCGGCTACTGCGGAAGTGATAACTAAAAATCCGTTCAACGATCCACCGATGCGGAACTCGAACGATTTGTCTCTGTGTGAGCCTGGGGTCCATTTTTGCACCCTGTTGGTTACATACGGAACTATAGCTGAGTCAATAGAACGACAATACGCCACAATATGCCCCGAAGAATCATTTATTGCTGTAAATACGGGAATAAGCGAACCATCGAACGGAATCTGCTGAATGCTCAAATTCCCGGTCGCAGCTTTGTCGTCGATCGGAAATTTCATTACAACGGGACGAAGGAGGACCATATAATTGGCAAACGTGCTCTGGTCGCATGTAGCTGCTACTTTGAAATCCGCTACCTTATTTCCGGTATGCTGATCATATAGTTCAATAGAACGAACAGGAGAGTGAAGCAGATACATTCCAGGATCTACCAGCAGTCCTTCCGCTAAGCTACCTGCCGAGAACTCACCTGCGGGGATATAGTAGTAGGGAGCAGGAATGTGAATGCGCGATGATGGAGTGTTGAGACGGGCTACGGGCATAGGTGATTCTCCGGGTTACAAAATGATCATATATTTTACAAGAAACGTAACATTACGCGAATCCGCGGACAAGGTACTTTTCGGACCTCTTCGCTATTTCCAGCGGGTAGTTCCGGAAGATCGAGCCGCAGCTTTCCGGCTTTGTGGAACGGGGCCATTCTTGGGTAGCGGAAGATTCGAAAGCCTCTGACCATCCTTTTGGCAAGCTCGATCCGCCCCTGGATCGCTTCGATGGTTCCGTTGGTGATCCGGCTCCGGAGAAAGGCGATGATTCCCCCCAGATGCTCTTTGATGGCTTTGGAGAGTCTTCGGAAGGGGCAAGCCGACTGCGATCAGCCCACCGGAACCACCAGCGGAGCTCTTGGCGATCCTCCGGGGAGAGGATCTCTTGGAGAGCCTCCTTTCCTTTCCTCTCAGGCAGGAAGAGCCGCTTCCGGCTCGCTGGATTGGCGGCGATCGTCGCGTAACGGTAGCCCTGCTTGCTTCAGGCACGTTGGCGTCTTCGATTCTGCTCGAGTAGAGCGTGCGCCGCAAGCAGAACGGCTACAGTGACGTTCGTATGTATGTGGCGGCGCCGGACCGTAAGACATGCTTCAACTCTCTGTCCATTGGTAATCCGGCGGGAGCCATCAGCCACGAGGAGGAAGAGGAGGTCATCTGGGCGGACATCGTGGCGGTTGGGAAGGATCGGCAGACCAAGGACCAACCTACGGGGCAGTCGCGGTGTAGCAGGTCATCCGGGGATTGAGGCGAGGATTCCGTCCCATGCTCGGAGATTCTGCTCAGGGCTCTGCGGGCCGCCTTCGCAGCCTGTCTGGTGATCTTCTCCAAGGCTGAGTAGATTTTTCCTGGGCTGCCCGTGAGGAGCTATGCCTTCGTCGTCGGACATGGGATCACGGAGGGGGCCCGCCCCGAGGCCAACAAGGGCGGAGCTTCAGGAAGCTTGGAGTCCCCAAACAGTGATCGCAAGCCGCTCAAGCCATTGCTGGGGCGACGGAAGGCGTTCTGCCGCGATTGCTTGGCGCGCTACGGCGGGACATATTGGCGAGATGGACAAGCGGGTCCGAATCCAGAATCCGCCGATCCGCCTCGACCACGTCAAGGGCGAGATCGTAGCGGCGCGCTGCCTTGCGATTCCGGCCGAGGCGGTCGATCTCGCGGGCGAGTCAGAATCCCAGCGGAGAGCGGAATGCCCAGAAAAGAACTGAAGAACAAACCCCTCGTCGAAGTCATCCTGGAGCTGAGGTGGACCCTACCGGCTGCGGGGATGGGAGGAGACCCGGATTACCATCTCTTGCTTGGCCGATTCTCGGAAAGAGTGGAGAGCGCATATCCGTTCCATGAGATGCTGCCCACTGCCCAGATTCCCGATGCGATGGCTATACAGATGGTGCAGCACCGTTTCAGGACAGGGAAGGACCGATGGCCTCTGATACAGATGGGCGGCGCGACCGTACACCATCCATCCCTGACGGATTCTCGACGTGGCTGGACAAGGCGCACGATCTGACCGACGACTGGTTCTTCAGGCTGATCGAGGGCGAACTGGAGAGCACATTCTCTGCTGAGTAGCGAGCTGGCTACGATCGATGTCCAAACGGGCTCGACGGGCATGGACGTGTCGGCGTCCGGTGCGTGGAGAGAAGGCTCTGTCGAGCGGCCGGACATGCCCTGCGTGACGAGCTGGCTGCCCCAGGCTGGGCCTGGCCCGCGACGCCAAGGATCCCGCCAAGGCGCGCCGGATCCGGCGGAGCAACCTTGGGCGGAGGAAGCTGGCGCGTCGGCTATCCAGGGCTCGGGCGGAGGAGGAGAGGCGGGTCAACACGGCGGTCCGGGAGTTTCTTGGGGAGCGGAGGCCGTCGGTCTTCGCCAGGGAGATTCTGGATTTGCGTGGCAAGACCAAGAGCCTAGAGATGTCCCGGCGGATCATCCGGATGCGCGTCGGCGCATCAAAACCGCCCGGTCAACCGGAGAGCGAAACGGCCATGGCAATCCGGGCCCAGCCGGTCAAAACCGTGACGAAAAGGATGCGCTCACTCATCCATAGGCATGTTTGGGCACATTTTTAGGAGCAGACCGCTTCTAGGCTGGCTGGGAACGGACGCCCGGCGCTCATCACCGGGACGCTCGGGCAACCGTCGGCGGAAGGCTGGTGACCACGGACGCGAGCCGGATCAAGGGTGATCCAGCCTGGACTGCCTGGCCGCAGCGGCCCGCGAGGCAATCTCGATGTCCGCGGAGACCTTCTTGAGCGCCTTGTCCGGCGGAAGTCCGCGGGCGCACCAGCGCAGCGTCTTCCTTTCGCAATGACGGCGATGAATCAGTTGGCTAGCGCATCGCCCTTCACCGGAGCCTTGCCCTTGCCCGTTCGGCAAAGGATGTCGAGCGCCCTGGGGATGTCAGCGCGAGCCGCACGTTCCGCGAAATAGGCCTCCGTGCGCAGGGCCGAGAGTTTCTCGGCCACCGCCACGTTGATGAACTGGTTGATCGCCACCCCTTCCGTTTCGGCCACCTTGCGCACCTCGTCCATCAGCGAGGGCTGAAGCCGCAGCGCGAAATTGCTCTTCCTCATCTTTTAACCTCCCATGCTTTCCATGCCTCGCCTGGAGCGAGGACCTTGATCCCAAAATTCCCCGCGGCTTCCCGGAAGTCGCGAAGATTGAACGTCACGATGGCATCAGCCCTGCCGTTCGTTGCTGCCTCCAGCACCATGTCGTCGTCCGGATCGCGCAGCGTCGGCCGCCACAGAAACGCCAGTCGCACCGGTTCGGCCACCGCCGCCACGGCGTCCAGCAACGCAGTAACCTCGTCCACCGACAGCCCGGATGCCTCCAGATGCTCAGATCGCGTCATGACCGCCTGATACTCGATCATCAGCGGCATCGAGGCGAGCAGCGTGAAGCGCCGTTCCAACGCCGCAACCAGCAGGCGGCGGGATGCTCCCGCGTCGCTGCGAATGGCGGCGACCATGGTCGCGGTGTCAAGGATCAGCCTCATGGAGACATGATGGGATCAATGACAAAATATTGCATGCGATATGTGCAAGTCCAACCGCAAGGCTGGCGTGGATGAACCGCCATTTCTCACCAATGCAAGGTTCCGCGCGAGCAAGGAAGGCCCGAGTCGACTGCGAGGATGTCCGGCGGGGAAAAGGGCCTTCGTGAGCGGGGATCGAGCAAGATTTCTCCGCAATTGGGCTGAATGCGAGCTCTGTAAAGGATAGAAGCTCGCTTCGGGAGCAAGGCTCCGCCCGAGGGGATCTCCTGGCGAACGGGGAAGCACTCTGACCAGCGCGCCGATCTTGAAGAGCTTGAGCCAGAGGGAGTCAATCTGGGCGTTGGCCCACTCCGTTCCTACCGGCGAAAGGTGGCCTTCCCTTTACTCTTTTGCAGGCCTTCCTGCTTCCCCCTAGGGTCGACCTTCGTGAGAAATGGCAGCTAGTGGCCACCGCGATCCTCGATTAGCTCAACGCGAAACGGCGCTCTGACCTGCAGCAGCAGCTCACCCCTTTGCCGCAACCGCTCAGAAAACCGCATCGGGGGGGGGCAGCTCTCCTTCTCCATAAGGCCAAGGAGTCAGTTTCCGATGTCGCTTGAGAGCACAAAGACTTCCGCGGGGCATTTCTCGCGACACCACGATTTCTTCACCTTTCGTCCGCGGACCCAACTTTGGCGTGAGGCCCTAGGCCCAGCAAGAGGAGCTATCCACTGTGCCACGGTTGGCCGACGACCTGTGGGACGATTTAGCTTGCAGACAATCCGTTCATGGACAATTCTAGATAGAAAATCAATCATCCAATAACAAAAGGAACGAACATGGAGATGACGAGAGAGGAGCTGGGACGGCGGATTCGCTCCGCGAGGGAAAGCTGCGGGCTCACCCAGGAACAACTCGGCGAGTCCGTTGGACTGAGCCGCGTCGCGCTCGGCCAGATCGAGTCGGGAGCTCGGTCCGTCTCGAGCCTGGAGTTGGATCGCCTCGCGCGGGCGCTGGGCAGGGACATCAAATCCTTCTTTGTCACGGCCTTCGCGGAGCGTGACGCGCTTTCGGCGCTTTTTCGCTCGGACGCCGAACTCGCCCAGCAAGTAGACCTCCGAAAGGCGTTACAGGACAGCATGGCGCTTGGGCACGAGCTGACCAATCTCGAGCGGCTGCTCGAGATCGATCGCGTCCAGCCTATCACCGCAACCTATCAATTGCGATCGGCGAAGTCGCGTTGGGACGCGATTGGGCAGGGGCAAAAAGTGGCCACCGAGGAGCGGCAGAGACTGGGGCTTGGCGTGGCCCCCATCGGGGCCCTGAGCGAGCTGCTCGAGTCGCAAGGAGTGCGTACTGGTACGGTCGCGCTTCCGGAAAACATATCGGGGCTTACCCTTATCGACAGCACGATTGGCCTGTTCGTGGTGATCAACGCGAACCATGCACCTGTGCGTCAGCGTTTTTCCTTGGCCCATGAGTATGGACACGTGCTGATGGACCGAGATCGAGCTGGTGCGGTTAGTCGGGTGGAGAAGCGTTCGGACCTCCTCGAGGTCCGCGCCAATGCCTTCGCGGCGGAGTTCCTGATGCCGGCCGAAGGCGTCGCGCAGTTCATCCTCGAGTTCGGCAAGGGGGCGGCGAGCCGTGCCCAGATGGCGGTTTTCGACGAGGCCGAGGTAGTGCAAGTCGAGCAGCGCGCCACGCCCGGATCGCAAGCGATCCAGCTCCACGACGTCGTATTGCTCGCTCATCATTTCAGAGTGAGCCGGATTTCGGTCCTCTATCGCCTAATGAATCTTCGGCTGATCGACGAGCGCGAGTTCCAACGCCTCAAGGCCGCGGAAGACCGCGGAGATGGCCGGAAGATTGCGGGCTTCCTTGCTGCCCCGGAGGTCCCGACCGAAGACAGGTCTGATTTCCGCCGTCGTTTTCTCGCCCTTGCGCGAGAAGCCTATCGTCGAGAGGAGATCACGCGCAGAAAGTTCGCCGAGTTGGCTTCCATGGTCGGCCTTGGTCCACAGGAGGTGGAGGACTTCATCGCCTCTGCAAATTGGGAGTGATCGTGGGAAGCGACCAACCAACGGCCACGGATTGCCAGAGGGCTGCCATCGTCACCGATACGAACGTCCTCATCAACCTGTTGCACATCGGGCAGTTGCCGCTTCTGGGTGTGCTCGAGCCGTACCAATTCCTCGCGCCAGAAGAGGTGCTCGGCGAGATGATTGATCCAGCTCAGCGCGAGGAGACTGACGCTGCGATCTGCCGTGGCGATCTTAGCCTCCTTGACATCGATAGTGTGGAATACCTTGCGTTGTTCAGCGAGCTGCGCGACGTGATGGGCCGTGGCGAAGCGGCATGCCTTGCGCTGGCCAAAACCAAGCGGTGGCACATCGCGTCGGACGAAAAGAAGTGCTTCCGTCGGCGAGCAATCGAGTGGATCGGGAAGGAACGCATCCTCCGAACGGAGTTGATCTTGCTCGAAGCGATTCGCTTTGACTGCATCACGGTGCCCGAGGCGGATGGCTTCAAAGCGGTTCTGGAGGCGAAACGCTACTCAATGCCATTCAAAAGCTTTGCTGATCTGCTGGGAGGGCTGTAAGGCCGATGAAGATCCCCTACGTCCAGCATTTGCTTGGGGCTACTCCGCTCGGACGGATCAACGGCCGCCGGGGCTGGCTGTCAGTTGGAGTGGTTTCGTCGATTCCCTGGCCGCAGGATGATGTCTGGATTTAACTCCTAGCCACCAGAGAGATGGCGCTCCACGTCTCTGTCATAAACCGAGATTTCCCAGATGAACGCCCCATCTGCGCATCGCTGGTTAGGATAGCGCCTCTGACGGGTGCTGTGAAGCTCATCTCATGCGGCGCAACATCTGCTTCAGCGGCAAAAGCCGTGCGATTCGCCCCAAGGGCGGCGTCCATGACGGGATTTGCACATGCCTTGGCATGAGCGAGCGACCCTTCGACTGTTCTTTGGTTCGCAGGCGGCTGTCATTCCTCGTTCTCCGGCGGGAAATCTGTGCGTCAACCGGCAAATCCGGCTTCGGACACCTTTCATGTTCCCCGAAGGTTCAACACCGGAGAGGCATCAGTCAGCTCTCCGCAGGTCGATCCCCACCTGCTTAAGCGCATTTTTCACCGCCGCTTCGCATGGCAGGTCTTCCTTGGCGGCGGGCACGTGCTTGAAAAGGTGCGCGGCGCCGGGACACCCCCGGGATAAGTGCTTGTGCATGCCCTTCACGCGCCGGACTTTGCTCAAAAGCCGCCTCAGCCACGGGACAAAAGTCGCTTGATCATCCCGAGTAAACATCAGTCTCTGGAATGTCTTCTGAAACGCGGCCGGGGCGGCGGCGCTCGGCTTCGAAACGAATCTGCGCTGGATCTCGAAAAGGGATACCGGCCGCTCGGCCAGCTGGAGCCTGATGACGAGGGCGCCTCTGGGCGTCCGGGTGTGCGGGTCAATGTAAGCCCAGGCGTTTGATCCTTCGGCCGGGCCGCCACGATCGGCGTGGAACGGCTTGAGCGCCGTGATCTACGGAATCTTCCACCAGATCGACAAGCGCTTCGAGCAGGTTGACAAGCGGATCGGCGACCTGCGGGACGCCATGGATGCGCGCTTCAAAAGCCTGGAGGCGCAGATGGATGAGCCATTCAAAAGCCTGGACAAGTGTATCGACGATTCGCAAGCCCAGACGAACTCGCGATTCGACCGGCTCGAAAGGCGTTTGGAAGCCGCTCCGCGGCACCAGGCGGGCGCGTAGCTCCAAGCAGCAATTGCGGCTGCGCTCAGCGGATGTCCGCCCGCGGCGGCTCCGGCATCTCGGCGATGAGCCACCGGGTATCCATGCCCGGCCCCAGCTTGGACGCCGGATCAAGCGGGGGCATCTGGTCGATGCTAAGGTCGAGCCGCGAATGCCCATCCTCCAGCCGCCAGAACTGCGTCTTGCTGCGGCCAAGGGGTTGACGAACAGCCCTTGCATCGACAGGAAGGCGCAGCCATTGGCTGATCCGGCGCGTGTCCTCAGCCGCCGAGACCAGGGGGATCGCCAGCAGCAGAATCGCCGAGCCGCTGGCATGCGGACGCCACGATCTCGGCAGCCAGAGCGCGACCATCACCAGCCCGATCACCCATAAGAGGGAAGAACTGCCGAAGGCGATGGTTCCGAAGACGCTAACGCCAACCGGCGCAATGCTCGCCACGGCGATCAGGATGGGCAAGAACAGAAGAACGCCCAGGGAGGAGAGGCTGGGAGGCCATGTCGAGATATTGCCGCATGGCGGGAAAACTTTGCAGGATCGTTGCCGGCAAGCCAAGCGTATCTCACTGGTCGCCGAGGCATTGTGCTGGAACAGCGTCACGGATCGCTTGACGATATTTTGTTAGCCAACTACGGTATGCCTGTTTCGTAGTATTGCTGAATTTGCTCCATTCCAGTTTTCTACTGCGGCAAAGAAAAACATTTGGCAGGTTCCACCATGAGCGCGCAGCCTAGGACCGAGTCGAAACATTCCCTCGTTCCCAACGAAGCCGCTGAGGTCAGCCGAGTGATCAAACTGTCTCCAGAGGGGTGGGAAGCTTTTGTCGCCGAGCTTGACGCTCCACCTCGGGATTTGCCGCGCATGCGCATGCTGCTGAGCGAACCGACCGTCTTCTCGAATGGCAAGCGCTAGAGAGCGGCTTGCGATCGCCAAGCTTGACGCGCGGCATGACCTTTCAGCTTTCGATTGCGGAGAAAAGGCGCTCAACGATTTCCTGGCCAAATACGCCCTGGTGAGTCAGCAGGCAATGCCTCGCGGACTTACGTTGGCCTTGTCGGCGAGAACACTGTCGTCGGTTTTTCTACTCTCGCGGTCGGAGCAGTCAGTGCGGACAAAGCGCCAGAGCGCCTAAAAAAAGGACTAGCCAGTTATCCAATCCCGATCGTGCTTCTTGCGCGACTCGCCGTGGATCAGAAATGGCAACGGAAGGGAATCGGCGCTGGCCTTTTGCGCGACGCGGTTCAGCGCGCTGCGGAGATTGTCGGGGTGCGCGCGATGGTGGTTAATGCCAAGGACAGCAGGGCGAAAGCATTTTAGGCTCCTCGCTGAATGGAGCGGGTCAGGGGAGCGGATTTTCCGTTCAGGGGTGGCAAGAAGCGGGGTTCTTGCCCTCCGTCTTCGAGAGAGTTTTGGGGAGAGAGGAAGGGGGGTGGACGCGGCGATCAGGAGTTCTCCCCGGCGTCTTTCGATGGCTCCTCGGCGCAAGATCCGGTGCGGTCCGGCGCGGAGGCGGGGCTTGCGCTGCTGGAAGCTGGGGGAGACTTCGCCGACGGCATCATCGCGCAGGGAGGCAAGCGGCTGGGCGGCCAAACCTTTGCCTCCTTCGACAAGAAGGCGGTCGCGCTCCTCTCCAAGCGGGAAAGGCCACGCGGCTGCCGCCATTGCTGCCATAGGGGAAAGGCCCGCCTCGACCACCAATAGCCTCTTCCCCCCGCCATCGGCAGCTCCTCCACCCGCTTCGGGTAACGGAGCGAGTTCTGCGCGCTCTTGTCTGCGATGGTGCATCTCCCCCGGGCCAGATCCGCCGAGCTGCACCGGAAAAGGAGCCAAAAGGATGGCCAGAGGCTTTCAAGGCTTCAGTTCCCTGAGGATTGCCGCGTTCCTCAAATCCGGAACGTTGCGGCTCGATCGTCCCGCTCCCCCCACGGGAAGGAGCGAAGAGGCTGGCAAGGTCAGCGACGACTCCAGCCAGGTGAAGGCCACGGATGTGCTGTCGGTTGGCAGGGAGCGGCAGACCAGGGAGCCGGTCGGCGTGGCGGTTATGGTCTCAGCCAAGGTGCGTCCTTATGAGCTGGAGCCGGCGGAAGCTCGGTCGAAGGCGTTCCTCAGGGCGGCGGAGACGTGATCTTCGCCTAGTTTCATCCTGAGCGGGGAATGGAGGACCCTTAGCGTCGATCCTAGCCAGCTAGCTTCTCCGCCCGCGATTTCGGCGCAATTCTCCTTGGAGCCGAACCAAGAAGCGCGTCAAGCCTTCGGAAGCCGTTGCGTCTCCTGGTGATCCCGTGCTCGGGATTGTCGCCAGGTATCGGATGAAAGATCCCCCCGGGGCTTTTAGCCCGTGGCCTGTGGGAAGAGAGAAAAAAGAGCGACCTTGCCCTGCTCGTCGATGGCGCGAGGGGATGACCCGGTTGGAGCTGGAGAAGCCAAAAGCCGATGAGAAGGGAGATTTTGGCGGCCGTCCGGCCCGGGAGCATGGCAAGCATGGGATCCCGTCAGTGATCGATCTTGAGGGCGCGCCCTGGGGCAGGCCCCTGGGAAGAACCTCTCCGGCAACGACTGGAAAGTGGCGCGCTTCGGGTGCCGCCGGCGAGAAGTACTTTGTTCAGCATGGAAGAGAACAACCAGAGCTCGCCGGGAGCGCCGACCGGCGACAGATGGGGATTGGCGCTGGAGGAATCGAGGACCTACAGGTGGCAGATGGTCCATGGGCCGGTGATGTCGGCCGTCGAGGGTGACGTTGGCCGGGAGTATATCCGGGCGATGGCAAAGGCCAAGGCGGCCTTGGCTGAGGCCGGGAGGAATGCCAGCGGTACGGAGCGGTATCGGTATGGCAGCTTGGCATCCATCTTGGACACGCTGGCTGAGCCGCTTCGGGCCAACGGCTTCGAGATCTCGCAGCCGCCGGTCGTCTTGCCGGGATGGGCAGGGGCGGTGACCGAGGTTGCCCATGAGAGCGGGCAATACCGCGCTGTAACGGTCATGTTGCCGGTAACGGCCGGGAGGAGGATGGAGGGAGGCAAGGAACCGGCGGCTCCCACGGCCCGGGAGTATGGGGCCGCAATTCGCCATGCCCGGCGTTATGGGCTGCTGGGCATCCTTGGGCTTCCGTCCGAGGAGGTAGAGGAGGTGGAGGGCTTCTCGCCAACGCTGGAGGTTTGGGGAGCCGATTGGCAGGATCGCAGCGTGGTGGTGACGGTGCTCAAGTCGGAGATCCAGCAGGGGAGCTCTGGGGGCAAGGCCTGGAGCTGCTTCCGCTTGTTGGTCCGGGAGAAGGCTGGGGAGGAGTATTGGCTGACCACCTTGGAGAGCGAGGTGGCCAACCAGCTGCTTGCGGCCCGCACCGCGGTGGTCGAGATCGAGGAGGTGAGGAGTGGTGGCAAGGCCTATCGCAAGCTGAAGCGGGTCATTGGGAGCCCCCTGGGGTCGGCTTCTGCGTGCGATCCGGCCCATGCCGACTTCTGGCCCGACGATCTGGCCATCCCGGACGAAGAGCCCCCCTTCTAGGGCAAGGGAGCGTGAAGCCTGGAGCCGCCCGTCCGGCGGTCGGAGAGACCGTGCAGCAGGCCGGGCGGCTCCCGGCGGCTGGGCGCTATCGGAAGAGGCGGAAAGCCACTCTTGCGGGGTTCCGGAAGCCAGGATCGCCCGCGAATGGGCATGCCTTTGCGCTTGGCCGGAAGCTGCGGATCGACCCCTGGGTGCTTCCCTCCCTTTGGATCTTGTGCAGCCATGGGGAAGTGCGCACATTGCCCCAATGGCAATCGAGAATCCTTGCGCGGAGGAGATCCTGAAGGCGCTTGGCGCCAATCCCGAATGGCGGGAGGCGGTTCGCAAGGAGCTCTGCGGCGAGGAAGCGCCCCAATTGAGCCCGGAGGAGGGGGAAGCCTGGCGGCAGCTTCTGGAGACCCATGCGATCCTTGAGAGCGGGATCCAGGAGTGGATGCGGTTCGCGGCCGCAACGGGAAAAAGGGTGGAGTCGATGGCGAGGCGTGTCGAGGAGCTCCGCAAGCCCATGGACCTCATCGACTCCTGGGCTCTGGCCGAGTGGGCTTCGGAGCGGATCGGGAAGATCGTGTGGCAGAGCGGCGTGAAGCTGGTTGCCGGAGGGGAGCGGGATCTTGTCGCGCATCTGATCGAATGGGCGGCGGAAGCGCAGGTCTTGAGCGGGAATGAGCGACGGGATCTTCTCCTGGCCGATTTTTTGGGCCTTGGCATGGAGCGATGGTCGGGGGAGCCCGTCTGCGTGGCTCTCCTCTTCTCCAAGAGCTGGAGCTTTGAGGATATTGAGTGCGCGGCAAGGCACGGGGATCTTTGGCTTAAGGTGGTGATGGCCGCGGAGGCGGCCAGGCCGGGCACGGTGACGAGCTTCCTGGCCCGGCCACCTTCCAAGCGGCACGCCGTGGTGGCCAGCTTTTCGAGGAATTGCTTGGAAGAAGAAAAGGCCATTCGGCGGCAAGTCTGCTACGAAACGATCGTTCGGGAGATCTGATGGATGAAGAGTGAGGTTAAGGACGAGGAGATTCTGGCCAAGGCGAGGGAGAGCGCCGAGTGGAAGGCTGCCGCCCGGAGGGCGATGGTAGCGGAGAGGAGCGCGAGCCTTCCGGAGGAGAAAGGGGAATTCTGGAAGAAGTTCTTGCAGGTCAATAGCGGCCTTCAAGCCTCGATCGAGGCTGGAGAGTTGTCGCGGGCGGCATTGGATCGAGCCGAGGGCCTTTTTGAGGACACGGTCGATCGGCTCACGGTCAAGCTGAACCTAATGGCCGGATACAAGCCGATACGCAACCTGGAGGAGCGGATCGAAATTCTGCTAGGGAGCGCCGGGCTTTTTGCTTATGGGATGGAGCGCCGCGAATTCTGGAAGGTCATTCAGGAGGCGAGCGATGCGGGGGGTCTGAGCCCTGAGGAGGAGGACGACCTCCTTCGTGTCGATTTTTTGGGAGTGGGAACCGATGTTGACACCGAGGAGCGGGTCTGCATCGCAGCGGCTGCGTCCCGAGTCGTGCATCGGCGGGTGATTGCCCGTGCTGCGCGAGGGGCCCGCCTCTGGTTCCAGGCGGTCAGGGCTGCCTTGGAGGTCGACCCGGGGCTCCTGGCCGAGTACCTGCCGGCGCCACCGACCGGCTCTCGCGCCGTCGCTGTCGGCTTTTGGATGCGGATCTCGGATGTGGATGAGGCAGAAAGGCTGGGGGTTCGATTCGGGAGGGTGGGCTGGAAGCCCTGAGCGCACCGCCGCGAGTCGCACTTCGCATTGCCGGTAGCCTTCTTTGGGAGGATATTCGGTCGTGGCTGAGGAAATGGGCTCTTTGGAGGAGATTCTTTCGGCGCTCGAGGAGCGTCCGGACTTGAGGGAAGCCGTTCGCGCGAAGCTGATGGCTGAGGATGGCACCCAGCCGTCCGAAAGCCCGGAAGGCTTGCTCGACGGGCTCCGGGAGACCAACGCGATCCTCAAGTCCTTCCTGCAGGAGTCACTCCGCTTTCAGAGCTCGGTGCGGGGCGCGATGCAATCGCTCGACGAAGCGCTCCGGGCGCTCAGCCAGCAGCTCGATCTCATTGTCGGGCAGGGCATGATGAGATGGGGGAGAGAGCGCATCCAGAACATCGTGCGGCGCTCTGGCGTGCGGCTGGCCTATCCGTTGGAGTGGCAGATCCTCGAGGAGGTCATCGAGTGCGCCGTGCAAGCGGGAGTGCTGAGCAGAAGCGAGATGGATGACCTCTACGAAGCGGATTTCCTGGGGGTGGGCCAAGAGCTTGCCACGGGCACTCCTCTCTGCGTCGCGGCGGCGATCTCCTGCGTAGTCGATCGGACAGTCATCGAGCTGGCGGCCTCGCATGCGGATCTCTGGCTCAAGGCGGCGAGGGCCGCGATGGAGAGGCGGCCGGAGCTGCTTGCCAAGGTCCTGCCGACCGCGCCGGTCGATCGGCGGGCGTTGGCGGTTGGCCTCTGGATCGGCTCGGTGGACGCCGACCATGCCGACTCCCTTCGCGTCGACTTTGAGAAGGTGATCGAGGATCCTCTGTGGCATTTCTAGCCACCCGGCTGGAAGGGTCGGAAAAGGCAATTGGAGTGGCAGAGGGCTCAAGGGGAGGAAGGCAAGCGATGGCCAAGGATCGATTGGAGCTCAAGGAGGCCCAGGCCCGGCAGATCCTCGCCGAGGATCGATCGAAGCTTCCCGGAAGGGTCGGTGAGGTATGGGCCGCCATCGGCGAGGCGAATGCGGTCCTGCTGGAGTCGGTGGCGCACGGATCGCGATCGCAAGCCTTGCTGCAGGAAGCCAAGTTGCGGATCGACCAGAGGAGGAAAGCCTTTGGTTGGAAGATCGAGCGCATGGCCCGGGCCGACCCCATCGCCTGGGCGAGGGATCACATCCCGAGCATCGTTTGGCGGTCGGGCATCCGGCTCGAGCTTGGGATCACGGGGAGGGTGGTCGAGGATCTGCTGGAAGGCGCGCTTCAATCTGGGGCGCTGGCGGAGGCGGAGCGGCAAGAGCTCCGTTCCGCGGATTTCCTGGGAATCGGCTGCGAGTCGCGGCGGGCGCTCACGACCTGCGTTGCTCTCGGTGCCTGCCAGATCGTGGAGCCGGAAGGAGTCCTCCGCGCAAAAAGGAATGCGGAGCTCTGGCTTCAGGCGGTGAAGGCCGCGACGGCGGCGAAGCCCGAGGCATTTTCCCGGCTTCTACCAAAGGCTCCCGAACGATCTGTGGCGATCATCGCCGGGGCTTGGATGAGCTTCCGGTGCTTCCGCGAGATTGGCCTCTATAGCTGGAGCAATGGGATGCGCTTCCAGAGGGTTCCGTGGCCGGTCTGATGGGCTTCCGCCAAGCTCTCCAGCAGCGAAGAGCCGGCTTTGGAAGTCAGTCGTGGGGAGGAGGGGAAGCGCAAGGATCAGAGGCTTGGCTCATCGGGCACCACCACCGAGAAGCTGGCCTTCTTGCGATCGCCAGGGTCCCTCGAGAGCACGCCGAGCTCGAGAAGCTCGCGCATATCGCGCTCGACCGTCAAGAGCGGGCGGTGGGCGATCTTCGACCATTTCCTGGCCGTTAATTGACCTTTGAAACCCTCCAAGCAGCGGCTGAGCATGAGCTTCTGGCGCTCGTTGAGCGGCGACCGGGCGTGGATCGTCCAGAAGCGGGCCTTCCGCAACGCCTGGCGGTGCATCTCCCGCGCTCCGTCCACGGCGCGGGAAAGGCAGCCCAGGAACCAGGAAGCCCACCCGGTCAGGTCCAATCCGCATCGATCGGCGTTCTCCAGGCTCCCAGAGTATCCCTTCCGCTCCTTCGCGATCTGGCGCGAGAGGCTATGGAAGGTTCTCCCCAAGTCCTCGGAACGCGCCAAGGCCAAGCCTGCGATCGCCCTGCCGATGCGGCCATTGCTATCCTCGAATGGATGGATCGTGACGAACCAGAGATGGGCAATGGCCGCCTTCAGGACGCCGTCGATCGCCTGCTCGGCGTTGACCAGGCAAGGAACCTGCCCATTTCCAGCGGCGGGCGGGATGCCGGAGGCGCCTGGAAGTGGATCTTCTCCCTTCCGATTGGGCCAGAGGCAATGACCATCGGCCCTTTGACGTCGTCGCGCCACGCGGCTGTCCGGATCTTCCCCGAGCGGGAAGAGCCTTCCGGGAAAAGGGCCGCATGCCAGCCGAACAACCGCTCCTCGGTGAGCGGAGCTCGAAAATTCCGCGTTGCGTCCAGGACGATCTCAGCCGCCCCTTCGGCTTGCCGGTGGAAGGCGAAGGGAGCCTCAAGGCCAAGCCGCCGCGCCACGGCGGACCGCACGGCATCCCGGTCGAGCCTTTCGCCTTCGATCTCGCTGTTCCAGAACGCCTCTTCTGTGATCGCCAACGCCTCAGCCTCAGCGGACTGCGGGATTCCGAGCGCGAAGATGGCTTCCCGGAGGCTCCCCTGCTTCCGCCGAACGGTGGCAAGCTGCTCTCGGATGGCCTCAGCGTCGAGCTTGAATGCCGGCCACTCCCGCTCTTCCCAGAGGTGCATATTGGCACGCCGCTTCTCTCTATCTCAGCCGCAGCGTTCTTGGCGTGATCGAGGGGTGCACGGCTTCCTTAGCCAAACGCGACGGGTCACCGTAGCGCTTGCCGCTCTGACCCCCGGAGGAGCAGGAGGCCGGGCCCCGTGGAATGGGGCCGGCTCCCAGCCCGCGGGACTGGGGGTAAGGCTCCGCGAAATCGCGATGGTGTCCGGCGAGATGACCCCGATGCGCGGTGAAGGCCCCCGATCGGCAATGGTGGCCTTCTTGGCCCCATGGGAGCCCGCGGTGCTCCCGGGTCGCGGCATCAAAGGTCGCAAATGACGGAGATCTAGCCCTCGGCGCTGAGCGCCATAACCTACCCATGGCCGCCCGAGTCCTTCTTCACCAACCCACCCAAAGAAACGCACATTGCTGCAATCGATTGGGCGGCCGGTGTCAAGATGATGCTCGGCGGCCTGGCGGTCGGCATTCGTGAGCGCACGCGCGCATTCGACCGACGCGAGGAAGCCATCTACTTCTCTTTGCGATTGCGTTGCTTTGGGCATGCTGCTTCCCCTGGCACCCCGGCTGATGGATCCAGGCGCGGCTTGCCGATCTCCGGCGGGCCATCTTACATCGTTCTATGGCCAATGCGCCAGACGGCAAGAACCGAGGCCAGCAAGGTCGCCTGGCATCCGGACCTCGTTCAAGTGGGACGCAATCAGGGCAGGTAGTCGCGAACGGAGGTCAGCCTCTTCCGCCAATCGGCCATGGCCAAAGAATGTTGCCTGGTCCGGACGATCGAAAAAAGCACCCGTAAGATGCTGCGGAGATTCCGATACTGGAAGGGAGAGGCGTTCTTCCTCCTAGGCGGGAAGTGGCATCGCGCTCTTCCGGCGCTGGCGACTGGACAGAGTGGAGAGGCGGAATTTATGATACCAACTATGGAGGCTTGGGGAAAATACAAGCGGGAAACCGGGGCGATGCACCCGTTATCGGATCATTGCATTGATGTTGCGGCAGTATTCCTGGCAATTTTGGATAGGCCGAATATGTCTGGACCGCTCGCTGCTCTGGATAAGCCTCAGAAATCTAGATTGGCCGTCTTTGCGTTCCTTCATGATTTTGGAAAGTGCAACTGGGGATTTCAAGCAAAGTCCAGTCGCGAGAAAACGCGCACGGCTGGGCATGTGTTTGAGGCTGTGGCGTTCCTGTGCGAAGAGGCCATTCGGAACAGATGGCCTCCGGAATGGAGCCAAATGCTGGAGGAGCTCTCAAGCTGGTTTGCTGGTGGAGCCGAACAAGCGAGCTCCATGCTGCTTGCCGCGCTCTCACACCATGGCCGACCCGTGTCGCTAAATGACTATGAGGACAGTAACGCCAGGAACTTTGCCGAAACATTTTGGCGGGACAAGGGCGGACTAAGTCCGGTTGTCACGATAGGGCGGCTTGCGGCGTTGGCGGGTGAGTTGTTTCCAGATGCCTTCGCGTCGACGACGGAGGCCATGGATGCTACGCCTGGGTTTCAGCACCGTTTCGCGGGCCTTTTGATGTTGGCGGACTGGATAGCCTCGGACGAGCGGTTTTTCCCTTTTCGAAGATGCGAACGGGAGGATCGCTTTAGTCTGGCCGTTCGCGCCGCAGAGAATGCGCTGCGCACCATCGGAATTGTCACTCCGGAGCGCCAGGATGTCAAAGGTTTCAAGTGCATATTTGGCAAAGAGCCATTCCCGATGCAACGCGCCGTATGCGAGAAGCTCGCTATCGATGATTCGAGCAGGCTGATCCTGATCGAATCCGACACGGGATCAGGCAAAACGGAGGCTGCCATCTATTGGTTTTGCCGTCTGTACGCAAAGGAGCTTGTCGACGGAATGTATTTTGCCCTCCCAACGCGGGTGGCCGCCCGCGAGATCTACAACCGTGTGCGCACCGCCATGAGGTCGGCCTTTGGACCGCAAGAACGTCCAATCCCCATCCTACCGGCAATTCCGGGCTACATGGGCGCGAAGGGCAAGTACGTCCTTCCGGAGTCGGAGAATGCTTTATGGGACGATGACAACACGGACCGCAGACGGGAACGGCTATGGTCATACGAACATCCAAAACGATTTTTGGCGGCGCCGGTGGCTGTGGGCACGATCGATCAGGCTCTCCTGTCGGTGCTTCAGGTTAAGCACAGCCTCATGCGCTCAGTTTGCCTAGACCGCCAGCTCCTAGTGGTTGACGAGGTGCATGCGTCGGACCCATACATGCGCCAAGTGCTCCGCATGCTACTCAGGAAGCATCTGGGGCGGGGGCGGTGGGCCATGCTCCTCTCTGCAACTCTGGGTGAGTCGGCGGCGGCGGAGTTTTTCCAAAGGGAGAGACGCTCGCTGGGCTTGGCTATAGCTAAGCCATACCCAATGCTGTCGACGAGCTCCATGGAACTTCCGGTCGAGTCGACATGCCACAGAAGCGTCAAAGTAGACCTCCATTCGTCCATGATGAGCGACAATGATATCGTTGGGCCGCTGGTGGAAGCGCTCGCCCACGAGGCGCGAATACTTGTCGTGTGCAACACGGTTGGAAGGGCAAACAGCCTATTCCGTCTAGTGGAGAGGCGGCTGGAGGATGAGCGGCGGGAGCTTCTCTCCGGCATGTTCTCGTTGAGCGGGGTGCGCTGCCCGCATCACGGACGGTTCGCGCGCGAGGATCGCAAGATGTTGGACAAGGCTGTCTCCGAAAGGCTGGGCAAGAAGTCTCGGTCTGGCGCATGTCTGCTAATCGGCACGCAGACGCTGGAGCAAAGCCTGGACATAGATGCGGACTGGCTTGTGACCGACTTGGCTCCAATGGATGTCCTTCTGCAACGGCTTGGGCGCCTGCATCGGCACAACAGGAAGCAGCGTCCAGAGCGGTTTGCAGTCCCAACCGCAACGGTGCGGGTGCCGTCGCCTAATGTTCGCAGTGGCGAGGCTGTTCTCGGTACCATGATTGGCTGCACATCCGGGGGGACGGGAACTGTCGATCCAGTGGCCAAGAAGCGCGGTGAGGCTGCTGGCATTGGGAGCGTTTATAAGGATGTGAGGACCATCCTCTTGACGTGGCAAGAGCTTGAGGGGCGCGGGACGCTGAACCTGCCAGACGACGCCCGCGTACTGATCGAGAGGACAACCCATCCCGAGGCGTTTGAACGCTTGCCAGCATTCTGGGAAAGCCATGGCCGGGAGATTGAGGGGGAAGCGATGGCCAGCGCCGGACTGGCGCGCGACTCCGTGGTTGGTGAAGAACCATTCGGGAAGCTTCAGTACATGGAGCGCGATGGACGGATACTGACAAGGATCGGGGATCCAACATTTGATATTCCGCTGAGGAGCCCGCGCGAATCTCCATTTGGCAACATTGTCAGAAGCGTCCAGATCCCTGCCAGATGGTTGTCAGACGACGAAAACGGGCCACCATTGGCGCTAGCGGACCACGAAAGGATCCCAGACAGTGTGGACGCGACACCGACAGAACCTGGATTCCGCTTTGCGATAAAAGATAATGAGTTCGAGTACACAAGATTGGGATTGGAGAGGCGTAATGCATGATCTGCTGACAGATGAGATCATTGGTGTGCGGATGCGTGGCGGCGCACGGCAAATGACCCTTCCGGGCCTTCTGGCCGCATTGAGCTGCGGATCCGTGGAGGGTTACGTGAGCATCCAGCCGCACCAAAGCGACCCATGGCATGCATTCCTGGTCCAGCTTGCGGCTACCATCCTAGCTCGCGCGCCGACGAAGCGCCTGCCGACGGATCCAGAATACTGGCGGGATGGCCTGCTGAAACTGGCGGATGGCAAGGAAACCGCATGGAGCCTTGTGGAGGACGTTAACAAGCCCGCATTCCTCCAATATCCATGGAACAGCGGGGATGAGGACAAATACAAGACCGAGCTGAAGTCGCCGGACGAGTTGGATGCCCTTGTGGCATCCAAAAACCACGAGATCAAGAAGAGGTCGGTTTACCCGGCATCCGTGGACGACTGGGTTTATGCCATTGTCCTTTGCCAGACGACGGCCGCGTTCGGCGGAAGCGGGGTCTGGGCCGCGTCCAGGATGAACGGGCAGAGCGGGGGGCGTCTGTTCGTATCCTGGGTGCGTGCGCTTGACCCGTCCACACGATTCCAGGACGAGGCGATTGAGTTGCAGCGTCTACACCAAGACAGAGTTAAACGATACGGCTTCAAGCAAGGTGGAGTCGTGCTCACGTGGCTTAAGGCATGGGATCTGGAAAGCCCGCAATATAGGATTGACGAGCTTGACCCATGGTTTATCGAGGCAGCCCGCGCCATTCGGCTACTGCCAGCGCAGGAGGACGGAATGCGCGCTCTCAGGGCAAGCACGGGCAAGCCGCAAATCGACGTGGGTCCATGGAAGCGGGGAAACTTTGGTGATCCGTGGATCCCTTTAGAGAAGGACAAAGAAGGAAATAGGAAGGCGATAAAAATCAAACGCGAGGGATTCGGCACGGAGCTTCTCAAAAACATCGTTTTTTGCGACAGCCAACTCCATGTCACGGAGATGCAGAAGCCGAGACGGTCCGACGGGCCAGGATGGCTTATAGCCAGCGGCTTGGCCTACAACAGGGCAAGGACGGACGGATTTCATAGGGCGGAGGTTCTTGTTCCAAAGGAAGCTGTGAACCTGCTCGAGCGGCCCGCGGACAGGGATATGCTTGCGAAGCTTGCCAAACGGATGCTGAGCGATTCAGCCAAGGCAAGAAACGCCCTGAGGGATGCATTGAAAGAGTTTGTCACTAACGGAAAATCGGAGCGGAGGACGGGGAGGTCTGTTGCAAAATGGATAAGGTCCGTTCTCACTGAGTTTGATGCGTTTTGGAGGGCGGAATACTTTCCCGCGCTATGGCGCGAGGCTGGGAACAGGGACGCGAGAGTTCCTAAGAGCTGGCTGGACATGCTGGCCAAGCATACCGATCGACTACTAGTGAATGCGGTCAAATCAGCTCCTCTGGCGCATGGACTGGCGAGGATGGCCGCCGTACGGGCGTCCATGGCGTTGCGGCGCGGATTGATCAAGGGCGGCATCATTGCAATCCAAAGAGGGCAAGCCGAGCGAGGTTAAGACGATGGACGAAGAACAAGCGACAAACATCGACGAACTCTTTCCAAAATTGAAGGGGGAATCGTCGCTGGTTCCGGATGGGGCGAAGCAGGGCGAACCTGTCCAAGCAGAGGGATCGGAACCATCGCTGCACCAGATAATCGGGACAATCGCCGCTGTGATCGGTTCCGACGCTCTGCCAGAGCCGGACCGCACGGAACTGCGCCGATGGGCGCCTTGCAAGCCAACTCCGTTCGCCTTTCACTGGCTATGGTTGAGCTATGTGCCCGACAAGATGCGCCAAGAGTCCAAGCGCGTCGGATGGATGACGATCTTCTGGGGAATTGCAGCAATGGGTGCAAAGTCGCATCGACCGGGGCGCAAGTTCGGGGCGGCTCTGGGGAAAAGCGGATATTCCAGGATGCGGTTTGAGCGGATGCTCAACGCGACCGACCGGAACCGCGCCGCGCTTCTGATGAGCGGGGTGCATTTTCTCAAAGCGAAGGAGGAGCGATTCGACTGGTGCGATCCCGCAGCGTTTCTGTTGACGACCGATGCCGTCAAATGGAACCGGATTCGCGACAGGATCATTGAAGACTATATACGAAACGAAATGAAACATGCAAAAAAAGGAAGCTGAACATGTTGCTGCAAATCCATACGCTGACGACTTACGGGCCAAGCCTTCTCAACCGGGACAGAGATGGCATGGCGAAGAGGATCCAGTTTGGAAATGCCTCGAGGATCAGAGTGTCGTCCCAATGTCTGAAGAGGCATTGGCGCGACGAGATGAAGCTGGCTCTGGCGGACATTCCGGACGGCTGGCGCACCCGGGCATTTTTCACGCATCAAGTACGTCCAAGGTTTGAGGATGCCTACGCCGAGTGGCAAGCCACGGAACACGAGAAAAAACCACTGGATGCAACGACCGTCGAAAGGCTGCTGGAGGTTCTCAGGAAGAATGTCGTGCCAGACAAGGAATCCGACGATGGCGATGGGAGCGCGGACGGTGAAGATCGTCCTGACAAAAAGCGCAAAGGGAAGAAGAGCAAGCACGCCAGCAAGGACGCTCAGCAGGAACTGCTCCCGGATCAGCAGGCCAAAAGCGAAAATGGAGCGGAAGAGGACGAGGAGGAGGACAGCAACGGCATTGACACCAAGCAGCCAATACTCTTCGGCATGCGTGAGGCCGACTATTTCGCCCAGATGATGCTGCGCGCCTGCAAGGAGTCGAAGTCGAATCCGGCAGAGGCGTTGGACGTCGAGATGAAGAGGAAAAAAAAGAACATACAGGCGATGAGCAAGTCGGCTGCGGGACTTACGGCGGCTCTTTTTGGAAGAATGAGCACTGGCGACATTCTTGCCCGAGTCGACGCTCCCGTTCATGTGGCGCATGCATTCACGACGCATGAGGCGAACACGGTTTGGGATTATTTCGCAGTGGTCGACGACATCCTCAAAGAAAAAGGGTCCGGCGCGGCGCACATTAATGAAACCGAGCTGGGATCGGGAACGTATTACGGCTATGTGGTCGTGGACATCCCGCTTCTGTTGTCAAACATGACGGGATGCCTTCCGAGCGCCTGGCGGGGACAGGACCGGCAGATGGCGATGCGCGTGCTTGGGGAGTTGATCCGCTGCGTAACATCGAAGAGCCCTGGGGCCAAGAAGGGATCGACGGCACCATACGCGGTGTCCGATTTCACTTTGATCGAGGTCGGAAAAGCGCAGCCGAGAGCGCTGGCTAACTCATTCCTGGAGGCTGTGAGTTGCAACGAGGACGTAAGGGTCGAGTCCGCCAGAAGGTTGCTGAAATACATGGATAGGCTGGACCGCGCTTATGGGATGGAGGCAAAAAGGTTCCTGTCGACCAGCCTGGAGATGGATGTCCCAATTATCAACGAATCCAGACAGGACGCGATCGATCACGCGCTGGACGCCATCTGGATCTGAGCCAATGGAATGCCTGATTCTGCGGTTCGACGCGCCCATGATGAGCTTCGGGTCAGTCGTTGTGGACCATATGGGTCCAACCTGGAGGTTCCCAGGCAAGTCCATGCTTGTTGGCCTCTGCGGGAACGCGATGGGGTGGGACCATCGCGATGGGAGGCGCCTTTCAGCGTTGCAGGACAGCCTGCGGCATGCGGCCAGATGGGACGCACAGCCGAACAAGCTGACCGACTACCAAACGGTCGACTCGTCTCAGGACTTCATGGTCGGCACGGGCTGGACGACATGGGGGGACAGAATTGACCGGTCTGGCGATCCAAGAAACACCACCCATGAGCGATGGAGGGACTACTGGGCTAATGGTGTAGCCACCGTGGCTATCGCGTTGGATGAAGATGACGAGGTGACGGTTGACGGTCTGGAAAGCGCTCTGAGGACGCCCGCTAGGCCGCTCTTCATAGGAAGGAAGCACTGTCTGCCGTCCACGCCCATCCTGATCGGACGACGCGAGGCGGCTGGAGTCAAGGCGGCTCTGGCGGCCGAGCCACTCGCCGACGTGGGGCCGAGGACAAGGACGGAGAAGATCGAGGCCATGTGGCCGCTCGATGAGGGGGAGGGGGTGTCCATCAGCGAGCCCTTTCATCTGCGGGATTGGGCACGGAACTTCTATCTCGGAACCGAGCGATACGCCGTGGGTGTCCTGGAGGTGTCAGGGTGAGGGAATTGTATCTAGTGCGGATACCGGTTCGCCATGAGCCACTAGTCAGGTTCCTCATCCGTCGCAAAATAGGGCGGGAGGACGGAATAATGGGATATGCCATGCACGTGTGGTTGTGCGCACTGTTTGGAGGACAACCAACAAAACCATTCCGATATTTTGGCAACACCATGGAGGTGTTGGCGTATTCGCCTTCCAACGCGGTAGGATTGCTACAGCAGGCCAGGGAATTCGCGCAGCCGGACGCATGGGCTGCGCTGGATCCGGACGGAGTCAAAAGCAAGCCAATGCCGGAGCGCTGGACGGTCGGGAGGCGTATAGGGTTGGAGGTGATGGCATGCCCTGCATCTCGCGGCAGCGGCGAGGAAAAGGACGTATACCTGCGTGCACTCGAGCAATTAGGACCATCCGCTCCGACTCGCGGCGAGGTGTATCAAGAATGGCTCAAAGCCAAGTTGATGGGTGCCGTTCAGCTAAATAGTGTGGATCTTCTTGGTGTAAGGACGAGAGTGAAATTGCTCCGGAGCCGCCATGACGGTACAAACAGGTTGCGAGTAGTGGAACGTCCATGCGCTATATTTCGCGCTGATGGCGTCATAGCGGACGAGAAGCAGTTTTCTGAGCTTATTGCTCGCGGGATTGGCCGCCATCGCACGTTCGGATTTGGCATGTTGTTGCTGCTGCCGCCACGATGAGCGATAACACTGGGCTGCTACGCGGGCGCCTTGGGCTGGCGTCTTCGCGGATGCCGCATGCAGACAGGCACGGCCTACTTTGGCTGGAACGCGGAACGCTTTCGGTGGAGGAGGGAACGCTCAGGTTCATTGCGGTGGAGAGCGAGACGCTGAAGGCCGGGGATTACGCAATACCATACCAATCAGTCTCAATGATCCTTCTCGGCCCAGGAACGAGCATCACTCATGATGTGTTCAGGTTGTGCGCACGTCACGGAACGCTCTTGGCCGCTGTAGGAGAGGGCGGGGTCAAGTGCTACACCGCGCCGCCAATTGGACAGGGGCGTTCCGAAGTGGCTAGAATACACGCCGAACGATGGGCGAACGCGAAACAACGGATGGAGACTGCGCGCCGTCTTTACGAATGGCGTTTTGGGTGCGCACCGTCAGTGAACGACCTCGACTCGCTTCGTGGCATGGAAGGCGCTAGAATCAAGGAAAGCTATAGGCTGTTGGCAATGCGCTATCGCATTGACTGGACAGGAAGGCGCTACGATCGCGACCGACCGGAGGCGGCCGACCTCCCAAACCAAGCGATCAACCATGCGGCCACATTCATGGAGGCCGCCGCCGACATAGCCGTTGCGGTGACTGGAGCATTGCCGCCGCTTGGATTTGTGCATGAAGATTCGAGCAGCGCGTTCACGCTGGACATCGCTGACCTGTGGCGTGTATCGATCACCATTCCGTTGGCATTTGCGTCGGTCAAGGAATTCCAGAAAGACATGACGGATGGCTTGGAGCGGATAGTGCGCCGCCTAGCGGCAAGGCGGTTTAGGCGGGAAAAGATCATTCCATGCATGATTGATAGAATTAAGGAGCTGTTTGGAATCAATGACGGTCGTAGTGACGCGCAATGTTTCTGATCGTGTGCGAGGATTTGTGGCATCGGTGATGCTGGAGATCGCGCCTGGTGTCTATAGCGCTCCTCGCATTTCGCCAGCAGTCCGAGAGCGTATTTGGGATATATTGTCGCGGTGGTTCCACAACGAGCGCGACGCGTCGATTGTCATGCTATGGCGAGAACGAGAGGTGCCAGGAGGACAATCCGTACGGGTTTTGGGAAGTCCACCTATTCACTTCGCGGAGGTGGACGGAATGATTCTCGCGAGACGGCTGTAGCGAAACGCATGGGGAAGTGGCGAAAGTGCCAAAAGCAATATGGCCAACCGCCATATTAGCAACAGCTTGCAGGTAAGATATATTGTAAGCCGCGAACTTCGCAAGACGTTCGCAGACTGTTCTTTGGAAATAAGGGTTTGCCCCGCGCAAGTGGGGATTCACCGGCATCGGATCACCGCCAGGTACTCGGCCTCGTGTTTGCCCCGCGCAAGTGGGGATTCACCGGTAGAAGTCTCTGAGCGCGGAGATCCGCTTCGGTTTGCCCCGCGCAAGTGGGGATTCACCGATCACGTCTCCCGAATTGGTCATCGTCACGACGTTTGCCCCGCGCAAGTGGGGATTCACCACTTGTAGTCAAGGACCAAGGCCACATCTTTTCGTTTGCCCCGCGCAAGTGGGGATTCACCGATTGTAATAACCACCGCCGCCACGACGCTAAAGTTTGCCCCGCGCAAGTGGGGATTCACCGTAAAAGAACGAAGAGCGGAACGTCAGTCGTGAGTTTGCCCCGCGCAAGTGGGGATTCACCGGGCTTCGACGCGGCCGATTTTCTTGAATCCGGGTTTGCCCCGCGCAAGTGGGGATTCACCCGCGCCAGACATTAGCAAGCCGCAGATCATTGAGTTTGCCCCGCGCAAGTGGGGATTCACCGGTGAGCGGCGATCGTGAGGCGTACCAGACGGCGTTTGCCCCGCGCAAGTGGGGATTCACCCGGGCTGCATCCCAGGACGGGAGAGCCCATCGCGTTTGCCCCGCGCAAGTGGGGATTCACCCGAAAGCCAGACCATCAATTCCGTCCCGGAGGAGTTTGCCCCGCGCAAGTGGGGATTCACCGTCATTCATGCCGATGCGTCCCGACGGTACGATGTTTGCCCCGCGCAAGTGGGGATTCACCGTCATTCATGCCGATGCGTCCCGACGGTACGATGTTTGCCCCGCGCAAGTGGGGATTCACCGAACCTAGCGAGCCCGCCTGGCGTCGAGGAAGCGTTTGCCCCGCGCAAGTGGGGATTCACCAGGCACGACATCGCTCTGGCTTGCTGTCAGCGTGTTTGCCCCGCGCAAGTGGGGATTCACCGGATGAAGCGGAGACCGGACCGCGCTCAGGATTGTTTGCCCCGCGCAAGTGGGGATTCACCCTCGCGCCATGGCTCAGGCTGGCCAGTAGCCAAGTTTGCCCCGCGCAAGTGGGGATTCACCGTGTAAAATGCTGCTGAGGAACAGCCGAGGCCGGTTTGCCCCGCGCAAGTGGGGATTCACCGAAGCTTGAGGCGGTTCAACCGCCGGTAGAGGAGTTTGCCCCGCGCAAGTGGGGATTCACCGACGGAGTGTTCCCGCATGACCGGATAGATCAGGTTTGCCCCGCGCAAGTGGGGATTCACCGCATCAAAGGTGCGACGTACATCACCGCGTAGGGTTTGCCCCGCGCAAGTGGGGATTCACCTCTACAAGGGCAAGGACAAGAAAGAATGGGAAAGTTTGCCCCGCGCAAGTGGGGATTCACCGGAGGAGTGGCGCGACGGGAAGAAGTGAAAGGTGTTTGCCCCGCGCAAGTGGGGATTTACCGGATCAAGGAGATGCGCAGGGACATAGCCGCTCGTTTGCCCCGCGCAAGTGGGGATTCACCGTCACGGATTTGGATGCGTTGCTTAAGCAGAAGGTTTGCCCCGCGCAAGTGGGGATTCACCGGAATGCAAGGTTTGAAAAAAGCCTCTTCGCTGTTTCAAGTGGGTCGAGCGGGAAGATCGAGCCGCAACGTTCCAGCTTTGAGGAACGCGGCAATTCTCAGGTAGCGGAAGCTCCGAAAGCCTCTGGCCATCCTTTTGGCCAGCTGGATCAGCCAGTTGATTGCTTCGATGGTGCCGTTGGTGATCCGGCTCTGGAGAAAGGCGATGATTGCCCCCCAAGATCCCATTGGATGGTTTCGGAGAGTCTTCGGAAGCGGGCCAGCCGACTGCGGTCAGCCCACCGGCATCAACCCCTCCGATCGAGCAGGCGGGAGGAGATCCGAGGGAGAAGGCGATCGTGGCAAGGAAAAGGGAGATGGAAGGCAGCATCGTTACCTCGGTCCATAAGGCTGCGGTCGGCATCTACAGAGCCGGTCTTGTGGACAAGGCGACCATGCGTGAGTTTGACGTCCGGTTCCTTACCCCGGTCGGGCCATTCTCAAGCAGTCTTTGGCCACCACCTCAATATCCGGAAGGACGCTGTCGGCAAATGGGAGCGAGGCGGGAGACGACCGGACGGCTCGTTACCAAAGCATCATCTAATATAGACGATTGACGTATTACGTCAATGGAGACAGCGTCTATTATGGGTGATTTTAGGATACCGAGACAAAAGGACGGAGCAGTTTGCGATGGGAAGATTCGCCAGAGCTTTTCAGGGCTTCGAGGAGCAAGCCGAGCGTCGGCTACCCATCCTCAATGCGGCCCCTTCCCTCGATACGCTGCGCGCCTTGCCGGGCAACCGGCTTGAGGCACTCCACGGAAATCGCGCCGGCCAGTACTCCATTCGGATCAACCAGCAATGGCGCATCTGCTTTCGAGTGGCCAGCCGGACAGAGCGGGCCGAGCAATGTGGAGATAGTGGCCTACCATTAAGGAAAGGAACTTGTGTCATGCTCATGCGATCTGTTCATCCAGGCGAAGTCCTCAAAGCCGAACTGGACGAACTGGGGATTACCCCAACCGAGTTGGCGCGGTGCATCTGCGTGCCGCCGAATCGAATCAGCCAGATTATCGCTGGCAAGCGCGCCGTGACCGGAGACACCGCGTTGCGCCTCGGCCACTGGTTCGGCGTCGAACCGCAATTCTGGCTCAACCTCCAAAGCGCCTACGATCTGCGGCTGGCCCACGAAAAGGCGGGGCAGGCGATCGCACGGCTTCCCGTTCGGATCAACGCGGCCTCGCGGTGATGGGGGGGAGTCCATTGGATTCTGTCAGCGGCTAAAACCACCTGCCATTCCGAACCCAGTGGCAGCGCCGCAGCGAAAAGCTTCTTCGCATCCATCCCGCAAGCCTCGACCACGCAGCCCGGCCTGGCAATCCCCCGTCAAGGAGGATCGACGAAGTCGAACTGTCCTTCATGGCCTGCTCTCTCCCCAAAAATCCGTCGAAGACGGATGACAAGAACCACGCCTCTTGCCATCCCTTAACTCAAAAGCCGCTCTGTTGACCGACTCAATGCAGCGAGGAGTTTTTTCGGCCTGCGAGGCAGTCTTTTGGAGCAGGCCGTTTGTTTGCTGAGAAGCAGGCCTGGTCGGCTTGTGCCTTTTGCGGCACGATGCACTATATAAAGTGCAGGAGGGACGGGGATGATCCTCAGCCGCAGAAAATCCCTCTGATCTTTTTCCGTACGCGTGCGGGAAGCGAGCCAGTGCGGGAGTGGCTGAAGGAATTGCCCGAAGCGGAGCGCTAGGCGATAGGGAAGGCCCCGTTGCGGGCGCAATGGCGTTGGCCGGTGGGCATGCCGCTGCGCCGGCCGATGGGAAACGGGATTGTGGGAGATTCGAAGAGACTTGCCAACGTAAAGGACGGCGCGCGTCCTGCTCTGCCTTTATTGCAAGTACTTGGTAGCACTCCAGGAGTTTATCCGGAAAAGGCGCGCAACGCCGGATGAGGATTTGGCGTTGGCGCGGAAACGCAAGAAGGAGTGGGAGGAATGAGCGAGCAACAGATGGGTTCGAGCATCGACAACTTCCTCAGGGAGGAGGGGATCTTTGAAGAGGCACAAGCGTAGGCCGTCAAGGAGATCGTCGCCTGGCAGCTTGCGGAGGCCATGAAGAAAAAGAAGATCTCGAAGAGCAGAGTGGCGAAGCTTCTCAAAACGAGCCGGACGCAAGTGGACCGGCTTTTGAGTGGGAAGCATGACATCACGCTGTCGAGCCTGCAACGGGCGGCGGCGGTCGTGGGCCACCGCATTACGATCGAATTGGTGTAGGGCAGGGAAGTGCTAACCGCCATGTCTCACGAGGGCCGACCAGAAACGGGAAGCAAGAAAGCCGGCAAAAGAGCATAGGAAAGGCCGCCTCTGCCTGGTATAAAGTGCGTTCAGGAGAAGTACTTACAACCAGGAGCAAAAACGGCCTTTCCTGACAGAGCGTCGTCAAGAGACCTCTGGGGTTTACAGCCTATTTTTCGCGTCGGGTGGAAGCGGGGTTCCCCTTGGTCGGGCTTCGAGCGATGGGGGCGCGATCCTCTTGCGAGAAGCCGATCGGAAGATCGGTTGGTGAAGACGGCTGGGTTGCCTCCGGGATCAAAGCCATCTGAGGCCCCTGGTGCATCGGGTGCGGGAGACGCAGACGCAGCGCATCTTCGGGATGGCGCTGGGCTACGAGGATCCCAATGACCACGAGCCACTGCGAACCGATCCGCTGGTAGCTCTCCTGAGCGGGGAAAGGGATCGGGAAGAGGATCTAGCGGGCAAGAGTACGCTTGAGCCGTCTGGAACCGGTGGGTCGAAGCGAACGCTACCACAAGATCGATTCCCCGGCCGAAGCCATCAACCGGCTGTTGGTCGATCTCTCCTTTCGCTTGGTATCCCCTGCCTCCCAAGGAGGTGGTGCTCGGGTTTGATGCGACCGATAGTCCTCTTTACGGACAAGAGCCCGAGTGCTTCTTCTACGGGTATATGATGTGTATTGTTCTTTGCCGCTCTCCATCTGCGCCGAAGATCAGCTCCTCGGTGAGCGGCTTTGGCCATCGAACCGGGATGCGGCGGCGGGATCCCTTGCCGAGATCCTCCGGATCGTGGGACAACTCGGCACCCATTGGCCCAAGGTCAAGATAGGGCTCCGGGCCGACTCGGGCTTCTGCCGGGAAGAGATCATGGCCTGGTGCCAAGCCAATCGGGTCGACTTCCTCTTCGGCCTGATTTGCAACGAGCGCTTGCGCCCCCCATTGAGGGATGGGTGGAGCAAGCCCGTCGTCTGCCCGTGTCAGTGCGCAAAGCGGCTCGCGTCTTTGCCTACCGGCTCTCGATAACAAAATAGCCAGCAATCCGCTTCGCCTCTCCTTCTCGGCTTTGGCCTACACCCTGGTCGAAGCGTTGCGAGGGCTGGCCCTGAAAGGAAGGGAGTGGACCCAGGCCCAGGTCGACACCCTCTGGCTCAAGCTCCTCAAGATCGGCACGCTGGTCCGTGTCAGCGTCCGTCGCGTCCTCTTGTCGAAACAGCGAAGAGGCTTTTTCCGAATCCAATTCCTGGAGGGCTCCTCGATCAGCATCTTCCCTGATCGACCGTCCAGGACGAGATCTGCATGGATCGAAAGGCCCTTGGACTTGACGGCTGCGCTTCGCCCAAGATCCTCTGGCTCCCGCCTTCAGGCTGTCCATCGCGGCGAGCACTTCTTCTCGAAGCTTCCGCGCTTCCGGCGCCAGGCAGGTCGCTCGAAAGAGAGCCTCCAGCTCCCGATTGCGACTAAAACATTGGGCTTGCCTGAAGCGATGGCATCGATGTCGATGGCGAAGGTTGCTCCATCAGAGCCCCCTTTCGAAATCGGGGTGCAGCTTCACGAGATCGGTCCAGGGACGGAGGGCTCGGGTGCTCCCGGCGACAGTTCTCCTTTGCTCTGCCTACGCATGATAACGATCGGATCGCCGTACATGTTGCTGCGCATTGCGTCCGGGTCGGCATGCTTGATGTCTACATCCCTGCCCAGCTTGCTCGTCCACGTTCCATCCGGCAGTTGTCGTGCCGCATGGGTTGGCGTGTCCCCGTCTTTGGCATAGATGGCGATCTTTTCCCACCCCGCTTCTCGGGACGCATCGCCACATCGCTCATACCCCAGGCAGCGAAAGGCCTTCACGAAGGCTTCGACGGTCGGATGCGGGGGCAGGCTTGACGGCCAGTACGTCTGGTCCGTGGGCCACCACCAACGCGCAGTCTCCCCTGCCGCCCAGGCGATGCAATTGTACGAGGGGTCTCGCGGACTGGTAATCTCATAGCCTCCCCGAGCCAGCCCTGGGAAAGCACGTTCCAAGTCATTGCTCATTGCGAACCCATCCGTTTGCCGCTCCCCAATGAAGCCAGCGTCGGATCATCGCCCCCAGGTTGCCCTTCTCTTCGGGCGGCACCGGATCTTCACCCGTAATCGCATGCAACGCCCAGAACCAGTGATCCGGTTGCCGTTTTAATTCCTCAAAGAGAAAGGGGAGAGCGTCTCTACCCATGCCGATGATTTGCTGATACGCCGGATGCAAAACCATGTCATGGACGGAAGACAAATAGCGTGTTTCTTCTCTCCACGTCTTGGCCAAGGATTGAAAGCGGCGCGCTAGCGCAGTCGGCCTGATGGTTGATTCGGTTTTCGTCAGGGACGTGTCGGCGCCGCTCTCCCGTCCAACCTCGAAAAGACTCCGGATCAGGAGAAGCGATTGAGAAGACCCCTCAGAGAGGTACAGGTCCTCGAAAGGACAGCCTTGCCGTGTGGCAACGTTCATCATCGCTCCTCCTCCAGTTCGAAGAGCGAGCGAAGCTGATCAGTGATGCTGTCTTCAAAGGCGACGACGATGTTGTCGTGAGCGCACCGAATTTCTCTCTTGATCGTTTCTTCGTCCGCTGGCGCGTTGGCCACAAAGATATCGTAAAGGTCCAGCATGAATGCCTGGGCCGACTCCCGGGCAGGGGGTGGCGCGGTGCCGAACGTGATCACCACTATATGACCTTGCTCGGATTGCGGTACTTCCACTCGAACCAAGAAGGTGCCATGCATGTCACCGAGCCTTGGAGGAAGGTTCGGATAGATAGTGAAATAATCCCCCATCCGGATCTGTTGTCCAGGGATCTCAACTCGATTGATGTAACGAAGGCCCAGACGGGCCACATTCTTGGGTTGGGCCAATTCTCGGTAGAGGCCCAACGCACAAAAGATGTCTGGTTCCCACTCCTTGAAGTGAGGGTATGGGGCTAGTTGATTCACGACTAGGAGGTCCTGAGCCAATTGGATCATTCGATGCGTTTCATCAGAGACGAATTGCATCCAAGGCGGAAGCTGGCGAACACCGGCTGCAGCCTGTTCCGGTCCCAGCTTGATCTGCGCCTCCTGAATCGGCCGCTGCCGCTTTTGGGGAAAGTCGTCCTTGACCCGCTCGTAAAAAGCTCCGGGAACCGTTTCGTCCCAGGCCGAACCGGCGAAGTAAATTTCGCAGAGCGCCTCGATCACTGGCGGTTTCCGGTATCTTCGCTCGGGGCCCACCCGGGGAGAGGCTTCATTGTGATCATTTCTCTCTTCGGGCTCCTCATTCACTGGTTATCGTCCTCCGGTATCGAACAGGGTTCCTTCATCCATGGCCAGCCGCTGGTCGAGCCGCGCCCGCCCGTTGGCAACCAGCTTCTCAAGCGCCGCCTGCTCGGTCCCTGGCATGCCCACGGGATGTTCCGGCCCGTTCTCCTTCTTGCTCACGAGGGCCTCTCCGGCCAGGGTCTGGGCCATCGGGCGCGGGCGTTCCCAGTCGGGCTGTGCCTCGTCGAGAAAACGGTTGAGGTTGCAGGGCTTGTTTTCCACGAACTATTGAATACGACGCAGCTCGTCGATGGGCGGCACCAGCGCGCCCAGTTTTCGTCCTCTCCCGCTCCGTAAAAGCTCAAAGGCGGTGCTTCCCCTTCTTCTTTTCGGCCAGCCAGGGCAGGGAGATGTGACTCGGCCCCGTCCACGGCCGCCACGTCGCTCCCCGGTATGGCAAACATCTTGTCGATCATATTGGACGCGCTTCCGCAAGCGCCTTTTCGCGGAAGCCCTCCGACAGGGCCCTCGGCGTGGCCAGACCCACAGAAACGCCCAGCAGCTTGCCGAGCCGATGGCGAATGGCAGCGATGTCGAAGGGAGTTGTGGCTCCCCACTAAAGGGAGTAGCTCAGGAGAGCAGATTTTCGGTTCAGGGATGGCAAGCTTTTCGCTGCGGTGCTGCCCCCGGGGTCCGGAAGGGAAGGGGATCTTTTGGCTCTAGCTACTCGAAGCAGAGAAGAGGCACCGGAACTGCCAAGATCGCTTCGGCAAAGCGGTCGCCTCTGCCCCGGCTGGTCGTGAATCACCCGCTTGGGGGTGAGGCAAGGGTGGGGAGTCTCTCTCCCAACTCCCTTGTCGAGCGAGAGCGCAAGTTGCACGGCCGCTTGTTACCCAGCCAGCGGCGGACCGCAGCCCGCAGAACCCCCGCTACAGCCAACCTTCCAGCGCCAGCCTGACGAGGCTGATCACGACGGCGCCGCCGACGGCGGAGCCGAAGGAGGGGACGATGAAGCCCGAGACGAGCTTGCCCGTCCAGTAGAGGAGGAGAGCGTTGATCAGGACCAGGAAGAGCCCGAAGGTCAGGAGGATCAGCGGAAAGGAGAGGGTGACGAAGATCGGCTTGAGCAGCGCGTTGATGATGCCGAGCACGAGCGCCGCCACCAGGAGGGAGTTGAGGCTTTCGTAGCGGATCCCGATGAACTTGATGTGGGCGGTGACGAAGAGCGCGATCGCCAGGATCAACCAGCGGATCAGGATCGTTCCCATGCCGCGCCTTTTTCTCCGGGACCGCTGCGGTTGACAAGCACAAAAGGAATCGGCCGCCTTTCATGGTTTCGTCCTGTCAATTCCTGCGTGGGTCCGCTCGCAGCATGATGCCGCAGCCATTCCGCAGGCCCGACGGCGCTGCAACCGGGGATGTGTGTCGCATCGCCCAAGAAGGGGGAAGCCGCATCGGTACCGCGAGGCGATCGCATTGGCCGCCGCCGGGGCCCAGGTGCGGTGTGAAGCCGCGGCCGATGCGCGCTCGATTGCACCCTAGGGGGCTCGAAGCCGCCTGGGGCTGAAAGTCGCTTCGCTAACGCCCTGGGCGGCAATGTGCGGGGGGAACGGGGCGGCGGTCAGGAGGGCTGCGGCGATCTCCCCGACGGCGGGAGAGGTCTCGATTCCAAAGCCGCCCAGGGCCGCGACCCAGAAGAAGCCGGGAAGGTCGGGGTCCCATCCCAAGACCGGGCACTCGTCGGAGACGAAGGAGCGGAGTCCCGCCCAGCGGCGGAGGAAGGAGTCGGGCCCGAGGGGAAGGGTCGTCGCCTCGGCCAGCCGTTCGAGAAGGATCTGGCAGTCGCGTTCCTCGGGCTGGGCATCGCAGGGGGGGAGGGGAGTCTGGTCGGCGGGGGAGGCGAGGAGCTCTTCCCCCCAAGGCCGGAAATAGAATCGCTCGTGGACCTCGAGCACCATCGGCCACCGCTCGATCCCGGCTTCGGGATCGGGCCGGAAGGTCATCACGGTTCTCCGCTTCGGGACGATCCCGAGGGGAGCCGCCCCGGCCATGCGGGCGACCTGGTCGCACCAGGCTCCTGCGGCGTTGACGAGGAGCGGAGCCGTGAAGGCCCCGGCAGGAGTCTGCACCCGCCAGAGCTCGCCCTTCCTTTCGATCGCCTGAGCTTCCGCGCGGAGCAAGATGCGCCCTCCAAGTCGGAGAAGCCCTTCCTGCAGGGCCTGGAGGAGTGCGGGAAGGTGGATATCCATGCCCCCGGCTTCGATCACGCCTCCGCCGACGAAGGAAGGGCGCAGGACGGGCACTTGGGCGCAGGCCTCCGCGGGAAGAAGGCGCTCGAGCGAGCTTCCTTCGGCGGCCATCCTTTCGGCGAAGGAGTCCAGGGCGGGGAGATCGGCCGGAGAGGCGACGAAGAGAGCATCCCGGGGTGAGGCGAGATTTCGTGCGGGAGGGGCTTCTTGTGGATGCGTAAAGAAGGGCCGGCTGGCGCGGCAGAGGGCACGAACGGGAGCGGTCCCGTGGGTTCCCCGAAAGAAGACGGCCGAGCGGCCGGTCGAATGGTATGCGGTTCTCTCCTCCCGCTCGAGGAGGAGGACCGAGCGGCCTTTTTGGGCAAGGTGGAATGCGCTGGTGAAGCCAGCGATGCCCCCGCCGATCACCAGAGCATCCATGGGGCCGCTCGTCATCTACTTCTCCTCGGAGCCCTTCTGGAGACCGTTGACGAAGGCGTCGACCTTCGCCTTGGTGAAGTCGACATTGAGCTGGGCGCGCTTGAGCTCGAGCTTGGCGAGCGAGGCGGTTTCCTTGGGCGTCTGGTTGCCCTTCATCGTCTCCTTCTCACGCTCCCGGATGGCTTCGCTGAGGGAGGCCAAGGATTCCGCCGCGGCCCGCTTCGTCCTTTCCGAAGGATGGCGCCGGAACTCGGCGATCCGCTCCTCGGCCGTGGTCGCCTTCTGCTCGGCGCTGCATCCGAAGAAGAAGAGCAGGGGTGCGGCCAGGACGAGGAAGCGGGCGGTCCGTCGCCAACGAGAGCGTTTGGGAGCGAGCGAGGGCGTGGACGATGCACGTCGTCGGAATCCATGGCCGGCCATGCCAGCGATCGAAAGCGAAAATCGGTCGGGAGGCGAGCCGGAAATGACCCAAGGAGGGGAGATCGTCTTCCGGCGGGATCAGACCAGGATCCGGGGATAGAGCTTGGCCGCGAGGGCGGTCAGGGCTATGAGCGTGAGGGCCAGGACCGCCAGGTCGGTGCCCAGGCCGACGGTGCTCGAAGAATGGACGAGCATGAGGGTGCGCAGGGCGTCGACCAGGTAGGAGAGGGGGTTGATGCGCGAGACGAGGCTGAGCCAGCCCGGCATGAGATGGATCGGATAGATCGCGTTGCTGGCGAAGAAGAGCGGCATGGTGAGCAGCTGGCCGATGCCCATGAGGCGTTCCCGCGTCTTGACGAGGCAGGCGACGATCAGGGAGAGGGTCGAAAAGAGGGCCGAGCCGAGGAGGGTGAAGGCGAGGATGGCGAGCATCGCTCCCGGCTCCCAGCGGATTTGGACTCCGAGGGCTGCCGACAGGCCGAAGATGACGACCGCCTGCGAAAGGCTGCGGACGCCGCCGCCGAGCGCCTTTCCCAACACAAGAGTCCAACGCGGCGCTGGGCTCACGAGGTAGCGGGTGAGAACGCCGGAATCCCTCTCCCAGATCGCGGAGATGCCGTAGAAGATCGAGATGAAGAGGGCACTCTGGGCAAGGATGCCGGGTGCGAGAAAATCGAGGTAGGGAAGGCCCCCGGTGGGGATGGCGCGGATCCGGTCCATCACCTTGCCGAAGATTAGAAGCCAGAGAAGAGGTTGGACGACCCGGGTGAAGAGCTCGATCGGATCGTGACGCAGCTTCCGGAGCTCCGCTTCCGCAATCGCGGCGGTCTGGTCCCAGGTCGCCAGCAGCTCAGGAAGTCCCTTAGCCATGGCGCCGGATCGCCTTGCGGGTGCGAAGCGCGTCCGCATACGAGCTGCCTTCGGAGGGATGAGGCTCGCCCGCGATGTCGAGGAAAACCTCCTCCAAGCTCCGTTGCCCGCTTCCGGAGCGACAAAGCTCTTCGGGAGAGCCGAGGCGGACGAGCCTTCCCGAGCGGAGAAAGCCCACGGTTTCGCAGAGCTCGCTTGCTTCTTCCATGTAATGGGTGGTGAGGAAGATCGTCATCTGCCAACGCTCCCGGAGCTCATGCAGATGGTGCCAGAGGGTGCGTCGGGCGACGGGGTCGAGTCCGGCCGTCGGCTCATCGAGAAAGAGGACCCTGGGCTGGCTGACGAGCGCCTGCGCGATCTCGAGTCGGCGGATCATTCCGCCGGAATAGTGGCGGACGAGCTCCGCGGGCTGCTCGATGCCCATGAACTCGAGGGCTTGCTCGATCCGGTCGCGGCGCTCCGCGCGGGGGATGCGGTAGAGCTTGGCCCCGATCGAGAGGTTCTCGTAGCCGGTCAGATCGGGATCGGCGGAGAGCATTTGCGGGACATAGCCGATGCGGGCGCGGACGGCGGTGGGGTCCCGGACCACATCGTGCCCGTCGACGCGGGCGCTCCCCGAAGAGGGAGGGAGCAGGGTGGTGAGCATGCGGATCGTGGTCGTCTTGCCCGAGCCGTTAGGTCCCAGAAGAGCGAAGATGGCGCCGGCACGGACCTGAAGCGTCAGCCGGTCGACGGCGCGGAAGGAGCCGAAGCGCCGGCTGATCTCCTGCGTTTCGATCGCGAAGGGAGTGGAAGGATCTCGCGCCATCGGGGAGAGGCCAAGCATGAGGTTGTCCCCAAGCGGGACCATCCTCTTTTTGTCCGGCGCACCGGAGAATTGCAACCCTTCGAAGCGCATCCCGAAAGGGAACCGCTTGCTGGACGGTTCCGCTTGAGGCAGTCTGGCAGGCGGAATGGCCCGGGTCGCATCTCTGGCGTTTGCGCTCTTGCTCCCCTCGTTGTGCCTGCCGGTCCGTGCGGCCAAGATTTTCTGGGTCTCGGAACCGATTGCACCCGGGGAGATGGCGCTCCTCTACGGCGGCGACCTGGGAGGGGTGCGGTCGATCACGACTTGGCCCTTGGAAGACGGAGAGCCGAAGCTCCCGCGGAGCGGCTTCCCGTCGCCGCCTTTGGCGGTGGTCTCGGTGTCGGTGTCGCAATCCTCCTCTTCCTCCCTCAAGGTCCCCATTCCCGGAGCCTTTGAAGCGGGCATCTTTGCCGTGGACGCCGATGGGGAAAAGCTTTTCGTCAACCGTCCGAAGCCCGAATGGAGCCAGCCGGAGCGCCTGCTCCCGGGCTTGGGCGAAAACGAGGCGGTGGCGGGGAGTCGGATCGAGGTCTTCGGACGAAATTTCCTCCTCGACGTGGAGGAGCCGAAGCACGCTCTCCTCCTGCTCCGGGAGAGCGGAACGGGCAAGACAATCCTGGTTGCCCCCGATCGCGCGGAGCGGTATCGCCTTTCGGCCCGTCTGCCCCAGAGCATCGCCCCGGGTAACTATGAGATCTGGGTTCACAATGGGCACGGAGGCGAATGGGGGTGGGGAGGGGGAGCGACGCTCGTCGTCAAGAGCGCCGAGGCCTGGCCTTCGACCCTCTTCGACGTGCGGGAGTTTGGGGCGAAGGGGGATGGCGTTTCCGACGATTCGGAAGCGCTGCGGAAGGCGCTGGCCGCCGCGGAAAAGGCGGGAGGAGGCATCGTCTACCTGCCCGCGGGCACCTACGCGGTCCGGGAGGCGTTTTTTCTGCCTCCGAAGACCCTCCTCGAAGGAGACGGCAAGGACTTTACCTGGCTCAAGTGGCCGCAACACGCTCCTCGCCGGCCGAGCGACTTCCTTCCCGCCGTGCTCTACGGCAGCGGCCAATATTCGATCGAAGGGCTCTCCCTGCTGGTGCGGAACGCACGAAGGGTGCTGCTCGACCTTTCGGTAGTCGCCGATCGACTCGTCTCGGCGGATCTGGTGGAAGCGGAGGTTCCCGTGGCGTTTCGGAAGAGGGCGGCCGGTGCGCCTTGGGAGACGCGGGATCTTTTTTTGCGCAACGTGCGGATCGACTACCTCCCTTTTGCGGGCTCCCCTGGTCGGAAGCCCGAGCATGATCCGCAGTGGGCTTTGGGCCGGTGGGGCTTGGCGGGTCGGGAGGATGAGGAGCTTTCCCTCTTCTTGGGAGGAGTCCGCAACGTCGAAATTTCGGGCTGCGAGTTTCTTGGGATGCGCCATAGGCTGCTTGACCTCCGCAACGGTCGGATCGTCGGTAACGATTTCTCCAACCCGATGGGGGCTTTTTCCCACACCGACCTGGGCGGGCGCTACCTTGCTCTCCTCGACAACTGGGTGGCCGACGGCAGCGTTCTCCAAAGCCATCTCGACGGCTGCCGCTTTTTCGTGGTCGCCCACAATAGCTTCAGCGATTTCGGACGGGGAGAGCGGATGGCGTTGACTTTCCGGGGCGAGGCGCTGCGAGGAAAGTGGCTCGGCAAAGGCGGCCTTCCGGTCCGCTGGCTCCCGGTGGAGCGAATGGAGGGGAAGACGATCACGCTGCGCGGCGAGCGATTGGCTCCGGGAGAGCTGCGGGGTGCCGGAGTGCGGATCGAGCGGGCCGACGGCTCGGAATTCTGGATTCCCGTGCAGAGCAACACCGAGCGGTCGATCCTCCTGGCTTGGCCGGTGGGGACCGGCTCGGCAGTCCCCGACTGGGTCGAGACCGCCGGGTACCTGCCGCCCCTGCTTTCCGCGGTCTCCCGGATCTTCGGGAGGGATCTTTTTCTCGTGGACAAGGTTGCGGGAGACTACGCCGGGCTCGATGCGCAGATCGTGAGCGGCCGGGGGGCGGGACAGGTGCGCACTGTCGTCCAGGCGCAAGGGGATCATCTTACGGTCGATCGCGACTGGGAGGTGGCTCCAGACGCGACGAGCCAGATCTTGCTCCACCAAGTGCAGGGCAATGGGATCTTCTTCGGAAACGAGGCGGAGGATCCAAACGGTCTCTTCGTCGGTGAGGGCGATCTCTACGACTCGGTCTTCGACGCGAACACGGTGCGCCGGAGCTCGGGCATCTGGGAAAGTTCGGGGACCTTTCTCCAGTTTCTGGAAAACGTACTCGACGTCGCGGTCAGCTATGGGGAGCCTCCCCCTGGAGCTCCCCCTCTTCCCGATCACGGAATCCTCGGCGTGCTGGCGGGCGGGGAGATCGGAGAGCGCTTCTCGAGCCCCTTCGAGCTTGTCCGGGGTCTGGTCTTTCGCCGCAATCGTCTGGCCTTCGGTCACCGCATTCAGGTGGGATCGAGGCCGGGGGCGAGCGGGCTTGCGGCCGTGGTCGCGCGGGATCTGGTGATCGACCACAACTGGTTCGAGCACGGGACGGTAGGAATCGAGCTCGAGCGCGGAGTCCGGCAGGCGGTGATCTCCCGAAACCTTTTCTTCGACGTCGCGGTTCCCCAGCAGGTGAACCAGGCGACCGAGGTGGAGGTCATTCCGGGGCCGTAGCCTGCGGAAACAGATTCAACTAGGACGCAGTCAGCCGCCTTGGGAGGTCCTGATTCCTGTTCGCAGGCTTTCCTTTGGCGGAGCTCCGCATGCGGGCTTGTCTTGCCGTCTCCCGCTTTGGAGAAGGAGACAGATCACGTTCTTCGAACCGTTAAAGCCCTCTTCAGAGCTCCTGGAAGGTAGGCCGGATCAGGATCTCGTTGACGTTGACGTGCGGGGGCTGCGTCACGGCGTAGACGATGGCTGCGGCGATGTCCTCGGCTTGGAGCGCACGCCCTTCCTGAAAGTTTTTCTGGATTTCCTGGAGGGCGGCTTGGTCGGTGATGGTTTCGAGCAGCTCGGTGATCACCGCTCCGGGCTCGATGATGGTGACGCGGATGTTGTCGGATGGGGAGAGCTCCATCCGGAGCCCTTCGGCGAGCGCACGGACGGCATACTTGGTGGCGCAATAGACGGCACTTCCTGGATAGACCTTTCTTCCGGCCACCGAGGAGAGGGTGACGATATGTCCGCTCTTCTGCTCGAGAAACTTGGGAAGCACGGCCGCGAGGCTGGCGAGCACTCCCTTGAAGTTGACGTCAACCGTCGCCATCCATTCGGCGACGTGGAGATGGCGCATGAGCGAGATGGGCATGATCCCGGCGTTGGCGACAAGGATATCGATGCCACCGAAATGCTTGCAGCTGGTCTCGACGACATTTTCCACGTCTCGCGCTTCCCGGACGTCGCAACGGAGGGGAAGAGCTCTTCCCCCTTCCTCGGCGATCTGGCGGGCAAGCGCTTCGACGCGGTCGAAGCGGCGAGCAGTGGCTACGACGCTCGCTCCCTTGCGCGCCAGCTCGAGCGCGGTCGCTCGGCCGATGCCGCTCGAAGCTCCGGTAACGATGGCGGTCTTGCGGGAAAGAGGCTTCATTTCGGCTCCTTTTTGGCAAAACCGTAGCAAATCCGGCTTGGAAAGGTCGAGTGGCCACCGCCTTCCCTCTTCTTTTTCCCATCGAAATCGCCGCGGGCGCAGGGTAGGCTTTTGCGATAATCATGCGGATGCCCCCCTTTGCTCGTATCGCCTTTGGCTTGGCGTTCTGCTGCGTCACGATTCTTTCGCTCGGCGCCTGCGTCCGTCAGGAGAGCTGTCCCGTAGTGACCGAGCAGGATAAGCGGCAGTTTGCCGAAGCCCTCCAGGCAAGGCCGCTTGTCCGGGTGACCGTGCTTTCGATGGTCCCGAGCCACGTCTACCGATGCGGCGTCGCGGTGCGCTGGTCGACCTCGGTGAACATGATTGCTTTTTCGTCCGAGGGGAGGCCGACGACTACCTATTGCGGCAGCTTCGAGATGGCGGCCGACTTTCCCCGCAATTCCTTCGGGGAGATCGCCGTGGCTTCGTCTCTTCCCGCCTACTGGTCGGATACGGTGCGGGACATTCAGGGCTACGCCTTGATGAGCCGCCGACCGTCGGGCGCTCCGCGGTAGCAAGGTCGACCTGCCTTTCGACCACCGTCGTGCCCGGATTTCCCCGATACCCCAGCGACGGAGTGGCGGAAAACGACGATTCTGATTCCAGGCGATAGAGGCTGTTTATGGGGAGCGGAAGATGAGCTTCCGATCACCCGTCACAGGCACGATCCCGCTCAGTGGTGGGCGGATGAGTCGTCCATCTGGGAAATAGGCGCTGAAAGACCTCTCCTCCCGCCATCTTTCCAACCGGGCCTCGACTGACCGCAGGCGACCAAAACCTAGATGGGATGCGAAGAGCCGACTTTCAAGGCGGTTCGTTCGAAATTCCACCGTAGTTGATCTATATGTGACAACCATCGTTCGATGGTCTAACCATAAATCAGGTCGTGGCCGGTAGGGAGCTGCTCCAGCAGCGCCTGCTCGATCTCGGCTTCCGGCAGAAATGCCACTTGACATCCTCTCCGGCCTAAAGTTCGGAGATTCCTACGGCGCTCAATCCGGGCTTGAACCGGAATGAGCCGCTTCGGTGGGTTCCTGCTGCTGGCGACTCGATGCCGCTCACTTCACAGGCGATCCGGGCGTGCCCCGCCCTTAAAACATTGATCGCGCCGACCAAATCGGCGTTTTCCTCAAAACCGCACTCCACGCACTCGAACCGGGCTTGCGTCCGACGGTTGTCCGCCGACACGTGGCCGCAACACGGACAAGCCCGGCTCGTGTTCCGCGGCGGCACGACCAGAAGGCGGCCGCCTCTCCACTCCATCTTGTACTCCAGCTGCCGCCGGAACTCGAACCAGCCTTGGTCGAGGATGGACTTGTTCAGTCCAGACTTGGCCCGAACGTTTCTTCCCGGTGCATCCGCCGTGCCCGAAGCCGACTTGGACATGTTCCGCACCTGCAAGTCCTCAATGCACGCCATCGCGTGGTTTTTGCTGATCGTGGTCGTGACTTTGTGCAGGGAGTCGCGGCGGGCATTGCCGATGCGGGAATGAATCTTCTGGATTCGGGCCTTGGCCTTCTTCCAGTTGTTGCTGAACTTGACCTTGCGGCTCATGGCCTGCTGCGCCTTGCGCAGGGCGGTTTCATGCCGCTTGAAGCTGTTGAGCGGCGCATAGAACGTGCCATCCGAAAGCGTGGCGAACCGCGCCACGCCCATGTCGATGCCGACCGCGCCGCCCTTCGGGATGGGTTGCTCGACTTCGCGCTCGGCCAGGATGCTCGCGTGCCACTTGCCGCAGGACTGGCTGACGGTGACGCTCCTCACTTCTCCCAACACGTCCCGGCTGAGGCGATAGCGCAGCCAGCCGAGCTTGGGCAGGAAGAGGCGGCCATTCGCCTGGTCGAGCTTGATCTGCTTCGGGTCGGGGTAACGGAAGCCATCCGACTGGCCCTTCCTCTTGAAGCGCGGGAAGTCGGCCCGCTTGGCGAAGAAATTACCGTAGGCCCGCTCCAAGTCCTTGAGCGCCTGTTGCAAGGGATGAACGGGCGCATCGGCCAGCCAAGGCGCGACACGCCCGGAAGGCATGGGATCGCCGTTACGCCATTTCGTAAGCTCCTTGCACAGCCCGGCGTAACCGAGCCTCTTCTCTCCGGCATCGTAACGCGCCATCTGCAAGTTCAACGCCTCGTTGAACACAACCCGACACGAGCCAGCGAAGCGGCGCATTTGCCGCTCTTGCTGGCCGTCTGGCCGCAGTTGAAACCTGAAGGCTTGCAGCCGCCGCATGCGCTCAATCATACGGGCGTATCATGATGGATGCAAACGTTCCCTGGTCTCCGTGAAATGTCCAGTGACGAGTCCATCCAGCAACGGACACTCAGCCAAAGCTAACGCCTCCCCCGCTATCCTTCCCCGCCCTGAACGGCGAGGCTTGTCGCGCTCCAGGTCACCCTCCCGGTATGTTCTGGCCCGGCGGGGGGGCCAGCATGTTCTCGATCAGGCGGATCATCACGTCCTTGTTTTTCGCGTCGGACTCGGCCACCAGCAGCGCCAGCGCGGCCAGGCCCACGTCATTGATGACTGGCTCGCCGCCACGCACCAGCCTGCCGTTGCGCGCCAGAAAATCCACGAACAAAAACGCCCCGCTGCGCTTGTTGCCGTCGATGAAGGGGTGGTTCTTGCTCACGAAATACAGCAGGTGCGCGGCCTTGGTCTCGATGCTGGGGTAGGCCGGCTCGCCAAACACGGTCTGGTCCAGGTTGCCCAGCAGCGCGGCAAAGGCATCGCCGCGCTCGCGCCCGAACAGCTCGCTGGCTTCGCCGCGCGCCATCAGGCCAGCCTTCAGGCGCGCGATGGCGGAGCGCGCTTCGTCCAGCGTGGGCAGCACGCCGCCCGGGCTGCCCGCCGGGGCGGTCAGCAGGCCCTCGTCGTAGCGTTGCAGCCACAGAAAGGCGTGGGTGTAGCGCGCAATCACGTCAACCAGCCCGCGGCCCTGCTCGGCGGTCAGCCCCTCGCCGCCGGCAGCCTTTTTCACCAGTTGCAGCGCGGCCTCCAACTCGACGGCGTTGCGCTCGAAGCGCTGGCGGTCGAGGCTGTAGCCCTGCGTCAGGTGCTCGCGCAGCACGCGCGTGGCCCATTGGCGGAAGCGGGTGCCCTGCACCGACTTGACCCGATAGCCGACGGAGATGATCAGGTCCAGGTTGTAGTGTTCGACCTGGTAGGTTTTTCCGTCGGCGGCAGTATGTGCAAAATTTGCACATACTGCGTCGCGCACCAGCTCCCCCTCGGCAAAGACGTTGCGGATGTGCTTGGTGATCACCGAGCGCTCGCGGCCAAATAGCTCGGCCATCTGCTCCTGCCGAAGCCAGACGCTGTCCTTGTCCACTCGCACCTCGACGCGGGCCGTGTCGCCTTTGTAGATGATGATTTCGGAGGTGGGGCTCACAGGCCGCGCTCCTTGAGGAAGGCCTCGGCGTCTTTCACCCGCATCTCGCGGTAATCCATGGAATCAGCGCCGGGCGCATGGAGCACGGTGTCCGGGCCGTGGGCGACCTGCCAGCCGGTGGCCGCGAGCCAGTCGAGGGCGGCGGATTCAACGGTGGATTCGGTGAATGGGTTCATGCCGTAACCCGCTTGGCCTTTCCGACGCGTTTTCGCCAGATCTCATCTGCGGTCTCCTCTTTCAGGGCCTCCTTGATTGAGTCGATGGCCTTCTGGGAGTATCGCTTGAACACGGCCTTGCCGATCTTGATCTCCTTGTAGCAATCGGTTTGTTCGCGAAGGCGGAGGTAATCGACGATCGCCACCACCTTAGGCATCGTCAGCCCAACCTTCTTGGCAAGCTGCTTCGCGCCGAGGCTGTAGAAGCTCAGCTCATCGACGCGCTTCACGGCAACGACCGACGCGCCGGGCGTGCCCTCCGCGACCAGCTGGATTGGAATACCTTCCTTCTTCCACAAGCGCAGGGAGAGCCTCGGTCCCATGCCATCTGCAGCAAGCTCCACAGCGGCGGCACCTGGGAATATGCTGGCCCAATCCTTTCCGTCCGACACGTCCTTACAAATCCGGCGCAGATCCGAATCACTGGGTTGCCCTTTCTCACCACGGATTGTCGCGTCCAGGATTACCAGTGGGCGCAGCCGCACGAAGGCCTCGATCTGGCGCCGACGCCGAGGCTGCAGGAGTTTCTTGATCTCCTTAATTTCAGAATCGAAAAGAGTGGCCAGATCTGTCGGTGGCGAGGTCGAGACGGGGAGGACCCGTTTCGGCAGGTGGCTAGCGAGTTCCTGATCGAAGACGCTCTTCAGCAAGTCCCGGAAGAGCGTGACGCCTGACTGCACGTGGTCGTAGAGCTGGACCTCGGAGATGTCCAGCAGGTAGTGCTGCGCAGCGTCCCGCAGACCGTTGATCATCTGCAACACGAGCGCCTGCTCCTCGGACAGATACTTGATCGTGCCGTCGCTGAGTGATCGCCGCACGCAGGCATCGAACCCAATGGTCTCCTTGGCGCGTTTCTCGCGTATTTGCCCTCCCCGATGCAGGATCGCAGCCTTCATCAGCATCTCGAAGGCGTGGTCGAGCTGGATGAGCGTACTGCTGACCCGCCCTCGGTCGTACGGCCGGTTGAATAGTTCGATGGCCAGGATCAGCGAGTCGCTAGCTTTCTCCATGAGCAGCTTCACCTCGCGCTTCATGCTTTGATCCTTGCTACGCACTGTTCCGCGTCCTTCACCCGCAGCTCGTCGGAGATGAGTTTGGGGAGGAGGGTGTCGCGGAGGTGGGCCAGGGTGCGGGATTCACGTTCGTTTTCTGCCATCTGTCGATAAAGAGGGTCGGCCAACGCTCTAAAACTCTCCAGCACTGGCTCGGAAGGAACTACGACGCGAAGTGGTCGGAAGTTGCTTTTGCGGATTTCCTGGCACGTCGAGCCGTTGGCATTGCCGACGATGGCATGCATGCTTTCCCGGCACCAGGGCAGCACGAAGACATTTGGCAGAGCGCCATCACATTTCATCGCGATGAAGCCTTGGTTGATCGCTGTCGGAACTTCGGCAATCGCCCAATAGCCGATTGGTGCCCGTGATGAGAGCAACACTGTGCCGACTGGCAAGAGGCCAGAGCTGATCTTCGCAAGACCGGGATCCGTAATCTTACGATCCGTGTCCAGCAAAACGGGAAACTTCAGGGCGGACAGGTCTTTGGGAGTTGCCCAGCAGTGTTGCCCACCTTCCCAAAATTCTGGTTCCTTGGTGCTGGGCGTAGACCCGCTGCAGTCCGTCACCTCTTCGCCAATCGTCGAATGACGCCACCCCTCCGGAAATTCCCCCAATTCCGAATCGACGAGGCGGTCGGGGAAGAGGTCGTAGAGGTGGGCGGGCAGGCCGGGGAGCGACTGGCCGCGCTGCCAGCGGTTTTCCTGCTTGGCGCGCACGGGCTCGAAATCCACGAACCACGCCTTGAACAAGGCGCGGGCCATGGCCTCCCGCGTTTCGTTTTGCTGGCGGTTGAGTTCGCTCTTGTCGTCCAGCGTGCCGAGGATGTGGGCGGTCGGGCGTTGTTCGTCCGGTGGTGGGACATCAAGAGTCAGCACCGAAAGCGAAGCGACCGTGAGATAGGGGAGCGCAGTGCCCTGTGCGATCTCGGAGAAGTCGAAGCGAGAAAGGGCGTAGTAGAAGAACCGTGCATCGATCTTATCGATGCGTGGCACAGCGCCCATCATGTTGTTATCGACAAGGGTCTCGCGAGTAACCTGCCGGTCGTGTCCGCTTTTTTGTGTGCGAGTCGATTTTGTTGGGTCTTGTTGTCTGACACTGAAGAGAGTTGTTCGCACGCCGTCAACCCGAATCGGCGAGACCGCTTCCGCAAAGCGGTCAGCTCTAGCCGGGCCGGTTGTGAATCACCCGCTTGGGGGTGATTCAAGAGGTGGGAAGCAACTCTCCACTTTCTCATGGCTTCAAACGGCCTCCGTTGTAAAAAATCGCTCGCCGAACGGGATCGCGAATTGCCCAGCCGCTTGTTTCCAAGCCGGAGGCGGTTTTTTCTACTTCTTGGTGATGTTGCGTAAAGCCAGATAGATCAATTTGGCGGCTGCTTCATCGCCAGGGGCTCCTCGCTGAATTGAGTGGGTAAGGGGGGGAGCGGATTTCGGTTAAGGGATGGCAAGAAGCGGGGTTCTTGCCATCCGTCTTCGACGGATTTTTGGGGAGAGAGGAAGCCGTCAAGGACACTTCGACTTCGTCGATCCTCCTTGACGGCGGATTGCCAGACCGGGCTGCCTGGTTGAGGCTTGCGGGATGGACGCGAACACGCTTTTTGCTGCGGCGCTGCCACTGGGTTCGGAAGGGAAGGTGAGCCGGAGTGAGCTCTCTGCGAAGGAGCATACTCTGAAGATCTGGCTCGGGTTTGGAGCAAGGTCATCGTTTTCCCTGTCCGGAATGTCGAAGAGCTTCCCCCGTACACGACACGGTGGAGAAGCGGTGGAGGCAGATGAACTTCTGGCAGTACCGGACCGAGTGGCTCGCCCGGGTTCCTCGGATCGACTGTCCGGAGCAGGGAGTTCGGCTGGTGGAGGTTCCTTGGGCCAGGGCGGGGAGCGGGTTTACTCTCATGATGGAGGCGGTCATTTGGATGCTTTCCCGGGAGATGTCGGTTTCCGCGATGGCGGAGATGCTCAAGGAGCAAGATACCCGGCTCTGGCGGGTCTTGGGGCACTCCGTGGAAAAGGCCTACCGACGCGAGGACTGGGGCGAGGTCAAGAAGATCCTGGTGGATGAGACCAGGAGCAAGCGGGGCCACCGTTCCGTGACGGTCGTTCCCGATGCGGAGAGCCGGAAGCTACTCTTCCTGGCCCAGGGGAGAGGAAAGGAGGCTCTGGAGGCCTTCGCCAAGGAGAGGAAGGCACAGAATGCCGATCCGGGGCAGATCGAAGCGATCTGCATGGATATGAGCCCCTCCTCCATCTCTGGAGCCCGGGAGGTTTTTCCGAAGGCGGAGAGGATTTCTGATCCTTTCCCTCTCATGCCGATGGCGGGAGAGGCGGTCGACCAGGTGCGCAAAGAGTTCGGGCGTCAAGCGTTGCTGCCGAAAGGAAGCCTCTGGGCGCTCCGAGGCAACGAATGGACGCGAAGCGAGGAGCAGAAGGGTCTGCGGAGTTCCCTTTGCGCCGCCTATCCTCGATTGGGAAGAGCCATTGGGTTGCGGGAGGCTCTCCAAGAGATCCTCTCCCAGGAGGATCCCCAAGAGCTCCGCTGGTGGTTCCGGTGGGCGGATCGCAGTCGGCTTGCCCCCTTCCGAAGACTCTCCAAAACCATCCAAGAGCATCTGGGGGGAATCATCGCCTTTCTCCAGAGCCGGATCACCAACGGAACCATCGAAGCGATCAACGGGCTGATCCAGCTTGCCAAAAGGATGGCCAGAGGCTTTCGGAGCTTCCGCTACCTGAGAATTGCCGCGTTCCTCAAAGCCGGAAAGTTGCGGCTCGATCTTCCCGCTCTACCCACTTGAAACAGCGAAGAGGCTCGCCAGGAAAGTGCCCTCTGGTTGTGAGCACCTTCCGCAACTGCATAGTCAGGCTCTCCATGGCGTTCGTCGTATAGATGATTTTTCGGATCTCCAGTGGATAGGCGAAAAACGGAATGACTTCTTCCCAAACTCTCCGCCAGCTCTGGACGATGGCCGGGAATTTTTTGCCCCATTCGCTGCCGGCGAACTCTTCGAGTCGTTTGGCGGCCAGCTCGGCGTTCTCGGCATTGTCAATCCGCTTCAATTCCCGGGCCACTGCCTGCCGCTCTTTCCCGCTACAGAAGGAGAGCGAGCTTCCAATTACGAAACCGGTTCAAGCGGTCCCGCTGCGCGGGTCCATTTCAGTCGGCCCCTTCATCGCCGTCAACGAGCGTCACCATCTCCCGCGACGGAATTTCTCGTTCGCCCATGAATATGCCTATGTCCTGCTCGATCGCGATGGGCAGGGCAGAATCATCCGCGAGAGCCGCCATAACGATCTTGCCGAGGTTCGTGCCAATTGGTTCGCGGCCACTCTGCTGATGCCCGAATCGGGCGTCCGGCAGTTTCTCGCCACGCGGGGCAAGGGCGGCAAAGCCCGAGGCAATCCCGCCGCGTTCGATGTTCAGCTCTACGACATCGTATTGCTGGCCCATCACTTTGGCGTCAGCTTCAGTGCTGCGCTCTATCGCTTGCCCAATCTCGGAATCATACGCCAGCGCGAGTTCCAAACCCTAAAGGAGCAAGATGACAAAGGAAAGGGCCTCAAGCTTGCCCGCCTGCTTGGCCTCTCGGAACCGGATCATCACGCGGAGCGTCAATTCTTTCGCGATCGTTTTCTTGACTTGGCGCTAGAGGCCTAGTGCTGCGAGGCGATTACCCGCTCGAAAGTTGCCGAGTTGGCCGCAAGCGTCCGCGATGCGGCTAGGGCTCAAAGACTGCTCGACGAGTTGACTGCCGACGACCCGGATGGACCCGCCGATGTGTTGCTGCCGGCCAGAGGATCGAGCTCGCCCGTGTCCATCCAGACCGTCGTCACCGATGCCAACATCCGGATCAATTTGATCCATGCGCAGGCATTGGAGCTGTTGGGGCGTCTGGACGGCTATGCATTCGTCATTGTCGATCAGGTCGAAGAGGAAATCACTAGATCTGAGCATCTGAGCAAGCGGCCGAGCTGCGGCGCGCGATCGACCGGGCCTGGGTGCGCGGCGAGGCGGTAACCACGATGGAAGGCTTGGCGATTTTCGCTGGTCTCACCCGGCGCATGGGACGCGGCGAGGCCGCCTGCCTGGCCTTAGGCGAGACCCGGCGCTGGTGCGTCGCGTCGGATGAAAATAAAGTGTTTTGCCGCAAAGCGCTCGTCCGCCTTGGAAAGGAACGGATCCTGACAACGGCTGGACTAATCCGGCTGGCCATTCGGGCCGATCTGCTCACGATTGAGCAAGCGGATGCGATCCAGTGTGTCCTGGAGCGGAAAGCTTCCGTATGCACTTTACCTGCTTTGGCGATATCGTCTGAGCCAAAGAGCCTCTGGCGGGGCAGCGAGATCGGGCGTGACGTCCTCCACTTCTCCAGCGTGGCAGGCACGGTCGCGGAAATCATCGTCGAGGCTCGCGGTCGCCCGATCTCCATCGGTCGACCGCGCCTCGATCGGCAGCAGGAAATGGCGGCTAGCCCCGGGCATCGGCACGCCGGAGAAGCCACTTGGTCGCTTCCCACTCTTCGCGGGGATCGAGCGGACGCAGAAAATGGCTCTTTCCGGAACGGAGAACGGCGATCGGCTCGCCGTCGCGGTAGAGCAGGCGGTTGCCGGCAAGGACGGGCAATCGCTCGCCGGGGGTGAGGATGCCGATCAGGTTGGCGGGATCGGCGCCGCAGACCGAGACCCAGCCGCCGGTCTTGGGTTGGTCCCGGATCTTCCGGAGGGAGGCGGCCGCCTCCGGGAGCGCGAACTGCTCCCCGGAGAAGCCGGCGACGAAGCGGCCACCGCGGATCTCTTCCCGTGCTTCGAGCCGGCGATAGACGCCCAAAAGCTGCCACCAGGGTGGAAGAGCCTCTTCCCGGTCGAGCAGCCGGCGAAAGACGACGCCGTAGCGCCGCAGCAGGACGCGGGCGACCGCCTCTGCCCGCTCTTCGTCTCCGAGAGGGGAAATGGGCGGGGCCAAGCACCAGCGTCCCGCAGGCACCTCCCGGTCCTTGCGGCGCTCCCGCACGGGCAGGAAGAGATGAAGCCCGGAAAAGCCATCGGAGTGGACCAGCCCGCTTCCCGCGAGGTTCGCCAGGGCTTCGGTTGCCTCTCCTCGGAGGAGGCCACAGCCGTCCTGGATGTCCGATAGAAAGGAGGGGCCGTGGGTCTGGAGATAGGTGAATACCGCCGCCGCCCGGTGGCGAAGCCGGCCGGAAGCCGAAAGATCCCCGTTCTGCCAGATCGGGAGCCTGCCTCTGGGCAGGACGACGATTGGGGAAGAAGCCACCAAGCGCGCCCTCCGGCTCTCCTCTTGCGCAGGGCGCAGCCGGTGCCAGAAGAAACGGCCGTCCAGGCAGAGCCGTTCGAGCCAAGCGGGGTCGTAGCCCTCGATCCGGGCCGGAAGAATCTCCTGCTCCCAGGTCTCCGCCGGCGCGGAAACTCCCTCCAGGAGCGGAAGGACCGTATGGAGGCTTTCCGGGCCCGCCGCCCGCTCCTCCGGAGCGAGCCTCTGCCACGCCAAGAGGAAGCGGAGGAAGTCCGAGGCGGAGGCCGGGCGGACCGAGCGGCGGAGGCTCTCTTGGCCGTAGCGATGGATGCGGGCGAGCAGCCCGCGTGCGCACCACTGCTCCTCCGCTTCTCCGCCGAGCCAGCGGCCGCGGAAGAGAAATCCTTCCGCCTCGAGCGTCAAGAGGGTGGGGAGCAGCCGTTCGGCTGGAAGCCCGAGCGGACGGCCCAGAGCCGTGGCGCAAATCGGGCCGAGCCCCTGGAGGCGAGCGCGGAGGAGCTCGCGGAGGGCGATCTCCGGCTCCAAAGGCTCGGAGCCGAGTGGGAAGTCCTCCCTTCCGAAAACGATCTTCCCGTTCGGGAAGAGGCCTCTCCAGTGGGCGAGCCACGCGGGAGAGCTCCAGAGGGGATCGCTCGAACCGGGCTGTGGGCAGAAGGCCAAGGCCCGTCCGGCCTGCGCCAGCTGCTCCAGGAGCTCTTCCCAGGATCGTGCGGGTCTCTTCCCGGAGCGGCCGAACGGCTCCGGCCGTCCCTCATGGGCTTCCCGGGAAGTGAGGAATCCGAGCAGAAGGAGAGCGTCTTCCATCTCATCGGGATCCTCCGGGTCGGGCCAGGCTTCTTCTTGGACCCTCCCCACCGCGTCCGGATCGGCGCGGGAGAGCTCCCGGAGATCGGCGGGCGGGCGGTATCCGGAGTAGGCGACCGCACGGGCCCGGCGCTCTTCGGCCGGAGCGGGGTCGAGAAAGGAGTAGGGGCGTGCGGCCAGGATCGCGCGAGCGGCTGGGGAGGGCTCGCGGAGGTCGCATCCGGATGAAGTGATTTCGCCGGTCCGGAGCTTGCGGAGGATCTCCTCCAGGCCATCTACGTCCATCACCTCCGAGAGGCAGTCGCGGAGGGTCTGCTCGACCAACGGATGGTCGGGACAGTCGCGGTCGCCGCTGATGTTCTCGAGGCAGGCGACCGCATCGGGGAAGATCGCGCCGAGCAGCTCCTCGGCTTCCATCCGCTGGAGAAGGGGAGGGATCTTGCCCCCACCGCGCCGTCGGGGGATCGCGAGCGCGATCGACGCCGTCCAGCGCCAGCGGACGGTGAACATCGGGCTCGCCAGGAGTGCCTGGATCAGGACGGAGCGGACCGATTCCGGATGGAGGAAGGAGAGGATCTCCTCGAGGGGAAAGCTGTGCGCGTGAGTGAGCGAGAGAAGGATCGCATCCTCGGTCGCCGCCGCCTGCAGCTCGAAATTGAACTTCCGGCAGAAGCGTTTGCGCAGCGCGAGCCCCCAGGCGCGATTGACGCGGCTCCCGAAGGGAGCATGAATCACAAGCTGTGTCCCCCCGGAGGGGTCGAAGAAGCGTTCGATTCCGATCCGTCCCGGATGGGGGACGAAGCCGAGGGCTGCTCGGGTCGCTGCCAGGTAGGAGGAGAGTTCGCGGGCGGCGCGCCCGGAGAGCCCGATCCAGCCTTCGAGCTCCTGGGCGATGCGTGCTTCGGTGTTCGGGAACCCGCGTCCTTCGCCTTCGGCAAGCCATTCGTCGACACGGCGGCGGACCCGGCCTGCGCACGCGGAGAGCTCGCGGCTGCGGCCCGGCAGCTCCCCGAGCCAGAACGGGATGGTTGGGGCCTCCCCATGCGCGTCCTCGACGCGGACGACCCCCCGCTCGATCTTGCGGAGTCGCCAGGAGGTGTTCCCCAAGGCAAAGATGTCTCCCGGAAGGCTCTCGACCGCAAAATCCTCGTTCACGGTCCCCAAGGCGATCCCTTCGGGATCGGCGATCACGGTGTACTCCCCGGTGTCGGGAATCGCCCCGCCGTTGAGCAGCGCGGCGAGGCGGGCGCCCTTGCGGGCAAGAATCCGGTTCTGCGCTCGGTCGCGGAAGAGAAGGGCGTGGCTCCGCTCCCGCCTCGGGGAATAGCCCTCGGAGAGCATCTGCACGAGCCGGAGGAACTCCTCGCGGCGGAACCGGCGATAGGGGTAGGCCCGCCGGACCATCTGGAAGAGGGCCTCCTCTTCTCGAGGCCCGGTCGCCACCTCGGCGACGATCTGTTGGGACAGCACGTCGAGCGGCGCTTCGGGGATGACGAGCCGATCGAGGATCCCCTCCCGGACCGCCAGAAGGAGCCCCGCGCATTCGACCAGCTCATCCTGGCTGAGCGGAAAAAGCCTCCCCTCGGGGATCGCTTCTCCCAGGCGGTGGCCCGATCGGCCGACCCGTTGCAGCAGCGAGGCGATCGAGCGTGGCGAGCCGAGCTGGCAGACAAGGTCGACCTCGCCGACATCGATCCCGAGCTCCAGGGAGGAGGTGGCGACGAGGACCGGGAGCCGCCCACTCTTGAGCCGCTGCTCGGCCGCGAGGCGGCGTTCGCGGCTCAGGCTCCCGTGGTGTGCGGCCACGGCCTCTTCGCCGAGGCGTCCGGTCAGGTGATGGGCGACGCGCTCGGCGAGGCGGCGGCTGTGGACGAAGACGAGGGTTGTCCGACGGGAGCGGACGAGCTCGGCCACGCGATCGTAGATTCCTTCCCAAGCCTCGGCGGAGAGAACTGGCTCCAAGGGGGAGGGGGGCAGCTCGATCGCGAGCTCGATCTTCCGTCGGGACCCGAGATCGACGATCGCGCAGGGAGCGTCCCCGCTCTCGCTGACTCCCGTCAGGAAGCGGGCAAGCTCCCGAATCGGCCGCTGGGTCGCCGAAAGCCCGATGCGCTGGAAGGGAGAGCGGGTCAAGGCGGAAAGCCGCTCAAGGGAAAGAGCGAGGTGAGCTCCCCGTTTTCCGGAGGCGACGGCGTGGATCTCATCGAGGATGACGACCCGAACGGAGGACAAGAGGCCGCGTCCTCCAGCGCTCCCGAGGAGCAGGTAGAGCGACTCCGGGGTTGTGACCAGAAGATGCGGCGGATGGCGAATCATCCGGGCGCGCTCCGATGCCGGAGTGTCGCCGTTGCGGACGGCGATGCGGATTTCTGGGGAGGGGAGAGCTTGGGCGGAGAGCTCCCGGCCGATGCCGGCGAGCGGCTCCAGGAGGTTCCGGTGAATGTCGCAAGAGAGCGCCCGGAGCGGGGAGATGTAGAGGACGGAGATCTCGTCGATGAGCTTTCCCGACTGACCGCGGCGGACGAGCTCGTCGATCGCTCCGAGAAAGGCGGCCAGGGTCTTTCCCGAGCCCGTTGGCGAGGAGAGGAGAACCGGCTTGCCGCCCTGGATGAGAGGCCAGGCGGCTCGTTGGACCGGGGTCGGGCTCCCCATCGTCTTGGCAAACCAGTCTCGGACGGCGGGGTGAAAGTTCATGATCTTTCCCAAGAAGGATGGACCGATCGCGGCTTGCCGCAAGCTCGGAGAGGCGTCTACCCGGCTCGTAGGCTCCCTCCCTTTCGGAGGAGCGATCGAGGCGTTGCTCAACGGTTGCCAAGAGGAAATTATCCATAGACATAAATCAAACGATATGGCATTTGTTTTCCATGAAGCTGAGCGTCTGGGCGAGACAGCAGGGCCTTTGCTACAAGACGGCTTGGCGGATGTGGAAGGACGGGAAGCTGCCCGTGCCGGCCGAGCAGCTGCCGACCGGGACGGTGATCGTGCATGCGGAGGAGAGGCAGCCCAGCGGCGTGGCCCTCTACGCCCGCGTCTCCAGCGCCGACCAAAGGGCGGATCTGGACAGGCAGTTGGCGCGGCTGACGGAGTTCGCCCTTGCCAAGCGGTTATCGATCGTCGAGGCCGTCAAGGAGGTGGGCTCGGGAATGGACGGCCAGCGCAAGGGGCTCTTGCGGCTTTTGCGCGATCCCAAGATCGGCACCATTCTCGTCGAGCATCGGGACCGGTTGATGCGCTTGGGATTCGAGCAGGTCGAGGCGGCCTTGGCCGCACATGGCCGATCGGTGCTGGTTGTCGATCCGGAGGAGAGGACCGACGACAGGGTCTGCGATCTAGAGGAGGTCATCCTCTCCCTGGGTGAGAGGCTCTACGGCAAGCGCGCCGCCAAGGACCGGGTGAAGAACGCATTGGAAGCTCTCATAAGCAAAGCCAATCTCCCGTCTTCACCCGCCGGATGCGCTTGAGGCGGGCGCCAGGGTAGGCCGCGGCTCTCTTAAGGACCGTTCCTCTCCCGCTTCGGTGGAGAGATCGGGGAAAGGAACCGACCAACGGGCCGCGAGGCCGATTGGGTGAGGTATCCCTGGGGGCCGATCTGGTCTTGGGCTAGGGCGATCGAGGGCAGGTTGTACTTGGTTTCGAAGAGGGAGTTGAGTCCAGGATAGGTCTCGTCCGGGGCGGCTTCCGGCAAGTGCTCATTGGGCAGGAAACCACTGTGGTCGCGGCCGACGAACACCAGCACTCGGCCATGCGCGGCATAGGGAGCGGCCGTGGCGCTCATTGACTCGTTGCGGTCATTCATTCCCTTCGGACTGAACGTATAGGCCAGGAGCTCTTCGGAGTTGGGATTCTGCGTAATGAGCTAGCCCGACTCTTTGTCCACAGCACCGTTTGCCTCAAGAGCCGTGGTCTCCTCGCCCGTGGCGCCTAACGCCGCACTGCCTTTTGCAATTCCGGATGGTCGGCATCGAACTGGGCATTGATCGCATCGATCCCTTTCATCATCCGATCATCCTTCAGGGCGCGGGCGAGGAAGACGAGCCCAATGTGCGCGTTCATGTAGGCGCCACCCAGCATCATGGAACCCATCTCCAGCAGGGAGAAGGTCGGGGCGGCATTGGGTCCTTCCGTAAACTCGGCGATCTCTTGCCAAAACCAGCTCGGCATCACCGAAAGCTTCCACTGCAGCTTTTCTAAGAGGAAGAGTATTCCAAAGGCCTTGAGGAACTCGGCTGCGGACCAGGGCGCTTCTAAGACCTGATGGAGCTTTTCCGGTCCCCATTGGGTGAAGAGCGCATAATATTCTTTTATCGACTCCGCTACCTCTGGGTCGCGTTTAAGATCAGAGATATCCAGATCGTGGAGCTCGTTGACCGCCTGCTGCTGCACCGGGCTAAGCCGCGAGAGGAAAGCCCCTGCGCGGAATGCATCCTGAGTATGGAGAAGCTGCTGCTCTTCTTCCTCAGGGAGATGGAGATCTGGGCAAGCAACGTAAAGCCTCCAGTAGCCGAGCGGATCGATGACGGCTTGGGGAACTGTGGCAAACTCCCGGGAGATCTTCTCCATTTGCTCGCGGAGCGCCGCCTTTCCGGCGTCGGTGCTGCTCTCCGGGAGAGGAGTCGACCAGCGGCAAGCGAGCATCATTGCACAGCCCCCTTCCGGGGTCTTAAGGGCTTGGGCAAAGACCTTGGGGTCGACCCGCTTAAGAAAGGCGAGCGTTTCGGGGATCCGGAGGTTTTTGAGCTCTTGGATGACGGCTTGCACCTCCGGGGAGGGTGGAGAAGAGGCTGGTTTCTCCTGGGCCGTTGCACCAATGGCTACCCCTAGGAGGAGGGTAAGCGGAAGGAGGAAGTGGTAAGAGACTCTTTGCATTGGCTTTTCCATTTGTTACTCGTTTTTCATCTCTTGCTGTGGCTGCTGCGTATCGATTTGCCACCGCCGCCTGCGTCTTACGGCATCGGGCAGGCTTTCTTCTGCCGGTTGATTCGGATGGATCGGAGCTCGATATGGGTCTTGGGCGGTTGCCGCGGCCTGTTGCTGGTTCTTCTCGGTTAGGCTGACCCCTTGCTTGCTATAGAGCGGGGACGGCGGATTGCGCGAGGTATCCCTGGGGGCTGATCTGGTTTTGGGCAAGGGCGATCGAAGGCAGGTGGTACTTGGTTTCGAAGAGGTAGTTGAGTCCGGGATAGGTCTCGTCTGGAGCGGCTTCCGGCAAGTGCTCATTGGGCAGGAAACCGCTGTGGTCGCGGCCGACGAACACCAGCACTCGGCCATGCGCGGCATAGGGAGCGGCCGTGGCGCTGATTAACTCGTCGCGGTCATTCATTCCCCGCCCATTCAACCTATATGCCCAGATCTGCAGGGAGTTGGGGTGCTGAGTGACCAGCTTTCCGGTCTGCTTGTCTAACCCGACGGTGAGAGAGAGGTCCCCGGCCTTTACCGCAAAGCCGTTGCGATACGCGAAAAGCCAAAGATGGGCCTGTTGGAGATAGGCTCGAAGCAAGGCAAGTTGGGCATCGGTGAGGTGATGGGCTTTTTGCGCTTCTCTAGGGCTCCCGTCGGCCGCTTCGAGTAGGATGGCAAGGGTAGCTTCTGCTTGGGCTCTTTTCTTTGTGTCCAACCCGACAAGATCGGGATCCATCTCAAAGAGCGCAGCGGCCATATTCGCATAGCTAGGATCGTGGAGGTAGCGGTCGAGCGCTGGCTGCTTGTCCTTAGGATACTCGACCACCACGGTGCGGGCCCCATGTCCATAGGCCGAGAGGAGGAAGTTCTGCTCGTTCTTCATCATCACGGAATCCAGATGGAGCTCTCCAAAGACCATGACCCGGATTCCCGCCTGATCGAGCCAGTTCCAGACTTGCTTATCTTCCGCATCGGCGGGAGAGGGGGTTTTTGGCGGCGCAAACCAGGGAGCCTTGGGGGCGTTTGCTGCTGCATCGGCCTCCGCTGCCGTCGCATCCGCCGCTGGCGCGCTCGCGGATCCGGATCCCGATCCGGCAGGGGAAGCGGGGTTGGGGAAAGGTGTCGGCAGCGATGCGCCAGTGGCGCCGGACGAAGGAAGCGGCGGACAGGCATGGCAGGGGTTGGCGGTCGGTGAGGTGTCCCCTTCTTGGGTTGAGCCGTCTGGTCCCGGAAGGGCGACTTGGCCGAGGCTTGGAGGAGTTGTCGCGTTGAGAAGAACAAGGAAAAGAAGGAAAAAATGCCTGCGGTCTGGGCGAGGACCTGGGAACGGTTCGGCGCGTTGGGTTTCCTTTGCACGAGGATCTGTCTTCTTTGATAGGACATCGGGCCTGCGTGCGGATCCGGTCCCCGGAAAAACGCGGCTTGCCCGGTCGGCTTGCCCGAGAAGAGTCGGCTCGTGTGAAGGAAATCGTCTGCTTTGGGGAATCCCGGCCTTTTGGTGCTGGGCGTCGATCAGCTGCTTCGAAGCAGCGGGAGCTTCCCGCGCCCGTGGCGCATCCGAAGTGCTCCTGGGAGAGGCATGCTGGCCTGTCATCGACGGCAGCGAGCAGGCTGGATTTGGGAGAAAAAGGATCGAAAATCGTCGGTGTCGGTACGACGATTGCTTGCTGTGCAGGCAAACGGGAAAGGGAAGATGGAGCCGCGGGAGGCAACGGGTGGCGAATCACCGAACCGGCAGCAGCCGCCCGCTGAGCTCTGTCGCACGCTCTCGGCGCTCGATTTGATGCTCCTCGGGGTGGGAGCGATCGTGGGCGCAGGGATCTTCGTCCTCACCGGCGTCGCGGCAGCGACCGCGGCGGGACCTGGCCTCTCTCTCTCCTTCGTGGTGGCGGGTCTTGCTTGTCTGTTTGCCGCTCTCTGCTACGCGGAGTTCGCTTCCGTGGTACCCACCGCCGGGAGCGCCTACGCGTATGCCTCGCTGAGCATGGGAGAATTCGCAGGCTGGCTGACAGGGTGGAACCTGATCCTGGCTTACCTGCTGACCGGCGGGGTGGTGGCGATCGGCTGGTCGGGCTATTTTCAGGAGCTCTTGTCGGGATTCGGGCTCTCCCTGCCTGCCCTCTTGGGCAAGGCCCCGCATGAAGGGGGGTTGCTCAACCTTCCGGCGGCGCTGATCGCCTTGGGCCTGAGCGGAGTTCTCGCCGTGGGAGCGCGGGAGAGCGCGCGCTTCAACCACTGGATCGTCGGAGTGAAGCTCGTGGTGATCGGGCTCTTCCTGCTTGTCGCTGTGCGCCATATAAATCCGCAAAACTGGCATCCGCTGCTTCCCTTCGGCTGGAAGGGGGTGATGACAGGGGCGGCACTCATCTTCTTCGCCTACGTCGGTTTCGACGCCGTTTCGACGGCGGCGGAGGAGGCGAAAGAGCCGCAGCGCGACCTGCCGCTGGGGATCCTGGGATCGCTCGTCGTCTGCACCCTGGTCTACATCTTGGTGGGCGTGGTCTTGACCGGAATCGTTCCGTACCGGCTTCTCAACGTCAAGGACCCGGTCGCTTTCGCCCTGGTTCAGGTCGGGGAGCGGGTGGCCGCGAACTTCGTGGCCGTCGGGGCTATTGCCGGAATTACCTCCGCGCTCCTGGTGAACATGTACGGGCAGTCCCGCGTCTTCTTCGCCATGTGCCGGGACGGCCTGCTACCAGGCTCCTTGGGCAAGATTCATCCGGTCTCCCGGACCCCGGCGCGCATGATCCTGCTCATCGGAGCCCTCGTTGCGGGAATCGCGGGCTTCCTGCCGATCGAAGCGGTCGCGGAGCTCACCAACATGGGGGCGCTGGCCGCCTTTATCGTCGTCGCCCTGGGAGCGCTCGTCCTCCGAAAGAAGAGGCCGGGGCTGCCGCGGCCGTTCCGGGTCCCGGCCATGCCGTGGAGCGCCTTGGCCGCGATCGGGTCTTGCGGCTACCTGATGACCAACCTGAGCCGCAGAACCCTGGTCTGGTTCCTGGTCTGGATGGGCTTGGGCGCCCTCGTCTATCTCGTTTTCCTGTGGGGTCGTCCGGGCCGACCGGCCCACGCGGCCCTGACGCGGGGCGACACCGCTTTCGAGGAAGCGGTGCCCCACCCCGAGGGCATCTGGTTCGCGACGGGGGTGAGCCGAACGCAATCAACGGTGCGCGACGGCCTTTTGGGCGGCTAGCGCTTGAAGGGCTCCGGAAACGGCGGCGTCCGGATGTTCCCGGCAGGGGAGCACGAGCAGGGCTTCCTTGGAAAGTTCGTCGGGCGGCTCAAACTGTTTGTCGAGAGAGGCGAGGTTCTCCAGTCGCGCGTCGGAGACGATCTCCGGTTCTTTCTCCCGTGCAAAAAGCCGATCCTTCCGGTCGGCTTCGTCGGCTTGCGCCTCCAGGAAGAAGAGGTCTGCTCCCGCTTGCCTGCAGAGCTCCTGGAGCCGCTTCCGCTCCTCCCGACGGGAGAAGGTAGCATCGAGAACAGAGCCCGAGTCCGTCCTGAGAATCTCTTCGGCGCGCCGGAGCAGCTCCCGGTAGGTCTTCTCGGAGAACTCCGGGGAATAGAGCCAGGAGCGCACCTCTTCGCTCGGCCTGCCTTCGGAGGGAAGCCCGGCGAGCTCCTTGCGCAGAGGATCCGAGGAGAGAAGCTTCCAGCCGAGAGCGGCGGCGAGTCCCGTCGCCAAGCTTGTCTTGCCGGATCCGATCCGGCCCATGACCGCAAGGATGGCCGGTCGGGAGCCGACGGTGGCATAGCGGAGCCCGAGGGCAAAGTAGCGTCGGGCGCGCAGCCGGCATGCCTCCTGCGCCTCCTGCGGAACCAGCGGATCGCGGGCGGTCATCGATTCGACCTTGCCCCGGACATAGGCTCGCTGGCAGCAGTAAAAGTCGGTCAACTCGAGCATCTCCGGATCGTCGAGCCGCCGCGCCATCTGCTCGAGGAAGTAGCGGCCCAGGTCCAAGTGGCCCTGGAAGGCGAGGTCCATCGCCAGAAAGGCCGCGTCGCTCGCTACGTCGACCGAGCGGAAGCGGTCGTTAAACTCGATCCGGTCGTAGATGCAGAGAGCTGCGGGCGAAATGTGGATGTGCTCGAGGTGGAGGTCGCCATGCCCGCTCTTGATCCATCCTTCGCGCACCCGCTGTTCGAAGAGCGCGGAGCGCTGCCGATAGAACTCATCGGTGAAGAAGCGGAGCGTTTCCCAGGTCGTCCGGTCGATCGTCTGGCCGATATCCCCCTCGGTCTGGGCAAAGTTCTCGTCGGAGGTGATCCGCAGCTTGTCGACCCGGCCCCAGTCGAGAACCGATGGCTCCGGCCGCTGTCCTCGATAGAACGTGGCCAGCCGCTCCGCGACCCGGTCGAGCTCGGGCTTACCAAACCGCCCCTGGAGGAGAAGGCGCTTGGCGAAGAACTCCTCGGAAAGCTGGGCCATGCGAACGGCATATTCGACGGGCTCTCCCTCCCCCGCGAAGCGGAGCGAGCCGTTCTCCCGGACGATCGGGATCACGCCCAGATAGGCTTCGGGGCAGAGCTCCCGGTTCAAGGCGACTTCCTGTTCGCAGAAGTGCTTCCGCCTTTCGAGGGTCGAGTAGTCGAGAAAGCCGAAGTTGACGGGTTTCTTGACCTTGTAGACGTAGGGCGGGACGACGAAGACGTACGAGGCATGGGTCTGGAGAAAGGCGACCCGCTCGGGATGGTGGGGATAGGAGTGTGGGTCGCGCAAAAAACCGAGCAGCTTTTCCGGGGAGACGCAATCGGGTCGAGGGGGTTCCTGGCTAGGCATAGATCAAGACTTCCTGTTATCTTCTTCGAGAACTTCTACCGGAAGATCGGGCGAATGGCAAAACCAAGAGCGGCGGAAGGGGAGGGCTCGACCCCCCCAGATCGGCGGGAGAATTCCACCCTCCTCCTAGGGGAAACGGCTTGGGCGGCCCTTCCGGTAAGCTCCGGGAGATCTCTGTTTCGGATCGCCGTGGACACCGGGGGGACCTTCACCGACTTCGTCGCTCTTTGGGAAGGACAGCTCTTTTGCCGGAAGCTGCCCTCGACTCCTTCCGCCCCCGAAGAGGCTCTTTTGGAGGGGATTCGCGGCCTCCTCAAAGACCGGAGTCCCGGACAGATCGAGGTTGTGCATGGCACTACGGTCGGCACCAATGCGGTCTTGGAACGGAAGGGGGCGCGTACCGCGCTTTTGACTACCGAGGGCTTCGAGGATCTGCTCGAGATCGGACGGCAGAATCGGCCGAAGCTCTATGATCTGGGTCCGTCCAAGCCACCTCCTCTGGTCCCAGCCGAGCGGCGTTGGGGCGTACCGGAGCGAGTGGGGGTACGCGGCGATGTCCTGCTGCCGCTCGATTCGTCGGCGGTGCTGGAGATCGGGAAGCGCCTTCGGGAAGCCGGAGTGGAAAGTGTCGCGGTCGTCTACCTCTTCTCGTTTGCGCATCCTCAGCACGAAGAGGAGACCGGGAGGCTGCTCCGGAATCTCGATCTGCCTATTTCTCTTTCCTGCCAGGTGCTGCCCGAGCATCGCGAATACGAGAGGATGTCGACGACCGTTCTCAACGCCTACATCGCGCCGGTTCTGCACCGTTATCTCGGCCGCGCTAAAGAAGGGGTCGAGGACTTGGCAAAGAGCGGAGGGAGCGATGGCCCGAGATCGGTCTCGCTCTGGGTGATGCGGTCGAATGGGGGAGCGCTTTCCGCGAGGCAGGCGGAAGAGCAACCCGTTCAGACGGTGCTTTCCGGACCGGCGGGAGGGGTGGTCGCCGCCGCCGCCTGGGGAAGCCTGGTGGGTTTCCCGCGAGTCATCGCGTTCGACATGGGAGGAACGTCGACCGATGTCTGCCTCGTGGGGGCGGGCGAACTTCCCAACCGCGGCGGCAGCATCGGCGGCTATCCGATCGGGATCCCGCTTCTCCCCATTCAGACGGTCGCCGCTGGCGGAGGCTCGATCGCGAGGGTCGACGCGGGCGGCGCCCTTCGGGTAGGTCCCGAGAGCGCCGGCGCCGACCCCGGGCCGGTCTGCTACGGCCGAGGAGAGGGGATTACCGTAACCGACGCCCATCTCGCCCTCGGACGCTTCGGCTCGGGCGGGCTGCTGGGCGGGCAGATGCGTTTGGATGTCGCGCGGACCCGGGAATTTTGCGCCCGGTTTTGGCGGGATCGCCTGGCTCCGCTCTGGAGCGGCCAAGCGGAGGAAGACCAGCCGGTGGAGAGGTTGGCGCAAGGGATCCTGGATGTGATCAATGTCCGCATGGCTCGGGCCATTCAGCTCGTTTCCGCAGAGAGCGGGAGAGATCCGCGCGATTTTCCTCTTCTCGCCTACGGCGGCGCTGGCGGGCTGCACGCCTGCGATCTGGCCGATGCCTTGGAGATCCCCCAGGCGCTCATTCCGCGGGATCCGGGCCTCTTCTCGGCGCTTGGTGGTCTCTTTTCGGATTTCTCCAGGGATTACGTCGAGACGCTTCTCCGGCCGCAGGAGCGGATCGAAGAGGAGGATCTCAAGCGGATTTTCGACCGGCTAGCGGCTCGGGCGGAAGGCGAATTGGCCGCCGAGGGCTTTGCAAAGACCGAACGGACGCTCTCGTTCTTTCTCGACATGCGCTACGTTGGGCAGGGATTCGAGCTGACCATCCCGTACTCCGAAGAGTATGGCGGGCAGTTTCATCGCATGCATGAGCTCCGGTACGGTTACGCCGACTGGGGAAGAAAGACCGAGATCGTGGTACTCCGGGCGCAGGTCCGCATCATTCCCCGAAAGCCCTCCCTTGCTCCGGAGGAGGAGGCGGGGCCCGAACCCGGCAAGGAGAGCCTGCTCTACGAGCGACCGGTCTGGTTCTCCGGCGTGTCTTACCCGACCCGCTTCTATCAGAGGGAGCGGCTCCTCCCGGGAAACCGGATCGAAGGACCGGCCGTCATTCTCGAGTACAGCGGAACGACGGTCATGCCCCCGCCTTGGATGGCGCGAGTCGATCGCTACCGAGGCCTCGTCCTGACACGCCAGAGGCGATAGCGGGGCGAGGGTCCTCGGGTTGCCGTCACCGCCTGACTTTGTTAAGATCCGAGCAATGAGATCGCTCGTCGCTTGGCTCTGCGCTTTTCTGCTCGCCGCTTCCTTGCTTGCTCAACCCATCATCACCCAAGAAGAGGAGGAGCCAACTGGCAGGGCGGCGGAACAGCTCCGCAATGCGATCAAGCAGCCGATGATTTTCGCTGGTTCGTCACTGCGCGAATCCCTGGCCACCACGGTGAGTCCCGCAATTTCTTCTTCTTCCTCCTACAACCCTTCGGGCTTTTCCCAATGGGAGGAGGATGCCTACGGGCTGAGGGTGGAGCAGCGGCCTTTGCAAGCTCTCTCTTTACGCCTGATCCCGGAGGTGGGCTATCAGCGTGTTCAACAGCTCACGAGCGGGGAAGCGGGCTCAAATTGTGGGATCAGTGACAACCTCGACACGACCGGTCGTGTGGAGATGGCGTGGAAGCCAAGCCGCAAGGTGGAGGCGACCGGCTGGTGGCAGGACGGATGGCTGGAAAATTACTGGCAGAGCTCCTTCGCTCAAAACAGCTCTTCGGGAGCCAACCTTCAATACCGGCCTTCCGCCGGGACACAATGCGCCTTGAGCTTCCCCCAGCAGCGGGGGAGCCGTAGTTCCGTGGTGGGCCTTAGCCGCTTTCAGGCCATCCAACAGGGGGGAGACTGGGGGCTCAGCCTTGAGCAGCGCCTAGGCGCGCTTCCGCTCTCCCTGTGGGGGAAGAGCTCGCTGCAGTGGAACGAGGGGACCGAGATCACCGGCTCCTATGGAGCGAGCGGACCCGAATTCGGAACCGGTGTCCGCCTGGAGCCGACCTCTGGCCAGTCTTGGAACGTGGGAGTTGGGGCATCACAGCTCGCATTTGCCGGAGGCGGAGGGCAGGAGTCGATCCAGTCCCTCTTCAACGAATGGAAGCAGGAGCTTTCGGACGCGACGGCCTTTCAGATCGGCGCCAACTACCAGGATGCCAAATATCTGCCAGGGCTCGGCGATGGTTCTTATTCAGATCAGGGGAACCGGCTCTATCTCTCCGTCGGCCTGCAGGTGCGCCTCGCCCGGAACCTGGATGCGCGGCTCGACATGGCCTACCGGCTGGGGCAACCCGATCTTCGGACCGAGGTCCTGCAGATCCCCGACCGCTGGCTCCTCTTTAGCCTTCAGGGGCATGTTTAGAAAGTGGCCCGCAAATCCCATTTCCTTTGAGGTGGGATGAAAGCACCCAATGCATTTCCCTGATTATCATATATGGTTCAGGTGAATAACACATAACGTTTGCGCATCCTCCTCCTTAAAGAGGGTCTCAGGCCGCTAGTAATCCATCATTTGCAAAGGGCGGATCGAGGCGAAAGAATCGCGGAGCGGGCTTCCGGAATAAACAACCGGCTGATCGGGAACAGTGGTAGCCCGACAGGGGAGAAAGTTGCCCAGTTCAATCGCGCAATCAAGCGCCGCAGCGGCGCATCGGACGCCCTGGGATGGCCTACAAACCGCGAGTCTTGGCGGGAAGCTCACTCGCTTTGGTGGGTTGAGAGTGTCACTTAGGGTCAGTTTGGTGAAGCGTTCCAGATCGAAGACACTGTGGCATAGCTTGATCGCTGGTACGCGCGGAGGCTCTCTCGCTGCCAGAGAGACTCATGCTTCTTTACCTCGTCCAGCATCGAATTTTCGTATTTCTTTCTCTCGGGGAAGCAGAGTGTCAGTTTCGTAAAATCTCGGTAAGGAAACCCGCGACTTGGATGGGGAGAGGAATTGCGGTCGCAAGAGGCTGCCAGAGATCGCCATGACCATCGCCGCGTGCAGGATCCGACAGTGGCGATGACTGATCCGCTGGATCATGTCTTCGGTCTGAAATCCGAAATACCTCTTCCGCCGGATGAGCTACCCTGGCGGAAAGCTGTGTTTGCTCAGGCGCGCGCGCTAATAGGCACCCCGGTCAGTTTCCTGGAGCGGTCAACCTGCTGGGTTTTTGATTACAAGACGCGCTGGACATGGGCGGCATAAGGTGTCGCAAACCCAAGCCTACGATCTACGGGGTGGCTGGCGTCAGGCTCGCCTTCCAACTTTACAGTCATTGCGGATCCCGCGCCCCTCCCTATGCGCCCCAATTTCGCTTAAGGGTGTAGCGAAAGGGATCTGGGGATTCCGCGAAGGGGGGGCTTCGGCTTCCCTTCCCGGCTTGCTCGGCTGCAACCCGCGTTCCTTCAAGCGGGAGAGGGCTAGGAGGGGCCAAGGGGCTAAACAAGTTTTGTCTGGCGAGGGTGTTCCTCCTGTCCTCCGAGTTGCTTGCGTCCGGGAGGCGGGCAAGGATGCGGGCCGTCCCCTGCGCATAACGCCTCACAAGGCCGGGCGCGCTACCTGCAACGCAACCGAGCGCGTTCTGGGCAATGACGGGCGCGACTATTTTTTCGCAAATCAAACTTGAGCAAACCCAGAGGTAGCGGGATGATACAATCCCCTTGAGCGAGCGGTCCGGGTGGCTGGGCCAAGCGGCATGCGACCAATTAGTGAGGCAGAAGGACGGGACGAGGCATGCCAAAGCTTACAACCAAGGGGAAGATGAAGAGGAAAGCAAAGAGTGATCTCTCGGCACTGCGGACGCTGCTGGCGACGGCCGCCTTCGCGGGGCTGGGATTGGTTTCAGCTCGGGCGACGGTCTTTGGACCGCTCCAGTTGCCGGGGCATGGCAGCGTGGTCTACGGTGGGGCTAACGCGGTGGCGGGCTATGGAACCGGCGGCACCGGAACCATCAACGTCATTGGAGCCAACACGGTCATCAATTGGGGCAACAGCGGCGGGACTATCGGGACTCACCAGCTCGGGGGCTTCAACATCGGCGGAAGTGCGAACCTCACCATAGCAACCGGGGGTAATTCGCTGCTGAACGTCGACGTGACGGGTAGCCCTTCGCAGATCTTTGGCATGCTCAGCGCGAATAGCGGTGGCTCGGTGTTCGTCGCCAATGCGAACGGGATCACGGTGGGACCGAACGCGACCATCATTTCCTCGGCGGGCTTGGGCCTGATCGCCGCGACCGTCAATGCAGCGCAGTTCGCCAGCAACGGCACCATCCCGGTGAGCTTTGTGCAAGGGGGGAACTTGACCGTGCAGGGCAAACTGCAAGGGGTGGGTGGCTTCGTCCTGCTTGCGGGCTCGGGAGCGGTGAACGTCTCGCCGATCCCGACTGCTTCGGGAGCCTATTTTAAAATTAAAACGAGCAACGTGACCGTCGTTGGGGGAGTGGGTGGCACCGTTAGCGCGACTCCTAGTACCGCCCCGACGTACACTGCGAGCGACGCTGCGGGGAGCCCAACGCCTTCCGCGTCCGGGCTGACGACCGTGACTCTCAATTTGGGCACCTCAGCGAACCCGTATAACATGACGGGCCTGACGGTTCTCGCTAACGGGAACATGGTCAATAACGGCGTGCTCGGCGGGTTATCAGGGTACCCAAACGCGCTCATCAGTAACGGCAACGGTGGCCAGCCCACGCTCCAATGGACGGGGACGCTCACCAACAACGGGACGATCAAGTCCAGCTTGGCTTCCGGGGCCTCCTTGGGTCGGGTCAACTTCTACGGCAATACCTCGGCCCCTCTTGCCTATGGCGGCCTAGTGAACAACGGGACGATCGCCATCAACTTCTCCACCACGCCGCTCTTTGTCCAACTTCCAGGGACGATCATCAACAACGCCGGAGCGACGATCTCCAACACGGGCGGGGTTGAGCTTTGGGCGGGTAACGTGAGTCTTCCGCTCTTCACCGGAGTGGGCGGTGCCGTGATCAACCATGGCACGATAGCTGCGTCTGGCCTGATCAGCCCCGTGGTGCTCAAGGCCTCTAACCCGAACCATGTGGGGCCGAATCCCGGCGGCGGAGTCTTTAGCGACGGATCGATCATCTTTGGCAGGGAGGCGGAGTTGGTGGTTGCGAGCTTGACCGGCAACGCCTTCCTGGGCGGCAGCGTGACGACTCCGAACGGCGCCGGATTGGCGAGTGTGTTTTTTCAATCCGGGCCGAATCCAGCCAATCTGTTCACGCTCGGAACGAACGTGATGGCAAACTATACACAGTTCAATGGCGGGAGCCTGACGGGTCCGGGAACGCTCACGACGGCCAACCTTGACCTGAATGACTTCACGGGCAACGTCAATAACGTTACCTCGCCGACCAACTATCTGGCCAACGGCTTCCACCTGTCCAACGGGTCATTTGGGAACACGAACATCACCATTAGCTTGCCGACGACGAGCCAGGGTGCGGTCGGGCGTCAGGTGGTCAACCTGAATGTGGCGGGCAACGCGACGATCAACTCTGGTACGACATCGACCTTCGTAAACGGAAGTGGGCGCTTTGGAATCCTCCCGCTGGAGGCGAACGACGCGAACAACGTGGACAGCAACCTGCTCGTTCAGGCGAGCGGCAATCTGACGGTGAGCCCGAGCGCATCCGGGCCGGCGAACTACGCGTTCTCCAGCGGCGCGCTGGGTACTCCCGGCTTCGTCTTCCCAGGCGGGATTGTGCTAATCGCGGGGAAGACACTGACGTTAAACACGGTGGTCGACAATGGCTATGCCCCGAGCGCTGGCGCGGGCCAGGGGATCTTCTTCGATGCCCCGACGATCGTGGCCGGGCCTCCGGTGATCACCAATGGCAACGCCTGGGTGAACTTCAGCACGCAACCCTCGACCGTGCCGACGATCTACGGGGTGACTCCCGCGCCGCCGCCACCACTGAACGCCTACACGATCACGCCGGATCCCTCGGCTTTTCATATCCGCTCCTTTTAGCCCTCAGGGTGTAGCGAAACGAGTCTATGGACTCAGAAAAGCGGGGCTTCGGGCTCCCCCGCGCTTTCGGCGGCACGAGCCAGAGCGCAAAAATCCAATGATCCTAAAGCGGCAGGGTGTACTGCCAACCCGTCTCATACGGGCCGAACGATTTGGGAGACTGGCTGGACCCTTTGCAGGAGCCGCTCAAGCAAGCACAGGTCTCGGCGTACATCGCGAGACTGGGCTCGAGGATCCCGGGGTCGGGGTAAAGCTTGCGAAATCGGCCTTCGAGCCAGTCGCGGCAGATCGCCTGGAATGGGGAAGGGCTTCCTCCCAGCGCAGTTCCACCCAGAGGGGAGCCTCGCTGACCGCCATCGGATGCTGGCCAACTAGGCGCGCATTCTTCGGGAGGCAAAATTCCTCCCGCGAAAGGGGGTGGCGAAGGCGGGGCTCCTCAGGGAGAGCATTTCGGCGATCGAGAGTCCCAAGCTCGCGTTCGCATGGAGAGAGATGAGAGCCGCCGAGGCAAGCAGAAGGCCGAGCATGCTGGGCCATGGCTGAGTAGTCCGGAGTAAGAGGATGTCGGGTCTTGACGACGCTTCGATGAGGAGCTCTCCAAAGTAGCCTCGGTCGCGCTCCCCGTGGGTACGCATGCGCAATGGCAGCCGATCGGGGGGGGGAAGGCGCTTCGGTCGGCCCGGAGAGCCAAAAGAGGGTCCGCCCCGGGAACGGCTCACAAACCGCGAGTCATGGCTGGAAGCTCATCGCTCTGGCGGGTTGAGAGTCTCACCTAGAGCGTGATCCCGAGCGCCAGATAGAGCCCGAGCAGAATGCCGGCGCCGGCCAAGCAAGCTCCCAGGATCGTGTCAAGGAGAACGAAGCTGCTCTTTTCCAGTTCTGGACTATCAATCTGCCGGGCATAGAGGCGGTAGCGGAGCGCCGCCATCCCGATCATGATGGCGCCGAGAGTCAGGAAAGCGAGCCCGATGAGCCTCGTCGCCGGCTCCGGGGCCGCCGGCGGCTGATTGAGCGCGAGTCGGAGATAATCCAGAAAGAGGGTAAACTTCTCGAGCAGGAACCCGAATGCCATGAGGCCGATGCTCGTCCGGACCCACGCGAGGAAGGTGCGTTCGTTGGCCGAGTGATCCCCGAAGTTCTTTCTCATCGGAAACCGCCTGGCGCGCCCTTGGATTTAACCGCCATCCCCGCACCGGTCGATTCCGGAAACGAGCGGGATCGCGCTGCAGAGCAGCTACAAGCGCTTCAGGAAGCCGGCCAACCGCTCGACGCCTCGTTGCAGGCTCTCCATGTCCGTGGCATAGGAGAGGCGCACCGTCCGGTCGTCTCCGAACGCGACCCCCGGGATGGTCATGACCTTCTCTTCCTCGAGGAGACGCTCGGCGAACCGGGTGGAAGCGAGCTTGGTCTCCCCGATCTCGAGCAGGAGGTAGAAGGTACCCTGGGGGCGAATGAAGTTGACCTTGGGGAGGGAGCCGATCTGGGTCACCAGGTAATCCCGCCGGCGTTCGTACTCGTGGGTCATGGCCTGTACGCACTCTTGCGGTCCCCGGTAAGCGGCGAGCGCTCCCTTCTGCGCAAACGAGGTCACATTCGAGGTCGAATGGCTCTGGATGGCTTCCACCGCCGCCGCAGCCCAAGGAGGGCAGGCGACATAACCGAGCCGCCAGCCGGTCATCGCGTAGGCCTTGCTGAAGCCGTTGACCGTGAAGGTCAGCGGATAGAAGGCGGCGTCCAGGGAGGCGACGCTGCAGTGCTTCCGGTTGTCGAACAAGATCTTCTCGTAAATTTCGTCGGAGAGGATCAGAATATCCTCCTCGGCTGCGACGCGCGCCAGCGCCTCGAGCTCTTCCCCCGTATAGACCGATCCGGTGGGATTTCCCGGGCTGTTGAGGATGATCATCCGAGTCTTCGGAGTCATTGCGGCGGCGAATTCCTCCGGGGTGATCTTGAAGCCGTTTTCCAGCCGGGTGGGAACCACCACGGGCTCCCCGTCGGCGATCTTGACCATTTCCGGATAGCTCAACCAGTAGGGGGCGGGGATGATCACCTCGTCTCCGGCATCCAAGGTTGCCAGCAGGACATTGAGACAGGCGTGCTTGGCTCCGCAGCTGACCGTGATCTGACTGGGCTCGTAGGAAAGGCCGTTGTCTGTCTTGAGCTTATCCGCGATCGCCTGCCGCAATTCGGGAATTCCCGAGGAAGGAGTGTACTTGGTAAATCCGGCATCCAGAGAACCCATGGCCGCTGCCTTGATGAACTCCGGAGTGTCAAAGTCGGGCTCCCCCGACCCGAGGTTGATAATGTCTACGCCTTTTGCCTGCAGAGACTTTGCCTTGCTCCCCAAGGAAAGGGTGAGCGAGGGCGTAATGCGAGCGGCACGGGAAGATGGTTCCATTGGGCCCTTTCGGTTGATTGACGGACGGCGATGCGGTTATCCGCCGTAGTATTCGGCGACCAGGGAGGAAAAGTCGTTCTCTCCTGGACGCAGAATTTGCATTTCGCGGTTGGCGCTCTCCGCCGAGTCGGAGGCGTGAGCGGCATTGACCATGATGTTCTGGCCGAATTCGCGCCGGATCGATCCCGGCGGCGCCTTGGCGGGATCGGTCGGTCCGAGGACCTCGCGAATCCGCTGCACGGCATCGATCCCCTCGTAGACCAGGATCAGGCATTTCTCCTTGCCGGGGAGCCGGCGCTCCGCTTCCGAGCAATCCTTGGGATGATGACCGGTCATGAACTGGATGATCAGGTCGAACTGGTGATCCGCCGACTTCGGTCCAAGGAGGCGTCCAAGCTGCTCCTTCAAGCTGGCATCCACGGTGATGCCCAGAGCGGACTCGAGCAGCTCCTTTGCCTTGTCTCCCGTGGCTCCGGTCAGCTTCTCGCGCAGGACCGTCTGGACGGGGCCGTAGAATTCCTCGGCTTCGGCCACGCTCATCCGATGAATCTTGATTGCGGTGATGGCGAGTCCCGTCTTCGAGAAAAGATCGATGACATTGCCCGGTCTTCCTCCCGGGAACCGGATGGTGTCGGGCTTGAGGATCACGAGCGTCCGCTGGTGACGCGGATCCTGCAAGGTGGGGAGCGCCAAGGAGACGAGCCCCGCGTCGGCCGAGACATGCCGGCTCCAGAGGCGGAGCTTGGCCTTGGCTTCCTCCACGGTCGGAGCGGCCAGGACGGCCGGCTCGAAGTAGCGGACCGATCCATCCCGGGCGAAGACCAGATCGGCAAAGGTGTCGCGGACCGTTTCCCCGCCGCTGCTCATTCGGCTGATGTTGCCGACCGCTTCCCGCGTGCGGGCGACCGCGTCGTTCCCCGCGAAGAGCAGGACCATGACCCGATGCCGGAGCTTCGTTGCCGGGTCGGGAGCATAGTTTTCCAGGATGTAGTCTTGAATCAGCTGTTGAATCTGACGGTCCTGGGGATCGTTTTCGGTCACGATCATCTTGGCGTACTCCCGGACCAGCTCGTGACTGGGAGCAAACATTGAGGCACCCACCAGATCGAGGCTCGTTCGGGTCAGTAATCGGGAGATGATCGCCCCTGTCCGCGATTTATGCAGCGAATAGGGGTTGATAATAACGTAACTCAGTTCACGTGCCATAAGAGAGGAAAAGGACAAACGATTGCGGCCTTCGGTCGGCACGACACCCTAAGCCGTTCTCCTTGGAGGCGTCAATGGGAATTTCACACGGCTAAGGGCAAGCCCGGGTCGATGTCTTCGCCGAGCGAGGCGGGGATTCCGGCTGCGCTCTTCAAGGCGGCTGCGGAAGCGATCATGACCGCATTGTCGGTACAAAGCGCGGAAGGTGCCATTCGGCAGGAAAGGCCGGCATCGCGGCATCCTTCCTCCAAGCCCTCCCGTAAATGTCGATTCGCGAGCACGCCTCCTGATGCCGCCAAGGTCCGGAAGCCCCCTTCCCTCGCTGCCCAGAGTGCCTTTTCGCAAAGGGTCCGAACCACCGAATCCTGGAGCGAGGCGGCCACGTCGGAGAGAAAGAGGGGTTCGGACCGCCTTTCGGAATGTTGCTCGAGGAAGTAGCGGACGGCGGTCTTGACCCCGCTGAAGCTGAAACGGAGGTCGCCCGTTTCCGGAAAGCCGCGGGGAAAGCGAAACGCCTTGGGGTTGCCCTTGCTTGCCAACCGTTCGATCTCGGGCCCTCCCGGGTAGGGCAGGCCGAGTAGGCGGGCAATCTTGTCGAGGGCCTCCCCAGCCGCGTCATCCGAGGTGGAGGATACGATCCGATAGCGGTTCCATCCCTCCACGGCGGCCAGAAGCGTGTGGCCTCCGCTGGCGACGAGGCCAAGGAAGGGAAAGGGGATCGGCTCCGCGCCCTCGAGGAAAGGGGAAAAGAGGTGGCCTTCCAGATGATTGACGCCGAAGACAGGCAGGCCGAGGGAGGCTCCCATCGCTCGCGCGTAGGCGTTGCCGATGAGCAGGGACGAGGCGAGCCCCGGCCCCTCGGTGACGGCGATTCCGCCGAGATCAAGGGGGGCGAGGTCCGTCCCCCCGAGAAGCTGCGCCACGAGAAGAGGCAGGTTGCGCGCATGCTCGCGCACCGCGAGCTCCGGCACGATTCCTCCGAACGGGCGATGGCGGTTGACCTGGCTTGTCAGAAGAGCGCCGATCACCCGTGTCCTGCCGGACCGCTCCTCGACGACGGCGACCCCCGTCTCGTCACAGGAGGTTTCGATGCCCAACCAGAGCAGCCTTTCGGCACGCTCGCTTTGACCGATTGCGTTCACGAAGAAGGGTAAGCCGAATACATTCCCCTGGATGGCCAGGCGGCTAGGACGAAGATCGTTCGGTGGCCTCCGGATGAGAGGGTTTCGCCGCTTCCTCCTTTCTCGCGTCCGGCCGATGGGTGCGGAACCATTCGATCGTTTCCCGCAGCCCCGTCTCCAGATCGACCCTCGGGAGCCAGCCAAGCTCCTTTCCCGCGCGGGAGATGTCCGGACGGCGCTGCTTCGGGTCGTCGACGGGGAGCGGTTTGTGCTCCAACCGTTCGGGGATGGCTGCCAGCCGGCAGATCAGCCGGGCGAACTCGAGAATGGAAAGCTCGGTCGGATTGCCGATGTTTACCGGATCGGCGCTCGGCGATTGCGAGAGAAGGAAGATCCCCTCGATCAAGTCGGCGCAGTAGCAGAAGCTGCGGGTCTGGGAGCCGTCGCCAAAAATGGTGAGCGGCTTTCCTTCCAGAGCTTGTCCGATGAAGGCCGGCACGACGCGGCCGTCGTGCAGCCGCATTCGCGGACCGTAGGTATTGAAGATGCGGACGATGTGGGTCTTCACCCCGTGATGCCGGTGGTAGGCCATCGTCAGCGCTTCAGCAAAGCGCTTTGCCTCGTCGTAGACGCCCCGGGGACCGATCGGGTTGACATTGCCCCAATATTCCTCCTTCTGGGGATGGACCAAGGGGTCACCGTAGATTTCCGAAGTGGAAGCCAGCAGGAATGACGCCCCCTTGGCCTTGGCCAGTCCCAAGGCGCGATAGGTGCCGAGCGCCCCCGCCTTCAGCGTCTGAATCGGAAGATTGAGATAGTCGACCGGGCTTGCCGGAGAGGCGAGATGGAAGATCTGATCGACCTTCCCGGGAATGTCGAGGAATTCCGAGACGTCTTGTGCGAGGAGGTCGAACTGGGGCTCGCGCTCGAGATGAGCCAGATTATTCGGATTTCCGGTCACGAAGTTATCGATCCCGAGAACCTGATATCCGGCGCGCAGAAGCCGATCGACGAGATGACTCCCTAAGAACCCTGCAGCTCCAGTGACGACGGCGAAGGCCATGACGAGAGACTCTAAGGAGCTGTCGAAGAAAGTGCAAACTCGCGCGTTCGCTGGGAGAGCTTTTTGTCGGGATGGCCCTTCCCTCCGGCCGGGAGGGAGGGTGCATGCGGGCAGAACCTATGCCGCCGCGCCTCGATCCTCTCCCGAGGCCAACCGGGCGAAGGCCTGCAATTCCGCATGGGTTCCCAGCGCGATCAGCTCTTTGCCGGCGTCGAGCACGGTCTCCGCGGTGGGCCGAACGGAGAGGGAGCCGTCCGGCAACCGGCATCCGACGATTGTGACGTTGAAGCGGTTGCGTAGCTGGGCCTGCGCCAGCGTCTGACCAACCAGGCATGAGCCCTCCCGAAGCGGAATCTGCTCCAGGAAGAGCTCGATTCCTCCCACGTGAGCGACTTCCCAGAGAAAATCGGCGACCGCCGGCCGAATGAGACAGGTAGTCATCCGGAAAGCGGCAAGCTGATAGGGCAGGACGACGCGGTCGGCCCCCGCCTTTTGGAGCTTCCGCTCCGATGATTCGTCGATCGCGCGTGCGACAATCTGCAATCGTGGGTTCATCAAGCGCGCGGTGAGGACGATGAGCAGGTTTTCTGCATCGGAGCTGGCGCAAGCCACTAGCCCCTTCGCCTGCAAGATCCCGGCCGCCGTCAACACGCCTTCGTCCGAGGCCGTTCCCACGATCGTCGAGATTTCCAAGCTCTTGAGGCGCGAAAGGGCTGCGGAGTCGGTGTCGATGACGACCACCCGCAGACCCTGCTCGATCAGCTCCTGGGTGACATGGCGTCCCACCCGGCCGAAGCCGCAGACTAGATAGTGACCCGTCATCCCCCTCAACATTCGGCTTTCCCGGCGCGCTTCAAGAAAATCCCGCCATTCGCCGGAAGAGAGGTATTCGATCGCTGTCCCCGCCGCATAGGCCGCCAGCGCTCCCCCGCCGGCAATCAGTCCAATCGTAAAGAGCCGGCCGTGAGGGGAAAGGGGCTGGACCTCTCCAAAGCCCACGGTGCTGAGAGTAATGACGGTCATGTAGAGGGCGTCGAGGAGCGACATCCGCTCGATCGTCCAGTAGCCGAGGGTGCCGAGGACCACGAGCAGGAGCAAAACGCTCAGTGCGCCTAAAAAATGATGAAAGGGGTGACGAACGGCCGGGTACAGGGGCGCCTGTCCCGAGGAGGCGGGGATCCGAGGAGCGGCCATCGTCTATGGCGCCTCGCGGGCGGAAAAAGCTGCCGGAATCCGGCCGACCGAATCGAGGATCATGGACGGTGGTGCGCTCAGACCATGGGCGCATCTCCCCAAAGGTGCTCGAGCTCGTAATGCGCCCGTTCCTTTTCCAGGAAGATGTGGACCAGGAGCGTCCCATAGTCGAGCACGACCCAGTGGCTGGCTGGCGAGCCTTGGAGCGAGCGGGGGTGGAGGCCGTGCGCCTTCTCGACCTCGCGTTCGAGAGAAGCGGCCAGCGCCTTCAGTTGGGGAGGGGAGGCGGCAGAGAAGACCAGGAAGAAATCGGTAAAGGCCGAAAGATTGCGAAGATCGAGAATGACGGGCGAGATTGCCTTGCCATCCAAAGCGACATCCCGGCAAAAGCGCGCCAAGGTAAGCGAGTCTTCCATCACGCGGGGATCTTCTCGTAGAGATGTCGTTTGGCGATGTGAGCAGCCACCGGCCGAGGTACGAGATGGCCGATCGGAAGGCCGCTCTGCGCGCGGTCGCGGATCTCCGTTGAGGAGATGTCGACGAAATGAGGAGAGGGGAGCAGCGCCATCCCGTTTTCCGGAACGATCTTCCCATACCGGGGCCGCGGAACGATCAAGAAGGTCACGAGCTTGCCTAGGCGCGGGTAATCCTTCCACGAGGAAAGGCTTTTCGCCTGGTCCGAACCGATGATCCAGAACAGTTCCGCCGTCGGGAACCGGCGGCGCATCTCCTCTGCGGTGTCTACGGAATAGGACGGTCCCCCGCGCTCCAGCTCGCAATCGGAAAGAGAAAAGGAGGACCAGCCCCGGATGGCCCGGCGAATCATCGCAAGCCGCTCTTCTCCAGGGGCGACCGGGGGATCCGACTTGTGCGGGGAGAGGGCGCAGGGAATGAAGACGACGCAATCAAGGTGCATCTGCTCGAGAGCATCCCAAGAGCTGATGAGGTGGCCGTGATGGATCGGGTCGAAGCTGCCGCCGAAGAGGCCGAGACGGAGGGGGCACGGACGTTTTTGGGCCATTGAGTCGCCGTTACGCATCGGAACTTGCTCTTGTTTCCGGAAATCTGTTAGCTTTTTTGTCGGATTCCGTCAAACGGGCCGTGGCGCAGTCTGGTAGCGCGCTTGCTTGGGGTGCAAGAGGTCGCGAGTTCAAATCTCGCCGGTCCGATTTATCCCTCTTTCCGATGGAAAGGGAGCTTCCCCCGCAGATCGGCAGGGGGATTGGCTCGATCGGAGCTTTCCGGCGGAGAACGGGTTTTCTGGCGCCGTGACTCGCAAGCAGACGAGCAAGCCAGTCCGCCGCTTTGCCCGGGCTCGTGCCGTTACGCATTTCCTGGTTCTGTAGGCGAAGAACCGGAGCATCGGCCGATTTCGAGACGCTGGCGATTTTCGGGAAAGGAACGGTTCATTGCGCAGGCCGTGCAAGAGCGTTCTCTTTCGGCCTGGGGGGCGGAACCCGTCTTCAAGGAGAGGGTCTTTCGATCTCCCGCAGTACCTCCTCCGCGTGGGCCTCCGGGTTCACCTTTCCGTTGTGCCAGGCAATCTTGCCGTTTCGAATCAAAAAGGACTGCCGACTGGCGTGACCGTTCCGCTTCGCGACCCCGAAGGCGTCAACGATCTTCCCTTCCGGGTCGGCGAGCAGGGTGAAGGGGAGATGATACTTTTCGGCAAACCGCTTCTGGGCGGGAACCGCATCCATGCTCACCCCGAAGACCCGGACCCCGAGGTCGACGAACTTTTGGTAGGCGTCGCGCAGCCCACAAGACTCTTTTGTACATCCCGGCGTGTCGGCCTTGGGGTAGAAGTAGAGAAGTACGGTCGCGTTCCGGGAGACTTCCACCAAGTCTACTTCATTCCCGTCCTGATCCGTTGCCGGCACGGTCGGTACGACCGCACCCACGGCGAGAGGTTCTGTCGCTAAGTTGACATTCACGAAAGAATAAAATGCGAAAAGAGTGATGACACCAAGGACTTTCTTTGGGAAAAGGCTTGCCCGCGCTGGCATAAGCCGCGCGGACGGAGGCGGCTTCCGCTGCCGGAGCCTGTGCCAGCACTGCGCCTTTACGAGGAGCAGGAGCGGCGGCTCAAAGAAGCGATTGACGAAAGCTTTTCCGCTGGTTTCCAATCCGAGCATGAAGAAGAAAACCGTAATGGTCCTTGCCCTGGCCCTCTTGTCGGGAGGTCGTCTTCTCTCGGCAACTGAGCCAGCGACCGGGGGTGATGCACCCGCGACTCCTCCGGAGAATCCCCCGAGCAGTTGGCAGGAACGGCTGACTGACCTCCTGAAGCGAGATTCCGATCTGAACAAGAAGATCGATCAGATCGATCAGGCGATCCGGCAAAAGCATGACGATCTCGCCCGATCCCTCACCAAGGAATTGCAGAACGAACGGTCCGCGTTCCATCGGGATCTGCAGCAGATGAAAAGCTCGGTCCAATCGGGCATTCGTAACGCCGCCCAATCGCTGGGAAAGAGCGCCGGTCAGCTCAAGGACGAGGCGGCCAAGCTGCAAGAGGCTCTGGAGCGGGCGAGCCAGCCGCAGGCACCGGCGAGCGCGCCATCGGCTCCTCCCCCCAACCCCTGACCGAAAACCGCCGCGAACGCTACTCGCCGGGCCGCGTTGCGATGATGCTGTCGAGCGGCCGGGGGATTTGGCCGAGCTCCCAGAGAAGCCAACGGTAGCTTTTCTGTGGGTTCTTGTCCTTGGGGAGGAGGATCGCTCTCTGCACAAAATCGACCGCGCTGATCGTCAATGGCGACCAGGAGAGCCTCCATCCCGCACCTTGAAGGGACTGAACTTGCGCCGCCGCATCCGGCGACTCATCGAGGAGCGCGTCGATGCCGGAGCCTAGGCCGGTTTCGGCCCGGGCCCGGCTCGATCTGCCCGCTCGACGGGCATCCGTGCTACCGACGGGGGAGGCGGCTGCTTTCCGAAAGAGGCTGCACTGCTGTAAGCGCCGGGGACCTTCGGAGCGAAAGCGGAGGATGATCATTTCGCCGGCGGTCTCCCAGAGAAGGAAGTCGGGAGCGGCCAGTTCCCAATACTTCCCTATGGCTCGCCAACCGGGGGGAATCTGGGGGTTGATTCCTACCCGGCCTCCGGGACGGTAACCCATGGCGTCGGAGGGCAGGATCCCCACGCGCGCCGGGTCGAGGTCGAGGATCAAAAAGGAGGACCAGCCTTGATTTGCTCCCTCCGGCAACCGCAGCTCCACCCGCCGAACCCAAGGACGGCTCGAACCGGAGGTTTCGTAGACAGCGACCCAATCGTTCCTCTCGATCCGATGGAAAGAGGCGCCAACGCTCGCTTCCAGTCGTGCGACGGTCGCCGGCTGAATCCGGAGGAGGTCGTCGATCCAGGAAAAGAGATCTCGGGCGTCCACCTGTCGGGCCGGACCTTCCTGGGTAACGGCGATGCCGGTGATCTCCGCCGCCGAGGCTGCGCTGCGCCGCATCGAGAGGTCGCCGTAGAAGACCAAAAGAATCAGCGCTGCCGGAGCGATCACCCGCTGCGCCGGTAGAAAGCGGCGCGCGCCGCAGGGAGCGGAGGCTCGGATGCGGTTCGTCAACGGTGTCCCCCTCCTCCCCCGTGAAATCCGCCGAAGCCCCCCATTCCACCATGAAAACCGCCCATTCCGCCATGAAAACCGCCCGGCATCCCATGCATGCCGCCAAAGCCGCCCATTCCATGAATTCCGCCCGCGCCGATTGCCGCTCCATGGAAGAGGTGCGCGGAGCCCCCGACTCCGTGGAACATGCCCCCATGGGAAAGACCGGTCGCTCCGTGAAAGGCGCCGCCGTGAGCTAGGCCGGACGCTCCGTGAAATGCCCCTCCATGGGAGAGGCCGGATGCCCCGTGAAAGGCGCCTGCATGAGAAAGCCCGCCGGCTCCATGAAAGCCCCCGGCCGACTGAGGCAAGCCCGCGTGGCCAGCGAAACCACGAGCTCCGAGACCGCCCCCCCCGGCAAAGCCGTGGGCGTGAGCCGCGGAGCCCAAGTTGGAACCGTGGAGAGCCGCCGAGGTGACCGACCGGCCGGCGACGTCATGCACGCCCGGGCTGAAGAGATGTTGCGGATGCACGGCGGTTTGGGAGGGGAAACCTCCGTGCGCGATCGCGGAAGTGGGGTGGCCTCCGTGAGCTCCCGGGTGCAAGGAGCCCTGTCCGTGGGCGATCCCGCCCGCATGCGTCGCCCCGCCCGCCAGCGATCCGTGGCCGACACCATGTTGGGTTAGCCCATGGTGGGCGGCCGGGGCCGAGTGGCCTGGGTCGTGGGCGTGGGTTTGCGCCGCCTGGTGGTTGCTCGCCGTGCCGCCGTGTTGCTGCTGCTGCTGCTTTTGCTGTTGTGTGACATTATTTTGTTCCACGATCATCATGGGGAAAAACGGCCAGAAGCCCATGCCCCATAGGCCCATTCCCCACATCCCCCACATGCCGAAGCCTCCCCATCCCCAGTAGGGGTAGCCTCCATAGCCTCCGTAGCCTCCTCCGTAGGTGGTCGTTGCGTCCGTGTCGCCGACGAACGGATAGCCGCTACCCGAGCCGATCCCGGAATCTTCCACCGGAGGGTTCGTCGCCGGAACGTCGGGAGGAGGGACCGAAAAGTCTTCCGGGGAGAAGCCGGGTTGTTGGGCGGAGGGCGCCTGCTCCTGGGCCGCGAGCATGGTCCATCGCTCCTCGAGCAGGGCGATGCGTTGGCGAGCCGCTTCGTCCCACTGCCGGTCCTGGTTGATTTCGGTCAGGAAAGCTCTCCAGGAGGGTGCTGCGGAAGCGGGAAAGAGACTGTCGGAAGAGGGGAGGTTGAGGCGTGCGGCGGCTTGATCGGCCTCTGACTGGATCTGGTTGGCAAGGGTCGAGGCCCGATCCAGCAGCTCTCGGAACCGGGCGCTTGCCGTCTGGAGGAGGTCCGTGGGAATCCCTTGCGATTGGGTGGCGGCCTCTCCCTGCGCGAGCAGGCGTTCGAGCAGGAGCTTTTGCTGGACGAGCTCGCCGCGAAGCGCATCCACTTGGGGAAGTGAACGACCGAGAACGGCCTGAAAGTCCGTCACGACCGCCTTGCGCTCCTGGGCATCCTTGGCCGTTCTCGCCGCCCAGTTTCCGGCGGCTGCCAAGGTGCACACGACCAGCAGCAACGCCGCCCAGCCCTTCCAGCCAGACAACTGCTTCATGGAAAACTCCCCCCCTGCCCAGAAGAATTAAGCACTTCCCGCGATCCGTGGCAAACAAGGGGCGTCGGCGGCGATGATCCGGTCTTGGCCCGCATAGATGTTAAAACGCTCTCCCCGAAGAAATCCCACCAGCGTGAGCGAAAACTCCCTGGCAAGGCGTACGGCCAGGCTGCTGGGTGCAGAAACGGCGCAAAACAGCGGAAGCTCTGCCGCGAGCGCCTTTTGTAAAAGCTCGTAGCTGGCACGTCCGCTGACCAGGACGAGGCAGTCCGAAAGGGGAAGCCGGTTTTGGAGAAGAGCCCACCCAACAAGCTTGTCCATGGCATTGTGGCGGCCTACGTCCTCCCGCAAGGCGATCAGCTCTCCTTGCCTGGTAAAAAGGCCCGCCGCGTGGAGACCCCCGGTGGAGCGAAAGATCCCCTGCTGGGAGCCGAGCCTCCCCGGCAGAAGAGGCAGAAGGGGGGCCGGGATGGTCCACCGGAGGGACAGGGGCTGGCACCCGCGATCGCGAAGCGTCTCGAGCGAAGCGCGTCCGCAGACGCCACAGGCGCTCGTCGTCAGAAAATGGCGTTCGAGGCCGCCGAAGTCGGGCAGGCGGTCCGCGGCCAGATCGACCGTGACGATATTGTAGAGCTGTTCCTCCTCCCTCGCTCGATCGACGCAGTAGGAGATCGAGCGGATGGATCGGGCATCGCGGACGATTCCTTCTCCGTAGAGGAACCCGGCGGCGAGCTCGAAGTCCGAGCCCGGAGTGCGCATCGTGATGGCCACGACCCGCTCGTCGCGTCCGGCGCGAAGACGAATCTCCAAGGGTTCCTCCACCGCGACCGAATCGGTGCGGCGGAGCAAGCTTGCTTTCTCCCAAGTCCAGAGCTCGATGCTCGCTTTGCTGGCGGGCCGGATCCCCATCCGGCCACTATACGCCCGTCGAGAGAAGCGGAGCAATGGCGAGCAAGGGCGGCCGGGCTCCAGAAGGGGAAGGATCCAATTTCGGAACGAGGTCTGGCTGGACGCGGAGAGGGAGCTCTGGGTCCCTCCGCAGCGCCAAGTGGGGGGCCGGGCGGGACGGCCTGGGCGATCGTCCGGGATGAGCTGCCCGCGGATCTTGTCTACGCGATGGTGCGCGTTGAGGACGTGATCCTATCCGTTGAAGACGGGGGTTTCCGGTGAGTCGGCCGCCTACCGATCCCAAGAGAACAAAGGGAAGCGGCGCTGGAAGATAAGCCGGATTCTGTTCCTGGAAATTACCCTTTCCAGGTGACCGTCATTTCTCTACCCATCGCGCTACGGCGATCGGTCCGCGACGGCAAGCCGTCGCGGTGCGGCCCAACCCGAGGTGTGCCCAAACGCTCGACGCGGTAGCGCCCGAGCTTTCGGGCGGCCAGGGAGCCGGCACCTCTGTTTGGCCTTGCGCCGCGGGGGGTTTATCGTGCCTCGGCCGTTGCCGGTGCCGAGCGGTGGGCTCTTACCCCGCCGTTTCACCCTTGCCGCATCATGCGATGCGGCGGTCTCTTCTCTGTGACACTTTCCGTCCCGAGCGGCTTTCGCACGCTCGGGCCCGCGGTTTCCCGCGGCCCGCTTCCCTGGTGGCGTCCGGACTTTCCTCTCCGCGGAGTGCGGAGCGACAGTCTCTTCCAGCGCCAAGGATAAGTAATCTGCTTGGGGGGGCGGCGTCAATCGCCGTGATCGGCTTCAGTCCAAGGAGAGGGAAAGTCCCGCCAGCGCCGCTTTCGTCGTCGCATAGCCCCTGTGACAGATCCCTTCGATGCCCAGCCTCCGGGCTACGTCGACGAACATCGGACGGTCCTCGATATAGGCGCATTGCGGCGGGGGAGTCTGCGAGACGTCGAGCGCCAACCGAAAGATCTCCTCGTCGGGCTTCCGTAGGTGAACGAAGGACGAGACGATGAAGTAGTCGATGAAGGAGGCCAGATCGAAGGCTTGAATCCGGTGGACCTGAAGCTCCCTTCCTTCGTTGCTCAACACCGCCACCTTGAGCCCGTGCTTCGCCTTGAGCTTCTGCACAAGCTCGATCATCTCCGGAAAGGGATAGGATTGAGCGAACATGAACTTCCGGAATTCCTGCATCGTGAAGGGCCGGCTCTGGTAGAAGACGATCCGTTCCAAATAGCCGTCGAGGGTCAGCTTCCCGACTTCATAGGTGTCGAAGGTCAGGTGATGCCGTTCTTCCATCTCTTGAGCATTCAAGCCGAATGCTTCCGCGGCCTTCTTCCGGCATGCGGTATCCCATCCGTTGGAAAGGAGGACTCCCCCGAGATCCAAAAAAAGTGTGGTGATCGGAGCGCTGCTCATAGGAATAGGCGTCACTCTTTCGTGTTTCCGTCCGGTTGGCAAGTGGGAAGCCGCTTCTTCCGATCCTGCCGGGGGGTGCCGGTTGCGCGGCTCCCGTCGCATCGCCGGAAGCTCCAAACGGCAATCCCGACGGTGCCGAAGGCGCAGAGGCCCGTGCCGAGCAAGATCGTGGCCGGAGCCCCCCAGAAGCGGGAGACGAGCGCGGCGAAGAGGCTCCCGATGGGGAAGAGGCCTTGAAAGAGAAATGTGGCGATTCCGACTACTCGTCCACGCAGTTCTCGGACCGCATGCTCTTGGAGGAACGCATTCCCTGCCGAAAGGAAGACGACCAGTCCCAATCCCGCCAGCCCGAGCAGCGCCGTCGAGAAGAGGAACGAGCGGGAGAGGGAAAAGCAGGCTGCCGAAAGGAGGAAGAGCCCGAGGCCGCCGAAGACGAGCCGGGGGAGCGGAAGGGTGCGCACGAGGCTGGTCGCCGCCAGGCTGCCCAAGAGGGATCCGGCACCGCTTGCGGAAATCAAGATCCCCAGCCCCTTGGGGCCGCTGTGGAGAATGCTTTCGGCAAAAAAGGGGAGCAACACTGTGTACGACCAACCGAAGACCGTCACGAGGCCGATCAAGGAGGCCTGGCCGAGGAGGGGCTTCCTTGCCGCGATGTAGCGGACGCCCTCCCGAAGGGAGTGGAGCAGGGGCCTTTCGGAAGGGCGTCGCATCGGAGAGGATACCCGGAGGAGACAGCCGAGGGAGACGAGGTAGGAAAGAGCGTTGGTCCAGAAACAGGCGGCCACACCGAGCGAGGGGATCACGAAGGCGGCGACGGCCGGGCCGATCAAACGCGCTCCGTTGAAGAGCACTGAGTTCCAAGCGACTGCGGCGCGAATTTCCTCCTCCGGCGCGACGTCGAGAAAGAGGGCTTGCCGGGCGGGAAGCTCGAAGGAGCCGGCAAGGCCGAGGGCAAAGACGAGGAGGCCCAGAGTCGGGAGAGAGAGGAGATGGAGGAAGGCAAGGAGGCCGAGAGTCGAAGCGAGAAGCAGAGCCGCGATTTGGGCGAGGATCACGATCCTCCTTCGCGCGAACCGATCCGCCATGGCGCCGGCGGGAAGGGAAAAGAGGAGCAGGGGAAGGGAGCCGGCACAAGCGAAAAGGCCCAGCCAAAATGGCGATCCGGTCATCTGGTAGACGAGCCATCCTTGGCCTACGTTGTGGACCCAGCTGCCGAGGAAGGAGGAAGCCTGTCCGAAGAAGAGCATCCGGAAGGGGGCGGAGCGAAAAGGGGCCATCTGCGGAAAAATCTTCATAGGCATGCGCCTGCCACTCGATAAAATGCGCTGAGTTTTGTTCGAGGAAAGACCGCCTGGCTCTGCAAGAAGATCGGAGCGACGGCCGGGCCGCGCGAGCGCCGCGTCGCGCCGCCAAGCAGCGGTTCCGATGCGCGATGCGATTGGGGAAGAGGGGAAGGAGTGGAGGAGGAGCAAGGATGGGGATCGAACAGTGGACGAGGGGAAGGCAGAGAGGCCATGGGTGCGGTTTTCGGACGAGTTGGATATACCCGCTGACCATCCTTCTGGCCATGCCGTTCTCGTTGTGGGCTAATGAGGAGCTGCTGCGGCTGGGAGCCGATCCCGGTCAATGGCCGATGCAGGCGAAGAATTACGCGGCGACGCGATACAGCGAGCTTGATCAGATCAACGCGAGGACGGTCGAACGGTTGCGCGTGGCCTGGAGCTTTTCCACCGGCGCTCTTCGCGGTCACGAAGGGGGGCCGCTGGTCGTCGGTGGCATCATGTACGTTCACTCTCCCTTTCCAAACACCGTCTATGCTCTCGACCTGGCGAAGAAGCCGTATGCGATCCTGTGGAAGTATACGCCGGAACAAAAGCCGACGGCGGTCACGGAGGCTTGTTATGATACCGTCAACCGGGGGGTCGCTTATGGGATGGGGAAGATCTTTCTCGGAGCCTTGGATGGAGAGTTGATCGCCTTGGATGCGCACACCGGGGCGGAAGTATGGAAGGCGAAACAGGGCGAGATCGGTCGTGGAGAGACGATCACCGGAGCCCCAATCGTGATCAAGGACATGGTCTTGGTCGGAATCTCCGGGGGCGAGTTCGGCGTCCGGGGGCGGGTCAACGCGTACGACGCGAACACCGGCAAGCCGCGTTGGGTGGCGTACAGTCAAGGGCCGGACGACGATGTCTTGCTCGAGGGCAATTTCAACAAGGAATGTCCGCGCCATGGCGGAGAAGGGGAGGGGACGCGATCCTGGCCCGGAGAGCAGTGGAAGCTGGGAGGAGGCACTACCTGGGGCTGGTTCAGCTACGATCCGGATCTCGACCTCTTCCACTATGGGTCCGGCAACCCGGGCTCCTGGAACCCCGACGAGAGAAAGGGAGGAGACAACAAGTGGGCCTGCACGCTCTGGGGGCGTAGGCCGGCGACGGGAATGGCCCGCTGGGCCTACCAGATGACTCCCTGGGACTCGTGGGGCTACGACGGGACGAGCGAGCTTGTCCTGGTCGATCTGCGGATCGGGAGCACGCTGCGCAAATGCGCCGTTCATTTCGACAAGAACGGTTATGCCTACACGGTCGACCGAGGAACCGGGGAGCTGCTCTCGGCTGCGCCATTCGTCTACGTGAACTGGGCCAAGGGAATCAGCCGAGGGGATGACCGTCCGATCGAAGTCCCGGAGAAGAGGGCGAAGGCAGGTGTGGACATCAAGGGAGTCTGCCCATCGGCCATGGGTGGAAAGAATCAGCAGCCTGCGGCCTACGACCCGGAGACCCATCTTTTCTACGTCGGGACAAACAATCTCTGCATGGATATCCTGGCCACGGAGGTCCGCTACATTTCGGGCAGCCCCTACATCGGAGCCGACCTGAAGATCTACTCCGGCCACGAGGGCCAGGACAAATACTATGGCGAATTCATCGCCTGGGATCCGGTGAAAGCGAGGCGGGCTTGGGAAATCCAGGAGAGGTTTCCAGTCTGTAGCGGCGCTTTGGCGACCTCCGGCGGCCTGGTGTTCTACGGAACTCTCGACGGCTGGTTCAAAGCCGTCGATGCCCGGACCGGGGTCGTTTTGTGGCAGCAGAAGCTCGGCTCGGGCATCGTCGGAAGCCCGATCGCCTTTCTCGGACCGGACAACAAGGAATACGTGGCCGTCTATTCCGGGATCGGCGGCTGGTTTGGCTTGCCGGTCGCCCTCGATTTGCCCAAGGGTGATCCACGAGCGGCCATGGGGGCTGCGGGAGCGGCCTACGATTCTGGCCTCCCGGAATCGACAACCCCGGGAGGGGAGCTCGTCGTCTTCGGCCTGGAGTAGGCGGCCGGTCGGCGGCGGAGCGGCATTCCCGCGGCGCCCGCTTCGGAGCTCGTTGCGAAGCGCACCATCCGGAGTAGGTTATTTCCATGAAGACAGTCCTGACGAATGAGCGCTGCACCGCCTGCCGGAAAGATGCTCCCCGGCTGACGGACGCCGAGGTGGCGGAACTCCAGCACAAGGTGCCTCAGTGGACGGTCGGGCAGAGGGATGGCATGCCGATCCTGGAAAGAGTCTTTTCCTTTCCCGACTTCGCCGAAGCGCTACGCTTCGGCCGGTTGGTCGGCGAGCTCGCCGAGCAAGAGGGGCACCATCCGGCTATCCTGACCGAGTGGGGGAAGGTGACGGTGAGCTGGTGGACTCACAAGATCCGCGGACTGCATCGGAATGACTTTGTCATGGCGGCAAAGACAGGTGCCCTCTACGAGGCCGAGGTCGGGCGCTCCACCGGGAAAGAATGAGGCGGAACGGGTGAAACGAAAGAGCCTTCCCGTTCGGGAAGGCTCTTTTGTTGGGACGCCTCGTTCGCCTGAGCTACGCGGGAATCTCGCGAGCTTTCCGGTCGAGGAAGGTGAGCTCGGAGATGGCCGACTTGTCGAGTTCGCCGGAGCCGAGCTTGACCAGCCGGTCGTACTGACACTTCGTGGCATCGGCGAGCGCGATATGGAGGCCCAGCTCGCGCGCGAGCCCCAAGGCGATTCCCGAATCCTTGGCGGCATGCTCCGCCGAGAAGAAGCAGCTATGCTCCCGGTTTTGCATGTCCTCGCCATCGGTCTGTAGCACCCGCGAAGCGGCTCCAGTCTGGCTAAAGACGGTGCGGATCATGTCGAGATCGAGCCCGAGAGCATGCGCCAGACCCAACCCTTCGGCCAGCCCTAGGGTATTGATGTTCATGACCATGTTTACCAAGGCCTTGACCTGGGCCGCCTTGCCCGCGCTTCCGGCGTAGGTGAGGGCCGTGCTCAGCGCATCGAGGATCGGCTTGACTTTCTGGAAGACGGCTTCCTTGCCGCCGACCATGAGGTAAAGCTTTCCTTCCCGGGCTTGCGGGATGCTCGATGCCATGCAGCCTTCCAGGCTCGAGGCTCCTACCTTCTCGACGATCTTTTCTACCTCGACATGCACCTTCGGGCTGACGGTCGCGCAGTTGATGAAGGTCTTTCCGGCAACCTTGCCTCGCAGGAGATTGTCTGCAGGAGATTCAAAAATGCCGAGCTGCGCCTTATCATCGGTGACGACCGTGAAGATGATGTCGGCGAGCTCCGAGACCTGAGCGAGAGTCGAGCAGGCCGTTGCGCCGATTTCGGGCGCGAGCTCCTTGGCCGACTCCGCTCGCACGTCATAGACCGCCGTGACATTGAATTTCTTATCGTGCAGGCAACGGGCCATGTTGGCTCCCATCCGCCCGACCCCAACAAAACCGATCTTATCGCTCATTGCTTCCTCCAATTTCCAAGAAGTTTTTCTCTCCGATTCGTCTCCAAGAGCAAGCCAAGCTTACGCCTGGGAGGCCCGGGAGAACCATAGACCACTCACTCCGTTCGCTCAAGAGCGCTCCTCCGGCCTGTCCGCGCCGCCCTCCCGAACCCAAGACACAATCCCACGCTTCCACCGCGATCCTCGGGCCCATCCGGTCGAGGCTTTCCCGCAGACCTGCTTTCGGCCGCCGAGCGCCAGAGCGAGATTCCATTTAGACAGCTCTCGTGATGAGAATCAAGCTCCTCTCGATCGGAGGGTGAGACGAATTCCCGGGCAGGCGAACTCCTCGGGCGTCAAATCGCGCAAGGATGGGAGATTACTCTCCCTCTTGGAAGCCCTGCCCGTGACCGAGCCGCAGCGGCTCCGGGCTGGAATGGGCCATCGCATCACTTGTTTCCCGAAACCAAGGGAACGAGCGCTCTTCTAGCCGGTCGGCGCAAATAGGACCGGGATGGGAACTTGTCGGTCTACATCCCCTGCCGATTAAATGTGCAGAGGGCGGTTTTCGGCGACCAGGGCGGCTTCCCCGATCATTTCGGAAAGGGTCGGGTGCGGATGAATGGCCTCGTGGAGCTCCGCGGAGCTCCCCTCGCAGGCGATCGTCACGGAGAGCTCCGCAACGAGCTCGCTCGCATCCGCACCGAGGATATGGGCCCCAAGAATTTCGCCATGGGGCTCGGAGAAAAGGATCTTGACGAAGCCGGTCGAATCACCGGAAGCCATCGCCTTGCCATTTGCCGTATAGGGGTATCGGCCGACGCGAAACGCCAATTTCTGCTCCCGCGCCTGCTCCTCGGTCAGACCGAGCATGGCCACCTGGGGCTGGGAATAGACGCAGGAGGGGAAGACCCCGACCCGGGAAGGGACCTTTCCGGGAACGAAGATTCCCTCGATCGCTTCGAGTCCTTCCCGGAAAGCGACGTGGGCCAGGAGGGGAGGGCCGATGATGTCGCCCGCGGCGAAGACGCCGGGGTAGGAGGTCTCGTAGCGCGTATCGACCTTCACGAAGCCTCCTTCGCGCTCCAGGTTGACACCGGGAGCAAGGCATGAGTCGATGTTGGGCTCCACACCGATAGCTACGAGGACTGAGGAGACTTCGAGCTGCTGCCGGATCTTACCGGCGATTTCCAGGACGACGCTCTTCTCTCCGATCCGCGCGGATTCCACCTTGGCGGAGGTCAGGATCTGGATGCCCCGCTTGGCGAGATCGCGGGCCAATGCCTTGGCCACCTCCCCGTCGCAGCCGGGCAGGAGCCCGGGCAAGAGCTCGACGACGGTGACCCGGCTTCCGAAGACCGAGTAGAAGTAGGCGAATTCGACCCCGATCGCTCCCCCTCCGATGATCGCGATCGATTCGGGGCGCTCGGTCGAGGCCAGCGCTTGCCGGCTGGTCAGGACGCGCTCCCCCTGCACGGGCAGGAAGGGCAGGGTTTTCGGACGACAGCCGGTCGCAAAAAGGATCTGCTTAGCCGCCAACACCTCTTCCTCGCCCCCGTGGACGAGCCGGACCTTCCGATTGGGAAGGAGCGCTCCTCGCCCCCGAAAGAGCGTTACGCCGCGAGCTTCGAAGAGATGGTCGACCCCCCTGGCCATCCGATCCGCCACCGAGCGGCTTCGGGCGATGACGGCAGGGAAGTTGAAATCGTGCCCGCTCGATCGGAGCCCGAACTCCTCGGCTCTCCGGAAGAGGTCGAAGACTTCCGCACTCTTGAGGAGCGCCTTGCTGGGGATGCACCCCCAGTTGCCGCAAGTGCCGCCGAGCTCTTCCTGCTCGACGCAGGCGACCCTTTGTCCGAGCTGAGCCGCCCGAAGCGCGGCGACATAGCCCGCAGGTCCTCCACCGAGGACAATCAGGTCGTAAAAATCCGGCATAGCTTAAAGCAAGAGACCGAGCGGTCGTTCGAGCAAGCCTTTGATCTCCCGAAGAAAGCGGGCACCCAGCGCTCCGTCGACGATGCGGTGATCGCACGAAGCGACCAAGCGGACGCGATGCCCCACGACGATCCGGTCTTGGTCGTCGACCACGGGCTTTTTGGTCAACGCCCCGACGGCGAGAATCAAGGCTTGGGGAGGGTTGATGATCGCGGCGAACGATTCGATGCCGTACATGCCCAAATTCGACAGGGTCAGGGTCCCGCCCGAATATTCCTCCGGCTTGAGCTTTCGCTCTCGTGCCCGTCCGGCCAGTTCCTTTCCCTCGCGAGCGAGCTCGCGGAGCGACTTGTCTTGCGCACTCCGGATGACGGGAGTGATGAGACCGTCGGACACGGCGACGGCCACTGCGAGATGAACGGCTGCGAACTGACGGATTCCCTTTCCTTCCCAGGAGGCGTTTACTTCCGGAACCCGTCGGGCCGCTTCCGCCGTCGCCTTGAGAAAGAAATCATTGATGCTCAGCTTTTCCTCCGAGGGCAGAGCGGCCAGGGCTTCGTTGATCTCGGCTCGGAGGGCGAGCAGGGGGGAGGCATCGATCTCGATTTCCAGGTAATAATGGGGAATCGAAGTTTTGCTGGCCAGGAGACGAGCGCCGATCTGCTCCCGCATGAGGGAGAGCGGCAGCAGCCGTTCTTCGCCCAGGGAAGCTTGAGCGGGGGCGGCGGGTGCTGCGAGGGGGGAACCAGCGAGGGCGTGAAGGACGTCTTGCTTGACGATGCGTCCCCCCGGTCCGCTCCCCGACAGCGTCGAGAGCGGCAGCCCTCCCTCAGCCGCGATCTTCCTGGCCAGGGGAGAGGCCTTGACGCGGCTTCCTTCCTCCGCAGATGCGTTACCGGCCGGGGACGGGCCGGTCTTCTCCGGAGGGCGGGACTCAGGAACGCCGGCGGGACGGGGTTGCGCGGGGAGAGAGGAGGCCGGCGAGGACGGGAGAAGGCTTTCAATCGGCTCTCCGGCGGAACCGACGATAGCGATGGGGGTGTTCACCGCGGCCCGGTCGCCTTCGTGGATCAGGATCTTCCGCAGCACCCCCGACTCGAAGGCTTCCAAGTCCATCACCGCCTTGTCCGTTTCCACCTCGGCGATGACCTCTCCCTCTTCGATCGGATCGCCTTCCTTCTTCCGCCACGCGACAAGACGACCCTCCGCCATCGACGGACTCAACTGCGGCATCGTGAGTTGCTTTGCCATATCTCGTACGGATAAATCGGCTTCCGTGCGGGGCACGCCCGCTCTTCGTCTGCGCACCGTAGGGATAGCTGAGACGGAGGGTCAAGTACTTTTCCGTGTCTCTGGTCTTCCGAGCGGAAGGGAAGCCTGCGGCACCAAGGGGCAGCAGAAAGGTTGCCAGAGGAACGCGGCCGATGTGAAATCCAAGGAGAGCGGTGCATTGCGCAGGCGGCGTGCGGGCGCAGGCCGCCCGCTCGCGAGCCGGAGGAGAAACGAAAGACGATGCTGACTAGGGTGGAATTGGGGCAACGGCTCCGGCGGAGCCGCGAAAGCGCCGGGTTGAGCCAGAAGGAAGCGGCGAGCGAGCTGGGACTGCCCCGCCCCGCCATCTCGCAGATCGAGGCGGGGAAACGCGGACTCGACAGCCTGGAGCTGGTCCGGTTGGCTCGGATCTACGGCAAGCCGGTCTCCTGGTTCTTGGAGCCGGGCACGAGCGCCAATCCCCTCGAGGTCGTCGCGAACCTCGACCATTTCTCCAAGGCGGATCAAGACGTGCTCTTCCGCTTCGTCCGTTTCTGCGAGGAGTACGGATGGATCGAGGCGGAGCTCGAGACCTCTCCCGCCTCCCCGTTGCCAGATTATGAGGCGGCGGGCGATCCGGCGGACGAGGGAGAGGCGGCACGTCAAGGCGAGACGGTGGCGGAGGCGGAGCGGAGGAGGCTCGGGCTGGGAGGAATCTGCGGAGAAGGGATCGGCGCCTTGCTCGACCGGCTGGGTATTCGACTTTCCGTTCGCCATCTGCCTGCTTGCCGGGTGCAAGGGGCCTTTCTCTTCCATCCGCGCGTGGGTGCGGCTATCTTCGGCAACACGGCCTGCGGCAACGGCTGGCTGCCGCTGATCCTGGCGGAGGAGTACGGCCACCTCCTCTTCGATCGCCGATTGGGCGGGTCGATTCACGGGGTCGCTTCGGACGAACCGAAGTCGCTCCTTGATTTGAGATCGATCCGCGCGCGCCGCTTCGCGTTCTCCTTCGTTCTCCCGGCGCCCGAGTTGCGAAAAGCTCTTCCCTTCGATCTCGGGATGCGGCTGGAGGCCGGCCATCGCCTTGGGGTTCCGGACCTTTTGCTGCTGCAGCAGCTCTTCCGCTGTCCGGCGGAGGTGCTGGGGGAACGGTTGGAGCAGTTGGGCTGGGTCCGCCCGGGGCTGACGGAGCGCCTCGGCTCCGTCCGTTGGAGCGAATGGAGCCGGAAATGGGACGGAAGGAGAAAGGAGCCGGAGCCGCTCGATCAGCCCTATCCCAGCCGCTTCCTGCGTCTGGTCCTCGAGGGCTACAAGAAAGGGGTCGTGACGCGGGAGCGATTGGCGAGCCTGCTCGACTGGGAGCGGATTCAGGCGGGGCGTTTCCTGTCCTGGCTGGATCGGTGCGCGCGGCTCGACCTCTGCTGAGCGCATCCTTGCCTATCGAGTGGACGGGAGCGTATGGTTTACAAGGGGAGCGTCGAGGGTCGGCGCGCAAACGATGAGGAAGGTTGGCGGCTTAGTTCTCGTCGGGATGGCTGCGGGAATAGGGATGTTGGTCGCGTCGTCCTTGCTGCCGGCGGCTGCGAGAGCGGCCCAGGCATCTCCGCAAGACCGTTTCCTGGAAGCCTACGTGACGCTGCGGGAGGCCGATCGGCTGGCCGCCGCCAAGGATTATTCCGGAGCGAGTCGCGGTTATCAGCAGGCTCTTTCGCAGCTCTCCGAGATCCGTCGCTATTATCCGGATTGGGAGCCGGCGGTCATTCGTTACCGGCTCCGCTATGCAACGGAGCGGCTGACCGTCGTCGGGAAAAAGACAACTCCGGCCCAGCAGGGCTCTCCGCCCCTCCCTACGGAAGGAGGTTCGGGACGGGCACCCGCAGACCTCCGAGAACTGGTCACGCTCAAGACGCGAATCGCCGATCTCCAGGCGGCGCTTACGCGCTCCCAGGGGCAAAGAGACCTACTCTTCGCCGACCTCTCCCGCTTGCGAAAGGCCGTTCCGGACCGAGCGCCGGGTCCCGACGGCTCGCGCCTGACGGAACGAGAAGAGGTGGAGCGACTGGCCAACCGCTTAGAGCAAAGTGTGAGCCAGTCGCTCGACACACTGGGCGACCTCCAAAAGGAAAACCGCTCTCTCCAAACCGTTCTCGCCCGATTGCGGCAGCAAATCGCCACTCTTCCGGCCACCCCCAAGCCGTCACCCCATCCGCTCGAGTCGAGCGATCAGGCGGCGTTGCGGCAAGAAAACCTTCTTCTCCGCGCGGAACTGGCCGACCTCTCCGATCAGGCCAAGCGGCTGGAAGCCGAAAAGCGACAGATTTTGACTGAGTTTCGCCGGGAATTCCGGCAGAGCACCGAAACGGAGACGATGGCCCCGCGCGTGCGGTCCGAAGCCGCGACCGCATTGGTCCGAAGCCGGAGCTCGGTCGCGCCCCGGGGTTCGGCGGCTTCCGCCTCCTTGCGGGAGAGTGTCGACGCCACGAGCTCCCTCCCCGTCGAGGAACTCAGGCGGCTGCTCAACGAGGCGGCGCAGCGTTATAGCCAGGGGCGCCTTTCGGAGGCGGCTGATCTCTACGAACAGATCCTGGACACGGAGGTGCGCAACACCACCGCTTGGTGCAATCTCGGGGTGGTCCGGTTTGCGCAAAAGCGGTATGCCCAGGCGGTAGAGGCGCTGCGTAAAGCGATCGAGCTCCATCCGGCGGATCCCTATCCCTATGCGGTGCTCGGCATGGCCTATTATCGGACCGGATCCTATCTCCTCGCCGCAAACGTCTTGGAGCGGGCAGTGGCGATCGACGAAAACAATGCTCGCATCCGTCGAGAGCTCGGCTTGGCCTACGCGGCGAGCGGAAAAAACCTCGCAGCAAAGCGGGAGCTGCTCAAGGCCTTGACCCTCAACCCGTCCGACGGGGAGAGCCACTTCAACCTGGCGCTCCTCTACGCTTCCGAGGTTCCTCCCGAAAAGAAGAAGGCCCGCTCGCACTATCGCTCGGCGTTGGCGTTGGGCATGGCCAAGGATGTCGCCCTGGAGAGTGCCCTCCACTAACCGCGCTTTGTGAGGCGTTGCCGCCTATCGGGCGGCCGATTCCCCGCAAGCTGACGATTCGGAGAGAAGCCGCTCTGCCTGCGCGCGCGCCTCCTCCATCTTGCCGTATCGGAGCTCGCGGTATCCCCGCACCGACTCGGGCAGTCGTAGGATCGCGAGCCATCGGTGATACTCGGAGGGTGAGGAGAAACCGAAGCGTTCGAGGAGCTCGCAATACCAGTCGCGGAAGGCCCGCTCCTTCCGGTGCCATCCGACGAGGATCCGGCGCAGGAACTTGGCTCGCCGCATCAGCCGGAGCATCCAGTCGCGCGACTCCATCCGGAAGCGGAGGCGGAGCGGTCCGAGGATGAACTCCGGGCGGGTCATGTGTCGATAGACGAGGCGATCCCCACGCGCGGGATCGACCCGAAAATGCTCCCGGTCTCTCTCTTGCTTTGCTTTCGAGGTCAGCAGGCGAGCGACCTCGACTTCGTCCTTGACCGCCATCACGCGGTGCGCGTTCCAGATCGCCGCCTTGGTGGCCGCCATTCCGAATTGAGCCGAATCCTTCGCGGCGACCGCTCGGACGAGCGTGACGTACCGCTCGGCATAAGCGGCGTTCTCATAGTGGAAGAGATCCCGAATTCGAACGATGAAGTCGCGCAGGTCCGATTCCCCTAGAGGGAGGCCGGCGATGCCCCGGGTAATGCACTGCCAGAGGCGTTGGCCGAGCTCCTTCCCGAGCGGGCCGTCTTGTTCCAGATCCTCCAGGCTCTTCGCAATCTCCCGCTGAGGGGTGGCGGGCTCGGAGGGGCGCGAAAACTCTTCCGGATGCTCGGCGAGGTAGCGGCCGAAGAGGAAGGCTCTCCAATTGGTGGAGGCGGACCCCCCCATCGTCTGTTGGATGGCCCATTCCAAGCTTTCCTGCGAGAGAGGGAGCTCCCCCCGCTGGAAGGCGATCCCGACGAGAATGATGTTTGCGTAAAGCTTGGTGCCGAAGATCCGTTCGCCGAGAGCGGAAACCTCGCAGGAGAAAAAGCGGCGCGGGTTGGTCGTCTGCCGGATCCGTTCTTCGAGCTCTCGGACGCAAAAGTCGTCCCGGCCGAGCAAGCCCAGCACGGTCGGCGTCTTGGAAGAATTTAGGATGACGCCCGTCCGATCGGGCGTGCCGACCCGCAGTCGACCGGAGCCATCGAGGGCTCGGGCGGTTTCGAGTGGATCGAGGCCCAAGATCAGGTCGACATCGCCATAGAGGGGAATGGCCGTCGTGGGCGGCGCTCCCTCGCTCCGGTAGACGATATGCGAGTAGACGGCCCCGTTTCGAATCGCCAGGCCGTTCCGATCGCAAAAGAGGACCTGATACCCTTCGCGATGCCCGGCGCGAACGAGCACGGCAGCCGTGCTGGCGATGCCCATCCCACCTACCCCCGTCAGGAAAAGACGGTGGGTTCCGGCGAGCCCTCGGGGGGAGGGAGCCGGGAGAGTATCGAAGGCGAGAGAGTCGAGGACCGAGCTTGCCCCGCTGCCGCGCACCACCGTGACCTCCTCGAAGGCGGGGCAGGCGTAGAGCTTCGTGCAGGCACCGTCCGCGACGCACCAGGAAAGGTCGGTTTGCACCTTCCGGCCAAAGTCGGTCTCGGTAAAGGTCAGTCCCGGACAGCCGGTGCTCGTCGTGCAGGCCAGGCAATATTCGCAGACTTCCGGGGTGATGTGGATGTAGCGTTTTTGGGGCAGGAAGCCCTTCTTTCGAATCTCCTCGCGCTCCCGGCGGGTTTCCCGGCGATGGGTCAGAATCCCACACTCCTTGTCCGCGATGATAACCTTGACCCCATCCCGGAGAACCGCTTGTTCCAGCAACGCCCGATACTGGTCGCGCAAGCCTGGGTTGATGCGGATGACCTCACAGCGCCCTTCGGCGGTGATCGCTTCCACGACCTTATCGATGTTCTGCGTGAAGGTCGGGTTTCCCAGCAGATCCTTTTCCAGGCCCGGGGTCGTCTGGTGACCGGTCATGGCCGTGGTGCGATTGTCGAGAATGATGTAGGCGAGATCCTGTCGATTCTTGATCGAATTAGAGATCGCAATCTGACCCGAGTGGAAGAAGGTCGAGTCGCCCATGAAGACGACCTGCTTGTTGCGAATGAACGGGTCGATGCCCAGTCCGGTTCCTCCGCCCAGGCCCATCCCGCTGTAATTGTGCATGAGCGGCTTGGTCGGCTCGAACATCAGCATCGTGTAGCACCCGGTGTCTCCGTGAAAGACGAGATCGACCGGCTCCCGCCGGTGCTGGCGCCGCATGTAATCGGGATCGCGGAAATCCCGCTGGATCTCCAGGAAGACCGACGCCGAGTCCCGATGGGGACATCCCGGGCAGAAGGTCGGAGTCCTCGCGGGAAGCTGCCAGGAAGGACCCGAGGCCTTTTGGAGACGGTCGAGGCAGGCGCGCGCCGCCTTTTGTCGGGAGGGGTTACCCTCGGGAGCCAACAGAGGGCCGAGCCGCTCGACAAGCAGGGAGGGGTGGAGTCCTCCATGGGCGGGAATGCCCGGCAGATTCCCGGGAAGGGTCTTGCCCCACACCTTTTGAAGGACGCCGGCCTGTTGCAGGGCGAGGCAGATCGCCTCCTCCAGGAACGGACGGCGTTCCTCGACGACGACGAGCTCTTCTACTTCGCCGGCGAAGCGGAGGACGATTTGCGGGTTGATGGGATAGGTGAGCCCAAGCTTGAGAACGGGAATCTCGCTCAAGAGTCCCAGCTCCTGTAGGGCCTGTTCGAGATACGCGGCGGCCATCCCGGAGCTGACGAGGCCGTATCGGTGCCGATTCCGCGAAGCGCGAAGAGGTGAAATCCGGTCGACCTCCCATTCCTCGGCCGCAGCCCAGAGGCGGCGGTATCTGGCTGCGAGATCTTCCTCCCGTCGGCCCGTCCTCGGGGGAAGAAGGACCCGCGACTCGTAGTCGATCGTCGCCGTGTCGAGCGCCACGGGGTTGAGCGAGTTGACTCGGGGAAAGTGGTTGTGGCGGACTCGGACCGAGCCGCCCCCGTCCGCCTGATTGGTCGTCACCAGGTAGGTTGTGTAGAGGCCGGCTCTCCGGGAGAGTTGGAAGCCGATGTCGATCCAATCCTTGAGCTCTTGGAGCGTGGCCGGCTCGAGCACGGGCATATGCAGATGCTGCGAGAGGTAACGGGAGTCGGCGGGAACCTGGGTGGAGTCGTTCCAGGGATCGTCGCCAACGATGACGAGGCAGCCGCCTTCCGGATGCGCCCCGCTCAGATTCCCGAGGGCGAGCGCGTCGGCGGCCACATGAAGTCCGACGCTTTTCATGACGGCCACGGCGCGCAGGCCGAGCATTTGGGAGCCGTTGAGCATCGCGGCGGCCAGGGCCTCGTTGTTGGCGAGGGTAGCCTGCATGCCATGGGCCTGGAAAAGGCCGGCAATGGCCTCGACCGTATCGAAGATGCCGGAGACGGGGGAACCGGGATAGCCGGTCCACAGGTGCGTGCCGCCCTCGGTTTCGAGAAGCCCTTTCACCATCGCCTCGTTTCCGGTGAAGACTTCGCAGCCGTCTTCCTGAAGGAAACGGGGATCGGCGGCGGAGATCACGCTTTTGGTCGCCATCGAGTCCCTCATTCCATAGAGAGAGTTGGGCCTTCTGTAAACGCTGAAGTTCCGGCCCTGAGGAGCCGGCATTCCCCTTGGGGGCTTCGGGGCCGGGAGGTGATCTGCGAAAAGGGGGGAAGAACCGGCGTGCGCGGCTTGGTCCCCGGCGGTAGAATGGATGCATGAGCGATCTCCTCTTCCTCCTGGCTCCGGGATTCCAGGACGGGGAAGGAGCGCCCTACTACTGTCCCCACTGCGCGATCTTCGAGGGGCTGCTCGCCCTCTACCCGAAGCTCGGAGAGGTTCTCGCCGTCCGCCGCGTGGACTATCCCCGGCCCCGGCCCGAAATCGCCGATCTGCTGGGAGAAGCGCATCAGTCTTGCCCGGTCCTGATCCTCCGGAGGGAGCTTCCTGTCGCCTGCTCGGACCTCCCTTGGCAAGAAGCTAAGGGCCGCCTCTTCCTGGACGAGCCACCAGCGATCGGGAACTACCTTTCGCGAGCCTACGGAACTCCTCGTCCGCACAGTTGAGCGTTGCTTTGGGAGGAGGTCGACCCGAGAAGCTGGCGATCCTACGAAGCCGTGGCGCGCTGCGGATAGGGGCAGAGGTCCCGCAGCTCGCAATCGGGGCACCTGGGGTTGCGCGCGGGGCAGACCGCCCGGCCGTGGGCCTGCAGCAGGTGGCAAAAGGCGACCTGGTCCGGGGTGGGCACGAGCGCGAGGAGATCGGCCTCGATCTTGTCGGGATCCTTGTTGTTGGTGAGCCCGAGTCTTCCCGAGACCCGGCCAACATGGGTGTCGACGCCGATCGCGGGTTGGCCGAAGGCATTGCCAAGAACGATGTTCGCCGTCTTCCGGCCCACGCCGGGGAGGGTGAGAAGATCCATGAGCCGGTCGGGAACCTCTCCGCCGAACCGCTCGACGAGTGCGCGGCAGGCCCTTTGGATCGCGCGGGTCTTGTTGCGATAGAAGTTGATCTTTCTGAGCTCCTCCTGGAGCCGCTCCTCGGGCACGGCGGCCCACTCGGCAGCGGTCCGATACTTGCGGAAGAGGGGAGCCGCGACCGTATTGACGAGCTCATCCCGGGCCTGCGCCGCCAAGATCAGGGCCACCAGGAGCTCGAGCGGATTGGAAAAGGAGAGGGCGAGCTTGGCCTCCGGGTAGAGGCGGCGGAGAATGCGGAGAATCTCGGCGACCCGGCGCCGCTTTGCTTCGGTTGATTCCATCCCCATTCCGACGGCCCGGACGGACCGATCCCAGCCCGTTAGCCCAGGACTTGGCGTGCCGCGGCGATGATCCTCTCTCCATTCGGAAGGACTTTGGCCTCGAGCGAGCCATTATAGGGCTGCGGGATATCCAGCCCGGTCACCCGGAGGATCGGAGCATCGAGCCAGTCGAAGAGGCGGTGTTGGACATCGTAGGCAATCTGGGCACCCCAGCCGGCGAACGGTTTGTTCTCCTCGACGATCACCAGCCGATTGGTCTTCTGGACCGATTGCGCGATCCGGACGAAATCGTAGGGCTTGATCGTTCTCAGATCGATGACCTCGGCTTCCTTGCCTTCCGCGCCGAGCACCTCCGCCGCCGAAAGGGCGGCGTGCGTCGCATAGCCGCCGCTGACGATCGTCAGGTCGGAGCCTTCCCGGCAGACCCGCGCTTGCCCGATCGGGGTGAGACACTCTCCGTCGGGAACCTCACCTTCCATCCCGTATAGCCGCTCCCCCTCGAAAAAGAAGACGGGGTTGTTCGAGCGGATTGAACTCTTGAGCAGCCCCTTGGCGTCATCCGGAAAGGCCGGGCTCACCACCGTGAGAGCAGGGACTCCCGCAAACCAGCTTTCCGGGCAGTGAGAGTGGGTCGCGCCGATCTGCGTGCCGCCGCCGCTCGGCCCGCGGATGACCATCGGAAGGTTGAACTGCCCGCCGGACATGAATCGAAGGGAGCCGACATTGTTGACCAACTGGTCGAAGGCGACGAAGGAGAAGCTCCAATTCATGAACTCGACGATGGGACGCAGCCCGTAAAGAGCCGCCCCCACCGCAAGCCCAGAAAAGGCGGCTTCGCTGATGGGCGTGTCGAGAACGCGCTTGGCGCCGAAGCGCTGGAGAAGCCCTTGGGAGACCTTGAAGGCGCCCTGGTACTCTGCGACCTCCTCCCCGATGAGAAAGACCGAAGGATCACGCTCCATCTCCTCAGCCATGGCCTGGTTCAGGGCTTGACGATAGGTGATCTTAGCCATGGCAGGATTTAGATGTCGCTATAGCGCGGCCGCAGAATCGGGTCAATCTGGTCTTCGGGAGAAAACAGGAGAGAGAAGGCAAGATCGAGATCGGGTTCGGGGCTCTCCTCCGCGAAGGTGAGCGCGTCCTGAGCTTCAGCCCGAGCCTCCCCATCGATCTGCTTGGCCAGGGCGTCCAAGAGAACCTGGCGCTCCTCGAGCTTTTCCCGATAGAGCAGGATCGGATCGCGCTTTTTCCACTCCTCGATCTCCTGCTTGGTCCGATAGGTGTCGGGATCGGACATCGAGTGCCCCCGGTACCGGTAGGTACTGACTTCCAGCAGGGTCGGAAGATGCTCCGTTCGCGCCAGGCTGACCGCTTCCGCTACCTTCTTGCGCACGTCTTCGACATCCATCCCATTGGCGGTCCGGCCGGCTAGGTCGAAGGCCGATGCCCGATTGACCAAGGGTAGTCCGGCAGAGGAGCGCGAAACGCTCGTCCCCATGGCATAGTCGTTGTTTTCGATCAGGAAGACGATCGGGAGCTTCCACAAGGAAACCAAGTTGAGGGTCTCCGCAAAGACCCCTTGGTTTACGGCTCCTTCGCCGAGGAAGCAGAGGGTGATCCCCCCGGTGTTCTCATATTGCTGGGCGAAGGCGAGGCCGGCTGCGAGGGCGGTATGAGCCCCCACGATCGCATGTCCTCCGTAGAAATGGTTCGCACGGTGGAAGAGATGCATCGATCCCCCCATCCCCCGCGAGCAGCCGGTCTTTTTTCCCAACAGCTCCGCCATGCAGGCTCGAGCCGGGGTCCCGCGGGCCAAGGCGATCCCGTGGTCCCGGTAAGCGGTGATCACGGCGTCGCGCGGTTCCAGAGCCGCAAGGGCGCCCACCGCAACCGCCTCCTGCCCGATGTAGAGGTGGCAGAATCCCTTGATCTCAGCTCGCATGAAGGCCTGAGCCGATTTTTCCTCGAAGCGGCGGATGCGAACCATCTGGCGGTAGAGATCGATTTGGATCTCGGCGCTCAGGGACGACGCGGGCGCTTTCGGCTCCGCAACGGCTACACCAGGACCTTCCGCTACCATAATCTCTCCTGCCTCCTTGTTTCGAACGGCGATTCGCCGGTGCCCTCTTGCCGCCGTGCGCAAACCGCCGCTCCTCTTGCGCTTTCCTCCTCTACAAAGCATATTTCGGACCCATTGGCAATGAGCCGGCGATGATTCCCGCACGAAAGACGCAGATTCCGGGACCCCGCTCCTCGGAGCTTTGCCGCCGGCTGCAGCGGTGGGAGTCCCGGAACGTGACCTTCCTTTCAGCGGACTTTCCCATCTTTTGGGAGCGCGCGGAAGGGGTGAACATCTGGGACGTCGACGGAAACCGCTACATCGACCTGACGGCGGGATTCGGCGTGGCGGCCCTGGGATACTCCGTTCCCAGGGTCGCCGTCGCTGGCGCGGAGCAACTGGAGCGGCTTCCTCTCGGCTTGGGGGACGTTCATCCCTCCGCAGCAAAGGCGAAGCTTTTGGAGGCGCTTTCCCGGCTGACCTTCGAGGCTTGGGGTAGGGGGGAGGCCAAGTCGATTCTCGGCTGCTCGGGCAGCGATGCCGTGGAAGCGGCGATGAAGACCGCATGCCTGGCGACGGGTCGCCCGCATCTGATCGCTTTCCAGGGGAGCTATCATGGGCTGGCCTACGGGGCGATGGAGGCGACCGAGCTGGGCGATTTTCGCAAGCCTTTCTTGGAGCAGATGGCCGGGCGGGTCCGCTTCTTGCCCTTCCCGAACTGCTGGCGGTGTCCCTGGGGCAAGGGCGGGCGTCCTTCGTCGGAATGCGATCCGGGTTGCCGTTCCGCTCTGGCCGGCGAGCTGAAGGCGGCCTTCTCGAGCCGGTCCATAGGAGCCATTCTCGTCGAGCCGATGCTCGGACGGGGAGGCATGGTCCCGCCCCCCGATTGGTTTTTGCCGCTCCTTCGCGAGGTGGCGGACGAGGAGGGAGCTCTTCTGATTCTCGATGAGATCTTTACCGGATTTTTTCGAACCGGGCCACGGTTCGCCTGCGAACGATGGAAGGTGGTGCCCGATCTGCTCTGCGTGGGGAAGCCGCTTGGAGGCGGCTTCCCGATATCGGCCTGCATCGGCCCAAGGAAAGTGATGGACGCGTGGCCGGAATCGGATGGAGAGGCGCTTCACACGAGTACTTTCCTCGGAAGTCCTCTCGGCTGCCGAATGGCCTGCGCTTTTTTGGAGGAGATCGAGGAGAGGCGGCCGGGGTTGGCCGTGGAAGAAAAAGGTGGACGGCTACTGGCCGGGCTGCGCGATCTGACCTTTCCGGAGTCGCCCCTGCGGAACGCGCGTGGGTCCGGGCTCTTCGTGGGTGTGGAGGTGATGGGCGAAGGGGGTAGGCCGAGTGCCGCTTTAGCCGGAAGGCTGATCACCGCGTTGTTGCAAGCGGGCGTGATTCTGCTGGCAGGCGGCCCCGATCGTCATGTGCTCTCCTTTACTCCCCCGCTGGTCATAACCTGGGAGGATCTGGACTGGTCGCTCACGGCCCTTCGCGCCATCCTGGGGCGGCTGGCCGCTCAGCCGGGCTCCTTGCCGCGGTCCATGTCGAAGCTGTAGCGAACGACCCGCTTAGCATGTGCATCGAGAATCTGCCTTTCGAACTGATAGTAGATCGCGTTGCGCTGCACGAATGCGAGCTTCTCGAGCGAGTCGATGTCGAAGGAGAGGAAAAGGGAGAAGGGATCGGCGGAATCGAGGTTTCGGCCTACGCGCAGGTTGTGAATGTCCGGAAGCTTAAGCAGCAGGATCCGAATCTCGATCAAGAGCTGGTCTTGCTGGGCCGAAGAAGTGGAAGGGAGCGTTTCCAGAAAGCAGATGTGATGAATCATGACAGACTTGGTTATCGGTGGCGCCGCAAGGATCGAATGGTCCACTAAGCATAGCGGAAGCGCAAAGGTAAATTTCCTCGACAGGGGCGCATGGCGGCAGCAAAGCTTTCCTTGATGTTTCGTAAGCTCTTAAAAAGAGTGGAGCCAGCGAAAACTTCATCCGGTACTGGTCGTTCCGAGAAGTCCTCGCCGATCGAGAGTGCCCCTCCTTGCCAGAAGCCTTCCCCGGCCCGGCCTTTGCCTGCGTCCACGCCATCGCCTCTTCCCTCCTCGCCGGCGGCAGCGGAGGAGGGGATCGAAGCGGCGGGAACGAGCTCCGAGTTGCTTGCGATCGGCGCCGGCCGGGTCGTTGCGTCGACCCCCGCTCTACCGGAACCGTCGAAACGCGTCCAAGAGGCGAGCTTCCTCGGGACCGGGGTGCAGCTACGGGGAGCGCTTGCCTTTTCTGGCGGGCTTGTCCTCAACTGCGGCTTTTTGGGGACAGTTTACGCCCCGGAGGGGATCGTTCGGATCGGTTCCGAAGCGGACGTGCGGGCGGACATCAAAGCGATGGACCTGCAGGTGGAAGGGAAGGTCCGAGGCAACCTTTCGGTCCGAAATTCGCTTGAATTGCGGAACGGTGCGGACGTGCAAGGGAGCATTCGATGCCTGCGCTTGCAGATCGCCGAAGAGGCCCTCTTTCGAGGCCCGTGCGAATGCTTCCGTCCGGAACCGAACCAGCCGGAGAAGATATTCCGTTGGCCGGATCTGTACGGCTTCTTTACGACCGCGCGGGTAGCCTCGGTGCGGATCTGAATCGGGGAAACGGGCCGCAAGACCGCGAAAGCGCCTCAACGAGGCCGCGCGCAAAGAGGGCGTCCGACGATCTCCTCCAGCACGGTGAGCGGGGATAGCTCGGGCCGCCGCAGGGCCGCCCGCGGCAGGTGAAAGGTCTGTTCGAGCAAATACTGGCCGGAATCCACCGCATGCAGCGCCTGGTCGGTAAAGCACATCCAGGTTGTCTGTGGAGGAAAAGCAAACGGCTCCTGCGGACTCTGCCGCTGATATTCGCTATCGAGCTTGCCCTGATCGTGGAGGCCGAGCATGTAGTGGTCGTAGAGGCTGCGGTATCCCTTGGTGACTCCGGTCAGGGAGAGCAGGAAGCGGGAGGCGGGAATCGGGGAAGCGACGCGGGAGGCAAACCGCTGGGCGTACTCCCGAAAACCTTCTCCAATTCGCCAGCAGCGCGGCTTGCCCTCCGGGTTGACATTGCTGAAAACCCGCAGGATCCGCCGTCCCCCCGTCGGGCGGGAAGGGAAGGCGTCGACATGAAGCCGGGTGTCATCCTTTCGGTAGGAGGAGGATCTGCCCGCGATCTCGATCGGCCGAAAACTCGTCCTCGCCTGCATCAGAGAGGCGGCATAGGTCGGGAAGAGGTTCAGCAGAAGCTCGCGGGTGCTGTCCGCGTAGCGGCGGAGCATTTGCGAAAGGGCGGCCTTCTCCGTTTCGCTCCCGCTGACTCCCCAGATCTTGCCGGTTTCCCGCTCAAAGCCGATGTTCTTCGCCCCGCCCGAGCTCCATGTGGGCCGAAGAAACGCCTCTTCCTCCGGCAAGAGGGCGAAGGCGAGGTGGGGAAAGTAGAGGACCCGCCCCTCTTCCAGGTTGTCGATCGCCCGATCCTGTGCCTCCGCAGGAACGGCCTGCGTCCAGGAGTCTCCGGGCAGCTCGATGATCGAGTTCATGGTCCCATCAAGAGCGATTCACGGAAAAGATCCGGGCAGCTACCGGCTCTTTTTGAGGATCGGCAAGCCCGTCCGATCGCTCTCGGAGACGATGTAGCCCTTCGGAAGGGCGTCGATCGCTCCCTCACGCGGCTGGCCGGAGAAGAAATAGAGAGTCACTTTATGGCCGTTGCGCAGGGTCTGCTCGCGGGCATGCAGATAATAGGTTTTTCCGGACTTTTTGCTAACGACATGGAACGGCATCGATCTTCCTCCTCTGCATTATCCCCTTATTCGCTTACTGTAGTCGCTTACTGTAGAATTCCCGCTTCCCGAAGGGTCGCATAGGCTCCCTTCTTGCTCAGCGTCTTGAGCCCTCGGGCCGAAAGCCGCAAGGAAACCCATCGACCGAGCTCCGGGACAAAAAGCTTCTTTCTCCGCAGGTTGGGGAAAAAGGTTCGGGGCGTGTTTGCGGTCACGTGGGTACCGATGCCCCCTTGCTTCTTCGGCTTACCCTTGCGCCGGATCGCGCGACCGCGAGCCGGACGCTGACCGAGAATACAACATTGGCGAGCCATGGAACCTTTCTCAGCTACTTTAGGAGCAGCACGTTACGTGCTCTTTTAATTTCCTGCGTTAACTTTCTATGAAGCTTAGCAGGCATCCCCGTGATCCGTCTAGGAAGAATGCGCCCGCTTTCCGTCGTGAACTTGCGCAGGAGATCGGTGTTGCGAAAGTCGATGGCTTCCGCATTGATGTCGACCCTTCGTCGGCTTTCCGTGCTCGAACGACGGCTGCGGCCTTTTCTCTTTTTTTTCATTGCATCTATTCCAACCTTTGACCCAACCTTTTGCTTCAGTCTCCGGGAGACTCTCGTTCCTCGGACGATTCTTCCTCTTCCTCGCTCCCGGCTTCCGCGCCCTCGCCGAACTGAGGAACCGATTCCCACCGGCGCTCGAACCGGCTCTGCATCTCTACATGGCGCTGACATTCCACGCTGAAGCGCGCGTGGGGGACCGCCTCCAGCCGTTGCAGCGGGATCGGTTTGCCCGACATTTCGCAAACCCCGTAGCTTCCCGTTTGAATCCGCTTGATGGCTTCCTCGACCTCGTAGAGTGCATCTTGTTCTTGCGAAAGCAAGCTCAAGGCAAAATCCTTATCGTAAGCCTCGGTTCCCGCATCCGCTTGATGCATTCCGAATCCGCTCGCTTCGCTGCCTTCCGGACGAACGCGCAGGGAGTCCTGAGCGATGCCCTGCATCTGCTCGAGAATGTCGTCGCGCAACTCGACGAGCCTCTGTTTCTGCTTTTCCAGGAAAGCCTGTCGGCGCTTCGGCAGAAGATCCGCCAAGGTGAGCGCCGCCCGCGCCTCAAGAGCTTCTTTTTTTGCTTCGCCTCCAGCAAGCGGCCCCTCAGGGCCGGTTTTCTTGGCGTTCACCTTCTTTGCGGAGGAGGCGGTCGTGGGCGACCCTGCGCTCGTTTCTTCGAGCTTCCCCGTCGTCTCCTTCGAGCTCTTCCTGCTGCTTTTCCCAGGCATAGCGCCGGACAATATGCGAAGGAGTGCTGTCTTTGCCAAGGACTTTTTCCTGAATCCAGGTCTTGCCGCGCTTTTTCTCGCCCCGCTGCAGAGGGGCCTGAAGGGGTGGGGACTTGTTGTCCCCCGGACTCCGGTAAATTCTGTCAGCAGGCGGCGTGGCAAGAAGCTGCCCGTGCTCCCTTCTCATGGGGTGTACCGGGCTCGAAGCCTGCGGCCTCGTTTTCCTGGGATGGAGGATCTCAAACGAGTATCTTGACCCGATGCGTCCGGAGCGGATCTTTCTCGGGTGGGACCGGCCTCTTGCCGCGCAGGCGGCCGAATGGCTTTTCGAAAGATGCGAAAGAGGTCTCTGCCCCGATCTGTCCCGCTGGCTCGTGATCGTTCCCACGCGGGAGTCGGGAAGGATTCTGAGGGGGGCGCTCCGATCGGGCAGACCAGAAGGATTTCTCGCTCCCCGCGTTGTGACTCCCATGGAGGTCTACGAGCGGAGCCGAGGCGTTTCCGAAAAGTGGGCCGGTCCAACGGCGCGGCTTTGGGCGTGGACGCAACTGCTTCTTTCGGAGCAGGGCGCGGATTGTTCTCTCTTTGCCGGCGAGCCTGCGGAGAGGAATTTTGCCTGGGCCCTGGGCCTCTCCCGAAGCCTCTGCGAGGCGCAGGACCTCCTTTCCGAAGGAGGTTTGACCTTTTCCACCGCCCGGGAGGCGGCTGGGCATTTCGAACCGGAACTTTGGCTCCGATTGGCGCAATGGGAGGAGCGGTATCGAGCGATTTTGGCCGGCGCGGGCTTGCGGGATCCCATGGAAGGCCGACTCGAAGCTCTCGATAAGGCCTCCACGGATTTCGAAGGCGATTCGGTGGCTCTCGTCGGCTGCCCCGATCCTCATCCGCTAGCGCTACGCCTGCTTCGAACGGCCCTGCCTGATCGGGACTGCTCGGTGTTGATCCATGCTCCCGAAGCGGTCTCCGGCGGTTTCGACGCATGGGGCGAGCCCGATCCAGCCTTTTGGCAGAGCAGGTGCTTGCCGTTCCTGCCCGCCACCCGGATCTATGCGGAGGAGGGAGAGGTTGCCCGCCGAACGGCGGATCTGGTGGCGGCGAATCAGTTCCGGGAGGCGGTCACGATCGGCGTCTGCGACTCCCGACTGCTTCCCTATCTGCGCCTCTCTCTGGAGGAGAGGGGGATTCCCGCGTTCGATCCGGGTGGAGCTCCCGCGCACGGGTCGGGCTGGCCCTCGCTCCTCGCCGATCTCCGCGAGCTCCTGCGGGAGAAGAGCATCGGTCCGTTTCGCCGGCTGCTTTGCCACCCTGCGGCGGCGGCCTGGCTGGGCCTCCCGGAAGACGGATCTCGCCGCCGGGTCCTGCTCGAAAGGCTTGACCGGGCTGCATCCTGGACGCTGGCGAAGGATTTCGAGTCGGCGGCGCGGCGGGAACCGGCCCTCGCGCCTTTTGCCGAGAAGGCAAAACGATTTCTCTCCGAGGCGAGGGAGCAGCCTCTTGCCACGATCCGCGTTCTTTTCGAAGAGCTCTTCCGCCGGCAAGGCGGCGGAGATGGTCTCCGCGCCCTTTCGGACGAGCTGGCGTCTGCGTTGGAGGAGATGGAGGCTTTCGGCGCTTCGTCAACGCGGCCCTTGGATGCTGCGGAAGCCCTCGATCTTCTGGCCAACCGGCTCGCTAGACAATCGCTTCCCGAAGAGCGTCCCGAAGAGGCGGTCGAGATCCGGGGTTGGCTCGAGCTTCTCTGGGATGATGCGCCCCACCTCGTTCTGGCCGGTTTTCAAGAAGGCTCGGTTCCCGAATCGGTCGCCCATGACTTTTTGCTCCCGGCCACTCTGCGGGAGCGGCTCGGCCTGCGGACCAATGCCCAGAGGGAGGCGAGGGATTCCTATCTCTTCGAGGCGCTCGTTGAGCAACGGAGAGGACGGGGCAGGGTCGATCTCCTGGCCTGCCGCTTCAGCCGGGAGGGGGAGCCTCTTTTCCCTTCCCGGCTTCTCTTCCGCTGTTCGCCCTTGGAGCTGCCCGGCCGCGTGCGGCGCATGCTGGAGGCGCGCGATTCGCCACTGCGTCGCCAGCCTGCGGCGAAGGACTCGTTTCGGCTGCAGATCGGCCCATTGCGCTGGGAGGGAGAGAAGAGGCTCTCGATCACAGCCTTACGGGATTACCTGGCTTGTCCCTTCTTCTTCTTCCTCCGTCGCGTCAGGAGATGGGAAGCGGTCGAGGGGCCGCCCGAGGAGCTCGACGCGCGGGAGTTCGGCGCCCTGCTCCACGACGTCCTGTCCGATTTCGGACGGGAGGAGGCCATGAAGCGGTGCGATCGGAGCGAGAAGATCGAGGAGCGCTTGCACACCCTTTTCTCCCGCCGCCTGCGACAGCGCTTTCCCGAAGGATTGCCCCCGGCTGTCGCGCTTCAGGCCAGGGCTCTCGAGGGAAGGTTGTCGGGATTCGCGCGTGCTCAGGCCGACGAGGTGAGGCGAGGGTGGACGACGATCTCGGTCGAGGAGGGGATTTCGTCTTCGATCGGAGGTTGGGAGATCGAGGGAAGGATCGATCGGGTCGATCGAGATGCGGAGGGGAGAGTGCGCATTCTCGACTTCAAGAGCGCGGAGCGAGCCCCGAACCCGCGGCCTGCCCATCTGCGCGCGGCCACCGGCAGCGACGGCCCTGCGCCGGCCCTCTTTGATTGGCGGGGAAAGCGGTTTCGGTGGAGAGATTTGCAGCTCCCCCTCTACGCCGCGGCCTGGCGCCGTAAGAATCCCGCGTTTTCCAATCTCGAGGTCGCCTACTTCGCCCTCCCGAAGCATCGGGCGGAGGCGGGCATACAGGCATGGAAGGAGTGGAGCCAAGAGCTGGAAACGGAAGCGGAGTCGTGCGCCGCGCGGATTGTGCAGGCCATCGAGGAAGGGCTCTTCTGGCCGCCTGCGGATGCGCCCGAGTGGGAGCGGGAGCCATGGCAAAGCTGGTTTGACGGTCGTCCTGGAGAGATCGTCTCCCCGCTCCTTGCGTCCAGCTAGGAAGGATATGGCGGAGGACCTTCCAATCGCCCGAAGCTGCCTGATTCGCGCTTCCGCCGGAACGGGGAAGACCGAAGCTCTGGCAAGAAGGTTCGTCGATCTGCTTCGCTGCGGCGTCGATCCGCGCCGGATCGTCGCGGTGACCTTTACACGGAGAGCCGCCTCCGAAATCCTCGATCGGGTCTTGGTGAAGCTCGTCGAGCAAGCGCAAGCCGACGCGGCAGGCCCGGGCGCAAATCCCGGGGGCTTCTTCCGCAATGCGCTCGCTTCGCTCCAGTCCTTTCTCGCCGATCTGCCGCGGCTGAATCTGCGGACGATCGATAGCCTCTTCCAGCGGATCGTCCGCGTCTGTCCCATGGAGCTCGGGCTTTCCGAAGACTTCGAGCTGATGGACGAGTTCGAGGCCGGGGAGCTGCGCCGCTCGCTGCTCGCGCACATGCTCCGGGAGGATGGGAAGGCCGGAGTGAGGCTTGCAGAGGCGATCGACCTGCTGGCCGAGGGGGAGGAGGGGAAGAGCGTCTGGGCCGTTCTCGATCGGCTGATCGCCCGCTTTGGCGATGTGTATGCGGAGGAGCCCAGGCGGGAGCGATGGGGGGGGGAGGCGCTCTGTCGATCGCTCCTTCCCGGCTGGCGGGAGACGGATGGCGAGCGCCTTTGGGAGGAGATCGCACGGAAGCTGGCGATCCTCGACTCGCGGAGGGCTGAGGAATGGGAGAAGCTCCGTCCGCTCCTTTTGGCCTACCAAGGGAACGGAACGGGGGATCGGGTGATCCAGAATATCTTGGAGAGCTACGATCCCGAATCGGGCTGTTGCGGGGAGTTTTACTTTCAGAGAAAGAAGATCGTCCCGGACGCAGAGACGGGCCGGTTGTTCGGCCGGCTGGCCCGCTTCTGGCTCCAGAACGGCCTGGAAGCCGCCTGCCGACGGACGCGGGGGCTCGCCTCGATCTTGGCCGAGTTCCATGCGCGTTACCGGGTCGCTCTTCGTCGCCAGGGGCGCATCGCCTTCAGCGACGCGCCGAGGCTTCTTCGGGAGCTGGGAGCGACGGGCGGGGGCATGGATCAGGATGCCTGGCTGCGGATTGCCTTTCGGCTCGACTCTCAGTGGGACCATTGGCTCTTCGACGAATTTCAGGATACCAGTCGTGCGCAGTGGCAGGCTTTGCAGCTCTTGGTGGAAGAGACGATTCAATCGACGGAGGGGGCGAGGACTTTTTTTTGCGTCGGGGACGCGAAGCAGTCGATCTACGGATGGCGGGGAGGGGACCGGAAACTCTTCGAGGAGATCGCTTCCCGGTACGCTGGCGGCGTCGCGATCGAACGATTGGCGGTTTCCTATCGCTCGCGGCCCGCCGTGATCGACTTGGTCAATCGGGTCTTTGGCGACAAGGCGGCTCTCGAAGGACTCTACGGAAAGGCGGGGATTGCTTGGACGAAGGAGTGGGAGCCGCACGCCTCGGCATTGGAGGGCAGCACCGGATACAGCTGCTATCTCGAGGCTGGGGCGGGTCCCGGAGAGCCTTTGCGGAGCGAGGGAGGGGTCGAGGAGAGCGGACAGGAGGACGAAGAAGGGCTCGCTTCGCCCGTAGGCCCGGCGCTGGCTCGCGTGATGCGCGAAATCATCCGCCCAGCCGAGCGGGGGCTTTCCTGCGCGGTTCTCGTCCAGACCAACGGGTGGGCACGCCGCCTCGCGAGCCGGTTGCGGAAGGAGCGGGTCGGTTCGGTCTTCCTGGAAGGGGAAATTTTTCCCGGCGCGGACAACCAGCTCGGACGGCTCGTGGCAGCCGCCCTACAGAGCCTCGTCCATCCCGGGGACTCGCTCGCCCGAGGGTGGTTGGACTCCTCCCCTCTCGGCGATCGCTTCCGCCGGGAATGGGAAGAGACCGGTTGGCGCATCCTCCACGAGAAGGGGTTTGCGGGCGTGGTCACCGAGATCCTCGGGCGATTGCCCGGGACTCCGGACGCTTTTGCGAAGGAACGGCAGGGCCTGCTTCGAGAGATGGCGTGTCGGTTCGACCAGTCCGGCTCCCGCGACATCGAGCGGTTTCTCCGCTTTTGGCGGGAGCAGCCCGTCCGCCTCCCGGAGACGACCGGTACCATCCAGGTCATGACGGTCCATAAGGCAAAAGGGTTGGGGTTCGATGTCGTGGTCGTCGCCGAGCTCGATCGTCCGATCCGCCTGCGAAGTGGCCTTCTCGAGGTGGAGACCCCGGAAGGGGCGGCGGGGCTGCTCCTGGCTCCAGGGAAAGCGATCGCGGGTAAAATCCCAGGGCTCGCGAAGGCGAGGGCGAAGGCGTGGGAGGAAGAGCTCTTCGAGCGACTCTGCGTGCTCTACGTCGCCTTGACTCGGGCGCGACGAGAGCTCTACGTCCTCGCAGAGGCTCCGCGGCTCGCACCTCGGGCGGGGTCGGCGGGCTTGGGCGCTCCCACCCATCGGGATCTCTTGCGTCGTGCGCTCGCGGGCGGAGAGCCGCGCCCTCTTTGGGAGAAGAGCGGAATTGATCTCTGGTTCGAGCGCGGAACCCGCTCTGCCCCCGAGGCCGCCGTGCGCGTGCCCCTGGAGGAAGAGTCCGAGCGGCCTGGGTCTCTCCGGTTTCCGCCGCGCTCCGTCCTCTCGATCCCGACGGCACCATCGCGCTCTGGGGAGGAGAGGGCGCCGACGGGATCCTGGGTTCCCGCCCGGGCGGCGGCGCGGGAATGGGGCAGTCACGTCCACGAGTGGCTCGCCCGGATCGAGAGGGCCGACGAGTCGACTCAAGAGTCCCTGCGGAATGGCGCCGCCTCCGCCCCTGAGGGAGTGGCCCGGGATGCGATTCGGGCAGCACTCGCTTGCCTCGAAAGCGAGGTGTTGGAAGAAGTATTTGCTCCGCCTGCCGGCACGGTCATCTGGCGGGAGAAGGCATTCGAAGCCCGCGTGTCAGACTGCTGGGTCAGCGGGATCTTCGACCGGGTTCACCTCTTTCCCGGACCGGACGGCAAGCCCGATTCCGCGATTCTGTACGACTTCAAGACCGACCGCGAGTCGGCCGAGCTCGGCGAGGAGGGGCTCATCGCCCGCTATCGAGAGCAGATCAGGCTCTATCGGGCGGCGCTTGCCCAGATGACCTCTCTTCCGATCGACCAGATACAGGCGATTCTCGTCTGGATCGGACCACAGCGCCGGATCGAAGTCTCCGACTCGTCGGCCAGGATGACCTGAAAAGCATCTGTTCTCCGCTCACCGATACCAGGCTTGCCAGACGACCCGGAGGGTTCCCAGCGGGGGTGTGGAGGTCGCCTCTCCGAGGTTGTGATAGTACCACCAGATTTTGTTCCCCTCGATCCGGTATCCCTTCGGAGTCACCTGAAGAATCTTGTTGGCGAGAAATTGCGGGAAAGCAGCGGGAGGAGGAGCTCCGGGCCCGATCTGGGGAGAGAGTCCGAACGCCGGGCTATTCGCCTCATGCGCCAGATAGGCGCTGAAAAGGCGTCCCAGGTCGACGACGATCCAGTAGTTGATGATCGGCGGCCTCCAGCCGGTGGGCTGGATCAGATCCTCGAGCGAATCGATCTTCTGGTTCGGATCGACGGGAAGGACCTGCTGCAGAGATTCAATTTCCACGCGGACCCTTTGTCCGCTTGGGAAATGGAGAGGGACCCAGTAGCGGTTCTCCCGTTTCTCCACGGGAATCGGGACGCCGTTGGCCTTCGCGCGGAAAGCGAGGTAGGGAAGGTGAGCTGGCTCTTGTTGAAAGAGGGAGATCTCTCCCGCCGCCCCCCAGTTGACACATTCCCAGACGCCTTGATAGCGGATCTGCGGATGGACCGCCTCGCCGGGGCGGCTTGGCGTCGAGAGGAGAAGGGTGTAGTAGCGCCGGACGCTGACGAGCTGCACGGTGGAGTTGTCCGCCGAGGCCGAGGCGCCCGGAAGTCCCAAAAAGAGGACCGCAGACAGGAGGAGAAGCCGACCCGCGAAGGAACGTCCCGCCTTGGAGGCTCTTGTGGCGAGTCGCGGGAGAATCTTTCGGCCGTTCCTCCCCAAGATGGGACCTTTCAATCCGGGATCTCAGGCGCGAGCGACCCCGTCCTTCTCCGCCGCCTGGGCCACCGCCTGGGCCACGTGCTTGGTGACGTCTCGATTGAATACGCTCGGGATGATGTATTCGGGGGCGACAGCCGATGGGGGGATGCACGAGGCGATCGCCTCGGCCGCCGCAAGCTTCATTCCTTCCGTGATCCGGGAGGCACGCACGGAGAGGGCGCCCTGAAAGACTCCGGGGAAGGCCAGGACGTTGTTGATCTGGTTGGGATAATCGCTTCGCCCCGTGGCCACGATCTGCGCGTATTGCGCCGCTTCTTCCGGCATGACCTCGGGAGTTGGGTTGGCGAGCGCGAAGACGGTTCGCGGCTCGCTCATTCCCCGCAGATCCTCGGAGGAGATTCGGCCTCCGGAGGAGACGCCGATGAAGACATCGGCTCCCTTGAGGGCATCCCGCACCGTTCCCGCAATGCCGTCCGGGTTCGTCTGCGCAACCAACCAGTGCTTGATGGGCGTGAGATTCGATCGGCCGGAATGAAGGGTTCCGCTTCGGTCGCAAACGACGATCTTCCGACAGCCGACCTTGAGAAGCATCTTCGCCACCGCGACGCCGGCCGCCCCCGCGCCCAGGATGACGTAGCGCTGCGCGGGCAACTCCCGTCCGAGCAGACGGGCGCTGTTGATCAGGGCGGCGAGCACCACGATGGCCGTGCCATGCTGATCGTCGTGGAAGACAGGGATATCCACCCGCTCCTGGAGCTTCTCCTCGATTTCGAAGCAGCGGGGTGCGGAGATGTCCTCCAGGTTGATTCCTCCGAAGCCGACAGCGATCCGGGCGACAGTGTCGACGATCTCCTCTGGCTCCCGCGTGGCGAGGCAGATGGGGTAGGCGTGGACCTGGCCGAATTCGCGGAAGAGCATCGCCTTCCCTTCCATGACTGGCATCGCGGCCGCAGGCCCAATATCGCCAAGGCCGAGAACTGCGGAACCGTCGCTCACCACAGCCACCGAGCTGCTCTTGATCGTCAGCTCGTAGACGAGCTCGGGTCGAGCGGCAATCGCTTCGCACACACGGGCGACTCCGGGAGTGTAGGCCATCGACAAGGTGTCGCGGTTGGTCAGAGGGATCTTGTTCTCGACATGGATCTTGCCGCCTTGGTGAAGCAAGAAGACACGGTCGGATGCGGCCAGGACCGTGACCTGCGGCAGCTTGGCGACTTTCTCCTCGAGCTGCTTCGCATGCTCCTCGCTCCGCGCATTGACGGTGATCTCCCGGATCATCTGGCCCGATTGGACCGAGACGATGTCCATCGCTCCGAGATCCCCTCCATTGTCACTGAGCACGCGGATGACGTCCGCCAACATCCCGATCTTGTTGGGATAGGAAAGGCGCAGAAGGAAGCTGTGGCTGGCGGATGGATTAAGCGATTCCGGCTTCATAAGAAAAGGTCTCCAAGAGGAATAAAACAGCCTCTTTTAAGGCCTGCCGTTCTTCGGCGCACGTTCTTTCTTGCTCCGGGCTTCCCGGCGGAAGGGACGGGCGGGGCTTCGCGGACAGCAAAACCAAGTGGGCGGGGCATTTCCGCCGGCAATCCGAGGAGCCGAATCCGGGTACCGGGAACGAGGCGTTCGGCAACTGGCCGAGCCGCTGGCTCCAGCGACATTCCCGAGGGGACTCTCCCATTGCGAAGGCGAGGGCAATCGGTCGGGCGTAGCGGAGCAGGTAGTCGATATGCCAGCGGAGTGCGGCGCCTGTGCGCAGATGGCGGGTGAGGCGCCCGCGAATCCCGCCCGGCCCGCAGGCCGACCCGCAGTAGGCATAGACGCCTCGGTGCAGGGGAAAGGCGCCGAGGCTGCCGACCGGCAGCCTCCTCTGGCCGCGGAGCAGAGCCAGAACGAGCAGGTAAGATCCGGGGTCGCGTGGAAGGCTCGTTCTGTTTCCAAGCCGGCCCGCTGCGTCGAGCCAGATCCAGGTCAGGGTCGGGGAGGCTGCCATCGAGCCAAAGCTTGGAAGCGATCGGGGAAAGTCGCAAGATCCGACTCCGGCCATGAGCAATCCGCCGCGGTTTCGCGTGGGCGTCGATCTGGGGGGGACCAAGATCGAGATCCTTGCCCTGGATCGGGAAGAAAGAGAGCTGGTTCGCCGGCGGATTCCCACCCCGACGGGCGGATACGAGGCAATTCTCGAAGCGGTGCGTTGGCTCGTGAGGGGAGTGGAAGAAGAGCTGGGCTTGGCGGGAGTGCCCATCGGGGTCGCTTCGCCCGGCACCTTGTCGGAACCTGGCGGCCTGCTCAAGAACTCCAATACCGTCTGCCTTTGCGGCCGGGCGCTGCGAGCCGACCTGGAGCGGTGCCTGGCCCGGCCCGTCCGGGTCGCCAACGATGCCAACTGCTTTGCCCTCTCCGAGGCCTCCGACGGCGCGGCGCAGGGGGAGGCCGTCGTCTTCGGCGTCATTTTAGGTACGGGGGTGGGGGGCGGTGTCGTGATCGACGGAAAGATTCTTTCGGGGGCCAACGGGATCGCGGGAGAGTGGGGACACAATCCTTTGCCTTGGCCCCAGGCCGAAGAGCTTCCCGGTCCGGAATGCTACTGCGGAAGGCGCGGCTGCATCGAAACCTTCCTTTCCGGTCCCGGATTGGCGTCGGATTACCAGAGGGTGGCCGGGATGCGGCTCAAGCCAGACGAGATCGTCGGGCGCGCCGCCGCCGGGGACCCGAGCTGCGAGGCGGCGCTCCGACGCTACGAAGATCGACTGGCTCGGGGGCTCGCCCACGTGATCAATCTGCTCGATCCCGGAGTGATCGTCCTGGGAGGGGGGCTTTCCAACGTCGAGCGGCTCTATCGCCGCATCCCCCTTCTTTGGAGCCGATGGGTCTTTTCGGACCGGGTCCTGACGAAGCTTGCCGCCCCGCGTCACGGCGACTCGAGCGGGGTACGGGGCGCGGCCCGGTTGTGGGAGGCGGGCGGTTCCCCGCCTCCCAGATAGCGCCACGGCTCAGAGCCGGGCGCGCACGAGGCGGAGGAGACGCTCGGTCGACGAATCGTGAGGCTTGCGGGCGGGCTCCCCGCTCAGCTCGGGCAGGAGGATCTGGGCGAGCTGCTTGCCGAGCTCGACCCCCCACTGGTCGAAGGAGTCGATGTTCCAGATCGTCCCCTGGACGAAGATCTTGTGTTCGTAGAGAGCGATCAGGCTGCCGAGCGTGCGGGGGGTCAGCTTGCGAAAGAGGAAGGTGTTGGAAGGCCGGTTGCCTTCGAACGTCCGGTGGGGGATGAGCCGGGCGATATCGTCGGCCGCAAGTCCCGCCGCCTCCATCTCTCCGCGCACCTCGTCCGCGGTCTTTCCCCGGAGGAGCGCCTCGGTTTGCGCCAGGCAGTTGGCCAGCAGCATCCGGTGGTGCTCGTCGGAGGGTCCCAGGGGGTTATGGCTCTGGGCGGGCACGAGAAAATCGGCGGGGACGAGCTTAGTGCCCTGATGGAGGAGCTGGAAAAAGGCGTGCTGCCCGTTGGTTCCCGGGGCGCCCCAGAGGATCGGACCCGTGGTCACGGCAACGGGAGAGCCATCCTTTTGGACGTGCTTCCCATTGCTCTCCATGTCGGCCTGCTGCAGGTAGGCCGGGAGAAAGGCGAGGTACTGGTCGTACGGAAAGACCGCGTGGGTCGATGCCTGGAAAAAGTTGTTGTACCAGAAACCCAGAAGGCCCATGAGGACCGGGATGTTCTGTTCGAGGGGAGCGGTGCGGAAGTGCTCGTCCACCACGTGCGCCCCGGCCAGGAGCTCCTCGAAATGGTCCATCCCGATGGCGAGCACGATCGAGAGGCCGATCGCGGACCAGAGGGAGTAGCGACCGCCGACCCAATCCCAGAAGGGAAACATGTTCTTCTTGTCGATCCCGAATTCGACGACCGCTTTTTCGTTGGTCGAGATCGCGACGAAGTGCTTGGCCACCGCCTGGGGATCCTTCGCCCGCTCGAGAAACCAGGCGCGGGCCGATCGAGCGTTGGTCAGCGTCTCGAGCGTTCCGAAGGTCTTCGAGGAGATGAGGAAGAGTGTTGTCTCCGGGTTGAGGCCGCGAAGGGCTTCGACCAGATGCGTTCCATCGATGTTGGAAACGAAGTGGAGCTGGAGCGAGGAGTGGTAGGGCCGAAGAGCCTGGGTCACCATGACCGGGCCCAGGTCGGATCCGCCGATGCCGATGTTCACGATGTCGCGGATCGGCTCGCCCGTGTAGCCGCGCCACCGTCCCCCGCGGACGGCTTCGCTGAACTCCCTCATCTGGTCAAGAACGGCATGCACCTCGGGCATCACGTCCTTGCCGTCGACGAGGACCGAGCTTCCCCGAGGCTTGCGGAGGGCGGTATGGAGAACCGCCCGCCGCTCGGAGACATTGATCTTTTCCCCCGCAAACATCTTCTCGATCCAGAGGGGCAGCTCCGCCTCTCGGGCCATCTCCAGCAGAAGGGCCAGGGTTTCGTTCGTGATCCGGTTCTTCGAGTAGTCGAAGACGATCTCCTCCAGGGAAAGGGAGAACCTTTCGGATCGCCCGGGATCTTCCCGGAAGAGATCCCGCAGATGGAGCGGACGGACCTTGGCGTAGTGTTCCTCTAGCTTGCGCCAGGCGGGCAAAGCGGTGGGAGAGCTCATAGGGCGTGGGTAGTGTGGATGGAGACGGGCAGGTTTTTTGCGATTCGCAGACTGGATCGGCTCGAACCATTCTCTTCGAGCCGGCCGACTCTCGTATAAAGTATAAAGGAGCCGATAAGACCTCTCAGTAACAGGCTGGCTTGGCCGGGCGCAAGCCGATTCGGTCGGGGCGCTGGGACAAAAACGGGGGGCCTTGCTTTCGGGGAGCGGCTTTGCCATGCTTTCGGGCGAGCGGACGGGCGAGGAGGAGGAACGGTTCTTTGCCCGGCCTGGATGGCTCTCTGCGGGTGCCTGCGGTCGTCTTCCGGGCTCCGCAATCGTCAAAGGCGGCGAAACCCTTGGCTAAGAGGGGCCGGAGTGCAGATCCGCCGGAAGGCGAGCCTGGTTGCGTTGGGATGGGTCAGACCCGAGTGGCACGAGATGCGCATTCCTCAATCCACCTACCGCCTTCAACTACGAAAAGAGCTGGGATTTGCCTCGCTCGAGCCTGTCGTGGCCTATCTCGACGAACTCGGAATCGGGGACATCTACGCCTCGCCGATTACGCGGGCGCGGACGGGCAGCAGCCATGGCTACGATGTCGTCGATCCGGGGGAGCTCAATCCGGAGTTGGGCTCCGTCGAATCCTTTGCCCACCTCATGGAGAATATCCAAGGACGGGGGATGGGATGGCTGCAGGATGTGGTCCCCAACCACATGGCTTACGACAAGGAAAACCGCTTCTTGATGGACGTCTTCGAGAACGGCCCTCATTCCGAGTTTTACGAATTCTTCGACATCGAGTGGAACCATCCCTATCCGACGCTGCGGGGCCGGGTGCTCGCACCGTTTCTCGGGCCCCACTACGGCGAGGCGCTCCAAAAGGGGGAGATCCGCTTGTCCTTCGAGCAAGGCACCTTCTGGGTCTCCTATTTCGATCACCGCTTCCCCCTCCGCATCGAAAGCTACGAGACGGTGCTTGCGCAAGTGCAGCAGCAGATCCGCAACCGCTTGGAGCGCCGGGATCCCGATTATCTCAAGCTTCTCGGAGTCATCTACACCGTGCGCAATCTCGACTCGGCGGAGAGTTCGGAGGAGAGAGCCGATCAGGTGACCTTCGTCAAAGGGGTCTTGGAAGAGCTCTATCAAAAGAACGGCTTCATTCGGAGCTCGGTCGACCGGAGCCTGGATCGGATCTCGCCCGCGGTGCCCAACCCGCAGTCGCTGGCACTCCTGGATGAGATCCTCTCCGAGCAGCACTTCCGCTTCGCCCACTGGCGCGTGGCTTCCGAGGAGATCAACTACCGGCGATTCTTCACGGTCAACGATCTCATCTCGGTCCGGATCGAGCGGGAGGAGGTCTTCGCGCGAGTTCATCGGCTGATTCGACGCCTGGTCGCCGAAGGCAAGATTACCGGGCTTCGCATCGATCACATCGACGGGCTCTACCGTCCTCGCGCCTACCTGGAAACCCTGCGAAAAGCGCTCCCCGAGACCTATACGGTGGTGGAGAAGATCCTCAGGTTTGGCAGAGAAGAGCTTCCGAAGGATTGGCCGGTGGAAGGCACCACCGGTTACGACTTCCTGGCTATGGTGACGCAGCTCTTCTGTCCAAAGAAGAACGCCGCCGCATTTACGCGCTGCTACGAGGATTTCCTCCGGCTCGAGCAGAATTACGACCGGCTCCTGCGCGAAAAGAAGCGGTTTGTGATCGGCCGCCGCCTTGCGGGGGATCTCGAACGAATCGCTCTGATGATGCACTCGCTCTGCGCCCGTCTCTGGTTTGGCCCGGACGTGACGATCTATGCGGTTCGCAGGGCCCTGGTCGAAGTGCTTTCCTGCTTTCCGGTCTACCGCTCGTATGTCGACGCGGAGGGACCGGGCGTGGAGGATCGGAAGTGGATCGACGAAGCGATCCAGACCGCGGAAGAGAACCTGCCGCAGCTCACGAGCGAGCTCGAATTCATCCGGCGCTTCCTCTTCGGCGAGATGCCTCACGAGCTCGCCGAGGAGGATAGGACGCAGGCGCTCGACTTTGTCCTCCGTTTTCAGCAGCTGAGCGGTCCTCTGATGGCGAAGGGATTGGAAGATTGCCAGTTCTACGTCTACAATCGGCTCCTTTCCCTCAACGAGGTCGGCAGCGACCCCTCGCGCTTCGGGATCGAAGCGGAGGAGCTCCATCGCTTCCTCCAGGATCGCTGGCTCCACTGGCCCCACACCCTCAACGCGACGATGACTCACGACGCGAAGCGCGGAGAGGACGCGCGCGCCCGCTTGAACGTACTCGGCGAACTTCCCGAGGAGTGGGAGATCCTTCTCTCGCGTTGGAGCAAGATGAACGCAGGAAAGAAGACGAGGATTGGCGATCTTCCCGTTCCCGACGCCAATGCGGAATATCTCATCTACCAAGCGCTCCTGGGAAGTTGGCCGTGGAAGAGCGAGGAGAGGGAGGAGTTCCGCGAGCGCTTCAAGGCCTACTTCGTCAAGGCGAGCCGGGAGGCGCGAAGCTTCTCGGGCTGGCAGAAACCCAACCGCCTTTACGAAGAGAAGTGCTGCGCCTTCATCGATCGAATTCTCGATGAGAAGGAAGGAAAGGAATTCCTTGCGGCCTTTCTCCCCTTCCAGCGGAAGATCGCCTGGTATGGCGTGTACAATGCGCTTTCGCAGGTCGTGTTGAAAGTGGCCGCACCCGGCGTTCCCGACTGTTACCAAGGGACGGAGCTATGGGATCTCTCCTTTGTCGATCCCGACAACCGCAGGCCGGTCGATTTCGAGCTGAGGCGCAAGTTGCTCGCCGAAATCCGTCAGGAAGCGCATCGGCCGGACTACCGGAGAGGGCTGCTCGCGCAGCCGGAGGAAGGGAAGATCAAGCTCTTCGTCACCCATAAGGCACTTCAGGCGCGGCGGCTTGCTCCGGAGCTCTTCCGCTCCGGGAGCTATGAGCCTCTCTCCTTTGCCGGGGCGAAGGCCGAGCATGGCTTCGGCTTTCGCCGCTCCTGGGGGACGCAGCAGCTGATTGCGATCGTTCCCCGCTTCGTCACGACGCTCTCCTCTCCCGAGGAAGTGCCGATCGGCTCAGCGACTTGGGACGACACCTCGGCCCTGCTTCCCGAATCGCTTGCCGCTTCCTGGCGCTGCGCCTTCACCGGAAGCCCTCGCCGTTGGGAGGGACGGGTGCCGCTCTCCGAGGCGATGGCCGAGCTTCCCGTTGCACTCTGGATTTCGGAGGGCTGATCGCTCGGGCCTCATTGCTGCCGGAGCGAGCGAAGCGGAACGGTAGCGAAAGCAGAGGCTAGGTTCCTGGAGGAAACCTGCTCCCAAAACGTCAGCCTGTTGCGTAGAGGACGACGCTGCGAGGAGCGAGGACGAGGCGGCTTCCGGGCTCCAGGCGACTCGGAGTCATTGCGGACGTCCCGAGCCAGCGCGGCTCTTCGCTGTCGAAAAGCTTTTCGGCGGGGGGCAAATCGTCTTCGATCCCGATCGACTGCGCCGCGGGAGAAAAGTTGAAGAAAACATCGGCGCGCGCCACCGGGCTCCGGCGCCGGAAGCGGAGGAGGCCCGTCGCTTCGTCCGCCTCGGCGGCGATCTCGACCGATTCTCGGGGCTGGAGGATGGGAAAACGCCCGCGCAGGGTGAGAAGCTCCCGGTGGAGCTCCCAGAGGACACCGTGGCTTCCGGAATGACGGCGCTCCCATTCGAGGATGGCCGAGGAAAAGGTCGCCTCCGCTGCGGGGTCGGGGATCTCCACCCCCGTCACGTCATGGAAGGCGGCAAACTCGCGCCTGCGACCGCTCCGCACGGCTTCCCGAAGCTCCGGATCTTCGTGGTCGACGAAATAGGGAAAGGGACGGCGCTCTCCGTATTCCTCGCCCATGAAGAGAAGGGGGAGAAAGCCTGAAAGCAGGAGGGCGGCAGCGGCGAGCTTCTGAGCGGGGAAATCGACCAGATCGGAGAGTCGATCCCCATACGCCCGGTTGCCAACCTGGTCGTGATTCTGAGCGAAGACGACAAGCTGATAGGGTTCGATCCCCTCGGGAAGTGCCCCGTGGCGCCGCTGCCGGTAGGTGGAGAATCGTCCGTCGAGCACATATCCCTGGGAAAAGGATTTGGCGAGATCGTTCACACCCTGGAAGTCGACGTAGTAGGCCTGCTTCTCTCCCGTCAGAAGACTATGGAGTGCATGATGGAAGTCGTCACACCACTGCGCGGGCAGGCCCAAGCCGGCCAAGCGGGGTCGAACCAGACGCGGGTCATTGCGGTCGGTCTCGGCGAAGAGTGCGAGCGGCCTGCCGAGCTCCCGCTCCCATTCGCGCGTCCGTAGTGCGAGCTCTTCGAGGAAGGGGAAGGCCGATTCGTCATGAATGGCGTGGACCGCGTCGAGCCGGAGGGCATCGATGTGGAACTCGGCAAACCATCGGCGCGCATTCTCGAGGAAGTAGCTCCGGACCTCGTCGCTCCCGGCTCCGTCGAAGTTGATCGCGGCTCCCCAGGGCGTGCGGTAGCTGTCGGTAAAATAGGGGCCAAACTGGGCGAGATAGTTGCCCTCCGGTCCGAGATGGTTGTAGACCACATCGAGGACCACCGCGAGCCCGGCCTCGTGGCAACCGTTGACCAGCGTCTTGAGGCCGCGGATGCCGCCGTAGGAGTTCTGCACCGCGAAGGGGTAGACGCCGTCGTAGCCCCAGTTGCGCCTGCCGGGGAAGTGGGCGACGGGCATGAGCTCGATCGCGCGAATCCCCAGCTCGCGTAGTTCCGGAAGCCTGGGAAGAATCGCGGCAAAGCTTCCTTCCGGCGTAAAGGTGCCGACATGGAGCTCGTAGAGAACATAATCGGGCAGGGCGAGTCCTTGCCAAGAAAGATCCGTCCAGGGAAAGGCCTCGTCCACGACCTCCGAAGGGCCGTGTACCCCTTGGGGTTGGCTGCGGCTCGCGGGATCCGGAAATTCGCGCTCTCCATCGAGCCGGTATTGGTAGAGCCATCCGGGCTCCACTTCGGGCAGGGTGAGCGTCCAGTAGCCGGAAGCCTCCTTCCTCATCGGGTAGAGACGGCGGACGGGATCGAGGAGGGAGAGCTCGCACCGGGACGGGTTAGGCGCCCAGACGCAGAAACGACCTCCGTCCTGGGTGAGAAAGGCTCCTGGCTTCATGGATCTTCTAGTGATCGAGGCGTGGCGTTCCCCTCCCGGCGGCATCTTCTGGCACGGGGTCCTATTCCCTATTCGCCGGCGATGGGTTCCAGAAACTCTCCGGGCGGCAGCGGCTCTGCCGGACGCTCCCCTCGGAAAAGAACGCTGCTATGTCCTTCGAGCGTGTACTCGAGCCCTGCATCCAGCGGCTCCGGAGCTAAGGTCGGTCGAGTGGTATCGAGGATTCGCTCCCAGCGCAGCCCCTCGCGCCTCTTGGGGAGCACGAAGGGAACCGGGGTCTCTGCGGCGTTGAACAGCACGAGCATCGAGCTCCCATCGACCGGGCTGCCAAATTCGTCGACCACCCCGGTCAAGTCTCCAGAAAGGCGCACTCCCAGGCACTTGACCGAAGGGCCGGTCCACTCCGAGTCATCCATCGGCTTTCCAGAGGGTCCCAGCCAGACCACGTCTCGGATCTCGGTGCCGTGGATCGATCGTCCTTGAAAGAAGTGGCGCCGGTGGAAGACCGGCTCCTTGCGGCGCAGCCAGATGAGCTTCTGCACGAGCTGGATGAAAAAGAGCTTTTCCTTCGTCAGCTCCCAATTGAGCCAGGAAAGTTCGTTGTCCTGACAATAGGCATTGTTGTTGCCCGACTGGCTCTGACAGAGCTCATCGCCCGCCCGGATCATCGGCACTCCTTGCGAGGTGAGGAGGGTGAGCCAGAAGTTGAGCTTCTGCTTGGTGCGCAAGGCCAGGACCCCAGGATCCTCCGTCGGCCCTTCCACCCCGCAGTTCCAGCTCCAGTTGGCGTCGGTGCCGTCACGGTTTCCCTCCCCATTGGCCTCGTTGTGCTTCTGCTCGTAGGCGACCAGGTCCTGGAGGGTAAAGCCATCGTGGCAGGTGAGGAAGTTGATGCTCGCATAGGGGCGCTTTCCGCTCGCCTCGTAGAGGTCGCTCGAGCCGGCCAGCCGAGTTGCGACCTCCGAGACGAGCCCTCCCTCTCCCTTCCAGAACCGGCGAATGCAGTCCCGATATTTCCCATTCCACTCTGCCCAGCCGACGGGAAAGTTCCCGACCTGGTAGCCGCCCGGCCCAAGATCCCAAGGCTCGGCGATCAACTTGACGCGGGAGAGGACCGGATCCTGGTGAATCAGGTCGAAGAAGGCGGAGAGCCGATCGACCTCGAAGAACTCCCGGGCCAGGCTGCTGGCCAGATCGAAGCGGAAGCCATCGACGTGCATCTCGGTCACCCAGTAGCGGAGGCTGTCCATGATGAGCTGGAGCACCCGCGGATGGCGCATGTTGAGGGTGTTGCCGGTGCCCGTGAAATCGACGTAGGAGCGGAGGTCTTTCGGAGAAAGCCGGTAGTAGGAGAGATTGTCGATGCCCCGGAACGAGAGGGTGGGTCCGAGGTGGTTCCCTTCCGCCGTATGGTTGTAGACGACGTCGAGGATGACCTCGATCCCGTGAAGATGGAGGGACCGGACCATCGACTGGAACTGCTCGGTGTGGGTGAGGCTGCAGTCGCGGGCCGCATAGCGGGAATCCGGAGCGAAAAAGGCGATCGTATTGTAGCCCCAGTAGTTGGAAAGCCCTCTTTCGACCAGCACCCGTTCGTCCACATGATGATGGACGGGCAGAAGCTCGATCGCGGTGATGCCGAGCTCCAGAAAGTAGCGGATCATCTCGTCGTGGGCCAGGCCGAGATAGGTGCCTCGGAGCTCCGGCGGGATCTTTGGATGGCGCTGGGTCAGCCCTTTGACATGAGCTTCGTAAATGATCGTCTTGTGCCACGGAACCTCGGGAAGGCGATCGTCCCCCCAAGGAAAGACGGTGTGTGCGACGCGGGCCAAGGGGACGAAGGCGGCATCGTCCCGGGAATCGAGCGCGAGGTCCTGCTCGGGATGGCCGATCGGATAGCCGAAGAGGGAGTCATCCCACCGCAGATCGGCGCCGACTTCCCGGGCATAGGGGTCGAGAAGGACCTTGCTCGGATTGAATCGATGGCCGCGCGAAGGCTCGTAGGGGCCAGAGATCCGGTAGCCGTAGAGCTGACCCGGCAGCATTCCGGGAACGTAGACATGCCAGACCTCCCCGGTCGATTCGGCCACGGGGATCCGTTGGGATTCGTGCCGGTCTTCGGAATAGAGGCAGAGCTCGACCTTGCTTGCGGCCGCAGAAAAGAGAGCGAAGTTCACTCCCCGGCCGTCCCAAGAGGCTCCCAAGGGGCAGGGCCCTCCCGGTAAGAAGCGTTCAAACATAGATGCGGTGTTGCAACGCCATGTTGAGGAAGCGGAGTCGGGTAGCCGTCGCTTCGGGCTCCCAACGGAGCCCAAAGTCTAACTCGGAGAGACCGCGCTCCACAAGGCAGAACCCGAGGAGCCGAGCCGACTCCTCCGGAGAAGCGGGGCAGCAGGGCGCCTCTCCCATCGTTTCGCGATAGCTCCGCCAGAGCACGTGGCTTGCGTAGAACCACCAAGCCTCAGTCGCCGCCTGCAGCGTGAGGCGATCCGCCTCGGGCAGGCTGGCGTTCCGCTCGAGCGCGACGAAGCCTGCGGCGTAGAGGGAGGTGATGAGGCTGGCGACATCCCGGGGAGCGGGACGCTTGAGCCGCCGCTCCGAGAGGGGCCGGTAAAACTCCCCTTCGAAGTCGGCGATCACGAAGTCCTTCCCGGTGAAGCGGAGCCGCCCGAGATGATAATCTCCGTGAACGCGGATCTTGGTGGCGCGGATCACGGGTCCGAGGAAGGAAGCCAGAGCCTTTTCCAGCGGGTCCGAGATCGCCTGCCATTCCCGCCGCTCGGAATCTTCCGGACGAAGGCCGAACCAGCGGCCGATGCGCCGGTGGGTTTCGAGCGCCACTTGGAAGAGGGAGCGCTGGGACCAAGGGGTGAACGCTTCCGGGGAAAATGCGGGGTCGGTGGTTTCGCTGCCGAGAGCTCGATGCATTTCCGCGGTCCGTCTGCCCAGAAGACGGAGCTGCTCGCAGAAGACGCCTTCGATCAGTTGAATCGTCTCTTGCGGCCAGCTTTCTGGTGCTGAGCTCAAGAGAGGGGAAAAATCGGCCAGGACCGATCTCTGACCCAATGCTCTCTCCAGGAACCGGCTCGCCGCATCGAGCGCCAGGCACCAGCCGTCGGCTTCAATCGACGGGAATTCCTGCAAGAGCGCCAGGGCAATGATGCCTCCCTGCCGCCGATGGAGGTCGAGCGTGCCCGCATAGCGCGGTACGAAAGGAAAAAGCCGATGCTCTCCCAAGTAGCGGGCCATCTCGACATCGGGATTCGGGCCCTCCTCGAGCTTGGCGTAGCATCGCAGGGCGAGCCTCTTTTCGTAGAGCACCGTGCGGCTCTGCCTGCCTGGGGGGAGAAGCTCCGATTCGCTGGGGAGATCTCCGTTCCGGCGGAGATCCTCCAGGAAGGCTGCGGGCCGTGCCTGGATGACACCAGTCTTCAAGGAGAGGCGCCTGCGGGAAGCCAGCCAGTCGAGCACCCAGGCGCGGAAGGCCGGGTCCAAGAAGGCGTCGATCAGGACTCCGGTCTTTCCGTCGCGAGCATACTGAGCGAAGACTTTGTGCGGCTCCTTCGCGAGGAGACGTTCCGCCTCCTCCCCCTCGACAGGAAGCCAGCCGCAAAACGCGAGACCGGCCTCTCCCTCGGAGTAGGAGAGGCGAAAGAGGACCCCTTGCACCGGCTCCCCCAAGGAGCGGAGGGTTTCGACCTCGATGGCGTCCTCTGCGACCGCTTGGGTGAGTCTCCGAGGGGATCGCGCGGACCAGCGCTCGTGGGCGAGGTAGTCGGGCAGGGATTCCTCCGCAAAAATACGTCCCCGCTCCGAAAGCCAAAAGTCGATGCTCGGCGGTTCCGGCAGAGCCGCGATCCGTCCTCGGGAGCTCGAAGGAGTCGTCGTGGCAAGATGGAGCTCGAACCAGAAGTGGCCGTAGGGGCCGAGCGTGAAGGGATAGGGTTGGTCGGTGATCTCGGGAAAGCGCATATGCCCGAAAACCTCCTCGGGAACCGATCCCAGGAAGCTCGCCAGCGGAAGTTGCGCCACCTGGCTGAACCGGGAAAGGTTGATGACCACGAGGATGTTCTGCTCTCCGTCGGAACGGAGGAAGGAGAGCACCTTCGGGTTCTGAGAGTGGACGAACTGGAGGGTGCCTCGGCGGAACGCCGAGAAGCGCTGGCGCATCGTGATGACGCGCCGTGTCCACCAGAGCAGCGAGGAGAGGTTGTTCTCCTCGAGCTCCGCGTTGATCGTCTCGTAGTGATATTCCGGATCGATGATGACCGGAAGGTAGAGCTTTTGCGGGTTGGCTCGGGAAAAGCCGGCGTTCTTGTCCGCGCTCCACTGCATCGGCGTGCGGACTCCATCGCGATCCCCGAGGTAGATGTTGTCTCCCATGCCGAGCTCGTCTCCGTAATAGAGGATCGGCGTGCCGGGCAGCGAGAAGAGGAGGATCATGAGGAGCTCGATCTTCCTCCGGTTGTTTTGCAGGAGCGGAGCGAGCCGCCGGCGGATGCCGAGATTGAGGCGGGCGCGCCGGTCCTTGGCATAGACCCGGAACATGTAGTCGCGCTCCTCGTCGGTCACCATCTCGAGGGTCAGCTCATCGTGGTTCCGGAGAAAGGTCGCCCACCGGCAGCCCTCCGGGATTTGCGGCGTCTGCTCGAGGATATCGACGATCGGGTAGCGCTCTTCCATATGCATCGCCATGAAGAGGCGCGGCATGACGGGGAAGTGGAAGGCCATTTGGCATTCGTCGCCCTGGCCGAAGTAGGCCGCCGCATCCTCTGGCCACTGATTGGCCTCCGCCAGCAGCATCCGGTTGGCATAGCGGCTGTCGATGTAGCCGCGGAGCTCCTTGAGGAAGGCGTGGCTTTCGGGGAGGTTTTCGCAATTGGTTCCTTCGCGCTCGAAAAGATAGGGAACCGCGTCGAGCCGGAGGCCATCGACGCCTAAGCCGAGCCAGAAATCGATCACCGCCAGGACCTCTTTCTGGACTTCGGGATTGTCGTAATTCAAGTCGGGCTGATGGGAGTAGAAGCGGTGCCAGAAGTAGGCGCGGGCCGTCGAATCCCAGGTCCAATTCGAGCTCTCGAAGTCCTGGAAGATGATCCTCGCCTGGGTGTAGCGATTTGAGGTGTCGCTCCAGACGTAATAGTTCCGCCAGCGGCTCTTGGCGGGAGCTCGTCGCGCCCGCTGGAACCAGGGGTGCTGGTCGGAGGTGTGATTGAGGACGAGCTCGGTGATCACGCGGATCTTCCGGCGATGGGCTTCTTCCAGGAAGCGGACGAATTCCTTCAGGGTTCCGTAGTTCGGATGGATGCCGTAATAGTCGGCGATGTCGTATCCGTCGTCGCGCAGGGGCGAGGGGTAGAAGGGAAGGAGCCAGATGGCGGTGACCCCCAGCTTGTTCAGGTAATCGAGCCGATCGACCAGGCCCACGAAGTCGCCGATACCGTCCCCGTTGCCGTCGGCGAAGGCTTTCACATGCACTTCGTAGATGACGGCGTCGAGCCACCAGTGAGCGGGGGGCTCGGCGAGGGGTGCCGCCAAGACTCCATGGCGCTTGCGTCTTCGGGGCGGGGCCGGAAGGGCGGGTCTTGCTATTTCCATACGATATTCATGGCTCAGCCGGCGCTCTCATCGCCTGACAGTCCTCAGATTGGTGCTTCATTTTGTGGCAAAGGGCAAGCGGTTCGCTCGGCCTCGGAGCGGACCCTGGCTGGGGAACCAGACCCGGGACGCGCTGCCGCGAAGGCCGCGCGATTGGATCGGCAAGCCGATTCGAGCTGTCGGCGCAATGCGACCTTCCCCTCACAAATCATGGAGGATTCGCGGAGGTAGGGCGGCGCGAAGCGCGTTCCCGATCGCGAGGATGTCGATCAGCTCCTGGGCGATTGCGCCTTCGACGGGGGTCAATTGCCCGCCAGCGGCGACCAGCATGCCGCCCAGGCTCAGCAACATGCCGCCGATGGCGCTCTGCAGCGCAATCCTCCGCATGCGCCGGCTGATGTGGAGGAACTCGTCGACCTTTCGCAGCGAGTTCTCCAAGGAGACCACGTCGGCGGCTTCGGTCGTGACATCGGCATTCTGCCCGATTGCCATGCCGACCGTGGCCGCCATCATGGCCGGGGCATCGTTGATCCCATCGCCGACGTAGAGCGTCTTGGCTCGCGCCGTCTCCTTCCGTACGAGCGTCAGCTTTTCTTCCGGCGTCTGACCGGCGTGGAGCTCCCGGATGCCCACTTCCTCGGCGAGATAGCGGACCTCGGATTCGCGGTCCCCGGAGACGAGAATCGTCCGGTGGAACTGGTGCTTGGGCCCCAGATGGGCCACGAAGGAGCGGCTCTCGCGGCGCGGCGTGTCCCGGAAACGGCATGCGGCGGCATAGCGGCCCCCGATCCAGACGATGCACTCGAGGCCGCCGGAAGAAGGCGGGAGCTTGGCCTCCTCGATCTCGTCCCCGGTGAGCCGGGAGCGGCCGGTAATCCGGACCCGGCGCCCAGCGACCACTCCGGTGAGTCCCTGACCGGGCGGCTCGCTCACCTCCGAAGCATCGGGCGGGGCGACTCCCTCTGCCCGGGCGGCGGCGAGGAGCGTGCGCGCGAGTGGATGCTTCGAATAGCGTTCGAGGCCCGCTGCGGCCTCCAGCACCTCCCTTCGGGAAAAACCGTTCCCGATAGCGAGGTCGGTCAATCGAGGCTCGCCATAGGTGAGCGTGCCTGTCTTGTCGAAAAGGGCGGTTCGGCATTCGGTCACCTGCTCGAGCGCCGCCGGAGTCCTCACGATGAGCGATCGGCGGGCGCAGAGGGAGATCGCTCCGATGATGGCCACGGGAATGGCGAGGATGAGCGGGCAGGGAGTCGCGATCACGAGCACGGCCAGAAAGCGGACCGGTTGGCCGGTGAAAAACCAAGTCGCCCCGGCGAGAGCGACCGCTACGGGAGTGTAGTAGACGGCGAGGGCGTCCGCGAGACGGCGAAGCCTTGGGCGCTCCTGTTCGGCCCGAGCCATCACGGCCATGATTTTCGCATAGCGGGAATCCTCGGCCAGGCGAGTCGCCCGCACGGTCAGGGCCGACTCCCCGTTGACCGCGCCGGACAGGACTGCAGCACCCAAGGTCTTCCGGATCCGAAAAGGTTCGCCCGTCAGGTAGGCCTCGTCCATCTCTCCGCGGCCCTCGATAACGATGCCATCCACCGGGCAGGTCTCATGGGGAAAAACGACGAGCCGATCGCCGATGCGAACCACCGAGAGGGGAGCCTCCTCGAGCCCGGACGGCCCCTTCCGATGGACGGTCGAAGGCATCCGCCTGGCCAGGGCGCGCAATACCGAGGAGGCCTCTCCCGCGGCAAAGCTTTCCAAGAGCTCTCCCCCCGAGAGCATGAGCACGATGATCGCTCCGGCGAGGTATTCCCCAAGGAAGAGCGAGGCAAGGATGGAGAGGCCGGCGAGGAGATCCGATCCGAGCTCGCGTCGGAGTATTTTCCTCCCGAGTTCATAGATGAGGGGAAGACCTCCCGCTCCGAGTGCGAGCAGAAGTGGAGCGTCGTAGAGGCTCGTTTGTGATCGGAACCCGAAGCGGAGCGCCAGATGGAGAGCGATGGCGATCAGGGTCAAGGTGGCAACCAGCCCGTTTCGGTGGCGGAGCAGCCAGAATGCCGGCTGGCGTGCATCGGATCGGCCTGCAGAAGGAGGAAGGACTGGCTTCACGAAGGTTCCTCGGCCGGGGCGATGCGCGGCTCTTGAGAATCGGAGGCGGAGATCCCCTCTCCTGCCGCCGGGCGTCCCGGAGGTGCCTCCTTTGCGCGGTCCCGCTCCGTCCAGGAGTAGAGGGCTGGCAGGAGGAGCAGCGAGAGGAGGGTCGAAGAGAGGACGCCCCCGATGACTACGAGGGCGAGGGGGCGCTGGACTTCGGCCCCGGCACCCTGTGCCAGTGCCATCGGAAGGAAGCCGAGGCTTGCGACGGCAGCGGTCATGAGCACGGGGCGCAAGCGGATCTGGCAGCCTTCCCAGACCGACTCGCGCACCGTCTTGCCTTCGTTCCGCAGCTGATTGAAGAAGGAGATCAGGACAAGCGAAGCGAGGGTGGCAATGCCCGAAAGGGCGATGAAGCCGACTGCGGCCGAAAGGCTGAAGGGCAGGTTCATGAGCCGGAGGGAAAAGATTCCTCCAGTCGCCGCAACGGGGACGCTGATGAGCACGAGGATGGTCTGCCGGAAGCTGCCGAGGGCCGTGTAGAGAAGGAAAGCGATCAGCAGGAGGCCCGCAGGGACGATGATGGCCAAGCGGGCCTGTGCATGCACCAGGTTCTGGTACTGGCCGCCGAACTCGAGGAAGTATCCCGCCGGAGGATGGAGGGCACGGAGAATGCGCGCCTTCGCTTCGCGCACGAAGCCTTCCAGGTCACGGCTGCCGAGGGTCACTTCCAGTACCTGATAGCGGATTCCGCTGCCCCGGTGGATCATCCGGACCCGGTCCCGCACCGCGTAGTCGGCGACTTCACCGAGCGGAAGCAGGCCCCCGTTTTCGCTGCGGACCGGAAGCCGGAGAACCCGCTCGGGATCGCTCCTCTCCGCTTCCGGGAGGCGGATGACAATCGGGTAGCGCCGCTCCCCGTCGATGATGGTCCCGACCGTCTCTCCCCCGACGCCCGAGCCGATTGCCGCGTTGATTTCCGCGGACTCGACGATGTATCGCTCCATCGCTGCACGGTCGGGAACGTATTCCAAGGAGGGACAGCGGCCCGCCGATTGAAACTCGACCTCGAGGGCGCCCGGAATCGTGCGGAGGATTTCCTGGGTGCGCGTCGCCAAGCCCTCCAGCACATCGTAATCGGTTCCGAACCACTTGACGGCCAGCTCCGCGCGCTGGCCTTCCAGCATGTCGTTGAAGCGCATCTCGATCGGCTGGACGAAGAGCATGGTCTGTCCGGGAACGCGCGTCTCCACATCCTGGGAGATGATCTCGATAAGCCTTTCCCGGTCGATCGGGCGGCCGTTCTCCTTGCGCCATTGCGAGCGGGGCCGGAGCATCATGTAGAGGTCATTCTCATTGGGAGGCATGGGATCGGTCGCGATCTCGGAGGTGCCGGTCCGCGAGAAGAGAAGGTCAGCCTCCGGAATCCGGGAGAGCAGCATCTTCTCGGTCTTCTTTTCGATGGCGACCGAAGCTTCCAGGCTGACCGAGGGCGCCTTGTAAAATTCGATCGTGAAGGCTCCTTCGTCGAGGCGCGGGACGAAGACCGATCCCATGCGGCTGAGCGTCCAGAGAGCGAAGGCGAAGGCCGCGAAGGATCCACTTACGACGAAAATCCCACCCCGGCGGAGGGTCCAGCGAAGGATGGGAAGATAGGCGCTCCGAGCGAGCCGGATGAGCCAGGTCTCTCGGTCGGAGGAGTTCTCTCGGAGAGAGACTGCGGCTGCTGCGGGAACGTAGGTGAGTGCCAGGAGGAGAGATCCCGAAAGGGCGAGGATGACCGATAAGGCCATTGGACGGAACATCTTCCCTTCGATCCCTCCTAAGGAAAGGATGGGGACGTAGACCACAGTGATGACGAGCACGCCGAAGAAGACCGAAGGCCCGACCTGCTCGGCGGCGAAAAGGACGGCGGAAAGCCTCTGCCTCGAGCTCAATGGGCGCATACGGCGGCGATACCGCCGGGCCAGCTCGCGCAGCGCGTTGTCGACGAGAACGACCGCCCCGTCGACGAGCAAGCCGAAGTCGAGAGCGCCCAGGCTCATCAAGTTGGCGGAGATCTGCAGGGGACCCATGGCCAGGAGCGCAAAAAGAAAGGAGAGGGGGATCACGGAGGTGACCAGCAGGCTTGCCCGGACGTCGCCCACCAGGAGAAAGAGGACGCCGACGACGAGCAGGGCGCCCTCAGCGAGGTTTTTGACGACCGTTTGAATCGTCCGGCCGACCAGCTCCGACTGATCATAGAGAATATGGATCTCCACCGAGGGAGGAAGCCGCTTCTGGATTTCGCCCATCTTTTCCTTGACGCGAGTCGCGACGGCCTGGGCGTTCTCTCCGATCAGCATGAGCACGGTGCCGACCACCGCCTCCTTGCCGTTGACGGTCGCCGCTCCCGTTCGGATGTTCGGTCCGACCGCGACCCGTGCCAGATCACCGACCAGGAGCGGACGGGGGCTTCCCGCATATTTGATCGGGAGTTGCTCGATCTGCTCCAGGTTTTCGACTCGGCCGAGCGATCGGACGAAGAGCTGCTGGCCCATCTGGTCGACGACGGCCCCTCCCGTGTTCTGCACGTTCTTGCCGACGAGCGAAGCGAGCTCGGGAACGGTCAATCCGGCGTGGAAGAGGCTTTCGGCGGTGGGCGAGACGACAATCAGCTTTTCGTAGCCGCCGCTCGTGTTGATGTCGGCCACTCCGGGAATCATCCGGAGGAGAGGCTTGACCGTGTATTCCTGGAGCAGCCGCAGCTCCATGAGCTGGAGCATCTCGCTCGAAGGCTTCTCCTTGTCGTCCGGGCGGTATTCGAGGGAGTAGTAGAGGATCTCTCCCAGGCCGGTGGCCATTGGGGCGAGCGTTGGGCTCAGGTCGCGCGGAAGCTTGGCCTGCGCCGCAAGCAGCCGCTCGCTGACGAGCTGCCGGCTCCGGTAGATGTCGGTGCCATCCCGGAAGATCAGCGTTACCTGGGAGAGGCCAAACTTGGAGAGCGAGCGCATCACCTCGAGGTGGGGGATGCCGGCGAGCTCGACCTCCAAGGGGAAGGTGACGAGCTTTTCGATCTCCTCCGGGGCCAGGGAGGGCACGACGGTATTCACCTGCACCATGGGGTTGGTGATGTCGGGAACCGCGTCGATGGGGAGGCGGAGAGCCGCCCAGAGGCCGAGTGCCAAGAGAGCGGCCGAGGCGAAGAAGATCCATTCGCGACGGCGGATGGCAAGACGGAGCAGAACGTGGATCACGATGCCCTCTGGACCGTTGACAAGCCGTCTCTTCCGGTGGCCTGGGAAGGTGAGGAGGAGAGATGATCCTCGGACTTCATCTCTCCGGGGAGTAGGGAATCCTTTCTCCGGCGAACGGGTGGGGCGCTCCGTCGGCGGGCCTCTGGCTCTTGCCTCCGCGAGCGCGCTCCCGCCATCGTTCCGTCCAGGAATAGAGGGTGGGCAAGAGAAGAAGGGAGAGAAGGGTGGAAGAGAGGATGCCGCCGATGACGACGATCGCCAGAGGCCGCTGGACCTCCGCACCCGCCCCTTGGGCCAGCGCCATCGGCAAGAAGCCGAGGCTCGCCACCGTGGCGGTCATGAGGATCGGGCGGAGGCGGATCTGACAGCCTTCCCAGACGGCGTCGGCGACTCCGTGCCCTTCCTCCCGGAGGTGGTTGAAGAAGGAGACCAGCACCAGGGCGGCCAGGACCGCAATTCCGGAGAGGGCGATGAAGCCGACGGCGGCCGAGAGGCTGAAGGGAAGCCCCGCCCATTGAAGCGCGAAGACACCGCCGGTGATGGCGACCGGCACGCTCGCGAGCACGAGTGCCGTGTGACGCAAGTTCCCCAAGGCCGTGAAGATCAAGAAAAAGATGAGCACGAGTGCTGCGGGAACGATCACCGCCAGGCGAGCCTGGGCGCGAAGGAGATTCTGGTACTGGCCGCCAAATTCGAGGAAGTAGCCCCGCGGAGCCTGGATCTCCCGGGAGATGCGGCTCTGGGCTTCGCGAACGAAGCCGGCCACATCCCGGCTGCCTAAGGTGACCTGCACCGGCTGGTAGCGGATTCCTCCCGAGCGATGGATGATCCGCACCCGGTCTTCGACGCTGTACTTGCCGACCTCGCCCAGCGGGAGGAGCCCCCCCGATTCGCTTCGCACGGGGAGCCGGAGGATCGCCTTGGGGTCGGAGCGCAAGGCTTCGGGGAGGCGTACGACGACGGGATAACGCCGCTCTCCGTCGATCATCGTCCCCACCACTTGGCCCCCCATCGAGGTGGCCACTGCGGCGTTGATCTCGCCGGCTTCCACCGTGAAGCGGCCCATGGCCGCCCGGTCGGGCGCGAACTCGAGCGAGGGAGCTCGGCCCGCCGACTGCATCTCCACGTCGATCGCCCCGGGAATCTTCTGTAAGATCTCTGTGGTTTTTGCCGCCAGCGGTTCAAGAACATCAAAATCGGACCCATACCATTTTGCGGCCAAGTCGGCCTTTTCTCCCTCCAGCATCTCGTTGAAGCGCATCTCGATCGGCTGGCCGAAGAGCATCCCCTGCCCGGGAGCCCGCGTGGCGATCTCCTCTTGAATGATCTTGATCAACCGATCCCGGCTGATCGGCTTCCCTCCCTCCTTGCGCCACTCCTCCGGCGGACGGAGGATCAAGTAGGTGTCATTCTCGTTCTGAGGCATCGGATCGGTGGCGATATCCGGGGTTCCCGCTCGGGAGAAGATGAGAGTGATCTCCGGCACGCGAGCGAGGAGCATCCTCTCGGTCTCCTTTTCCATCTCCATCGAGGCGGGGAGTCCCATCGACCAGGTCTTGTAGACCATCACGGTGAAGGATCCTTCGTTGAGCCGCGGCACGAAGACCGCCCCGAGCCGGCTCAAGGTGAACAGGGAGAGCGCGAAGAGGCCGAAGACCGAGAGTACGACGATCGGCCCTCCCCAGCCGAGCGTCCACCGGAGCGCCGGGGTGTAGAGCGCCCGCGCCCATCGGATGAGCGGGCTTTCCCGGTCGTGGAGCTTCTTTCCAAGCCAGAGTGACGCCCCCGCGGGGACATAGGTGAGGGCGAGCAGGAGGGAGCCGGAGAGGGCCAGGATGACGGTCAGCGCCATCGGCCGGAACATCTTCCCTTCGATTCCGCCCAAGGCCAGGATCGGCAAGTAGACGACGGCGATCACCAGCACGCCAAAGAAGACGGAGGGGCCGACCTGCTCGGCGGCGCCGAGTATGGCCGACTGGCGCTCGGCGGGCGTGAGCAGCCGGCCGATCTGCGCCTGGCGACGGGCGACCTCGCGGATCGTGTTTTCCAGGATCACCACCGCTCCGTCGACGAGCAGGCCGAAGTCGATCGCCCCCAGGCTCATCAGGTTCGCCGAAACATGCAGGGGCCGCATGAGGCAGATCGCGAAGAGAAACGAGAGGGGGATCACCGAGGCGACGAGCAGGCTGGCGCGGGCATTGGTGATGAGGAAAAAGAGGACGCCGATGACGAGCAGCGCCCCTTCCGATAGGTTCCGGATGACGGTGTGGATCGTCCGCTTCACCAGGTCCGATTGATCGTAGACGATCCGAAGCTCGACCCCGGGAGGAAGGCGCTGTTGGATTTCCGCCATCTTCTCCTTGGCGCGCCCGGCAACGGTCAGCGCATTTTCTCCAATGAGCATCAGGACGGTCCCGAGGACGGTCTCCTTGCCGTTGAAGGTCGCCGCTCCTGTCCGGATGTTGGGTCCGACGGTCACCCGTGCGAGATCGCTGACGAGGATCGGCTTGGCCGCTCCCCCGTACTTGACCGGCAGACGCTCGATCTGTGTCAGATCCTCGACTCGGCCAAGAGAGCGGACGAAGAGCTGCTGCCCTGCCTGGTCGATGACGGCGCCCCCTACGTTTTCCACATTCTTTCCAACCAGGGAGGCGAGCTCGGGTGCGGTGATGCCGGCGTGGAAGAGGCTCTCGGGATTCGGTTCGACCAGGATCAGCTTCTGGTAGCCGCCGCTCGTATTGATGTCCGCCACTCCCTGGACCATGCGGAGAAGGGGCTTGACCGTGTATTCCTGCAGGAGGCGCAGCTCCATGAGGCGGAGCATCTCGGTTGGCGGCTTCTCCTTCGCATCCGGCCGATAGTCGAGCGTATAGTAGAGGATCTCGCCCATTCCCGTGGTGATTGGCGCCAGCGTCGGGGTCAAATCGCGGGGAAGCTTGGCCGCCACCGTGAGAAGCCGCTCGCTGACCAGTTGCCGACTCCGGTAGAGGTCGGTTCCGTCCCGGAAGATCATCGTGACTTGGGAAAGCCCGAACTTGGAGAGCGAGCGCATCGTCTCCATGCCGGGAATGCCGGAAAGCTCGATCTCCAGGGGAAAGGTGACCAGCTTCTCGATTTCCTCGGGGGCCAAGGCCGGAACGGCCGTATTGACCTGCACCATGGGGCTGGTGATGTCGGGGACCGCGTCGATGGGAATCTGGAGGGCGGACCAGAAGCCGGCACCAAGCAGTCCGATCGCGGCGGAGAGGACCAGTCCCCTCCGACGCAGCGCAAAGCCCAAGAGTCGCCGAATCATTGCCTGCTCCCCGAGCGAGGAAGGGGCCTGAGCATCGCGCAATCCGTCCTCATTCGGAACCCCGGGTCAAACCCTGGCGGAGCGAAAGCTCCAGGAGCCAGAGATCTTCCGCTCCGTGGGAGACCACGGGCGTGCCGGCGGGCGGGTCTCCCCCGATCGCGACAAGCCCATCGGTCGAGAAAGAGAGGGCAATCGGCGTGCGCCGATAAAACCGGCCGTCCCAGACGTAGACGAAATTCCCTTCGGCCGTAGCCAGAAGGGCGCTCTGGGGAACCGCAAGATGGGAGGCATCGCTCCCGAGCGGAGTGGTGAATTCAATCCAGGTGCCAACCGGGAAATCGCTCGAGGGGTCGGGAAACTCGATCAAGAGTTCCGCCTGCCCGGTCACCGGAACGAGCTCCCGGTCGATTTGAAAGATCTTTCCCGACCTCTCGGTCCCCTCCTGCGGAGACTGACCCTTGTGGCGCAGGCGGACCGGATTGCCGACCTTGAGCTTTTCCGCCGTTCGGGGATCGATGAATACCGTGGCGTAGGCGCCGCCGGGACGAGTCGGGCTGCTCGACTGGGGCCGCTCTGCGGCACCCTGGTAGACTTGCGCGCTGCCGCTGAGTTGCGGTGTCAGGTCGTGGACGATCACGGGAGCTGTCTCGATCCGCAGGGCTTTGCGCGTCACTTCGCTCAGAAGGAGCCCCCGGCCCGCGACGAGCTGGGGAGGTTGATCGGCTTCCTTCTTTGGGTGTGCCTCCTCGAACGTGATCTTCGGCTCTCCCGAAAAGGAGCGATCGGCGGAGCCCGCGCTTTCGGAGGCCCGGCCCGAAAGCGGCGGGAGAACCAGCCAGGCGCAGAGTGCCCAGCCGAAGCCTTTCCGTCTCGCGGTGAGGAAGGCGATCATGGTCCTTAGGCAGCCTATTTTGGGAGCCGCCGTTCAGGGCCGTTGGGGCCGTTGCCTCGGCCTCTCCGGGTGGCGGCAGGGTCTGGCGGAGGGGTCAAAAGAGTCATGACTCCAACGAGGTTACCGGGGAGCAAGCGTGGCTCCCGCCGTCAAGTTTTCAAGATTGAGCAGAGCGGTCTGGAGGTCAAGGGCCGCCGTGTAGAGCGCCTGGGCAGACGCGAGATACTGGCGCTGCATCTCGAGGAAGGTCTGTACCGGGATTGCCCCGAGCCGATACTGCCGGTCGGCGAGCTCGGCGGCGCTCCGGAGCCGGGCGATGACGTTGTGCGACTGTTGAGAGAGCTGTTTCCGGGAGGTCAGGTAGGTGGCGAAGGAGGCGGCCACGGCACTCTGGACACTCCAGATCGCCGACCCGTGCAGCGCTTCGGCTTGGCGTCGCTGCGCTGCGGCGGTCAGGATGTTGCCCTTGTTGTCGTTCCAGAAGGGCAGGCCGCTTGTGAAGACGATGCCGGGTCCCTGGTCGAAGTTGGTCCCCTTTTCCCCGATCCAGAACGGGCCGACGGAAAAGTCGGGGAGGGCCGCAAGCTTGGCCGCATCGACCGACTTGGCGGCCCGGTCGATTTCGATCTGGCGCATGAGGAGAGCGTAGTTGCGGTCTTTGGCCTGTTCCTGAAGAGTAGTCAGAGTCAGGGAGGGGGCTTCCGCCGGGGGGAAGATCGTGTCGGGGACCGGCGTGGTCGTGGGTCGGGCGCGGAGCGCATTGATCTGGGATTGGAGCGCCCTTCGATTCTGCTCAAGCTCTCGCGCCAGCCGCTGGAGGTCGACCAGGCTTCCTTCGAGGATGCGGAGATCGAGATAGCCTTGGACGCCGGCGCTCGGGCGGCGGCGGAGGAAGTCGACCAACCCGGACGCTCGCTCTGAGATTTCGCGCGCGATCCGCGCATTGGCCGTGCCGACGCCGAGGCGGTAGGCCAGGGTCCGAACCTGCATGGCCAGGCTCAGGCGAAACTGCTGAAGCCCGATCTCGGCAACTTGGACGTCCTTCTCCGCGATCGCCTTCGCAAGCGACATCTTTCCGGGGAAAAAGACTGGCTGGTAGATCGCGTATTCCTGCATCCAGCCATGGGCCGTTCCTCGGCCGGTCGGCGTGCTGTACCAGGGACCTGCGAATCCTTCGATCTGAGGATAGGGGAGGATCCGCGCCTGAACCGCCTGCCCCTTGGCGGCTCCGATCGCGCCTTCATAATAGGCGATCTCGGGGTTGCGCATCAGCGCTTCGGCCACGAGCGTCTCGAGGGCGTTTAAAGGTTGGGGCTGGGGCTGGGGCTCCGCAGCCTGGACGACGAGGTCCGCAGCGGCCAAGAGCAGAAAAGAGAGGAGCGCGCGCGTTCCCTTCATTCAGGGAAACCCTTGGCCGTCAACTCTCCTCCCGTCAAGAAGAAGAGGTCGAGCCAAGCGAGGGCGGCATCGAGCCGAGCGGCGAGCACCGCACGGAAGGCGGAAAGGTACTGCTGCTGGGCGGCAAGGAAGCGGTGGACGTCGATGGCCCCGACCCGGTACTGCCGCTCGGCCAGGGCTGCTGCTTCCCCGAGGGAGGCGATCAGGCTGGGCGGCTGGAGCGCCAGTTGATTCCGCGTCGCCTCATAGGCGGAGAAGCGGGCGAAGATGAGGCTTTGCGCATTTCGCTCGGCGGCCGGGAAGAGAGCCATCGCCTGCTCTTCCATCGCCTTGGCGGTCGCCAGGTTGCCGCGCTGGTTTGCCCAGGCGATGCCTTCGATGCCAGGGATTTCCGCCTTTCCAACCGGCAAGCCGACGGTGAGCGTAATGCCCGGGCCGGCATCGAAGTTGACCCCTTGGTAGGCCATCCAGAAAGGTCCCATGGCAAAGTCGGGATAGCCGGCGATCTGCGTCGCCTTCCGTTGCTGGCGGGCCCGATCGATCATGACCCGATGGATCTCCAGGAGGACGTTATGCCGCTGCGCCTGGGAGAAAAGACGCTCGAGGGAGAGCGGGGGAAAGGACTCCCGGGGAAGCAGGAACTCCGGAATGGGCGTTTCCGCCGTCCGTCCCAAGTAGGCGTTGAGCTGCGCGATGAGCGACCAGCGGCTCTCCTCGAGCCACCGAACCTCCTGCTGGAGGCCGATCAGGCTCCCCTCGAGGATGCGGGAGTCGAGGTATCCCAGAATGCCGACCTTGGGGCGCTTTTCCAAGAAGGCGACCACGGAGGCGGTCCTCTCTTCGATCTCTCGGGCGGCTCCCGCGCTGGCGACGGTGACCGCGATCTGTTGGGCGAGAGAGCGGACGGCGACCTCGAGGGAAAGGCCGAACTCCTTGAGCAGAAGCTGCGCAAGCAGAATGTCTCGACGGGCGACCGCTTTACGGAGAGAGACCTTTCCCGGAAAATAGAAGGGTTGCAGGATCTCGAACTCCTGCTGGTAGCCCAACACCGTCTGTCCCCCGCTTCCGCCGCTCAGATAAGGCCCCACGAAGGCGATCAACTGAGGCTTGGGAACCATTCCGACCTGGACGAACTGTCCTTCGGCGGCCTGGATCGCCGCCTCGTAGGAACGGTAATCGGGATTCCTGGCTTGGGCTTCGGCGACGAGGGCGCTTAAGACCGTCTCTCGCGGCAGGTCGGCTTCCGACCTGGGAGTGGCGGCGAGAAGCAACAGAGCGCCGAGTGCCAGAGACCTAGCGGCTCGCGGAACGAGGGAGTGCTTGCGTTTCACGGGAAGCCGTCTGCCTTGAGAATCTCCATCTATAGAGAGGGGCAGAGACGCGGGAAAGGCTCTTTTCCGTGAGTGGGCTTGAGGGCTGCCGTGCCGCTCCGTCGGCAGCTTGACGCCGGCTCTCTGCGGCGGCTACAAGAAACGGGTGAGTTTCCGCCTGGTCTTGCTGCGCCATGGAGAGAGTGTCTGGAACCAAGAGAATCTCTTTACCGGCTGGATGGACGTCGACCTTTCCGAAAGGGGGAAGGGGGAGGCGCTCCGGGCGGGCGAGCGGCTCAAGCGCGATGGCTTTCGCTTCGATGAAGCCTACACCTCTGTCTTGAAGCGTTCGATCCGCACTCTTTGGAGCGTGCTCGACCGGCTCGACCAGATGTGGCTGCCGACAGTCTGCGCCTGGCAGCTCAACGAACGCCATTATGGCACCCTCCAAGGTCTCAACAAGAGGCAGACCGCGCAGAAGTATGGAGAGGAGCAGGTGCTGCTCTGGCGGCGCTCCTACGATATTCGTCCCCCTCTGCTCTCTTCGGACGATCCGCGCCATCCTCGACACGATCCCCGCTATGCCTCGGTGTCTCCCGAAGAGCTGCCGTCGGGGGAGAGTCTCAAGGATACGCTGGCGCGCGTAGTCCCCTACTGGGAAAAGGAGCTTGCGCCCCGTATCCAGGCGGGAAAGCGGCTCATCGTGGTCGCTCACGGGAACAGCCTGCGCGCCCTCGTGAAGTACTTGGACAGGCTCTCGGAGGAGGAGATCCTCCGGCTCAATGTTCCGACCGGCATGCCGCTGATCTATGAGTTCGACTCGGAATTGCGACCGGTCAGCCGTCGCTATCTAGCTTCGGAGGACGAGGTCGCGAGCGCCTCGGCGAGTGTCGCCTCCCAAGGGCGGGCGGGGTGAGCTCCCGAACCGAGGAGGCTGGCGGGAGTACCGGGAGAAGAGGGCGAGCTCGGCGCAACCCGCGCAGATGAACCCGATCCAACTCGAGATCTTTCGGGCGCTCTTCGTTTCGGTCGCGGAGGAGATGGGGAGCTCCCTGCGCCGGACCGCCTGCTCGCCGAACATCCGAGAGCGCCGCGACTACTCCTGCGCCCTCTACGAGGCGAGCGGCCGGCTCGCCGCTCAAGGGGATCATATGCCCATTCATCTCGGCTCCATGCCGGTCGCCGTCCGGAGGGCGATTCAAGCGGTGCCCATGGGCCCGGGCGACGCGGTGATTCTCAACGATCCCTACGAGGGCGGGACCCATCTTCCCGATCTCACCTTGGTCACTCCCGTCTACGGCAAGGCGGTGGCGAGCGGGGCTCCTCTCTTCTATGTCGCCAGCCGCGCGCACCACGCGGATATCGGCGGGATGACGCCGGGCTCGATGCCTCCCTCCTCCGAGATCTTTCAGGAAGGGCTGCGCATCCCGGCCGTCAAGCTCGTGGAGGGCGGGAAGTGGAACCAGGCGCTGCTCCAAGTGATCCTCGCCAATGTGCGCACCCCGGGGGAACGGGAGGGGGACCTGGCAGCCCAGTTCGCGGCGAACCGAACGGGCGAGGATCGGCTCCAGCAGATGCTGGGCCGGTATGGAGCGGAGCAGATGCAGCGGGCGGCCGACGCGCTGATCGACTACACCGAGCGGATGGTCAGGAAGGGCTTGGCCGAAATTCCCGACGGCACCTACGAAGCGATGGATTACCTCGATGACGACGGTTTTTCCGAGGAGCCGATTCCGATCCGGGCGACGATTCGCAAACGAGGCGAGGAGGCGCTGGTCGACTTCACTGGCTCTGGCCCCCAGGTCCAGGGCAGCGTCAACGCGGTATTCGCGATCGCCCTCTCCGCCGTCTCCTACGTCGTGCGTTGCTTGCTGGAGGAGGACGTTCCGGCGAACGCGGGTCTGCTTGCCCCGATTCAGGTCGTGGCTCCTTCGGGCTCTGTGGTCAACGCTCTCTTTCCGGCTGCGGTCGCCGCGGGAAACGTGGAGACCTCCCAACGGCTGGTCGACGTGCTGCTGCGGGCTCTGAGCCAAGCGCTGCCGGAAAAGATTCCCGCCGCAGGAGGCGGAACGATGAACAATCTGACCCTCGGTGGAATCCACCCCGATTCGGGTTGCCCCTTTGCCTATTACGAGACGATCGCCGGGGGCATGGGCGGCGGACCCGCCGGGGACGGGGACAGTGGGGTTCACACCCACATGACCAACTCGCGAAATACCCCGGTGGAGGAGCTGGAGCACGCGCTGCCCATTCGCGTTGTCCGCTATCGGCTGCGGAGGGGTTCGGGGGGAGCCGGGAAGCATCGGGGCGGGGATGGGATTATCCGGGAGATCGAGTTTTTGACTGACATGGATGTCACTCTCTTGTCCGACCGGAGGCGCTTCCCTCCCTACGGGCTGCAAGGGGGAGCGAGTGGAGCGCGCGGCGAGAACCTGCTCATCGACGAAGGGGGCGAAACTCCTTTGCCCGGCAAGATCAGCTTCCGGGCCAGGCGAGGCCAAATTCTTTCCATCCGGACGCCGGGAGGAGGCGGATGGGGCCGGCCCTCGCTCAAAGGGAGGGCTTAGCCGGCCGCTTGCGTGTTCCGCCGGACCGCCTCGAAAAAGGCGGCGAAGAGCGGGCGGTAACGAATGGGATCTCGTTCCGGGTGGTACTGCACTCCCCAGACCAAGGGGCAGCCTTCCACGCGCACCTGCTCGACGATTCCGTCGAGCGAGCACCAGGCTTCCGGAACCACGCCCGTTCCCAGCCGGTCGAGCGCCTGATGGTGCGAGCTATTGACCAACGGGAATCGGAATTCGACTCCTTCCGCATGAGCCAAGGGCTGAACGTGAGCATCCTCCAGGTTCTCGTGGCCCGGCACATCGAGATGGAGGCTTCCCCCCAGGGCGACATTGAGAAGCTGTGTCCCGCGGCAGATCGTGAGAATGGGAAGCTTGCGCTCCAATGCGGATTGGAGAGCGGCGAACTCCCATGCGTCCCGCTTGGGGTTCGGAGAGCGGATCTTCTCCGGAGCGCCCACTTCCTGGCGGAGGAAGGGAGCCGAGATGTCGGCGCCACCCGTGAGGAGAAGCCCCTGCCAGCCTTCGCCCGGCACCCCCTCCGTTCGGGCGTTGCGGAGCAAGAAACCCTCTGGTTCGAAGATGTGCGCAAAAATCGGTTCGTCCTTCGCTCGGATCCAGGAGGCGATCGTCCACATAGGCTGCGCGCGTCGGGGCAAGTCGGCTGAAGTCGGTTTCTCTCGAAATTGGGGCGCTTTTCCGATCGCAAGCAAGGGAAAAACAGCAAAGGATCGGTTATCGCCGTGAAAATGGCCTCACTCGACGACGGAATCTTCGTAATCCAGGAGCATTTCGCGCGGACCCATCACTTCGACTTCCGGCTGGAGCGGGAGGGGCTGCTCAAAAGCTGGGCGCTTCCCAAGGGAGTGCCGGAAGAGGCGGGGGTGCGGCGCTTGGCCGTTGAGGTCGAGGATCATCCCCTCTCCTATGCAGGCTTTTCGGGAATCATCCCTCCCGGGCAGTACGGGGCGGGCGAGGTCCGGATTTGGGATCGGGGCGTCTACCGCGCTGAGGAGTGGGGTGCGGACAAAATCGTCTTCGAGTTGCGCGGAGAGAGGATTTTCGGGAGCTTCGCCCTCATCCGCTTGAAACGGGGGAGGGGGCAAAACTGGATTCTTCTGCGCCGTCGGAAGTGAAGCCGTCGCGAATCGGAGTCTGGCTTGCCTGGGTGCCTGGGCTCCCCTAGGATTTGTCCTGTCGTGGAGAGTGAGTTAACGAGTGGAGGACGGGGAGAGGGGCTTGGGCCTCTCGTGGGGTTTTTGGGCATTGCCACCGGAATCTTCGATTTGCTGCAGGGGTCTGGAGCGCTCGGGTCCGAGGAGATCGCGTGCCGGACGGGATTGGATTCCGGATATGTGAGAGCTTTTTGTGAGGCCGGGTTTGCCTTCGGCTACCTGGAAGAGGACGAGGGCCGATTTTTCCTCGCGCCTCGGGCGCGAAACCCGGGAAGAGGCGGGGAAGGTTCCTCTCTCGCCGCCGCGATCGAGGCGGTTTTCGCTCCTTCTGTCGCCTTGCGGTTGCTGCCGCTCTTTCGGACGGGCCAGCGCCCCGGTCCGGCGGCCTTGATCGATCCCGGAGTTCTCCCCTGGTTCGGACGGTTCCTCGAGGAAAAGCATGCTCCGCTTTTCGAGGACGAGATCGTTCCCGCCCTGCCGCTCCTTGCGGAGCTGGCGCAGGGGGACGGCTTGGTTCTCGACCTGGGCTGCGGAAACGGCTGGCTTTTGCGGCGCCTGCTGGCCCGCCTGCCGCGGTGGCGGGGGATCGGGATTGATCGCGAGGCGGCTCGGCTCGCTCAGGGGAGGGAGGCGACGCAAAAGGCGGGCCTTTCCGAACGGATGGAGCTGGTCGAGGCTGATCTCCTCAACTGGAGCGGTCCAGAGGCGGCTCGCCTCGTAGTCGTGAGCCGCGTGCTGCACCATCTCTGGCCGGAGCGCAAGCGGCTCTTTACGCATCTCGATCGGATCGTGCCAACCGACGGGATTCTCTTTCTCTGGGAGCCCTGCTGGCCGGAAGATCTCGCCGGCTTGCGCGATCCCGCCCGAAGGAACCTTGCTTTTCAGAACCTGCATGAGTATGCCCAAGGGGCACGACTCCTTTCCTCTGTCGAGTTGATCCAGGGTGTCGAGGAGGCGGGATGGAAGGCGCGGGCCAGCTCGTTTGCGGACGGCGCGGAACTGGTCGTGGTGGGCAGGAGAAAATGAGCCGAATGGGAAGCTGGGCAAAAGAGCTGTCGGAGATTCACTCCAAGCACGTCTTGACTCCTTGGTCGATCCAGAAGCGGGTTTCGGCTCCGATGATCGTTCGAGGCGAGGGGAGCTTTTTGTACGATTCCGACGGGAACCGCTACCTCGACTTGAGCGCGGGCCTGGTCGCCGTCAATCTCGGTCACGGAAAGAAGCAGGTGGTCGAGGCGATCCAGCAGCAGGCGGCGCGCCTCTGCTATGCTTCTCCAGCCTTTTTTAACGACCAGCGGGCGCTCCTCGCGCAGGGCTTGAGCCAGTCTGCTCCATGGCCGGAAGGCGCTCGGGTCTTCTTCACGACCGGCGGTGCGGAGGCCAACGAGGATGCGATCAAGATGGCGCGGATGATCACCGGCCGGCAAAAGATCCTTTCCTCTTATCGCTCCTTCCATGGTTCCACCCTGGGAGCGGGCACGCTCACTGGAGAGTATCGGCGGTTTGCGGGCGAGCCGGGGATTCCGGGAGTGATTCATTTCTGGGGGCCCTATCCCTACCGGAGCCCGTTCTTCTCGGCGAGCGAAGCCGAGGAGACCGAGCGGGCCCTCCGCCATCTGGAGCTGGTCCTGCTCCACGAGGATCCGAGCCGGGTGGCAGCGATCGTGGTGGAGCCAGTCGTCGGCTCCAACGGGGTCCTGGTTCCTCCCAAGGGATATCTTGACGGGTTGCGCGAGCAGTGCCTCCGTCACGGCATCCTGCTGATCTTCGACGAGGTGATGACGGGCTTCGGCCGGTTGGGGGCCGCCTTCGGAGCAAGTCGCTTCGGAGTCATCCCCGACATGATCACCTTCGCCAAAGGGGTAACCTCGGCCTACGTGCCGCTCGGGGGAGTCTTGGTACGGGAAGGGCTTGCGGCGACCTTCGATGAACAACAGCTCTGGTGCGGCCATACCTATTCGGGCCACCCGCTCGCGATGGCGGCTGGGCTGGGAGCTCTCTCCGCCTACCGCGATGAGGGGCTCTTCGAGCGGGCGGGTTCGATCGAGGAGTGGTTGCGCCGGGGGCTTCGGGAGCTGGAGAAGCAGAGTCCGCTCATCGGCGAGGTCCGTGGCGTGGGGGCCTTCTTCGGGGTCGAGCTGGTCCGCGACCGAACGACGCGCGAACCGCTTTCCCTCTGGCACAAGCCGCCTTCGCCGGAGGTCCGCTGGCTCCAGCAGCAGCTGCTCTCCCGGGGTGTCTATCTCTTTTGCAAGCACAATGTGCTGCTCGTCGCGCCACCCCTCACGATCGCAGAGGAGGAGCTCCAGGCGGGAATCGAACAGCTTGGAGAGACCCTCCGAAGGCTACGCGAAGAACCATCGTTCGACCTCGGAAGAGATTGAGCCGGCGAGATCGGGGAGGATCCGAACCGCCCTCCCGAAGGGCTTCGGTGGAACGCGGGACTGGGACCATAGGCAGCGAGCAATGTCGCCTTCGGCAATGATCGTAGGGCAGAGCCCTTCCCTCCGTAAGCTGGTCCGGACGAGGAACCGCCGGTCCTTTGTCCGGATAGGACTGGAGCATGATTGAATCGCTCTTTATCCCGAAGGTCGCGAGGATGAAGCCGGAAAAGAGAGGAAACCAAGGGGGCTTCCTTTCCCATTCTGCTCGATCGCCGCGGGGGATCGGATCCCTCAGGCGATCCGCTCGAGCTGCTCGTTGCGGAGACGGAAGCGGAGCACGGCTTTCCCCAGCCGGCTCTCATCGAGGCGAAGGACGGCAAGACCTCCCTTATCCATCGGAAAGTTCTCGGGACTGGCTGCCCCGAGCAGGGCGGCGAGATGCTCGGAAAGGCTCGGCATATGGCCGACGAGGACTATCTCGGAATCCGGCGGCAAGGGTTTGAGCAGAGCGAGGAGCTCCGCGGTTGGCGTGTCGTTCTCCAGCTCCTTCTGGATTTCAATGGAGGGGGAGCGGGCAAGGGATTCTGCGGCGATTTCCGCAGTCTGGCGCGCGCGGAGCAACGGACTCGACCAGAGGAAAGTCGGGCGCGCACCGAGCCAATGGAGCGCCTTTCCCGCAACGCGGGCCTCGTGGCGTCCTTCCTTGGTCAGTGCGCGCTCGGCATCGGTTGGCGCTTCCCGGGAAGCCGTGGCGTGACGGAGAAGATAGAGGGTCATGAGCAAAGAGTATCGGAGAGATCGCCCGGGCGAAAGCGTCGGCCTTTTGCTTTTTGCGGGTGAGCAGCCCCTCGGGGTTAAAGCGAGAGCTTGGTTCGATTTGCCGTGAGACCGCTGCGGGAGGGGAGAGAAGCGTTTTTCTGAAGCCCAAAAAGATCGGAAAACGGGACGACTCGTCCGACCAGGAGCGTCACGAACGAAGCGAGCGAAGGAGATGCGGGCTTGCGCTCCCCCATGAGCTTCCAGAGGCCCTTGAAGACCGATGGGCTCTTAACGCTTGCGTTCGAAGAGGATTGGGATGCACGATCGGATGAGACCGGTCGCAATCAGCGAAGAGGGAGAGTCAACTATGCCAGATCATGTCTACAAGATCATTGAAATCGTTGGAACCTCGGATGTGAACGTCCATGAGGCGGTGCGCAATGCGATTCATCGGGCGTCCAAGACGGTCCATAACCTGCAGTGGTTCGAGGTGGAGGACATCCGCGGATCGATCCACAACGGAGAGCCGCATTTCCAGGTCGCGGTGCGGATCGGCTTTCGGCTCGACGAGTAGGGTCGAAGGAGATGGTCTGCGAGGCCGATGGGCAAGGCGAACGCTCCCTTTGGCTCAAGCCCGGGTGCAGGCCAACAGGTCTCAATAGGGCTCAATAGGACTTATAGGGGAGAAACTTCCCGCTCATCTCGATCCGGACCCGGTCACCTTGCGGGTCAGGCTCGCGGGCCACGTGCATCCGGAAGTCGACCGCGCTCATGATGCCGTCGCCAAACTCCTCGTGGATGAGCTCCTTGAGGACCATTCCGTAGACCAAGAGGATCTCATGGAAGCGATAGAGGAGCGGATCAGTCGGAATCGCGGTCGGCAGAGAACCCTTGTACGGGACGGTCTGCAAGAGGGCCTCTGCCTCGTCCGGCAGGTCCAAGAGGATAGTTAGGGCCCGAGCCTGCTCGCTCGTCATCGCCATCTGGCCTAGGCAAGCGGCAGCCACCCACTCCTTGCTTTTCCCGAGCGTGCGGGCGATCGCCTCCCATCGGAGGCCTTTTTGTGCCTTTGCCGTGAGGATGATTCGGGTGAGTTCCGATCGGGTCACGATCGTTCCTTCTTTGGATTGTAAAATGGCTTCTGCCTTGTGGCGGCTGCGCTCGAGAGGACTCGAACCTCCACGGGTTGCCCCACAAGCACCTCAAGCTTGCGCGTCTGCCGGTTCCGCCACGAGCGCATGCGTCCGACGTAAGGGACACTCTACGTTCGGCTCGAACTTTGGCGCAACCAAAAAGCCTGCGGGATCGGGAAATCTGCGGAGGGAGGCATCGGCGTCTTGTCACTCTCCGTACCCCTTGATATGAGGGAGGTTGTGAAGATCAAGGGTCTTATCGTTTTCGGCTTCCCGCACGGGAGAGGATGGACGATCGCCACGGTGATCGCGGCTGCATGGCTTTTCGCGGGGAATCGGGGAGATGCCGCTACCGCCTACGTGAGCTCGGAGCCGGTCGGAGTGGTCGCAATCGATTTGGGGAAGATGACGGTGATTCGGCGCTTTGCCCTGCCGAAGTCGAGCCCGCGTGGAATCGGAGTCACTCGGGATGGCCGCTTTGTCGTGACCGCCAACAAGGCTACCCAGGACGTTGCGGTGATCGACCTCAGGAGCGGGCATCTGCTGCGGCGGATTCCGATTGGTCCCAAGCCCGAGTTCCTCAAGTTTAGCCCGGACGGGCGGCGGTTCTTCGTCGCCCATGAGCCGGCGTCGGAGGGTGCGCCGCCCAAGCGACCACCGAGCGAGGAGGAAAGAAAGATGCAAGAAGCGGCGGCGGCAAGGACCCCCGCGCGGATCGTCGAGATCGACGTCGAAAGCTGGAAGGTCGTGCGGAGCTTTCCCGCGAGCGTCGATACCGAGGGGATCGAGCTTTCCGCCGACGGGAAAAGGCTCCTGTGCGCGAACGAATCGGAAGATTCGCTGCGGGTCTACGACTTGGAGAGCGGCGGCGAGGTCCAGCGCGTCGATCTCCGTCCGCACGGCAGCCGTCCGCGAGGGGTCAAGCGCTCTCCCGATGGGAACGAGTACCTGGTCTCGCTCGAGAGTTCGAGCAACGTGGTCGTGCTCGACAAGGATCTCCACTTCGTCGCTTCGGTACCGACCGGGGCTGGCCCGTATGGAATTTCTTTTGATCCGGAAGGTAAATATTTCCTCGTGGCCGCGTCTCGCGCCAAGAAGCTGCAGGTCTTCGACGCCAAGAGCCGGAAGCTCCTCCGGGAGATGCCGCTCGGAGAGCGTTGCTGGCATTTTAGCTTTACACCCGACGGAGAGAAGATCTTGGCCGCCTGCGGGCGTTCCAACGAGGTGCTGGTTTTCGACGCCAAGAGCTATCGGCTGCTCAAGGTCTTGGGAGGAATTCGCTTGCCTTGGGGGGTCTTCACCTATCCGCGCGCCTACGGGACCCTCGATCTTCCCTAAGTCCTCCTACCGATACCAAGCTTTCCATTCGACGTGGAGTGTTGTGTTTCCCTGGAGGGCGTAGACCCGCTGGAAGTGCCACCAGACCGTACTCCCCTGGATTCGATACCCGGCAGGAAGAACCCGGGTTACCTGATTGGTGAGAAATTCCTGGAAGGTGGGCGGAGGGGCGCCCCCCATGCCAAAGGCGGGGGCCTGGCGGAAGGAGGCATACATTTTGCCGAGGTCGACGACGATCCAATAGTCGTTGATTGGAGGCCGCCAGCCGCCCCATTGGATCGAATCCTCGAAGAAATCGATCTTCTGCCGGGGATCTCGGGGAAGGACCCGTTGGAGGGTGTCGGTGCGAAGCTCGGTTGACCGGCCGCCCCGAAAGGTCAGGTAGTCCCAATACCGGTTGCCGATCCTCGATACCGGAAGCGACTTCCCGTCGATCGAATCCCGGTATTCGAGATAGGGTTGCTGGGGGAGCTCGTCGTGATAGGTGGGAAGTACGGCGGTGGAGCCGAAGTTACGGAACCGGTAGAGGAAAATCTCCCGCAGCAGCGGTTCGCGTCCCCCGTTCTCTCCCGAAGAGAGAGAGAGGGTGTAGTACTTCCGAACGGAGACGAGTTGAATCCTCTGTGCGCAAAGGGACGGAGCCGCGCAGAGGATGGCAAGAGCAAAGAAAAGGAAGGCCAACCCCTGCTGCGGCAAGCCATCGACGCGCTTTCCTTCCGGTCGCCCGGGGAGAGGAGGCGAGGCGGCCGAGAAGAAAGCCAGAGCGACCGTTTCGAGAACGAGCCTTCCGCTCAGCTTCATGCCGACCGCCTCGGCTGATGTGCTGCTACCAGTTCCGAAGCTTGGGATCCCCGTGATAGATCGAGCGAACGTAGGCGATCACCTTCCAGATCTCGTCGTCGCTCATGACGCTACCGAACGGTGGCATCGGAGCAACGACGTTCTCGCGTCCGATGCGCGTGTAGCCCTTCTTCTGGAGCTCGACGGTCCCGTTCTTGATCAACTCGAAGAGGGTCTTGTCTTCGCTGCCGTAGACCCACGTATCATTGATCACGGGAGGACACATGCCTCCGCCTCCCATGCCCCCGTGGCAGCCGTTGCAGCTTCGGCTGAACCAGAGCTTTCTCCCTTCGGCAATCGCCTGCGGGTTGTCGGTGTACGGGTTCTTCATCGCTCCTCCAGCGGCCGAAGCGGGCTGTTGCCCGGCCGGTGCGGGGGCCGATGGGGGTGCCGCGGGCGGCTGCTGCGCCCCAGCGGCGGTCAGCCAGAGGCAGGCCAAGCCCGGCAGCAGATAACGTGTCCCAGAAGCAGTGCGTTTTCCTCTCTTCATGATCTCCGGTGGTTATCGCCTCCGATTTCACCCAAGGTTACTGGGTGGGAGGCGTAGTCTTCTTTGTCGGGCTGCTCGCTCTTTCCAAGAGGGAAGCGAGATTTTGGTAGCCCCTTTCCTGCGCGAGGGCAAGCGCCGTCTTCCCTTCACGGTTTCGCTGGTCCGGACGGGCGCCCGCGCGCAGAAGAAGTTCAACGATCGGCGGCCGGTTGCGAGAGACCGCCAGCATGAGCGGGGTAATGCCCGCCGGATTCGCAGCGTTGGGGTCCGCACCCTTGTCTAGCAGTGTCCGAACCGCGGCTTCGGGACCGGAAGTCGCCGCAAACATCAAGGGGGTGTAGCCTCCCGGTCCGCTCTTCCCGTTCACCGGAACCCCATGAGCCAGCAGAATCTGGATGAGCTCGGGATCCGAGCCGCTCGCCGCAAGGGAGAGGGGAGCCCATCCGTCCCTGGCGGTCGCGGTAGCGTTCGCGCCGTGGTCGAGCAGGAGACGGGTCGTATCCCGACTCCCTTTGGAAATTGCGAAGAGAAGGGGGGTCCAACCCTCGGGGTCGGGCAGGTTGGGGTTGGCTCCCTTGTCCAGGAGAAGCCGGACCATCGGCCATTCTTCGGTGCGAATGGCGTTCAGGAGGGGGGTGTAGCCGAGCGGGTCCTTTTCGTCGATCGCCTTCGGGTCCTTGGCGATGAACCGCTCGGCGGCGGGAAGGTCATCGGCCGTGACACAGTCGAGCAGGGAAGCGTGTTCGGTCGGCGCAGCCGGGTGCGCCGCCGCAGGAGGGGGGAGGGGCTTGTAGCCGCCGGAATGCGCGGGAAGATCGCCATCCACGATGCATTCCGGACAGTGGACGAGCGGCACGCCATACTCGGTCAAGATCCGGCGGATCTCGCCCTTGTGCTCTTCCATCGTGCGGTTGAGACCGTCACGGAGGCTCTTGTCCCCCTTGGGAACGGCGAGCGCCATGGCGTATTCGAGCGGAATGGTCTCCTCCATCGTGTTGAGTGGGGTAAGGTCGAGGGGAGCGTTCGCCTTGGCGACGTAGTAGCCGGCCAAGGGTCCCCAGATCGCGCAGGCATCGAGCGTTCCCGCGATCACCTGCTCGACCTGCTCGGCGGGATGCTGCTCCGGGTGGACCCGTGAGTCGTAAAAGATGTAGTGGACAACCGTGTTGTGCTGAATGCCGTGGTTGCGGAGCGCATCGCGTGCTGCCGAGGCCTGGAAGACGCCGATCCGGAGGCTCTTGAGGATCGGGTCGTCGAGAGAGTGAATGTGGAGGTTCCGATCCTTTCGGGTAACGAGAACGAAGGTCGATTTGTAGTAAGGTTTGGTTGGCAGAGCCAATTCGAAGTCGGGCGGCATGTCGAAGAGGACATCGCAGCGGTTCGCGTTGAGGGTCGTCCGGACAAGCCCCCGTTCGTAGTAGGTGTACCAGAAGTATTCGAGCGGCTTACCCATGGAGCGGGCGAGCAGCTCCGCGATCTTGTTCTGGAATCCCTCTCCGCGGCTGTTGGAAAGGGGCATGTTGCCCGGGTCGCCGCAGACCCGTAGGGGAAGCTCAGCCGGCTGGGCCGGGACGGCGGAAGGCGAAGCCAGAAAGAGAAAGAGAAAGAGGGCGGACCAACCCCCGTGGACCAGTCCGCCCTTTCCCGTTAGATGCATGGATCTAACCGATCCGCCGAATTACTGCACGCAGAAGGTGTAGAGCGTGCCGCCCATCGGGATGTTGTAGAACCCATTTTCCCCGGCCATGCCGGCGACGCCGAGCGCGCCGTAGGGATCCGCTGGGTCGAGGCCCGCGGTCACCGGGAGTCCGATCCAGCCGCCGATGCCGGTCAGGATCGAAATATACTGCTTGCCGCCCACCTCGAAGGAGATCGGGTTGCCGATGATGCCGGAACCGAGCTTCTGCTGCCAGAGGACCTTGCCGGTCTTCCGGTCAACCGCGCGGAACCAGCCGTCAAGGGTGCCGTAAAAGGCGAGCCCGCCATCGGTGACCAAGGCGCCGCTCCAGGTCGGGAAGCGCTCCGGAATGTCCCAGCGAGCCTTGCCTGTGATCACGTCGAACGCCTTGAAGCGGCCCATGACTCCGGGCTTTTCCGGCTTCATCAGAACGTTGGCGAAGACGTAGACGCTACCCTGGTTGGTGTGAGCGCGCTCCATCGGCTCCAGCGTCATCCCCCAGTTATTGGTGGGGGCATAGAAGACGTTGGCTTCCTTGGGATCGACGGCGACCGGCTGCTGGTCCTTTCCGCCCTGAGCTGAGGGGTAGGCCTGCACGGCCTTGCCGACCTCGAACGGAGAATGCTCCTTGACCTTGACCGGGCGGCCCGTCTTCATGTCGATCTTCTCGGCCCAGTTGACCGTCACGAACTTGTTGGCGCGGATGAGCGTGCCGTCCGTGCGGCTGAGGACGTAGGCGAAGCCGTTGCGGTCGAAGTGGACCAGGCAGGGCTTCTTGGCGCCGTCGACGGTGATGTCGACGAGCACATCCTCGTTGATGGCGTCATAATCCCACTGGTCGAACGGGGTGAGCTGGTAGCCCCAGACGGCTTCGCCCGTGTCAGGCTTGCGGGCAAAGACGGTCATCGACCACTTGTTGTCCCACTTCCAGGGCTCATTGGCCTCCTCGTGGGTCTTGGCCTCGGTCCGGTAGCTGGGGCTCCAGAGACCGGGATTGCCCGTGTTGTAATAGACCAGATCGAGCTTCGGATCATAGCTATACCAACCCCAGGCGCAGCCTCCACCCCGCTTCCACTCTTCGTCAGGGTAGGTCTTGACGCCGAGATCCTGGCCGGCCTGCCCGTACTCGGGATGCTTGCTGTTGAAGTCGGGGCCGAGGAGCACGTCCGAGTCGGGACCGTTGCTGTAGGCCTGCCAGACCATCTTGCCCGAGTTGAGATCGAAGGCGGCGAAGCGGCCTCGCGCGCCGAACTCGTCGCCACCGTAACCGGTGAAGACCTTGTCCTTGACGATGATCGGGGCGGGAGTGCTTGTCTCACCCTTGTTGAGATCAGCAAACTTGGTCTTCCAGAGCTCCTTCCCGGTGTTGGCATCCAAGCAGACGACGTAGCCGTCGAGGGTGTTGAAGACGACCTTTCCGTCGGCGTAGGAAGCGCCACGGTTCACCGTGTCGCAGCAGGCGGTCGAGACCGCCTTGTCATCCTGCCTCGGAACGTACTTCCAAAGGACTTCGTAGGACCCCCCCTTGGAGAGGTCGAGCGCCCACACGATGTTGGGATACGAGCTCACCACGTACATGCGGTCGCCGACGACGAGCGGCTGCCCTTCATGGCCGCGGAGCGTGCCCGTCGAGAACGACCAAGCCATATGCAGGCTCTTGACGTTCTGCGTGTTGATCTGCTTCAGGGACGAGTGCCGGGTGTTGGCGTAATCTTTGCCCGGAGCCGCCCAGTTCTTGGGATTCTCCGTGAGCTTCAAAACATCGTCGTTGGAATAGGCTGACGGAATCACCGTCGCGGTACCGACCGCCAGTGCCAGGAGCATCCCGGCAGAGAGCTTCTTCCTACTTTTCGGGAACCTCATTTGGTAACCTCCTCCGTTTGGGTTGCGGGAGTTCTGCCCTGTGGGCACTTCTCCTCAAGCTGCAAGGGAGGCGATAACTTCTTTGCGGGTGACGGTCAAGCGCAAAAATGGCACTACTGAGTAAATCAGATGAAGGGGCAAAAGCCGGATGGCCAAGGCGCTAACGATAGCGCGCCTGCCACCGGATGCGCAGCATGACCTGCTCGTCCGGCTTCCCAACATTCCGGGAATGCCACCAGATTGTGTTGTCTCCGAGTGGGGAGAAAAAGCACGAGGCGGTTCCGGCACACAATCGGAAAGCGACTCGGGAAGGAGGTGCCCGCCCGCTCCCGGGCGGTTATCCGGCCCCGATGCCGTGCTTTTCCATCCGGTAGCGAAGGATGTCCCGGGTCATCCCCAGTTGGCGGGCGGCTTGGGAGATGTTCTGTCCCGAGGCGACCAGCGCCTGCTGGAGCAGCCGTTTTTCGACCTCGGCGAAGGAGAGTCCTTCCTGCAAAAGCAGCCGGATTGCATCGTGGGAAGTGGCTGGCGCCCGCACCGCCCCACCGGCCAGATGCCCTGGCCAAGCAAAGTCCGCCGGGTTCAGGGTTTCTTCTTTCGACCAGAGGACCGCTTGCTCGATCGCGTGCGAAAGCTCGCGAACATTCCCCGGCCAGGGATACCGCTGCAAGGTCGCGAGGGCGTCCGGAGCCAATATGCGGCCCATCTTTCCGTACCGGGTGCCGTGGATGCGGAGGAAGTGATTCGCCAGCAGAAGGATGTCGCCGGAACGCTCCCGCAAGGGAGGCAACTCGAGATGAACGACGCGGAGCCGATAGTAGAGATCGGCTCGAAAGGTTCCTTCCCGAATCGAGGTTTCCAGGGGCCGGTTGGTTGCGGCGAGAATCCAAGGATCGACCTTCCGATCGCGAACGCTTCCCAGGCGCCGGACCGTTTTGTGTTCGATCGCCGTCAGGAGCTTCCCTTGCAGGGGGAGGGGGAGATCCCCAATCTCGTCGAGAAAGAGGGTGCCTTTGTCTGCGGCTTCCATCAGTCCGAGCTTAGCCCCTGAGGCGCCGGTGAAAGCCCCCCGCTCGTAGCCGAAGAGCTCGGTTTCCACCAGGTTTTCCGGAAGCGCAACGCAATTGATGGACAGGAAGGCCTCGTCTCGACGAAGGCTCCGATGGTGGAGGAGTCGGGCCACCACATCCTTCCCGGTGCCGGTCTCTCCGGAGATCAAAACGGTGGGGAGCCCTTGGCTTCCGTCGAGTCGGCTCAGCTGCTCGATCTTTTCGCGCAGAGAGCGGATCGCTGAGGACTCGCCGATCAGGATCGGCTCGTCGAGACTCCGGTAGTAGGCGAGCTCCTGCTTGAGACGGACGGTCTCCTCGACCCGGTCAACCAGCACGCGCAGCCGGTCGAGGTCGAGGGGCTTTTGAAGATATTCGAAGGCGCCGAGCTTCATGACGGCGACCGCGTCCTCGACGGAGGCATAGGCGGTGAAGACTACGGCCAATAAGGCGGGATGGATGGCCCGCACCCGGCGGAGGAGCTCGGGTCCTGAGAGGCTCGGCAGCCGCGCGTCGAGGAGAAGCAGGTCGGGAGCGGAAAGCTCGGCTTGCCGAAGACCTTCGCCGCCGTCGAAGGCCAGAGCGACTTCGTGGCCTTGGGCCGTGAGAAGCTCGCGGATCGATCGGGCGAGGTTTCGTTCGTCCTCAACCAGGAGAATGTTGAGCCCCATCGCTGCCTTCGGTGGCGGAGGGGAAGAGCAGGGTGATACGTGTTCCCTGGCCGCGCCGGCTCTTCACCGTCATCTCTCCTCCGTTTCGGCTAACGTACCGTTCCACGATGGCCAGACCCAAGCCCGAACCTTCGGGCCGTGTCGTGAAAAAGGGCTCGGTCACGCGAGGGAGATGCTCCTCGGCAATTCCTTCGCCATCGTCTTCGATTTCCAGGTGGACCCGACCGTCTGGTCGAACACCCGAGCTCAGGCGGATGCGGCCGCGCTCGCCGACGGCCGCAAGCGCATTCGCTAGAATTTCGAGAAGGACCTGCTCCATCTGAGCCGGATCAAAACGCACCAGTGGAAGATCTGGGTTCAGGGAGAGATCGATCCCGACGTCCTTCCCTTCGCCTTTGGCCAGAGACGGCACGATAGTTTCGGCGAGCTCATTGAGGCTGCCGACGATGGGTCTCGGAGAAAGGGGTTTGGCGAAGGTCAATAGCTGGCGGACCCGGTGGTCGAGCCGATCGGCTTCGTGGACAATTTCTCGGAGGGTATCCCCAGCCGAAACCGAAGGGTCGGCCTTGAGGAGAGCGACTTGCGCCAGCGCCCGAATGCTCGCCAAAGGGTTGCGAATCCCATGGGCGACTGCGGCGGCGGTGGCGCCGATGGAGGCCATCCGCTCGGTCTGGACGATCTTCTCCTGCGAATCCTTGATCTCGCTTGCCATCTGGCGGAAGGCCAAGGCGAGGTCACGGAGATCCCCCGAGGGAGGAATTTCCGGAACAACCTCGCGCTCCCCGCGGCCAATGCGCCGTGCGGATTCGACCAGGTTGCGCAAGGGACGTCCGATCCCCTGGGTGAGCCAGAGCGAGACGAGTGCCGCCAGCCCCAGTCCAGCAAGAAAGCAGAGCGGAACCAGGAGTGCTGCGGTCTCCTTGAGGAAGCGGGCCTTCTCCCGGGCCCGCTCGATGGCCCCTTGGTGGAAAAGTCGTTCGAGCGTTCGGACCGACTGGCGGAACGGGCCGTCCAAGAAGGCTTCCCGAGCGTCGACTCCGGCAAACAAAGGATCGCTCCCCGGAAGGTCGGGCTGGTCGAGCAGCATCCGGCCATGCCTTTCGAGCAGCAGGGCATTTCCCTCGACGACATCCAGCGCCTCCTTTTCCTCCTTCCCGTGAGCAAGGGAACGGCAGCGGGCCAGGAGCACGCGCATCTGATCGGCGAAAGAAAAGAACTGGGCGCGGGCCTTGGGATCCTTGCCCCCGAGGGCATCGGCCACTTCGGCGACCTCGCGTTGCGCGAAGAGCTCGAGATCACCCAGCTGCGAAAGCTGGGTCAGCTCCTCTCCCACCTGCTCGACCTGCTTTTGGCCTTGCCGCGCGATCCAGGCGGCCTCGACGGAGAGCGCTGCCGCCAGGACGAAGAAGACGCCCGAAGCGAGGCGGATCCGCGTTGCGATCTTCACAATGGCCGGTCTTGCCGCAGAGCGCCGATTCCTTCCTCGAGCCAGCGTCGGGGGCGATCAAAACTGGAGGCGGACGCCGCCCCAGACGCCGAAGGGGGATCCCGGCGTGACGAACGGAACGATGGTTCCGCCGTTTGGGGCTCCCGTAAAGACGTTCTGGCTGATGAGGCCAGCACTCGCGTATTGCTCATCGTAGACATTGGTCGCAAAGGCAAAGATCTGACAATGCTTGTTGAGCGTGTAATAGGTTTGAATGTTGAGGAGGGCGTAGCCGGTCAGCATCGGGTAGACGTTGGCCCAATCTCCATAGAGGACGCGGCTCGAGTAATATTGGCAATCCATCGAGATCTGCCACTGGGGCAGGATCTGGTAGGTGATTCCCGCTTTGACCATCTGCTGGGGCAAGTTCGACAGCCGATTTCCCGGCTGGACGGGGACTGCTGGGCTCACGGCGTTCTGTAGGACGAGCGGGCTTTGAAAGGTCGCCTCAAGGAAGGACCAGTTCGCGAACCAGGTGAGCTTCTTGTAGCTGCCCTGGAGAGTGACTTCGACGCCCTGATTTTGCTCTGAGCCGATGTTCTGGAAAAACCCGGCGCTCGAGTGGCCGGTCTGCTCAAACTGGATATTGTTGGAGAGGTTGCTCTGGTAGAACGAGAACGCCCAGGCAACGTTTCCCGGAGTGAGATTGCCTCGGAAGCCGCTTTCATAGGTCTGGACGAGCACGGGGGAGAGGGCGGGATCGCCCAGCTGGGCGACCGGCAGGATCACCGGAATCGCGGGATTGGCTCCGGTGATCTCGCCCACCATGGGCGGCCGGAAGCTTTCGCTATAGTTGAAGAAGAAGGTGAGATCCTTGAGGGTCGGGTCGGAAACACCGAAGGCGGCGAGCGGCTGCAGGGTGAAGCCCGCAGCGGGGGTGACCTGCTGAAAGCGCTCGGCCGCCGCGAGGGAAACCGTCTCGCCGGTGGTGTTTACGCCTGTTCCGCCGATCATCATCTGCGCATAGTTGTCCCGCAAGGCCCCCGTCAGATGGAACCAGGGTGTGGGCGAAAAGGTGTCGGTCAGGTAGAGGCCAACGTAGTCGCTGAAGGTCGGCACGGAGAACTGATCCTGGAAGGGATATCCCGGAATCGTGACGTTGTTGTAATTGGGGCCCATCGCGGCTTGGTAGTATCCCGAGCTAAAGAAGCACTGGGCCCAATCGAAGCTTGCGCCCGCTACCGCGTAATTCTCCATCCCGGCGAAGCTCTTTTCCCACTGGAGCTGGAGCCGGGCGCCCGCGCCCGTCTGGGCGATCGAGCCGAAATCCCATTCGCCCGCTGGGATCGGGATCCCGCTGGGATTGAGTGCCTGTGCGGCGAGCGGGTAGTTGAAGCCTAAGAACTGATCGACGTTGTTGGCGACATTGCCGTTGCTGAAGTTGTAGTTCGACTGGCGGAAGTAGGCGTTGCCCCCCAAGGTCAGCTCATCGGTGAGCTTTTGCGAGGCGAGCAGGTTGACCATGTTGAGATTGTCGTATTGTGGATTGGGCCCCGTGTAGATCATGGAGTTGCCTCCGGTGGCCACCATGTCGATCGGGGTGGGGCCGAGAATGTTGATGAGGTTGTCCGCGCCGCTGTATTCCAAGTGAACGTCGGTCTCCTCTGTATGGTAGCCGACCTTGGCGAAGAGCTGTTTGACGTAGCTCGAGCTCTGCTGCCGCCAGCCGTCCTGGCTCATCCAGTTGCCGCTGAGGAACCAGTCCCACTTTCCCTTGTAGCCTCCATGCTGGAATTCCAGGTCGTTGGTGCCCCAGACCCCCGCGTAGTCCTGAAGCATCGAGCCCGGGCTGGTCCTTCCGTTCTTGGTCTGCATCACGAGGGCTCCCCCCAGGGTGTTCTGGCCGTAGATCGGGTTGGAGCCCGGGACCATCTCCATGTTCTGGATGGCGAGCTGGGGAACGTAGTCCCAAAGGAGGTTATTCGTAAACGGCTCATTGATCCGGACGCCGTCCAAGAAGACGGAAATGCCGACCGGCGTTCCCGGAACGGGCGAGGCGGCGAAGCCGCGGTAGTTGATGTTGGGAAGGAAGGGATTCCCGTTCATGTTGACCTCGTTGACGCTCGCCATGTTCCGCTCCATGAACTGGGGCAGGCTGAACTCCTCTTGTTGGAGCCAGGTCTTCCCCTGCTGGATCTGATAATTGCCGGGGAGATTCTGGAGCGGCTGGCCCATTCCGGGCAGAGGGGTGACGGCGACGACCTCGACCTCGGGGAGCTGGGACATCGTCTTTTCCAGATCGGATTGGCCTTTGCCCGCGTCCTTCGGCTGCTGGAGGGCGCTACGGAGCTTGCGGTCGCTTGGGGAGCTCACGGGTGGCGGATCGGCGGTGCCGGTGCCTCCGACGGATGCACTCGCCGGGTCGTCGACCTCTTGGGCGAAGGAACTGGGTAGAGCGAAGGCGGCAAGAAGCAGATGGAGAAGCGGAAGGAGGAGGACCGGCAAAAGAGGTCGTCGGAATCGCGGCATTGCGGGTCGTTCCCTAGCAGGAAATAGGCCGAAAGAGGGTGCTGTCTTGTGGGAAGAGTGATTTCCAGGTCAAGGAAGCAAGAGGTTGCGCGAACCGGCTCACAAGATCTGACTCAGGATCGGGGCACCATACGCAGAACTGCGTGAAATTTCGCGCAGAAAAAGAAATTCCCTCCCTTTCCGCCGAAGCGGGCCTTCGGCCACGAGAGCCGAAAAAAGGAGGTTGCACGGCAGAGGGGTATCGTCCCACCGCAAAACCATGGATAAGCAATCGAGAGAGACAGGTCAGAGGAGAATGAGCTTGGGAGATCTGGCCCAGCGAGCTCGGAACGTGGTTGCGGAGGCGGTCAAGGGGTTTTCTCGGGCTGGCCAGGAGAGGGAGAAGCCTTCACGGGTGAGGGGCCGGAGCGTCGAGCAGGCCAAGGCGGAGGCGCTCCGCCGCGCCCAGCAGGGCGGAGGAAGGACGGGAGACAAGGAAGAAAAGGTCACGTCTGCTTCCTCCGCCGAGCGACTGCGCCAGTGGCATCGGGAGTTCTTGCGTCATTCGTGCCGCTTTGGATGGGCCTCGGAGCTTCTCCAGTCAGAGGAATGGCGGAAAGCGGGCCGAGCCCTGGGCGAAGAGCGACTGCGGGATTCGGCGATCCACCTGGCCCAAGCCGGTTTGCGGGTCGGGTCCCAAGGGCTGGGGACGGTGATCGGAGGAATGCTCGGGGCGGAGACGGGGCCCGCTGCCGCCGTGGCGGCCTGGGCCGGGGGGACGTTTCTCGGTACGCTGGGAGCGCGAGCCGCCAGCGCCTTGGACATTCATCTTTCCCCGGAAGGCCAGAAGCCCTTGAGGCGGGGCAGGGAGAGAGGACGCTGACCGCCATTTCTCACCAACGTCAGTTTTCGCGCAAGAGAAAGGTAGGCCCGAGTCGATTGAGAGGATGTTCGGCAGGGCAAGTATCTTTGTGAGCGGGGATGGAGCAAGATTTCTGCTCGATGTGGCTGAATGCAAGCTCCCGAAAAGGCAAAAAGTCTGCTTCTAGAGCAAGGCTTCGCCCGATGGGAGGCTCTACCAAAGGAGGAAGCGCTCTGGTTTTCAGGGATGCTCAGCAACGCAGCATTGGGAAGAGGTGGGTGAAGAGGTGGTTCCCAGGATCGGCGCTGCTCATCGACAAGAGGACGCGACGGACGCGGACACGGACCGGCGTGCCGATCTAGAAGAGCTTGAGCCGGACGGCGTCGATCTGGGCCTGGGCCCACTCCGTTCCTGCCAGGGAAAGGCGGCCTCTCCTATGCTCTTTTGCAGGCTTTCGTCCTTCCCGCGGTGGTTAGCCTTCGTAAGAAATGGCGGCTAGCGGGCAAGCGAGCAGGCGAGGATTCGCTCTACGGGCCGTCGATGTCGATGCCACGTCCGTTGTGGAACCTGGCGAAGAGCACGTCGTTGGCTTGCGCCTCGCGCTTGGCCTGCTCGGTGATGTCGCGACCAACGACCATGGCATAAGCCTTTAGCGGAGCAGTGGGGAAAAGCTTCCTCCATTGCTCGGGCTTTTTGTCCACGGCCGCCTTGACTGCCTTGAGGAACAGGTCTGAGCGCCTGCGGGCCCGTTTTACATCATCGATGTCAACCTTCGCCGATATCTTCGCCGCCACGCACACCGGATTCCCAGTCTGGTTGTCCTCACCAACCGCCAAGGCGTCGGCACGACCAACGTCCTCGCGTTGCTCATCGGACAGTTGCCGTGCGTTTCTCGCCGAGTCCAGAATCTTGCTCACCAGGCGACGCTCCAGAACCTCTAGCCCGCCGACCGAGCGGTAGATGTAATTGTCGAGCTTTTCCTTCACGTCCCGTTCTATGATCTTGCCCTCGTGCTCCGCTACTTTCTTAGGCAGTTCCTTTACGGCTCCTGTAAGCTGGGCGATCTGGCTATTGGTTCTTTCCTGTGCAGCGGCCAGCTGATCAACTCGGCCAACCAATTCGGTGAGCCCGGCAGCCATGGCTCTAACCAGCGCAGGCAATCCCAGGAGTTCCTCCGTCAGGATCTCCCGGCGGACCGCTTCCCTCCACTCCGGCTGCTCCCGCAGTGCGGCAAGCAGATCGTCTGTCGATCGAATGAGAACGCCCACAGAGCCACTATACCTTCCAGGCCACTCCCAGGCAACTAGCCTGCCGCTCAACGGCTTGTCACCGGGATCGACTGCCATTGCCCGCCGCCACGGCTAGGAACTGGATGGACAACGCTGACGCGTTGACCACATGCCCACAGCAACAGCAGATGACGAAGCCTTGGTCTGCGTGATAAAAGGATCCCTGAGCGGTCGAGCCTCCAATTAAGAATCCGGTTCAAGCGGTCCCGCTGCGCGGGTCCATTTCAGCGTTTTCGCGGTTCCTGAGGACGGCGTTATTTTCGATCCGGCATCCGCCGTCGGGGAGGTCGCTCGACCCGAGCAGGAATATAGCGGGGCGCGTATTCAGTTGAGCGCCCGGCTCGGTGCGGCCGTGATCCCCGTGCAAATCGACATCGGGTTCGGCGATGTTGTGCACCCCCAGCCGCAACGGATCACGTTTCCCCGGCTACTCGAGGATATGCCGGCCGCCATGCTTCCGGGCCTACCGTTCCTAAAACAATAGACAACCATCCCACTACCAGGGAAGGTCGTCGATGACGTCGGCCGAACAGTTCTGCCGACGGTTCGCGTGCCGGGATTCCGCCGGCAATGCCCAGGTTGCGCCCAATGCCCGCGTTTCCGGGAGCAAAGGCGCGGGCGGCTCTCGCAAGCCTCCCGACCGGGCATGCGCTGCATGCGCCGCTTTGAGCCTCCTCCGAACCTCCGACCAGAACGACCAGACAGGCTTCGCCCGATTCCTCGCGGGTAGGGCAAAGGTGAGGTGGCCGCCATTGCGGGCCGGCGCGGGCGGCCTCCCGCACGGTCGGACGCTTGGGAGAAACCCAAGCCTCTCCTGGCCACGGCATAGGCCGCGCTCTGGTGAGAGCTCATACCGTGACGACGCGTGTGGTTCATGGCGCCAATCACGGAAGTATAGGCCGGATCGACTTCGATCCCCTCGACTCCGGCTCGAAAACACCCCGCCTTGAGCAGGGAAATGGTCTTGGAGTAGCAAAACGACGAGATCTTCCTGGCGGCGGATGGACTCGCCACCTCAAGCTCAGCCCTCCTTTTCTTGAGATCCAGCCGCTCAAGGACCAGGGGAAGACCACGCTCCCGGGCCATCTCCACAATCATCCTCGCTGCGTCGCCGATGATCGCCTTGGCTTGATCTTCGGTCTTGCCGTAGAGGTTGAGATCCACCCGAACGGCCCGCCGCAGGTTGCCGAACCGGTCCGTCTCCGCCACGGCCAGATGGTCGTGGTTGATGTCGATCCCAACCGCTCCCGCCAGACGGCTCGTCGCAATGGGAACCGGCTTGGCCTCGGCGCTCGCGAAGACCCGCCAGCCCTTCCGGTCCCTTAAAAAGCGGTAGCTCACAGCGACGCCGTCTCGTCTCCTGGCTGGCTTGCCGCCCTTGGTTTGCGAGAAGACAACCCGGCTCGCGGCAAGCGCATGAGCGATCTCCTCCTGGCCATAGGCGAATCGCACGCCGGGAATGACCAGAAGCTTGCCATCCGAGGCCAGTGCATCGGGAAGACGCAGACGCAGCGTGACACTGCCGTCGTGCTCGACCGCGGCCCGGCAGGACTGGTTGCCCGTGGTCTCGTCCTTCGATCCGATCACGAAGAACTGGCCGCTCCGCGCCGCCCGCCACTCCTCTTTCCACTCCGCATGGCTGGCGTAGCCGCTCTCCTCGAGGTGAAACTGCTTGCGGAAAAGGCGGCGGGAGCCGAAGCAGAGGCGGACGCGCCCGGTTCCTGGCGGAGCGCTTGCCATAGAGCCTCGCGCACATCGACTCGATGACCTCGTGCAGATCGCGGACGATGTCGTCGGTCATCTCCTCGGGATCGACAACCAGCAGGGATCTGCCATGCGCAGCCAAGGCCGCCTCCACATGCTCGAATCCCAAGCGCATCCGCCGGTCCCGATGCTCGACCAGAATGACGCCGACCTTCGGATCGCGCAAGAGCCGCAAGAGCCCCTTGCGAGGTCCGTTCATCCCAGAGCCGACCTCCCTGACCGCATCGACGATCGGCAACCGCTTGGCGAGCGCCCACTCCGTCAGCCGCGCCAGCTGCCTGTCCAGATCGGCCTTCTGGTCGGCGCTGGAGACGCACGCGTAGAGGGCAACTCCGCCGGGCTGCCTCTCCTCCGCATTCACGATCACCGTCCCAGTCGGCAGTTGCTCGGCTGGCGCGGGCAGCTTCCCGTCCTTCCCCATCCGCCAAGCCGTCTTGTAGCAAAGACCCTGCCGCCTCGCCCAGATGCTCAGCTTCATAGGAATATCATGCCATAGTATCTGATTAATGTCTATTAATCAGTCAACTGTTGGCAACCCTCCCGAAACCGTCGTTGCCGAGAAATTTGAGGCCATGATCCGTTTCGGCAAGACCTTCGCCCAGCGCGGCACGGTCTTGCCGCCGCTGACCGTCGCTCTGCTCTCCGATGAATTCGCGGCGATTCCAGCCAAGCAACGCCAATGGGCGGCATTCATCCGGCGCAGCCCACCCTCGACCCCGCCGCCGACGTTCGCCGAGATTTTGCGGGACCTGCGAAGATTCTTGCTGCCCGTACTCGCCCACTTCGCCAGAGGTCGATCAAGCCGCCGATGGAAGCCCGAGACAGGGTGGAATGATTGAAGTCAGCAGGGCGCGGTTACGGAGCCTCACCCGGTCGCGGCTTTAGAGCGTTCGCTTCAAGGCCAGCGCCGAAAGCGGGGGCAACGTCAGGTCGAGCGAGTGGGTCTGCCCCTGCCACGGGAGCCAGTCGGCCTCGCGGCCTCCCAAGTTCCCCATGCCGCTGCCCCCGAACTCGTGCGCGTCGCTGTTGGCGATCTCCCGCCAATATCCGGCAAGGGGAACGCCCACCCGGTAGCCGGTCCGGGGAATGGGGGTCAGGTTGAAGACGCAGAGGATCTGCTCCCGCCCGTCCTTCGATCTCCGGACAAAGCTGATCACGCTGCTCTCCGCGTCGCTGAAGTCCACCCAGGAAAAGCCGTGGCCGGTGAAGTTGTCCTCATGGAGCGCGCGCTCCTGCACATAGACCTCGTTGAGGGAGCGGACCCACTGGAGCAGTTGATGATGCCTCCCCTCGGAGGCGAGATGCCAGTCGAGGCTCACCTCGTGGTACCACTCGCTCCACTGCCCGAACTCCCCTCCCATGAAGAGCAGCTTGTGGCCCACAAAGAAGAACATGTAACCAAAAAGCGCCCGCAGGTTGGCGAACTTCTGCCAGTCATCTCCTGGCATCTTGGCGATCAGCGAGCCCTTCCCGTGGACGACCTCGTCATGGGAGAGAGGGAGGATGAAGTTTTCGTGCCAGGCATACCAAGCGCTAAAGGTGAGGCAGTGCTGGTGGTACTTCCGGTAGATCGGATCGCGGGAGAAGTAGTAGAGGGTGTCGTGCATCCACCCCATGTTCCACTTGAATCCAAAGCCCAGCCCCCCCGAGTAGGCCGGGCGGCTCACCATCGGGTAGGAGGTCGACTCTTCGGCAATGAGCTGGATGCCGGAAAATTCCCCGTAGAGCTGTTCGCTCAAGCTGCGGAGAAAGGCGATCGCCTCAAGGTTTTCGTTTCCCCCGTACTGGTTGGGGATCCAGTCCCCGTTTCGGCGGGAGTAGTCGAGGTAGAGCATCGAGGCGACCGCGTCGATCCGGAAGGCGTCCACATGGTACTTCTCGAACCAGAATCGGGCGCTGCTCAGCAGGAAGGCGCGGACCTCGTTGCGGCCGTAGTTGAAGATGTAGCTCCCCCAGTCGGGATGAAAGCCTTGGCGCGGGTCGGCATGCTCGTAGAGATGGGTGCCGTCGAAGAGCCCCAGACCATGCCCGTCGGTGGCGAAGTGGGAAGGGACCCAGTCGAGGATCACCCCGATCCCCTGCTGGTGGAGATGCTCGACGAAATACATGAAATCCTGCGGGGTGCCAAACCGGCTGGTCGGCGCAAAGTAGCCGATCGTCTGATAGCCCCAGGAGCCCGAGAAGGGATGCTCCATGATCGGCAGAAGCTCCACGTGGGTAAAGCCCAGGGCCTTGACGTAGGCGGCCAGCTGCGGGGCAATCTCCCGGTAGGTGAGGCACCGATGGCCCTCCTCGGGGACCCGCCGCCAGGATCCGAGGTGCATCTCGTAGATCGACCAGGGAGCATTGATCGCGTTCCGCTCCACTCGGTTCTCCATCCATTCGCGGTCGTTCCACTCGTAGGAGATGTCCCAGAGCACCGAGGAGCTCCGGGGCGGGACCTCCCAGAGGAAGGCGTAGGGATCGCTCTTGATCGTGGTCACGCCGTGGTGCTTCGAGCGGATGAAATATTTGTAGAGGGTCCCACTCGTGAGCCCGGGGACGAATCCCTCCCAGACGCCGGTTCCGTCCTCCCGGAGGGTCATGGGGGTGGCATTCGACTCCCAGCCGTTGAAATCGCCGAGCAGGGAGACCTCCTCGGCGTTAGGAGCCCAGACGGCAAAGTAGGCGCCCTTTTCCCCTTTCCAGGTGAGCAGGTGGCCGCCGAGCTTTTCGTGGAGCCGGGCGTGGTTGCCTTGGCGGAAGAGAAAGGTGTCGGTCTCTCCCCAAACCTCGGGAAACTCGCTGCCAGGCGCCGAAGCCTGCGCGGCGTCTCCCGCCCTCCTGCCAGCCCTCCGATCGGTTTGTCCTTCCCTCATAGGTCTCTATTCTCCTCTGATTCCCGGCTGCTTTCCAATAGTTCTTCGATGCCGCGCAGCGGAATTTCCACCCAGGCGGGGCGGTTGTTTCGCTCGTAGCCCACTTCGTAGACCGCCTTCTCCAGGACGAAGAAATCGAGGAGAGAGCTTCTCTCCGCTCGGGCTGCCGGCAGGAAGGGCGCTTGACCCGCGGTCGTGAAGTAGCCTTCGAGGAAGAACCGGGTTGCCCGCCGCCGCCAGCTCTCCGCGGCGGCCAGCCGGCCGAGCCTCCCCTCCCGGGCGTTCCCTTGCAGGAAGATGGGGGCGAGGGCGGCGTAGTGGAAGGAGCGAACCATTCCCGCCACGTCGCGGAGTGCGAGAGTCTTGCGCCGCCTTTCGGCCAGGGAGCGCTCGGGCTCTCCTTCAAAGTCGATCAGCACAAAATCGTCCTCGGTGGCGAGGACTTGCCCGAGGTGATAGTCGCCGTGGATCCGGATCTTCATGAGGCCGGTCGGCAAGCGGAGGATCCCGCGAAGGCGTTCTTCGATTCGCGCAAAGAGCTTCGCCAGCCGCTCCTCTTCGAGGCCGAGAGGGGCTTCCGGGGGTCCGTGCGGCATCCCGAAGGAGCGGCGGAGCAGACCGAGGGCCTCGTCGCAAAAGAGGGGAACTTCTTCTTGGGCCAGCGGCTCCGGCCGGAACGCTGGATCCTCGGTCGGCTGCGCCATTGCCAGATGAAACTCCGCGGTCCGTCTCCCCAAGAGCCCCCAGTCCGGCTGGAAAAGCTCCTCTTGGGGCGCATCCGATTGGTGCAAAGCCTCCCCGGCCTGTCGCATCCATCCGCTCACCGCGGCTAGAGCGAGCGTCCATGTGTCGGACCGGTGGGGGACCGCCTCGGTCAATAGCCCGAGGAGGATCGAGGGGCCGCTCTGCGGCTCGTAGTCGAGCCGTCCGCCGTAACGCGGAACATGGGGAAAGCCGATAATGCCCGAAAGCCGCTCGTGAACCTCGACATCGGGATTGGGTCCTCCTTCGATCTTCCGGTAGAGCTTGAAAAAGAGTCGGTTTCCGAAGAGGAGCGAGCTGTTGCTCTGCTCCCGGCCGAGGAGGCGGGAATCTTTTGGGAGCTCCTTGGCAGCAGCGAGCTCGGCCAGAAGCGGACCCCTCGTCCCCCGCAGGATCCCTTGGGGCCCCAAGAGTTCCTTCCCTTCGGCCAGCAGATCGAGCAGGGCGCGGGCAAAAAGCGGATCGGCGGTCGCTTCCCAAAGGCTTTGCGGCGAGGAAGGGGAGAGGGGGCCGATCCGGTCCCCCTCCGCCAAGCCCGGGCAGGAGGCTTCGCTAGCCATCCGGATGGGTAACGAGAAGAGGGCGGTCTCTCCCGCAGCGAAGCGGACTTGGAGGAGGAGAAGTCGCAATCCCGCCTCCCGGGGACCGAGGCGAAAGGCGTCGGCCACCCAGACCTCCTCGAGTCCCCGCGCCTTTCCCGCAAACCAGCGGCACCGGAGCAGGAAAGGAGGAAAGAGAGTCCCCGCCAGGCGCCTGCCTTCGGCGGAGAACCAGAACCGTTCAGCCAGCGGATCGGATTCGGGGGGCATCCCGGTATCCTTGCCAAAGGAGAGTCCTTCCGGCAATCCACGCTTTCTCCCGCTAATCGGGCGCGTATTGCGTCACCCAGAAGAGATGAGCCGGCCAGACTGCGGGATCGAGGCGGACGTAGTTGCTTCCGTCGTGCCAGGTGTAGCTCGTATCGGTCAGCAGATCGTTGACCTGAAAGGGCTTTCGGGAATCGATGCCAAACTCCTCCGCCGGGAAGCGGACCCAGCCCGATTGAGGATGGGCATCCATGTTGACGACCGCGAGGATCACATCTCCGTGGTCGGAGCTCGCCTTCGCATAGGCGAGAAGCTGGGGGTTGTCGATGTCGCAGAACCGGAGATTGTTGGTTTCCTGGAGAGCCCGGTGGGTCTTGCGGATATGATTGATTCGGGCGATCTCGGCCTTGATGTGGCCGGGAGCGTGCCAGTCCCAGTGGCGGAGCTGGTACTTTTCGGAGTCGAGATATTCTTCCTTTCCGGGCACCAGGGCCTCCCGGATACAGAGCTCGAAGGCGGGACCGTAGATGCCGTAGTTCGAGGAGAGGGTAGCGGCGAGGATCAGCCGCTGGAGGAAAGTCGAGCGGTCTCCCTCCTGGAGGTGGGCAGGGAGGATGTCGGGGGTGTTGGGCCAGAAGCTGGGCCGGAAGAACTCCCGGACGGGCGGGCTCGTCAGCTCGGTGAGATATTCGCGCAGCTCCGCAGGCGTCATCCGCCAGGTGAAGTAGGTGTAACCTTGGGAGAAGCCGCATTTGGCCAAATGGTAGAGGAGCTTGGGGCGAGTGAAGGCTTCCGAGAGAAGGACGATCTCGGGATGAGCCGCCTTGAGATCGGCGATCAGCCACTCCCAGAACGCCATCGGCTTGGTGTGGGGGTTGTCGACGCGGAAGATCCTTATCCCTCGATCGATCCAAAAGAGGAAGATGCTCCGGAGTTCCTCCCACAGCGATCGCCATTCGATGCACTCGAAGTCGAAGGGGATAATGTCCTGGTACTTCTTGGGCGGATTTTCCGCATACTGGACGCTCCCGTCCGGCCGCCACCGGAACCAGCCGGGATGCTCCCGGACATAAGGGTGGTCGGGGCTGCACTGGAGGGCGATGTCGAGCGCGATCTCCAAGCCAAACTCCTTGGCCTGGGCTTGCAAGCGGTGGAAGTCTTCCCAGCCGCCGAGTGCCGGATGGATCGCCTTGTGCCCTCCCTCCTTCGCTCCGATCGCCCAGGGGCTGCCCACGTCGTCTGGGCCGGAGACGACGCTGTTGTTCTTCCCTTTTCGGAAATGCGAGCCGATCGGATGGATCGGCGGCAGGTAGAGGACATCGAAGCCGAGTGCTGCGATTTCCGGGAGGAGCCGCAAGCAATCCGCGAAGGTCCCGTGGCGGCCCGGCTCGGCTGCCCACGAGCGGGGAAAGAGCTCGTACCAGGAGCTGAAGAGGGCTCGGGGAGGATCGACGAGGATCCTCCGCGCAAACGGCGACATGCTTTCCAGGCGCCGGTCGGGGAAGCTCCGCGCCAGCTCGGTCAGCGCGGGATTCCGAGCCACGAGCCCCCTCTCCCCGATCGGGAGAGAGGGGTTCCGCAAGAGTGCCGCCCATTCCCCGAGCCGCTTTGCGTCCGGCTCGGGAGCCCGCAGTGCTGCGGCGTCGAGGAGGTCGGCACCGATCCGAAGCTCGACCCCAATCTCCTCGCCCGCCCCCGCCTTCTTGTGGAAGCCTTCGAGCCAGGTGACGAAGTGATCGATCCAGGCGATCACCTGGCAATCGTAGAAGCCGAGCTTCTCGAGCCGGAACTCAGCTTGCCATTCATCGTTGCCGAGCTCCCGCATCGGCAGCTCGCGCCACTCGGGGTCGGCCTGCTGGCGATAGCGGAGGCGGACCTCGATCCGGTCGTGGCCATCGGAAAAGACGTGCGCCCGCACCCGGAGCGTCTCGCCCAGCGCCCGCTTCACCGGGAACCGGGAGTCGTCGATCTCCGGCAGGATGCGGCTGATGACGACGCGCCGCCTCCCGTCGGACGGCCAAGAGCGAGCATGGGAAGCTTCCATGGTTCGAGTGAAACGGTTCGGATCCCTTCCGCCTTGCTTCTATTGGGAGGAGGGAAGCAGGAGCCGGACAAGCAGAAAAGCGTTGAGCCCGATGACGGCGGCGCAGATGAGCCATCCAGCGATCCTTATTCCAAGCGAGTTCCGCAGTGGCCCCATCCAGCGGCGGCTCTGGGTGAAGAGGAGGAGGGGGATGAGCGCGAAGCCGATGCCGAAGCTTAAGATCACCTGGGAGGCGACGAGGATCTTGGTCGTGTTGATGCCCGACGCGATGACCAGAACAGCCGGCACCATCGTGACCAGCCGCCGGACCCAGATGGGGATGCGGAAGCCGACAAACCCCTGCATGATGACCTGACCGGCGAGTGTCCCCACCGCCGAGGAGGAGAGACCGGAGGCGAGCAGCGAAAGGGCGAAGGCCCCCGCGGAGAGCGCGCCCAGCATGGGCGATAGGGCACGGTAGGCCTGGAGGATTGCGTTCCCTTCGCCGGAGGGCGAGCCCGCAAAGGCCGCCGCCGACATCGCGAGCATCGCAAGGTTGATCACCCCGGCGAGGGTCATCGCCAGGGAGGCATCGAGGAAGGAGAGGCGGATCAGCTTCCGCTTCTCCTCGATTCTCCGGGCGGGAATCCGCCCTTGGGTGAGAGCCGAATGGAGGTAGATTGCATGCGGCATCACGGTCGCTCCCAGGATGCCTGCGGCCAAATAGGCTCCTTCGGTGCCGGGCAGGGAGGGAACGAGCAGGCCGCGAAGGCTCGCGGAGGGCGAGGGATGGATCCAGAAAAGCTCGAAGGCGTAGCAGGCGGCGATGAACCCCACGAAGGCCGTCAGAAGCACTTCGAGATAGCGGAAGCCCCCGGGCCGCAGACCCAACATTAGGAAGGAGAGAACGCCGGTGAGAAGGGCGCCGATCCCCAGCGGAATCCCGAAGAGGATCTGAAATCCAATTGCTGCGCCGAGGAACTCGGCCAGGTCGGTGGCGATCGCCATCAGCTCGGCTTGCAGCCAGTAGGCGATCCGCAGGAACGGGTGGGGAAGCGCATCCCGGATGCATTCGGGAAGGTTCTTCCCGGTGGCGATGCCGAGCTTGGCCGAGAGACCTTGCGCGAAGAGCGCGATCAGGTTTGCCCAGAATACCACCCAGAGAAGCTGGTAGCCGTAGCGGGTTCCGCTCTCGATGTTGGTCGCGTAGTTGCCTGGGTCGATGTAGGCGATCGCCGCGATGAACGCGGGCCCCAGGAAGGGAATGAACCGGTCGATCCTTCCTGTCGCCTCCCCGGAGAGAACGGTCCCAGCGCTCTCGCGTACCCAGGCATCCCATCCCTTCCTGGAGGAAGACGCCCCCGACTCGGAGTCCCCTTGTGTCCGCGATCGAAGACCAGAGGGATCGTTGCTCATCGACCGCCTGCCGTCCGGTCTCGTCCTCTCGGTTTCGGGTGGGGAGAAGCAGGGCCCGGAACGATCACGACCAGGAGATGCAAGGCGAGGAGCGTTGGAACCAGGAAGCGGCTCCCGGCGACCAGGAGCGAGACGCCATCGGGATGGGTGTCGGCGACCTCGATCTCCGTCCCGGGAAGGAGGCCGAGCTTTTCCACAAGGTTGAGCGCATCCTGGTCCTGGAGAGTCACCCGGCAAATGGTCCCCCGGCTTCCCCGGGCGAGCCGGGCCAGCGGGGCAAGGTGCCGGTCTTCCTCCAGAGCCAGCTCCGAGGTCGGGATCGGGTCGCCGTGCGGATCCCGCTCGGGGTGGGAGAGGAGCTCGGCCACCCTCTGCTCGAAGCGCTCGCTGATCACATGCTCGAGCGCCTCAGCTTCCTCGTGGACCTCGTCCCAGCGGTAGCCGAGCATGCGGAAGAGGAAAACCTCGAGCAGCCGGTGGTGACGGACGAGCTCAACCGCAATCCTCCGGCCCGACTCCGTCAGACGGACCGCTCGATAGGGGGCCCGTTCCACCAAGCCTTCTTCGGCCAGCTTCTTGAGCATCCCGGTGACCGAGGCCGGCCGGACCCCGATGCGGTCCGCCAGAATCTGAGTAGTGGCGCCCCTGGGCGCGTGGTCTAAAAGAAAAATCTGCTTCAAGTAATCCTGCTGGGAGTGGCTCAGGCTGGACGAACCTTTGTCGCCCGCGTTTTCCACAAGGCCTTGCTTCATGCCCGACAAAAAGTTAGCTGCTCCTAATCCCTCTCGTCAATGGAAAGCATTTTCCTGGGGGCCCGCTTTCGCCGTCTCAATCGCGGGGAGGGATCTCCTCGCTTTTCAGGGTGAGCTCTTCCGGCGCGGCATGAGCGACCGCAAGGGCCCCGAGGAAGCCCGTGTCGCAGTCGTGGCTTCGGACCGTCCAGACCGCGCTCTCCGGCTCGGCCGGATCGACGGTTTCCCAGGGTGACCCTGCTCGGTGGGCGAAGCGGAAAGAGCGGGGGGAGCGGAAGAGACCGATCCCGCACCCTTTGAGGAAGGATTCCTTCTTGGTCCAAATCCGGAGAAAGGCCGCAGTTTGCGCTTCCCGAGGAACCGCCGCGACGACTGCTGCCTCCTCCGGGAGAAGAAACCGCCGGGCGAGCCCCAGGGGATCCTTCCGCGGCAGATCGGCTTCGAGGTCGATGCCCACCGGAAAGCGCGCAACGGCTGCGACGCATCGGTCGCCCGAGTGGGAGAGGCTGAACCAGAGGCCGAAGGATTCGGGGAGAAGAGGCTTTCCCCAACGACCCCGCTCGAGAGGAACCCGCTCGGGAGCGAGTCCGGTGAACCGGGAGAGGAGCCAGCGCAAGAAGGCCTCGCTGCGCCGGGCTCTGGGGCGCCCCGGAAGGTCTTCGCCTTCCTTGCCCTGCGGAGGGAAAGCGGAAAGCCGGGCGGTGAAGAGCCGGACGACGGAGGAGCCGGGGAGATCAGCCATCGCGACGCTTTCACCATTCGTTCCGGAGGTGCGCGCAAGCAAGCGCTTTTGCCGGATTGGCTGGAACGGTCCATCTCCGCGTGGGAGGTTGCCGCTACCTCCCGCTGGGGATGCAGGGAGACCGAGTGTCTGAACAAATCTTTGCCTTTTCCCTTCGCCATCGAAGGGGAGTCCTGCTGACCGTCGCCGGACCCTCTCTGGCGATCACCGGCGGAATCTTCTGTGGACGAGGAGATTCGCCGTGGCTGCCTCGTCCGGCTTCGCCCTGGTTGGACGACCGCCCTGGTCGCTAGCCTCGGCTCCCGGCCAAGGCCGGCTCCCGCCCGAGGAGAGCCAGGGCAAGCCGCCGCAGCGCCGCCAGCCCGGAGAGCGGATCGGGCGTCTCGGGCGGAAGAACCACCTCGAGCAAGAAGACCCCGGGAAAGGAGCTCCGGCGCAGGGCGGCGAGCCAAGCCGGCCAGTCGATCGTCCCCTCTCCGGGAGGAAGGTGGTCGTCGGAGGTCCCCCGATTGTCATTGACATGGAGGGCGATCACTCGGTCCGCGAGGAGCTCGTAAAGTCGTTCCAAGGGCCAGGAGCGCCACAAGAAGCAGTGGCCTGTGTCGAAGCAGAGCCCCACCTCTTCCCTGGGATAGGGCTCGACGAGCTCGAGCAGGAGATGCGGATCGGCGGTCAGGAGATGGGGCAGCAGAGTCTCGATGGCGAGGGCAACGCCATGGAAGCGCGCTTCCCGGTGGAGAAGGGAAAGAGTCTTCCGTAACGAGTCGATTCGTGCCGGGCGCTCCGCTTCCGGCATCCGGGAAAGCTCGGCGGCGGAGCCATGGAGCACCAGAGTTCGCGCCCCCACGGCTGCGGCGGTGCGCACCGCTTCGGTCAGCAGGGCGACGGTGTTCTTTCGGCGAATCGGATCGGGCTCGCTGGGATCGGCCTCCGCCGAGTAGGGAGCGTGGAAGCTCCCCGCCCGCAGGCCGAGATCGCCCAGCTGCTTCCGGACGGCCGCCACCTCTTCGGGATCGCGCCAGTCGAAGGGTGTGCGGTAGAGGGGGTCCCCCGTCCAGAGTTCGACCGCATCGAAGCCCGTCCGGGCGATCAGCGAAAGCACCTCGCGGATCGGCTTACGATAGAAAACCCCGGTCGAGAGCCCGATCTCCATCCATCCCTTTCCCGTGATAGTCCGCGAGATTGAAGCCACAGAAGGGCCGCCAGCAGTATCCTTTTTCCTGGTGGCTGATGCAATTGAGATCGATCTCGCGATCGATCCCCGTTCTCACCAGCCCCGAAAAGAGCCGGACGTAAAAACGGGCGCGCGTCGCCGCTTCGTACTTCTCCCAAAGGCCCCCCCAGCCATGGTCCTCTTCGTACCGTGAGCAGACCAGGCCGGCGATTTGGGAGGGCTCCCAACCGGAGGCGAGCAGCACGCGGGTCAGCGCTTGCAGGTTGGTCGGCTTCAACAGGTGGGGGTTGGGGTCGCGGAGGCAGTGAGCGATGCAGGGCGGAAGCCCGCTCGGGCTGTCGGTCCGGTCGTTCCGGATCTCCTTCACCTCGCGGTGAGCCCGGGCCAAGGCGGACTCCTCATAGTCCGCAAGCCATCTGAGGATCGATGGAGCGGCATCGGGGATTTCGACCGAGATCTCCTCGGCCAGCCGGGCGGCCCGCTCCCAATCGACCCGGATCTCCAAAAGCTCTTCGAGCCGGGAGTCCGGGAATCGGGGCAGGAGGAGCGGAATCGGGAGCTCCCTGCCGGCCCGTTCCCCATATTTTTCCCAGAGGACGCGGTGCTTCTGGTAGGCCGAAAAGGGACAGCGGGTCGCCCGACGGGGCAGCGGATCGCCGAAGAGGGAGAGATCGAGCGAGACCGCTTCGCGACGACCGCTCGGCCCGATTCGTCCGACGGCAACGTCGGTCGGAACGGCCGGGATCCGCTCGAACCCGTCGAGGGAGGAAGACTCGTATTCGTAAAAGATCCGGTGGACCAGATGCTCGAAGAGGCGGCCTAAGGTCTCGTAAGCCGCTGCCTCCGGTGGGGGAAACGCACGACCGAAGCGGGCTCCGAAGCGCTCGCCCCATTCGATCAGGTGCGGGGAAGCCGAGCCATGGGCGGCCAGCAACGCGAAGGCAGCCGAACGCTTCGGAATCCGGAAGACGAAATGGTATCCCTGGCCGGTCAGGATGGTCAGCGGCTCAATCCCGTAATCTCCCAAGCAGCGGCGGATCGTCCGGTAGAGCGGTTCGATCCTGGAGAAGACCTCCGCCGGCCGGAAGAAGACTTCGGCGGGGTAGTCCCAGTTGACGTATTCGATGTCGAGGATTCCCAGGAGCGCGGTTCGATCCCAGATCGAGCGGAGAATATCCGCTCCGGCCTCGAGCAGATCCGTAAAGTGCTTTTTCTCCACCGAAGCATGGGGCTCGGCCGAAACGCCTTGCCCCATCGCGACACCATACCCGACCAAGTAGATGCAGGAAAAGGCTCCGGGTTCTTCGGGCATTCCGCCGCAATACTCGGCGATCCGCCGGCGCACCGCGGTGTGGGCGTAGTACTCCCGAATGGTGCTGATTCCCATCTTGATCTACCTTGCTTCATGTTGCGAAGCCTCGAAAGGCGGGAATGAGTTTTCTCGCTCGGGGGTCGACATCCGAAAGAGCGGGACGTCACGTCTCCCGCTCGCGGCTCTTGGGCTTTCCTGTCTTACCGATCCTCCAGGGAAGGGCCCTTTCGCCTCGGGCCGAAGTGGAAGAGGCTTTCATAAACCCCTTTGCTCAAGAAACATAAAAATGTCGCAACGCGCGGAATGTTGTGGCGCAACTGGGCCCGATTGGGCATGCTCTACGGCCATGAAGACCCGGTTCTCTCTCCTCTCTGTCGTGGGTAAGGTTCTGGTCGCCGCTTCGCTTCTGGCCATTGTCGCCTGCTCCGAAAAGCCCAAGCCGCAGCCGACGCAGCAGACGCCCGCTCCGACCTACCAGCCGCTCGACCACAAGAGCTAACGAAACCCCGAAGGCGGGCGGGCCGGCGTTGGCCTACCCGCCTTCCTGGCAAAGCTCTTTTTCTCCGGCCGGTCGCAGGGCGCGCGTCGGATCTTCCTTGCGATGTCGGCTTACTCCGCCGGGAGGGTCATCCTGTACGGCGAGAGCCGAAGCAGCGCTTCATTCCCCGAGATTGCGTCAGAGCATCCGGGCTCGCCTCCCTTGAGCGCAAATGGGTAGAGTAAGGGGAATTCGATCCATCCTTCGGCGAGCCTATGTTCTGCTCCATGCGGGGACGGCTGATCGTCCTTTTGCTCTTGCTCGTGGTGGCTACGGCGTCGGCGGCCGTCCTGATGGTCGGCCTCTTCGGCCAATCGGCTTCTGCCCGGACCGCCCAAGCCCAGGCCGAAAGCGGTCGGGCCTGTGACGCGATCGCCGAAGGCTTTGGGAGCTTGGCAGCGCAGCTCCCGAAGCCCTCGCCTCAAGGGGGGGAACCGGTTTTTCGCGCGCGCCTGGGCGAGCTTCTCCGCCACGCCCTGTCCGACCGACCGGGGATCGAAGGGGGCATCTGGGAGGAAGGAAGAGGTTCCTTGGCCTACGCCTACCCGACCTATCCGGGCGAGCGGCCGAAGACCGACGTTCCGGAGGCCGAGCTGCCCCGGATTGAGACGGTCAATCGATCGTCCCTCAGAGGAAATCATTCGGTCGTCGTGCGCTATGCGACTCCTTCGCAAATCTTGCTGGTTACGGCCACCCCTCTCCACGGCCCCGTGGCGGGCTTGACCGCCTGGACGATGACGCGGGTCTTCCCCTTTGCCGGTCGAAGCTACCGGCTCCTGATGGCCGGCCTGGCGATCCTCTTCGCGAACGTCTTCGTCGCGGCCCTCCTCCTCTCTCGCTTCACTCTGAGCTGGTCACACCATGTTCGGCGGATCGAAAGCGCCCTCCAGGCCCACGAGGTCACCGATCTACCGATCTTGCCTCCGACGGGGGAGCGGGAGCTCGACCGAATCGTTTCGGCTCTCAACGATGCGGGCGCGCGCCTCTCCGAGGCTCGAAGGAAGGCGGACCGCCTCGCCCGACAGATGGCGGCCGGCGAGCGGCTGGCGGCGATCGGGCGCGTCTCGGCGGGCATCGCGCACGAAATTCGCAACCCGATCGCCGCGATGCGGCTCAAGGCCGAAAACGCCTTGAGCGGCGACACTTCGGCCAAGGAGGGAGCTCTGCGTATGGTCCTCAGCCAGATCGAGCGCCTCGACGCGCTCCTCCGCCGTCTCCTTTCGGTCACCGAGAGAGAAGGGCTTCGGCGGGAACCGGTCGAGCTCGAGCCCTTCCTCGCTTCCTGCGCCTCGACGCTTGCGGAACTTGCGAAGGCCAAGCGCGTGGTCCTCGTTTCCTCCGCCGATGTAAAGGAAGGCTCGTTCGATCCGGCACAGGTGCATCGCGCGCTCGACAACCTCCTGCGCAATGCGATCGAAGCCGCCCCGGAGGGGAGCGAGGTCCAGTTATGCGTCCGGAAGCGCCCGGACGGCCTGGTCTTTTCGGTTCACGACGAGGGCGAAGGCCCGCCGCCTTCCCTTCGCGAGCAGCTCTTCGAACCGTTCGTCACTGGCCGAGCGGGCGGAACGGGGCTTGGGCTCTCGATCGTCCGGGAGGTCGCATCCGCGCACGGGGGGACGGCGCGACTCGTCGAAGAGGGAGCGGGCACGACCTTTGAGCTGATTCTTCCATGTCCACGATCCTGATCGTCGACGATGATGCCGCGCTCTCCGAAGCGCTGGCCGAGACCATCCGCAGCCTCGGTCGCCAAGCTCGGATCGCCCTGTCGGGCGCCGATGCGCTCTCCATCCTGGCCCTCGGATCGATCGACGGAATCTTGCTCGACCTTCGGATGCCGGGGATGGATGGCCTCGAGCTGCTGGCGCGCATTCGGGAAGAGCCCGACGCTCCCCCCGTCGCGGTGCTGACCGCCCACGCCACGGCGGCCAACACGATCGAAGCCATGCGGCTGGGTGCCTTCGACCATTTGACCAAGCCGATCGGCCGGGCCGACTTGGCCCGCCTCCTCGGGGAGATGGAGGGGGCGAGGCCGCGGCTCGGCCTCCGATCGGAAGCTCGGCCTGCCGAGTTCATTGGCTCGAGCGAAGCGATGCGCAAGATCCAAAAGGCGATCGGCAGGGTGGCGGACAGCGATGCAACCGTCCTTATCCTCGGGGAGACGGGAACGGGCAAGGAGCTGGTCGCCCGCGCGATCCACGACCACGGCAGGCGTCGCGACAAGCCCTTCGTCGCCGTCAACTGCGCGGCAGTTCCCGCCGAGCTCTGGGAGAGCGAGCTCTTCGGCTACCTCCGGGGCGCCTTTACGGGGGCTCATGCGGACCGGAAGGGCGCGTTTCTCGAGGCCGACGGAGGAACCCTCTTCCTCGATGAAATCGGCGAGATGCCGATCTCGATGCAACCGAAGCTCCTCCGCGCCCTCCAGGAGCGAGTGATTACGCCCATTGGCGGCAAGCCGGTCCCGGTCGATGTTCGCATCATCTCGGCCACCAATCGCGATCTTTCCGAGCGGGTGCGCGAGGGCGCCTTCCGGCAAGATCTCTTCTACCGGCTCCATGTCGTGCCGATCGAGCTACCGCCCCTCCGGGCGCGGATCGCCGACATCCTTCCGCTGGCCGAGCATTTCCTGGCCTCCTCTGGCAAAGTTCTCGCGGCCGACGCCGCTGCCCGCCTGATCCAGCACCCATGGCCCGGCAATGTCCGGGAGCTGCGGAATGTCCTCGAGCGGGCGGCGGTGCTCGTCCGAGGGGAACGGATCACCGCCTCCGATCTGGCGCTCGCCCCCAACGCGGAGAACCCATCCCCTTTCGATTGGCCCGAGGAGGATCTCCCTTCGGCGCTCTCCCGGCTTGAGGAGCTGCTGATCCGTCGGGCTCTCGCCAGAAGCCACGGTAACCGGGCCGAGGCGGCCCGGACCCTGGGCATCCACCGCCAGCTTCTCTATGCCAAGATGCGGAGGTACGGCTGGAATCCATCCGAAGCCAAGGGCGAGGAGCCCGCCGAGGAGAGCTAGCCGCCATTTTTCACCAACGCGAGGTTTCGCGCAAGAGAGGAAGGCCCGAGTCGATGGCGAGGATGTTCGGCCGGGAAAGGGTCTTCGTGAGCGGGGATGGAGCAAGAGTTTTGCTCGATTTGGCTGAATGCGAGCTCTGCAAAGGGCAAAAATCCGCTTTGGGAACAAGCCTCCGCCCGATGGGAGGCTCTGCTGCAGCGGGAAGCGCTCTGGTATCAAACCCGAGCACCACCTCCTTGAGCGGCTGGGGATGCGATTCGAGGGAGAGATCGACCAGCAGCCGGTCGATCGCTTCGGCCGAGGAATCGATCTTGTGGTAGCCTTCGCTTCGACCGACCCGTTCCAGGCGGCTCAAGCGTACTCTTGCCCGCCAGATCCTCTTCCCGATCCCTTTTGCCGCTTAGGAGAGCCACCAACGGATCGGTACGCAGCCGCTCGGGGTCATTGAGATCCTCGGTAGCCCAGCGCCATCCCGAAGATGCGCGGCACCCGCATCTCCCGCAGCTGATGCACAATGCGCCCCGGATGGAGTCGATCCCGGAAGCAACGCTCCAGCCGTCTTCACCAACCGATCTTCCGATCCGCTTCTCGTAAGAGGATCGCACCCCATCGCTCGAAACCCGAGCGAGGGAAATCCCGCCTTTCCCCCGACGCGCAAAATGGGCGGTAAACCCAAAAGCCCCTTGGATCTACTCTGTCAGGAAAGGCCGCTTTTACTCCTGGTTGTAATTACGTCTCGTTCACGCACTTTATACCCGGGAAAGGCGGCCTTTCCTATGCTCTTTTGCCGGCTTTCTTGCTGCCGCCTACGGTTGTCCTTCGTGAGAAATGGCGGTTAAAGCGGCGCAGGCAGAGCATGCCCGGTCGGGAGGCTTGCGAGAGCCGTCCGCGCCTTTGCTCCCGGAAACGCGGGCATTGGGCGCAACCTGGGCATTGCTGGCGCAATTTCGGTACGCGAACCGTCGGCAGCACTATTCGGCGGATGTCTTGACATCCTCCCCGGCCTAAATTCCGGAGATTCCTACGGCGCTCAATCCGGGCTTGAACCGGAATGAGCCGCTTCGGCGGGTTCCTGCTGCTGGCGACTTGATGCCGCTCACTTCACAGGCGATCCGGGCGTGTCCCGCCCTTAGAACATTGATCGCGCCGACCAAATCGGCGTTTTCCTCAAAACCGCACTCCACACACATGAACTGGGCTTGCGTCCGACGGTTGTCCGCCGACCCATGGCCGCAACACGGACAAGTCCGGCTCGTGTTCTGCGGCGGCACGACTAGGAGCCAGCCGCCTCTCCACTCCATCTTGTACTCCAGCTGCCGCCGGAACTCGAACCAGCCTTGGTCGAGGATGGACTTGTTCAGTCCAGGCTTGGCCCGAACGTTCCTTCCCGGTGCATCCGCCGCGCCCGAAGCCGACTGGGACATGTTCCGCACCTGCAACTCCTCGATGCACACCATCGCGTGGTTTTTGCTGATCGTGGTCGTGACTGTGTGCAGGGAGTCGCGGCGGGCATTGCCGATGCGGGAATGAATCTTCTGGATTCGGGCCTTGGCCTTCTTCCAGTTGTTGCTGAACTTGATCTTGCGGCTCATGGCCTGCTGCGCCTTGCACAGGGCGGTTTCATGCCGCTTGAAGCTGTTGAGCGGCGCATAAAACGTGCCGTCCGAGAGGGTGGCAAACCGTGCCACACCCATGTCGATGCCGACCGCGCCGCCCTTCGGGATGGGTTGCTCGACTTCGCGCTCGGTCTGAATGCTCACGTACCACTTGCCGCAGGACTGGCTGACGGTGACGTTCTTCACCGTCCCAAGCGCCTCCCGGCTGAGGCGGACCCGCAGCCAGCCCAGCTTGGGCAGGAACAGGCGGCTATTCGCCTGGTCGAGCTTGATCTATTTCGGGTCGGGGTAACGGAAGCGATCCGACTGGCCCTTCCTCTTGAAGCGCGGGAAGTCGGCCCGCTGGGCAAAGAAGTTACTGTAGGCCCGCTCCAAATCCTTGAGCGCCTGTTGCAAGGGATGAACAGGCGCATCGGCCAGCCAAGGCGCGACACGCCCGGAAGGCATGGGCTCGCCGTTACGCCATTTCGTAAGTTCCTTGCACAGCCCGGCGTAACTGAGCTTCTTCTCTCCGGCATCGTAACGCGCCATCTGCAAGTTCAACGCCTCGTTGAACACAACCCGGCACGAGCCAGCGAAGCGGCGCATTTGCCGCTCTTGCTGGCCGTCTGGCCGCAGTTGGTACTGGAAGGCTTGAAGTCGTTGCATGCCTCAATCACACTCTTGGTCTATTAGCAATGACAACGATATTCGACACGGGCGGCATTGCGTTTTCAAGATGCACGTTCATTTGGTCTTCGTGGCGAAATACCGCCGCAGAGTGTTCGATGGCGATGCCATCGAGCGGCTTCGCCCCATCTTCGCCAAGACCTGCGCCGATTTCGAGGCACAACTGATTGAGATGGACGGCGAGGACGATCATGTTCACCTGCTTGTGGAGTATCCGCCAAAGGTGGCTGTCTCCAATCTCGTGAACAGTCTCAAGGGCGTTTCCAGCCGCCTGTTGCGCAAGGAACGGCCAGACATCCAGAAATGCTACTGGAAGGGCGTGCTGTGGTCGCCGTCCTACTTTGCCTCTAGCTGCGGCGGTGCGCCGATTTCCATTATCCGCCAGTACATCGAACAGCAACAGACGCCTCACTGAAAACGAGCCGGGCGAGTTTCGGCGAAGCCAAACCCAAGGACGGCTGCACCGTCCGCGCTGTCCTTCCCCGCCCTGAACGGCGAGGCTTGTCGCGCACCCGGTCAATCCTGGTTCGACGATGATACTGGTGATGCAGAACGTGCCTTCTGCGGGCACGGATAGGCATCAAAAAGCAACTTTTGGCTTGATATGTTCTATTGTATGAGCAGAACGTGCCTTGGCAAGGCACCAAATGCTGACGAACAGTACATCCCTCAAGACCCTGGGCCCCCAGGCGGCCAAGCTGGTGACGACGCTCCACGAGCAGAGCCGTTCCGTCTTCCGCCTCGAGGACGTCCGCGGCATCACGGGCCTCTCGGAGACCTCCGCGAGGAGCTTCGTCCGCAAGCTCGTGGACCGGGGCGTGGCGGCCCGCCTGAAGCCCGGTCTCTACGTCCTGGTCCCCTTCGAGTTGGGCAGGGAGTGCCAGTACGCGGGCAACCCGCTCGTCGTCGCCCGCGAGATCATGCATGGCGAGGAGTACTACCTCTCCCACTCCACCGCCATGGAGATCCACGGCATGACGACCCAACCCCAGCTGGTCGTCATCGTCAGCACGCCCGAGCCTCGGCGGCCCGTGACGACGCTGGGCGTGGAGTTCCGGTTCGTCCGCTGCCGGCGCAAGCACCTTTTCGGACTCACCGAACACTGGGTGACCAAGCAGGAGAAGGTGTGCGTGAGCGACCTGGAACGGACAATCATCGACGGGCTCAAACAGCCCCAGCACTGCGGCGGTCTGACCGAGGTCGCCAAGGGCCTCTGGATGCGGCGCCAGGACGTGAACGCCGACCGGCTCGTCGAGTACGCCAAGCGGATCGGGGTCGGAGCGGTCGTGCGCCGGCTGGGGTTCCTGTTGGAGACCTACGAGCTGGCGGCGCCGCCCGATCTCGACCGCCTTCGCGAGGGTCTCACGGCGACCTACGTCCGCCTGGACCCGGTGTTGCCGGCTGAGGGGAAGCGCCTGCGCCGCTGGCGGCTTCAGCTCAACGTCGAACCCGAAGAACTCCGGGCCGTCGCGAGGACTTGACCCATGATTCCCCAGCGGGACCTCTCGCTTCTTTCCAACCGCCTCGTCGAGCGGGGAGGCCGGCGCATCCCGGAGACCGTTCTGGAGCGCGACTACTGCCTCTCGTGGCTCCTGGTGGGATTGTCCCGCAGCCCGCTCCGGGACCGCCTCGCGTTCAAGGGAGGGACCGCGCTCAAGAAGTGCTACTTTGCGGACTACCGGTTCTCCGAGGACCTGGACTTCACGTTGGTGGAAGAGACGCCGTGGGATGAGATCGAACGGTGTCTCGACGCAGCCTTCGAGGAGACGCGGAGGGCTTCCGGCGTGGAGATCCGTCTCGACCGTCTGGACCATCATTCCCACGAGAACAGCCACACGTTCTACCTGGCCTATGAGGGCCCTCTCCCGTCGGCGCGCGGGAAGACCTTGACATCCTCTCCGGCCTAAAGTTCGGAGATTCCTACGGCGCTCAATCCGGGCTTAAACCGGAATGAGCCGCTTCGGTGGGTTCCTGCTGCTGGCGGCTCGATGCCGCTCACTTCACAGGCGATCCGGGCGTGTCCCGCCCTTAAAACATTGATCGCGCCGACCAAATCGGCGTTTTCCTCAAAACCGCACTCCACGCACTCGAACCGGGCTTGCGTCCGACGGTTGTCCGCCGACACGTGGCCGCAACACGGACAAGTCCGGCTCGTGTTCCGCGGCGGCACGACCAGAAGGCGGCCGCCTCTCCACTCCATCTTGTACTCCAGCTGCCGCCGGAACTCGAACCAGCCTTGGTCGAGGATGGACTTGTTCAGTCCAGACTTGGCCCGAACGTTTCTTCCCGGCGCATCCGCCGCGCCCGAAGCCGACTTGGACATGTTCCGCACCTGCAAGTCCTCGATGCACACCATCGCGTGGTTTTTGCTGATCGTGGTCGTGACTTTGTGCAGGGAGTCGCGGCGGGCATTGCCGATGCGGGAATGAATCTTCTGGATTCGGGCCTTGGCCTTCTTCCAGTTGTTGCTGAACTTGACCTTGCGGCTCATGGCCTGCTGCGCCTTGCGCAGGGCGGTTTCATGCCGCTTGAAGCTGTTGAGCGGCGCATAGAACGTGCCATCCGAAAGCGTGGCGAACCGCGCCACGCCCATGTCGATGCCGACCGCGCCGCCCTTCGGGATGGGTTGCTCGACTTCGCGCTCGGCCAGGATGCTCGCGTGCCACTTGCCGCAGGACTGGCTGACGGTGACGCTCCTCACTTCTCCCAACACGTCCCGGCTGAGGCGATAGCGCAGCCAGCCGAGCTTGGGCAGGAAGAGGCGGCCATTCGCCTGGTCGAGCTTGATCTGCTTCGGGTCGGGGTAACGGAAGCGATCCGACTGGCCCTTCCTCTTGAAGCGCGGGAAGTCGGCCCGCTTGGCGAAGAAATTACCGTAGGCCCGCTCCAAGTCCTTGAGCGCCTGTTGCAAGGGATGAACGGGCGCATCGGCCAGCCAAGGCGCGACACGCCCGGAAGGCATGGGATCGCCGTTACGCCATTTCGTAAGCTCCTTGCACAGCCCGGCGTAACCGAGCCTCTTCTCTCCGGCATCGTAACGCGCCATCTGCAAGTTCAACGCCTCGTTGAACACAACCCGACACGAGCCAGCGAAGCGGCGCATTTGCCGCTCTTGTTGGCCGTCTGGCCGCAGTTGAAACCTGAAGGCTTGCAGCCGCCGCATGCGCTCAATCATACGGGCGTATCATGATGGATGCAAACGTTCCCTGGTCTCCGTGAAATGTCCAGTGACGAGTCCATCCAGCAACGGACACTCAGCCAAAGCTAACGCCTCCCCCGCTATCCTTCCCCGCCCTGAACGGCGAGGCTTGTCGCGCTCCAGGTCAAGACGGACATTACGATCCGCGAGCGTTTAGTCCTGCCCCTTGAGGACCGCCCGGTGCTGCGCGGCTACGAGGAATACCGCGACTTTCCCGAGGATGCCCGGATCCGCGTCTACTCCCTCGACGAGGTGGCGGTCGAGAAGACGGTCGCACTCTTGGACCGGGCCCGAAACGAGCCGCGTGACCTGTACGACCTCTGGTTCCTCACGGCGGGCGGCCACGTGGACCTCTCCGACCTCACCGATCCCGTGGCTCGTAAACTGGAGTTCCGAGGGCTGACGCTGGCGCAGGTGCGCAAGGAGTTCACCGCCAAGGAGGCGCGCTACAAGAAACTCTGGCAGGTCCGCCTCGCGGCTCAGATGGCCGACCTCCCGGAGTTCGGCGCGGTCTACCGCGAGGTCCGGCGCGCCCTCCGGCAGGGAGGTTTCAGCGGATAGCCAAGTCGCTCGCCGGCAGCGCTGTTAGCCGCCGCAGTCAACCTTCGTGAGAAATGGCGGCTAGCCCAGCGTTGGGTGGCGGGGCGCGTCCCGAACCACCTGAACGAGAGCACAAATCGTGGCTTAACCCAATTAGCCGCTCCCCCCCTTACCCACTCAATTCAGCGAGGCCAGATCGACCTGCGCGTCGAGCAGAGTACGAGCCAGCTTCGCGGCATCCGCCACGGAATGCCGCCTGTTTAGCTCATGAGCGAATAGCTTGGCGTGGTACTCGGTTATCAAGCCTTGCTGTCCCTTCTTTGCTCCTCGACTTTGCGCTTCATCCAGTTGGCGATCTCCTGACGTTCAAACCGCCAAGAACCGCCAACCTTGAAACCGGGAAGTCTGCCTTCCGCAGCAAGCTTGTAGGCCGTCTTCTCATTGATCTTGAGAAGCTCGGCCACTTCCCGGATCGTGAGAATCTCGTCGGTCATATGCCACCCGGAATTGCCAACCGGGACAATATAGGGAAAAAACTGGAAAATCCGAGAAAAAACTTACTGGATTTCATGGCCAGGCACGGACACTTGGGGTATGCTTGGTAGTTGGACGTGCTTCGGGGAAGCGACTGGGTTAGGGCTTTTAGGAATCAATTGCGCAAAGTATCAAAAAATGATATCTTGCGCAATTGCGTACGGATTCTCCTCCCCTGCACGCCAGGGGCTATATAGAGGCCCTCGCCTCGCGCGGACGCTATCAGTTCAGCTCTGAAGAGGCCCGCAAGGCACTCGGGGTTTCGGGGCCTGCGGCCAAGCTGGCGCTGAACCGGCTGGCCCGGCAGGGCCTGATCGCCAGCCCGGCACGCGGCTTCTACGTCATCGTTCCGCCGGAATACCGCCGTCTCGGCTGCCTGCCGGCCGACCAGTTCATTCCGTCCCTGATGCAGCGGCAGGGCCTTGCCTACTATGCCGGACTGCTTTCAGCCGCCCAGTTTCATGGCGCCGCCCATCACCGGCCGCAGGAATTCCAGGTGATGCTCGCCAAGGCGCGCCGCCCCATTCGCTGCGGGCAGATGCGCGTCACCTTCCATATACGCAAGCGCCTCAAGGATGTGCCCGTGCAGACCTTCAACACGCCGCGCGGCACGGTCCTCGTCTCCACGCCCGAAGCGACGGCTCTCGACCTTGTTGGCTATCATGAACAGGCGGGCGGACTTGATGTGGTTGCGACCGTGCTTGCGGAGCTTGCCGAAAAGATCGATCCGGAAAAACTGGCGGCGGCGGCGCAGACGGCACCGCTGCCGTGGGCACAAAGGCTGGGCTATCTCCTGCAAAAGATCAGCGCCGCGGACAAAGCCACCACATTGAAAGATTACGTCAGGCAGCATGCACGGCAGAGCGCCGCACTGCTGCCGGGAGCGCCTGCCAAAGATGCGCCGCGCGATGCGGCGTGGAAGGTGATCATCAATGCCGATGTGGAGGCGGAACTATGATTCCGCGCGACTACATCACGGAGTGGCGGGCGGAGGCGCCATGGGTGCAGGATTTGCAGGTCGAGCAGGACCTTGTCATCAGCCGCGCGCTCGTGGCGATCTTCACCCATCCTCTGCTTGGGCGCGTGCTCGCCTTCCGCGGCGGGACGGCACTTTACAAGCTGCACCTGAAGCCGCCGGCGCGATACTCCGAAGATATCGATCTCGTACAGGTCAGCGCCGAACCCGCGGGTCCGATCATGGACGCGCTCCATGAGGCGCTCGATGGCTGGCTTGGTAAGCCGCGGTACAAGCAAAGCGAAGGCCGGGTGACGTTTTTCTATCGGTTTGACTCGGAAGACATGCCGCCGATCCCGCTCAGGCTCAAGGTCGAAATCAATTCGCGGGAGCATTTTGCAGTTTACGGCTACGCTCGCCTCCCGTTCGCCGTGTCCTCGCGCTGGTTTGAAGGCGACTGCGAGATCGCGACCTACGCACTTGATGAGCTGCTCGGCACGAAGCTGCGCGCCCTTTATCAGCGCAAGAAAGGCCGCGACCTTTTCGATCTTTCCGTCGCGCTCAAAGAACCGTCTGCCCATCCTGATCGCGTGATCGATGCTTTTTCTCGATACATGGCGCATGGTGGCCATCAGGTGTCGCGCGCCGAGTTCGAACAGAACCTCGATGCAAAACTGCGCGATCGGCAATTTGCCGCTGATATCGGCGCGCTACTCGCAACGGGCTACGCCTGGGACATTGGCGACGCCGCCGAAATCGTATCCTCGCGCCTCATCGCGCACCTGCCGGGCGAGCCGTGGAAGGGCGAAGAAAAAAAATGATGCGGTGCAGGCAACTTCATCGGCCGGTCGTAATGGCCGGTCATTGGGTTATTTTAGGATTGATATCCTGAATATTTTTGCCTCTTCGCTGTTTCAAGTGGGTAGAGCGGGAAGATCGAGCCGCAACTTTCCGACTTTGAGGAACGCGGCAATTCTCAGGTAGGGGAAGCTCCGAAAGCCTCTGGCCATCCTTTTGGCCAGCTGGATCAGCCCGTTGATCGCTTCGATGGTTCCGTTGGTGATCCGGCTCTGGAGAAAGGCGATGATTCCCCCCAGAGGCTCTTGGATGGTTTTGGAGAGTCTTCGGAAGGGGGCAAGCCGACTGCGATCCGCCCACCGGAACCACCAGCGGAGCTCTTGGGGATCCTCCTGGGAGAGGATCTCTTGGAGAGCCTCCCGCAACCCAATGGCTCTTCCCAATCGAGGATAGGCGGCGCAAAGGGAACTCCGCAGACCCTTCTGCTCCTCGCTTCGCGTCCATTCGTTGCCTCAGAGCGCCCAGAGGCTTCCTTTCGGCAGCAACCCTTGACGCCCGAACTCCTTGCGCACCTGGTCCACCGCCTCTCCCGCCATCGGCATGAGCGGGAAAGGATCGAAAATCCTCTCCGCCTTCGGAAAAAACTCCCGGGCTCCAGAGATGGAAGAGGAGCTCATCTCCATGCAGATTGCTTCGATCTGCCCTGGATCGGCATTCTGTTCCTTTCTCTCCTTGGCGAAGGCCTCCAGAGCCTCCTTTCCTCTCCCCTCGGCAAGGAAGAGCCGCTTCCGGCTCTTCGCATCGGTAACGACCGTCACGGAACGGTGGCCCCGCTTGCTCCTGGTCTCATCGACCAGGATCTTCTTGACCTCGCCCCAATCCCCGCGTCGGTAGGCCTTTTCCGCGGAATGCCCCAAGACGCGCCCGAGCCGGGGTTCTTGCTCCTTGAGCATCTCCGCCATCGCGGAAACCGATATCTCCCGGGAAAGCATCCACATGACCGCCTCCCTCATGAGGGTAAACCCGCTCCCCGCCCTGGCCCAAGGAACCTCCCCAGCCGAACTCCCTGCTCCAGACAGTCGATCCGAGGAACCCGAGCGATCCACTCGGTCCGGTACTACCAGAAGTTCATCTGCCTCCAAAGCTTCTCCCACGGTGTCCTGCGTGGGGGGAAAGTCTTCGACATTCCGGACAGGGAAACCGATGGCCTTGCTCGAAACCCTGGGCAGATCTTCAGAGCATGCTCCTTCGCGGAGAGCTCACTCCGGCTCACCTTCCCTTCCGAACCCAGTTGCAGCGCCGCAGCAAAAAGCTTGTTCGCGTCCATCCCGCAGCATCAACCAGGCAGCCCGGTCTGGCCATCCGCCCTCAAGGAGGATCGACGAAGTCGAAGTGTCCTTGACGGCTTCCTCTCTCCCCAAAAATCCGTCGAAGACGGATGGCAAGAACCCCGCTTCTTGCCATCCCTTAACCGAAATCCGCTCCCCCCCGTTACCCACTCAATTCAGCGAGGAGCCCGGAAAGGTCATGGTCCCGATGGCGTGGATCCAATGGCTTGTCACTCGCTAGCGCGGCCAGTATTAGCTTGAGCACGTCGTCAAGCGTTCTGCGGTCTCGCCCCTTGGCCTCCCCCTTGTAATCCCGCTTGAAGGCGGCCGGACGTTCAATCGTCCGCATGCAGGTCAGCCATTAATTCGTCAACAGCGATAAACTTCTTGCCTTTGCCGACCTCCAGCTCGGCGATAGCCTCCCTTGTTGTCGCGTTCGGCACCTTTACCTCAAAGGGCAAGCGGCGTTCCTTGGCAACGCGCAGAAGAAGGACACGGATGGCGTCCGAGATCGATAATCCCATCGCCTTAAGCGCACTGGCCGCGTGCTCCTTGGTGGCGGTGTCGATCCGGGCGCGGACTAAGTATCGGCGGTGCTCATGTGCCTTGCTGTAGTCACATTGTGACTATCCCGCAAGGCCCAAGATTCACGCCGACAACATCCGGGGGCTGCTGGTGATGACGGCCCTGTACAGCCAACGCGGCATCTCGATCTCCACTGAGTCGATCTGCCCAGAACTAGGGGGTTGCATCTATTCTCGGACGGATGGATAGTTCCTCGGCCACTCGGATCAAGCGCTGCTGGGAATGCGTGGGCCCTCTTCATGGGCAGCGCCTCGGCAAAACAGCGGTATGGCCCGATCCCAAGGAGACCGTGCCGCCCCAGCGCATCGTGAACCGGCATGAGGAAGATTGCCCTGTGCCAGCTCGGAGCTAAACTAAGATTTGAGGGTTAGCTCTCAGGAGATGAGAACCCCTTGGGAGGTCTTGTGAAAAAGCCATCTCTTCTTGCCGCAGCCATCTTGTGCTTAACTTTAGCCAGCCTGCCAGCAGAGGCCAGCAGCTTGGCGGAATTGGTGCAAGCGGCCAAGAAGGGGGATGCCGAGGCGCAGTGCAAGCTGGGCCTTGCCTATTACCAAGGCCAAGGAGTTTCCCGGGATTATGCACAGGCGGTCTATTGGTATCGAAAATCGGCAGAGCAGGGGAATGCCCTGGCGGAATTCAGCCTGGCTGTTGCCTATGAGCGGGGTCGAGGCGTTCCGCAGGATTACGCTCAGGCGGTGTATTGGTATCGGAAAGCCGCTGAGCAGGGGGATGCCCAGGCGCAATGCAATCTGGGTGTTGCCTACCACAAAGGGGAAGGCGTTCCGCAGGATTACGCTCAGGCGGTGTATTGGTCCCGGAAAGCCGCTGAGCAGGGGGATGCCCAGGCGCAATTCAACCTAGGTGTTGCCTACCACAAAGGGGAAGGCGTTCCGCAGGATTCCACGCAGGCGGTGAATTGGTTTCGGAAAGCAGCCGAGCAGGGGGATGCCAAGGCGCAATGCAATCTGGGCGTTGCCTACCACAAAGGGGAAGGCGTTCCGCAGGATTACGCTCAGGCGGTGTATTGGTCCCGGAAAGCCGCTGAGCAGGGGGATGCCCAGGCGCAATTCAGCCTGGGTGCTGCTTACCGCGAAGGGGAAGGCGTTCCGCAGGATTCTACCCAGGCGGTGAGTTGGTTTCGGAAGGCGGCCGAACAGGGGGACGCTGCCGCGCAATTCAGCCTGGGTGCTGCCTACCACGAAGGGAAGGGCGTTCCGCAGGATTATGCTCAGGCGGTGAATTGGTATCGGAAGGCGGCCGAACAGGGGCTTGCTCAGGCGCAACGCATCCTGGGCGTTGCCTACGACGAAGGGGAAGGCGTTCCGCAGGATTCCACCCAGGCGGTCAGTTGGTTTTACATGGCCGCCGAGCAGGGGGATGCCCAGGCGCAATTTAGCCTGGGCGCTGCTTATGACCGGGGCCGGGGTGTACCGCAGGATTATGCTCAGGCGGTGTATTGGTATCGGAGGGCCGCCGAGCAGGGGGATGCCCAGGCGCAATGCAACCTGGGCGTTGCCTGTGACCAGGGCCGGGGTGTGCCGCAGGATTCTACCCAGGCGGTGTATTGGTATCGTAAAGCAGCCGAGCACGGGCTTGCCCAAGCACAATTCAACCTAGCCTTTGCCTACCACAAAGGCCGAGGTGTGCTGCAGGATTCCACGCAGGCAGTGAATTGGTATCGGAAGGCGGCCGAGCAGGGGCTTGCCCAGGCGCAATGCAAGCTGGGCTTTGCCTATTTGCTTGGCCAAGGCGTTCCGCAGGATTCTACCCAGGCGGTCAATTGGTTTTACAAGGCTGCCGAGCAGGGGGATGCCCAGGCGCAGTTCAGCCTGGGCTATGCCTACGACCGGGGTCGAGGTGTGCCGCAGGATTATGCTCAGGCGGTGTATTGGTATCGGAGAGCCGCCGAGCAGGGGGATGCTGGGGCACAAACCTCGCTGGGCTTTGCCTACGAGCTTGGCCAAGGCGTTCCGCAGGATTATGCTCAGGCGGTGTATTGGTATCAGAAAGCCGCCGAGCAGGGGGAAGCCGAGGCGAAGAAGCGTCTGGCCGTCCTCGAAGGCGGAGGAAAATAGACCGAATAGGGCGGTTTTTGCTGAAATGCAACGCCCCGAGCCAACTCTCCGAAGCTGGTATGCCATGACGCCGGTGGGCATCCGGAACCCCAAGCACTTCCTTAGCCCCACAAGCAGTTTTTCGGCCACTCGGATCAAGAGCTGCTGGGAATCGCAGGGGCTCTCCCGTTGAGCAGCGCCTCGACAAAGCAATCGCGTGCTGGACCCCAAGGAGACCGTGCCGCCCAGCACATCGGTGAACCGGCATGGGGAAGATTGCCCTGTGCGGATCTGGAGCGGAACCGGTGCTTGAGGGTCGAGCCTCACGAGACAAAAGGCACTTGGGAGATCTTGTGAAAAAGCCGCATCTTCTCGTCGGAGCGGCTCCACTCTGACCATGGCGAGCATTCCGGTTGGGGCCGCCGGCTCGGCGCGATTGGAGCCATTCGCCCAACGGGAAATGCCCAGGCTCAAGGCAACCTGGGCCTTGCCTGCTCCGAAGGCTCGAAGCGTTCGGCAGGCTTATGCTCAAGCGGTGGATTGGTTCTGATCGAGCCAGCGTTCCAGGATGCCCGCGACGCGCTCCGGCTGCTCGAAGGGGGCAAAGTGCCCCGCATCGGGAATCTCGGTATACTCCACGGTTCCCCCGCCCTGGCGAATCTCCGTCGCCAAACGGCGCATGTCGGTGGGTGGGCTGGAGATGTCTTCCCCGCCGGCTAAGACGCAGCAGGGGACCCCGATCGCCCGGGCTGTGGCGACCGAGTCGGGTCGAGCCGCCAGCCCTTCCTGGACGGCGATGAGGGCCTCGGGGGGGACGCTTCGCATCATCTCCCGAGCCGCTTCGACGAGGTGGGGGGACCGCTGGCGGGCCGTGGGGCCGATGAGCGCGTTCAATTGCGCCTCGATGAAGGCCGCCCTCTCCCCCGCCTTGATCTTGGCGATGGTCTCCCGTCGTCGGGAGAGGACCGCGTCGTCATCCGCCTGCGGACGGGAGCAGCAGAAGGCGAGCCCGCGGACGCGACTGGGGATTTGCCGCCAGATCTCAAAAAGAGTGTAGCCGCCGATCGAGCATCCCCCGAAGAAGGCGTTGCCAATGCCCAGGTGGTCCAAGAGTGCGGCGGCATCCTCGGCGAGCCTTTCGACCGTGATCGGCCCAGCACCTGCTTCCGACCGGCCATGGCCGCGCAGATCGGGGAGGATCACGCGGCAACGGGAGGAGAGGATCTGGGCGACCGGCAGCCAGAAGCGGTGGTCGACCGGGGTGGGGTGGAGCAGCATCATCGCCGGTCCTTCGCCAATGGCGGTGAAAAAGAGTGCCGAACCCTGCGAATGGAAGGTCATCGATAAAGGTCAGGAGCGATTGCTCATGCGTAGTTGGGGTGCTGGCCGATGGTCAATCCGATTCGTCTTCTTTACAGAGAGGCATCCAAACACAATCTTAACACATGAGATCGTGGCCAATGCGATTCCATGCCCTTACCCGGTACCGTCTCCCCCTGCTGGTCCTGATCGCGGGGATGATCGCGGCACCTCTCCTTCTGGTCTCCGTTCTCTCCCACTTCATTAGCAGCGAAACCCTCCGCGCGTACTTGGAACGGCAGATGAACAGCCGGCTCAAGGAGTACACGGTCCGCGTCGGCCGGGCCTATCTGCATCCTTTTTCCTTTTCTCTCGATGTGGACGAGCTGCTCCTGATGCAGAATAGCCATCCGTATCCCCCAGTCGCCCATCTCCGGCGGATCCATGCGAGCGTCCACTGGTATGAGCTCTGGAGAGGGAAGCTCGTGGCGAATTTCCGTTTCGAGCATCCGGCCATCCACATCGATGTGAACAACATCGAGGAGGAGAGGCGCAGCAAGGTCCCTTTCGGAAAGAAGGGGTGGCAGGATGCGATCCAGTCGATCTATCCCCTCAAGATCAACTTGCTCACGATCCGGGAGGGCGAGATCACCTACGTGAACGTCAAGCCTTACCCGCCACTGCACGCCTATGGGATCAATCTCTCGGCCAGCAACATCCGGAACATTGAGGATGTGGCCCAGCTCTATCCCTCCCCGGTGCATGGCGAAGGCCTCATCTTCGATCATGGAAAATTCTCCGTGGATGGCCGGGTCAATTTCCTGCAGCAGCCCTTTGCCGGCTTTCAAGGCCGCTTCGCGCTCACGAATATCGACCTGGTCTATTTCAACCCCTTGCTGATCGACCAGAATCTCGTGGTTCGGAAGAACGGCTTCCTCTATGCCAAGGGAACCTGGGAGAACGCGCCCCGGAAGACGAACCTCGACATCGAGGAGCTTCTGCTCCAGGGGATCGGGATCGACTATGTCAACCTGCCCGAAAGGGTCGTCGTGGAGCGGGAGAGGGTCAAACGGGCGATGAGCACGGCTGCCCGATTGCGGAACAAGGCGGAAACCAAGATCCGGGTGCGCAAGGTCGAAATCGAGGATGCTGCCTTCGGATACGAGGACAAGTCCTTCCAGCCGACCGTGCGTCTCTACGTCGAGCATACGAACCTCTTGCTCCGCAACCTCAGCAATCAGTATGGAGATCCCCCCGGCTCCTTCGTCTTCGATGGCAAGTTCATGGGTCAGGCCGGCATTTCCGTTCACGGCGACTACTGGCTGGAAAGCAACCGGCTGAAGGGGGAGATCGACCTCCAGAGGGTCTCCTTGTCCCACTTCCTCCCCTACCTGGCAAAGGAGCGGAATCTCCGGATTCACGGAGGAGTTGTCTCCCTTGCCGGGAATCTCGATTCTGCGCCGCGCTCTTCCCTTTTCGATGTCAAGCAGGCAGAGATCGACGACCTCAATGTCGAATATCTCCACCTTCCGGAGACGGCCCAACGGGAAAAGGAGGAGGTCGACCGGGTGCGGCAGAGCTCCAAGAACCTCACCAACAACTCGAAGAAGAAGATCAGGATCGAATCGGCGAATATCCGGGGTGCCCGCTTTGCGTATGAGGATCGGGTAGCCAAGCCCGGCTTTCGCTTCTTTATCGATCAGACGAATCTCTCCTTGAAAAACATCAGCAACCAGTTCGCAGACGGTCCCGGCTCCTTCGGGCTCGACGGGAAGCTCATGGGGGAGGCGGGGATCGCCATCCACGGGGACTACTGGATGGAAACGAGCCGTGTGACGGGCGGAATCCGCCTGGAGCGCGTCTCGCTTTCCTATTTCACGCCTTTTTTGGAAAAGGAGCAGAACTTCCAGGTGCGCAGCGGGGTCGTCTCCCTGGCCGGGAAGCTGGACTACTCCCCGCGCTTTTCCGATCTCGATATCCAGAGGGCCGAGATCGCCGGGCTCAGGGTAAATTATGTCCATCGGCGGGAAACCGCGAAGAAGGAGAAGGAGAAAGCGGAGAAGGCGCTGAAAAGCTCCAAGGGCCTGGTCAATAATCCCGTAAAGAAGGTGAAGATCGAATCTGCGGAGATCAAGGACGCCTGCTTTGGCTACGAAGACAAGGAGGCGCGTCCGAGCTTCCGGCTCTCCCTCGATCATGCGAACCTTTCCCTCCGGAACATCAGCAACCAGTTCGCGGACGGCCCCGGTGCCGTCCGGCTGGACGGAACGTTCCTGGGCACGGGAAAGATCGATCTCGAAGGATCGTACTGGCTGGAAAAGAGCCTGCTGCAGTCGAAGTTCGCGCTCGAGGAGATTTCGCTGATCCCCCTGACCCCGTTCCTCGCGCGCGATCCGAATCTCAAGGTACGCAAGGGGATTGTTTCGGCGAGAGGCAGCCTCGACTACTCCGCTCGAAAGAGCGACCTGGTGGTCCATCTCGCGGAAATCCAGGGTCTCCGCGTCGACTATGTGCATGCCCCCTCCACGGCCGTAAAGGAGAAGGAGAAGTTCCGCAAGGTCGTCCGATCGGCGCAGCGGGAGAGCAACCGCTCCGACCAGAAGTTCAAGGTTGATCTCCTCAAGCTCGAGGATTGCCTTTTCGCTTACGCCAACCGGACGACCGATCCCCCCTACGAGCTCTTCCTTTCCGGCGCACATGGGGAGCTCGTCAATCTGAGCAACCAGCGGGCTGATGGATTCTCCCACTTCGATCTCCAGGGGAAGTTCATGGGCACTGGAGAAACCAACATCCACGGCACCTTCCTCTCGGAGACACACCGTCCCGATCTCGATCTGCGGATCGCCATCGAGCGGACGCAGATGGCGGCGATGAGCGATCTTTTCAAGAGCTACGGGAAGTTCGACGTGAAATCGGGCCTCTTCTCCTTCTATTCGGAGCTGAAGATCCGAGGTACGGAAATGGAGGGATATGCCAAGCCATTCTTGAAGGATATGGAGGTTTACGAAAGGGACCCGGCGAGGCGGCGTGATCTCGGCCACTGGATTTACATCCAGGCGGTGAGCGGCGTCAGCAAGGTGTTGAAAAACAGGCACAGGGAGGTAGCCACCCGAGCCCGCATTTCTGGATCCTTGTCGAATCCAGAGGTCGATCTCATGGAGGTGGTCGGGAACCTGATCCGAAATGCGCTCATCGAAGCGATCGCTCCGGGATTCGAAGGGCGGCAAGGGAGCGGCCGGGTGGCTTCTTCCGGCGAGTAAGGCCCCCTCGCTCGTCAAGGGCAGGCGCGGTTGCGAGAGCCCGCCCGAGCATTCCCCCGATGATCCGAAGGGATCGATGCGAAGCCGTGATCCTCGCGATTCCGAGCTTGACCTCCAACGCCTCTCGCCTTTCCATAAGCCAGGATGCAACTCAGGCTCGGCCATGCGATTGCGCTCGCGGCGATCTGGCTCTCCCTCTCTGCGTCCGCACGGGCTTCCCAAGCCTACTGGTACGAGATCCGCGTGACCCATGCTCAGAACAAGGGTCCGGTCGTCAAGCGGATCGGCCCCGAGTACGACGAGAAGCCCGGCATCCCGATCTACCTGCGAGGCACGCCCGCTCGCTACCATATCCTGGGAGCCATCTACATCGACGAGACCCGCCTCATTGATTCGACCTGGCGTCCCGTCGAAAGAGTGGCCGTCAAGCATGGGGCCCGCGGGGTGATTCTCTTCACCAAGCAAGAGAAGAAGCGCTATTCCCGCGCATCGGGAAATCTCTCCGACCAACTCTGGGTCTGGTGCTATCGATAAGGATCGGTCTTCCCATATTCCAACAGGAAGGCGATCCGGTCCGTGCAGGCTCCTTTTGGAGCTATGCGGGTCCAATTCCTTTTGGCCTTCTTTCCTCCATTCCATAACGGGTGCGCGGTAAACGGGCTGGGAAGCGACCCGGCTTTCCATCGGAGCGGCATGAGGAGATTCGGCGTGGAGGGAAAAGCGAGCGAGGGCGAGGCAGGTCGTTGTGGAACGCAGCAGGAGAAAGCTTTCGACAAATGACAGCTCGGAAGAATGAGGGTATCATTCCATTCTGAGTGCAACGACTGCTCCGAATGCTAACGCTTCTCTCACTTTCTGAACGCCCGCAGATGCGTATCGTGTGAGTTATCGAAAATAGCATCTGTCTCTGTATCACGTACTTGTAGTGTAGCTCCGCACAACGAACGTTCCCGGAGCGGAAAAACTTTCCCGTTGTTCGCTCGCTGCTCGGCCGTTACGGTTACTGTCGAAAACCCGATCAGCAAATGCCGAACGGTCTTTCGGCCGACATCCCGGCAGGATGACGGCCTCGTATGAGAAGTCAGTAATATGAGGCACGACAAAGTGCAGTGAGATGAGGGAGGAATCACCGATATGGAAGAAACTCAAGTGACGACCGTGGCGGTTGCAAGCCCGCCGCTGACCGCCTTTTCCTGGAAACGTGCGGGGATCGCCATCGGGGCGCTGCTCGCCTTTGATCTATTGATCAATGTGTATGAAAGGCTCTACGGCTTTTCGAAGGGTCTTGATTACTCGTCTCCAGAATATGGCTCCTACTGGATGGCCATGCTCCTCGCGGAGCTGGTCCTCGAGATGATCACCGCGGCGGCTCTCTGGGGCTGGCTCTGGAAGAGCCGGGACCGCGCGCTCGACCGGCTCGCCCCGGCGGAGGAACTCAAGAGGTATTGGGCGTTGGGGCTCTTCTTGCTGACCTATGCCTGCGCGGCCTATGCGGGTGCGAGCTACTTCACCGAGCAGGGCGCTGCCTGGCACCAGACGGTAATCCGGGATACCGACTTCACGCCGACGAACATCGTCGCGTTCTACCTCAGCTATCCGATCTACATCCTCTTCGGAGTCGGCTCGCTGATCTACGCCATGACCCGGTTGCCTCAGTTTGCTACGGCAATGTCCTTGCCCTTGACGGTGCTGGTGGGGAGCCCGCTCATGAACTTCCCGAACGTGGCGATGAATGAGTTCGGCCATACGCGCTGGTTCGTGGAGGAGCTCTTCGTGGCTCCGCAGCACTGGGGATTCGTCGTCTTCGGGTGGGGTGCGCTGGCGATCCTCGGGACTTGGCTGCAGATCTGCCCGCGGGTCATGGCGCTGATCCAGCATCTCTACTCCGGAAAGCCGCTTCCGAGCGCGGCCGAGACGATGAAGGATCCGCAAGGCTCCGTCCATCCCATCGCGCGGGCGGCTCGAACGAGCTAAGCCTGGAAAGGAGAGAGCGCCACGGTCAAGCGGGGCGAGAAGCCTCTCGTCCCCGCTTCCGCGTCTCCTGCTCCGATGCAGCGAGGCAAAGCTCGACCTGCGCCAAGAGTGGCTCCAACCCGGGGATTCGTCGGAGCACCTCGGCGAGCAGCCGCAAGGCCACGGGAATGTGGGAGAGAAACTCCTCCTTTTTCTTGACCAGTCCGAGATAGCCATAGGCCCCCAGGGCCTGCATCAGCCGCTGGAGGGCTGCCCAATCGAATGCCTCTTCAAGATCTTCTGGTGGCCTGAGCGAGTCCTCCCGCCACAGGGAGGCATAATAGCTCCGGAGCTCTGTTCTCCGCTCTGCGTCGAGGCCGACGTAGGGATCGTAGAGGAGGGATGCCAGATCGTAGGCGGGCAGCCCGAGCCGCATTCCTTGGAAATCGATGAGATAAGCTTGCCCCGCCCGGATCAGAACATTCTTTGACTGGAAATCGCGATGGATCAGATGGCGAGGGAATGCCGCGAGGCGCTCGGCGATCCAGGTGAGCCGCGGAAGGGCTGAGAGGCGGGAGAGCGGACCGGCATCCAGGTGGAAGAAGCGTCCGAGGCAGTTCCGAAAGAAGTAGCCCTGCTCCCAAGCGTAGAGATCCCGGGTGAATGGCGGCTCCGTTCGAAGCCCTCCGAGCCTCCTCTCGCCCTTGGCGTGGAGGGTGAAGATTTCCCGCAAGGCCGAGCGATAAAGGGAGCCCAGCTCCGGCCAAGGCGCGTTACGATAGCTCCAGAGATCCGAGTCCCCCAGATCCTCGATCCAGAGCAGCCCCTGCAGCGGATCCTGGCTGTAAATCCTGGGAGAGCGAACTCCGAGGGAGTGGAGAAAATCACCCAGGGGACCGTGCAGGGCATTTTCGAGTCGGCTCTTTCCGTAGCGGACGAGGATGAGTGAAGAGCTCGGCTCGACGCGAATTCGATAAAATTCCCGGTCCGATCCCCCCTTTTCGAGCTTGGTGATCCAGGTCCGGTCCGGCTCGTACTGCGGAAAGCGGTGTGCGGTTTCCGCCAGAAGCTGATCGAGGAGCATGAGCTAAAGATCTGCGTCCACCAGGTTGCCCTTGGCAAGACGGGAGTTACGGACGACGCAGCGTTCGAGCACGCTGCCCGGGGCAACCTCCGCGCCTTCCCAAAGAATCGAGTCACGCAGGAGGGCGCCGCTGCCCACGCGGCATCGCGGTCCGATCGCCGTCGCCCCTTCGAGGAGTGCATCCGGTGCCACCCGAGCCGTGGGGTCGATCCAGCAGAGGGGTTTCCACCCTCCCGGGTTTCGGTGCAATTCACGGTGGACCCAGAGATAGGCCTCGCGCGTTCCCAGGTCGAACCAGCACCCTTGGTCGAGGAGGACTCCTCCGATGCTGCCGGATCGGCGAATCGCCTCCAGGAAAACGGGGATCAGAGAGGCTGGGCCGTCTCGAGGAATCCAGGGGAGAAAGGAGGGGGAGAGGACCGCGATCCCCGTGTAGAGGCAGGGAGGAACGTCCTCCCTTCCCAGCCGCCCATGGATGTCGACCACCTTCCGCTTCACTGGATCGAAGCCGACGTGCAGCGCGGGGCCAGCGGAACGGAGAACGAGCGTGGCCAAGTCGTCGCCCGCCAGATGCTGCTCGACCGCCTTCTCGATCGGCAGATCGGTGAGGATGTCCCCGTTATGAATCAAGAAGGGTCGATCGCCAAAGAGCTCGCCTACGTTCCGCACCCCCCCGCCCGTATCGAGCAAGATGGGCTCGTGGCTCCATCGGATGCGTCGTCCCCGGTAGGACGCTTCGGGGAAGGCTTTCGCGTAGGCTTCGGGCCGATGGTGGGTGTTGACGACGAATCCCCCGATCCCCATAGCGATCAGACGATCGAAGGCGAAGGTGAGCAGCGGCTTGTTTGCGATCGGGATCAGCGGCTTGGGACATTCGTCCGTGAGAGGTCGCAGCCGTGTGCCGAGCCCGGCTCCCAGCACGAAGGCGTCGTCCGCAAGACGAGGAAACGATGGCATGGCAGAGAAGCGCAGCTCCCCTTTAAGGGGCAGGGCGATCTTCCCGAGATCGCTTGCGGGCAAGCTATCCGACCCGTCGCGGAGCCTCAATCCGAATCACCTCGGAGCTCACCCCGGGCCTGCCATTACGGCTGCCCGCTCGTGTGAAGGTTCTTGGAGCATGTGAACTCCCGGCGCGCAGGCTCGGAAGGAAAGTCGCGGTGGGTGCAGCCGGTGATCGCACCCGGCAGGATTCGAACCTGCGACCAACGGATTAGAAATCCGCTGCTCTATCCCCTGAGCTACGGGTGCTGGTGGAGGGAGCCGCTCGCACGGACCTCCGCGCAAGAAGAGAAGGGATTTTTTTGGTCTTGGCAAGAACGGCCACGTTTTCTTGTAAAGAAGGGGCAAAAAAGCATCGGGCCGGAGCGGCGGGTTGGCTATGCTTCCGAGCGGAAACCAATCGAACGGAGCCGTATGGGCATTTCCAAAGAGCACTGGCTGCGATGGCTCCGGATCTCGAGCCTGGTCCTCCTCGCCACTCTCCTGGCTGGGGTGGGAGCGGCTGCTCTCTGGGCCAACCGGTTCATGCGGGGCAGGGAATTTGCCGATTATGCGGCGAAGCTCGTGGAGCGGGCGACCGGCTGCCAGGGAACCTTCGACTCCTTTTCCTTTGCCGGCTTCGGGCTTGCGACCAAGGGCTACCAAGGAAAGGGCGGGCCGGGTTCCCGCTTTGCCTCGATCGAGGCAAAGGGCATCCGGATCGGGATCGACCCCTTTGCCCTGCTGCACCTCTCCTTGCAAGTGCGCCGAGTCTCGATCGTGAGGCTCAAGGTGATCTTGCAGAAGGTCTCGAGCCAGGGAGGGGCGACGCCGGCGAGACTGCTGATTCCGGGAGGAGGGGAGGAACGGAGCCCGCTTCCCCGGCGGTTCCGGATTTCCTTTTTCAGCGTCGGGTGGCCGGGAGAGCTCCCGGGGGGGGCAATCGCTGACGGAATCGATCTGCGCGGAGAGGAGAGCGAGGAAGGCTGGGGCCTCCGGGCGCGGGGAGGGCGCGTTCGGATGTCGGGACTGCCGGAGTTGACGCTTGCGGAAGCGCACGGGCTCCTGGAGGGAAAGACGCTGCGCCTGGAAGCGGTGGAATTGCACCCCAAGAGTGCACCCGAAGCGCTGGTCGCGGGGACGGGAAAGGTGGGCCTCTCCCCTTCCGAGCCGACCGATCTTTCCTGGCAGGTCCGGGCGTTGCCCACCCAAACCGTTCTTCCCAGCCCATGGAAGGAGCGGGTGGTCGGGGAGATTCGCGGCTTCGGGAAAGTGCTGGCGAAAGAGGGAAAGCCGTATGAGGCGCAAGGGGATCTCTTCCTCGATCCGGGTTCCCTTCACGACATTCCCTTTCTCTTGGCGCTCGATGCCGTCTTGCGGGCGCGGACGCTGCGGGATTTGCCCTTGAACCGGGCCCAGTGCCATGTCGAGGGGAAGGGAGATTGGATGCGCATCTCCAACATCGACATTCAATCAGGGGATACGATGACGATGAGCGGCTGGGTCGAGATCGAGGGGAAGCGGGTCTCCGGCGTCTTGCGCGTGGGGCTCCGTTCCGATCTTGCTCGACTGATCCCCCAGGTCAATGCCGGTCTCTTTCAATTGGGGGCGGCAGGCTACTTTTGGACGACCGTCCGACTTTCAGGGACCACCGATCACGTGCAGGAGGATCTGACGCCGAGGATCGATTGGGCTCTCAAGCAAAGCGTGCCGATGCAGATCGAGCGAAAGGGGCAGCGGCTCCTCCGGCGCGTGGTACCCAGGGTTCCTTAGCGGAAGCAGCCGGCGCGGAACGCGCCGCTTCGGAGCTTTCGGCTGGCTCGCTCTGTTCCAGGGAGAGGGGAGAGAGGAAGAACGGAAGCTATGCCTTCTTGCGCCAGAGGGTGGCCTCGGTGAGGCACCACTGGAACTTTCGGGGATGCTCGCGGAGGACGAGTGGCAGGTCCCATCGGCTCAGGAGGGTAAAAAGGGGTTCGAGAAGGGCGGCGACCCGTTCGGAGCCCGGAAGGAGCCAATGCTGCCGCGGCGTGTATTCCGGGAGCCAGGTGAAGGGGGAGGTGAGCAAAAGCTGTCCGCCGGGACGGAGAAGGGAAGAAAACCGTTGGAGGAGTGCTGCGGGATGGGGAACCCGATCGAGGAGGTTGGCGGCGAGGAGGAGATCGAAGGAATCGCCCAAGGGGGACGAAAGGGCGTCGCCGACGTGAAAGGAGATGCGCTCCGGGCGAACTCCCGGAGGAAGGGAGAAGAGCCGTTCGGCGGCCTGGTCGCCCTCGAGGGGAACCCGGGAAAGGAGGGAGCCGTTCTTCTGGAGGAGGCGGGCGGCTTCGATGAAGGTTTCGGAGCGGTCGAGCCCGACGACGCGGCGGCAGATCCGGGAGAGCTCGAAGCAGGAGCGCCCGACGGCGCAGCCGAGCTCCAGCGCATGGGGATCGGGGGGAAGTTCTTCCCACCGGAAGCCTTCCCGGACGCAACGGACGGGGAAGTCGGCCAGCGCGTGGAAGGCCTCGCTTGGCAACTGCCAGCCCGGCGGGCCGTAGTGGAGGACCAGGTACTGGGCCAGGGCCGGCCCCGTGTCGTAGAAGTCCGCGCTCATCCCGTGCGCCCCAGCAGCTTGCGGAAGCAGGTGCCCAACCGGTACTCCTCGAGAAGGATCCGGGTCTCCCCGCCTCGTTCCATCCGTACCTGGGGAACTTCGATCTCGGGAGTCTTGAAAGGGGCGAAGAGGATGTCGTCGTGGGTCGCATTCCGGGGGTTGCGGAAGCCCGAGGGTCCCAGCGGGCCCCCGAGGTGGTCGGAGCGTCCGGTTGCGATATGAAAGGTGCCGAGAATCTTCTCGTCCTGGATGTCCGCCCCGGCGGGCGGAAGCTCCTGGGTGCCGAAGCCGAGCTCACCCACCTCTCCCGTAGCGGGGTCCTCGGCCAGGCGACGGTTGTAGAGGTCGACCCGGGCAGGATCGCCGCGGACGAGCTGCGCCTCCCGGGCTTGTCCGCCACAGACTCGGACGATCGCCGTGGTCCCGTCCTCCCAGCGATGGGGGAACGCACCTTCGGCGCCGGTAGGGACAAAGTAGACTTCCCCCGCCGGCAGGTTGACGATATCGGGCTTCTCCCCGCGGCAGAGCCCATGGCTCTTCTGGGCCTCCGCTCCGCGGGTTTCCAGGGTCAGCGAGAGGGGAGTGCCCTCGATCCGGAAGTCGATGCGGATGCGATCGGCCCCGGAGAGACCGGAACGGAGGAGCTCTGCCCCTCGGCTCACCTCCTCGTAGTCGACCGAGAGGCCGCTCGCCAAAATCGTCCGGTTGAGCCCGTGCATGGTCGCCCCCCGGAAGCCGAACGCCTTGGCCTTGGCGGTGAGCGGGGCGGTCGCCGAGAAGCGGGAGAAGCAGAGGAAGAGGTCGAAGCGGGGATAGAGGTCCTGATCGAAGAGGAGGCGATTCCCGGAGGGATCGAAGGCCTCGGAGGGGAGATCGAGGTTGCTTCCTCCGGTCTCCCCATAGGCGAAGAGATCGCCTCCCATAAGCGCAAGCTCGTCCAAGACCCCCTGCCGGAGACCTTCAAAAAAGACCGCGTGGGCGAGTCGTTGCACCGAAGCGCTCGGGTCGTTGAGGAAGGCGAAGTCCCGAACCTTTCGGGGATCGGGAAGGTCGATGAGGAGGGCAATCCGCTCCCCCCGGCGCGGTGCGAAGACGGTCCGAAGGAGACGCGAGAGGTCGAAGGGGGGAAATGGGGTCAAATCCGGGCGCATGGATCAAGTAAAGGATAGGAGTTGGTCTCTCGGCAAGAAGAGGTTGCTCCAAGGAAGAAGAGAAGAGGATGGAGCGAGAAGCTGGAAGAAACCGGGCGGAGTGTTAAGGTGGAGAGGAGCAGCCCATGAAAGCGCAGGTATTTCTTCTGATCCCCTTCGACATGGGGCTCGAGCTCGACTTCCGGGAGCCGGAGACCAAGGGTCTCATGAAGCAGTTCGCCCGGCCGAGGACCGAGCCCGTCTCCTTTCGGGGAACGCCTCTGGCCGAAGGCGATGCGGTGGCCCGGATCTACAACTTTGGGGTCGGCATCCTCCAGCTCTCCTTCTTTGTCCAGGGCGATTTGAATTTCTACGCGAACCTGGCTTCCCGGATCGACCTGCTCCGGCTTGGGGCCGCTTCGATCACCGATTGGGCGCGAACGACCGTGGGCGAGGTGCTCGCGGAGGCGAAGCAGTTCGCCACCTACCAGTACGAGGTCCGTCTGGAAGAAATCCAGGTGTTCCCGGTCCTCTCCCTGGAGCCGGGAATTGTCGGCGATGCGGAAGCCTTTCTCCGGGAGAACCTGAAGACCTTGTACGGGATGGTTTCGGGGGAGCCGAGCTATGACATTCTCTCCTCGTTTGTTCTGGACCAGGAGAAGCTGGTCAACTTCGGCTACTACGAAAACGAGCTTATCCTCATCAAGCGGTTCGGAGCGGTTGTCTCTTCCCTGGAGGCGGGAACGATCCTGGATATGATCCGCCTCGCCTACGCGCTCTACTGGAACCTCCGGTCGTACAACTCCCTCCTCGATCGGGAGATCGGGCGGGCCCGGGCGCTGGTCGCCCATCTCCCCCCCTGGCACAGGTTCTGGGTCATGCCTCGCTGGTATGAGCGCTTCTCGAGCGAGGCGATCGACTTCGTCCGCGACAAGCTGGCGATCGTCGAGTCGATCTATCAGGTGTTCGGCAACGTCCTGCGGATCGACTCCGATTGGCACCTGCGCACGATCCACCGCTATGTGGAGCAGGTCTTCGACATCGGCGATCTTTCGAAGGCGGTCAACGCGAAGCTCGACCGGATCGAGCAGTGCTACAGCTCGGCGCAGAACTTCATCTCCACCAACTTCTTCATCGCAGTGGAGATTCTCCTCATGCTCTCGTTCGCCTGGATGGTTCTCGACACGGCCTTGCTCTTCGTGATCGCCCACAAGTGAGCGAGGCGGTGCCGGAGATCCCCCCTCAGGGCCCCGCTTCGCGCTCAGAAACGGGATTGCCCCGGTCGAGGACGGTTGGCGAATCAGGAAGCTCGTTCGTTTTTCCTTCTCGGACAGGGAAGTGGCGGCTCAGGTGGTTCGCCACCAGCTGAATGGCCTCGAGGCTTCCTTCGAGAAAGCGGCTCTTCCCGAATTCCGCTTCCATGCGGGAGCAGATCGTCTTCCACTCTGCCTCCCCAACGGCTTGGTGGATCGCCCGATCGGCGATAATCTCAATGCTCCGGTCGGGCACCAGGACGTAGAGGAGAACCCCGTTGTTCCTTTCCGTGTCCCATACGCCGAGCTGCGCGAAGAGCTCGCAGGCCCTTTCGTGCGCAGTCATCCCGCGGAGAAGCCGGCGCCAATCGAGCGCATGCTCGATGACAAAGCAGATCTCTCCGTCGTAGCGCCGTTCGGTTTGGGCAATGGCCGCCTCGATCCGCTCAAGCGCCCCCGGCGGGAAAGGCCGGGCGGCAAATCGTGTGCCCGCGCGCCAGTGGCGGAAGAAACGATGGGCGGCTTCGAATCCGTTCCTCTTCATCTACCACCTTCCGGAGGCGCCTCCGCCTCCGAATTGTCCACCTTGTCCACCTTGTCCACCTTGCCCTCCGCGGAAGCCGCCGGACAGGCCGCCCCAACCGCTCCAGCCCGAAAAATCTCGGCCATCCCGCCAGACGATCGGACCGCGTCGGCCCGTAAGGAAGCCGGCAAAGAAGAGTGCCGCTCCGGCGGCGAGCAGACCGACGAGCAGTCCGATCCAGAATCCCCCCAGGAGCGCCCATCCCGCCAGGAGCCCGAGACCGCCCGCGAGGGCGGCGCCGAGGAAGGGTCCGAAGAGGCTGCTGACGATCAGCACGAGCACGAAGAGTCCGCCGAGGATGGGGCCCCGATCGGGGCCCTCCGATCGGAGTGCAGCCTTCGGAGTTGCCTTAAGGGGGGGAAGGGGCTCTCCCGAGATCTTGGCGAGGATGGCATCAAGCCCGACCGAGATCCCGGAAAAGAAAAGACCCTTCTTGAAAAACGGGAGGATCCGGTCCTCGATGATCCGTTTGGCTTCCGCATCGGGGATCACCCCTTCCAAGCCGTAGCCGACTTCGAGGCGGACCACCCGCTCCTCGGTCACGATCAGGAGGAGAGCCCCATCGTCGATCCCCTTGCGGCCGAGCCTCCACTTCTCCACGACACGGATGCCGTAGCTCTCGGGCGATTCCGGCCGGGTGGTCGGGACGATGAGCACGGCCACCTGACTCCCTTTGTGCTGAGTGAAAAGGCTCAGCTTCCGGTCGAGGGAGGCTTGCTCGCGGCTGGAGAGGAGCCGGGCCTGGTCAACGACGTAGCTCTGAAACGGGGGAATCGCCGCCGCTTCGGGCTCCTCGGCTTCATCCTGGGCCGACAGCGGGTCGCCGCTCAACAAGAGAAGCGCGAACAAGATCCAGGGAACCGACCGGAGGAGAAACGCACTCATCGCGGGGAGGGACCGGGAGAGGAAGCGCCCGGAGCGGGCCCATGGAAATCGACGGGAGGCGGTTGGGCAATCTGCGCTTCGTTTTCGACCGAGAAGGTCGGCTTGACAGGATAGTGGAAGAGCAGAGAGGTCAGGTTCGTCGGAAAGGTGCGGATCAGCGTGTTGTAGGTTTGGACTGCCTGGATGTAGCGGCGACGAGCCACCGCGATCCGATTTTCGGTGCCTTCGAGCTGGGCCTGCAGGTCTCGGAAAAGGCTGTCGGCCTTCAGCTGCGGATAATTTTCGGCGACAGCCATGAGCCGGCCCAAGGCCGCGCCCAGCTCGCCTTGCGCGGCGGCAAAGTGCTGCATCGCCTCCTTGTTTTGGAGGAGTTCGGGCGTCACCGCAAGCGAGCCTAGACGGGAGCGAGCATCCGTGACCTGGATGAGCACCTCCTTTTCGTGGGAAGCGTATCCCTCCACGACAGAAACCAGGTTGGGAACGAGATCGGCCCTCCGCTTGTACTGGTTGACGACTTCCGCCCAAGCCGCCTTGACCTTTTCGTCGTCCGACTGAATCTGGTTGTATCCGCAGCCGTCCAGGAGGAGGGGAAGGGCCAGAAGCCAGGCGAGCCGGCGGGCCCGGAACGTCGCCGTCATCGAGGGGACCGCCGGACCGAAGGGAAGCGAAAACCGTTGCCTGAGGTTCATGATGCCGCTACTCCTAATCCGAGCGGGGCGGGAGAAGCAAGCCATCCGGACGCGGCACTAGGGGTTGGGCTCAGAGAATCTCGTGCCCGGACGCGAAACGCGATTGCTCAGAGAAGCAAAAGCCTGCTTACTCAGCGCAGAGCGTTTTCTCGAGAGGCGAAGCTAGTAAAGCTTGCGTCTTCGGGAAGAATGCGATTTACGATGGAAGTGATTGCCGCCCATCGGGGGCGGTACGGAAGGAAGGAGAAGCGATGCCCTATCATCGGGCCACACTGAGTACGTTCTTAATCGACGAGCGGCGAAGAACGCCGAACTTCGATCCGGAGCTCGAGGGGTTGATCAAGGATGTGGAGGTCGCCTGCAAATATATTGCCTCGGCGGTCTCCCGCGGAAGGCTGGCCGAGGCGAAGGCGAGCACGAGGGTCAACATCCAGGGCGAGGAGCAGAAACCCCTCGACGTGATTGCCAACGAGATGGTCCTCCAGACCTGCGACTCGACCGAGCAGCTCCTCGGCGTGGTCTCCGAGGAGATGGAGAACCCTTACCCGATCCAAAGGGGCCGCAACGGACGCTATCTGCTGGTCTATGACCCTTTGGACGGCTCGTCCAATCTCGATTTGAACGTGACCGTGGGCTCGATCTTTTCGGTCCTGCGCGCCCCGGAAGGAGCCCAGGAGCTCAAGCCCGAGCATTTCCTGCAACCGGGGATCTCCCAGGTTGCGGCGGGCTTTACCCTTTACGGCCCGAGCGTCATGCTGGTCCTGACCCTGGGACGGGGTGTTCATGGATTTACGCTCGATCGGGAGGTTGGAACGTTCATCCTCACGCATCCCGACATGCGCATTCCGGAGGAGACGCGAGAGTTTGCGATCAATGCCTCCAACGAGCGCTTCTGGGAAGCCCCGGTCCGCCATTACGTGGATGAATGCAAAGAGGGGAAGAGCGGACCCCGCGGTGTGGATTTCAACATGCGCTGGATCGCCTCGATGGTCGCGGAGGTCTACCGGATTCTGATTCGTGGCGGGCTCTTCATGTATCCCCGGGATACGAAGGACCCGAGCAAGGGGGGTCGGTTGCGGCTCTTGTACGAGGCCAATCCGATGAGCCTGATCGTGGAGCAGGCGGGCGGCTCCTCCTCGACGGGGCGGGAGAGGATCCTCGAGGTCAAGCCGACCGCGCTCCACCAGCGGATTCCGGTGATTCTGGGATCGCGCAATGAAGTGGAACGCCTCGTGAGCTACCACCACGCCTACGACCAGGGGGAGGAGCTCTCGTTCAAGTCCCCGCTCTTTGCCAATCGGTCGATCTTTCACAGCTAACCGAGGATTCATCGCATGTCTGCAAAGCATCCTGTCGTCGCCGTTACGGGTTCGTCGGGGGCCGGCACCACGACCGTCAAGACCGCCTTTCAGCGCATCTTCCGCCGGGAAGGGATCAACGCCTGGGTCGTCGAGGGAGACGCCTTTCATCGGTACAACCGCGTCGAAATGAAGGCCCGGATGGAGGAGATGGAGAAGAAGAACAACCGCCATTTCAGCCATTTCGGACCGGAGGCCAACCTCTTCGAGGATCTGGAAAAGCTCTTTCAGAGCTATGGGGAGACCGGCACTGGAAAGGTGCGCAAGTACCTGCACAACGAAGAGGAGGCTGCCCCCTACCAGCTCGAGCCGGGCACCTTCACCGCATGGGAAGATATTCCGGAAGGGACCGATCTCCTCTTTTACGAGGGGCTTCACGGCGCTGTCGTCACGGACAGGGTGGATGTGGCGCGCCATGTCGACCTGCTGATCGGGGTCGTGCCGATCATCAATCTCGAATGGATCCAAAAAATCCACCGGGACAAGAAGGAGAGAGGCTACTCTCAGGAAGCGATCGTCCATACGATCCTTCGGCGCATGCCGGATTACGTTCACTACATCTGCCCGCAGTTCTCCCACACCCATGTCAACTTCCAGAGGGTGCCGACGGTGGATACCTCGAACCCGTTCATTGCGCGGGATATCCCTTCTCCCGACGAGAGCATCCTGGTGATCCGATTCCGAAATCCGAAGGAGATCGATTTCTCCTATCTCCTTTCGATGCTCCATGGCTCGTTCATGTCCCGACCGAACACGATCGCCTGTCCCGGCGGGAAGATGCCCTTGGCGATGGAGTTGATCTTCACTCCGATGATCTGGAAGCTGATGCATCGGCAGAAGCAGGTGCACTGAAGGTGTTCCCGGGAACGGCGGGAAGGATGTTCCGCCCGGGTACTAGCTGCGAGGGGCGTCCGCTACCTCTTCGTCCAGTCGAGCGCCTCGGCCAAGTTGGCCGCCGCCGCTTCCCGATCGGAGAGAGACTTGAGGTTGAAGCGCCACTCGAGCAGACGGAGGAACGAGAGCGTTTCGTAGGTCTGGTGGTTCACCGCCCCTTTCCGTGCGTAGGGGGAAATCAGGATCGCCGGCACCCGGGGCCCCGGACCCCATCGGTCTCCCGCCGGTGGGGCAACATGGTCCCAGAAGCCGCCATATTCGTCGTAGGTCAGGAGAATCACGCACCGGGACCAGTAGCGGGAGTCCTGGATCGCCCGAATGAGTGAGAGGACATGGCGCTGTCCCTCTTCCACATTGGAATACCCCGGGTGCTCGTTCTCTTTCCCCAGGGGCTTCACGAAGCAGACCGAGGGGAGATTGCCCTTTTTTAAATCACCGAGCAGATCGGCTTCGTCCTTGAGATGGAGCTTTCCCTCCGGAGATTCCGGACTGTAACGGGCAAAATAGGCGAAAGGCTGATGGTGGAAGCGAAAGGAGGGTGCGGGGTGTCCTGCGACCGCGTCCCGCCACCCCCCCGAATACCAGGCCCAGGATACGCCGGCATCGGTGAGCCGCTCTCCGATGGTCGGAGCGGTGAGGGGTGGGAGAAGATGGTCTTGCGGGATTTTGACGCTATGAGGCGCTTGGGCTCCTTGGACCGACCCCACGACATAGCCATCGGGTGTCAGCTTGCCGTCCTTTTGCAGCCCGACCAGGCGGCCCGATCCGTCCAAGACTGGCTCGGCGACCCATTCGCTGGGAGGGTTGCCGGGCCAGCGGGGAGTCTGACAGGAGACCAGCCAGATGTGATTGAGGAAGGAGGAGCCGAAGGCGCTCTGGAAGAAATGGTCGAGCACCGTGTACTCTCGGGCGAGGGGAAAGAGGGGGAGTCGCTTGGTCTCATAATAGCCCATGGGGAGCGCTCCGGTGGTTCCCCAGGCGACATATTGGTTGCTCGCTCCTCCCGCGATCTGGAGCTGGCAATGATAGAACGAATGGGTCGGGTCCGGGGTGAGCTCGCGCAGCGAAACGTAGGAGAGGAGCGGGAAGGGGCGGTTGGGGAGGTTCTGCGGGAATCGCGGGTCGGGATGCTTCTCCTTGTCCTCTAGGACAGGAGGGAGGTGGGAATAGGGGACCCCCGACCGATCGACCTGCGTCCCTGACTCTCCCGCTTGGGAGATGCCCTCAGCACCGGGAAACTCACCCAGGAGGTTGTCGAAGCTATGGTTTTCCTGAAAGATGAGGATGATGTGATCGATGGGTGCCTTGGAGGGAGGCGGCAGGGCTGCGCCAGCGGCCGTGCCGTGGAGAAGCGGAAGGGCAATGCCCAGGGCGAGAAGGCTGCGGGAGAATAAGCGCGGGCCGAGCTTGGGGGAGATCATGGGGTTTTCCAGTTCGTTGCTAGGCATTCCAACTGGTTTTAGAAGCTTGCGCCGACGCTTCCGTAGATCGTGAACGGAGCTCCGGGATAGCCGAGCATGTAGCCCGCTTGATAGGCGGTCGGGACGTTGGGGTTGCCCGCCGTCCCGTAGTAGCCGCCGCTGGTGATATAGTCGTAGCCGTTGTAGCGGAGGTCGGTGATGTTCAGGAGGGTGAGGTTGAAGTTGAGCAGCCGTTCCCGCTCGAAGAGGCGCATCGGAACGGCCGCGTTGATCGAGGCATTGAGGGTGTAGTATTGGGGCATCGCCTGGTTGCTCGGCGCCCCTGTGTTGTTATTGAAGACATACTGCTCCCCGTTGAAGATGAACCAGAGGCTTGTGCGGATCGCGACCTTGCCGACCTGCTGGGTCTGGTAGATTCCGCCCGAGAGCATGACGCTCGGCACGTAGGGGACGTGGCGGCCGTTATACGAAACCGCTTGCGGGGTCCCGGGGCTGACAACGTAGCTTTCATAGACCGCGTTTTCCACAGCACCATTCATAAAGAGGTGAAAGGTGTCGATCGGGTTGTCGTCCAAGAAGAAGTCTGCTCCCTGGTAGATTGAGGTGCCCAGACCGGTGATCGAATTGCCGACGAAGTTGACCGTGTTGATCGCCTGTTCGGCATAGCGTAGCCAGAAGTAGTTGGCGCCGAAAAGCAGGTTGTTGAGCCCGGGCAGCTTTTCAAAGTGGGTCTTCGCTCCTGCGATGCCATACTGGGCGAGCGAAAGGCCGTAATAGGAGGCTGGAATCGCCTGAAAGAGTCCCCCTCCGCCTCCGACGGTATCGGTCTGGTAGGTTTCCGAATAGCTGCCGTAAAGGGCGAGCCAGCGGGTGACCTCCAAGTTGAGGAGGATGGATGGCTCGATGCCGCCAAGGTTGCGCGTGGCGTTCGGCAACGTGCCCTGATTTTGTCCCGGGTTGAATTGATACGCCAAGGGGAACTGCTCCTGGGCGTTCATCGAGTAGGCGGTGTGGAAAACGTCGTAGCGGATGCTCGGGACGATCTGGAGCGCCTTGATCGGCGTGATCGTGTCCTGGAGATAGACTGCGATATCGGTCTGATCCCAGTAATCGTTCCGGTATTTGCTGTTCGGAGTGAGCTCTCCGCCTGGAATCGTCGTTCCAGGCAGGAAGTAGTTCGGGTTGTAGAACGCATTGCGGGTATTGTAGGTGGAAGAGATGTAGTAGCCGCCGACATCGACCGTGTTGTAGGGGAGGACCTTGGTTAATCCGATCTGATCGCCAAAGCCTCCTTCGGATGGATTATTGTACTCGAAGGCGTTCGCGATGTTATCATAGAAGTTGTAATAGCGGCTATGCTTACGCTGAGAGGCATTGTAGAATAGCATGTTGTGGAGAGTGGTCGTCTTGTCGTCGTCGAGATAGATATTCTGCTTGGCATAAGCGATCTGAGACGACTGGCTGTCGAGCTTGCGCCAGGTATCGTAGGCGAGATTGCTGTAGTAACCGCTGGTCGCCTGGCTATAGGGGGTGCCGGGGTTCGGCACGCCCGTGGCACTCTGTCCGTTGAGCGTCACGTAGGGGTTGGCGCCAACCGGAAGAATGGTGGGTCGGTAGCCGCCCGCGTCGGCGTACCAGGCTCCGAAGCTGATGTCGCCGTGGTTGAAGTTCTTGATCGTCTTTCCGTAGACCGCATACTGGTAGCTGGGGCTGCGGAATCCATCCGGCGACATCCGAAAGTTGTTTCCGTCGCCGACCCCTCCCGAGATCACCGTGGACCAGCCATGGATGTTTCCGGTCCGGTAGTCGGCGGTCAACAGCTTCTGGTTGAAGCTTCCGTAGGTCATGTTGATATCGGCCCCCGCATGCTCGGTCGGCTGGATCGGCGTGAATTCGACCTGTCCGCCGACGTTGTCATACCAGCGGCCCGCCGCCGTTCCCGGGCCGTAGGTGACCGCGGTGCTCGAGATCATCGCCATGATCGGGACTGACGGCGACTGCCAGAGGCCCGTGGAGACGTTGTTCATCGGCACCCCGTCGAGGGTCATCATGATCGAGGCCCCACCCGTGTATCCCCCGAAGCCGCCCCAGCCGTTCCCGATGCCGTTGATCGAGACGGTGTACTTGGTGGCACCCGTGTTTCCGTAGCCATTGACGTTCACGCCCGGAGAGAACTGGAGCACCTGGGCTGCGCCCGCAACCGGGCCGGCGCTCGCAGCCATGTTCTTGTCGATCACGCGGGTCGTCGTCGCGGACCGGAAGATCTCCTCCTGGGTCGGGGCCTGGGTGGCTCCGGGAACGAGATCGGTGGGAGGAGAGAGGAGGGGGTTGTCGGGATCGGCCATCACATTGGTCGTGGGCATCTGAACGGCCCCGTCCTTACTGCTGAACGTCGTCGCTGCAGGGTCATCCCCGGAGTTGGCGCTCCCCCTAGGCGAGCTGGAGGCGAGAAGCGGTTGCACGTCTGCGAGATCCGATCCGGGAGCGCTCCGTCCGTAGACGGAGGAGGGCCCCGAGGCGGGCTCCTCGGGCGGGGAGGCATCCCAGGATGATGGTCCTCCGGCCAAGGCGCTCGATCCGGAAGCCCCGTCCGCAAGGGGGTCGGCTACTTGTGGAATTTCGGAAGCGACAACCCCCATCTGCGGCAGGCTGACCAGGACGCTAAACAGCAGAAGGCGAGAAATGAGGGAAGAAATCCGATGTCGAAAACGGACCGGTCGAATCATTAAGCAACGACTAATACACGACATGATTCTCTCCTCTGCATAGATCTCGACACGGTACTCTAATCCACGAGTCTCACCGGGAAAAGTGCGAACGTGGCCGCGAGGATAGTTGGCGCAGTGGATGCGGCCAACAAAAAACTATGTTACAATTAGGTGACAAGAATATGCCAAAGAGATGGCGATTCTATGACGATAGTGCGACAACTATGCGTCAGTTGTGTGACGATTGTGTGTACGAAATGTTACAGAATTGTGACATGACCCACCAGAGGTCGTGCGATCACTCGGCACAAGAATGCGACGACGCCGGAGATCGGCGCGACGATCCTGGTGGCCTTCGGAAGGCGACCGTCGCTTCCTTCACGCGCTAGCGAAGCCGGCGCTCGTGAAGCTTCCCTCCATCCCCGCTCCGAACGGCGAGGAGCTCACCGATCCCCTCTTTTGCCAAGAAGCGGAGGGTGCTCGATTCGCCCGGCGAAGCATCGATTCCCGTCCGTATCTCTTTCCGAATTGAGCGGGAAAGCGGAGAGATCGGACCTGTCGGACCTGGAATGCTCAAATCCCGGTTCGAGCATGGCGAACGTGCTGGATGGCGTCCCTCACCGCCAGCCAGGACGCTGCACGCTCTGGCTGAAGCCAGCCTCCGACGGGGGAAGAGGCGATTGCGCCGCAAAAGTCAATCGGAAGTCTTGCCAACAGGAATGGGAATGCGCACGAGGCTCGCCAGGATCGGTCTTGCGCTTGCTTCCGAAAGCGGGGAGGATACTGTCATAACAAGCGGGTCGCGGGGCCGATGGCCCCTCTGGTGAAGTGGGGATCGGCGTGGACCAACACAAGGAGCGATGGGATGAAGAACAGTTATGGCTTCGGCAAGGAAGTGTCTAGCTCGTTTGAAGAGACGGTGCCCAAGGTCGTGGAGGCGCTGAGCCGGGAGGGCTTCGGAATCCTGAGCGACATCGACGTGGCCGCCACGTTGAAGAAACGCCTCGGAAAGGAGATGCCGCCTTACCGGATTCTGGGAGCCTGTAATCCCGCCCTGGCGCACCAAGTGCTCGAGATGGAGCCGACCGTGGGGCTGCTCATGCCGTGCAATGCGGTCGTCCGGCAAGATAGCGCGGGCAAGGTCCATGTCGAGTTGATGGATCCCGAAGTCATGTCGATGATGTTGCCCCAGCCGGAAGTCAAGCCTCTGGCTGTGGATGCCAAGGCACGGCTGCAGCGGGTGCTCGACTCCCTCTAGCCTGCGCATTTCCCGCAAAGTTCGTATCGCAGACGGAAGCTTGGAGAACTGCAGGTCGGCCTGCGCTTGGAGGCGGGGAGCTTCAGGCAATTCCAGGCTCCGAGCTGCCGGATCGCGCGAGGCGCCGGCATCCTTTTGCTTGGGAAGCCGCTCATGCGCCGCTGCGGAATGGGGAGGCTGCTCTGCCGTAACCCTGCGGTCGCAGCGGATTTCCCCGCCGTTTCGATAAACTTTTGGGAAAGCCTTGACATCGCCCCAGGAGTATCGCTATGTGCGTTCCTCCGGGCGATGGGGCTCGCCCAGATAAGACCGCTCGCAGACCCGAGCTGATAGCTCCTACGTTTGGTTCCAGAAGGCGATAGCCTTTTTGGAGAGGGAACGGGAGCATGGCGGGAAACGAGCTGCAGTCGGGGGGCGGGCACTTACCCAAAGAGGCGGGGCGGGGGAGCGGTGTGTGCCGTTCCGAGGGAGCCACATCGACGGGAGGCTTCCCGTGAGCTCTGCCGATGGCTCCCCGTTCGGGACTCCGCCGGGGCGATTCGGCCGGCTTCACCTCGTGCTGGTTGGTGCCAGCCTCTTTTCCCTGCTCAACACCGGGGCTTTCACCGGGATTATTCCCTATTGCGTGGCCGAGCTGGGCCAGCACCAGAGCCATGGGGCCTGGATGAACGGGGAGTTCTTTGCGGCCCAGGCGCTCGGGATGCTGCTGGCGAATCCGCTGGCGCAGCGGATCGGCGCCCTCCGGCTCTTCCTCTGGGCGGGTTGGGCCGCAGCCGTGGGGGCCTTTCTCTGCGCTGGAGCACCCGGCTTCGTTGTCTTCCTGCTGGCCAGAATCGTGCTCGGGGCGGGAGGAGGAGTGCTGATCCTTCTCGCTCAGGTGCTCCTCCTGGAAGAGTACCGACCCAGCCTGCGGCCTCTCGCCCCGGTGCTTTGGGCCGTAGTTGCCATCGTCCCCTTTGTGCTCGGCCCGCTCTTCGGTGGCTGGCTCGAGGAGGGTTGGGGGAGGGAAGGGGTCGGCTGGCGTCTCTGGTTCCTGCTCGACGGACTGGTCCTCCTGCTCTGCACCTTAGGGGCCCGGAAGCTGCTGGCTCCCCGGCCGCCCGATCGCTTGGGAAGCCCGTTCGACTGGGTTGGCTTCGGCCTGCTGTCGATGGCGCTCTTCGCATTTCAGACCGCGATCGACATGGGCGACGACTACGACTGGTACAACTCATCCCTCTTGGATAGCCTGATGGGGCTCGCATTCTTGAGCTTGCTCGGGTTTCTCGGCTGGGAGCTCCATGTCCGGAAGCCGCTGGTGCGCATTACCCTCTTCCTGCGGCCCGCCTTTGTCGTGGGCATGATCTGCCTCTGCGGAGGCTTCCTCCTCTTTTACGGGCTCTGGAGCCTGCTCCTGGTGCGCCTCCAATCGGTGTGGGGTTATGGTCCGTGGCTCGGCGGCCTGGTCATGCTCTCTCTCGCGGTGGGGGCCCTCCCGTTCTCGCTCCTGAGCGCACGCGTCGTTGCCTGGAGCCGGAATCGGCTGCTGCTGGTCGGGAGCCTCTTGCTCTTTGCGGGGTTTGCGCTCTGGACGAGCTATTATGACATCCAGCACAAGAGGAACCTCTGGCTCGAATTCGTGGGGCCGCAACTGATCGAGGGGATCGGCCTGGGGATTTTCCTGGCGCCGGCGACGAATTTTCTCTGCCGCGGCCTTTCTCCCAAAAACCAGGAGATGGCGATCGAGCTTGCGGGGAGCTTTCGGGTCGCGGCCCAGGGGTGGGCGAGCCTGCTCCTGGGAACGATCCTCTACCGCCAAGCCGCCTTTCACAAGAGGCGGCTGGTGGAGTGGATGCCTTCCTCGCATCCGCTCCTCGATGAGTTCCTCGCCCGCCTGCGGGACCAGGGGATCGGGTGGGATCTCGGCCTGCGGCTCCTCGACCGGGAGGCATTGGCGCACGCTCAGGTCCTCGCGTTCGAGGATCTCTTCCGGGTCGCCGCTTGGGGGTTCTTCATTCTGGCAGTCCTGGCGCTGGTCTGCCCGAGCCCGCCCTCTCCGAAGGGAGCTGGTCTCGGTCAGGATGAGCGTCCGATGGACGGGAGGGAAGGCCCGTGAGAAACGAGGAGTGGGAAGGACAGGTTCCTCAGCCCGAAGCGGATTACAGGGATGGGTCCTGGGAGCCCCGAGATCCGCGCGCCCGGGCTCCGCGGGCGCTGCGGCTGGGGCGAAAAATCTGGGGGCGCCTGGTCCGTTCGCTCCGGGCGGGGAGCAGGGCGGAAGCGGGAGCGCCCTTCTGGAGAGGAGTGGGCCCACGCTTCGCCTTTGGGCTGATTCTCTTCGCCCTGCTCTTCTGGGTGGTTTTCCTTCGGGGGTGGGTCGTGACCAACGACGCCTACGTGACCGGGAACGTGGCCCCCGTGAAGTCCCAGGTTTCCGGCACGGTGGTCGAGGTCTGCGTCGAGAGCACGGAACGGGTGGAAAAAGGGCAGACGCTGGTCCGACTCGACGGCCTCAAGGCCTGGGTGGCTCTGCGCAAGGCGGAAGCGGACCTCGCGGCCACGGTCCGCCGGGTCGAGAACCTCTTTAGCCAAGTCAGCCGGTTGCGTCACCGGCTCGAGGAGGAGAAGGCGGCGCTGGGTCGCTACCGCTACGACTTGGACCTCTACCGCGGTGGAACGGCATCCGGCGTCATCGCCGAGCAGCAGTCGGTCGACGCGCAGTGGAAGGTCCGGGAGTCGGAGCAGACGATCGCGGCGCTCGAAGCGGAGCTGCGCGGGAGCGAGGCGCTCGTCCAGGGGACGACCGTGGAGAGCAACCCGATCGTCCTCCAGGCGGCGCAGGCCGTCCGCGACGCCTGGCTCGACTGGTATCGGCGCAACATTCCCTCTCCGGTCGCCGGGTACGTGGCGCGGCGGACCGTCCAGCCGGGCGACCAGATCACCCCCGAAAAGCTGCTCATGACCGTCGTGCCGCTCGACTACTTCTGGGTGGTCGCCAACTTCCGGGAAAGGGAGCTCGGGCGGATGCGTCCCGGCCAGCCGGTCGTGCTCAAGTCCGATCTCTACGGCTGGGGGGTGCGGTACCATGGAGTCGTCGAGGGGCTCGAGCCGGGATCGGGCAGCGTCTTTTCCCTTCTCCCTCCCGACAACGCGACTGGCAACTACGTCCATATCGTCGAGCGCGTTCCGGTCCGCATTCGGCTCGATCCGAAGGAGCTCGAGCGCCATCCACTGGTTCTCGGTCTCTCCATGGTGACCTATGTGCATTTCAGCAGGGAGGAGAGGTCGATCCGATCGCCGATCACCCAGATCCCCGTGAAGGCCTGGGAGGCCGACTATCGCTCGCGGATCTATCTTCGGGAGCTGGCTGCGATTCAAGGGAGGATCCGGAAGATCATCGAAGAAAACCGGAACCGGAGCGGAGACGCTCCGGAGGCTCCGCGGAGCGGAGGAAGGGGTTCGCCGTGAGAAGTACGGGGGCAAAGCGACCGGATTCGGGCTTGTGGAGGTTTCGGTTTCTCCTACCATGGAAAGGGCGGGGAACGGATGCCGGGCTTTCAAAAGATTCTCGTCGGTTTCGACGGCTCGAAGGGGGCGGAAGTGGCGTTCGAGTTGGCCCTCGAGATCGCTGGGCGCTTCGGCGCCTCCCTGGAGGCATTGGCGACCGTTTCCCCTCCGATGACCGATCGGGATCCGGCGTCCACCGAGGAGCGGGAGCTCCTTCGGGCTCCGCTGGAGCGGTGCGCGGCCCGCGCCCGGGAGAAGAAGGTTCCGTTCGCCGAGCGGATCGAAACCGGGGACGCGGGTCAGCGGCTTCTCGAAGCGGTGCGCCACGGGCGATTCGATTTAGTCGTGATCGGACGGCGGAGGCTCTCCCGTCCCGCCTATTGGATCCTCGGTTCGGTTTCGGAGCAGGTGATCCGCCGCTCACCCTGTCCGGTCCTCGTGGTCGAGCCCTCGCCGTAGCGGCAAAGCTCTGGTCCCTCCGCTGGCTTCTGGCGGCGTTCCTGCCCTTGCTCTCCGGCTGCCTCACCCCCGCCTTCGAGCGGCCCCAAGTGCCGACCGCGCAGAGCTACAAGTGGGCTCCGCCGGCCAAGCCGGTGCACGCTCCTCCTGGGCCCACATGGAAGGTAGCCGAGCCCAGGGAAAACCTTCTCGGGAAGGGGGATTGGTGGAGGATCTATCGGGATGCGGAGCTCGATCAGCTGGAGGCGGCGGCGCTCGCGGCCAATCCAACGCTGGCCGAAGCGTTTGCGCGGATGATGCAGGCGCGCGCCGAGGTCCTCGGAGTGAAGGCGATGTTCTACCCGACGCTCGACTTCACCCCCTGGCTCAAATCGGTCTCCAACGCGTCTCAAGGCCAGTGGCCGGTCCCGCCGTTCCCGCGTCAGCTCGATCCCTGGGCCGCGGTCGGCGATACCAACTATGAGTTTTCGCTCTGGCGCCAGCTTCCCCAGCTCCGGGCCGCCAAGGAGCAGGCAAAGGCGGTTCAAGCGGCATTCGAGGCGATCCGGCTGTCGCTGACCTCGGAAGTCGCGCAGAACTACTACCTAATGCGGCAGATCGACTTAGAGCTATCGATCCTCGACCACATCATCGAAGTCTTCGAGACCGATCTCCATCTCACGCAGAAACGGACCAAGCTCGGCATCGGCCAGCAGCTCGACGTGCAGCGGGCGCGAAGCCAGCTCGAGCAGGTCCAGGGAGAACGGGAGGGGATCCGGTGGAGCCGGGCAAAGGTCGAGAACGGCTTGGCCGCGCTCACGGGCAGGTCGGCGTCAACGTTCCATCTCCGCCCGCGTCCCCTCGCCGGCGATCCGCCGGCGGTGCCTGCGGGGGTGCCCTCCGAGCTGCTGGAGAGGAGGCCGGACGTCGCGCGGGCGGAGCGGATCATGGCGGCCGCCAACGAGCAGGTCGGGGTGGCCCGGGCCGCTTTTTACCCTTCCTTCTACCTCGCCGGATTCGGCGGCTTCCAAAGCCTCTTCTTCAATACTCTGCTGACCCTGCACAATGCATACTGGGCCGCAGGCCCGCTGCTCGACGTGCCGATCTTCGAGGGGGGGCGTCTCATCGCCAGCTTGAATGTAGCCAAGGCGAGCTACTGGGTGACGGTCCAGGAGTACCGGAAGGAAGTCCTCGCTGCCTTCCAGGAGGTCGAGGACTACCTTTCCGGGATTCGGATCCTGGCGGAGCAGCAGCGACGCTTCGGCGGCGCGGTTGCAGCCTCGAGCCGGCAAGTCGACATGACGATGGACCGCTACCGGCGGGGCTTGGCCAACTACTTCGAGATCGTCCAGGCCAACAAGGAGTGGCTGACCAGCCAGCGGGACGATGCGCAGACGCTGGGCAAGCGCTTCGTGTTGACCGCGTTGCTCGTCAAGGGGCTCGGAGGGGGATGGGAGGACTCCTCCTTCCGTCCCGCTTCTCCCCAGACCCCGGCGCTGGGCGCTTCGGCCGCACCGGCCGGTCGTGCCCCCACTCCGACCCCGCCGTCACCGGCCGGGATTCCGTCGATCCGGCAGTGAGAGGAGGATGAGGCCGGCTGCCGGCGGCGTATGGGACCATGGGAGCGTTTCCCCCATTGACAGCCATCGACTCGTTTCCCCATTATGGTCGATCCCAAGGGGATGGAGTTCCCCAAAACCGCCGCCTCGGCTGATAACTCCTACCGACGAGCATCCGAAGGGAGGAGGTATGGCTTTGCGGAGTTGGGTGGTTTCTTTCACATCGGGCGTAGGTTTGGCGGTCCAGCGAAGATCTCTTTCCTTGCGAGGTCGGCCGTGACTCAGGTTTGGGCGCTTGCCGCCCTCTGGTTTGGCCTGGCTCTGGTGGCGAGCCTCGCCTCGAATTGGCTCCGCATTTCGACGGCACTCTCCGAAATCATCGTTGGGATGATCGCCTCTACGGTCTTCGCGGCCACGATCGGCCCCGATCTGCTCGGCACGAACGAACCGTGGGTCAAGGTCTTCGCCGGCGTCGGCGCCATCCTGCTCACCTTTCTCGCGGGGGCCGAGCTCGACCCTCAGGTGTTTCGACGGAAATGGAAAGAGGCCGTGGCGGTGGGTGCGGCGAGCTTCCTGCTCCCTTCGCTCGGCTGCGCGGCCGCCGGTCATTATCTTCTCCGCTGGAACGTCATGCCGAGCATCCTTGCCGGCATCGCCCTCGCGGCGACTTCGGTCGCGGTGATCTATACCGTAATGATAGAGTTTGGGTTCAATCGGACCGAGTTTGGGAAGACGATCCTTGCCGCTTGCTTCGTCACCGATCTCGGCACGGTTGTCACGCTCGGTCTGGTGTTTGCCCCGTTTACCTGGAAAACGCTGATCTTCGCGGCGGCCTTGGCGGTGGCTTTCGTGGGGCTTCCCTGGCTCACCCGGCACCTCTTTGGGCGATATGGGGAGCGCCCCTCCGAGCTCGAGGCGAAGTTCTTGCTTCTCTGCCTGCTCGGAATGGGGGCGCTTGCCACTTGGTCCGGCAGCGAAGCGGTCTTGCCGGCCTATTTGATCGGGATGACGCTCGCCGGAAGCGTTGGACGCGATCATTCCCTCATCCGGCGCCTGCGTACCGTCACGATCGGGCTCCTGACGCCATTTTACTTTACGCGCGCGGGCTATCTCGTCTCGATCCCCGCCGTGATCGCCGCGCCGGCGGGCGTGCTTTTCTTTTTTCTCGCGGAAACCTTGACCAAGATCGTCAGTGTCTATCCGGTCGCGAAATTGTACGGGTCGACCCACAAGGAATCCATGTACACCACTCTGTTGATGTCCTCGGGTCTCACCTTCGGGACGATCGCCTCGCTCTTCGGTCTCTCGCGCGGGATTATCGACAAGAGCCAATATTCGACCTTGGTGGCGGCGATCATCGGGACTGCCATCATTCCCACGGTGATCGCCAATGGCTTCTTCCTTCCGCGCCATCTGCTGCCGAAGGCGGATCCACCGGCTTCTCCCGGCGAAGAGGAGGGAGAGCGGGTGCCGGCCCAGCGCGAGCGACTGGATTAGCCTTCGGAGGTGCTGATGTTTGAGAAGATCCTGGTAGCCAATGACGGATCGGAGCCCGCCTTCCGCGCGCTTTCCGTGGCGCTCGTCCTCGCCCGGCAGAACCGGTCCGAGCTTCACATGGTCTCTGTGGAGGAACTTCCCTATCTGCCCGAATTGCTCGAGGAGGTCCGCGAGGTGGCCGGAACCGAGGCGCGCCGCTTGCACCACGTCCTGGAGCGCTCGAAAGCGATGGCTGCGGCAGAGGCAACCCCCCTCGCAACCCACGTGATCGCGGGCCACCCGGTACGCGATATCGTGAAGCTCGCCGCGGATCTTGGCGTCTCCTTGCTGGTCATTGGGGCACGAGGCCATTCGGCCTTCTACGAGCGCATGATCGGAAGCCGCGCGGACCGCATCGTGCAGCTGGCACCCTGTCCTGTGCTGATCCTGAAATAAAGTGCGCTATGGAGCCGTTTGCGGCCTGCCACCGTAGCTGCCGGGAATCCCCTGCCGCATCGGCGCGGCGCCGTGGCTTCTTGGGGAATCTCCAGGGGGCACCGGGTCTGGGCGCCACATTTCGAAGCCCGCACAACCGGATCGGATTCCTCATGAAAAATCGGCTGGCCTTGGGGCGCGGGTGGGCTATGCTAGGATGATGACCATCAAGAAGCTCGCTCTCTGTTGTCTCTTGTTCGCGGCCTGCCTCTCCTACTCGCTGCCCGCCGGGGCCACGCCCGCCTGCTCGGGTCAGAAGTGCTCGGAGCTCTCGGGCAAAGGCAAGTGTAGCAAGAAGAAAGGCTCCTGCGAAAAAGGCAGCTCGAGTGAGAAGGGAAGCAGCGACCACTCTTCCTAGTCTTCTCTAGAGGGGATCCGCCTTTCCTTCCGACGGCTGCTGTCCCAGGGCATGGAGGCTCCTCGCACGGTTCATCCCAGCGGCGCATTGCCGCTGGGAATCGTCGCGATTCCCGGCATGCGGGCGAGGGCGGGAACGGGGATGTCATGAAGGTGAACCTCGCGGAAGTTCCTTGGGAGGATCGCCGATCGCCCAAGGGGCGCTATCATCTCTTTCAAAAAGCGATCAGCCTCGCCCTGGGAGACAAGAAGGATATCGGGACCTGGGCCGGAGGACATCCCTTCGACGCTACCCTGGTTCGAATTCCGGCGGGCGCAGTCGATTGGCCGCTCCATGCTCATGCCGCCCCGATGGGAGCTCTACGGGGTCGAAGAAGGCAACGGGTGGGTTCGGATGGGCGAGCGGCGGATCGATGTCGGGCCGGGGGACTGGTTCCTGGCAAAGCCGCAGGAGGCTCACCAGATCGAAAATCCGGGTCCAGGCGATCTTGTGCTGCTCGTGATCGCCAACAACCCCGAGGCGGACGTGGTTTCCTACGCTCAGTCGGGCAAGTTTTGCATCAAACCCGAGCGAAAGATCGTTACCGAAAGCCCGCTCTCCTACTACGACGGGGAGGAGTAGCCGGAGAAGATTGTTTGCGGGCGTGGGTCCACTCGCCCGAGGAGCTCGGCAACCATCTCGGCCGAGGGAAGCCCTTGCCTCGCTCCGAGGCGAGTGCAGGCAAGGGCGCCCGCGGCGGAAGCAAAGCGGAGGAGATCGCTCCAATCCATCCGGCGTGCCACGCCGAGTGCGAAGGCTCCGTGGAAGGCATCGCCCGCTCCGGTGGAATCGACGCAAGGGACGGGATAGGCGGCAAGCCTGCCCCGCTTCCCCTGCGAGGACCAGATGAGCCCCCGTTCTCCGAGTGTCACGACGACGCAGGGGTGGGAAGCAGCAAGCCGACTCAAGGCTTCCTCCGGGTCGGTCGAGCCCGTGGCTTGTGCGGCGAAGCGTTCCGAAGCGACCAGGTAGTCGACAACCTCGGCGAGCGTCCGGGTTCCCTCGTGGAAGGAGCCAGCGTCCAGGACGGTCAGGACCCCGCGGCGCCGGGCTTCTTCGGCTAACGGCGGGGAGACATTCGGCTCGTGGCCGTCGAAGAGGATGGCCCGTGCCGTCGTCCAGGGCCAATTAGGGAGGGTCGCTTCCAGCTTCGGCGTTGCCGCACTGTGGTTGACGACGGTTCGCGCGCCATCCGGCTTCACCAGGCCGACGGCGAGGGGGGTAGGGGCGTTGCCGCGTACCAGGAGGGATGTCTCGACGCCCTCTTCTGCCAGCTCACGAGCGTGGTGCTCGCCAAACGGGTCTTTCCCGAGATAGGCGAACAAGGAAGCCCTTCCTCCGAGCCGGCGGACCGCGACGGCAGCATTCGCGGCGGGACCGCCGCCGGCCAGGGCGAGCTGCTCGGAAAAGAGCTTTTCATCCGGACCGGGATGGTGCGGAACCAAAAAAGCGAGGTCGTAGCAGGCATGCCCCACGCAGAGAACGTCCACCTCCATCCGACTCCTTTTACCAGAGAGGAGCGGCTGAGGTCGATGGTCGCGATCAGGCCCAGATCGTGCCTTCCGCCCGCTGCTTGAGCGCCTCGCTCATCGCCTCCATTCCTTGCCGTGCCTTCTGCCTCAGAGGAGACCAGAGAAAGGGAATGGCCAGGCCACGGAAGACCGCCCGCTGGAGGAGGAAGGTCATTTGCGGTCCTTGGGCTTCCAGGAGGAAACGGTGCTCCCAGTCGACAACTCCCGGAGAAAGCCAGTAGCCGAGCCAACGAAGCTCCTGGTAGGGGATGACCCGGAGAACCTCGGCGCTCAGGACGAGGGGCGGAGATTCCGGAGGGGAGACTCGAAGAGCGAGCTTCGTCCCCGAGCGGGGTTCGCCCGAGACTGATCGGAAAAATGGATTCCACTGAGCGTAGGAGGGAAAATCCGTTAGCTCCCTCCAGATCATCTCGAGGGGCGACTCGATTTGGATTCGCGTCTTAATGATTCTGCCTGGCGCAATTGCCCATTGAGAATCCATTGGTTCTTGATGCTCGGGACGGTTCCTTGGAGTGCGCAGGCCTGCGCCGACCCGCTCCGAGGTTCGACGCACGGATGGTGCCGTGCCAGCGGCCACCGGCCCATGCTCCCACGGACATGCGCACCTTTCGTAATAGCAGGAATTGGGCCAATGCAAGCCTCGCTGGGACCGATTGCTCGGTCAGGATCGGGTCTGTGGGTGCTGACCGGGTCGTGTCGACGTGGGCGGGCGCTCTCTTCCGAAAGCGCGGCTGAAAAGGGACAAGGATCGGTATCCAGAGCCGCTGCGCAGAGGAAGGAACCTTGACTCGTCCCCTCGGATCGGTTTTCCTAAGGCAAGATTACAGGTTGCATGCTCGTCATATCAAGTTAAGCTGCTTTTATACATCATGCCTATTCCCGGAGGAAATTCCCACTCTACGAAGTCCTCGCCGGTTTCCGATGCCCATCGGAAGAGAGCCATTATGAAGAAGGCCGAGGAGGAATCCACGCCAGCGGAAGCGGGGCCAAGCTTTTGGACGACTCACCTTTCCACGAAGGGGCAGGTAGTGATTCCGGAGCAGATTCGGAAAGACTTCGGCCTGCAGCCGGGAGACGAGTTCGTGGTGGTCGCGCTAAACGACTTGGTCTTCTTGAAACGGGTCTAAGTGAAACGCCTCTGAGAGGGCCGACCGTTCGGAATATTTCGCTGCGCAAGGTCAACGAAGTCGCCGTCTTGCGACGGGCCCGATCCATTTCCCGCTGACCCGCGCAACCTATGGCAGGGCAGTTGCGGGGCTCAGACAAGCAATGTCAGGCCGAGGCGGACGTCTGGTTGGTTCCCGTCGTCAGGAGGTTGGCCAGCTCCTGAATCTGGGACCACTCGCGACTCGAGGGGGGATGGAGCAGACGAAGGCAAATCGTGTCCTTATCGGCGAGGACGAGAAATTGATCGCCTCTCTTGAGGCCGACCCGTTGGCAAACGGCCTCGGGAATCACAACCTGCCCCTTGATGCTCAAGCGCGTGGTGCCGGAAGTCCGCGTGGTTCGCTTCCTCGGAGTGGTCCTCCCCTGCGCTTCTTTGCCGGGCCTGACCTTAGCGGGCTTGTTGTGCAAGATGGTGGTCATTTCTAGCAACTACTATGCCGACATTGCATCGTCAATGTCTTTGTCACGCAATTGTAACGATTCCGGGAGCAGAAAAGATTGCAGAAGCAGTTGTTGCGAGCAGACTTAGAGAACGGAATTCCTGTCGATGCGGAGGGGGAGAAGCGGCTTCCTTGCCGTGGCGTGTGCGGTGCGGCCGGGGAGGAGGGAGAAAGAGCCATGAGTGATCGGATTCGATCCCTGGACGGAAGCGGGGTCTGGGCGTAGCGCATCAGAAGCCTTGGCGGCATTGACGAAAGCTCCCACGGCCCCTAGCATCCCGAGCGGCAACATCACCATGGAAAAGGGCCGGCTCGAAGCCTTCAGCGATGGTGTCTTCGCCATCCTCATCACGATCACCGTGCTCGAGCTGAAGGCTCCGCATGGGGTGAACCTCGCTGCGCTTGCTTCAGTTCTCCCGCTCTTTTTAAACTACGTGCTCAGCTACGTCTATCTCGGGATCTACTGGAACAATCACCACCATCTGCTCAAGGCTTGCCACCAGATCAACGGAGCGATCATGTGGGTTGCCAACAGTTGACTAATCAATAGACATAACTCACGTTGCATGGCATTTTTTTCCCATGAAGCTGAGCGTCTGGGCAAGGCGGCAGGGGATTGGCTCCAAGACGGCTTGGCGGATGGGGAAGGACGGGAAGATGCCGGTGCCGGTCGAGCAGCTGCCGACCGGGACGGTGATCGTGCATGCGGAGGAGAGGCAGCCCGGCGGAGTTGCCCTCTACGCGCGCGTCTCCAGCGCCGACCAGAAGGCCGATCTGGACAGGCAGTTGGCGCGGCTGACGGAGTGGGCGCTCGCCAAGCGGTTGCCGATTGTCGATGCGGTCAAGGAGGTTGGCTCCGGGATGAACGGACCTCGCAAGGGACTCTTGCGGATCTTGCGCGATCCGAAGGTCGGCGTCATTCTGGTCGAGCATCGGGACCGGCGGATGCGCTTTGGATTCGAGCCTCTGGAGGCGGCCTTCGCTGCGCATGGCAGATCCCTGCTGGTTATCGATCCCGAGGAGATGACCGACGACATCGTCCGCGATCTGCACGAGGTCATCGTGTCGATGTGCGCGAGGCTCTACGGCAAGCGGTCCGCCAGGAACCGGGCGAAAAAGGTGCTGGAGGCTCTCCATGAGTGATCGTCCGGTCTTCACCTATCAGACGCGCTTGAGGCTCGCGGCAGAGCAGGTCGCGGCTCTGGACGCCTATGCGGATCTCTACGGGCGAGCCGAGCGGGCCCTCTTTGCCAGGATGCGGGTGGGGATTCCGATGGGCGATCTCAAGTGCGAGTTCCTGCGGCGCTTTGGGATCACCGCCCGGCAGTTCAACGCGATTCGCGTGGGCCTCGAGGGCAAGATCGCCTCGATCCGGGAGCGGCTTCCGGAGTGGATCGCCGAGGCCGAGTCCCGCATCCAGAGAGCCGAAAGGGTCATCGGCATCCTCTCGGCGAGGGAGCCAGGCTCGGAGAAGCTGCACCAGAAGAAGCGGCGGCTTGGGAGCCTTCGCGCCAGGCTCGCGGCGCGGATCGCCGACCGGGACTCAGGGCGCGTCCGCCTCTGCTTCGGCTCCCGCCGCCTCTTCCGCAAGCAGTTTGCCCTCAAGGAGAACGGCTACGCCAGCCATGCGGAGTGGAAAAAGGATTGGCAATCCGCACGGAGCGCCCAGTTCTTCGTGATCGGCTCGAAGGACGAGACCGCGGGCAACCAGTCCTGCCAGGCTTCGGCCGAGGACGACGGCAGCCTGACCCTGCGTCTGCGTCTTCCCGATGCGCTGGCCTCGGATGGCAAGCTTCTGGTCATTCCCGGCGTGCGATTCGCCTATGGCCAGGAGGAGATCCTTCAGGCGCTTGCCGCGAGCCGGATCGTTCTGTCGCAAACCAAGACGGGCAAGCCTGTCCGGAAGCGGGAGGGAGTGGCGGTAAGCTACCGCTTTTTAAGGGACCGGAAGGGCTGGCGGGTCTTCGCGAGCGTCCCGGCCAAGCCGGTTCCCATTGCGACAAGCCGTCTGGCGGGAGCGCTTGGGATCGACATCAACCACGACCATCTGGCCGTGGCGGAGACGGACCGGTTCGGCAACCTGCGGCGGGCCCTTCGGGTGGATCTCAACCTCTACGGCAAGACCGAAGATCAAGCCAAGGCGATCATCGGCGACGCGGCGAGGATGATTGTGGAGATGGCCCGGGAGCGTGGTCTTCCCTTGGTCTTTGAGCGGCTGGATCTCAATAAAAGGAGGGCTGAGCTTGAGGTGGCGAGTCCATCCGCCGCCAGGAAGATCTCGTCGTTTTGCTACTCCAAGACCATCGCCATGCTCAAGGCGGCCTGTTTTCGAGCCGGAGTCGAGGGGATCGAAGTCGATCCGGCCTATACTTCCGTGATTGGCGCGGTGAACCACGCGCGTCATCACGGTGTGAGCTCTCACCAAGGCGCGGCCTATGCCGTGGCCAGGAGAGGCTTGGGCCTCTCCGAGCGTCCGACCGTGCGGGAGGCCGTTGCGCCCGCCCGCAATGGCGGCCACCTCACCTTTGCCCTACCCGCGAGGAATCGGGCGAAGCATGTGTGGTCGTTCTGGTCGGAGGTTCGGAGGAGGCTCAAAGCGGCGCATGCAGCGCATGCCCGGTCGGGAGGCTTGCGAGAGCCGCCCGCGCCTTTGCTCCCGGAAACGCGGGCATTGGGCGCAACCTGGGCATTGCCGGCGGAATCCCGGCACGCGAACCGTCGGCAGAACTGTTCGGCCGACGTCATCGACGACCTTCCCTGGTAGGGGGATGGTTGTCTGTGGTTTGAGGAACGGCCAATCTCCATCTGCTATTCTGGCTTTCGCTCTTCCCCTTCGTTACGAGCTGGGCCGGAGACCACCATTCGGCGACGCTACCGACGGCCGTCTACGGGGTCATCCTGCTCGCGGCCGCGATCGCCTATTTCGTCCTCCAGCATCTGATCATCCACGAGCAGGGCTGCGATTCGCGGCTGGCCGCTGCGATCGGCCGGGATGGGAAGGGCCGGCTTTCCATGATTCTCTATGCATCGGCGATCGGCCTCTCCTTCCTTCAGCCGTGGATCGCGCAATCGATCTATGCTCTGACCGCCATGCTCTGGCTCGTTCCCGACCGCAGGCTGGTGCGCGCTTTAGAGCAGGGATAAGCTGCCCATCGCTATGACTCGATTGAATCTGGATACCCGGGAGCTGGCGGAGAGCTACGACCGGTTGAGCGATTCGCAATTCCTCTTTGGGAAGCTCTTGATCGAGCGGATGAGGGTGCGAGCGGGAGAGCGGGTCTTGGATGTCGGCTGCGGCACGGGCCGTCTTGCGGAATACATCTCCCAGGTCGTTGGGCCCACCGGCACGGTCTTGGGCATCGATCCCCTGCCGCACCGGATCGAGATCGCCCTGCGCCGGGCCAAGCCGGGCCTCGGCTTCGCGGTGGGAGGGAGCGACGACCTCGGGCGCTTTGCGGATGCTGCTTGGGACCAGGTCTGTCTCAACAGCGTCTTTCACTGGATCGAAAGGAAGGCGGAAGCCTTGGAGGAGATCCACCGGATTCTCCGGCCGGGCGGAAAGCTCGGAATCGGCACGGGCGAAAAGGACCAGCCCAACCCTTTTCGGAAGATCGTCGAGGGAGCCATCATTTCGGTGATGGGCACGGTTCCGGAGGGGACTCGGCTCTCCCCCTTTCTGCTTTCGGCAGAAGAATGGCGCAATCTCGTGTCGGAGGCAGGGTTTTCGGTGCGCCTTGTGGAGAGCCAGCTGTACACCGACTTTGTGGAGAAGGCCGAGGATCTGATCGAGTTTCTGCGCTCGAGCAGCTTCGGCAATTTCCTCGCCGGCATCCCCGAGGAAGATCAACCGGCGATCCTGGAGCAGATTCGAGAACGGTTGGAGCGGCTCCGGACCGCACGCGGGATCGAGCGGAAGTTCCAACGCCTGCTCGTCGTCGCCGAGCGGAAGGCGTGAGCCCCGCTTCCGGAGTTTCCATTTTCGCTCAGCGCGTCATGGAGGAGAAATCAATGCAAAGAGAGGTGCATTCGCAGTGGATCGATCTGGAAGCCACCGACGGAAGCCGGTTTGCGGGCTTTCTGGCCCAGCCCTCCGCTCCCGGATCCTATCCGGGAATCCTCGTCTTCATGGAGGCGTTCGGCGTTAACCAGCATATTCGGAACGTCGTCGAGCGGCTCGCCCAGCAGGGCTATCGGGCGCTCGCCCCGGATCTCTACCATCGGAGCGCCTCTCGCTGGGAGGGGAGCTATGAGGATTTCACGCAGGCGCTCACCCATCTTCGGCAGGTGACGGTCGAGGGGCTTTCGGCCGACGTACAAGGCGGCTACCGGTGGCTGAGTGCGGGCGGCTGCGGAAGGGCGGTGGGGGCGGTTGGCTTCTGCTTCGGGGGCCGGGTGGCGTTCCTGAGCAGCACCGTGGCTCCGCTTCGCGCGGCCTGTTCCTTTTACGGCGGGGGGATCGCGCCGGATCTCCTGGATCGGGCGAAGGAGGCGAAGGCCCCGCTTCTTCTCTTCTGGGGAGGACGCGACCAGCACGTCCCGCCGGAAGAGGCCCGGGCGACCGCCGACGCACTCCGAGCCGCGAACAAGGAGTTCATCGAGGTGAGCTTTTCGGAGGCGGGCCACGGCTTCTTCTGCGAGGAGCGGGGCAGCTATGATCCCGAAGCGGCACGGATGTCCTGGCTGCTCGTCCAAGACTTTTTCGGCCACCACCTTCGGCCGAGCTAAAACGAAACCTGGATCATCGCCTGCATCCAGAAGGGCATCTGGAGGGCGGCATATTCGAGGTTGGCGGTGCGCGCGGGGGTAAAGCCGGGAGCTCCCGCAATCCAGTAGTGGTTGTCGGTGAAGTTGTAGAACCAGACCCGCGCCTCCCAGTGCTTGGCGGCGTAAAAGAGGCTCGCGTTCAAGGTATACCAGGCCGGTGCCCGGACGGAGTAGTCATAGGAGAGGAATTGGCCGCCCTGCTCGATCGCCCAAAAGGAGGCGCCGAAGCCCGAGTCGGTCTTGTAGGTGAGCATCAGGTTGCCATACTCCTTGGGAAAGCCGATGAAGGGATAGACGCCTGGGGCGAGGGAGACGATCTGGCTGACGGGCAGACCGTATTGCGCGGCCACGCTCGCGGTGTAGGGGGTAAAGGTGGTCGGGCCGACGCCGTCGGTGTTCGTCCAGTTCTCATACCCTTGCATGTAGTTGAATCCGAAGTTAGCCCAAAAATGGCGGTCCGGCCGGTAGCTCCCCTGGAGTTGCACCCCTTGGACATCGGCGGAAACGGTCGGGGTTGTGCCTCCCGGAAGAACGAAGGCGGGAATGAATCCAGACTGGGCGTAGGCCGAAAGCCCGAGAAAGAGCGTATCGCGGAGGAGAGAGAGCTTGAGGCCCGTCTCGTAGAGGGTCTGGGTCTGGTGGTAGTAGGTGCTGGTGAACTCCGGGGCGAAGGAGCCGAAGATCGATTGGGCGGTCGTCTGCCCGAAGTAGTAGGTCGCATACCAGGAAAGCCAAGGGAAGATCTGATAGGTGGGGCTGGCGGTGACCTGCGGCAGGAGGGCGCTTGTCGAGGTCGCGTCATAGCTCGGGCCGATGAGCTGCGCCGGGGTGCCGGAGGGCGGCTGGGCGTTCACGAAGTAGGCGTCGACGCGGGCGCCGAGGAAGAGGCTCGCCTTTTCTCCGAAGTGGAGGATGTCCTGGACGAAGGGGGAGATCTCCCAGAAGTTGCACTGGGTCGAGGCGAAGTTGTCGACGTTGTAATACTCTCCCGGATAGCCCGGAATCGGAATGTCCGTGAGAAACGGATTGGCGTAGGCGGGGCTGGCCGCCAGCGAGTAGGGGACGATCGTGGAGGCGGAGGCGGGCGAAATCGGCCTGCTCATATCGGCTTGGTTGCTCGTCGGATGCCAGCTACCCGAATACTCCTCGTCGCTCAAGAAGCGGAAGGCGAGGCCGCTGTCGACGCTTTGCCAAAAGCTTTTGTTCTGCTTCTCCGGCTCCCAGCGGATTTCGAGCCGGTCGGCGACATTGACGCCGTAGGGCAAGACGACCCACGTCGGATCCGGGATCGGCTGGGCGGCGTTCGCCTGGAAATACTCGAAGAGCGTGTTGTTCACGAGGGTGAGCTCGTCGCTCAGTCGGATCGTGGCGATCGCCTGGCTGACGACATAAAGCTGATTCGAGGAGTCGAGCGGGGTATTGAAGAGGTTGGCCCGGCCGCTGATCGGGACTTGGGGTCCCCAGTCGATCGCGTATCCGGAGCCCGGCGGCGGCGTCCCTTGACCCGGGTGGAACTGGCCAAACGGCTGTGCCGCAGTAGCCGGTGGGGTGTAATAGCCGACCCAGGCGCCGCTCTGGTAGAGACCGGAGTCGATGAGGGACTGAGTCGGCCGGGTGACCCCGGCGTACGGAAGAAAGGAGTTCTGATTGAACTCCCCATTCCAGTCGACGCGAACCTCCTCCGTGGGCTTCCAAGAAAGGGCGAGATAGGCGCACTCCCGATTCAGGTAGGAGCCATCATAGTAGTTGTAGGGCGCGTAGCCCTCCTGCCCGAAGTAGTCGAACCGGTAGGCGAGCTTCTTTTCCTTGCCGATCGGACCGCCGATGTCGATGTTCCACAGGTTGGTGTCGTACATCCCCACGGTGTAGTAGGCGTTGCCGCGGAAGCGGTCGAAGAAGGGCTGCTTGGTCACCTCGTCGACATATCCCCCAGCGAACTCCTGAGGCCCATAGACGACGCTCACCGGCCCCGTGACGACATCGAGCGAATCGTCCGCGTTGAAGTTGAGCAGGGGGCCCCAGTTTCCGCCGCTGGAGAAGCCGACGAGCATCCCGTTCCGGAAGGCCGTCGCGGGAAGCCCGCGGACGACGGGCTCGCTCACGACGTTCCCGGTCGCTTGGGTCGGATTGACCGAGGGGCTGAAGGCGACCAGGTCGTTGACCTGCTGGGCCATCACCGTATCGAGCTCTTCCCGGGAGACGGGAAGGACATCGCGGGGGGTATCCATGACCGACAAGTCGGGTCCGTAGACCGAAGTGACTTCCTGGGCGGGAGGAGTGGGCCTCTCCTCTTCGGCGGTCACGATCACGTCGGGAAGCTGAGTGGAAGGAGCGGCCGCCGAAGGTGCGCTCGGCTCCGCCTCGCCGCTTGCAAGAGGGTCCGGCGGATCGGTCCTTTGGGATTCCTGGGCCCTCACAGAGGCCAGGAGGGCGAGGCAAGCGAAGCAGGCGGCGGAGTACTTTCTAGCTCTCATTCCCGGTCGACATGTCCGAGAAGAGTAGCTCCCTCGCCCGCTTGGCCGCTAACGGCGGGTTGCCAATTTTTAGCGCGCGCTTGTCTTCTTTTCGGGAGAGGGGGAAGGGCCGCTTCTTCGTCGGCTCGCTTCCCGCTCTGCCACAAGGAGAAGGGTTTTGCCTGTAATCCGGATGTCGGAACCGGCCCGGGCCGCCAGCCGTTCGGTGATGCGGCGCTCGATCCGTTGCCGCTGCCCTGGGGAGACGCCCGAAAGGAACCTCCCCGCGCTGCTGGCCCGCCAAAAGGCGAGCAGCTCCGCGGGCGTCTTGGCCCGATCCTCCGACTCGACGGCCTTCACCTTGAGAACCCGGAATCCGTTCTGCCGGAGCATTCCTTTGAGCTGCGCGAGGCCGAGGGGAGCCGTTGCCAGGAAGAGCCCGGGAGGAAGCGTCCCCAGGACCTCCTTCGCCGACCGCTCGATGATCTCGTCGAGCTCCGAAGGTCGGGTGGTGTCCTCGAAGCTGATCCCGAGCTTGCCCCCGGGCTTGAGGATTCGGTGGATCTCTCGGATGGCTTGCCGCCGATCATCGATCCAGTGGAGGACGTAATTGAGATAAACGACATCGAATGAGCGGGGAGGAAAAGCCAGAAGATCACGAGAGCCGGCAACGGCAAAGGCGAGGCCCTTCCTCGCCCTCCGCTCGGCGAGGGCGATGCGGTAGGGGGAGGGATCAACCCCCAGCACCTTGCCTTTGGGTCCGGTGATTCGGGAGACCCAGGAGGCGAGTTGTCCCGTACCGCATCCCAGGTCGAGGACCGAGCGTCCCGGGGAGATGGCGAGGAGGGAGAGGAGTTCCCTGCCGACCTCGTACTGAGCGGCGCTCTTCCAGTCATAGTCCTCGGCGAGGCGAGGGGAATCGAAGACCGCCGGCCTGCCGATCCCGACCGTGGTCGCGAGCAGAAGAAGGGAGAGGGAGAGGGCCGGCGGAGAGTGGCGCCATCGAAAGAGGAGGTTTCCCGGATCGCTCTTCCCGCGCGCGCGCATCGATTCGCGATAAGGGCTCCTCTCGGCAACTTGCGCAAGAAGATCTTTGGGAGAGGCCGGGGGACGTCCTGGAAAAAGCGGATGCTGCCCTTCGATCTCCCGCGAGACGAAAACGGCCTCCCTCGCCGTTGAGGCGGAGGTGCGGATGGGCGCTTCTCTTTTTTCCGCAACAAATCGGGGTGACGTAAGTTTACTCTCACGGTGAGGAGTGTCGCTCGGGCAGGGGGATCTTCCTTTCGAGGAATCGGACTCACGGGAGGAGGCGAGCGCCCTTCAGCGGCTTCCGGATGCTCGGGCTCAGCGGATCCTCCGCGCCTCTCCGGATGGGCATGGCTCGGCTTGAGAGTCATCGCTGCTCTCTTGTCCGTCGGCCTCTGCGCGATTTCGCTGTACGGGCAGGAGGCAAAACCGCTGGCCACGACGCCGCCGATTGCGGAGGCCTTTCCGCTGGTCCAGCAAGGTACCGAGGTCCACGCCGGGTGTCCCCTTGCGCTCAACGAATACCTGGTTCTTTCGCCCCGGGAGGTTCTCCGCTGCCTTTACGTGAAAGCCCAGCGCCCAGCGGCAAGCGCGGAGAAAGGGGAATCCTCGGAGGGAGGCTCCCCTTCGGGCAGGCACCATGGAGGAGGGATGGGTGGCATGGGAGGAGGAGGGATGGGTGGCATGGGCGGGATGGGAGGAGGAGGGATGGGTGGCATGGGCGGGATGGGAGGAGGCGGCATGGGCGGGATGGGCATGGGGGGAGGCGGCATGAGGGGGAGGAGCGGCGGGATGATGGGCGGCGCGGGAGGCGGGACTGAAGGAAGGAGTGGCCCAGAGGCGGACCGGAAGGCTCTTTGGACTTCGGTCGATGCATTTCGGGAGGCACTCGCGGGCTTGGACGGATCCGACGTGCGGCTGGTCTTTGCGCCGCCTCCCGCGGCCCCCTCCACCGAGACAGCCAAACCGGACGGGGCCGAACACCCCAAGATGGACTCCGCGCACGGACGAGTCCGAGACGAGCCCCTGGTTCTGCCATTGGGCCTGCTGCTGGGCGAGCTGGCAGCGGGACCGACCGTGCTCGCGGTCGAAGCCGGGAGCGCGGGAGCCGAAGCGGGTCTTCGCTCGGGGGATCGGATCGTTTCTCTCGACGGTCAGTCCTGCTCCAAGCGTCTGTCCGTATTGTTGGATCTCTATCGCGAGGCAAAATCGCGGGGAGGTTCGTCGGTCTCCCTTGGGGCGGAGCGCGGAGAGGCGCGGCTTACGCTTGTCGTGCCTCTGCCACCCCGGCTTGGGGGAAGCATCCTCGACGTACCATAAGCCTGCATTGCCGTCCGGGCATCCGCACGCAGCCAGGAAAGCTGGGGAACGCCTCCTGCTCTTCAAATTCAGAGAAAATCGAGGTAGTTTCTTTCGGTGATCGGGGAATTGTGGGGCCAGAAACAGTTGCTGCGACCTGGGAATGGGGCGGCGCTTGCGGTGCGGAGCGGCTTCCTCGGAGTGGGAGCGGACGGTGTGAGGACTTTTACGCAAGGAGGGGCGAATCGGACGGATCAGCAGAGAGAGTGTGCGAGCCTGGTGTCTCGAGGAGGCGCGCTTCTCCGGCTCTGCACGAGCCTGCTGATCCTTTCTCTCGGCGTGTTCGCCACAGGCTTCCTATCCGCCGAGGAGGTGAGCCCGCTCAGGACCACCCCGCCGCTTTCCGTTGCCTTTCCGCTCGTACAACAGGGAAGAGAGGTTCGCGTGACCTATCCCGTGGCGATCAACGAAGAGGTTGTCGTCCGTCCAAACGCCCGACTCCACTTCCTTTACGTGAGGCCGGAGAGAGGGAGGGCTTCAGGTGAAGAAGGGGAGTCGGAAAGAGCTCTCCGCAGAAGGGTCATGCCGCTCGACGGCTTGGGGCTCGGTAGCATGCGCATGGGCACGACCGCCGGGACGCCGTTGGGAACAAACCGGGATGGGAGCCAGAACGGCAACCTGCGACATGGGGTCGATTGCACCACGGTCTGGACCTCCACGGACGCCTTTCGAAAGGTCTTGTCTGGCCTGGGCGGATCCGATCTGCGGCTGGTTTTCTCCCTGCCCGCGACGATCGTCCAAGAGGCGGGACCGGTGGAGGAAGGGGAGGAGACGCCCGGCGCAAAGCCGCGTTTGCAGCCAAGACGGGTCCGTGATGAACCCCTGGTCCTTCCCCTCGGCCTGCTGCTGGCGCAGCGCAAAGGGGCCCCGACCGTGCTCGCAGTCGAGGAAGGGAGCAGGGGCGAACAAGCGGGGCTCCGCGTGAGGGACCGAATCGTCTCTCTCGACGGGAGGCGCTTTCCCAAGAGCCTCTCGGGATTTCTCGCTCTCTATCGCCAGGAGAAAGGCCGTGGGCTCAAGGCGCTGAGGGTCGTCGTCGAACGCGCCGGGAATCTCTCCCCGGTCTCCCTGACCGTGCCCCTTCCGCCCCGATCGGATGGGAGCATCGTCTCCGCGCCGGGGCGGTAGGGCAAGGGGGGCGCGATCGGGCCGCCAGACTAAATGGGAATCCTCAGCCGGAGCGGTTGGGGGTGCCGAGGAGATGAGTGCGCGGGGGAAGCATGAGGTCGTCGAAGCGTTGCGTAAACATCGCCGCCGCAAAAAACGCGACCGCCCGTAAGGTGCTTTGCCCCGTATTGGCCAGGTCGTGGCGCACGTCGGTCGGGATGACGAATACGCTGCCGGGGCCAAGGGGATAGACGCCCGACTCCATGCGCAGCTCCCCGGAGCCCGAGAGGATGTATTGGGTCTCTTCGGTAGCATCCGTATGCCAGCCCAGCCGTCCTCCGGGCTCGATCTCGTAGACGATCGTCGAGGATTGGGTCGCGCCGCGGCCGCCACACGATGCGAATGCGCCGGCCCAACGCACGGAGGCATCGTTCTCGCCGTGAACGGCGATGCGTTCCAACTCAGCACTCTCGACGACAGGGTTCATGGACTCTCCTTGGTTTCCCGGCAGGCCGGATTGGGTCCGATACTAGCGGTTCCGCATGGCCGGAACAAGGGGCCTACGTGTTTTTTTTGTTGCGTACGAACGCATTCGGGTCTAACCGGCCTCATCGGGATTGGGCTCTCCTTTCTCGTGGTATATCTCCCCGCAGCTCCCGGGGGAAACCGGCGCCCCTCTGCACATCCTCGACCTGGGTAGATTGCAACCGTCGGAAAAATGAATGCGGTCTGAGCGCAATCCTGCTAAGACCATTGCCCTGCAGGCTTGGATGGACAGCGCGCGAAGAGTTTCCGGCAGTGGGTGGCGAACAGGAGCGTCCCTGAGGTCGAGCAGGCCGGCTCTAGCGGCTTCTCTGGCTTGGCTTCTTTCCGCGCTCCTGAGCTGGGCGATCCTTTCCGGCGCTCATGCCCACGGGGCCAAGCGCGCTGTCGTGCCATTCGCTGACCTTCACCGCAAGGCTGCAGCACTCGGCAACCGACCGCGCAATCTTTGGACCTACGGCGAATTCACCGCCTGGAGCCCGGTTCGGGAGGGGGTGTTTGCCGCAGGTTTTCCTCGGCTCGTGAGCTACACGATTCTGCAAAAGCTCGCTCCCTTCTCGGTTTTGCCGACCGAGCCCATCGTCCAGATCGCGATCTGCGAAAGCAAGTTTCCTATTCCGGGACTGCAGGAAGGGAGGCGCTTCGCAATCTCCGGGGAAGCGCCCGCTGAAGTGCTGGAAATGTTGCAAGGGAGCTGCTTTTATGCACGGCTTCGCCTTTCGGCAGCGCCCAAGCCGCTCTGGAAGAACGACGGGAAGGGGACGGACGCGGAGACCGCCAAGCAGAATGGGGAGAATCGTCCGACGGCAGAAGGAGCAGAGCGGGAGAGAAGGGGAGATCGTCATCAAGGGAAGGTGGAAGCCGTTTCCGCAGAGCCACCGATGCTCCTCCATTTTGCCGATATCGCCCGCGCGTGGAAGCAGCGGGGAACCCGTCCGGCCCGGACATGGGTTTATGGACGGTTCTTCGTCGATACCGACGCGCAAAACGGCCTCTTTATCGCGCATGAAGCGGGCTTACCGACAAGAAGGATAGTCGAAGGATTGCTCGCCAGTGCGGCGATCTTTCCTTTCGGGGAGCGTTTCGATACCGCCATCGTCTCATCGCATCTCCCTCGCTTGCAGATCAAACGGAAGGCCGTAATCGAAGTCGACAAGAAGCATCCGGCTCTCGTGCGGGAGATCGTTCCGGCCGGAGGGCTGCTCGTACGGCTCGAGCTGGAGGAGGAGCCGGAGGTCGAAGGCCCGGGAGGAGCCCATGGCACCAGGGACTTCTTTTCCCCTGTCGTACGGCTCTTTTCCCCCTGAGTCGCTCCTTCGGCTGCGGGTCCGGTTACCGAGGCGGGGTGGTCCAGCGGATCGCGAGATAGTCGCAATGGGACAAAAGGCCGATCAGCCCAATCGAGTTGGCTTCGGCATGGGTCTCCGCCTGGGTCCAGAGGATCGCATCCGCTCCGTGCTCCCGGGCGACCTCGACCGCCCGGGTGCGCGGAGAGCCCCAGAGCCCGCCAGTGGCACGGATGCTGCCGATGATGACGTAAGGCCGGCCGGGGGGAGTGGCGTAGCGGCGCATGTTCCAGACCAGCGAATACTCTCCCGTTCCGAGCGGGCCATGTGAGTAGGGTGGGTTTGCGGGAACCCACTGGGTCAGGATCGCATGCGAGGGGATCGCGGAGAGGATCAGCAGGAAGAGGGTGAATGGGATTCGGTTCATCCGAGCCAGTTCCCCATAGAATATGGCTCTGAGGATATGGGTCAACGCTCAAGCGCAACCGCGGCATCCCGCATCAGCGATTGGGCGGGCGGCTGGAGTACCTTGCTCGACGGCCCTGTCACTCGAGTCTTCCGCGTGTCACCCCCGGAGGTAGTTGCCAGCAATCCGCTGCTCGATCACGGCCGCGCTGCGAAATTTCCCATTGATGTCCTTCATGGTCCAACACGCGGTAGATTCGACCGCCCCAAAATCCATCTTCGGGTTCAGAGACGATGCGTGCGCCTTCTGCCTTCGCGTGCGCAAAATGCTGGTCGACGTCTGCGACATACACTTTCATCACCAAACCCGGAGTCTCTGGTGTTTGGCGCCAGGTTACGTCCGGAGTAGCAATGGCGAAGAGGCTGTTCCCCACCTCGAACCAGCTCCTCCCCCCGCCCGGCCAGCTCAGGCGCGCCTCGGCACGCTCGCGAAAACCGAAGACGCGTTGCAGCCATTCGATGGCGCGAGGTAGATCGGAATAGGTGATCAAAGGAACGATGTCGGGCGCATCCCACATCTGTTGTGTTGCCATTTTTTACCTCCCCTGCCTGGCCAGGTCTCCCCCGCAGTAAAAGAACGCTCAGGATCATACTGGACGGGATCCGCGTCGCAAGGCCCTCTGCGCTCGCGGGATGATCCACTCAGAGCCCGACAGCACGGGCGGCGTGATTGATCCCTTCGCTGATCATCGGGTGCGGGAAGGCCATGTAGCTGAGGGTCTCTGCGGTCGTGCCGCTGCGGACCGCGAGGGCCAAGGGGGCGATCAGCTGCGCAGCTTCGATCCCCGCGATCTGCGCGCCAATCAAGCGGCCGGCCTCCTTTTCAAAGAGGAGCTTGATAAAGCCGTCTTCGTCGAAGATCTGGGCTCGCGTGTCCTTTCGATAGGAGTAGGTCGATGCGACGGTGGCCACATTTCGTGCGGCAGCCTCGGCCTCGGTTTGCCCGACCCAGGCGACCTCGGGCTCAGTGAAGACGGTGAAGGGGATCGACTCGAAGTCCACCGCCTTGCCGCTGCGCCCTTCGCTCAGGATGTCCTCGGCGGCGACAAGGCTCTGGTAGACAGCGGAATGGAAGAGCATGCTCCGTCCGTTCACGTCGCCGGGAGCGTAGATATGCGGATGCTGTGTGCGCAGCCGGTCATCGACCCCAATCTTTCCTTTCGTCGGAAAGCCAAGGGTCGAGAGACCTTCGGGAAGGATAGGCTCTCGCCCCGTCGCCATCAGGACGCAATCCGCCTCGATCGACTTCGTCTCTCCCGCCTGCTCGTAATGGACGCGCAGATCGCCCGCCGTGGCCCGCTCGATCGCCGTTACCTTCGTATTGACGAGGATGCGGAGCCGACGAGCGAGAGCCGAGTGGAGAAAGGAGGCGATCTCCGCATCGACCCCGGGGAGGATCTGCTCCGTGACTTCGAGCACCGTGGCTTCGGCGCCCAGATTTTGGAGCATCGAGGCGGTCTCAAGGCCGATGTAGCCACCGCCGATTGCCACCAGCCGTCTTGGGAAGGGGAGATCGGCGCCGAGCCGGAAAAAGTCATGGGAGGTGAGGGCAAGCTCGGCACCCGGGATCGGGAGGATATGGGGCCGAGAGCCCGTCGCAAGGATCAGGTGCTTGGCATGGTAGCGGTAGAGTTTTCCGTCCTCCGTTGCGATCTCGACCGTCCGCTCGTCGATAATGCGTCCTTTCCCTTTATGGAAAACGACCGAGGCCTCCTCAATCTGCGCGCGATGTTGCGTGTAGCGAAGGGATTGAACATGGTCCTTGTGGGCGAGAATGGTGCGCCAGTCGACATCCGGCTTCGTTCCTCGCAAGCCGAAGAGGGGATACTTGTCCGGCCAGGTGCGAGCGAGGGAACATTCCCGAACGGTCTTCGAGGGGACACAGCCCTCTGCCAGGCAGTCGCCGCCGAGATTGCCGATTGGATCGGCCATCACTACCGATTGGCCGTTCTTGGCAAGGCGAAAGGCGGCCGGATATCCGCCTCCTCCAGCCCCGAGAATCATTACATCGACATGGGATTCAATCGCCATTCCGTTTCCTCCTGTTCCGCAGCCGTCTGTCACATTTAACATAATTCTCCTGCACAACTCCGTGTCGCCACAAGCAGAAAGTAGGGAGGCAAGGCTCTCTCTCCCGAGCCCGCTTTCTGTTTTCTTAATTAAAAGAGATCGTCACTCCGCGCAGAAGATATCAATCGAACTTCTCTTCAGCATCGATCTCTGCCTGGGTCCAGAGAATGGCGTCGGCTCCCTCCTCTCACTCTGGCCAGGGTGGGTTCGCGAGAATCCATTGGGTCCGGATCGCATGGGAGGGGATCGCGGAGAGAATCAGGAGGAAGACCGCAAACGGGATTTGCTTCGTCGGAGCCGGACCCCTCCGCGCTTGCGCGATGAGATCCACTCAGAGCCCGACGGCACGGGCGGCGTGGTTGATCCCTTCGCTGATCATCGGGTGCGGGAAGGCCATGTAGCTGAGGGTTGCAGCGGTCGTGCCGCCGCGGACCGCGAGGGCCAAGGGGGCGATCAGCTGCGCAGCTTCGATCCCCGCGATCTGCGCGCCAATCAAGCGGCAGGCCTCCTTTTCAAAGAGGAGCTTGATAAAGCCGTCTTCGTCGAAGATCTGGGCTCGCGTGTCCTTTCGATAGGAGTAGGTCGATGTGACGGTGGCCACATTTCGTGCGGTAGCCTCGGCCTCGGTTTGCCCGACCCAGGCGACCTCGGGCTCAGTGAAGACGGTGAAGGGGATCGACTCGAAGTCCACCGTCTTGCCGCTGCGCCCTTCGCTCAGGATGTCCTCGGCGGCGACGAGGCTCTGGTAGACAGCGGAATGGAAGAGCATGCTCCGTCCGTTCACGTCGCCGGGAGCGTAGATATGCGGATGCTGCGTGCGCAGCCGGTCATCGACCCCAATCTTTCCTTCCGTCGGAAAGCCAAGGGTCGAGAGTCCTTCGGGGAGGACGGGCTCTCGTCCCGTCGCCATCAGGACGCAATCCGTCTCGATCGACTTCGTCTCTCCCGCCTGCTCATAATGGACACGCAGATCGCCCGTCATCCCCCGCTCGATCGCCGTTACCTTCGCATGGACGGGGATGCGGATCCGGCGAGCGAGAGCGTTGTGGAGAAAGGAGGCGATCTCCGCATCGACCCCGGGGAGGATCTGGTCCGTGACTTCGAGCACCGTGGCTTCGGCGCCCAGATTTTGGAGCATCGAGGCGATCTCAAGGCCGATGTAGCCCCCGCCGATTGCTACGAGCCGTCTTGGGAAGGGGAGATCAGCGCCGAGCCGGAAAAAGTCGTGGGAGGTGAGGGCAAGCTCCGCCCCTGGGATCGGGAGGATATGGGGCCGAGAGCCTGTCGCAACGATCAGGTGCTTGGCATGATAGCGGTAGAGTTTCCCCTCCTCCGTCGTCACCTCGACCGTCCGCTCGTCGACAATGCGTCCCCTTCCCTTGTGGAAAACGATCGAAGATTGCTCGATCTGTACGCGGTGTTGCGCATAGCGGGAGGATTGAAGCCGGTCCTTGTGGGCGAGAATGGCACGCCAATCGGCATCCGGCTTCGTGCCTCGCAAGCCTAAGAGGGGATACTTGTCTGGCCAGGTGCGAGCGAGAGACGCTTCCCGAACGGTCTTCGATGGACCGCAGCCCTCCGCCAGGCAGTGGCCGCCGAGATTGCCGATTGGATCGGCCATGACTACCGATTGGCCGTTCTTGGCAAGGCGAAAGGCGACCGGATATCCGCCTCCTCCAGCCCCGAGAATCATTGCGTCGATGTCGGATTCAATCGCCATGCGACTTCCTACTTCCTCCTGCGCCGCAGCCCACCGCCCGTTCAAAAAATTCTCCGGCACAACTCCGTGTCGCCACAAGAAGAAAGTAGGGAGGCAAGGCTCTCTCTCCCCACTCGCTTTTCGACCTTCTCAAGAGAGATTGTTTTCGGCTGGCGAGCGCCCAAACCCGGTGCAAGCAAGATGAAAGAGGAGCCGGGCAGAGGCCAAAATCGTCGAGCCAAATCGCGCAATCCAGCATCGCTGCGGATTTCTCCGCCGCGGATTCTCCTTGAGAAGCGCCCGCAAACCGAGAGCGATCGAGGGAAGCCCATCCGCTTCAGCGGATTGGGCGTGTCACGGATTCATTCCCCTTCCTGCCGCCGCCTTCTGCCGGGCCAGCGCAAGGGGAGCCTCGAGCTTGATAAGAGGTGAAGCGAAGAAAGGACCGACGTGGGAAGCAAAACGTCGCTCGATCGTCTCGTAACCCGGCTCACGTCCGAGAATCGCGACGACAGCTGAAGCGTCGATGAACATCAGCTTTCTCCCCACATCTCGTCCGTAAAGGCTTTCCGATCGAAGGACGGATCTCTGGGCCCCATGGCATCGGCAATCGCCTTCGCGCGAGCCATCCGATCCGTCAAGGAGGACAGGCACCGCGCCTGGATCAACTGGGCTCGCAGGGCGGAACGAATCGCCTCTGTCTTGCTCCTGACCTTGGTGATCTTGCGGAGCTCTTCCGCCAAGGCGTCTACTTCGGGGTCGCGAATGAAAAGAGCCATTGAGATCGTCCGTTAAGATAGATGTACCTGCCCATATTGCCTCAATGGCAAGAGTAACCGCCTCGCCGCTCGGGAGGGGGATGGGAGGTTCACTCCGCTCACGGGAGGGCCTGCTCCTGCTGGACGGGTCAAGAACGGCTTCAGGATGCCGCAAGAAGATGAGGAAGCCCGCAGGAAGGACTTCTATGGAACAAAGCCCGCTTGGTGTTATGAGCGGGAAAGAATGGCGGGGGGAGGATTTGAACCTCCGACCTTCAGGTTATGAGCCTGACGAGCTACCGGGCTGCTCCACCCCGCGATCTTGAGTGTGAAATAGATTACGCGAGGAATAGGCTCCACGCAAGCAGAAAAAGTCGGCGTCGGTTACTGGGACTGCTGAATCTTGGCAAGGATATGGCTCTTGGAAGCCGCACCCACTTGGCGGCCTTTGACCTCGCCGTCCTTGACGATCAGGAGGGTCGGAATGGACTGGATCGAGAAGCGGTAGGCGAGCTCTTGCTCCTGGTCGACGTTGACCTTGCCGAACTTCACCTTTCCGGAAAGCTCGCCAGCGAGCTCATCGATGACCGGTGCGACCATGCGACAAGGCCCGCACCATTCCGCCCAGAAGTCGAGCACTACCGGAATGGGTGATTGGGTCACTTCCTGATCAAAATTGGCGTTAGTGATTTCGTGGACGGGACCAGCCATGAAAAACCTCCTGAATCGGGTTCGCTGCCGCTCGCGGCGGCAAGCTGCTCTTAAAACACCTCGGCGTAGACCAGTGCAAGATAAATTGCGGTGAGCGTGCTGACGAGAGCGGCGGTCAGCGCAAGCGCTATGACTCCGAATCGTCCTGTCGAGTCACTGCCGGGATCTTCTGCCTTCGGCTTTGCGGCGGGCTTAGCGGCCTCTCGAGTCTTGGTCTGTCGCTCCCCCGTGCGACCCGTCGGCCGCACCGTATAGGGAGGTGGCTGCTGCTCCGAACCTTTTGCGGATGCCCCGGGAGTCCGCGGCGACGTCCGCATCCCGTTGGAATAGCTGCCCGGCGGCTCCTGCGTGGGAGCGGTGCGAGAAGCTTGCGGCGCCGCGCCCGGCGCTTGGGGGGCGCGCTGGGGAGACGGCTGCGGGGTCGGAGCCGGGTGGTTTTGGGACGGGACCGGGGCTGGGGCTGGGGCCGGGGCAGGGCGGTAGTTCTGCGGGGCCGGAGCCTGGGTGCGCTGGGGCGGCTGCGGGACGGAGTACTGGCGAGCCGGAGGAGGGTAGGCGTCGGGCTGGCCGGTGCCGTTTGCGGGATACGCGGGAGCCGGCGAAGCATAGGGCTGCGGGGTCGGAGCCGGGTGGTTTTGGACCGGGACCGGGGCTGGGGCCGGGGAGGGGCGGTAGTTCTGAGGAGAGGGAGCCTGGGTGCGTCGGGAGGGCTGCGGGGCGGAGTGCTGGGGAGCCGGAGGAGGGGAGTAGGCGTCCGGCTGACCGGTGCCGTTCGCGGGATACGCGGGAGCCGGCGAAGCATAGGGCTGCGGGGCCCAAACCGGGTGCTGCCAGGATTGGGCGGGTCCTTGCGCCGGGGGAATGGGAGGCGTCCATGGGGCCGGGCCGCCATTGGCCGGGGTTTGCGGCGGAGCGGGCCTGTTGCCCGGAGCAGCGGGATGCTGCGGATAGAAGAAGGAGCCGTATCCGCCCTGCGGAGGGGGAGCCGACTGCGGATGCGCCGTTTCGGGAGCCGAAGCGTTCGGGCGAAGAAAGAATGGCGGAGGCCAATGCGCGCCATGCGGCGGAGCCGATTGGGAAGGAGGAGGTTGAGGTTGGGCGTCCTCGTGCGAAGGCACTCCAGCCTCCGTGGCAGGCCAAGCCTGCGGCTCTTCTTGGGAAGGGGGGAAAAATCCAGCGTCGTGCCCTGGCGGAAGGGAGCTCATCTGGGCGAATAAGATAGACCTAGGGGAGCAAGCGGGTCAATTGGAAATGCAAATGCTTGTTAAGATGCTATGGCTGAGCGGCTAACGGTTTCTTTGCGGAATCGGGCAGGAGAGCGAAGAACTGCTCAGCGTCCAGCGTCTCCTTCTTGAGGAGCTCGGCGGTCACCTCCTCCAGCGTCTTGCGCTCGTCTTGGAGGATGGTCTTGGCTTCCTGGTAGGCGGCCTCGAGGAGGCGCTGCACTTCCTGGTCGACCAACCGTGCGGTTTCTCCGCTGTATTCGACATGGCCGTCAACTCCGGGAACCTCGATCATTCCGGGTCGGCTCGGAACGAGGTGCGCCAAGCCGACCGATTCACTCATGCCGTAGAGGCAGACCATCTGCCGGGCGAGGGTAGTCGCCACCTCCAGATCGTTTTCGGCACCGGTGCTCACTTCGCGGAAGACCACCTCCTCGGCAGCCCTTCCCCCCATCGCGCAGCGGATCTTGGCGAGCAGTTGAGTTCGCGTGAAGAGGTATTGTTGAGCCGGAGGGAGCTGCAGCGTGTAGCCCAAGGCCGCTCGGCCGCGGGGAATGATGCTGATCTTTCGCACCGAATCCGCGCCGGGAGTGATCGCAGCGACTAGCGCGTGGCCCACCTCATGGTAGGCGACCCGATGCTTTTCTTCCTCGGCAAGCTGAAGGCTGCGGCGCTCGGGTCCGGCGATCACCTTCTCCAAGGCCTCGAGGAGATCGGCCTGCTCGATCTGATGCGCCGTCCGGCGCGCGGCCAGGAGAGCCGCCTCGTTCATCAGATTGGCCAGATCAGCACCGGAAAAGCCGGAGGTGGCCTGGGCGACCTCCTGGAGATTCGTTGTCGGCGCCAAGGGTTTTCCTCGACTGTGGACCGCAAGGATCGACTCCCGGCCTTGGGCATCCGGGAGGTCGACGGGGACGTGCCGATCGAAACGTCCGGGGCGAAGTAGCGCCCGGTCGAGGATGTCGGGTCGGTTGGTCGCCGCCAGGAGGATGATCCCCTCGTTGGGATCGAAGCCGTCCATCTCCACGAGCAACTGGTTGAGGGTCTGCTCCTGTTCGTCGTGCCCCATCGCGATCCTCACCCCCCGCTGGCGTCCGATGGCATCGAGCTCGTCGATGAAGATGATGCAAGGGGCGCGGCCCTTCGCCTGCACAAAGAGGTCACGTACACGCGAGGCGCCGACCCCAACGAACATCTCGACGAATTCGCTTCCGCTCAGGGAGAAGAAGGCGACATGGGCTTCTCCCGCGACCGCGCGGGCCAAAAGAGTTTTCCCCGTGCCCGGAGGGCCGATCAAGAGAACCCCTTTGGGGATCTTGGCTCCGAGTGCCCGGTACCGGCCGGGGCTCTTGAGAAAATCGACAACTTCCTGAAGCTCAACCTTCGCCTCCTGGCAGCCCGCGACATCCTCGAAGCTGACTCCGGTGCCCTCTTCGGCGACGAGACGGGCCCGGCTCTTGCCCACGTTGAGGAGGGAATAGCCCGCTCCGCGCGTCATCCAGCGACTCAGCCCGATCCAGATGAGGAAGAAGATTCCGATGGGAAGGATCCACGAAAAGATGAGCTGGGAGAGGAGGCTCGGCCGCACGCTTGCGTAGACGGTGTGCGCGCTCTGCAGCTCGGCGACGAGGTTGGGATCCTCGACCCGGACCGTCCGAAAGAGGGCGGCCTTCGGTTCCGGCTTGGCCTCCTTTTCTTTCTTCGTTGGAGGGGGAGCCGCCATCTTTCCTTGGATCTCGTCGGGCGTGATCGTGCACTCGAGGATCTCTTTCTTAGCGAGCTTATCGAGGAAGGTGCTGTAGGGAATCGTCGTGACAGTCGCGCGTTGCACGCTCTCCTGCCAGAGCCAGACGAGCAGGAGAGCGACCAGGACCTGGAGGAGGAGCTGCCAAGGAGCGCCGAAAAAGCCGCCCGGCCGTTTTTTGTCCTGGCCGTTCTTCTGCGGATAAAACGGGTTTCCCGGCGCGGGAGGATTCCTCATGGAAAGAAGCTTTTCGCGCTGGGCGCCGATTGTCGAAGAAAAAGATGCGCGTGGCCGCGCGGCGCCTCCCTGGGAGGGCCTTGAGCGGGCAGGATGAGCGGGCAGGATTAGGGTTGGGCCTTGGTCAGGAAGAAGCCGCGCTGGCGATCGCTAATCGGGAGCGGGAGCCGCTCCATCACCAGAAGCAGATCTTCCCACACCTGTCGTTTCAGCTTGAGGCTGGGATTGTGGAGCAGGTAGCTCGGATGGAATGTCGGGAGAAGCGGAATCCCCTGAAAATCGAGAAAGCTTCCCCGCAGGGTGCTGATGCCCTTCCGCAGCCCCGTCAATCCCTCCAGCGCGGTCGCCCCCAACGCGACGATCACTTCCGGCTGGATGATGCCGATCTGCTCCCGCAGATAGGGCAAGCAGGTCTCCATCTCTTCCGGAGTAGGCCTCCGATTGCCCGGAGTGCCCGGGGGCAAATCGGGCCGGCACTTGAGGATGTTGGCGATATAGACATCCTCTCTTTCAAGCCCCATTGCCTGGATCATGCGGGTCAAAAGCTTCCCGGCGGGCCCGACGAAGGGTTCGCCCAGCCGGTCCTCTTCCGCTCCTGGCGCTTCGCCGGCGAAGAGAAGGCGGGCGTGGGGATTCCCCACGCCGAAGACCACCTGGGAGCGGAAGGAAGCCAGATGCGCGCAGCGGCGGCACCCGGCCGTCTTTTCCCGGAGCGCTTGAAGCCGCATGCCTCGCTCTTCGCTGTCGACCCCTCCTTCGGCCTCGGTCGGCCGAATCGGCGAAGGGGAGGCGGGAGCCTGCCGGGATGGTGGGCTTGCCGGCGGCGAAGGATTTGGAGCTACGGGAAGAAGCGGGGAAGCAGCTTCCGGGGCCGAGGGCGGGACCGGGGGCAGCCCCTGTCGCCAACCGGGTGCCAGGCGGATCGAGCGGCGGCCGGTGCGTCGCAGCGCCTCCACGTAGGCAAGGAGAGCCGTACGCAATGGTTCAGGGTCCGTTCGCATCGTTCTTCATCAACCACGTTAGGAATTCTTTAGGAAGCGGGCTCTCGAAGCGGACCCATGCGCCCGAGCCGGGATGGGCAAAGCCCAGGCTGCGCGCATGGAGGAGAAGACGCGGGCTTTCAGGCTGCCGACCCCTTCCGTAGAGCGGATCACCGACGATTGGATGGCCGAGCGAGGCGAGATGGACTCTCAGCTGGTGCATCCGCCCGGTTCGCGGGCAACATTCGACTCGGGCGGCCGCGCGGTGCTGCTCGATCAGGTGAAATTCGGTAAGCGCGGTTCGTCCGCCCATGCGGAGAACCGTCATCCGCTGGCGGTTTCGCGGATCGCGACCGACATTCTTGGCGCAGGAGACGGGGCCCCGGGGAAAGTCTCCCCAAACGATCGCCTCGTACCGTTTCTCGACCGTCCGGGAGGCGAACTGGTCGAGCAAGCTCCTTCTGGCCGCTTCGGTCTTCGCCACGACCAGAAGGCCACTCGTTTCCCGGTCGAGCCGATGGACGATGCCCGGCCGGATCGTCCCGGCTCCCGGAAGCCGGGGCAGGAGGTCGAGCAGCGCGTTCACGAGCGTTCCCGTCCGGTGGCCGTAGGCGGGATGGACAACGAGCCCCCAGGGCTTGTCGATCAGGAGAAGATCGTCGTCCTCGTAGAGCACCTCCAGCGGGATCGGCTCCGCCGCAGGAAGAAGATCCTCGAGGACAGGCAGCCGAACGGAAAGATCGATTTCGATCTCTTCGCCTCCCCGAAGACGATAGGAAGCCGAGGGGACCGTAGAAACGCCCTTGATGCGGACGGCCGCCGATCGGAGCCGCTGCTGTACCGTGGCGCGCGACATGCCCAGGGAAGCAGCGAGGTAGCGGTCGAGCCTCTCTCCGGATTTACACGGACGGAGGATCTTCCGCTCTTCCCGGGAACCCGAAGTGCCTCGGAGGACTTCCTGCGCGTCCCTTGGGCTTCGGGCTTCTCCCATGGAAGCGATCTGTTGAACGGTGGCCGACCTGGAGGGGACGACTCTGGCACCATCCAGCAAAATGCTCGGCTCCGTTCGGAGAATCGTCAGCCTCGGCGGGCTTCGGCCGCCTGCGCCCCTACCTCGGCGGGCACCGCGTCATCTCCGATCGCTTCCACCGGGCAGCCTTCCTTGGCCTCGCGGCACTGCTCTTCTTCTTCCGGGGTCTCGGGCTGCTTGTAGACATACGAATGGCCGCCGTCGTCATTCCGCTTGAAGTTCGAAGGAGCAGTCTCCCGGCATAGGTCGCAGTCGATGCACTGGGAGTCTACGTAGTATTTTCCGGCAACGTTGTCGGGATATCGATTGGTAAGATCAGCCATATTTGCTTGCGTTTCGGTTTGCTTTCAAGAAGGATCCCATTCCTCCGCCTTCCGGAAGGATCGAGTAAGCTTACGGAGCGCCTCGACATTTGCAACCGGAAAAACGACACCATCTTTTTGTCACGGGCACGGACACCGGCGTCGGCAAGACCTATTTCAGCGCGGCGCTGCTTTGTGCCTGGCGGCGTTTGGGGTTGCGGCCCGTTGGTCTCAAGCCCATTGCGACCGGCTCCCAGGATGACGCCCTTTGCCTACAGGAGGCGACCGGAACTAAAATCCCCCTCTCGGAAATCAATCCCTTTTTCTTCCGCTGTCCAGCGGCTCCAGCGCTCGCTGCTGAGGCGGAGGGGCGGAAGCTGACTCTTCCGGAAGTCGAAGCCCGCGTGCGACCGCTTTTGGCGCGATTTTCTTATGCAGTCGTCGAAGGGGTAGGGGGATGGAAGACACCCTTGACCTCGACCGAGACGGTCTGCGACCTGGCTGTGCGCTTGCAGCTGCCGATGATCGTCGTAGCCCTTTCTCGGCTCGGGGTCTTGAATCATACGCTGCTGACGGTGGAGAGCATCCGGGCCGCCGGTCTGCCCCCCATCGGAATCCTCCTCAACGGCTTTTCCGAGCCGTCGGAGAAGACGCTTGCAGAGACGGCCGCCTCCCTCTGCCGCCATGCGGAGCTGCCGGTGGCGAGCTTTCGCGAGGCAAGCCAGCTCGTTTCCCATCCGCCAGCCTGGCTCTTGCCGGCCGTCCTCTCTCCCGGCGGAGGCGGAAACGGGGCAAGCGGGCGTCTTCCATCCTGAAAGAGGGGGGATCTCTCTTTGCGGCAACGCCGTAGTCCCGATCCCTATTCGACCGGACGGGGACCCGGCCTCCCTTGGGAGGAGGCGACCGGCGGCGCTTCCTTGGCAGCGGTCGATTGTTCCGCAGCCTTGGCCGGCTGCGGGGCGCCCGATCGGGGAAGATCAAGCGGCCGTGCGACCAGGATGCCTGCCGCCTTGGGGTGGGCGAAGAGGTAGTCGCTGAGCCTGGGTCCGATGACAACGCGGCGCTCGGCTTGGATCGAGGTGGCGTGGAGGAAGTGGAGCACCCCCTTGGGGTCGCGGTAAGCCAACCCGACGTGTGAAGTAAATGTTTCTGGCCAGGAGCTGGCGATGCAGATCACATCCCCGTTCTGGAGGCGGGGCTCAATCGCGGGCACATGCGCCTTGGGGATGTAGTAGACGGGTTGGGAGGAGATCCGTTTTTCCAGTTCCTGAAAGCGAGGGATGAGATCGGGATTGTGGCGGAGATAGCGGAACTCCTGCCAGTGCTCGCCCATGTAATGGAGGGAGTGGCCGGTCATCGGAATCCCGCCCAGCGATCTCGTCAGATCGACGACCAAGCCGCGGCGGGAATTATCGCGAATCCAATCCTCCAGGTGGTGGAGGCGGGAGTAGTAGGTTCCGTCGCAATGCCCTGCCCGGTAGCGGTCGATCTCGATCATCCGGAGGAGGTCCTCGGGTTCGTAGCCGGCCGGCTTCTCTCGCAGCATGCGGGCAAAGCCGAGGGAGATCTCGAAGAAGGTCCAGCAATCCATCTCATGGAGGTCGACCGAAGGCGCCTCGATGTGGTCGTCGATCTCGAGCGTCCAGTTCTTATAGGGGGTTCCCACCAGGGCCAGGCCGACACGGGCCGTGCGTTGGCCGATCGGGAGAGCCCGCCAGTCTTCCCTTTCTGCTTCGGAGACCAGCCGCGTAAAAACCCCTTCTCCGCGGAAAACGACCGAGCGAGGCAGCGGGCTCGAGCCGGCGGGTTGGGGGTCGTTCCGAGCGGGGTCGGCGGAAGAGGAGAAAGCCACTGAGAGCAGGAGCAGGAGAAGGGCGGATCGTCGCGCCATGCGAAACGAGAATAGGTTATCGCCGGACGAGTGGAAAGAGGATAACGCTCCCCCGTCGCTTTTCCGTCAGGAGACGACCGCCGGTGCGGCCTCGCCATAGCCGAAGAACCGCTTTTCCCGAATCAGTTGGGCCGCTCGGACCGGGACGTAGTCCTCCCAGGTGGGGTCGCCCGAGCGTATGAGGGCGCCGACTTGCCTGGGGGAGAAGCTCACGTCTGGCGGGCTGCGGGGAGTGAGGGACTCGATCCTCCCTGTTTCCTTCAAGTAGGCATAGAGATGGGCCAGCGGCCCTTCCAAGGCGAGTTGCTCGACCGTCCTGAGCTCTCCGTCCGAAACCTTCCGGGTAGGATAGACGTAGAGCTTGACGTTCTTTTTGAAGAGGCGGCCCATGGCTTCGAGGATTCCTCCTTCCACATAGGAGTAGTAGCGCTCGCTGAAGATCTGTTCCAAGAGGGGGATGCCAAGCACGATCCCGACCAGCCCTTCCGCATAGCGGGCTAGATAGGCGCTGATCTCAAAGAATTCGGCATAGTTGGAGATCAGGACATGGTGACCGATCGCGCAGAGCAGATCGACGCGCTCGAGGAAATCGCGCGAGTCGACCTTGCCGTCGGGCAAGAGAAGGTTCTTGGTGGTAATCTCCAGGAGCTCGATCTTGGCGAAGCGCTCGATCGCTGGATCCTGAAGGAATTTCTGCCGGGCGAGCTGGAGCATGTCCATGTGCATCCGCGTGACGGGAGCAAATTCTCCGCGTTCGATCAGCACCGATTTGCGATAAAGGAGCTCACTCGGCTGACGCGGATGGCCCGTCGGATCGAAGAGGATGACCCGCGCCAAGCCGAGCACGATCAGATGAAGATTGAGGAGGCGATTATCGCAATCGACGAACGCGGGGCCCCGTGCCAAAACCATATCGATCTCCAACCTCTCGGAATCGAGATTATCCAATAGGGATTCGAGAAGCCGATAAGGATCGGCCCATATATAGCACATGCTATAAAGTAAATTGACGCCGACGATTCCCAATGCCTCCTGCTGGCGAACGCGCTCGCGATCCCGGAGGCGAATATGAAGGATGACCTCGCTCGGCTTGGCCGAGCCCTCGTGCTGAAAGCGCACCCCTAGCCATCCGTGGCATTCGCTCCGGGGCTGAAAGCCCCGGATGGCGACGGTGTCGGCGAAGACGAAGAAGCGGGTTTCTTCTCCCCTTTTTTGACTGAGCCGCTCCAGAAGAAGATCATATTCATGGTCGAGCATCGCCAGAAGCCGCTCACGCGAGACATAGCGTTCGGTTGGACCATAGATGGCGTCGCTGAAGGTCATGTCATAGGCCGACATCGATTTGGCGATGGTCCCCGCAGCCCCTCCCACCGTGAAGAACCATCGAGCGACCTCCTGCCCGCCGCCGATTTCCGCGATCGTGCCGTAGATTTTCTGATCTAGGTTGATCTCCAACGCCTTTTCATGGGAAGTTAGAATGCGGCGAGTCATGGAGATAGTAAATCAGCCTGGCGTTCGACCCACAACCCTTTCTTGCTATCCTGGGGGATCGCCGACTAGGCTCGAGCGCCTGCGGCATGCAAACGGCAGGAGAAAAGGAAGTGGCGATGATCTATCTCGAGGGATCCGGAAAGGATTTTGCAGGGCCCCCGCTTGCGCGGGAAGATCTGAACAGCGACCCGCTGAGGCAGTTTGTTTCCTGGTATCAGGAGGCGCTGCGGGTAGAGGCCGGCGATCCCTCGGCAGCCGCACTGGCCACTTCCTCCCGGAAGGGGAGGGTGCGTAGCCGGATGGTGCTGCTCAAGGCGATCGACGAGAGGGGTTTTCTCTTCTTCACCAATTACCGGAGCCGCAAGGGGAGAGACCTCGAAGAAAATCCCCAGGGAGCCTTTTCCTGCTTTTGGCCGGCCTCGCTGCGGCAAGTCTGTGCCCGGGGAGTAGTGGAAATGGTGTCCACGGAGGAGTCCTTTCGTTATTTTCAGAGTCGGCCGCTGCTGAGCCGTCTCTCCGCCTGGGCCTCCCCGCAAAGCGAGCCGATACCGACCGAGCGCGCTTTCCTGGAAAGCCGCCTCCGGGAGATGCGGGAACGGTTTGCCTCGGGCGAGGTTCCTCTGCCTCCCCATTGGGGCGGATACCGCCTGGTGCCCGACGAGATCGAGTTTTGGCAGGGCCGGAGCAGTCGGCTCCACGATCGCTTCCTGTACGAGCGCGAGCCAGAAGGGGGATGGAGGGTGGAGCGACTGGCGCCCTAGAACCCGGGAAGCGGAGGCGCGGGACCGGCGGAAAAAAGACCAACGCCGCTTTAGGATTGACAAAAGGCGTAAGGAACCGATCTTGAGTGGGTTACGATGAAGACATCCTTGCGCGATTGGATCGGTTCTCGTTCCCCATTTCTTTCTCGGGAAGCAGCCCGCAGCCACCGCTGGGCGGCGATCGTGGGCGGAGCGATCGGGCTGGCCCCGCTGGCGGCATTTTCCCAGGATTTGAAGCAGGGCGAGCAGCTTTATACGATGAACTGCGCCGCCTGCCATCAGCCAACCGGCACCGGGATTCCGGCTGTCTATCCTCCCCTGGCGGGCTCCCCCATGATGACAGGGGGGTCGAAGCGGGCGATCGCGATCGCCCTCAACGGGCTGCAGGGCCCGATCACCGTCAACGGGATGCAGTACAACGGTCCGATGCAGCCGTGGAAGGCCATTTTGTCCGACGACAAGATCGCCGGGATCCTAACCTACCTGCGGCAGGCATGGGGCAATAAGGGGACTCCGGTAACCGCGGAGCAGGTGAAGGCGGCCCGCGCGGAGTACGCCCAGCGGACCTCCCCCTTGACCGAAGCCGACCTCAACGCGATCCCCGACGAAGACGTCAAGCCGTAACTGACGCTCTCACAAACATCCTCTTTCGGCGGGCCATGTCCACGATCGCGCATGACCCGTCCGAGTGGGGAAGCGCTTCTCCGGGTCAGCGCCGGAAGAGCCAGAGGATTGCGCTCAGGAGCAGGCTGCCGAGCAGGCACGTAGTGATCGGAAGGAAGAAGCGCACGTTGCCCTTTTCGATCCGGATGTCGCCCGGGAGTCTCCCAATCCACTTGGGGTTGAACCCGAGGCTAATCAGCAGCCCGATCCCCGCGAGCAGAAGTCCCGTAATGAGCAGAAGGCGACCGATGGGTTGCATGGAGAGCGTTTCCTAGCCTGGCTGGGCACCGCCGATCGCGCGAAGCAGCTCCCGCGCATGAGCCAACGCGGCCGGGATGCTTTCCGCCCGTCCGCTGCTTCCCTGGGCGAGCTCCCGTCGGCCGCCCCCTTTTCCTGCGATGGGCGAGAGGATCTCCCGGAGGAGTCGGGCGGCGTCGGCATCGGGGAGTCGAGAGGGAGAAACCCCGATCAAAAACACAGCGCGCCCTTGGTCACGGCCGGCGAGGACCGCCACGCCTTCCCACTGGCCTTGGATGGCCTGCCAGAGCAGGGGAAGATAGCCCGCTGGAGCGGAGCCGCAGTCGGACAGGAGAACGGGGAGAGAGCCGCAACGCTCCGCGGCTCCCCGAGCCGCCTCCGCTTCTTGGCGGGCGCGCGCCCGCAGGGCATCTTCGGCCTTCTTGGCGGCCTGCTTTTCTGCTTCGCGAATCCTCCGTTCGAGTTGCTGGAGAGCATCGCGGCGTTCTGCGACGCGCTCGGCCGCCCGGGCGGGGGCGGCTTCGGAAGGGAAAGGAGCGAGCGGAGGGATGGTCGGATCTTTCTGATGCAGTCCTTCCCACGCCTTCTCCTGAGCGCTCGCTTGCTCGCGAAGAAAATCCAGAAGGGCCGCTCCTCCGGAGGCCTCGATTCGGCGGATGCCCGCAGCGACCCCGGTTTCGGTGAGAATCTTCCAGAATCCGATCTCGCCCGTGTGGCGGATATGAGTTCCTCCGCAGAGCTCCCGGGAGCACTCTCCGACGGAAACGACCCGGACGCGCTCGCCATATTTTTCTCCGAAGAACTGGAGAATGTGCGGTTCGTTCCTGACCTCGGCATAGGAACGCTCCTCCCAGCTTACCGGTTCGTCCTGGGCGATGCGCTCCTGCACGAGCCGCTCCACCCGGGCGATCTGCTCGGGGGAGAGCGGGCCCGTATGGGAAAAGTCGAAGCGGAGCCGGTCGGGACCGACGTAGCTTCCCCGCTGGACCGTTTGAGGACCCAGCACTTCACGGAGGGCCCAGTGGAGAAGATGGGTCGCGGTGTGGTGGATGGCGATCCTCTGCCGGCGCTCCCGGTCGACGCGGAGGAGCACCCGGGTGCCGGGTTCGAGGCGATCGAGTCCCTCCAAGCGGTGGAGATGGGCGCCGCTGGCCGAACGGACAGTATCGAGCACTCGAAGCTCGCGGCCGTCATGCTCCACCGTGCCAGCGTCGCCGACCTGTCCGCCCATCTCGGCGTAAAACGGGGTCCGGTCGAAGACGGCGCGATTTCCCGCGAAAAGGAGGATGACCTCTCCTTCGGCCTCGAGCTCTTCGTAGCCGACGAAATCGCTCTGCGCCGCAACGCTCAGGAGATCGTCTTCCCGCGCCGCCGCGGAACGGCTCCGCTGTTTTTCCATGCAATCCGTAAAACCCCGCGTATCGACGCGAAGGCCGCGCTCGCGGGCCATGAGCTCGGTCAGATCGAGCGGGAAGCCGTAGGTGTCGTAAAGAAGGAAGGCCTCCTCGCCAGCGATCTCCCGGCTCTTCCGCCCGGCGGACTCCCGGGCGAGCTCCTCGAAGAGGGAGAGGCCCCGCTCTAAGGTCCGGGCGAAGAGACTCTCCTCCGCAGCGAGGACGGTGGCGATCTGCGACTCTTGCTCGATCAGCTCGGGAAAGGTTTCGCCCATCGCGGAAATCAGGCCGGGAAGGAGCTCGGGGAGGATGGGAGCCCGAAGCCCCAGGGTGCGGCCGAAGCGGCTCGCCCGCCGGAGGATGCGGCGCAGGACATAGCCCCGCCCGATGTTGCTGGGAAGGATGCCGTCGGCGATCGCGAAGGCGAGCGCCCGGAAATGGTCGACAATGACGCGGAAGGCGACATCGCTCGGCTCACCTTGTCCGCCAGGCTCAGGGAGCTCACCCCGGTAAGGGAGTCCGGAGAGCCTTTCGAGAATCTGAAGGAGCGGGCGGAAGAGGTCTGTGTCGTAGTTGGAGATCCTTTGGGGAAAGTCGCGGAATCCGCTCGTTCCTTGGAGGATCGAGGCGATCCGTTCGAGCCCCATTCCCGTGTCGACGTGCCGGGCGGGCAGCAGGGAGAGGGAGCCGTCTCCCCGCGCATCGTATTGGATGAAGACGAGGTTCCAGACCTCGAGGCAGCGCGGGTCGCCTCGATTGACAAGCCGGCCGCGGCTCATCCCTTCGGGGGTGAGATCGACGTGGATCTCGGAGCAGGGGCCGCAGGGACCGGTTTCGCCCATCATCCAGAAATTGTCGTGCTCGCCGAACTTGACGACGTGGATCGCCGGATCGTAGCCGGCACCCGCGAAGAGAGCGGCCCACGCCTCGTACGATTCGGCGTCAAATTCGCCCGGCTCGCCCGGAGCCGGTTCGTAGACGCTCGCGTAGAGACGGTTCGGCGGAAAATGCCACCAGCCGGTGAGCAGCTCCCAGGCCCACGCGATGGCTTCTTTCTTGAAATAGTCTCCGAAGGACCAGTTGCCCAACATCTCGAAGAAGGTGTGATGGCAGGTATCGAATCCCACCTCTTCGAGGTCGTTGTGCTTTCCGCCGGCGCGGATGCACTTCTGGGTGTCGGCGGCGCGGGGCGGGGAATAGGGGCAGGAGTTCCTCCCTAGGAAGATGGGCACGAACTGGTTCATCCCCGCATTCGTGAAGAGCAGGTTGGGAGAGTCGGGCAGGAGCGGTGCCGAGGGGACGACCGTGTGGGCGCGCTCCCGAAAGAAACGGAGAAAGCTCTCGCGAATTTCCGACGAGGTCATGGCTTTCCTATTTTCCCGGGACCGCAGCCACCGCCTGTTCCATCATTTCCGGCGCCATTTCGAAGTTGGCGAAGACATGCTGGACGTCGTCGTGTTCCTCCAGGGCGTCGAGCAGACGGAGGAGCGAGCGGGCGCTCTCCTCGTCCTTGATCGGGACGACGTTCTGAGGGAGATAGGCGAGGGAAGCCGACCCGATGGGGATCTTCGCCGCTTCCAGGCTTTTGACGATTCCCTCCAGCCGGTCGGGCGATGAGATAATCTCAGTCGAGCCGTCCGCGGGCTGCACGTCCTCGGCCGAAGCCTCCACCGCGGCCTCGAAGACGCGATCGAACGGAACCTCGGATGCATCGACGCGGATGATGCCCTTCCGCTGGAAGAGCCAAGAGACGCTGCCCGATCCGGCCAGATTTCCTCCGTGGCGGGTGAAGAGGCTGCGGATCTCCGCCGCCGTTCGGTTCCGATTGTCGGTCGCCGCTTCGACCAGGACCGCGACGCCTCCCGGAGCGTACCCCTCGTAAAGGATCTCCTCGTAGGACTCGCCGGCGAGCTCGCCTGTTCCGCGCTGAATGGCCCGCGCAATGCTCTCAGAGGCGACTCCTTCGCTCTTTGCGGCTTCGACCGCTCGTCGCAGGCGCGGATTGAAGCTGGGATCCCCGCCGCCGAGCTTGGCGGCGAGCGCGATCTCCCGGACCAGATTGCTGAAGAGCTTCCCTTTCCGCGCGTCGGTCACCCCTTTCTGGTGCCGAACCTTTGCCCAGTGGCTATGTCCCGCCATCGTTTCTCCCTTTTTGTAACAATTGGACGGGGCGCCTGAGGAAAGTCAACCCTTTGCACTCCCGCGGGAAAGGCTTCTTCCCCGCGGCGGGCCAGCCGGTTCGGTTCCGGAAATCAAGAGTCGGCGAAAAGGTCCTGCTGCCAGCGGCACCAGCGCCCTTCGTCCAGAAGGCGTTCGGGCGCCCCTTGCGGATCTTGGGCGAGCTCCAGGAGGATAGGCTTCGGAGCGAGTACTCCCGCGTCAATGCCCAGAAGTGCTGAGAGGCGGCTGCGCCTCGCGTTGAGCTCCTCCAGACGCTGGGTCGCTGCGGAAGTCAGCCTGAGTCGTGGCCCCACGGGTGGGAAGAGCTCCTCCGGCGATTCCTTCGGATGGGCGAGCGCCTTCGCCAGCCGGGAGCGCTCCGCCTCTCCGAGGTGGCGCGGGAGCCATTTTGGCGGGACGGGCTCCTTGTGTGCGGCCGCCCAGATCGCCATGCGGAGCAGCAGCTCCGGGGGAACCAGCCGGAAGGGAGCCAGGTCGCGGCGAGCGGCCTCCTCTTCTCGCCACTCCCAGAGCGCGCGGAGGAAGGGGAGGGCCTTGGGGGGGAGCTCACGCCAGCCGCGAATTCTCCAGGCACCGGACCTTTCTGGCGTGGGTTCCCCCGTCTTGCGCCGGAGCCGCGCGCAGCTCTCCCGGTGCCAGTCGAGACGTCCCAGCCGGCGGAGCTCGTCCGAGAGCCGTTCCTGGAGGGGGCCGAGGTAGCGGACGTCCTGAGCCGCGTAGTTGAGCATGGTTGGCGAGAGCGGGCGCCTGGCCCAATCGGCCTTCTGACTCTCCTTGGCAAGCACGATTCCAAAGAAGCGTTCGACCAGGGCCGCGTAGCCGATCGCCGGAAGGCCGCAAAGCTGGGCGGCGACCATCGTGTCGAAGATCGAGGGGGGATCGGCCGCCCCGGCTTCCCGCAGGAGCCGCCGATCGAAGTCCATCCCGTGGAGGATCCAGGGCGATCCTGCGAGCGGCGTCCATAAGGAGGAGGGGTCGAGGCCCAGGGTGTCGATGACGGCCGCCGTCTCTCCCTGTTGGATCGAGAGGACGCAGAGCCTGGCCTGGTAGTGGTGAAAGGAGGCCGATTCGGTGTCGAGCGCGACGGGCTGGCCCGGTCGGAGCCGTATTAAAAAAGAGGCGAGCTCCGGATCGGAGTCGATCCAGGGGGCAGCCTGTGGTGTGGGCTTGGCAGCCGTTTTGGGCTTTCCAAGGCGAAGCTTGCGAAGAATCATCGGATGTAGTAGATAAGTAAACTTTTTCTTTCGCAAGCCTAGGAGGTTCACAAGCTTGAAAAGGGGCGGGCTGCCCGCGACCCCACGGGCTCGGAAGGCGAAAGAGTAGGAGAGGGATTCGATGAGTTATTTGCCGCGAGTGAACAAGGTTTTTCCCGCTGCGAGCTTTTCGCACGAAGAGATTCGGCGCTACGGCCGACACCTGATCATGCCGGAGGTCACGCTTGAAGGGCAGAAAAAGCTCAAGGCTGCGCGCGTGCTCGCCGTGGGGACGGGAGGTCTCGGCTCGCCCCTGCTTCTCTATCTAGCGGCGGCGGGCGTGGGCCGGCTCGGTATCGTCGATTTCGACACGGTCGACGACTCGAATCTGCAGCGGCAGGTGCTTCACAAGACCCGCAACGTCGGCAAGCCAAAGATCGAATCGGCCATCGAGGCGATCCATGAGCTCAATCCCAACGTCGAGGTCGTCCCCTACCCGACGGCTCTCCGCGCGGAGAATGCGATCGAGATTCTTCGGGACTACGATGTCGTCGTCGACGGAACCGACAATTTCCCTACGCGCTACCTGGTCAACGATGCCTGCGTGCTCCTGGGAAAACCAAACGTCTACGGGAGCATCTTCCGCTTCGAGGGGCAGGCGACGGTCTTCTGGGCGGAAAAAGGACCGTGCTATCGCTGCCTCTATCCGGAGCCTCCCGACCCCGGCATGGTGCCGAGCTGTGCGGAGGGGGGAGTGCTCGGCGTCCTGCCCGGACTGATCGGGATGGTGCAGGCCATCGAGACGGTGAAGCTCATTCTCGGTCTGGGCGATCCCCTGATCGGCCGGCTGCTCCTTTTTGACGCCCTGGGCATGGAGTTCCGGGAGTTTCGGCTGCGGAAAGATCCCGCCTGTCCGATCTGCGGTGTCGAGCGGACGATCCGCGAGTTGGTCGATTACGAGGCCTTTTGCGGCATCGTGGCTCCCGTAGCCGCCAACGAGCTGCCGGAGTTGACGGTCCAGGAGCTCAAGCGGCGACTCGACGAGCGGGCGGACTTCGATCTGATCGACGTGCGCGAGCATCACGAGTACCAGATTTCGCGGATTCCCGGGGCAAAGGTGATCCCTCTCTCGGAGTTCCATCAGCGCATCCACGAGCTCGACCCGGCCCGGGAGATCGTGATCCACTGCAAGGCGGGGATTCGATCCGCCAAGGCCTGCCGACTGCTCTTTGACGCGGGGTTCCGGAAGGTGCAGAACGTCGCGGGGGGCATCGACGCCTGGAGCCTGGAGATCGATCCATCCGTGCCGCGCTACTAAAAAGAACTTCTGGCAAAACCTCTCCGCCTAGTAGGCTAAAAAGCCACAGCTTGTGTTCTTGTGAGCAGCGCGTCCGGCGTTATAATTCGTCTTTGGACTGGCAAGCTCAACCTGGAAATGTGGGAAAGCGGCGGAAGCGATGGAGCAGATAGCATTCCCGGAGACCATCCACGAAGAGGTTGTTGACGAAAAGGTGCGCGACGCCTTCGAGCGTCGCTGGGGCGTGATCGTCTGGAACGATCCGGTCAACCTCATGAGCTATGTGGTCTACGTCTTCCAGCGCGTGCTCAAGATGAGCAAGCAGGAAGCCACCCGCCACATGATGGAGGTCCACAACAAAGGGAAGAGCCTCGTCGCCCAGGAAACGCGAGAGCGGGCCGAGTTCCTCGTTCATCAACTGCAACGGTTCGGGTTGCAAGCAACGATGGAGCTCGGGTGAAGATCGAGCGTCATCCGGACGCGACCCTCTTCCGCTTCGAACCGGGAGAGCGGGAGATCTTGGTCTCCTCGCTCCTCGAGCTCCGTAAGCACTACCAGACCGACTTATCCCAGATGTCGGAAGCGATGCAGAGCCATTGGCGAGGGGTCTTGACCCGGGGTGAGGGGTCCGAGGAGGAAGGGGAGATCGCGGGTGCGGCTGAGGAGCTGGAAGCCGAGCGGCTCAGTTGGCGTCCAGAGCGGGTGACGCTTCTCAACCAGTGGCTCGCGCCGGAAAGCCCGCTTCAAAACGCTTCTCAACCCTCCCTGCGGCTCAGCCGAGGAGAGGTCGACGAATTTCTTGCGATGCTCAACGACCGGCGTCTCACGCTCGCGGTCGCCCAAGGGATCACCGATGAGCAGATGGAGTGGAATCCACTGACCGTCAAAGCGCGCGATCTCCAGCGTGCGCTCTGGGAAATCCATTTCCTCGCCTATCTTCAGGAAGGCTGCGTCTCCGCTTTCCTGGAGGAATAGCCCGATTGCGGGCTTCTCCGGGAAATCAAAAGCCCGGTGGTTGCGGTCTTCCTTCCAACCGTGGTAAACGGGGGCATGAAACGATCCATTCCGAACGAAATTCGCAATGCCCAAGGGGAACGACTCGACTTCGCCTACCAGGGAGGATCGCCCGATAATCCGACTCTGGTCGTGATCGGCCACGGCATTACCGCCCACAAGGATAGGCCGATGCTGATCGAACTCTCCAACGTGCTTTCCCGCAATGGGATTCATTCCCTGCGCTTTTCCTTCTCCGGCAACGGGGCGTCGGAAGGGAAGTTCGAGGAGTTTACTCCCAGCAAGGAGGTAGCGGACCTGGGCTCGGTTCTCGACGCCCTTGGGGACTGGCATGTGGGCTATGCGGGGCATAGCCTCGGGGCGCTTGTGGGGGTCTTACGGGCGAGCGAGGATTCGCGCATCCGTTTCCTGATCTCGGTCGCCGGGATGGCCCATTCGGCCGCCTTCGCCAAGCGCGAGTTCGGAGAGGTGACACCAGGAGCGGGTTGCATGTGGGACATGCCGCAGTTCCCCCTCTCCCGGGCGCTGATCGACGACATGAACCGGATTGGCAGCGTGGTGGAGACTGCGCGGAAGATCCGGGTGCCCTGGTTCTTCGTCTATGGCCTCGCCGATGATGTTGTGCCTCCCCAAGACTCGAAGGATCTCTTTGCAGTGGCTTCCGGACCGAAACGGCTTGTTGAGATTCCCGGGTCGGATCATCTCTTTCCCGACGCTCATGCCACGACCATGGCGAACGCCGTCGCCTCGTGGCTCAAGGAGCTGAAGCCCTAAGAGGAGTTCTCTTCTTGGGACGGCCTCGGGAGGCGCTACGCCCGAGGCTGTCCCGGCGAGCCGCAAAGGCCGCCCATCGCTTTTTACGGAGGCGCGGCATCGGCTTGACTTTTACGGCTTTTCTCCGAGACTGCGTTACCACGCAGCGCAGCCATGTCAGGGCGGGAGAGGGGGGAGCTGGATCGTGAAATCGGCCAAGGCGGAGACGGCGACTTCACGAGGCGACGTAAGTACTTACTCTCTGTAAGTTCTTATTGCGGAAGAGTGTTGCTTTCTGGTCTGACGTTTTCTGGCTCGGTGCTTCCCTTCTCCAGGGCTCCCTTCGAGCATCGGGGAAAGCCGGGGAGAGCGACTTGGGGACGATCTCGACGCCGAAGCTGCCGGAACCACCCGCGTGGATGGAGGGACCTCGTCCTTCCCAGCGCCTGGATCGGGGCCGCTTCCCTCTTGCTCGCCGGCTGCGCCTACCTGCCCAAGGATAGCAAGCCCGCGACTCCGCTGGCCCCCCCCGCGATGGCGACGACCGTCGCTTCAGTCCCGGCGGAGACGGTCTCGGTTGCCACTCAGTGGCCTCAGAACTTCTGGTGGCGGAGCCTCGATTGCCGGGAGCTCGATCGAATCATGCACCTGGCGCTCACGAGCAACCCGGACCTCCGGGCCACGATCGACCGTGTCCACCAGGCATGGGCGATGGCCGCCGGGGCCCGCGGGCGCTACCTCCCTTCGGTCGGACTGCGCCCGTGGCTGGCCAGCTCGACCTTTGGTGTCTGGGGCTTCCCGGGCTCGAGCTTCTTTGGCCCATTTGGCAACAACTCGTTCTTCTTTGCGGATATCATCCCTCTCTTTACCAGTTACCATGTCGATCTCTGGGGGGAAGATCGTGCCCGGGTTCGTGCGGCCGTAGGGGAGGCCCGCGCGGAGGAGTCCGAAGTCGCCGTTGCCCGGCTACTGCTGGGTGCCACCGTGGCTCGGCGGTATGTGCGGCTCGCCGCGGCGGAAGAGGAACTCCGCCTGGCGCGACGGAGAGAGGATCTCGCCAGCGAGCTGCTCTCCCTTTCCCGAGTGCGGGGCGGCCAAGGGGTCGACAGCCTCTTTCCGGTGCATACGGCCGAAGAACGCTTGGAGCAGGCGCGTCAGGATGTGGCCGGGCTCGAGCGGGAGAGCCAGAGCCTGAGAAATGAAATTGCCCGGCTTTCCGGGCAGGGGCCGGACTGGGGACGGACCCTGGTCGTCTCCGAGACGAGCTTCCCCCGGCGCTTCCCTCTGCCCGAGCGGACCGCCTTCGACCTCCTGGGCCACCGGCCGGATGTTGCCGTAGCGCGCTGGAGCGCGCAAGCCGCTGCCAACCAGGTAAAGGTGGCGAAAACCGCATTCTATCCGAACCTCAACCTGGTTGCCTGGCTCGGCTTTCAAACCGTTCCTAAAACCATAGACCACCATTCCACTACCAAGGAAGGTCGTCGATGACGTCGGCCGAACAGTTCTGCCGACGGTTCGCGTGCCGGGATTGCGCCGGCAATGCGCAGGTTGCGCCCAATGCCCGCGTTTCCGGGAGCAAAGGCGCGGGCGGCTCTCGCAAGCCTCCCGACCGGGCATGCGCTGCATGCGCCGCTTTGAGCCTCCTCCGAACCTCCGACCAGAACGACCACACATGCTTCGCCCGATTCCTCGCGGGTAGGGCAAAGGTGAGGTGGCCTCCATTGCGGGCCGGTGCGACGGCCTCCCGCACGGTCGGACGCTCGGAGAGGCCCAAGCCTCTCCTGGCCACGGCATAGGCCGCGCCCTGGTGAGAGCTGATGCCGTGACGACGCGCGTGGTTCACCGCGCCAATCACGGAAGTATAGGCCGGATCGACTTCGATCCCCTCGACTCCGGCTCGAAAACAGGCCGCCTTGAGCAGGGAAATGGTCTTGGAGTAGCAAAACGACGAGATCTTCCTAGCGGCGGATGGACTCGCCACCTCAAGCTCAGCCCTCCTTTTCTTGAGATCCAGCCGCTCAAGGACCAGGGGAAGACCACGCTCCCGTGCCATCTCCACAATCATCCTCGCCGCGTCGCCGATGATCGCCTTGGCTTGATCTTCGGTCTTGCCGTAGAGGTTGAGATCCACCCGAAGGGCCCGCCGCAGGTTGCCGAACCGGTCCGTCTCCGCCACGGCCAGATGGTCGTGGTTGATGTCGATCCCAACCGCTCCCGCCAGACGGCTCGTCGCAATGGGAACCGGCTTGGCCAGGACGCTCGCGAAGACCCGCCAGCCCTTCCGGTCCCTGACAAAGCGGTAGCTCACAGCCACTCCCTCCCGCTTCCGGACAGGCTTGCCCGTCTTGGTTTGCGAGAAGACAACCCGGCTCGCGGCGAGCGCCTGAAGGATCTCCTCCTGGCCATAGGCGAATCGCACGGCGGGAATGACCAGAAGCTTGCCATCCGAGGCCAGCGCATCGGGAAGACGCAGACGTAGGGTCAGGCTGCGGTCTTCCTCGACCGAAGCCCGGCAGGACTGGTTGCCCGCGGTCTCGTCCTTCGAGCCGATCACGAAGAACTGGCCGCTCCGCGCCGCCTGCCACTCCTCTTTCCACTCCTCATGGCTGGCGTAGCCGTTCTCCTCCAGGGCAAACTGCTTGCGGAAAAGGCGGCGGGAGCCGAAGCAGAGGCGGACGCGCCCCGAGTCCCGGTCGGTGATGAGGGCCGCGAGCCTGGCGCGAAGGCTTCCAAGCCGCCGCTTCTTCTGGTGCAGCTTCTCCGAGCCTGGCTCCCTCGCCGAGAGGATGCCGATGACCCTTTCGGCTCTCTGGATGCGGGACTCGGCCTCGGCGATCAACTCCGGAAGCCGCTCCCGGATCGAGGCGATCTTGCCCTCGAGGCCCACGCGAATCGCGTTGAACTGCCGGGCGGTGATCCCGAAGCGCCTCAGGAACTCGCACTTGAGATCGCCCATCGGAATCCCCACTCGCATCCTGGCAAAGAGTGCCCGCTCGGCTTGCCCGTAGAGATCCGCATAGGCGTCCAGAGCCGCGACCTGCCCCTCCGTCAGCCTCAAGCGCGTCTGGTAGGTGAAGAGCGCAGGGTCACTCATGAAGAGCCTCCAGCACCTTCCTCGCCCGGTTCCTGGAGGACCGCTTGCCATAGAGCCTCGCGCACATCGACTCGATGACCTCGTGCAGATCGCGGACGATGTCGTCGGTCATCTCCTCGGGATCGACAACCAGCAGGGATCTGCCATGCGCAGCCAAGGCCGCCTCCACATGCTCGAATCCAAAGCGCATCAGCCGGTCCCGATGCTCGACCAGAATGACGCCGACCTTCGGATCGCGCAAGAGCCGCAAGAGCCCCTTGCGCTGGCCGTTCATCCCAGAGCCGACCTCCCTGACCGCATCGACGATCGGCAACCGCTTGGCGAGCGCCCACTCCGTCAGCCGCGCCAACTGCCTGTCCAGATCCGTCTTCTGGTCGGCGCTGGAGACGCGCGTATAGAGGGCAACACCGCCGGGCTGCCTCTCCTCCGCATGCACGATCACCGTCCCGGTCGGCAACTGCTCGACCGGCACCGGCATCTTCCCGTCCTTCCCCATCCGCCAAGCCGTCTTGGAGCCAATCCCCTGCCGCCTTGCCCAGACGCTCAGCTTCATGGGAAAAGAATGCCATGCAACGTGAGTTATGTCTATTGATTAGTCAACTGTTGGCAACCCCGCTTGCCAAGAAGCGAGCGCCCTCTTAAGGGGCAACCGGGGTGAGCCGCCAGATTCCGTCCGCATACTCCCGGATCGAGCGGTCGCTCGAAAACCGCCCGACCGAAGCGGTGTTCTCCAGGACCATGGGAAGCCAGCGGGACTTGTCCCGGTAGGCTTGTTCGGCTTGGCGATGGGCGGCCAGGTAGGCCGCGAAGTCGGCCAGCACGAGGAAGGGGTCTCCCCCTTCCAAGAGGCTGGATCGGAGCGGGGCGAGCACCGAGGCGGGCTCCCCCGGGGTCAGGTCGCCTGAGCCGATCCAGTCGAGAATCGCCCGGATCTCCGGATCGGTCTCGTAAATCTCCCACGGGTTATAGCCGGATTGGATCCGATCGGTCACCTCTTGGGCCGTCAGGCCGAAGATGAAGATGTTCTCCGGGCCGACCGCTTCTCGGATCTCGACGTTGGCTCCATCCAAGGTGCCGATCGTGACCGCCCCGTTGAGGGCCAGCTTCATGTTGCCCGTGCCCGAGGCCTCCTTGCCGGCGGTCGAGATCTGTTCCGAGAGGTCGGCGGCGGGAATGATGCGCGAGGCTCGGGAGACACCATAGTTCGGGACGAAGGCGACTTGCAGCTTCCCGAAGGCCTGGGGATCACCGTTGATCCGGGAAGCAACCGCGTTGATCGCCTTGATGATGCACTTGGCCAGGTCGTATCCCGGTGCTGCCTTCCCGCCGAAGAGGAAGAGCCTGGGCAGGAACTCCTCCTGGGGGTTCTCGAGGATCCTCCGGTAGAGCCAGAGGATATGGAGGAGGTTCAGATGCTGGCGCTTGTATTCATGGATGCGCTTGATCTGCACATCGATGAGCGCATCCGGGTCGGCGCTGATGCCGCACCACTCCCGCAGGCAGTCCGCGAGCCTGACCTTGTTCGTCCGCTTGATCGCGGCATACCGCTCCCGGAAGGAGTCGTCGCCAAAGAACTTCCGAAGCTCCTCGAGGCGTGAAAGGTCGGTGACCCAGCCATCGCCCAGAGCCTCGGTCAAGAGAGAGGCGAGCTGCGGATTGGCTCCCAGGAGCCAGACCCGGGGGGTGATGCCGTTGGTCACGTTCCGGAACTTCCCGGGAAAGAGAGCCGCGAAATCAGGGAAGAGGCGGCTCTGGAGGAGCTCTGAGTGGAGGGCCGAGACGCCGTTGACCGAAAAGCTCCCGACCACGGCCAGATGGGCCATGCGGACCGCCTTGGTCTGGTTCTCCTCGATCAGCGAGATGGCCCGGCGCCGGGCCTGGGCCGCCTCGTCGATCGCCGGAACCGTTTCGAGGAGCCGCCGATTGATTTCGTAGAGGATCTCGAGATGGCGGGGAAGCACTCGGTGGAAGAGCGGGATCGACCAGGCTTCGAGCGCTTCCGGGAGGAGGGTGTGGTTGGTGTAGGCGAAGATCCGGGTGACCCAGGCCCATGCCGCGTCCCACTCCATCCGCCGCTCGTCGATCAAGATCCGCATCAGCTCGACGATCGCGATGGCCGGATGGGTGTCGTTCAGATGGATGACGACCTTTTCCGGAAAGAGCTCCCAGTCGTGATGCTCCGCCTCGAAGCGGCGAAGGATGTCCCGAAGGGAGCAGGCGACGAAGAAGTATTGCTGGACCAGGCGCAGCTCCTTGCCGCTCTCGGTCTTGTCGTTGGGATAGAGGACCTTCGTGATGGATTCACAGAAGCTCTTTTCTCCGACCGCCTCGAAGTAGCCTCCCCGGTTGAATGCGTCGAGGTCGAACTCTCGAGTCGACTTGGCGCTCCAGAGGCGGAGCAGGTTGACCGTTTTGCCCCCGAAGCCCGCGATCGGGATGTCGAAGGGAAGGCCGAGGACGTCGCGGCAGCCGGTCCAGCAGCAGCCGCCCTCACGGTGGTCGATTCTTCCGTAGAGATGGACCGTCTGGGAGATCTCGGGATGGAGGATCTCCCAGGGGCTTCCGAACCGGTGCCAATCATCCGGGCGTTCGATCTGGTATCCCCGGGAAAAATCCTGCTGAAAGAGGCCGAACTCGTAATGGATCCCGTAGCCGATGGCCGGCAGCCGCAAGGTAGCCAGCGACTCGAGAAAGCAGGCGGCGAGCCGGCCCAAGCCCCCGTTTCCGAGACCCATCTCCCCTTCTTCCTGGCAGATCTCCTCCAGATCGACGTCGATCTGCCGCAGCGCCTCGGCGGTGAGATCCCAGAGGCCAAGGTTGAGAAGGTTCTGGCGCAGCAGGCGGCCCAGGAAGTATTCGAGGGAGAGGTAGTAGAGCCGACGAACGCCGCTGTTCTTATGCTCCTCCTGCGTCGCGAGCAGGCGCTCGACCAGGAAATCCCGCGTCATGAGCGAGGTGGCGAGCCACCAGTCCCGCGGTGTCGCGCTCTTTGGGACGCGAGCCAGACTGAAGCGGAGGTGGGCGCCGATGCATTCCCGGATCGCACCCGGCGTGGCTTCCTTGGTAAAACGAAACGATCCGAGAAAGGCGTTCATGGAATCAGGAATCTCCGGTGAGGGGGTCGGGCGGTCAAGCCCCAATCCATGGCTGCTCACCCGACTCCTTTGAATCTCGTTTGCCCTCTTCGCCGGATCGGCCCCGCTTCGGGGAGCTCCATGATCTTGGGAAGACGTAGCAGGACTCATGCCAGAATGCGCACCAGCAAAGCCTCTGCTTGCCTTCCTTCACGGCCCCCGCAGTAACCCGCCTCGGGCCGTTTGACGGCTCCGCGAACGACGACGAACCTCCGACTCCCGACGCGTACCAAGCGTTCCTCCATCGCTGGTCAGCGGCACTCCTCCCGCGAAGAGACCGCCGGATCCCGAGAAGCCCCGAGAAAGGATTGACGGAGGCTCTCTTCCGCGCCAACCTTTGTGTTGCTTTGCGCTCGTGGCGGAACGGCAGACGCGCTAGATTCAGGTTCTAGTGGGGCAACCCGTGGAGGTTCAAATCCTCTCGAGCGCACCAGAGCAAAGAATCCGCCGGATCGGCTTCTTCGTTACCAGAAGAGAAGAGCATCTTCCTTTGGAATCCTGCATGCGAAGACCCGGAAGGCGGCCCGATTTGCCTGGTCGAAGAAGGCAACTTGCGAAGCGAGCCGTTTTTATCCTATTGGTCGCATGTGGCGTCCTTGCAGCAGGGACGCCCGGAGCCATGGCTCTTAGAGCGGTTTGGCAACCATTCGAACACCCTTCGGTGGGCAACGAGGGTTCCGGTGCCCACAGCGAGGTCAAAGGGATGGCAATTTATACGACCCCTCCCGCCAAGCCTTACATGATCCTCGGGTTGATTGGCGCCCGCAGCGGTGCTTTCGGCTCGCCGAGAACGCGAGCCGTAGCTCTAGCCAAAAAAGTCGGCGCGGATGCGTTGATCTTGCTCAGCTCGGATCAATTCACAACGGGAGCAACCGAGAACTTGTTCAGAACAGAGGAGCGGGACACTTCGGGCAACAGCAACTACGACGCCTTTGGAGGGAATGCCTCTTCCCGGGTACGCTATAGCGGCGGCGCTTACTACGCGGCGATCCAGTGGTCCCGTGCCGCGCCACATCCCGCGTCGAAGGGCACTGCCGGAGAGCGGGACTCGGAGCGCGTGGATCGCGCACTCCCCGCGCAAGCCCCATCTCCCTAGGCGATTGGGGACTCGCTTTCTTTTGGCTCGTTCCCGGACCCGACGGCCTGCCGGCTCTGCGAAGGCCGGGTTCCCACCTCTTCATCGTTTTGCTGTCTTCGGCAGCGGCGATTTCGGAACCGACAAGCCGAGGGAAGATGCGGGCGCCCATGCCATGCAACGCGGAGGGGCGTGCCTGTCATTACAGGGCATCCCAGGATGAGCGACTGGGGAGTTCCCCGATGGCGGGAAGATCGACCGTTACCCACAATGAGAGGCAGCTCATGAATCGATTGCTGAGGCTGACCGGGATGTGCTGGCGAAGCGGCGGGACAAATCGCACCCTGCGGGTGGCGGAAGCGGGTCCCGGGGATGAGGGGCGGGGGATGTGCCGCCTGGCGAAGGAGGATATGGACTCCTTGAACCTTCGTTCGGGAGAGATCGTGGCGATCGAAGGGAAAAGGAAAACGGTTGGAATCGCTACCGTAAAAAAGGCGGACGAAGACACAAGGCCAGGAACCGTGCTGCTCGATCCGATCCTCCGAGGGAACGCCGGAATCGGATTGGGGGAAAAGGTCTCCCTTTCCCAGACCCAAGCCATTCCAGCTCGACGGGTGATTCTCGCCTCGCTCTCCTCGGCTTGGGCTCCCCTCAAGGAGCGGGAGAGGAAGGAGATCTTGTGTCGGATGGAAGGGCGGCCCCTGGTGGTAGGGGATCGCGTGCGGATCGTCGCTTCCGGAAAGATGACGGATTGCCTCGTTTCGCTGACCGAACCCGACGGGCCGGTGGTGGTCGCGGCATCGACCGAGTTGCGCATCGATCGATGGAGCAGTGGGGAGTCTGGCGCCCGCGCAATCGGCTATGAAGATGTCGGTGGTCTCCATCGTGAGATGCAGCGGGTCCGGGAGATGGTCGAGCTGCCGCTCCGTCACCCGGAGCTCTTCGAGCGCTTCGGGATCGGTGCGCCCAAGGGAGTGCTGCTCCATGGACCGCCGGGCTCGGGGAAGACCCTGATCGCCCGGGTGGTCGCAAGCAAGACGGAGGCGAGCTTCTTCCCGGTCAGCGGCCCGGAGATCCTCGACAAGCATTACGGGGAGGCCGAGGCCCGACTGCGACGGATCTTCGAGGAGGCGGAGAAGAAGGCACCCAGCATCATCTTCTTCGATGAGATCGACGCGCTCGCCCCGAAGCGCGAGGCGGTCGTCGGCGAGATGGAAAAGCGGGTCGTCGGTCAGCTCCTCTCCCTGATGGATGGCCTTCGGACGCGGGGCCAAGTGGTCGTGCTCGGGGCGACCAACCTGCCCAACCTGCTCGATCCGGCGCTTCGGCGGCCGGGCCGCTTCGATCGGGAGATCACGATCGGCATTCCCGACCGGCAGGGAAGAGTGGAAATCCTTCAGATTCATAGCCGCCGGATGCCACTGGCCGAAGACGTGGACCTCGAGGAGCTTGCGGAGCGCACTCATGGCTACCTGGGAGCCGATCTTGAGCTCCTCTGCCGAGAGGCGGCAATCGCTTCGCTCCGGGAGTTCCTTACCCACGGCTCCCCGGAGGGAGAAGCCGGGGCTCGCGGGAACGGCCGTCGGGATCCGGAAGTCGCGCGGATCCATTTCCGAGAGGCCCTCCGCCAAGTCGAGCCCTCCGCGCTGCGGGAGGTCATGGCCGAGGTGCCCGACGTCCATTGGACGGACATCGGAGGCCTCGAGGAAGCCAAACGAGAGCTGCGGGAGGCGCTCGAATGGCCGCTCCGCCATGCGCAGCTTTTCCACCATGCCGGGGCGAGGCCCGCCAAGGGGATCCTGCTGCACGGACCGCCCGGCACCGGGAAGACCCTGCTGGCCAAGGCGGCTGCGACGGAGAGCAACGCCAACTTCATTGGCGTCAAGGGACCCGCGCTCATATCGAAGTGGGTCGGCGAATCGGAGCGGGGCGTCCGGGAGATCTTCCGCCGGGCTCGTGGCGCCGCGCCTTGCGTCGTCTTCCTCGACGAGATCGACGCGCTTGCGCCGGCCCGCGGGTCGGGCGGGGACAGCCGGGTGATGGAACGGGTGGTGGGGGCGCTCCTGACCGAGATCGACGGGATGGAGGAGCTGCACGGGGTCGTGGTGCTCGGGGCGACCAACCGGATCGATATCATCGACCCGGCCATTCTGCGACCGGGACGCTTCGACCTGATCATCCCCCTCGTGCTCCCGGACGTGCGGGAACGGCAGGAGATCCTTCGCGTCCACCTGCGCGGCAAGCCGGTTGCTCCCGACATCGACTTGGGATCCCTGGCGGCGCGGACCGAAGGATGCTCGGGTGCCCAGATCGAAGCGGTCTGCCGAAAGGGAACGATGATCGCCATCCGGGAATACCTGGAGGAGAGCAAAAAACGGAAGCGGAGGATCCCACTTTCCGCCGCTACCGGCTGAGGATGGCCCACTTGGAGGAAGCGGTCCGCTGGGTAGCCCGAAGTCATTCCCTTGCTCCCTCTCCCGGGGAAGCACGAGCCTTTCCCCCTTCGCCTTGAAGGCGGGTCGGTCTCCTCGAGGAAGAGTGGTTCGCTGTCACTCGCACCTGCCGAGAAAATCGCCATCCTGCTGGATGAAATGAACAAAGCGGCACTTCCCGAGCGGGACGAAAGGCAGGCGGCGTGACGATACCGTCGTGGAGAAACGCCCTCTTCGCCGCCATTTCTCACCAACGCGAGGTTTCGCGCAAGAAAGGAAGGCCCGTCGATTGCGAAGATGTTCGGCGGGGAAAGGTCGTCGTGAGCGGGGATAGAGCAAGATTTTTCCTCGATTTGGCTGAATGCGAGCTCTGTATAGACCAAAAGTCTGCTTTGGGAGCAAGGCTCCGCCCGATGGGAGGCTCTGCTGCAGGGGGAAGCGCTCTGGTATCAAACCCGAGCACCACCTCCTTGGGAGGCTGGGGATCCGATTCAAGGGAGAGATCGACCAACAGCCGGTCGATCGCTTCGGCCGAGAAATCGATCTTGTGGTAGCGTTCGCTTCGACCTACCCGTTCCAGGCGGCCCAAGCGTACTCTTGCCCGCCAGATCCGCTTCCCGATCCCTTTTGCCGCTTTAGGAGAGCCACCAAAGGATCGGTACGCAGCTGCTCGTGGTCATTGAGATCCTCGTAGCCCAGCGCCATCCCGAAGATGCGCTGCGCTAGCATCTCCCGCACCCGATGCACAATGCGCCCCGCATGGCGTCGATCCCGGAAGCAACGCTCCAGCCGTCTTCACCAACCGATCTTCCGATCCGCTTCTCGTAAGAGGATCGCGCCCCCATCGCTCGAAACCCGACCTAGGGAAATCCCGCTTCCACCCGACGCGAAAAATGGGCTCTCAACCCAAAAGTCTCTTGGATCCACTCTGTCATCGAAGGTCGCTTTCCTTCCTGGTTATAATTACGTCTCGTTCACGCACTTTATCCCAGGGAAAGGCGGCCTTTCCTATGCTCTTTTGCCGGCTTTCTTGCTCTCGCCCACGCTTGGCCTTCGTGAGAAATGGCGGCTAGAATGAAAATAGTCTTGCGTCATGAGAACTTAGCCTATTTGCTGTCATGCAACGTCTTTTTGAGAGGTTTGTGTCTATGACTGCGCTCGGGACTGCTGCCAGCCGGGAAATCAGGGTCTTCCTCTCTTCTACGTTCAAGGACATGCAGGCCGAGCGCGGCTACCTGCTCAGCCATGTGTTTCCCCCCTTGCGCGCCTTGTGCGCGCAGCGCGAGGTGGTGTTTACCGAGATCGACTTGCGCTGGGGCGTGACCGAAGAAGCGCGCAAAAACGGCCTGACTATCGAGCTCTGCCTGGAGGAGATCGAGCGTTGCCGCCTCCATCCCCCGTTTTTTATTGGGTTTTTGGGCGAGCGCTACGGCTGGGTGCCGACAGAGGAGGATCTGCGTACCTATTGGCAAACGCACAAGGATTCCCCGTATGCCGAGCGCATCCAGAAGGCTCTGGCCACTGGCATCAGCGTGACCGAACTGGAAATGCAATACGCCTTCTTGGACAACCCCACCGCGGTCGATGATGCGCGGGTGTTTCTGCGTTCTCCTGAGCTGACGAAAAAGCTTTCCGACCAGGCGGGGAATGCTGTGCTCACCGACTTCTACGATCCGGCGGGAGGAAAGCTTGATCGGCTCAAGGATCTCTTACGACAGCAACCGTCCATCGTTGGCCTTGACGGGTACAAGGCCAACGAGGAGTTCGGCAAGGCAGTGGAAAAGTTCCTACGGGGACGAATCGATGCCACCTTTCCCGAGGGTCAAACTCCGACGCCACAGCAGCGCCGAGACAACGCCCACCGCGTTTACGCGGCTTCGCGCCGTCAAGCTTACGTTCCCTTGCCCGCGCTCCGAAAGGAGATGCTGACGGCGCTGCAGCAGGCGCTAGAGGGAAAGGCAGCGCGGTCGCCGCGCATCGTGCTTCAGGGAGAATCAGGTTCAGGCAAGAGCGCCTTTGTGGCCGACCTGGAGACATGGTTGCCCAGCGAGCTTCGCCCCTGGACCCATGCCCATTATGTGGGCGCCGATGGTGACCGTTCTCTAGACGGCTGGATCGAGCGCCTGCTGCTTGCGCTGCAGGCAACCGGCCATCTCCAAAAGGAGGACATCCCGCAGGACGGGAAAGAACGCTGGGAGTTCTTGCCGGATGCCCTCTACCGGGTACAGAAAGCGCTGAACCAGCCCCTGGTGTTGCTGCTCGATGCGGTCGACCAGCTCCGTGAAAGCAATGCTTGGTCGCAGCTATCGTTCTTGCCGTTGCCACCGCAGGTCATCCTGCTGGCAAGTACCACCTCCCAACCGGCTCCGGTTGCATCGCGCTGGCAGCACTTGACCTTGCGACCACTCGAGGAGGAAGCAGATCGGCGCGAGGCCATCCGGGTGTTTCTGGACCGATATGGCAAAAAGCTCAAGGAGCGGATCATTGCGCAGATCGTCAATGCACGGCTAGCTCAAGCCCTTTGTATCTGCGGCTGCTGCTCGAAGAGATACGGGTGCATGCCTTGCATGAGACCTTGCTCGCGCGCGTGTCGGACCTGCTCAATGCGGGGCGAGAGCGGAAAGCTTTTTCGCGACATCATTGCTGCGCTGGACCAGGACTACAACCACCCGAGCCAGGTGGAGGAAACGACACTGGGGATCGCCACCCTTGCCGCAACCTTGCTGGCCGTCTCCTACCGGGGACTGGGGCATATCGAGCTGGCCTAGGCTGCTGGCCACGGCCAACGATCCCAAAGATCCGGCCGATGACACCCCGCGCGTGCCCGACCTCATCCTCAGCGCCTTGCTGGCGCGGCTTGACCCGTTCTGCCTGCAAGAGGATGGACGCCTCTTCATCATGCATAACATTTTGGCCGAGGCTCTGCGGAAAGGGGACTGCACCGCGGCCGCGCGGCGCAAGCTGGTCGTGTTTTTTGCAAAAGGGGACGGAAGAGCTCTGGCCGAACGCTCTTATCAGCTCTGGCAACTGGGAGACACCGAGTCGCTGGTTGGCACCCTCGCGACCCCCATGCCATCCTCTCCCTCTGGCGCACCGATACCCAGCTGCTCCGCGAGCTGCTGGGCTTTCTTGGAGCCGGCAACAAGGATCTCACACCTTCACTACACACCCTCGCCCAGCAGTGGGACGCAGCGTTCGGGGCCCTTGATGCGCTGCCCGCAGACGTTGACCTGCTGGCGGTGTGGCTGACTCATAACGCCTATAGGGCGATTGCAGAAAAATGGCTGCTTGAGCCTGCTGAACTGGCGCAGGCAGCAAGGCATTGGAAGGTGAGGAAGCGCTTGCGATAAACCTCAACAACCTTGCGGGCCTCTATCAAAAGCCCAAGGCGTCCTGGATGAAGGCCGAGCCGTTGCACCGCCAAGCGCTGAGATCTTTCAACAAGCGCTGCCTCCGGCCATCCCGGTATCGCAACGAGCCTCAACAACCTTGCGGGCCTCTATCAAGCCCAAGGGCTTCCTGGCGAGGCTGAGCCGCTGTACCGTCAAGGCGCTGGAGACCTTTCAACAAGCGCTGCCTCCCGGCCATCCCGATATCGCAACGAGCCTGAACAACCTTGCGGGCCTCTATAAAGCCCAAGGCCGCTTGGGCGAGGCTGAGCCGCTATACCGCGAGGCGATGGAGATCCGTCAACAAGCGCTGCCCCCCGGCCATCCCGATATCGCAACGAGCCTCAGCAACCTTGCGAGCCTCTATCAAGCCCAAGGCCGCTTGGGCGAGGCTGAGCCGCTGTATCGCCAAGCGCTGGAGATCTACCAAAAAGCGCTGCCTCCTGGCCATCCCGATATCGCAACGAGCCTCAACAACCTCGCGCGCCTCTATCAAGCCCAAGGCTTCCTGGATAAGGCTGAGCCGCTGTATCGCCAGGCGCTGGAGATCCGTCAACAAGCGCTGCCCCCGGCCATCCCGATATCGCAATGAGCCTCAACAACCTTGCGAGCCTCTATCAAGCCCAAGGCTTCCTGGATAAGGCCGAGCCGCTGTACCGCCAGGCGCTGGAGATCCGTCAACAAGCGCTGCCTGCCGGCCATCCCGATATCGCAATGAGCCTCAACAACCTTGCGAGCCTCTATCAAGCCCAAGGCTTCCTGGATAAGGCCGAGCCGTTGTACCGCCAGGCGCTGGAGATCCGTCAACAAGCGCTGCCTGCCGGCCATCCCGGTATCGCAACGAGCCTCAACAACCTTGCGGGCCTCTATAAAACCCAAGGCTTCCTGGATAAGGCCGAGCCGCTGTACCGCCAGGCGCTGGAGATCCGTCAACAAGCGCTGCCTCCCGGCCATCCCGATATCGCAGGCAGCCTCAGCAACCTCGCGCTTCTCTATCAAGCCCAAGGCTTCCTGGATAAGGCTGAGCCGTTGCACCGCCAAGCGCTGGAGATCCGTCAACAAGCGCTGCCTCCCAGCCATCCCGACATCGCAACGAGCCTCAACAACCTCGCGCTCCTCTATCAAGACCAAGGCTTCCTGGATAAGGCTGAGCCGCTGTACCGACAGGCGCTGGAGATCCGTCAACAAGCGCTGCCTCCCAGCCATCCCGACATCGCAACGAGCCTCAACAACCTCGCGCTCCTCTATCAAGACCAAGGCTTCCTGGATAAGGCTGAGCCGCTGTACCGACAGGCGCTGGACATTGACCAACAAGCGCTGCCTGCCGGCCATCCCGACATCGCAACGAGCCTCAACAACCTCGCGGGCCTCTATCAAGACCAAGGCTTCCTGGATAAGGCTGAGCCGTTGTACCGCCAAGCGCTGGAGATCCGTCAACAAGCGCTGCCTCCCGGCCATCCCGATATCGCAGGCAGCCTCAGCAACCTCGCGCTTCTCTATCAAGCCCAAGGCTTCCTGGATAAGGCTGAGCCGTTGCACCGCCAAGCGCTGGAGATCCGTCAACAAGCGCTGCCTCCCGGCCATCCCGATATCGCAACGAGCCTCAACAACCTCGCGCTTCTCTATCAAGCCCAAGGCTTCCTGGATAAGGCTGAGCCGCTGCATCGCCAAGCGCTGGAGATCCTTCAACAAGCGCTGCCTGCCGGCCATCCCGATATCGCACGCAGCCTCAACAACCTTGCGAGCCTCTATCGAGCCCAAGGCCGTCTGGGCGAGGCTGAGCCGCTGTACCGCCAGGCGCTGGAGAGCCTTCAACAAGCGCTGCCTCCAAATCATCTCGATATTGCAACGAGTCACTTCAACCTTGCGGTTCTCTATTACACTCTCAGACGGCTGAACGAGGCCGAGCTGCATGCTCGGCGGGCATTACAGATTTATCAGAAAGCCTTACCTGTCGGCCATCCCTACATCGTCCAGACCAAGCAGCTTCTCGACAGCATCCACCAAGCATAGCGTAGAGCATGAGCTTGCCGCGTTTTCCGTAAGACACCCGGTGCCGCCTGCATCGTCCTTATCGCAACCGTCCCTGAACTCCACCCACGGTGCAGAGCGCCATGATCGCGTCCTGAGCGCGGCGCTGGCGTGCAATACCTTTAACCGCCATTGCTCACCAACGCGAGGTTTCGTGCAAGAAAGGAAGGCCCGAGTCGATGGCGAGGATGTTCGGCCGGGAAAGGGTCTTCGTGAGCGGGGATGGAGCAAGATTTTTGCTCGATTTAACTGAATGCGAGCTCTGTAAAGGGCAAAAATCTGCTTTGGGAGCAAGGCTCCGCCCGATGGGCGGCTCTGCTGCAGGGGGAAGCGCTCTGGTTTTTGTGGATGCTCCGCAACGCAGCATCCGGAAGAGATGGGTGAAGAGGTGCTTCCAAGGATAGGCGCTGCTCATCGACAAGAGGACGCGTCGGATGCGGGCACGAACCCGCGCGCCGACCTGGAAGAGCTTGAGCCGGAGGGTGTCAACCTGGGCCTGGACCCACTCCGTTCCTTGCAGAGCTAGCCCTCGCAGCGCTTCGACCAGGGCATAGGCCAAAGCCGAGAAGTAGAGGCGAAGCGGATGGCTGGCCATTTGCGCGGTCGAGAGCCGGTAGGCAAAGAGGTAGAGCTGTTTTCCCGGTAGGGACGCTCCTTGCGGAACGCCCCCCGGACAGATCCGTGCAAGCCCGATTCAGGCACACGGCTCCCACCTTGGGTGCTTGACGGCGAAGCGACGCTCGGGCCAAGGATGCAGAATAGGCGGTGGTGGCAGCCAGGCATCAACGAGTTTGGGCATTTGCTTCCAGGTCAACTGACCGCGCTGGCCACGCCGTGACAACGCGCGCTTCCAGAGCTGTGCAATGCGAACCCGAAACAGCCGCAGCGCCGGATAGTCCGTCGGCACTGCGTGGTATGCATAAAAGCCCCTGACCACCTGCGCCAGCCATTTTCCTTGATCAGGAATCGGCTGGTGCCGCCTTCGCTGCAATTCCTCTTTCACGCGCTGTATCGTGCGCTGCAGACGGTCGCGGCGGGTTCTTCGCAGAAGTTGGAAGCCACCCGTGCGCTTCTGGCCACAGATCATGGTAAAGCCGAGAAAGTTGAAGGTCTCCGGTTTGCCCCGACCACGTTCTTTTCGATTGAGAGCCGCAAAACGGCCAAACCGAATGATCCGTGTCTTGTCCGGATGCAGTTGCAGCGAGAATGCCTTCGACCGCGTCCCCATCTCCGCCAGAAACCGCTGGGCATCGGCTTCATACTCAAAGCCGAGGACACTATCATCGGCGTAGCGCACTATGATCATGTCCCCGCGGGCGTGGCGTTTCCGCCACTGTTGCGCCCAGAGATCGAACACGTAATGCAAATAGACGTTGGCCAACAGGGGCGACACCGTCGCACCCTGAGGCGTGCCTGCTTCGCTCTCCGTGACAACCTCCGCCTCCAGTACTCCCGCCTTCAGCCATTTGCGGATCAGACGGAGGATGCGCTCGTCGCCGATTCGATGCTCCAGGAAACGAATAAGCCATTCATGACTCACCGTGTCGAAAAAGCTTCGATAATCTGCGTCGAGTATCCAGCTCACCTTCCGTCGTTGAATGCCGGTTGCCAAAGCATCCAGCGCATCGTGCTGACTGCGCTTCGGCCGGAATCCATACGAGAACCCGAGGAAATCTTCCTCGTAGATCGCATTCAGCACCGCCACCACCGCCCGCTGGAGGAGCTTATCCTCCAACGACGCGATGCCCAACGGCCGCTGCCGCCCATCCGGCTTTGGAATGTACTTCCTCCGGCTGGGCAGTGCCCGGTACGCGCCCCGATGAACCCGATCATGCAGACCTTGCAGATTGCTCTCCAGGTTTGCCTCGTAGTCCGACCATCTCACCCCGTCCACTCCGGGAGCCGCGTTGCGCTTGAGTGCGTAAAACGACTGACGGAGTAGATCGACGCTGATATGGTGGAGCAGCGCAGTGAACCGTTCCTTCTTCCTCGCCTTTGCTACTTGCCGTACACGCTCCAGCGCCTGTGACACGCGAACCCGGCCCTGAGTCCGGTCCGTGCTTTGCTGATGCGTGTTCCCCTCGGTCCTCGCCCTTGGCTCCACCGGCTCCGCCGCCGGTTTCCCGGCCTTGTTCGTCGGCTTCTCAGCTACTATGGCGAGGTCAGACTTCTTGGGTCCGTTCATCATCGGCTTTGGCTCCTCACCTTCCCGATGCGGACCGGTAGTGCTTGCCGGTCAGGCCCAAGATCTCCCGGTTCCCGTGCGAAGAGCGTGCGCACATGCCAGGTTCTAAGACCACGCCGAACCGATCGAAGGCTCGCGTTATCGCCTCCGGCCGTGTTGCCTTCCACGTCAAAGACCGTGTCAGCGTTCGGAACATAAACCATTTTCGCGGCTCCATGGCTGGCCTGCGCGTACCCTTGTCAACGCTTCACCGTTGTCCTCACGGCCAACGGCGCATGACTCAGGGCCACTGTGATTCGCTATTTCTTCAGTGCAGTGGACTTGCACCACCTGCTCTTCGCCGGTTTTGCCGGCGCACCCTTGATCCGATTCTCCCCTCTCTGCCCGAGCAAAGGAGAGCTTCTCGCAGAGGGCCTGGGCGGGCCACTCCTCGGTGGAGAGAGGTGACGACAAAGCGCGGATTCTTTCCTTTCTCCCAGTGCTCGGCTTTGGAGAGCACTGGGGCGCTCCCTCGACCAGCTGCTCAAGGTGCAATAGCGATAGGCAAACTCGGAAAAGACGCGAGCCGGTTTGCCCGTGGACTCGTGCAGCCGACGGGCTTGCTTCATCGACGCCTCAATGGGGGGGTACAAGCGCTCGTTGCGAATCAGGCCGAAGAGGAAGTCGACCTGATTGGCTTCGCACCCGACGGAAGCCGTTCCGCCGCGATTGCTTGGCGCGCCACGGCGGAGCATATTGGCGAAATGGACAAGCTGGTCCGAATCCACAATCCGCCGATCCGCCTCGACCACGCCAAGCGCGAGATCGTGGCGGCGCACTGCTTCGCGATTCCGGCCGAGGCGGTCGATCTCGCTGGCCAGTCAGAGTCCCCGCGGAGAGCGGAATGCCCAGGAAAGAACTGAAGAACAAACCCCTCGTCGAAGTCATCCTGGAGCTGAAGTGGGCCCTACCGGCTCCGGGGATGGGAGGAGACCCTGATTACCAACTCTTGCTGGGCCGGTTCTCAGAAAGAGTGGAGAGCGTGTATCCGTTCCATGAGCCGCTGCCCACTGCCCAGATGCCGGATGTGATGGCTGCACAGATGGTGCAGCACCGTTTCAGGACAGGGAAGGGCGGATGGCCTCTGGTGCAGATGGGCCCCGGGATCATGACGGTCAACGCGACGGATGGCTACCAGTGGGATGACTTCAGGAACCGCTGCGAGCAGGCCGTCAAGGCTCTCCTCGATGCACACCCCGCGAAGCAGAAGTTTGCGGTTCAGGATCTCGCCCTGCACTATATCAACGCTGTTGAGGTTGACTTCAGACGTGAAAGCGTCTTCCAGTTCCTCGCGGAGAAGATGAAGACCAAGATTTCGCTTCCCGATCGCCTCTTTGATGGCGGGCGGGTGATTGGGAATCCGGCTGCGTTCCATTGGCAAGCATCGTTTCCCCACGATGGCCCCGGCGGCACCGTAACCCTGCGCTTTGCCATAGGCCAGCGCAGTGGGAGGCCAGCTTTGATATGGGAGACACTTGTACAGGTGGCGCGTGATCGTATGCCATCGATCCCTGACGGGTTCTCGAGGTGGCTTGGCAAGGCGCACGATTTGACCGACGACTGGTTCTTCAAGCTGATCGAGGGCGAACTTGAGAGCACATTCTCTGCTGAGTAGCGAGCTGGCCACGATCGATGTCCAAACGGGCTCGACGGGCACGGACGTGTCGGCGTCCGGTGCGTGGAGAGAAGGCTCCGTCGAGCGGCCGGACATGCCCTGCGTGACGAACTGGCTGCCCCAGGCTGGGATCCTGCTTGCCATAGCCGCTTCTCCGACGACGGCGGTCCAGGGATGCTCGTCCTTTGATGGATGGCGGAGTGAGGTAGCGACCGCGTCGTCGATCCTGGAAGACGTCATCGGCCGTCGAATCTCCCGCTTGGAGGCTCTGGAAATCGCTGCGCAGATACTCGAAAAGGCCGAACGGGAGCGGGCGGAGCTCGCCGCATGGGAGGCGCGACGAGGAGTCCAGTGGGAAACGGAGGAATGATTTACGAATACCCTGATCTAACCGCGCCGCTACGTCAGGGCGACATCTTCGTGGGCATCCCGAGGATTGAACTCTCGCTCGAGCGAATCCTGCTCGTAGATGCCGTTGGCGAGCGGGAGGTGAAATGGCAGGAACTCGCCGGTCGAACGGTGCAATGCAACATCATCGTGCCAGTCCGCTCGGTCGCAGCCATAGTAGCAACGCAGGACTGCGATGCCATTCGGAGCCGTGACATCACGCTTTGCGAGATTCGCGAGTTTCGCGACGTCGAGCGAAAGTCTCACGATACGAAAAAACCCGAGAAGTGGAAAAATCTCATCACGCAGCAGGCGCGCCTCAATCAGAAGTGGTTTTACCTGCCGCCCGACGAGAAGGTTGGCTTCACCGAAAAGATGGGGGTCGATTTCCTCGTCACGCTTCGCGTCCCAAGAGCCGATTTGGAAGAGCTCCGATGCCTTCGGAAGGGACGCCTGAACGGGGTTGCGGATGAGCACTTTAGGGAACGGATTGCCGAGTTCTTTAGACGCTATCCATACGATGAATGGTATCCCCTCAACAAAGAGGAACTTGCGGCATATGCGCAGGAGTATCCTGACGTCAAACCGTTTCCTTGGCAGGAGCAGCCCGTCGCTAGATCCGAGAGCAGTCCGAGATGACAAACGACGGCAGACTCATCGAGGATTACCGACCCATCGAGGCGATCAGCAAGAGGCCGCGCAGGAGAAGTCCATTTGCAAAGGGCACATCTCAACACTGGAACTGGGCTTGATGGCCTCCTCGCTCCCCAAAATGCGGCGAAGACGCATGGCAAGAACCCCGCTTCTTGCCATCCCTTCACTGAAAATCCGCTTCCCTTACCCACTCCATTCAGCGGGGAGCCGAACTTCGGAGCTTCCGCTACCGAAGGATTGCGGCGTACCTCAAACCGAAGTCGCGACTCGCTCTTCCGGCTCTACCCACCTGCAACAGCGAAGAGGCGCCAAAACCGGACTTTTTCCCCTTTGCAGAGCTCGTATTCAGCCCAATCGAGCAGAAATCTCGCTCCCTCCCCGCTCACGAAGCCCTTTTTCCTGCCCAACATCCTCTCAATCCAGTCGGGCCTTCCTTTCTCGGACGAAACCTCGCAGTGATGAGAAATGGCGGCCAGGATAGGATCGGATTGCATTGTGGAGGCCGAGCATGAAGCCATCAACCCTCTTGGAGTCAACCCGTCCGGCGATCCGTCGGATCGTCGAGTCGCGTCACGCTCGCAACCCGCGTGTGTTCGGCTCGGTGCTGCACGGCGAGGACACGGAGCGCAGTGACCTGGATCTGCTGATCGAGCCGACCTCGGAGACCACACTGTTCGACATCGGCGCGATCTGCCACGAGCTGGAGACGCTTCTCGGCGTGCGAGTCGACATGCTCACTCCCAATGCGCTGCCGGACAAGTTCCGATCCGCCATGCTCTCAGAGGCCCGCTCGGTATGAACCGCGACCAGCAGCGCCTGCCTGACTATCTGGGACACATCCTGGAGGCGATCGACCGAATCGATCGCTACATCAGTGGCCAGGACCTGCTTGCGTTCATGGGCAACGCGATGGCTCAGGACGCCGTGACACAATCTCGAAGTGAGCGGCGAGGCCAGCAACAGCATCGTCAAGCACGATCCGGACTTCGCTGCCGCACAGACTGAGTTGCCCCTGGCCTTTGCTTACACGATGCGCAACGCGGTTGCACACGGTTACTTCAAGGTGGACTTCGATGTAGTGTAGCAGACGATCCACCACGATCTTCCCGGCCTGCGTGTCAAGATTGAAGCGGTGCACGCTCAGCTTGCCGAGGACAAATCCGAAGCGAAGTAAGCCCGATCACTGAACGATGCCCGCCAACATCCTGAACCTCCCCGCCTGCAAGGTCGAGCGGATCGACGAGACCCGAGCGGGATTACCCCATCTGTGCCGAGGTTGCCCAGGCGCCGACTGTTTGCCCGACCTGCGGCAGCGATCGCCTGTTCCGTCCCGGTCGCAACGAGCAACGGATCCGAGACCTGCCCATGCAAGGCAAATGCATGGGCGTCCAGGTAGACACCCAGCGCTGGCGGTGCCAGGCGTGCGGCGATTGGCAGCACGGCATCTCGGTGGCTTCTGATGACTTCGGACGGTTTTGCCTATTGCCTGGGTCAGGGCGCAAAATTCCGGATCAATCGAAAAGGAGTTGTCGGGCAGAAACCGGCAAGTGGGATGATCGCGACGCGATTCTCCATGATGAGGGCAGGGATTTCGTCGGATGATCTGCTTCCGAAAAACAGACGGCCCCCATGGAATGGATGTGCCCTTCTTGGGGAGCTCGTGGCAGGATGGGCGTGGAGGCAAGAGCGCGCAGCCAGTCGGGAAGCTCGCAACCATCCTGAAGCGGACGCGGGGATCGCCGAGGAAGTTTGTCTAAGGCTTGATTCCCGTGCGGCGCGGTGCAGGCTTTGACCCGCCTCCACGGGAATGGGAAGCGAGCCGATGGGAAGCATGGCGAATCAACCACGGATGCCGGAACGCTTCGGGGCGGAGCATGGGGGCGAGCAGCTCTTGCGCGAATGGCTCTTGGCCCGAATCGCCGAGGCGGCAGCGCTTCCCCCACCGCACCGGTTTCCGCGACCGCAAGAGCTTGTGGAGGAGGGACGACCGCCCGTGCGCGTCGAAGGGCTCTCCGATGCGGTTGAGCGGCTCTGCCGGCTTGCCCCGCCTGGGCGACGCACTGAGGAGGCCGGTTTTCGTTCCGCCGGTGCTCCTCCCGCTCTCTTTTGCCGGGAGCGGATCTCCGCGGAGAGGATCGTGGGAGGCATACTCGGAAAGGAGGATGGGAGGGAACTCCCGCCACTCCTGGGCAGCTACGGGTTCCCTGGCGGATGGGAGAATCGGCTCATCTGGGGGGATTCCTTGCTCGTCCTTGGGTCTCTTCTTTTTCGGGAAGGTCGGGAAGGAGAGGTTCAGACGGTCTACTTCGACCCCCCCTACGGGGTAAACTTTCCCTCCTGCTTCGAGCCGTTTGCCCGGAGGAGGGGAGAAGCAGCCCCTGGGTTCGTGCGGGTCAAGGCGTACCGGGATGCCTGGGAGCAGGGGCTTCCCTCCTACTTGGCTCATCTGCGGGAGCGGCTCCTTCTGTGCCGCGCGCTGCTCCACCCGACGGGAAGCCTCTTCCTGCAGATCGGGGAGGAGAATCTCCACCATGTGCGCGTCCTGCTGGACGAGGTCTTTGGCGAAAAGAACTTCGTAAGCCTCATCTCCTTTCGGAAGACCTCGGCCTTCCCGGGCAAGCTCCTGCGAGGGGTGTCAGACTACCTTCTCTGGTATGCGAAGCAGAAGGAGCGGGTCAAATATCACCCCCTTTACCAGAGAAAGCGGCCGGGAGCCGAAGGGGCCTCCAACTACCGCTGGGTCGAGCTTCCGGACGGGAAGTGCCGTGCGCTTTCTTCCTCCGAGGAGGCGAATCCCGCTCTCCTGCCTCCGGGGGCTCGGATGTTCGCCTTGGGTGACTTGAGGAGTGCTGGGGCGAGCGAACGAGGAAGCTTTGCCTTCTCCTTCGCCGGCCGGACCTTTCGGCCGTATGCGAATAGCCATTGGAAGACGACGTGGGAGGGGATGGAGCGGCTGGCCGAAATGGGAAGGCTCGTGGTGAGCGGCCGGACGCTCATGTACAAGCGGTATCTCTCCGATTTTCCGGTGGTGGGCCTGACGAACCACTGGTCAGATGTCCGGCCGAGCTTTCAGCGGAACCGGCGCTACGTCGTGGAGACGGTCGAGAAGGTGGTAGAGCGGTGCCTGCTCATGACGACCGATCCTGGAGATCTCGTGCTCGATCCGACCTGCGGCAGCGGGACGACGGCCGTCGTTGCCGAACGTTGGGGAAGGCGCTGGATCTGCATCGACGCTGCTCCAGTGCCGCTCGTCCTGACCCGGATGCGGCTGTTGACATCCGTCTATCCCCACTACGCGCTTCGCAATCCCGTGGAGGGACCCGCCGGAGGATTCCTCTACGCGAGGCGGCAGAACGGCAAGGGAGAGGAAGTGGGCGGGATTGTGCTCCACTTGACCTTGGAAGCGATCGCCAAGGAGCGGCCTGCGGTGGAGGAGGTTCTGGTCGACTGTCCCGAACCGGCAACGGGTAGCACCCGGCTCTCGGGCCCCTTCTTGGTGGAGGGACTCTTGCCTGTGAACGCCGAGGGAAAAAGCTCCGCCGAGGAAGGCCGCTCGTTTGCGGAGGGGATGCGCGAGGCGCTCCGCCTCTCGCCAGTCTTTGCGGGAGCCGGTCGTAAAAGAATTCCCCTGGAAAAGCTCCGGACGCCGGATTGGCCCTCCGTTTTGGGCGCGGAAGCCGTAGTGGCGGGTGAACGGGTGGGAATCGTCTTCGGACTCGAGAAGGAGCCGATCGGGGAGAACCTGGTGCGGAAAGCCGCCCGGGAAGCAAGCCGAAAAGGATATCGGGATCTCTACCTCGTGGGGTTTTCGATCGACGCCGGAGGTCTAGAGCGGCTCCGTAAGCTCGATCGCGAGAACCGGCGCCTCCATTACGTCCAGGCGAGCCTCGATCTGCTCATGGGGGGACTGCTCAAATGGACGCGCTCCAGTCAGATCTTCTGGCTGAGCGGTCTCCCCCAGGTCCGGGTCCGGCGGAAGCCGGGAGGGGAGGAGGAACGATGGCAGGTCGAGATCGTCGGCATCGCGTTCTTCGACCCAGAGACGAGAACCTTCGGGCAGCGAAGGGCCGACGAGCTGCCCGCGTGGTTTCTGGACACCGACTACGACGGAAGCTGCTTCCTGCCCGGGGAAGCGTTTTTTCCGCGAACGAAAGCGTGGGAACCGGTGGGGCGCGCACTGGGGGCAACGAGAGAGCGAGGGGATCCGGAAGGAAGGAGGAGCTCCCTTTTTGCGCCGGGCAAGCACCGGCGGATCGCGGTCAAGACGATCGACGAGCGGGGAACGGAGCTCTTGGTGGTGCGAAACCTGCCGAGGGAGCGCGTAAAGCGGCCAAGAGAGGCCCTCGATTCGGAGTTCCGAGAAAAAATGGAGAATCCGATGCGGCCGGGCGTGGTCAGAAACGCGGCGGCGGGCTAATGTAAGGGAGATGGCGGTGCGCGAAACGAGCGGGAGCGGTTCTCCGACGGAGGGCTGGTTGCGGCGCCTGGGCATCTTGTGGATTCTCTGCTCCGCGGCGGTGTCGCCGCTGCGGGCGGCCCAGGCGGTGGTCGGCAGTTCGCCGCAGGATCGCTTTTTGCAAATCTACGTGGAAATCCAGGATGCGGACCGGGCGGCCGGACAGGGCTTCTATACCAAGGCGGCCGGGCAGTACCGGGAGGCGCAGTCGGCCCTGGAGGAGCTCCACCGCGCGAATCCCCAATGGGAAAGGCAGATCGTCGAATACCGCTTGGGCTACGTGCGCAAGCAGCTCGCCGAGATGGAAAAGCGCATGGTGGGCCTTCCGACGGCGCCAACGCCCGCACCCGCCTCGCCCGTGGAGGGGCGCCTCCAGGAGGTGGAGGACAAGCTGGCCAAGCTGGAAGCCAGCCGGGAGAGTAACGCGGACAAAACCGTGGTGAACCGACAGATGGTGGAGCTGCGCGATCTCCTGGGGAATCTCCAGGGCGAGCTCTCTGAGCTCAAGGCGGCGCGCACCAAGGAGATGGCAGAGGAAGTGGCCACCCAGGCGGAGATTGCCAAGATCGGCGCCCTTTCAACGGAGGTCGATTCGCTCGATGCCCAGGTAGGCAAGCTCAAGAAGAGCCGGAAGAATGAGGAAGAGCGCTCCCGGCTGCAAAAACGGCTCCAGGATCTGCAAGGGCAGCTCGCGCATGCCAAGGGGGTGCAGGAGAAGGTGAAGGAGCGGAGGGCGGTCCAGGGTAAGATGAAGGAGCTGAGCGGACAAGTAAGCGCTCTGCAAGACGAGCTTTCCCGGGTCAAAGCCGCGCAGGTAACGGCGGCGCAGGCGGCGGGAGGGCAGGAAGAGGGTGCGGAGCGCGTCGTTCAGCTCGAGGGGACCGTCCAGCAGTTGGAAAACCAGCTGGCACAGGCTCAGAAAGAGCAGCAGCGGCTCCAGATGGAAAGCCCGTTTGCCGCACAGGCTCAGGAGGTGGTGCAGCTGCGCGCTCAGATGGAGCGCATTCAAGCGGAGGTAGCGCGGATGGAAGGGAAGAAGGAGATTCACCGCCTGGAAACGACGACCACGGCCAACAGCTCGGAGGTGGCCGCTCTCAAGGATCGGGTCAGGAAGCTGGAGGACGAGCTGGAGCGCACAAGACAACAGCAGGAGCGTCTATTGACCTCGGTAGCCGGACAGAGGAACAACCTTCAAACCCGGGTGGAGCAGCTTCAGACCGAGCTCGACCGGGTTGAATCCTCGCAAGCATCTCCTCCCGCTCCGGGAACGGGCGGCGGCAAGGCTGGGAGCCGAGAGGAGGCCGTTGCGCCGCCGCGCACCCCGACTCCCTGGAGTGCTTCCACCGGTCATCGTCCGGTATCGGCGGAGCCGCCGAGCGAAACGGGCGAGGAGGTCTCCGAAGGACAGGCCGCCGAGGAGCCGCCGCGGACGGCGCAGAAAAAGGAGACCGGGAGCAAGAAGACCGCCGAGGCCAGAAAAAAACCGGTCCATCACCGGCGAAACGGCTCGGCTGTCGAGGAGGAGGTCGTTCGCGGACTCAATCGCGTTCGCCGGCAGATCGCTAATTTGATCGGGGGCTAAATCTGGGTCGCCGCTCCTGAGGAAAGCAAGCTTTCCGCGGCTCCCTTGCGCACGCTCCTAAACGCAGAGGCGATGAGGTCAATCCGAGGTACCAGAGGTCCCGATGGGAAGCGATGGTCGCGAGGCACTGCCGTCTTGCTCTGGGGTCTTCTGCTCTTCTGTCTGGTAGCAGGACGGGATTCCGCCGACGCCGCAGCTGCGGGGGGGAAGGAGCCTTCTCAGGGTTTCTCGGCTTATCCGTGGCATCGAGGGATCGTCTCCACCGTCTTCTGGATCGGAACGGACTGGGCGCCGCAGAGCCCCTCCGGAAACTTCCAAAGCGCCTGGGATGCCCGCTGGGTGCGGCATTACGGAGGGGAGGATAGCCCGGTGGCGCGCGCGGGACTTCTGCCGGGCACTCATGCGGCCACATTGAATCCCTTTTATGTCGCGCTGCCGTTCAACGACTTGGCCCATCCGGGACTGGCCAGGAAATGGATCCCCTGGGACGACTCCGAGGCTTCCGATGGCAGATCGCGCTGTGAAGGGCATTGGGTCGAAATTGAGGGATCGAGCGGAAAGCGCGTCTATGCCCAGTGGATGGATGCCGGACCGTTTGTCTCGAACGATGCAGCCTATGTCTTTGGAGCGCATCGACCGCGGACGTCGGCAGGGATCGACGTTTCCCCGGCCGTCAAGGAGTATCTCAGCTTGGGCGGAAGGGATCGGGTCAACTGGCGTTTCGTCGAGCGGCGGGATGTTCCGCCCGGGCCTTGGATCACCTACCTGGAGGAGGCCATCCTCTATCAAGCCATCAAGCAGAAGGATGGCGGAGCGGGCAGAGAGGAGCGTTCTTCTCCGGAGCCCGTCCGCAGGAAGAAAGGGCAGCGGACAGGCTCCCGCTAGGGGGTGACGCAGGCGGAACGGTCCCGTGACTCCTATGGAAGGACTCAAGCGAAAGGAGGGCCGGCCAGGGGCGATCGGTCGGAAGGAGTTCCGCGTCGGCCTGCTCTTGATCGGCCTGTTCTGGCCGCTCAACTGGTTTCTGCCCGGCGCACGGACGGCCTGGCTCTTCTTCCCTCTCTGGCTGGGCTACATCCTGACGATGGATGGGATGGTCTCCCGGCGGACCGGCAGCTCCCTGCTGAGTCGCGATCGCAGGTGGTTTGCAGCGCTCTTTCCCCTTTCTGCCGCCATCTGGTGGCTTTTCGAGCTCTTCAATCTCCGCAGCCAGAATTGGGCCTATGTGGGGCTGGAACGGTTTCCCGCGTGGCTCTATTTCTTGTGTTCGTCGATGAGTTTCTCGACCGTGCTTCCGTCCGTTCTCGTGACTGCGGAATGGATCGGAAGCTTTTCCTGGATTTCGCGCTTCCGGAGCGGGATGGGCCGGACTGGGGTTGAGCGGTGGCCCCCCGCCGTCTTTCTCGGGGGTGTCGGGATGCTTGGCCTCTTTCTGCTCTTCCCGCGGATCTTCTTTCCCTTTCTCTGGACTTCGCTCGTCTGCCTGACCGATCCGCTCAACGCCGGGAGAGGAAGACCCTCGCTCCTGGCGTCGATCGGAAGGGGGGACTGGCGGCCGATCGTGGCCTTCGGGCTTGCTGCACTCCTCTGCGGATTCTTCTGGGAGCTTTGGAACAGCCGATCGAACCCCTATTGGGTCTACCATATTCCCTTCTTCGATTTCTGGCGTCTCTTCGCTATGCCGCTCCCGGGTTACCTGGGATACCCGCCGTTCGGGTGGGAGCTCTTCGGCCTCACTCATCTGGTTTGGAGGAGGACGCCTCTCCGGATTGGGTGACCCTCGCCATCAACGCGCGAGATCGGGAGTGCGGGAAGGGAGGCCGAGAGGAGGGGGAGAGGGCCAAATTCCGGGGAAGGAAGCATGCGTCTTCCCCGGCGAAAGCGGAATTCTCTTTGCAATCGGCCGGATCCGGATAAGCTATTGCCCTAGAAGGAGGGTGCGATGAAGCGCTTGCCACTCGTCGGCATCATCTTGGCCTGTTCGGGCCTTTCTCTCATCGGCGCTCCCGCTTCGGACACGGCGCAGCTCTCGGCGTACCAGGGTTCAGTCTCGGTGCAGAGGGCGGGGTCGGAGCGCTGGGAACCGGGTTCTCCGCGCGAAGCGCTCCATCCCGGAGACCGAATCCAGACCGGACCGCAGTCCCGGGCGGAGGTGCGCATCGACTCCAACAATTTCCTTCGGCTCGGGGAGGAGGGCGAAGCCCAGATCAGCGATCTGACGCCTTCGGCCATCAAGGCGGAAGTCATCCGAGGAACGGCGACCTATTCGGCGTTCGGGGGTAACCATCGGGACATCGCCATCGAAACGCCTGGAGCGAGCATTCAACCGGTTCAGGAAGGTGACTACCGGGTCAAGGTGGAGGGCGAGACGGCGACCGCGATCGTGCGGAAAGGGGACGCTCGGGTCGTCTCTCCGCAGGGTTCGGAAGATTTGCCGGCGGGGAAGATGATGGTCATTCAGGGGACGAACAACCCGGAATATCAAACCGCAGATGCGCCGGCCACCGACGCATGGGACCAGTGGAACCAAAAGCGTGACTCGGTCGAGATGGCGGCGGCGAAGTCGGCGACCGCTCCCTCCGCCCTGTGGGACGACTCCCCAGCCTATCACAGCTATTCCGATGACACCGGCCGGAACGTGACCAACATCTTTGTCGGAGCTACCGTTCCCGCTTCGTCGTACGGATCTGCTGGCTGGCCGGGCGCCGGATTGGGCTACTACGCGGCCGCCCCGTTCATGCCGTACAACCCCTTTTGGGGCCCTTGGGGTTACGGCATGGGCATGGGGTTCGGCTTTGGCTGGCCGATGATGGGCATGGGATTCGGCTTTGGTTGGCCGATGATGGGCATGGGATTCGGTTTTGGTTGGCCGATGATGGGCATGGGATTCGGCTTTGGTTGGGGAGGGATGGGCATGGGATTCGGTTTTGGCTGGCCGATGATGGGCATGGGGTTCGGCTTTGGTTGGCCGATGATGGGCATGGGATTCGGCTTTGGTTGGGGAGGGATGGGCGTCTACAACCGGACGAACATTACGAACATCAATAACATCCGTAATGTTAACAACACCCGGAACGTCACCAACTCCAACAGGGCAGGGGCGGCGGGACACGAGGCCGGCATGCATGGCGGGGCTGCGGCCGGAGCTCATGGGGGTGTGGCCGCGGGAGGCGAGCGGGGGATGTCCCATTTCGGTGCCAACACGGCGGCCGGAGGCCGCGCCGGAGGAGGTGCCTCAGGCGGGTGGAGCCACTTCGGCGGGCAGGGAGCCGGGGCGGGGGGATCGCGCTCAATTGGGGGTGCCGCCCACTCCGGGAGCTCGGGCTGGAGCCGTTTTGGGAGTGGGAGCAGCGGCATGGGAAACCGGGGTGCCGGGGGAAGCTTTGCGGGCGCGCGCGCGGGTTCCTGGAGTAGCCATGGTGGCGGTGCCTTCGGAGGCGGAACGGGTTCTTGGCGTGGCGCGACAGGAGCCGGAGGAGCTTCCCATTTTAACAGTGCGGCGGGTCGCGGGCTTTCCCGAGCCGGTTCTCTCGGTGGTTGGCGCGGGGCCGCAGGAGGCCATGCGGGAGGGATGCGGAATGGAACCGGCGCGTTCCGCGGCGCTTCGATCGGAAGCCGAGGCTTCGGGGGGAGCCGCAGCGGATTTCGGGGGGGCATGGGAGGCGGCTACCGCGGAGGAGGCGGAGGTTTTGGCGGGTACCGTGGCGGTGGTGGATTTCGTGGGGGAGGCGGCTTCCACGGAGGCGGAGGGGGGCATCGGTAGGTTCGTCCCGAGTCGACCCGGGAGGATAACTCTCTCCGGAAAAACCGCTTTCGTCCCGTTCTTCCCTCTGCGATGCTTCCCGGATCAGGGGGAGGGTGGAATTTTTTAATTTCTGCAATCACGGGTTCGTCCGCGTCGCCATCGGGATCCCGGTGGTGCGGATCGCGGACCCGGCCGCAAATGCGGAGCGGACAATCGCTCTGCTGGGAGAGGCCGCCCAGCGGCAAGTGGCGCTCGCCGTCTTCCCGGAGCTCGGCCTTTCCGGCTACTCCTGCGAGGATCTCTTTGGGCAGTCGGCTCTCCTTGGAGCCGCTCGGGAAGCTCTTCTGCGGGTTCGGGAGTCCTCGGTGGGCTTGCCTGTCGTGGCCGTCGTCGGGCTGCCCCTGGAACTCCGTGGGGCGCTCTACAATTGCGCCGCGGTGGTGCATCGCGGCCGGATTCTGGGCATCGTTCCCAAGACCTACCTTCCGAACTACCGGGAGTTCTACGAGCTTCGCCAGTTTGCCCCGGGGGCCTATGCGCAGGAGCGGGAGGTCTCCTTGGGCGGGGAAGCGGTTCCTTTCGGGAGCGACCTTGTCTTTGCCGCGTCGGACGAGCCGCTCTTTGCGTTCTCCGTGGAGATCTGCGAGGATCTCTGGGTTCCGATTCCGCCTTCTTCCTACGCTGCGCTTGCCGGGGCGACCGTGCTGATCAACCTCTCGGCGTCGAACGTCACGATCGGGAAGGATGACTACCGCCGCGAGCTCGTGGGCAATCAGTCGGCTCGCTGTCTTGCCGCCTACCTTTACACTGCGGCCGGCTGCGGCGAATCGACCACCGACCTCGCTTGGGACGGACACGGGATGATTTACGAGAATGGGAGCCGCTTGGTCGAGACCGAGCGCTTCCTCGATCGGGATCAGCTCGTCACCACCGAGATCGACCTGGAGAGGCTGGCGGCCGATCGCCGCCGCCAAGGGAGCTTTGCCCAGAGCCGCTTTCAGCATCGCAACCAGATCGAAGGCTTTCGTCACATCCCCTTCCGGGCGGGACTTCCTCGAGAAGGGGTCCTCCTGCTCGAGCGCGCCTACGACCGCTTCCCTTACGTGTCGAGTGACTTGCAAAAAACCGAGGAGCGCTGCCGGGAGATCTACCAGATCCAGGTCCAGGGGCTGGCCACACGCCTGCAGGCGGCCGGGTTCCAGAAGGTCATTCTTGGGATTTCGGGAGGGCTCGATTCGACGCAGGCGCTCTTGGTGGCCTGCCGCGCCATGGATCGGCTCGGGCTGCCGAGGAGCAACGTCCTCGCCTATACGATGCCCGCCTTCGGGACGAGCGAGCGTACATTAGCACAGTCGGTTCGGCTCATGGCCGCCTTGCGCTGCGCCGCATACCAGATCGACATCCGGCCGAGTTGCCAGCAGATGCTCCGGGACATCGGCCATCCGGCGGCCCAGGGCAAAGCGGTCTATGACACGACCTTCGAGAATGTCCAGGCGGGGGAGAGAACGAGCCACCTCTTCCGGTTGGCCAACGCCCACAACGCCCTGGTGGTGGGAACGAGCGACCTGAGCGAGCTCGCTCTCGGCTGGTGCACCTACGGCGTCGGAGACCAGATGGCTCACTACCATGTCAATGCGAGCGTTCCCAAGACCCTGATTCGGCATCTGATCGCCTCGGAAGCTAAGCGCGAGGCGCTGGGAGAGGAGACGAGCGCTCTGCTTCGGGAGATCCTGGCGACCGAGATCAGCCCTGAGTTGATTCCCGGGAGGGATGGGGGCCAGCCGGAGCAGCGGACCGAGGAGGTGGTGGGACCCTATTCCCTGCAAGATTTTCATCTCTACTATATTCTCCGATTCGGGTACAGTCCGGCCAAGGTCGCTTTCCTGGCTTGGACCGCCTGGCACGACCGGAGCCAAGGGGCTTGGCCGAGCGGGGAGCCGGAACCGCGACCGGAATGGTCAATTGGGGAAATCAAGGGGTGGCTGCGCCTCTTCCTGCGGCGCTTTTTCGCAGAGAGCCAGTTCAAGCGGAGCTGCATCGCCAATGCGCCCAAGGTCGGCTCCGGGGGCTCCCTTTCTCCGCGCGGAGACTACCGAGCGCCGAGCGATAGTCCGGCCACCGTTTGGCTGGCGGCTTGCGACGAGATCCCGGAGCGGGAGCCCGCCTCTTCTCGCCCGCATTAGCCCGGCGGAAGAAGGCTTTTGCTTTTCTCTCGGAAAGGGTTTGGGTAAGAGGGGAAGCCCTGGCGGTCGTCCTGTCTCGTTCTATGGATGGCAGAAGGGGTTGCCGGAGTGCATACGGTCCACGACCACCGGGTCAATTGGAATCGAACCCATGAGCAAAGCCCCAGCCAATCCGACCGAGTCGCTCTACCGTCGGTTTGTTGGTCTGCCTCTGGTGCTTTGGCGCTGGATCCTCGAACGGAAAAAAAGCAAGGAGCGTGCCAGGGAATCGGCTCTCCGCGAGACGGAGAAGGCGATCGCCCGGCATCTCTGGAATTTGAGCCGGGTTCCAATCCCCGATCTCTTGCGGGAACTCGGCACCTCCGAAGCGGGCCTCGAAGAGGAGGAGGCGGAGAAGCGGCTGGATGAGAGCGGGTATAATGAGGTCCATTCCGAGAAGCCGCCGAACTGGGCGCAGATGCTTCTCTGGAGCTACCTCAACCCGTTCGCCGTCCTTCTCACGGTCATGGCCGTAATGGCGGGCTGGCTGGGAGAGCGGTACGGGGTCTTCATCATGTCGGTGATGATCGGGGTGAGCGTTCTCCTCCGGTTCTTCCAGGAGTTCGAGTCGAGCCGGGCTGTCGAAAAGCTCAAGGCGATGGTCCGCACGACCGTGATGGTCCGGCGCCACTGGACGGAGTCCGAGGAGGGGCTTCCCGCTCCGGAGATGGCCCGGGGCCGGGAGATCCCTCTTCGCCTGATCGTTCCCGGAGATATCATCCATCTCTCCGCCGGCGACATGATCCCCGCCGACGTAAGGCTGCTCTCCACTCGGGATCTTTTCGTGAGCCAGGCGGCTCTCTCCGGAGAATCCTTCCCGGTGGAAAAGTTTGATTCCCCCAGCGCACCCGGCGGAGGCGTCGAGCGTCCCGTCGATGTCTTCGGCCTACCGAACATCGCGTTCCTGGGGACCAACGTGATCTCCGGCACCGCGACGGCCGTCGCCTTGAGAACCGGTCCGTCGAGCTATTTTGGTGCCCTGGCCAAGGGGATTCGCGGTTATCGGGCGACGACGAGCTTCGATCAGAGTGTGAGCCGGGTGAGCTGGCTTCTCGTAAAGGTGATTGGGACGATGATCCCGATCGTTCTTCTGCTCAACGGGTTCACGAAGGGAAATTGGACGGAGGCCTTTCTTTTCGCCTTGGCCATCGGAGTGGGTCTCACCCCGGCGATGTTGCCGATGATCGTCACCGGGGCTTTAGCCAAAGGAGCGATCAGCCTCTCCCGCCGGAAGGTGATCACCAAGCGGCTCAATGCGATTCAAAACATCGGCGCGATGGACGTGCTCTGCACGGACAAGACGGGCACCCTGACTCACGACAAGATCATCCTGGAGCGATTCCTCGACGTGGAAGGAGAGGAAAGCCCGGAGGTGCTCGAGTATGCCTACCTGAACAGCTACTACCAGAGCGGCCTTCGCAACCTTCTCGATGCGGCCGTGCTCGAGCAGCGCGAGATCGGGATGCGACTCATCTCGCATTTTCAGAAGGTTGACGAGATCCCGTTCGATTTCGAGCGGCGCCGCATGTCGGTCGTGGCCCGCCGGGTCTCCAGCGGAAGAGACTTGTTGATCACCAAAGGAGCCGTGGAGGAGATGATCCGCATTTGCAGCCAGGTAAAGAAGGGGCAGGAGATCCTTCCGCTCTCCAAGGAGATGAAGCATCATGCCTTGACCTTGCGCGACGAGCTCAATGGCGATGGAATGCGGGTGGTCGCGGTCGCCTACAAGGAGCTGCCCGTGCAGGCCGGATCGATCGTTACGGCAGCCGACGAGAACGAGCTTACCTTCTGCGGCTTCATCGCCTTTCTCGATCCGCCGAAACACGACGCGGGGCCCGCGATTCAGGCCCTGCAAAAGTCGGGGGTCGAGGTGAAGGTAATCACGGGCGACAACGAGATTGTGACCTCTCGGATCTGCGACTGGGTCGGGCTCGAGATCAAAGGGATCCTGCGCGGTTTCGAGATCGAGAAGCTTTCCGACGAGGAGCTGATCGCCGCGTCGGAAAGCACGACCGCCTTTGTGAAGATGGCTCCGCTCCAGAAGGCTCGCGTGATTCGCGCGCTTCGGGCGGGCGGACATGCCGTCGGCTTTCTCGGGGACGGGATCAACGATGCTCCGGCGCTCCGGGAGGCCGACGTCGGCATTTCTGTCGACACCGCCGTCGATATTGCCAAGGAGTCAGCCGACGTCATCCTCCTGGAGAAGAACCTCATGATTCTCGAAGAGGCGGTGATCGAGGGCCGCCGCATGTTCGGCAACATCGTCAAGTACATCAAGATGGCGACGAGCTCGAATTTCGGGAACGTCCTGAGCGTTCTCGGATCGGGGGCGCTGCTTCCGTTCCTCCCGATGAAGCCTCTGCAGCTTCTCATCATCAACCTGATTTACGATCTGTCGCAGACGCTGATCCCCTGGGACCGGATGGACGACGAGTTCGTCTCCAAGCCCCGAAAGTGGGAAGCGGAAAGCATCGGCCGCTTCATGGCATTGATCGGCCCGATCAGCTCGATCTTCGACTATGCGACCTTTGCGGTGCTCTGGTTCGTCTTCCAGGCGAACACGCCAGCCCATCAATCCCTCTTTCAATCGGGCTGGTTCGTCGAGAGCCTTCTTTCCCAAAGCCTCATCGTCCACATGATTCGAACCCGGAAAATTCCGTTCTTCCAGAGCGTCGCGGCGTGGCCGCTAGTCGTGGCGACGATCCTCGTCATCGTCCTCGGGCAGTTGATCCTCGCTACTCCTTTCGGGGCGGCGGCCGGACTGGTCCCTCTGCCGATGAACTTCTACTTTTGGCTCTGGGGCATTCTCCTGTCCTACTGCGTGCTCACCCAGCTTGTGAAGAACTGGTATGTGCGACGGTTCGGCGAATGGCTGTGAGGGGAAATTGCCCGTTGTCTTTCTTGCGCCGAGTCCGTAGCATCGAACCTCTTCATGAACCTGCTGGCAATGGGCCGGAGGGTATTCGAGATCGAGATCGATTCCCTCCGCCTGGTGGAAAAAAAGTTGGGACCCTCCTTTGAGGAGGCCGTTCAACGTCTTTCCGACTCCGTTGCGGCAAGCCGCAAGGTGATCGTGGTGGGAGTCGGCAAGTCGGGCCACGTCGGTCAGAAGATCGCGGCGACCTTGGCCAGCACGGGGGCGCCGAGCGTGGTGCTCAACGCGGTAGACGCCTTTCACGGGGACCTGGGAATCGCCTGCGAGGGAGATGCGGCTCTGGCGCTCAGCTACAGCGGGGAGACCGAGGAGCTCGTCCGCCTGCTGCCCTATCTCAAGAGAATGAAGGTTTCCGTGATCGCAATGACCGGCAACCTCAAGTCAACCCTGGCGCAAAACGCGGACACGGTTCTCGACGTCGGGGTCGAGAAGGAAGCCTGTCCTCATAATCTGGCGCCCACCTCGAGCACCACGGCGATGCTCGCGCTCGGGGATGCGCTGGCGATGGTTCTTCTTGAGAAGCGGGGGTTCCAAAAAGAGGACTTTGCCCGCCTTCATCCGGGCGGGACTTTGGGGCGTAATCTCTTGCTGCGAGTGGGCGACATCATGCGGCCGAGAGAGGCGATCGTCGTTCTCCCTGGAAAAGCCACGGTGAAGGAGGCGCTGCGCCAGTGGAATCGAAAGAGGGCGGGGGCCGCCGTGGTCGTCGACGGAGGTGGCGCGGTCGAGGGGATCTTCACCCATGGAGACTTCGTGCGGCGGTACGAACGGGATCCTCAAGTAGGAGAGCTTCCGCTTTCCGCGGTGATTACGTCGCGCCCCGTCACGGTGCGAGTTGACAAGCTTGCGGTGGAGGTGCTCAATCTCTTTGAAGTCCATCGAATTGACGATCTCATCGTGGTCGATGGGGAGAATCGGCCGGTCGGGATGGTCGACTCGAGAGATCTTACCATGCACAAATTGATGTAGAGAAGATGACGCATCTATGACGAACGCGAGCGATGTCAGCAAGGGGCAGGCGATCCACCATCACGGTGCCGTCTGCCTCGTCTTGGAGACCCAACACAGAACCCCGGGGAATCTGCGCGCCTTTGTCCAGATGACGCTGCGCAACCTGAAAACAGGCAGGTCTTCGGTAGAACGCTTCAGCTCATCGGACAAGGTCGAGCTGGTCAGCGTAACTCGGAAGAAGTGCGAATTCAGCTACCGCGAAGGCAAAGACTATGTCTTCATGGATCCGGACAGCTATGAAAGCATCCCGGTTCCGGAAGATCTGGTCGGTAAGGCGAAGGACTACCTCATCGAAAACCAGGTTGTCGATCTTCTGTTCACCGATGAGGTGGTGGCCGCGGTCGAGCTGCCGCCCACCGTCACCTTGAAGGTAGTCAGCTCTCCGGAAGGGATCCGCGGCGATTCGGCAACGAACGTGATGAAGATCGCCGAGGTCGAGACGGGCTTGAACGTCCAGGTCCCGCTCTTCATCAAGGAGGGAGAGAAGATCAAGGTGAGCACGGCGGAGGGCAAGTATTTGAGCCGCGCATAGGGCCGCTCCGAAAGAGGGTCCAAGAGGTCAAGCTCGTCGGAAAGGGCGGGTGCCGGAGAAACAAGAACCTATGCCGGAATGGGTCAAGATCCTCCAAGCTGCTCAGATTGGCATGGGGTGGACGGATGAGAGGCTGGCGGAACGTTCCGATACGCCTCTGCGAAAGCTGCGGGAGTTGAAAGCGGGAAGCCTCGAGCCCGCCGCGCTTCGCTCTGTGGCCCACGCCTTGCGCTTGGGAGCTGACGCCCTGCTCGCTCTGGCGCAGGAAGGAAGCCGCTCCCCCCTCTTTCCGCCGCCGCGAACCCTCGGGAGCATCGAGACTGGATCGGGACGAGGGTATCTGCTCTGGGATTCGCCGTCGCGGCTCGCATCTCTGATCGATATCGGGGAAGCGTGCCCGCCGGCGGTGCGTCTCCTGGAAAGTGAATTCCTGGTGCCGCGCTATCTCTTCTTCACCGAACGGCGCCGCCTCGCTGAGCCCGCTTGGATCCGGTTCCTGGGGGAGCGGGGCGCTCTGCCGCTTCGACCGGAGGCGGAAGATACAGACGGGACTTTCTCTCTGGGAACCCTTCAGATGGAGCGTCGCCTCGTGGTCGCCCAAGGAGGAGCCGGCCATCTCCTCTACGTCGTCCACGGCATGGAGGTGCCGGTCGCTTTCATCGGCCGGTCGTTGCTGGCTCCGACGGGCGCGTCCCTGGAAGAGGATGGCCGTCTCTACGCGACATGGCTGGAAGAGGTCCGTTCGCATATTTTTACTCTGAGCGACGAAACCCTCCTCTGTCCCTCGGGCGGGCCCATTACCTCGGTCGGCTTTGAAAAAGCCCATAACCCGTTCTTTCCCGAATTCGAGCATTTTTCGTCCTTCGCCAACTTAACCGAGGAGACTCGCAATCCGTGAACGCCGGTCGTTCTTTATCGGGCAGGGGCGTTGCCCGGCGGCCATCGGCAAAGCGCTCCGGGTGCGGCTTCGGAACAAAGAGGAATGGTTACCGATGAATGGAGAGAAATCCCATCCGCTTCTCGTCTTCACGGGGAGCGCCAACCGGCCGCTGGCGGAGCAGATCGTCGAATCGATCGACATCCCCTTGGGCGCGGCTACGATCTCCGCGTTTCCCGACGGGGAGACCTTCGTGAAGATCGACGAAAACATCCGGGGACGCGATGTCTTCCTCGTTCAACCGACCTGTCCGCCGACCAATCATAACATTATGGAGCTGCTGATCATGATCGATGCCGCCCGGCGGGCCAGCGCGGCGCGGGTGACGGCGGTGATCCCATTTTACGGCTACGCCCGGCAGGATCGTAAGGATCGGCCGCGCGTGGCGATCACCGCCAAGCTGGTCGCAAACCTCCTGGTCGCCGCCGGTGTCAACCGTGTGCTGACGGTCGATCTCCACGCCCAACAGATTCAAGGGTTCTTCGACATTCCGGTTGATCATCTTTACGCCGCACCCGTGATCTATCGGTACTTGGCGACCAAAGATCTCTCCAACCTGGTTGTCGTCTCGCCGGATGTCGGAGGGATCAAGCTGGCCTCGAGCTACGCGCAGCTGCTGGGAGCGGGGCTCGCAATGGTGGTCAAGCGTCGCGTCGATGCGGAGCATACCGAAGCTCAATTCGTGGTGGGAGACGTTGATGGCCGGGATGTTTTGATCGTGGACGACCTGACGGAAACGGCCGGAACGGTGACCTCGGCGGCGCGAATCCTCAAGGAGAGGGGAGCACGACGGATCTTCGCCGGCATCTCCCATGCAGTGCTCAATCCATTGGGGATAAAGCGGATGCAGGAATCATGCTTGGAGGAGCTCATCACGACGAATACGGTGCCGTTCCATCCGGTGGAAGGAATGAAGGTAACAGTTCTCGATGTCGCTCCCCTGCTGGGAGAGGCGATCAAGCGGATCCACAACGGCCAATCGGTTTCTTCCCTCTTCCGCGTGGATGGAAAGATGGTTCTCCTATGAGCAAAGAGGCTTCCTTTTCGGACGAATTGCTCCGCCTGCTGGAGGAAAACCCCCTACGCTCCCCGGAAACCTTGGCCAAGCTCCTGGGATCCGAGGCGTCCTCCGTCGGGGAGGAGATCGCCCGCTTGGAAAAGGAAAAGGTCATTCTCGCCTACAAGGCGATTGTCGACGACGAGAAGGCGCAGCGTCGGACGGTCAAGGCCGTGATCGAGGTAAAGCTTGTCCCCGAGCGGGGAGGGGGGTTCGACCGTCTGGCTCGGAGGATCGCCCGCTATCCCGAGGTCACTTCGTGCTTTCTCATGAGCGGGGGTTACGACCTCCTGGTCTTTCTGGAAGGCTCCACCTTGCAGGAAGTCGCTCTCTTCGTCTCGGAGAAGCTGGCGACTCTTCGGGGAGTGACCTCGACGGCGACTCATTTCATGTTGCGAACCTATAAGGAGCAAGGGGTGCTCGTCGGAGACGCGGTCGAACCGGAACGGCTGCCGGTCAGCCCATGAAGCAAAACGCGATGCGACCGGCTTCCGATCCTCACGAGGGGAAAATTCTTCCCTTCCTCCCCGGCGGGGATCCCTGGGTGGCACGGCATGTGCGCGATCTTCCCCGGTCGGGAATCCGCGACTTCTTCGACCTGGTGCAGTCGATGGAGGGGATCGTCTCGCTCGGAATCGGAGAACCGGGAGAATCGACGCCTTGGAAAATCCGGGAGCAGGCGATCTTTGCGCTCGAATCGGGGAAGACCGGCTACACCTCCAATCTCGGCCTCCTCCGCCTGCGGCGAGCCATCAGCGCCTACATGGAACGGTTGACCGGGGTGCGCTATGACCCCGAAGAAGAAATCCTGGTGACCGTCGGGGTCTCCGAAGCGCTCGACTGCGCCTTGCGCTCGATCGTCAACCCGGGAGAACAGATTCTCTATGCCGAACCCAGCTATGTCGCCTACTCCCCCGGCATCGTGCTCGCGCATGGAGTTCCCGTCGGCATCCCGACGCGATTCGAGGACGAGTTTCGGCTCTGGGCCGAAGGGGTAGAGGAAAAGGCAAAGCCCGGAGTCAAGGCATTGCTGCTCAACTCCCCGGCGAATCCCACCGGTTCGATGGTCGAAGCGGGAGAGCTCGAGAAGATCGCCGCGATTGCCCGGAAGGAAAATTGGGTGGTGCTTTCAGATGAGATTTACGCCGAGCTGACGTATGGGAAGCGCCACCGTTCCATTGCGAGCTTTCCCGGGATGAAGGAGCGGACGATCGTATTCAACGGCTTGTCAAAGGCGTTCGCGATGACCGGGTTTCGCCTCGGCTGGGCCTGTGGGCCGGCCCCCTTGATCGCCGCGATGGTCAAGATTCATCAATATTCGATGCTCTGTGCCTCGATCGTGAGCCAGGAGGCGGGGATCGAGGCGCTGGAGCATGGAGCGGCGGAAGTCGAGGCCATGCAGCGGGCCTACCAGCGAAAGAGAAACTTCCTCTATCGCAGTCTCTCCTCCTTAGGCTTTCCCTGCCACGCGCCCGAGGGAGCGTTTTATCTCTTTCCGTCCATCGTTCCCTTCGGGCTCTCTTCCCAGGAGTTTGCCCTTCGCCTCCTGCGCGAGGCACGAGTCGCCGTGGTTCCGGGGACGGCCTTCGGGCCTTCCGGGGAAGGCTATCTCCGGTGCAGCTTCAGCCCGCGGATGCCGGATCTGGAGGAGGCCATCAGAAGAATGAGCCGATGGATGAGAACGAACTTCCCTGGGAAACGCACACGCGTGGCCGGGCATTGAGCAGACGGATGAAGAGGCTCTTCTTGCGTTGGTGGTCAATGTCTTGCATACTATTATCGATAAGCGTGACATCCGCCGCAGCCTTTTGTGCAGCAGGGAGAACGGGCTAGGCTCGGAAGAGCGGTAACGGAGAGGAGCGGTTGTGGGATTGCAAACGGCTCGGGAAGACGACATGGAGAAAATCATCCAGTTTTCCGTATACATGGAAAACAAGGCGGGTCGGTTGCTCGATCTGGTGCGCATCCTGACCGGAGGTGGAGTCGATATCGTCGGCTTCACGATCCTCGATTCGGTCGACGCCGCGGTAATCCGGCTCGTTGTCGACGATCCTTCGAATGCGCGCGCCCTTCTTCGCGAGCACAACATCGCCTTCAATGAATCGACTCTGGTTGCGGTCGAGCTTCCCCAGAGCGCAGACGACTTGCGGAAGCTGCTGGCGACCCTCCTTCAGGCTGAGATCAACATCTACTTCAGCTACCCCCTGATGACGCGCCCTTACGGGAAGGCCGTCCTCGCCCTGCGGGTGGAGGATGACGAGTTGGCCGGCTCGGTTCTGATCCGCAATCAGTTCCGGGTGCTCTCACAAAAGGATATCAGCCGCTGACCCACTCCTGAGGGGGTGTCTTAGAAAGGCCGGACGCGATTTGGGCGAACCGGCGGCAGAAGCTGCATCGGCTGGGCTGTCACCTCGGCGGCTGGCAAAGCCGGAATGACCGAAAATCGCCGCGCAAGCCCCTGGCTTTCACTGTGGGAGGTTCAGAGGGAAGGGCGGTCAATCCCGCCGCACCGGGAGAGATGGCCGCGTAGAGCAAGGTTCGTCGCTCAATCGTGAAGGCGTTGGGGAGAGGCCGCGCCCGCAGCGGAGCGACCCGGCTTTGCGGCGCTCACCAAGAGAGCGCGCAGGTGAGGAGGATCGGGGTCGGGATCGAGGGGCTGGATTCGGATTGCGTCGAATCCCGCGGAGCGCAACCACGTTTCGAGATCCCCCTCCGCGAAGCCGAGCCAGTAGTCTCCGTAGAGCGTGCGAGCTTCTTCGAAGGCGTGCTCGCACAGGTCGAGAACGACGAGAGCTCCCCCGGGTCGCAAGATCCGAAACGCGGCCGCGACGGCCTGGTCGGGGCTCGGGGCATGATGGAGCGCCTGGCTCAGGACGGCGACATCGATGCTTGATGGCGGGATAGGAGGGTCTTGGATATCCCCGAGGCGGAACTCGAGGTTCGCGAAGCTTCTCCTCTTGGCTTCCCGGGTGGCGAAAGCCACCATCTTGGGAGAAATGTCAACGGCGATCACGCGTTCGGCCCGTTCGGCAAGAAGCTGGGAAAGCCATCCCTCTCCGCATCCGAGGTCGGCGATGACAGCGGGCGCGATCAGGCGGGCGAGAAGGGGACCGACGGCGGGCCATCCTCTTCCGGGGCAGGCGGCTCCCCCCAGGCGGCCAGCCATTCGATTGAAATGGGCGCGGGTTTCGCGCTTGCGCCTTTCGATCACCTTGCGCAGCCGCTCGGGGTCGCGCTCCGCCTCACCCGACTCCTCCAGCAGGAGAAGAGCCGTGGCCGAGAGGCGGGCTTCCGCCTCTTTCTGCTCGGGAGGGAGGGAGTAAAAGGTCTTTCGGCCTTGCCTCCGGGCGCGGACGAGGCCTTCGGTGCGCAGCAGGGCGAGATGCCCCGACACGGCCGGCTGGCTGGCTTGAAGAATTTCGCAGAGCTCGGCGACGGAAAGTTCCTGCTTCTGCAAGAGGGCGAGGATGCGCAGCCGCGTGAGATCCCCGAGCATCGACCAGAGTCGGCGGAGGCGATCGCCCCGACGGGAGGATGCGGAAGCGGATTTCTCATGCATCAACCTATGCTTATCAATTCATAAATCACTTGCCAATGCTCGATTTTCTCCGTATGAATGGCGGCGTGATCGCCAGAAAACATGTATTCGCTTCGGAATCGGTGACCGAAGGGCATCCGGACAAGGTCTGCGACGCCGTTTCGGATTCAGTCCTCGATGCCTGCCTAGAACAAGATCCTCATAGCCGGGTGGCTTGCGAGACGCTCGTCAAGAGCAATCTCCTGGTCCTCGCCGGAGAGATCACGACGCGGGCGAAGCTCGATTACGTCCAGATTGCCCGAGAGCGCGTTCGGGACATCGGGTACGACGAGCCGACGGAGATCTTCCACGCCGACAAGCTGCAGATCATCTATGCGCTCTCGCAGCAGAGCCCGGATATCGCGCAGGGGGTCGATGGAACCCATACCGCGACTCCCGGCATTCAAGGGGCGGGGGATCAAGGCATGATGTTCGGCTTTGCCTGCCGGGAGACGCCCGAGTTGATGCCCGCTCCCGTTACTTTCGCCCATCGGCTTTGCCGCCGGCTCTCGGAGTTGCGTCACAGCAGAGAGGTGCCGTGGCTCCGCCCCGACGGGAAAGCCCAGGTGTCACTCCTTTACGAGGGACATCGGCCAGTCCGCGTCGATGCGGTCGTCGTTTCGACGCAACACGCGCCGGAGGTCGGACAGGAGACGATCCGGGAGGTCATTCTCTCCGAGGTCGTAGCCAAGGCGATTCCGCCAGAGCTCCTCGATCACTCGACCCGGTATTTTATCAATCCGACCGGGCGGTTCGTCGTTGGAGGTCCAGAAGCGGATAGCGGGTTGACGGGGCGGAAGATCATCGTGGACACCTATGGGGGGATGGGCCGCCATGGCGGGGGTGCGTTTAGCGGGAAGGATCCGTCGAAAGTCGACCGCAGTGCGGCCTACATGGCGCGGTACGTCGCCAAGAACGTGGTGGCGGCCGGCGCGGCCAACCGGGCCGAGGTGCAGCTCGCCTATGCGATCGGTTATCCCGACCCCGTCTCGGTCGCCGTCGATACGTTCGGGACCGGCAAGGTGGCGGAGGAGAAGATCGTGGAGGCGATCCGCCAGGCGTTCCGGCTCAAGCCCGCGGAGATCATCGACGAGCTTTCGCTGCTCCGGCCAATCTATCGGCAGACGACCAACTACGGCCACTTCGGGCGAGTGGACCAACTGGATAGCTTCACCTGGGAGCGGACCGACCGCGCCGTTGCGCTCCAAAAGCTGCTCAACCTCTAAGAAAGAGACCCCAAAATCAGAAGGAAGGATTTGCCATGACGACGACCGTGGAAACGAAAGAAGAGCAGGCCTCTAACGCTCAGGAGTTCCGAGTCAAGGACATCAGTCTCGCCGAATTCGGTCGGAGAGAGATCGAGGTGGCGGAGGCGGAGATGCCGGGACTGATGGCTCTCCGCAAGGAGTTCGGGCCGACGCAGCCGCTGCGGGGCGCCCGTATCGCCGGCTGTCTCCACATGACGGTGGAGACCGCGGTCCTCGTCGAAACCTTGCTCGCTCTCGGAGCGGAGGTGCGGTGGAGCTCCTGCAATATCTTTTCGACGCAGGATCATGCAGCGGCCGCGCTCGCCGCCCGCGGCATCCCGGTCTTTGCCTGGAAAGGGGAGACCGAGGATGAATACCTCTGGTGCATCGAACAGACGCTCCGCTGGCCCAACGGTTCGCCCCTCAACATGATCCTCGATGACGGGGGCGATCTGACCGAGCTCGTGCATGAGAAGCATCCCGAGCTCCTTCCGGGCATTTACGGCATCTCCGAAGAGACCACGACCGGAGTCCATCGCCTGGCACGGCGCGGCGCCAAGGGAACCTTGGGAACGGCGGCCTTCAACGTGAACGATTCTTGCACCAAGAGCAAGTTCGACAACCTCTACGGCTGCCGGGAGTCGTTCCTCGACGGAGTCAAGAGGGCGACCGATGTCATGGTCGCCGGAAAGACGGTCGTCGTCTGCGGATTCGGAGACGTGGGAAAAGGGTGCGCCCGCTCCGCCCGGGGAATGGGCGCGCGCGTGGTGATCACCGAGGTCGACCCGATCAACGCTCTTCAGGCGGCGATGGAGGGTTACGAGGTGACCGTGCTCGAGGAGATCGCTCCGACCGGGGATATCTTCGTCACCACGACCGGCTGCATTCATGTGATTCGGCGGGAGCACATAGACCAGATGAAAAGCGGGGCAATCGTCTGCAATATCGGCCACTTCGACAGCGAAATCGACGTAGCGACCCTCTACAACGATGCGAGCCTCCGTCGGGTCGAGATCAAGCCTCAGGTGGATCTTTTCGTCTGGCCGGACGGCAAGCGGCTTTTCGTCCTGGCCGAAGGACGGCTCGTGAACCTCGGTTGCGCCACGGGGCATCCGAGCTTTGTCATGAGTGCCAGCTTCACCAACCAGGTATTGGCTCAAATCGAGCTGTGGAGAGAACGGGAGAGCGGACGCTATGCTCGCGGTCATCTCTACGTCCTTCCGAAGATCCTCGACGAGCGGGTAGCCCGGCTCCACCTGGAACACTTGGGGGTCAAGCTCACCCGCTTGACCGCAGAGCAGGCGGAATATCTGGGCGTCCCCGTCGATGGACCCTACAAGCCGGAACTCTACCGGTACTGATCGAAGGCTAGCTTGGAGAGCCGTCCGGCGCTCCGCACTTGCGGAGAGAGCCGGACGGCTTTTGGCTTTTCTATGGGCTCGGCTTGGGTTTTGGCTCGGGAGCGGAAGGCTGCGTCTTGACAGGACTATAGTGCTTCTGGAGATAATCGACGATCTGTCCGACCATCTCCGTCGGAATCGGAGCGCCAAGGTGGATCATCTTGTCCACCTCCTTCTTCCAGAACTCGGGCGGGAAGCGAGGCTGGACGCCGATCAGGGTCACGCTGTGGCAGATCGAGCAGTAGCTTTCGACGAGCTCTTGCCCGGTTCCTCGCGCAAGGGGAGTGGGAGCCAAGGGATAGGCTCCCACGGAATAGGTCGAGCTCGTGTTGCCCGGGTAAGGGGAAGTCGGCAAGAGCAATCCGCTCGAATCGAGAGCGTACACCCCGGCTTCAGAGAGCCCGTCGGGGTTCGTCGGAGTGGAGCCAGCGCTGCCGGGCAGCGTCCAGAGCAGCAGGGCTGCGGCAGCGGCCATGAATCGGTGCCGGTTCACGCAGCCTCCCCGACGAAAACGGTCTGCGTTTCGACCTGATTCCATGCGTATCCTCCGGGATTCCAGATCGGCTCCGTCGGCTGGGCATTGCCTTTTCCGTCGGTCGCCCGGCAGCGAAGCTCGTAGACTCCCGGCCGCTGCGGGGTCCAAGGAAGCCTCCAGCCGCGGAAGGAGTAGGGTCCCAGGTCCGGATCGAGACGGGCGAGTCTCCAGCTCCGGCCTCCGTCGGTGGAAACCTCGACCTGCCGAATGCCTCCCGACCCGCTGAACGCAATGCCCTTCACTTCGATCGGGAGACGAACCACGAGCTTGGACGAGCCGTCCGGCCGAACGAAAAAGGAGCGGACTGGCATGGGCACGCTGCTGGCTGCGATGGTGGCAAGCTTCCCAGTGGCAACTTCGGCCGGGGTTACCGAGTGGCGCGCGTTGTCGGGAAGGCGGTAGGCCTCGAGCATCCAGTGGCTCCGATCGGGCTCGGAAAGCGCCTCGATCCAGCTCAGGTGCTTGACCCAGCAGGTGGAGAAGCGACCGGGCACGACCAAGCGGACAGGGAAGCCGTTCAGCATGGGCAGAGGCTCTCCATTCATCTGGTAGGCGACGATGCACTGCGCGAGGATCGGGTCTCCCACGTCGAGCGACTTGGCATAAGAGTGGGCCGGGGTCCCTTCGGCGCTCCGACCGGAATCGAGCCCTTGGAATCGGAGTGCCACAGTACCGGGCCGCACTCCCGCCCGGTGGAGGAGATCCATGAGCCGGACTCCCGTCCAACGGGCATTTCCCATCCCTTCGTTGCCCCATTGGGTTCCTGGCACTCGGGGGGCGAAGCGGCTTCGCGAGTTTCCCGTGCACTGATTGACAGCGACCACGGTGACCGGCTCGAAGCGAGAGAGCAGCTGCTCGAACGAGAGCTCAAGCGGCTTGGCAACGTTGCCGCGAACCAAAAGCCGCCAGTGGGAAAGATCGATCGCATTGGGGATAACATCGAGATGGTAGCGGACGAAGAAGGCTGCGTTCGGCGTCAAGAGGGAGTCGAAAAAGGGGCGGGGGGTTCCCAGGACGATCGGACGATCGCTGAACCGAATGAGCGGAAGCTTTTGGGGTACCTGGGCCATCGGCAGAGCGGCGTTCCAGTGCGTATCGGGAAGGGAAAGAGCGGAGGAGCCAGTGCCGTCTTCGGCGCGGACCAGCCGCGGCAGCGGAAGGGCGGTCCCAAGAAGGCCCGTCAAAATCTGGAGGGCCCTTCTGCGGGAATATCCCGGAGCGGAAAGTTTGCCCGGATCAGGAAGATCGCCCTGTTGATATGACATCTTGGCTAAAGTTAGCCGAGGGGGGTCCGGAGAGTCAAGGCGACGGATCGGAAAGCGAAGGGCAGGGGAAAAGCATCCTCGCTGCGCCAAGGCGGCGTTTCCCCGGGAATGGACGGCGATTCAGAGTGGCTCGATCGAACTTGCGCGGCGGGTGCCCCTTGGGTGCGGCGGCCGGCTCAGGAATGAACGGAGCATCCTTAAGCCAATGAGGAACGGATGAGGGAGATGATTTTCTTATCGAAAGCCATCACTTCCTGATTTTTCCCTTGCAAATGATGCCGTTGGGCTAGGGCGGCGAGGGTGTTGAAATAGACCTCGCTGCGGCCATGGGCCTCCTGTCGGATCAGGATCCGACTGGGGAGGTCGATGGCGAGGGTGGGAGCCATGAGCATCAAGGGCGTGCCCCCTTTGGGGTTGCCAAAAACCAGGACTTGGGTCGGTGGCAATTCCAGTCCGACTTCCTGCGCCGCTGCGGCATGGTCGAAAATGGCAAAGATGCGAAAGCCTTCTGCGCTCAGGGCCTCCGTCAGGTGCCGCCGAGTTTCATCGACGTTGTGGAACGAAAGGTGGCGGAAAAGGCCATGGATGACGAGATCCGACATCGAATCGCTCCGGACCGGAATTGGCAGGGATCGCTGGCAGGAGGCTAATCCAACGTGGTTTCGTTGTCGAGACGGTGCAGGAGGTGGCCTTTTTGATCAGCCACACGGCTGGTTCAGAGGTCCGACTCGCAATCGACGGGCTGCATGCCTCACTCGACGTAGCGGCGAAACGGGCGCGGCCAGATTGCCCCAGAGCGCTTTGCGATCGCGATTCTTCGGAGGGTTCTGGCTGCCGTGGGGGTTGGCTGGCTTTTCTGGTCCTGGGGTTTTTCGTTTTCGAGGTCTTCGGTAAGCTCTTCTTTCACCGTATCTTCAGAAAAGCAGATTGCATGCCAGCGGAGCCACGTTTTCCAGCGCTCGGATGCGGAAAGTTGAGGGCTTTCAGGGTGCCGTATTGTGCCTATCTTCCGATCTCCATCATGACGACGACCGTTTCCCCCGTCCTTCGCTGCCACCGGACGTTCCAAGGGCCGGGATGTTCGAGTCGGTTGCGGCGGAAAAACTCCCAGAGAAAAAGTCCGTGGGGAGCCAGTCGTGGCGGGACCAAGGAGAGCAGGGGGTGCTCGTCGAGGAGGAGTTCTCGCTTTTCGTAGGGTGGAGAGGCAAAGACGAGGTCATACGGATGGCAGTCCCTCGAGAGAAAGCGAAGCACATCGACTTCAACCACGCGCCCCGAGAACCCCGTCTTGGCGAGATTGTTCCGGATCGCCTGGCAGCACGCGGCAGACAAGTCGACGAAGGTCGCTTCCCTTGCCCCTCGGCTCAAGGATTCGATGCCAAGCGAGCCCGTGCCGGCGTAGAGATCGAGCACCCGCTTGCCGATGATCCATTCTCCGAGCGAGGAGAAGATCGCTCCCTTCACGCGACCGAGGGCTGGCCGGATTTCGACGCCGTGGGGAACTTCCAGGAAAAGGCCGCCGGCGGTGCCGGAGATCACCCGCAGCGCCATGGGTGAAACAGATCTCCCTCTTTCGGGTTCATGGAACGATGACCGAGGGAGGGCGTCCCGGATCGTTCCGTCGGAGCGCAAAGTTTTCGAGCAGGTGTGCCTCCGGGTTCTGAATCGTTCCCTTCAGCGTGAGGACGATCGACTGCGATCGGTCCTGCAGAAAGCGAAGCTGGCGTGCGATCAGATCGGGAAGCCGATGAAGGATCGAGTCCTGCAAGTGGACGCGGAGGATGAGGCGCAAGGAGGAGTCGAAAGCCACCGATCCCTCTCCCGACAGGGAGAAGTTCGGGGAGCGGAAGAGGAGGTTGGAAAAGATCACGGCTCCCTCTTGAATCCGAAACTGCCCGCTGCATTCGGAGAAGTCGGGCTGGGCAAGGCTGCTTTCTCGGAAAGTGGTTGCCAGTGCCGAGAAGAGGGAGACGTTCTCGACGTGTCCGTCCTTCACGGAGAATGACCCGCGTCCGGCAAGCGTTTTCGGAGAGAGCGGTCGGCCGTGGGATTCTAGCTCGACGGAGAGTCGGCCCTGGGCGCTCTGCTCGTTGTACCGGAGCGCCGCGAGGAATTCGCGGAGGTCGAGATCAGTCCCCTTGAGATGTATTCCGAAGTCACCCGCAGGGGAATCCGAAGGAAGCTGCGTGAGGGAGGTTTCGATGCGTCCACCGAGGGAGATCGCTTGGAGCCGGGAAAGGATCAAACGCGAAGCATCGATCGTATACTGTGCCAGAAGTTGACTGCAGGAAAAGCGTCCGAGAACCCGCATCCAGCCAGCGGTAACGGTTCCCTTTCCGGAGACCAAGCCTCCCTTTTCCTGGAGCGGGCCGTTGGTGAACATCTGCCCGATCTCCATGAGAGGGGACCGATCCGGAAGAAGGAGAGCCGCGCTGCCGTTCGCAATGTCCAGGGAGCCCACGCGCCAGGGAACGAGCCGGGCCCGCGCGAGAATCAGCGGAGATCCCGGCTTGGTCGGATCCTCGTCGATCAGCGGCAGCAGAAGCCTGCCTTCCTTGTCCAGCTGGAAGGAGAAGATTGGCCCTTCCAGCCGGGTGCGGCGAAGGTAAAACCCCTTGGTGAGAAGGCTGGGAAGGGAATACTCGAAGCGCGCCTCTTTGGCGGCGATGAGAGCGGGAGCGATTTCGCTCGCTGGATTGTCAATCCGAAGATCGTGCAGCGTAATTTCGGCTGGCGGCTTCCACTCCGCCGAGGAGAACCGGACAGAGCTGCCCAGCGCCTCTCCCAGAGCCCATTCCAGATAGGCGGCGGCCCGGCGGCCCGATACCCACTGCTTGAGGCCCTGCTCCGCAAGGAAAAAAAAGACGATTGCGGCCAAGACGAGGCCAATCGCAAACTCTCCGAGATGTCGCAACAGGCGCACCGCTCGCAATTAGGCAAGACTTCGTAAGGATTTTCCAGCAAATGAATCGCGTCTGTATCATTTTTAATCCGGCGGCACGCGGAGAGAAGGCCCGGAGGATCTTCGACCGGCTTCGCAGGGCGGCCGGGGATGCCGTGATCCGCGTCACCAAGTTTCCCGGAGACGCGGAAGCGCAAACGGAGCGGGCTCTGGAACAAGGATATCGGACCGTGGTGGCCGCCGGGGGAGACGGGACCGTAAACGAAGTTGTCAACGGCCTCAACGGGACGGCGGCGACTCTGGGGATCTTGCCGCTCGGCACGATCAATGTCTTTGCCATGGAGTTGGGCATTCCTGTCCATCTCGAGAGCGCGTGGGAAATCATCCAGGGAGGAAAGACTCGGAAGGTCGACCTTCCCCGCGTCGGCGGGCAGCGCTTCGTTCAGCTGGCGGGTGTGGGCTTGGATGCCGAGATCCTTGCCCGGACCAGCTGGTGGACCCGGAAGACCTTCGGTCCGCTGAGCTACGTGCTTACCGCGGTGGGCCTTCTCGGACGCTCCGCCCCACCGTTGACAGTGACGATCGACGAAAAGGAGGAACAGCAAGGACGCTTCCTGCTGGTCGGAAATGGGCGCTTTTACGGCGGCCGCTTTGCCGTCTTTCCCGATGCCAAGCTCGACGACGGCCTTCTCGACGGGTGCCTCTTCGCGGAGCTCAATGCCGTCGCCGTCGCCCGTTATGTGCAAGGCGTGATTTCTCGCCGGCATACGCACTTTTCCGATGTCTTCTATTTTCAGGCAAAGACCCTGACCGTCCAATGCGATCGTCCAGCACCCCTGGAAGTCGATGGAGAGCTCTATGGCCACACTCCCTGCTCCTTCTCGGTGGCTCCGGCCGAGCTGGAGGTCATCGTCCCATGAACCAGAGGGGAGAAGCTCCGGCAGGATGCATCCCTTGCCTTTTCTTCGCCGCTCCCTCTTCGCACGTGATTCCCTTCCTTTTCAAGGAGAAGAGCAGGATCGACCACGAGAACGCATGAGGGAAAGAGAGCACTCCGTTCCTCCTCCGTTCAGGGGCGCGCCGGGCACAATCGGCAACGGAGATTGCCCCGGCGTTCCTTTTGCTCTCGGACCTGGGCGTGTACGAAGATTGGCGTTGCGCTCGGAGGCAAGCGGGCTCGGATCCGAAAAAAAGCTGCCGATAGCTTGTGAAAAGGGCTTGTCAGAGCTGCCCCTCTTCGCAATAGTTGAAGCCTTTCACTCGGTTGGGTAACGAGATAAGCGATGCCGACGATCAATCAATTAGTCCGAAAAGGACGAGAGGAGCTGCTGCGCAAAACCAAGGCCCCCGCCTTGGATTGCTGCCCGCAGCGCCGCGGAGTGTGCATTCAGGTCATGACGCGGACCCCGAAGAAGCCGAATTCCGCTTTGCGCAAGGTTGCCAAGGTTCGGCTCACGAACGGGAAAGAGGTGATCGCGTACATCCCGGGGGAAGGCCATTCTCTCCAAGAGCATTCGATCGTGTTGATCCGAGGCGGCCGGGTAAAGGACTTGCCGGGCGTGCGGTATCACATCGTCCGCGGCATTCTCGACGCGGCGGGAGCGGTCGGGCCCAGCAATAGCAACAAGCTGAATCGAAACGTCTCCCGGAGTAAGTACGGTGTCAAGCGGCCGAAGGAAGGGGCTGCCAAGACGGCAAAGACTGCTAAGAAGTAGCGGCAAAGGGCAAGGGTATGCGAAGAAGAAGAGCGGAAAAGCGGCGAACCGCGCCGGATCCGAAGTATGGATCGGTGCTCGTGCAGCGGTTGATCAGCGTGATCCTTTCCCGGGGCAAGAAGGCGCGGGCCGAGCAGATCGTCTACGGAGCGATCGAGGGAACGGAGCCCAAGGCTGGCGACCCGGTGGAGACGTTGCAGAAAGCGATTGAAAACGTGAAGCCCCGTCTCGAAGTCAAGTCGCGGCGCGTGGGGGGAGCGACCTACCAGGTGCCGATCGAGGTTTCTTCTGACCGCCAAGTTTCGCTGGCTCTTCGCTGGATTTTGCGTGCCGCCCGCTCCCGCAAGGGGGTCCCAATGAAGGTTGCGCTCCAGAATGAATTGCGGGACGCGGCGACCGGCCAGGGCTCGGCGGTGAGGAAAAGGGACGAGGTTCATAAGATGGCGCAGGCGAACCGCGCCTTCGCTCATTTGCGGTATTAGAGATTTTTCGGTAAATAGTAAGAGCGCGAGACTGGCACCGACGGTCGCTTTACGGCTTGTCGGGAGTAGATTGGGAGCCCGGTGGTTTTCTGTAGCGGGCCTCCTCGGCGGCGAACAGACAGATTAACGGATAAGGAAGCTTCTCTATGGCGACAACGACGTCCCCGGGCGCTTCGGCGGCCCGCAACTCTTCCCATCGACCGTACAGCTTGGAGAGGACCCGAAACATCGGAATCGCTGCTCACATCGATGCAGGGAAGACGACGCTGACCGAGCGGATTCTCTTTTACACCGGCACGATCCATAAGATGGGAGAGGTGCACGAGGGCACCACCGTGACCGACTGGATGGAGCAGGAGCGGGAGCGGGGGATTACAATCACCTCGGCCGCGACGACCTGCTTCTGGCCTGTCCGGAAGGAGGAGGGGATCTGCAAGCTCTTCCCGGAAGAGAAGTTTCGGATCAACATCATCGACACCCCGGGACATGTCGACTTTACGGCTGAGGTCGAGCGTTCTCTCCGAGTCCTCGACGGCGTGATCGCGGTCTTTTGCGGAGTCGCCGGGGTGCAGCCGCAATCGGAGACCGTTTGGCGGCAGGCGACGCGGTACCGCGTGCCCCGGATCGCGTTCATCAATAAGATGGATCGGGTAGGGGCCAACTTCGACAATGCGGTGCACGAGATCCGGGAGAAGCTGGGGGCCAACGCGTGGCCGATCCTGCTTCCGCTGGGCAAGGAAGATCAGTTCCAAGGCCAGGTCGATGTGATCAATCGGAAGGCGGTCGTCTACTCGGATAGCGACCGGCTGGGGTCGACCTACGAGGTCGTCGAGCTTCCGGAAGAGTGCCGGGAAGCGGCCGAGGCGGCGCGCCGGAATCTGATCGAGGCTCTTGCCGACAAGGACGAGGAGATGGCCGAAATCTTCCTCGCGGAAAAGGAGCCTACGATCGAGCAGATCAAGCAGGCGATCCGCCGCACGGTTATTGTCAATGAATTCGTCCCGGTCATTGCGGGCTCGGCTTTCCGCAACAAGGGAGTTCAATTTCTCGTCGATGCGGTGATCGATTACTTGCCCAGCCCGGTCGACATCGAGGCCGCCAAGGGCCAACATCCGGTCAGTGGGGAGGAAGTCGTCGTCGAGCCGCACGACGGCGCTCCGTTCTGCGCTCTGGCGTTCAAGCTCTGGTCGGACCCCTTCGTCGGCAAGCTGGTCTTCTTCCGGGTCTATGCCGGAACATTGCAAAAGGGGATGACCGTCTACAATCCCCGCACCCGTAAGCGCGAAAGAATCAGCCGGATCGTGCAGGTGCAGGCCGACGAGCGCAAGGATATCCAAGAGGTGCACTCGGGGGACATCGCGGCGTTGGTCGGAATTCGGGACGTTGCGACCGGGGATACTCTCGTGGCCGAGGACTTCGATGTGATCCTCGAGCCACCGATCTTTCCGGAGCCTGTCATTTCGATGGCGGTCGAACCCAAGACCAAGGCGGATCGGGAGAAGATGGGCCTGGCTCTCCAGCGCCTCATGGAGGAAGACCCGACATTCCGCGTCAGCACGAACGAGGAGACGGGCCAGACGATCATCGCCGGAATGGGCGAGCTTCACCTGGAAATCATCGGCGACCGGCTCCGCCGGGAGTTCGGAGTCGGCACGAATGCCGGCGCCCCGCAGATCGCCTACCGGGAAACGATCACTCGTGCGGCCGAAGGTGAGGGTAAGCTGATCAAGCAGAGCGGCGGACGCGGCCAATATGGGCACGTCATCCTGGAAATTCTGCCCCTCGAACGGGGCAAAGGAAACGAGGTCACGAGCAAGGTGGTCGGAGGAAACATTCCCAAGGAATATATTCCCGCCTGCTTCAAGGGGGTCCAGGAAGCTCTCACCGCCGGCATCATTCATGGCAGCCCCGTGATTGATCTGGAGGTCCATATCCTCGACGGGAGCTACCACGAGGTCGACTCGAACGAGCTCGCCTTCAAGATGGCTGCCATCTTCGCGATGAAGGATGCGATCAAGAAGGCGAACCCGATCCTCCTGGAACCAATCATGAAAGTCGAGGTCTCCACACCTGACGAGTATCAGGGAGACATCCTCGCGGACCTGACGCGTCGCCGGGGAAAGATTCTTAATGTCGACACCAAGGGGAAGACCGCGAACGTGCGGGCGGAGGTGCCTCTGGCGGAAATGTTCGGGTATGTGAATGATATCCGATCCATGTCCAAGGGACGGTCTGCGTATTCGATGGAGCCTTCCCATTTCGAGCAGGTGCCGGCGCAAATCGTCGCTCAGATTGTGGAACAGAAGCGAAAGTAGGAGTACGGAACGCTATGGCAGCGAGCAAAATTCGCATTCGTTTGAAATCCTTTGATTACCGGCTCTTGGATCGGGCGGCCTCGGAGATCTCAGAGACGGCGCGCCGTACCGGCTCCGCAGTCGCCGGACCGATCCCCCTACCGACGAAGATCGAGCGCCTCACGGTGAACCGCTCACCCCACGTAGATAAGAAGAGCATGGACCAGTTCGAGCTCCGGACGCACAAGCGCCTCGTCGAAATCATGGAGCCGACGGCGAAAACAGTCGACGAGCTCAAGAAGCTCAACCTCCCGGCGGGCGTGGACATCACGATCCGCATCTGATCCAGAAGGGTTTTTGGGCGCAAAAGATTGTCGACGCAAAGGGTTTTCGACGGAAAAGGAGACGACGAAGATGAGTATGGGGTTGCTGGGCAGGAAGCTGGGGATGACCCAAGTGTACGACGGCGACGGGAATCTGGTTCCCGTGACCGTGGTTGGGGCAGAGCCCAACGTCGTGGTTCGCTGTCAGGAGCATTCGAACGGAAAGAAGAGCGTCCAGATGGGTTTCGAGACCGTGCGGGAGAAAAGCCTTTCGAAGCCCTTGTGCGGGCATTTTGCGAAGGCCGGAGTCGCTCCGAGGCGCTTTCTGCGGGAGTTTGCGATTGCCGACTCCGAAGAGTGGAAGCCTGGCCAGGAAGTTGGCGTCACCCTGTTTCACCCCGGGCAGCGGGTCGACGTGATCGGGGTCAGCAAGGGCAAGGGATTTCAAGGAGTCATGAAGAAGCACAACTTTTCCGGCCAAGGAGCTGCGCACGGCTCAAAGATGCATCGGCGCAATGGCGCGGTCGGTTGTCGCTCCACCCCGGGGCGCATCTTCCGAAACCAAGGCATGCCGGGCCATCTCGGCCATGCGAGGGCGACCGTCCAGGATCTGGCGGTCGTTGCCGTGCGCGAGGAGGATCGCGCTCTGCTCATTCGGGGTAGCGTTCCTGGTGCGCGCGGCGGGCTGGTGCTTGTCCGGACCGCGATCAAGGGGCAGCCGAAGCCGCAGGCAAAGCCCCAACCGAAGGGCGGAAAGTCCGCAGCCGGAAAATCGGGCAAGAAGTAGGAACGCGCAAGCGAGGGATCACCCATGAAGCTTTTGACCGTCGAAGGGGCAGCGCAGCAGCTGAAGACGCCTCTTCTTTCGAATGGGCGAGGAAGCCAAGCGCTTCATGATGCCGTCGTCGCCTACCGGGCGAATCGACGCAGCGGGACCCGCGCGACCAAGACGAAGGCCACTGTCCGCGGCTCTGGGAAAAAGCCGTGGGCTCAGAAGGGCACCGGCCGAGCTCGGGCGGGCTATGCCTCTTCTCCGGTCTGGCGCGGAGGCGGAGTCGTCTTTGGGCCTCAGCCGAGGGATTTTTCCAAGAAGCTCCCCAAGAAGGTGAAGCGGCTCGCCTTGCGGAAGGCCTTGAGCGGACGAATCGTCGAAGGAGCTGTCCTTGTCTCGGAGACAATCGATCTGCCGCAGCCCAAGACGAAGGAGCTGGTGCGCCGACTCGACTTCTGGGACGGGAAGGAGACCCTTCTCCTCGTCGTCGAGAGGCACGAGTCACCGGTGTGGGTTGCCGCGCGGAACCATCCGCTGGTCGCCGTCGTCACCGCCGCTGAGGTCAACGCCGAGGATCTGCTCTGGCCCGATCGGATCGTCCTGGAGGAGCCGGTGCTCCCGATCCTCGACCAGCGCTTGGCCATTGGAGGGAAACAGTCGTGAGAGATCATCGGACGATTTTACGCCACATCTGGATGACCGAGAAGGCGACCATCCTGGGGGAGAGGGGCAACCAGTATCTGTTCGAGGTCGCCCGGGATGCGACGAAGCTCGAGATCCGGAAGGCGGTGGAGACGGCCTTCTCCAAAAAGGTCGTTGCGGTGAACACCTTGCGCTCCCCGGGCAAGATCCGCCGCGGCCGAGTGGGCAGACTAGGGAAGAGCTCGGCGCGAAAAAAGGCGATCGTGACTCTGGCTCCGGGCGAGAAGCTCGATTTCACGGCATAATTGCGGATAAGGCAACACGGTTTAGGGAGAAGAAACATCCATGGGCCTAAAAGAATTTCGTCCGCTCACGCCGACGCTGCGCTTCACGCAGCTCGACTCGTTTTCGGACATCACCAAGTCGGAGCCGGAGCATTCGCTGACGGTTCCTCTCCGGAAAAAGGGAGGCAGAAACTCCCACGGCCGAGTCACGGCGCGCCACCGCGGCGGCGGCCATAAGAGGCGGTACCGCCTCATTGACTTCCGCCGGCAGCGGCACGGAATGAAGGCGACGGTGGAGGGAATCGAATACGACCCGAATCGGACGAGCCGGATCGCTCTTCTCCGTTACAGCGATGGGGAAAAGAGCTACATCGTCGCTCCGCTCGAGCTCAAGGTAGGCGATACGGTGATGAGCGGGCCGGAAGCTCCGGCCAAGCCCGGGAATGCCGTGCCCTTGGAGAAGATTCCGGCGGCGACCTCCATTTACAATATCGAGCTAACCCCCGGACGGGGAGGACAGCTCGTCCGCGCTGCCGGATCGAGCGCGCGGCTCATGGGTGTTGATCAAGGGTATGCCGTCGTTCGGCTTCCTTCCGGAGAAGTGCGGCGCATCGTGGCCAGCTGCTATGCTACGATCGGCCAAGTGAGCAACGCCGACCATTTTAACGTCTCGCTCGGGAAAGCTGGACGCACTCGCTGGCTCGGATGGCGCCCGCATGTTCGCGGCGTTGCCATGAACCCGGTCGACCACCCGAACGGGGGCGGACAAGGGAAGAGCAAAGGGGGCGGAGGCAGACAGCAACTCAAGTCTCCTTGGGGCAAGCTCGCCAAGGGGAAGAAAACCCGGCGGCACAGCAAGCAGTCGAATCAATTCATTCTCGAACGGCGCACGCGGAAGCGGAAGAAATAGGGGGAGAAGTCGATGGGGCGTAGCTTAAAAAAGGGGCCGTTTGTTGATGATCATCTTCTTCGGAAGGTGAGCGTCACCCTCAAAACGGCATCGAAGAAGCCGATCAAGACCTGGTCGCGCCGATCGATGATCATTCCGGACTTCGTGGGGATCACGTTCCTGGTGCATAACGGAAAGACCTTCCAGGCCGTCTACATCACGGAAAATATGGTTGGTCACAGGCTTGGGGAATTTTCCCCCACCCGGCTCTTCAAGCGGCATGGAACGCATACGGAGAAGGCGACGGCGAAATAGAGGGGCTCCCAATCAGCAGCGAGGACTGTATTATGCAGGTTAAGGCGATCAATCGTTTCGTACGCATGTCGGCTTTCAAGCTTCGCGACGTGGCGCGGAGCATCCAAGGCATGCCCGCCGAGGAGGCGCTAGCCGTGCTCGCCCATTACCCGAAGGAGGGTGCGCGCCATATCCGAAGGACACTCGCTTCCGCCTTGGCGAACGCGGAGAACAACCATAGCCTGCACCGGGGTGACCTTTTCGTGAAGGAAGCCTTGATTGGGGAGGCGGCGACGATCAAGCGTTTCCAACCCAAGGCGCGGGGGAGCGCTGGTCCGATCCACAAGCGGAACAGCCACATCAGGATCGTCTTGGAACAGAAGGAAGAGAAATAGGGCAAGGATATGGGTCAAAAAGTCAATCCCATCTGCTTTCGGCTGCCGGTCAACCGCCAATGGCGCTCGATCTGGTACGCCGACAAACGGTTATTCCCGGAGTATCTCGCCGAGGATTTTCAGATTCGTCGTCTCATTAAGAAGAGGCTGGCGACCGCGGCGATTGCCAAGGTGGTCATCGAACGGGCCGGCAACCGGGTGCGCGTCAACATCCACACCGGCCGGCCGGGACTCGTGATCGGACGGAAGGCGGCGGAGCTCGACAAGCTGCGCGAGGAGATCCAGCGCCTGGTGCAGAAGGGTCGCGAGGTCTTGGTCGACGTGAAGGAAGTGAAGCGGCCCGAGTTGGATGCCCAGCTCGTTGCTGAGAACATCGCCCTTCAGATCGAGCGGCGAATTTCTCACCGGCGAGCGATGAAAAAGGCGATGCAAATGGCGAGGGAAGCTGGTGCCTTGGGCATCCGCGTCCGCTGCGCTGGGCGGCTCGGTGGCTCAGAAATCGCGCGGGTCGAAGGCTACCGGGAAGGGAAGGTCCCTCTCCACACCCTTCGGGCCGATATCGATTATGGCTTTGCTGAAGCGCGGACGATTGCCGGAAAGATCGGCGTCAAGGTGTGGCTCTCCCGCAAGGAAGAAGTGGCCGGGGTTGGATTCTAGGAGCGACGGCAGATCATGGCTCTTTTACCAAAACGCGTAAAATATCGGAAGACTCAGCGAGGTAGCCGTGCCGGCAACGCGAGCCGGGGGATCTCTCTCGCCTTCGGCGTTTACGGCCTGCAGACCTTGGAGCGTGCCTGGATCACCAACACCCAGATCGAAGCGGCTCGCGTGGCGATTACCCGCCATGCGAAACGGAAGGGCAAGCTCTGGATACGGATTTTTCCCGATAAGCCGGTAACATCGCGCCCCCCGGAGACCCGAATGGGTAAGGGAAAGGGGCAGCCCGAGTTTTGGGTTGCCGTGGTGCGTCCGGGAAACGTGCTCTTCGAGCTGGACGGCTTGACGGAGGAGACCGCGCGAGAGTCGTTTCGACTCGCGGCGGCCAAGCTGCCCGTGAATACCCGCTTTATCAGCAGGGAAAGGACGCTGCGAGCATGAAAACGAGTCAACTCCGGGCCCTTCCGAAGGACGAGCTGATCGCCAAGGGTGCCGATGCCCGGGAGGAGATCTTCCGCCTTCGCCTGCAGCAATCGAGCGGTTCCTTGGAGAAGCCGAGTCGGCTGCCCGAATTACGAAAGCTCATCGCCCGAGTGGAAACCCTACTCCGCGAAGGGGAGCTCGGAATCGAGGCGGCGGCGAAGAAGGTTGTCGAGAAGCGGGGCGGGAAGAAGAAGGAGAAAGCGTGAAGACTCAAAGTCGCAGGAAGACGGGCGCTTCGAAGAAGAGCAAGCCCGCCGGGAAAGCCCCGGCCCCGGACGCCGCGGCGGGGCAGGCCCGCGTGGTGGTGCAGCCGGAGCCTTTGCAAAAGCAAAAGGGAAGGATGCGCACGGGACAGGTCGTCTCCGCAAAGATGGAGAAGACGATCGTCGTCAACGTGGAGCAGCGTGTGGCTCACCCGCTTTATCGGAAAATCGTCCGCAGGCACAAGAAACTGCATGCGCACGATGAGGGGAGGGTGGCTAAGGCAGGCGATTGGGTGAAAATTCAAGAGACCCGTCCGCTGAGCCATCTAAAATCTTGGCGTCTGGTGGAAATCCTGCGGGCAGCTCCGGAGGAGCAAGCGGTATGATCCAAATCCGTTCTTGGGTAGAAGTGGCAGACAATACCGGGGCGCGCCGCGCGACCATGATCGGGGTCATCGGGCGCAAGAGCCACACCGCCCGTGTCGGCGATCTCATCACGGCGAACATCAAGGAGGCGACTCCGAACGGGACCGTGAAGAAGAGCGAAGTCGTGCGCGCGGTCGTGGTGAGAACGAAGCACCCGATCCGCCGGATGGACGGCTCTTATCTCCGATTCGACACAAACGCCGTGGTGATCGTCGACAAGGATCTGAATCCGCGGGGGACGCGCGTCTTCGGGCCTGTAGCGCGCGAGCTACGCGATAAGAACTTTATCAAGATCGTCTCTCTCGCACCTGAGGTTGTATGAAGCCATTCGGGAGTAGAAAGCCATCTGCGCCACAGAGTTCCTTTCACGTCAAGCGGGGCGATGTGATCGCCGTTCTGAGCGGAACTCAGAAGGGAAAGACCGGCAAGGTGCTCCGTGTCCTTCGCAAGCAGAATCGACTGCTGGTCGAGGGGATCAACCTGATCAAGAAGGCGACCCGTCCAAGCCAGGAGAACCCGCAAGGCGGTTTCGCGGAACGCGAGGCGCCGATCCCCCTTTCGAAGGTAATGCTCCTTGCGAAATACCAGGAGAGCGGTCGCCGCAGCGCCAAGGCGTCGTCGACCAAGGAGGACGCGCACTCATGAGCGAACTGTCGGTTTTTGCCAAGGCGTATCGGGAGACGATCCTGCCGCAGATGCGGGAGGCGAGGGGCTACGCTAATGTCAACGAGGTGCCTCGTCTCGTGAAAGTCGCCATCAACTGCTGCGTCGGTTCCTCTCCGGAGCTCAAGACCGCGCTCGAGGAGGCGATCAACGATCTGGCGGCCATCACGGGGCAGCGCCCGGTGAAGACCAAGGCCAAGAAGAGCATCTCGAACTTCAAGTTGCGCCAGGGGCAGGAGATCGGCTGCAAGGTGACGCTCCGCGGCAAGCGGATGTATGAGTTTGTCGAGCGGTTGATCTGGGCGGCCTTGCCTCGCGTCCGGGACTTTCGCGGCCTGTCGCCGCGGGGGTTCGACAAGAGGGGCAACTATACGTTCGGAATTCAGGATCATAGCGTCTTCCCGGAAATCGAGCTTGAAAACGTGAAGCGCGCGTTCGGTCTTGATGTCACATTCGTGACGACCGCCCGCTCTGCGGAAGAAGCGCGGGATCTCCTGACCCGTATCGGGCTCCCGTTCATCGGGGCGCGACGGGAGCAGGCGGCGGTGACGGCTTAACAAGGGAAGCGATATGGCGACAAAGGCGTGGATAGCAAAGCAGAAGCGGGCACCGAAATTCAGCACACGGCGATACAATCGCTGTCGGCTTTCGGGCCGTCGGCGCGCGTTTCTGCGTAAGTTCGGAGTGAGCCGCATCATGTTTCGGGAGCTCGCATCCTGGGGAGAGATCCCGGGAGTAACCAAGGCCAGCTGGTAGGGGAATCGATTGACGTGCAAACAGATCCATTAGCTGATTTTTGCTCCGCGCTGCAAAACGCCAAGAGGGCGAACAAGGCGGAGGTGGTGCTACCTCATTCCCGCATCAAGGAGGCGGTCGCCCGCGTCCTCGTAGAGGAGGGATATCTGGAAAAAATCGATGTCGTGCCCATCCGTAAGGGGGTGCGGCAGCTTTACCTCACGCTGCGCGAGGCGACCCCCTTTCGCAAGACGCGCCGTATCAGCAGGCCCGGCTGTCGGTACTACGTTGGAGCCAAGGAGGTGCCGCGGATTCTGGGAGGCCTAGGCATCTGCGTGCTTTCGACCCCCAAGGGAATTCTTGTCGGTCACCGGGCCAAGCGGGCCAACGTGGGGGGAGAGTTGCTGCTCTCGGTCGAATAGGAGCGCCGCCGCAAAGGAAATGATTGCAAAGGAAGAAAGGAGACGCCCCGATCATGTCACGAGTTGGAAGAAAGCCGATCCCGGTACCCGCCGGAGTTAAGGTCGCCATCCAGGAAAGGGCGGTCGCCGTCGAGGGACCGAGGGGAAAGGCGTTGCATCAGCTGCCGGAGTGTTTGTCCGCAGCGGTCGACAGCGGCACGCTCACGGTCGAGAACCGTAGCGGAGAGCGGGAGAGCCGCGCTCTCCATGGCCTCCACCGGACCCTGCTCTTCAACGCGGTGACAGGAGTCCATACTGGTTTTCGCAAGGATCTGGAGATCCACGGGGTAGGATTCCGCGCCGCAGTTCAAGGGAAGGATCTCACGCTGAGCCTCGGCTTCTCTCATCCGGTGGTCTATCCCATTCCCGACGGGATCCGGATTGCGGTGAACGAGAACACCAAGTTGTCGATCGAAGGAATTGACAAATATCTGGTCGGTCAGGTGGCGGCCGAAATTCGCCGCTTCTATCCGCCCGAGCCTTATAAGGGAAAAGGAGTCCGCTACGCGGGCGAGGCGATCCGGCGGAAAGCGGGCAAGACCGCGCAGGGCAAGTAGGCTAAGGGAAGACAGGGACGGAGAAGAAGCTATGCGTCTGGGACGAAGGGAGATGAGGGAAAGGCGCCACTCGCGCACGCGGCGGAAGATCGTGGGATCGGAGGCAAGACCGAGGCTCTCGGTGCACTTCAGCGGCCAGCACATCTACGCGCAGGTGATCGACGACCACGAGGGCAAGACATTGGCTTTCGTGTCAACACGGCAGAAGGCCTTTGCCGGCCTCCGCGCCAACGTCGCGGGAGCGTCGCAGATGGGAGCCCGGCTGGCCGAGGAGGCGAAGCGGAAGGGGATCCAAAAGGTCGTCTTCGATCGAGGCGGCTTCCTCTATCACGGCAAGGTCAAGGCTTTGGCGAATGCGGCCCGCGAAGCGGGATTGGAATTTTAACGGCTCACTCGAATCAGTGGCCGGATCGGATTAGACAAAGCATGGAAACATCACAAACGCGGACGAGCGACGAGAAGAAGCACGAGAGCGCCCCGCAGAATCAACCCAGCGTGGCGCCGCCGCCCGCCGCTCCCCCGGCGTCGGAGCGGCCCGCGCCGCGGGGAAGGCGCCGCCCGCGTCGCGGCGGCCCGGATGGACAGCGCCGGGAATCGGTCGCCGGGGAACTCATGGATCGTGTCGTCTATGTGAACCGGTGCGCTAAGGTGGTCAAAGGAGGGCGGCGCTATAGCTTCGGGGCGCTGGTCGTCGTGGGAGACCGGCTAGGAAAGGTCGGTGTCGGCTTCGGCAAGGCGAATGAAGTCGCCGACGCGGTCAAGAAGGCGACCGAGAACGCGCGCAAGCGGATGGATCCCGTCGTCTTGCGGGGACAGACCATTCCCCACGAGGCGATCGGGGAGTTCGACGGCGGTAGGGTGCTGATCAAGCCAGCCTCACCGGGAACGGGTGTGATTGCCGGGCTGACGGTACGTGCGGTTCTCGAAGCAGCCGGAGTGAGGGATGTCTTGACGAAGTCTTTCGGCTCGAGCAATCCGTACAACGTTGCCAAGGCGACCCTGTTCGCGCTACGGCAGCTCCGTTCGCCCGACGAAGTTCTCCACTTGCGCGGGAAGCAGATCTCCAGGAATGACCGGGAAAGAGCTCAGGAACAGGCTTTGGAAGCCAAAGCGTAGGAGTCAGAATGAGATTGCACAATTTACACCCGAGGCCTGGCGCGCGCCACAGAAGGAAGAGGCTCGGCTGCGGTGAGAGCTCAGGTCACGGAAAGACGAGCGGCAAGGGCAACAAGGGCCAGAAGGCCCGGTCCGGGGGAAGCATCCGGATCGGATTCGAAGGGGGGCAGATGCCTCTCATTCGGCGGGTGCCCCGCAGAGGCTTCAACAACGCCGCCTTCTCCACGGACTACGCCCCGGTCAATCTCCGGGACCTCGACAAGATCCCGGGAGATCGCGTCGACGAGCAGGCCCTCCGTGCGGCGGGAATCGTCAAGGGCCGTTGGGCGGGCGTCAAGCTGCTGGCTGACGGCCAGATCGCCCGATCCGTCACCCTTGTCGTCCACGCCGTCAGCGCTGCCGCGCGGGCAAAAGTGGAAGCGGCGGGAGGAAAGATCGAAATCCTTTCCTAAGCTGCTTTCGCAGCGGGAGAGTGGGGGAGGCGACCTTCGGTCGGGAGAAGCTTCGACCCAGACATCGCCGGAGGAGTAGACGCGTCAGACGAGCTTGCGAAAGAGAAGAACACGATGGTTTCTGCGTTTGCTAATTGCTTCAAGATCCCCGAACTGCGCCAGAGAATTCTGTTCACGCTTGCGGTGATCGTCGTCGTCCGCCTGGGCTCGGCCGTGCCCTGTCCTGGCGTGAATCCCAACGTGCTGAGCGAATACTTTCGCACGGTTATCGACCAGCAGGCGGAAGGCTCGGTGGTCGGGATGCTCAATCTCTTCAGCGGTGGGGCGCTTGAGAACTGCGCTCTCTTCTCGCTGAGCGTCATGCCCTACATCAGCGCGAGCATCATGATCCAGTTGCTGACGACCGTCATCCCCAGCCTCGGCAAGCTGGCCCGGGAGGAGGGGGGAAGGGAGAAGCTGACGCAATATGCCCGGGTGCTGACGGGGCTGCTCTGCGTCTTCCAGGGCTATCTGCTCGCGGTCGGCTTTGAAAATCCCGAAAGCATCCCGCTCCTTCACGGGATCACCTCGGTGATCGAGCGGCTGGGCGTCCCTCTTGTGCCCGATCCGGGCTGGGCCTTTCGGCTGGTCACTGTGCTCAGCTTGACGACAGGAACGATGCTGCTGATGTGGCTCGGAGAACAGATCACGGACAAGGGGATCGGCAACGGAGTTTCTCTGATCATTACGATCGGCATCCTGGCGCGCCTACCCGCCGCCCTTTTACAGGCATGGTCGAAGCTTGCCTCCCCTTCGAGCCTTTCGGCATCCAGCCCTCTGCTCGTCGCGCTCCTTCTCGTTTTCCTCTTCGGGGTCGTCGCAGCTACCGTTGCTATGACCCAGGGGGTGCGCAAGATCGTCGTCCACTACGCGAAGCAGGTACGTGGCAATAAGGTCTATGGAGGCCAGAGCACGTTCTTGCCGCTCAAGGTCAATTACGCGGGGGTGATGCCGCTCATCTTCGCCCAGGCGCTACTCCTCTTCCCCTCAACGATCATCGGCTTCCTCTTCCCGAACTCGCCGACCGCCGCTCGGTTCGCGACCTCTCTCTCCGCCGGAGGGCTCTACTACGGCATCACCGTGCTGCTGGTCTTCTTCTTCTCCTATTTCTGGGTGGCGACTCAGTTCAACCCGGTACAGATCGCCGATGACCTGAAGAAGCACGGGGGTTTCCTCCCCGGGATCCGTCCCGGGCAGCCTACGGCCGAGTTCCTCGACTTCGCGATGACCCGTCTCACACTCGCGGGAGCGGCTTTCCTTTCGGGACTGGCGGTCCTCCCGATGCTCGTGCAGAGCCTGCTGGGGATCCCGGCCATCACCGCGCAGTTTTTCGGCGGGACGAGCCTTCTGATCGTCGTCGGGGTCATGCTCGACACGATGCGGCAGACCGAGACCCACCTGCTCCAGCGCCGCTACGACGGCTTCCTGAAGCGGGGAAAGATCCGGGGGCGTTCTGCCTTCGGTCCCGCCGGCCGAACGGGCCCGGTCCAAGAGGGAACCTTGGTCTGGCTCTACGCCTTGATCGGTCTCCTGGTGATCGCCGGGGTGACGATCTCCCTGGCCAAGCACTAACGGAGCGACGGAGCGGATCGGCGAAAGCTGCGAAACGTTTGCGGCTTTCCCATCACCTGCTCCTCGGCGTGGTAGGAGCTCCGGACGAGCGGTCCCGATTCGACGAAGCGGAAGCCGAGGGCGAGAGCGAATTCTTTCCAGGAGGCGAACTCCTCCGGTGTCACCCAGCGATCGATCGGCAGGTGATGGACTGAGGGACGCAGGTATTGGCCGAGGGTGAGGATGTCGACGCCGACGGCGGCGAGATCGCGCAAGGTCGAAGCAATCTCCTCCTCCCGCTCGCCGATGCCGAGCATCAAGCCGGTCTTCGTCGCGAAGCCTTCCTGCTTCGCTGTGCGCAGCAGCTCCACGGAGCGTTCGTAGCGGGCCTGCGGCCGGACCATCCGTTGCAGTCGGGGAACCGTTTCGATGTTGTGATTGAGGATGTCGGGTGCGGCTGCGAGGACCCGGAGGAGATCCTCCTTCTTTCCGCGAAAGTCGGGAATCAGGACTTCGATGCGCGTGGAAGGATTGCGTTCCCGTACTGCCTGAATCGTCGCTGCCCAGACCGCCGATCCGCCGTCCGGGAGCTCATCGCGCGCCACCGAGGTCAGCACCGCGTGGCGCAGTCCCATCGCGGCGACCGCCTCTGCGGCTCGGCGGGGCTCGTCCCAGTCGAGCTCTTCCGGGCGTCCGGTCTGCACCGCGCAAAACCGGCAGCTGCGCGTGCAAATCTCTCCCAGAATCATGAGCGTGGCGGTGCCTCTCGACCAGCACTCGCCCAGATTGGGGCAATGGGCACTTTCGCAGACAGTGTGGAGCCGCTTTTCGGCAACGAGCTCTCGAACGACCTGATATTGAGCGCCGGAAGGGATTTTCGCCCGGAGCCACGGCGGCTTCCGGTCGGTCGGCCAGGTCCGGGGGGCGGGGAGGCACTCCATCTCTCCCTAGATGAAGGAGAATTGCCCTTGGCGCAAGCCCACATTCCTCGCATAGGATCAGTTCATGCGGATCGTCGTCACCTGCGGCCCTTCCGCGGAACCCGTGGACCAGGTCCGGTGCCTGACGAATCTTTCGACGGGTTCCCTCGGGCTCTTTCTCTCTTCGGCCTTTGCCCGCGCAGGCCATGAGGTGCGCTGCTTCCGTGGATTGCGAGCGACGGCCCAGCAGAAGAGCACCGCATCTTTTTCGATCGTTCCGTTCACCACCACGGATGATCTGGCCCGGGAGCTGCTGGCGCTCGGGCAGGAGCAGTCGGTCGACGCGCTCTTTCACGCCGCCGCCTTGTCGGACTTTCGCGTTGGCTCCATCGAGGATGAAGCGGGGCGGACCGTCTCCGCCGGCAAGCTCGCGAGCGATAGGCCCTACCGGCTCATCCTCGTTCCCGCGCCGAAGCTGCTGCTCCGATTCCGCGCACTCTTTCCCCGCACCTTCCTGGCGGGCTGGAAATTTGAGGTGGACGGCGACCGCGCCGCCGCAGTCGCCCGCGGGGAGCAGCAGATCCTTGCAGCACAAAGCGACCTTTGCGTGGTCAACGGTCCGGCCTATGGGAAGGGTTTTGGTCTTCTGCTGCAGGGGGGAAGCTTGCTTCCGGTCGCCGACCGGGAAAGCCTGGCGGAGCTGCTTCTGGAGCAGCTTGGCCGCTGGGAGAAGGTGCGGCGGCTACAAGAGTGACGCCTTTCAGGCGAGAGCCACCGCGGCGCTCTGCCGCCGCTCCTTGAGGATCGCGGTCAAGGTACCGATGCCGACGAAGCCGAAGCCGAAAAGGTGAAGAAGGCAGCCCGGCAGCGCGAACCACCACCCGTGGCGGATCGCGACCGCGAGCGCCCAGAGAAACGCGGCGGCGACTGAAGTTTCAATGAGCGGCAATCCCCAGCCCTGCCGCGCCAGATAGAGAAGCCCAAGCGATCCGACGCCGGCATCCCCCCGCTTCGGCGTGCGGACGAAGCCGCTGGGGACGTTGAGCGCCCCCTCGATCACCGAGCGGGTGTTGGCAAAGCTCATTCCGAGCGAAAGGGCCAGGGAAACCGGCAGCAGCAGCCAACTGCTCCGGTCGAGCTTGCCCTTGTGCAGGCGCTGGACGGCCAGGAGATAGAAGAGAAAGGAGACGGAAAGCCCTGTAAAAAAGCAGGAGACCACCGGCTGCAGGGTGGAGGCGGGGCAGGGAGCGAGGAGAACCGCTAGATTGAGAAGCGCCAACGCCGCCACCAGCGGATGGATCGTATGGGCGAGGAGGTGGAAGCCGCCTTCTACCTTGTGGCGCCAGGGGAAGGCCCCGCAGAAAAGCGCGGGAAGATGACGCCGGGCGGTCTGGATGGCCCCTTTGGCCCAACGATGCTGTTGGGTCCGGAACGCGGTGATGGGAGCGGGAAGCTCGCTCGGTACGACGATTTCGGGAGCGTAGACAAACCGCCAGCCGCGGAACTGCGCCCGATAGCTGAGATCGAGATCCTCTGTGAGCGTCTCCCCGTCCCATCCCCCCGCATCCTCGATGCAGGATTTTCGCCAAAGGCCCGCGGTTCCGTTGAAGTTGAAGAAGAGGCCTCCTTTCGAGCGCACCGCCTGCTCCAGGAGAAAATGGCCGTCGAGAAAGAGGGCCTCGCAGCGGGTGAGGAGATTTTCCTCTCGATTGAGAAAACCCCAGCGGGCCTGCACCATTCCTACGCGAGGGTCGGAAAAATAGGGGACCGCCTTCTGGAGGAAGTCGGCGGGCGGGACGAAATCGGCGTCGAGGATCGCGATGAGCTCTCCTCGGGACCGTTTCAGGCCGTACTGGAGCGCCCCGGCCTTGAACCCGGCGCGCGTCGGACGGCGGATATGCTCGATCGAGACTCCCGACCGGAGGAGCTCCTCGACGATGCGTCGGACCTCCAGGCTTGTGGTGTCGGTCGAATCGTCGAGCACCTGAATCTCGAATCGATCCTGTGGATAATCGAGGGCGGCGACCGATCGGAGAAGCCGTTCGACGACGAAGCGCTCGTTATAGATCGGAAGCTGCACCGTGACCTTGGGGGGATTTGCCCCCGTTGATCGAGGGGAGGGGTCGTCTCGAAGACGATGGAGGCGGATGAGAAGCGAGAGGCGGTGCGCCGCGTGGGGCGCCAAGGCGAGGGCAAGAATCAACAAGATGACCCAAATCATACGCTCCTCGCCGCGCTTCCGGTGCCAGAAGTCCCGCTTACCGCCGCCTGCCGATGCTCGGGGTCGGAACGCCCCGGTCGCGCCGGGCCGCTCCCGGCGGCGGGAAGGCGCCGAATCATTTCCGATCGAACTCTGTGGATCAAGAGAAACCTTCCTCCCCCAAGGAGCGCATCTTTCCGCCGCCGAAAGCCGGTCGGCAGCAAAATGGAGTTGCGGCCTCCTCTCCCCCTGGTTCATAGAGCAGCGTGGGTCTGGACGTGAAGCGGATTCCACAGGGTTTCTCTCCATGCAACTCGGTCTCGCCCTCATTGACCTCGCTGGTCTGGCCGCCCTGCTGCTCTGGGGGGTGCGGATGGTGCGCACGGGCCTGCAGCGCGCGTTCGGACCGCGGCTGCGCCTTCTCATGGGGAGCGCGCTCGGGAGCCGCTGGAGCTCGTTTTTAGCTGGAATCTTGATCACGGCCCTCCTGCAGAGCAGTACGGCCACCGCCCTCATGGCGACCGGCTTTGTCGCCAAGAAGATGGTCGGCCTGGTTCCTGCTCTGGCGGTCATGCTGGGGGCCAACGTGGGAACCACCCTGATCGTGCAGATTCTCTCCTTTCCCGTCTTCGCGGCCGCGCCCGCCGCGATCCTGGCGGGCTATCTCCTCTTCGGCTCGCGCAATACGACCGCGCACGACCTGGGCCGGGTCTTCATCGGGATCGGCCTGATCCTCTCCGCTCTCCATCAGATGGTCCGCCTCGCCGACTCCTATGCCGATTCCCAGGCCCTGAAAGCGTTCCTTGAGACCGTCTCCCGGCAGCCGCTGATCGAAGCGCTCTGCGCGGCCGCGTTCGCATGGGCAGCCCACTCGAGCGCGGCGGCCATTCTCCTGGCGGCGTCCTTTGCGGCAAAGGGGGTGGTATCGCTTCCCGCGGCACTCGCCCTGACCCTCGGCGCCAATCTGGGCGCGGCGATCAACCCGATCTTCGAAAGCACGACTGGGAGCGACCCGGCCTTTCGTCGGCTGCCGATGGGGAACCTCCTCAACCGGCTGGTCGGCTTCGCGGCCGGCCTCTTCCTCCTGCCGCTCGCCGCCGCCCGGTTGGAATCCTGGGAGCCCAACCCGGCGCGGGCGGTCGCCGATTTCCATACCTTTCTCAACCTGGCGCTTGCGCTCCTTTTCTTTCCGTGGCTTTCCGCTTATGGCCGCTGGTTGACCGCCTGGCTCCCGGATCGGAAAGAGAAGGAGGTTCTCGGTCAGCCGCTCTACTTGGATCCGGCCATCCTGGGAACCCCGACCGTCGCCTTGGGAAGTGCTGCCCGAGAGGCGCTCCGCCTGACCGATCTCCTCAAGGGGATGCTCGAAAAGTTTCGGGAGATCTTTGTCCGGGGAGACCGCTTGAAGCTGACTCCCATCAAGCGCGCGGGAGAGGCCGTCGATAAGATCCATCAGGCGATACGGAGTTATCTGAGCACCTTGGATCGCGACATCATGAGCGAGTCGGAGCGGAGGAAGCTCGAGGACATTCTCTCCTTTTCGGCTAGCCTGGAGCAGGCGGCCGGAGTCGCCGAGAAGGAGCTGCTGGCCCTCGCCACCGAACGGATCGAGAAGAACCTCGTCCTCCCTCCGGTCGCCCAGGCTGAGCTCTCCTCGATCCTCGACCGCATTCTCGCCAATCTGCAGGGGGCCTCCTCGCTCTTCCTGACACCGGATCTGCGCGTTGCCCGGACGCTCGTCGAGGAGAAGGATGCCTTCCGCGGCCTGGAAGCCATGGCTTCCGCTGCTCACTTCGAAAGGATGCGGGCCAATCCCGCGGATCAGGATCCTGCGGCCGCCCTCCAAGTGAAGGTCGTGAGGCAGCTCAAGCGGATCAATGGCCTGGTGGTGGCGTCGGCGGCCTATCCGATTCTCGAACGGGAAGGAGAGCTTTTGCCGAGCCGGCTCCGTTCGGCGAATGCGGACGAAGCGGCGAAGGGATAGAAGCCGGAGAAGAGGAAATTTTGCTTTGCCGCCGCGACGCGGTTCCCGCACAAAAGGAGAGGGGACCGGAGTCCCCTCTTGCGTCAGCCCGAGAAGAAAGCGCCAGCGATGTCGAAAAGTGCGGTACTCTTGATTGCCTGTCCGGACCAAAAGGGTCTGGTTTCCACGATCGCCAACTTCCTTTTCGAGCATGGCGGCAACATTCTTCACGCCGACCAGCACCAGGATGCTGAGCTCGGCCTCTTTCTCATGCGCGTCGAATGGGATCTCGATGGGTTTGCTCTCGATCTCTCGGAGCTCCCCGCGCGTTTTGGCCCCATCGCCCGGCGCCTCGGGATGGAGTGGCGCCTCGCCTCATCCTCCCAGCGACTCCGGATCGCGCTCTTCGTCTCGCGCCAGACCCACTGCCTGGTCGACCTGCTCTACCGTTATCGGGCGGGCGAGCTCGCCTGCGAGATTCCCCTGGTCGTGAGCAACCATTCCGAAGGCCGCTGGATCACCGCCGGCTGCGACATTCCCTACCATCTGGTCGAGCTTCCGCCCGGAGGCAAGGAAGAAGCCGAGTCCCGCCAGCTTGCGCTTCTGGAGGAACATCGCATCGATCTGGTGGTGCTCGCCCGCTACATGCAGATCCTCTCTCCGACCATGGTGGCTCGCTTCCCCAACCGGATCATCAATATTCACCACTCCTTCCTTCCCGCGTTCTCGGGTGCCAAACCCTATCACCAGGCTTATGAACGGGGAGTGAAGCTGATCGGGGCTACGAGCCATTACGTCACCGCAATCCTCGATGACGGTCCGATCATCGAGCAGGATGTCGTTCGCGTCTCGCACCGAGATGAGGTTCCGGACCTGGTTCGGAAGGGACAGGATCTTGAGAAAGTCGTACTCTCCCGCGCGGTCCGTTGGCACGTGGAGAACCGCATCCTGGTCTATGGCCGGAAGACGGTCGTCTTTTCGTAGTCTTTCGGGCCGGACCATCCGCCTTGACCGAAGGCCAGCGAGAAGATAGACAGAAGCAGAGCCTCGTTTCCTCGAAGAGGCCCAATCCCCGGACGAAAGGAGAGTCTCATGGAGGTCAGCCCCCTGGCCGGCAAGCTGCCGCCCCTGTCGCTTCTCACCGACCTGGCGAAGCTTACGTCGGCTTATTACGAGCTTTCACCCGACCCCAAGGACGGAGACCAGCGGGTCAAGTTCGGGACCTCGGGCCATCGCGGATCGAGCCTCCGCGGCTCCTTCAACCAGGGTCACATTCTTGCGATCAGCCAGGCGATCTGCGACTACCGCCGCGAACAGGGGATCTCGGGGCCGCTCTTTTTGGGCAAGGATACTCACGCGCTTTCCGAACCCGCATTCGCGACGGCTCTCGAAGTCCTCGCGGCCAACGGCGTCGAAGTCCGCATCGACCCCGAGCTCGGCTATACGCCCACCCCGGTCATCTCTCACGCCATCCTGACCCACAATCGAGATTCCGGGGCGGGACAGGCCGACGGGATCGTCATTACTCCCTCCCACAACCCCCCGACCGACGGGGGCTTCAAATACAACCCTCCCCATGGGGGGCCGGCTGGCACGGTCCTCACCCGGGCGCTCGAGGAGCGGGCCAACGCTCTCTTGCCGGGAAACGGCTCGGAGGTACGCCGGATGCCCTACGAGCGGGCTCTGCTCTCCGCCCAAGTCCAGCGCCACGACTACCTTGACAGCTATGGCCGCGGCCTCGCCTCGGTGGTCGATTGCGAGCTCCTCCGCTCCTCCTCGATCCGAATCGGCATCGACCCGCTGGGAGGTGCTGGCGTCCACTACTGGAAACCGATCGCCGAGCGCTACGGGTGGAACGTCACCCTCTTGAATGAGACGGTCGACGCTACCTTTCGTTTCCTCACCGTCGATTGGGATGGCCAGATTCGGATGGACTGCTCCTCCCCCTACGCGATGGCGGGCCTGATCGGGCGGGCCCGGCAGTTCGACATCGCCTTCGGCTGCGACACCGACCACGACCGCCACGGGATCGTCGCTCCGAGCTGCGGGCTCCTCAATCCAAACCATTTCCTGGCCGTCGCCGCCTCCTACCTCTTCGGGGGCTCACGGGCCGGATGGAGTCCCGAAGCCGCCTTGGGGAAGACCGTGGTCAGCTCGGCCATCCTCGACCGGGTGGCGCAAGCCGCCAAGCGGCCGCTCTTTGAAGTGCCGGTCGGATTCAAGTGGTTCGTCGAAGGGTTCCTCTCCCGGACGCTCGGATTTGCGGGGGAGGAGAGCGCCGGAGCAACGCTCTTGCGGAAGGACGGCACGACATGGACGACGGACAAGGACGGCATGGTCCTGGGGCTCCTGGCGGCGGAGATCACCGCGCGGACCGGCAAGGACCCGGGGGTGCTCTACCAGGAGATCACCGGAAGGCTCGGCAATCCCTTCTACGAGCGGATCGACGCGCCCGCCAGCCATGAGCAGAAGAAGAAGCTGCTGGCCCTCTCGCCTGAGGAGATCGCGATGCCGACCCTTGCCGGCGATCCCGTGAGGGCCATCCTCAGTCGCGCGCCTTCGGGGGGCGAGATCGGAGGAATCAAGGTCATCACCGAAAACGGCTGGTTTGCGGCCCGGCCGTCGGGTACCGAGGAGGTCTACAAGCTCTATGCGGAGAGCTTCCGGAACGTCCTCCACCTTCGCCAGATCCAGGAAGAGGCCCAGGCAATGCTCGCCAAGCTCTTCGCCCGGTAGCGACCGAAGGTTATGCCTCGAGCCGCGAGGCTTCGAGTGCCTCCGGGTGGAGCACGAACTCGTCGAGGCTGATGATCGCCTGCTCCACGGCGTCGGCTCCCAGCATCTCCTCGGGATCCAGCGAGTGGAGGAAACGCCGGAACTGGAGGAGCGCCTTCAATGCCTCTCCTTCGCTCCGGACCCGTTCCCGGATCCGCCTAATTTCCTGGCGCGCGTCGATCTTGCCTTCCAGGACGAGCATCTTGGCCAGGCTGAGATTCTCGGCGACCGTGAACTCGTCGAAATAGATCCGCCGCAGGACCTCGATTAGCCGCTCGCCCGCTCTCGCACGCCTTTGCAGCAGCCGACAGCTCCGGTCGATCTCCTCCATCGAGATCTCGATCATCCGCTGGAAGGTCAGGAGCTCCTGGGGATGGAGGGCGGGGAAGGAGAGGGAGGCCAATTGCCGGAGCTCCTCCTCGATCGGCATCTGATTGAGGATTCGCTTGATCGAGGGGAGCGGGCGAACGCGCAGCGGCTCGAGCGGCTTCTTCTTGAGCAAGCGAAAGAGCCGCTCGGTATCGAAGCCCCGCGCCTCGAAGCGCGTCTCCAGGAAGCCGACATACCCGGCTTCCTGGAGGTTGGGGCGTCCCGCCCTCCCGGCCATCTGGAGAAACTCCATCTTGGCGATGGGTCCGGTGACGTAGCGTGCCAGCTGGGCGAAGAGGACCGTCTTTACCGGAAGATTGATTCCCAGGGAAAGCGCATCGGTGGCCGCGACGGCCAGGAGCAGGTTTTCCCGGGCGAGCCGCTCGACGAAGAGCTTCTCCTTGTAGAGCAGCGTGCCATGGTAGATGGCCACTCCCCCAGTCGTCATCCGGAGAAGATCGGGCCGATCGACTCGGTAGCGCTTGGCCAGCTCCCGAACCCGTTCCCGCTGCGGCGCCCGCATCCTCCCCTGGGCGGACGAATAGAGCTCCCCCGCCAGCCCCATCACCCCTTTGTACGAGAAGGCGAAGACGAGCACGGGTGAGAGCTCCTCCCAGAGCTTTCGCGCGGAAGGCTCCCGATCCAGATAGTGGATGGGAACGGGACGGCGGTCCTGCTCGATCAGCTCGATCGGCCGCGCCGCCAGCCGCGAGAGATAGGAGAGGAATCGTCGGGCATCCACCGTCGCCGAAAGGAAGAGAAGATCGCTTTCGGGGTGCGTGCCGGCGACTCCCTCGGCGTAGGCGCGGGCGCGGTCGGGGTTGTGGACCATGTAGTGGATCTCATCGACGATCACGCGCTGCCGCGGGAGGCCGCAAAAGCGGTTGGCATAGACCTCCTGGGTCATGCAGAGAATCGGAGCCTCGGAATTGCGCTTCACATCCCCCGTGAGGATCCCCACTCCCTCCCCGAAGAGAGCCCGAAGCTCCAGATACCGTTCATTGGAGAGGGCCTTGATCGGAGCCGTGAAGATCACCCGGCGGCCCGGCTCCTCCCAGAGCTTCGCCCAGCGGTAGGCAACCACCGTCTTCCCGCTGCCCGTTGGGGCGGCGATCAGGGCGCTCTTGTCGCGCACCCGCTCCAGCGCGTCGGCCTGCCACGGATAGAGATCGATCCGTTTTCCGTAAAGATTGCGCATCGGAAGGCTAGGCGGATCGGCGGCGCGGAGACCGGCGCCCAGCAACGGGTAAGGTCGGCACGGACAACGTTCGGCTCTTTTCCTTTTTTGCTCAAGGGAATAAATAAGGAGAGAAAAGATCGACCGGCCGGTGGATTGGACGCGAATCGGGCCGCTTTTCCGGTGACTTTCGATGAAACGGGCTTTCGCTGAACTGCCCCTGCATAGCGGGAAGGCGCCCTCCGCCCTCTTCGACCGGATGGTGCGCCTCTCCGGAGCAGTGGTGATGGCGATCGTCGACGAGCATGGTTCGGACGAGATGCTCCGCCGTCTCGCCGATCCCTGGTGGTTTCAGGCCTTCGGCTGCCTGCTCGGCTTCGACTGGCACTCCTCCGGCCTGACGACCGTAACCTGCGGCGCGCTTAAGGAGGCGTACCGGGCCTACGGCAGCGAGCTGGGAGTCGTGGTGGCCGGAGGGAAGGGGGCGACGAGCCGGAAGGCGCCGGAGGAGATCGCGCGCGCCGCCGATCGTCTCGGCGTCTCCCAAGGGGAGCGCCTCGTCTATGCCTCGCGGATGAGCGCCAAGGTCGATTCGGCTGCCGTTCAGGACGGCTACGCGCTCTACCATCACAGCTTCTTCTTTACTCCCCGGGGCGGCTGGTGCGTCGTCCAGCAAGGGATGAACGAAGGATGCGGGAGGGCCCGCCGCTACCACTGGATGGGCGAATCGGTCGCTGACTTCGTCTGCGAGCCCCATGCCGGGATCGGCGACCTTTTTAGCCCCTCCGAGGATGCTCCGGGATCAGCCTCGGGTGACCTCCTGAACATGATCGCTGCGGAAGCGGGCCCCAACCGCGCGGCGAGCGCCGCCCTCGTTCGGGACGATCCGGAGCGGCTCCTGGAGACCCTGCAAGCCGCGGTCGAGGGACCGACTCTTTTTGCGCCGGCGCGGCACGTGCTGCTTCCGATCGATGTCAACCTCCCGAGGCTCGGACGCATCGTCGCCGCCGCACACCGGACCGCCCCGAAAGACTTTGAAGCCCTGCTCGGGACACCGCAAATCGGCCCCAAGGCAATCCGAAGCCTGGCGCTCACGGCTGAGATCATCTACGGGGCTCCCGTCTCCCACCGGGATCCTACCCGCTCGAAGCGATGGGCCGACTATGCCTATGCGCACGGCGGCAAGGACGGACACCCCTTTCCCGTCGACCGGCGTCTCTACGATCAGGATATTGCCGTCGTTACCGATGCGGTCCGCAAATCACGCCTCGGCCACACCGAAAAGACCGAAGCGCTGCGGCGGCTCGCTCGGCTGGGGGGCTAACCGCTCGGCGGAGTGCCGCGGACCCCTATTCCGCGTAAAGCTGGAGGAGGCGTCGCACCCGTCGGGCGCTCACCAGGAAAGCGGACGGGGGAAAGGTGATTGCGGCGGGATAGCGTCCGATCTCCAAAAGGGAAGCTTCCTCTTTCCCCGCCGGGGCCCGCACCTCGATCCGCCAGACATCGCGCCACTGCGTGGCCAGAAGCCACCACCAGCAGCAGCCCTTGATCCAGACGATGACGGGCGCCTGACCGAGAAAGGAGGCGAGCGTGTCATAATCGGGTGGGAGAAGCGGGTGAAGCCGCAGGTTGATCTCCCGAGGTATGCATTCCCCTTCCCAGGCGTGCTCCTTCTCGACCAGCTCCTGGAGAAGCGCCGAAGCGGCGATCGATTCAGCGGCGAGAGACGAGGGGGGAGGCGTCAGCGGGGGTAGAGCGGCCGTCCCCTCCCACGCAAACTTTGGAAGCACTCCGACGTCGATCGTATAGGAGACCTCTTCGGCGCCGATCGGCTTCGCGGTGAACCAGACCCCGTTCAGCATGGTCGCCATCGCGGCCTGTGCATCTCTCTCCGGGGCCTCCACGATGGCGGTTCCTTCTCCCAGGATCCCCAGCAGCAGCTCCTGCTCCTCGGGATCGAGACCCGAGAGCGGGATTTGCGTGGGCCGCTCCCACAAGCGCTGGCTCACAAGCGCCCGTTCGAGCGCCAAGAGCACTTCCTCGATGCGCGGCGCATAGTCGAGGGACGGCTTGTCTGGCTTCGAAAGGGCAACTTTCTTTTTTGCCTTCTCGATCTTTCCGAACGAAAAGGGAAGCTTGCCCTTGCCGGCTGCAAGCGGGCTCAGCGATTTCCTGGAGGAGAGCATAGAAGGTGTCAGTCGTCAGCCAGGTGGGGATTCTCCCTCGGTTTCGGGATAACGACCGTCTCGGCCGCTTCGCGCCCGAAGGGTGCGGAAGCCATTGCATCGCCGGCAAGAACAGGGGCGCCGGCGCTCGACAAACGGACTCTCATTGTTCCATAAAGCCTGGTTAGTTATTCTTAATGAACAGACCCTTCTTCGCAAGCAGGAAGGTCAAGCGAAGATACCCTGTATTGATATACGGCATTTCCCTGATTGCCGATCCGATTACTGCCTATCCAAGGCGATCAAAAGAGGCTGACGATGCGTGGCTCCCCTTGGTGGTCTCAGCCGACGCGAAATCCTCGTTGTCGTTCCGCCTTTCCAAACGTACCCTCTTGTCATCCCCCGCTTGGGAGAGATTGTGCGTTTCCCGAGGCTACGGGCCAAGAAGGACAGGTGGCAGAGCGGTTGAATGCGGCGGTCTTGAAAACCGCTAGCCCGCAAGGGCTCGTGGGTTCGAATCCCACCCTGTCCGCCACCTCAGTCCCTGTATGGGCACTGCGTTTACGCCACCATTCGCCACGAGCGCCTGAAGCAGCCGGGACTTCGATCCCATGATACGGACCTCGCCTTCGGCGACCTCGACCCGCTGTGCGAGAGCGCGAAGGTGGTCGCGACGATAGCCGCCGCCTTCGAGCCGGATGCGCTGGCGCGCGGCGCGGGCGAACTTGCTCAACATCTGCGGCGTGACCGCCTTGCTCCCTGAGTTCTGGAGCATGGCCTGGGCGCGCTCCGCGTCGGCCTTCGTCTGGTCGCGGATGGCCTTGAGGCCATCGATGCGGTCCTTGAGAGCCGAATCGCCGATATCGGCCACTCCGGCTTCGATAGCGTCGTAGAGGCGCTTGAGCCGGGCTTCCGATTCCGCCGAACGCCTATTCAACTCGGCAATATGCTCGCGCTGGCGCTCGGATCGCTCCTGCCGCCGGTCGAGCACCGTGGCGAGGATAGCTTCCAGCCGCTCGGGCTGAAGCAAGCGTTCTTCCAGATGGCTGGCGACAAGATCATCCAGCTTGTCCATCGGCACGGCCATGCCTTCGCAAGCGGTCGGCCCCTGCCGGGCCTTGGTCGAACAGGCGTAGTAGCGATAGCGCCCGCCCTTGCCGGTGCGGATGGTCATGGCCCCGCCGCACTTGGCGCAATGGATCAGGCCGGTGAGCATCGTCGGACCACTGATGACGGCGGATGGCGTCACCGTGGGATGGCGGGCCTTGAGCAGCGCCTGCACCGCGTCGAAGGTCTCGCGGTCGACGATCGGCGGGACGGGCACGACCACCACCTCGCTGACTGGCTTCAACTCCTTGGACTTCGACCGCTTGTTGAACTCATGCTCACCGACATAGGTGCGGCGGGTCAGGATGCGGTGGACTTGGCCGATGCCCCAGCGCCCACCATCGCGGGTGAAGATGCCGTTGCGGTTCAGATAGCTGACGATGTTCTTCACGCCCATCTGGCCCTTGGCACCGTCGCCGTGGAGCGCAAGCCGGTAGATCAGCCGCACCGTCTCGCCGTGGAGCGGGTCTATCTCCAGCTTCTTCTTGACCTTCGCGCCGCGCTGCTCGGCCGCGACGACACGGTAGCCGATGGGCGGCAGCGAACCATTCCAGAAGCCTTGCCGTGCATTCTCCTTCAAAGCCCGCATGACGTGCTTGGCGTTCTCCTTGGATTGGTACTCGTCGAACAGCGCCATGATCTGCCGCATCATCTGATGCACCGGATCGTCGCCGATCTCCTGGGTGATCGACAGCAGCTTGACGCCGTTCTTCGCCAACTTGCGGACGTAGAACTCCATATCGAAGGCATCGCGGAAAAAGCGGCTGAACGAGTGGACAACCACCACGTCGAACGGCGCGGGCTTGGACGTGCCCGCCTCGATCATCCGCTGGAATTCGGGGCGGCGGTCGTTGGTCGCCGACGCGCCTGGCTCCACATAGGTTTCGACGAGCTGGTAGCCGCGCGAAGCGCAGTAGGCTTCGCCCTGGTGCTTCTGGTCGGGATGGAGACATCGTGCTCGGCCTGCCGCGCCGTCGAGACGCGCAAGTAAAGGGCGGCGCGCAGCGGCACGGTCATGGCGTGTATCTCCCGGTCAGATCATCGGTCCGCCCCGAACACCTCATCGAACAGGTCGGCAAACCATCGCTCGAACACCTCCACCTCGGCCTCGGTAACCGGGACATGCTCAGGCCTGTCGTCGGTGACGGCCCAGGTCGAAAGGTCATGCTTCGGCGGCCGGCCGGGGAACGGCCAAGGGTCTCCGAGCAGCTTTTCAAGCTGCTCGGAGACCGTAGGAACCGATTTGACGACAGGTCGGGGCATGCCGGGAGTATCGCGCCGGCGGGCGGCAAGCAGAATGGCCCATGATTGCGCCACGACGCGCCCCGATACACCTCGTTCGTGACGCTTCTCATCGTTCCCCTTTCCGGCCCGTTCTCGGCGACACTGCCAGGCCGAGGAACACCATCAAGGCCTGGTTGAGCCGGACCACATCCTCGTCGTCCAGCCGGCCGACCCGCTCGCCGACCTTGGACTTTGGGACGGTAGTGATCTTGTCCACCATAAGCCGGGAGACGGCACGCAGCCCGTTGCGCTCGTTCGGTTCGACTGGCAGCCGGAACAGGGGCACTTCGGTCGGGTCCGTGGTGAAGGCGCAGATCGTGATGGAGTCGGTTGCGTCGAAGGCGTCGTCCTGGACGATGACGACAGGGCGTAGCTTGCCCGCATAGTCCTTGCCGCCGGAGACGGTCCAAATCTCTCCGCGCTTCATTCATCGTCCCAGTTGGACACTGCGTCGATGAACGCCTGATCCTCGGCCGCATGGGTGCTCGCCGCCACGGCCGCCGATTGGCGGTGCGCCTCCGCCCGGAAGGACGACGCGCGCACGTCCGGCACCCAAATCTGGATTGGCCGCAGGCCCTGGGCGCGCAGCCGGTCGCGGTGCTCCTGCACCTTCATCTTGGTAGGCTTCGCGCCTCTCGCCTGGGCCATGCCTCGGTTCCTTGATGTGGTTACATGTAACCTATCATGCGGCGCTCGGCATGGAAAGCGGATTCGATCCGGCAGCTCGACTATCGCCGACTGAGAAATGTGTAAAAAGTTGTTGTTACGCAATATGTTGACGGCACAGCGCACATTGCGCCCCAAGACCGCACATTGCCGGATCGGCGAAAAACCGAAGCAAAATCAATCGACCGACCGAGCCGCAATGTGCGGCCTTTTATCTGGCCCTCTGAGTGGCTCCGCCCCCAGGCTCCTCCCCCGTCCATCGCCACTTCATGGTACGCTTTTCTTTGGACTGTCCCGTCGCCGGCACTACAATGCACCTACCTGGTGTAAAGTGATGATTCAGGAGGTAGCTATGGCGGTAAATGAGGAGGTGGGCGTCGAACCAGGCGGCCGGAGCGTCCGCACGTCCGTCACCCTGCCGCGCGAGCTTTACGAAACGCTTGGGCAAATCGCCAAGAACGGCAAGGTCACGGTTGCATGGGTCATCCGCGATGCTGCCGAAAACTACGTGGCCGAGAAGTGGCCTTTGTTAGCTAAAGGGAAGGCCACGCGAGGATGACGCGAATTGACCTAACGATAGACCTGCTGTGCAGCGAGGCGCAGACTTTCTCTGACATCGAAAGCAAGCATAGCGAGCCTGCCTTGTTCGGTGTGACAGACGGCAAAGCTGTCGGCACCTACTTGGAGCACAAATTTAGGCTGTACCTGAAAGAACGCTACGAGTTCGCGGAAGGCAATTCGGCGAACGGCGTTGATTTTCCGGGGTTGAGCGTGGACATGAAAGTGACCAGCATTCGCCAGCCTCAATCATCGTGTCCCTTCAAGTCGGCGCGTCAAAAAATCTTCGGCCTGGGCTATGGCCTCATTGTGTTCGTGTACGACAAAGCCGACGATCCCGACAGCAAGACCGCCATTTTGCGCATGACCAACACGGTGTTTGTCGAGCCGCAGCGCACGGCTGACTATCAGATGACACGCGGCCTGCGGAACATCCTGGCAAATGACGGCAACGCCGAAGACCTGATGGCCTTTATGATGGAAAAGAACCTGCCGGTTGATGACATCGAGCTAAAGAACTTGGCCGATGAACTCATGACCAACAAGCCGGAGCAGGGCTATTTGACGATTTCAAACGCCTTGCAATGGCGGCTTCAATACGGCCGGGTCATCGAAAAGGCCGGAACCGAGTCCGGGATTCGTTCAATTTACAAGAGCGCCCCGCTATGAGCGTTGAACGTAAACAGCGCATCGAATTTGGCGACTTTCAAACGCCCGACGATCTGGCGCGCGAAATCTGCGCACAGCTAAAGGGCTTCGGCCTCAACCCCGACACCATCATTGAACCGACTTGCGGCGTGGGGTCATTCCTGGTCGCGGCGGCTGACACCTTCACGCAGGCGAAGGCCGTCTATGGCTTCGAAGTGAACCGCTCCTATCTTGAACAGGTGGAAAAGCGCGTTAGCGGGCGAGCTGACCGGCAACGTATCCAGCTAGAGGCGGCCGACTTCTTCAAAATGGACTGGCGCGCGCGCGTCGATGCGCTGCCCGGCCATGTGTTGGTGATCGGCAATTTCCCCTGGGTCACGAACGCGGTTCAAGGGTCTATCGGCGGCGTCAACATGCCGAAAAAATCCAACTTCCTTGGGCACAACGGCTTCGACGCGATCAGCGGCAAAGCCAATTTTGACATTTCGGAATGGATGCTTTTAGACGTGCTGCGCTGGCTGCGGGGTCGCTCGGCCGATGTGGCAATGCTCGTCAAAACCGCCGTCGCCCGGAAGGTCTTGGCTCATGCCGAACGTATGGGGGAGGGCGTCCAGGATTCCTTCCTGATGAGCATTGACGCGAAAAAGCATTTCGGCGCGGCCGTGGATGCGTGCCTGCTGGTGATGCGGCTCGACCCGAACGGCGCGCGCTGCTCGGATTACACGGTCTATGAAACGCTGCACGCCAAGAAGGGCAAACGTGTCGGCCATCGCCACGGCATGACGGTCGGCGACCTGGATACCTTCGAGTCCTTCTCGTTCCTGCTGGGCAGCAGCCCGCAAAAATGGCGCTCTGGCGTCAAGCATGATGCGTCATCGGTGATGGAGTTCACCCGCACAAGCGGCGGCTATGTGAACGGGGCCGGTGAGGTCGTGCAACTAGAAGAACAATACCTATTCCCACTCCTGAAAGGCTCCGACATAGGCAGCGCGAAGGCATGGCGGGAAAAGTTCGTCTTGGTGACGCAGCGCGCAGTTGGCGAGGCGACACACAAAATCCAAGATCAAGCCCCCCGGACGTGGCGTTACCTGACGGCGCACGCAGAACAGTTGGATGCGCGCGGCAGCACCATCTATGAGAAAAACCCGCGCTTCTCGATTTTTGGCGTCGGGGACTACGCTTTCCGCCCGTGGCGTATCGCTATCTGCGGCCTTTACAAAGCCCTGCGGTTTCGGCTCGTCGGCCCGATAGAGGGTCGTCCCGTCATGTTCGATGATACAGTTTATTATCTCTCGTTTGAGAGCGAGCGCGACGCCACGGAAACGTTTGATCATCTGCATTCCGAAGCGGCAACGGGCTTCCTGTCCTCACTCGTGTTCTGGGATGAAAAACGCCCCATCAAAACCAGCATCCTCAACGCCTTGGACTGGTCAAAGCTTAACGAGCAGGACGGGGAGCAAGGGCAGCTCACGCTGAACATCGCAGCGCGCAATACATGGTCGCACGAACGCCGTCCTGCGGCTCGATTGGCGCAGCGACGATAACGGTTTCCCATCAGGCCGAGGCTTTGTCGGCCAGTTGGGCGGCCTGACCAGATCGCAAAATTGAGCTTGCTAGAGGGTTGCCAACAGTTGACTAATCAATAGACATAACTCACGTTGCATGGCATTATTTTCCCATGAAGCTGAGCGTCTGGGCAAGGCGGCAGGGGATTGGCTCCAAGACGGCTTGGCGGATGGGGAAGGACGGGAAGATGCCGGTGCCGGTCGAGCAGTTGCCGACCGGGACGGTGATCGTGCATGCGGAGGAGAGGCAGCCCGGCGGTGTTGCCCTCTATACGCGCGTCTCCAGCGCCGACCAGAAGACGGATCTGGACAGGCAGTTGGCGCGGCTGACGGAGTGGGCGCTCGCCAAGCGGTTGCCGATCGTCGATGCGGTCAGGGAGGTCGGCTCTGGGATGAACGGCCAGCGCAAGGGGCTCTTGCGGCTCTTGCGCGATCCGAAGGTCGGCGTCATTCTGGTCGAGCATCGGGACCGGCTGATGCGCTTTGGATTCGAGCATGTGGAGGCGGCCTTGGCTGCGCATGGCAGATCCCTGCTGGTTGTCGATCCCGAGGAGATGACCGACGACATCGTCCGCGATCTGCACGAGGTCATCGAGTCGATGTGCGCGAGGCTCTATGGCAAGCGGTCCTCCAGGAACCGGGCGAGGAAGGTGCTGGAGGCTCTTCATGAGTGACCCTGCGCTCTTCACCTACCAGACGCGCTTGAGGCTGACGGAGGGGCAGGTCGCGGCTCTGGACGCCTATGCGGATCTCTACGGGCAAGCCGAGCGGGCACTCTTTGCCAGGATGCGAGTGGGGATTCCGATGGGCGATCTCAAGTGCGAGTTCCTGAGGCGCTTCGGGATCACCGCCCGGCAGTTCAACGCGATTCGCGTGGGCCTCGAGGGCAAGATCGCCTCGATCCGGGAGCGGCTTCCGGAGTTGATCGCCGAGGCCGAGTCCCGCATCCAGAGAGCCGAAAGGGTCATCGGCATCCTCTCGGCGAGGGAGCCAGGCTCGGAGAAGCTGCACCAGAAGAAGCGGCGGCTTGGAAGCCTTCGCGCCAGGCTCGCGGCCCTCATCACCGACCGGGACTCGGGGCGCGTCCGCCTCTGCTTCGGCTCCCGCCGCCTTTTCCGCAAGCAGTTTGCCCTGGAGGAGAACGGCTACGCCAGCCATGAGGAGTGGAAAGAGGAGTGGCAGGCGGCGCGGAGCGGCCAGTTCTTCGTGATCGGCTCGAAGGACGAGACCGCGGGCAACCAGTCCTGCCGGGCTTCGGTCGAGGAAGACCGCAGCCTGACCCTACGTCTGCGTCTTCCCGATGCGCTGGCCTCGGATGGCAAGCTTCTGGTCATTCCCGCCGTGCGATTCGCCTATGGCCAGGAGGAGATCCTTCAGGCGCTCGCCGCGAGCCGGGTTGTCTTCTCGCAAACCAAGACGGGCAAGCCTGTCCGGAAGCGGGAGGGAGTGGCTGTGAGCTACCGCTTTTTAAGGGACCGGAAGGGCTGGCGGGTCTTCGCGAGCGTCCTGGCCAAGCCCGTTCCCATTGCGACGAGCCGCCTGGCGGGAGCGCTTGGGATCGACATCAACCACGACCATCTGGCCGTGGCGGAGACGGACCGGTTCGGCAACCTGCGGCGGGCCCTTCGGGTGGATCTCAACCTCTATGGCAAGACGGAAGATCAAGCCCAGGCGATCATCGGCGACGCGGCGAGGATGATTGTGGAGATGGCACGGGAGCGTGGTCTTCCCCTGGTCCTTGAGCGGCTGGATCTCAAGAAAAGGAGGGCTGAGCTTGAGGTGGCGAGTCCATCCGCCGCCAGGAAGATCTCGTCGTTTTGCTACTGCAAGACCATTTCCCTGCTCAAGGCGGCCTGTTTTCGAGCCGGAGTCGAGGGGATCGAAGTCGATCCGGCCTATACTTCCGTGATTGGCGCGGTGAACCACGCGCGTCATCACGGTGTGAGCTCTCACCAAGGCGCGGCCCATGCCGTGGCCAGGAGAGGCTTGGGCCTCTCCGAGCGTCCGACCGTGCGGGAGGCCGTCGCGCCGGCCCGCAATGGCGGCCACCTCACCTTTGCCCTACCCGCGAGGAATCGGGCGAAGCATGTGTGGTCGTTCTGGTCGGAGGTTCGGAGGAGGCTCAAAGCGGCGCATGCAGCGCATGCCCGGTCGGGAGGCTTGCGAGAGCCGCCCGCGCCTTTGCTCCCGGAAACGCGGGCATTGAGCGCAACCTGGGCATTGCCGGCGGAATCCCGGCACGCGAACCGTCGGCAGAACTGTTCGGCCGACGTCATCGACGACCTTCCCTGGTAGGGGAATGTTTGTCTATGGTTTTAGGAACGGCTATGGCGAAAACGTAGTGATCATCGCTATCGGGCGTGGCCCGGGACATCAACGATGCACCCTATCTCGACTATCGCCCGTCGTGTACGGGCGGCCTGCTGGTCGCGCCGATTGGGCTGATTCGCGCTATGGGTGGGCAGCCGCAGGCGTCGGTTTACACCGTGGGTCGCTACCCAAGCTGGCGCCGCACGGGCGCGGGAGATCGTCATGGAGGTCGCACGCAGTCTGGGCTTCGTGCCGGTGGACCGAGAATTCGAAAAGCCCGGTTACGACATCGAAAGCGTCATGCCCGGCACGGGGCGCCTGCGCTTCCTCGAGGTGAAGGGGCGCGTCGCGGGACGGGACACTGTCACCGTGACCAAGAACGAAATCCTCTATATGCTCAACAAGCCGGACGACTTTATGCTGGAGATGGTCGCGTTCGGCGCGGACGGCTCGCATGAGCCCCGGAAATGCGTCACCATCCACTTCGCCGCCACCAACGTCAATTTCCCCTTCGCGCAACTGCTTGACGAAGCGGCTCAGCCATTATGAGACTCGTATGATCGAAAAGGCTCGAAAGACACTTATCGAAGCTGCGCTGCAGTGGGAAGCGATCAACGCAATATCTCCGCTCGGGTGCGAAGCCAAAGAGACCATACCGGGGCGCCGAGTTACATGAAACCGCCATTTATACAACGGGTGACCATCCGCAACTACAAGAGCATAGCGGCTTGCAGGCTCGATCTCCAGAAGTTGACTTTCATGGTGGGACCGAACGGCGCAGGAAAAAGTAACTTTCTCGACGCGCTCAAGTTCGTGTCTGACGCCCTGCGGAGCTCGCTCGACCATGCCCTGCGTGATCGTGGCACGATCAGCGAGGTAAGACGACGTTCCGGAGGCCATCCCAATCATTTCGTTCTGCGTCTCGATTTCATTCTCCCGAATGGCCAGGTCGGACACTACGCGTTCAGGGTGGGAGCAAAGCCCGCGGGGGCCTACGTCGTTCAGGATGAGGAGTGCGAGATCCACCCAGAGGAAGGTTTCGGACAAAGTGAGTATTTCCGCGTCAAATCGGGAGTCGTGGTCGAGAAGACGGTTTCTCCGATGCCCGCGGCGCTGCCCGACCGTCTGCTCCTCGTCGCCGCATCGGGCCTACGAGCCTTCCGGCCCGTCTATGACGCGCTCTCGCGGATTGAGGTCTACAACCTCAACCCGCGCGAAATCGCGAACATGCAGAAACCCGACCCGGGCGAGATCCTCCGGCGGGATGGAAGCAACGCCGCGAGCGTGCTGCAACGGATGCCCGATCACGTCCGAGCCATGATCCGGGAAGATCTTGCGCGGATCGTCCCAGGCGTTTCCGACGTGGAAGCTCGCACTCTGGCTTCACAGGAGACGGTCGAGTTCCGTCAGGCGGTCAAGGGGCAGGCGCATCCGTGGCGCTTCTTCGCATCCGCTATGTCGGATGGGACGCTCCGGGCGTTCGGCATTCTGTTGGCCGTGTTTCAAGCTGCCTCGGAGCAGGCCAGCGGGCGGCCACCCCTGTTAATTGGCCTGGAAGAGCCCGAGATGGCGCTTCATCCGGCCGCAGCGGGCGTCCTCCTCTCGGCGTTACGCAAGGGCGCTGAGCACTGCCAGGTCATCGTTACGAGTCACAGCCCCGACCTGCTCGACAATCCCGACATCGAGCCCGAATCCCTTATGGCTGTCGATAATCCCGGGGGCCTGACGCGGATCGGCAAGATCGACGGGCTCGGGCGGGAGATGTTACGCAAGCAGCTCTTCACGGCCGGCGAGCTGCTGCGCCAGAATCAGATTGCCCCGGACCCGGAATCTGTGGCCGAAGTCAGCGACGAACATCAGCTCGATCTCTTTGACTTCAGGGGAGCGTGAGTCAATGGCGTTCCTTGCGTCGATCGGAGAGGGGCAGGGAGAGGTTGAGGCTCTCCCAGCGCTTCTATACCGCCTGGCGCGCCTGCTCGAGTTGCCCGCACTGAGCGTTACCCCGCCCATCCGGGTGAAGTCTGGTTCCTTCCTCAACCATGAATCGTATTTCAGAAGACATATTGAGCTCGCGGCCAGCAAGGCGATTGCCTACGGAGGAGCCGTATCGATTCTGCTTGATTGCGACGACGATTGCCCAGCCAAGCTCGGGCCTAGGCTACTGGCGCAGGCGCGCGCAGTTCGCAGCGATGCTAAATTCTTTGTTTCCCTCGCCTATCGTGAGCTTGAAACGTGGTTCATCGCCGCGGCAGAGTCGCTTCGCGGACAGTTTGGGCTGCCTGCGGATCTGACGCGTCCGGCGAATTTCGAGTCGATTCGGAATGCAAAAGGCTGGCTCGGCGAGCGTATGCCGGATGGCTACGACCCGGTGAGGCATCAACACCTCATGGCAAAAGAGATGGATATCGGTCAGGCGCTGACCGCCAGATCGTTCCACCGTTTGGCGCAGCATCTTCCACTCATCCTCCAGGCCTGAAATGACTCTCAAGACGCGAAAGAAATCGATCGAGGTTGCGTTGCGTCTGGACGCGATCGACGAAGAAGGTTCGCGACGGAAACGGAAACCGCCAGGCGGATATCCCACGGTTCTTCACAAGTGGTGGGCGCAATGACCGGTCGCGGCGGCGCGGGCCGTTGTCTTCGCCCAGATGGTGGATGATCCCTCATTCGTCCGACTCCTCTTCCCGACAGAAAGGGCGCAGGAGAAGGAGCGGCAGCATCTATTCCACATCATCGAGGACTTGTGGGAGCGTGGAAAGACCCGACCACGATCTCGTCGGCCCGGCGCATGACCTCGTCCAATTCGTAGTCGAGCTGCCGGATCAGCCATTCGCGGGCGATCTCGCGAAGCGATCTCCGATCCAAGGAAGCTCGACCGAATCGGAGGTCTGCCGGCGGAGGGACTCGAACCCACACCCCGTTGCCGAGACCAGATTTTGAGTCTGGCGCGTCTGCCATTCCGCCACGCCGGCGAGCGCCGGCCGACCGATGCCCGAGAGGGCATCGCCTGCGACCGGATCGAGCAAATGAGTAGACAAGCAAACCGCTTTCTTTCCTGCGCGTCAAGGAAGGAGGGGAAGGAAAAGAAGTCTCACCGCGTCGGGGCCTTTGCCAAAGGGGCGGCCGTGCGCAGCCTAGGCTCTTGGGGATGGGGTTGACAACGTTTGGGCCCGAGTTCATACGAAGGAAAGCCGTTCCGAGAAGCAGCGGATTCCTCGGGAGGAGGATCTGAAAACCAACTCTTCCGGGGCGGTCGTAGGAGGAGCATGAAAACGAAGTTGTTGTCGCGGTTCTTGATTTGCACCACCCTGTTGGGCCTCGGTTGCGGAATCTCCGAGCGTGCGCTCGCTCAGGGGATGCCCTCGGCGTCCGGGCTGGAGCAGCAGGCAGAAGGCCAGGCCCAGAAGGCGGAGGGTGGGGCCCAGAAGGATGTTCAGAAGGAAGAAAAGAAGGTAGAGAACGAGGGGAAGCAGGAGGAGAAGAAGGTCGAGAAGAGTGCGAAGAAGGACGAGAAGCACGCCAAGAAGCATCTCCACAGCAAGAGCAAGAAGGAGAAGAGCTCCCTGAAGAAGGCGGAAAAGGACTTGGGTCTCTAGCCCTGGTTTTTCCCGCGGAGGTCCTAGCCGACGACCCGGGGGGATCTGTCCATCCAGGATGGATCCCCCTCGCGGTCAGCTCCCCCAGCGCAGGAGGGTGAAGAGCAGGCCGGAGAGCAGGATCGAGGCGGGAAGCGTAAGCAGCCAGGCCGCCGCCAACTTCCGGACGGTCGCCCATTGAAGGCCGGCGCCGTTGGCGGTCATCGTTCCCGCCACCCCCGAGGAGAGGACGTGAGTCGTGCTCACGGGGAGGCCGAAGAGGTCGGCGAAGCCGATCGTCGTCATCGCCGTGATCTCGGCCGCCGCACCCTGGGCGTAGGTGAGGTGCTCCTTTCCGATCTTCTCCCCCACCGTCACGACGATGCGCCTCCAGCCGACCATCGTTCCCAGGCCGAGGGCGAGAGCGACCGCCACCTTGACCCAGGAGGGAATGAACTGGATCGCCCGGCCCATCTGGTGGCGATAGGTGCTGAGAGCCTCCCGGTCGCGTGCGCCGAGCGCGATCTGCGGTGATTTCGTGAGCGCGCGCAGCGACTGGTTCAGGATGAAAAGCTTGTTTCGGATGTTGGCGACCTGGGTGGCGGGAACCTCCGCGAACGACTTGCACAAGCGGAGCTGCACGGAGACCTCCTGGAGAAGCTGGCGGATCGCGGGAATGGTCTCCGGCTGGAGCTTCCGGCTCTGGACAAAGGCCGTCGCCCGGGCGGCGGGATCGGCCTCGGAAACCACTCCGGGAGGTGCGTAGCGGTCGAGGACACGGATGCAAGCTTCGGTCTCGAGCAGCATCTGCTGTGTCTCCCGCTCCGGGATGGCATGGTTGAGGGCGTAGACGGTGGGAACGACCCCGATCAAAATGAGCATGATAAGCCCCATGCCTTTCTGCCCGTCGTTGGAGCCGTGGGCGAAGCTCACCCCCGTGCAGGTCAGGAGCAGGAGCGAGCGGATCCAGAGGGGAGGAGGTCTTTCCCCTACCGGAGGAAGGTAGAGCCGGGGATCGTGGATCAGAGCCTTGGCAACGACGAGAAGAAGCCAGGCGATGGCGAAGCCGATCAGCGGCGAGAAGAGGAGAGCCTTTCCCACGTTGATCGCCTGCGACCAGTCGATCCCGGAAAGGTCTCCTCGGCCCGAGAAGAGCCGACTGGCCAAGCCGACGCCGATCACCGAGCCGATCAGCGTGTGCGAGCTCGAAGAGGGAAGCCCCAGGTACCAGGTCCCGAGGTTCCAGAGGATCGCTGAGGAGAGCAGGGCGAAGATCATGGCGAATCCGGCCTGGCTGCTGACATGGAGGACGAGATCGGGCGGCAGGAGTGCCACGATGTTGAACGCAACCATGCCGGAGGAGGCGAGCACCCCCAGGAAGTTCCAGGTCCCCGACCAGAGAACGGCGGCTCCGGGGCGGAGGGTGCGCGTGTAGATGACGGTTGCCACCGCATTGGCCGTGTCGTGGAAGCCGTTGACGAACTCGAACGAGAGGGCGGTCAGCAGGGCCACCGCGAGCAGCAGGAACGGCAGGAAGGCCAGCGGGTGAGAACTGGAGAGATCTCGGAAGAAGTGGACCGCCGCGTAGGCGCTTCCCATGAGGACGACGAGGCCAAACAGGACAAAGCCCCGCTTCCCTCCGCCAGCGATCGTCCGCTCCATTGGCTTGGGCAGGGGATTGTCTTGCGTCGAAAGCTGAGCCATCCCTCCCCGGAGTGCGTAGTGCGCCTGGACGACCCTACCACGATGCTTCCCTTGGTCAAGGCTGCACCCGGGCCGTGCCGATCCAACCTAGCTCAAACGAAGGGGAAGAAGAAGCAATTCCGCCGCACCAGGGAGGAGCCCGCCTCCCGCGAGCCTCGGCAAGAGCATTGGGCTTGCGTCTCTCCGGCGCATCGGGCATGGGCAGGGAAGACCACTCGCCATGAAAGCGGTGATTCTGGAACGGCCCGGCGGCCTCGAAAGGCTCCGAAGGGTGGAGCGGGAGGATCCGGGAGCCCCGGGAACGGGGGAGATCCGTGTCCGCCTCCATGCCAGCTCCCTCAACTTTCACGACTACCTGGTAGCTTCGGGAAAGCTGCCGGCGGGAGAAGGCCGTATCCCGATGTCGGATGGCGCCGGATTTGTCGAGGAGGTTGGGGAAGGCGTCTCGGACGTTGCGGCGGGCGATCTGGTGGTCTCCTGCTTCTTTCCATCCTGGCAAGAAGGTGATCCGGTCGCCGGAGACTTCTCTCAGGTCCCCGGGGACGGCATCGATGGTTATGCCCGGGAAGCGGTAGTCGCCCCGGCTTCCTGGTTCACGCGGGCGCCGGCCGGCTGGACTCCCGAAGAGGCTGCGACCCTGACGACAGCCGGCCTTACCGCTTGGCGGGCCCTCGTGGTCGAAGGCGGGCTCAAGGCCGGCGACACGGTGCTCGTGCTCGGCACCGGCGGGGTCTCGATCTACGCGCTCCAGATCGCCAAGGCGATGGGAGCACGCGTGATCGCGACCTCCTCCTCGGAGGAGAAGATCGAGAGGCTTTTTACCCTCGGAGCCGATCAGGCGGTCGACTATCGCCAGAATCCTCGCTGGGCCACCGAGGTCCTCCGTTGGACCGAGGGCCGAGGGGTCGACCATGTGGTCGAGGTGGGCGGCCCGGGCACCTTGGACCAGTCGATCCGGGCCTGCCGGGTCGGCGGCCGGATCGCTCTGATCGGGGTTCTCACGGGAATCGAAGGGCCCGTCCGGACCGCGCTCCTGATGCAACGGCAGATCCGGCTCCAGGGGCTGGTCGTCGGGAGCCGCCGGCACCAGATTGAGATGGTGCGGGCGATGGAAGCGACAGGCCTCCGGCCGGTGATCGATCGGACGTTCGCCTTGGCCGAGATCGCCGACGCCTTCCGCTACCAGGAGTCGGGCAAGCATTTCGCCAAGATCTGTCTCGCGTTCTAGATCTTGCGGGTCGACCGCTCGACCTGCTTCCCGCCAGCCTCTCTCTCGTGGAGATCCCGATCGTCGCCTCGCTCGCGAAGAGGGCGGCTGCGCGTTCTGGACGGGGAGCGGTAGCGCTCATTCGGTTGCGCTTCCGTTTTTTGTTCGCCTGCGGCCTTTCCGGCGGGAACAATCTGACCGGAACGCTCGATGGCTCCCGATTTCCGATGCGCGCTCGATCCGATCCTCGAGCGTACAGTCTCCAGCCGGCCCGGCCTGCCCGGAGTGGTCGCGATGGTCACGGGCCGCCGGGGAACCCTTTACGAGGGAGCGGCGGGGAAGCGCCGGATCGATCGTCCGGAGGAGATGACGACCGACACCGTCTTTGCCCTCTATTCGACCACCAAGGCGTTCACGGCGACGACCGCCTTGCGGCTCGTGGAGGAGGGTCGTCTCGACCTGGATGCTCCGGCCGCGCGGTATGCGCCGGAGCTCGGGACTCTCCCGCGGATCGAAGGCTTCGATCGTAGCGGGGAGCCGATCCTTCGTCACCCGAAGCGGCCGATTACGACCCGAATGCTTCTCACCCATACGGCGGGATTCGGCTACGAGTTCTTCCATCCGGTCTACCTCCGGCTCCACCGGACTCGAGGCCAGCCCGCGAGTGTCTCCGGGCTCAAGGCAAGCCTCATGACCCCGCTCCTCTTCGAGCCTGGGGAGAGATGGGAGTACGGGACGAGCATGGACTGGTGCGGGCAGGTCATCGAGAGGATCGCTGGCCGGCAGCTCGGGGAGGTCTTCCGGACTGAACTCTTCGAGCCGCTCGGGATCGCGAGCACCGGCTTTAGCCTGACCGCCCCGATGCGCGCCAAGCTCGCAGCCCTCCACAAGCGGAACCCGGATGGATCGCTCCTACCGACTGACTTCGAGCTGCCCGCAAACCCCGAGGTGCAGATGGGCGGCCACGCCCTCTACGGGACGGTCGGTGACTTCCTCAAGCTCATCCGAATGTGGCTCAACGATGGCATGGGCGACGGGGGCCGGGTGCTCCGGCCAGAAACGGTCCGGATGGCCGAGCAAAACCATCTCGGCAGCGGCCAGATCGCTCCCTTTCCCGGTGCTGCCTCACGCCATCCCCGCCTCGCGGAGCTCCTTCCCGGGCCCTCCAAATCCTGGGGCCTTGGCTTTCTGATCGATGGGCAAGATCTTTCGACGGGCCGTCCGGCGGGCTCCCTCAGCTGGGCGGGCCTCGCCAACACCTTCTTCTGGATCGATCGGCGCAACGGGATCGGCGGCTACTGGGCCACCCAGGTGCTCCCCTTCGGCGATGCCGCCGCCGCCCGCGGCTATCTCGATTTCGAGAGCGGGGTCTACGCCGCGGGGAAGCGGGCGGAGGAGAACGGGTGAGCCAAGCGGTCCTGCTCCGGATCGCGGAGGTGGAGCTGCTCCTCCGGCGCAAGCAGATCAAGCATCTCCATCTGCGCGTCTCTCCGCCAGACGGAATTGCGAGCCTCTCGGCCCCCGACCGGATGCCGCTTGAGGCCGCTTATGCCTTCGCGGCTTCCAAGCTCGACTGGATCCGCCGGAAGCAGGCGGAGGTTCGCGCTCGGCCCCCGGCGATCCCCTTGTCCTACGGCGACGGCGAAAGCCACTCCCTCTGGGGGGAGCACTATCCGCTCCGGCTGGTCGAAAGAGAGGCTCCCGTCCGGGTGGAGTTCTTGGAGGGCTCGATCCTCCTCCAAGTTCCACCGGGGACGCCACAGAAAAGGAAAGGCGCTCTACTCGCCCTCTGGTACCGCGGGCAAGTCCGGCAGGCGGCCGCTCCCCTGATCGCGCAGTGGGAGCCCCGCCTGGGCGTCCGTGTCGAGCGCCTCTTCGTCCAGAGGATGAAGAGGCTCTGGGGGAGCTGCAACATCCGCGACCGGCGGATCCGGCTCAACAGCGAGCTGGCGAAAAAGCCGGTCGACTGCTTCGAATATGTGGTGGTCCACGAGATGGCGCATCTTCTGGTCCGCCTGCACGACCATCGGTTCAAGGCCCTCCTCGACCGCTTCCTGCCCGACTGGCGGCTGCGTCAGCGCCGGCTCAACGACTTGCCGCGCGATCCGGCCGGGTAGGGTCGCGCCTTACCGCTTACCCTCCACAAGAATGCGATGACGACGCTGGGAATCTGGGCGGCGATCCTGGCGGGCTTCAGCAGTGTCCATGAGTTGGCGAGCGAGTTTCACTCGCCTCGGGAGACCATTCGTCGGCGGCGGGAGCGGGATTCGGGCATCCCATTCCGACAACGCCGAACGCGGGACAAAAAGGATAGGTCCACTCCACCGAACGGATCTTCCGTGTCCGCTCAATAACACATTCACATCCAGCAGCCAAGCGGTTGCGGATGGAAGGCCGCATAGGGTAACCTTGCCCGATGCGTTATGCGTTTCTTGCTTTGGCTTTCCTGCTCACCCTCAGCTGCGCGGGCATGGCCCAGCCGCCGATCCTTCCCGATCCCAACCTCACTCCCGGCGACACCTTTCCCGTCAGCCGAGGCGACGTATGCGTCCCGGGCTACGCAAAGAAGGTCCGGGACGTTCCGTGGGGAGAAAAGCGCGAGGTGCTCCGCCGTTATGGAGTCCCGCTCACGGACCGGCGGAACTATGAGATCGACCACTTGATCCCGCTCTCCTTGGGCGGCTCCAACTCGATTCGGAACTTGTGGCCGCAGTCCCGGAGGACCCAGCCTTGGAATGCGGGAAAGAAGGACTTCTTGGAGGACCGCCTCCACAAGCTCGTCTGCTCCGGAAAGGTCAACCTCACGGAAGCTCAGAAGGCGATTTCGGCCAACTGGATCGAAGCCTACCAGAAATATATCGGGCAGGGGGGAGGGAGGCGGAAGGAGCAGTTACGGGCGGGCAAGCTACCCGCTGCGCGGGCCGGCCAAGGCTCTCTTGTCTGGGTCAACACCAGCTCCGGAGCCTACTGGAAGCCCGGATCTTCCTTTTACGGGAAGACCAAGCGTGGGCAATATATGAGCGAAGAGGAGGCCAAGGCGAAGGGCTTCCATCCCGCGCACGGCACGGGAGAATGATGCAAGACGACGAAGGAAGGGAACCATGGCGCTCAATCGAAAGCTCAGCCCGATCCTGCAGGGAAGGCGGATTGCACAATGCGAAGCTGCTCCCGGTCAGCTCTCTTTTACGTTCACGGACGGCTCCCTTTTGGTCGTGCGGCTGGCGGCAGCCGCTCCCCATCTTCCCAGCGCCGGCACGGTCGAAAAGGTGCTCGAAGCGGGCAACCGATTTGTGCTCGTCCTCGAGGGCGACTCGCAGGTCGAGCTCACGCTCACCGATCCGGGTTCTTCGATCTCTCTCCGCGACGGGCGGGGGCAGGTCGAGTATCTTGGATAGATCGGCTAGAGCTGCCGAAATGCTTTTGACAATTTGACCAATCGAAGGGAGCATTGCCCTCTGCTACGCGGGTGTAGTTCAGTGGTAGAACACGGGCTTCCCAAGCCTGTAGCGAGGGTTCGATTCCCTTCACCCGCTCTCCCGTTACCGGTCTGCACTGGACGCAAGAGAACGAGAAAGACGGTTGCATCTTGACCCAGCACCTTCTTTGTCTTAATGGGGCCTAAAATCACAGCATGAAGAGCCTTCTCGCCGCGCTCGGCCTCCTCGCGCTCCCCTTGGGTACCTTCGGGCAGGGACTCTTCTTCGATCGGTCGTCCAAGGACTCGGTCCTGGAAGAGGGACAAGGCATGCTCCCCGGGCGGCGCTCCGCCGGGAACTACCAGGGGCGGGGAGCCCTTGCTCCTTCAGGAAACGTTGCACGCGCCGTCCCGGTGCAGGCGTCGGAGGGGCTGCCGGAAGGAATGCCGGAGGGGTGGCCCTGGGGAGAAAAGCCCGCCGATGACGAGAGCAAGCAGACGCCCCCCGAGGAGGGTGGGGAGGAGACGCCTCCGCCGCAAGAAGAAGGCCCATAGGCCCGGTCTTGGCATGGCGCCTGGGCGTTTGCCTCTGATCCCATTCTTCTTGCTGCCAACCCGCGCAAGCGGCTGACCTTGAGCCTCTCTTCCACCGGAAAGCTCGCTCGCTGCCGGCGCGACCGCATTCCGCTGCCTTCTAGATCTAAACCGCTGCGGTTCAACGGTCCCGCCCGTCAATTGGGGCAGGAGATTCGACGTGCGCATGGCATGCACTGAGCCCAAACTGAACAAAACCCGTTGCAGGAACGTCGAAATAGTCGGACGGGTCGACTGTTTCCTCGGCTGACGAGGCCGGGAGCGGGCGAGGGCTCAAGGTGGCCCGCAAGGGAGCGCACGTCGATGACCGGTTTGCCGGTTCGTTTCGTGAGCTTTCGCGGGAGCCGGTGAGCCGCGCTCCTCCTCCAGAGTAACAGATCTGATCCTCCGTGAATTTCCGCCGGGAGGGAGAGGGTCGTTCCGGCTTGCCATTATGCTGAAAAGAACGCTCGATCTGGTGCCGCTAGTCGCGACGGCCGCATTGGCCGCTTCCCTGGTCGATCGCTTGTTGACCAGCGATCCATCCGGGCAAGAACCGATCTCCCACTCCTCCCCCTTCCTTCCCGGGCTAACGGAGAACGGGCACGAACCCGTGGAAGGGGACGGGAAGATGCAGTCCCGCTCCATTTCCCTTGCCACGAGCGGGCTGACTCAGTCACGCCCCAACGATCGCTACGCCAGGGAATTGGGAGCAATCGCCCTCCGACAGCTCCAGGGGAGATACTGGATCGGAGCCAACGGGCATCTCTATGTGAACGCGGCCAACCACCAACAGCGAGCCCTGCTTTTGCGCAGTTTCCCGGGATCCGCCGGCCTACCGGAAAGCTGGTCGTGGCTCGCGGAAATGGCCAACTTTGATGGTCCCGAGGTCTGGTCCTCCTCTCGCGAGATCTCCCCTGCAGAAAGGCGCCAAGGGGTAGAATGGAGGGGCGGCTTCCTGCTCGTCCGAAGGGTTCTCGATCCGGTCACGTTCCAGCCGAGAACGGCGTTCCGGCTCTTTTCCTACTCCGATCGATCCTGGGACAGATGGCGCGACGGGATCGTGGCGGTGAGCGCCGATGCGAGCCGGAAAAACGGTCGATGGACCATTCAGTGGCGGCTCGATGCGAATGGGGGCCGTTTCCTGCTCGGCAACGACCCAGGCGTCCATCCCGAGCATGCGGCCCTCTTTGGCGAACCCTTCTTCCTCCTGCCGATCGGCGCAAGCGACATTCCCTAAAGCTTCCGAGGGTAACGGGGCCGCCCGCTTCCTCCGCTACGTCGCCGTCGGGCAGGAGCAGGACTCCGCAGCTTCCTTCTCCGGACCGGCGCAGAAAACCGTGAACTTGCGCCGGTACCGCTTGGGTGAGATGCCGACCTGCTTGAGGAAGAGGCGGCGAAAGGAGCGGGAATCATCGTAGCCCACCTCGGTGACGATCTCCTCCACGGTCCGGTCGGTGTTTGCCAGGAGATGCTTCGCCTGCTCGATTCGCAGCCCCTGCCGGTAGTCCCCCGGGGTCTCCCCCAACGCCGTCTGAAACCGGCGGAGCAGGGTCCGGGGACTGACCCCGCAGGAGGCGGCGAGCTTGGGGAGGGAAAGCGGCTTTTCGGGAGCTTCGGAGAGGATCTCCTGGGCTCTCCGGACGACGCTGTCCCCATGCGGCTGCTGGTTCGAGCGAACCATGTAGGGAAGCTGGGAGTCGCGCTCGGGATCGACCAGCGTAAACCGAGCGACCGCGAGGGCCTGCGCCCGGCCGAGGAACTTTTCCGCGAGCTTGATCATCAGGTTGAGATAGGCGGTCGCGCCGCCGGCGGTGATGAGCCGACCGTCCTCGACGACGAGGCGGGAAATCTGCCACAGGACCTCGGGATAACGCTCCCGGAAGTAGTCCGCATGGCACCAGTGGGTCGTCGCTCGGCGTCCGTGGAGAAGGCCCGCTTCGGCGAGGAAGAGCGCTCCCGAGCAGGAGGTCGCCACGGTGGCGCCCCGGGCGTGGCAGGCACGGATCCAGTCGAGATAAGGGCGATTGCGCTCCAGCGCCTGCTCAAAATCGGCTTCCGGTCCCGGAACGTAGATCAGGTCGGGAGCGGGCAGCTCGCCGAGCGCACCGTCGGACCGGATCCGCATCGACTCGAGCTCGACCGGCTTTCCGTCGACCGAGAGCAGATGGACGCGAAAGCGCCCCGGGCCGCAGGGCCGGCAGGGGCCTGCGAAAGTCGCACCCATCTTTCCCAGAAGGTGAGCGGGTCCCACGACCGACACTGGAATGGCCCCCCAAAGCAGCGGGATCGCCACCGTGATCGGGAGGGATGGCTCCATCTTACGAGAACCATAGAGCCGGATGCGCCGATCGTCCAAGGCAGAAAGAGCGGTTGGCGCTTTTGACCCGAAGTTTGTCTTTGGGCACCCTGGAAGAAGATCCCCCATTCCGGCAGAATAGTCCGCGGATCGTCCGGAGTGGAGGCTTGAGTGGAGCCGCACGTTCCTGAGCGATCCAGGGAACATCCAAGGAGAGCAAGACAATGAGCGAGTGCGAAGAGAAGAGCTGCTGCGAGGAGACGAGCTGCCACGGGAAGGAAGCGCAGAAGTGTCACGAAGAGGGCAACCTCGTGGAGCATGTCGCGGAAATGTGGGAATCGGCCGGCTGCCGGGCCTGGCGGGAAGTCGTAGACGAAGTCCTCAAGGAGAAGATCCGGGCGCGGTGGGGCGCTCAGCTCGAGAAGGGAGCGGAAGCCTTCGTCGCGGCCATGGAGGCCGGCTGGCAGGCCAAGATCGCTAAGGTCAAGGCGCAAGCCGAGTTCCGGAAAGCGATCGAGAAGGGCCTTCTGGGCTAAGCGGCGACGATCGGGTCGCCCTCTCGGCGACCAGGAATGGCTGCTCTCTTACCGGGGCAGCCATTCTTTTTTGCCTTCGAGCAAGCCATCTCGAATGCTCCGTTTCGTCCGCTGATCCCATTCATCCCACGGGCCCTATTTCTTTTCCCGCTTTGGTAAAAATCGGTTGAAGGGCGGGCTGGACCTCCCGAAGATCGGAGGAGGTGAGCCTCCCCAATCGACAACTGCTCCTGGTCCGCCGGCCGGAGGGAGCCTTCCGGAACGGGGATTTCTCGCTCGCCACGAGGGAGCTCTCGGAGGATTTGGCCCCCGGGGAGATCCTCGTCCGGAATCTCTTCGTGTCGGTCGACCCCTACCTGCGGCTCCTGGCCGGCGGCGGGGAGACATTCACCCAGCCGCTGACGCTCGGGCAACCGATGGCGAGCTGGGCGGTGGGAGAGGTAGCGGCTTCGCGGGATCCCGGGATCGCATCGGGGGACAAGGTGGTGACCTACCTCGGCTGGCAGCTTTTCGGCATCTGCCCCGGGGCGGAGGCGCGGAAGGTGAGCGGCCGCTTGCCCTTGCCGGCCTATCTCGGCGTCGCGGGCATGCCGGGAGTGACCGCCTATCTGGGCATGTTTGACATTGGCCGCCCCAAGGCGGGGGAGACAGTCGTTATCTCTGCTGCAGCGGGAGCGGTCGGAAGCATTGCGGGCCAGCTCGCCCGGATGCACGGCTGCCGCGTGATTGGAATCGCCGGCGGTCCGGCCAAGTGCCGGCATGTCGTCGAGGATTTGGGCTTTGGCGCCTCCGTCGATTACAAGGCGGCCCATTTCCCAAGCGACCTTGGCCGCGCGGCTCCCGAGGGAATCGACCTCTATTTCGACAGCGTGGGGGGTCCGGTCCTCGAAGCGGTGCTGCCGCTCCTCAACCCTTTTGCCCGGATCGTCCTCTGCGGCCACATCTCGACCTACAACCGTCGAGAAACCCCCGTCCCGAAGGGATGGGAGTTTCTCCTCTCGCGCCGGGTCCGCCTTCAGGGATTTATCGTCGGCGACCGACTCGACCGCTGGCCGGAAGCCTTGGCGCGGCTCGAGCATTGGGCGGCCGGAGGAAAGCTCCGCTACGAGGAGACGATCATCGAAGGTCTTGAGAACGCTCCGGAGGCCCTTCACGATCTTTTTCAAGGGAAATCCCTCGGCAAGCTGGTTGTCGCTCTCTAGCGAGGCGCATGGAGTATATTCTCGCCCTCGATCAAGGAACGACAAGCTCCCGGGCTCTGCTGCTCGATCGGAGGGGAGAGATCGTCTCGCAGGCGCAGCGGCCCGTTTCGCTCCTCACGCCAAAGCCCGAATGGGTGGAGCAGAGCCCCGAGCTGCTTTGGAGCTCGCTCGAGGAAGCGGCGCGTGAGGCTCTTGAGCGCGCGGGAGTCAAGCCGCGGCAGGTTGCGGCGATCGGCATCGCCAACCAGCGAGAGACCTTCCTCCTCTGGGACCGACGAAGCCTTGAGCCGTTGGGAAACGCCATCGTCTGGCAGGACCGCCGGTCGGCTGCGCTCTGCAACCAGTTGCGGAAAGCGGGCTGGGAAGAGGCGATCCGGGCAAAGACCGGCCTCCGGCTCAACCCCTACTTCTCGGGGAGCAAGCTTCTCTGGCTTTGGGAGCACGTTCCGGTGCTCCGGAGCCGTCTCGACCGCCTCTGCTTTGGAACGGTCGATAGCTGGCTTCTCACCCAGCTGACCGGGGGGAGAGTCCACGCCACCGAGGAGTCGAATGCTTCGCGGACCCTCTTTTTCAATATTTACGAGCATCGCTGGGACCAAGAGCTCCTCGGGCTCTTTCAAATTCCGCCCTCGATCCTGCCGCAGCTGCTCCCCTCGGCCGGACTCTTTGGAAAAGGGGTGGGTTTCTGGGAGGGGGTTCCGATTCTCGCGGTCCTGGGCGACCAGCAGGCTTCGCTCTTCGGCCAGCTCTGCTGGGGAGCGGGCAGCTTCAAGACGACCTACGGGACCGGGGCATTCTCGCTCATGAACCTGGGGAACCAGCCTCTTGCGGCCGCTGAAGGCTTGCTCGTCTCCTCTGGCTGGAATCTCGGGAGGGAGACCGACTATGTCCTCGAAGGGAGCGTCTTCGCCGCCGGGGCCGCCCTCCAGTGGCTGGTGGAGGGATTGCGGCTCGCACCCAGCGTCGCCCAGGTCGAGGGGTTGGCGCGACAGGCTCCCGAGACGGAGGGGCTAGTCTTCGTCCCGGCTCTCACTGGATTGGGAAGCCCCTATTGGGACTGCTCGGCCGAGGGCCTCTTGATCGGGATTACCCGGAAAACTCGGCCTTCCCACATTGCACGGGCCGCGTGGGAAGGAGTTGCACATCAGGTTTGCGACGTGATCGAGGCGATGGGCCGGGCGACCGGGGGGCCTCTCCACGAAATGAAGGTGGACGGGGGTGCGGCCCAGAGCGATCTCCTCCTCCAGATCCAAGCCGACCTGCTCGGGCTCTCGGTTGCGCGCTCCCGCTGTCCCGAGGCGACCGCGCTTGGAGCTGGCCTCCTGGCGGGCCGGGAGACCGGACTCTTCACGAATCTGGAGGGGAGCTCCTTCGGGCAGATCGAGCGGACCTTCTCGCCCCATCTCGATTCCCGGGAGCGGCTCCGCAAGCGGGAGGAGTGGAAGAGCGCGGTCGAGCGGGCCCGAGGCTGGAGAGGGGAAGGATCCGCAGATCTCTCATCAGGATAGGGGAAGTCGGCCTTGCCAATCGTGCGGCAGGCCGATGTTTGATTCCAATCAGCGGATGCTTGGGTTCCGCCGCACGGCATCCGGCGGGTTGCTGTTCGCACCAGATAGCGTAGGCCGACCTCTTTATATCGGGCTTGGCAAACCGGCTCCTTCTCCAAAAAGGATGAGCTTCCGCGAGAGCCGAGTGGCAGGCAAGGCCTTCGACCGCAAGAGCGCCTCCGGTGGGAAGAAGCAGCAGCGATCCAAGAAAGAGCAGGAAGCGCTCAAGAAGAAGACGCAAAAGAAGAGGCACGGATTCTTCTGGTGATGGCTCGCCATGGATGGCGAGGCAAGAAAGGACGTGCTTTTTACGGACCCGTTTGGCACTACTTCCCCTGAGCGTGATGTAGTTTGCCTTGAAGGAAGGAGACCCTAATGCGCATCTTGATCCTGCCTCTTCTCTTGGCCGTCGGCCTGCCGACCTGCTCCTCGTTTGTGGGTGGAAACGCCAGCCAGCCGAATCAGCAGCAGCAAAGCGGGGCTTCAAACGCCGTCCCAGCGGGAGCCGCCAGCAGCGGCCTGTTCGGCTTCATTCCAGGCGGCTGTCCGGCAATCACGGAGGAGACGAGGAGAGAGGTCTACAATGTGCTGTTGGTTGTGCTGAACAGGCAAATGATAAGCACTATTCCGCAAGTAGACTGGGCTGATGCTCCCAATCCAAGTAGCGGTGCCGCTCCGGTTATGCGCATCCTATCATTGGCTACAATCCCAAGCCGAACCATTTCGTGTGGCATTAGCGCGCAATGGACTGCCTCGTATAATTGGAATGGTAGCTTTCAGCGTGTTATTCCGGGTAGCGCAGACCTACCACGAACGACAACGGGACAACTCGATCCAACCGCCATACCGATATTGTCCAATTGGGCGGAGATGATTCACTCGACCTACGTAAGTCAAGACAATCCTATAATAAGACATTAGGCGCTGAGTTTTGGAGTAAAGTGACGAGTGGCGAACAAACGCTCGTAAGCACATGCAGCCTTAGGGAAACGTGTTGTGATGTGAGCGCGCTATTCTTGGCACAGTCACGTCAACCCTGCGGTCCTCGCGGATTTCTCGGAACTCCACGAGCGAAGTCCCCGATTTGCCCGAACAGTCCGCCGGTCATCGAACCGAGCCCTCCGCTGATCGAACCGCCAAGCCGCTCGAAGTGCTCCCGGTGAGCGCCGATCCAGGCTCCGGCTGCGTCAGCAAAGGCCCTGGGTCCCGTTCGCGCCACCCCTGCTCGGACCAAACGTAGTGAAGCTCGATGTGCGGCCGTGTGGCTTGCTGGAACGGCTAGGCCGCTCCCTTCCAGAGCTGATCGAGGTCATCAGCAGGTGGAAATCGCGTCGCCTCAGAAACCGGAACGGAAAGCACGCCAACACTTAGGGACGAGGTTTCGATGCCCCAAGTCTTGAGAGCAAGCGTACATAGACTAGTTCGCTCACCAGTTCAACGAGCGTCTGCGTGACGATAATCGCTGGCAGTATCGGAATCGCACCCGGTATCGCTAAGGCGAGCGGCAGCACAACAAGCGAATTTCGTGTGCCAGCGCTGAACGCAACCGCCCGACCGGCAGGAGCTTCCAGGTGGAAAAGCCGCCCGACAATCCAACCGAGAACGGGAGAGGCCAACGCGAAGGCAACATAAAGCGGGATGACCTGAAGAGCCGCATCGGTCGCCGCCCCAAGCTGTGGCACCACGGTTGCAATGACTATGAACAGGACAAGAGCGGTCGCTGGTACCGGTAACAAGCTAAGGATAGCCAATGCACTTTCCCCGATCCGGCTTCGTGCAGCCCATAGCTGCATGAAGCCAGCCGCCGCAAAAGGGATGGCTATCAACCAGACGAATGCATGGATAAACGGGCCAAGGTGAACAAGGCCAGCGGTAGCGTCCCCGAGAAACACGCCAAGGAAGGCTGGCAGCAACAACATTTGCCCGATCAGCAGAACAGGCGTTGCTGCCAACAGCAAGCGGGCATCGGCACGGCCAAGGTGCGAGAAGGTCACCACGTAGTCAATGCAGGGTGTTAACAGGACCAGCAGCACCCCGAGCCGCACGATTGGGTGAGGCGGCAGGAGCTGCACCAGGAGCACCACGAGCAACGGCACGACAAGAAAATTGGTCGTAAGCAGCGCGCCAAGGAACCGAGAATGCGAGAAGGCGCGAGCAAGGTCGGCAAGTGGTACTTGCAAGAACGTCACAAAGAGCATCAGAGCAAGCGCTGGATTAATCGCGGCCTCAAATGCTGTCGTTCCTGGCACGATCAGAGCAAATATTGCGGCCGCCACAATGGTCGCGAAATAGACCGCGATCTGATGGTTTTCCAGGATTTCCTTAAGGCGTGGACTGTTCATCTCTTCCCGGGAACGTGAAGTTCGCCAATCGGGGTTATTCGTTTTTGTATCCGTCCAAGCTAGGCCTCGAGCGGACATCGACGGGACGCTCACTCCAGCAATGCGACCGACTTCACCTGTACCCAGAGCTCTCGACCAGAAGCGACGCCGAGGGATGCGGCGGCTCGTCTGGTCAACCGTGCGAGCAGCACCGATTCACCGACACGGAGGCGCACGAGCGCCAGGCCGGGATGCTCGTCATCGCCGATGGCATCGACCTGACCGCGCAGCGCGTTCTGGATGCTGCTGGTCCCCGGCTCCTTGGCAAGGCTGACATCGCGAGCCAGCACCCGCACCCGGATGCGGCGGCCGACCGTCAGGCCCGGATCGGGTGCCCACAGGCTGCCGCCATCGAAGTCCATGCGCGCCAGACGCCACTCCTTGTCGACCGCGCCCACGGTGGCATCGAGCACCGCACCGGCATCCTCGCCGAGCCGGAAGGGCAGGTCGAGGCGGGCCAGGGTTTCGGTCAAGGGGCCAGCAGCCAGCACCTTGCCGCCCTCCATCGCGACCAAGTGATCGGCCAGCCGTGCCACCTCGTCAGGCGAGTGGCTGACGTAGAGAATCGGAATCTCCAATTCGTCGTGGAGCCGCTCCAGATAGGGCAGGATTTCCTGCTTGCGCTTCCAGTCGAGCGCGGCCAGTGGCTCGTCCAGCAGCAGCAGGCGTGGGCTGACGGCCAAGGCGCGGGCGATGCCGACCCGCTGGCGTTCGCCACCCGAGAGGAGATCCGGTCTGCGGTCGAGCAGATGGCCGATGCCCAGCAGCTCGATGGCCTGATCGAGGCTTACCCGCTGCGCATCCCGGACGCGCTTCCTGCCATAGCGCAGATTGCCCAGTACCGACAGATGAGGAAACAGGCTGGCCTCCTGGAACACGTAGCCGATGGGCCTCCTGTGTGTCGGCAGCCATCGGTCGGCGTCTTGCCACACCTCGCCATCGACGGAGAGCCATCCTTGCGGCGCATGCTCCAGTCCTGCGATGCAGCGCAGCAGCGTGGTTTTGCCGGAGCCGGAATGGCCGAAGAGAGCGGTGACGCCTCGACCAGGAAGGGTGAGATCCACATCGAGGGAGAAGCTCGGCCAGTCGAGCCGGAAACGCCCTTCGATTCCCGCCATCTCAAGCGCCTTTCTTCGGATTGGGACGCCAGGAGTAGAGGGCCAGCAGCACGAGGAAGGAAAAGAGCAGCATCACCGCCGCGAGGCGGTGCGCCTGCATGTATTCCAGCGCCTCCACGTGGTCATAGATTTGCACCGAGGCGACACGGGTGACGCCCGGCAGGTTGCCGCCGATCATCAGCACCACGCCGAACTCGCCCACCGTGTGGGCGAAGGTCAGGATCGAGGCGGTCAGGAAGCCGGGTGCGGCTAGCGGCATGGCCACGGTGAAGAAGGCATCGAGCGGCGAGGCGCGCAGCGTGGCCGCCACCTCCAGCGGCCGGTCGCCCACGGCCTCGAAGGCGGTTTGCAGCGGCTGCACCATGAACGGCAGGGAATAGAACACCGAAGCGACGACCAAGCCCCAGAAGGTAAAAGGCAAGAGCCCTAAGCCCAGCGCATGGGTGAGTTGCCCCACCGGCCCGTTCGGCCCCATCGTCAGCAGCAAGTAGAACCCGAGCACCGAGGGCGGCAGCACCAAGGGCAAGGCGACCACCGCGCCAATCGGTCCCTTCCACCAGGTCCTGGTGCGGGCGAGCCACCAGGCGATGGGTGTGCCGACCAAGAGCAGGATCACGGTGACGGTGCTAGCCAGGCGCACGGTCAGCCAGAGGGCCTGTAGGTCGCTACTGTTCACCATGGCATCCCTCACTGCGCGCGCGGGAAGGTCTGGATGGCTGAGACCAGCAGTCTGCGGAAGCCGATCCATCCGCCCAGGGTGCCGATCGGCGAACCGGCGACGAAGCCTTGGCCGTTGCGTTCCCGGGTGCTCATGGCCGCGTGCTACTTACCGACGACTTCGCCCGGCAGGACGAAGCCATACTTGGTCATGATGGCTCGCGCCGGTTTGCTGCCCATGTAGTCGGCGAAGCGGCGAGCCAGGGTGTTGCCTTCGGCTCTCTTGGTGAGGATAAATCCTTGCTCCAGCGGTTCGTACAGGTGATCGGGGATCAGCCAGTAACCACCCTTGCTCGCCAGCTTGGGATTGACCGCCAGAGCTAGCGCGATGATGCCGACCTGGGCGTTACCTGTCTGCACGAGCTCGGCGGTGTGAGCGATGTTCTCTCCATAGACGATCTTCGGTTCGACCTTCTCCCAGAGCCCGGAAGCGCGCAAGGCCTCCTCGGCGCGCTTGCCGTAGGGTGCGTGCTTCGGGTTGGCGATGGCAATGCGGGTAATCTTGGCATCGGTCAGGTTGGCGAGCGTCATTTTGCTGGCGTCCAGCTTTGCGCTCCACAGTACGATGCGGCCGAAGGCGTAGAGCCTCGCCTCGGAGGCGGCCAAGCCCGCCTTGGCTAGCTCGCGCGGAAAACCAATATCAGCCGAGAAGTAGAGGTCGTAGGGTGCCCCCTGCTGAATCTGGGTGTAGAACTTCCCGGAGGAGCCATAAACCACGTCCACCTCGGCGCGGGCGTTGGCCTGCTGGAAGCTGGTGACGATCTCATCCATCGCAAACTTGAGATCGGCCGCTGCCGCGATGGTAATTTTTTTGGCATGGGCGGATGCCGCGCACCAGAATAAACAGGCAAAAAGCAGGGACTGGATCGGTTTCACGGGATTTCTCCTTGGAGTCAGAATTCGTAGCCGTAGGCGCGGATCACTTTCCTGGCCGCCTCACTTTTGAGGTAGGCAAGCAACGCATCGGCTGCTGGATTGCCTTTGCCGTGGCTGAGCAGCACTGCGGCTTGCTTGAGGGTTGAATAGAGGCTGGTCGGCACGATCCAGTGGGAACCGGAGGCGAATTGGCCGTCCTTGTAAACCTGAGAGAGCGCTACGAAACCCAGCTCGGCGTTTCCCGTGGCGGCGAACTGATAGGCCTGGGTAATGTTCTCGCCAAGGACGAGCTTGCTTTCGAGCGGCGCATAAACATTGAGCCTGGTCATCACCTCGACCGCCGCAGCGCCGTACACCGCGACCTTCGGATTGGCGATGGCCAGATGCCGGAAATCGCCTCGCTTGAGCACCTCGCCCTTGTCATCCACCAAGCCCGGCTTGGCGCTCCAGAGCACGAGCTTGCCAATGGCATAAGTAATCTGGCTCTCCGGTATCGCCAGGCCGTCCCGTTCGAGGCGCATTGGGGTCTGGTCATCGGAGGAGACCAGCACGTCGAAGGGTGCGCCGTTCCTGATCTCTGCGTAGAACTTGCCCACCGGCCCATAGGCGACGATCGCCTGATGGCCGGTCGCCTTCTCAAACTCTGGGGCAATCCGTTCCATTGGCCCGGTGAAATTGGCGGCCACCGCGACATGGACGCTTTCGGCATGGGAGAAGGTGCCCAAGAAGAGCGAGCAGGCAAGCAACAAGGGGAGCAGGAGTCTCATGGGCAGCTTTCTTTTCCTCGGATCATGACACAAGAGAACCCGCCGCATTGCGCTTGTCCGGTTCGCTGCATCGTTCCGTGAAAAAAGATATGACGACTAGCCTATAGCATCTGGTGTACCAGAACAGAGCGAAGATCGGGAAGGGGCGGTCGGTGAACGTGCGGAGTGCCGCCCTTCCTGCCTGTCGCGCCGTCAACCACCGGCCTTCCGAGCCCTCGATTGAGTGAGTCGATCCGCAGCCACGCGCGTCTGCAGGGCACGCCGAGCGAGCGGGCCGCGCCGACAGCTCGGAGCAGGTCGGTATTGCCGGGGCCGTTGAAGGTGCGCGCTTGCACCCGGGAACATGCCGAGGGAGGAGGATGCGCGTAGGCCTTCGGAGCCGATGGGGGATGGGTTGGCACCGAGCGCCGCAGACGAGCCACTCTCATCGCCCGCTCTCCCGCCGCAAGAGCGCTTCCTTCCGCTCGATTCCCCACCGGTAGCCCGACCGGTGGCCATCGGCCCTCCCGACACGATGGCAAGGGATTGCGACGGCCATGGGATTGGCGGCACAGGCACGGGCCACGGCGCGAGCCGCCTTTGGCGCGCCGATCCGCCGGGCGATCTCGCCATAGCTCACCTGCCTGCCTGACGGAATTTCCCTCAGGGCTCGCCAAACTCGGTATTGGAAGGCGGTACCGCGGATGTCCAAGGGCAGGCCCAGGCCTTGGGCCGGGGCTTCGATGAAACCGACCACCTCGGCGACGAGCGGCTCGAGTGCCGAGTCCCCGCCGATCCGCCGGGCTTTGGGAAGGCGCTCCCGCAGATCGCGGAGCAGGGCTTCTGGATCATCGCCCAGGGAGATGGCGCAGACCCCGCGAGGACTCACCGCCACCAGGATCGATCCCAGCGAGCAGATGCCAAAAGCATAGCGAATTGCGCTGCCGATGTCGGCGGCCTTTCGCTCCATCAAATCTTATCCCCCTTTTTCGGTCGGATAGCCCTTGTGGGTCCAGTCCTGGGCAAAGTCATGGGGCAGGTAGAGAACCTTGGCAGCCGAGAATCCCAGCTCCTTCGCGGTCTCGAATGCCGGCCGGATGTTGGGGCAGACGTCCAGGGGACAGCAGCCGCAGTAGAGAAGGATCTTCTTATCCTTGGGGAGCGAGGAGAGAACCTTCTTGAGCGCCTCGATGCCTTCGGGGTCCTTTCCCGCCCCGACATAGATCGAGCCGGGAATATGGCCCGCCTTGTAGAGGAAAGGAAAGCCGACCTGATAGATCTGGTAGGAAGGGCTTCCCGCCTTCTGCAGCGCCAAAAAATCCTTCGGCAGGAGGATGTCGCTTCTCGTCCAAGGGTCACCCGGAGCGATTGGAATCGAAGGCTCTTCTCCCCGGAGAGGGGCGACGCCCCATAGCGTGAGGAGGAGGAGAAATCCGAGGGCCAGTCGGAACGAGGAGAGGGGGCAAGCGATCATGCGGGCGATTCTCCCAATCTTTGGCGCGGCTCCGCAATCGGGAAGCTTGTCCGAAATCCGATCGGACACTCCCTTTCCTCCCGATCCGCGGCGACCGCCAGGAATGCGGCGCCCAGGGAGGCGCGGCGCCCTAACCAGGGATCGATCGGCTCGAAAAGTCGTGCCGCCCATCCCCAGGGGGGATAGTAGACCGCCCCGGCCACCCGTTTCACAGCGAGGCCCCCATTCTCGAGAAGTCGGCAAAGCTCGTCCGCCGTCCGAAAGCGGGCCTTCTGCCAGAACTCGTCTCCGAGCCAGCCGCGGATCCGGCGGCGGGCGGCCCACACGCTCCATCGGCCCAGCTCTCCGATCACCAGCCTTCCTCCCGGAGCCAGGACGCGAGCCATCTCTCGCACGACGGCGTCGGGGTCGCGAACAAAGCAGAGGACGGTGACCGCCGCGACGAGGTGGAAGCTCCCGTCCGCAAAGGGCAGGTTCTCCCCGCTTCCGAGCCTCACGGAGACCGCTGCTCCCTCGGCCCGGGCCCGCTCGCGGGCGGCTTCGACCATTGCCCGACTCGGATCGACGCCCATTGCGTGCGCTCCCCGAGCCGCGGCCCATACCAGTAGCGCTCCATCTCCGCAGCCCACGTCCAAGAACGTCCTCCCTCTGAGCTCTCCCGCAAGCTCCAGGAGGAGCCGCCGCTCCAACCGGTCGGTGATCCGGCCGAGGGTTGAGGCGCGCCAGAACCGAAAGCCATCCGGAGGCACGATGCCCGCGAATCGGGCGGTGTCGACGGCGCGCCCGGGGGCGGCGGATAGGAATAGCTTCATGACGCGCTTCCTGGAAAAGAATATACAGCGCATTTCCTTTCGGTCGACCTCTCGGGGGGGCGGGAAGCGGCCAAGGTGTGGCCTCGCTCTTCCCCGGCTTGCCTTTCGGAGAAGCGGAACCATAGCATCGAGGCGAACCAATCCTCGTTCGTGAAAAAAATCCTGCTCCTGCTCCTTGCCGTATCTGCCTTTGTCCCGCTCAGAGCCCATGCCCATGTGCTGCTCGCTCGGTGGACGCCAGCGGAAAGGCCGGAATCCGGCCCCTTGGGAAACGGGACCGGGACGCTGGTTCGTGGGATGATGGAGTATCGGACCCTGCCGAACCGGCACTACATCGTCCTTGGCTATGTTCGGGCGTGCAACGGATTGTTCGGGAGCGCACGCTCCCGGGCGGTCACGTTGGCAAGGGAGCACGGAGCGGACGCGATCCTCGCGCTCAGCCGTGCGACCCGATCGCCGGGTCATTTCCTGCTCCATGGGAAACCGGTCGAATCTTCCCTTGTCGTGGGTGCCTATGCGGCGATCCGCTTTCTCCAGCGAAAGAAGGAGAAGCCCGCTTGGGGCATTGCCGCCACAGCGCTCCCGGTCTCCCCTCCCGCAGCCGCGTTGCCGGGCGAACGGGGCTAGCCAGCCTACGGCTACGGGGCCTTCGCCGCTTGCCGCTCCAGACGGATCGGCTTTCCGTCCACCAAGTGGCTCGGATCGAGAAGGGAATCGCCTTGCCGGTGGAAGACCGCGTAGACCTTCCCCTCGGAGCCGATCAGGATCCGCTCGCCCCCGGCTCGGTATTCCGATTCCCACGAATCGGCTTCGGTCCGGCCATCCGGCCAGCGCACGGTCCGCTGCATCACCGCCTTTCCTCCCGGCGTAAGGAAGAGCGTCACCCGGACCGTCGACTGGTCCGCCTCGGTCCAGCTGCCTCCGTATTGGCCCGCGGGGGAGGAGGAGCCGGAACGGCAACCCAAGAGGAGAAGCGAAAGGAAGAAGAACAGGAGGGGCGGAGGACCCGCTCGGAGCGCATACGCCCGCCGCCCTGCCTCCCGGAGGGGGGCCTTCTCTCGCTCGTAATCGGCCATGGCCGCGACCCGTCTAGAGATCGAGCTTCTCCGCGTTGATCTCGATCAAGTTCCGATCGGGGTCGAGCAGATACATCTGGGGGAATCCGGCCACCGAATGGGGATCGACCTTGATCCGGTGGAGCTCGTCGTCTGCCTCGGGGGTGTAGCCTTTCCGTCCAAGCTCCTCAAGCGCTTCCCGGTAGCTGGCGACCCGCAGGGCGAAGTGTCCGTCCCGGGAGTCGATCCCCTTGCCCGTGCGCATGGTCTGGCCAGGAGAGACGATCAGGTGGATTCGCTGGCCGTCCGCAAGGGCAAACCAGGCTCCCGGGAAAGGGAAGGGGGCTCGGGGGACTTCCGCAAGCCCCAGGACCTCGCGATAGAAGGTTTTCGATCGTTCCAGGTCGGTGACCGGCAGGGCGGCGTGATGAAGGAGAAGCATGTTCATGGAAAGGTTCTTATGCGACGGCGATTCGGAAAGGAAGAGCGGAGGCGACTTCCGAAACAGGCTATGGATCCTATCGTGCGCCTAGAACTCCTCCTGCAACAGGTCGAAGAGCACCCGGATGCCCCGCTCGAATTCGGCGACGGGAATCCGTTCCGAATCGGAATGAGCGCTCCAAGCGGTTTCGGGATCGAGGACCATCGGCATGAAGCCGTAGGCGACGGCCCCTTTCTGGCGCAGGTAGCGGGAGTCGGTGAAGCCCGAGCTGAGCAGCGGGCTCACGACCGCCTCGGGATAATGGCGTCCGACCGTCCGCTCGATGGCCGCGAAGAGGGGGGTGTCCCAGCGACTCGGAGGGGCGGGGTCCGCCACCTCGTTCGCCAGCTCGATCGATACCGGCAGATCGGCTACCAGGGATTGGAGCAAGGAAAGGAACTCCTGGGGATCGACCCCGGGGAGGAGGCGGCAGTCCAAGGTCGCCTCGGCGACCGAGGGGATCACGTTGATCTTGGGGGGGCTGCCCACCCCCGCCGAGAGGCTGGTCAGGGCGACCGAGTTGCGCCGGATCGAGTCGGTGAAGGGATGGGGAGCGAGCGACGCCCCGACCCGGGCGACCATCGCGTCCACGACCTCGGGAGGCCGGTCGACCTCCTTCCGTTCGAGGATCCGGGAGATGGCGCGCAAGAGGACCGCTGGGGCGTCGTCCCGGGTCGGGATTGAGCCGTGGCCGGGCCGGCCGGTTGCGCGCAGCCGGAGCCAGACAGGCTGCTTGTCCCCCACTTGGATTACAAAGACGAGCTTGGGCGAAGCAAAGAGATCGCGGGTACCGAACCCCGACTCGTCGAGCACATACTCAGGCCCAAGATCGTTCCAGTGATTTTCGATCATCCAGCGGATGCCGTACTGGCCCCCGCTCTCCTCGTCTGCGGTGGCCAGAAAGAGGACCGTCCGCGGCGGCACGATCGCAGCCCTCTGAAGGGCCAGGAAGGCCATGAGCTGCTGGATCCCCAGCCCCTTCATGTCGAGAGTGCCCCGACCCCAAAGGAAGCCGTCTTGGACTGTCGCGGCGAAGGGGGGAAGTTTCCATCGGGAGGCATCCGCCGGGACCACATCCATGTGGTTGAGCAGGAGAAGGGGCTTGCGCGTCGGATCGCGTCCGGGCAGGCGGGCGAGAACGTTGCGCTGCGTTGGGCCGCTCGAATAGACCTGGGCGGAAAATCCGCTCTCCTCCAGGAGCCGTCGCAAGAAATCCGCCGTCTCTGTCGTGTCGGCCGGAGGGTTGACCGAAGGAATGCGAATATAAGCCTGGAGGATCTCGAGCGCCTCCTCGCCCAGGCGGTTCCAGTCGAGGGGAGAAGAACCAGTCGTCGGCACGATGATCCGGTTTTGGCGGATCGCAATGGTCTTGTCAAAGACGAAAGAGGACGACTCCCGCCTCCTCCGGTCTGGCGGACGCAACCGGTTCTGCCCAGCTGGGGTGACGCGCTTTCGCCGATCGACGCACGGGTTAGGAAAAGAAGGGACAACCCTCGATAAGGAAATAAGGAGAAAAAGAGATGGCTTCGCTTCAAGTCCACCTGACCGTAGGCCAGAGCGCCTCGATGCCGCATATGCCCTGCACGCTCGATCCGCAGATGCGGGTCTTCTTTCAGCGTAATCTCGACCCGTTCGACTCCTCTTTGAGCGCGACCGATCTCCTTCGGGCAGCGGGCAATGTGCTGAGCGTGGTCCGCTCGAGCCTTTCCTGGGCAAGGCAGCTCTTTGCCGCTCCCTCCTCTCTGCAGCCCGATCCGAGGAGATCGAAGGCGGGGAAGGAAAACGCGAAAGAAAATCCGCCATCGCCCGCGGCGGAGGAACGGGGAACCGATTCCGCGTCGAAGTCGCGCTCCGGACCGGAACCCAAAGCGGCAGCGTCGGCCCGAGAAGATTCCCCGACCGAGGAGCGCGTGCGCCGGACGCAGGAGGCCGGTCGAGCGGCGACCGCCGAGGCAAAGGAGGGACTCCGTCGGGCCCGGAAGGAGAAACGGGCCGAGCAGGCGGCGACGGCTGCCGACCTCCCCCGCGACTCCGGGCTCCATGGGCTCCATCTGGCGATCGAGCTTTCGGTCCACGGGGAGCGGGAGGGAGGGAGAGCGGGGACGAACTCGAGCGGGTCAGCACCGAATTGTCTGCCTTCGTTCCGGGGCTCGCTGAGCGTCCACTTCCCTCCGTCCCCATCCGGAGCCTCACGGAGAGGCGGCAGGGAGGGGAGGTGAGGGATCAGGGGAAACCGACGTCAGAGAAAAAAAGGGGGCGGGAGAGCCGAGCTGCCATGCCGCTCAAGCGGGCTTCTTCCGGTTCTCCTCGAGAAAGCTTCGCGCTTCGGCGAGGTCGGCGAAGAGGAAGCTCGGGCGGGCCGCCGCGAGCTTGGCGCGGGTGTCGTAGCCGGTCAGGAGCGCTCCCGAAAGGATGCCGGCCGCATGAGCCGCTTCAATGTCATGGACCATGTCGCCCAAAAAGATCGCGTCCTGCGGCTCGAGCCCCTTCTCCTCCCGCAGCCGGGAGAGGGTCACGCGCTTGTCGGCGACCTCCGTATGGATCTCGGCAAAGTAGTCGAGAATCCCGTGCCGTCCGGCCTGATCCAGGAAGTGGTCCTTTTGAATCGTGCTCAGGAGAATCGTTCGCAGGCCCTGGGCGCGGCAAAACTCGAGAAAGTCGGCGGCGTGAGGCAAGAGGGGGATCTGCGGACGGAAGAAACGGAAGGCGGTATGGTAAAAGCGATCGAGAGTCTCCAAGGGAACTTCCGGAAGGATCGTCCGGTAGAAATCGCGCAGCGGAAGAAAAAAGCACTCCCGGAACTCTTCGACGGTCATCGTTGGCTTCCGGTAGAGGGTGAGCACCTGGTTGGCCGCCCGATGGACGAAGGGCAGGTCGTCGGCCAGGGTGCCCGACCAGTCGAGCAGGATCGTGCCAATGGGCTGGCTCACAAGCGGTTGCCTCCTTCCTCGATCAAAACCCGCGTCCCGATCGAGACATGCTCGAAAAGCTCGACCATCTCTTCGTTTCGCAGGCAGATACAACCTTTGCTCATGGGTTTTCCGATTGAGTATTCGTGATTGGTGCCGTGGAAATAGACGAAGCGCGCGCGTGTGGTCAGATTGTGCGGCTCCATTCCCGCCAGCCAGAGGATGCGCGTGAGGATCAGGCTCTGCTCGCAGAAGGGAGTGTCAGGAGTCCAGAGGAATCCGGTCGGCCGCCGTGCGCGAAACTCGGTGCCCAGCGCAGAGCCCTCTCCGATCTTTTCGCAGACGAAGTGCCATCCGCGAGGGGTCCGGTGGCTTTCCGGCTCCTCCCCGCAGCCGAGAAGGGCGGTGCTCACCGGCGCTTCCCAGACCGGCTCCTTGCCGCTCAGGACGCGCACCTTCTGCTCCCAGACCGAGACATGCAGCCAGATCCCTTCCGGCGCGGAGGAAAGGGCAGATTGGTTCCAGGGTTCAAAATGCATTGAGCTGGTCGATCAGTTGCCGCAGGCGGCCATAGGATCTGCGGTCGAAGGGAAAACAGAGCCGCGGGAGGGAGAGAAGCTCCGGTTCGTTGGCCTCGGGCGGCAGGGCCCCGGTCCTCTGAAACGAGCCGGGCCGGGCGACGATGTCCTCGAAATCCCGCTCGATTGCCGCGAGCGTCGAGTCGTCGGGCGCCCGATGGATCCGTAGGGCCAGAAGCTCTCCCACGAACCGGTAGGAATGAAAGTTGTAGTAGAAACGCTCGATCTCCCGGGTCGCTTCCTCCAGTTCGTCGGTGAAGGTGAACAGGTGAAAGTCCTGCTCGGCAATCAGCCCGCGGGAGAGTAGCTCCTTGCGCAAGAACTCCTGAAAAGCGCTCCAATAGGAGCCTCCCGGGTAGTCGATGAAGACCATCGGGACGATGGGGGCCTTGCCCGTCTGCATGAGCGTGAGCGCCTCGAAGCATTCATCCATCGTTCCAAGGCCGCCGGGAAAGAGGGCGATGGCGTGGGATTCTTTGACGAAGTGGAGCTTCCGAGTGAAGAAGTAGCGGAAGAAAATCAGCTTCCGGTCGCCTTCGATCACCTCGTTCGGGCGCTGCTCGCAGGGAAGGCGGATGTTCAGCCCGAAGCTCATCTCCTTTCCGGCGCCGAGCTGGGCCGCACCCATGATCCCGTCCCCGCCCCCCGTCAAGACCATGAAGCCCGCCTTGGCGATCTGCTGGGCGAAGCTCCGGGCCATCCGCCAGTCCGGGGTGTCGGGAGCGAGCCGGGCCGAGCCAAAGATCGTCACCTTCTTGACCCCACGGTAGGGTTGAAAGACAGCGTCGGCATACCGGATCTCCTTGAAGGCCTGGTTGATCATCCGGATATCGCCGGGTGTGGTGCCCTGGCGGGCGAAGCGGATGGCGGTCGCCACCATCTCGAAATACTCTCGCTGACCACTGCCGATGCCCGCCGCTTCGAGCAGCTCGGCGATCTTCTGATCCAGCGCGGGCTCGCCTGTCGAATAGCTCGCGCTTTTTTTTTCCGCCATCCAGGCTCTATAATGCGTCCGCTTCCCATCATGGCAAATTTATTAGAACGGCTCTCCCAGCGGCTCCTTCTGGGCGACGGTGCGCTCGGAACCTACCTCTATTCGCTCGGGCTTCCTCGCAGGTATTGCCTCGAAGAGGCGAACTTGAGTCGCCCGGATCTCGTGCGGCGCGCCCACGCCGACTACCGGCAGGCGGGGTCGGGAGTTCTCCGCACCAACACGACGGGGGCCAACCGCGCGAGCCTCAGTCGGTTCGGCCTCGAGCAGAGGGTGGTCGAGATCAACCGGCGAGGGGTCGAGCTCGCCCGAGAGGCCGCAGGAGAAGGGGAGTGCTTCCTCGCCGGAAGCGTCGGTCCGATCTGGCTCCGTCCCTGGGAGGGAAGCCTCTCTCCAGAGGAACGGCGGTCCCTCTATCGGGAGCAGATCACGGCACTGTTGGAGGCGGGCTGCGACGTCATTCTTCTGGAGACCTTCACCGAGCTTTCCGAAGCGACGCTTGCGCTCTCGGTCGCCCGGGAAGCGGGGGCTCCGCTCGTCGCGGTCTCGCTCGCCGTATTCGAGGAAGGCCGGCTTGGCAACGGCGACACGCTCGCCTCGGGCCTCGCCTCGCTTCGACAATCCGGAGCCCGGATCGTCGGCATCGGCGGAAGCTGCGGCGTCTTGGCCTCACTCCATCTGCTCGAGGGGATCGAGCTGCGTCCGGGGGAGATCCTCTGCGCCTTTCCGAACGCGGGGAAGCCTGAGTTCTACGAGGGACGTCTCGCCTATTCGGCCAGCCCCGAATATTTCGGCGCGAGCGTCGAGCGCTTTGTCGAGGAGGGGGTCCATCTGCTGGGAGGGGATTACGGCACGAGCCCGCTCCACATCGCGGCGATGGCGCCCGAGATCGCCCGCCGCCGTCCCCGCCTCGAGAAGCCGCGGCGGCTCCGCGTTCCCGTGATCGAGGCGGCGAGGGAGGAAGAGCCGCCCAAGGTCGAAGAGGAGAGCCTCTTGGAGCAGTGCAAGCGGAAGCCGGTCGCCATGGTCGAGCTCGATTCTCCGCGGACGCTTTCGATGGACAAGTTCCTCGAAGGGGTTCGCGCCCTGGAGAAGGCGGGGGCCGACGCCCTCACGCTGGCCGACAACTCCCTGGCCATCCTCCGGGTCAGCAATCTCGCGGCGGCGGTAGCGGCCCAGCGCTGCTCCCGGCTCCAGACGGTCCTCCACCTCGCCTGCCGCGATCGGAACCTGCTCGGCCTCCAGTCTGAGCTCATGGGGTTTTCGGTGCTCGGCTTCCGTCACGTGCTCGCCCTGACCGGAGATCCCGCCAAGGCGGGCGACCATCCTGGCGCGACCTCGGTCTACGACCTCAACTCACTGGGGCTCATCAAGTTAATTGCAAAGCTCAACGCGGGGGTCTCCGCCGCGGGGCGCGACCTCAAGGCGAAGACCAACTTCGTGGTCGGATGCGCCTTCAATCCCAACTCGGTGCAGTTCGATTCGCAGGTGCGCAAGCTCGAGTCGAAGATCGCCGCCGGTGCGCAATATGCGATGACCCAGCCGGTCTTCGACGCGGAGCTGGTCCGGAAGAGCGCCGAGCGGCTCCAGCCCCTGGGCATCCCGGTTTTCGTCGGGATCATGCCGGTGCTCAACTCCCGCAACGCCGAGTTCTTGCACAACGAGGTGCCGGGGATTTCGATCCCGGAAAGCCTGCGGGAGCGGCTGCGGCATCTCGAAGGGCCGAAGGCGGCGGAAGCGGGGCTGGATGCGGCGCGAGCGCTGGGGGAGGCGGTGCTCGAGCGGTTTAGAGGGGTCTACCTGATTACCCCGTTCACGCGGTACGACCTCTCCGTCCGGCTCCTGGAGGAGCTTTTCTGAGCGAAGGAAGCCGCCCTCCCGGATGCCGCAGCGGACTCTTCCTCCTTCCTCGCTCCGTCTATTCCGAGAACGAGCTTGCGTCTTGGGCCGCCCGGTCCGAATCCTGGCAGCGGGAGGCGCGCACGGTGCACGTCTATTTCGACAACACGGCGGGCGGGGTGGCGGTACACAACGTGCACAACGCACTGAGCTTCCTGGCCCTGCTTCATCCGGAAGGAAGGGAGGGTTCCCGGTGAGATCCCGGCTCCTCCTCTTGCTCCTCGCCTTCTTCCTCCTCATCGGGAGGGCTTCTCCTTCTCCTCCCCCCCTGGCCCCTGGCACTTCTGACCCTTCTGCTCCGGAAAGGAAGGCCCCCAAGAAAGAGCCCACGATCTTTGCCGTAGTCGAATACGGGCCTCGGATCTCGCCCGAAGTGCAGTCCGAGAAGGACCGCTACCTCGCGGCGCTCTCCGAGGCCTTTGAAGCCAAGGTCCAGCAGGAAGCGGCCCGGAGGCGGCTTTCCCTGGCGGGACTCGCCATGACGCCGACCCACGGCTTTGTGACCGTTGCCTTTTTCCTGAACGACGCCGGCGTGATCACGGAAAAGACCGTGCTCCGCAGCGAGGGAGAAGCTGCCGGCCTGGTCGAGCGCACAACCCTCGACGCGCTTCGTGCGCTGACTCTCTACATTCCTCCGCCGCCGGGAGTCCGGGCCGAACTGGGGGAGGGGGCGTGGAAGTTCTTCTGCTGCTGGTGGCCTCCGGGGTTCGGTGCCCTCAATGACGACCTGGCCACCGCCTCGCGGTCGATCGACAAGTTTGCCGCGTTCCTCGACGCCAAGGCCCCGTCGGGCCGCCCTCTGGAAATCCGGCGCGGGCACTAAAGCGAGCGCCCGTTCCGCATCTCCGGGGAACAATTTTCTTGCCTGGGAAAGGCTGGAGTTGCCTATTGGCTCCCGTATCGCTAAAAGGGGTTCCTTTGCCCCTAAGAAGAGAAGCTGGTGAAGCTCGAAAGTCTGCAGCAGATCACGGCGGCCCTGAATGCCGCGGGCGCCCGCTTTCTGGTTGTTGGGGGATTGGCAGTGGTCGCCCATGGCTACGGGAGATCGACCATGGACATGGATCTGGTCGTCGACTTTTCCCGGCACAACCTCTCGTCCGCCTTTTCGGCCTTGGCCCAATTGGGCTATCGACCGGTGCCGCCGGTCGATCCCATGGATCTCGCCGATCCTTCCGCCCGCAAGCGCTGGGTGGAGGAAAAAGGGATGCGCGTGCTGCCGCTCCAGAGCGAAGCCCATTGGGAAACGCCCGTCGACATCTTTGTCGTTGAGTCGTTCTCCTTCGAGCGGGAGTACGAGCACGCCCTGCAGGAACGCCTGCCGGGCGGGGAACCGATCCGATTTGTGCGCGTCGAGACTCTGATCGCCATGAAGCAGGGCGCGGGTCGCCATCAGGACCTCGCCGACATCGCCGAGTTGAAACTTTCGATCGAGGAAGAAAGAGGAGAGAAGAATGGAAGCTAAAGCCAATCCGAGCAGCAAAGAGTGGGACATTCCCCGGAACGCGCAGCGGAGGTTCTTTTGCGCCCTGCCGCTGGGCAGGAAGCTGGCGATTGCGGCCGACCTGGCCGACTTGGTCCGCGTCTTCCAACGGAGGGCTCCTTCATCGACGATCCTCGCCTCCGGCGCTTGGTCGCAAGCCCCCGCCGTTCCGCGGGAAGGCATTGCCGCCGGAACGGTCGCCGAAGAGGCGCGGGAGATGAACCGGGCGGTCTTCCGTCCGGCGGCCCAGGGCTCTCTCGGTGGCCGACTCCGCTCCGTCGGCTTAGCGGCCTTCCTCGCCGCGATCCTGACGGGCCCCCTCTGGGCCGCCTCGGACGCGAAGCCGAGCAGCCCGACTCCGACCGCCGCAGCGCACGTGATCAAGTTCGTGCATGTGCCGGAGATCCTGGAAGAGCAGGGGCCTCGTCCGAAGAACGTCTGGGTCTATGGCCGATTCACGGCCCGCGGCCCGGTCTCCGACGGACTCTTCGTTGCCTCGGTCAATGAGGGGATCAACTGGCCCGATTGGGAGGAGCATTTCAACCTCATCGACAACCCCGGGAACTACGTCTTTCGGCGGGTCGTCTTCTGGACCAAGTCGCCGTTGCCGGAGATGCGGAAGGGGACCAAGTTCATGATCCCGAAGGAGCACCCGGCAAGGCTTGTGGAGATCGACCAGGTGGATGGCACAATCGCGCGCATGGTGCTCGAATCGCCGCCCGTGATCGAGTCGCAAATCGGAGCCGGACGTCCGGTCAAGCCGGAAGCCGACTCCGCAGGGAAGACCTCGGGTGGCGAGCGGCCGCGCAGGGTGGTCTACTTCAAGCAGCTCGGCTCAATCGCCAAGGTCGAGGGATCGCATCCAGAAAACCTTTGGACCTGGGGAAACTTCAGCGCCCGTTCTGACCTCCGGGACGGCATCTTCACCGCCACCCCGGCCGGAGTCGAGAGCCGTCGGGTAATCGAATGGATCGCCGGAGCGGTCTTGATCTATCCGATCGTCGAGATCCCCAGCAGGGTAATCTTCTATGTGCATCGCCCAAGGAAGATCCGAAGCGGAGAGCGGGTTGAGGTCACCGCGAAGCACCCGGCGCAGGTGAGGCGGCTCTTCATGGCCGGAGGAGTTCTCGTCTGGCTCGATCTCGATCCACCCAATGTCTCCGGGATTTCCGTGAAAATGGGATCGAGCGGCGGAAAGCCCGGCGTTTTGATGACCCCGGCTTCCTCGGCACCGACTCCGGACTCCGCTCCGGGAGCGGCGACCCCGATTCCTACGCCCTCGAAGGTCTCTGCGGCGACCACTCCACTAGAAGGCCCTTCCCCCGAACGGGTCGCAACAGAATCCCCGTAGCGGATTGGCCCAGCTTCCTTCGCAGGTTGACCAGGTGGACGTGCAGGAGGCGCGGCAACGGTGCTTTTCCCAGGCGGCGACGACGCAGTTGCGCCGCCAGCTCCTCGATGAGAACGATTCGTCCCGCATGTCGGAAGAGGTAGCTCGCGATGGCGAACTCGGTAGGTGTGAGGACCACTGCCCGCCGGCCGCTCCGCAAGAGCCGCTTCTCCCGATCCAAAATCAGAGGGAGCGCGGCGCGCCAGGCCGGAAAACTTCGGCCCCACCGGCGGTCGAGGCTTTCCAGGATCGCCCGGAGCTCCTCCTCGGAACCTCGGAGGGGCAGGAGGAAATCCGCTCCCCTCTCCAAGGCTTCCCTTCGCGCCTCGGGGTCGTCTCTTTCCCCCAACGCCACGACCGGAACCCACCAGGGAAGCCTGCGGAGTCGGAAGAGGAGATCGCTCTCCGGCCGCATCTCCGTCGGCCACCGGAGCAGGACGACCGGAGAAGGCGCCTGATGGATAAGTTCCATTGTTTTTGCGGGATCTGCCAAGCTTTCGTGCGGAATTTCCGCGCTTTGCAGCAAAACGTCGAGATTGCTCGCCACCCGCTCGGAAAAACCGACAAGAAGCACGTGGAGCCGCTTTGCTGCTTTCCACGGTTCTCCCGTCGAGGGGTCTGCCATCATGCCCTCGGGGTGGGTCGATCCCCTGTGCCGCCGCAACAGGCTTTCCGGCCACGACCGAGGGGGAGAGCCTCTGCGGTCCCGAAGCTCTGGCTCTTGGCCGGCTGGATCGGCCTTCTGGTGGCTCAGGTTTCCGCCTCGGCGTCCTCGATCTCCCCGGCGCAAGCCGAATCGATCGGCCGACGCCTCTGGCAGAACGAGTCCGGGGAAACCCTCTCGGGACTCACCGCCTGGAATGCCGGGGAAGACTTCGCTTCGCTCGGCATCGGCCACTTCATCTGGTATCCCGCCGGAGTCCGCGGCCCTTTCGAGGAGAGCTTTCCCCCACTGCTCCGTTTTCTCGAGCAGCAAGGGGTCTCCCTTTCGGAATGGCTCAGGCATGCCTCTGCCTGTCCTTGGCCCAACCGGCAGGCGTTCCTGGCCGAGGCGGGTGGGGAGCGGATGCGCGAGCTTCGCTCCCTTTTGGCCGACACGGTCGGGGAGCAGACCCGATTTGCGATCGACCGATTGGAACGGTCTCTCCCGAAGATGCTCGTCTCCCTGCCGGAAGGGGAGCGGCCGCGGATCGAAACGAACTTCCACGCCCTGGAAACCACTCCGGGCGGCCTCTTTGCGCTCGTCGACTACGTCAACTTCAAGGGGGAGGGAACCTTTCCGACGGAGCGTTATCAGGGGGAAGGGTGGGGACTCCTGAACGTCCTCCAGGCGATGGAGCCGGGACCGGCCCTTCCGTCCTTCCGACGGGCGGCTCGGTTTGTTCTCGAGAGGAGGGTACGCAACGCCCCTCCGGCGCGGCACGAGGAGCGCTGGCTCCGTGGCTGGCTCAACCGGGTCGACGGCTATCGCGAGGGGAGTGCGGGCTAATGGAGAGGTGCACCGGCGTAGCCGGTGAGCTCCATGTAGCCGACCCCGTGGAGCGGCTTGCCCCCGCGGATGCCGGAAACCCGGACCGCTCCCTCCCAGTAGGCGATCTCCCCGAGCGCATGGAGATCGAGCTCCTGATCGGCCATGCGGGGGCGGACTTCGACCTCCAACCCGAGTGAAGGCACCCGGATCCGCCACCCCGCCGGGTAGCAGGCGCCGGTGTGGGGGCTCTTCCAGAGCTCAAGCCGCTCGAGCGTAAACTCCCCGTAGCGGAGCCCCCTCCGGGTTCCGTCCGGTTCGACCCAGCTTCCGCCGGCGGTCGTGTCGATCGAGCCGTCCTTCTTCCGGAGCCCGTAGAGCATCAGCTCCTCGCCCGAATCGAGCTGGAGAGCGAACCAGTCCCATCCGACCTGGTTCTTTCCCAGGGCGCTCGAGCTGAACTCGTGATCAAACCAGCTCGTGCCACGGAGCGAGAGGATCTTCTTTCCCTCCTCGATCGTCCCCTGGGTCTCGAGCCGCGTGAAGGAGTAGTAGTAGGAAGCGGCTCCCGGCTCGTCGGCCTTCCGGCTCAAGCCCAGCTCTCCGTGGAGCACCGGAGGCTTGCGGGGGACGAGCACGAGATCGAGCTTCTTGCCTCTCTCCGCGGCATGGACCCGGAGCGAGCCCTCGGGCCGCTGCTCGATCCGCCAGCTCCCGACCCAGACCTCCATCTTCCCCTCGGCGCTTCCCGCCTCCCCGAGCGCCCCCCGGTCGGCCCGCTCTGTAAAGAAGAACTCCTTGGCCCCCAGGTCGCTGATTGCGAAATGGCCGAAGAAGAGATCCCGGATCTTCCACCGGCTCGCGCCTTGCGGGGGCGCGCGGAAGAGGCCGCGCCGAAAGAGGGTCAGCTCGAAGCCGTAAGCCGCCCCGGTGGGAGAGCAGAGATTGCCGGTCAGGTACCACCACTCGATCTGAAAGTCGGAATGGTTGCCGTGATCCCGGGGGAAGCTCCAGCTCCACGGATGCTCCGCAAAGGCCCAGCCCTCGGCGGCATCAAGCCGCGCCGAGCCTCCGCCCCAACCACCCCAGAGGAGGGCCAGTAGAAGGAGGGCGTTTGCCGCAAGGCGGGAGCGCATGGGGTGGGCGAGCTTACTCCATCCGCATCGCTTCGGCGATCGGAATGCGGGCGCACTTCCGCGCGGGCCAGTAGGCCGAAAGGACGGCGGCCAGGATGACGGCGGGCGGGAGCTCCCAGAGCAGCTTCCAGGGCATCGTCCACCGTACGGTCCAGCCGAAGAAGGAGGGATTGATCACGTAGGTGAGCACAAGCGAGAGCCCCGTCCCGGCCAGCAGGCCGAGTAGTGCCGCGATGGCGCCGAGAAGGGCCGCTTCCCCGACGAGCATCGCTTCGACCCCGCAGCGGCCGACCCCGATCGAGCGCAAGACCCCGATCTCCCGGCGGCGTTCGACGCTCAAGATCACGAAGTTGAGGAAGATCCCGCTGGCGCAGACGATGAGCGTGATCCCCTTGAGCAGCTCGGTGACCGTGAAGGTCTGGTCGAAGACCCGGAAGACCTCCTTGCGCACCTCCCGGTTCGAGAAGACGACCCAATCCCCGATCGGTGCGATCTGCCGCTGGAGGCTCCTCCGGACCCCTTCGGGGTCAGATCCCGGCCGGAGGTAGAGCCCCAGGGTCTGGCAGCGATCCTCGTCCCAATAGCGCCGATAGGCCCCCCAGTCGATGAGGAAGAGCCCGAACTCGGTCGTGTAGTCGTAGAAAACCCCGGCGATCGTAAAGGGCCGCTCGCCCCGGGGAGTCGGGATCTTGATCTGGTCTCCCTCCTGGACATGGAATCGCTTGGCGAAGCTCTCATTGACGATGATCCGGTCCAATCCCGCCGATTCGGCCAAGATCCGTCGCGCGGCGCCCCGGCGCAGGGAGAGGCCGCTATATTCGGCTGCGATGGGAAAGCGGAGGGCGGCGCACTTGACCGTCTCTCCCCGAAAGACGATCCGCTGCTCCCGGTAGCGCTCGTAGGCGGCGACAGAGGGAAGGGAGGCGACCGCCGCCTCGATCTCCGGAGGGAGCGCCTGCTGGGTCCCCGCCCGGACGTTGATGGCGGGGGCGACGAAGAGGTCGGCCGTCACGGTCCGGTGGAGCCAGTCGTCGACCGTCTTCCGGAAGCTGTAGATCATGACGGTGACGCTCACATACATCGCGAGCGCGGCCAGCAGAGCGGCGACGGTGATCGCATTGTGGTGGAGCGAACGCGCAAAATGGGCCATCGCCAGCCGCGGCAGGACCGAAGGGAAGCGGAAGCGGAGCGCGATCTCCCGGCAAACCAGCGGCACAAGCAATGTGAACCCGAGCAGGGCAAAGAGAGCCGAGCCGAAGCTGAGCGCGGCCGGTCCGGTGACGAGCGCGAGCCAGGCGAGACCTCCGGAGAGCCCCCAGCAGACGACCGCCGCGACCGCCCATCCGGGTCCGGCCCGACGACTCTTCTCCGCCAGCGTTCCAAGCGAGAAGGCCTCCACGGGGTCGACTCCCGCCGCTTCCCGGGCCGGAAACCAGGCCGCCGCCGCCACTGCGGCGAGGCCAGCGAACGAGGCGATCCCGATCGCTCCGGCCGAGACCGAGATCCGCTCGATGTGGAGCAGGGCATAGATCGCGGTCACACTTTCGGAAATCACGCCAAGCAAGCTCCGCGCCAGGAACAGGCCGAAGGGCAGGCCGAGCAGGACGCCGACGCCCCCCACCAGGAGCGCCTCCCCTAAAAAGAGACATTGGACCCTCGATCGCGAGAGCCCGAGGCTTCGCAAGAGCCCGATCTCCCTCCGCCGACGGACGACCGAAGCCTCCACCGCATTGTAGATCATGTACATCGCAACGAAGAGGGAGACCAGGGAGAGGGCGGTCAGGTTGAGCTCGAAGGCGCCGAGCATCTTTTCCACCCGCCGGCTCCGCCCTTCCGGAGTCTGGACGATCACCGAAGGAGGTAGCCGCTCCCGGAGCGAGGAGGCGACCCGCCCGGGGTCGGCTCCTTCCGCGAGGAGGCAGCTGATCCGGGAAAGCTTTCCGACGCTGCCAAAGCTCTCCTGGGCTCCCGCGATATCGAGGAGGGCCAGATGCTCATCGGCCCCGACCGCTTTCCCCTGGAACTCGACCAGGGAGCGGAGCACGAATTGGGCCGGCCCCATCTCCGTCCGGACGGTGATCCGGTCTCCAAGGTGCAGGCCCAGCTTGCGGGCCAGCGTTGCCGTGAGAGCGATTGCCTGGGGATCCCGGAAGAACTCGAGCAGGTCGCTCTCCGAGCTTCCGCCCGCTTCGAGCGTGAAGGCCCGGAAGGGGACGTTGGAGAAGAGGTCGATCCCTTCGAGCTGAAGATATTCCCCGGGGTGGTCGGCGATCAGGCAGACCTGCTCGACCAGCGGGGTGGCCGCCTCGATCTCCGGAGTGCTCCGGACCGTCCGGAGGAGCTCCTCGTCCATCGGCACTCCATCGCCCGATACCTCCAGGTTGGCCTTGCCGGCCGTGGCATCGACCGAGGCCCGGAACGCGGCCAGGGCGCTCCGGTTGAGGACGAGGACTCCGACGAAGAGGGCGACGCCCAGAGCCACCGAGAGCACCGTGATAGCCGACATCGCCGGATGACGCAGGATCTGACGGCCGCAGTGGCGCAGGAAAAGGGCGAGCATGGAGGCGAGGGCGACCTAACTCTCAGGCAACTTCGCAGGCTCCTCCCCGAGGATCTGTCCATCCCGCATCCGGATGACGCGGGAGCTGGCCGCCGCCACCTCCTCGCTGTGCGTGGCGAGCACGAGCGTCGCCCCATGCCGCCTCCCCAGATCGCGGAAGAGATCGATCACGATCCGGCTTGCCTCCGAATCGAGGTTTCCGGTCGGCTCATCCGCCAGCACCAGCCCGGGTTCGAGCAGGAGCGCCCGCGCGACCGCGACCCGCTGCATCTCTCCCCCGGACAACTGCTCAGGTCGGTGGTGGCTCCGGTGGGCGAGCCCCACCTCTTCCAGGAGAGCCCGCGCCTTCCGCCGCGCCTCCTTGGGCGCCATGCCCCGGAGGAGACCCGGAAGCTCGACGTTCTCCTCGGCGGTCAAGGTTGGCAGGAGATTGAAGAACTGGAAGACGATCCCGATCTTCCCCAGCCGCATTGCGGTGAGCTTCCGATCCTCGAGCTCCGCCAGCGATTCGCCCAAGACGACTACTTTCCCTTGGCTCGGCTGGTCGATTCCCGCAAGCAGGTGGAGCAGCGAGCTCTTACCGCAGCCGCTCGGACCCACCAGTGCTACGAATTCGCCCTCCTCGATCTCGAGGCTGACCGAGCGGAGCGCGCAGGTGGCCCCCTCCCCCGAGCCGTAATACTTGGAAACCTGATCAAACCGGGCAACGATGCGTCTCATCGAATCATTCTCTCTCCTGAAGCCTCTTGGGAAGCGGCCGCTCCGTTCCCGTTCCGGTGGTGAGCACGACTGCGCCCAAACTTGACCATCTTTGCTCACGAATTGCAACCTGCGCTAGGGCAAAGCATCCTCCCCAGGACGGTCGTCTCCCTCGGCCAAGAGAAGAAGATCGGGATCGCCCGTTACCGCGAGGTTTTGCGAACAGACCCGCTCGACGCCAAACGCCTCCAGATAGCGGGGACCGCCCGACTTGGGCCCTAGGCCGGAGAGCCCCTCTCCGCCGAAGGGTTGGAAGGAAACCGCGGCCCCGATCATCGACCGGTTGACGTAGAGGTTGCCGACCCGCGCCCGCTCCCGAACCAAGCGAACCCGCTCGGAAAGGCGCGTCTCCAGCCCCATGGTCAGCCCGAAGCCTCTCCCGCCGATCTCCTCGAGGAGGAGCTCGAGCTCCTCGATGCGGAAGCGCGCGACCGGGAGCAGGGGACCGAAGATCTCCCGATCGACCAGAGCATGGGAGGGAATCTCCACCAGTTGGGGGCGGAAGTAGTAGCCGGCGGCCGCAGCGGTCGCGGCCAAGGGAGCCCTGGACAAGAGCTTGCCCGCACGCGAGAGCCGCCAAGCCTGACTTTCGAGATCGAGCAGGGCCTTCCGCTCGATCAGAGGCCCCACGTCAGTCGCCAGATCCCGCGGATCTCCGACCACCAGCTCCTCGACCGCACCGCCAAGCAGAGAGAGCAGACGCGGAGCCGCCTCTTCCTGGACCAGGAGGAGGCGGAGAGAGGAGCAGCGCTGGCCCGCGCTCCGAAAGGCCGAAACCAAGATGTCGTCGACGACCTGCTCGGCGGCCGCTGTCGCGTCGACCACCATGACGTTGACCCCGCCGGTCTCGGCGATCAGAGGGGCCAGGGCTCCTCCCCGGCCGGCCAGGACCTGGGCGATCCGGGAGGCGACCTCGCTCGATCCGGTAAAGGCGACTCCGAAGATCCGGGGATCGAGGACAAGCGCCTCGCCGACGCGCCCGTCGCCGGGGAGCAGGTGGAGGACCTCCGGGGGGATGCCCGAGGCAAGCGCGAGCCGGACCGCCTCGGCCGCGACGAGCGGAGTCTGCTCGGCTGGCTTGGCGACCACCGCGTTCCCCGCCGCCAAGGCCGCCACAACCTGCCCCAGAAAGATCGAAAGCGGGAAGTTCCAAGGGCTGATGCAGGCAAAGAGCCCCCGTCCCCGCCAGATCACCTCGTTGAGCTCCCCCGCGGCTCCTCCCAGCCTCCGGGGAGCCATGAAGAGCCGTCTCGCCTCCGCCGCATAGTACCGGCAGAAGTCGATCGCCTCCCGAAGCTCCGCCAGCGCATCGGGAAGGGTCTTTCCCGCCTCCTCCCGGAGGAGGAAGAGGAGCCTCCCCCGCTCCCGCCAGAGGCGGTCGGCGAGCGCCTCCAGAGCTTTTGCCCGTTCCCGGACGGAAACCCGTTCCCATTTTCGCGCCCAATCGGAGCCAATCCGAAGCGCTTCCGCGATCTCTGCTTCCGCGGCCCAGACGACCGTTCCGACCCGTCGGGAGGGATCGGCCGGAGAAAGAATCGGCTCCTCCTTCCCCCCGAGGGCCCTTCCCGCCACCAGCGGCTCGGCATGGCCAGGGCCGGCCGCCGCTGCGACTTCCCCAAGAAGCGCTTCCACCGCTCCGGGGTCCCCCCAGTCGATTCCTTCCGCCCGCCGCCAATCCGGTGCGGAGAGGTCGGCTGGCTTCGGGATCCTTGGATGAGCCGCAGGCTGCAGGCGTGCTGTCCGGCTCACGGAAAGAGGAGGGGCCTCCCGGTTCCCGGAGCCGAGGAAACCCTCCTGTCCGACGCCATTTTCCAGCAGGCGCCGGGCGAGATAGCCGAAAAGCTCCGTTCGCGTCCCGAAGGGGATGTAGAGTCGGACCGGAAGCCCCAGCTCCCGCACCACCGCATAGAGGGGGTCGGCGACCCCGTAGAGCCGCTGGAGCTCCCACCCGCCCCTCCCGCCTTCCGCGAGGCAGAGGATGGCCGCCACCGTCCTCGGGTCATGGGTCGCGAACTGGGGAAAGAGCCGGTCCGTGCCTTCGAGCAGCCGCTTTACGCAGGCCAAATAGGAAAGATCGGTCAGCGCCTTCCGCGTGAAGACGGGATAGCCGGCCAGCCCCAGCGCCTGCGCCCGCCGGATCTCGGCATCCCAATAGGCTCCCTTGACCAGGCGTACGGCGAAGCGCTTTTGCTGTTCCGCGGCGGCTTCCCCAAGAAGCTCCACCGCCGCCCACGCGCGCTTCTGATAGGCCTGGACGACGATTCCCAAGCCGCTCTCCCCATCGATCTCCGGCTCCGCCAATAGGCGGAGGAAGAGATCGAGAAGAGGCCAAAAGCGGTCGGACTCCTCCGCGTCGAAGACAAGTCGGATCCCCGCCTTCCGGGCCCCACGCCAGAGCTCCCGGACCGAAGCGTAGATCTCCTCTCCGATCCGCTCCTCCTGAAGGGGCTCCCACCGGGGATGGAGGACCGAAAGCTTGAGCGAAAGCTCGGGCGTCTCCTCGCCAGAGACTCCCGCTTGCCCGAAGAAGGCGATCGCCCGGCCATACCGTTCGCGGGCGTCGTCCGCCGTCCTTTTGCTCCTCGCCGCCTCCCCGAGCCTGTCCCAGCAGAACCGGTAGCCTTGGGTGCGGAGGCGTGCGATCTGCCGCCTCCCCCCGCGCACGTCTTCCGCGAGGACGAAGCGCCCGACAATCGCCCCCACGATCTTCCGAACCGATTCCCGGACGGCCGCCCGCGCCCCCCGGTGGAGCCAGCCGGGCAGGGGGGCATCGCGCTCCCAACGGGTGAGGAGCCGCAGCCCACTCAATCCCCAGGAAGCGGCCCGCCCGATCGGCTCTCGGGCATCGTGCTCCCCGGAGCGCCACTCCCCTTCGATCAGCTTCTCGGCGAGCAGCGAGTCGGCCGTCTGGTCATCGGAGATCCGCGGCAGAGCCTCGGCGAGCTGGAGGAGCAGCCGCCCCTCCTTCTGCGAAAGGGGATAGCGGGCCAGGATCCGATCGACCCAGTGCGGCCGTTCCTTCGCCCGCATCTGCTCGTGCAGCCATCGGGTCTTTTCCTCAATCTGGCGGTCGAGCGACTCTGGATGAGGGAAGAGGGTGCAAAGCCGTTCCCGACAGAGATCGTCGTCTTCTCCCTGGACCGAGAGCAGCCGCTCCCGGAACGCTTGGAGCCCTCCCTTCCGATCCTCTTTTCGTTGCGTGCCCTCCATCTTTCCTCCGGCCGTGAAGCGCCGCCCTGGTTATACACCGCAAGCGCTTCAGGGCAAAGGGGCAGAGGAGGAGCATCGGTGCCGAGCGGCATCCCGATGGGCGGTGGGTGCCCGGGAGAACCAGAGCCTTTCCCCGAGTTCCGATAGAGGAGAATCGCGACGGCTCTCGGCATGTAAAATGCTTTTAGCAATTACATACGTAGTTTATATAATACATTTAACCTCCAAAACGCTCCCCCATGGACAACCACGATTCGCAAAACGAGGGTTCAGCCTCTTTCCAGAACGATACAGGCCACTGCTGCTGCACAGGGCAGGGAGAATCCGCGAAATCCCCGGAGGAAAGCGAAGAGCGCCATGTGTGCGGGGCGAAGGTCGATTTCGTCTATCCCGAAGTCCCTTTTCCTTCCCCGCGGATCTTTGCTGCAGCCGGGGAGCGTGCGCTTCGGAAGCTTGTCCACCGGCATCATGAATATCTCCTGAAGAGCCCCATCCATTATCTTTTTCCTCCGGATAAGGAATCGCTCGAAAAGCTCGTCAATCGCGCGGCGGATTTCGTCGTCGAGATGTGCGGTGGCCCGCGCTACTACACCACGACCCGGGGAGAGCCGCGGATGCGGTCGCGGCACTTTTCCACGACGATCGACGAGAGGGCGAGGGAGATTTGGCTCATCTGCTACCGGGATGCGCTCAAAGAGACGGGGTTCCCCTTGCCGATCCTCGAGGAGTTCTGGAGATGGATCGAGCCCTTCTCCATCCGAATGATCAACCGGAGGACGACATGGGACCCTCCACGCAGAGTGCCGTTCGCCTCGATTCGGGACTCGTTTCTCACCTGAGGAGGACCGGGGACGCCCCCTTTTCGGGACAGGGCAAGATACCTGTGGAGACTGGCGCTTCTAGGAAATAGCGGCGTAAGAGCAGTTCTTACGTAACAACGGAAATGGCCTTGGCTTGAACCACTGGAGCCATTGAGCAGGAGTGAGCGGGAGCATCCGAGAATTTGCCGGGAGAGGGAACCGCTACAGGGTGGGGTTGTCCAACCTATGTCTAACGATCGACTCCGTGCGCCGCTAATTGTGCCATGCGCTATGCGGGTCTGAATGCCAAGTACGTGAAAGTAGTTTGGGCTCCTCGCTGAATTGAGTGGGTAAGGGGGGAGCGGATTTCGGTTAAGGGATGGCAAGAAGCGGCGTTCTTGCCATCCGTCTTCGACGGATTTTTGGGGAGAGAGGAAGCCGTCAAGGACACTTCGACTTCGTCGATCCTCCTTGACGGCGGATTGCCAGACCGGGCTGCCTGGTTGATGCTTGCGGGATGGACGCGAACAAGCTTTTTGCTGCGGCGCTGCAACTGGGTTCGGAATGGAAGGTGAGCCGGAGTGAGCTCTCCGCGAAGGAGCACACTCTGAAGATCTGGCGAGGGTTTTCAGCAAGGTCATCGGTTTCCCTGTCCGGAATGTCGAAGAGCTTCCCCCGTACACGACACGGTGGAGAAGCGGTGGAGGCACATGAACTTCTGGCAGTACCGGACCGAGTTGATCGCTCGGGTTCCTCGGATCGACTGTCCGGAGCATGGAGTTCGGCTGGTGGAGGTTCCTTGGGCCAGGGCGGGGAGCGGGTTTACTCTCATGATGGAGGCGGTCATTTTGATGCTTTCCCGGGAGATGTCGGTTTCCGCGATGGCGGAGATGCTCAAGGAGCAAGATACCCGGCTCTGGCGGGTCTTGGGGCACTACGTGGAAAAGGCCTACCGACGCGAGGACTGGAGCGAGGTCAAGAAGATCCTGGTGGATGAGACCAGTAGCAAGCGGGGCCACCGTTACGTGACGGTCGTTACCGATGCGGAGAGCCGGAAGCTGCTCTTCCTTGCCGAGGGGAGAGGAAAGGAGGCTCTGGAGGCCTTCGCCAAGGAGATGGAGGAACATAATGCCGATCCGGGGCAGATCGAAGCGATCTGCATGGATATGAGCCCCTCCTACATCTCTGGAGCCCGGGAGTTTTTTCCGAAGGCGGAGAGGATTTTTGATCCTTTCCCTCTCATGCAGATGGCGGGAGGGGCGGTGGACCAGGTGCGCAAGGAGTTCGGGCGTCAAGGGTTGCTGCCGAAAGGAAGCCTCTGGGCGCTCCGAGGCAACGAATGGACGCGAAGCGAGGAGCAGAAGGGTCTGCGGAGTTCCCTTTGCGCCGCCTATCCTCGATTGGGAAGAGCCATTGGGTTGCGGGAGGCTCTCCAAGAGATCCTCTCCCAGGAGGATCCCCAAGAGCTCCGCTGGTGGTTCCGGTGGGCTGATCGCAGTCGGCTTGCCCCCTTCCGAAGACTCTCCAAAACCATCAAAGAGCATCTGGGGGGAATCATCGCCTTTCTCCAGAGCCGGATCACCAACGGAACCATCGAAGCGATCAACGGGCTGATCCAGCTTGCCAAAAGGATGGCCAGAGGCTTTCGGAGCTTCCGCTACCTGAGAATTGCCGCGTTCCTCAAAGCCGGAAAGTTGCGGCTCGATCTTCCCGCTCTACCCACTTGAAACAGCGAAGAGGCGTAGTTTGCTGCCACCCGGATTATGGATCCGACTATGGATCGAGACGGGCCGCACATAATGTTCTGCTGGTGAGGATCGTGTGAGAGGATGGCATCATGCCTGACACTGTCGTCGCTTCCCCGTGGCAAAGCGTCATTCCTTCGATAGGACCGCCGGAAGCTTCCGGGCTAGTCATGGGTATGTCGGCCATTGCTCATGCGGCATTAGAAGAGCCCGTGTGCCCCTCCAACGGCGGCAAGGATCGCGAGCAGAGCAAGCGCAAGCAGGACTGCATGGAGACGGAGCATCACTTTTAGCGTCTGGTCCGGTGCAGCAGCAGCACGACGATTGATAAGACGGTGAACGATGAGCGGCTCGAGGACAAAGAGAAGGATCGCAAAGAGGAGCCAGACCACGATCATCAAATCCATCCACCAAAAGCGCACGTCAGTAAGACGGTTCCATAGATGGTACTGGTAGAGCATGTAGAGCCCACTCAAGAGGACCAGCAGGACCGCAATACGAGCTTGCGGGGCAAAGCGGCACTCGACAACACTGAACTCTACGAGCCAGCTCTGCGCTGGCTTCTTCCTCATCGTCGGCAGAATAACCGTCGTGACAAACCAGACTCCGCCGATCCACGCGACCACAGCCAGCATATGAACAATGCGTGCAACGACCCCCCAGTCCATATTGGATATCTTCTCCATATCGAATCATCCTTTTGTCAAATCGGCCTTGCGCCAGCGGCAACACAGGGTTGAGTCAGCACACGTCCGTAAAAGATCGCGAAGAGGCCAAAGGCTGCGGACCATAAAGCGCCGGAGGCCCACAAAACATGCAACATCTGTGCACCCGTCAGCGGGGAGAGGACGCGCAGAACGGTCGCTAGCGTCACCAAGACATAGATTACTTGCGTTCGCCAGCCCGCGACAAGCGGCCGATCCGTGTGACCCAATGAGGCACGGGTCATAACGGCGAGCGTCATTGTGCCGATTGCACCAACCGTCAAGAGATGGAGAGCCGCCGTCGCCGGAAGGAGATCGAGGAGCCTGCTCAGTCCAAGCAGCGCCAGCCCGATCGCAAGCCAGCCGTAGCCAACGTGGAGAACGAAAAGGAGCGGGTTTCGCGCCACCTGATGGCCCTGCCAGCGGGACATCCGTAAACCATTGGCGCCCCCGGCGATGACCGTGCACCAGGCAGTCCACAGCGCGGCTGGATTAACCAACCATGCGAAGAGCGCAAGCATGGTCAACCCAAGAACCGCACGATCAAATCGGCCCTCCGGAGGCGGGAGGGCAACAGCCGCGCGGTTCTTTAGGAGGGACCTCCGCGTAAAGCTCGGAATGATCCGGCCACCGACCAGGGTAATAAGGATCAATAGGGTAGCAACACCGACCCGATTTCCGACATTGGCTGTATCGGCGATGTGGAGGACGTCCAGGTGCACGAGAAGATTGCCAACGAGCAAAAGCGATACCGCACCAACCATCGGCAAGTTGGACCAGCTCCTTCCTCCGACGATCTCACGGGCGACAAGGCTGAGAAACGCTAGAGGAAAAGAGAGGTCGGCCACCGCGGCCGCTCGCGCCCCGATCCAAGCGGATAGCAGGATGCCAATCCGCCCGAGCACCCAAAGTGCGAAGAGAATCGTTAGAGGCCAACCTTGCAGGGGCATGCGCCCGGTCCAGTTGGGAATGGCCGTAAGCAGAAAGCCGGCGACTGCTGCCGCGCCAAAGCCGAAGATCATTTCGTGGATGTGCCAAATCAATGGCGGGAGTAAGCTCGGCAATACGACGCCCTTGTCATAGAGCAACAGCCACAAAGGGATCCCGATGGCGGCCCAGATCGCCGCCCCAAGGAAAAAGGGCCGGAATCCCGCCGAGAAAAGAACCGAGGCCAGATCCGGGCGATAACGAGGAATTCGCATTATGGTCTCACATCACCACTGCCATTCCACGGATGGCCGCTTGCCACGGCGAACATCCGCATCATTGCGGTTCGACATCGTGACGAGCTTACAGTCGCGCAAGCGAATCTTCAGTTGCGCTACGGTCGGTAGGGTGAAACTCCTTTAATCTTCCATAAGTTGCTCCATCGTTAAGATCAACAGAAGCTGCGTGTTCGATGTCTCTGGCATCGACGGCGAACCATCATTTTTCTGATAGTAAGATCTTGACACGGCTGAAATCGAGGGTCGCCAAGCAGTACGGACTCTCTCGCTGAATTGAGAGGGTATGAGGGCGGATTTTCGGTTAAGGGATGACAAGAAACGGGGTTCTTGCCATCCATCTTCGACGGATTTTTGGGAGTGAGGAGGCCGTCAAGGACAGTTCGACTTCGTCGATCCTCCTTGACGACCGATGGCCAGGCTGGGCTGCCTAGTGGATGCTTGCGGGATGGACGCGAACAAGCTTTTCGCTGCGGCGCTGCAACTGGGCTCGGAATGGAAGGTGAACCAGAGTGAGCTCTCCGCGAAGGAGGATGCTCTGAAGATCTGGCGAGGGTGTTCAGCAAGGGCATCGGTTTCCCTGTCCGGAATGTCGAAGACCTTCCCTCGTACACGACACGGCGGAGAAGCGGTGGAGGTTCCTTGGGCCAGCGCGGGGAGCGGGTTTACTCTCATGATGGAGGCGGTCATTTTGAGGCTTTCCCGGGAGATGTCGGTTTCCGCGATGGCCGAGATGCTCAAGGAGCAGGATGCCCGGCTCTGGCGCGTCTTGGGGCACTCCGTGGAAAAGGCCTACCGACAAGAAGACTAGAGCGAGGTCAAGAAGATCCTGGTGGATGAGACCAGGAGCAAGCGGGGCCACCGTTCCGTGACGGTCGTTACCGATGCGGAGAGCCGGAAGCTGCTCTTCCTGGCCGAGGGGAGAGGAAAGGAGGCTCTGGAGGCCTTCGCCAAGGAGATGAAGGAGCATAACGCCGATCCAGGGCAGATCGAAGCGATCTGCATGGACATGAGCCCCTCTTCCATCTCTGGAGCCCGGGAGTTTTTTCCGAAGGCGGAGAGGATTTTCGATCCTTTCCCTCTCATGCAGATGGCGGGAGGGGCGGTCGACCAGGTGCGCAAGGAGTTCGGGCGTCAAGGGTTGCTGCCGAAAGGAAGCCTCTGGACTCTCCGAGGCAACGAATGGACGCGAAGCGAGGAGCAGAAGGGTCTGCGGAGTTCCCTTTGCGCCGCCGATCCTCGATTGGGAAGAGCCATTGGGTTGCGGGAGGCTCTCCAAGAGATCCTCTCCCAGGAGGATCCCCAAGAGCTCCGCTGGTGGTTCCGGTGGGCTGATCGCAGTCGGCTTGCCCCCTTCCGAAGACTCTCCAAAACCATCAAAGAGCATCTGGGGGGAATCATCTCCTCTCTCTTGAGACGGAACACCAACGGAACCATCGAAGCGATCAACGGGCTGATCCAGCTGGCCAAAAGGATGGCCAGAGGCTTTCGGAGCTTCCGCTACCTGAGAATTGCTGCGTTCCTCAAAGCCGGAAAGTTGCAACTCGATCTTCCGGCTCTACCCACTTGCAACAGGGAAGAGGCATGGTGGGGGGGCCTTGGCTTCCGTCGAGCCGGCTCAGTTGCTCGATCTTTTCACGCAGGGAGCGGATCGCCGAGGGTCTGGACCAGTCCGCCCTTTCCCGTCAGATGCATGGATCTAACTGATCCGCCGGATTACTGCACGCAGAAGGTGTAGAGCGTGCCGCCCATCGGAATGTTGTAGAACCCATTCTCCCCAGCCATTCCAGCAACGCCGAGGCCACCATAGGGATCCGCCGGGTCGAGACCCGCGGTAACCGGGAGGCCGATCCAGCCGCCGATGCCGGTCAGGATCGAAACATACTGCTTGCCACCCACCTCGAAGGAGATCGGGTTGCCGATGACACCGGAACCGAGCTTCTGCTGCCAGAGGATCTTGCCGGTCTTCCGGTCAACCGCGCGGAACCAGCCGTCAAGGGTGCCGTAGAAGGCGAGCCCGCCATCGGTGACCAGCGCACCGCTCCAGGTCGGGAAGCGCTCCGGAATGTCCCAGCGAGCCTTGCCCATGATCACGTCGAACGCCTTGAAGCGTCCGAGAATGCCCGGCTTCTCCGCCTTCATCAGAACGTTGGCGAAGACATAGACGCTACCCTGATTGGTGTGGGCACGCTCCATCGGCTCGGACGTCATCCCCCAGTTGTTGGTGGGGGCATAGAAGACGTTGGCTTCCTTGGGATCGACGGCGACTGGCTGCTGATCCTTTCCGCCCAAGGCCGACGGGTAGGCCTGCACGGCCTTGCCGACCTCGAACGGAGAATGCTCCTTGACCTTGACCGGGCGGCCCGTCTTCATGTCGATCTTCTCGGCCCAGTTGACCGTCACGAACTTGTTGGCGCGGATGAGCGTGCCGTCCGTGCGGCTGAGGACGTAGGCGAAGCCGTTGCGGTCGAAGTGGACCAGGCAGGGCTTCTTGGCGCCGTCGACGGTGATGTCGACGAGCACATCCTCGTTGACGCCGTCATAGTCCCACTGGTCGAACGGGGTCATCTGGTAGCCCCAGACGGCCTCGCCCGTGTCAGGCTTGCGGGCAAAGATGGTCATCGACCACTTGTTGTCCCACTTCCAGGGCTCATTGGCCTCCTCGTGGGTCTTGGCCTCGGTACGGTAGCTGGGGCTCCAGAGACCGGGATTGCCCGTGTTGCAGTAGACCAGATCGAGCTTCGAATCGTAGCTATACCAACCCCAGGCGCAGCCGCCACCCCGCTTCCACTCTTCGTCAGGATAGGTCTTCACGCCGAGATCCTGGCCGGCCTGTCCATACTCGGGGTGCTTGCTGTTGAAGTCGGGGCCGAGGAGCACGTCCGAGTCGGGGCCGGTGCTATAGGCCTGCCAGACCATCTTGCCCGAGTTGAGATCGAAGGCGGCGAAGCGGCCTCGCGCGCCGAACTCGTCGCCGCCGTAACCGGTGAAGACCTTGTCCTTGACGATGATCGGGGCGGGAGTGCTTGTCTCACCCTTGTTGAGATCAGCAAACTTGGTCTTCCAGAGCTCCTTCCCGGTGTTGGCATCCAAGCAGACGACGTAGCCGTCGAGGGTGTTGAAGACGACCTTTCCGTCGGCGTAGGAAGCGCCACGGTTCACCGTGTCGCAGCAGGCGGTCGAGACCGCCTTGTCATCCTGCCTCGGAACGTACTTCCAAAGGACTTCGTAGGCCCCCCCCTTGGAGAGGTCGAGCGCCCACACGATGTTGGGATACGAGCTCACCACGTACATGCGGTCGCCGATGACGAGCGGCTGTCCTTCGTGGCCGCGGAGCGTGCCCGTCGAGAACGACCAAGCCATGTGCAGGCTCTTGACGTTCTGCGTGTTGATCTGCTTCAGGGACGAGTGCCGGGTGTTGGCGTAATCTTTGCCCGGAGCCGCCCAGTTCTTGGGATTCTCCGTGAGCTTCAAAACATCGTCGTTGGAATAGGCTGACGGAATCACCGTCGCGGAACCGACCGCCAGTGCCAGGAGCATCCCGGTAGAGAGCTTCTTCCTACTTTTCGGAAACCTCATTTGGTAGCCTCCTCCGTTTGGGTTGCGGGAGTCCTGCCCGGTGGGCATCTGTCCTCAAGCTACAAAGGAAGCGATAACTTCTTTCCGGATAACGGTCAAGTGTAAAGGTGGCGCTGCTGTGTAACTCAGATTAAGACGCAAAAACCGTATGCTAACGTGCTTAGTCGCCATTTCTCACCAACGCTAGGTTTTGCGCGCGAGAGGCAGCCCCGAGTCGATTGCGAGGACGTTCGGCGAGGAAAGGGTCTTCGTGAGCGGCGATGGAGCAAGATTTCTCCTCGTTTTGGCTTAATGCGAGCTCTGTAAAGGGCAAAAAGTCGGCTTTGGGAGCCAGGCTCCGCCCGCTGGGAGGCTCTGCTGCATGGGGGAAACGCTCTGGTTTTCAGGGATGCTCAGGAACGCAGCATCGGGAAGAGGTGGGGGAAGAGGGGCTTCCCAGGATAGGCACTGCTCATCGACAAGAGGATGCATCGGACGCGGACACGGACCAGCGTCCCGATCTTGGAGAGCCTGAGCCGGAGGGGGTCGACCTGACCCTGGGCCCACTCCGTTCCTTGCAGAGCTAGCCCTCGCAGCGCTTCGACCAGGGTGTAGGCCAGAGCGGAGAAAGAGAGGCGAAGCGGGTCGCTGGCCATTGGCGCGGTCGAGAGCCGGGCGGCAAAGCGGAGAAGCTCTTTTCCCGGTAGGGACGCTCCTTGCGGAACGCCCCCCGGACAGATCCGTGCAAGCCCGATTCAGGCACACGGCTCCCACCTTGAGTGCTTGACGGCGAAGCGACGCTCGGGCCAAGGATGCAGAATAGGCGGTGGTGGCAGCCAGGCATCAACGAGTTTGGGCATTTGCTTCCAGGTCAACTGACCGCGCTGGCCACGCCGTGACAACGCGCGCTTCCAGAGCTGTGCAATGCGAACCCGAAACAGCCGCAGCGCCGGATAGTTCGTCGGCACTGCGTGGTATGCATAAAAGCCCCTGACCACCTGCGCCAGCCATTTTCCTTGATCAGGAATCAGCTGGTGCCGCCTTCGCTGCAATTCCTCTTGCACGCGCTGTATCGTGCGCTGCAGACGGTCGCGGCGGGTTCTTCGCAGAAGTTGGAAGCCACCCGTGCGCTTCTGGCCACAGATCATGGTAAAGCCGAGAAAGTTGAAGGTCTCCGGTTTGCCCCGACCACGTTCTTTTCGATTGAGAGCCGCAAAACGGCCAAACCGAATGATCCGTGTCTTGTCCGGATGCAGTTGCAGCGAGAATGCCTTCGACCGCGTCCCCATCTCCGCCAGAAACCGCTGGGCATCGGCTTCATACTCAAAGCCGAGGACACTATCATCGGCGTAGCGCACTATGATCATGTCCCCGCGGGCGTGGCGTTTCCGCCACTGTTGCGCCCAGAGATCGAACACGTAATGCAAATAGACGTTGGCCAACAGGGGCGACACCGTCGCACCCTGAGGCGTGCCTGCTTCGCTCTCCGTGACAACCTCCGCCTCCAGTACTCCCGCCTTCAGCCATTTGCGGATCAGACGGAGGATGCGCTCGTCGCCGATTCGATGCTCCAGGAAACGAATAAGCCATTCATGACTCACCGTGTCGAAAAAGCTTCGATAATCTGCATCGAGTATCCAGCTCACCTTCCGTCGTTGAATGCCGGTTGCCAAAGCATCCAGCGCATCGTGCTGACTGCGCTTCGGCCGGAATCCATACGAGAACCCGAGGAAATCTTCCTCGTAGATCGCATTCAGCACCGCCACCACCGCCCGCTGGAGGAGCTTATCCTCCAGCGACGCGATGCCCAACGGCCGCTGCCGCCCATCCGGCTTTGAAATGTACTTCCTCCGGCTGGGCAGTGCCCGGTACGCGCCCCGATGAACCCGATCATGCAGACCTTGCGGATTGCTCTCCAGGTTTGGGCTCCCCGCTGAGGTGAGTGGGTAAGGAGAGCGGATTGTCGGTTAAGGGATGGCAAGAAGCGGGGTTCTTACCATCCGTCTTCGACGGATTCCTGTGGAGAGAGGAGGCCGGAGGCCGTCAAGGGCACTTCGACTTCGTCGATCCTGCTTGACGGCGGATTGCCAAGCCGGCCTGCCTGGTGGATGCATGCAGGATGGACGTAAACAACCTTTTTGCTGCAGCGCTGCCACTGGATTCGGAAGGGAAGGTGAGCCGGAGTGAGCTCTCCGCGCGGGCTCATGCTCTGAAGATCTGGCTAGGGTTTTGAGCAAGGTCATCGGTTCGCCTCTCCGGAATGTCGAAGACCTTCCCCCATGCAGGACACGGTGGGGAAGCTGTCGAGGCAGATGGACTTCTGGCGGTACCGGACCGAGTGGATCGCTCGGGTTTCTCGGGTCGACTGTCCGGAGCATCGAGTTCAACTGGTGGAGGCGGGAGGGGCGGTCGACCAGGTGCGCAAGGAGTTCGGGCGTCAAGGGTTGCTGCCGAAAGGAAGCCTCTGGGCTCTCCGAGGCAACGAATGGACGCGAAGCGAGGAGCAGAAGGGTCTGCGGAGTTCCCTTTGCGCCGCCGATCCTCGATTGGGAAGAGCCATTGGGTTGCGGGAGGCTCTCCAAGAGATCCTCTCCCAGGAGGATCCCCAAGAGCTCCGCTGGTGGTTCCGGTGGGCTGATCGCAGTCGGCTTGCCCCCTTCCGAAGACTCTCCAAAACCATCAAAGAGCATCTGGGGGGAATCATCTTTTCTCTCTTGAGACGGAACACCAACGGAACCATCGAAGCGATCAACGGGCTGATCCAGCTGGCCAAAAGGATGGCCAGAGGCTTTCGGAGCTTCCGCTACCTGAGAATTGCTGCGTTCCTCAAAGCCGGAAAGTTGCAACTCGATCTTCCGGCTCTACCCACTTGAAACAGCGAAGAGGCATTTTTGCAACGAAGCAGTTTGAAGCGATGAGAAAGCGGAGAGCTGCTTCGCACGCCTTGAATTCCCTCCAAGCGAGTGATTCACAATCGGTCCGGTTAGAGCCGACCGCTTTGCGGAAGCGGTTTCGCCCATTTCGGTTGACGGCGTGCGAACAACTTTCTCCAGTGTCAGGCAACAAAACCCAAAAGAATCGACTCACACACAAAAAAGCGGATACTACCGGTGACCCTTTCCGCCGCCGTGAAGCCTTCGACCGCCCACGATCGCGTTAAACCCTTTTTTCCCAACCTGGAACAGTTCGGTTATCCAATCTCCCGCTATGCTCATCCGTCCGGATCGGCTTGGCGATGTTACTCAACCCCTGGATCGACTCGGAAGCATTCGATCTCTTTTAGCCCCTCCATCGAAATCGGCGGCGGCATTCGCCACTGCTCCATCGTCCGCTCGGTATCGACTCCGCTCATCCCAGCGTGCAGCCTGCGGCAGGGGATGCCCATCGAGCTGACGAGCGGGGTAGTCTTCTCTTTGGCCGCATCCCTCTCTGGCATATCCGACGTACTCCGGCGTTATCGCTCCGATGTTCGTTGTGACGAGCACATCTCACTGATGCTGGCAGCGATCCGCTGCAGATTCGACCCACTCTTCATCCGCCAGGAAGGGCTGGCACTCGGACTCTGCGTCCCGGCCAGCCGTCCCAACGATCCCGCGGATCTGCTCATGTACAACCTCGCCCGCTTCCGCAGGAGTACAACCCCATCTAGGGTCGCCGGACATCCCGACTCTGCGACTGCACGACCATGAGCAACTCCCACGGCGCAGACCCGGCGTTCTGGCGCGCTGGTGCGATCAGTGCGACCGTCGTGATGCTGGTGATCCTCGGGCTGCTGAGCGTCAACAGCCTGACCGTCATCACTGCCGGTGGGTCGCACGTACCGCCCTACACGGCAATCAATCAGCAGATCTTGTATCGGTACGATCCGGTCAAGGGTTACGACATGCCGGTAATCGGCGGCGAGGATCTTCTTTTCGGACGACGCTACGACCCAGAGCAGGCGCGGGCGCTCGTCACCCGCGGCAAGCTGGTGATCCAGACAAAGGCTTGCATCGACTGTCATACCTTCTTCGGCATCGGTGCCTACTTTGCGCCCGACCTCACCAAATCGTGGCTCGATCCCGCCTGGGATCAGCTATGGATGCCGATGACCGGAAGCAAGACCCGGGAGGAGGCGATGGTGAAGTTTCTCATCCATCCCGATCGCTATCCGACCTGGAGCCGTCAAATGCCCGACCTGCATCTGACCCAGCAGGACGCCGAGGGGGTGGTCGCATATCTGAAATGGATGTCGGCGATCAACACCAACGGCTTTCCGGCCAACTTCGGCCATGCCCCACAACCCTGATGAGGAGAACGACATGTACCAATCCCAGAAACTGGCGATCAAGTATCTAGTCGTCGCTTTTGCGCTCTTCGGCGTGATGATCGCCGCTGGACTGCTAACGGCTGCGTACTACCTCCAGCCCAGATTGTTGTTCAACACTCTGGACTTCAGCACGGCCAAGATCCTGCATATCAACACGCTGGTCGTGTGGAACCTGATGGGGTTTTTCGGAGCGGTCTACTGGTTCCTGCCCCAGGAAGTCGAGCGCGAGGTGGTCGGCATCCGGCTGGCCAACGTGATGTTCTGGGTATTCTGCGCCGCATTCCTTACCGTCGCCGCGGTGTTCGCCGTGGTGCAAACTGGGCCGAGCGCCGAGTCAACCCTCTGGCTGATCAACCAGGGTCGCAAGTATGTCGAGGCGCCACGCTGGGCGGCGCTCGGGATCCTGGCCATTGTCGCGGTCTTTATGTTCAACATCATCGCCACCGCGGTGAAGGCACGCCGGCTCTCAGGGGTGCTCGGCGTGCTGATCGTCGACCTTGTGCCACTCTTCGTTCTCTACCTCGACGCCTTCCCCAGCGAAACCAACATGGCCAAGGACATGTACTGGTGGTGGTGGCTCGTGCACCTGTGGGTCGAGGGCACCTGGGAAGTGCTGATCGCCTGTATCATGGCCTGGACGCTGATGCGTCTGCTCAACACCTCGCGCCGCATCGTCGAGACTTGGCTGTACATCGACATCGGTCTGGTGATGGGCTCGGGCATTCTGGGGCTGGGACACCACTATTACTGGATCGGCACGCCCAAGTACTGGTTCGCCCTTGGCGGTTTCTTCTCGGCGCTCGAGCCGCTGCCGCTGATCGGCATGGTGGTGCACGCCATCTATGATGCGGGCGTTCATCGCATGCATTGCAGCAACCGCCCAGCGCTCTACTGGATGTTCGCTGAGGCCTTCGGCAACTTCTTCGGCGCGGGGGTCTTTGGCTTTATGATGACCCTGCCGCAAATCAACCTCTTCACGCACGGCACGCAGTGGACCGCTTCACACGGCCACTTCGCTTGGTGGGGCGCCTATGTCTGCGGGCTGATCTCGATCTTCTACGTGGTGTTAGCCGAGGCACGCGGCGCTCGGCAGATCGACGGTCCATTATGGAAATGGTCGTTTGCGCTGCTCAATCTCGGCATCATCGGCATGGCTGGAGGGCTGCTGATCGCCGGGATGGCGCAGACCTTCCACGAGCGCGCCCTTGGCGGATCGACGCTGCAGTCGTTCATCACGGCACAGGCCAGCTCCTGGTTCGTCGAGGGGATGTGGATGCGGATGGCCTTTGGCGTGATGTTCGCGATTGGCTACGTGCTGCTGGTCGTTGACCTGGTACGGGTCGGGCGCATGGCATCGGTGGTAGAGCTGCGCATCCCCGAGGTCGGCGCATGAAGCCCGAGGAACTACTCTGGACTGCGGTGATGCTCGGCCTCTTTCTCACCCTGGCTGGGGCCTATGCGCTCTTCTGGGTAGCGGGCCGGTTGCACTCCAAGCGGACGCTAGCCGGGCTTGGCTATGCCTGTTACGGTGGGCAATGGGCGGTCGCGGTAATGCTCTGGTTGACCTCCTCGCTCACGTTGCCGTGGAAGTTGCTGCTTACCGCGTCAGCCGTGCTATGCAGCATCATTCCCTGGATCTCGCTGCACTACCTGGAGCAACTGGAAGGAACGGCAAAAGAATGAGGGTGAGCATGATTTCCAATCTGGCGTCTACCGCCCTCGGAGTATGGCTCTCCTACGCGGCGATTCTCGACCTGAAGCGGCTGCGTGACGGAGCGTGGGACGCCTATGCTGCGGCAGTGGTCACGATCGTGCTGGCCCTGCTCTCGCGGCGGCGCGATTTCGCTCGCTGGCCGGGCACGACCGAGATCGTTGCTGCGTCAATCGCGCTTGCGGCGCTGGCTCTCTTTCACGCCGGAATGCTCGACGAGCTGGTGGCTTTCTGGCTCGTGTTCTTTGCTGGCAACGTCATTTCCATTCTGGCACTCTGGGCCGCGTTATACCATCCCCGAACAGCATGAGCGGAAATGCCTTGGGAGCTACAACGGCGAGAACAACGATGACGAGGCTACGGACTTCATTGACTTGGGACGTGACAATGGGAGAGCCGAGATTGCCTGATTTCGGCTCGGCGCTCCAGTTCGCGTCGGCCCGATCGCTGCGGTCGTTTTTACCAACCTCATCGGAGACACCGCAAGAGACCGTCGCAGAGCTTTGTCGAGGAGAGCGAGCGCACTCTATCTCCTTCCTCCGCGATCGAGGCCGCGACCCCGCTCGAATGCTGGTTCACTTCGAAAGAATTCGATCTTCTTTAGCCGCCATTTCTCACCAACGCGAGGTTTCGCGCAAGAAAGGAAGGCCCGAGTCGATTGCGAGGATGTTCGGCAGGGAAAGGGCCTTCGCGAGAAATGGCGGCTAAGGTCACTCTACGGCTTCGCGAGCTCCAAGACCTTTGTTCGCTGGCGCGGGTGCTGTTGGACCATCGCTTCCAAGCGTCGACCCCCATGCGGCTGGGTCCGTGGGCCGGACTCTCCCGCATCATCCTTCCCGCCTTGGGAAGCGAGCTCGTCTACGGCTACCTGGACGAGCCGGATGTCCCGGGTCGATCCTCGATCCGGGAACTCGCGCTTGGGCTACGTCGTTTTGGTCTTCCGGTTCCCTCGGATCGGAGGAGAATGCGGGCTCCCGGCCGATAAGTGAGGTAGGCCCAGGTCCACTCGAAGAGCACGCTGACCTTGTTGCGAAATCCGATCAAAAAGGCTAGGTGGATCGCTAGCCAGGCGAACCAGGCGACCGGGCCGTTGAACGCCGCTCTTCCGATCCAGGCAACGGCCGCTGCGCGGCCGATCGTGGCCATCATTCCCTTGTCTCGGTAATGGAAAGGATCTCGATTCTCAGGACGGGCCGTGCCTGGGCCGAGATCGCGAATGATCACGCCTGCGACGTGGCGTCCCATCTGCATGGCTGCAGGGGCAATCGCGGGCACGCCTGGCACCGAAACCATGTCACCGATCGCAAAAACATTCCGATGACCGGGCAGGCTCAGGTCGGGAAGCACGAGCAACCGTCCGGACCGGTCTCTCGGTACTGGCAGGCTTGCGGCGAGGGGGTGGGGAGAGACTCCCGCCGCCCAAAGAATGGTAGCGGTCCGAATCGTCTCTGCGGCCAAGACCACCGATCGCTCGCGGAGGTCTTGAACGGGGCTGAAGAGTCGGACGTCGACTCCGAGGCCTCGTAATTTCTGCTCTGCGATGCGTCCCAGCCTTTCTGGAAATTGGGTCAGAAGGCGGGAGCCCGCTTCGATAAGCAGAATCCGAGCCTTCGTCGGATCGATGCGACGAAAGTCTCGGCGCAGCACGCGGCGGGCCAGCTCGGCGATCGCTCCCGCCAACTCCACTCCGGTCGGCCCGCCTCCCACGACGACCACCGTGAGAAGCTCCTCTCGCTTGCGGAGGTCCTCGGTGCTTTCTGCCTCCTCGAAAGCAAGAAGCAGTTGGTTGCGGATCTGATGGGCATCGGAAAGAGCCTTAAGACCCGAGGCGTGCTCGCTCCAGGTGGCGTGGCCGAAGTAGCCGGTGATCGCGCCCAGAGCCAGGACAAGGTAGTCATACGGCACCGCTCCTCCCTCGAGGAGGACTTCCTCTTTTTGGAGGTCGAACCCTCGAATGTCGTCCATGCGAACAATGATTTGCGGGAAGCGCCGAAGGATCGAGCGGATCGGTACGGCGATGTCCGGGCCGGAAAGCCCGGCGGTAGCCACCTGATAGAGGAGCGGCTGGAAAAGATGATAGTTCTCCTTGTCGATCAAGAGAAGGTTTCCGGCCCGACGCGATCGGGAAAACCATTCGCCCAAGGTCCTGGCTGCGGTAAGGCCTCCAAACCCGGCTCCACAGATGACGATACGCGGGCTACTCATGGGAAGAGCCCCATCCGCCGACACCCTATTTTCCCTCAGATCGGGACGGAGAAGTACTTTGCCGCCAAGGTCTGCAAGGCCTGCCTAAGCAGATGGACCGGGAGAAAGTTGCTCGCTCGTAGGATCATCTCCGTTTTCCGATAGGGCGAAATCGAGAAGGGAAAGAGGCTTCTTTCAGGGAAGTCGGTTCGAGGAGGGGAGGACTATTCACCGGCGCAGGCGTAGCTTGAAAACAAAGTGGCGTGAATTGCTAGAAAAAAGGAAAGCCTCGGCCAATCCGCCTCGGCTGGTCCGCAGGGAACTCCCTTGGGGAAAGATCTCGAGTCTCTCGAAGGCGATCCGGGGATTCAAACGGAGCCATGGAAAGAGCGGTTGAGCCGGGGCGAGACTTGGTGAAAGGGGGGCCGCAGGGGTCGTGGGTTGTTGGGACCGTCACCACGGCCGAAGGCCTGCCCTTTCTGCGGGCCGAGTCGCCCGTCCACCTGTGGAACGCCGGCTCGGCGCCCTGCGGGAAGCTGGGGTTCCCCTCCGGGATCTGCGTGCCTCCTTGACGGAGCGGGCCCGACCGGCTCTTCTGACGCAGCGTGTTTTCGAAGAGGGAGGACGGCGACATTGGCCGGAAGGGGAGAGGGCGCGGCTGCTCGAAGAGTGTTTTCCCGTGGTCGACGCGCTTGATGTGGAATACTGCTCCCTCGAGCGATGGCGGCAATGGTGGAAGCGTGCGCGAGCGGAAGGAGAGTGGCGCATTCCTTCCGTTCATTGGTTGGAGGGCAGCCCGGGCGAGGCGCGGATTCAGGAGTGTTGCTCCTTTCTGGTAGACGCTAAGCCGGACTGGGCTGACCGCCATTTCTCACCAACGCTAGGTTTTGCGCGCGAGAGGCAGCCCCGAGTCGATTGCGAGGACGTTCGGCGAGGAAAGGGTCTTCGTGAGCGGCGATGGAGTAAGATTTCTCCTCGTTTTGGCGGAATGCGAGCTCTGGAAAGGGCAAAAAGTCGGCTTTGGGAGCCAGGCTCCGCCCGATGGGAGGCTCTGCTGCAGGGGGAAGCGCTCTGGTTTTTGTGGATGCTCAGCAACGCAGCATCCGGAAGACATGGGTGAAGAGGTGCTTCCAAGGATAGGCGCTGCTCATCGACAAGAGGACGCGTCGGACGCGGACACGGACCAGCGTCCCGATCTTGGAGAGCCTGAGCCGGAGGGTGTCGACCTGGGCCTGGGCCCACTCCGTTCCTTGCAGAGCCAGCCCTCGCAGCGCTTCGACCAGGGCATAGGCCAAAGCCGAGAAGGAGAGGCGAAGCTGATTGCTGGCCATTTGCGCGGTCGAGAGCCGGGCGGCAAAGCGGAGAAGCTCTTTTCCCGGTAGGGACGCTCCTTGCGGAACGCCCCCCGGACAGATCCGTGCAAGCCCGATTCAGGCACACGGCTCCCACCTTGGGTGCTTGACGGCGAAGCGACGCTCGGGCCAAGGATGCAGAATAGGCGGTGGTGGCAGCCAGGCATCAACGAGTTTGGGCATTTGCTTCCAGGTCAACTGACCGCGCTGGCCACGCCGTGACAACGCGCGCTTCCAGAGCTGTGCAATGCGAACCCGAAACAGCCGCAGCGCCGGATAGTTCGTCGGCACTGCGTGGTATGCATAAAAGCCCCTGACCACCTGCGCCAGCCATTTTCCTTGATCAGGAATCGGCTGGTGCCGCCTTCGCTGCAATTCCTCTTTCACGCGCTGTATCGTGCGCTGCAGACGGTCGCGGCGGGTTCTTCGCAGAAGTTGGAAGCCACCCGTGCGCTTCTGGCCACAGATCATGGTAAAGCCGAGAAAGTTGAAGGTCTCCGGTTTGCCCCGACCACGTTCTTTTCGATTGAGAGCCGCAAAACGGCCAGATTGTGCAACCCCTTTTCTGTAAATTTCGGTGTCGGCGCTCATCCGCGTAGGGCTACGGGCTGAGGGTGAGGTAAACCTTGCCGGTCATCCACTCGTCGTCGAGTTCGGCAAGGAGAGCCGAGACGAGCCGTAGGCAGGATTCGGGATTGGGGAAGATGCTGGCCACACGGGTGCGGCGTCGCAGTTCCCGGTTGATACGCTCCAAGCCGTTGGTGGTGCGCAGCCGCAGGTGGTGCTCGGGCGGGAAGTCGAAGACCGTCAGACCCTCAGCAATGGCCCCCTCGGCCCAGCGTGCGAGCTTGGGGTGTTCCTTGTGCCAAAGCGCAAGGGTGATCTTCAACAGCCGCTCGGCTTCGGCCCGGTCGGGGGCATTGAAGATGGCGCGCAACTGAGCGGCAACCGTCTTTCTCGCCTCGACGCGGATGACGAACTGACGGGCGTTTTGTTGCAGGTGGAACTGGCAGCGTTGCCAGGGAACCGCAGGCAACACCGCTCGGCGGGCGGCCTTGAGCCCCGCGTGGTCGTCGGCAACGATGAGCCTCACCCCCTTGAGCCCTCGACGCATGAGGCCCTCCAGACAGTGCCGCCAATGGATCTCGGCCTCCGAAGTGGCCACCTCACAGCCCAGCACCCGGCGCTTGCCCGAAGCCTCGACGCCGACCGCGACCAAGACGGCGCAATCGACGATTTTTCCCTCCAGGCGGACCTTCTCGTAGCGGGCATCGAGAAAGAGGTAGGGCACTTCGCCCAAGGGACGCTCACGCCAGGCGGAAAGCCCCTCATCGAGCTTGGCGGCGGCGCGACTGACCTGGGCCGATGAAAGCTTGATTTCTGGCCCCAAGAGCCGCTGCAACACATCGATCACGCGCCGGGTCGAGACACCCTGGACATACATCTCGGCCAGAGCGAGATGGACGGCTTGATCGGTGCGCGTTCCCTTTTCCAGAGCGGAGGGATAAAAGTCACCCGAGCGCACTTGCGGTACCTCGAAGGTAATCTCGCCCAGCTTGGTCAGAACCGTCTTGGGTTTGAAGCCGTTGGCATAATCGCGCCGGTTTGCGCTGCGCTCGTAGGGCAGGGCGCCCAGAAAGTGCGAACGCTCCATCCTGGCGGCCTCGTTGACGAGGATGCGCAAGGCTTCGCCAGCGCCCTCCAGGCCATGCTCCAGCAGTACCGCATAGGCTGCCTCCAGTGGATTGGGTTCGATTCGCATTGCCATGTGGGCATACTCCTTTCTCAAAGCTTTGGCACCATGACCGCTGCCCGGCGAGCTTTCAGCCTACTGCTGAAAAGGAATTTACAGAAAGAACGATACGCAACTAACGGCCAAACCGAATGATCCGTGTCTTGTCCGGATGCAGTTGCAGCGAGAATGCCTTCGACCGCGTCCCCATCTCCGCCAGAAACCGCTGGGCATCGGCTTCATACTCAAAGCCGAGGACACTATCATCGGCGTAGCGCACTATGATCATGTCCCCGCGGGCGTGGCGTTTCCGCCACTGTTGCGCCCAGAGATCGAACACGTAATGCAAATAGACGTTGGCCAACAGGGGCGACACCGTCGCACCCTGAGGCGTGCCTGCTTCGCTCTCCGTGACAACCTCCGCCTCCAGTACTCCCGCCTTCAGCCATTTGCGGATCAGACGGAGGATGCGCTCGTCGCCGATTCGATGCTCCAGGAAACGAATAAGCCATTCATGACTCACCGTGTCGAAAAAGCTTCGATAATCTGCATCGAGTATCCAGCTCACCTTCCGTCGTTGAATGCCGGTTGCCAAAGCATCCAGCGCATCGTGCTGACTGCGCTTCGGCCGGAATCCATACGAGAACCCGAGGAAATCTTCCTCGTAGATCGCATTCAGCACCGCCACCACCGCCCGCTGGAGGAGCTTATCCTCCAACGACGCGATGCCCAACGGCCGCTGCCGCCCATCCGGCTTTGGAATGTACTTCCTCCGGCTGGGCAGTGCCCGGTACGCGCCCCGATGAACCCGATCATGCAGACCTTGCAGATTGCTCTCCAGGTTTGCCTCGTAGTCCGACCATCTCACCCCGTCCACTCCGGGAGCCGCGTTGCGCTTGAGTGCGTAAAACGACTGACGGAGTAGATCGACGCTGATATGGTGGAGCAGCGCAGTGAACCGTTCCTTCTTCCTCGCCTTTGCTACTTGCCGTACACGCTCCAGCGCCTGTGACACGCGAACCCGGCCCTGAGTCCGGTCCGTGCTTTGCTGATGCGTGTTCCCCTCGGTCCTCGCCCTTGGCTCCACCGGCTCCGCCGCCGGTTTCCCGGCCTTGTTCGTCGGCTTCTCAGCTACTATGGCGAGGTCAGACTTCTTGGGTCCGTTCATCATCGGCTTTGGCTCCTCACCTTCCCGATGCGGACCGGTAGTGCTTGCCGGTCAGGCCCAAGATCTCCCGGTTCCCGTGCGAAGAGCGTGCGCACATGCCAGGTTCTAAGACCACGCCGAACCGATCGAAGGCTCGCGTTATCGCCTCCGGCCGTGTTGCCTTCCACGTCAAAGACCGTGTCAGCGTTCGGAACATAAACCATTTTCGCGGCTCCATGGCTGGCCTGTGCGTACCCTTGTCAACGCTTCACCGTTGTCCTCACGGTCAACGGCGCATGACTCAGGGCCACTGTGATTCGCTATTTCTTCAGTGCAGTGGACTTGCACCACCTACTCTTCGCCGGTTTTGCCGGCGCACCCTTGATCCGATTCTCCCTCTCTCCACCAGAAGAGGAGAGCTTCTCGTCGAGACACTGGGCGCGCCTCTCTTCGGTGGAGAGAGAGGGGATGACAAAGCAAGGATTCCTTCCTTTTCTCAGCACTCGGTCGTTGAACAGAATGCCAAGCCAGAGCGGTTCGCCTGAAATGCATCCGCGCCTCACCCTCGCCAGACTCAGCAGAGCGCCCGTAAGCCCTGAATGAGCCAGAGCACGAGCAACGGACGCTTTTGCTAGCAAAAACATGCATGTACGATCTGAGATAATACGGTTCGGATTGATGATCGCCGTTCCTCGGCAGAGCCATTACGAGCACCTTTTTCACCATCGGCCATTCGACCCGGACGATCGTTGAATTCGTCGATCTGCTCCGGGCGTCGAGCATCAACCTGGTCATCGACGTGAGGTCGGTACCGCGATCGCGTACGAATCCACAGTTCAATGGCGAGAGCCTTCCCGAAACACTGGCGCCGTGGCAGATCGGCTATGAGCCTATCGTCGGGCTGGGTGGTTTCCGCGGAAAGAGGCGCAGCGTGATCCCTTCGCCCAACCGGTATTGGCAGATGAGCAGTTTTCGTAATTATGCGGACTACGCGCTGACGCCGCCGTTCGCAGCGGGTCTGGCGCAGCTCCGAGACCGAGGCAGGCGGCACCGATGCGCCATTATGTGCGCCGAGGCGGTCTGGTGGCGCTGCCATCGGCGTATCATCACCGACTACCTCCTCGCCGCAGGCGAACGCGTAATGCACATCCTCGGGGTGGAGCATATTGAGGAAGCCCATCTGACGCCCGGCGCTGTGGTTCGCGACGACGGGACGGTAACCTACCCCGGCGAGGATCTGCCCCGAAAGTGATCGGAGATGACTCTCGCGTAGCCATTGGCGTCCGCAACGAGAGCGTTCGAAGGCATCGAAGGGCCAAGCGCACCCACCGTTCCTTCATCAAGGCGGAAGTGGCGGAGCCGGAGGGATTCGAACCCTCGGTACCCTTTTGGGGTACAACGGTTTAGCAAACCGTCCCTTTCGGCCACTCAGGCACAGCTCCGGGAGATTGCTCACTTCTGCTCCCGGGCGTGGCTCATGTCAAGGCCACAAGCGGCTTCCCACTTGACGGCCTTTAGCCGTCTTGTCAGCCTGAGCCTGCCCGCGAGACGGATCCACCGGGAAGCGGGAAGACAATGGAAGACCAAGGACAGGACGAGGGCAGGCGGGAGAAGAAGCGGCTCTGGACCCGGATCGCTCGGAGCGCCGGCGCAGGCCTGCTGGTCTATGCCGCAACTCGGTTTCTTCTGGGAGGAGAGGGGAGCTTCGCCTCGACGGAGGATTCGATCCTGAGCGCCCACGCGGTGCGGATCTCGCCCCGGGTCTCCGGATACCTGGAGAAGCTCCTCATCGACGACAATACGCGGGTGAGCCAAGGGCAGCTTTTGGCCTTGATCGACCCGAGGGACTACCAGGCGCGAGTTGCCGTCGCGGATTCCGCACGGCTCTTAGCCGGGACCGAGTGGATTCGGATGCATCGGCTGGTCACCACGCATGCGACGCCCGAGCTCAACCTCGATGCGGCGGTCGCCGTGAACACCACCACCGAGGCTGCGCTCCGCTTGGAGAGCTTGGCCCTCGGCTATAGCGAGATCCGGGCGCCGATTGCCGGGAAGATCTCAGGACGCCGGGTAGACCAGGGAAACTTAGTGGCTCCAGGGCAGTTTCTCTTCTCGATTGTGCCCGAAGGGGTCTGGGTGACGGCCAACTTCCGGGAAAGGGAGCTCCGCCACATTCGTCCGGGAATGGCGGCGGAAATCCGGATCTGGGCGCAGCCGGGCCGCCTCTACCGGGGGCATGTGGAGAGCATTCAGCGCGGGACCAATTCGGCCTACAGCGCCTACCCGTTGCTGGACATGCGGCTCAACTATGTCAAGCCGGAGCAGCGGATTCCGGTGAAGATCCTCTTCGATGAGCCGCCCGCGGCGCTTGCCGAGCTCGGTCCCTGGATGACCGCCGCGGTGAGGATTCCGACGAGCTCCGCGAAGGCGGGGTTCGATTGGGCGCTCCTGATGGGGGCGGGCGCAGCGATGGCCGTCTTCGCCTTCCACTCCGGTCCCCGCGGACGAAGGTCCGGCGGGTGAGGCGATCAGCCACCCATGTTGGCTTCTTCGGCGGCGGCGCGCAGCTCGCGGAGGGGATCGTTCTCTCTTTCGCCGAGGAGCCGACTTTCTAAAATGACTCGGTCCGCTCCGTGGATGACCACGGAGGGGAGGCTCTCCCGAGTCACCCCGCCTTCCACCTCGATCTCGTAGACGAGGTTGCCCGCTTCCCGATGGGCCTTTGCCTGCGCGACTTTCCGGAGCGTCTCGGGCAGGAGCGGCTGCCGCAGGCCGGGGTTGGCGGTAAGGCAGAGAAGAAAGTGGATGTGGGGAAGATATTTGAAGGCTTTTTGCAAGAGGGTGATCGGATTGAGGGCGAGCCCGCAGCGGCAGCCCATCGACCGAATGAGCTCGATCGTCTTTTGCACCTCGTGGCGGGCCTCCAGGTGAACCGTCACAATGTCGGCCCCGGCTTCGATGAAGGCACGGGCGTAGCGGTCGGGCTGCTCGATCCGGAGATGGACCTCGATGGGCAGCTCGGTCGTCGTGCGAAGGGCGGCAACGAAACGGGGGCCGCCACCCAGATCGGGCACGAAGTGGCCGTCCATCACCTCGACGTGGAGGAAGTCGATCCCGGCCGCTTCCAGCTCGCGCACCTCGCTCTCCACCTGACAGGGCTTGGCACCAACCACGCCGCCAAACCGCACTCGTCTCATGCGGGAGGACTCCTACGCTCGCTTGCGCTCGATCAGCTCGATCTCGTACCCCTCCGGTCCGTCGATGAACGCAAAGCGCGTTCCGGAGCGGCTCGCCGTGGGGCCGTCGGAAAAGGGATAACCCCTTTCCGCGGCCTCGCGGCCGAAGTCCTCCAGGTCATCGACCTCGAAGGCCAGATGCGTCAGATCGGGCGGTACGACCACCGGTCCCGACGCGGGGTAGTGGCAGATTTCGAGCAGCTCCTCGCTTTCGGGGGCTTTGAGAAAGACCAGCGTGGAGCCCCGAGGGGAGGTTGATCGACTCACTTCCTGGAGACCGAGCAGATCGGTAAAAAAGGCGACGATCTTCCCCAAATCGTTCACGCGATAACGCGTGTGCAGCAGCCGGCGCACCTTCACCGTGGTTCCCCCGGCTCTTCCGTAAAATCGAGAGGCGCCTTTGAAAAACATTCCCCGGGTGCGCATGAGCGAGCCGAGACCGGATTTCCCATGACTACCACTGTTGCCGGAAGAGTTCGTCCCGCTGGAGATCCACCAAGAACAGGCTGAGCCATTCCGCGAGCGTCTCGAGGTCCTGGAGATGGACAATCTCGACCGGGCTGTGCATGTACCGGTTGGGGATGCCGAGGGCTGCAGTGGGAATGCCCCCGCGCTGCAAGAAGATGGCGTCCGCATCGGTACCCGACCGGCGCGGGTCGATTCCCTGCTGATAGGCGATCCCATGTGCGCGGGCAACCTCCGCCAGTCGGCGGACCAGGAGAGGATGGTTGACGCTTCCGCGGCTCAAGATGGGTCCCTTGCCGAGCTGCACGTCTCCTTGGCGCTTCTTGTCGGCGATCGGAATATCGGTCGCGTGGCCGACGTCGACCACGACCGCGGCGTCGGGATGGGCCGAGTAGCCGACCATCGCGGCGCCGAAAAGGCCATTTTCCTCCTGGATTGTCGACGCTGCGATAACACAGGAGTGCAACTTCTCCCGCCGTAGGGCGGCTTTCCGGAAGGCCTCGGCCACGACGAAGGCCCCGACTCGGTCGTCGCAAGCCCTACCCACCCAGAGATCCCCATGGAGGGGGGCAAAGCCCGAGTCGTAGGTGATGAGATCGCCGACGGAGACTCGCTCCAGGGCCTCCTTTTGGCTCTCGGCCCCAATGTCGATGAAGAGCTCGTGCCACTTGGGCGGATCCTGTTTTCCCTCCCGGTCCTGCAGGTGGATGGCGAGGGAGCCGATCACGCCCAGGACGGCTTCCCCGTCGTGCTGAATCCGCACCCGCTGGCCGCGCGCCAGCAGCGGATCGGATCCTCCGACGGTGGTGAAATAGACAAATCCACGCTCGTCGACATACTGGACCTGGAAGCCGATCTCGTCGATGTGAGCCGCCAGGAGGATCTTGGGAGATCCCTCCGGGTGGAGCAGGGCGATCGCGTTGCCATAGGCGTCGGTCTCGACGCGGTCGGCGTAGGGCTTGACGTAATCGATCCAGGACCGTTGAGCGACCATCTCGCCGCTCGAGGGACTAGGAGTCTCGATCAGGGTTCGCAGGAAATCTAACTGTTCTTTCTGCACAGGAGAAACACCGTAGCCAAAGTTTTCTTCTTCCGCAACCGCCTACTTGCCGACAATCGGCTTCGCCCGGGCTGCGCGCGCGTGCAGGACCTCCCGGGCCACTGGAAGCAGGGAGAAGGCGATGATCAGCAAAAGAAAGAGGTGGAGGTGGCTCTGGACCGCCGGAGCGCTTCCCAGGAAAAAGCCCGCGAGCAGGAAAAGGGCCACCCAGGAGATGCCCCCTGCGGCGTTCCAGAAGAAAAAGCGGGAATAGGTCATCGTCCCGACACCGGCGACGAAGGGGGCGAAGGTCCGGAGGACCGGGATGAAGCGGGCGAGGACGATCGCACGGGCGCCATACCGGCGGCAGAGGGCTCGGGCGCGAATCAGGTGCCGCCGGTTGAGCCAGCGGGCTTGGGAATCGCGAAAGATCGCGGGTCCCACGCGCCAGCCGATCCAGTAGTTCATCGAGTCCCCGAGCACCGCGGCAAGGATGAGGCTCAGCAGGAGGGTGGGCAGATGGAGCCAACCTTGGCCGGCGAAGGCCCCCAGGAGAAAGAGAAGGCTATCCCCCGGAAGGAAGGGGGTGACAACCAGGCCCGTTTCGCAAAAGACGATCGCGAAGAGCAGGGGGTAGGCCCAGAACCCATGCTCCTTCACAACCGATCGCAGGAGATCTTCCCAGCCTGCCAGTAGTGCCAGCCAATCCATCGCTTGTCGCCCTCCTCGCCTAGCTTGACATTCTGGGTCCGCCGTGTAGGCTTGTCAGTACAAATTGGCTGCTGCGCAACAGGTCGCGCAGTGGCAGACGCAGGGAACTCACACGAAAGGAGAAGGCAATGAATGGCTTGGTACGACGAGGTCCGGCAGGAGCAGGTGTTTGGGATCCTTTCCGCGAGTTGGAGGAGATGCGGAAGCGAATGGCGTCGCTTTGGGACCGGCCTTTGGAGCTCCTCGAGGCGCCGAGCGAGCGGCTCGAGCTCGCCGAATGGCGGCCCCTGGCCGACATCACCGAGGATGACAAAGAGTATCTCGTGAAGATCGAGATACCCGGCATGAAGCGGGACGAGGTGAAGGTATCCATGGAGTCGGGTGTGCTCACGATATCCGGCGAACGGAAGCTGGAGAAGGAGGAAAAGAGCAAGAAGTATCATCGGGTCGAGCGGGCCTATGGCTCCTTTTCCCGATCGTTCGTAATTCCCGATGACGTGGTCGCGGAGAAGATCGATGCGGAGTTCAAGGAGGGAATCCTCCAGGTGCATCTCCCGAAGGGGGAGCACGCGAAGCCCAAGACGATCGAGGTCAAAGGCTGAAGCGTTTTGCACGTAACCTCGAGAGAAAGGCTCTTCCCGCGCGGAAGGGCCTTTCCGTTTCCTAGCCGCGTTTCCCGGCCGGGCGGAAGCGGAGAGCCGCCTCCTCCGGGGCGGAAATTCGATTGACAGAAGGCCTGGGCGGGGACAAAAGTCGCTAATTCTCTGGCGCTTATCGCGCGGATCTCGCAGGAAGGAGGAGGAGTTGCACAAGGGGTTCTTGGTTGGGGTTGTTTTCTGCGCCATCGCCTGCGGGTCGGCCTGGTCCTCCCCGGCCCCCTCCGCAGACTCCGAGCTCCCCGAGCAGTCCCCCCAAGGCCCTTTGCTTGCGGGAACGGGTCTGGAAGACGGGATTTCGCCCCAGGCTCCGCAGGGAGGAGGGAAGGAAGCGCCGCCCTTAGAAAATCCCTTCACCGTAAAATCGGGACTCTATGCCGGCATCTTTGGCGGAGGCGCCTTTTCCAACCCAGAGTATGGATATTCGTCCTATCCCGCGCCGGTGGGCCTTTCGCCCTTCACGGAGAGAGGGGGCATCGTCAACGGGGTGGGGGGGCTGCTGTTCGGCTACGAGTTCGCTGGCAATAAGATTGGGGACAGTTGGGACTTCTACTGGAGGCCCGCCGTCCAGCTCGACGCCTTCTACCTCGGCTTGACTGCCGCCTCCTCCGGGCCGGGCTATGGCGCTCCCGCGGTGCCGGGTGCCATCGATAGCAAGCAGAACTTCAACGCCGGGGTCATCACGGTGGATGGCCTCCTCAATTTGTATACACCGGTCCTGACCCTCCATTTTGGAATTGGAGTGGGTGGCGCCTACATCAGCAACTCGTCGGCCTCGGCGGTGCCGAACGGAGGGCCGGCCAGTGGGCAGAACCTGCTCGGCGCCGGCATCAACACGAGTGCCGGCGCGTTCGCAGTCGAAGGGATCGCGGGTATCGACCGGTGGATCAACAAGCGCTGGTCGGTCTTCGTCGAATACCGCTACCTCTTGCTCACCGGAACCAACTTTAGCTATAGCGGCAATCCGGCGGTCTTTGGCCCAGGGCAGGTGGTGAACCAGCACTTCGACCAGTTCACCGCCAACCTGGTGCTCGCCGGACTTCGCTACAAATTCTGATGAAAAAACTCTCTCCTCTCCCAGCGTTCGTTCTGGCGGTCGGACTCTGCGGCCTCTTCTTCCGATCCTCCGCGTGGGCCGGTTGGGAATTCCAACCGCCCATCCCCAAGTTTCCCTACGGCCCGACCGATCCATTGGGCACTCCCTATTGCGTCGCGGCGACCGATCTGGTCTACGGCCCGACGCCGCCCTACGTGCATGGCTCGTCGGAAGTTGCGAAGCTCGAGAAATCGAAGCGCGCTTCTCACCGGTTGACCAAGAGGAAAGCTGAATCGGGGAAGGCCGAATCTTTCGACGCCAAGGGAAAACCCTAGCGGTCGAGCGACAGATTCCCGGAAGCTTCGCGCGCGGGTCCCAGCCGCTCTGCTTCCTCTCCTGGCATGGGCCGGCGCAGGGCACTGGGAGGGAGATAGACGCCGATCAGCTCCCTCTGCCACCACTCCCCGGTATGCCGGAGCGTTCCCCACGAGCTGAACCGGTATTCGTAGAGGAGGGCCCGGACATAGGTCGGGGGAGCGGAAGCAAACGGATTGGAGGCGAAGAGGGCAGCCACTTCGGGGCTTCCCTCCAGGAGTCGCTGGGCGAGCCGCGGAAACCAGGCGGTGCGGGCCGGTCCGCTCAAAGCGGCAAACCACATCTGCCAATCGAGCCTCGGCTGGTAGGGAGCGACGAACGCGGGCATCTTGCGTAGGTCACCCGGTTTCCAGCGAAAGGGGTAGACTAACCAGCTCTCCCCGTCTTGGCTCCCCTCGATCACGATCTCCAGCCGCCGGGTCGTCATGACCGCAAAGGCTCCATAGTCGTTGACGCTGCGAAACGGACTGATCGCGGTGAGAACGGAGGCCACCGGCCGAGCCGGCCGGACTCCCAGCACCGCCAGAAAGAGCGGCAGGCTCAGCAGAAAGAGGAGCCCGCCCAGGATCGGGCTCGACCGACGCTGGAGGAGGGAAACGGGGCGGGTATCGCACGAGAGGCGGGGAAGGAACCGGCGGAGGAGAGTATCGTCTAAGAGGGAGAAGCCGAGGATCAAGGTGAGCCAGTTGTAGAAGGCATGGTTTCCCGTGAGCAGGATGAAGAGCTGCAAGAGGACCGATACCGCAAATCCCAGGAGGCAGCCAAGGCGGCCCGCAAAAAAGAGGAAGGGGACTGCGAGCTCGGTCGCGAGGACCAGGAAGGTCGTGCTCTCATGGAAACCGAGAGGAAGATGGAAGAAAAACCAGGAAAAGGGGGAAGGGAGTGGCTGGGTTTCGTAGTGGTATTGGAGCGCCGTCAGCGCACGCCAGGTGGTGTCTCCGCTCGCCAGCTTGACGACACCGGAGAGAAAGAGGACGCGGAAGAGAAGCCACCGCAGCCAGAACGAAGCGAGCGGCGGGGGAGAGGGGGCAACACCCCACTGCGGCCGCAGCCGCCATGGGGCAATCAGGACAGCCAGGAGGCCGGCTTCGAGGAGGAGGCTGTCCCACTGGAAGAAAAAGAAGTCCCGCCCCAGAGAGACGAAGGAGAGGTAGAGCGCCCAGAGCGCAAAGGCGATCCAGGCGGGAGCAAAGTCGCAAAAAAGAAGGAGGGCGAGGAGAACCCCGGTCCAGGCAAGGACCCGCAGGAGAAGATCGCTCCCCCCGGTCCACCAGAAGAGGGAGGGTGCCAGGAGATAGCGGGAAGCGCCCAGGTTCGCCCTCCCCACGACGAGCGCTTCGGCAACCGGCAGGATGCCGCGCGATCCCAAGAGCCCCGGCAGTTGAATCGCCAGCGCGAGGAAAGCGATCGCGTAAACGGCGGAGATTCCCCGGAGAAAGAGCCAGATCCCCAGTCGGTACGTGTGGCGGCGACTACCGAGTGCGGTGGGGAGGAAGAGAGCTAGCCGTCGGTAGGCCATGGTCGAGGCGGGTCGTCGGGCTCCTGCTGCGGTTCCCCGGCTCCCGGCAACTCCTCGGCCCCGGGGAGGGGTATCCGCAACCGCGCTTGCAACATGCGGAGCAGGTCTTGGGCGTGAACGCCGACGCGCGGATGAAGGTCTCTCCAGACGATGACGCCCTCCTCGATCAAGAAGGAGGCCCGCTTCACGAATCCGAGAAAGGCGGGCAGCCCGAAGGCTCGGGTGGCCTCGCCGGATTGATCCGAGAGAAGGAGGAAGGGGAGATCGTGCCGCCGCCGGAAGGAAGCGAGCCGCTTCGGGGAGTCGCTGCTGATCCCGACGATCCGCACCTTCCAGGGAGCCAGCCCGTTCCCATGGTCGCGAAGGTTGCAGGCCTGCCGCGTGCAGTAGGGGGTGTGAGCGCGCGGATAGAAGTAGAGAAGAATCCTGCCGGAAGCGAGGAGCTCGCCCAGGACGATCCTCCTCCCCTCGGGATCGAGGAGCGTTGCCGATGGCGCGCGGCTACCGACCGGGAGGGCTCGACGCATGGGCTTGTCTTGTCACGGCGGCCGGGTCATGCTGCCGCTGGAACGGCAGTATGAGAAAGGACGAAGGCAAGGTCAAAGCCGCTCTCGGCTCGGAAAGGAGCCGAGAGGGATCTGGCGCCCCGAAGCAGAACTGGGTTCCCGCGTTTCTCGCCGAGTTTCCGGAGGCGGCCACGGCCGATCCCGAGGCGCTCGCCCAGAACGCGGGCGATGCCTGGCTGGCGGCCCACGCTCCTCAAGCCGTCTTCTATCCGGAAAGCGCCGAATTGGTCGTCCGCTTGGCGCGATGGGCCTCCGAGGCGGGAGTTCCGATCACCCCGCGAGGGGCGGGAAGGGGCTATGTGGGAGGGTGCGTCCCGGTCCGTGGAGGGATCGTCGTCAACTTTTCCCGAATGAACCGGATTCGCGAAATCGATCCGCGGGACGGGGTCGCGGTCGTCGAGCCCGGAGTAGTCACGGCTCACCTCCAGGATGAGGTCGCGAAGCTCGGCTGGTTTTATCCGCCCGATCCCGCGAGTGCTGCCGAAAGCAGCCTGGGAGGCAATGTCGCGACGAACGCCGGAGGGCCCCGCTGCCTCAAGTACGGGGTCACCCGCCACTATGTTCTCGGCCTCGAGGTCGTGCTGGCCGACGGGACTCGGATCCGCGTCGGCGGGCGTACCCACAAGAACAAGGTCGGGTTCGACCTGGTTGGCCTTTTCGTGGGCTCCGAGGGGCTTTTGGGGCTTGTGACGGAGGCGACGCTCCGGCTGATCCCGCGCCCGCCCTACCGAATCGCCGTGGCGGGCGTCTTCCCCTCGATCGAGGCGGCGGCGGGGGCGGTCGAGCAGATCTTCGCCGCCGGCTTCCTCCCTTCGGCCCTCGAGATCGCCGACCGGTTCACCCTGGAGCGCGCTCGCGAATTTTGCCCGGAGCCGCTTCCGCCCGGAGAAGCCCATCTTCTGGTGGAGTGCGACGGCCAGCCGGCGGGAGTCGACGCGGAGATCGACAGCCTATTGCCGATCCTCCGGCGGTCGGGCGCGGGAGAGCTCCTGATCGGCCGCGGGGAGGAGGGCTGCGAGCGGCTCTGGCGGACCCGGCGCTCCTTTTCGATGGCGCTCAAGGCGAGCAACCTCACCAAGCTCAACGAGGACGTCGTCGTCCCGAGGAGACGGCTCGTCGATCTCGTGCGCCTGGGAAGCGAGATCGAGAAGCGCTACGGGTTTCCCGTCGCCTGCTTCGGCCATGCGGGGGACGGCAACATCCATGTCAACCTGATGATCGACCGGAGCCGGCCCGGTGCGGACGGGCGTGCGGAGGAAGCCCTCGACCTTCTCTTCCGCCAGATCGTTGCCTGGGGGGGATCGATCACGGGGGAGCACGGAATCGGCATCGCCAAGGAGCGCTGGTGGCCTCTGGCGGTATCTCCGGAGGTTCGCGCCCTTCACGAACGATTGAAGAGCGCCTTGGACCCGAATGGCTTGCTCAATCCGGGAAAATTCGTTTGATTATCTTGGCCTCACCCCTCAACCTGCCCAATTCGGGCCGGATCTCTTGCCGAGGGAGTCGGGTCCAAGGAAGCGTATGTCATTCGAGGACACCTTTTCCTACTCGCTCGAGTCGAGCCGAGTGATCCTGCTGCCCCGCACCCGGGTGGCGACGTTCCGGACTTCCTTGATCCACTACACGCTCATGACCGAAGCGATGGATCGCGTCGGCACGACCTTCGTCCGCGAGGGGAACCTCCAGGCGGAGCGGCCGCAGATCCTCCTGCCGAAGGCCATGGCAAAGCTGCTTCTGGAAGGCTTCGGCCAAAAAGCCCACACCTACGCGGAATGGCTCGGCCGGCAGCCCGGAACGCTCGCGTTCTTGCACTACGGCTTTCAATTCCGCAAGGAGGAGTTGCGGTTCCGGCAGGTGGAGGCTCCGATCGATTCGGTGACCCAGTCCGTAACGCGCGCTGTCGAGGAGCGGGAAGATCCATTTGCGGCGGTCCTCGTCGGTGTAGAGGACGGTTGGGAGGTCTCGCTCCTCCGCTTTTTCCTCGAATGGATGCAAAAATCCCTTCCGCGCAACATCCACGATTTGCGCCAGGAAGGGTTCCTCTAAGAACGGTGGGAAAGGGCGCGCGCCGTTCCCTTTGCGCCGCCGATCCTCGATTGGGAAGAGCCATTGGGTTGCGGGAGGCTCTCCAAGAGAGTGGGGGAATCATCGCCGTTCTCCAGAGCCGGATCACCAACGAAACCATCGAAGCGATCCACAGGCGGATCCCACTGGCCAAAAGGAAGGCCAGTGGCTTTCGGAGCTTCCGCACCCTGAGAATTGCCGCGTTCTCCAAAGCCGGAACGTGGCAGTTCGCTCTTCCGGCTCTACCCACTGGAAACAGCGAAGAGGCAAACTTGAGAACCGTCCGAGGAGAATCGCTCCTACACCAACTGGATGATCTGATTCAGGATCATGCACACCTGTCCAAAAACAGCATCCGATATCGTTTTCATTGGATGCGGAGCAGCCTGTCGGGCCCGCCAGTCAAAGGACTTTGGCTGATGGCACAGGATATAGCTGGTTTTCCCCATCTTCCGGCCAGATGCGACGCCCGCAGCCACGGCGAATGGATTGTCGGAATGGTATTCCGCCGTGGTCATGGGCAACCCAATCACCAGGGAAGTTCGATCATTGAAGGAGCCCGGCGAAAGAACCAGAAACGGATGACGATCTCTCATCTCCCGCCCGCATTGAGGGGTGCAGTCGATCCAGATGATCTCCTGCCGTTCTGGCACCCAACCCTTTTTTACCACCGTTCGGCACCCACCCGCGCTTCTGCGGCCATCACTTCCCCGCCATGCCGTGCCGGATGGAACAACCGCAGACGATCCGCCAGACCGAGATCCGCCGACGGCACAGGCTCCACGATGACCCGTCCGTCCTCAACGCGCAACCGGACTTCCTGGCCACACTGGAATCCGGTTGCCCTGACGATGGCTGCCGGCAGTCGCACGCCTAGATTGTTCCCCCATTTCCTGATGACCAGTGTGGATTCCATCTAGATCTCCTTTCCGTTATAAGGATAAACATAAGTTTATACAGGTTCTTGGAAGAAGGCAAATCGCCAGCGGAAAAAGATGCAGCATGCACACAACCCATCTGCGCAAGGTCGGCGGCTCGATCCTGCTGGCCGTCCCGCCCGCCTTCCTGGACCCACTGCGCCGGCAAGCTGGCACGATGGTCGGCCTTGCCATCGAACATGGCTGCTTGGTGGTGCATCTGAATCCACGGCAGCGCCAGACGACGCGATCCAAGCTGCCGGCCGAAGCCGAAGCGGTTGGCGGCGATCCGCTGCCGCTGGAAGAACGCGCATGGGTTAACGCTCCGGTGGTTCGCCGCGAGCGGCTGTGAAGGGGGACCGCCGGTCAATGCTCCGCATGGAGCTCCGCCATCAGGTCCTGAGCGACGGTGAACCTCTTGCCACTGCCAGGCTCAATCTCGGCAATGGATTCCTGGGTTGCGGGGTTCCCTGCCTTCCCGGCGGGGCCGTGGTCGGCTCTCTGGGGCTTTGACGCTCCCGATCTCCTGTTCGCCATGGTTCGCATGATTGGATTTTGGCCGTGCTTACTCTGGGGATAGGCGAGCCCGGACAGTTGCCAGCGGCAGAAACAGGGTCTGCGGCGAGTTGGGGAAAGCGAGGAAGCCGTGGTGTTGGTAAAAACCCGCCGAAACCTCGTCCTTGGCGTCCACCATCATCGCATAGGCGGCGATCTCGGAGCGATCGGCGCGTTTGAGCCCATCGATGAGCAACGCACGGCCTAGCCCCTTCCCTGTGAAGGCTCGATCAACGGCAAGACGCCCGATGCGGACTGCAGGCACGGTCGGGTACCGCGGCAGCTTCCTCCGGATGCTCATTGGCAGATCGGCGAGCAGCAGGCTTGCCGATGCCAAGGTGTAGTAACCGGCAATGCGGTTCCCGCCAATCGTGGCGACGAAGCAAGCGGCCATGCGGCGGCGAATGTCCTGGCTAGCCTGCTCGCGGAGGTAACGGTTCAGCGGCTCCGACTCGCTGCGAAAGGATTCTCGGTCATGCGTCCCATGGAGCGGTACGATCCGGAACGAGGCACCGCTCATTCACTCCGCACGATCTTGCTCTGAATGGCGAACCCGCGCTCCAATGCTGGCGATATTGGAGGTGGGGAGATAAGCGCCTTGGCAAAGCATTCCTGATCCACCAACGACAGTCGGATGACTTCGGTCTGTTCAATGACACGTTGTGCGGATTCCTGCACTGCGGCAATAACGAAATCCGTCATGGTTCGTCCCTGAAGTTCGGCGGCGCGCTTGAGCATCGCATGAAGATCCCGACTGATTCTCGCCTCAAGGCGAGCCGTAGAAGCGGTTGCTGGCATCGTAATATCCCTCCGGGAGACTGATACGGCAAAAGACCGTACAGCTCAACGCGAATCGTTTGATCTCTCCGCAATCGAAGGTCTCGACCGTGCTCCAACGATGTCGCATTTGTTTAATGGTAATCCCTGCCGCTAGCGCCTGAGATCCCGGAAAACGTCTGGCTCCATCAGAAGCTTGCGCAGGCGCGGAAGATCACGTGGCGGGGCGTCCACGCTGACTTTTGGCGGCGCTTTTTGTCGGGCGTCTGGAGCTCCTCCGCGGTGGTGAAATGATCGTCTACGGTGTAGGGAATGGGCAATGATCCTCGTCATTGATCTTGAAGCAACTTGCTCGGACGATGGAAGCATGACGCGCGAGCAGATGGAGGTGATCGAGCTTGGGGCGGTCTGGGCAACGCCCGCCGGTGTCATTATCAACGCCCTGCAGTGCTTTGTCCGACCCGTCGAGCGCCCGATCCTCAAACCCTTCTGCATGGCTCTGACCCACATCGAGCAAGCCCAGATCGAGCGCGAGAATGCTCAGCATGGTCTTCCGGATCCCCTAGCGGGGCTGCCCCACATCAACCTCAAGGCGGCCTTCGCCAAGGCTCCCGGGATCAAGCGAACCGGGATGCCAACAGCCTTGCCGATTGCCGGAATTCAGAGGGAAGGCGAGCACCACCGCGCCCTTTCTGACGCCCGGAACATCGCCCGGCTCTTGCCGTTCTGCCGAGTCGAATCGACCGCAGGGGATTGATTGCATCGACCGGCCGAGCAAAGCTAGCGACAACTTGAAGGCTCATCCACAAAGCGGCCTCACGTCTGAGCAGACCCCTGACCGATGGAAGACTGGGTGGGACGGCATCCGCATTTCCAACAACATTGCGGCGCAGCGTGAGGTTTGCCGCCTCTTTGCTGTTTCCCGTGGGTAGAGCCGGAAGATCGAGCCGCAACTTTTCCACTTTGAGGAACGATAACACATCCGGCAGCCAAAGAGGGAAGGGGGGCATCGCTCCGCCGACCGATGAGGCTTCCTACCGCGTGGCTCGGCCTGGTCGTGGTGGAGTCACGGCACGATCGCAAGGAGATTCCGGAATCCACCGAAGCAATCCCCTTGTGGTAGAGTGGCTGCGTGCAAGTGCCCGAAGACGGGACAGGGGGCGGGTTCGGTTGCATCCATTCCCCAACCCACCGAGGCGGGCGGATGAACGAGGGGTCCTGCCCATGGAGCGTTATTATTTGCCCGAGCCGGAGGAAGATCTCCTCGGAACCCGCGAGTCGGACCACGCCCTGCGGGTGATGCGCCACCGGGAGGGGGACCGAATCGCCCTCTTCGACGGCGCTGGCATGGAGTGGATCGCAGAGGTGACGGGCCGAAGGGGCCGTCAGCTTGCCTTCCGCCGGATCGCGGAACGAAGGGTCGCTCCTCCCCCGTGGAGAATCGCGATCGCCCAGGCGATCTTGAAGGCGAAGGCGATGGATCTCTTCTTCCAGAAAGCGATCGAGCTTGGGGTGACGGAAATCTTCCCGGTGCTTTGCGCCCGCTCGATCGAGCCGGAGGAGAGGGTGGGGCAGAAGCAGGCCCGCTGGACCGAGATCGCGATCGCCGCCGCCAAGCAGAGCGGGCGAGCGTGGCTTCCGACGATCCACGCACCGATCGGCCTCGGCGCGCTGGGCCGGGAGTCCTCCTCCTATCCCTTGCGGCTCTTTGGATCGCTCCACGAGGGGGCTCCGCCGCTGCGGTCGCTCTTGACCGCTCACCGGAAGGAAGCGGAGCGCGGCGTTCTTTCCTTGATCGGACCGGAAGGAGACCTTACACCGGCAGAACGCACGTACCTGGAAGATGCGGGGTTTCTCCCGGTCTCCTTGAGTCCGACGGTCTTGCGGGCGGAGACCGCGGCGCTCTTTTGCGCTGCAGCCTTCCTTTACGAGCTGGCTGACGAGGGATCGGGGAGGCGGGAGGAAGGAGTATGGCAAAAGAGATTGTGATCACGGGGGGAGCCGGCTTCATCGGCTCGAACCTCGCCCTGGAGCTCCAACGCCGGGAGCCGGGCGCGGAGATCTTGCTGGTCGATGATTTTCGGAGCGGCTCCTTTCCTAATCTTGCCGGGTTCCGCGGAGACCTGGTCACAGCCGACGTGGGCCTTCTCGACTGGCCTCGCCTCCTCGGCAACCGGACTCCTGAGCTGGTCTTCCATTTGGCCTCGATCACCGATACGACCGTGACCGATACGGCCACCCAGATGCGCGCCAATGTCGAGGGGTGGCGCCACCTCCTCTCGTGTTTCGCCGGGAAGTCGGTCCGGCTGGTCTACGCCTCTTCCGCCGCCGTCTACGGCATCTGCACCTCCGTGCGGAACCGGGTCGGGGATCCGGAACGGCCCGCCAATGCCTACGGCTTTTCCAAGCTCCAGATGGAGCATCTGGCCTGGTGTTTCGCCCGGGAAAACCCGGGCATCCCCCTCTGCGGGCTGCGTTACTTCAATGTCTACGGACCGCGCGAGACCCATAAGGGGAAGTCGGCGAGCATGATTGGCCAGCTGGCCGCCCAGATCCATTCCGGGACGCGCCCGCGCCTCTTCGTCGACGGAACCCAGAAAAGGGATTTCGTCTACGTCGCCGATGTGGTCGAGGCCACGCTCTCCGCGGCGAGCGCTGCCCTCGCCGCCAAGGGGCACGCGGTCTTCAACGTGGGCTCGGGCCAGGGCCGATCCTTCAACGAGGTGATCCGCTGCCTCAACGCCGCACTCGGGACCCAAGCGGAGCCCGAATACTTTCCCTGTCCCTATCGGTTTTTCCAGCCGCACACCGAAGCCGATCTTTCAGCCACCCGGGCCACCATCGGATATGAGCCCCGCTTCTCCTTGGAAAAGGGGATCGAGGCCTATCGCGAATCGGGTTGGCTCGGGCGCGATCCCCTGGAGTAGAGGCTTGCTTCCTGCTTCACTCTCCCCCATCTTTTTTTTGTGAGCTCTCCGCAGTTTCCCCCCGACGGCGAGGAGTGGCAGCGCCGCTTCCAGGACATGTTTCGCGCGTTTTCGCCGGCAGGGGTCGTGACCGAAAAGAAGGAGGAAGGAAAGAACCGGGAAGCCTTCGAGAAGCAGATCCACTCCTTTTCCCTCACGCCGAAGGATCTCAAAGCCTACCTCGACCGATTCGTCATCCAGCAGGAGGAGGCGAAGCGGGTCCTCTCCGTCGCCGTCTGCGACCACTACAACCATGTTCGGGCCGCTCTCTCGGGCCAGGATCTCCCTCACTACGTCAAGCAGAACGTCCTTTTGGTCGGCCCGAGCGGTGTGGGAAAGACCTACCTGGTGCGCTGCCTGGCTGAGCGGATCGGGGTGCCGATGGTTCGCGGAGATGCGACGAAGTTTTCCGAGACGGGCTACGTGGGGGGCGATGTCGAGGACCTCGTCCGGGAACTGGTCCAGCAGGCCGGGGGCGATGTCTCCATTGCGCAGTACGGCATCGTCTATCTGGATGAGATCGACAAGCTGGCGGGGTTCAGCTCGATGGGTCGGGATGTGAGCGGGCGGGGAGTGCAGGCGAACCTTCTCAAGCTGCTCGAGGAGACCGAGGTTCCCGTGCGGGCTCCGTACGACCTGCAAGGCCAGATCCAGACGATGCTCGACTTCCAGCGGGGTGGCCGGGAGAAGCGGACGGTCAACACCCGGCATATTCTCTTCCTGGTCAGCGGAGCCTTCACCCGCCTTCCGGAGATCGTCTCACGCCGCATGCGGCGTGGGCACATCGGGTTCCGAGCGGCGGGAGCCGAGGCCGATGGGGGCGAAGCGGTCAAGGAAGCCGTCACCGCCGACTTCATCGAGTATGGGCTCGAGCCCGAGTTCGTCGGGAGGCTTCCGGTCCGGGTCTTCTTCGAGGCGCTCTCCGCGGACGATCTCTTCCGGATCCTGCAGGAATCGGAGGGCTCGATTCTCCGGCAGTATGTCGCCGCCTTTCAGGCCTACGGGATCTCGCTGCATTTCACCGAAGGGGCGTTGCGCCGCATCGCCAAGTGCGCCGCCATAGAAGAGACCGGAGCCCGTGGGCTCATGACGATCGGGGAGCGGGTGTTGCGCCCCTTCCGCTTTGAATGCCCCGGGACAGGCCTGCGCGAAATCGTGATCGACGAAGCAGCCGTGGAAAACCCGGAAGAGGCGCTCGCCGCGACCCTGGCCCGGTTCCGTGAAGGGGGAGGGGAGAGCGTCCAGGAGGTAGAGGCGTTCGTCGAGGAATTTTTCCGCGCCCATGAGCTTCGGCTCCGCTTCGACCCCCAGGCGGTGCAGGCGCTTCGCGCCGAGGGGGGCTCCCAACCCGGTGCTGTGGCTGCGCTCTGCCGGACGAAATTCAAGGATTTTTCCTTCGGGCTCCGCCTCATTCGGGCCAACACTGGTCAAGACACCTTTACGCTTCCCGCGGAAGCGGTCCAGGATCCCGAAGCGGTGCTGAGCCGCTGGGTGCTCGCCTCCTACGCCGATTCGACCAAGGCGGCCTCCGAGAATCAGGAAAAAAAGAGCACCGAGGCGGAGTAGCCGTGGAGGTAGTTGACGTTTCCGACGGGCCCGATCTCCCCGCTCGCGAAGAATCCGGCGGCGGGCAGCCGCGGAAAGAGCTCCTGGATTAACCCCGCGTCCCGCCCGGCCACGCCGAAGAGCCCCTTGCCCCTCCCGGCGCAGAGGCTGACCAGAGCGGCCAGCGGCTTGCGCGTGAGGAAGTGCTCGATCTTTTCGGTCTGGAGCATCTGCCGCAAGGACCGCTCGGCCGATTCGGGATCGCGCAACTGGTATTGCAGCGTCTGGCCGACGCGCACGAGCGCCCCAACGGCAACCGCACCCGAGGAAGGATCAGCTCCCAGGATGTTGCGCACGAGGAAGTCCCCTTGGTGGAACTCGTCCCGGTACTCGGAAACGGCGAGCCCGACGAAGATGTGTCCATGGGCCTTTTCGCGCTCCCGGTCCGAAAGGGATTCGAAGGCGTTTGCCAAGGCCTGATAGGCGCTCCCGGCACCCAGGGTATAGAGGATATTCCGATCGGCCCCGGTCACAGTATAGGGATCGCCGATCGGCCGACATCCTTGAGAGACGACGACATGAAAGCCGATATCCCCTTGGAGGGCGATCGCGACGCCACCTTCCACGGGCTTCCGGTCGAGAAAGACGGCGGTTTCCCCTTCGGTGGTCCCGCCCGCCAAGCCTCCCCAGACCGGGATCCCTGGATAGGCGCGGTTCCAGATGCGCAACAGCCGCTCCACGGGAAGAACGTTGGGATTGGCGAAGAGGAGCCATCCCGCTGCGTCCCCGGGCCCGAGCCCCGTGATCCCGTGCCAGGTCGCGGGCTCTTCCTCGGCTTCCAACTCTTCGCGCAAGAGAGCGACCGGAGTGGCCCTCATCCCCGGATGGCGGAGACCGAGCACGGAAAAGCCCTCCTCGGCTTCGTACTCGGCCCCTTCGGCAAGGAAGCCCTGCCCCGTTACGGCAACGAGGAGCGGGGCATGACCGTAGATGGTCATCACTTCGCAAAGATCGGTCAGATAGGGCGCGTACGAGGAGGAGGCGAAGACGACCGTGAGCGAGGGGTCGCCGCCGAGCTTCACGCGCAGATCTTCAGCGAGCGTTCGACTGGCCGGCTCGGAAAAGGAACCGGAATAGGCAGCGGACACCGCACGAGAAGCATCCATAGGGAAAATCATCAATTTTTTTGGTCCTCTGTCAATGCCTGGAAAAGGCAAAATCCCTAGGCCAAATCTCTTGCGCGATCCCGAGGCTCTCCCGCATGAGCCGGTAGCCGACGTGGCCCTGCGGAAAGGGGAAGAAGTGACAGCCCTGCCATGCGTCCCGGAACTCCTGCAGGAGGTGCAGCGGCACGACCCGATCGTAGGTCCCCCCCAAAAGGAGGACCTCCTCGGGCTGGAGATACGGACGAGAAAGGCTCGGGCAGACCAGCCGGAGGTGGGGTGCCGCCGTCTCCGGAACAACGTCCAACCGCTCGAGCGTCCGGCGGATGCCGCGCCCGCTCGGGGATTCCCACATGGCGTGCTCGATCCGGAAGATCGGCTCGAGGAGCAGGAGCCGGTCGAAGACCCGTTCGACGCAGGCCGCCTCGGCGAGGACCCAGCCGCCGTAGCTAATCCCCCAGCCCCCCATGAGCCGGGTCCCCTGGGCTCGCAGCCAGTGGGCAAAGACACGCAGATCGAGCACCCCCTGGCGCAAGGTCTCAGCCGTGCGGACCAGGTCCGCCGTCACGCACACCTCCCCGGGAAAGAGCCCCAAGGGCCGCCGGGCATAATGGTAGGGGAGATGCATGAAGGCCGCGTTCCATCCCAAGGCATTGAGCCGACCAGCCCAATACCGGTAGCCAATGCCGCTCACCGACATCAGGCCGTGCGCGATGACCATGGTGGGTCCGCTCCAGCCTTCGGGCCCGAGCCAGAAATCGAACACGGCCGTCCGGTTGCGCCGCGCCGGTCCCGGCAAAGGGCTTGGGAAGCGGATGCGGAGGGCCTTCCCGCGCGGGGCGCAGCTAAGGGAAGGGGCGTAGCCGGGAGGAAGAGCGTAATATTCCTTGAGGGAGGCTCCTCGCCACGAGTCGACGTACGCCTCGAGCCTCTGCCGGAATCTCTCTTCCGGCTGGTGCCGCGCCTGGAGAAAAGAGATCCAGGCGAAGCTCGCCTTGTCGACAAGCTCCGCCCAACGCCGGTGGAGCAGTAAAGGCGAGCCGGCGGTGCGGGCTGCCGTGCCCTCCGCTTTCACGCCCGTTGCTTGCTCCGCGGCTTGCGGCTCCCGGGTCGCCGGGCTGCCGCCTCGCAGAACGGTATGCGCACCCGGATCATTCCCGCGTCGGCCCCGGGGTCGGTTCGAGCGGGGTGATTCGAGCGGCGCTCCGCTCGGAGAGCGCGGCGGCCTTCGGAAGCAGCCGCTCCTCCCACTCGGCGCTCCCATAGATGGCCTGGCAGACCCGCTCCCGCTCCTTCTCGTCGCCGAAGGCCCGGATCCAGACATAACGGCCGGGATCCCCCGGAACCGTAAACGAGCCGACTACGGTCGCCCCTTGGCCCGCTTGAAAAGGCAAGAGCTCCTCATCCATGAAACGGACAAACTCCTCCAGGCATCCGGGCTTGATCTGGTACTCGCGCAGCTCGTAGATCATCGGACGATGCGAAACGCTTCCTTCGGGGAAGGTAACGGGCGAGATCTGGTGCCCAGAACGTCCGTCGGACCGATCATCGCAGCTTCGATCCCGGGGTTGGCTTCAGGAGGGAGACCTGGATACCCTCCGCTTCCATGAGATCCCCGCACTTGGGCCCAAAGCGCCCCTCCCACTCAGCACTGCCGTAGACGGCCTGGCAGACCCGCTCCCGCTCCTTCTCGTCGGCGAAGGCCCGGATCCAGACATAACGGCCGGAATCCCCCGGAACCGTAAACGAGCCGACCACGGTCACCCCTTGGCTCGCTTGAAAGGGCAAAAGCTCCTCATCCATGAAACGGACAAACTCCTCCAGGCTTCCCGGCTTGATCCGGTACTCGCGCAGCTCGTAGATCATCGGGCGATGCTAAATGCTTCCTTCCGGGAATGCAACGGGGTTGCCGCGATCCCGATCCACTCTCCTTTCTCCTTGCCTTTCTCCGTCCGTGCGAGAGGCTTCCCGGAAACAGACGATGCGCTACGAAGAGTTTCTCCAAACGCTCCGCGATCCAGCGGAGGCCGCTCCTCCTGGCCTGCGTCCTCCTCTCGAGGCCCTCTGGCACGAGCGGGCGGGCGAGTGGGACCGGGCCCACCGGATCGTGCAGGTTCAGGAAGATGCCGCTTCCGCTTGGGTCCATGCCTATCTCCATCGCCGGGAAGGCGACGCGAGCAATGCCCGCTACTGGTATGCCCGGGCGGGGAAGCGGGAGATCACCGTGCCGCTCGACCAGGAGTGGGAGGAGATCGTCCGGGCGCTATTGGATGATCCGGCTTGAGCCGCCCTGGAGGAGCCCTGCCGGATGCTGTGCGAGCGGGCGGGAGCGGCCGGGGGGCATCTTCTCCATGAGCCGCGCCAATCCGGAGGATGAAAGCTCTTCATTGGCATTCCAGGGCGCTCTGAGCGCAGAATGTCAAAAGAGAAGGAGCCACAAAATGCGCCAATCCTGCGAACAAGAGAGCCGTGCTGGGAGTCACCATCGTCAGCTTCCAAAGCGGCTTCGCTGCCGCTGCAGCAGCCCTGCCCGCCCAGCGACCCTCCGATCCGTTCTCACCGCTGTTCTTTTTGTTCTTTTCTGTTGCGGAGCGGCCTGCGCCGCCTCCAGCAACGGTCCCTCTGCTTCTCCGCCTCCTGGCAAAATCAAGATCGTGGTCTTTCCCTTCGAGCTCGAGGATAGCAGCGCCGCGGGCAGGGCAGGATCGGCTCCCGATGTAGCGCCCTACCTGGCCCGGGCGACCGAGGAGGCACGACGGGTGCTCCTCCAATCCGGACGCTACATCCTGATCGATCCCGCCGGCGCCGATCCCGGAGCGGAGGCGGGCCGCGGATTGCGAAATTGCAACGGCTGCGCGGCGGCGATCGCAAGAAAGCTAGCGGCCGATCAATCCCTGATTGGGGTGATCCTCCGGCCGGAAATGGTGGAATACGGCGCCAAGATTTGGATCACCGATGCCCGAGACGGCAGGATCCGTTCGACGTCCATCCTGCCTTTGTCCCTGGGAGGGCCCGAGTCCTGGGCCAGCGGAGTCCGTTTGTTGATGCCGCGCTTAACCGCACCGGCAAGACCAAGCGCCGGAACGCAGCAGCCTTAGCCTGCGGCTCTCCCTACGGCCCTTCGGCGACTGGCTCAAGAGACGCGGCTGCTTCGGTCTTGCTCGGGTCCTCCCTTCTTGCCGCCGTGTCGTCACACAGCTCGGATGGAAAACCGGCGCGCCGCGCTCCTTCTCGGCCGCTACGCGCCGGACGAAGGCCGGAACGCCCTACTGGTCGTCCTCCCCGGTTCCGGGCCCGGCCGCACCGGAGAATCGGAACCATTGCAAGATCCTCTCGGCCAGCCGATCCGCCGCCGCGGAGGGTTTCCGGCCGCGGCGCAGCACGAATGCAAAATCGGGCAGCGGCGGCAGGGACTCCGCCGCGCTAAGCGGCCTGAGAGTATTGGGAAGATGATGCTCAGGAAGGATCGTGATCGCAAGGCCGGCGCCAACCGCTGCGAGGATGCCCGCGGTTCCGCCGCTCTGGGCCACGATCGTCCACGACCGACCAGCCCGATCCAGTAGCTCCAGAGCCAGCTGCCTCCACCGGCAAAACGGGGGATATACCGCCAGCGGCACCGGCCGTTCCGAATCCAGCGCCATCTCCGATCCCGCCACCCAGACGCGCCGCTCGCGGAAGAGAGCGACGCCTTCGCCCTCGCCGATCTCATGGCTGACCACGGCGAGTTCCAGCTCCCCCGCCTCGATCAGGGCTTCGATGTCCGGGCCGATGCCAAGCTCGATCTGCAGACGGATCCCCGGGTAGGCCGCCAAGAATCGATCCAGCAACGGGGACAAAGGACGGAGATCAAAATATTCAGGCATCCCAAACCGGATCGCAGGGACGCGATCGAGACCCAGACGATGCTCGGCTTCCCGAGAGAGCTCGAGCATGCGCCGCGCGTAGGATAGGAGAACTTCACCGCATTGCGTCAGCTCGATCCCATGGGCATTGCGTCGGATCAGGCGCGATCCGACCTGCTCTTCCAAGCGCTTGATGTGAAGGCTCACCGCTGATTGGGTGAGATTGACTGCGCGAGCCGCCTTGGTGAAGCCGCCTAACTCGCAGACAGCGGAGAAGGTTCGCAAGAGAACGATGTCGTAGAGAATCATCCGATCGCTGCGCAAAGCTTATCGCATTCGGGCATTCGTGCCCAGAGGATCGGCTTCTGCTCGCCCGGAACATCAGCGGGTCGGGTTGCCCCGGAGGCGGGAAAGGAAGCGCGCACGCCACCAAGCCTGGGCAATTCACTCCCAGCAGAGTGGAGGCGAGGGGGCATGCTCCGTCCAGACGTGGACGGCCAGAGGCGCAAGCTTCTCCCGCTCCAGGTGATCCCGGATCGCCCGCTCCGCCAGCTCGGGCCGATTGCAATCCTCGCTCAGGTGGCCCAAGACGACCGCCTCGAGCTTGCGTTGAGCCATCTCGGCTGCAATCTGCGCCGCGCTCTCGTTGGAAAGATGACCATGACGGGAGAGGATCCTCTGCTTGACCGACCAGGGCCGCCGGGAGTCAGCCTGGAGAAGAGCGAGGTCGTGATTTGCTTCGAGGAGCAGGGCTCGGCAGAGCCCGATCTTCTCCAAGACCAGGCGCGTGGCGTAGCCCAGGTCGGTCACTACACCGACCGTTCCGGCGGGATGATGAAAGAGAAAGCCCACGGGATCCGCCGCGTCGTGGGGAACGGGAAAGCTTTCGACTTCCAGGTCTTCGAGCTCCAGCCGAGTGGCGGTTTCGAGTCGCCGCCAGTCGATCCTCTCTTCCTCGCCGAGGGCAAGCCAGGTCAACTCGTTGCAGTACAAGGGAAGAGAATGGCGCTGGAGGAAGACGCGCAAGCCGCGGGAGTGGTCGGCGTGCTCATGCGTCAGGAAGACGCCCGCAAGGCTGGCCGGCTCGACGCCCTTTGCTTGAAGGCGCTCTTCCAAACGGCGCGCGCTAATCCCCGCATCAATCAGCCACCGGCCCCTTTCGGTTTCCAGCAGGGCCGCGTTCCCACCGCTGCCGCTCGCCAGAATCGTCAGCCGGAGCATGAACCGGAGTTAGCGGAAAGCTTGAGAAGAGGCGAGCTTAAAGGGAAGGCCGAGCGCTGCGGCGGTCAGCGGCGCTCCCGAAAGGCCCGGCACGCTCTTTTTCTCCTGGCGGGAGCGAGATCGGATGATTAGGATAGTCCGTGCCTTCCCTGGGGCTTTTCCAATCTGTCCGGCTCAACCAGTCTCTTTCTCCGCAGATGCAGCAGTCCCTGGCGCTGCTGCAGGTGCCGGCGGTCGAGTTGCGCTCCGCAATCACGCAGGAGCTGCTGGCCAATCCCGTCCTGGAAGAGGAGCTCGAACTGGTCTCTCCCGAGGAGGAGCGGGAGAGCTCCCTGGAAGCTCTCGCCGAGACCGAGGAGTCATGGCGGGAGTACTTGGGGCCTACCGAGGCGAGGGTCGGGATTGCGGAGGATTCCGACGAGAAACGCCAGTACTTCTTCGACTCCCAGGCGGTTCCTGAAACACTGCGCGACTTCCTGACGCGCCAGCTCACAGCTTGGCCCGGGGATCCGGAGCTGCTCCGCACGGGGATCGAAGTGATCGGGAACCTGGACGATCGAGGGTACCTGCGAATCGATCTGGACGAGTTAGCCGTCGTCGCGGAGGTTTCCCAAGAAAGAGCGGAAGAGGCTCTCCAGATGGTCCAGAGCTTCGACCCGGCAGGGGTCGCCGCTCGCAGCTTGAAGGAGTGCCTCCTGATCCAGCTCCGCCGCCAAGGGAAAGGAGAGGAGGTGGAAGCAAAAATCGTGGAGAACCACCTGGAGCTCCTCGCGCGAAGAAAGTTTCCGGAGCTCGTGAAGCTTCTCCATGTGCCCCTCCCCCGCATCGCGGCCGCCGCACGCCTCATCCGCACGCTCCAGCCCAATCCCGGGGGCAGCTTCCGTCGCACCGAGAGGGAGGCGGTCATCGAAGTCGATCTCCAGGTGGAAAAGGTCGATGGCAAGTGGACGGTTCTCGCCAACGAAGCGGCGATCCCCCGGCTGCGGATCAGCGGAGCCTACAAGGATCTCCTCCACGCCAATGGACAAGATCCGGGCCTCCGGAACTACCTCAAGGAGAAGATCCGGTCCGGCCGTTTCCTCCTCAAGTGTCTGCGTCTCCGTCAGCAGACGCTCTCCGAGGTGGCTTCGGCGGTCGTCGACTGCCAGACGGAGTTTTTCGACCGCGGGCTGAGCCGCCTCCGACCGCTCACGATGAGCGAGATCGCCCGCCGGGTGGGGATTCACGAGACGACGGTCAGCCGGGCGATCGCCAACAAATATATCGAGACCCCTCATGGGATTTTCGAGCTCAAATACTTCTTCCGCCCCGGCTATCAGACGGCCAAGGGCGATCTCCTCTCCAATCAGACGATCAAGGCGGCCATCGAGGAGATGGTGCGCAAGGAGGACCCGCGCAACCCGCTCTCCGACCAGGATATCGTTGTGGCCTTCCGGGAGAAGGGAATCGTGCTCGCCCGAAGGACGGTGGCCAAGTATCGAGCCGCGCTCAAGATTCTTCCTTCACACCTCAGAAAATCGGCCGCCTGACTGGGTTGTCCGAAAGGGGATCTCGCCGATCCGGGGTGAGCGCCCGCAGGATGAAATCTGCTCGCTCGCGGGATATCGCCTGCTTGTGGCTTCTTACCTCACGGGGACGTATCTTCTCCTCGAACCTTCCTCGATTGCCTTTCGCTCTTCGGGCGTAAAGGGCGGCACGTAGTCCTTTGGCAAAAGGCCGAGTTGCTTCTTGGCTTCGATCCATTCTGGAAAATAGGCGTCGAACTGCCCGGTAATCGAGTTTTGGGATGATGCTGGCGATTTGTAATAGATTTTCCTAGTCAACCGCTTGACGACGTCAATTCCCCGGATTTGGATCTGCTTTTCGATCCGCTGCTTGGCCATCTCGGTTGCCTCGGGCAGGGTCAATCCGAGCTGCGTCCACGCGGGTTGACGATCGCCAAATGGCTCAGACCACCATGGGACCGTAAGGGCGCCCTTTTCAATCCGGACAAAAACGAGCTCCCATCCAATGCCTTGGTCTTCTGGACTCGGATCCCACATGCAGATCTCGTACCAGCTCACCCCGTCTTTGGCGACGATGTGGCCCATGATCACCTTCGGTTTTCCCCAAAACAAATGGTCCCAAAAATCCTCAGGGATGTCGGAGGGCCTAGACGAGGGGGTGAGCGGAGCCGCCAAGCAGGTCGGCGGCATCGCAAACGAGAGAAGCAGGGTGGATGCGAGGGGTGCGCGCCGAAGCCAAGAACGACGTGTTGACCCATGATGGCACATGGAAAGCGTAGCGAGAATAGACAGTTATACTCGTTGATTAGATACCAATCTAATCTCTTTCCTATTGCAGTGGGACGTACTTTCTCCTCGAACCTTCCTCGATTGCCTTTCGCTCTTCGGGCGTAAAGGGCGGGACATAGTCCTTCGGCAAAAGGCCCAATTGCTTGCGAGCTTCAATTTCTTCTGGAAAATAGGCATCGTAAGACCGGAAAATCAATTTTTTGAGTGACGGGTGCGCTTCGTAATAGGTTCTCCTGGTGAACCTCTTCACCTCTTCAATGCCCCGGATTTGAATCTGCTTTTCGATCCACTGCCTGACCATCTCGGTTGCCTCGGGCAAGCTCAAGCCCAATTGCGTCCACGCGGGCTCATAATTACCGAATGGCGCAAACCACCAAGGGACCGTAAGGGCGCCCTTTTCAATCCGAACGAAAACCCGCTCTTTTCCAGTGCCTTGGTATTTGGGATCAGACTCCCACATGCAGATATCGTACCAGCTCACCCCGTCTTTGGCGACGATGTGGCCCATGATCACCTTCGGTTTTCCCCAAAATAAATGATCCCAAAAGTCCTCAGGAATATCCGGGGGCTTTGAGGAGGGGGAGAGCGAACCCGCCAAGCAGACTGGCGGCATCGTAAACGAGAGAAGCAGAACGGCGGCGAGGGCGGCGCGCCAAAGCCAAGAGCGGAACATGGGATCAAAGGAGTACAGGGGAGTGTTCGTCTTCATTTTAGGGCGTTTGGATCTGGCCAAGGGCCGACATAGCGAAAGTAGCGAATATGCTTTTCCGCGGGAGTGCCTTGATAGCCTTGAACGCTCGAATACCACGATTCTACCGGGCTTAGTGGGATTCTTGTCCATCCGGGATTTGGTGGCTGATCACGATCCGGGGAAACATTGGTCGAGACGGTGTCCAGTTGTCCACCCTCTCCCTTGTCGATCAGGCCGATGTGACCCATTTGTATGTGCCCCCGCGTGTCCACATACCTCGGTATCATGAAGGTATCCCCGGGCTGGACCGCCGATCGGGGGATTTCGACAAAGTTGGGGCTGAGCTTGGAGAGATCGCCGTCTGCCAGGTGTTCTCTGTCTTCGTCCAGCCCCGCCCATGTCGGAAAGAGATCGGTGCTGTATCCGCTCGTCGAGGCGAAGTGGATGCCAGGCGTTGCCAAGTTGAATATCTGGAGGCGGGCATCTGGAACGACATGCGACTGGATCTGCATCCGATACCAGCCGGTCATGCAAAGGACGGGATCGGTGCCCGGGTCATTTTGAGCCGCATGGAGGTTGGTGAGGAGATCGGTCGTATAGGGCCCGTTGATCGGCGGAGCGGGGGCCTGCTCCTCTATGGGTGGGGGAAGGTCTTCGGAAGGGAGACCCGACTGGCCCGTTGCCTCTGCGGGGATGGGGGGATCGCCCATGGCGTTCACCCAGGCCGGGCGCTTCGAGAAGTCGTTTCTAAAGTCGGGCGAGGCCGCTTTGAGTTGAGCGGCTTGGAGCTGCTGGAGCTCGCTTCTGGTCGGCCAGCGGGCCTTCTTGAGGTTCGGCGGGTCGGTGTCGTTCTGGCCGTGCGCATCGGAGGAGTCGGCGCCATTGGCGGAGCTGTTGGTGGCTGGCGGTTGCGGCGGAGGGGGTGGGGGTGGGGGATCGGGGCAGCAGGCCTTCGAGGGAGCGGGAGTGGCGCTGGAAGAATCGCCGGGGTTAGGCTCGGCTACCTGGGCTGGCGAAGGAGTCAAGAGGAAGAGCCAGAGGACGGTGGTCTGGAGCGGAAGCTGCGCAAAGGTCGTGCGGAGCCGGGAAGGAGCGCTTGGCATCGCGTGGCGGATCGGCATCTGAGGATCCCCCGTTTGGATCGGTGCGCTTGCGGCAAAGGCGCCAAGGAGAATCCCCTACTCGATGGCTTGCAGCCGCTGTGCCTCGAGAGCCGCCTTCTTGGCTCGAGCCAGTTGCTCCCGGAGCGCCTTCTCGGTCGCCTTCCGCTCTGCTTCAAGCGCGCGCTCTGCGTCACGAAGCCGGCGATGGAGTCGCTTCTCCTGCTCAAGGATCTCTTTCTGCTCTTCTTTCTGCCGGGCGAGCTTCTTCGCCAGGGCAACGAGCTTCTTGTCCTCGGCGGAAACAGAGGCTCTGGCCGTGAGTATTTTCTTGGGAGACCGTGGTCGATCCTCGGACGCAACGGATCGCTGCTTGGATGGCCGAGGGTGGTTCGCCTCTTGCAGCGGAGCCGAGGTGGACGGCTTCAAGGGCTTTGTTGGCGGAGGGGGAGAGGGAAGCAGGGACGCCGAGCCGCTCTTTTTCTGACGGAAGGCGCTGGGCGGAGCCTCGGCTTCCCCAGCGGATGAGAAGCGATGCACGACGAAAACGCCATCCGAAGAGTCGAGCGTGTAGCCGTTCACGCGGGCTCCCGCCTTCGCCATCGATACCGGGTCGAGATCGTAGAAGACCGAGCTGACCGTCCCTTGCACCTCCGGGGTGGGAATGTAGTTGGCTCCCGCGCGTTGGGCCATGGCCTGAAGGAAGGCGTTCAGCGGCATTCCGAGAATGTGATACGCCCTCGATGCCCCATCATCTTCCGGCCTATCGAGGGAGTTCTCTCGGGAAAGGGACCCAGGGCTTTGTCCCGGGCGAAAATCGAGGTCGAACTGCTTGGAGGGCTCGGGAGTGCGCCACCGGTTGCCCTGTCCGGAAGCGGGAATCGGGAGGAGCGAAAGAGCACCAAGCCAGAACAGGAGTGGAAGGAGGGCGTTCATCGTTCGAAAGGAGAAGGATCGACAAAGACCTCGTTGGGCGGCATTCCCGATCCGCTGGTCGGACGCGGCCATGGGACGCGGACCTCCGTCCGTTCCTCGTCCCGAAGCACGAGGCAGTGGCGATCGATCTGCGCGATTTTAGCCTTGCAGAGGCCCGATGGCGTTCGAATGACCAGTTGGTCGCCCGGATGGTAGACTCGGCCTCCCACGATGACCTCTTGTCCCTCCAGGTATCCCCAGATCGGCAAGTAGGGAGCGAGGCTCGAGAGGGAGAGGGGATGGTCTCCGCTCCGCGCCGATCCAGTTTCGAAGGCACCGCTCGCCGGGAGTCCGAAAGCGTCGACTCCCCCGGGAGGGGGGAGCGGAACCTGGTTCACCGGCTTTGGCGCAGGGTCCACAGGGTGGCTTCGCGGGAGCGCCGCACGCTCGCCGGGAAGGACGCTCGCCGGCTCCCCTTGCACTGCCGCATGGGTAACCCTTCCGATTTCCCGGCCGCTTCTTCGACTGGGGAGCAAAAGAAGGAGGAGAAGCAACCCGATGAAGGTCAAGAGAACGAGGGTTGTCCGGGAAGGCAGCGCTCTTTTGATGACCGGCTGATCGACACGAGCCTCGTTCGCTGGAGTGCTCTGGTTCATTGCGAAATCGGTGGTCTGTTACGGTCTGACACGGAGGTCGGACGGCCGGACGTTGAGCGTCGTGAGCGGAGGAGGCGCTTCCGGAGCGGGGAGAGCCGAGGAGAGGGGGAGTCCTTCCGTTTGCGTCCACGGGCGAAAGGAGATTTCGGTACGCAAGCTTCCCACCCGGGTTCCCGGCGGACATCCAAGGAAGAACCGAGCCGGCACCAGATCGGGAAGTTCGCGGTCGCAAAAGAGAAGAAATTCGACCGCAGCCTGCGAGCGGCACTCCGCTTCCATGAGGATCCCTTCGGGGGCCTGAATCAAGCCGACCAGCCGAAAATCATCCCTCCGCCGTTGAAAGCGGCTTACCGTATCGACAAGGCGGGTCTCGACAGATCCACCGGTCTGCTGCTCCCACTGCGACAGGCGCTGTCGTGCTTCTTCGATCTCCTGGGAGTGGCGTTGAAGAAAAGCTTTGGCCTCTTCGCCCTGCCGACAGAGGACCGTGCGCCGGTTCACCTCTTCCGGGATCGACCGGGCAAGCCCGAGAAACAACAGGCTGAGCGCAAGAGAGGACGAAAGAAAGACGAGCGGGCGGGGAGTCATCGCAGATCCTCCCAGCGCAAAGGCGCGATCAGGGTCGCCCGAATCGGCTCTGCTGCGTGGCTGCCTCCCCCATCCAATGAATCGGGAATCTTGAGCCCGGTCGGATTGAGCCGAATTTTCCGCCCCGTGCTCCGCTCGAGGGCTAGGCCGACCATCGCGCCGAAGGTCGCCAGCGCCCCCATGCCGTCGGAGTCATAGCTGCGGATCCTGATCTGAACGCGGCCCGCCTGTGTTGACGATGGGGCGATGACCTCCATCTCATCGACAAGAAGCGCCGGCACGGAGGAAAAGGCGACCGCCGCCACGATCGGCCCGAGCCGAGTCCGCGCCGCCATCTGGTTGTCGAGAGCGCGGGCCATCTTGAGGAGCCTTTCGCTCTCTTGGCGCAAATGGATCATCTGGCTCGCCTTGGCTCCGGCTTGCCACCACGAAGAGGTTGCAAGCGCCGGCAATGCTTGGGCTGCCAGATAGAAGAAGCTCGCTCCGAGCAAGGTCCAGCCGGCCAGCCGGCTCAGGCGGTCAACCGAAAAACCGGTCAAATCCGCTAGGGTTCGAGCAGAGGTTCCCGCCTTGGCTTGCCCATTTGTCCCGGTCGAAAACCCTCTCATCGTCCCGAAAAGAAGCGGGGCCCTTCTCTTTTCCCCAAGGGAGGGCCCGATTGCCGGAGGGGCGCTGGTCTTCTCGATGTGAACGAAACGGGAAACGGGAGGGTCCGACGGCGCTGGGTTCTCCGGGGGGCGGGTCTGGTCCGTTTTCAGAGAACCCTCCGGGGAATCCGGAAGATTCGGAGAGGCCTCCCCCGAAGGGGGCAAGCCGCCGACTGGAGCCTTCCGCAGAAGGGGAGAGGGTTCGCCCGACTCCCCACTCGCCCTTTCCGCCGTAATGGCAGGGTCTAGGCGCGGCGCGCTCCCGGCACCGGGTGTCTCTGCATCGGCTTCGGCGGCCGCTTGCGGAAGGGTCTGCTCGTGGTTCATCATCCCGTTATCCTTCATAGGACGTCCTAACGCTTCGGGGCGGGAGTCTCCCGGGGAATTCGTGCGTTGCTCAGCGTTGCCCAATAGACTCCGTCGTCCTCGATCACGTTGCCCGTCGCGGGGACAAAGAGCATCTTGGGATCGACTCGCAGCCCGTCGACGACGTAGCGGGGAGGAAGCGATTGGACGAAGACCCGCTCAGAATGGAGCTCGGTTCCCGCCGGTAAGACGCACCGGCCGTGCAGGCGAAGCGATTCGGTGAGGACAAAGCCATAGAGGGAAGGACGGACCCGAACCGGCTGGGAGGAGAGCATCGGGTCGCTGGGCCGGCAGGGGAGATCGACCGGGCAAGCGGGGGCAAAGGCCACCTGGGAACCGGTTCCACACCCCGCCGAGGCGAATGCTGCGCCCGCGACGCAAACGAGAGCAATCTGGGTCCTTCCCATATTCCTATTTCCTCTTGTTGCGTTCACTCCATTTCCTAGGACATCGGGATCGAGACGCGGCCGCCCTATGAACAAGGGAGATGGCCAAGGGCAAACGGAACGAGGCCAAGTCACTGCGCCCCGCACTTTGGGAGCGGGGCATGGCGAGCCTTTCGGAAGCCATGATTCTGCTGGCCCTTTCCCTCTCGCTTGCCGGCCGCTCGGGCGACCTCCTCTTCCTGCTTCTCTATCCGGCTTGGTGCGCCTTTTGGGAGGCAAAGATCCGTTCCCGGCCCATTCACTGGCTCCTGCGATGGAGGCTTGAGCCCTCCGGCCGATTTACGATCGTGCGGTCGCTGGCGCGCGGATTTCTCCGCCCGCTTTTCCCTTTCCTTCACCTAGGCTGGCGCCGGGTCACCCTCTTCGACTTCTGCACCCGCTGTCGCTGGACCGTCTGCGCCGCTTGCGGAAAGGTGTCTCCTCCCCTTGCCGAACCAAATCCAGCAAGGTATCGGTAAGGCGCCAGCGGCGAAAGAAGCCTCTCGCTTGAGCGGATCGCCTAGCCCACCGGATCTGCCTCGGTCATGCCCGCCTTCTGTCGGACTTCGAGGATCTGGTCGATCAAGAAGATCTCTTGTTTCCGGAGCTCGCGCGCCTGGATCAACTCCGCCTCGGAGAGACGATAAAATTCGGATTGGCTTCCGAGACGGCTCTCCGCCCGCATGCGGGCGACATCCTTGACGAGCTGATCCCGTGTCCGCTCCAAATCGTCGAGTTTCGTTTCGAGCGCCAGCAGCGCCTCGGCAGACTGGTTCCTCTCCACGGCGAGAGTGAGCGCCCGCTCCTCGGTCTGTGCAAGCTTCTCCTGGAGGGCCCGCAACGCGACCTCGACGGCATCCGCCTCCGGCGGCCATGGCGCCAAGCTCAAGACCCGATCCTTCTCGAGGAGTGCAGCCGCTTCGCCCGGCATCACGTAGAGCTTGGGAGCCAACCGGCAAACCGTCTGCGCCGCGTAGCCGGGCAGGCGTACCATGCCCTCATCCTCGCGAAGCGCCACGAGCGCCCGGGGAGCCGGTGGGTCCTCCTGCTTCTGGGAGGTGGCCAACTCAGCACTCCGCCGCAGCAGGAACGCCTCCATCCCGAAGCCGGCAAGGAGGCAGAGTCCGGCGGCCAAGCCGCCAAGCTGATCCAACGAATAGGCGAGGGGGGAGTGGGAAGCAAAGAAGCTCGCCCGGCCGAGCAGAAAGCTTCCCGCAATCCAGCCGCCCGCAACCCATTTTGCCTTGGGCGTTCGATGGAGGAGAGCCCCATGGGGCCACCAGCCTGCGGCGACCAGGCGCCAGAGGAAGGCGGCGAACCGGCCGGAGGGAGGAGGAGGAGGAGGAACCCCGCGCTGCGCAAAAAGAAGTCCGGCGTAGAGAATGAGAAGCAGGCTCGCATCCATCGCTCTTTCCTTGTGGTCCGCTCCCACTTATGGCAAACCCAGTGCGCTTCTTCCGGGCCGCCCGCCAACCTGGGTGGCAAAGGTGCCCGCCCAGGGAAACAGCAGCCCGGGCAGAAATGGCGAGCAAACCGGTCTAGTCCCAGAACATCCTATTGGAGAATGACATAACGAATGCGTCAAAAGATTGGACACTACATCGTCGATGTCGCCCTTGCGCTGCTGGTGGCGATCGCCCTGGATCGCTTTGCCCCCGATCCGATCCATTCGTGGCTGCTGAACGGCTGGAACATGACAGGAGACGCGATGGTGGCGGTGGTCCAGTGGGTCGGTCGCCTCTTTCATTCTCGGTGAAGAAAGGGGGTTACCGCTTGCGTTTCGTACTCTCCCTCGGGAGTCCGGCATCTCCAGAACCCAACCCTTCCCGGAGAGCGGTGCCCGCAATCAGCCTTTCCCGCGCCATGGGCGCAAGAGCCTCGAACACCTCGTCGCCGCAAACCACGCAGGCGGCCTCCACTTGCCAGGCAGGGTAGTAGTAGCGGAGCGCGACGAAGGGGCGCAAGGAAACGGGGCAGTCGCGAAGAATCTCGAGCCACTCCCGCGCGAGCTCTTTCCCCTCGACGAGGTGAGGTTCGCTCTTGCGGTCGGGAAGCACCTCATGGAGGGTGCCCAACTCTCCATCCGCGCCGGTCGGCGATCCGGACGTGTCCAAACTGAGGAGATGCAGGCCAGGGCAGGGCGGGTGGCCCTCTGCGTCGGAGAAGCGGGCCGCGTCCTTCCGAACCTTCCGCTGGCTATGGCCGGTGAGGGAGACGACGCGCGCCCGGAGCGCTCCCGCGGCGATCTCGTTGCGCACCCAGTAGGCGGCATATTGGGGAAAGGAGCTGTTGCGGGTCGGGTCGAACCGCTCCAGAGCACGGTAGATCCCGATGATTCCATCGCTCCGGATCGCCTCTTGGATCTCCGGTCTTTGCTGCTCGGAGACAAAGCGGCGCACGATGGGCAAGCCCGCGATCAAGAGTGGCTCCGCCACCGCGGCAACACGCATGCGACACCGCCGCCACTCCTCCGCGGCGAAGGAGCCGTCGCCTTCGGCCACCTCACGCAGGTCATTCCACCAAAATGTATTGAGCTTCAACCGATCGAGAAGCGCGAGCACCCCATCGAGTGAAAGGGAGCGGTGGGAACGGAGCAGCGAGATCAACGCGATCACCTCGGCCGCGTTGACCCGACGTTGCCGACTCGGCTCGTGGAGCAGCAGGAGCCGCTCGGCCAGGGAACCTCGAGCGGCAGGAACCGCCAAGAGCGCAAGCTTTTCCCGGCGCAAGGCCTCTTGATATGCACCGACCCCCTTCACCCAGTCGATGGGAGTTCTGCTTTGCTCGTCGCAACCCGACTCCTCCGCAAGCTTCACGCTTCCTCTTTTAGGACAGGAGCGCTATCCGCTCCGGTCGCGTCCCCGAGTAACGGGCGCTCCATGCGCCATTCTCCGTTCCGCGGAGCTCCACCCGTTTCGCAAGAGAGTCGCCTCGATTTGGCGCTCCTGCGCGCCAGCCTGACGCTCGGCTCTCCCCAGCTCCTCCTCGACCATCGCCCGTTCCTGCGGCAGAGCGAGCAACGCAGCGGCCTTTCCGGCCGATTCGCGGATGGCCGTGCCGCTCGCCACATCGGGATAGAGGCCGCTCCGACTGTCGAAGAAATCCTTCACCGACCAGAAGACGATGGCGAAGGCCCGCGCATAGGGATCGGTCACCTTCTTGCTTGCAAGAAAATGGAAGAAATGAGACGCCGCGTTTTCCGCCCCGGCGCGAAGCTCCCCGCTGGCAATGTCGAAAAAGCGGAAGCGCTCCGCAAAGCAATCGGCGTTCTCAGGTTTGCTTCCGCAAGCGAGGGCGACCCGCTTTGCGGCCTTTCGCGCCCAGCGGGTGGGAGCCGCCGGGTTCACATACTCGAAGAAGATCCGCCCCTGGGCGTCGGCAAGCACCCGCTCGCGTCCATCCCGCATCGGACGATAGTATCCCTTCGCCTCCCATGGTCCAGGTTGCTGCAACGCCTCTTCCGCTCCGGAGAGCAGGCCATTGTCCCGCAGGAGTGCGTCGCTCCGGCTCTGGTAGGCGGAGGCCAGCTTGTCATAGACATCGGCCAAGAGGCGCCGCTGATCGCTCGGCAGAGACCGGTGGACGCTCGAAATGAACTCTTCGAAGGAGGGAATCTGCTCCCCGTCGAGAGTCTTCTCCGCCCGGTCGTCCGGCTCCGAGCGGGACGCGCAGGGTCTTCCCATCCGGTCGGTGACATGCGCCAGCTCCCGCAGCACGGCTGGATTGCTTCGCCACCGAGGGTCGCGCAGCGCGAGTGCCGTCGCCCGGCACGCGGCACTGTCACTCCGGGCTTCCTGGGCCATTTGCGTCCGCTCGAGCCTTTTGCCAAGCAGGGTCCCCAAGTCGGGAGCCTGCGCGAGCGGTTGTACCCGATCGGGAAGAGAGTCGGCTTCCCGGCAGAGGGCGGCCAAGCCGGAACGGCTGAACGATGGAGCGCCGATCCGGAGGACCTTCGCCCCACCTTCGCCGCTCGGGCCAAAGACCAGAGCGGCTTCCGCCTCGTTGAGGATCGCAAATCCGTTGACCTCGTGCATCGTTCTTCTCGGAAGAGAATCAGGTTGGTTCCGACAGGACGGGGATCAGCCGCTCCGTTCCGGTCTCCGTAGAACCCTCTGCTTGGGGGGAGCGGCTCGCAGGACACCGTTGTCTTTGTCGGGGGCGAGAGAATCCAAGCCGGGATCGTTCCCCTTTTGGAGCCAGGGCCCGAGGTCCTGTGCGTTCCGGGCTTGGCAGACCCGGCTCTCCTTGGGGAACGGGACGACAGAAAAATGAATCAGTTCCATATCCTATGGAGTAGGTCGATGGAGCATCCGTCGGCAACCGCAGCGGCAGAGCCCGATCCGACGAGCTCGGGTTCGGCGCCCCGGCTCGCCTTTCCCCCCGACTACATCTTGACGGATCCTGCAGCGATCTTGGCGGTGGAGTGCGCCGTCCATTCGATGGGGCGCGACGAATCGATCGCGGCGGTCCTCCTCGATGGACCCCCCGGATGCGGCAAGACCTTTCTTGGGAAGTCCCTCGCCCGGGCGTTGGGAGCGAGACGTTATCTCTTTCAGTTCTTCCCCGGCTGCGGAAAGGAAGAGATCCTTCGCGACCGCTCCCTGGACGGGCAGGGGCTCGTCCCGGGCCTCTTCCCTCAAGCGATTGCCTCCTCCCGGGAGCAGAAGACGGTCCTCATCCTCAACGAGCTCGACAAGGCCGACGTATCGGTCGACAGCTTCCTCCTGGACTTTCTCAACGAAGGAGCGATCACCATCCCTCAGCTGGGCGGAGAGCTGCGCGCCGATCCCAACCATCTCTTTGTGACGATCACCAAGAACGATCTCCGGGATGCGACCGAGGCGCTGATCCGCCGCTGCCGCTGCGTCTACATGGGCTGGCCCAGCCTCGAAACCGAAGTCCGGCTGATCCAGAGCGTCTGGCCCTGGGCGACGAAGGCGCTTTGCGAGCCTCTGATCGCCGCCGCCAATCAGCTCCGCCAGCACCCGGGAGTGAAGAAAAAACCCTCTCCGCCCGAAATCACCCGGCTGCTGGGCGACTGCTGGCGCATCCGCAGGCGCAACCTGACCCTCTTGGAGTGGAGCCGCTTTCTGGTGGCCGGCCTGGTCCCTCTCCCGCAGGACCGCAAGTACCTCGAGGAAAACCCGATGGCCTTGGCCGCGCGCGTCCGCTCCCTGATTCTTGCCGCGGACCGGCGGGCGGAAGCGCCAACGGGCGGGCCAGCGACGCGGGCGAACGGAAGCGGCAATGGATCCACGCGCATCCCGCCGTTCAGCGAAGAGCTCCACTCCCAGGGGCCATCGGAGCCCGCCCGACCCGAGCCTCACGGTCCGGGTTCGCCGGGATGAGTGCGCAGAGAGCCGATCGCCGTCGCTTCCCTGGCGCTCTGCACGCGGGCTGCGCGGCATTGGTTCAGCCCGCAGCAAGCCGCTGAGAAAGCGCCAGGCCGATGCTGCAAATCATTGCCAGCATCGACAGGCACGCTTTGGCTCTTCTCGTGGTGCAGATCGTAAGAATGAGTTCTGCACTGCCGATGAGCAAGAGCGACCTATGGGGATTCCATGAGATCACTGCCAGAGAAGGGAAGCCCCGCTCAGCCCGGCGGCGCAGCTCCTTCCCGCCGGGTATCGGTAGCGCCTCTGGGGAAAGGCGAGGGCGCCGTGGAAGCGGGGAGAAAAGACGCGGCCAGGGCGACCGGATCGCAGTGACCTATCGGTAGGTCCATGGCGAATCACAGGAACTGCTTCCCGTTATTGCCGGCGCGGGGGTGGCCCCTGCTCTGGCCCATTGCTCTCCTCCTCTGTCCGCTGCCCGGCCTTCGCGCAGACTGCCCAGACTGCGAAGACACAGCCAAGCTCATTCAAAGAGTCTCCGTACGGGATGATTACACGATCTTTCTCTCTTCAAGGCAAAACGGAGTCCCGGTTGGGGTACCGCTGGTGCGGCTGACTCGAATCGAACAGTTCCGAAACGTCGGTCCGACCTGCGAGAAACGCCTCCTTTTGGCTCATCCCGCCACGACGCCCTATCTCGAAATCCAATGCTTGATCGATGGAGCACCGGCGCCCCTAGAGAAGATAGAGAAGAAGATGGAAGATTCTTGTTTTGCGGATGTGGTCTTTCCGGCCGGCAAAGAAATCGAGATCCGCACCGAGATCCTCCAACGGGTAGATGCTAATGATATTGTCGGCGATCAAATCGATTACGATGACTGGCAGCCCCGGATCGACGACTACAGGGTCACTGTCGACCTTGGAAAAATGTACGACTCTTTCTGCCAGACGCGCGATCCTGGCTCGAAGCCCGCTTCTCCACCCACCTTTGAGGAATTTCTCAAGAGCCAGGAGTTCGAGCTTGAGCCCGCCGGCCCTCAGATTGAAGGAAGGACGATCTCCTGGCACTGGCAGCATATCTCCGACCCCGATTGGGATATTAGCTTCTACATCCGTTGGAAGCCCTGGTGGTAGGGCGATTTCCCTTTGCAGAGAAGGATCCCAGGAGTGCAGGGAAGAGAAGCGCCAAGGCGAGGAGTGGCGGTAACCTATCGCTAGATCCATGGTCAATCGCATGAAACTCTCGCCTCGGTCGCCGCAGCGTGGGTGGGTCCTGCTTTGGTCCGCTCTTCTCCTCCTCTGGATACCGCTCGACCTCCGCGCATACTGCCGACCACACCATCTCCAACTCGTCTCCGTACGGCGTTACTACACGCTCTTTCTCTCTTCGGGCCGGGAAGGAGTTGGGGTGGGGCAGCCGCTGCTGCGGGAGACTGGGCTCCACCGGTTCCGCAACTTCGGCTCCCGCTGCATGGCTGCCATCTATTGGAAAGAGCTCCCCGAGCGCCCCTATCTCGAGTTCCGCGCCTCCGTCGATGGGAGCCCGCTTCTGGTAGAAAAGGGTGGCAGCACCTACACCATTCGCGCGACCTTTCCCGGCTACGAGGAAATCGAGGTTCGTACCGATACCCTCCAACGGGTCGTTCCTCAAGGTTTCGGAGGAAAGATTGACTTCTTTGAGGATCGCATCATGTGGGGCGGATGGCGGCCGCCGATCGAGGACTACTGGATCGTTGTCGACCTGGGCAAAATGTATGCCGCCTACCAGCAAAAGCCCCTCGTGGGCTCCCCTCCGCCTGGCCAGGCTCCTGCCATTGGCCAGGCTCCCCCGACCCCGCGCCCGACTCCCGCCTTTGGGTTGAGCAGCGGCTCTCTGCCCAATCTACCTCCCCCCTCTGTCCCAAGGAGCACTCCTCCGCCCACCTTCCAGCAATTTCTCACGAGCCAGGTGATCCAGCTCCTTCCCGTCGGGTATCGGATCGAGGGGAACAGGGTCTGGTGGCACTGGAAGCAGATCTACGACTCCGACGGCGATAAGCGGCTCCATGTCGAGTGGAGGGCCTGGTATCGGTAGGCCAATTGAGGGAAGAGTCGGTCTGCGGCGACGGGAGGAACCACCCGGGCGGGGAGGGGCGGTGACCTATCGATAGACCCATGGGAAATCCGCGCAAATCCTCCCCTCAGACGCCGGGGTGGGCGCAGGCCCTGCTTTGGGCCGCTCTTCTCCTCCTCTGGAAGCCTCCCCGCCTTCGTGCAGACTGCCCACAGGAGGCCGTTCAAGTCGTCTCTGTGCGAAAATACTACACGCTCTTCCTCTCTTCTGGACAAAACGGCATTGGGGCGGGAGAGCCGCTGCTGCGGGAGGTTTTCCTCTACCGCTATCGTAACTTCGGCCCTACCTGCGCACACCCAGTCGGTACCGAAGAGCTTCCCGAGCAACCCTATCTTGAATTCCGGAAGTCGATCGACGGGAGACCAGTTCCGGTACAAAAGATCTTCCACACCTACTGGATTAATGTGATCTTCCCAGGCGACCAAGAAATCGAGGAACGCACCGATACCCTCCAACGGGTCCTTCCCAAAGATCCCCGAGGGAAGATCGATTTCTTCGAGGATGGGATGGAATTAGCCGGCTTTCGGCCTCCCATCCACGACTACTGGACCGTTGTCGACTTGGGAAGGATGTACACCTCCTTCCGCCAGACGCCCGCCTTTGGGTTGAGGAGCACCCCTGTGCCGACCTTCCCGCAATTTCTTGCGAACCAAGTAGTCCAGGTCCTTCCCGCCGGGTATCGGATTCAGGGGAGCACGGTCTGGTGGCACTGGAAGCAGATCTTCGACCCCTCTTGGGCGGAAACGCTCCACGTCGAATGGAGGGCCTGGTACCGGTAGGGCGAGCGCGCGCAATCCGCCAAAAGACCCTCAGGCGAGGGGAGAGGCTATCCTATGATCCATTCATGCAGAATTACCGACAATCCCATGCTCCGTCGTTGCGCCAGGCACGGGCTTCTCCTCTGGGCCGCGCTTGCCATCCTCTGGACGGCTCCCGCCCTCCACGCAGATTGTCCATATTGTCCATTTGGGCAGATCCAAAAGGTCTCCGTGCGGAAATACTACACGCTCTTCTTCTCTTCGGGGCAACACGGCGTTCCGGCTGGACAACCGCTGATGCGGGAGATTAGCCTCACGCGGTGTCGCAACTACGGCTCGACCTGCGTGATTACGGTCTGCACGGCAGAGCTGCCGTTCCACCCCTATCTTGAATTCCGGAAGTCGGTCAATGGGCAACCGGCTCCGGCACAAAAGATCTTCTGGTCGTATTCGACCGATGTGACCTTTCCTGCCGGCCAAGAAGTCGAGATTCGTGAGGACATGCTCCTGCAGGTACTGCAAAAAGATCTCCAAGCAAAGATCGATTTTTTTGAGGATGTGGTTACCAACAGCGCGTGGAGACCGCCGATTGAGAACGTCTGGGTTGTTGTTGACCTGGGAAAGATGTACGACTCCTTCCGGCAGGGTGGTGCCTTGGGGCAGATTCCATCAGGCCCTGGCCAGACGCCCGCCTTCGGCTTGAGCAGCACTCCGCTACGCAGCTCCCCTCCGATCATTGACCCAAGAAGCACTCCTCTGCCCACCTTCCCGCAATTTCTCACAAGCCAGATGGTCCAGCTCCTTCCTGCTGGCTATCGCATCCAAGGCAACACGCTCTGGTGGCACTGGAAGCAGATCTCCGACCCCGGTTGGGGCGACCGGAATACGCTCCATGTCGAATGGAGGGCCTGGTACCGGTAGGGCGAGTGAGGCAGGAGCGAGCAGGCCGTGGATGCGAAGGGAACCGCCGCCGGGAGAGGGAGGGGCGGTGACCAGGTGCGCAACAAGCCCCGTCCTTCAAGGCGGGGAAGGATAGCGCGGTCGTCCTTAGCTTTGGCTGGGTGTCTGTTGCTGGATGGACTCGTCACTGGACATTCCACGGAGACCAAGGAACGTTTGCATCCATCATGATACGCCCGTATGATTGAGCGCAATGCGGCGGCTGCAAGCCTTCAGGTACCAACTGCGGCCAGACGGCCAGCAAGAGCGGCAAATGCGCCGCTTCGCTGGCTCGTGTCGGGTTGTGTTCAACGAGGCATTGAGCTTGCAGATGGCGCGTTACGATGCCGGAGAGAAGAAGCTCAGTTACGCCGGGCTGTGCAAGGAACTTACGAAATGGCGTAACGGCGAGCCCATGCCTTGCGGGCGTGTCGCGCCTTGGCTGGCCGATGCGCCTGTTCATCCCTTGCAACAGGCGCTCAAGGATTTGGAGCGGGCCTACAGTAACTTCTTTGCCAAGCGGGCCGACTTCCCGCGCTTCAAGAAGAAGGGCCAGTCGGATCGCTTCCGTTACCCCGACCCGACACAGATCAAGCTCGACCAGGCGAATAGCCGCCTCTTCCTGCCCAAGCTCGGCTGGCTGCGCTATCGCCTCAGCCGGGACGTGTTGGGAGAAGTGAGGAGCGTCACCGTCAGCCAGTCCTGCGGCAAGTGGCACGCGAGCATCCTGGCCGAGCGCGAAGTCGAGCAACCCATCCCGAAGGGCGGCGCGGTCGGCATCGACATGGGCGTGGCGCGGTTCGCCACGCTTTCGGATGGCACGTTCTATGCGCCGCTCAACAGCTTCAAGCGGCATGAAACCGCCCTGCGCAAGGCGCAGCAGGCCATGAGCCGCAAGGTCAAGTTCAGCAACAACTGGAAGAAGGCCAAGGCCCGAATCCAGAAGATTCATTCCCGCATCGGCAATGCCCGCCGCGACTCCCTGCACAAAGTCACGACCACGATCAGCAAAAACCACGCGATGGTGTGTATCGAGGACTTGCAGGTGCGGAACATGTCCAAGTCGGCTTCGGGCACGGCGGATGCACCGGGAAGAAACGTTCGGGCCAAGTCTGGACTGAACAAGTCCATCCTCGACCAAGGCTGGTTCGAGTTCCGGCGGCAGCTGGAGTACAAGATGGAGTGGAGAGGCGGCTGGCTCCTTGTCGTGCCGCCGCAGAACACGAGCCGGACTTGTCCGTGTTGCGGCCATGTGTCGGCGCACAACCGTCGGACGCAAGCCCGGTTCATGTGTGTGGAGTGCGGTTTTGAGGAAAACACCGATTTGGTCGGCGCGATCCATGTTCTAAGGGCGGGGCACGCCCGGATCGCCTGTGAAGTGAGCGGCATCGAGCCGCCAGCAGCAGGAACCCACCGAAGCGGCTCATTCCGGTTCAAGCCCAGATTGAGCGCCGTAGGAATCTCCGGATTTTAGGCCGGGGAGGATGTCAAGCTCACGAGCCCATTGCACCGCCTCCACGATGAGGTCATTCAATTCCGTTTCCCGTATGCCAGCCGCAGCGGTTTTGGCTTGAGCGACCGCAGTTTCCAACAGCGATGAGCGCACAGCTTCCTCAACGAAACGGGACAGGTCGCCTTTGCGTCCGCCGCCCTGGGCTGCCAGGAACATGCGTAGAGACTGATCTACGTCTGACGACCTCCAAGTAAGCGTTTGGATGTATAAGTGCTTATACATCTTTTCACTACTTCTTGCAAAAGATCGATGCATCGCCGATGAGGCGCGCGCCGAGGCGGAGAGATTGGGCACGTTGGCTCCCCTCGGAATTGAGTCGGCAAGCGGAGCGGATTTTGCGCTCACGGGTGGCAAGAAGCGGTGGAGGCAGATCCACTTCTGACACTCCCGGACCAAGTAGATTGCTCGAGTTCCTCGGGTCGACCGTCCGAGGATGGGGTTCGGCTGGCAGCTCCCGCGGGCTGACCGCAGTCGGCTCGCCCCTTCCGGGAATGCTCCAAGGCGATCCAAGAGCACCTGCGGGAATCACCGCCTTCCACCAGGGCCGGATCGCCAACGAAACCATCGATGCGAGCCACGGGCGGATCGAGATGGCGGGATGGCCAGGAGCTTCGGCACCCTGGGCATTGCCGCGTTCCTCGCAGCGGAGAGGTTGCGGCTCGCTCTTCTAAGGCTACCCGCTGGAAAGGGGAAAGGGGGGTCCAGCGCCGCCGATCGCCTCATCCTGGCTGAGAATCAAATTGACGGGCAGAGGCCGACGTAAGTTCAATTTGTCCTAGTAAGTAAGAAAGCAGACCACCATGCGAATCCTACTCCTCCCCCTCCTCCTCGCCGTTGGCCTTCCGACCTGCTCTTTACCCTGGGGCGGATCCGGCAATCCTCCCCAGCAACAGCAACAGGGAGAGCCTCCGGCCGGAGCCGCCAGGATGGGCCTCTTCGGCTTCCTCCCCGGCGGCTGTCCGCCAGTCACCGAGCAGACGCGGATGGAGGTCAACAACATGATCTACTCGGCGATAGCAGAATATGGCATCACTTATCCGGGACTGACTCCTAGATTTCCGCAGGCCTGTGTCATGGCGCTTACATCGCTATCTGTAGCGCCGAGCCGGATGATTCCCTGCGGGGTGAGCGCTCAGTGGACGGCTTCATACCGGGCTTGGTATCGGTGGATCCTGGAGGCGGGACGTCCAGAACCCATCACTAGAACGATCAGCAGAACGATACCTGGGTCGGCCACTTTGCCGAGGACAGATAGCGGCACCATCGATCCGAGCGCACAGGTCGTACTCAACCAGTGGGCCCAAATGGTTGGTAACACTTATTACGCGAGAGATTTCACCATTCTGCGCAAGGAGGCTGCCCCGAGAATCAACGAGGCTATCGCGAGAGCGCACCCCTAAGCTGCCCTCCGCTGAATTGAGTGGGTAAACGGAGCAGATTTTTCCGCACAGGGGTGGCAAGGGGCGCAGGAGACGGATCGACTTCTGGCACTCCCGGACCGAGTGGGTCGCTCGGGTTCCTCGGGTCGACCGCCCGAGGATGGGGTTCGGCCGCCGGCTCCCGTGGGCTAGCCGCAGTCGGCTCGCCGCTTCCAGAGATGCTCCAAGACGATCCAAGAGCACCTGCGGGAATCATCGCCTCCCCCACGGCCGGATCGCCAACGAAACCATCGAATCGATCCACGGGCGGATCGAGCTGGCATTGCTCATAAGCCAGATCGTCCAGCTCCTTCTTGTCGGCTATCCCATCCAACGCAACACACTCTGGCGGCACTGGAAGCAGATCTCCGACCCCGGCTGGGCCGACTGGAATAGGCTCCACGTCGAATGGAGGGCTTGGTACCGGTAGGGCGATTGGGACGAGGCGGGCTGCGCTTGGGGCGGGCCAGGGGTGCCGACTACTTACGACTCGCCACCCCCTGGACCCAGCTCGTAACGCGGCCAATGGCATCTTGCCCGGCGCTGCGCATTCCCTCGGTGACCGCCCCGTGGATCCGGCTATAGCTCTGCGTAAAGCCTTCGAGAAGGGCGCCACCCATGTCGGCAAAGGCGGAGGACCAGCCAAAGGCGATCCGCGCCGCCACAAAGGGAAACATCGAGCCCGCGTGGATGAACGCCGCGACGATGTTGACGCCGAGGCTATAGAAGGCCCAGGCAGCCGCCACCTCGACCAAGCCATAGAGGGCTAAGGGTAAGTTCTGAACCATACCGCCACCGTCGCCAAGGTTCAAGCCCTTAAGAGCATTCCCAATCACGTTAATAATCGCAGATAAGATGCTGGGGCTGCTTGGAGGGGAAGAGGTACCTGTGGAGGTCCCCGGAAAGGGCCATCCGACCATCGCCTGCAAGACGCTCGGGATGGCCTGCCCGAAGACCGAATTCTCCGACTGGCCGAACATGTAATGGAAGATCGTCTTGGAAAGCGCAAAGCCCGCACCCGCAAAGACAAAGTAGAGGGTGGGAACCAGGGCCGTAGCGGCCAAGGCTTGCAACATTGGCCGCCAGATGCCCCGAAAGCTTGTAAAGAAGATGAAGGGGAGCATCGCAAGCCCAAAGGCCAGCAGCGCTTGATAGGCGAGCTCGCTTCCCGCCAAAATCAAGATCTGGGTGAAGAGGAGCGTGAAGACGGCGGTGATCGCAAGAATCGCCGCCGTCACGATAAGCCCGATCACCATTCCGAGCGAGGTGATCAAGGGGATCCCGATGAGGAGGATGGTGTTCAGTTGGGAAGGTTCAGGCTGGCGAGGCTGTCCGACAGTGGGCACTAACGCATTCATTACAGCCGTCAATGCGTCTGTCAGTTGTTTATACAATTTCTGGTCGCCAAACGGGCCGGCGAGGCTATCTCCTCCGAATGGGCCCAGGACATTCCGGAACATCACGGTGCCGATGTAGTAGGGCCCGAACTTGAATGTCTGCGGCGAGGGTTGGCCGGTTGTAGTCGGCATGCCCATCCAGCTAAACCACCAGTCGACGGGATCCTGGGTAGTCGGGCTGCCGTCTCCCTGGCCCATCTGGGCGATCTGCCGGCCGATCTGCTGGCCGCCGCTAATCATCGCCTGGCGGTACTGGTCGATCAAGAGCTGCGGCGCCTGGGCGTAGATGAGGAGCCAGGCAAGAAAGGCGATGAGCGTATAGTCGAGGAGCTCATCGAGGATCGGCCGGCCGAAGATGATCCGCCATCCGGCAAAGATGGCGGCCGAGAAGAGGACCGTGGGCATCACCCCCTGAGCGATCGCCACCGAGTTCTGCCGGAGGAGGCTGCCGATCTGGTAGGCCAGCTGCATCATCGCCTGCATGAGGGCGGAGATGTTGCCCAGGATCTGATTTTGCTGGTAGCCCGAGCCCGCAGCATAGGCGCCCTCGGGGAGGAGGCCGAGGAAGAGGAGAACCAGGAGTGGCACGATCGCGCAGGCAAGCCAGGGGCGGCGGTGGCGCATGGGTCGGCCTTTTCTAGGGCAAGCTGGCAGGGGTCGCCCGCGCTCCGCGTTCGCTCGGCAAGGCAAGGAGATCCTCAGGCGCCGTTGCTCCCCGCGGGGACCTGCGCATTGATCTGGTTCATCAGCATGCCCGCGCTCCCGCCTCCATCGAGGATCGTCCGCTGGATCATCCCTTGGCGGATATGCTCGTGGTCCTGGAGGAGCCCATACCGGGTCTGCCGATGGTGCTCGATCTGCTGTTGGAGGGTGTTCAGGTGCTGGTTCTTCGCGTTGATCTCGCTGTTCACCAGCATGCGGAACTGGGCGACCTGGGCGATTGGAAGATTGGGGTTGCTCTGGAAGCTTGCGGCGAGCTGCTGCGCGGCCGACTGGAGACCTTGCAGGTTTGTGATCACGCCCTGGGTGTGGGTGTAGAGCTGCCGGTTGATCTGCTCGCTCGCATAGTTCTGCTGAATCCGCTGGAGGTTGGCCGCCATCTGGTTGAGGAAGATCTGCATCGCGTTCGCCCCCATGCCCGTGACGAGGGTGCCCGAGGCGCCCATGAGGCTTGAGGCATTGAACTGGACGGGGATGAGCTCCAGGGTGGCTCGCGATGGGGAGCAGGCTTGGCTCTGGCTAATGGTCACAGGCTCTCCGGGCACGGTGTGGAGCGAAGCCGCGTGAATCGCCGGGGCGTTCTGCTGGGCATAGGAGTCCAGGGGATTGACGATCGGCGTTGCCCCTCCACTGCTCTGGGAGTGGCTCACCTGGTAGCGCTGGACCGCTCCCCAAGCCCCGTTGGTGTAGATGTCCGATGCGACCGGGCTCAACCCGTAGGCGGCATTCGGGTTGGGACCGGTGACCGGATGGTAGAGGCCGCCCGTGGCTCCCGATCCGTTCGGGAGGCCCGCCTGGGTGGTCCAGAACGCCGCCTGCTGCGGACCGGTGCCCTGCCAGATGGCGGTCTGGTAGGCGGCGTCGGTGGGATTGGCCGAACGAACGAAGGCACCGTTGCCAATCATCATGGCCCCACCGAGCACCGAGGGGAGGATGGTGGAGAGCGTTGCCGGGAGAGCCGCGCCGTTCAAGCCGCCGGCCGCTCCCATGGAGGCGAGGGAGCCCAGGCTGCCGAGGGTCCCCATACCCATCATCGCCAGAGGATTTGAGCCCCCCAGGAACATCGGCGCAAAGGCGGTCGCCATCATCGCGAGGTTCCCCAGGGTGCCGCCGAGGAAGGGGCTTCCGCTCCCCATGAACTGGCTGCCGAGCGACTGCGCGACCCCATATTGAGCGGCGGAGAGCCCGGTAAGGAGAAAAGGTGGCATCCAGGACATACCGAGCGGCATGCCCGAGAGTCCCATCATGTTGCCAACATAGCCGAGGCCGGAACCGACCAGGCCGGTGCCGTTGAAGGCCATCCCGAGGGGGCTGGTGGTTCCCGCCCCAAGCAGGTTTGCCGTTGCCAGGGGGCTCTGGTTGATCTGCCCCTCGTAGGCGGCCCATTGACCGAGGTTCGCCAGTTGAGAGGCGCTCTGCTTGGTCCCCTGCTCCATCTGCTGGAGAAGGAGGGTCTGCTGCTGGATCTGCTGGTTGGTCTGCTGAATGCAGGAGATTCCCTCCTGGATCTGCTGCATCAGCATCCCCGCCTCGGCCGTGAATGAGGTGACCGTAACCGGATATTGCGCAGCGGCAGGGGGAGTTCGGGAGAGGGAGAGGCCCAAGACCGCCGTCAGGAGGACGAGGGAATAGGAAAGGGTTCGATTCATGGTTTCGGTAATAGGACACCGGCAGCGACCGGGGCGCGCCTTAAGACCCGTTCGCGGGTGATCGAGCGACCAGTTCCTGAAGCTGGAGGAGGCGGGTCCGTCGATTGACAAACTCCTCCAGGTGCCGATCAAAGCGGACGAAGGGGAGGGGACGGGCTTTCCAGCGACGGTGGAGCGCCTGGCAGGCGGAGGCCAGCTCCCGGCAGACGGGGATCAGCATCCGACCCTGCGGATGGTCCGAAAACCGAGAGAGAAAGCCGAGCGACTGCTCGCCGACCGCCGGATCCTCGATCGGCATCGAGAGGAGCACCGAGGCGGGGTCTTCCGCCGAGTCGATGACAAACCATTCGGTCCAGGCGTCGGGCGACTCGTCGAGCATTCTTGCCCAGATGGGATAGTCCCCTTCGAGCAGCTCGCGAAAGAGCTGCCGATCGATCCGGATTGCCGGAAAGGCGGGTTCTGATCTGCTCGTTCGGGGCAGGTCCTTTCCGAGGCGTTGGGTGAAGTAGGCTTCGAAGAGAAGCGCCCGCTGGCGCAGCGAGACGGATGGCAAGGCGCCATCGAAGAGATCGAGGGCAAGGTCCTCGGGATAGACGACCCGTTCCGGCCGCTCCGCGACTTCGCCCTTCGCTCCACTCTCCGGCTCACGCGCCACGATCGCCTCTCGGGTTCATCGCAAAGGGGGGAAGGGGCCGCTTCTCCGGTGTCCCCCGATCTCGTGGATGCCTCCCTCGAGCATGGCTCCCAACTCCAGGACCCAGTGCTCGAGGCCCTGACCCGTCTTTCCCCATCCGGCTGCGGCGATCTGAGCGACGCCTTGCCAGAGGAAGCGGCTCGCGTCGCGCCGGGAACGGGAAAGGAGCGTGGCGGCGCTCTGCACCGCCGGGAATGCGATGAAGGCAAAGAAAAGAAGGCGGGAGAAGCCAGTCCGGGAGGGAGAGGGGAGAGAGGATCTTGTCGACATGGCTCCTATGGTGGGGCGATCCGGGATCTCGGCGCTACTGCCCCTTTCGGGCGCGAACCGCGTCGGTGTACCGCTGCTTGAGCTCCGCCTGGTGCTCCCCTTCCTCGACCATCATCCGGATCCTCTGCGGCGTGCCGATGTAGCGCGCGTAGAGATGGGTGGTGGTGAGGAGGATGACCGCAAGGACGACCGTGTAGAAGCAGAAGACCCCAAGGTCCGCAGCGGAGCGGGAGCCGGCGAGGAGATAGGCGATCGCGACGGGGAGAGCGAGCCAGAGCTCCGGGCCCGAGGAGACCGTGCTCGAGAAGAACAAGCGGTCGCCGTTGACGGTCAGCACACCGGCGATCAGCGCCAGGAAAATCAGGCCAACCATCTGGAGGTTCTGCTGGTTCACCCCCGCATTCGGGTTTTGAATCTGCTCAAACATCTTGCCGCTTCCTTTCTTCGGTATGGGTGTGGATGCTGCGAACGACTCCTTCCGCTTCCTACCGCGGAATGAGATGGAGGAGAAATTGCACCCGCTTGAAGCTTCGCCGGCCGAAACGAGGATGGAGCTTCACGATCGCCTCCCCATCCTTGAGCTTGGGAAAGACGTAGGGTGGATAGAGGAGGTCCTTCCGGAAGTTGATTTGAAAATCCTGAGCGGCGATCGGCTTGTTGAGATCGAAGAGAAGCTCCTGCGTTCCGCGGGAGAGGTAGCCCTCGCTCCGATCGACCTCTCCAAAGAGCCGGGAGGCGAATTCGTTGGTCGCCGTATGCGGATTTCGGAGAAAGATCATGGTGGCCGTATTGGTGAGGATGGCGTCGATCTCGGGCTTCGGGAGCCGGCCCTCCAGGACCGCCAAGGACTGGAAGGCGACGATGCAGGCGCAGCGGTATTCGCGGGCCTTGTCGAAGAAGCCGCGCTCCCCCGTCCAGTCGCCCGTGGTGGCGACCGTGGCAAACTCGTCGCAAAGATAGACTACGGGCCGCTCCTGGTTGATCGGCGCCTCCCCCTCCTTTTTCAAGGTCTTGCGCGCCAGCACGGTCCGAAAGAAGTCGAGCTTGAGCAAGAGGCTCGCCACCTTTGCCGCATTCCGCCAGCGGGCGAAGTTCATGTCGAGCACGACGATCTTCCCCTGGTCGATGACCTCGCGGAAGGAGAGCTTCCCGCCAGGACGGACGATCTGGCTGAACGGAGGTTGCGTCATGAGCGAGGTGAGGGTGGAGACGGTCATGCCGATCGACCCGGAGGTGCGTTCGTTGGCGATGTTGAGGTATTCCCCCCGAAAGTAGAGGTAGATCTCGTCGGAATTCGGTTCCTTCCCCTCGTGCCGCAGGAGGCGCTCGTACTGATCGAGCCACCGCTGGAGCGGCCCATGCTCGGGTTCCGGGATTGCCGTGCGGTGGAGCTGTGAGAGCAGGGCCATCCCCTGGTCGGCTTCGCTCAGGAAGTCGAGAAAGAGCTCGCGAAGCTCCCCTCCCCGCTCTTCGAGCAATCCGCAGCGGGCCATGAGCCCGCGGAATCGATTGGCGACTTCCTCGATGACGCTGGCCGTCCGCCCATAGAGGTTCTCGTCGAGCCGGTTAGAGTAGAGCATCGACCGCAGCGCGCGGACCTGGGGGAGGTAGCCGAGCAGGGAGTAGGCAGCGGGGGCGCCACGCAGCTTCGGCTGGAGATCTCCCTCGATCCATTTGATCGCGCTTTCGAGGCCACCCCGTTCGAGGAGCCACGCCTCCCTTTCGTCGTCGCCGGGAGGAACGGTGCCCTCCCGGTACGCTTGAAGGCTCTTTTTGATCCGGATCAGCAGGAGGGGAATCTCGGGCTCGACCCGGTTGGTGATCCGCGAGAGCTTCTCAAAGCTGGCGAAGACCTTGTCGCGCAGCTCCTTGATCACGCTCTCCGCCTGCGTGATGAGCCCCTGGTTCGCCGGCTGTCCCCGGTCCATCACCAATAGGTTCAAGAGGGAAAAGGACATGGGCGGGGGTCCCGGGTCGACCAGCCCCTTGTTGCTCGCGTCGATGAGCGCCCGGTGGAGCTGGAAGAGGGAGGTAAAGAGCTTGCGGCCCGCCGCATCCCAAAACGGATCTTGCGCGGTCTTCCCATCGTCGACCGCCTGCTTGAGCGTGATCATCAGGTCGCCCAGCTCCGAGGGGAGGGCATTCGGATCGTTGAAAGGGTCGATCGCTAGATCGTGGTCGGGCCCGAAGAGGAGGAGATCGTCGGTTCGATCGTACCTCCCCGCCAGCCAGCGGAGGATCTCGGTGAGCTCGCACTTTCCGTCCAGGAAGAAGCCCCCCATCTTGCGCTCCTGGAGCGCTTCGGGGTTGCGCAGGTCGCTCGCCCGAAAGAGGCTCTCCAGGATCTGGGTGAGAACGTAGCGCGTCTTTCCCGCTCCGGAACCCCCGACGATGCTCACATGGGAGTAGAGATCCCGGATCGTCAGCGGCTTTCCCCGCTCGTCGAGAAGCTCTTGGGGTTCGGTCGCCACCCGAAACCGGAGGGCTCCCCATTCCCCTTCCGCAATCGGGGCGCGTTTCCAGTAGCCGAGTCCGCCGGTTCGAGCCGCTGCCGTCGCCTTCGGCGCCTTCGGATCGACGGAGAGCGGGGCGAGGAGCCGCTTGCCAAGAGCCTGGCCCAGAGTCTGCAATTTTTCGAGCATCGCAGAGGGAGTAATAGGGCAACGGGGATTTGCCGCGGCCGGTGGCGCGCCTGTTCTATTCTTTCCTCCATCCCGTCATGAACGAAGAGGAGACCGGATGGCCCGCCCATTGGCGGACGTGGGTGCGTGGGGTCGGCGAAGGCAAGGTGGATGGCTTTGTTCTTCGCTCGGAGCCCGCGGATTGGCCAGAAAAGTGGCCGGATGGGTCGGCGATCGTCTCCTTCTCTGCGGGGGGCGGGCGGAGCCTGCTCATCCGGGAAGGCGCCTGGCGGGCCTACGGGATTGCGAGCCCCGAAGAGTTCCGGCAGAAGTGCCAGCGCCGGGCAATCCCCGCCAAAACGGCGGCGGGCATCCTCTCGCTCGGGGTCTGCCGGAAGACGACCGTCCGCTCTTTTTCGGGATATGTCTATCTTCCCGAATGCCCGGAGCCCCTGGTCGTCCGGCTGGAGAACGGGCAAGAGCTCGCCGAGGTCGAGGCGCTGGCCAAGGAGATCGAGCCGCAAGCGATCCTCCAAAAAGGGATCCAGTTTATCGACATGTTCCGCGATCTGCCAACCCTCTGGCGCGCCGTTCCCCCCTCCCGCCGCAAGCCAGCCCGGCTGGGTGCGGCATTGGCGGCAATCGCCTTCCTCTGCGCCACGGCCGGCTTCTTCTGGAGTCGCGCCACGCTCCTGGCGGTGGCCGCCGAAGGCCTCGCGCTGCTCGTCTTTTGGCGCCTCCATCGCCGGAGCGGGAGCTGAGCCGCTCGAACCCCAAACGCGATCGTGGCGCAGGGCAAGAACGGCTCAGGAGCGGAAGGAGACGAGGGAAAGGGGGAATGGGCCGCGCGAGCCGGCGGGTCCAGCGGAAAGAACCTTCACTCCCGTGAGGAGAAAGTTTCCTTCTCCGCGTGCGCGGGGGGACAGAGCTCGCCAAATCCTCGCTTGTTCCGCAGCTCCTTTTCAATGAAGGCTTGGGCTTGGGCCAGGTACTTCGAGGCGCGCTGCCGGCTGATGCCCATGTAGTAACCAACGCTTGTCGGGCTCAAGGCGGGATCCGGCTCATCGGCGCGCCGCTGGAGCGTGCCGAGGCCACAGATTCCCCGGCAGTAGAAGGGACAGCTCCTCTCCTCTAGCCGGAATCCTTTCCGGGAGCAGCGCAAGACGGCCAGGCAGAGAACCACTTCGTCCAGCCCCGACGTTGGCCGTTTCCGCTGGCCCGGGAAAACGGCGAGGAGATCCTGCCGGTAGGTCTCCCGCAGCTCACCGGGCCACCTCTCGAGGGGGGACCAGAGATGGAGCCAGCCCGACCGGACCCGGCTCACATCGATCGCCCCCGCTTTGCACTCGCTCTCGAGCGTAAGGAGGGAAGGGGGGATGGGAGGAAGGGAAGAGTTCTCCCGCAAGCTTCTCAGAAAGCGGAGCTCTCGAGCGAGCTCCTCCGGGCTAGCCGCATGGCCGTTGCGGGCGCCGTCGCGGCCTTCGATCGAAGAGAGCGCGCCTTCCGGGACTGAGCGCGTCGCCATAACCTATGGATTAGGTCATGGACACGTTGAACGCAAAGAATGGCGACCAAGGACCGATGAAATATAGCCCGCTCTTTCCGATCCCGAACGAGATGGGCAACATGGCCTTTTTCAGCCTGATGGACGACCCGGCGCTACGCACAGCGGTCGACTTGCAGTTTGCTCCCGACAAAGCCCACCACCTTGCACTCTGGTTGACCAGCTATCCGGCCGTTGTCGCCTACTTCGGCCAATCGCGAACGGTCGAACGCCTCTGCGAGGAGCATATCGGCCTCTATGGAAATCTCTCGACGAGCTGGAAGGAATCGCTCAAGGCGAGCGCGCTGATCCATCATGCGATCTTCTCGACGGCAAGCGATTACCTCTTCCGCTATACGACCTGGTGTGCCGAGGGCTACCCGGGAGACCTCGCTCTTCCGGTCTCGGTGATGATCGGATGGATGTTGCACGAAGGCGCCACCTTCTTCTTGAAAGACTATGTCCCCTTATTCAGTCATGCGAGCAGCGCACTCATCGACGATCTGCCAGCGGTGGTGCAGGCGGCTCAAGTCGTGCAAGGGCATTTGTCTCCTCTGGCAGACGGCTTTTCCGAAGCCGAAAACCCCTACCGGCACATTGCCGATGTCCATGCGAGCCTCCAGCTCAACCAAGAGGCAGAAGAGTGGTTCCTCCGCAGTGGCCTCTCTTCTCCGTCCCCCGGCCCGTCTCGCCTCGGATAAGAGGCGAGATTGGGCTTGGCCGGGCGGTCGTCGATCCCCCAGCTTGGGAAAAGCGGCGATCGGAGAGCTCCTTGCCGTCCAGGGTATGCGACAGAGCGCAGGCTTGGCGCGCTTGGTCCAGAAGTCCTGGCGGCCGCCGGCCTCCGCCCGCCAGATTCCCGCCGATCGACAGGGGGAGATCGCCACCGTATCGTAACGATCTGCCCTTGGCCTTCTCTCTTGCTGCGCCCCCGCAAAGGCCAGACTCGCGCGTCCGATCGGAGGGCGATCGGCTAGTGGAGCGGCGTCCGATCGTGCTCTTTCTGGCGCTTCTGCTCTTGGGAGCGGTCGGGAGTCCCGACGAAAGGCTGCGGGACCAGATCCTTGGTTTCCAGAGGCGGCGGCGCGTTCTCCGGCCCTGCGGGGTTCTTTGCTGGTGCCTTCGACGCACTTTCCTGGACTTTCGCCCAAGCCTTCTCCTGGCCCGCCCGCTGCACCTCGGCTTCCGGCCCGCTGGGCCGATAGTGGGTCTTGAAGATGCCGAGCAGACGCTGCTTGATCTCGGAAAAACCACGTCCCGCAGCCTCTTGCAGATCTTTTTCCACCGTCTGTGCTGCCGCACCAAGGGTGCGCAACCCCTCCGCCGCCTTTTCCGTTACCCCCTGCGCCACCGCCCTCAGTTGAGCGATCGGACCCGGATTCTTGAGCGGAGGCGGAACGCACACAGGTTTCGGCATCGGGCTGGATTCAGGATCCGGCCTGGGGCCGGGCTGATCGTGGGTCGGAGGCCGATCCTGCGGTTTCATCGAGACGCGCGCCTGCGCCAGCGCCGCGCCCAGAGCTTGCCCCGCGTAGTCGGAACCATCGCTCGGAGTGGAGAGCGGAGCCACCTCCGGAGGCCGGACCTGCTGTCCTTCGCCTCCTTTGCCTGCTTCGACTGGACGAACATATTCTCCCATATCGTGATCTTCTCCCTTCTTCTTGCGGCTGCCCGGATGCGCCTCGCATCGGGGGAGCCATTGGATTTACCGTCCCTGGCCTCCTCGCCCCTCTCTGGAGCACTCGCGCACCCGCTCTTTTCCGGAGCCGGCACCTCCAAAGACCGGAAGAGGGACGAGGTCGTCGGTTCGCAAAGGCGGCGGCGCGTTCTCCGGCGGCGTGCCGCTGCCAATGGCTCGGCCCTGATCGAAGGTGAGGCCGAGCCCGCCGGGGTATTCCGGCAACAGGGAGCTTCCTGTCGCCTGGTTCTCCTCCGGCGCCTTCGGCTCTTGTGAGCGGTTGACATTCGCGTCCTGAGCTTGAGGGCCAGCTTGAGTGCCCAGGTCCTCAGTTCCCGGAGGAGCCGGGGCGTTCTCCGAGCGTGGGCTCAATCCGAAGGCTCGGCCCCCGACCCCGGGCTTCGACTCCTGCGAGGGGGAGGGAGCTGCGCCACAGGCGCAACCCGGCTCGCCAATGGCTGGAGCCGGAGGAGCTGTCGAGAGAGCCGCCGAGCGGGAGGCGGCCTTTGCGCGCTCCTCATCGCCGTTGGCGCGAATGATAGCGTCATATTCCGCGGCGGGAATCTCGGTTAGGCGTCTCCAAGGAGGCGGGTCCGGAGGCCGGTCCGGCGTGGACAGTCCGAATGCGGGACCGATGTGCTGGCGGTACCAGTGCCGACCCTCGGCATCAGTGCTCGCAAGGCCCTCCTGGACAGCCTCTGCCATCTCCTTCTGATAGCCCTCATACTGCTTGACGTTGACCCGGCGGTACTCGTCCCGATGCTCGCTCCCATCGGGGGAGATGTAGCGGAAATGCACCTCTCTTTGCGAAGAGCGCAACGCTTGATAATCCTTCTCGGTCACCTCCTCCTCCGGGCACCGGACCCGACCCAGGTCCGACGCTTGGACAAACACTGGGATCTCCCGCCAATGTCTCCCCCGCTCATCCGTTCTCACCCAGGCCGGGTTCCCATCCGGATCGATCATTGGCTCCAGCGGTGAACCGCCTTCTCGATCCGGAGGGGGAGGGCCTTCGACCTGAGGCTGGCCGGCGGCTGGATCTGGAGGCGGCGGCCCATCGCCCCCGTCTTCCGAAACAAGTACTTGCATGCTTTCTCCTTTTTCCTTGGGCCGCCGGAATCGCTGATCGCGCACGGACGGCCACCTGGCTTATCGATCCCGGCCCCCGCGCACGGTAGGACGGGGTGCATAATTCGGACTCGCGGGACCGGCGGCCGATCCCTCCGGTTGAATCTCCGGGGGAATCGCCGACCCGCGCTCGCTCCCTTTGAGATCAGGGATGGGGATATTCGCCCGGGATGCTTCGGGGGAGCGTCCGACCGAGGAGGCCTCCCGACCGAGGGAGGTGGCGAGCTTTCCCATCGCCTCGAGGGCACCATTCCCCAGCCGCTCGCCGAGCGCCGATCCCACGACCCAGCCCAACCATTGACCGACGGGCCTTCCTCCGGGAAGCCAGCCCATCGCCCATCCTCCCGCTTCCTTTCCCGCCTGGGCGGCGGCCATGGTCGCCGCCGTCTTGACGAAGGCACGGGCAAACGCGCCGCTGGCGTAAACCATATCCCCCTGAGCGAGCAGCTGGGTCCCCCGGATGATGTCCGGACCGGCTTCTTCCAGCGCAAGGGCCGCCCCGGCACTGGGGCCCGAGTAGCGAGTCACGGTCCGGAGAAGCCGCAAGGGAAAGGGATCGGAAGGCTTCCGCTTTTCCGGGTCTTGGATCGCGGCCGCGGCCATCGAGACCACCCCCAGAGCCGCGTCGCGCAATCCCGCGATGGGACCAGCGGAAGCGGGAGAGCGGGACGGCTCTGGCGACGGGCTTCGCCGGGAAGCGGCCTCGGCCGCGAGCTCGTGCGGCGTCTTCGCCTGACTCGGGTGCGACAAGGACTCCCAAATCTTGTAGGCGCCAAAAGCGCCCACAATCCAGGGGAGGGATTTTCGAACCATGCTCCAGAGGTTCTTCGCGGCTCGAGCGAGGTCTCCGCCAGAAAGGTTGCTCTCGTTTGCCAGGTCGACATTTTCGCTGTGCAAGGGAGAGAGCGTCGGCCCCGCGCTCGCTCCTGCACCGCTCGCGTTTCCCAAATTCACTTGGACGGGTTGCATAAATTGGATTTCCTACCCTTCTTGTTAGGCGATTGGGGGCGCGTGCGCACCCCCCCGGCGCGAACACCCCTCCCGTTCACGGCTAACGAGTGTTGGAAAAGGAGCGGGAAGAGAGGAGCAGCATCGCTTCCTCCTTGGCAATCATCCCGGTCATGAAGAGCTCCGCAGCCTGCGCAGCAAGGGACTTGAAGCCGCGCGCCTCGTTGTGGCGGCGGATCTCGTTCGGGGCCGCTCCCGCTTCGAACATCGCCAGGATCTCTCCATCGACGGGCAGAAGCTCCATCACGGGCATTCGGCCCGCCATCCCCGTTCCTCGGCAGGCGGGGCAGCCCGGAGCTTCAGCGACGACCGGCTCCGGGATGGCAACATCGGGAAAGGGGGCGATCTCCTCCGGCTCTGCCGGGCGTGTTCTCTTGCAAAAGGGGCAGAGCTTGCTGACCAGCCGTTGGGCGATCGAAAGCCGAAGCGCATAGCCGATGACGAGCCGGTCGATCCCAAAGCTCTGCACCATCCGCTCCACCACGCCGACCGCATCGTTCGCGTGGGTCGAGGTGAAGACCTGATGGCCGGTCAGAGCGGCATCGATGGCGATTTGGGCGCTCTCCCGGTCACGGACTTCCCCCACCATGAGCACATCCGGGTCCTGCCGGACGACTCCCCGGAGCGCGGAGGCGAAGGTGATCCCGGCCTGCTCCCGCACCTCGATCTGTACGGCGTCCGGGAAATGCTTCTCGACCGGATCCTCGATGCTCATGATCTTGCGCCGGGCTGTGCTGACCGCGCGCAGCATCGCATAGAGCGTGGTCGTCTTCCCGCTCCCGGTGGGTCCCGTGGAGACGAAGAGCCCCTCCCCCTGCTTGAGGAACCAGAGGAGCGTCTGAAACTCCACGGGAGCGAGCCGCAGGTCGGCCAAGTTCGGGATTCGGGAGGAGAGAAGCCGCACGGCCGTCACCTCCGCCATTCCCTTGGCAACGACAATGCTGTACCGCTGGTCATAACGGATTCCGCGGTGGAGATGGGTTCCGCTGCCATCCTGGAAGATCCCCTTGGCATCGGCGGCCATGTTCCCGTAGAGCTTCATCCGATCGAGCATGGCCGCATACTGGGAGCGAGTCAGCGGCGCCTGCTCGTAGTAGTCTCCGTCGACCCGGAATCGGACGCGCACATGGTTCTCTTTTGGCTCCAATGAGATATCACTCGCCCCCATATCGAGAGCCGAGCTGAGGATCGCATCGAAGAGGACAATCCCGGAGCGGTTGAGGTTGAGCAGCTCGGTCGCGGGCCAGCTCCGCACATGGAGGGGATCGCCGGAGAGAATTCCCGAGCTCTCCTTCCCCTTCTCGACCTTGGCCTGAAGCTGCGCAAAGTGCTTTGGGCCGCAGGCAACCGGATGGATCTTGGCCCGGAGGGTCTCGATCAGGCGGTCGGTCAAGGACGAGGAGCAGACCTCGGGGGTGAGCACCCAGGCGTGGGTTTGTGAGCGGCGCCACAGGAGCGCATTGTCGCATCCAGGAATCGGGCTAGCCTGGGCAACCGCTCCGGCGGGGACGACCGGATGCGGTTCTCGGCCGAAGAGGATTTCTTCCAAGAGCGCGCCAAGCGATGGATAGAGGGCGGGGTCGAGGCCGAGCCGCCTGGCCCACGCCTCGCGCTCCTCCTCTTGCCAGTCGGGAAAGCCGGCCGTCTCCTGCTCGATCCGAACCGCCAATGCGCCATAGTCGCCGGGAGCCAAAAGAAAGAAGGCTCGCTGCTTGCCCGGAAACGAGCCGGCGGCAAAAGATTCCAGCTCCTCGAGCCGAAAGGGGTTGAGAATTCCGATGCACCAGACAGGTTCTTCCCAGAGAAGGATGCCATGCAGCTCCCGCTGCAGCCGTCTCCCGACGCCTGAAAAAGCGGCCTCGGGCAACGGGTGCCCCGGATCGGCGGGATAGAGAGGGGGCCAGCCGGGCTGCCCGGCACAGGCCTCGGCCCACCGCTCCCACGGAAGCACGCGACTGTGGCGCACCAGCGCCTCTTCCAAATCGAAGGAGGCCCTTTCCGCATGCCAGGCCTTGAGGACATCCACCAGAACGAGACGACTCCGGATGAGAAAGGACTCCAAGCGGGCGACCGCTTGCGGTGGATTTCGGGTAGGAGGGGAGAGGGGCCGAGAAGTCGGGGCAAGCGTCAAGTGCGTCTTCCTCTTCTTCGCCAATAGGACTGAGGCGCCATGGACGTGCTCGATCAGCGGAGGCCAATCTTTGGCTCAGCACAAAGAGAGGAGCGCAAAACCGATGGGAGCCCGCGGCGCTCTCGCTCCAAAGAGCCGAACCCGTTGTCCTATTGGGAGAGCAGCCACCGATGAGCTGGGTCCCCACGACAGCACACGAAGTTCGTCCGCCGGAGCGCGAACGAGATGTCCATTATCCGGCAAGGAAGCTGCGGCTGCCCGCCTTCCTCCGGCCTGTGTGGGAATGGAAGGAAGATCTCGCCATCGTCAACACCTGGCTGCTCATCATCAGCAGCCTCGAAGGAGCCGCCCTGATCGTTCTCGGCTTCGCGCTCTGGGCCAAGGTACACGAGCCTACCCGGGTGATTGTCGATCTCCCCGGCTACGTGGTCTGGCCGAAGGTCGAAGTGCTCCAGTTGCGCGAAGAGCTCCTCCGGACCTTTCTCAATCAAGTCGGAAAGGTACTCTACGAGGTGAGTCCCGGCTCATACGAGATTCAGCAGGTCGTCGACAAGATCTCCCCTGGAATCGCCAAGGTCTTCCGCGATGACTACGGACCGATCGCGACCGGCCGCAACGCGGAGCGGATCGTCTGGAACCTGCGGGAGATCCGTCGCTACGAGGACCCGAAGTATCCCGGATATCTGACGGTGGCCGGCAAGTGCGACCGCGCCCGATACCGGATCGAAAACGGCGTCCACGACATCGTCAGCGAGCAGGTCCTCATCATCTTCTATCTGAGTCAAGTCCGCAACACTCCGACGAACCCGCTCGGGCTGCGGCTCGAAGGGGTGGAGGAGCTCAAGGGAGCGGAAGCCGATAAGGCCTGGGCGATGACCGTACCCCTCATCAATCCCGACCTGATCAAGGAGGAGCCGCTCCCCGGAGCCAGGGAAAAGAAGCCATGAACGCTAAGCACGTCCTTTCGCTCGCCTTTCTCTCTCTTTCTCTTCTTTGGGGAAGCACTCTCTCCGCTGATCCGCTGCCAGGGGCACTCCCTCCGGGCACGATCCCACAGCCCAACCTGCCTCCGGGAGTCAACGAGGCGCTGGCGAACCAGAACGGGCAGAGCAAGCAGGTCGTCGAGGAAGAGGCTCCCCCTGTTCTGATTGACGGGAGACGGGCGGACGAGCTGAGCGAGGACGAGCTGCTCGGCTTTCTTCAGGGGAAGGTTCGCACGATCCATCAAGGCGACGGGCAGGTGGAAATGCTGCGGCTCGCTCCCGGATACCCGCTCGTCCTCGAATTCTCCGATCCGGTTTCCGGGTGGGAGCTGGGCGATGGCAAGCTCATCTCTGTCAAGCGCGCCTACCAATCCCTCATCCTTCGGACTACCGAAGAGAGTGGAGACACCTCGCTCATCGTCTTTTTCGGCGGCGGGAAGACGCGACCGTATCATGTCTTCGTCGAGCAATCCTTCGCGAAGGCGCAAACCCTCGTTCGGGTCTCTCCCTTCGCCAAGCGGGACGGATCGCTGCAAAAGGCCTCGTGGAGCGGTGGCGCACAGCCGGGGCAATACGCGGATGTCGCCGAGGTCGCGCGGGTCGTCGAAAATTACGAGCTCCTCATGCGCGAGGGCTCGATCACCCCGCGCGATATCCAGCGGCTCATCCTCTTCCACCATTCCCAACTGACCGGGTTCGACTACTACTATCTCTACCGGTTCGCGTCGGGGCCCTTGGCCATCACCTTTGCCTGGCGGAATCCCTTTCCCTATCCGGTGCGCCTCGATGAATCGACGCTTCGCGTCGCGATCGGGCAGAGCCGGTTCATCCCCGACTTCGTCTCCCTGAACAAGGACATGCTTCCACCGAAGGCGGCCACCTCCGGATTTCTCATCCTCTTCGATCCGCCCTTTGCGCCCGAGCAGCCCTTTACCTTGGTCTGGAAACCAAAATGAAATGCGAAGCCGATCTGTAGGAGACTCTTCACCATGCACCGAATCCGACCTCTTCTGAGCAAAGCCCGCGACTGGTTGCGGCACCATCGGGAGCTGAGCCTTTTTGGGGCGATCGGCCTCCTGGTCCTGCTCCTCTTGGTGGGAGCCGATTATGGCGTGAACGCGCTCGCCCATCAACTGGTCGAGCATGCACGGAGCGTCTATCGGCAACGGCAAGCGCCTACGCACTTGGCGATGATTCCACAGAGTCGGCCCCTTGCCCGCAAGGAGCGGCCCCTTGCTCCCAAGGAGCCGGTTCTCGTCGTGCAAAAGAATTCTGCGGGTCCCGCCCCATCGGTCGTGCCGCTCGACGTGGCTAAAGCGCATGAGAAGCCCCCGGAGAGTCCAACCGCCCCGATTCAGATCAACCCGCCTCCGAAGGAAAAAGAGAGAAACTCCCTGGGGCCGTTCGAAGGGGCCCCGCCCAATCGCCAAGCACCGGTCCCCACTGGGCTGGTCAACCAGCATGCCCTCGTCGATGGCTCCGGGGAGAGCACTCCCGTCCTCACGCGGGTGGCCAAGAAGCGCTATCTCTTCCGCAATCTTTCCGACGCGACCGTGGAGACAAGCGCAGGGGGAAAGGGGGAGGAAGATGAGCGCTCGAAAATCAATCTCGATACCTTTGCCCCGCGCGGCGAGATCATCGAAGCAGCGGCCACCATGTCCGCCTTCAGCTCCAACACCGACATCGACGTCGTGGCTGCCGTCTGGCTCCCCTTTTACTTTCAAGGGAACCTCCTCTTGGAGCCGGGCGATCGTCTCCTGGGTGCGTCTAAGGGGAACTCCGCCTTCCGCGATCGGATGCCCGTCAAGTTCGACCGCGTCGTGCTCAAGGATGGACGGACGCTGCCGATCGACGGCGTCGCCCTCCACACCGACGGAACCGAAGGGATCAAGGGCTATCGGATCAGCGAGCTCGGGAAGCAGATGGTTGGTCCCCTGCTCGGAGCTCTCACCCAGGGAGTGCTCTACTCCCTCATGATGCAGGCATCGCTCTTCACGATGAATCCCTACCTGGGGAGCGGCTATTCCCCCTACGGGATGATGGGCGGGCTTCCCTACAGCGGCATGATGCCGAATAGCTCCGTCAACGGAAACCAGATGATGCAGCAGGGGTTGATGATGGGAGGCATGATGGGCGGATCGCAAGCGGTCAACCAGATCATGCAGATCGTCAATCAGGATGTCGGCCAATATAAGCCCTATACCTTTGTTGCCGCAGGAACACGCTTCCGCGTCTACCTCAAGAACTATGTCGATGTTTCGCAGGCCGACTATGGAAAATGATCTTTTCTGTTCCACCGCAAGGAGAAACATGCCAATCAGACCCCTACTGATCTCTGGCGTCGTCGGCCTCTGCTTCCTGACGCTGATCGGATGCGCCTCCCATGAGCGAACGGCCGCCGTTCCCGTCGACCCCGCGCTGATCCAAAACAGTTACGACTACACCAAGCCACGCGATGTGCATGACAAGACCAAGCCCGTCTACATGCTCCCCGTAATCAACACCGGTTGGGTGAAGGCCGACGTCGATTCGAAGACCGGGCAGTGGCTCGGCGGGCACTATGTGGGAACGGTAGTCGACCAGGGGCACTGGGCGACGCTGGAAGAGGCGGAGCTCTCCGGAAGGCCCTACATGAGGGCTGACAATGGCCAGATGATCGTTCCCAATCCGGTAGACGCCAATCCCGGTACGGGAGATAATGGGATGGAGATCGACCTGACGACCATGCGCAAGCGGCTCGATAAGCTGGAAACCGCGATGGTGGACGCCGTTCCGAGCAATCCCGCGAGGGAGTCAATCGCCGCCAATGCGGTACAGCGGAAGAAAGGGGGTTCGCCGACAAAGAGCTTTCCGTCCATCCAGGTAGGCGAGCCGGAGATGGAGGGGGCGACGGGGAAATCATCCGCTGGGCTGAGGCGCGCCAAGCCTTCCGCAATTACGGTGGGAGACGAAGAGCCGAGGCAGGCAGCCTCTTTGTCGGAAGGGCAGGGGGGCCGGGCCAGCACCGTCCTCGAGGTCCCCATCGGCAAAGCGGGTCAAGCCATGGCGGTCAAGGCACCTCAGGGCGACTATGTCGTCCTTGAGTTTCTGCCCAAGCGCGCCGTCAAGGCGGTCTATCGCGGCCAGACGATCCGCAGGCTTGCTCCCGAGGGCAAGGATGTCGTGCAGTTGACCCTTCCGCAATGAGGCTGCCAGGCTAGGGATCGGGCGGTCAGCCGGTTGCTGCAATGCGTTTTGCCGTCCTACCGGGCCGCAGACGCATCCGGCTTGCCTCGAGGTCGAGCACCGGCTGTACCTCACGGGAAACGGCCTCCACGTCAATCTCCATGCGCATGCAGAGCTCCCGGAGAAGATCCGGAACCTTGGAAAGGTGGTCCGCCTCCAGCTCGGAGCTGAAGAGGAGATCCACAAGAAGAGCCCGCCGCTTGGAAGCATCGAGCGAGAGACCGAGCGCCACGGTCTCTTCGTGCGTTCCGAGCTTGGTCTGCTGCCGCTCAAAGACGGCAGCGACAACCAGCCGCGGTACGAGCCGGAGAATGCAACCGAGAAAGAGATCGTCGAGGCAGACGTCGCTTCGCAGAGCGGCCTTTTGGCTCGCTTGCGTGACCAGAGAACGGCAGCTCAACCGGATGAATTCTGCTTGCTGCTTCTCGTTTTGCTTCCGTAGATTTTCTTCGGTGAGGAAAGCATGGGCCTTCCGAGCGAAGGCGTGACCTCGCCGTTTGAGCGCCGAGAGCGCTTCTTCCTTCCGCACAACCAGGTGGATCGTCCCCACCGGGCTCCGGGCAAGAATGAGGCGCAATCTCGAGTCGGGGTCACGACGCTGAAGCTCCTCGGCTAGGAGAGAGCTCCATCTGCGTCCCGACGGATCCCATGGGCACTTGGCTTCGAGATCGACGTATCGCGACCGTTCGGTCAGTTGCGAGGTCCCCAAGATGAACTCGTCCACCGCCTCGGCATCGGGCAGGACTCCTTTGCCCTCTGCTTGAGCCCGTCGGCAGCGGCATGCCCAGTCCGCCTCCCGCTTGCGCGCAAAGCAGTCGGGATCGGTGCAGATCATCGGATCGGCAATGTCCGAATAGAGGTCTTTGGCATTCCCCGTGCGCCTGGGGCAGTCGAGGCAACTGGGGGTGTCGGGAAGCAGGGTCTCGGCGTGGAGGGAAAAGTCCGCCTTCCGCAAGTCCAAGAGGTAATGCTCGAGCACGAGCGCGCCCACCTCCGCTGTGGAAAGCCGCTTGGCCAAGGCCTCTGCTGTCACAAGCGACCGAAGTTCGGGAAGGGGTATCCGGGCAATGTACCAGCCTGTCCGCCTCCCCATCCGACCGGTACGGATCGACTCCTTAGCGGCCTCCGGGAGATGATTGAGCAGGAGCATCCGTGCGATATAGTCCCGTCCCTTGCCGATCACGGAGGCCGCCTCTCGCAGGCTCATTTTGCCTACGTCGATCATTGCCTGCAGGCCCGCCGCCTCTTCGATTGGATTGAGACCCGCACGCTGGACATTCTCCATCACGGCGATGCTAATCGCGATCTTCTCGTCGAGATCTCGGACGAAACATTCCATCGTGGCCCGGCCGAGGCGGCGACAGGCGCGCCATCGCCTCTCCCCGGCGACGATCTGATAGCGATCCTCGCCACGCGGCGTCACGAGGATCGGATGAATCAGCCCCTGGCACTCGATCGATTGCGCCAGCTCGGCCAACCCTTCCTCGGAGAAGACCTTTCGCGGGTTGTGCGGCGAAGGAATAATTTGATCCAAGGGAAGTAGCTTGATCTCGAAGCCGTTCTTCATTCCGTCTCCTCCACGTTCTCCTCCTCCCGAGAGGCAATCTGGTTGAGTTGATGGGCACCCACTCCGACGGGAAGCGGATGCAGCACATGGCAGCGCTCCTGGCGCAGAAGCCCGAGCCGCATCGCCTGGAGAGATCGCCCCACGATGGATTCAACCTGGTTTGCGGAGAGACCAAGCCGCTTGGCAATCTCCCGTGAGCTCAACGGGCGGTGCTCCTCCTCGTCGAGCCCAAAGGAAAGGCGGACGATGCGCCGCGCCTGCGGATCAAGCCCTGAAAGAAGCATCTTGAGGATGAGCAGACGATCTTCTTGTTTCCACTCTTCCTGGTGATCCGCTTCATCGGGAGCGGGCAAGAGATCGAGGGAAGTCCGGTCATCCTCATCCCCAGGGCGCCCGACCCGAGCGTGAAGGCTCGCATCTCCGCGATAGACTCCTGCGATCAAGGCGATGGTCGATTCCGAGCAGCCCCACCGTTGGCCGATTTCTTCCCAATCGAGCCCTTCCTCCAGCAAGCGCTCCATCTTCCGATAGGCTCGAAAGACCCAAGCGGGCCGGCGGACTGGGCTGCGGTGGCTTTGCGCAAACTCCCGGACGCGATTCCCGATGTGATGGACGGCGTAGTCGAGGAAACAGACACCAGCGGAAGCCTTCCATCGCTGGAGCGCGTCCATGACTCCGATCCAGCCGACGTTTTCGGCGTCCGGCCACAGGTCGGCTCTTCCCGGCAAATAGAATCGGGCTGCCTCCTTTCGAGCCGGCTCCGTATGCCCGCAAAGCCATCGCAAGTCGCCGGGATCGCCCGCCTGGGCGGCCAAGACCCGGGGCTGCTCCTCGTCCAACCGGCCTTCGTATTCCTTGGTGCGCTCCCGAGCGCGGACGACCCACCTGAGTCCCTTTTTTTTCCGTAGAGCTTTCATTCTTCCCCCTCCTCCTTTCTGTTCTTTTTGGGAAAACGGCACTCCGCTTGGCAGAAGCTTAAAAGCAACTGCAGGGAATCTTATGTTACGTTTGTGTGATTTTTTTTCCCGACCGCTCTTAACAAGGCCTCGGCCGCTTTCTCTAGGCCTCCTCTGAGGCGGCAACGGAGATTTCATGGGTTCTCGCCAGGAAGACGAGCTTGCCGTGATCGGTGAGGAAGGTGCGAAATCTTAATGAATCCCGCGCCGGAGCGCGGACAGAGCGTGGAGGAAGCTACGGCCTTTGCGCGCTCGATGGCGAGGAAGACCCAGCGGGTGGCGGTCGCCGCCCGGCAGAATGCCAGAATTTCCGGCGTTCTCCTCCTTGGTCGTGCGGGGTGCGTCTCTCATCACTCTCCCCTCGCGTCTTCCGCTCGCCACAACCTCTCGCAGCAGAGCACGCCCCATCCCGTAACCCGCGCCATTGGCTCGTACGGGATCCTCCAGAGCCTGAGAGCAAAGGAATAGCCCCTCGGAGCGTTGCCGCAGAAAAACTCGACCGGAGAAAGAAATCGGATGATTCAGACTGCGCCGCAGAAACCAGCCGCCTCCGCATCAGAGACTCTGCCCGACCTTCCTCCGAGTGACACCGCGAGGTCGATCGACCCACGGGAGAGCCATGAACAACTCATTGGCCGCTCTCCTTGGCATCATCCTTTTATGGATCAGCACCGCTTCCAGCTTTGCCGAGGTTCCTTCGAGGCCCCACCGGGGCGATCCTCTCGATCGTGGGATTGAGAACCTCACTCTTCACGCGGAAGAAGCTGGGCGCTGGCTCTACCGTGGAGCCCGGAAATGGAACCGAGCGATCACGCCCGCATGCCTCGCCCTGGCCATCGGGATCGCCGCGTGGCGCGTCATCCGCAGGCGCTCCAATGGCGGGACGGCAGCCCAGATCCTGCTCTATCTCTTGCTCTCACTTCTCCTCTCGTTCCGAGCGCCCGAGATCTTCTTTCATCCCTCCAAGGGTCTCCTGCCGCAGGCGGCACGCCTTACCGCCCTTCGCCTCGCCCGTCTTTCTCCTGAGCGCGCGCAGGGAACGAATCTGCGACAATGGTGGAGAGGGTGGCTTGGCAGCCTCGACGATCCGAGCGCCTGCAAGCTTTCGCCTGTTTACGCCCAGGAGAGGGTCCTGGGCTTTCCGGAAGGGGGATCCCAGGCGCGCCGCTTTCTCCTCGATCAGGCGCGCCAGGCGCTCATCGCCACGACAAAGCAAGATCTGCTTCCCGGCAAGAAGCTCGATCATGCGATCAACGCTCTCCTTCTCCTGGCCGAGAGGAAGTTGCTCCGCCTTCTCTTGGTTCTCTGCCTCGTGCTCCTGGGCGTCTCCTTCTTCCTCTTCTCGCTCCTTCATCTTCTCTTCTGCGGGGGAAGCGCTCTTCTTTGGGAGCTGATCATGGCCACGGCGCTCGTGGCGCTCCCTCTGCTTCTGGTGACATCTCCCCCACGCTGCGAGAGAGCCTGGCTTCGGCTCTTTCTTGCGGCTTCGCTCGTCCCGATCGCCTGGCATCTCCTCTCTGCCGTCTCCTATCTGGGCCTGACAACGCTCTTTGCCTCGGTCCTCGGGGAAAGAGGCCTCCTGAGAGAGCTTCGAGAGACGGGAGGGGAGCTGCTCAAGGGAATGATCAGCAAAAGATCGCTCCTTCTCTCGTTCTGGTCGCTCACCCCGGAACTTCCGCGAACGATCCTTCTCGGACTGTATGAGCTGATGGCGGGATTGATCAGCTTCTCCACCGTGGCGGTCGCTGTCTGCTCCACCGTCTTTCTGGGGGCGATCCTTCCGTTAGCTGGCGCATGGTGGAGCTGGCGCCGAACGGGAGCGATGGCCGATTCCCTGATCGCCGGATGGAGGGATCTGCGCCGCGAGATCGCCCTCGCCGCAACCGCCCTCGGGAGCTTCCTGGTCACACAGCTCGCCCGGCTCGACGCCGAGGAGCCAGCCATTGCGGGCACCAAGGATCTACCCGAGGGAGAGGTAGGAGCCCAGGCAGCGCAATGACCTGACCTCTATCCTAATAGCATTCGGAGATGCCTCGAACCGGCTTCGGGAAAGGCGATCCATTCTCCTCAGGCCGGCTCAGAGGCAGGGGAGGCGAAGGCCGTCGAGCGGCCTCACGGAAGGAGAGAGTGCATGATGAGAAAATTGGGGGTCATCGCTATTGCTGCTCTTTGGGGAGCGACATCCTGGGCGGATCCTCCGCCGATCCTGCCACGGCTTCCGGCAGAGACGAGCCCAGCCTCGCCCACGTACAAGAAGGACAAGGCGGGGGGCGCAACCGATGTGGAGAATGGCCGTGCGCCACGAGCGCCAGCGACGCCTTCCCCGACGGCAGTGGAGCTTCAGCCGGCAAGCGGCGCCAATCCAGCAGCGGAGGAGACAACCGGATCGGACGAGGCGGCCGCCAAGGAGATTCAGCCTCTGGACGCGGGGGCTGCCGGCGTCGTTCTCGACTTTCGGACCCGTGAGCTGATGGAGCTCAAGAGAATCGCCCGAGAGCTGGGCGGCAATCTCGTCATCACGATCGAGCCCCGAGGGATCTCTCCCGCCGATCTGATCATCCCGCTCAAGAGCTCGGGCCTCTTCGAGGTCTCCGCCAAGGATGGAAAGACCTTCTTGATCACTTCGAACGGCGAGGGCCAGAAGCGCGAGATGGAGCGCGAGATTGCCGCCCTGGCACGAAGGCAGGCGGCCCTCTTGCGAAATATCGAGGTGCTGGAAGCGATGCGGGCGGAGGGGAGGATTCCCGACCCGACAGGCGGGCAAGGGCAGGGGGACAAGAGCAGCGTCGCGGAGCAGGAGGGATCTCCCGGCACGCCTCCTCACGCTGGCGGTTCCGAATATCCTCTTCCGACGAGATAAGATGCGCCAGCTGCGCCTCGCGATCTTCGCCTGCCTCCTGGTTGCATCGGGCGCAAACGCCCTCCGCGCACGGGAAATCCCCGACCTGCTCGGCAGGCCGAAAGCCACGGCGGCGCCCAAGCCGGAAGAAGCGAAAGAAGGCCATCTTCCTCGGAAGGAAGCCCGCGGGGATGCGCCGCAGGCGCAGCCACAGATCGATCGGCCGGAAGCGGAGCCGCTGCGGCGGCTCTTGCCCGGGGCGATGCGCAAGAGCCTCGCTCTGCCGGAGGAGAATGGATACTGGATCGCCCGATGGATTCATCCCGATGGCCAAGAGAGCGAGCCGATCCCGCTCTGGATCGACCGGGAGGGGAACGGCCATCTCCTCCTCCAGGCCACGATGGTCCTGGGGGAGGATGAGGCGCCGCGGATCCGAGCCCCGCGCGTCTCCGCCTGCCAAGTGCTGAGCCTCTTCCGGGAGCCGGGAGGCGGCTTCCGTCCCGTCGCCTCGGATGTCTGGATCGAGCTGTCGGGACCGGGCGGAGCGGCCGGGTATCGCCAGACGGGGAAGGGGCGCTGGAGCGGTACCGGGAAGCTTGCGGCCGCCCGCAATGTCTTTTCCCCGTTCTCATCGGCCCTCCAGGAAACGACCGATCCCGAAGTCCACCGGCTCGCCGGCTTTCGCTGGCCCGATCTTGCGCTCGTTCACCTCCGCGGGAATCCGCCGGCTTTTGAGGAGTCAGAGGATGCGCCACGAAACGCGACGGCAGAATAGTGGGGAGGAGCCGCCGTCCGCATGGCGAAGGCAGAAAAAAAATTCGAGCCGACCCGAAATCACATCGGGCTGTCCTATTCAATCCCCCATGAAAACAAACCTTCCATCCGTTGGTTATCGTGCGTTCTTGGGAACCCTGCTGGTGCTCTTCGTGCTCGTCAGTGCCGATTCGCTTTGGGCGCAGGCTGTGGTGCCGTCGCTGCAGGGATCGAGCGGGTATTCGGCACCGATTGTCGCGGCTCGCCAGATCCTCACCGATTATGCGTTTCAAATTGCCATGGCGATGCTGGTCTTTGGAGGCGTGATGTGGTTCTTCAATCGACCCGCGTTCACGATCGGGGCGATCGTGGCCGCCGCCGTGATCTACGGAGGGCCCTGGCTGGCCCAAGGCGTTGCGACTATGGCAAGTTCTGCCGCAGGGGGGCATTAGGCTATCGGCAATCCCAGTCCCATCGGGCTTACGATGGCGGAGAGGAAAGGATTCAGAAAAAGACTTCTCAGGAGGGCGAGGATCTATGGACCAGATGCCGACCATTCCTTGGATCCTCGCTCAATCCCTCTCCCAGCCGGTGATCTCGGTGGTTCAGACGGCCTATGAGCAGATCCTGGCTCCCGTTAGCCTTGAGCTTCTTTCTCTCTACACGATCTACCTGGGGCTTTCGCATTCGATCCACACGGTCGAAGCGGAGCGCTGGTTTGCCTTCTTTGCAGGAGCCCTGGTGATCGTAAGCGCAACGGGCCTCGGACAGATCTTCCTGCAGGCTTTCGCAGGGGGGCAGTGAGGCATTGCCGGATAGGGTAGAGAAGAGCAATGCGATATGGCAGAGGCTGCTCACGCTTCTAGAGTAGGAAGAGGTGGCTCGACAGAGGACAGAGAACACAGCTCATGATCGATTCCAATCGAGGAGGAGTAGGTTTTCAGCCGGCCTACTCGTTTTCCAAGCTGCAGAGCGACCCGGACAAGCGGGGCGGCCTACCGGTGACTCGCTCGGTTGTCCTCGCCAACGAAAAGGAGACCTTCCTCGGCCTCGAAGGGCCGCTGATCTTCGTGCCCGCCTTCGTCTTCATTACCCTCCATAAGATCACGAAGAACTTCCCCCTCTGCCTCCTCGTCGTCGTGGCGATCTACCTTTTCCTCCGGATCTACTTGAGTGACAAGCCAAAGGACTTCCTGAAGCTGATGGCGGACTATCACCAGATCCCAAAGCGATATGAGCATCGCTTCCGCAACGTCCTGGCTCGCTACGATCCTTCTACCATATTCACCCGGCGCGTCTCATGAACGGCTCCTTTTTTGCCCCTCCCCAGCGGCTCTGGGAAAAGACTCAGTTCTTTCACCCCAAGAAGGCGCCTATCTTTCGCGACTGGAGCGATGCCTGCCCCTATGTCGGACTCTACGATCGCTTCCTGATCGACAAGTTTGGAGGCGTTCACGCCTTCTATCGGACCTATTTTCCCCAGGCCGATATTGCGAGCCCGGAACGGCTCTCGGAGCTTCAGGAGCAGCTCCGGTTGATCTTGATTCAGCTCCCTCCCGAGATCGCCCAGACGCAACACCTCTTTACCTGTAATGGAGATTATGGTCCTGTCCTGGAAGAGTTTGCCCGGATCGCCTCCCACCCCGCGGTGGCCCCGATGCGGGCCAACAAGGCCCAACGGCTCACCGAGCGGATGCTCCGCCGCAAGCTCGTCTGGATTGAAACCCACACGATTCTGACCGCGTTCCCGACCGGTTCCGCCGTGGGAGGAGGCAGCGAGTGGAACCAACGCATCAGCGGCCGGGGCGCGCCTTCGATTCAACGGCGACGGCTCACTCGGGAGGAGTTCGATGCGGCGGTCCATAGCCTCGAAACGGCAGAATCGGTCCTTGCCGACACCGCGCGTCGCGCGGGAGCGCAAATCCACCCTCTCGAGGCCCACGGGATCGCCGACTACTTCTTCCGCCTCTGGAATCCCGGCCTGGCTGTCGAAAATGGCACCCGCCTCAACTATGAGTATGACCTGATGCCCTTCGTCGACTCCTGGATGCTCCAGGAAATGCGGGTGGAAAGGGACTATCTCCAGATTGGAGACTATGCCCACGGCCTGGTCTCGATGGTGGGTCTCCCGTTGGAAACACGCCCCAGGGATATGGAGCGGATGACGGTCGGACTCCCGTTTCGGGATGTGCGCGTCAGCCTGATCGTGCGGCGCACCAACAAGCTGGCCGAAATGGAGAAGCTGCACAAGCGAATCGACTGGGCCGACCAGCGGATGCGGATGGGATTGAACCTGATCGACATGCTCCACAAGCCGCACGACGACCGCCGAGAGTCGGGCGTTCAGAATATCGAAGCCTGGATGCAGATCGAGGAGGCCCAGTCGCTCCTCAGCGATCTCCGCTCGGGAGCCGATGATCTGGTCCAGGTTCAGCTGACCGTTCACTCCTGGCACAGGGAGCCCGATGAGGTGCGCCGCCGGGCCAAGCTGCTTCTCAACCGCTTTGGGGATCTCTCCCGGGCGCGAGGGTGGATCGAGCGGTCAAGCCTCTTACCCGTGCTTATGACCGAGATGCCGGGGGTCTACGCTCCGCTGCTTCGGCCGCTGCTGGTGCGTGCGCGGATGGCCGCCGATCTCCTGCCGATCTTCCGCGGCTTGGAGAGCGAGGAGAAACCGGTCCACCTTTTTGGAAACACGACCGGAGGCTTGGTCGCGCTCAATTTGGAGGACAAGCGGAACGAAGGGGCGACCATGCTCTACATCAGCGGGGTCAAAGGGTCGGGAAAGAGCGTGCTCGCCCAGCTCATCCTTCTCCGGCATCTCGGCCCCGACGCGATCCTTCTCATCATCGACAAGGGATCGAGCTACGATCGGCTGGTCGAGCTCCTCGGGGGGACGACCGTCCGGCTCGAGGCCGACCGGCCGATCTGCTTCAATCCCTTTCAAGTCTATGTCGGCGCCACCGAATCGGGAGAGCTCCGGGAGCCCGAGCCCGGAGAGCTCGCGAAGGTGATCCACTGCCTGGAGATCCTTGCGAACGCCGGCCAGCAGGAGGGGCTTTCGACGGAGGAGCGGAACATCCTCGAGGCGATCGCCCGGCAGACCTTTTCGAACGCCGTCAAGAATCGGGAACGCCTGGTGACGCTGAGCGACTTTTCCCTTCAGCTCGCCTACCGGTCGGACGCCCGCTTCCTGGCGGAACGCCTAAAGCCGTTCGTCGAGGGGCGCTACCGCTCCTGGTTCAACGGGGAGACGCAATTTCACCTCAAAAGCCGGGTCGTCCATTTCGACTTCGAGCATATCTCGCAAGACGAAAGCCTGGCGGCCGCCCTCATTCCGATGTCGACCCTCTTCGTGAGCGATATGATCCTCTCGCATCCCGAGACCTTCAAGATTCTCGTCTTCGGAGAGATGTGGCAGCACATCAACAATCCGACGACCGCGAACCTGATCGTCGACGCCTTCAAGACCTACCGCAAGAAGCGGTGCGCGATTGTCGGCGAGTCCCAGGCGATCCTCGACCTGACTGACAGCTCCAAGGTGGCGAAGGCGGTAATTCAAAACGTCGATACCTGGATCCTGCTGCCGCAAGGGAGCGAGCAGCATGTGGAATTTGCCGTCCATGAGCTCGAGCTCACCAAGGGGCAGCGCGACTGCCTGCTCAACCTCAGGAACGCCGCCCGTCTCCATCCGGATGGGGAGGCCGAGCTCTGGCGGGAGGCCTTCTACCTGCGGGGCAGGGGTGTCGACGCGCTCTCCGGGATCGTGCGGGTCGAGATCGAGCCGGAAGAGTATTGGCTCACAACGACCACGCCAGCGGATCTGCCCGCTTGGAAGGCGGCGCGGGAAGCCTTTGGAAACGACCTCTCCCAAGCCCTCGCAGCCCTGGCACGCCAGTTCCCGATCGGAGTGCGGGAAGAGGTGGCGGGCACTCCGAAAACGCCCGAGCAGCCGATCGCAATCCGATGAAGCGACTCCTACGAGCCTCGTTGCCAGCATCGGTGGCTCTTCTGCTGGGCCTCTTGATTGGCGGAGGAACGATGGTGCTTCGTGCGGGAACGCTTCCCGAAGCGGTCGATTCCGACCCGGTACTCGCCCAGAGCGGAGGGAAGGATCGAATCTTGAAATGGCTGATCGGCTCAGGGAATTCCCGCGACTTTCTGCGAGCCGACTGGCTCGACACGATTTTACTTCAGTTCTTCCGGAAGGAGGAGGCCCAAGCCCTTGTCCAGCGGGATCTCTTGCGTGGGGACGGCCTCCTGGCCAATGCCCTGACGCAAGCCTTCCAGATCCTTCGGGTCGGGAGCCAGACGGCCCGGGAGCAGGTCGTGGAGCTGGCGCGGGAAGGGCGCTGCCGCCTCTGGACGAGCCTCTCTGGGAGCTCTCGAGCCCTGGGCGCCATTCGCGATTACCTGCTTACCCTCCCCTCCGGTTACCCGGCCGCCCTCTTTGCCTTGGAAGCGTGGGAGCACGACGATCGCGACGCCTTCCCCTCCTCGGTCATGGAGACGGCGATGCGCTCCCTTCTCCTTCCGCCCAAGAAGCCGGAGGGCCTGGAAGCGAACTGGGAGGCCGGTACACGGCTGGGGCCTCTGATCGGGGAAGGGGGTGGGGCTCTCCTGCTCCTGACGACCTTTCCCAAGAAGGAGGCGACCTTTTATGACACCGTCTGGCAGCTCGCCTGGCAAGGCATGGTCGAAGATCCTCCTCTTGTCAAAGAGTATCGCGATCGCGTCCTCTCTTGCTCCACGAGCCGCCGCTGGCTCGTGCAGACCTTGCAGAGCTCCCTCGATTCAATGGAGGGAGACCGTTTCCTCCGCCACTATTTCGCCCTGGACTTCCTTCATCCCACCCCGGTCGGCCGGGCAAAGTGGCTCTGGGAAGCGCTGGTGGGGCCGCGGGCGGGAGGAGGCCTCCTGCCTCTCGCCAAAAAGAAGCTCGCTACCCTTTTGCTGAGTGATGACCGCTATGCCGACTTTCTCCTCTGGCATCTGACGCGGCCGGCCGAAGCGGCCGCCCAAGCGACCCGAGAGGCGCTCACCCACGCGCTCCGGCGGGAAGAGGGAGTCGTCCGCAAGGCATTGCAAACGATTTGGGAAGGGCAGACGGAGCTCGCCGGCCGACTCGAGGAATCTCCCTGGTGGACACTCTGCGAGGTGACGCGGGGAAAGAGCGCAGCGGACCTCCGCCGGAGCTGCTCCCGCGGCGAGCTCGATCGGACGTCGCTCCTTGCGGTCGGCGGAGTCATCGCCTCTCTGCTGGAACGGAGCGACTCCGCCTGGAGCTCCCTCTTCCTCAACAAGGAAGAGGGTACGGCTCAAGGCTCGCCCTTCTTTCTTTCGGTCTTTCCCACCCTGGTACAGATCGCCCCAGAGTGCGCGTTGGCCTGGATCGATACGCTGCTCCACAACGACCAGGAAGCCTTCGTCGCCTTCGGCCGCTGGATCTCTTCGCGTCCCCAAGCGCGGGTGACGGTTCAAGAATATGCCCCCTGGCTCCAAGGAGCCGGCGACCAGATGCGGCAAGCCCTGGAGAAGAATAGCCCGATCCTCGGGGAGGAGGCCCAGCTCTTCGTGGAAGCGTTTTCCCAGTGGACGAGCGAGACGGGCTGGGAGCGCGTGCTCCATCGGCTGCAGCGGGAGATCGGCGTTGCCGAGAAGCTTCGCGAGATCTTTCTGGGAAGCTGGCGGGCCAATCCCGAGGAATTTTGGCGTGGCTATGGCGGTCTCGCCTACCTGCCGGGCGCTAAGAGCGCCTGCGAGCGGGCGGCGGACACCTTGGTCACCTTCGGAGGTTCCGAAAACGCTCTCCGCGCGATCGCCGGATGGGATTATGCGGTTGGCGACGCCTGCGGTCGCGTCTGGGACGTACTCTGGGAGTCATCTCCGGATCGGGAGCGTCTACTCCAAGCGGTCCTCCATTCCGATGGGCTCAGCGACCTCAACAGCGTGCTCGTGATGGCGACCAAGAACGCCTTGGAGCGGCCGGGGGCGCGAACGCTCGCGGAAAAGATCGCCCGATCGCTCGGCAAGACCGCCGATCTCCTCCAGATCCTGGCCGAAGATCCAACCACGACGCGAGAAATCCTCGCTGGCTGCCTTTCCGACCCCTCGTTCCGGGAGAGTTGGGAGAAATCGGTCTTCCTCGTTGCCAAGTTCGGCGACCAGTCGCCGGTGGTCGCCCAGTGGATCCTCTCACGAAAGGAAGCTCTCGACGGATGGAAGAACGCCTTTGCCATCGCTTTGAAAGATCACCCGCTCTTCCTTCGCGCCGTCGTCGTCCGGATGGCTAGGGCGAAGGGAGGAGAGCTCACTTGGGCATTCGAGATGCGGAAGCTCGAGGAGGCGATCATGATGGCCGTTCTCACCGACCGGCTGCTTTGGGAAGACCTAATAGAAGATAAGACGGGAGGGATCGCGAGCTATGTACGAAAGAACGTCTCGATTCCCTAAAAGGCAGAGAAGGGCGATCGTCTGCTTGGCCGCCGCTACCCTCCTCGCCGGCTGCGCCAGCCAACCCTATGCCCAAGGGGATTCGACGGGCCAGCAAGTGGCCGACAACGCCGTCCGTTATGGCTCGATGGCCGCCGCAGGCGCGGGCGGCTATTTCGCGGGCAAGGCGATTGGAGGCTCGCCCACCGCGGGCGCCGTGGGCGCCGGTGTCGGGGTATTGGGACAGTGGGCGGTCAACAAGTTCAACGATAAAAAGCGGAAGGACGCATTCGAGCAGGGTGTAGCCGATGGGAAAGCTCAAGTAACAGCCAACATTTTAAACGAAAAATGGAAGAAAGAGGCGGAGTATGGCATTCCCCCCGAAGGGAAAAAGGCGGGGGTTCCCAACTACCGGACGGCGTACATTTCCTCCCGCAAGGACGAGAGCTCGGGAGTTACCTATCCCGGGACCTACCAGACGGTCCCGGTCTACCGCTGATCCTCCAGATGGAGAACCCTTGATGAAGAAGATCCCCCTCCCCGGCACTCTCCTCCTGATCCTGTTTGCCGCCGGTTGTTCGCATGAGGTCTACAACCAGTACGACAGCCCGACGCGCTCCATGACCGACGGAGCCGTCCGCTATGGAAGCATCGGCGGAGCGGGAGCCCTTGGCTATTTTGCCGGTCGAGGGGTGGGGGGCAGCGGAGCCGCCGGAGCTGCCGGAGCGGGCGTGGGGGCGGTCGGAGAGTATGGGGTACAGAAGTACAACGACAAGCGGCGGATGGACGCCTACAACAAAGGGATCCCCGTCGGAAAGGCCCAGGCCCTGGCCGAGCTCGCCCAAAACGAAGCCGAGCTCAAGAAGTACGAGGTCTATCCGTACAACCAGCGAGCCAATGCCCCGAGCTACCGGAGCACCTATGTCCCCTCCCGGAAGGATACCGCCAGCGACGTCACCTACCCCGGAACGTACCAGACCGTTCCGGTCTATCGATAATCAGGCTGCGGCAGGCAAATCGCTTTCGTTCTGCTCGGGCGAATCGGAGGAATTGGTGCCAAGTGCTGGGTGGCTTGCCGGAACTACCGGGAGCATGAGGATGGTCCCGGAAGAGGCAGCTCCCACTCCGAGCAGCCCTCAGGGCTTCTCTCGCTCCGAGGAAGCATTTGGCTCCGAAGGCTTGGGGCGCATGATCTCGTCGAGCTCCCGGCTCGCCTTTTCGATCGCCGCTTTATCCCCTCGGCCATTGGCGCGGACGAGCTCGATCAGCTTTGCGGTAATCGCCCGGTTTTGCTCCGCCGTAAACTGAGGCTTGGGCTCTTCTTCCCCGAGCATGATCCCCAAAGACCGCTGGCGGCGCGGCGAGAGAGGAGGTGGCACGAAATCCTTGGGCAAGAGACCAAGCTCCTTTTGGGCTTCGATCACCTCGGGGTAGTAATAGTCGATCGACGTCGCGGCTAGTTTATCCATATAGGTATCAAGCGACCCCTTTCTCGCCTCTTCGAAACCCCAGAGCTGAATGTACTTTTGGTAAACCTGCTTTTCCATGGCAACCGCTTCGGGAAAGCTCAGTCCCAGCCGAACCCACGGGGGAGGATCGTCGCCGAATAATTGGAAGCGCCAGGGAACCAGAACCTGCCCGTTTTCCGCAAGCACATAGGTGCGGGCGCCACCAATCCCCCAATGATTCGGATCCCAATTCCGAAACTCGTAGTAGGTGATCCCATTGGCCGCCTTGAGCCGGGCAACGATGACCTGCGCTTCTTCCCCAAAGATCTTCTGCCAATCTTCGGTGGAAATCTCTGGAGGACGCGGGGAGGGCGGGAGCGATGGCTCGGCGGCTTGGCTTGGGGGAAGAAGAGAGCTTAAGAAGAGGGAGAGGGCAACCGTGGCGCGATAAAACAACGGGAGACGAGGGCGGCAGGTTTTCATATTATAGATGCTCTATGGTTTCGAGCTGACGGGCCCGTTCGAATGAAAAAAGTGGAGTGGGGCTGGAGCCATCGTTTCCATATCTTCTAGCGACATGATATTCCAGCGCGGATCGCCGTCCACATTGGTCGAAATAGCCACCCAGCCTCCGTATTCTGGCTTGTAGTCAACAACGCCGATATGGCCCTCAACATAGATTGGCATCTTCCAGGGATGTTGTGGGTCTAGCTCCGAACGGCCGGGAATGACGAAGGTGTCACCCGGCTGGGTCTCGTTTTTCGGAACCTCGACCCAATTGGGACTGGTCTTGGAAAGGTCTCCGTCTCTGACGGCCTGCTGGAGCGGAGTGAGGCTTCGGGAGAGCTGCAGCGCATTGCCAAGACGGCCGTTCGCCACGTATAGCCGAGGTCCCAAATTGATTCCGGAACGCTGGTGCAGATCGTACCAGTCCTTGAAGCAAAGACCGTTGGTAATCGGGCCCAAGCCGTTTGCATCGGCAAAATCCTGAAGGGCGAGGTCGTTGTTGAGTACCTGGAGCAGTCGAGCGTTGGCGTCCGACATCGGTTTGGCCACATGCAGGAACGCCGATGGCGCACTCGTGCCCGCCGACGGACCGGTCACTTGCCCCACCCCGTCCGTGGCGCCGGGATCTCCCGTCGAACGCGCCCAGGCGGGCCGGTCGGAAAAGTCGCTTGGTGGTTCGCGTGAGGCCGCCTTGAGTTGCCCGGCCTGGTATTGGAGAAGCTCGCTTCGGGTCGGCCACCGGGCCTTCTTGAGGTTCGGAGGATCGCTGTCGCTCTGCCCGCTCTCCTGAGACGAATGGGAATCGTTGCCCGAGGTGCTGCCCGCCGGCCCGGAAGGGCTCGGGTCTTGTGGCTGGCTCGTTCTTGCGCCGTAGCTGGCGGCGGAGCCGGTAGCGGAGGACAGGCGTTGCAAGGATCGGTCGCGGGAGGAGAGGGGGCGCTTGGCCCCTGGCCGGGAAACGCCTAGTTTTGGACGCCTTCTGTCACCTGGCCGGGAGAAGAGATCGGGAGGAAAAGCCAGAGGACCACTGAGAGGTGTGGCACAAGAAGCCGTGGAGGGCGACGCGATCGAGCGGGAACAAGCTCCATCGTGCTTCTCCATAGGACAAGCCGGAAGGCACGGCGTGAGCCGCAGGGGGGGAGCGCAACCGCCTCTTTATTCATGGCGCTTCGGTCTGCGGTAGGCTAGGAGGAAAGGGGCAAGGGCCATTGCATGAGCTGCGTCTTGTTCGCACTCGCTCTAGCGGTTGCCTTTCTCGGATGGCCGGGCGCGCTTTCGACCGCCTCCTCCGAGGAAGGGGCCGGCAACTCCGCCCGGAGGCCTATGCTCCAGGGCTTGGCGAGATCATGAGTGCGATCCAACTCCGTCACGCGAAGCTCTGGTTCGCCGGGAAGGCCAGGAATTGGCCTCTGGCGGCCTACGAGCTCGACGAAGTCAAAGAGGGGCTCGATGATGCGGCCAGAGTCCACCCGGAACACAACGGGCGGCCGATCGCCGAATGGATTGGACCCAGGATAGCGAAGCCAATGGAGCGATTGGAAAAGGCGATCCAGGCCCGGGAACCGGCACGCTTCGTCCAGGCCTACGATGAGCTGTCGCGCTCCTGTACCTCCTGCCATCAGGCGGCGGGCTATGGGTTTATCCGGATTGGTCGCCCGACCCTTCCACCCCTGACCAATCAGCGTTTCGATCCGGGGCCGCTCCCGTGAGCGAAGTGGGGCGGAGAAGCTGAAAAGGTTGTCGCCAAGGAGGACCGAAACTTTCTTGGCGCCTCAATGCCTGCCGACTATTCCGGCTCGCGGGAGGCATGGCCGCTCTGCTAACCATCAGCGCGCCGTTGGCTGGATTCTCTGCTCTGCACTGTCGGGCGGGAGCCAGCGCTTGGAAGAGTTACCGTTCTCGACCTCCGCTCCGATCCCTGGGAACCGAAGGGGAGTATTGTTGAGCCTCCCGGTACTCGGCCTGAACATCCTGGTTGAGCTGCCGAGCGGTCTTGCGGAGCGAGGGGTCCTCCTTGCCCATTTCTTGCGCAAGGCGGCCGATCGCCTGGGCTTCCTTCCCAACAAGCTGCTTCTCCGTGTTGATCTCCGCTTGGTCCTGAGCGAGCTTATTGCGATCCTCCAACATCCGCTTGATGTCTTTTGGATTATGTATTGCATCTTTTTGGGCACGAAGCAGGTCCTCTGCGTACCCATTTTTTCGGGCGGCCAGGTCCTGACAGCTCTGTTCAAAGACTTCCACCTGCCGACTGGCCTTGGTGACGATCTTGCGGGTGGGAGAGTGTTGGCCTGCTTCCTTGCGAAGCATATCCATCACCTGCTGGGCATGCCCCTGCGGATGTGGGGCTTGGCCGTGATGTGACGGCGTGTCGGGAACGACCGGGCGGTGGAGAATCCCGCTTTCGCGCCTGGCCTCCACGACAAGGGTGTGCGTGGCCCAGGCCATCTCAGGATTCGCCCTTTCAAAGGCGGTCGCATCCTTCTCCAGGGAGCGGGCAGCTCGTTGGCCCTGTGCCTCGATTTGCTGAAGCTGTTTCTCAGCTTTGCTGAGGTTCTCTTGATCCGCTGCCACCCTCTTCGGGTCGTGAAGCCGGTCCTTCTCGAGCTTCTTCTCGTCTTTGAGAACTTGTCCTTCCTGCTTGCGAAAAGCCTTCTCGTCATTCTGGAGCGCTTTGAACTCCGCCGCCAGCCGCTTGGCCTCCGCAGGAGCTCGGCCGCCAACTTCCTTGCTACCCCGCTCAACCTCGTGGAGAGCTCTGCGAGCCTCAGCAGGAGTGGTTAGCTCTTGTGCCCCGAAGTCGCGGAGCCCCTTGTTTTGGTGTTGGAGGGCCTGGTCTCGTTGTTCGAGCCCAGCGATTCTTTTTTGGGCGTTATGCCACAAGTTCCCGAGAGCTTCGTTTTCTCCCAAGAGGTGTTGGTTTTGCTGCGTTAGATCTTCGTTTTCTTGCTTGGCCTGAGCGAATCGTGCACCGAGTTGGTTTTTCTCGTTGGTGAGAGCTTGGATTGTCCCGTCTTGATCCTGGATTCTTACGTCGCGCTTTGTAACTTCACCTTTTAACGCCGCGTTCTCTTGTTCGGACCGTGCGTTTGCCTTTCGCAACTGCGCGAGCTCGACTTCGAGCTGTTGTATCTTTCTCTTGTTCTCCAGTTCCTCCTGGGTGGGTTCTCCCATGGTTGCCTCCGTTTTTTCGGGAGCGAGGGCTCCTTTCTTCTATTGTTAGGCGATCGAGGCTCTCCGCGCACCCGGTCCGGAAAGAATTTTGTCCCTCGGTTGACACAATTCTTACGTTTCGTAATGATCCGGGGCCGTCCTCCTTCCCCCATGGCAGCTTCATCAAAGAGCCCGGTAGCGTCGCGTCCTAGGCTCTGGAAGGAGTCGGGAAGGCGAGGGCGGGTCGTAATCGGCCTGCTCTTCTTGGTCGTTGCGGCACCCTTGCTGTCGATTGCCGGATCGCTCTCCTACGAGGAGCTTTCCGTCGATGAGCCCTCCCTGGAGAAGGCGAAACGGCGGCTTGAGTTGCTCCGCCCTCCCGAGCCCGAGCAGGGCTGGACCAAGGGGCTGGTCGTTGGTGGCTTCTTTGGTGGCGCATGGCCCACGGCGCAGCGGGTTTCGGGAATCGCGCAGACCCCGGAAGGTCCGCAAAGCTCTCATGGCTACTCGCAGTCGCATACCGGCATCTTTGCCGGCCCCTATCTCGGCTACAATTTCATGGACAATGGGCTGCCGCTGACCCGGGATGGGAGCTGGAAGGCGATCCCCGGAGTCCTTCTGATCCTCAATTATGCGGAAATGAGCTCCTCCGCCCTCTCTTACGGCCCCCATTTTGGCCCACCGACGGTTTCCACGGGATCCAGCCGCACCTTCCTTCCGGAGATTGGCGGGATCGTGCTCATCTCCAACCCCTCCCGTTTCGTCCCATTCCTGGGTGCGACCGCCGGGGTGGCACTCTCCTGGACGAGCGGAAATTCCGTGGTGAACCCCTCGGGCATGGAGCTGGTTGCTCCCGGACAAACGGCCTTCGCCTATGCCCCCTCGACCAAGGTGTTGGCGGGGGTGGCGATCCGGATCGTCCCTCACTGGAACTGGATCCTGGGATATGCGACCCGCTTCATCGCTCCGACCAGCTCGAGCGTCGAAGGGCTCCATCCGGATCTGGTCTCCTCGATCCGATCCGAGACTGGCTGGTATCAGGATTTCGAAGGGTGGGTCGCCCTCCAGTATGACTTCGGCACGATGCGTCAGGCGGTTCCGATGCCCTAGCCGGACCTTCCTTTCCGGCTGGAGGCACCCGGCACGAAAAGCGCCTCCCCCGCTTTGGCTTTGACAGACCTTCTTTCCCGTTTCACGCTACGGGGCTACCGGTGAGGGAGTCGATCGAGGTATCCGCCATCCTTGTAACCTACAACAGCCGTCCGGTGCTGGACGGCTGCCTCCGTTCGCTTCAGGCGCAAGAGGGGATTGGGCTGGAGATTCTCGTCATCGACAACGCATCCGAGGACGGGACGGCGGATTGGCTCGCCGAGCGCTTCCCCGAGATCCGGCTCTGGAGAAATCGCGAAAACGTGGGTTTCGGAAGGGCCTGCAACCAGGGGATGCGGGAGGCGAGGGGGGAGGTGCTTCTTTTTGTGAATCCGGACCTCCGGTTCCCCGAGCCAGACGCGGTGGCGCGGCTGGCTGGCGCCTTGCGCGCCGACCCATCTTTGGGCGCTGTGGGTCCGGCCCTCTACGAGGAGGACGGCTTGCGGCAGCCGAGCACGGCTCGGAGCTATCCGAACGAACGATGGACAAAGGGGGAGCTCGGGCCTCTGCCCGGCGAGCTTGCCGCTCTCTTGGGCGCCTGCCTCGCGCTTCGCGCGGAAACCGCCAAGTCGGTCGGGGGGTTCGATGAGGATTTCTTTCTTTATGGGGAGGACCAGGATCTCTGCCTGCGCCTTCGCCGGAAGGGGTTGCGGCTCGCCTGCCTTTCCGAGGTGCGGGCCCTGCACATCGGCCGGCACAGCGAGGAAGGGACGAGCCCACGGGAGTATTGGCGCAAGAAGCTGCAAGGGGAATATCTCTTCTACCGCAAGCACTATGCGGCCCATTCTCTCCGTCGGATTCGGATCAGCCAATGGGTGAAGAGCTCGTGGGAGCTTTTCCTGCTTGCGCTCTGTTGGCCGATGGCCGGGAGGGCGAGCGCCTGGAAGGAGCGATGGGGCAAGTACGCCGCCATTCGGGCGGCGGCGGAGGGCAGGGGAGGGGTCGACCCGAAAGAGGGGATCGGTCCCGCCACCCATTGGGAACCGGCTGTCATGGAAGTAAATCGGGAATGACGCAGGACTTCCGAAAGGATTTCGATGAGCTTCTGGATCTCTTCGATTCCGGAAAGCCGTTCGCCTTTGTCCGCTACAACGATGGGGAGGCGAGCATCCTGGCCAATCAGCCGATCGGATGCAGGCACGAGTGGCAATACCGGCCCGGAAAGGACCTTCATTTTCGCTCGTCGCTCCGGGAATCGCTCCGAGTGCAGGACGATCGCTACTTTTACGGCCTTCCCTCTTGGGACATGAGCCCATGGATGCACGATCTGGTTCGCGGCCTCACGGTCGCGGAGCTCGGCCGCCTGACCTTCGCGGCACTCTTCGCCAACGGGAATCACGATCGATTCCTGGAGGAGTTCGTCCCCCGACTCCGCCGCCGAGACCGGCCGATCCTCTTCGTGGGAAATGCCCGTCTCAGCCGCCAGCGGCTCGAGGAGGCCCTCGGCATCTCGGATTTCCTCCCCCTTTCGGGGGACTGCGTCCGACTCTGGAAAAGAAGGGAGCGAGAGCTCCTCGATCTTCTCGACCTCAAGGCTTCGCTCTCCCGAGGAGCGCTTTTTCTCGTCGCGGGAGGCCCCCTCGGCAAGATCCTGATCCACGCTCTTTGGAAGGTTTCGGCGGAAAATGTCTACCTCGATATCGGGTCCGCCCTTGACCCGCTGCTTTTCGGAAAGCCGACGCGAGCCTATCATCGGGATCCCGCCAACCGGGCCGTAATCCCCTGCTGGAAGCCGGAAGGAGAATCGGCGGAGGCGTCCAAGACGACGGAACCCCATCCGGAGAAACAACCAAGCTGATGCCCGATCCCCAAAAGCCGCGGGTCACGGTAGGAATCCCGGTCTTCAACGGCGCCCGGTTTGTCGCGCAGGCGATCGAGAGCGCTCTGGCCCAAAGCTGGCCGCCGGAGGAAGTGATCGTGGTGGACGACGGCTCCAAGGATGAGACGCCGGAAGTCCTGGAGAAATATCGCGACCGGGTGACGATCGTGCGCCAAAGCAACCAAGGTGCCCCCGCAGCAAGAAACCGGATCCTCTTGGATGCCCAAGGGGAGTGGATCCAGTACTTGGATGCCGACGACTACCTGAAGCCCGGGAAGATTGAGCGCCAATGGACCGAGTGTTCCAATCGGGACGCGGACGCGATCCTTTCGCCCCTGCTCGAGGAGCGGTGGGAGGGGGGGAGACCCTTGCCGGTCCGGCAACCGCCAGACGAGGGGGATCCGGACTCCATCGTCCGCTGGTTTCAACGTAAGAACCCGCAAGTAGCCGCTGGGCTTTGGCGGAAAAAGTCGCTCGTCCGCATTGGAGGATGGAACCGTTCGATTCGCTGTGCGACCGAGGACAACGATCTCTACCTGCGGTCGCTGCAGGCGGATTTCCTCTTCGCTTGGACGCCGACTGCAGGGGCGGTCTACCGGGCCGACTGGTCGCCAGGGTCGTTCTGCCATCGGAACCATGTGGAGCTTTTCCAGACCGAGCTCTCCCTGCTCGACCGGATGGCTGGATGGCTCCACGAGCGGCGGCAATGGACGGATGCACGCAGGGAAGCTGCGGCACGGGCCTACTTCCAGACGCTCCGGGAGATTGCCAAGGACGATCTGAGAGAGGCGGCACGGCTTTACGAGGAGCGGAAAAAAGGTGATCTTGTCTACCCCTGCGGGCCGAAGGCGTCGCCGACCTACCGCACGATCTTCGGACTGCTCGGCTTCGAGGGAACCGAGCGGATCTGCCGGGTGGCGACCCAGCTGCGGCCGCTGGAGCAACGTTTTCGAAACTGGAGGAGAGAGCATGCCCGGTAAGGAAGCGCCCAACCTTGACGGAGCCGACCGTATTCGCGGCTTCGACGAACGGCTTGACGATGCGCGCGATTTGATCCCTATCTACCCGTTATTCTTTTTGAGAGGAGAGCTCCATGCATCGTGCCGTTGATCCGTCACAGGCGTCCGGCGAGAGCGCTTATTTCTCCGATATCCGCGTCGGATTTGCGAAGCTCTTTACCGACCGTTTCTGGTTTCCCAAGATCTTTCTCGGCGGCTTGCTTCTGATCAATCCGGTTCTCTTGTCGCTTGCCCCGAAGTGGGCCGGCGGGTTCGCGCAGCACAAATCTCTGTTGTTCTCCCTTCTCGCCGTCAACGTCTCCAGCTTTTGGTTCTCCTTGGGCTTTACCTACGAGGTTCTCCGCCGGGCACGCTTCGGCGGCCAGCAGCTACCCGGATGGAGCTTGCGCGTTCTCGGCCAGTACGTGCGGGAAGGGGCGGTGAAATTCGCCATCTCCCTCACGACGTTGCTCTTGCCGCTTTTCGCTTGGGTCGCCTTCTGCTACGGCCTCTTCATCCGGCTCCTAGGGCTTCCTTCTACCTTGCTCTCGCTCTTCGTTCCTCTCGGCAGCTGGCTCGTGGTTCCCTTTTGCGCCGTGGCCTGTTGCCGCTGGCTCGATGGCGCCTCGGTAGCCGCTTGCGCCCTCGATTACCGGGAAAATCTACGGATTTTTTGGAGAAAGCGAGGCGACTTCCTCATCGCTTCCGCCTTCCTGGGAGGGCTCAACGCAATCCTCATCTCCTTCTTTTATACGCTCCCTTTCGCCCTCTTTTTCGGACTCTGCCTGGTCGATACCTGGTTCGGTCCCATTTATGCTTCTGCGGTAGAAAATCATTCCCGCGCGTTCGCCTCGGCGGGCTCACAAACTTCCTAGGATCCAGCCAACCGGCGACACTCCGTGATCTCCTTGGACTCGGCAGCGGCGGACCCGGTCCTTCCGGCGGTGCTCGAAGCGATGCTTCCCTTTTTCCGGGAGGCCGGCAATCCCGCTAGCCTCCACAGCGCCGGTGCGCGGGCGAGGGAAGCCTTGGAGCGGGCGCGGGAGGGGGTTGCGGACTTTCTGGGGGCTGCTCCCTCCGAGATCTTCTTCACCTCCGGGGGAACCGAGGCGATCAATCTCGCCATCAAAGGCTTCTACGAAGCCAACCGCAAGCGGGGCAGCCGCATCCTCTGCACCCCCGTCGAATCGGCCGCGGTGTTGCGTTCGCTCGATTGGCTGCGTGGAGAGGGGGCGGAGATCGTGCAGCTCCCCATCGACCGGGAAGGTCGTGTCGATCCCTCCGTAATCGCTGCAGCGCTCAGCCCCGAGACCATCCTGGTCTGCGTCCAGTGGGCCAATGGCGAAACGGGCGCCATGCAGCCGATCCAGCAAATCGGGCAAATCTGCGAGGCGGCGGGGACGGCTCTCTTCTGCGACGCGACGGCGGCTGCGGGTTGGACACCGGTCGATTTCCGCAGCGTCCCGGTCGCGCTCTCCGCGGTACACTTCCGTGGGTGTGGAGGTCCCGTGGGAGTCGGTGCCCTCTACAAGCGGGAGGGAGTCGCTCTCCAGGCGCAGATTCATGGGGGACCGCAAGAGAAGGGAGTGCGCGCGGGCACGGAGAATCTTCCGGGAATCGTCGGGGCGGGCAAGGCGGCAGAGTTGGCCACCGGGACCGTGGCTGCCTCGGCATTTCGCCTGCGCTCCCTTTCGGATAAGCTCTGGCTAGCGATCCGTGCAGAGGTTCCCTCCCTCCATTGGCACGGTCCTCCTCCGGGAGAGGGGCGGCTGCCCCATCATCTAGCCTGGAGCCCCGAGGGGGTCGAAGGAGAGGCGCAGGTGCTCGCCTGCGATCTCCAGGGGGCAGCAATCGCTGCGGGTCCGAGCTGCATCAGCAAGTCGCTGCGGGGCAGCCCTGTTCTTCGGGCGATCGGCGTTCCAGCACGGCTGATCCTCTCAGCCGTCCAGATCACGCTGCATCGGGGGACCACCGAAGCGGATCTCGATTCATTCTGCAGAATTTATTCCAAGGTCGTCGAAAGGTTGCGATCGCTCTCGCCCGCCTGGCAGATCGCGAAGGAGCGGCTGGCTTCGCCTCCCTCCGCGGACGAGGGCGGCCGGTGAGCGATTCGCGGAGCCCGGCGACAGCCCAGCCGGACGGAACGAGCAGGCAGACGAAGAAAAAGCGCTGGCTCCACCGGCTCGCGCTTTCCGTGGGGTTTTTGGCAGCGGGATTCTTCCTCACGTTTCCGCTCGATTTTGGCACGTATCGCGCTCTGGAGCGGATCGACCGGCCCGTCTTCCAACAGATCGCGGAGCAGTTCAGTCTCTGGGGAGACTATTTTCCCGGAAGCATCCTCGTTTCGGTTCTGTTGTTTGCCGGGGGCTGGGTGGCAAGGAGCCGCCGGGCCCGCTTGGCCGCCTTGGCAAGTTTACTTGCCGCTACCGGCGCCGGGCTGACCGTCGATGCCGGACGCTTTTCCTTGGGCCGCCCTCGGCCCTACGCCACTGCGGCTGCGGCGGCTCTCACGATCGGGTACAGGCCGGTGCCGAGAGTCTCCTTCGGAAGAAGCCGTCCGGACAATGACCTTTTCGACGGGTTCTACGGTCCGATCGGCATCCACATGTTTCAGGGATTTCCCTCGGGCCATGCCACCTCGTCGATGGCGAGCGCCGCCGCCATCCTCCCACTGGTTCCGGAAGTGGGCCTTCCTTTGAGCCTTCTTGCCGTAGGGGTCTGCTGGTCGCGAATGGAGCTCCGGCAGCACTACCTCTCGGACGTCACCGTCGGGGCAACTTGGGGCGCACTGTGGGGGTTTTGTCTCGGCGGACTGCTCTCTCGACGCATGACCCTTCGACCGAGAGCAGCTCCCGCCTCGCCGCCCAAAAGGGAGATTTGAACGAAAGCGGGGGAGACCGCGTCGAACTTTATAGAAACCTCGAACGAATCGTTTTCCTCCTCTAACGATTCCACGAAGAGCGGCACGGTCGGTCCGTGCCGCTCTTGTTTTGCCTCGGCAGAAAGAAGGCCACGCCCTTCGACGCGGCCTTCCTCGCTGCCATCCAGAGCCGACAGCTCAGACGTCGTAATACATCTGGTATTCGATCGGGTGCGGACGGAGTCGCAACGTGTCGTGATCCTTCTTCCGCAACTCGAGGAGCGTCTCGATGACATCCTTGGTGAAGACGTCGCCCTTGAGGAGGAACTCGTGATCCTTCTCCAGCGCCGCGACAGCTCCACGCAGGGAGTCGGGGACGGTCGGGACCTTCTTCAGCTCCTCGGGCGGAAGCTCATAGATGTTCTTCTCGAGCGGCTCGCCCGGATCGATCCGATTCTGGATCCCGTCCAAGCCCGCCATCATCATCGCCGCACACGCCAAATAGACGTTGGCCGCCGGATCGGGGGTGCGGAATTCGACGCGTTTGGCCTTCGGACTCGGAGAGTAGATGGGAATCCGAACCGAAGCGCTCCGGTTCCGAGCCGAGTAGGCGAGGTTGACCGGAGCCTCGAACCCGGGGACGAGGCGTTTGTAGCTGTTCGTCGTTGGATTGGTAATGGCAGTCAACGCGGGCGCATGTTTGAGGATTCCGCCGATGTAGTGGAGAGCGAGCTCGCTCAATCCCGCGTAGCGATTGCCCGCGAAGAGCGGCTTTCCGTCCTTCCAGAGAGACTGATGGGTGTGCATCCCCGAGCCATTGTCGCCGAAGAGAGGCTTCGGCATGAAGGTCACGGTCTTGCCGAACCGGCGGGCGATGTTCTTGATGACATACTTGTACGTCATCATGTCATCGCCGGTCCGGAGCAGGGTGTTGAAGCGGATATCAATCTCCGCCTGTCCCGCCGTGGCGACCTCGTGATGCTGTCTTTCGACAGCGACGCCCAGGCTTTCCAGCCCCAATGCCATCTGATCCCGCACATCCTGGAGCGTATCGGCCGGGGGCACGGGAAAATACCCTTCCTTGTGACGAATCTTGTGGCCGAGATTCGGCTCCTCATCACGGCCCGTATTCCAGATGCCCTCGACGGAGTCGACCTCGTAGAACGATCCATTGGACTGATTCTCGTAGCGGACGTCGTCGAAGATGAAGAACTCGGCTTCCGGACCGAAGTAGGCCGTATCTGCGATACCGGTGCTCTTCAAATAGGCTTCCGCGCGGATCGCGATGCTCCGAGGGTCGCGGACGTAGGTCTGGCGCGTGATCGGATCCGAAATAGCACAGATGAAGCTCAAGGTCGGCTCGGCGATGAACGGATCGATGAACGCCGTGTAGGGATCGGGCATGACGAGCATGTCCGATTCCTGGATGCCCCGCCAGCCCCGGATCGAGGAACCGTCGAAACCGAGCCCCTCGACAAACGCTTCGGCGGGCACCTCGTTGATGCCCATGGTGAAGTGCTGCCACGTTCCGAGAAGGTCGGAGAATTTCAAATCCACCAGGCGCACATTGTGTTCACGCCCGAATGCCAGCGCCTCTTCTCCCGAAGCGCATCGTTTGTACTTTTCAGCCATATACGACTCCCTCTTCCTCCTATAATTGATTTGCCTTCCCTTCCTGGGAGGTCCGGAACGGTATCCGGCGACAGTGCCGGCGCTTCCGTCCCTTCTTTTGCGCTAGATCATCCGGATCGCACTCGGAACCAACGCCCTAGCACAAAATAGGCGCAAACACAATAGACGCAGTAGACGCAAAAGGCTCCCCACCGGTCACGACTGCCCGTGCTGCTGGAACGGCCCATGGCTTCTTCCCCCGGCTCAGAGGCGAGGGAGTGGGAACGCTGACCGAGCGGCCGCTTCGGCACCACAAGGACGGTCCGTCTTCCACAACAGCGAAAGAGCAGGGGGCCAAGCCTTAGATCGCATGCTCGTTGCGTTCCCCCGTTCGAATCCGAATCGCCTCGGACACCGGGACGACAAAGATCTTTCCATCGCCGATCTTTCCCGTTCGCGCGGCTTTGACAATCGCCTCGGTCGCCTTGGGGAGCAGCTCTTCCTCCAGCACGACCTCGATCTTCACCTTCGGAAGAAAGTCGACCGTGTACTCGCTACCTCGATAAATTTCGGTATGCCCCTTTTGGCGCCCGAATCCCTTGACTTCCGCCACGGTCAAACCGGCGATGCCAATTTCCGTGAGTGCCTCTTTTACTTCTTCCAGCTTAAAGGGTTTAATCACCGCCTCGATCTTGCACAGCGCCATGTGTTTTCCTCTCCGATTCCTTTTCCCCGGGCTTTTCCAAGCTTCCGGGGCAACTTCAGCTTTTTTGCTAGCCCTCTTTTCTCCCGACTGCAACACGAAAAGCATCTTTTATGCCAGCGGGCCCTCAGATCTGCTTCGGGAGGGTCCGCGATCGCAGCGCCTTGCCGTGCCGCGGCTACCCGTCGGGAATCCCAGGCCGAATCGGGGAAATTCCCGGCGTTTTCCGTCCGGTGAACCAGTGAGCTCCGATCTTCAGCCACCCGTAGCCACCACCCTAGTAATTTAACATAACAATTATTGTGCGCACTAATGAAATGGGTTTTTTGCCGGACCGGGAGCGCGCCGTCCGACGGGACCTCGCCTCCTCCCCAGGGCCGGCACGCCGGCCCACTCGAAAATGCCGCATGCCGACGGTCGGCAACCGCAACCGAAGCCCTGGCGGCAAGACGCGGTAGACGGAAGGAAGCGCGGGTCCGCAAGGCTCTCCGCCTTTAGTTCGACCCGCCCTGCTTCCAACCCAGGGTCTCGCCGCCCAACAGGTGGAGATGAAGATGCGGAACGCCTTCGCCCGCGTCTTTCCCGTTGTTGATGATCACCCGGAAGCCCGTGTCCGCAATCCCAAGCTTCGTGGCAACGCTCTTTGCGACGAGGAGCAGATACCCTAGGAGCTCTTGGTCGCCCGACTCCGCTTCAGAAAGGCGCAGGATTGGCTTTTTGGGAATCAGCAGCGCATGGACCCGGGCAACCGGATGGATGTCGTGAATCGCAATGCAGCGCTCGTCCTCGTAAATTACTTGCGCCGGAAGCTCTCGATCGATGATTCGGCTGAATATGCTTTTCATAACTTGTGGGGGATAAACTAATTACAGTAGCGGAAGGGTCTCCGATCGCGGAGGAGCTCGGTTCAACTTTTTTACCGCATGGACGAAGTCGCTCGCGTCTCGAAATTTTCGGTAGACGGAAGCGAAACGGACGTAGGCGACTTCATCGAGCGTTCGCAGCCGCTCGACGATCCCTTCTCCAATGGCGCTCGAAGGAATCTCTTGGCCGTGAGCCTGAACAAGATCGGCGATCACGCGGTCAACGAGATCTTCGATCGTCTTGAGGCTGATCGCACGCTTTTCGCAAGCTTTCTCTATGCCCAGGATCGTCTTCTGGCGATCGAAGTGCTCGAAGCGGCCGTCGCGTTTTTGCACCCGCAGGGGGAGGCGCTCAATCTCCTCGTAGGTGGTGAAGCGAGCCCCGCACTTGAGGCATTTTCGACGTCGGCGGACGGCCGCCCCATCCTGCAGCGGCCGTGAATCAATCACTCGGTCCTGTAATCCCCCGCATTTTGGGCATTTCATCGTGACTCGACTGCGACTCTTTGCTCCCCGGTCGCACGGAGGGAGCCCGACTCAAAGGACCACGGGCGCCCGGCAACCGGCCCACCAACCGCCCCTCCCCTATCCGCTCTGCAAGGAATGCCCCGCGAAGGCTCCCGCATCCTCCCGGAGAAGAATAGCCCTACTCCCGTCAAACGTATAGCCGCCACGTCCCACAAATTTCGCACGCATGGCTAGGTCGGGCAGAAGCGCCTGCGGGAGCTCCCTCACCGGTCTGGCTCCCTGCTCCAAGGAAGGAGATGAAAGACGGTGCGGGAAGGCATAAGGCAACGCATTCCCGCTCTCCTTTCGCAGCGGCGTACTTTTTCGTCTTTTTAGTGGAAAAGCGGGCTTTCGTGGGCTTACTTGGGCCATGCAAATCAAGACGGCGAGTCTTTCGGCAGAACCGCTTCGCGTGCAAGAGCTCCTGCAACCGGCGATTCTCGGGTTGGATGAGCCTGCCGCCCGAGGGAAAGATCGGATCTCGATCGACCTCTTCCTCTCTCTGATCGACGATCTGGTCGTCGGCAGTGGGCGGGTCGAGACTACCGTCGAGTTGCAGTGTGGCCGATGCTGTCGCTGGATGAACTGGCCGATTCGCTTGCTGAATTTTCAGCTTCGCATCCGGCCCCCTTTGCCCTTGTGGATCGACTTGACACCCTTTGTTCGAGAGGACATCCTGTTGGCCCTTCCGATGGTAGCCGTGTGCGACGAGCGGGCGGCGGGAGGCTGTTCCAGCGAGGGGATTCGAACACTGAACGAAACCGGAGTACAACAGTCGATTCACGGAAAGGATGTTTGGGGAATCCTGGACCGGTTCCAGAGGAATCGCTGATCCCGCGTTCTGAACGACCCCGGAACGACGGCGGCACAGCCAATGGATTACGGATTTCCCGCAGAAGACCACAAAAGGAGATATCATGGGAGTTCCTAAGCGCAAGACGTCAAAAGCCCGCCTTCGTTCTCGAAAAGCGGCGAACCGCTGGAAGCCACCGGGTCTTTTCAAAGACCCGAAGACAGGCAACCTCCACCTCCCCCATTGCGTTGATCCCGCTACCGGCAGCTATCGCGAGCGTCAAGTCCTGACCCAGACGACCGAGGAATGAGAGACAGCTAGAGCGGATGAAGATCGCTTTAGACGTGATGGGTGGTGATTTTGCGCCGCAAAACCCCCTCTTGGGGGCCATGGAGGCGCTTCAAGCCTATCCCGACGCATTCCTCTTCCTCGTGGGAGATCAAGATCAGGTCGCCAATGAATTCTGGCGGCACGGAGGCCGTCCTTTCGCGAATCGTGTCGAGTTCGTCCATGCCACGCAAGTCGTCGCGATGGACGCTCAGGCCATCGAAAGCGTCAGACAAAAGCGGGACTCCTCGATCAGTCGCTGCGTACGGCTGGTGAAGGAAGGCAAGGCCGATGCCATGGTTTCCGCCGGGCATACGGGAGCAGTGGTCGCAGCGGCAACGATCCTTTTGCGAACCCTGCCCGGAATCCCACGAGCCGGCATTGCCACGGTCATCCCGACCGAGCAGAAACCCTTTGTGCTCATCGACTCTGGGGCTAATATCGATTCCGATCCCACGCATCTTCTCGGCTACGCGATCATGGGCAGCATCTACTCGCGCGAGGTGCTTCATGTTGCCAATCCACGAGTAGGGCTCCTGAGCATCGGGAGCGAAGACCTCAAAGGAAACGAACTGACCAAGCAAGCCTTCAAGCTGCTGACGCAGGCGGGCATCCATTTCAGCGGCAATGTGGAGGGTCACGACCTATTCGAAAGCCCTGTGGACGTCGTCGTCTGCGACGGCTTTGTCGGCAACGTGGTCTTGAAAACGGCCGAGAGCATCGCGAAGGCCGTCATGCACTGGTTGCGTTCCGAGCTTGGCCGGAATCCCCTGCGAATGGTCGGTGCCTGTCTTGCTCGGGGAGCTTTCTTGTCGGTGAAGCAGAAATCGAGCTACGAGGAATACGGAGGAGCCCTCCTCCTTGGGATCAACGGGACGTGCATCATCGCCCATGGGGCTTCGACCCCGAAAGCCATTCGCAATGCGATTCGCATCGCGCGAGAAGCCGTGACGCAGAACGTGAACAATAGGATTGTCCAGGAAATGAAACGTCATTGTGAGGCGGAATCCGAAAATGCAACGGCTTCGAGAGCCTAAACCCGCGATCGTGGGCACCGGTGCCTACCTTCCCGCAAAGATTCTCCACAACAGCGACCTCGAGCGGATGGTCGAAACGAGCGACCACTGGATCGTCGAGAGAACGGGCATCCGGGAACGGAGAATTGCCGGCGAAAAGGAGTGTCCCTCCGACATGGGAGCCGCAGCGGCCGCGATGGCTCTGGAGCGGGCTGGCCTGGAACCTTGCGATCTCGACTTGATTATTGTCGCCACGACGACCTCGGACACCCTCTTTCCCTCGACGGCTTGCCAGATTCAGCAAAAGATCGGCGCCCGCAAGATCCCGGCATTCGACCTGCAAGCGGCCTGCTCCGGCTTTCTATACGGACTCGTGATGGCTCATCACCTGGTTGCCCTGGGAACCTATCGAACTATTCTTGTCGTTGGTGCGGAAAAACTCTCTTCCATCGTAAACTGGACGGACAGGAATACCTGCGTTCTCTTCGGCGACGGCGCGGGCGCAGTGATCGTCCGGCAGTCCACCGAAGGCGGACAGATGATCTCGCATGATTTGGGATCGGATGGATCCCAAGGTCAGGTGCTCACGGTTCCGGCGGGCGGCTCACGGACCCCCCTCACCGCGGAAAACATCGGAGAAGGGCTGCAGTTTATCCAGATGGTCGGCAAGAAAGTCTTCCGCCTCGCGGTCGACGCGATGGAATCCACTGCAAGAACCTGTCTCAAGAAAGCGGGCCTCCCTCCCGAAGAAGTAGGCTTCGTCATCCCCCATCAAGCAAACCTGCGAATCATCGAGCTGCTTGCCCAACGCCTGAACCTGCCGCTCAAGCGCTTCTTCACCCATTTGGAACGTTACGGCAACACCTCGGCCGCCTGCATCCCGATCGCCCTCCACGAAGCCCTGACCACAGGGCGTGTCCGGCCGGAAGAAAAAATCCTCCTGATCGCTTTCGGCGGTGGCCTTACGTGGGCCAGCGCCCTCCTCGAGTGGTGACGGCTCAGGGAAAAATGAGCTCTGCCAACCGGTCAAATTGATCGAAGAGGCCGCGCTGATATCGCCGGAAGCGGCTTCTCATCATCGTATCGGTGAGCCCCGGAATTTTTTCCTTCAGGGCAAGGGCGCTTCCCAGAGAGAGGTTGTTCTTGTTGAGCTCGGCAACGGCCGAGGAAGGAGCAAGCAAAGGGATGCGAACCTCTTCGGGCCGCCGCTTTTTTAGGAATTCCGCCCCCTCCTTCGTCTGCTCCAGCGCAGCCATCTCCTTGCCGTCCTTTTCGTTCTTGACGACAACGTACTGAAGCCGATCCCCCAAGGAGCTTGCCCATCGCAAAAGGACGACGACGGAATCCGGATCGGTGGTCACGCAACCCCAGCCAACGAAACGAACCGTCTCCCGCAACTCATCGAAAGGCACGTCCTCGAACCACTGCAACATCTCCTCGCCGCTACCCGCACGCAAATCGACCAGCACGATGCGATGGTCGCCGCTCTCCGCCATTGCGACGACGGAGTCAACGCTACGGACGTTCCGAGGATTCACCAGCACCGATTCAGGAAAAAACCGGTGAAACGAATGGTTTTCATCATCCGCATCCACAAGCAGGTGTGGGACGTGCTGCCCTGCAAGATAATCCGCCAAATGGCAGGCTAATGTTGTTTTTCCTACCCCGCCCTTCGTGCCGAGGACAATATGGATCACGCTTTTGGCCATTACGAGTCACTCCGATCGTCTTTATGCCGTGGATGATTTGCGAGAAGAGGGGCCACGGCGTCGGCCCTTTTCCGTCGTCGGCTCTTTTTCCTCTGACTCCTGCTCTCGCCGGGAAGGCAGGAATGTTAGCCCTTCGATCCGCTCGACAGATTCCGCCGTCGTCTTGTGAGCGACACGCGTCTTGGCCGCGGCTTTGGCAGCGGCGATCACATCTTCCAAGCCGATCTCCTTCGATTCGATCGGGCGTTCTTGCGGGCGCTCTTCCGGGAGAGGGGATGCCACAGGCTTCGTCTTCTTCACCACTGCCTTTACCTCGGACTTCGTGTCGGGCTCGGCAGCGTCACGGCCCGCTCCCCCCTCGCCCTTTCCAATGGTGCTCGAGCGGGGAAGCTCGCTGAATTTTCCTTCTCGAGCCCATTTCCTGCGCACCTGCACAAAGTTGTACAAAGCATGCTGACTCACGTCCACACCGCGCCCGCGCAGGATTTCCGTAATTTCGCGCCAACTTTTTCGCCGCTGGCGCAATTCCCGGATCGTATCCCAGTGGGCCTCCAGCTTGCTCCGGTAGGGCTTTCCGGCCATGACCGCTTTTGTAGGCGCCCCTCTTGTTCTCGTCAAAGCAAAAATGCGCCTTACGCCAGAACGCCTGCTTCTTACTATTTAACCATCTTATTTTCTGTATTCATCCATACATGATTCATTGCGCAAGCAACTCCGAAGCGTAGTATTTCTTTATCCATTCTTGCCCTTGTGCGCTCGACCGTGGTGCGTTATCAATCGGTAGTGCGCATTTACCCCGGGGAAGAGTGCGGAGTCGTCGCCGTATACGGCCATCCCAACGCGGCCACCCTTGCCACCTATGGTCTTTATGCGTTGCAGCATCGCGGAGAAGAAAGCGCCGGAATCGCCACGTCGGACGGAAAACACCCTTTTCGGATCCAAAAGGCAATGGGGCTGGTCTCGCAGGTGTTCGACTCGACCTCCCTAGCCGCGCTTCCCGGGCAGATGGCGGTCGGGCACGTCCGCTATTCGACCACGGGCTCGAGCAATCTCACCAATGCGCAGCCGATCGCGGTCGTCTGCTCGCAAGGGGAGTTGGCTCTGGCGCATAACGGGGATATTGTCAACGCATCCCATCTTCGTGCCCGGTTGGAAGGACGCGGCTCGATTTTTCAGACGACCACGGACAGCGAGGTGATTCTCCATCTCATGGCCCAGCAAGTCGGCAAGTCGGTGGAGCAGGCATTCCTCTGGGCTCTCGATCAAACGGAAGGCGCGTATTCCCTGGTCCTCATGGCCAAGGACAAGATCCTTGCGGCGAGAGATCCTCATGGCTTTCGCCCCTTGTCACTCGGGCGACTGGAAGATGGCTACTTTTTGGCAAGCGAAACGTGCGCCTTCGATCTGCTCCATGCGCAGTTCCTCCGAGATATTGAGCCGGGAGAGGTCATTTCCCTCGACGCGGACGGGGTACACAGGTTACGGCCGCCGAATCCGATTGAAACGTCGGCCTTTTGCATCTTCGAATACGTTTACTTTGCGCGGCCGGATAGCACGATCCATGGAATCAACGTCAGCCAGGCTCGCATTCAAATGGGTCGCGAGTTGGCTCGGCTCCATCCCGTCGAAGCGGATCTCGTCATCCCGGTGCCGGACTCGGGCAACTATGCCGCGCTCGGTTTTGCGGAAGAAGCGGGCGTCGCGTTCGACTTGGCGTTCGTACGCAACCACTACATCGGCCGTACATTTCTCCAGCCCACGCAGCTCATCCGGGACTTCAATGTCCGGATCAAGCTGAACCTGGTCCAAGAGTCGGTTCGCGGGAAGCGAGTGGTCGTGGTAGACGACTCGATCGTGCGAGGCACCACGGCTCGTGCCCGAGTTGCCAACCTCAGGGAAGCGGGCGCCTCCGAAGTGCATATCCGCGTGAGCTGTCCACCTCACCGCTTCGCCTGCCATTACGGGATCGATTTTCCCGATCCGAACTCTCTCTTAGCCAATCAATTACCGGTCGAGCGCATCCAATCCTACCTGAATGCCGATTCCATCGGATATCTCGATATCGCCGGCCTGCTCCGGGCGTGCGGATCGCAGCACTCCGGCATGGGTTTTTGCACCGCTTGCTTCACAGGAAATTATCCGGTTGCGTTTCATCGCGGATTGTACAAGGAGATCCTGGAGAAGAACCAAACGGCTCGCCTAGCCGCCAAATAGAGAGCGGCGCTCCGGTATTCTGCTTATGGACCGATACAGCCAAGCCGGAGTCAACCTTGATCTGGCCGCCTCGGTGAAAGCCGGGCTGCGGGGCATCGTCCGAAAAAGCACGCGCCCCGAGGTTCTCGGGGCAATCGGCGGTTTCGGCGGCCTATTTCGCCCGGTCCTTTCCGCGTTTCGGGAACCTGTCCTCGTTGCAAGCATCGACGGGGTCGGCACGAAGCTCAAGGTCGCCGCCCTGGCACACCATCACCAAGGAGTGGGAGAAGACCTGGTCCATCATTGCGTCAATGACATCGCCACGACGGGAGCGGAACCTCTCTTTTTTCTGGATTACGTAGGAACCTCTCACCTCGATCCGGCCAGCTTTCATGACATTCTGCAGGGAATGGCTCGCGCCTGCCGGAGAGCCGGCTGCGCTCTCCTGGGAGGAGAGACGGCCCAGATGCCGGGAATGTACCGAGACGACGAATATGACCTGGTGGGTGCAATCGTCGGAATCGTGGACCGCCCAGCGCTGCTCCCCAGCGCGGGGATGCGGGCGGGCGATCTCCTCATCGGCCTTCGTTCCTCTGGGCTCCATACCAACGGCTACTCCCTGGCGAGAAAAATCCTATTCGAGGAACAAAACCTTTCGCTCGATGCCCACATTTCCGGCTGCTCCCTCCCCCTGGGCGAGGAGCTCCTCCGCGTACATCGCTCCTATCTGCCTGAGCTTCGCCGACTGCGCCGGCTCAACCTTCCGGTCAAGGGAATTGCCCACATCACCGGAGGGGGGCTTCCGGAGAATCTCCCTCGCATTCTCCCAAAACGGCTCGACGCCCAAATCGAGATCAAAAGTTGGCGCGTTCCTCCGCTGTTCCGCTTCCTCACGAAGGTTGGGAAGCTCTCGCAGGAAGAAAGCTATCGCGTTTTCAACATGGGCATCGGAATGGTCCTGATCGTCTCGGACAATCTTGGAGAGCGCGTCGCTCGAGCAACCGACGGGCGAATCATTGGGAAGCTCGCAGCGGGTAAAGGACGTGTTCTCTTCAGTTGAACAAACGTTTACCCGCGCTATTTAGAAAAACGAGAGAGTGGAGGCGGAGGGAGTCGAACCCTCGTCTTCTCGTGGAACCACGTTCGCTTCTACAAGTTTAGTAGCTCGATCGACAGACCGCGCACCGCCGCTTGCCAAGCTACCCGCGACGCAGGCGATACGCCGAGCTTTTGCTTACAACCCGCTCCTGGAGCCCGCAACCATGAGCGCATCGTCCGGCGATAAAACACATCTGTCTCGTCCGCGCCGGCGCGAGGCGAAACACACGCTTGCTGCTCAGCGGTTCGCTTAGGCAGCAAGAGCCAACTCGTGGTCGGCAGTTATCTTCTTCGAGCAGGTTTTTTTACGAGGCCAACCTACTCGTGAGCCCTCGACTTGCCACGAACGAGGATGCGCGAGAATCGATTACCGTTTGCGCCCCCGTGGAACAATTCAAGCTTACGAAGAGAACCGTGCTCTGTCAAATGGAGCCGCCGCCCTTTTTTAGGGGACGCGAAGAAAGAGAACAAACTGTGAAACCCCGGCCCGGTTGAGGCCGGGAAGCGGAGATGGCGGATCCTGCGCACCTTTCTGCTTTGCGTCCTGTTGCTTCTTGGCGCTATCCATCATTCCATTCGCCATCGGGCTCCTCGTCGCCCGCGGCTTCCGGATCTGTCGCGGCTAGCGCCGCCGGTGCACCGCGTTGCGGATGTCCTTTTCTGCTTCCGCGGCGCGAAGCGATTCCCTTTTGTCATGCTCTGCCTTTCCGACCCCGAGCCCGAGAAGGACCTTGATCATGCCATTCTTCCAATAGAGCTTCAGAGGAATCAGGGCCCGCCCCTTGAGAGAGGTCGCTCCGAAAAGCTTCCGAATCTCTCCCTTGTGGAGCAATAACTTCCTACGCGCTTTCGGGTCGCGGGTAGTGAAGCCGGCCGCATTTTCATAGAGGGGAATATTCGCTTGATGGAGCCAAGCTTCTCCACCCTCGATCTGGGCATAGGCTCCGTCGATTTGGCCTCGCCCCTGCCTCAGAGATTTTACCTCAGAACCGAGGAGCACCAAGCCCGCTTCGTAAGTGTCGAGAAAGGTGTAATCCCGACGGGCGCGGCGGTTCACCACCAGATCGACGACAGCTCTTTCGCTCACGATCTATCCAACGGGTAGTAACGCCCTTGTGAGATACAGCGCGGGCGGCACTCGCTTCGGAAGCCCTTCCCGCCGTGCCAGGCGGTTAGACCGTCGGTTCTTCCGAAACCAACGAGGTGAACGCTGTGGGAGCCTCTTCCGCGGGAGCCACCGTCAGCTTCCCGTCCGCAATCTCCTTTAGGGCCACGTGGAGAAGGCTCCATTGAGGATGAACTTCCACCAAGGGTCTGGCGCCCTTCGCCAGCAGCCGAACCCGTCCCGACACGGCATTGATCAATACCTCGGGAGAGCCCATTTTACCGAGAGCCGCGGAAAGAAGTGCGTTAATCGTATCGCTCACTGTTCGACCCAATTCTCAAGTTAAAAAGTTAATTGTGCAAATATCCGACCGAAAAAGCAATCCTTTCCCACAAGAAAAAGATTGCGACCAAGCACTCTTGTAGTCGGGGCCGGCCGATGGGAGATCACGAGTCGTTATTGTGCGACAAACAAGATGCGCCCGCAGTTTTCGCAAGAAGCCAGTTCCGCCGCCGCCTCTGCCCGTAAGAGCGTCTGTCGAGTCAGCTTCATATGGCAACCCCCACAGCCCCCATGCACGACCGGGACAATGGCATTTTCCCGGTGGCCTTGCACGAGCTTTTGATACCGAGCCAAAAGCGTCGGCTCCACGGTACCCTTTTTCCTTTCCCGATCCAGTTCAGCCTGGGCCAGCTGGCTCGTCAGTCGCGATTCTTTCTCCGCCAGCTCTCTTCTCTTTTGCCGGGCATCCCCTTCCGCCTCCTCCGCTTTCCGCTCCTCCTGCTTCACGCCGATCTGCAAGTCGTCGGCCTTCTCCAGCAGCAGCAAGACCTCATCCTCTTCGCGCTCCACCTCGCCCTTGACCTGAAGAATCTCATGGGAGAGCGCCTGATATTCCTCGTTTTTCCGCGCCTGCATCTGCTGGGCTTGATAGCGAGCCAACCGGCGCCGCAGCTCCTCGATCTCCCCTTCCTTTTGTCGCCGAAGGAGCTCGGTCGACTGCTGAGCCTGCTTGGCCTCCTGCAACTTCCGCTTCGCTTCTTCAAATGCTTCTTCCACCCGTCTTTTAGCAACAGGCAGTTGGACGAACTCCGAGCGAAGCCGACCGATCTTATGATCTAGCTCTTGCAGATCAAGCAATGGGGGAAGGTCTGGATGCATCTTCCCTTCCCATACAACCGCCAAGGAGCAAAGGCAAGGAGCGGTCGCCTCCTTTCGCGCTGCGCAAACGATTCACCACAAGCGATAGACCGCCTGCACCGACGCCTGGATTCTCATTTCCCCGCCGCTGACAGGAACCGCTGCGAGAGGGTTCCGCGTTCCGGCCAAGGGAGCCATGTTGGCAAGACCGAAACGCGCGACGGGATGCGGATGCTCGCCCCCTTCCTGGATCTTCAAAACCGGTCCGAGTTGAGCGCCCGCCGCCTTGGCCAAAAGTTCCGCCTTCTCCCTCGCCTTCCCCAACGCCTTTGCCAGCAACTCCCGGTAGAGAGGCTCCAGCCGATCCGACAGCCACTCGACTTCCGTCACCTCGTCGACTCCCGCCGTGAAGAGAACGGCAAGCAGCCCACCCAACCGAGCAAACTCCGCCAGCTCGACCGCTTCCCTCCGGGTCACCCGATAAGCGATAATGCGCTCCTTACTCTCCTTCTTCCCCTTTTCCTCGACCGTCACGGGCTGCAACCGAATTTCCGACGTACGCCAAGTCCCCTTCCCGCCCCATTCGCTATCGACTCGCTTCCGCACGTCGCCCACGCGGGTTTCATCCATTTGCTCCGCCTCCCCGGGCGTCTTCCCCTCGCTGACCAAAACAAACTCCACGACGGCGCGATCGATGGGCACCGACTCCTCCGCCTCCGCGTGCACTCGGACCGACCGCACGCTCTCCGTCTCTCCGCGGGCGACGCCCATCCCCGCCCAGCCAAGCCACAATAACGCGAGGAAAACCGCCCTCGCACGCCACGGTCGATCCTGCATCACGCCACTCCCTCTCCCGATTCCTTCTCCACACACGCCAGCCCCCTTCCTTCTCGCCCCACGTAAGAAGAGGGCAAGGATAACCTATTTTTTTAAGCTCACCCGTGATAATGGCCCCGCTACTCTATTCCAAGAGAGAGTGGTCCACTTTAGGGAAGATTCGAGCCGATCGGATCATCCGGCAGCCGCTCCATTGCCTCCAAGACGACTTCTGAGGGAAACCGGCTGCGCGGTACAGGGATTGAACCTGTGACCCCTACCGTGTCAAGGTAGTGCTCTACCACTGAGCTAACCGCGCTCGTCTACAATAGCGTAGCGAAACCCGCAACATGGGAGCAAGGAAAGAAAACGCCGAGGCAAGAGCCTGGCTGGAGCGCCCTCGTCGTCCGCCGTTGCCGCCGATCTTCGCCATGCTAGACTCCTCCATGCCTACGGTACACCTCGCCTCCACCAATCCCCACAAGCTTGCCGAGTTTCAGCGTCTGCTCGGGCCTTCCTTCGTACTCCGACCCGCCTTCTTTCCTACCAACTCTGATCCATGGATTGAAGATGGTGTAACATTTCTGGATAATGCCATTACAAAAGCTGTATTTTATAGTCTCCGTAGACCCGGCTTGGTCCTTGCTGATGATTCCGGCCTCGCCGTTGCTGCGCTCGGCGGAGAGCCCGGCGTCTACTCCGCCCGCTATGCTGGACCCCGGGCGAGTGATGCCGAGAATCGCCGCCTGCTCCTTGAGCGTCTCGGGAATATGCCGCAAGAGGGGCGCAACGCCGCCTTTTACTGTGCGCTCGCCGTGGCTCGGCAGGGAAAGCTCATGGCCACCGCGGAAGCGAGCTGTCCAGGAACGATTCTCCATTCACCCAGAGGAGAGGAAGGCTTCGGGTATGACCCGATCTTCCTTCCCCACGACGCCACCGCTACCTTCGCAGAGATGGCTCCGGAGGAAAAAGATCGTCACAGTCATCGGGCGGGAGCGGTCGCTCGGCTCCTGACTTCCCTTTCGGCCGAGGCTTGGACCTGATCTTTCCGAACTCCATTTTCCCTTCCATTCCACTCGACCTTTTCGGATGGCTAGGATCACAATTCGATCATGAAAGCATTGATCCTGGCGGCGGGTAAAGGGACTCGGATGGGGTCGCTGACCTCGGGAACCCCGAAGCCGATGCTGGAGATCGGCGGGCGCCCTCTCCTCGAATGGATCGTTTGCGGGCTGCGCGATTCTGCGGGCGTGACGGAGTTTTGCCTGGTCATCGGGCATCAAAAGGAACGCATTTTCTCTCATTTCCGGGATGGAGCCGCTTGGGAAATCTCGATCACCTACCGGGAGCAGAAAGTCCTTGACGGGACCGGACGCGCGCCGCTTCTTGCGCGTGATTGGGTCCGGGACCACCCGTTTCTTCTTTCCTATGGAGACATCTTGGTCGACCCGGACGAATACCGCCGTTTGGCCGCCGCCTATCGCGACGACGGCGTCATTGCCGTCTGTCCCAGTCAGGACATCCGCCTGGGCGGAGCCGTGCTGCTCGATTCGCACGGCCTGGTTCAGGATATTATTGAAAAGCCGGAAAATCCGGAGCTCTTCCCAAACAGCTATTACAACGCTGGGATCTACGCCTTTTCCCCGCGCGTTTTCGTTTTTATGGACGAGCTGGAAAAATCGGCAAGAGGCGAGTACGAGCTGACGGATGCCGTGCGACGTCTCGCCCGGGGCGGCAAGGTTCATGCGCTCGTTTTGAAAGGCGACTGGGCTGACGTACGAGATCCTCAAATCTTGGCAAAGCTCAATCGAGAACGCTAGGGGGCGTCGTCTTGTGAAAAAAGCGGACAGCGACTCGTGGACCGGCGCGATCGAATCCGTGTTGCGCTATCTCGCCACCGAAAGGGACCACTCGGCCAACACGCAACTGACCAACCGCCTCCTCCTCGAAGCCTTTGGCCGATGGGCGGTCGAAAAGCAACTCTTCGAGCCTGCCGACCTGACGCTGGAAGATGTCCAGCGGTATCTGGCAAAGGAGCGGGAGAGAGGGCTGGCTCCGAGCTCTCTGAAGGCGCTCGTCGTTGCTCTGCGCCATCTTTTTTCCCACTTGCGACGAGAAGGTATGATTCCCGTGGATCTCACTCAGGACCTAGAGCTGCCCAAAGTCGGGCTCCGCATTCCTCGTGTCTTGTCCGAAAAGGATGTAAACCAGCTATTAACCGTTGACTATCCATCAACGCCGGAAGGAGTGCGAGACCGCGCAATCGTCGAGATCCTCTACGGCTCCGGTCTGCGGGCGAGCGAGCTGGTCGACCTCCGGCTCACCTCTTTCTTATCGGATGAACGGATGCTGCGCGTTTTCGGAAAAGGACGGAAAGAGCGGATGGTTCCCTTGGGAATCCCCTCCCTTCGCGCGGTTGAGGTCTATCTTGCAGAAAGTCGTCCTCGCCTGCTCGGCTCGCGAAGAAGCGACGTTCTCTTTTTGAAGCGAGGCGGCAGTCCGCTCAGCCGCTTCGCGTTGAACCAACTCCTTTCGCATCTGGCCCAAAGAATCGGTCTCCGTCACGGGATTCACCCCCACCTTTTGCGCCATTCGTTCGCCACCCATCTTCTCCACCACGGTGCAGACCTCCGCTCCTTGCAGCTCTTGCTCGGTCACGCCGACCTTGCAACCACCCAGATTTACACCCACGTAGACGCAGACCGCCTGCGGGAGATCCATCGTCGCTTTCACCCTAGAGGGCAACGCCTTGCCTAGCGGACTATGCGTTTTTACTTTTTCGGAGCGAAAGTCCGATTGCTCAACGCTCCTCTTGGATTCCGGGATCGGGACCTCCTCGATTCCGCAGCGATGCAGTCGAAACTGCGCAAGTGTTTAGCAGACCAAAGGATGCTTGCCTTATTACGCATGGCGGCAACAACGTGCCAATGAAGTTAAAGCGCTTCCAGGAAGCCATTGGGCATGAATTTCGCAACCCGCCATTGCTGCGTGAGGCGCTCACACATCCTTCCTACACGGCGGAAACTCAATCCGAGGGTCCTAACTACCAGCGATTGGAGTTTCTCGGCGACGCTGTGCTTCAGCTTGCCATTACCGACCGCCTCTACTCCCTTTTCCCGAGGCACAAGGAAGGCTTGTTGACGAAGATGCGCTCGTTTCTCGTCAATCGCTCCAGCCTTGCCGCGATTGCGAAGGGTCTCGGACTGGGCGATCATCTCCGCTTGGGCAAAGGCGAAGAGAGAAGCGGAGGTCGGGAAAAGGAGTCGAATCTCGCCGACGCCTGCGAGGCCCTGATCGGTGCCGTTTATCAAGACGGCGGGTGGCGCAAAGCCAAGACGGTCATCCGCAAGCTCTTTTCGAAAGCCCTCAGCCAAGTCGCTGCCTCGCCAGAAGCCCTTCCCGGCAATCCGAAGGGCTTATTACAGGAATTATTGCAAAAGGAAGGAGGCGAGCCCCCCCGTTATCGATGCATCGGACAATCCGGGGCGGCGCACAGGAAATGGTACAATGTCGTCGTCGAATGGGACGAAGCGGTCCTCGGAGAAGGGTGTGGCAGCAGCAAAAAGGAGGCGGAGCTCAACGCGGCACGCGCTGCGCTCGCTCGCATAGCTCCGAATAGCCCTCACGGATCGCCTTTCGCTGCCCTTCGTAAGCCTCGATGAACCCCTCGAGAGTAGCGTAGCCCAAGCGCCGTCCGAGTTGCTCCCAACCCGAGGGCTCTTCTGGCAGCACCTCTTGCTGCTGGTTCCTTTCTCTTCGAAGCACGGCCTCCATGCGCCGCAGGAATCGATAGCCCTCCTCGAAAACTTGGGCCAGCTTGGGTTCGACGGAGCGAAGTGCGACAAATGCCTTCCAGAAGTTGGGCTGCCTCTTTCCTTCCCCCATCAACCAGAGGGTCATCCCAAATTCGATGTCGAGTATCCCCCCCGCACCGGTCTTGAAACGCCGAAAGGACGGAATTTCCCCACGGCGTTCCTGTTCGATCCGCTCCCGCATGGAGACGACTTCGGCCACCGGGCAGGACGCACTTCGATCACGCCAGATCCGCTCCACCATCGCGATCCATCTTTCCCCCATCCTCACATTCCCGGCGACAAAGCGCGCACGCGTGAGGACCTGGATTTCCCAAAACTGCGCCTCATCCCGGTAATAGCTCTCGTAGGCTTCGAACGGAAGAGCGAGCGGCCCTTCCCCGTGGGGCCGGAGCCGGTAGTCCATGGGGAAAAGAATGCCGGCCGGAAGAGTTTCCCCGAGGAATCGATGAACGGCCAACGCCGCTTGCTCCCGGGAACCAATGCAGAGGCAATCGAGATCGGATCCGTAAGCCAGCTCCCCGCCTCCAAATCTTCCGAGTGCCACATAGGCCAAGTCGTCTACATCCAAGCTTCGGCAAGCGAGCTCGACGCAGGCTTCGGCAAGCGCCGTATATTCCTGCTGGATCGCGGGGAGATCGGCCAGCATCAGAATGTCCCGAAGGAGGATACGCAAGAGTTCGCCGCGGCGGTAGATCCGCGTGGCGAGCGCCGCCTCCCCCGACAAGCCGCTCATCTCGGCGAGATAGTCCGCCTTCCTCTTCTGCTCTCCTAACGACCGGCTCTGCGTGATCTCTTCGAAGAGCTCCGGCTGGGCAAAGAGGATTTCACTAAAAAAGGAGCTGGCATCGAAAAGCTGGATCAAAAGCTCGAGCGCCTTCGGATTCGCCGCCAGCGTCTCAAAGAGGAAGGATCGCGCACCATATTTGGAGACAAAGGAGGCAAGGCGGCGGAGAACCGTGTCCGGGTCGACCGCCGTGGCAAGCGCTTTCCCCAGGAATGGAGCCAAGCGTCGGAAGGCGCGAGCCGCTCGTGGAGCGCTCAAGAGGGAGTCCCGCGCCTGGAGTGCCTCGAGATTCCGCGTCGCCTCTTCCGGAAGAGCGAAGAGACGTATGGGAATAGAGATTGCCGATTCAACTTTAGTGATGAAATATTGCTGGAATAGTTCATGAACAAGCGAACGATGGGCTTGCAACGTCGACTCGAAATCCGGCGGCGACAATCCCAGAGATTCCGCGATCTGCGCCCGCGCCTCCTCCCCAGTCGGAAGTGAGTGAGTCTGGATCTCTTCTACCATTTGCAACCGGTGCTCGAGGTTCCGCAGAAAGCCGTACGCATCCTTGAGGCCCTCCACTCGGCCCTGCGGCAAGATCCCCACCGTCGCCAGAGCCCCCAGCGCGGCGCAGGTGGAACGGACCTGAACGATCGGTTGACGCGCTCCATAAAAGAGCTGGAGCGCCTGCGCGAGAAATTCGATCTCTCGTATGCCTCCGGGGCCGAGCTTCACGTCTCGCAGCCTCTGATCCCCCAGCAGGATTTCCGCATCGATCCGAGCCTTCATCTCGGCGATCTCCTCGAAGACCTCCTCCGTGAGGTGACGCGGAAAGCAAAACTGCTGTCGCAGAATCTCGAACTCATACCCGAGATCGGGCTCCCCCGCGACGAATCGCGCTTTGATTAATGCCATTCTCTCCCAGGTTTCGCCCGATGCGGCGTAATACCGCTCGCACTCGGAAAACGAGGGAACCAGGGCGCCGGCGTTCCCGTCAGGGCGCAGGCGTAAATCCACCCGAAAGAGCGCACCGACTCCACTCGAACCCGAGAGCCCGGACACAACGTGTTGAGCAATGGTCGTGCGAAGGGGCTCCGCAAAAGGCGTCTCTTCGTCACCGGCAACGAAGACGATATCGATGTCGGAGCTGTAGTTGAGCTCTTGTCCGCCCAGTTTCCCGAGCGCCAGGACGGCAAGCGGACCCTGCTCCACGCGAAGATCTTCAGCAACGATTTGAAGAACGCAACCGATCGAAAAATCGGCGTAACGGGAAAGGGCCAGGACCGTTTCTTCCCAGGAATGACACCCGGCAAAATCGAGGAAGCCGATCCGCAACTGCTCTCGCTGCTTCAAGGCCCGCAGCGCGTCCAGCTTCCGGGAAGCATCCGCGCCCTCCCCGCAAAGCTCTCGCCAGTCCATCCCCCACCTGCCGGGACCCCGATTTCCCGTTGCAGCCGTGGCCGCAACCCCAGCGAGCCATTCCAGCCAATCGGGATGAGAAGCCAGGCGACTGCGCGACACCGAGGAAAAGCGCAAGAACGCAGACAGGGCGGCTTCAAAATTCGAAAAGCGCCCGAACCCCTCGTCCATAAATCCTCCTCCTTGTCATCCGTCGCCTAGGAAGCAGACCGCTCGGCTCCAGGACCCGCCCGGCTTTTCCCTCAACCATGCGTAACTTTATTCACGACGTTGCCGATCAGTTGCTTATAACGCAACCCCCATCAAGGAAGGCGCGAAATAGGTAAAAATCAGATCTGCCCCCGCGCGCTTGATGGCAAGCAGGGATTCCCGATAAGCCGCCTCCAAGTCGAGCCAACCGTTTTTTGCCGCGGCCATGATTTGCGCATACTCTCCACTGACTTGGTAGGCAGCAACGGGCAGCAAGGTTCGGTCGCGAACTTTTGCAATCACGTCGAGGTAGGGTCCCGCCGGCTTGACCATGAGAATATCGGCTCCTTCCTCCTCGTCCAGCTGAGCTTCCAGCAAGCCTTCGCGAAGGTTGGCCGGATTGAGCTGATAGGTCCTCTTGTCCAAGTATCCCTTCCCCCTCCGACTTCCGATCGCGTCACGAAAGGGTCCATAAAAAGCGGAGGCAAACTTCACGGCGTAGGCAAGGACGCCCACCCGCTCCAGTTCCGCCGAGTCCAAGCTTGTCCGGATCGCCCCGACTCTTCCATCCATCATGTCGGACGGTGCAACGAAATCGACCCCCGCTTCACCAAGGATCCGCGCCATCTCGCAGAGAAGGAAGACGGTGGGATCATTCTCGATCTCCCCACTCTCCGGATTCCAAACTCCATCATGCCCATGGTTCGTATAGGGATCCAGCGCGACGTCGGCGATCACCAGCAGGCAGGGCGCCCGCTCCTTGATCTCCCGCACCACGCGGGGAACCAACCCCTTAGGGTCCAACCCAACCGATCCCTTCGCGTCCTTTTTCCCTTCCGGAATGCAGGGGAAAAGAGCGATGGCAGGGATCCCCGCGTCATGAAGGTCGAGCGCGAACCGAGCGGCATCATCGGGATTGTGACGAAATACCCCGGGCATCGACTCGATCCCCTCCCGCGGACCGCTTTCCTTGCAAAACACCGGAGCAACCAGATCGTTTGCGCTCAAGCTATACTCCTCGATCAACCGCCGGACCCCTTCCGTGGCCCGGAGCCTCCGAGGGCGACGCCGCAATACGAGCTTTTCGGAAGACTTTGTCATGCCCCAAGCTACGTCGTCCTCTTTTCCCTTTCCAAGGGCTTTCTGCGGAGGAGTTGACGCCCAACGCACCACGGGGGCCGAGACAACGCAGCCTTTACGGCTTCCTCCTCGTGGAGGATGGGCTCGGTAGAGAGGCGGGCTTCGTCTGACATTGCAGGGTTGGTCGACTCGGCAAACCAAAAGAGGGGAACCTCGGTAACCTACTCCTTGCTTTTCAACAGTTTTTTGCCTTTTTAGAGCAGACTCATACGAGTTCTCCGATCATGCCGTGCCTGCATCACGTTCAGCATCCCATCCTTCTCGATCGAATTACCCGGCTGCGTGATCGACGGACCGATCAGCGGCTCTTCGTTCGTCTCCTGGAGGAAGCCTCTCTGGTTCTCGCCGTGGAAGCGACGCGGGATCTTGCGCTACGGCCAATTCCTGTCGTCACTCCCTTAGAAGAAACGCAGGGTGCCATGCTTGCGGATGAAGTCGTCCTTCTGCCCATCCTGCGCTCCGGCCTGGGGATGCTCCCGCCCTTCCGTACCCTTCTACCACACGCCGCCGTCTCCTTCGTCGGCGCACTGCGCAACGAGGTGACCCTCGAACCCTCCGTCTATCTCGACCGCGTTACCTCGGTAACTCCCGACGCCTGCATCCTTCTTCTGGATCCAATGCTCGCGACCGGAGGCACCGCTGCAACCATCCTCACCCTGCTCAAGGGACGAGGAGCTCGTCGCTTCCGCGTCGTCTGCTGTCTCGCCTCTCCGGAAGGGATCCGTAAGGTACAGGAAGCCCATCCAGATACGGTCATCTACACCGGAGCCATTGATCGCGAGATCGATGCGCATGGCTTCATTCTTCCCGGCTTGGGAGACGCCGGGGATCGCCAATTCGGGGCCTGCCCGAGTGGCTGAAACGCCGCGGAACAGGACGGCTGAAAACGCACTCGTTTCATATATTATCCAGTGTAATATCATCACTGTTTCATCCAGGAAAGTCCGCACTCCCTCCTCTCCCTCTCGGGCTTCGTGCTCGCCCGATCTTGGCGAATGCCTCTTGCGCTGGCTGTGGGTAAAAAGAGCCTTGCCTTCCCTCGGCAAGCTAATAACGTTGCCGCAATGGAGACCCTGGAGAGTCTTCGGACGCTTTACGATCAGCCCTTCCTTTCCCTGCTGACCCGAGCACGCTCCGTTCACGTGGCCCACCATCCGGAGTCTGAAATCCAGCGCTGCGAGCTCGTGAACATCAAAGGCGGCGGGTGCCCGGAAGACTGCCGCTACTGCGCGCAGAGCGCGCGGCATACCACGGCGCTGGCCCCTCACAAGCTTCTCGACGCCCCTTCCCTGCTCCGGGCGGCGGAGGAGGCGCGCGCGCACGGAGCCACCCGTCTTTGTCTTGGAGCCGCTTGGCGCGGCCTCAAGGAAGGAGACGGCCGGCTCGAGGAGGTCTGCCGGCTCGTCGAAGCGATCCGCGGGGAGGGCTTGGAGATTTGCGTGACCTTGGGACTGCTCGGACCGGCGGCGGCTCGTCGTCTCCGCGAGGCCGGGGTCACGATCTACAATCACAACCTCAACTCCGGACCCAGCTTCTATGGAAAGGTCGCAACGACCCACACCTTCGCAGATCGCCTCTCCACCCTCCGTGCCGCGCGAGAGGCCGGCTTGCGCCTGTGCAGCGGAGGCATTCTCGGCATGGGGGAAAGCGTGGATGACCGGCTGGAGATGCTGCAGGCACTTCTCGAGCTCGATCCCGCGCCGGAAAGCGTCCCTCTCAACCTTCTCGTTCCCATTCCGGGCACTCCGCTCGCCTCGCAGCCGCCGGTCAACCCGTTCGATCTGATTCGACTGATCAGCGTGACACGCGTCGTCCTGCCCCGCTCCCGCATCCGGTTGGCGGCCGGCCGCCGTAGCTTGTCGCTCGAGGCCCAGGCGCTCTGCTTCCTGGCGGGTGCCAACTCTCTTTTCATCGGCGAGCGGCTTCTGACCACGCCCAATGCCTCCTTCGACGCGGATCGAGCGCTTTTCGAAACGTTAGGGATCGAGCCGTCCGCTCCCGAATCCTGCGCGCCCTTCCGCAGATAGGGTTTTGCCCTTGGTCGGCACACTAGGGCGAAAGGGAACTTCCTCGACAATCCCACCCCAATCCTTCTAGCCTATAGCGCATGAAGGAATATGCGCATCCCGATGCTCTGGTGGAGACAGCATGGCTTGCCGAGCATCTGCAGGACCCCGGAGTTCGCATCATCGAGAGCAACGAGGATGTTCTGCTCTACGATACCGGCCATATTCCCGGAGCGGTGCACATCGACTGGCGGGCGGACCTCAACGATCCCCTGGTCCGGGACTACATCGCTCCCGACCGATTCGCCGCTCTTTGCCGCAAGAACGGCATCAGCGAGACGACAACCTGCCTTTTTTACGGAGACAAGTCCAACTGGTGGGCCTGCTATGCTCTCTGGGCTTTCCGCCTGTACGGTCATGGCCGGGTGAAGATTCTCAACGGCGGCCGAGACAAATGGATCCGGGAGGGACGGCCGCTCGTTCGCGAAAAACCGGTCTACCCGGAAACGTCCTACGCCGTGCCGACCGTCCGCCACGACAAGGAGATCCGGGCATTTTATGAGGACGTGCGGGCCTTTTTGTCGACCGGCGGCCCTTTGATCGACGTCCGCAGTCCGGGCGAGTACACGGGCGAGCTCCTTCACATGCCCGAATATCCACAAGAGGGAGCCCTTCGCGGAGGCCATATTCCGGGTGCCAGGAGCGTCCCTTGGAAAACGGCGGTGCGCGAGGATGGGAGCTTCAAATCGGCCGATGAGCTCTCTCAGATTTACGAAGAGGGCTGCGGACTCTCCACGGATCGACAAGCGATCGTCTACTGCCGCATCGGTGAGCGCTCGAGCCATACTTGGTTCGTCCTGAGCTACTTGCTTGGTCATAAGAAGGTCAGGAATTATGACGGATCGTGGACCGAGTGGGGCAACAAGGTCGGAGCCCCGATCGAACGCCCGTAGAGCAACGATTGACGTTCGCGCCAATTGAGATTTGATTGATGCTCGATGCAAAACGTCGATCCATCGTTACCTGTCCATCTGCAAGAGGTCGTCGATCTCTTTGCACATCTCCCCGAGCAGGAAAAGAGAGAGCTGCTCATCGCCTATAGCGATCGTTCCGTCGAATGTTCGCCAAAGGAAGGGGAGAACTTCACTCTCTCGGATATCCGCAAGGATGAGGAGTGCACCGATTCGGTCGGAGTGTTTTTGAAGGCCGATTCGCAAAATCGCCTTCTTTTTCGAATGACGCTCGGCCCTCATGTGCAGACGCTCACGCGCGCCATGGCCTCCATCCTCTGTCAGGGATTGGCCGGCTCGACCGCAGAGGAAGTAATGGCGGTCCCGAGCGGCTTTGTTCCAAAAATCGTGGGCACGGAGCTCGTGCGTCAGCGGAGCCAAACCGTCTACTACATCCTCGCACGCATGAAGGGTGCTTGCCGACAGCTCCTTGCGGAACGGCGACAGGCGAACTTGGCGAGCTCGGCATCGTGAGCTCCCCCTCACAAGACGACGAGGACACCTACCGCTCGCTAGGACTGGGCAGAGCCCCATTGCGCCTGGACGGCGAATCGGGCCTTCGGGAAAAGGCGGTCGCGATGGGAGGCGAGGCGCCCGAGTATCCTCGGGTTCTCATCGGACGAAGCCGCTATGAAGAGGTGCTGAACCGGCTCGTCTCTGACCGTCTCGTGCACTCCGCGAGCGAACCTTACCTCTTTCCCGAAGGCTTTCTGGCGGCCTATTTCCGGGAACGATTGCGATTTGCCGCCTATGACGAAATCCTGCAAGGGTATGGCCCCCAGGCAAATCCGGCATCCGACGGAAAGCCGGCGAATCGGCGAGCCTACCTCTACCGACGAACTCTCGTTCAGCGGCTCCTCACCCGCATCGAACGGCGACGGACGAGCAGTCGTTCCTGGCTCGATCTGGCATGGCGGAAGATCGTCGAGCCGCGCATCGCTGCGGAGTCGCAACTCGTTCGCGTCGACCGAGACGCGCAGCGCGCAATTCTCCGGTCGCTCAATGCATCGCTTGCCTTTTCGCTGCGGCAGCGCCCGGACCTGCCTTCGCGGCTTTCCGCCGCCCTCGGCATTCCGATTCGCGAGATTCGTGTGATCGTCTGAAGAACGAAGCGGCAACGCAACAGCCGGTCAGCTCACGCCATGGCTCGGGCCATGCCGCTTCCGATCTCGGCGGGAGAGAGGATGACAGGAATTCCCGCCGCCTCGAAGGCCTCCATCTTTGCCTTCACAGTTCCGGCGGCTCCCGTAATGACCGCACCCGCGTGCCCCATGCGCCTTCCCGGCGGTGCGGTGGCTCCAGCCAGGAACGCCGCAATCGGCTTTCGGGAAGAAGTTTTCCAAAACGCGGCCGCTTCCTGCTCCTCAAATCCGCCGATCTCTCCGATGATCAAGATTGCCTCCGTCGCGGGATCCCCCTCAAACATCTCGACGACCTCCCTCAACCCTAGGCCATGAACGGGATCTCCGCCGATTCCGACGCAGCTGCTCTGGCCGATGCCCCGCTGCGAGAGCTGCCAAACTGCCTCGTAGGTAAGAGTCCCGCTGCGGGAGACGACACCGACGGGGCCTGGTCTATGGATATAACCCGGCATGATTCCGATCTTACACTCTGCCGGTGTAATGACTCCCGGACAGTTGGGTCCGATCAGGCGCGTCTCCTTTCCTTCCAAGCAGGCGAGGACCCGGACCATATCGATGGTCGGAATCCCTTCGGTAATGCAGACGATCAACCCGATACCGGCGGCAGCGGCCTCGAGAATGGCATCCGCCGCTCCGGGCGCAGGCACGAAGATCAAGCTCGCATTGCACCCGGTCGCTTCCTTCGCTTCGGCGACGGAGTCGAAGACGGGCACGCGCTCATCGAGCTTCTGCCCTCCCCTCCCCGGCGTCACTCCCGCCACGACGCTCGTCCCGTAATCGAGACAGGCGCGGGCATGAAAGGTTCCGGCTTTCCCGGTAATCCCCTGCACGACGACCCGAGTGGAACGATCCACCAGAATCGACATCTACCCAGCCTCCCGAGCCGCCGCCACCGCTTGCTCTGCCGCATCCGCCAGATCGTCCGCAGTCCGGATGGGGAGTCCCGACCGCTGCAAGATCTCCTTGCCCTCTTCGAAGTTCGTCCCCTGCAGCCGCACGACGATCGGCACCTTGGGCTTCGCGTGAGAAAGCGCCTCCACCATCCCCCGAGCGATCAGATCGCAACGCATGATGCCACCGAAGATATGAACCAAAATCGACCGCACTTTGGGATCCGCCATCAGGATGCCAAACGCCTTGACCACCTGGTCCTGGTCTGCCCCTCCGCCAACGTCGAGGAAGTTGGCCGGCTCCGCGCCGCAGCGCTGGAGGATATCCATCGTAGCCATCGCGAGCCCGGCCCCGTTGACCATGCAGCCGATCTCTCCGGAGAGTCCCACATAATTGAGCCGGGCCTTCATGGCCTCCGCCTCGCGGGTGTCCTCAATCAGTTCCTCTCGGTAACCGGCGATCTCCGGATGGCGAAACAGGGCGTTTTCGTCAAAGCCGACCTTTGCGTCGATCACAGCGATCTCCTCGTCCTCGACGACAGCGAGCGGGTTGATCTCCACAAGGCTCGCGTCGTTCTCGCAAAAGAAACGATAGAGCCGAACCACCACGTCGGCAGCCCGGTTCAGCAAAGAGCCGCGCAAACCCAGACGAGCGGCGAACCCCCGCGCCTGGTAGGGCCAAAGCCCGGATTGCGGATCGATCCATATCCGATAGATCTCTTCGGGATTTTTTCGGGCGACCTCCTCGATGTCGACCCCGCCCCGAGAGCTTCCGACGAGCGCGGGACATCGACGTTCGCGATCGATGAGGATCGCTAGGTAGAGCTCGCGGACGATCTGCGGAGCCTCGGCCACCAGGAGCCGATTGACCGGGCGCCCTTCCGGACCGGTCTGCGCCGTAACCAAGACCCCTCCGAGCATCGCCCGCGCGACTCCTTCCACTTGCGCCGGATCTCCGCAAAGCCGCACTCCCCCGGTGAACCCGCTCAAAAAGCGCCCTTTCCCCCTTCCCCCGGCCAGAATCTGCGCCTTTACAACAAGGGGGCGCTTGGTCAACCCCTCCGCCACTTGCCGAGCCTCCTCGGGACTCGACGCCACATGACCGGGAGGAATAGGAAGACCATACCGGGCAAGAAGATCTCTCGCTTGATATTCAAAAACGTTCATCGTGTGACGTCGATCCTGCGCCCCCGGCTCTCTGCTTCTAAGGGTTCGCGCATTCCCGTCGCACGGGAGGCCGGCACCAGAATCGCATCGCGCATGCCATGAACCAGTTTTTTATCTGCCGGACAGATAGTGGCCAAAACCCCACGAAGCTCGGGCTTTCCATTCAGGACGAAATAGTAGGGCGAGATCCGGACGCGGCCCGTCATTCGTTCTTCTTCTCCGCTCGACGTAAAAAAACGATGTTCGGCAAGCGAGCCCTTGGCGAAGCGCTGCAGAACCCAAGGATGAGACGCGAAATCGTCCAGGGCATGCTCGATTCGCTTTTGCCACTCCGCTTGCGCCAGATCGGATCCCACCACGACCCCCCGAGAACCCCAAGCCAGAGGAGAAAAGCCGGAAATCTTGAGGACGAGATCCCGTTCCGTCTGGCTGAAATGACCGAGCTCGCGCCAATCATTGATCTCCAATCCAGGATAGACCGCCTGAGGAGGAAGAGGAGTGGGATCGAGAAGCCAGCTCTCTGGTATGATTTCCTGCAGGAGCCGAAACCCTTTTTCCGTGAGTTGGCGCCTCCAAAAATCCCGAAGAGGTCGGAGCCAAAAGAGCGCAAGCCAAAGCTTCTCCTCCAAGTAGGGCTTCGGCGGAGGCGTCATGACGGTCCGGTCCGGAGCGAAGCTCTCGCGGATCGAGAGAAGCTTCTCCCAGTCAAAACACTCGAAAAAGCGGTAAATCGGCTGGTCACCGCAGCGATAATCTTCCGCCCAGCGGACGCGCTCCGGTCCGACCAGATACTCCATCTCGGGACGGTAGGAAGAGGCCTCCTCCGAAACCACGATATCCCCACTCGGAAAAACCTGGGAGAAGCCTTTCCTCATTCCACCCGTTCCGCCGAGGAGAGCGGAATCCCAGTGGGAGAATCGCTCCTGCAGCCAGGCCGTCACCCCGATGCCGCCCGGTACGCTGTCGAGCTCGCAAAGCGCGAAGCCCGACTCGGTCCAGAGAAGATCCGGCCGAATCAGACGCGGAACCTGGCCTGCCAAGGAGGGATGGCGGGCAAGGCTCACCAGTTCCCTGGGTTTACCCCGATCCAGGAGTTCGGCGATCCAGGCCGGTGCCTTCCCTTGCAGGCTCCATCGATAGAGGAGATTGCAGCCCTGAACAAAATGCTGCAGGACCGGACCAAGCCGTTCTAACAACGCTACATGCCGCTCGCTCAGGGAAAACGCGGCATCGCTGACGCGCCATTCCTTTTCGGCAAGCAGCCCGGAATCCGGCATCCCGCTCCGCAGCAACGACAATCGATCGTGAGCGTTCAAGAGCGAATTAGTTCCCAGACCGCCGGGCTTAAGCTGCCTTTGTCCCCAAGAACTCGCCTGTCCAGCTTTGCTCGGCGGCACCCTCTCGACAAAAACGGCGCGAGCGTTTTCGTTCTCACCGCCGGAGCCTCAAGCGCAGGCGGAACGCTTGGGGCCCGCCTTTGGAAGGCGGATTCAAGCCAGACTCTTCTAATAGCCCGCCCGCCGTCATCTCGTCAACCTCTTCTCCGTCAGGCGAGAGGCGGCCGCTCGTTCTCACAATCGGAGGAGAAGGCGGGGATCCCCAGTGCGCGATCCGATCGGCTCGATGGCTAGGTTCACCTGGAGAAGCCCTCACCCGAGAAAACTTCCCAAGGGCTTGCGCCTTCCCCCGTTGGCCGCTTATATGGGCTTCTCTATGGAAGAACTCATCATCATCGGTTCCGGTTGCGCTGGCTGGACTGCGGCTATCTACGCCGCCCGCGCCAACCTCCGTCCGCTCGTCATCACGGGAACCGAGCCGGGGGGCCTGTTGACGACAACCACCCTGGTGGAGAATTTTCCAGGCTTTCCTAACGGAATCCAGGGGCCTGACTTGATGGCGGCCATGGAAGAGCAGGCCAAGCGGTTTGGGGCGCATATCCTCTCCATGGAGACCGTGATCCGGACCGAGCTCTCGGACAGCTCCAAGCGGATCGTTCTCGAAGACAAGACCCTGGAGGCAAAGGCCGTGATCCTTGCTGTAGGCGCTCGGCCCAGGCATCTTGATGCGCCGGGAGAGGCGGAGCTCGAGACACGCGGAGTCAGTTATTGCGCCACCTGCGACGGAGCCCTTCCCCCGTTTCGCAACCGAACCCTGGCGGTCGTCGGCGGCGGCGACACCGCCTGCGAGGAGGCCCTCTACCTGACCCGCTTTGCTTCGGAGGTATGCCTCATCCACCGGCGTGATCAGCTGCGCGCCTCCCCGATCATGGCGAAGCGGGTCCTCGGCGACCCAAAGATCCGGCCAATCTGGAACACGGTGGTGGCCGAGGTGGTGGGGCGTGAAGAAGGCAAGCTCACCGGGCTGACCCTCCAGGAGCTTCCCACGGGCAGGACAAGCAGCCTCGCCTGCGCAGGACTTTTCGTGGCCATTGGCCATCAACCCAGCACAGAGCCGTTTCGGGGCCAAGTCGATCTCGACGAACGAGGGTATATCCAGGTCCACCATGGCTCTCTCACCAGCCAGCCCGGCGTCTTCGCCGCGGGGGATTGCGTCGATTTCACCTATCGGCAAGCCGTGACGGCGGCGGGAATGGGCTGCATGGCTGCGCTGGATGCGGAACGCCATCTCTCCTCGCTGGCTGCGGCTTCCCACACTTGATTCCCGTGAAACCGAGGATTAAGGTGGCATTTTTCACGAGAAAGCAAATATGGTGACTGTTCAAACTGAGGAGCTCGGCCCTTGCCGGAAACGACTCCGCATCGAGGTTTCCGCCGATCAGGTAGACCAGGTCCGGAAGGATGTGGTGCAGCATTTCTCCCAAATGGCGCGGCTACCGGGGTTTCGGCCGGGAAAGGCACCCACGCCATTGGTGGAAAGGCAGTTTCAAAAGGACATCAATGACGAGCTGCAGAAGATGCTGGTTACCCAAGGCTTTCGAGAGGCCCTCGAAAGGCAGCAGATCGATGCGGTCCGCGGGCTGGGAACCGAGGATGTCCGCTATCTCCAGGGCCTTTCCTTTTCCTTCGCAGCCCTGATCGATTGCGCTCCCGCCTTTTCCCTGCCCGATTATTCTTCGATGCCCGTCCCTCAGGCGGAAACCGAGGTGAGCAAGGAAGATGTCGATCAAGCGCTGGGCAAGCTCCTGGAAACCCGCGCGACGTTTGCCGATGCTCCGGCCCGTTCCTTGGCGGAGGGAGACTATGCGGTCCTTCGATACGAAGGCATGGTCGATGGCCAACCGGTGAAAGCGCTTTTCCCTATGGCGGGAGTTCTTGCGGCCGGCGAGGAGCAGTGGCTCCTGGTGAAGCCAGGGGTCTTCGTTCCCGGATTTACGGAAGGCATCCTCGGAATGGAGGTCGGGCAGACTCGCTCGCTCGCTCTCTCCTTTCCCGAGGATTGGTTTTTCGAGCCTCTCCGCGGAAAAACGGTCGACTATTCGGTCACCCTCTCGGCCATCAAGGAACGCCACCTTCCTTCGCTCTCCGATGATCTGGCCAAAGAGATTGCCGGAACCGATGAGTCGGGGCTCCGCACCATGCTGCAGACCGCAGTGGAGGCCGAGAAAAAGCGGGCTGTGCACCGGGAGCAAGCCAACCACATCCTGAAGATGCTCCTCGGCTCGGTCGAGTTCCCGCTTCCGGAGTCGCTCGTGGAGGAGGAGACGGCAAACGCTGCTCGAGAAATCGTCGCGGAGAATCAAGAACGCGGCATACCCCTGGCCGCACTCGAGGAGAAGAGGAGCGAAATTTTCTCGAATGCGCGAAGGCTGGCCGCCCAGCGGGTGAAGCTCCGTTTCCTTATCGAACGGATCGCGAAGAACGAGTCGGTGGCCATCACCGAGGAAGAGCTTTCTCGGGCGGTGACCTCCCTCTCCCACCGGCAAAACATTTCTCCCCGACAATTTGTCCAGCGTCTTCCGCAGGAGAGTCTCGAGGCCTTGAAAAGACAGATATTGATCGAGAAAGTAATGGACTTCCTCATCGAAAAAGCCAAGGTTGCCTCCGTATGACAGAGCAACGGTTCACCGCACAGATCATTCCGTCCGTCATTGAGCAGATCGGTCGAGAAGAACGTCGGTACGATGTCTATTCTCGACTCCTCAAAGACCGCATTATTTTCCTGGGCGTTCCGATCGACGACATGATTGCCAACGTCGTGATCGCGCAGCTGCTTTTCCTCCAGATGGAAGACCCCAAGAAGGACGTGAGCATTTACATCCATTCCCCCGGCGGCTATGTCACGGCCGGGATGGCGATCTACGACACTCTCCAGTTCATCAGTTGCGACGTCGCGACCTATTGCATCGGGCAAGCAGCGAGCATGGCCGCAGTTCTTCTGGCCGCCGGCAGCAAGGGCAAGCGCTTTGCCTTGCCCAACGCCCGCATCATGATCCACCAACCTCTGGGAGGAGCCCAAGGCCAAGCTTCGGACATCAGCATTCAGGCCAAGGAAATTCTGCGGACCAAGCGCCAGCTCAATCAAATCCTGGCGATGCACACGAGCCAGCCACTCGAGAGGTTGGAAAAGGACACCGATCGGGATTTCTTCATGTCCGCCGACGAGGCGAAGGAATACGGGATCGTGGACGAGGTCGTGAAAACGAAGGTCGTCATCCCGCAGGTGCGGGAGCCGACGATCACGTAGGAGCCCCATGGCGCGCCCCGTCCAGGTGACGATGTGCTCCTTTTGCGGAAGGAGCCACGCGGAAGTCCGCAAGCTCATTTCGGGCCCGGGCGTTTACATCTGCGATAGCTGCATCAACGTCTGCAAAGACATTCTCGAGCGTGAGGGAAAAGGGGAAGTCTCCGCAGTCGGGGCGCCAACGATCCCGAAGCCGACCGAGATCCATCGGTTCCTCGATCAATATGTAATCGGCCAAGAGCGGGCAAAGAAGGTGCTCTCCGTCGCGGTCCATAACCACTACAAGCGCGTGACGACGCAGGGAGTCGGCTCCGGGACAGGGAGTCGCTTGGACAAGCATCCCGACGTCGAAATCGAAAAGAGCAACATCCTTCTCGTCGGGCCGACCGGCTCGGGCAAGACCTTGCTGGCCCGCACCCTCGCCCGAATGCTCGACGTTCCCTTTTGCCTCGCGGATGCCACATCGCTCACCGAGGCCGGCTATGTCGGCGAAGATGTCGAAAGCATCCTTCTCCGATTGCTCCAGAATGCCAACTTCGATGTGAAGAGAGCCGAGATGGGCATCATCTACATCGATGAGATCGACAAGATCGCTCGAAAAAGCGAGAGCCCCTCGATCACGCGGGACGTGTCCGGAGAGGGCGTGCAACAAGCTCTGCTCAAGATGCTGGAAGGGACGGTCTGTCATGTGCCTCCCCAAGGGGGGCGAAAACATCCCCACCAGGAGTGCATCCGCGTGAACACGCAACATATCCTCTTCATTTGCGGTGGTGCCTTCGTGGGTCTCGATAAGATGGTCGCGCGGCGCCGCGTAAAGGGGCGCCTCGGCTTTGCCGCTCCCACGGAGAGCGTTCCGGCGGCCGTGGGACCCAGCGAGCTCGAGCCCGAGGACCTCGTCCAATACGGCATGATCCCGGAGTTCGTCGGCCGGCTGCCGATCGTCTCCTGGCTCGAAGCTTTAACCGAGGAGGAGCTCACTACCGTTCTGACGGAACCGAAGAATGCACTGGTCAAGCAATATGCAAAGCTGCTCGCGATGGACCAAGTGAAGCTTTCCTTCACCAAGGACGCCCTGCGGCTGCTGGCGCAAGAGGCGATCCGCAAGGGGACAGGTGCTCGCGGCCTTCGCGCCGCGCTCGAGAAGATCATGCTCGAGGTCATGTATGATCTTCCTTCTCGGACCGATCTGGAAGAAGTCATCATTAGCCGTCCTGTCGTCGAGGGGAAACGGCTGCCCATCCTCCGTCGCCGTCAGGAACGAGAAGCGGCCTGAGACGGGGAGAGCCTCCCCGCCCTGGCGCGGGGCGCAGCGTCGCTCAACCGCACTTTATTCTTCCGGCTGCGGACAGGGAAAAGAAAAGATGGCTGCCAGGCATCGAGTTGTCGTGGGGATGAGCGGAGGAGTCGACTCTTCCGTGGCCGCCTATCTCCTCCAGCAGCAAGGATTTGATGTGATCGGCGTCACGCTCAAGGTCTGGTCCGACTCCTGTCTCTCTCGCTCCCAGGAAAAATGTTGCGGACCGCAGTCGATCTCCGACGCCCGGCTGGTTGCCCATCGGCTCGGAATTCCCCACTTCGTGCTCGACGAAGCGGAGGCATTCGAAGAGGAAGTGATCGCTCCCTTTGTCCGGGAATACCGCCGAGGGCGCACTCCCAACCCGTGTGCGCTCTGCAACGAGAAGATGAAATTCGGCCGGCTGCCGCGAAAGGCAAGGGCCTGGGGCGCGGAATATGTCGCCACCGGCCACTACGCCCGGATCGAGCGCGATGAGCACGGGGGTGTCCGGCTTAGCAAGGCCAAGGACCAACGAAAGGACCAATCCTACTTCCTTTTCCGGCTCGAGCCGCGCGCTCTCGAACGGATGCTGACCCCGCTCGGAGACTACGAAAAGGACGAGGTGCGCCAGATCGCGAGGCAAGCGGGACTTTCCGTTTGGGACAAAGAAGAGAGTCAGGGGATCTGCTTCGTTCCGGGCAACCAGTACGACGCGTTTTTGGCAGAGCGGCTCGGCAAGAGCAGGGACGCCTGCGGCGAGATCGTCGATCTGTCCGGCAAGCCGCTCGGCCGCCACCAGGGAATCGAATCGTATACCGTCGGCCAGCGTCGTGGACTCCCTGGAGGGCAAGGAAGACCGCTCTACGTGGTGGATATCGATCCCGAGAAGCAGCGAATCGTCGTCGGCCCTTGGGAAGCCCTCCATCAGACCCACTGCTTCTTGACCGACGTGAACTGGCAGCAGCCGATGCCCACGAGCCCCCTGCCCGTGACCGTGAAGGTCCGATACAACTACCCGGCCGTCTCCGCCCGGCTCACCCTGCTTCCTGGTCAGCGTGCGCGAATCGATTTTGCGACTCCTCAAGCCGGCGTGGCTCCGGGCCAGGCGGCCGTCTGCTATGCAGACAACCTGTTGTTGGGCGGAGGATGGATTGAACGAGCGGCGGAGCGCGACCCGGCGGAGGCCATTTCATGAAGCCGCTCCTGGTCCTCATCACCGCCTCCTCCTCGGAAGAGGGGGCGGAGCTCGCACGAGCCCTTCTGGAAGCCCGGATCGCCTCCTGCGTCAACCTCGTGCCAGGAGTTCGCTCGTTCTACTGGTGGCAGGGCAAGCGCGAAGAAGCCGGCGAGGTCCTCTTGCTGGTCAAGAGCGCCCACGAGCAATGGGAGGAGTTGCAAGCCACCGTCCACCAGCACCATAGCTATGAGTGCCCGGAAATCGTCGCCCTCGCTCCGGAGCGGGTCGAAAAGCGCTACCTCTCCTGGTGGGAGGGAGAGCTTTCGCGGTCCTCACTCGAATCGTAACCGGAATTTCATCGGCTCGAGATACGCTGTCTCCGCTTCCAGATCGGCTTTCGTGAGCGGATGCTCGTCTAACCAATTTGCCGGGAAGCGGAACTTCCAGCGGCGATCTCCGGTATCGGCATCGATTTTGGGGAGCGAGGAATCTTGCCGGCTTCGCTGCAAAACGAGGGCGATCCGCAACAAGAGGCTCAACGACAGGGTGGCGTCTCGGTCCTCCTCCCGGAGCAGGAGCAGTTCCTCCCCCGGATACTTTCGGCGATGACTTCGCACCAGGAACGCCAGCCGCTGCTGATCCCGCAGCGAGAAGCCCGGCATATCGATGTGATTCAGAATGTAAGAGCCGTGCTTATGGTACTGCGTATAGGAGATCAAGAGCCCGATCTCATGAAGATGAGCGGCCCAGGATAGAAGGTGGCGATCTTCGTCTGCGAGCCGGCAATGCGCCGCTACCTGCTCGAAGAGCTTCAAAGCCTGCTCTTGCACCCGGTCGGCCTGCTGCGCGTCGATGTGGAACTGCTCCGCCAGATGCCGCACCGTCTTCTCTCGAGAATCGGACTCCGAATTCCTACCGAGAAGATCATAGATCAGACCTTCCCGAAGAGCACCGTGCGAGATATCCAGCGTGTCGATGCCGAGCGACTGGAAAATCGCGGAAAGAATGGCTACCCCTCCGGGAAAGACGAGCCTCCGGTCTTCGTCGAGCTCGCGAAACGGCAGCTTTTCCACCCTACCCGTATCCAGGAGCACCTTCACGACCTTCTTGAGAGCGTCGGCCGTAATGCCGTTCGTCGACCAGCCTTCGGCTTGAACGACAGCCAAGACGGCGAGAACCGTTCCGGAGGAACCGATGGCTCTCCGCCATCCCGCCGACCGGTAGGTCGCCGCGATTGGCTCCAATTCTCGAAGAGCCTCGAGCTCCGCGCGACGCAAGCGGGACGGAGTGATCGTACCGTCGGCGAAGTAGGCGGTGTTCATGCTCACGCAGCCCATGAACAGGCTTTCCATCCGTTCCGGAGTCAATCCCCTTCCCAGGATGAGCTCGGTACTTCCCCCTCCGACATCCACCACCAGCCGCAGGCGTCCGTCATCGTCGGTGCCATGCGCTACGCCTAGATAGATCAGACGCGCCTCCTCATGTCCCGAGATCACGTCGATCGAATGACCGAGCGCCTTCTCGGCCTTTCGAATCAACTCCGCGGCATTGCGTGCCTTCCGCAGGGTATTCGTCCCGGCCACGCGGACCCGCGATCGAGGAATCGGCTTCAATCGCTGTCCGAACCGCTCCAGGCAGCGCAATGCCCGTTCCATCGCGTCTCGGGACAAAGTTCCATCGGCATCGAGGCCCGCCGCCAAGCGGACGGGTTCCTTGAGGCGGTCGATCGGTCGAATCTGCCCGTCTTCCTCCTGCACGACCAGCAGGTGAAAGCTATTCGAACCCAAGTCGGCGGCAGCAGCAAGTGGCACAGGACCCCCTTCCCCATTCCCCATGGTCGACCCGCAGCCATGACGCAGCCGCCTCTTCTCTCCCTGCGGCATTCGGCTCCCGAAGAAGTGGGTTCACTGGGGGCGCCCGCACCCTCCGGAGACGCCGTGCTTTTCGTTGTATCTCTGGTGATACTCTTCCGCGAAGAAGAACCCGCCGGCGGACACGATCTCCGTGACAATCGGGTCGCGCAACCTCCCGCTCTCGGTCAGGACCCGGCGCGAATGCTCGGCGGCCTTCCGCTGCTCCTCGTCGTAGACAAAGATGGCCGAACGATACTGCGAGCCGACATCCGGGCCTTGCCGGTTCCGGGTTGTCGGGTCATGAATCTCCCAAAACTTGCCCAAGAGCTGTTCGTAGGAAATCTTTCTGGGATCAAAGAGCACGAGCACGGCCTCAGCGTGGCCCGTGCGGCCCGTGCATACCTCTTCATAAGTCGGGAAGGAAACCGAGCCGCCGGAGTAGCCGGAGAAAGCCGCTTCTACTCCTTTCTCCTTCTCGAACGCCTGCTCGATCCCCCAAAAGCAGCCTCCGGCGAAGACCGCGCGCTCCAGCGGCTCCCCCTCTCTGCCTCTCCCTTGGAGCAGACGCTGCGGAAGAAAGACGAGCGCTCCGGAGTTGATACAATAGCGAAGTCCGGTCGGGGGAGGGCCATCGGGAAAGACATGGCCCAAATGGGCTCCGCAACGGGCGCAGAGGATCTCCTCGCGAACCATTCCATGACTCCGATCCTCTGCCTGTCGAATGTTCTGAGAAGCAAAGGGCTCGAAAAAGCTGGGCCAACCCGTCCCCGAAACGTACTTCGCCGTCGAGGAAAAGAGAGGCAAGCCACAGTCGGCGCAGAGGTAAAACCCCGCTTCCTTGCTGGCATGAAAGCGGCCGCAGAACGCAGGCTCTGTCGCCGCTTCCCTGGTGATTGAGTAGGTTGAATTGCCCAGCAGATAGTGCCACTGCTCTTTCCTCTTCTGGATATACGCCGCCTTGGTCGGCGCGCTCGGCCGACCCCACTCGTCCAAAAAAACAAACGTCCCAGATCCCATCGGAGCATCTCCCGTCATCGCTTCGCACGCCATTCCGCTCCAAAGCAAGAGCGCCCCAACCAGAAGCAAAGCACAGGTGACACCCAGCCCTTTGGCTTTCTTTCGGAGATCCGCTCCCATTTTCCTATTGCATTTTCCTCGATTCTCCCCAAGAAAGGCAACCCCGAACCGGAGCGAGGGCGATTTACTGGAGCGGTTACGTCTTTTGCCGTTGACGCCAGCGTGTTCGGCTTTTACGTTCGATGACAAGTAAACTCGAACGAGCGGAGTAGCATCATTTTTCGGAGAGGAAACGCCGTGAAAAGAATTGCCATTAATGGATTTGGGCGCATCGGACGGCTCATCTTGCGCATCATTGCGGAGAGAAAGCTCTTGGGGCAGATTCCGATCGTCGCTGTCAACGACCTGGTTCCCGCGGACAACCTCGCCTATCTGCTTCGTTACGACAGCAACTATGGTGGATTCTCCGTTCCGATCCAATCCGCAAAATCCGATCCGGGCCTCGAGAAGGACGACCTCTTGCGGATCGCCGGGCATGAGATTCGCTGCCTGCAAATCAAGGAAGGGCCGGCGGCGATGCCCTGGGCAGATCTGGGTGTCGGCCTCGTTCTCGAATCCACCGGTCTCTTTACGAGTGCCGACAAGGCCCGAGGGCACCTCAAGGCCGGAGCGGAAACCGTGGTCATCACCGCCCCCGGCAAGAATGCCGACATCACGGTGGTTTACGGCGTCAACCACCAGCAGATCGACCGGAGCAAGCACTCGATTATTTCGAATGCGAGCTGCACCACCAATGGCCTGACGCCGGTAGTCCATGTCTTGCTCAAGGAAGGATTTGGGATTGAGGAAGGCCTCATGACCACGGTGCACAGCGCCACGTCTACCCAGAAAGTCCAGGACGGGCCTTCCCGCAAGGATTGGCGTGGGGGCCGCTCGGTGACCGGTAATATCATTCCGGCGAGCACAGGCGCGGCCAAGGCAACAGCGCTCGTCTTACCGGAAGTCAAAGGGAAGCTCACTGGAATGTCCTTCCGGGTTCCCACCCCCACCGTCTCCGTGGTCGATTTGACCGTACGGACGACGAAGGCGACGAGCTACGAGGAAATTTGCGCGGCGATGAAGCATGCGAGCGAGAGCTACCTCGATGGAGTCCTTGGCTACACGGAGGATCCGGTCGTTTCGCGCGACTTTCTCAAGGATTCCCGCTCCAGCATTTTCGATGCCAGCGCCGGCATTGGCCTCAACAGCCGCTTCTTCAAGCTGATCTCTTGGTATGACAACGAGTGGGGCTACGCGAATCGGTGCGTGGACCTCGCACACTATCTCTTGCAGTCGACGTAGGCCGAAAGGCCGGATAGCGAAAAGAAACGAAAAACAAGAGCGGTTTACCATCAACGGAGGCACGAAACGATATGGCAAGGCGGACCATTCTCGATGTAGACGTGCGCGGGAAACGAGTGCTCATGCGAGTCGATTTCAACGTCCCGGTGGAGTATGTCGACGGCGACGCGCGAATCACCGACGATACGCGGATTCGGGCCAGCCTCCCGACCATTCAGAACCTTGTGAAGAGGGGCGCTCGAGTCGTGCTGATGAGTCACCTGGGTCGCCCCAGGGGAAAGGCGGACCCTAAGTTGAGCTTGCGCCCGGTGGCCGATCGCCTGGGCTATTTGTTGCAACAGCCGGTTTCCTTCTCGAACGACTGCACCGGTTCCGGTGCGGAAAACTCGGTGAACGCACTTCAGGACGGGGCGGTCCTCCTGCTCGAGAACCTCCGTTTTCATCCCGAGGAGGAAAAGAACGACCCGGCCTTCAGCCGGCAGCTCGCCCGCCTGGGGGAGATCTACGTCAACGATGCGTTCGGAACGGCGCACCGCGCGCATGCCTCGACCGAAGGTGTCGCTCACTTCCTCCCAGAGCGGGTCATTGGCTTCCTCATGGAGAAGGAACTCCACTTTCTTGGAGAGGAGTTGGAGAACCCGGCTCGCCCCTTTGTCGTGATCTTGGGCGGGGCGAAAGTTTCCGACAAGATCCGCGTGATCGACCGGCTCCTCAGCAAGGCCGATGCCCTCATCATCGGGGGAGCGATGGCGTACACGTTTTATCTGGCACAGGGCAAGGCGGTAGGCAAATCGCTCGTCGAGCCCGATCGGGTGGAGATAGCCCGGCGGGCTCTCGACAAGGCGGCGAGCAGCAGAATCGAGCTCCTTCTGCCGGTCGACAGCTACATCGTCGAGAAGATCGATTTCGAACGCCATCAAACCTCTCCGGGGCGTTACACGCAGCCCGGGGAGGAGATTCCCGAAGGCTGGCGAGGAGTCGATGTTGGCCCCGCGACGATTGCGGCCATGCGGCGGCTGGTCGCTGCGGCACGGACGATTTTCTGGAACGGCCCGATGGGCGTCTTCGAGATTCGCGGTTGCGACAAGGGAACCTTTTCCGTCGCGGAGATGATCGCCGAGAACCGGGATGCCGTGAGCATCGTGGGGGGAGGAGATTCCGTGAAGGCCCTCCACCGCTCCGGACTCTCCGATCGCATCACCTTCATTTCGACGGGCGGCGGCGCTTCGCTCGAATTTCTGGAAGGAGAACCGTTGCCCGGGGTATCGGTGATCCCCGACAAGGACGAGAAGGAAGAAAGCCGAGCAGCGGCTATCCATTTTTCCGGCGAAGGACCAAGCAAGGCGTTTCTTCCAGCGTGAGGGCGCGCACCAAAATCGTCGCCGGCAACTGGAAGATGAACAAGACGGTTGCCGAGGCGGCTTCCCTCGTCGAGAAGCTCCAGAAGCAGCTGGCGACCTTCTCCGGTTGCGAGGTTGTTCTCTGCCCTCCCTTCACGGCGCTGGCGAGCGTCAACAAGCTCCTGGAATCGACTCCTCGGATCCAGCTTGGGGCGCAAAATCTTCATCCCGCGCCCAGAGGAGCGTTTACGGGGGAAATTTCGGCTTCGATGCTTCGCGAAGTCGGCTGCCAGTTCGTCATCATCGGCCACTCCGAGCGCCGCCGCTACTTCGGCGAAACCGACACCTTCCTGCGCGCGAAGCTCCTTGCCGCCGTTTCGGCGGGTTTGCGCCCCATCTTCTGCGTGGGAGAGGAGCTGCCGGATCGGGAATCAGGCCGATGGCCATCTCATCTCCGCTCCCAGCTTCAAGGCGTGCTCGATGAGCTTCCCCCCCAGGTTCTCTCGGAAGTCGTGCTCGCCTACGAGCCCGTCTGGGCGATCGGCACCGGACGCAACGCCACTCCCGAGCAGGCGCAGGAGGCGCACGCCTTGCTGCGGCAAGAGGTAGAGAAGTTCCATGGGAAGTCCATCGCCTCTCGACTGACTCTCCAGTATGGGGGAAGCGTCACTCCGCAGAATGCCCGCGAGCTTTTGGCCCAGCCCGATGTCGATGGACTCCTCGTGGGAGGTGCGAGCTTGGAGGCCGAAAGCTTTACCTCCATTCTCCTTTCCGTAGAATAGGGCGGCAATGATACGGATACTCTTCGATCTTCTCGTCGTGGGATATGCGCTGGTGGCGCTCTTGCTCGTTCTGGTCATCCTCATGCAGCGAAGCAAGCAGGAAGGGTTGGGAGCCACGTTCGGCGGTGGGGTCACCGATGCCCTCTTTGGAGCGCAAACCTCCAGCATCCTCGTCAAAGGCACATCATGGCTGGCGGCGGTCTTTTTCAGCTTGGCGGTGATTCTCTCCTTTCTTTCCGGACGGATCGCCTCCGATCACGGAACGATCCAGGAGAAGCTACACCATCCCACGACCTCCTCGCCTGCGGCCCGAACCTCTCCGGCGACGATGCCGAAGCCGGCAAAATGACCCGGAGCGATGGGTTCGCGCAGTTCATGGACTCTCGCCTGCGGAATCTTCCTCGTCGCCCTGGCCAATTGCAGCCATCCGCCCCCTTCCGATCGGTTGATCGTGATCAACGGCCCCGAGCCGGAGAGCCTCGACCCCCAGGTGATCACGGGGCAGCCCGAGGGGCGCATCTGCAAAGCCCTCTTCGAAGGTCTCACCGCAGAGGACAAGGAGGGAAACGTCGTTCCCGGCATCGCGCGAGAGTGGCTCATCTCCCCGGACGGACGGATCTACCGCTTTCTCCTCCGTGAGAGCTGCTGGAGCGACGGGAGTCCGCTCACCGCTCAGGATTTCGTTGCATCCTGGCAGCGTGCTCTCGAGCCCCGGATGGCGGCCAAATATGCGGATCTGTTCTATTTCATCGAAAACGCCGAAGCCTACAACAGAGGCCATCTCCGCGACTTTTCCCAAGTCGGCGTCCGAGCGATCGATTCCCGCACGCTCGAAGTCCGTCTGATTGGTCCGACCCCATTCTTTCCCTCGCTCTGCTCTCAATCCATCTTTTCTCCAGTTCCGCTTGCGGTCGTGCGAAAACATGGCGACGATTGGATCAAGCCGGGAAAGCTCATCGGCAACGGCCCCTACCTTCTCGATTCGTGGCAGATCAACGATCGCATCGTCCTTCGAAAGAATCCCCGATACTGGCGGGAGGAGACGGTTCGCATCCCCTGGATCGAAGCGCTGGCCATAACGCGAGCGTCCGCTGCGTTCAACCTTTTTGCGAGCGGCAAGGCCGACCTCGTCCTCGACAAGGGACTCATTCCGACCTTCTTTCTTTCCGAGCTGCGGAAGCAGCCCTACTTCCATTCCGCCCCGTTCCTGGCCACCTACTTTTATCGGATCAACGTGAGCGCTCCACCCCTGAACGATCCGCGCATCCGGAAAGCGCTCGCCTTGTCCGTCGACCGGGAGCGACTGATCCGCACGATCACTCGCGGCGGAGAGCGTCCGGCCCATTCTTTGACACCTCCCGGGATTCCGGGGTATACACCGCCGACCGGCTTGGGATTCGATCCCGACCGGGCCAGGACCCTTCTCGCCGAGGCGGGCTTTCCCGGCGGGCGAGGTTTCCCCCCCCTGACCCTGCTTTATAACTCGAGCGAGCAGAACGAGCAGATCGCAACCGAGATCCAGGCGATTTGGCAACAGGTTCTGGGAATTTCCGTGAGCCTGCGCAATCAGGAGTGGAAGGTCTACCTCAATTCGGTCCAGTCACTCTCCTACCAGATCGCGCGTTCCAGCTGGGTGGGAGATTACGAAGATCCCTTCACCTTCCTCGGATGCTTTCTGCGCAAGAGCGGGAACAATAATACGGGCTGGTCGGACGGCCGGTACGAGAAGCTCTTGGCCGAAGCGACGGTGACCGTAGCTCCGAAAGAGCGCCTTGCCCTGCTGCACGAAGCTGAGGCCATTCTCGTCAAGGAGGAGCTTCCCATCCTTCCGATCTACTTTTACTCTGGAATCATGCTCTACGACGAAGCCCGCCTGGGAGGCATCGCCGCCAACCTGCTCGACAAGCACCCGTTCCGAGAGATCTACTTTCGCCCTCGGTCAGCAGGCGATTCGGCCAACCCCTAATCCCGGCAGGGAACACGACGAAGAGGAACTCCTTATTCTCCACCCATCAATAGACCATTCTCTCCACAGCATCGGGACTGCCCTCAGGTGCGCAACAGCTGAGGCGACCGACGCGAACAGAAGACAGTCTGGATGAATCCCCGATGCTCGTCTTTCTTCTCCGCCGCTTGACGGGAGCCATCCCCGTGCTTCTGGGGGTGATCACGATCACCTTCTTCCTCGTTCGTCTGGCTCCCGGCAGCCCATTTTCCGGAGAACGGGCCATCCCTCCAGCGATCCTGCAGGAGTTGGAAGCCCGCTACAAGCTGAACGGTTCCCTGTGGGAACAGTATACGAGCTACGTCTCCGACGTCCTCCACGGAGATCTCCGTCTTTCGACCCGATATCGGAATCGCACCGTCAATGAGATTATCGGCCAGACGCTTCCCATATCCCTGGCGCTCGGGGGCAGTGCATTCGCTCTCGCCCTCGGCTTCGGCATCGCAGCCGGAGTCTGGGCTGCGGTTCGGCACAACCGGATGGCGGACCGCCTCGTTCAAGTCCTCTGCTTGGGCGGTCTTTCGATTCCCAGCTTTGTGCTCGCTCCCCTCGCCGTGCTGCTCTTCTCGCTGCAATGGAGGCTGCTCCCTCCCGGTGGGTGGGGAGGCTTCCGCGAGCTCCTTCTCCCGGCAAGCTGCCTCGCCCTCCCCTATGCCGCCGTCGTAGCGAGGCTGACGCGCGCCAGCATGCTCGAGATCCTGCCGATGGACTATATCCGTACCGCCCGAGCGAAGGGGCTCCCCTCAGCGACGATCCTCTTCATCCACGGACTCAAGCCCGCTTCCCTTCCGATCGTCGCCTATGCAGGTCCCCTTGCCGCCAACCTTCTGACTGGCTCCCTCGTCATCGAGGAGATCTTCGGCATCCACGGCATGGGCTCTTTCTTCGTGGAGGGCGTCTTGAGCCGCGACGTTTTCCTGGTTGCCGGGGTGACTCTGGTCTATAGCGCACTTCTGATCGGCTTCAACCTGTTGGCCGATCTCGCATCCGCATGGCTCGACAAGAGAGTACAACTATCGTGAAGGCGCATGGCCAAAGGCCCAAGGCGAGGCTCGACCGATGGACCACCCTTGCGGCTGTCTCCCTCGCCTTTTTGCTTTTGGCCGCGATCTTCGGTCCCCTGCTTTCTCGCTATTCGGCGGCGGAGATCGGTGAAGAGTCCTTGGTGTGCCCGAGCCTGAACCATTGGATGGGGACGGATATTCACGGCCGTGACCTTTTGACCCGTCTGCTTTGCGGCGCTCGGATCTCCTTCCTGGTCGGGTTCTTCGGTGCGTTCGTAAGCCTGGTGATCGGGTCGACCTACGGAGCGCTCGCGGGGTACGCGGGAGGAAAGGTCGATCGGCTCCTCATGCAGCTAGTCGATCTCCTCTACTCGCTCCCCACCCTTATCTTCGTCATCGTCCTGATCGCCTTGCTCGAAGCTCCTCTGAGGAAGACGTTGATCGGCTGGCAGCTCGCGAGCCTGCTCCCCTACAGCCGCATCTTCCTCCTCTTCCTTGGCCTTGGGCTCGTCGAATGGCTCACCATGGCCCGCGTCGTCCGGAGTCGCGTCCTGGTACTCAAAGCCGCGATCTTCGTCCAAGCAGCGCAGGTGATCGGGAGATCACCCTTTGGGATCCTCCGCTACCACATTCTGCCCCACCTCTTGGGAATCGTGGCTGTCTACCTAACCTTGACCGTCCCCGCCGTGATCTTGGCCGAATCGTTCCTGAGCTTCCTCGGCCTGGGAGTCGAGCCCCCCTCCGCAAGCTTGGGGACGCTCTTGGCCGATGGAGCCCAGGCGATCAACCCGATGAAGATGGCCTGGTGGCTTCTGGTCTTCCCCGGCGGAATGCTCGCCTGGACCCTCTGGTCGCTCAACGCTCTTGGAGACAAGCTGCGGGATCTACTCGACCCCTCCAGCCGGTAAAGAGAACTACTCATCGGTCGCGTCGGGGAAGCAACCAAGGGCGAGCGCCGCATCGAGGCGAAGCCTCGCATGCTGCAAGGCATACCTCACCATATCCTCGTGATAGACCGGGCGTCCGTCGGGAAAGCAAAGAGCTTCTTCGTCCTCCAACACCGGCTCCGGCGATCGGCCGCTCCTGCAGGGCGCTCCTCTGCCCAAGCGTCCGGGAAGGAGCCACAAGCGTGCTCCATTGTGCTGTCGGCAGCAGAAAGTCCGCTCCACCGAGGAAGGGACGGAAAGAGTCCCGCCCCAAATCACGACCGGATCAATCAGGTAGAGCAGAGCCACCCGAATCCGCTCCTTGGCCAGGAAGCGGGCGAGACGGACCGCACTCGCTCCTCCCCGGCTGTAGCCGAAAAGAGAAACGGTTTCGGGTTTCCCCCAGAGCCGGGAGAAGAACAGAGGAAGAATCCAGCCCGCACCGGGAGGGAAGACGGCGGCGCCCGCCCGCCGCGCCGCCTCGACCAGTAGAAAATTGGTCCACCCGGGCCCGGCGGGACCGACCCCGTGAAAGACGATCCGGCAGATCCTTGGTCCGCCTTGGCGGACTCCCATCCTCACCCGACCTTTCCTTCACGAGCGAGGATTCGGCGCAACACGTAGGGCAGAATTCCGCCGTGTCGGAAGTAGTCCGCCTCGGCGGGAGTGTCGATCCGGCAAAGGATCGGCACCTCGCTGATCTCCCCACCGGCTCGGCAGATCCTCAGGGAGAGCTCCTGGCCCGTCCCGAGGTCCTGCTCGAATCCGGGAATCTCGAAGGTCTCGCTTCCGTCGAGCAAGAGATCGGAAAGCCGGACGCCGCTGCGGAAGGTGCAGGGCAAGACCCCCATGCCGACCAGGTTGCCCCGATGGATGCGTTCGAAGCTCTCCGCAATCACGGCGCGCACTCCCAAGAGCGCACTCCCCTTGGCCGCCCAGTCACGGGAGCTGCCGGTCCCATACTCCCGTCCGGCCAAGACCAGCAGCGGCACTCCTTCCCGCCGATACTGCATGGCGGCGTCGTAAATCGGCATCGTAGCACCATCCGGCATGTGCCGGGTGACGCCGCCCTCCACTCCCGGCACGAGCTGGTTGCGTAACCGGACGTTCGCAAATGTGCCGCGCACCATCACCCGATCGTTGCCGCGGCGGCTGCCATAGCTATTGAACTCTTCACGGCTCACCCCCAGCTCCTTCAAATATCGGCCCGCCGGGCCGTCCGCCTTGATCGCCCCCGCCGGCGAGATGTGATCGGTCGTCACCGAGTCCCCCAGGACGCAGAGGGCGCGTGCGCCCGCGCAAGGGCGGCGAGCGGGAGCCTCCAAGGAAAACCCTTCCAGAAACGGAGGCTCTTGGATGTAGGTGTTGTGCGCATCCCAGGCATAGATCTCGCCGCCGGGAGCCTCGATCTCCTTCCATTGAGGATTGAGCTCGGCGAAATTGCGGTAGAGCCGGCCGAATGCTTCCGGATCGATCGCCGAATCGAGCAGATGGCTCACCTCCTCTCCGCTCGGCCAGATGTCGCGCAGGAATACCGGCCGACCATTCTCGTCTCGGCCCAGAGGATCTGATTCCGGATCCCAGTCGACCCGCCCCGCCAGGGCGAAGGCGACAACCAGAGGCGGAGACATGAGGAAATTGGCTCGAACCGCCGCATGGATCCGCGCCTCGAAATTGCGATTCCCGGAGAGCACCGCCGCGACAACCAGGCGGTGCGAGCCGATCGCCTCCTCTAGCGGTGCGGACAAAGGTCCGCTGTTGCCGATGCAGGTCGTGCAGCCGTAGCCAACCACTTGGAATCCGAGTCGGTCCAAGGAATCCTGTAGCCCGGCGCGCGCCAGGTAGTCCGAGACCACGCGGGAGCCGGGCGCCAAGGAAGTCTTCACGTGCGGCGGTACCTTCAATCCGCGCTCTACGGCTTTCTTCGCGAGAAGGCCGGCTGCGAGCATGACACTCGGATTGGAGGTGTTCGTGCAGCTGGTGATGGCCGCGATGACGACGCTCCCGTGTCCGATCTCCTCGGGAAAACCGTTGGACACTACCTCCACGGGATCTGGCGTGGGGCGAAGATCCCGTAGCTCGCTTTCGCTCGGAGATCCCGGTTCCGGGCCGTTGGGATCGGGCGGACGGGGCCCTCTGGCAGCCTGCGGCCGGACGTGGGTTCGAGTCGCTAGCTCCTCCGGGCTTTTCCCATATCCCCCACGATCCACGGAAAGAGTGAGCCACTGCCGAAAGGCTCCCTTGAGAGACTTGAGCCCGGTGCGATCCTGCGGACGGCGCGGGCCCGCGACGGCCGGCTCCACCTCCTCAAGCGGCAGCTCCACGATCTCGCTGTAGTCGACCTCGCCCACTTCCTGGGGAATTTGGAACATCCCTTGGCTGACGTAGTACCGCTCCACCAGCTCGAGCAGCTCCCGCGGACGGCCGCTCCGCCGCAAATAGGCGAGCGATTCCCGGTCGAACGGGAAATACCCCATCGTGGCCCCGTACTCCGGTGCCATGTTGCTGAGGGTGGCTCGATCCGGCACGCGGAGCGATGAAGCGCCCGGACCGAAGAACTCCACGATCTTATTGACCACCCCAACTTGACGGAGCTTCTCGGTCATCCGCAGCACAAGGTCGGTTGCCGTGACTCCGCGAGCCAAGGCGCCCGTCAGGTGGACGCCGACCACCTCGGGCGTGAGCAGATAGTAGGGCTCCCCGAGCATCGCCGCCTCGGCCTCGATCCCGCCGACACCCCATCCGACCACGCCCAGCCCGTTGATCATCGTCGTGTGCGAATCAGTTCCCAAGACGGTATCGGGGTAGAGGACCTTCCCATCCCTTCCCTCCTGAACGAAGACCCCTTTGGCGAGGTATTCGAGGTTGACCTGATGACAGATCCCGATCCCGGGCGGGACGATCCGCAGCTTCCGGAAAGCCCCTTCCCCCCATTTCAAGAAGGCATACCGGTCCCGGTTCCGCGTAAACTCCCATTCCAGGTTTTTGGCCAGCGCGTCCGACCTTCCGAAGACATCGACCTGAACGGAGTGATCGATGACCAAGTCTACCGGAATCTCCGGCTCCACCCCGCTCGGGACTCGGCCGATCCGCGCGAGCGCGCTACGCATCGCCGCCAGATCGACGAGAAGAGGAACTCCGGTGAAGTCCTGCAGAAGAATGCGAGCCACGCGAAGAGGAATTTCCCGCCGCGCCGGGTTCTTCGCGTCCCAGCGAGCCAGTGCCTCCACATCCACTACCTCGACCCCCGCCGTTCCACAAAAACGCGCAAGCGACTCGAGAAAAATGCGCAAGCTGATCGGAAGCCGGCGGACCGGACCCAAGCCCGCTTCTTCCAAAGCGGGAAGCGAAAAGAAGGAAAACTCTCCCACTCCTGGGATCGCCAGACTTCGCCTCCATTCTGCGTTTGCTAACTTTGCCTTCATAGCGGACTTGGCATGATCCGAAAAAAGAGTAGGCTGCGAAAAAACCGATGGCAACCGGATTCCTTTGGTTGGGATTAGCGAAGCCGATTGGCACAGTTCCCGCTTTCCTACTGGAGAGAAATCCGATTCGCAAAGAAACAGGAAGGAGGTATGGGATGCGTATAACCCAAGATCCGTTCGATTCTTGCCTGAAGTCGAAGACCCTGTTCCGCCTGCCGGGCCACAAGCAGGAAAAGATCCTCGCTCGTCGCTACGAGCGCCGAAAGGTCCGGCAGCATCTCCATCGTCTCGGCTACCCGGAAGAGAGCTGAGCCGCTCTCATCCGGAAACGCCTGCCGGCTGTTGAGGCCGACCGGATGCGGAGAACCTTGAGCGGCACTTCCGGGAAGTGCCGCTCAAGCTCCCGTGATTCCTCGCCTAAGCGCCGGTTAGTAGCGATGGCCCGGAGGCTTCTGGGCGGCGTAGGGACGGGTGGTGTAGCGGATCTGCCGGTCCGCGGCCTCCATCCGGTCGAGGAAGAAGCCGGGCTCCTCCTTCGGCCGCTGCACCAGAAACGAGAGCATCGTGGTCTGATACCCCTGCTGCCGGTTGTAGCCGTTGATCCGAATGTAGTCCTGAGGACGGGCCTTCCGGCACTCCGCCAACTCGTGCATCACCCCCGCCGCGTCCTTCAGATCAAAGAGCGGCAGCCCCCACATCTCCCAGTAGACATTCCGCGGATGCGGGTCGTCGGTACACTCGATGCTCACCGCCCATTCGTTGCCCAGGCAGTACTCCACCTGCGCCCCAATCTCCTCCTCGGTCAAATCCGGCAGATACGAAAAAGTCCCTTGCGTCAGTCTCATCGCTTTCTCCTTCCTTACACCAGTTCCGGAGTCGCCACCGCATCCGGCACGTCGGTCGACTCAAACTCAAAGCTCACATCCTTCCAAATCTCCAAGGCCTTCCTAAGCGAGGGCGAATGCCGCGCGGCCTTCTCCAGAATCTCCGGACCCTCGTGCAGATAGTCCTTCCCTTCGTTGCGCGCCTGAATCATCGCCTCCAGCGCCACCCGGTTCGCCGTCGCCCCAGCCGCAATCCCCTCCGGATGCCCAATGGTCCCCCCGCCAAACTGCAAAATGCAATCCTCCCCCAAATAGTGAAGAAGCAGATGCATCTGCCCCGCGTGGATCCCGCCCGAAGCCACCGGCATCACCGCCGACATCGACGCCCAATCCTGCTCAAAGTAGAGCCCCAAGGCTGGCTCCGCCTCGGTCCGATTGCACCGCAAGGTCCGGTAGTAGCCCTGCACCGAGTGGACATCCCCCTCAAGCTTCCCCACCACCGTCCCCGCATGAATGTGGTCCACACCCGCCAGCCGCATCCACTTGGCAATTACCCGGAAGTTGACCCCGTGGCTCTTCTGCCGGGTATAGGTGCTATGACCCGCCCGATGTAAATGAAGAAGCAACCCATTGCGCCGACACCACTTCGCCATCGACTGAATCGCCGTAAAGCCCGCCGTCAGATCGACCATCACCACCACACTCCCCAGCTCCTTCGCAAAGTCGGCCCGCTCGTATATCTCCTCCATCGTCGCCGCCGTCACATTGAGGTAGTGCCCCTTGACCTCCCCCGTGTCCGCCTGCGCCCGATTGACCGCCTCCATCGCAAAAAGCCACCGGTCCCGCCACCGCATGAAAGGCTGGCTGTTGATGTTCTCGTCGTCCTTCGTAAAGTCCAATCCCCCACGCAAGGCCTCGTAGACCACCCGCCCGTAGTTCCGAGCCGAAAGCCCCAGCTTCGGCTTCACTGTCGCCCCAAGCAGCGGCCGCCCATACTTGTTCAGGTACTCCCGCTCCATCATGATCCCATGCGCCGGCCCCTGAAAGGTCTTGGTGTAGTGCGGCGGGATCCGCAAATCCTCCAATCGCACAGACTTGAGCGCCTTAAACCCAAAGACGTTCCCAATGATCGAAGAAGAAAGGTTCGCAATCGAACCCTCCTCGAACAAATCAAGATCGTAGGCAATGTAGGCGATGTACTGGTCGCTCCCCGGCACCGGATCGACCCGATAGCACTTCCCCTGATAGTGCTCGTAGGCCGTCAACCGGTCGGTCCACACCACCGTCCAGGTCGCCGTCGAGCTCTCCCCGGCCACCGCCGCCCCCGCCTCCACCGGATCCATCCCCGGCTGCGGCACCAACCGAAATGCCGCAATAATGTCGGTCTCCTTCGGCTTGTAGCCCGCGTTGTAGTACCCCATGTCCGCATACGGACTCACCCCAGCCGACCACCGGCTCTTCTTCTGCCCCTGCCCATCGTGCTTCACCATCGCCATAGCTTTTCTCCTATTCGTTTCCCGGCTCGAGGCCTCCTCCCGCCCCCACCGGCTCTCCTCCGCTTATACCCCATCGCTACGAATAATTCTATTTGATTGTTTTTATATAAACGATAAGATTATTAAATGGATGTGACACTGCAGCAACTGCGGCTCTTCGAGGCGATCGCCCATCACCGGAGCTTCACCAAGGCGGCCGAGGCCGTTCACTTGACTCAGCCGGCCGTCTCGATCTCGATCAAGCGCTTCGAGGAGACCGTCGGTCTCCCGCTCTTCGAGCGCATCGGCAAGAAAGTCTATCTCACCCGCGCAGGGGAGGCCTTGGCGGAGCAGATTCGCGTCATTCGCCGCGAGGTCGATGCCCTGGGCAATCTCGTGCTGTCGCTTCAAGGAGGAGTCCAGGGTCCGCTGCGCATCGCGGGAGTCACCACCTGTAAATATTTCATGCCCCATCTGCTGGGAGCCTTCGTCCGCTTCTATCCCGGAGTGCGTCCGAGCCTGACGGTCACTAACCGGGCGCGAGTACTGCAACGGCTTGGGGAAAACCAGGACGACCTGGTTGTGATGGGTCAGGTGCCCGAAGGTCTTCCGGTGGAAACCTTTCCCTTTTTGGACAACTCTCTTGTCGTCGTCGGCTGGGCGGATCACCCGCTTGCCGGGAGGCGGAATATCCCACTGCGGGATCTGCTCCAGGAGCGGTTCTTGAGTCGCGAGCCCGGCTCCGGAACGCGCGCGGCCGCCGATCAAGCCTTTCGACGCGAACGAATGGCCATCGAGCCCTACATGGAGCTCGGCAGCAGCGAGGCCATCAAGCAGGCCGTGATCGCTGGCCTGGGCATCTCGGTGCTTTCCGCGCGCAATATCCGTCTCGAGGTGGAACAGGGACGTCTTCGCATCCTCGATGTCGTCGGCTTTCCTCTGCAACGGCACTGGTATGCCGTCCATCCCAAGGGAAAGCATCTCTCCCGGACCGCAGAAGCCTTTCTCGCCTTTCTCGGCACAGAAGGCGCCGCCATCCTGGAAGACGAGCCGAACGGAGCCGCTTTGCCTCCGGCTAAGGGGTAACGGGAGAGGCGCCCGAGCGGACGACGGGATTCCGATGATAATCGAGGGCGGGAGCCAGTCGCCAATGCCGCTGGAGCACGCAGAGCAGATAAAAGAGCTTCACCCGGAGCCAGAGAGACAGATTGAGGTCGCTGTTTCCCGCGAGAAGATGAATGACGGCCTTCTTCATGGCCCGGGGCGGGCGCGGCGTCATGAAGACCTCGAAGGAGCGATCATCGTAGAACATCCGGATCATCTCTTCGAAACGGCGCGCGAGCGCATGGACCCGCCGGGTATATACGCGCTGTTGCCTGGAGGAGAATCCACCCGATCCCTCAGGTTGAGCCAGGATCATCTCGGCCGCCGCCACCCCACCCTCCAAGGCGACCGTCACACCCGAGGAAAAGACTGGATCCAGGAACCCGGCCGCATCCCCTGCCGCCAGCCACCGGGAACCAGCCAGATGTTCCAAGCGGTAGGTATAGTCCGCCGTCGTCCGGAAGGGAGAGATCGCTTCCGCCTTTTCCAGGCGCCCGCTCAGCTCCCTGCTCTCCCGCACCGTCGCCTCGAAGAGCTCCCGAGGACCTCCCTTCCCATCCTGAAACGCCCCAAGCGGCCTCACCATGCCCACCGATGTCTTTTCCTCATCGAGGGGAATCAACCAGAACCAGCCGCCAGAGAGGCGAACCACCGTGATGTTTCCCGCAGCTTTCCCCGGGCTGCGCCGCACATTCCGGAAATGGGCGTAGACCGCCATCTTCTTCGGGATGCCCAGATCGGTTTTGGCCAAGCGCAGGACCTTGCCCAAGAATGGTTCCCGTCCCGTCGCATCGATGAGCCAACGCCCTTGGGCCCGCTCGATCTTCCCGCCAAGCTCATACTCCACCTCGACCCCATCCGGCCCCTCCCGGAAGCTCCGAGCCGAGGCCCCGACATGGATGGTCGCTCCCGATTCCCTGGCATGATCGAGGAGAAGAGCGTCGAACTTCGCCCGCTCTACCTGAAAGGTCTTGTCGTAGGGCGCGGCCAGGCTCTCTCCGAACCAGAAGCAGCGAAAGCCGCTCCCATCGCTCAAGACAAACTCGGCTCCGGGCTTGATCATGAATCCCGCCTTTTGCACCTTTTCCCAGATCCCGATCTTCGCCAGATCCCGATTGCAAAAGGGCAAGAGCGATTCCCCGATATGAAAACGAGGAAAGGTCTCTTTCTCGAGAAGCAGGACCCGCTTTCCGCTCCGGGCAAGGAGGCTTGCGGCGGTGCATCCGGCCGGGCCGCCTCCCACGATGATGACGGCGTCGTTCATTTCTCCTCACCGACCTGCTGTTCCAGGAGCCAGCTCCGCAGCGTAGTCAAGTTCTCCAGGACCTTTCGCGCCATGTCCGGGTCTTGCAGGGCGACCCCATACCTCCGCTCGAGCTCCGCGGTCAGCTGGAGGGCATCGATCGAATCGAGCCCGATGCCGTTCGGACCAAAAAAAGGAGTCTTCTCCCCGATGCTTTCGACCGGGATGCGGAGCATGCAACATTCCACCAAAAGAGCGCGCAGGTCGTCGTGCGTTACAGATTGATTGGTCATCTGGTGGCAAGGTCTGGTGTATATAGAAAAAAGGTCGTGGCGAAGTCGATTCGAAACTTTTTCCTTCCCGCCGATCCTTCCCTCGGAAGAGACCTCGGTCTCTTTTTCCCGGATCGTCCCTTTTCTCCTGCTCGAGTATGATGCACGTTATGGCCTCGCAGCGCGAAGCAAGACCTGTCGTCGTGGTGACCGGAATCGGCATGGTCACAGCCCTCGGCGTGGATGTCGCCTCTTCCTGGGATCGGATGCTCGAGGGGAAGGACGGGGCGCGACCGGTCGATCTCTTTGCCACCGAGGGATGCCGCTGCCGCTCGGCCGCCCAAGCGGCCCTGCCACCACTTCCCTCGCTCGCTCCGCCCGAGCTCCGCAAGCTCCCTCGCGCCTCGCGGCTGGCCATTCCCGCCGCGCGGGAAGCCCTCGCGCAGGCCGGTCTCCTGGCCGCCGATCAGCGGGCAAGGCTTCCGCAGATGCCCCTCTGCCTCGCGACAACCGAAGGAGGCATGGAGTTCGGAGAGCGATTTCTTGAGGAACTTCTCGCGGGCCGGAAAGGGCGTCTCCAATGGGTCGGCCGCTACCAGCCCCATCAGCAGGCCATTGATCTTCAGCGAGCCTTCGGCCTGCGCGGCCGCTCCGTCGTGATCGCCAACTCCTGCTCGAGCGGGGCTGATGCCCTCGGTTATGCCGCCCAGATGATCTGGTCCGGGGAAGCGGCCTGCGTGCTGGCGGGAGGGTTCGAGGCTCTCGCGGAGACAGTCTTCGTCGGATTCGACTCGCTGCGGATCCTCACGACCGATCGCTGCGCCCCATTCGACCGAGGGCGAACCGGGCTCTTGCTTGGAGAAGGGGCCGCCTTCCTCATACTCGAGAGCCTGGAACATGCATCGGGCCGCCACGCACGGCCGCTCTGCCGGATCACCGGATATGGCCAAGCGACCGATCTCCATCACCTCACCCAGCCCGCTCCCGACGGCAGCGCTCTCTGTCGAGCCATCGAGTCGGCTCTCGCCCAGGCCAAGGTGGAACCAGAGACAATCGGCTACCTGAATGCGCACGGGACCGGCACTTCCTTGAATGACGAATCGGAAGCGCGTGCGTATTCCCGATTCTTCGGCGTCGGCTGGCAGATTCCACGGATGAGTAGCGTCAAGGCGATGATCGGCCATACGCTGGGGGCCGCCGGAGCGATCGAAGCCGTCTTTTCCATCCTCGCCCTGCAAACAGGCCGTCTTCCTCCGCAGTGGAACTCCGTCTCTCCCCTTCCCGAGGTCGAGCAAGCGCTGGTCCGACCTGGGGAGTCCCCCCGGCCGCTCAGCCACGTGATGAGCGCAAACGTCGGGTTTGGCGGCTCCAACTCCACTCTGGTCTTTTCGTCTCATGGTTGATCGCCTCCTTCTCCATGCGCGTGCGGTTGGCGTGGTTTCTCCCGCAGGCTTCGGGGCCGAAAGCCTCATCCAGCGGACCCCGCCCAAGGAGCATGCCATGCAACTCTCTTCTTCCCCGTCCAGGAGCTTCCCCATCTTCGCGGTCGATCGATCCCATCCCCGATGGCGCACATGGGCGGAAGAGCCGCGGCTTCGCCGCGCCGGCGGCCTGGCGCAATTCCTTCTCGAGGCGATCCAGCAGGCGCTTGCGGGGATCGATGAGCCATCGAGACAGCGCATGGGGCTCATCGCGGTCCTCAACAACGGGAGCATCGCCCATATTGCACGCTTCTTCTCCGGCTATCGAAGCCAGGGGCGACGATTTGCCAGCCCCCTTCTCTTTCCCGAAACCGTTTACAACGCGGCAACCAGCCACGCGGCAGCCGTACTCGGGCTCGGCGGTCCTAGTTGCTCGCTCGTCGGCGATGAATCCGCCTGGATTGAAGGGCTCCGCATGGCAAGGGTCTGGCTTGAGCTCGGGCACGCATCCACAGTGCTTCTCGCTGCATCCGAAGAGATTACCACTGCGAGCCTAGCCGCCTTTCAGTGCGCCGGCTGGCTTCGCGGCTCTCGTCCCTTTCGACCTGCGGAGGGCGCGGTTGCCCTCCTTCTGACCGTCCAACCGGAAAGCGCCCTCTTTGCTCTCGAAGCAGCACCGATCAGCCTCCCCTATACGAGCCGAAAGGAGCTGCTTCCGGTTGCCGCCCGACTCGCCCGAAAGATGCCGACGCATCTTCCCGTCTACCCGACGGCCCAAGGCTCCTGGCTCGGTCCGCTCGAAAAGGCCGTGCTCGGTTCCCACCCTGTAGCGGAACCCTACCCATACCTCGGAGAAGCCTTCCCGGTTTCCTCCGGATGGCAGACGATCCGCGCCGCCACCCTTCTCTCCGAAGGGCGACCGGAAATCCTCGTTCCGATTTGGGGCAGCAGCCATCAGCTTTCGTGGCTCCATCTCCGACTCGTCCGACGCGGCCGGCTCCCCATCCCGCCGCTGGGCCGATCAGAAGCATGATCACGACCGAAAGTGCTCTCCTTCACGATGCCCGCCCTTCGCTGCTTTCCTGCCGATCCGTCGCCACGTCCCCAACGGAAGACGCGGGAATCGACCCGCGCGAAGACAGGGGAGAAACCGAAGAACGGAGCGAGGAAGAGACGGCGATCCAGCTGTCGGGACTCGGCTCAGAGCCCGCCTCCTCGATCGCACGCAAGACCCGCTCCTCCGTCATGATCCAGCGGCCCGGGCGATAGAGAGGGTAATCGTCCCTCCATGCGCTCGGAGTCAGGTTGATGGTCGCCAGGTTCGCTCCCGCCCGGAGCGCCCGCACATACCCGGAAGCGTGGCAGAGGTTCAAGGCGCTCACGGCCGGGATCACCCAGTGAGGCGAGGAGAGCCGGAGGATGGCGACCGCGTTGAGCGTTCGTTCGAGATCCGCCGCCTGCGCCCCAGAAAGAGGGGTCCCTTCGCCAGGAATGAATGGGCTCACGCTGCACCCGGCGAGCGGCAGCGAGCAGAGCAGGTCGAGCGTCTCTGCCGCCCGGTCCGGAGTCTCCTCCGGCAGTCCATGGATCCAGCCCGAGGAGACGCTCCAACCCGTTTGCGCAAGATACCGGATCGCCTCGAGCCGCCGCTCGAGCGTGCCCGGGCACCGCAGGAGCCGATAGTGCGCGGCATCTCCCGTTTCGATCTTCAGGATATAACCCCGCGCCCCCGCCTGCTTGAGCTCGTCGTAGAGACGAAGATCGAAGGTTCCAAGGCAGGCGCTGATGCCCAGACGGCTCTCATTCGCCAGCTCTTCGATCACCGGCAGCACGACCTCCCGCAGGACGACGGGATCCTCCCCGGCCTGGAAATTGAGATCCGTGACCGATGCCGGCAGACCTTCCCCGATCACCCGCCGAACGGCGTCTCGCGCCAAGCGGAATCGGCGAAGAGCCCCGTTGTCCCGACGCATTCCACAATAGGCGCAGTTCTGCCGACAGAAGTTACCGACCTCGATCACCCCACGAACAAACACCCGTCTGCCGAAGACCGCCTTGCGAGTCGATTCCGCTCGATCCCAGAGCGCGCGTTGCGCGTCGGATCGCGCCTCCAGCGCCTCTCTTCTCCAGCCCGACTCCGCCGTTCTCATCTCACGCAGAGTCGGACGCCCCTTGCTATCGTCAGCGACAACATAATATACACAAAAAGGTTGCAAACTTTTTCTTGATCCAGGGAATTGGCACCATCAGGCTTCTCCCATGCGATCCAGAGTGGCTGTGGCTTCGAGCTCGCTTGTTCTGATGGGAGCGATCGGCGCGGCATGGCTCCTAACGACATTCCTTCCGGCCCGCGTCCTGGCCAGCAGCACCTCCGCAACCGAATCCTCCCCAGAATGGACCACCACGCATTCGGGCGAGCCAAGCGCCACTTCTACGCCAAAAGCGCCCGCCAAGCCCCCGCAGAAGAATGGAACCGCCACCAGCCCCCAGACAAGCCGGAAACGTCCAGCCGCGCAAGCCAAGGGGAGCGGCTCCGCAGCGACCCAACCCTCCCGTAAAAGCGACCAAGCAGAGAAAGTCGCCAAGCCTGAGCCGATCGGAATTCAACTCGAAAAGCTCTTCCGGGGGATCGGTGCCGACCTCGAGGAATTTTTCGTAGGCACGCGCACCGTCGACAAGGACGATTGAGCCTTCGCGGCTGCGTGATTTCTGGCCGCGGGGAAAAGCCGGAGCTCCGCGGTGGCACGACCTTCTATCCCATTCGCAAGCCGCATGCGATCCGCTTTTTCCATCGGAAGCAGACCTGCGAACGGTTAGCACACTCCATCCTTGAGCGGGACGATCGCCGCCCAATCCAAAGTCAGCAGAGTAGCGAAGCACTCCTCCAAGGACGGCCCAAAATCAAAAAAGGCGAGCAGGCCCAAATCGTTCGGGAGCGAGGTGGAGAAGACCTTTCTCGGGGTCGGAGCAGACCTGGAAGAGTTCTTCACGGAAAAGCGAACCGTGTGGATACGCGGTTCTCTCCGCGAGGCGATCCCAGCCTCATGGGAAGATCGGCAGCGCCCGAGAGGGGCAGGGGGTGTCAAAAGAGAGGTGTCGTCCGCGTTGGCATGGCCGAACGCGAATTCGCCTTGACCGCTCTCACCCGACTCACGCGCTGAACCGACCCGCTCCGGCTCATCGTCCGGACGGGAGTCGCCCGCCTCACGCCCTGGGCTGACGCCACCCGATAGGCTCCCGGAGTGGCAGCATCCTGGCCAACAAATCGGTAGTGCTGGATGCCGGCATACTCCTTCGGCCAGACATTCCAGAGGGAAGCGGGCTGGCGGAAGTCGGAATACCAATTTCCGCGGTAAAACACCTCGATATGGCCGTAGTGGCTCCTCTTTCTCGGAAGAAGGATCCGCACGTCGTAGTTCCTCGGGTGAACGCTGGCCGAGCTCTTCATGTAGCAGCCGGTCTTCAACAGCGGCCCTCCGTACTCCTTGGCGTAGTCCCGACGCTCAAGCTTCTTGCCGGTCAGCTCCTCCACAGCCACGCGCACCGCTCGCGCGCACATCCCGTGGGAGTGCTTCTGCTTCGGCAAGGCCCGCTCGAACGCCTTGGGATTCGGGGTCGCGGGCAAGGTGGAAACGGCCACAGCGCGCTGGGCATAACCCGCTGCAGCAACAGAAAAGACGATTGCGCCGCTGAGGAGAAGCTTGGACAGACCCATATTGGGTACAGGGTTATGCCGAAAAGAAGGCTTCTGAGCAAGATTTTTCTCTTTCCTTCGCATTTAGGCCGCGGCTGGCTCTGCCCCTCACAGCGATTGGTCTCGCCGCCATCGGTTGCGACTGCTAAGGACTCTTCTGTCCGCGGTTCCGCGGGTTTTAGGTCGAGAGGCGATGACACGGAATCAGGTGAACCGGGAACCCCACGCTCGATCGGGACGGATCACCCCCTCCCCTTCTGCACCTTTCCGCGCGAACGGCGTCTCCGTGGTCCGAACCCCGTTCCCCGACGCGACGGCTTTGTGGAGGGCATGGAAACGCACGGCGACTCGATTTGCGGAAGAACCGGCTCTGCTCCCCCTGGAATCTGAACGGTGGATCTCCTTTCGCGAGATCGACTCGGCGGCGCAAGAGCTCGCGCGAGATCATCTATCCGGCCTTCGAAACGCCCGTGTCGCCTTCTCCCTGCCGAACGAACCGGAGTGGATCGAGACCTTCCTCGCCTGCCAGGCGGCGGGTGCCGCGGCCATGCCGCTCGACACAGAGCTCCCATCGGAGGAGCTCGCCTCGGCGGCTTGTCGGCTCGGTGCCTCGGTCCTCTGGACATCGAATGGCTTGCAGCGGCTCGTTCCCCGCTGTCGACGTCGCGGGGTCGGCGGGACCGCACTCGTCAAGATCACTTCGGGAAGCCGGGGAGAAGCCGCTTCCCTTCCCTTCTCCGCGGAAGCCATGATCGAGGACGGGCGGAACACCTCCTCCGCCATGGGCACGAGCGAAAAGGACCGGGCCCTGGCTCTCCTCCCCTTCGGCCACTCTTATGCGCTCGGGAGCTTGGTCCTGCCCTTCCTGCTTCGGGGCATGCGCCTCATCTCGGCCAAGGAATTTCTGGTGAGCCAGATCCCGGTCTGGATCCAAAGGCACGAAATCACCTTCTTCCCCTCGGTCCCGGACATCTGGCGCGCCTTGGGGCAGCTGCCGGGCCCCTTCTCCCTTCCCTCTCTCCAAATCGCCGTTTCCGCCGGTGCGGTCCTGCCGGCCGAAACGGCGCGGCGCATCCAGGAACGCTTTTCCGTAAAGATCCACAGCCTCTACGGCTCCTCGGAAACCGGGAGCATCAGCTACGACGGGTCGGGAGACGCCACCCTCGAGGGTCGCTCCGTCGGAACCGCCCTTCCCCGCGTATCGGTGGCGATCACGCGCGCTCGACGAGTCTCCGTTTTCAGCCGGGCCCTTTACGGTCGGTACGGCCGGCGCAAGCGCGTCACCCTTCCCGACCTCGCCCAATGGACCGAGCTCGGGGAGATCTGCTTGCTTGGTCGGGCCGACCGGGTCGTGACGATGGGCGGCCGCAAAATCCATCCAGCGGAGGTCGAAGCCCTTTTGCGCCGACTCCCCTCGGTGACTGACGCCCATGTCCGCGCGGTGCGCAGCCGATCCCGAAACTACCTGATTGCCGCTGCGGAAAGCCCGAAGAGCTCAAGCGAGCTGCTGCAGCTGCTTGCGGGGATTACCCCGGAATGGAAGATCCCGCGCCTCCTCCTCTGCTTTCCGGAGCTTCCGCGCAATGCACGAGGGAAAGTGGAGGAACAATCGCTCCAGGCGCTCTTCCGGGATGCCTATCCAGCATTGGCGTTACCCAAGGCGAGCAAGATCCGACCTCCGGCAACGGGGTTATCCGACTCCCGGATCGAGACGGAAAACTCCGCCAGCCTGCCGTAAACGCGTTCCCGCTTGACCTCAACGGTGAGCGTCTGGCCGGGCAGGGCGGCCTGCTTGAATTGGAATCCAAGGATCTGCGCGAGCAGGAGGGGCTGCGGCTCTGCCAGGCCGAGAAGTTCCGACCAGAGGCAGCCTGCCGTCTGCGCCCCGCATTCGACCAGAAGGACTCCGGGAAAGACCGCCCGGCCGGGAAAATGATCGGCAAAGACGGGGAGGGAAGGGTCGAGAAATGTCTTCGCGCGGGCGCGCGCTCCCTCCCGATCGATCTCGACCTCGTCGATCCACGTAAATCCGGGGCCGTGCGGCAACTGGGGGGAGCTCACGAGCGAACGGTGATAGCTAAGGCGGGCAAGCCGCTTCGCCCTGCTGTGGGCCGGCGCGGCCTCGGCAGGAGCGTTCCGCTTGCCGAACGGAGAACCAAGACCGTGAAGCGCTGCCCGTGGAGAGTAACGCCGATGTCGTCGCCGCGGATCCAGCTGCCGGGAAGATGCCTGGGTGCCAGCACCGCAATCGCATCTCCTCCCCGCCGGCACGCTTCCTGCGCAAGGCGATGGAATGGATGATGGGAGAGCCCGACCGTCTCGAAGGAACGGAGCACTCCCAGGACGCGATAGGGCCTTCGCGGCATGCGAGACCAGACCGGCACATCCTTCCCCCCGATCTGGTAGACGGCCAGAATCCGGGCCCCCGCCTCCGGGGGAGGAGGCTCTCCCTTCCAAGGGTCGTAGGAGACATCTCGAGCCTGGAGGGAGGCGGTAAAAAGGAGCAGACAACCTGCCAAGAGATGCCCGACGGCGAGAGCCTTTCCTGGGATCCTCATCGATGCATGCTCCGTCTCTATTCCTTCCGGGCTCGCTAGGGTCCTCCGGGCCTCAAGCCCGCACCCGTTCGCATCCGTTCGCGTCCGTTCATTGGGCAAGCAGGTCGTATGCCGGGAAATGCCAATCACTTCTTACTTGTCAACGGGCTGCGGCACGGTAGCCTGAAGGAGATTGCAATGCCACAACTAATTCGAGGAGAATCCCTATGAAGAATCGCCCTCTCTTGTCCGCTTGGTCGCTTTTCTTTTGCGTCGCCTGCCTTCTGACCGCCCCACGAAGCTTCGCTTCTTGGAATCTGCAGGAGACCGTCGGAGAGGCGGCCGCCGTCATTCATCAATTCAAGCAGGAAGGCAAGATCCCGAAGTCGGTTTTCGAAAAGGCCAAGGGAGTCGCCTTTCTGCGGATGACCAAGGGCGGCCTCGTCATCAGCGGAGAATATGGCCATGGGCTCGTCGTCCAGCGTCTGGCGAACGGCGGTTGGTCGGGACCCTCGGCGATCTCGAGCAGTGCGGTGGGGATCGGCGCCCAGATCGGTGGTAGCGAAACCAACTACGTTTTCATCTTGAATAGCGAGCACGCCGTCCGGCGCTTTGCCCACGGCGGCAAGGTGCACATGACCGGGGAGATGAGCGGAGTCGCCGGCCCTCAGAGCGAGCATGACGTCTTCCTGAAGCCCAAGAGCGCGGTCTATGTCTACCGTTCCACCGAAGGACTCTTCGGAGGCATCGCGTTCACCGGGTCGGATCTGCGAGAGGCGCCCGACACCAACGAGCGCTATTACCACCGTGCGGTTACGGCGAGCGAAATCCTCTCCGGACAGGTGGCGCCACCCCATCGGGCCCACACCCTGATCGACGCGCTCAGCGCCCCCTATCCCAAATAGCCAACCAAACCAAATAGCCCAATCGCGCCAGCCTCACTTGGGTAGCGGGATACGTTGCCGGCGAAGGGAAGCGAGCGTTCCAGGCAGCTTACGCCTTCTCCAGGAAGGCAACGGCCATCGCGGCCATCCCTTCGCCCCGCCCGGGAAAGCCCATTCCTTCGTTCGTCGTCGCCTTGATTCCGATTCGGGCGGGCTCAATGCGCAGGGCCTCTCCGACCGCCGCGCGTATCGCCTCCCGATAGGGACCGATTTTTGGAGCCTCGGCGATCAGCGAGGCGTCGAGGTTCTCGATCCTCCATCCCTTTTCCTGGAGCAGCTCCCGAATCCGCTCCAGGAAAATCAGGCTCGAAGCTCCCTTCCATTGCGGATCCGAGTTCGGAAAGAGATGCCCGATATCGCATTCCCCCGCCGCTCCGAGGAGGGCGTCCGCGATGGCATGGAGCAGCACGTCTCCGTCGGAATGCCCGAGCAGCCCTTTTCCCGAGGGAATCTCCACCCCCCCCAACACGAGCTTCCTTCCCGTTACCAATCGGTGAGCGTCATAGCCGATTCCGACTCGTCCCATCCCATTCCTTCCGGTTCGCTTCGGTCCCACCCTTGCGCGATCTTCCCGGCTCTCCTGTCGGGGACGCGTGCTCTTTACCGAAGCCTCGATCCGGTCTATATCGGGAGTCGATGCTTCCGACAAGCTTGGCCGTGCTAGGGACAGGTCTTTTGGGCCAGGGCGTAGCTCGCCGCTTTCTCGCCGGCGGGCTTTCCGTAGCCGTCTACAACCGCTCGCCCGCCAAGGCAGAACCCCTCGCCGCGATCGGAGCGCGGTTATCTGCCACCCCAGAAGGCGCGGTCGAAACCTCGGATCTCCTCCTTCTCTGCCTTTCGGATGCGGCAGCGGTCCGGCAGACGGTCTTCTCGGAGCCATGCCGTCCGCACCTGCCGGGTCGCACCGTCTGCCAAATGGGGACCATCGGCCCGGACGAAAGCCGGGAGCTGGCCGAGCTCGCCTCCTCCCTAGGCGCCCGCTATCTCGAAGCCCCCGTCCTTGGCAACGGCAAGGACGCCGAGGAAGGCCGCGCCCAGGTCATGATCGGGGCTGAACCCGAAGACCACCAGCGCTGGCACCCGCTCCTCGGCCTCTTGGGACGCTGCTTCTGGATCGGGCCCGTCGGCAAGGCGGCGGCGCTCAAGCTCGCCTTGAACCAGCTCATTGCCGCGGAAACGACCGCTTTCGCGCTCAGCCTGGGATTCGTCCGCCGTTCCGGTGTCCCGGTCGAGCCCTTCCTCGAGATCCTCCGCCAGAGCTCCCTCTACTGCCCGACCTTCGACAAGAAGCTCGCGCGGATGCGGGAGCGGAACTTCGCCTCGCCCAACTTCTCGGTCCGCCTCCTCCTCAAGGATATCGACCTCTTCCTCGCCGAAGCCACTCGTCTCGGGCTACGACCCGACGCTCTGGAAGGAGCGCGGACGATCGTCCGGGATGCGATGGAGTCGGGCCGGGCCGCTCTCGACTACTCGGCGCTCATCGACGTGGTCGATCCTCCTCCGAAGAGTGAGCTTGCCAAGGACACGCGGCCGATTTAGTTGTCTTTCGGAAAAGTTCCGACGGCCCCATCATCTAGCTGGTTAGGATACGGCCCTCTCAAGGCCGGTGCACGGGTTCGAATCCCGTTGGGGCTACCAATTTCCGGCTCATGGGCACGCCGCCGAAAAACGCAGAGGAATCCCGCTCTCGGCTACGAGCGGAACTGGAGATCCGGACCGCGCACCGGGACCAATTCGTCAACGTCACCGCCCGCATCCAGGAGACCGCTCGGCGCAGCGGCTGGAACGAGGGCATTCTTACGGCCTTCGTTCCCCATACGACGGCGGGGATCGCGATCCAGGAGGGGGCCGATCCCGATGTCGTCCACGACATCCTGGGCTGGCTCGACCGGACAGTACCCTGGCAACATTCCGCCTACCGGCATGGCGAAGGCAATACCGCGTCACACATCAAGGCCTCCCTCGTCGGCTCCTCGATCTGCTGCTTCCTCGAAGAGGGCAGACTCCGCCTCGGAACCTGGCAGGCGGTCTTCTTCTGCGAGTTCGACGGACCCCGGACCCGCACCCTCTGGCTCGCCTTCTCTCCGTCCTCGCCCTCTCTCTCCCCAAGCGCGACAGGCTCTTCTTAGTTAGGGCGGGGCAAGCGGGAAGAGAAGCGAGAGCCGGCTGCCGCGCCCCGGAGCCGAGTCGACCTCCACCTTTCCCCGGTGATCCTCCATGATCTTCCGCACGATCGCCATCCCGATTCCCGTGCCCTGCGCCTTGCGGGTGAGGAAGGGCACGAAGAGGCTCTCGATCTCCCCCTGGGTCATTCCGGGCCCGCTATCCCGGACGCCAAGGGCGAGATAGGCGATCCCGTCCCGCTCCACCACGGAGGCGTCCAGGCCCAAGACCCCACCTCTGGGCATTGCCTCCGCCGCATTCAAGATCAGATTCAGAAGCGCTTGCTCGATCTGCCCTCGGTCGCCTTGCAAAAAGGGAATCGGGGTGGAAATCGACTTTTCGACCTGAATCTCCTGCGCCGAAAGCTTGTGGCGGATCAAGAGAAGAATCTCGTCGAGCATCCGTTCGACCGAAATCGGTTCCACCAGCGGCTGAGCCGAACGCCCCAGAGTGAGAACCTGCTCGGTGATCCGATTCATCTGACGCAGCTTCGCCGCGATCACCGCCACGTCCTTTTGCACCCCCGGATCCTCGGGAAAACGATCCGCCAGCGTGTAGAAAAGCATCTGAATGACCGTGAGGGGATTCCGAATCTCATGAGCGACCTCCGTGGCGAGCAGCCCCAAGGCGGAAAGCCGTTCCGACTGCCGTAGCCCTTCCTCGATCTTCATCACCTGCTGGAGGAGCCGCGCCTTTTGAATCGCGACCGTCGAAAGATCCGCCAGGGTTTGCAGCAGCTCGACCTCGCTATTGGCGAAGCGGTGGCGTTGCGCCATGCAGACGCAGAGCACGCCGACGCGTTCCACGAACGAAAGAGGTACGGCCAGGACCGAACGGAGCTCCTGCCCCCCGATCCGGAGTTCCGGACAATGCACATAAGGTTCTTCCGCCAGGTCCAAGACCAACAGCGGCTTCCCCTTTTTCACCACGACGGAGAAGACCGATTCGTCCACCGGGATCACGAACTCCTGCGGGAGACCCGGGTCGTCACCGAAAGCGGCCCGCAGGCCCAGGTGCGTCTTGTCTTCCGTGAGCAGAAAAAGAAAGGAGCGGGCTCCACCCATCAAGCGGGCGGCATTTCGCACGACCCCATCGAGGAGCGGATCCAATCCGGGCTGCGAGACGAGCGTCTGGGCAATCTCCACCAGAGTTCCCAACTGCCGCGCTTTCTGGCGAAAGCCTTCGATCTCCCATCCAATCGCAAGCCAATGGGCCACCTGCGCCGCCAACTGGGAGAGATCCTGCTCGTGCGTCCGAGTGAAATGGCCAACCCGATGGCTATCGACATTGAGCACGCCAACCACCGTCGACCCGATCTCGATCGGGACGGCGAGCTCGGCGCGGATTCGGGGGTCGATGGGCACGTAGCGCCACTCCCGCCGGACGTCGGAGATCCGCATCAGCCTCCCGGTGGTCGCCACCCAGCCGGTCACGCCCTCGTCGGCCCGGAGCTTGGTTCGGCCAGCTCCCTTCCGAAGGCCGACCGAAGCCTCGATTTCGAGAAATCCCGTACTCGGGTTGAGCAGGACAAAAGAGCCGCTGTTCGCTCCCGTCCTGGTCAAGGCGAGACGAAGGAAGTGACGGATGACTCCCCGAGGAGTGAGAAGGGTTTGGATTTCCTCGGGCCGAGTCCGTTCGATGATCGACCTCGGGCGACGCATGTTACATGCCCATGGTTTTGCGCAGCCGCCGGGTGAGCTTTTCGATCTCTTTCTCCTCCTTGATCTTGCCGCCGCTGGTCTTCCCCAGATAGAAGGTGTCGAGGGCGGCCCCCTTCTCCGTGGCGATCCGGGCGGAAGCCACGTCGATTCCGCCAGCCGCCAAGGCAGAGGCGATCCGGTAGAGGAGTCCGGGCCGGTCGGGCGTCTCGAGATCGAGGATGGTAAAGAGCTTGCTGCTTGTCGTATCGAAATGGATCCGTGTCGGGAACTCCGCCTGCCGGATCCACTCGGGCAGGCGGTCGAGCTCTTTCTCGACCAGGGGAGCAAAGTCGAACTCCTCGACAGAAAAGGCCTGCGCAAGGAGTCGGGAAAAGGGGGCGAGATAGCGGTCTCTATCGGCCACAGAACCTTCGGGAAGAGAGACCCAGAAGGTGTCGATCGCAATCCCGTCGCTGCGCGAATAGACGTCAGCGCTCAAAATCGAGATGCCGAGTGCGGCAAAGCTCCCGCAGATTCGCGCAAAGACGCGAGCGCGATCCCAAGTCACCACGATCACTTCGGAATACCCCTGGCCCGGCGCATCCGTCCAGTCGATCACCGGACAGAGCGTCGGTTCCACCGTGACAACCTGCTGGTAAAGAAACCGGTGGACCGCAGCCAGATGTCGTTGAATCCTCTCCTCCGGACAGCGAAGAAAATACCCTGCCGGCAGATTCTCGAAGTGGGCATCGATCTCCTCGGCGGAAACCTCCTGCGCAAGCCGCTCTTTCGTCCGCTTCGCGAGCTCTTCCTTGGACCATTTCGGTTCTCCCTCCCCCGAGGAAGCGCGGCTGAAATGGGCGCTCGCCGCGCGGTAGAGACGCCAAAGGAGAAGATCCTTCCAGCTTGACCAGGAATCGCTCCCCGCGGTTCCCTCCCCGTCGACGAAAGTCAGCACCATCAGGAGATCGAGGCGTTCCTGGGTCTCCACGAGGCGGCAGAACTCCTCGATCGTCTCTTCCTCCTCGAGATCCCGCCGGAGAGCCGTCTCCCACATGAGAAGATGGTTGCTGACGAGAAACACCGCCGTGGACAGCTCTCGCGGGGGAAGCCGGAGCCGCTTGGCGACGCGCATCGTGTTGGTGGCGCTCTCTTCGGCATGGTGCCTCCGATTCATCGCGCGCCCGGTGTCATGGAGGAGGATCGCCAGCGAGAGAAGATAGGGGCGCTCCACATTCTCGAGAAGCGGACGGTAGGCGAAAAACGGGGGATCCGGATCGACCCGAATCTGGTCGAGCATCTCCAGGCAGCGCAGGGTGTGTTCGTCCGCCGTGTAGCGATGGTAAAACTCATGCTGCACCAGGCAAGTCAAGGGGGCGAACTCCGGAACGAGCCGACCGAGCAGCCCCAGTTCGTGCATCCGTCGCAGAACCCGGCCCACCCTTCCCTTGCTCGAAAGGAGCGAGAGCAGCATTTCCCGCACCTCTTTCCTCTGCAGGAGAGGTCCCCGCAGCAGCGGCAACGCCCGCGTGATCTCGATTGCCAGGCCCGGCCCGATCTCGACGTCGTGCATGGCGGAGACCACGAAGGCCCGGACGATCTCCAGGGGATTCTCGCGAAGCCGGCGTCGAGCGGGAGATTCCAGCTTGCCGTCGACCAAGGGAAATTCCTCGATGGATCCGCGATCGGGCTCCGGGATGGGCGGACGGGTGCGCTTGGACTTCGCGAGACTCTCGAAAACCAGGTTGGCCAGCTGGTAGATGACGTGCGCGCGTCGATAGTAGTCGCGCATGCACTCCTCGATCCGCCGCAACAGGTTCGGCCCCGGATAGCGGAGGCTGCCCGCGACCTTCGCCTGCAGCCCGAGCGTCAAGAGATCGCTCGCACGCTTCTCGAGGTAGTGCATCTCCGCTCGCACGCGGAGCAGAAAATCGTAGGCCTCGTCGAGGTGCTTTCCTTCCTTCGCTTCCAGACGCCCGCTCTTGACCAAGTGACTGGTCGTGCCGATCCCCTCCCGCACGCGAAGAACCCAAAAGAGGTTCTGGTAGTCGCGCAAGCTGCCGCAGCCGTTCTTGACGTGGGGCTCCTGCACGAGCACGGTGCCCCCATACTTGGCATGGCGCGCTCTCTGATCCCCCATGCGCCATGCGACGTATTCCTCCTCTCTTCCTCGGAGACATCCCTGCTCGAAGAGCACTTGAAACTCCTTCCAGAGAGCTTGCGGGCCAGCGACGAGCCGAGCCTCCAAAAGGGCGGTCTTGGTCAGCAGGTCTTGATTGGCGTAGTCAACGGTCTCTTCGATCTGCCGCGTCGAGTGACCGACCTGGAGGCCGATATCCCAGAGCGTGTAGAGCACCTCCTGCACGATCACCGCGATGCGCTCTTCCTCATCCCGCGAGCAGGGTCCGGAGAGGAAGAGGATGTCGACATCGCTGTACGGACAGAGCTCTCCCCTTCCGAATCCACCGACGGCGGCGAGCAAGAGTGGAGGCGCGTCCTCGGCCGCACGAAAGATCCGTTCCACAGTCGATGTCCAAAGATGGCGCAGCAAGGCCGTCAGCAGCGCCGCCTGGCGCCGGGCCCTGGTCCTCCCTCCTTCTCCAAGAGAGTGCTCCATGCGCAAGGCGTGAAGCTCCTTCTGGAGGAACTTCCGGTAGAAGGCGGCGCGATCCGCGATCCTTTTCTCCCCGGACGCAAGCTCTCTCTCCGCCACGCGGAGCGCCTTCTCGAGCGGCCTCAAGAACGGTGCGGTCGGATCCGGCAGAATTTCCTTGTCAGGATTTCCCATGACCATGCAAAGACTCTCTATGGCGAGCTTGGGTGTAAATATCGATCACGTAGCGACCTTGCGACAAGCCCGGTATCGGGCTGATCCCTTTTCGGCGCTGGCAGAGCCCGATCCGCTGGAAGCGGCCCGACTCGCCGAGGACGCGGGAGCGGCCGTCGTCACCGCCCATCTTCGCGAGGACAAGCGCCACATTCAACCCGAGGACATCCTTCGCATTCGCAGCGTCGTGCGCCGCCTCAACCTTGAAATGGCATTTCTCCCGGAGATGATCGCCTTTGCGTGCGAGCTCCGCCCGGATGAGGTCTGCCTCGTGCCCGAGCGACGCGAGGAAGTGACGACCGAAGGGGGCTTGAATCTCCTCGAGAGCGAGGAACGCTTCGTTCCCGGCATCGCCCGTCTCCGCTCTGCCGGAATCCTCGTCACCGCGTTCGTCGATCCCGCCGAGGCGCAGGTCCGGGCAGCGAAAGCGGCGGGAGCCGACTGCGTCGAGCTCCATACCGGCGGCTACGCCAACGCGATCCGGCCGGAAGCCCAGGAACACGAGCTCTCCAAGCAGGCTGCTGCAGCCGAGCTGGCCCGTTCGCTCGGGCTGGAGGTTCATGCGGGCCATGGGCTCACCTACCGCAATCTTCGCCGCTATCTCGCGCGGATTCCCCACGTGCACACCCTCAACATCGGCCACTCCATCGTCTCCCGCGCCCTCTGGATCGGGTGGGAAAGAGCGATCCGGGAAATGGTCGCCCTCGCCGCGGGGGAATGATCCCGCGCGGCTACCGCGCCAGCCGCGCCGGGTTGGGATAGACACAGGGGCAACAGCCCATCACCTGGCAAAACGCCTTGCTGAAATGACTCAAGCTCGAATAGCCGACAGCCATGGCCGCCTCGGTGACATTATGCTCCCCCGCTCGAAGGAGCTCAGCGGCTCTTTCCATGCGCAGGCGACGGAGGTGAGCAGGAAGGGTCTCCCCCACTTGATCCGAAAAGATCCGGCTGAGATAAAACGGGCTGCAACCCACCTCCCGAGCGAGGGCTCTTAAGCAGAGCGGCTCGGCCAGATGCGCTCGGAGATATTCCTGCGCTCGCTCCACCCATCGCCGCGCATTCCAGTGGCGGCGCTGCTCCACTTTTTTTTTGCCATCCTCGAAGAGAATCGCTCCTGCAAGCTCGAGCGCCCGACCCCAAAACCAGAGAGAGCGCGCCCGACCGGGCACGTCGGGAGCCACCCAGTGGATCCAGGCGTGGCCCCAATACTCCGGGACCGGCCGGGAGCCGCCAACCAGGGGAAGCTGGCTTCGCCCGGCCAGCCACTTCCGCACCTCGGCCCGCAAATCGTCCTCCAACCCTTCCATCTCCTTCGCAAGGCGGGGACGCGACCATTCGAAGGTCAAGAATCGGTTCGCCTCCCCGCTCGAGCGGGTGGCCTCCAACCCCTCCCGATACTGGGCATAATAGCCAAAGAATCCCGGGTGGAAAACCAGGCTCCGATTCCCGGACCGTACCACACCCTGTCCAGCAAAATTAACGCAAATTTCCAGGCTGTCCGGGTGAAAGCTCTTCGCCCAGTTCACCGATTCCTCGGAGGAAAACTCCAGGGCTTCAACGCTCCAGCCGAGACCGAAGATATCCCCTTCGAGCTGTTCCCAGCCGCCGACCGCCTCCCAGACGTGGGCTTCCATCGGTCTCTCGTGGCTGGCGGACATTCCGGGAAAGCTGCCATCAACCCGACCCGGGAGCAACCCGATTTTCGATCTAGTCGAGCAGCGCGAGGCGATACCCGACGCCCGACTCGGTGAGGAGAAGGAGCGGCCGCGCGGGATCGGCCTCAATCTTGTCGCGCAGGCGGCCGATGTAGACCCGCAGGTAGTGGATCTGCTCGACCGCCTTTGGACCCCAGACCTCTTGAAGAATCTGGCGATGGGTGAGCACCTTGCCCGCATGACGCGCGAAGAGGCGGAGGAGAGCATACTCCGTTGCGGTCAGATGGAGCTCCTCCCCTTTCGCCCAGACGCGGCGGGCGCTCAGGTCGATCTCCAGGCGTCCGCTCGAAAAATGAGGACTCTCGGCGGGCCGGAGCGCCCGGCGCAGCATGACCCGGATCCGGGCGAGCAGCTCCTCGACCCCAAACGGCTTCGTCAGATAATCGTCCGCGCCAACATCGAGAGCGCTGACCTTTTCCCTCTCCTGGCCGAGCGCCGAGAGCACCAGGATCGGGACCTCGCTCCACTCCCGAATGCGACGGATCACCTCCACGCCGCTCAGATCCGGAAGCAGAAGATCGAGCACGACGGCTTCCGGCCGGCTTTGCGCGACCGCCAAAACGCCCTCCTGGCCGCTCGCCGCCTCCACGGCTTCGTAGCCGTGGCTTTCCAGCGCCAGGCGGAGCAGGCGGCGGATTTGCGGTTCATCGTCGATCACGACGAGCCGAGGCGGGTGCTCGGATGAGGGTGCTGTTGCCGTGGTCATCCTACTTTCGGAGAGGCGGCGGCTTCCGGAACCCTTTCCAGGGGAAGAAAAAGGGAAAAGACCGCCCCTCCTCCCGGTCGATTCGCAACTTCAATCTTGCCGCCATGCGCCTCGACCACTCCTTTGACGATCGATAATCCCAGCCCGGTTCCTCCTGGAGGAGCCCCGCTCCCACGATAGAACTTGTCGAAGAGGTGGCCACCGCCATCCGGTCCGAGCCCTGGCCCCCGATCGCCGACCCGGATGACCATCCGCTCCCGGGTCGCATCCGTCTCGATCGTCAGATCGACGGGGCTGCCGGGGGGAGTGTGCATGGCGGCGTTGAGCAGAAGATTGGTAAGCGCCTGCTGCACCAGAGGGAAGTCGATGCGCACCAGGGGGAGTTCGCTCGGAACGCGGAGCTGGAGCTCGCGCCCTTTCAAATCCTTCTCGGTGTCGCGGAGGGCGGCATCCACCAGATCCTTTCCGTCGCACCACTCCCTTTTGAGCTTGAAATGGCCGGAGCTGAGCCGAGCCATGTCGAGCAGGTTTTCGACGAGACGGTTCATTCGGGTCGAGGCCGAAGCAATCTCCTCCAGGTAGACCGCCTCGGCTCCCAGCTTTTTCCGTGACTCCTCGGGAAGGCTCGAGACGGCCGCCGTGATCACGGCCAGAGGGGTGCGCATCTCGTGGGAGATCGAATTGAGCAGGGTTTGACTCAGGCGCTCCGACTCGGCGGCCAGTCGAGAGTGCTCGGCCACCTCGCAGAGATTCTGCCGATCGACCACGAGCGCGATCTGATTCGCGCAGGCCTGCAGGAGCGTCCTTTGATCGAAGGTCAGGTTCCTTTCCTCGAAAAGCCGCACCCCGAGCACCCCCACCGCCTTTCCCGAGCTGACGAGCGGCACGTAATGTCCCTGGGAAAGGGGAAGATTGTCAGTGAAACGCCCCGAGGGCCGCACGTTTTCGAACGCCCAGGCGGCGACGGCCACCTCGCGCTCGCTCACCCGATAGGTGCTTGCCCAGTGAGGCACCGAGTAGAGGCTCTCCTCCATCGGATTCGCCAAAAAGAAGGCAACCTCCGCGTGAAAGGTCCTTCCGATGTGTTGCACGACGCGCGAGACGATGTCGTCCATCGTCGTGGCGGAAGAGAGCTCCTGGGTCAAAAGGTAAAGGGCCGTCACCCTCTGCTCGCGCCTCCGTTCCGCCTTCTCCTGTGCGCGATTGCGGGCGATGAACTGTCCCAAGACCAGGGCGACCACAAGATAGGTGCTCACCATGATCCCGTTCTCGAGCTCGAATACGCCCAGGGTGAAGCGTGGGGAGAGAAAGAAGAAATCCCAGAGCACCGCACTCAGGACAGCAGCGAAAAGAACCGGTCCCCTTCCGACGAAGAGCGCCAGAAAGGCAATCGCAAGCAAGTAGATCAGGCCGATCGACCGACTGCCCAGCCAGTGGTGGAGGGCAAGATTGAGAAAGCTCAGGCCCGCAACGACGGCGGCAGCGATCCCGTAGGAGGAACCCGGAGATTCCGTCACGCGCCACCGGAGCGGGGAGCGCGACGGTTTCGCCTCTTCGTCCACCCGCACGATATGGAGATCGATCTCCCCGCTCTCTCGAGCCAGACGGTGGAGCAGCGACCGGCTCCGGAACCAGTCGCGAAAGCCACTGCCCCCCGGCTTGCCGAAGACAATCTGGGTCACATTGTGCTGCCGGGCGACGCGAACCAGCCCTCGCACCAAGTCATCGTCGGTCGCTGTGGCCACCTCTCCTCCCAGGCGGCGAACCAGATCGAGGTGATTTCCCAGGCGGGTTTCCTCCGCGGCGGAGAGAGGATGCGTCGGCTCGATGTAGGCAGCGACCCACGGGCTGCCCAAGCTATCGGCCAATCGACGGGTCCACCGGATCAGCGGTTCCGAAAAGGGACTCGCGCTCACCGCGACCATCAGCCGGTGGCCGGTCTTCCACGGTCCGAGGATGTGCATGAGCTGCATGTACTCATGCACGTCCTTGCCCGCCTTTTCCGCCGCCAGCCGCAGAACGATCTCCCGCAGCGCCCGCAGATTTCCCTCCCGGAAAAAGTGCAGCGCGGCGGCCCGGGCCCGGTCGGGAATGTAGACCTTCCCCTCGGAGAGCCGCTTGAGCAGATCCTCGGACGAGAGATCGATCACCTCGACTTCGGCCAAATCGACGAACTGATCCGGGACAGTCTCCTGGACGGGCGCACCGGTGATCTGCTGGACGGTGTCCGTTCGGCTCTCAATGTGCTGAACGTTGAGTGTCGTGTAGACATCGATGCCCGCCTCGAGCAGCTCTTCCACGTCCTGGTAGCGCTTCGGATGGCGGCTGCCCGGGGCGTTGCTGTGCGCCAGCTCGTCGACAACGGCCAGATGCGGCCGCCGTTCCAGCAAGGCGTCGAGATCCATCTCCTCGAGCCGGAGCCCTCGATACTCCACCGCGCGCCGGGGAACCTTCGGGAACCCCTCGGCGAGGGCCTCCGTCTCCTTGCGCCCGTGCGCCTCGACATATCCGATCACGACGTCACGACCGTTGGCCAGCTCCACTCGAGCGGCCTGGAGCATGGCGAAAGTCTTCCCGACCCCAGGACACATTCCCAGAAAGATCTTGAGATTTCCCCGGCGCTTCTCCGCCTCCTCTTTCGCGACAACGGCCAGCAGCGAATCGGGATTCGGGCGCTCGTCTGACTGCGCGGGCATGTTCTTCCCGAAAGCCTACCATCCTCCCTCCCCCGCTTCGAGCAAAACGAGCAGGTGGCGCTCCGGAGCGGCATTCGTGAATTCCGGCTTTTGAGAAGAAGAAAAGAGAATTGTCGTGCACGGTTTCTCGCTCTATGTTAAACGCTCCATTTTCAATCGAATCGATCGAATCGGAGGTTTAGGTATGGCGCGTACAGTATCGCTTAAGGCTCAACCGCGCTCGGCCGTCGGAAGGCACCGAGTACGACGTCTGCGGGCGGAAGGAAAGATCCCCGCGGTCCTCTACGGGAGAAAGGGCCATCTGGCGCTGGAAATCAGCGCACTGGAGCTCGTCGAGGCGTTTCACGGAAGGGGAACGGAAAAGGTCCTGATCGACCTGCAAGTCGAGGGTGGCGATGGTGTGCAGCAGAAGCTCGCGTTCTTACAAGCCATCCAGGAGCATCCGCTGACCGACCGCATCCTCCATGTCGATCTTCACGAGCTCTCCGCCGACGAGAAGATCCACACCGAGGTCGAGGTGCACCCGGTCGGGGATCCGGTCGGAGTCCGGACAGGCGGAGGCCTGCTGCAGGCGCCGGTCCGCCATTTGCACATCACCTGCCTGCCTCACGATCTTCCCGAGTCGATCTCGGTGGACGTCGAAGCGCTCGGCGTCGGCGAGTCGATCCATGTAGGAGACGTCACCCCTCCGGCCGGAGTCGAATTCCTCAACCCGAAGGAACAGGTCCTCTTCACGGTCACCGCTCCACAAGCCGAGGAGGCTCCGACGGCGCAGGAAGCAAAGGAGCCCGAGCTGGTGCGGGAGCGGAAGGAAGCCGAGGAAGAGAAGTAAGCATCCCAGGCTCCGTTCCGTCCCGCGGGAGAGGAACCGAGCAGACCCGAGCCCGATCCGCTGCTCCCTCATTCGGGCCTGCCGAACCGAGAAGGCGAGAAAGTGTTTTCTCTGATTTTCGGATTGGGCAACCCCGGACTGGAGTATGCCGGTACGCGACACAACGTCGGCCTCATGGTGGTCGAAGCCATCGCCCGACGCGGGAAGCTTTCGTGGCGCCCGGAGCGTTGGGGGCCGGCCTTCGTCGCCCAAGGCAAGCAGGCGCTTTTGATCTCTCCTCTCTGTTATATGAACGAAAGTGGGGTGGTTGTGCGTAAGTTCATACAAAGACTAGGGAAGAAGCCCGAGGAGATCTTTGTGGTCGTTGACGATTGTACCCTCCCGCTCGGCAAGCTGCGCCTGCGCCCCGGCGGCTCCCCCGGCGGTCACCGGGGCCTGCTTTCGGTGGCGTCCTCCATCGGGACGGAGGGCTTCGGGAGGCTGCGTTGCGGCATCGGCCCGCCGCCCCACGGCGTCGACTTGGCGGATTTTGTGCTCGCCCGCTTCCGGGACGAGGAGCTGCCCGCGCTCGAAGCGATGGTCGAGCGGTCCGTCGATGCATTTGAGTGTTGTCAGGAGTACGGCATTGAGGTAGCGATGAGCCGGTTCAACGCGTAAGCAACCACAACGTCTTCGAAGAAAGGCGATCGGAACGATCATGAAAGCGATTTACGACGGATTGTATATCTTGAATGTGCAAGGGAAGGACGAAAACGTGAAGGAAGCGATCGAAGCCCTCGAATCGACGCTTCGTTCCGAGGAAGGCGAGCTGCTCGGCTGCCAGAAAATGGATCGGCGGCGCTTCGAGCGGATCGCCCAGCGAATCGAGTTCGGCTATTACGTCAACCTGATCTTTTCGCTCGCGCCGAGCCGCATTGGCGCCCTTGGCGAGGCACAGAAGGCTCACCCCTTCCTGCTTCGTCAATTCTACCTTCGGAGGAAGCAGGCTCCCGAGCCGGCGGCTTCGGCGGCCTAAACGGAGGACTCCCCATGGCCGACCTCAATCGCGTCTTTCTCATCGGTAATCTAACCCGGGATCCCGAAGTGCGCTACACCCCCAAGGGTACCGTTGTCGGAGATCTATCCTTGGCGGTCAATACGACGATTCGCAGCCAGGATGGACAGGTGAAGGAGGAGACCTGCTTCGTCGACGTCGTCGCCTGGGGACGCCAGGCGGAGACGGCCAAGGAGTACCTGCAGCGCGGCTCGCCGGTCTTCGTCGAGGGCAGGCTCCAGTTCGATCAGTGGGAAACCAAAGAGGGGGAGAAGCGAAACCGCATCCGCGTCCGTGCGGAGCGGATTCAATTTCTCGGACGCGGCAAGTCCACCGGGAACCATCCTTCCGGAGAAGAACCGGGACGTCCCCGCGAGGCGGGAGAAGCGGCCCGGCCACCGGAAGCGAGCGCAGGCGAAGCCGACGACGTCCCCTTTTGAGCCCGGGCGGCACGCGGTCCAATGTCAGAACCAACCAAGGGAGAAAGAGTAATGCTGGTAGAAGTGCTTCTGCACACAAGAATCGACGGCCTAGGAGCGGAAGGCGATCTAATCAAGGTCAAGAGCGGCTATGCGCGCAACTTTTTGCTGCCCAAGCGCATGGCAACCATTGCGACGATGGCGACCAAGCACCATATCGAGCTCTTGCGCAAACGGCGGGCCGAGAGAGAAGCGACCGAGTTCCAGGCGGCTCAGGAGTTGGCATCCCGCCTGCAAAAGCTCAAGCTGCTCTTTACCCTAGCCTCGGGCACAGAAGGGCAAGAGAAGGTCTTCGGTGCGGTCACCGCTCAGAATGTCGCCGATCGTCTGAAGGAGGAGGGCATTGAAATCGATCGGAAGAAGATCCGCATGGAGCGCCCGCTGAAGGAGTTGCGGATCTACAGCCTTTCGGTGGATGTCCACCCGGATGTAACTGCGCAGCTCCATGTCGAGCTGGCACCTCCGACGGACAAAGTCAAGGGAAAGGAGACGAAGACGAAGGCCGAGACGCGCAAGAAGCCGGCGACCAGGAAAACGAAGTCTTCGCCCGCTTCGGAGGATGGGGTTTCCTCCCCCGACGCCTCCCAGTAAGAGCCAGTTCCGGGGCACGAGGGGACGGGGAGGCGAGTTCGTCCGACCAAGCAACACCCGCGCGTGAAGCGAGCAATACAGTTCTCGCCTCGGTGGCTGCACGGTCGGTCCTCCCTGCTCACGTCCTTGATCCTTACCCTCGCCTTCTGGCTGGGGGGACAAGAAGCCCATCCCCAAACGAGCTCGTCGGAGGGCGGCGAGACAGGCCCTTCGACCTCCCAAGACGGTCCGGTGCAGGGAGGCCAGTCGCTCCTTCCGCTGGAAACCGTTCCCAAGGGAGCTCCGGCCCTCCTCGACCAGCCTCCGGCACCAGCCGCTTCTGCGCCGAGCGAAACTCAGGCAGCCGTCCCCTCGGCCGCAGAAACGCAGCCGCCGGAACCCGTCGTTCCCACCGCTCCCCGGCTCTCCCCACCCCCCCTTCCTTCCGAAGAACCAGCGCCGCCCGTCGGCCAGCCGGTCGCACCCTCCGAAGAGCAGCCTCCGCCCACCCCGACGACGCCGAAGCATCGTCCGAAGAAGATCATCGCCCCGCCGAGCGCATCCGGAGCGCAGGCATCGGGGCCGCCCGTGAAGGAGATCGAGGTCGTCTACGTGGGGCCGAAGTCGGTCAACCGGAGCATGATCCTCTCCAACATGCACACCACCGTCGGGCAGCCGTATGTCGCCACCACGGTCGAGGAAGATGTGCGCAACCTTTACGCGACCGGCCTCTTCACCAACTTGCGGATCACGAGCGAACCGTTGGGAGACGGAGTCAAGGTCCTCGTCGTCGTCCAGCCCAAGCCGCTCATCAAGGAGATCGTGATCAAGGGTTCCGCCGGAATCAAGACCGAGACGATCCGGCACCAGATGAAAGCCAAGGTCGGCGACCCCTTGAGTGAATTCCAGATTTCGGCCGACGCGGAAAAGATCAAGGAATACTACCAGAACCACGGCTACGGCGATGCACAGGTCAACTATAAGATCGACGTGAACGAGGAGTTCGGGCGAGCCGTGGTCACCGTGCTGATCGCGGAAGGAGAAAAGCGCTTCATCACCCTGATGAACTTCCTCGGCAACAACAGCTTTCCCACGAAGGAGCTGCAGAAGCAGTTCAAGACCAAGAAAAAGAACTTGCTCTCCTTCTTCAACAAGTCTGGCCTCCTCAAGGAGGAGCAGTTCCAGGAAGATCTGCGGAAGCTCAAGGAGTTCTATCAGAACCACGGCTACATCGACATGAGCATCCGCGACGTCAAGATTGAGCACCCCACCAAGGACCAGACGACCGTCACGATCGCGATCCACGAAGGGGTCCAATACCACGTCGGCACGATCCAGCTTTCGGGCAACCAGATCTATTCCAACGGCGACATCCTCTCGTCGATCAAGATGACCGAAGGCTCGGTCTTTTCCCCGAAGGGGCTCGACGACGACATCAAGGACCTGCGCGACTATTACGGCCAGCGCGGTTATATCGACGCCGAACTCCGGCCCGAGCGGCTCCCCAACGTGGAAAGCGGCAAGATCGACCTACTCTTCAAGATCGCCGAGGGGAGCCAGGCCTACGTAGACAAGATCGTCGTCCAGGGCAATACGGTCACCAAGGACAAGGTGATCCGGCGCGAGCTCGCGGTTCAGCCGGGGGATGTCTACAACAGCGTCCAGGTCGATGCGAGCCGCAAGCGGCTCGAAAACCTTGGCTATTTCGAGAAGGTCGAGATCAACCCGCAGGACACCAACGTTCCTAACCGGAAGAACATGGTGATCACCCTCCAGGAAAAACATACCGGCAACCTGAGCTTCGGGCTTGGCTACAGCACGATCGAAAGCCTCATGGGATTTGCCGAGATCAACCAGGGCAACTTCGACATCGCCAATCCGCCTTCCTTCACCGGAGCGGGGCAGAAGTTCCGCGTCCGCGGCCAGATCGGCATCTTCATGGAGACCTTCCTCATGTCGTTCACCGAGCCCTGGTTCATGGACAAGCCGATCGCCGTCGGCACCGACCTCTTCTTCAACCAGTACAGCTACATGCAGTACTACCAGGGCTTCAACATGACCAACATGGGCTTCGACCTGCGCGCGGCCAAGCGGCTCAGCCAATGGGTGACTCTTTCGACCCGCTACGATCTGACCGACTACACCCTTTGGGGCATGCTGCCGGAGATCGAGCAGGTTCCCGTCTATGCCCAAAACCATGGCTCCCGCACCCAGAGTGACGTTTCGATCGACTTGATCTATGATAGCCGGGACAGCGTCACCATTACCCGCCACGGCACCATGATCGACTTCAACGTCCTGGGCGCCGGAGGACCTCTCTTGGGGCAGACCAATATCTACAAGGCGCAGGTCAACATCTCCCACTACGAGAGTCTCCCCTTCGACGTCATCTTCTGGTCCCACCTCAACGCGGGGATGGTGCAGCAGTACGGCAACAGCAGCTTCGTCCCGCTCTACGACAGCTACTTCCTGGGCGGCCCCCGGAGCCTCCGGGGATTCGACTATGCGCTGGTCGGCCCGAACTATCTCCCGTACGACTTCCCGATCGGCGGCCAGACGATGGCCTTCACCAACCTCGAGCTTACGTTTCCCCTGGTCGACCGCGTGCGCTTGGCGACCTTTACCGACATCGGCTTCAACGCGGGTTCGCTGATCGGACCCAACCCGACACCGAACGTCCCCGGCATCATCGCCGGAGAGGGAATCAACATCATCGCCGATGCCGGCATGGGTCTCCGTCTCTACCTGCCGATCGGGCCTCTGCGCCTCGACTACGCGATTCCCTACATCTACACGTCCTGGCTCAACCAGACCGGACGATTTTACTTTGACGTCGGTTACTCGTTTTAACTACTTTGCAGGACGCAACATGAAACCAGGATTGCTCTTCATATCGGCTCTGCTTCTTTCCGCATCGCTCGCCGGTGCGCAACAACTCAAGATCGCCACCTTCGACTTCCAAAAAGCCTTTAGCGAATACTACAGGACGAAGGACGCGGAGGGGGAGCTCCAAGCCCGCGTGGCCACCTTCAAGAAAGAAGACCAAGAGAGGACCAACGACTACCGGAAGATCGCGGAAGAGGCGCAGAAGCTCCAGGACGGCGCCCAGGACAAGACCCTTTCCGAGGCTGCGCGCCAGGAGAGGTTGAAGGCCTTTCAGGCCAAGGTGCAGGAGGTGCAAAACCTGCAGCGGGCGATTCAGGAATTTCGCACCACCCGCGGTCGCGAGCTCGAAGAGCGTTCGCAACGCATCCGGCAGGGGCTCATCGACGAAATCACCAAGGTCGTCGTCGACGTGGGAGCCAAGGGCAAGTATACCCTGGTGATCGACAAGACCGGCCGGAGCCTCAATGGCACTCCGGTACTCCTCTATTCGCAGGATCTTCCTGACATCACCGACGAAGTTGTTCGCGCGATCAACGCGACCAAGGCGGCCCCCAAGGCGGCATCCGCCCATCCATGACCGAGGCTGGGAGTGGCATCTTTCCTGCTGGGAGAATTGGCCGATCTGGTTGATGGCGAAGTCCACGGCGAAAGAAAGACGGTCATCCGGGGAGTCTCCGCCCTGGAGTCCGCGGAAGAGGGAGAGATCTCCTTCTACGCGAACCCCAGGTACGCGAAGGCTGCGCGCCAGACCAAGGCATCGGCGCTCCTGGTGAATCGGGAACTTTCCGGGGAGTTCCCGTGCGCCTTGGTCCGCGTCGAGTCGCCCTCCCTGGCCTTTTCCAAGGTGGTTGCGCTCTTCGCTCCCCCTCCGATTCCGTGTGCGCCAGGCGTCCATCCGATGGCAGTACTCTCACCCGAGGCCCGGCTCGAGCCGGGGGTCCACATCGGCCCCCAAGCTGTCGTCGAAGCCGGAGTGCATCTGGGTGCAGGAACCACGATCGGCGCCGGTTGCTTTATCGGTGCCGAGACCGTCCTGGGGGAGCAGTGCTTCCTCCACCCGCGCGTCGTCGTCCGCGAGCGGTGCAGGATCGGCAAGCGGGTGATCCTCCATTCCGGTGCCGTGATCGGCTCCGATGGATTCGGCTACGAATTTTCCGGCGGCCGCCATCGGAAGATTCCGCAGACCGGGACGGTCCAGATCGATGACGACGTCGAGATCGGAGCGAACGCCACGATCGACCGGGGACGCTTTGGCAAGACCTGGATCCAGGAAGGCTGCAAGATCGACAATCTTGTCCAGATCGCCCACAACGTCGTCCTGGGACCTCACTCCCTGATCGTCGCCCAAACGGGAATTTCCGGCAGCACAACCCTTGGCTCGCGCGTCACGCTCGCCGGCCAAGTCGGCCTCGCGGGCCATCTCCATATCGGCGACGGTGCCGTCATCACCGCTCAATCGGGCATCACCAAGGATGTGCCTCCCGGAGCCGTTCTCTCGGGCCGCCATGGGCGTCCTGCGAACGAAACCCTCCGGCTGGAAGCCCTCTATCTCCGACTCCCCGAGATCTGGCATCGGCTCCGGGAGCTGGAAAAGCGGCTCGGGACGGGAGTCGTCGACTCCGAACCTCACTCCCGCTCGGGCCGCCCATGAATGCGCTGCGGATCGGCCTGGTTGGACTGGGGACGGTCGGGACCAGCGTCTGGAACAATCTCCGTTCCCAAGAAGAGCTTCTCTCCCGGCGCTGCGGGAAAGCGCTCCGCATCGAAAAGGTTGCGGAGAAGGACCGCGAACGGGCTCGGGAAGCCGGCGTTCCCGAATCCCAATGGACCAGCGACTGGCGGGATCTGGCGCTCGACCCCTCCTTGGATGTCGTGGTTGAGCTCATCGGGGGGACTGGGATCGCCGCCGATCTCATCCGGGAAAGCCTCTTCCATGGAAAGGATGTGGTCACCGCTAACAAGGCGCTCCTGGCGGAACGGGGAAAGGAGCTCACCGCCTTCGCCGCCGAGCGGGGCAGGCGCCTCCTCTTCGAAGCGAGCGTCGCCGGCGGCATCCCTCTGCTCTTGGCACTGAGGGAGGGATTGATTGCCAACGAGATCCTCTCTCTTCACGGCATCATCAACGGGACCTGCAATTACCTCCTTTCCGCCATGGCCTCCCGCAGTCTTCCGTACCGGGAAGCGCTCCGGGAAGCGAAGGAGCTCGGCTACGCGGAGGCCGACGAGACCCTCGACGTGGCCGGTCATGACACCGCCCACAAAGCGGTCCTTCTTTCGGCCCTCGCCTACGGCTTCTGGCCGAGGCTCGAGGAGGTTCACACCGAAGGGATCCAGCACATCGACCCGCTCGACCTCCATTTCGCCCAGGAGCTCGGATACAGCTTGAAGCTCCTTGCCATCCTCCGAAGCCACCCGACGAGAGGGGAGATCGAGGTGCGCGTCCACCCGACCCTGCTCCGAAAAGGCCACCTCCTGAGCTCGGTGAGCGGCGTCTTCAACGCCGTTGCCGTCTGGGGAGACGTGGTCGGCGAAACCCTCTTCTACGGACGCGGAGCGGGCGGGGACCCGACGTCGAGCGCCGTCTTGAGCGATCTTGCGTCCCTCGCCTCGGGGGAAGTCTCCGCCCGGGAAGTTACCTCTTCCTCGGTCCGGCAGGCCGCGCTCTCGCTGCGACCCATGGCGCGGATCTTCTCCCGTTACTACGTTCGCTTTCTCGTGGAAGACCGTCCCGGTGTCCTGGCCGAGATCGCTCGCGTCTTTGCCGCGGAGAAGATCAGCATCTCCTCGGTCATCCAGCCGGAAGGGCATCGAGGCAAGACCGTCCCGCTCATCGTCCCGCTCATCGTCCTGCTCCATCGCTCCCGGGAGGCCGACGTCCAGCGGGCCTGCCGGATCATCGAAACCCTTCCCACCGTGAAAGAGCCGGCGATTCTCCTGCGCGTGGAAGATCTCGAGCCGGAAGAGGAGCAAGCCTCATGAGGCCGTGGGCGGGCGTCATCGCGGCGTATCGGGATCGGCTTGCGCTTCCGGAGGGAACTCCGGATTTCACCCTCCTGGAGGGCAATACCCCCCTCATCCCCTCGGCGGCGCTGCAGAGGAGCCTGCCGGGAAATCTCACAATCTTCTTCAAGTACGAAGGACTCAACCCGACCGGCTCCTTCAAGGACCGCGGCATGGTCGTGGCGTTTGCCCGGGCCCTGGCGCGGAAGGCTCGCATCTGCCTCTGTGCCAGCACCGGCAACACGGCGGCGTCGGCGGCCGCCTATGCGGCCCGCTCCGGTCTCCGCTGCATCGTCCTCCTTCCCGAGGGGAGCATCGCCCGTGGGAAGCTCGCACAGGCCGCGATGCACGGGGCTACGATCGTTTCGATTTCCGGCCCCTTCGACAACGCGATGCGGATGGCGCAGGAGCTCGTGCGGCAGCGGCCGGAGATCGAGCTGGTCAACTCGGTCAACCCATTTCGGATCGAAGGCCAGAAGACGGCCGCCTTCGAAATCTCCGACACCCTGGGCGACGCTCCCGACTTCCACTTCCTGCCCGTGGGCAACGCGGGCAACATCACCGCCTACTGGAAGGGCTACCGGGAATATGCGGATGTGGGAAGAATTGCACGGCTGCCGCGGATGGTCGGCTTTCAGGCAGCGGGAGCCGCTCCGATCGTCGAGGGACGAGTCGTCTCCGATCCGCAAACCGTCGCTTCAGCGATCCGCATCGGCAACCCCGCGAGCTGGAAGGGAGCGCTCGCCGCGGCAAGCGACTCGGGCGGATGGTTCGGCTCGGTCACCGACGACGAGATCCTCGATGCCTATCAATTCCTCGCCCGGGAGGAGGGCGTCTTCGTCGAACCCGCTTCCGCGGCGGGAGTGGCAGGACTTCGCAAGGAGGCCGCCCAGGGGCGCATCCCCCCCGGCAGCCACGTCGTCATCACCTTGACCGGCCACGGACTCAAGGACCCGGACGTGGCCGCGCGTGTCGCTGCTCCCAAGCCGATCTCGATCGGACCGACGCTCGACGAGCTTGTGCACGCCATCGAGACCTGAGCCCTTCTCGCCCATTCCCTTCTTTGACAAGGGGCGGGACGAGCGAGTAGAGTAGCCCACTCGACCATGACCCTCACCGAACAACTTCTTGCCCGGGCCAGCGGGAGAAAGATGGTTTCTCCCGGAGACAACATCTGGGCGAACGTCGACATCCTCCTTACCCATGACATCTGTGGTCCGGGAACCATCGGCGTCTTTCGGCGCGAATTCGGCAAATCGGCTCGGGTCTGGGACCCGCGCAAGGTCGTCATCATCCCCGATCATTACATCTTCACTTCCGATTCCCAGTCGAACCGCAACGTCGACCTCCTCCGCGAATTCGCACGCGACCAGCAGCTGCCCTACTTCTACGACGTGATCGACGACGCGACCGGACACTGGCACTTCGACTCGTCTCGGGGCCCTCTGGCCCGCCAATATGGCGCCCGCTACGGGGGCGTCTGCCATACCGCCGCTCCCGAGCGAGGCCATGTCCGGCCGGGGGAGATCTTCCTGGGCACGGACAGCCACACCTGCACCGCCGGAGCCTTCAACCTTTTCGCTACCGGCATCGGGAACACCGACGCTGGCTTCGTCCTGGGCACGGGGAAACTTCTCCTCAAGGTCCCCCCCACCCTGCGCTTCCGGCTGGAAGGCGAGCTTCCCAAGGGAGTCATGGCGAAGGACGTGATTCTCGAGATCATCGGGCGGATCGGATTCGATGGGGCGACCTACTGCGCCATGCAGTTCGACGGCCCCGGAGTCGCCAGCCTTTCGATCGAGGACCGGATGACCATCGCCAACATGGCGATCGAGGCGGGGGGCAAGAACGGCATCTTCCCGGCCGACGAAAAGACCCTCGACTTCGTGCGGCAAGGCTGCGCGCGCAACGGCACCCATCCGAAATTCGAGCCGGTGGAACCCGATCCGGACGCGCGCTTTCTCTCCGAGCAGACCATCGATCTTTCCACCCTTGAGCCGACCGTCGCCCAACCGCCCAACCCCGGCAACCGGGAGCTCGCGGAGCGTCTCTCCTCGGTGCGGATCGACCGCGCCTACCTCGGCTCCTGCACAGGCGGAAAGCTCTCCGACTTCCTCGCTTTTGCGCAGATCCTCGAGGGCAAGCAGGTGGCGGTGGAGACCTTTGCCGTCCCCGCCACGCCGAACGTCGTCGCCGAGCTCCATCAGCGACAGATCGGCGGGAAAAGCGTCTGGGAGATCCTGAGCTCTGCCGGCGTCCGCCTCACCGAGAACGCCTCTTGCGCCGCCTGTCTGGGCGGCCCCATGGACACTTTCGGGCGGCTCGATCGGCCGATGGTCTGCATTTCAGCGACCAACCGGAACTTTCCGGGACGGATGGGCCACAAGGAATCCAAGGTCTACCTGGCTTCCCCCTACACCGTCGCCGCCTCCGCGCTGACCGGCCGAATCACCGATCCACGGGAATACCTGCCTTCGTGAACCTTTCCTTCGCTCGCCTCCTGCTGGGCACTTCCGCCCTCGCCTGCGCCTTTGTGCTGAGCCTTTCGGGATGCGCAACGGTCATCGGAGGCTACGACCTCGTCACCAGGAACGACGCCCCACTCTATTACCAGGGTCCCGGCCAGGAAGTGCCCGACACCTACCTCGATAAGGGAACCCGGGTAAAGATCCTTCAATCGGCGGGCGCTTACGCTCGCGTCGAAACGACTCGGGGCGTACGCGGCTTTATCCGTCTCTCCGACCTGGAAAAAGGGCCGGAGCAAGCCGGAACGGGGGCCTACGGCGGTGGCTCGATGGGCAGCGGCGGAATGTATTGACGGGCTCCGACCCCTCTCAAAATCTCCTTGCCATGGGTCGATCGCCGCAGTTCTCTCGTTTGTTCCCCTGAGGACAGGTGCCAGAGCGGTTGATTGGGCACGCCTGGAAAGCGTGTGGCCGTCAAAAACGGCCCGAGGGTTCGAATCCCTCCCTGTCCGCCATTTCAGTCCTTGAGTGGGCACTGAATTTACGCTGTTTTTCGCTGTGAGCGTCTGGAGCAGCCGGGACTTCGATCCCATGATCCGAACCTCGCCGTCCGCCACCTCGACGCGCTGGGCGAGCGCGCGGAGGTGGTCGCGGCGGTAGCCGCCGCCTTCGAGCCGGATGCGCTGGCGGGCTGTCTTGGCGAAGGTGCGGACCATCTGCGGGGTGATGGCCTTGGCCCCGGAGTGGTCGAGCATGGCCTGGGCGCGTTCGGCGTCGGCCTTCGCCTGATCGCGGATAGCCTTCAGGCCGTCGATGCGGTCTTTCAGGGCCGGATCGTCGATGTCGGCCACGCCCGCCTCAATGGCGTCGTAGAGGCGTTTGAGGCGCAGTTCCGATTCGGCGGCGCGCTTGTTCAGTTCGGCGATATGCTCGCGGCGGCGCTCGGATTGCTCCTGCCGTCGGTAGAGAACGCTAGCGAGAATGGTTTCCAGCCGCTCGGGCTGGAGAAGCTGGTCTTCGAGGTGACTGGCGACAAGATCGTCGAGCTTATCCATCGGCACCGCCATGCCCTCGCAAGCGGTCGGCCCCTGCCGGGCTTTCATCGAACAGCCGTAATAGCGGTAACGCCCGCCCTTGCCGGTGCGGATGGTCATGGCCCCGCCGCACTTGGCGCAATGAATCAAGCCGGTGAGCATGGTCGGGCCGCTGATGACGGCGGATGGCACGACCTTCGGATTGCGGGCCTTTAAGAGCGCTTGCACGGTGTCGAACGTCTCACGGTCGATGATCGGCGGGACCGGAACCGTGACGATCTCGCTGACGGGTTTCAGTTCCTTGGTCTTGCTACGCTTGTTGAACTCGTGTTCGCCCATATAGGTGCGGCGGGTCAGGATGCGGTGAACCTGGCCGATGCCCCAGCGGCCACCGTCGCGGGTGAAGATGCGGCGGTTGTTGAGATAGGAGACGATGTTCTTGACGCCCATCTGGCCGGTCGTGCCGTCGCCTTCCAGCGCCAGCCGGTAGATCAGCCGTACGGTGTCGGCGTGGAGCGGGTCGATCTCCAGTTTCTTCTTGGTCTTGGCCCCGCGCTGCTCGGCCGCGACGACGCGGTAGCCGATAGGGGGGAGCGAGCCGTTCCAGAAGCCTTGGCGGGCGTTCTCCTTCAAAGCCCGTATGACGTGCTTGGCGTTTTCCTTGGACTGGTATTCGTCGAACAGCGCCATGATCTGCCGCATCATGACGTGCATGGGGTCATCCCCCATTTCCTGCGTGATCGAGACCAGCTTGACGCCGTTCTTGGCGAGCTTGCGGACGTAGAACTCAAGCTCGAAGTGATCGCGGAAGAAACGGCTGAACGAATGAACCACTACCACGTCGAACGGTGCAGGTTTAGACGTGCCGGCCTCGATCATCCGCTGGAACTCCGGGCGGCGGTCGTTGGTGGCGGATGCGCCTGGCTCCACATAGGTTTCGACAAGCTGATAGCCGCGTGAGGCGCAGTGCGCTTCGCCCTGCCGTTTCTGGTCGGGGATCGAAACATCATGCTCGGCCTGCCGCGCCGTCGAAACGCGCAAATAGAGGGCGGCGCGCAGAGGGATTGTGGAAACGGTCATGCCGGGTCTCCTTGTGCAGCCGCCTCGTCAGGCGACAACACGGCGACGCCGAACGGCAGGAAATGCTTCGTATTGCAGGTGACGATGACGAGTTCATGCGCTGCGGCGGTCCCGGCAATCACGGCGTCAGCCATGCCGGGATCGTGACCGGCCGCAAGCGCCTTCGCCTCCAGCCGACCGCCGATCGCGGCGGCCTGCGCGTCGAAGCCAATGATCTTGTCATCGTATGTGGAGACGAGACCACTGAGCCATGCTTTCAGGCTCGCGGCTTTCGTCGTCGCCCCCTTATGGTCGAGGAGCGCGATTCCCTTCTCGATCTCGTGGATGGAGACGACCGACAGAAATAGCCGTCCATCGGCGTCCATGCGGTCCAGCCAGTCGAGGAAATCAGTGGATGCTTCCGACTTCGACGGTGCCAGCATGGAAACGACGTTGGTGTCGAGAAGGAAGCCGCTCAAAGTTCGACATCCCGCGATGGTTTGCGGTTGCGCGGGAACTCTCCGCCTGGGAACGTCCTGAGATAGCTGGCAAGGCCCGCCCGTTTGCGCGTCAGCGCCTTGCGTGCGATCTCCGCCGCCTCGACCGAAACCAGGGCCGCAACCGGCTTGCCATGACGGGTGATGGTCACGATCTCTCCTTTGACGGCTTCATCGACCAGGCTGGAAAATCCAGCCTTGGCGTCTCTAAGGTTGATGGTCAGCATGTTGCGCCTCCATATGTAGACATACGTGACTACATGTAATCTATCGCAGGGAGGATTTCAACGCCGATTTCGACGCTTGGAGCATCAGCCCTCGGAACCGAACAACTCATCGAACAGGTCGCCGAACCATTGCTCGAACACCTCGATCTAGGCCTCTGTGACCGGGACAGGATGGGGCCAGTCGTCGGTGACGGTCCAGGCGGATAGGTCATGCTTGGGCGGCCTGCCGGGGAACGGCCACGGATAACCCAGCAGCGCCTCAAGCTGCTCGGACGCCGTGGGTGGCCTGACGCGGGGAGAGCGGGAGCGCGCGCCGCGATCAGACGCCATCGAGGCTGCGCCCGCTTCCCGGCCGCCACGCCACGGGATGGGCGACCCAACGGTCGATGTCGGATTCCCGCCAGCCCGCGCCGTTGATGCTGATCCTGATCTGGGGCGGGAACGTGCCCTCGGCGATCTTGCGGTAGATGGTGGACCTTGAGAGACCCGTCCGGTGGCGGACGGTGTCCATGCGGATGATACGGTCTGGTTGGCGCATGGCCGCGATGCCTCCTGCTGGCTGTTCGTGGGACTGCCAGAACAGGCAAAGGCAAGGATTTGTTGTTGTGCAATAGATAGTTAGGCGTCGTAGGGCTGTGGCGAAGAGGCGGCGGTAAATAGGATGGTTCTACAGCCCGAGACCCCGGCCCCGGCCAAGCCCGAACGTGAGGGTGAGGTCGCGGCCGACGCCCATTCCCGAATCGAATGCGATGCCGAGTTGGCGCTTGCGGCTCGCCAGAAGGGACTCCATCTGCGGATCGCGTTCCAGGCTGTACGCCATATTCCCCATCTCCGCCCGCGCGGCCCTGTGCCCGGCATAGTCGCCCGCCGCATATCGTTCGTCGCTGGCCCTGTGGAGGCTCTGCCAGCGTTCCACGAAACGGTCGGCGCGGCGGGCCGGTTCGGTGCGCAGCTCGGTTTCCAGTTGCAGGGCGCGGATTGCGCGCCGGGCGTCGCCGGACGCCGCCTCCGCCGCAAGCTCCCGGTTCTTCTTGTAGGCCGCTTCGGCGTCATGCGAGCCGTAGGGGCGCACCTCCTCGAACCGCTGGCGCGCCTCCTGCAATTCCCTGAACTGATCGGGGCTAGCCCTGTCGCCCTGGTCCTGCGTGGCGAATATCGCATCGACGGCACGGGCATGACGGACGAGCGCCCGGCCACGGGCGCGGCGCAACGCCGCCTCCGGGTCTTCCTCCACCTTCCTTTCCGGCCGCTGTCCGCTCTCGGCGGGCAGGCGCAACCCGTCGAAGATGCCGCGCACCTTCTCGGGAACCTGTTTGACGATCTCGACAACCCGTTCCACGCGCTCGCGGAAGGTGATGCCGCGCCGCTCGGCGTAGTCGCGGGCGGGTTCGTAATCCGTCGCCATGTCCTTGGCCCGGTCGCGCGACAGGGTGCCGACAAGCCGGTCCTGGCTGGCGAAGTCATCACGGCCATAATGCAACTCCATTCCGTCGCGGTGCCGCGACAGGGCGACATAGCTGCCGTGGGCGTCCATGCCCGGTGTCGCCAGGACATGGGTGCGCTCCACGGTCATGCCCTGTGCCTTGTGGATCGTGGCGGCATAGCCGTGGTCGATCTTGTTGTAGTCCTTCAGGTCGAACACGACATCGCGGCCGTCGGCGGTGCGGACGGTCATGCTCTGCGCGCTGACCTGCTCGACGGTTCCGAGCGTGCCGTTCTTCACGCCAAGGCCGCGTTCATTAGCCAAGAACATGACGCGATCCCCGCTGGCGAAGCTGCGCGCGCCGCGTTCCACCGTCAGGCGCACGTCATCGCCCAAATCGCCGGCTTCCCGCATCCGATCGCGGGCCGCCTCGTTCAATTCCCGCACCTCGGCATTGGTGTGGGTCAGGATGATGCGGGTTGTGTCCGGGTTCGCCTGCCGCTCGCGGTCCCAGCGGTCGATCAGGTCGCCGCGCGCCTGCTCGCGTGATGCGGCCTCATGCACCATGCCATGTGCGTTATAGGCATGGATCGCGTCGCCGGTTCGGCCGGTCGCCAGGTCGCGCGTGGCGTCGCGCTGCCACTCCTCGCGCTGCCGGCGCACCTCGCCGATCTCCGCGCCGCCGTGGCGTTCGTGAATCGAACGGAACGCCGCGCCCGCCTCGATGGATTGCAACTGCTGCGGATCGCCGATCAGCACCACTTTCGCGCCGCCTTCGGCAGCATGGGACAGCACACGCTCCAACTGCCGCGTGCCGACCATGCCCGCCTCGTCGATGACAAGCACATCGCGGGATGTGAGAAGGTCGCGGCCCTGCGACCAGCCATGTTCCATGCTGGCGATCGTGCGCGACGCGATGCCCGATCCGCCTTCCAGATTCTCGGCGGCGATACCGGACAGGGCCGCGCCGCGTACGCTGTAACCGGCATCCTCCCAAGCCTCGCGCGCCACACCCAGCATCGCGCTTTTCCCGGTTCCGGCATAGCCGACGACAATGCCGAGACCGCGCCCATCTGTGATATGCGCCAGCGCATCAGCCTGCTCGCCGGACAGGACAAGGCTGCGCGATTCCGCACGCGCCAGCGCCGCCCGTCTGCCGGCGTCGTCCACCTCATGGCGTTCCCGTTCCGCCATCATCGCGCCGGCGCGGTGCAGGCGCTGTTCTACCTCGATCATTTGGCGGGTGGTGAAGCGGTCCTCGCCGCGTCCGTCCTTGCCGAGTTCGACCAGATCGGGTGCGCCGCGCATCGCGCCGATCACCTCGTTGAACTGGTCGATACCATCGCTGTGCCGGTGCGCGAACATCGCCATGTCGCGCCGCGTGAAGGTCGATTGCTGATGCGTGATGGCGTCCAATGCGAGGGAAGGATCGGCGACGATGCGCGCGCCGTTATCGCGCGCGATCTCGCGGTGCATCTCCGCGCGGTCGGCGGCCTCGATCCCTTCGCCCTCGATCCGCTGCGCAGGCGCGCCGATCTGGGTTTGCGGCTCCAGCGCGATGCCTTGCGCTTCAAGGCTGCGATGGTCGATTTGCGCGTCGATGTCGAGTTCGGTCAGCCGCTCGTTGACATGATCCGCCCAGCGTTCCCGCCAGCGTTCGACCATCTCGGTGCGGTTCCAGTCCCGCACCTTCGGACCGAAGCCGTCCTCGTCCACGGATCGCATGGTCAACATGACATGGGCATGGGGCTTGGGCGTCCCATCCTCGGCCCTATCCCAATGCACATTGAGGTCGGCGATCATGCCCTGATCGACAAATTCCGACTGCACGAAGTCGCGGGCGAGTTCGATGCCTTGGCGCTCCGTCATCTCGCGCGGAAGGGCGAACTCCACCTCGCGGGCAAGCTGCGCGTCCTTCCTGACCTCGAACGCCTCGACATCGTTCCAAAGCCGTTCGCGGTCGCTCCATTGCTCGGGCGCATTCTCCGGCAGCATGACCTCGGAATGGACGACGCCGCGCTTGGCCGAGAAATCGTGGTTGCGCTCAAGCCGGTCGTCGCGCAGCCGCGAGGCCGAACGGTAGGCGGCGGACGCCACCGCGCTGGAGCCGGATTTGCGGCCGATGACCTTGACGTGGAAATGATAGATCGCCATCGCGACCGGATCATCACCACAGCGGAGCGCACGTCGGAACGACGTATAAGCGCGCCCTCGAAACTATTTTCTCGGGACTGCTCGCGCCGTTCCAGCCCGTCCCAGCGACCTTACAGCATTGGGGCAGGCGCTCAACTATCATCGCTCCATCGACAGCTTATGGAGGACATCATGCGCAAGCCACGGGACTTCGACGCCGAACTGAAGTCGCTGCAAGACAAGGCGCGAGACCTGAAAGCCCGCAAGGTGCAACAGCTTGGCGAGTTGGTCATCTCGACCGGCGCCGACGCCCTTAGCGCCGAGGAACTGGCTGGCGCGCTGATCGTGCTGGCCGAAACCAAAGATTCCGGAAAGAGGGAGGCATGGGCGAAACGCGGGGCCGCGTTCTTTCAGCGCCGGTCGCGGCGATCTGCATCTGCGCCTGATCGCGACGCTGGCGGCGCTCAACCGCAACCGGGCAGCGCGCAACCGGCATCAGGCGGCGCTGGCGCGGCATGACATGCGCACTTGGCAGGTCGAGCGTCGCAAGCGCACGCGGCATCTGATCGAACTCGGCGGTCTCATCGTCAAGGCTGGGATCGTGGAGCTGACCGGCGACGACCGCGCCGTGATCTACGGCGCGTTGCTTTGGATGGCCGACAAGCTTCAAAGCGATCAGGGCGAACAGGCACGCGGCATTTGGACAAAACTGGGGGAGATGGCCTTTGAGGCGGATAGGCCGCCAGATGCGCACAACAAATCGCAGCCGCAGCGGAATCAGGCGTGACCGATGGCGGGCGGCGCGGAGACCTCAATTATCGCAGCGCTGCCCGCCATCGCGCGGCTTGCCGCGCAAACACGCTTCATGCAGCGCCCGCCATCCGCGCAATTCCTGACGCTCTTGCTACGTTACAGGCTTTGGTCGCAAACTGCGTTGCAGGTTTCGGGAGTTTTGCGAGGTGTCACAATGAAGGTTTTAGTAATCGGCGGCACCCGCTTTATCGGTGCGCATGTGGTGCGGCGTCTCCATGATGCCGGTGCGGAGGTCGCAGTCTTTCATAGGGGAACGAGCACCAACCCTATCCTGCCCGACGTGGAGCACTTAATTGAGCCGAGCGCCGAATACCCGATTGTGGCACTCCCGGCCCGGTTGCTCCGTGATTGGGATATGGTCGTGCATATGGTGGCGATGGGCGAGGCCGATGCGGATGCCGCCGTTCGCGCCTTTGACGGGCGTGTGGGGCGCTTCACTCTGGTATCGAGCTGCGATGTTTACCGGGCCTACGGTCGTTTGACGAAAACCGACCCCGGTCCACCGGACGCAGTGCCCTTGCGCGAGAATTCGCCGCTGCGTTCGGTGCTTTATCCCTATCGTGGTATGGAGGCGCAGCTTGGCGCTTATGCGCATGACTATGATAAGGTTTTGGTCGAGCGTGTACTGCAGAATGCGCCAGGGCTCGACTGGACGATTCTGCGTCTGCCGAAGGTCTATGGGCCGGAAGACAACGGCGACCTTTCTACCGTCTATGGCTTTTCGACCGTCCCCGATTGGCGCTGGACCCACGGCCATGTCGAGAACGTTGCGGCTGCGATCGTAACGGCCGCCTTCCATCCGAAGGCGTGCAGGGCGGTTTTCAATGTCGGTGAAGCAGACACCCCAACCATGGGAGAACGGCTAGCTTTTCTGCCGACACGAGGCGGCGAGCTGCCTGCCGCGCCTCCGTTCGATTACAATCAGGCATTCGCCCTCGACACTCGAAAAATTCGCGCAGAGCTTGGCTATGCCGATGTCGTGGATGAGAAGGCGGCGATGACGGAGCTTGCTGTTGCGTCGTCGCAGAACTCCTAGAACTCGCGACAAATCGACCGCCGTGGATTTTTCAGGGAAATTTTGTCGCCAAAGCCAGGCGCAAAAATCGGAGTTGCATGAGTTGTGACAGAAGTGGTTGCGATCATCACTATCGGTCGCGGCCCGACATTTGCCGCCGATTGCGCAATATTCCGCGAGTGGGCTATCCAATCGCCGCCGACACCTGTTCGGGCGGCGCGGGAAGAAAACGCATGGCCAGAATACTCGCAATGACAAGCTCGATCCATGCGAGTGGCAGTGCGATTGCTGCCGTCGCGGGCTCCGCGAGATTCATGTTCAGCATTGCAATCCAGAAGAGCACGAAAAAGAACAACCAAGAAAGCGTCCCGGCAATCGCGGCGGAGCGCAGGCTCGCGCCAAACGCCTGAGCATAGAGCCAGGTAAGGAGCACGCTCATCACCACGAGCAGCGTGTCCCACAGCCCCCAGACCACAAACACGGGCAGGTTCATCGGCGCGACATCGGGGACCATCGCCAGCGTCTTCCGCGTCATCGGCATGACGAAGACGAAATAGCGAAAAATCTCGGAAGCGTTGATCCAGATGCCGACAATCACGCATGTCAGCACGAACGCCCGCCCCGGAAAACGCGCTTTTGTCATTGGGTGACCCTCTCTTCGATGGACCGGAGCAAGCAATCGACATAGGCCCTTAGCGGACCCGGCTCCGGGGTGATACGGGAAACGGACCAGAGGCCCTGAGCTGAAATCATCAGGAAGTTTGCAAGACTGCCGACATCCACCGAATCCTCCGGTCGGCGTCCGGAACACACGCTCCGAAGAGCGTTCCGGAAGCCCGCGTTCAGCCGGTCCAGGTGGCGGCGCACGAGGGCGCCGAAAGCCTCGTCGTGCGGGCCGCTCTCTGTCATGGTGTTGGCGACGAGGCATCCCGGTCCGGGCAGGCCCCTTGCGACAGCCAGGGCGATCTGCGTTTCAAAATAGGCACGTATGTCAGAAAGCCCCGCCCCCTCGGCCTCCACGCGGTCGAAAGCGGGCGAAACGACGGTCTCGAAATAGGTCTCCATGACGGCGACGAACAGGCCGCGCTTGTCGCGGAACTCAGCATAGAGGCCGTGCCGGCTGACGCCTGTCGCACCGACCAGATCGTCGATCGAAGTCGCGTAGTAGCCGCGCGCCCAGAACAGTTCCATGGCGGGGGCGAGGATGTCTTTGCGATCATATTGTTTTGGGCGCGGCATGGCGGGACAATATCAGAATGGTCGTTCTGATACAAGCGATGCGCCGCAGCGCAATCTTGCCGAGGGGTGGTTGGCCGGTCCACAGCCGACTGCCGCACTCCTACCAAGCGGCGCTGAAAACAGGCAATCATGGCACTAGGGCGCGGTGACCACGACCTCCAGATGAGCCGCGTTCAACCATCCAGCCAAGCGTCAAGGCCGTCCAGCGTCTGCAGCCCGTACTCCACCGCGCCGAAACCGACGACCACTTGGCGTCGTTCGCGGCTTGGGTGAAGCTGGCGCATGGTCAGCACGGTCTTGCCGTCGGTCTGCTCATCGAAGGAAATCGTCATGTAGAATCGTTCCGGATCGTTGGGGTCCGGGGTACCATAGTCCACCACGATCAGCTCGTTGGGCACGATCTTCAAGAAGCGCATGAGATTGGGAAAGCGCTGCTCGTGGCCTTCGAACGTGCCCACCATGTCGAAGCGCCACTCCCCGCCCTCGCGGATGTCGGCCTGGTGGTTCTCAATGCTGAGGCCAACCGGGCCATACCATTGCGCCAGCGCTTCCGGGTCCATCCAGGCGGCGAAGACCTTATGGCGCGGGTGCTTCAGCACCTTGACGAGCACGATCTCACGGTCCAGCGACCAGGTCTCAAATAGCTTTTCCATCGTCGCTCTCTCCTGTCTTGTCCAAATAGGCTTCCAGCCGGCCGAGCCGCTCGGTCCAGCGTCGGCGCTCGGCTTCCATCCAGTTGGCTGCTTCCTCGAAGCGCGCGCGCTCCAGTCGGCACCAGCGGCTGCGCCCGCGCTTCTCGCTAGCGATCAATCCGCAATCTTCCAGCACCTTGAGATGCTGGGCGAAGGAGGGCAGCGCCATTTCGAAAGGCTCGGCCAGTGCGGTCACCGGCAGCTCGCCCTCGACCAGCCGCGATACCACCGCGCGGCGGGTCGGGTCGCTGAGGGCGTGAAAGGCGAGGTCGAGGGGGGTCGAGTGGTAGGGCATATAGCTCGGTAAAGCGGCCGCGCGTGCCGGTCAAGCATAGAAAGTCACTTGCCTTAGTGTTTCACCGCAATTATCAAGGCAACTACCTTAGTGTTTGGGAGCGCTCCAATGGCAGTTCGTGTTGACCTTCTCGTCTCGCTCGATGGTTTCGCAACAACGACGGACCAGACGCCTGAAAACCCGTTCGGCCCAGACTGGTCGCGCCTGGTCGGCGCCTATGTCGCCACAAGGACGTTCCGGGAGCGCGTGCTCAAGGACACCAGCGGCAAAGGCACCACCGGCATAGATGATGAGTATGCGAAGGATTACATCGCCAACATTGGCACCGAGATCCTGGGGGCCGGCAAGTTCGGGCTGCACATTTTCCCGATGATCCCAACTGGAAAGGGTGGTGGGGCGACGAGCCGCCATTTCACTGCCCGGTCTTCGTCCTGACGCACACGCCACGGCCTTCCATCGAGATGGCTGGAGGCACCACGTTCCACTTCCTCGCGGCAGACCCGGTTGATGCGCTGCAACGGGCCGAGAAAGCCGCAAACGGCAAGGATGTTCGGATAGGTAGCGGACCAACCATGGTCCGCGACTATCTCAAGGCTGGACTTGTGGACCGCCTCCATGTCGCCATTGCTCCAATTCTGCTGGGGCGGGGCATACGCCTCTGGGACGAGTTGCGCGGGTTAGAGGCCGGTTACACCGTCAAGGCAGAAACGGCCGAGAGTGGGATCGTCCACCTCACGTTCCAGCGCTAGCCATCGGCCAGCGGCTTACGGCGGTCATGGGCTATCCAAACTTGGCCCATGGCTGCCTTCTCCTTTCTACCCTGGGACGATGTCCAATTCTTCCTGATTTCAGGATCGAAAGCAGACCGACCGTTTCCCGCCAGTATTCGCCGGCACCCGTGGCTCAATTTGAGAGGGCTATGGCGTAGACATAGTGCTCATCTTCATCGGTCGTGGCCCGCCACCTCCCCCCGAGTGGGCACTACGTTTACGCCACCGCCTGCCACAAGCGACTGGAGCAACGGGAACTTCGATCCCATGATGCGGACTTCATCTTCGGCGACCTCGCCGGCTGGGCGAGCGCGCGGAGGGGTGCGCGCCAGTAGCCGCCCCTTCAAGCCGGATGCGCTGGCGCGCGGTATGGGCGATTTGCTCAACGCGTGCGACGTGACTGCCTGGCTCTCTGAGTTCTGAAGCCTGGCCTGGACGCGCGAGGAAGAGGCCGAGGCATAGACCTCCGAAATCTGTCCCCAACGAAGAGATTGGGTTGGCAAACGTCGATGTCTTCCTTTTCCAGACCGTGCCGATACCGCACGCTGCCGGGCAGCGCTGCGATATTTAAGGTTTCCGCGCCGCCCGCCATGCCGCGTCTTCTATTGCCTAAAAGAGCTATTTCGTTCCAAATGGCCCAAGTTAGGATCCGCGAGATTCGGGCCATGAAAAGGTGGTGCTCGCAGTCGAGGAACACGAGCGATTGAAAGCGATTGAATCGGGACGAATGGTTGATCCGGCGGACAAGGAAGGGCCGAGCGGGGATTTCCGGCAGTGAGTAACGTCAAGGAAATCGAACGCGCCGAGCTGCACAAGACAATCTGGCGCATCGCCAACGACCTGCGTGGTAGCGTCGATGGCTGGGACTTCAAGAGCTACGTGCTCGGCATGTTGTTCTATCGATTCATCTCGGAGAATCTGACCACCTATCTCAATGCCCAAGAGCGCAGCGCGGACAATGTGAGCTTTGACTACGCCGCTCTCCCTGATGCCGACGCCGAGCGGGGCCGCGCCGAGACAGTGAAGGAGAAGGGCTTCTACATCCTACCCTCGCACCTGTTCGCTAATGTGCGCCAACGGGCACGGCACGATGCCAACCTCAACGAAACCTTGCCCCGCGTCTTCAAGGAGATCGAAGGCTCGGCCATCGGCGCGGAGAGCGAGAATAACTTCAAGGGCTTGTTCGACGATCTCGACGTGAACAGCGGCAAGCTCGGCCCGACCGTCGCCAAGCGCAATGAAAAACTGGTCAAGCTGCTCGATGCCATCGGCGATTTGCCCCTAAGCAGCGGCTCGGGCAACTTCTCCGACAACAGCATCGACCTGTTCGGCGACGCCTACGAATATCTGATGCAGATGTACGCCTCGACTGCTGGTAAATCCGGTGGCGAGTTTTACACGCCGCAGGAAGTTTCCGAACTGCTGGCCCGCATCGCGGTCAGCGGCAAAACCGATGTCAACAAGGTGTATGATCCGGCCTGCGGGTCGGGGTCTCTGCTGCTCAAGTTCGCCAAGGTCCTGGGGCAGGACAGGGTACGGCAGGGCTTCTTCGGGCAGGAGATCAACCTGACGACCTACAATCTGTGCCGCATCAACATGTTCCTGCATGACGTGAACTGTGAGAAGTCCGACATCGCGCATGGCGACACGCTGACCGATCCGTCACACGAGGACGACGAACCGTTCGAGGCCATCGTTTCCAATCCGCCCTATTCGATCAGGTGGGCAGGCGACAGCAATCCGCTGCTGATCAACGCTCCGCGCTTCGCGCCCGCCGGCGTGCTCGCGCCCAAGAGCAAGGCCGACCTGGCCTTCACCATGCACATCCTGAGCTGGCTGGCCACCAGCGGCACGGCGGCCATCGTCGAATTCCCCGGCGTGCTCTATCGCGGCGGTGCCGAGCAGAAAATCCGCCAGTACCTCATCGACAACAACTATGTGGATGCTGTCATCCAGCTCCCCCCGGATCTGTTCTTCGGCACGACCATCGCTACCTGCATCATCGTGCTGAAGAAATCCAAACGCGACAACGCCACCCTGTTCATTGACGCCAGCACCGAATTCGTCCGCAACGGCAACAAGAACAAGCTGACCGAGGAAAACCGACGCAAGATTCTGGACGCCTTCACCGCCCGGAAAGACATCGCACATTTCGCGCGGCTCGTTGAGAACGCCGCCATCGGGTCCAACGGCTACAACATGGCAGTGTCATCCTACATCGAGCAGCCCGATGCAAGCGAGACGGTGGACATCAAGGCGCTCAATGCGGAGATCGCCCAGATCGTCGCGCGGCAGGCCGAATTGCGCACGGCCGTCGACGCCATCGTTGCCGATCTGGAGGGCGACGACCCGGAAGGGGATGAGGCATGACCGATATCCCCGCCCACCTCGGCACGCCCCCCGCCGGCTACACCGATTGGCTGGCCGAACTGAAGGCGCGCATCCATGCCGCGCAGCAGCGCGCCGCGCTCGCCGTCAACCGCGAACTCGTGCTGCTCTACTGGCAGATCGGCCGCGACATCCTCGCCCGACAGGCCAAACAGGCCTGGGGCGCCAAGGTCATCGATCGGCTTGCGGCGGACCTGCGCACGGCCTTCCCGGACATGAAGGGCTTTTCGCCGCGCAACCTCAAATACATGCGCGCCTTTGCCGAGGCATGGCCAGACGAGTCATTCGTGCAAGAGGTGCTTGCACAATTGCCCTGGTACCATCAACTGGCACTGCTGGACAAGCTGCCCGGCCCCGAAACGCGGAAATGGTATGCCGCCCAGGCCATCGCACACAACTGGTCGCGCAACGTGCTGGTGATGCAGATCGAAAGCTGCTTGCTGGAGCGAAGCGGCGGTGCCGTAACCAATTTCCCGGCAACGCTGCCCGCACCACACTCCGATCTGGCGCGAGAATCCCTGAAAGACCCATACCGCTTCGATTTTCTCGGTCTGACGGACGAAGTGCAGGAACGAGAAATTGAACATGCGCTCATCAGGCATGTCACCGAATTTCTGCTGGAACTCGGCGCGGGCTTCGCCTTCGTCGGCCGGCAGGTCTTATTGGATGTGGGCGGTGAGGAGTTCTTCATCGACCTGCTGTTCTACCACCTCAAGCTGCGCTGTTATGTCGTGGTCGAATTGAAGGCGGGCCAGTTCAAGCCGGAGCATCTGGGGCAACTGGGCTTTTACCTCACGGCGGTGGATCGCCAAGTCAAGAACGAGCACGACAATCCAACCATTGGTCTGCTGCTGTGCAAGAGCAGAAACAAGGTGGTGGTGGAATACGCGCTGAGCGACAAATCCCAACCGATGGGCATTGCCGAATTCAAGCTAGCCCAATCCTTACCCGCCGAATTGCAAACGAGCCTGCCCAGCATCGAGGAGATTGAGAAGGAATTGGCGCGAGTGGATGATGAAGGAGATGAGGCATGAGCCGGATTGATCGCCTCATTGCAGAGCATTGCCCGAACGGCGTGGAGTTCAAGGCGCTAGCGGACATTGCCGAATTGGTTCGTGGCAACGGGATGCCTAAATCGGCCTCTTCGCTGTTTCCAGTGGGCACGGCCGAAGGATCCGCGCCGCAACGTTCCGGCCTTGAGGAACGCGGCAATTCTCAGGTAGCGGAAGCTCCGAAAGCCTCTGGCCATCCTTTTGACAAGCTGGATCCGCCCGTGGGTCGCTTCGATGGTTCCGTTGGCGATCTGACTCGGGAGAAAGGAGAGGATTCCCCCCAGATGCTCTTGGATGGCTTGGGAGAGTCTTCGGAAGGGGGCAAGCCGACTGCGATCCGCCCACCGGAACCACCAGCGGGGATCCTCCTGGGAGAGGATCTCTGGGAGAGCCTCCCGCAACCCAATGGCTCTTCCCAATCGAGGATCGGCGGCGCAAAGGGAACTCCGCAGACCCTTCTGCTCCTCGCTTCGCGTCCATTCGTTGCCTCGGAGCGCCCAGAGGCTTCCTTTCGGCAGCAACGCTTGACGCCCGAACTCCTTGCGCACCTGGTCGACCGCCTCTCCCGCCATCTGCATGACAGGGAAAGGATCAAAAATCCTCTCCGCCTTCGGAAAAAACTCCCGGGCTCCAGAGATGGAAGAGGGGCTCATATCCATGCAGATCGCTTCGATCTGCCCCGGATCGGCATTCTGTTCCTTCCTCTCCTTGGCAAAGGCCTCCAGAGCCTCCTTTCCTCTCCACTGGGCAAGAAAGAGCAACTTCCGGCTCTCCGCATCGGGAACGACCGTCACGGAACGGTGGCCCCGCTTGCTCCTGGTCTCATCCACCAGGATCTTCTTGACCTCGCCCCAGGCCTCGCGTCGGTAGGCCTTTTCCACGGAATGCCCCAAGACCCGCCAGAGCCGGGGTTCTTGCTCCTTGAGCATCTCCGCCATCGCGGAAACCGACATCTCCCGGGAAAGCATCCAAATGACCGCCTCCATCATGAGAGTAAACCCGCTCCCCGCCCTGGCCCAAGGAACCTCCACCAGCCGAACTCCCTGCTCCGGACAGTCGATCCGAGGAACCCGAGCGAGCCACTCGGTCCGGTACGGCCAGAAGTTCATCTGCCTCCACCGCTTCTCCAGCGTGTCGTGTACGGGGGAAGCTCTTCGACATTCCGGACAGGGAAAACGATGACCTTGCTCCAAACCCGAGCCAGATCTTCAGAGTATGCTCCTTCGCAGAGAGCTCACTCCGGCTCACCTTCCCTTCCGAACCCAGTGGCAGCGCCGCAGCAAAAAGCGTGTTCGCGTCCATCCCGCAAGCCTCAACCAGGCAGCCCGGTCTGGCAATCCGCCGTCAAGGAGGATCGACGAAGTCGAAGTGTCCTTGACGGCTTCCTCTCTCCCCAAAAATCCGTCGAAGACGGATGGCAAGAACCCCGCTTCTTGCCATCCCTTAACCGAAATCCGCTCCCCCCCTTACCCACTCAATTCAGCGAGGAGCCAGCGCGCCTTAGGTGGCTATGGCGTAAACGTAGTGATCATCGCTATCGGTCGTGGCCCGCCACTTCCCTCCCCGAGTGGGCACTGAGTTTACGCCACTTCCCGCCACAAGCGTCTGTAGCAGCCGGGACTTCGATCCCATGATCCGCACTTCGCCTTCGGCGACCTCGACCCGCTGTGCAAGCGCTCGAAGATGATCGCGGCGATAGCCGCCGCCTTCCAGCCGGATACGGTCGCGGGCGGTTGCGACGAACTTGCGCAGCATCTGCGGCGTGATCGCCTTGACGCCGGAGTTGTCGAGCATCGCCTGCGCCCGGTCTGCATCGGCCTTGGCTTGATCGCGGATGGCCTTGAGGCCGTGACAGCGCGCTGATCGCTGTCGAACCGCCCAGCGTCGCGCCGCGTGGATAGAGGACGCCGTCGCGTTCGGCGACGAACTTGTCGCTGCGACGCTGAAGTGCGTCGTCTCCATAGTGGCGAACAAAAAAGTCCCAGCGCATCTCCGCGTCCTCGCTGGGGCGTGCCTGCATGATGGGTACATCGTAATAAGGGCAGCGATGATCGCTGCCGGCCTCGATCAGCAAAACCGAAAAGCCCGCCTCGATCAGTTTTGCCGCAAACGGTCCTCCGCCTGCGCCCGACCCGACGATAATGAAGTCGTGCCGAGCACCTTCGCCTGGATATGGATCGGTCATCGGATGCTCTCCTGCATTGGGATCGTGCCTTGCGGTTCCAAGGCACCGGCACGGACGAGGACGTGAACCGCCTGCGCCGTGCTGGCGATGCCCAAGCGTTTGCGAATCCGCCGCAAATGATTCTCGATCGTACGTTCGGACAGGCCCAGCAACAGTGCCAGATCGGCTTGTCGGCGTCCGGAGGCGATCCAGCGTGCGACCTCCAGTTCACGGGCGGACAGTTGCGGAATGCTTGCAACGGCGGTCGGACCGGAAAAGCGCCGGGCGGCATGAAATGCCGCTACTGCAACAAGCGACAATGCGAGCCGCGCCTCAACGCTGCTATCGACGGCCGTACCGCCAAAACTCATCGCGCCGATCAGACCAACATGGCCAAATACCGGCACCTGCAATCCGTGGATACCCGAACCGCGTGGGCGTGTCACGACGCGATAGGTTTCGCGCTCCGCGTCGCCCGTCTTGGTCCAGAAGAACGGACGATCGGTCTCCAGGACGTGGCGGTTGACCGGGCAGCGCGCCAGATAGGTTTCGGGCAGACCGTCCCACTGTCCCCGAACCAGTCGCCCTCCAGCTATAACAATTGCTCGATTATGCCATCGCCGGGGGGTGGTGCGGTGTAGAGGACGAACCAGTCATATCCGAGCGGGGCGGCAAACAGGCGGACGGCATCGCGAAGCCCATCTATATCTTCACTGCGCTCGATGGTGACGACCGCTGCTGCCGCCCCGGCCAATGCCGCCCCACCCATCGTCAGCCTGCCGCCACCGCATCCAGCAGCGTCTCGGCTGCCAGCTTGCCCAGTTCGTTGGCGGCAAACGGACTTGCCCCCGTAACCAGCTTGCGATCCTTGTACGTCGACTTGTCGGGATCGGTATTGGCGATCGTCACGCCGAAATGCCACGTCAGATGACCCGGCATATAGCCGATATCTGGCGTCATACGATCCGATGCGTCGGGGAAGGCGGTGATCGTGTAGCCCGCAAATGGGAAAGCGTCGCCATCGACCTTCGGCGTGCAGGCCAGCAATGCGGCCGGACCATGGCAGATCGACACGATATGCCGGTCATTGTCCAGCGCCCAACGCAGCACCGCACCCATATCCTCGTCGAACGGCAATCCCGCGAGCGGTCCGTGACCACCGGGGACAAACACCGCGATATAATCGCTGTCCGGACCCAGGCCGGCGACCACGTCTGACAATTTGAGCGGTTTTTGGAACTGATCGAGATATGCCTCATGTAGCCCAGTGATCGCCTCGTCGTCCTTGGGCATCGCCCAGAACTCGAACTTCAACAGGTTTCCCGAGACGGTCGCGATGTCGAACTCGAAACCGGCCTTGTGCAGATGGTACATCGGCACCAGCGTCTCGACGGGGTGGTTGCCGGTGGAAAACAGCGTGCCGTTCTCCATCTTCAGGTAGCGTTCGTCGGTGCCGATCACGAGGATCCGGCGTGTCCCCGTATAGGGGTGCGGATACTCAGCGCCATCCAGATCGCTCTTTGAGCTGGTGAACTGCGACAGCGAGAATTTGGACGGGAAGAAGGCGTTGAATTCCGCCTCATCCGGTTGCGGCTCTTTGCTCAGGGGTAGGATGCTGATGGTCTATCTCCTTTTAGAAAGAAAATAGACAATCTGGCTTGAAAAGGGAATGCGGGATTTCCCTCAATCCGCCGGAAACGGTGGCATTCCCGAAACACCGTCCTTTCCGGAAAGCTGATAGTGTCTGCCACGGCAGTTATTGCCATTCGCTTTTCCAATACCGGTCCGTCCGTTCCCACCTGTCCTTGCCATCCAGAGAATGGCCAAAATCGCTGATGAAACCGCGCAATCAGCATGGGAAGTCGCAATGTCCGGCATTAGAGGGCTATAGCGTAGACATAGTGCTCATCTTCATCGGTCGTGGCCCGCCACTTCCCTCACCGAGTGGGCACTAGCTTTACGCCGCCGTTCGCCACGAGCGTCGGGAGCAACGCCTGCACGGTGTCGAACGTCTCGCGGTCGACGATCGGCGGCACCGGAACCGTGACGACCTCGCCAACCGGCTTCAACTCCTTGGTCTTGGATCGCTTGTTGAACTCGTGCTCGCCCATATAGGGGCGGCGCGGCGGGATGCGGTGAACCTGACCGATGCCCCAGCGCCCGCCGTCGCGGGTGAAGCGCGGCGGCTGTTCAGATAGGAGACGATGTTCTTGACGCCCATCTGGCCGGTCGTGCCGTCGCCCTCCAAGGCAAGACGATAGATCAGCCGCACCGTGTCGGCGTGGAGCAGGTCGATCTCCAGCTTTTTCTTCGTCTTGGCCCCGCGCTGCTCGACGGCGACGGTGCGATAGCCGATAGGAGGAAGCGAGCCGTTCCAGAAGCCTTGCCGCGCATTCTCCTTCAAGGCCCGCATGACGTGCTTGGCATTTTCCTTCGATTGATATTCGTCGAAGAGCGCCATGATCTGCCGCATCATGACGTGCATGGGATCGTCGCCCATCTCCTGGGTGATCGAGACGAGCCGGACGCCGTTCTTCGCCAGCTTCCTGACGTAGAACTCCAATTCGAAGTGATCGCGGAAGAAGCGGCTGAAGCTGTGTACCACCACCACGTCGAACGGCGTGGGCTTGCTGGTGCCTGCTTCGATCATGCGTTGGAACTCGGGCCTGCGGTCGTTGGTCGCCGAGGCGCCCGGCTCAACGTAGGTTTCAACCAGATCGTAGCCGCATGAGGCGCAATAGGCTTCGCCCTGGCGTTTTTGGTCGGGGATCGACACGTCATGCTCGGCCTGCCGCGCCGTCGAGACGCGCAGATAGAGGGCGGCGCGGAGCGGCACGGTCATGGGCGATGTCTCCTTCTCGAATCATGGTCCCGGCCCGCACCATCGGGCCGCATGGTCCCGCTCAGGCAGCCTTCTTCACGGGGCGCGCGCGCTCGACCCTTGCGCGCTCCTTGGGTGTGTTCATCACCTCCCAAAGATCGTTGCGCCGCTGCACGTTGAGCCAGAAGTCGGGGCTGTTGCCGAACACACGGGCCAGGATCAGCGCCGTCGCGGCCGTCACGTTCCTACGGTTGCTGCACAATTCGTTGACGTGTTTGCGCTGGACGCCCATCGCCTCGGCGAGCGCTCCCTGCGTCAGCCCCATCGGCTCCATGAACTCTTCAGTCAGTATCTCGCCGACGCTCGCCGGCTTGCGCTTGGTGGTCAGCATGGTTTGCCTCGCTCTCATCGGTAGCTGTGATCGTCCAGATAGATGCCGTCGGCCTCGCCGCGTTCACCATCCCAGCGAAAGACCAGCCGGTATTGCTTGTTGACGCGGATCGAGTGGAGACCTGCCAGATTGCCTTTCAGCTTCTCGAAATGGCTGCTGGGCGGCACACGCAAGTCCTGATCGGTCGTGGCGTCGTCAATCATCTGGAGCTTGCGGAACAACCTGGCTTCCAGGTCGGATGGGATGTTGCGGGATTGGGCGTCGTGCACGAAGAAGGCCCGCAACCATTCATCCCGAAAGCCAACGATCAACCCGCCTCTCTAGTTATGAGTATATGTACCGCCCTATAACTCATATTGCAATCCCGGGGCGGGTCACCGTGATCGATCTTGCCCCTTCGCTGTTTCCAGTGGGCACGGCCGAAGGATCCGCGCCGCAACGTTCCGGCCTTGAGGAACGCGGCAATTCTCAGGTAGCGGAAGCTCCGAAAGCCTCTGGCCATCCTTTTGACAAGCTGGATCCGCCCGTGGGTCGCTTCGATGGTTCCGTTGGCGATCTGACTCGGGAGAAAGGAGAGGATTCCGCCAAGGTCTTCTTGGATCGTTTTAGGGAGTCTTGGAAGGGACAAGCCGACTGTGGTGAGCCCACGGGAGCCACCAGCGGAGCTCTTGGGGATCCTCTTGACCTCGCTTCCCGCTTCTTGCCGGTAGGCCTTTTCCTCGTAATGCCCCAAGACGCGCCAGAGCCGGGGATCCTGCTCCTCGAGCCTCTCGGCCATCGCGGAAACCGATATCTCCCGGGAAAGCATCCCAATGACCGCCTCCCTCGGGAGGGTAACCCCCCCGCTCTCGCGCCGGGGAAGCTCCACCGGCTGAACCCCTTGCCCCAAACAGGCTTCTTGCCATCCCCCAACCTCGACTCTGTCCCATCGAATGGGTCGTCCTGCACGATGACCACAGGGAGCGGCTTGCCCACATCATCCTTGTCGCCGGAAACGGTCCAGACCTCGCCCCGCCTCATTCATCGTCCTCGTCAGACGCTGCGTCGATGAACGCCTGGTCCTCAGCCGCATGGGCTCCCGCCGCCACGGCAGGCGACTGCCGGTGCGCCTCCACCCGGAAGGACGATGCCCGCACGTCCGGCATCCAAACCTGGATCGGCCGCTGTCCCTGAGCGCGCAGCCGGTTGCGATGCTTACGAACCTTCATCCGGGTGGGCTTCTCCCCTCTCTCCTGCTTCATGACCGGATCCCCCCAATGGCGCTCCTGTAACCTATCCCCTCCGAGTTCGAGCGTTAGCGCTCCGTCGTCGGCCAAAGGCTCCAAAAAGCCAAAACTCCTCTCTGGCATTCGAAGCGCGCGCCGGGTAAACTTTTTGCCGCATGGAAAACGCGGGTCCGCGGGGAGACGGCATGGTTCGACACTATTGGCGACGGAGAATCACGGCCGACCTCATCGATGCCTTCGGCGCCTACTTCGTGACCCTTGTGCTCTTTCAGCTCGAAGGATTCGCTGCGGCCTTCTACCTCTCCCACCATCATGAGGCGATCGCTACCTTCCGGGCGATCGGCATGCCGGCGGCCTTTATCCTTGGCCCTTGGGCCTATTTCGCTCTCTTGGAGCGGAGCTCGCATAGCGCCACGCAGGGAAAGACCTGGCTCAACCTTCGCGTCTACACCGTCGAGGGAGAGCCGGTGACCCTCGCGCGCGCCACCCTCCGCCACCTCTGCCGGATCGCCGGGGCGATCCTGGCGCTCTGGCCGCTCGCTCTTTCGGGAGCCAAGGTTCCATCGCTCCTGCACTGGCTTCTCCTCCTGCTCAGCATCCCGTCGGCCTTTTGGTTCTACTACCGGTTCGTCGATCGCGTCTCCGGGACGCACGTCGTCCCTTCCGAATACCCTCCCCCACCGTCGCGAGGGTAAGCGGAGAAGGAAAAAGGCAGCCGCAACGCCGGGTGGCCGGTCGCGGTTCTTCCTATCCCGGCTTCACGACGACAAGAACCGCAATCGCGATCACAGACAGGGCGATCAGCCCGGGCAACCAGCGAACGAACCCGGGAATCCGCGCCTCGGGATGGGACGACGCACGGCGGAGCATCCCGGCCTGCATCCCATGCAGGCCCGAGAGGACAATCACGAAGACGAGCTTGGCCGAGAGCCACCCCGTCCGAAAGCTTCCGCTGAGGACGCCCAGCGCGATCCCGATCGCCCAGGTCAGGATCAGTGCAGGCAGGACCACCCGACCGTCCCACGAGCGGATCGAGGCGAGCAGCGCGCGGGAAGAGGAATCCAAGCCCGTCCGTGCTGCGGCAGCGAGCACGATCGACTGCGTGAAGAGGCCGCCGACCCAGACCAGGACGGACGCAACGTGCAGGGCCTTGAGCCAGAGGTAGGTCAACGGTCCTCCTCCCTCGGTTCGTTTACGTTCAGGACCAGCTCCTTCTGCTTCAGAAGAGGAGCGTTGAGGAAGACGCCGAACGGGATGAAGGCCCCGACGAAGATGCGCAACACCTCACCGCGAGACCAGCCGCCGGCGGAAACAGCTGCGATTAGGCTCCAGAGAAAGAAGAGGAAAAAGAGGCCATGAACCGAGCCGACAACCTGGACGGCCAGCGGATGGCCGAAGAGGTGCTTGGCTGGAACGGCCACGAAGAGGAGCAAGAGCAAGGTGAATCCTTCGAGCAGCGAGGCGATGCGCAGCCTCCGGATGAGCGTGCGATCAGGCATGGCAACTCCTTCCCAAGAGTGTTCCCTTCTTTCCGGGCGCGGCCGATCGGTCAGCCCGCCAGCCCGCCGCGCACTAGATAAACCCCGATCCCGGGCGACCGCCAGCCAAATAGTCTTCCCGGCCACTTACCCCGGAGCTCATCCCTCCTCCTCGAACTCTCCGGGTTCGGCGATCTTGCGCTCGCGCTCCTCTGCCTTGACGCCGATCTGGGGAAAGAGCCGGGTCGCCCCGATTACCGGGATCAGGGTGCTCAAGAGAATGGCGATCGTCACCTCCGAGTAGAGCCTCCTCCCCAAGATGCCACTTGCCACGCCGAAGTGAGCGGCGATGAGGCCGAACGTGAGCCCGCCGCTGGTCAGCAAGGAGCCGAAAGAGGCCTCCCGCGGGGAGCACCGGAATGCCAGGAGCGTTGGCCAGACTGCGGTCATCTTGCCCAGGAACTTGACGCCGAAGAGCAGGCAGATGGGGAGTGCACCGTAGAGGAGCGCATGGAGCGAAATGTGGAAGCCCGCCTTCATGAAAAAGAAGGGCGTGAGCAGCCCATAGGCGAGCGAGCGCATCCGATAGACCAGTTGCCGATCGGTGGCAAAGGATTTCGCAACGAGGACGCCGGCAATATAGGCCGGCAGCACGGGCTCGGTCTGCGCGACCGAAGCGAGCGCTCCGAGAAGGGCGAGAATGAAGAAGAGGAACTTGATTTCCGGCTCGCTGATCGGGCTCTGCCGCAGCCAGCGGAGCAGAGGTCCGAGCGAAAGCGGCAGCGCCAAGAGAAGGACAAGAGCGACAAGGAGCAGAAGGAACGAGGTGGGCGACCAGTGCGTAAAGAAGAGGCCCAGGGACAAGACCGAAGCGAAGTCGGTCACGAAGCAGCTCGTCAGGAGAAGCTGACCGAAGCGGCTCGACTCCATCCCCTTTTCGACCACGGTCGTATAGACGATCGCGACCGATGTCGTCGCCAGGGCAATCCCGGCGATGATCGACTGCGCGGAGCTCCAGCCGAGCACGGAGTGCGCCAGTAGATAGATGAGGCCGAAGGGCAAGAGAAAGGAGAGGAAGCCGATGGTGAGGCTGGAGGCGGCGTGGTGCCGGAACGACCGGGGGTCGATCTCCGTCCCGGCAAGAAAGGCGAGCGTCACGCTCCCCATCCTCGCTAGAAAAACCATCCACTCGGTCGGTTGAGCCATTCCGAGGAAATGGCTCAGCCCGATTCCGACCAGAACCTCCATCAGAGCAACCGAGACCCGAAGCTGGAGCGCGATTACAGCTGCAAAAAAAGCCGCTCCCATCCAGATCGCAAGGAAGACCCAGGGGTTGTCGAGTGGCATGCGGTCCTTTGCTGACCTTGCGGGAACCTTCGAATCGACGAGGGGGTCGGCTTGCGGGTAGCGCTCATTTTACGTAAATGTTTCATGAAGATATAGAGAAATCGCCCTTTCCGGGCGGAAGAAGCGGGCGGGCGGAGTCGATAAACCCTTTCGTCTTTTCCCGAGCCCGCGAATCCGATAGAAGAGCTCGACTTATTGCGACGATGCGTATGTTCCGGCGTGGCTGGCTCGTTTTCGGTCTTGCCCTATCCCTCTCGGGTCTCGCACTCGTTTTCCCCGGCTCTTCCGCCTGGGCTGGGAAGGCGCACTCGGGTTCCTGGACCGCCGGTGCCCACCACCGGGACCATCCGTCCGCTGCGCCTGAGCGGATCGTCAAGGTCTCTCTCGAAAATCGGGTCGTCTACGTGCTGGAAGGCAACCGCCCCCTCCTGATCGCCCCAACCTGCTCGGGCAAGCCCGGATATACCACGCCCACGGGCCAATTTCGTGTCCGGGGCAAGGCCACGCGGCGCCGCTCGGGCAAGTATGGATTCTGGGTCAAGGAGAGCCAGGCAGTCGAAGGGACAAAAGCGGGAGGGCCTCCCGACAAGAATGCGGGATGGAAATATGTCGGCTACCCGATGCCCTTCTGGATAGGGTTTCTGCCCGGCTACGGCTTTCACGAGGGATTCCTCTGGTCCACTCCAGGAACGCACGGTTGCCTCCACTTGACCGGCAGAGACGCCGAGCGCTTCTACGAGCTGATTGGCCTGGGGACTCCCATTTTCATTGCGAAAACCCAGCCCGAGGATCAGACCCTGGGAAAAGATCTTCGCCATCCCGAGGATGAAAAGGCAGCCGACCCTTCCTCCTCTTTTTTTCTCTCCGACAAGAGCTTCACGACTCCCTGGGAAGATCTCCTCAAGCCGACAAGCAAGCCAGCCCAAGGGCTCGGAGCGCGGGAGCCGGACGCTACGACTCGTAAGGAGCCAGGACCGGATAAGAACCAAGGGAACGGCACCGGATCGCCCGCCCCTCGGCCTTCCTGAGCGCCCGCTCCATCGGGCCTTCTTGGTCGCTCCCCTCCAAGCTGACGAAGAAGACGTAGGTATTCGGCTGCCCCGGCACGGGGCGGGACACGATGCGCTTCAGGTTGATCCTTTCGGCACGAAACGCCTCCAGGAAGGAACAGAGGCTTCCCGGCTCCTGTGGCAGGGAGAAGACGAGGCTCGTCTCCCCGCCGCCGGGAGCGGGCTTTCTGCCGCCCAGGAGGACAAACTGGGTCAGATTCACGATCCCCTCTTCCACCGGGTAGTGGAGCACGGCAAGCCCGGCTGCCGCTGCCGCCTCGCGGGTGGCCAGAGCGGCGGCGCCGGGGGTCTTTGCCGAGAGGCGAGCCGCCTCGGAGGTGCTTCCGGCGACCCGGAGCTCGGCCCGAGGAAACCGTCTTTCGATCCAATGTCGGCAATGACCCAGGGGCGCCCAGTGCGAATAGACGACGCGGGGCTGCTCCCCGGCGCGCCCAATCAGCGCCAGCCGGACATGGAGGGCGAGCTCTTCCTGAATGAAGAGCGGCTGGGCTTCGTCTAAAAGAAGATCGACCGTCTCCAGAATCATCCCCCCCGAGGAGTTTTCGATCGGGACGAGGCCCAGATGATCTTCCTCCGCCTGCGCGAAGGCGACCACCTCGGCGATCGAGACGCAGGGCAGAAGAGGGCCATCCGGGAATCTCTTCCGAGCGACCAGATGGGAAAAGGTATGCTCGGGACCGAGATAGGCGATCGTGGGCAATGGTCGATTCTCCTTCCCCACAGCGGGATGTAGCCCTTTATCCTTGGGAAGAATTTCCGGCGGCGCAAGATTCTTTGCTTGTCCCCCCGATCTCCCTGCTCGGGCAAAGCGGGAGACGACGTTTGACAGAAGAGGAACGATGGGTTACCCGTTGCGTGCGTGCCTCTCGCCCCTGTTCGACTAGATCTCCTTCTGACCCGCTTTCGCAGCTTGCACGCCCTGGTGATTGGAGATCTCATGCTCGATGAGTTCCTTTGGGGGCGCGTCCGCAGGCTCTCTCCGGAAGCCCCGGTTCCCGTGGTCGAGGTGCAGCGCTCTTCGCGCTTTCCGGGAGGTTCGGCCAATGTCGCCCGAAACCTCCTGGAATTCACCCCCAAGGTCACCCTGTGCGGGATGGTCGGCGACGATCTCCCGGGGGAGGAGCTGATCGGTTCCTTGAAGCGGACGGGTTGCGACGTCGGCGGGATTTGGCGGATTCCCGGGCGGCCGACGACCGTCAAGACCCGGGTCTTCGGAAGGCAGCAACAGATCGTCCGGGTCGATCGCGAAACGCGGGACGCCTTGCCCTCTCCTGCCCGGGGAGAGCTGCTCGATTTCCTTCGGCAGACGATCCCCGCATGCGATCTCATCCTGATCGAAGACTACGCGAAGGGACTGCTCGATCAGGAGGTCGTCGATCTTGTGCTGGAAGAGGGAATCCGGTCCGGAAAGCTGACCGCGGCCGACCCGCATACCCACAACCGCCTTTCCTGGAAGGGGGTGAGCGTGCTCAAGCCGAACCGCTCGGAAGTGCTCGCGCTGAGCAGCACCGAGGATCCCGACGAGAGCCTCGCCTCGGTCGAGAAGGCCGCCCGTCTGCTCCAAGAACGGTGGGGCTGCCTCCACCTGCTCGTCACGCTTGGGGAAGACGGCATGCTTTTGCTCGATGAACAGAGCCGCAGCCAGCAGATCCCGACCGCGGCGCAAGAGGTCTTCGATGTCTCCGGGGCCGGAGATACCTCCCTCTGCCTTTTCTCGCTGGCGCTCGCTGCAGGCTCGGAGGCGCTGGAGGCCGCCAAGCTCGCGAATCTCGGGGCGGGCATCGTGGTCGGCAAGCTCGGGACCGCAACGGTCTCTCCGGAAGAGCTCCGGACGCACCTCTCCACGTGTGCATGAGAAAGAGAGCTGTCTTTTTCGATCGGGACGACACCCTGATCGAAAATATTCCCTACCTTGGGGACCCGGAGAAGGTCGTCCTCGCCGACGGGGCGAGGGAGAGCCTTGCCCGTCTGAAGGACGCCGGCTTCCTGCTCTTTCTGGTGAGCAATCAGTCGGGGGTCGGCCGCGGCTGGATCCGCCGGGAAGAGGTCGAAGCGGTGAACCGGGCGATCCAGAGCCGGCTGGAGGTTCCGTTTTTCTCGAGGATCTATCTCTCCTTCGCCTCTCCCGACAACGATCCCCTAGGGGATCGGAAACCCTCCCCTCTCTTGCTTTGGCGTGCGGCGCACGAGTTCGGCATCGAGCTGAGCCGGTCCTATTTCGTCGGTGACCGGATCGCCGACGTCCTCTGCGGGCGGAACGCGGGCTGCCAGACCGTCCTGCTTGCGGCAAAGGAGCCGAAGAAAGAGGCCGAGCGGGCGTGGGACTGGGCACGAAACCTCGCCGACCGGGTCGTCCCCTCCCTGTCGGCGGCGGCCGATTGGATTTTGGCCTCGTCGGGTCCGGCATAGGGTTGGCCCAAAAGGATTCCCATGGGAGAAGAGGCGGTTCTGGTCATTCCGGCGCGCTGGGCTTCGAGCCGCTTTCCGGGCAAGCCGCTGGCAGTGGTGGCCAAAAAGCCGCTGCTCCAGTGGGTCTGGGAGGCGGCAGTTGGCTGCCGCAGGATGCGCGAGGTGGTGGTGGCGACCGACGATCGCCGGATATTCGAGGCGGCCCGCGGATTCGGGGCCCGGGTCGAGATGACCCGCTCCGACCACAGATCCGGCACCGATCGGATGGCGGAAGTCGCTGGACGGATTCCCGCGGATCTCTACGTCAATCTTCAGGGAGATGAGCCGGCCATCGATCCCGGGGAAATCGACCGGCTGATCGCCGAAATCGGCTCGGCCCCCATCGCCACCTTTCGCCGGAGGCTGACATCGGAGGAAGCCGAAAACCCGAATGTGACAAAAGTGGTTTGCGACCTGCGGGGTTACGCGCTTTACTTCTCCCGAGCGGCCGTTCCCTTTCTCCGCAGCGGGGGTCGGGACGCTCCCCGATGGGCGCATGTGGGAATTTATGCGTTCCAGACGGAAGCTCTCCGGCGCTTCGTCGGTTTCCCGCCGGGCGAGCTGGAGCAGGCGGAAAGCCTCGAGCAGCTGCGCGCTTTGGAAAACGGCATGCCGGTGCTTACCGTACCCACCGCCATGCGCTCGTTCGGCGTCGACGTCCCGGAGGACATCGCGCGCATCGAGCCGCTCTTGCAAAAGAACTGAGCCAAAGATGAAATACGTGTTTGTCACGGGTGGGGTGGTGAGCTCCCTTGGGAAGGGCTTGACCGCCGCCGCCTTGGGCACGATCCTCGAACACCGGGGACTCAAGATTTCCCTGCAGAAGCTCGACCCCTACCTCAACGTCGATCCCGGCACGATGAACCCCTACCAGCATGGAGAGGTTTACGTGCTTGAGGACGGAGCCGAAACCGATCTCGACCTCGGCCACTACGAGCGGTTTACCTCGGTCAAGCTCACCCGGAAGAATAATGCAACCACGGGCCAGATCTACGAGTCGGTCATCCACAAGGAACGGCGCGGCGACTACCTTGGGAAGACCGTCCAGGTCATTCCCCATGTCACCGATGAGATCAAGGAACGGATCCGGGCGGCGGCGACAGCGGGCGACTACGACCTGCTCATCACCGAAATTGGTGGAACGACCGGAGACATCGAAGGTCTTCCTTTCCTGGAGGCCGTCCGCCAGCTGGCCCTTGAGGTCGGTCCCGGCAATGCTCTCTTCCTCCACGTCACGCTGGTTCCCTACCTGCGCGCGGCCGGGGAGCTCAAGAGCAAGCCGACCCAGCAGAGCGTCGCCAAGCTCCGGGAGATTGGCATCCAACCCAATATCCTCGTCTGCCGCACGGAGCGGCCGCTGACCCCCGACGTGCGGAGCAAGCTCGCACTCTACTGCAGCGTTCCGCTCGAAGCCGTCGTCGAGGAGATCGACTTGGAACACTCGATCTACGAGCTCCCTCTCCTTCTCCAAAAGGAACGACTGGACGAGCTGGTCGTCCGATCGCTCCGCCTGGCGCTACCTCCCGCGGACCTGCGGGAATGGGAGAAGTTCCTGCAACAGATCCTCGCTCCGAAATACCGGGTCCGGATCGCCATGGTCGGCAAGTACATTGAACATCAAGACGCCTACAAGAGCGTCTCCGAGGCCCTGGTCCATGCGGGTGCTGCCCTCCAGGCCGGCATCGATCTTCTCCCCGTCGATGCGGAAGAGGTGGAGAAGCGAGGACCGGAGGAGCTGCTCGGCAAGGCGCAGGGAATCATCGTGCCGGGAGGCTTCGGCCACCGGGGGGTTCAGGGCAAGATCGAGGCCGCTCGCTTCGCCCGGGAACGAAAGATCCCCTATCTCGGCCTCTGCCTGGGCATGCAGATCGCAGCCGTCGAGTTCGCCCGGAACGTGCTCGGCCTGCCGGAGGCCCACAGCACCGAGTTCCGACCAACGACACCCGATCCGGTCATCTGCCTGCTCGAAGAACAGCGCCACGCAGCGCAAAAGGGAGGTTCGATGCGGCTGGGCGCTTCCCCCTGCCAGCTCGTTCCTGGAACCAAGAGCCAGGCCGCCTATCAGACCCTCTCGATTCGGGAGCGGCACCGCCACCGCTACGAGTTCAACAACGCTTATCGCGAAGCCTTCGAACGTTCGGGCTTCGCGATCGCGGGAACCACCAAGGATACGATGCTCGTCGAGCTCCTGGAGCTCACCGACCACCCCTGGTTCGTCGGTTGCCAGTTCCATCCGGAGTTTCATTCGCGCCCTAACTCCCCCCATCCTCTGTTTGCGGGCTTTCTACGGGAAGCGCTCCGCGTCTTGGCCGGATAGTCTCATGTTCACGGAGAGCCGATCCTTTTTCCTGGTTGCGGGGCCTTGCGTCCTGGAGTCCGAGGCGCTGGCCTTCCGGATTGCCGCGAGCCTGCAGGAAGTCACCTCTCGACTCGGAATCCCCTTCTGCTTCAAGGCATCCTTCGACAAGGCCAACCGGTCTTCCATCGGCTCCTACCGCGGCCCGGGATTGGCAGCGGGCTTGGAAGTGCTGGGACGGATCCGGGAAAAGCTGGGCATTCCCGTCACCACAGACGTCCACGAGAGCGCCCAGGCCGCACCCGTTGCGGCGGTCGTCGATCTACTGCAGATCCCGGCGTTTCTCTCCCGGCAGACCGACCTCCTCTTGGCCGCCGCCGAGACCGGGAAGCCCATCAACGTAAAGAAGGGGCAGTTCCTCGCCGCTTCGGACATGGATCGAATTGCCGAAAAGCTCCGCTCGGCCGGCTGCCCCAGCTTCTTTTTTACCGAAAGAGGCACCTCGTTCGGCTATCATGACCTCGTCGTCGACATGCGCAACCTGGTCCAGATGCGGAGCCGCGGACATCGCGTCATCTTCGACGCCACCCACTCGGTCCAGCGGCCAAGCGCACTCGGCTCCTCGTCCGGAGGAGATCGAGAGCTCGCCTACCCCCTGGCCAGAGCCGCCGTGGCGGTGGGAATCGACGGACTCTTCCTGGAAACGCATCCGACACCCGAGCAATCCCCCTCCGACGGAGCGACCATGATTCCCCTGACGCAGATCCCCTCGGTTCTCGAGAGGCTCTTGAAGATCCATGAAGCGGCCAAAGACGGCGATCCCGCCTAGAAACGGCAACGCCCTGCCCGCGCGATGGGCGATCCGCTCCGGGTCGGCTCTCCTTTTCCTCGCCTTCTGCGTGTCGACAGCCCTCGTTTTTCCCGAACGATTGGAGGCCGATTCCGCCTCCATCCCGCTCGGATCGGTGGTCAAGGAGTTCCGTCTCCCCCAACGGAACTCCCAGGGAGAGCTCGACGGCATCATCACCGGCCGCGAAGCTTGGGCGATCAGCGTCAACCGCACGGAAATCATCGACATGAAGATCGATCTCTACGCCCAAGGCAAGGTGGGCACGACGATTCTCTCGCCCCGCTGTGACCTCTGGAAGCTTGAGAACCGGCTGAGCACACAATCCGGGGCGGTCATCGAGCGGCCCGATCTGCGGCTCACGAGCCAGATCATGGACTGGGAGGTCGGGGCGCACCGAGGCGTCTTCCGGCAAAACGTCCGCGTCGTCCTCTTCCATCTCCCGCTGGCCAAGCCCACCAAGCAAGAGAGCAGCGGAAGCAGCGCCCCCGCCTTGCGGCAGGGCGGAGCCCCCGTCTTGAAACCGTTGGAATCCTCCCCATGAAGTTCCTCCTGCCACTCGTCGCCTGCCTGGTCCTCCTCGCCGCATCCGCCGCCGAGCTTCGCGCACAATTCCCCGAGGCAAAGCCCCCGGAGCTGCAGACGCACCCGGACGCGACGGTCGTCACCTCCAACACCTTCCGGCTCGACATGAACATCCATCAGGGCTTCTTTAACGGAAATGTCATCATGATCACCAACAACATGCGGCTGAGATCCAACGAAATGACCGTCTTCTTCGATGAGACCGGCAGCCAGGTGAAACGGTTGATCGCCCGGGGCGATGCCTTGCTCGAGCAGCCCAATCGGACGGGCAAGTCGCACCAGATGGAATACATCGTCGCCGAGAACAAGCTCATCATGACCGGCAATCCCGAGGTGATCGATACCCAGAACCATGTCACGGGAACGGTCATTACCCTCTTCCGGGAGACCGATCAGATGCAGGTCGACGGCCATAGCAAGGTCGTCCTCTACCAAGGGGCGAATCAGCCGCAGGCGCCGCAACCCGCATCGAATCGATAACCGAGCGCACCCCCCATGTTTCGTCGACGAGTCCTCATCCTTTCCACGAGCGCCGGCACGGGGCATCTGCGTGCCGCCGAGGCGCTCGGGAAGGTCTTCCGCCAGCAGCCGGAAACCGAAGAGGTCCTGACCGTCGACGCCCTCAAGTTCACCAACAAGATCTTCCGCGACTTCTATTCAAGCCTCTACATCCAACTGGTAGAGAAGGCGCCCGCCTTCCTCGGCTGGTGGTACAAGATGACCGACGAGCCGTGGAAGACCGACCGGATGCGCCTCATGCTCGATCGGCTCAATACGGGGCCCTTGGTCGAGTTCATTGAAAGCTATGCTCCGGACATCACCGTCTGCACCCACTTCCTTCCTGCGGAGCTGATCTCCCACTTGATCTCCCAGGCCGGATTGCGCACGCGCCTATCGATCGTCGTGACCGACTTCCACTTCCATGCCATGTGGCTCTGCCGCCTCTTCCACCGCTATTTCGTCGCCACTGAGGAGACGCGCGTCCATTTGAGCCGCCTGGGCCTGCCGGAAGAGCGGATCACCGTCAGCGGGATCCCGATCGATCCCGTGTTTTCCCAACCCCTCAGCCGCTCCGAGGCGCGCCGGGCCTTGGGGCTCGACCCCGACCTCCCACTTCTCCTGGTCTCCGCCGGGGCCCTCGGCGTCGGACCGGCCGAGGTGGTCGTCGACTCCCTGCGAGGTCTCTCCACACCCGTGCAAATCGTCGTGATCTGCGGCAAGAATCCGCCCCTTCACGAGCGCCTCGCGCAAACAAGACGCGATTGGAGGAACTCCTCTCCCTTGAAAGTACTCGGCTTCACCCACGAGATGCACCGGTGGATGGCCGCCGCCGACCTCCTGATCGGCAAGCCCGGAGGGCTCACCGCCTCCGAATCGATGGCCAAAGGGCTTCCGATGGTCGTGGTGGCTCCGATCCCGGGTCAGGAAGAGCTCAACAGCGATTATCTCCTCGAGCAGCGGGCGGCCATCAAATGCCACGAGTTCACGACGCTCGCCTACAAGGTCGACTCCCTCCTTTGCGATCCCTCGCGCTTGCAGGCGATGCGTACAGCAGCTCGGGACGCGGCCCGCCCGAACGCGGCACAGATCATCGTCCGCCGCCTGCTCGAAGACGAAGCCAAGGAGCCAGAACCCGTTTGGATCAGTCGCAAACAAAAGCAGCAGATCGCCCAGGTAGCCAAGGGAGTGAAGCTCTAGCGAAGAACCTTGGCCTCCCGGGAATGGCTTCTCGGGCCTCCCTCCCTCCCGCCGCCACGCCCTTGCCCCAATTCCTTTGGGGAGTCGCGACCTCCGGCTATCAGCACGAGGGAGGCATCAACGGACCGGGAGAACCCCTCAACAATTGGGCTTGGGCCGAACGGGACCGGCTGGTCGAGGCCTCCGGCCGCGCAAGCAATTTCTGGGAGCTCGCCGAAGCCGACCTGGAGAGGGCGGCCCGGCTGGGACTCAATGCCTTTCGCCTTGAGCTCTCCTGGAGCCGGATCCAGCCGATCCGCACCCTTCCCGACCCGGACACGGGCGCTCCCCCGCCTCCCTTCGATTCCGAAGCTCTCGAGCGGTACGCCGCGATCCTGGCCCACTGCCGCCTCCACGGACTCGAGCCGATCGTCACCCTCCACCATTTTACCCATCCCGCCTGGCTGGGCCTGGACGCCTGGCTGCGCACGGAGACGATCGACCACTACATCACCTACGTCCGCGAAGCCGTCCGAACCCTCCTCGCGCTGCTTGCGCAAAGGCACGGTGTCCTCCCGCCCCGCGTCTACCTTACGACCAACGAGCCTAACATGCTGGCCGCCTGCCACTACCTCTATGGCTATTTTCCCACGGGCCCGACGCGGGGAATCCATCCGACGGCCAAGGTACTGATGCATCTGCTGGAGGCTCACATCCGCGCCTACCGCGTCATCCACGACCTCTACCAAGACACCCCGGTCCGCCCGCTGGTCGGATTCAACAACTACGCCAATAACCTCTACTGGCTCGATCAGGCATGGCTCGACCTCCTCCACTGCCGCCACCGCGGGATTCCCAAGCAGAAGATTTTTTCTCACCTCTGGGAAAATGCCCGCCGCCTCGACCAGGAGTTTGGACGCGCCCGCTTCCCCACGCTTTCCCTCAGCCGAAGAGTCCTCGGCAGTGCCATCAAGACGGTGCAGCACTTCCTGGCGTACGCCTACTCCCTGGGGGATACCTGGGACCGGCTGGTCGAAGCTATCTATTCCGCCCCGACTCGGCCGCTCGATTACGTCGCCTTCGACTACTACGACCCCTTCGTCGAGCACGCCTTTCGCTGGCCCCACTGGCGCGACGAGCTCCCGCGCCAGAACAAGGCGTTCCACGAATGGGTCTTGGAAGGCTTCACGAGCAAATGGTGGGACTGGCACATGCTTCCCGAGGGGCTCGCCTTCGTCATCCAACAGCTCCGCCGCTTCGGGCTTCCCCTGCTCATCGCTGAAAACGGGATTGCCTACCGCGGCAACACCTCTGGCACCCTGGAAGACCGGGCGGATGCGGTCCGGCGGACCGACTACATTCGCGCCCACGTCCAGATGGTGACCCGCCTTTGGGAAGAGGGAGCGCCCCTCTTCGGCTACCTCTACTGGTCCCTCGTCGACAACTACGAGTGGGGCAGCTATGCTCCCCGCTTCGGACTCTACTCGACGGGCGCCCCGGACTCTTGGGAGCGCAAGGAGAGCGGACTCGCCGGGGAAACTCCCGCGCAAGCCTATGCCGAAGAAGTGGCCCGCGCCCGTGAGCGCATGAGCCAAAGAGCCCACGCATGAATCCTGACCTGCAAACCTTCACTGGCGGCCCTCTCCAGACCAATGCCTACCTCTTTCCCGGCGAGGACGGCTGGATCTGCGTCGACGCGCCGCAAGGCATCGCTGCCTTTTTGCGTGAAAGGGAGCTGCGCGTCGAAACCCTCCTCCTGACCCATGGCCACTTCGACCATGTCTGGGATGCGGCCGAGCTCGTTTCCGAATTCGGAGCCGTCGCCTATGCCCATCCGGCCGACTTCCCCCTCCTCTACCATCCCATCCGGCCGCGAAACTATGGCATCTCGGGAGAGTATGCCCCTCTCCGGCAGGTAACCCCGCTCCCCCTCTCCCCGCATGGCTCTATCCGCTGGGGCTGCAGCGGACGCGAGTTCGTCCTCTTCCACATTCCCGGCCACTGCCCCGGGAGCGTCGCCTACTACGAGCCCCGCGCCTCCCGCACCTTTGGCGGCGACATCCTCTTCGCCGGCGGCGTCGGCCGTTGGGATCTGCCCGGAGGCTCCCGCAAGGAGCTGATCGAGGGCATCCGCCGCTACCTCCTCCCCCTCCCCGCGGAAACCATGGTCTATCCCGGCCATGGCCGCCCGACCACCATCGGGGCCGAGCGCGCGACCAATCCCTTCCTGCAAGGAGAAGCAGAGTGAATAGGAGGAGCCGGGCGAGCGACGAAGTCCCCATCCCGGGCGTCTTGAACAACCGCCCTCGCAATCGGATGATGTGGGTGAGGTCGAGAACAAGAGGATGAGGCGATGATCCGCGGCCTGTTCACGGAAGAGGAGCGCGAAGCAAAGCGGGACAAGATCGGCGATGCGCGGGGCAGTCCGATGGTCGACGCCAGCATCGTGCTGGTTCCGAAGCAGACGTTGAGCAAGGATGAGAAGGTCGTCGTTCCGCAGGACGCCACGCCCGCCGGCTGCTCGCTCTCCACGGGGTATGATGCACGATAGGCTTCCATTGTTGACCTTTCCCGATGCGGCAGCCTTCGAGGCCTGGCTGACCGATCAGTCTGACGACGCGGTCGGGGCTTGGCTCAGGTTCGCCAAGAAAGGCGCGCCGGAACGGACCCTCAGCAAATCCGACGCCATTGATTGCGCCCTTTGCCATGGATGGGTGGATGGCCAGCTCGGTCGAGTGGACACCTACTACTTCAAGACACGCTTCACGCCGCGACGGCCCAACAGCCCCTGGTCGCAAAGGAACTGCGAACGCGTCGAGCGGCTTCTAGTCGCCGGCCGCATGAAACCCAAAGGCCAAGCGGAGATCCATCGGGCGAAGGCCGATGGGCGCTGGGCCGCCGCATACCCGCCCCAATCACAGGCCACGTCGGACGACGATCTGAAGGCCGCCCTCGATGCCGAACCGCGCGCCCGCGCGTTGTTTGACGCGCTGGACCGAGCCAATCGGTATTCCGTACTCTATCGCGTGCATCAAGCGAAGACCTCGGAAAAACGCGCCACAAAAATTGCTGAACTGGTCGCAAAGCTCGCTCGCGGAGAAACCGTTCATCCCCGGCGCGGCTAAAAAGCCCATGACGAGCTACGTTGCCTTGCTGCGGGCGGTGAATGTCGGAGGCACGGGCAAGCTGCCGATGACCGAGTTGCGCACCATCTGCGAGAACTGCGGTTTCCAGGACGTCCGCACCTATATCGCCAGCGGCAATGTGGTCTTCAAGGCCGACCTGGGCGAGACGGTGGTCCAGGCTAAGCTGGAAGCTCAGTTGCGCGGCTATGCAGGCAGGCCCGTAGGGGTCGCTGTCCGAACCGGCCCCGAGATGGCGGCCGTTCTCGCGGCCAATCCGTTCCGTGAGGCCGCGCCTAACCGGGTCGTGGCTATATTCCTGAAGGAACCGCCGCCTGCGGACCTGCTCGACAAGGTTACAGGTCTGGCCTGCGAGGAAATCGCCATCGGCGTGCGAGAGGTTTACGTCCATTATCCCGGCGGTCAGGCGGACACGAGGCTCAAGATACCCGCCGCAAGTTCCGGGACCGCGCGTAACATGAACACCGTAGCCAAACTTGTCGAACGGATGTTGGCGGCGACATCGGGATGACCACGCTGTCGACCGCATCCATGCGGTCGCTCTCGACCGCCCTGATTCGCAGGACCATGCCCTCTCCTCTGGAACCACCACAAAAGAACGTGACTTTTGGGGAAGCGCGGGCTTCTGTGAATAGGATGAACAAGGGATTCCTCGAAGGAAAAACCGCGCTCGTCTTCGGGGTCGCCAACAAGCGAAGCCTCGCCTGGGCGATCGCACAAGCCTGGAGCTCCGAGGGAGCCTCGCTCGTCCTCGGCTATCAAGGCGAACGGCTGCGCGAAAACGCCGAAGAGCTCGCCCGGTCTCTGCCCAAGCTGGGGAAGGCGATCGGCTGCAATGTCGGCGAGGATGCAGAGCTCGATACTTTTTTTGCCGAGGTCGCCCGCGAGGCGCCCACCGTCGACCTGGTGCTCCACAGCGTCGCCTTTGCCCCGAAGGAGGCGCTCGACCACGAGCTTTCCGAGGTCAAGCGGGACGATTTCCTCGTGAGCTTCGACATCAGCGTCTATTCGTTCCTGGCGATCGCCCGGCGCGCCAAGCCGCTGATGACCCGGGGCGGGCTTCTTCTGACCCTCACCTACTACGGCTCGGAAAAGGTGACCCCGCAATACCACATCATGGGAACCGCCAAGGCGGCTTTGGAAGCCTCGGTCCGCTACCTGGCCTACGAGCTCGGCCCCCGGGGGATCCGGGTCAACGCGCTGAGCCCGGGGCCGGTCAATACCCTTGCGGCCCGCGGCATCCCCGGCTTCGTCCAGATACTCAAGCATCACCAGGAGAAGGCCCCCTTGCGGAAGCTCGTCGAGCCGGCGGAAGTGGGTGCGGCAGCCGCCTTTCTCGCCAGCGAGGGCGGCTCCGCCATCACGGGGCAGACGATCTATCTCGACGGCGGCTATTCGATCCTGGGTGCATAGCCAGCAGGTTCGCCTCGGAAGATGACCCCCCATCGCATCATTCTTTGGGATATCGACGGCACCCTCCTCCACAGCGGAGGCGCTGGGGAAGCGGCGATCATCCGCACCGCCCGGGCCCTCTACGGAAAGGAGCTCGCCCTGCAGGAGATCGACTACAGGGGACGGACCGACTTGCTGATCGTCCGGCAGATCTTTACGCGGTTCGGGATCTCCTGGTCCGAAGAGAGCGTCGCCCAGTTCCGCAACACCTATCTCGACTATCTGAGGGAGGAGATCTCGCACGCCTCCGGCCATCTCTTTCCCGGGGTGGAGCGGATGCTCTCGTCGATCGCGGAGATTTCCGGATGGCAGCAGGGTCTGCTTACGGGGAACTTCGAGAGCGGAGCCAGGATCAAGCTCGATCACTTCGGGCTGGGACGCTTCTTTGGCTTCGGCGCCTTTGGTGACCGGTGGGAGTGCCGGAATGAAGTGGCGCGCGCAGCCTTCGACCTTGTCCGGGAGCGTTGGGGGGAGAGCCTCTCGGCCCAACAGATCTTCCTGATCGGCGACACTCCGCACGACGTGCTGTGCGCCCAGGCGATCGGCGCCTATTCCATCGCTGTGGCCACCGGGGGCTACTCCCTGTCAGATCTCGCCGGCTACCGCCCTACCCTGCTCTTGCCAGACCTGGAGCAGTTCGGACCAGTTCTCTCCCTCGTGAAAGGCCACGGCTGAACGGATCCCGCATCGGGACGCAACGGACGCAGCGGAGGAGCCGCAGAAGCGAAAGTGGTGAGAGGAACAGATGGACCCGCTCTTTGACGTCGCCGTGATCGGCGGGGGAAGTGCTGGGTTTGCCGCGGCAAGGACGGCGGCGGCCTTCGGAGCGCGCACGGCGCTCATCGATGGTTCGGAGCGGCTGGGCGGGCTTTGCATCCTGGCGGGCTGCATGCCGACCAAGGCCCTCCTCGAAGCCAGCCGACGCTGGCACGCCATCGGGGAGGCCGAGCTTTTCGGCCTGGAGGCGCAGGCCATCCGAGCCGACTTTCCCGCGATCCTGGCCCGGACCCAGCGGCTCGTCTCGGAGTTCGCGGCCGACCGGCAGAAGGATCTCACCGAAGGAAAGTTCCAGCTCATCCGCGCTCACGCCGCGTTCCTCAACCCCCATCAGGTCGAGCTCACCTACCACGATGGGCAAAAGAGCATTCTGCGCGCCAAGGCCTTCGTGGTCGCCACGGGATCGCGGATCAGCCATCCTCCCCTGCCCGAGCTCCGGGAGATCGGCTTCTGGGACAGCAACACCGTCCTCGAACAAAAAGAGCTCCCGGAAAGCCTGATCGTCCTGGGTGGAGGGCCGGTCGCGGTCGAGTATGCGCAGTTTTTCGCGAGGCTCGGCGTCGGCGTCCGTCTCGTGCAACGGGGAGCCCACCTGCTGAAACGGTTTGACTCCGATCTCGCCCTCGTCCTGGAGGAGTCGTTTCGGGAAGAGGGGATCGAGCTCTGGACAAGCTCCTCACTCGTTTCCGCGGACTGGTGCGGAGAGCAGAAGCGGCTCCGCCTCGTCCAGCGGGGAGCCGTCCAGGACCTGGCGGCCCGCGAGATCTTCCTGGCCACGGGACGCACGCCGGCTCTGGAGGGGCTGCACCTTCCCGCCGCGGGGATCGAGGCCCACCCGAGGGCTCCCGCGGTCGATTCCGAGATGCGGACGCGCGCACCCCACATCTTTGCGGCAGGAGACGTCGTCGGCATCGAGGAGGTCGTCCACATCGCCGTCCTCCAAGGAGAGGCGGCCGGGGAGAACGCCGCCCGAGAGGCGACGGGGGTCGGCGGACCCTTCCGCAGCCTCGACTATCGGCTCACGATGGAAATCGTCTTCACCGAGCCCCAGGTGGCCCGGCTCGGCCTGACCGAGGCGGGGGCGCGCCTGGCCGGACGGCCGCTGCTCGTCGCCCGGTATCCCTTCGCCGACCACGGCAAATCCCTCCTCATGGGAGCCACGAAGGGTTTCGTCAAGCTGCTCGCCGACCCGGAGAGCGGGGAGCTCCTGGGCGCCGGCATCGTGGGTCCAGAAGCCTCCGAGCTCGTCCACGAGCTCGTCGCCCTCCTCTCGGTCCGCGCCACGGCGGGCGATCTGGCCCGGCTGCCCCACTACCATCCGACCCTTTCTGAAATCCTGACCTATCCGGCGGAAGAGATCGACCGGCAGGTCGCTCGTTCCCGGCGGCCCGGCTCTTCCCCGTTGCATCCGAAGCCTCTCGACCCATGACACGCTGCCGCACCCCCCTTCATCTCTTCAACACCCTTTCCCGCAGCCGGGAAGAGTTCCATCCGATCGCTCCTCCCAAGGTCCGGCTGTATGCCTGCGGCCCGACCGTCTATGGGCGCGCCCACATCGGGAACTTCCGGACCTTTCTCTTCGTCGACCTCCTCCGCCGGGTGCTCCGCCTCTTTGGCTTCGAACCGGAATCGGTGATGAACTATACCGACGTCGACGACAAGACGATCGCCGCGGCAGAGGCGGCTTCCCTGCCGCTCCGCGAGCTGACGAGACGCTATATCGAGCTCTTCGAGGAGGATCTCCAGACCCTTCACATCCTGCTTCCCGACCGGCGGCCAAAGGCGACCGACCATATCGGGCTGATGATCGCGCTCATCGAGGAGCTGCTCCGGAAGGGGCATGCCTACGTGGGCGAGGACGGCTCGGTCTACTTTCGGATCGGCTCCTTCCCCGACTACGGAAAGCTCGCCCATCTGGATCGGGGGGGGCTCCAGCCGGGAGCCCGCATCGCCCAGGATGAATATCTCAAGGAGAGCGTCGGCGACTTTGCGCTCTGGAAAGCCTGGAAAGCCGAGGATGGAGAGGTCGGCTGGGCCTCCCCCTGGGGGAGGGGGCGTCCCGGGTGGCATGTTGAGTGCTCCGCGATGAGCATGCACTATCTCGGAGAGGAGTTCGACATCCACTGCGGAGGCACCGATCTTATCTTTCCGCACCATGAGAACGAGATCGCCCAGAGCCGCTGTGCGACCGGAAAGAGCTTCGCCCACTTCTGGCTCCACTGCAGCCATATGCTCGTGGATGGCGAGAAGATGTCGAAATCCCTGGGCAACGTCTATTCGGTCGCCGACATCCTCGCCCAAGGCTACACCGGCCGACACCTCCGCTTCCTCTTGCTGACGGCCGCCCACTATCGCCAGACGCTGAACTTTACGTGGGAGGGGCTTGCGGCGGCCAAGGCCGCCGTCGGACGGATCGACGACTGGCTCGTGCGCTGGCGTTCTCTTCCTCCCGAGAGGTTTGCCGCCGCCTCCTCGGAAGGAGAAGAGTTCCTGACCCGATTCTGCGCCTCCCTGGCCGATGATCTCAACCTCTCGGATGCGCTCGGCCACTTCTTCGAATTCCTCCGCGCCACCAACCGCTCGATCGATCTGGGCGCTCCGCTACCGGACCTGCCGGAGATCTGGTGCGCCCTCGACTCGGTTCTCGGCCTTGGCGAACCAGACGACACCGTTCCGCCGCATCTGCAGGAGCTCCTCTCCCGCCGAGCGGCCGCCCGGCAGCGGCGGGACTGGAAGGAGAGCGACTCCCTGCGCGCGGCGATCAAGCAGGAGGGGTGGAGCGTTCGGGATACCGCCCAGGGACAGGAGCTGCGGAGGAGATGATGCGGCCCCATCCGCGACGACTCATCACCTTCGAGGGGTCGGAAGGAGCTGGGAAGTCGACCCAGATCCTTCGGCTCGAAGCCCGGCTGCACGCCTTGGGACAACCGGTTCTGACGGTCCGGGAGCCGGGCGGCACCCCCCTGGGGGAACGGCTCCGCCTGCTGCTCAAAGAGGCTTCTCCGGATCTTTCCGTCTGCCCGGAATCCGAGCTCCTCCTCTTCCTGGCCGCACGGGCCCAGCTCGTCCGCGAAACGATCGAGCCCGCCCTGCGCAAAGGTTCCTGGGTTCTCGCCGACCGCTTCAGCGACTCGACCCTCGCCTATCAGGGCGGAGGCCGGGGGTTGCCTCAACCCCTCCTCCGCTCCCTCAACGAGCTCGCCTGCGCGGGCCTCACCCCGGCGGTCACCTTCGTCCTCGACATCTCTTCTTCGGAAGGACGGGCACGCATCGCCCGCCGCCACGGAGAGAGCACCAAAGCCGATCGGATCGAGGCCGAGCCGCCCGAATTCTTCGAGCGGGTCCGAGCCGCCTACCTTGACCTGGCCCGGGCTGAGCCCGATCGGGTCGTGCTCATCAACGCAGAGCGGCCCGAGGAGGAGGTTGCCGCCCAGATTTGGGAGATCGTGCGCCGTGTCTTTGGACTCTGAAACCATTCTTCTCCGCCTGCGGCAGGCGTTGGCCGACGACCGGCTCGCCCACGCCTATCTTCTGCTGGGCCCAAGCTCCTCTCTGCTCGAGGCGCTCGCGTTCCGGATCGCAGCCCTTCTGCTCGGGCCCCGCCCCGAAAACCATCCCGACTTCCACCTCGCCCGGGCCGAGTCCCGGCTGCGCCGCATCCCGGTCGAACGGATGCGGGCGCTCATGGAGATGCTCGCCCTCAAGCCCTACGAGAGCCGCTTTCGGGTAGCGCTGATCTGCGATGCCGAGCGGATGTGCCTCGGAGGCGGGGAAGCGGCGAACTCTTTCCTGAAAACGCTGGAAGAGCCGCCCCAGGATGTGGTGATCTTGCTCACCAGCACCCAGCCGCAGATGCTTCTTCCTACGATCTCCTCCCGGTGCATCCCGCTCGCCGTTCGGGGCGAGCCGGCAGAAGCGGCACCGGAAGATCCACGGGAAGCCCGATTCCTCGCCGACTGGTTCGCACCGGGCCCAAGCTCCCTTCTGCGGGCTTTTCGACGCGCCGCTCTTCTGGAAAGCACGTTGCTCGAGATCCGCAAGGAGATCGAATCCGAAATGGGCGAGGAGGACGAAAACGAACCCGAGGAGGTTCGCGCCGCCCTCGTCGAGTCGGCGGTCGATCTCCTGCGCGAGCGGCTTCTCGCCAAGCTCGAGGAAGCCTATGCGAAAGAGGCCAGCGCGGAGCGCGAGGGGCCTCCCGGGCGGGAGATCCGCATCCTCGAGGAGCTCTTGCGAGACCTCCGCGGGGGGCTCGATCCGGGACTCGCGTACGCCCGAGCTTGCCTCGAGATCGAGGAGTCGATCAAGATGAGCGGGTTCGACGCCAAGGAACCTTCATGGAAACCAAAGAAATTGCCGAGTTGATCGAGTTGATGGCCAAGGGAAACCTCTCGGAGATCGAGGTGGAGCGTGAGGGATTCCGCCTGCGTCTCCGGAAGGAACCCCCTCTGGTTGCGGCCCACCCCCACATGGTCTACGCCTCTCCCACCTCGATCGTGGCGTCCGAAAAGCCCAAGGAGCTGGCCGGTCCCTCGGCTGAATCTTCCCGGGAGATCCGCTCCCCGATGGTCGGGGTCTTCTACCGCTCCCCCTCCCCCGACTCGGCCGCCTACGTCGAAGTCGGCCAGGAGGTGAATGAAAACACGGTCGTCTGCATCATCGAGGCGATGAAAGTCATGAACGAGATCAAGGCCGAAGCACGCGGCATCATCACCGAGGTCCTCGCCGAGAACGGGAAGGCCGTCGACTTCGACCGTCCCCTCTTCCGGATCCGCCCTCTCCCCTGACCTTGTCCCGACCCGGCCGCTTGCCTTTCGTTGCGCGCTGAGCGAGTCTTGTTCGTGCTCGAGGGAGACGCGATGCGCAAAAGGGAGGATGCGGCGGAATCCCTCGCCCCCCCGCTTGTGTCCGAACCACGAAAACCATTCTCCCCAGGACCTGCGCCCGGCAGGCGAAAGCTTTTGCTGGCCGGAGTCGCGATCCTCGGACTGCTGACTGTCCTTCTCTCCGGGCTCAAATGGTATGTCGACTCCCTCGCCCGGGTTGCGGTCACCGTTCCGCCCCACAGCTTCCTGAGCATTGACCCTGGCCTGGCCGGCATCCCCTACGAGGACTGGACGACGACGAGCGAAGACGGGATCAAGCTCGCGGCCTGGTTCATCCCCTCCGACCGGAGCTCTTCCAAGCCTCCGCTCATCGTGGTCCACGGCCTCGGCGCAAGCAAGGAGTTCCAGATCAACTATATCGTCTTAGGCCACACGCTCGGTTTCCCCGTGTTGGCCATCGACCTCCGGGGCCACGGGAAGAGCGAGAGGACCATCACCACCCTCGGGTGGAAGGAGCCCCTCGATCTCAAGGCTTGGACGGATCAGTTGGAACGCAAGGGGCTCTCGCACCCCCTGGTGTGGGGAACCTCGCTTGGTGCCGTGACGGCCTTGCGTTTTGCTTCCGAGGATCCACGGGCCGGCGGGGTGGTCGCGGACGCCCCCTTCGACAACCTCCGCAACTCGATGGCCGTCCATGCCCGGCTCTTCTTCGGCCTCCCCGCCTTCCCCTTCGTCGACCTCGTCTCCTGGGAGCTCGAGCGCCACTACTCCCTCGACCCAGGCAAGGTCGATTGCGTCGAAGCGGCGCAGAACATCCATGTGCCGATCCTCGTCATTGCGGCCGAGGAAGATCGGAGGATGCCGATCCCCGTCGTGCAAAAAATCTACGATGCCGCCTCCGAGCCGAAGAAGTGGTGGGTGATTCCCCACGCTTCTCACGAGGAGCGGACCTTTGCCCCCGACTTCCGCCACGTGGTGGGGGACTTCCTCGACTTCGCGGCCGCCTATCCGGCGGCGAAGCGTTGACCGGCAGGCGGTCGAACCACGCGAGCCCTTCGTGGCGGGCGAGGCACTCCTTGCTGGAAGCGATCCGTGTCGCGGGATCGCACCAGTTCCAGCAGACTCCTATCCTTGCCCGCCATGGCAACCTTCCCCTATCCTTCGCTGCGGAGCCGCCATGAACCGCCGCCAGTTCCTGCGCCTCGCCACGGCCGCTGCGCTGCCCGCACTCTCGCTCCGAGGCCGGCTCTTCGCCGCGAGCGCCGACTCGCCACGCCTCTTGTTCGTCTTCCTGCGCGGCGGCTACGATTGCAACCACCTGCTCGTACCCTATGCGAGCGACTTCTACTACGAGGCACGCCCGACCCTCGCTCTCCCCCGCCCGGGAGCGGGCGATCCGAATGCCACCATTCCGCTCGACGCCGATTGGGGACTCAATCCGGCGCTGCGCGATTCGCTCTTTTCGCTGTGGGAGAGCAAGCAGGTCGCCTTCATCCCCTTCGCTGGCACGGACGACATCTCCCGCAGCCACTTCGAGACACAGGACCGGATCGAGTGCGGGGAGCCGGGCGAGTCAAGCGGTGATTACCGCTCCGGCTTCCTCGCCCGCCTGTCGAACGTCCTGACCGGCGTCTCCCCCATCGCGTTCACCGACAACCTGCCCTTAAGCTTCCGCGGGAGCGTGCACGACGTGCCGAACCTTTCTCTCAAGGGAGATCCCAAGGCGCGCTTCGACGAGCGCCAGTCGTCCATCCTATCCGACATGTACCAGGGCACTCCCTTGGCCGCAGCCGCCCGGGAAGGCCTGGCTTTGCGCCGTTCCGCATCCGCAGATTGGCAACGCCTCGACGAGGAGATGGCCCAGGCCGGCCGCGATGCCCTCAACACGCACCATTTTGCGACCGAGGGACGACGCATCGCCGCGTTGATGCGCGACCGCTACCGCCTGGGCTTCGTGGACGTCAGCGGCTGGGACACCCACGTCAATCAGGGTGGTGCCAGCGGGCCACTCTCCACCAACCTGCGCAACCTCGGCGAGGGGCTGACCGCCTTCGCCCGTGAGCTCGGCGAAGGCTGGCGCGACACCGTCGTCGTGGTCGTCTCGGAGTTCGGCCGGACCTTCCGCGAGAATGGCGACAAGGGCACCGATCACGGGCATGGAACGGTGCACTGGGTGCTTGGCGGGCGAGTCTGCGGCGGGCGCATCGCCGGGGAGCAGGTGGCCGTGAATGAAGCCTCTCTCTTCCAGAATCGCGACTACCCTGTCCTCAACCACTATCGCAACGTCTACGCCGGCCTATTCGGGCGACTCTGGGGATTACGGTCGAGCCAGGTCCAGACCGTCTTCCCACGTTCCCGGCCGATCGACCTGGGACTAGTCTGAGCCCATGCGGAGTCCCATCCGTCTCCTCCCCGCCTTCGCTCTGGCCCTCTTGCTCCCCTCTCGCACCTTCGCGGACGGCGGCTTGCTCGCGCCCGGTGACCTCGCCTGGTTGCGGCGGGACGGCTTCGGCCTTGACACCGTTGCCATCGACTCCTGCCGCGGCATGGGACGCCGACAGATGCTTGAGCTCCAGCTGCAGGACCGCATGCCGGGATCGCTGCCCCAGGCCGTCGCCGACCAGCTCGCCAGCAACCCGGCGCTGACCACCCGTGCGAGCGAGGCATTGGCCCAGTGGCATCAAGCGCAGGAACGCATTCGATCGATGCCCGAGGGGGAAGCCAGGAGTGCCGCGCGCAACGAGCTCCAGCGGCAAGGCAACCAATGGGTGCAGCAGGCGCGCGCCGCCGAGCTGCTTCAGGCCATCTACGGACCCAACCAGCTCAAGGAGCAGATGGTCTGGTTCTGGCTCAACCACTTCAGCGTATACGCTCCGAAGGGACGGATTCGATGGGAAGTTGGCGACTACGCGGAGCACGTGATCCGTCCGCGCGCCCTGGGCAAGTTTCGGGAGCTTGTCCTGGCCACGCTCAAAAGCCCGGCCATGCTCGAGTACCTCGACAACGTCCAGAACGCCAAGGGTCACGTGAACGAGAACTACGCCCGGGAGCTGGTCGAGCTACACACCCTCGGCGTGGATGGCGGCTATACCCAGCAGGATGTGCAGCAGCTGGCGTTGATCCTGACCGGTGTCGGCATCGCGCCGCTTGACGGCCTTCCACGCCCCATAGCCCCCGCCCTCGCTCCGCGACTCGTGCGCGAGGGCCTCTTCGAGTTCAACCCCAACCGCCACGACTTCAGCGACAAGGTGCTCCTTGGCCACTCGATCCGGGGCAGAGGCTTCCCCGAGGTAGAGGAGGCCGTGGACTGGATCGTGCAGCAACCCGCCTGTGGGCGCTTCCTCTCGCGCAAGCTGGCCGAGTACTTCGTCGGCGACCAGCCTCCGGCCGCCTTGGTGGAACGGATGGCGCTCGCCTTTCGCAAGAGCGAGGGCGACATCGCCGAAGTGCTGCGCACCCTCTTCGACTCGAGCGAGCTCGTCGCCGGCGCCGGCGGCAAGTTCAAGGATCCCTTTCAGCTCATCATTTCGGCGATGCGCTTGGCCTACGATGGCCGCCCCATCTACAACCCACGGCCGCTGATCCACTTGGCTCGAGATGCTCGGCGAGCCGCTCCTCGGCCGCATTACCCCCGACGGCTGGCCGCTCGACGGGGCGAGCTGGTCGAGCTCTGGCCAGCTCGAGGCCCGCTTTGCGGTCGCCCGAGCCATCGGGAACGGCAATCCGCAGCTCTTCCTCCCGGAAGGCTCGACGCAGCGGATGCCAGGGTTTCCCTTGCTCACCTCCCCTCTCTATTACGCAGCCTTCGAGCCATACCTGTCCGCGGCCACTCGCAACGGCCTGGCCCAGGCGCAGTCGCAAGGCGAATGGAATGGCCTGCTGCTCTCTTCGCCCGATCTCGCCTACCGCTAGCCTCATCCGCTCGATTCCCAAGCATGCTCCTCGCCCGCAGCCGCGGGATCGGCGTCCACAGGCCAAGAGGAGCTCGTGCCTCGGCGGGCGGTCGTTGGCACGCGAGAACCCGAGAGAGTCGAACCGCAGGTCCGTGGCAGCTTCCTTGCCCGGGCACAACCGATTCCTTGGCGGTTGCCTTTTTCCTTATTTCCACAATATTGGAAGCATGAAGCCAAATGAGACCGTCCGAGATGCCGTGCGCCAAGTCTACGCGCAGGTGGCGGAGAGCGCCCGAGGGTGTTGCGGGAAACCGGCGGTTGAACCCACGGCAGCCCAGGCTTTGGGCTATTCCCCCGAAGAGCTCGCGTCCGTTCCGAAAGATGCCGAAATGGGCCTGGGCTGCGGGAATCCCCAGGCCATCGCGGCGCTCCAGGCGGGAGAGACCGTGCTCGATCTCGGGAGCGGTGGCGGCTTCGACTGCTTTCTGGCAGCCCGCCAAGTAGGCAAAAGCGGCAAGGTGATCGGGGTGGACATGACTCCGGAGATGGTGGCCCGCGCGTGCGCCAATGCCCTCCGTGGCGATTACCCGAATGTCGAATTCCGGCTCGGAGAGATCGAGCGCCTGCCGGTCGCGGACAGCTCGGTCGATGTGATCCTTTCCAACTGCGTCATCAATCTTTCCCCCGAGAAACAGAAGGTCTTCGCCGAGGCTTTCCGAGTCCTGAAGCCAGGCGGCCGGCTGGCGATTTCCGACGTGGTCGCGATCGCTCCCATCTCCGAAGCGATGAAGAAGGATGCAGCGCTCCACGCCTGCTGTATCGCCGGGGCGGCCTCCGTCGCCGAGATCGAGGAGGCCCTCGCCGCTGCGGGCTTCGAAGCGATCCGCGTGGAGCCCAAGCCGGAGAGCCGGGAGTTCATCCGCCACTGGGCTTCCGGACTGAGCGTCGAGGACTACGTGGTATCGGCCACCATCGAAGCCCGGAAGCCAGCACCGGTGCACGAAGTCCTTCTCCCGTAAGCGGCCGCTGCCATGCCGCAGCTTCGCACCTCCGACCGATCGTGAGAGCCACTCGGTCATTATCCTCTTCAGCGGCTCCGGTGCCGGAACGCCTGGGTGGCCCGCGCCAGCGACAGCAAGAACAATCCGGTGAGCACGATGGCCGCGATGCGCCAATGGTCGCTCAGGAAGGCCCCCACCGTCGTGCCGGCGAGCACAATCGCAAGAATGCCCAGATGGCAGGGGCAGGTCAGCGCGGCAACCAAACCCCACGCATAGCCGCGCCAATGGGGTGCTTTTTGGGGTTCGATGCCTTGAGGGCTCTCCCTGATTCCCTTCTGTCCCTCGCCACAGTCTTGCACTCGCAATCACCGCCTTCTTGATGACTCACCGGCTTCTTGATCGAGTCGCGCACCAGAAAACAGCCCATCGCCTGGCCGTTGCGATCGCCTTCCCGAGCTTGTTTGATGCCGGAAAGGCGCTCAGCGCGATCCTCCTTCTCCATCGCTACCCAGCGCAGCAGGACAACTGCCTCACGTCTTTGTGGAAGGTCTGTGCGGCGAGCTTGATACCTTCGACCATCGTCAGGTAGGGGAACAGCTCGTTCGCCAGCTCCTCCACCGTCATCCGGGCCCGGATGGCGAGCGCCGCCGCCTGGATCAGCTCGCCCGCTTCCGAGGCGACCGCTTGCACACCGATCAACCGATGGCTGCCTTCCTCGACGACGAGCTTGATGAAGCCGCGCGGGTCAAAGTTGACGAGTGCGCGCGGCACGTTGTCGAGCGTGAGCAGCCGGCTGTCGGTCTCGATCCCCTCATGGTGCGCCTCCTCTTCGCTCAAGCCGACCATGGCGACCTGCGGGTCGGTGAACACCACCCTTGGCACTACGGTCAGGTCGAGTGTCGCTTGGCCAGCGGTCATGTTGATCGCCGCGCGGGTACCAGCCGCCGCCGCCACATAGACGAACTGAGGCTTATCGGTGCAGTCGCCGGCAGCGTAGATGTCCCGGGCGCTCGTCCGCATGCCGGCATCAATCTCGATGGCCCCCTGCTGGTTGACCGCGACACCCGCCGCCTCGAGGCCAAGGCTGCGCGTATTGGGCGTGCGGCCTGTGGCGACCAAGAGCCGGTCGACGCGCAGCTCACCCTGCGGGGTCCTCAGCACAAATTCCTGGCCCCGATGCGCTGCCTCGCTCGCCTGCGTGTGCTCCCACACCTCGATCCCCTCGCTGCGGAACGCCGCCGTGAGCGTCTCGCCAATGGCTGGGTCCTCGCGGAGGAACAGCGTGTTGCGCGCCAAGATCGTAACCCGGCTGCCCAGCCGGGCAAAGGCTTGCGCCAGCTCGACCGCCACCACCGACGAACCGATCACCGCCAGCCGCTCCGGGATCGCCTCCGTGATCAATGCCTCGGTCGAAGTCCAGTAGGGCGTTTCGCGGAGGCCGGGAATGGGCGGCACAGCTGGGCTCGCACCGGTAGCGATCAGGCAGCGGTCGAAGGCGACCACCGACTCCCCACCACCCTTCGGCCGCACCGTGAGGGAGCGCCCGTCTTGGAAGCGGGCTTCGCCGTGGAGCACGGTGATGGATGGATGGGCAGCCAGGACGTTTTCGTACTTGGCATGGCGCAGCTCATCGACCCGCGCTTGCTGCTGGGCGAGCAGGCGTGCGCGCAGGATGGTCGGTGACACCGGCGGCAGGCCGGCATCGAAGAAACTTTCCCGGCGCAGGTGAGCGATGTGGGCCGCGCGAATCAGGATCTTCGAGGGGACGCAGCCGACATTGACGCAGGTGCCGCCGATCGTGCCGCGCTCCACGAGGGTGACCCGCGCGCCTCGCTCGACCGCCTTCAGCGCCGCCGCCATCGCCGCCCCACCGCTGCCGACGATGGCGATCCGCAGCGCACCATCGCGGGATGCCTCCTGACCATGGTCAACAACCCCTTCCTGGAGCCGATCGAAGCCTCCACCCTTTGTCGGCTGGGTGGCGGACTCCGCTAGCGCTGCGCCGTAGCCAAGCCTGGAAACGGCAGCGACCAGAGCTTCGGATGCCATCTCCGCCCCCACGGCCACCCGCGCGCGCCCCTGCCCAAAAGAGACCTCGGCCGATTGCACACCGGGCACCCTCTCCAGCGCCGCCTTGATGTGGATGGCGCAAGACTCACAGGTCATGCCGGTGATGGTTAACTCTCTCGGATTGTCTCTTTTCATCGTTTCCCCTGAGCCACTCATCGCGGGGCAAGGACCCGCCCGCCGTTCCAATCCTCTTACGCGACGAGCGCAATCGCTCATCCAGCCTTCCCGCCGGGCTCACGGCTTGACGCTCGAGGGATAGCCCGCATCCTTGGTCGCCTTGGTGAGCTTTTCCACGCTGGTCTTGGTGTCATCGAAGGTGACGACCACTTCCCGCTTCTTAGACGCCACGTCGATCCGGCTCACCCCCTCGACCTTGGAGAGCGCCTTCTTGACCGTGATCGGGCAGGCGGCGCAGGTCATGCCGGGTACGAAGAGCGTCACGGTTTGGGTTGCGGCCCACACGGGGGCAACGACGGCACTCAGGGCGATAGCAATCAGTAGTTTCTTCATGGCAAGCTCCCGATCAGTAGAAGAGTGGCAATACGTAGGGAAAAACGAGCGCGACCACGACCAGCGCGGCTACGACCCAGAAGATCCACTTGTAGGCGGTCCGAACGCGAGGAACCGCGCAGACCTCGCCCTCCTTGCAGGCGCTCGTCCGCCGGAAGATGCTTCGCCAAGCGAAGAAGAGCGAGACCAGCGCCGCGAAGATGAAGATTGGCCGGTAGGGCTCAAGCACGGTCAAATTGCCGATCCAGGCGCCGCTCAAGCCCAGGGCGACCAAGACCAAGGGCCCCAGGCAGCAGCTCAAGGCGAGGATGGCGGCCAAGCCCCCGGCGAGAAGAGCGCCCAGCCTGTTTTGCGATTGGATCTTTTGCGATTCCGACATGCGCTTCTCCTTTCAAGGTTTCGCTCGACGCTATAACGTACCTCCGTAGTGAAGTACGGAGTCAAAGCGAAATGGAAAAGACCCGGGAGAGCCTCGCCAGTCGCACCTTCGCCAAGGCCCCCGGAGTCAGCGTCGCGGCGAGCCGCTTCTCTCTCCGTAATGGATTGCTGCAGAAGAGGGAGCTGCCTGTTGCGAGCATTGGCCGGTATAGCAGGGCAGAGGGGACGGGGAAGAGAGCCGTGCTACGATCCATGGCCCAAGCCCGCAGCCTAAAAGACAGAAGACGATCAGCCCGGCGACGGCAACAGGGTTCAATTTGTTTTCCGATTCGAGCTTTTGCGATTCCGACATGCGCTTCTTCCTTTCGAGGTTTCGCTTGAATATGGTCAGCTTACCTCTGTAGTTAAGTACGGAGTCAAAGCGAAATGGAAACGACCCGAGAGATCCTCACCATCGGCGCTTTCGCCAAGGCTGCGGGAGTCGGCGTCGAGACGATCCGCTTCTACCAGCGGAAGGGATTGCTGCCTGAGCCCGATCGTCCCTATGGGGGCATCCGGCGGTATGGCGGAGCGGATGTGGCACGGGTCAAATTCATCAAGTCGGCCCAGCGGCTCGGATTCAGCCTCCATGAGATCGGGGAGCTCCTCAAGCTGGAGGATGGCAGGCACTGCCACGAGACGGCCCGATTTGCGGCGCGGCGGTTGGCGGATGTGCGCGCTCGGCTCGCGGATCTCGCGCGGATGGAGGCGGTGCTCTCGAAATTGGTCGACGAGTGCAAGACACAGCAGGGCAATGTCTTCTGCCCACTGATCGCCGCCTTGCATTCCTCTTGAGCGGAGAGTCGAGCGGAGCAGACGATCCTTTCCGCCTGCTGAGCCAAGCTCGACTCCGGTCTCCTTGAATTCCGCGACGGTGGCCAGCGGCAAAAGATCCCGCGCCCGCCCTTGATCCTCGCCACGGTCCCTTCCCTTGCTTGCGAGAGGGGACGCGCGCTTCGGCAGGCCCCACGCTTTCCAGGCTACTTCGGAAGGAAGACCACCTCGACCGCCTCTCCGACCTCGACGCAGTCCGATTCCTCGGGCAGGAGAGCCAGGAGATCCGCAGAAGCGGCGGGGAAAAACCCCGCGGCATCCGCAAGGCTGACCGGGGCAAACGCAGGCTCGCCTCTCGGCCCCGAGACGAGGCGACCCGCCCAATACTCGGTCCGGCCTGCACGCTTGCGGATCCGGGAGAGCGTCGGAAGCCGCGCTCGCGCCCCAGAGGGGACCTCCCCCATCTGCGAACGGATCAGCGCACCGACCAGGTCGTAGAAGAGCACGAAGACCGCCGCGGGCGTTCCGGGCAGGCCGAAGAACGGCTTCCCGCGCCACCGGCCAAAGAGAAACGGTCGCCCGGGCTTGACCGCGATCTGCCGGAGGACTACCGCGTCCCGCTGCGTCAGGAGCTTGCCTACGTAATCGCCCTCGCCTACGGAAACGCCGCCCGTGGTCACCAGCAGATCGACTCGCTCCGCGAGGAAGTCGAGCCTCTCCTCCAGGAGCTTCGGGTCGTCATCGACAATTCCTCCGTCGGTCAGCTCGACCCCGAGCTCGCGAAGCGCCGCCGAAAGAAAGACCCGGTTGCTGTCGTAGACCTCCCCGGGGCCGAGCGGCTCTCCCAGGGGCCGCAGCTCCTTGCCCGTACAGAGAAGCCCGACCCGGAGCCTCGGACGCACGCAAACCGTCTCCGATCCAATTGCGGCGAGCAGTGCGAGCGCTCGGGGGCCAATCCTCGTTCCCGCGGAAAGAAGCTTCTGGCCCCGGATCAGGTTCTCGCCTCGGAGCCGAACATTCTCCCCGGATGGGAAGCCGCCGGGCAAGAGCACCTTCTCGCCCCGGAGGAGAGCCGCTTCTTGCGCAATGACCAGGTCGGTCCCCTCCGGAAGAAGGGCTCCGGTAAAGATGCGCACGCAGCTCGCCTCGGGCAGAGAGCCCGAAAAGGGTGCTCCCGCAGCGGCGGTGCCAACGACCCGGAACTCGGCTCCCCCCTCCTCCAGCAGCGAGGCACGAACGGCGTAGCCGTCCATCGCGGCGGTCGGCGCGGAGGGGAGATCGACCGGAGAGAGGAGCTCCCGCGCCAGAATACGCCCCGCGCTCTGCGACAGCGTAACCTCCTCTTCCGTCTGAGATGGAGCCATCTCCTCCCCAAGCCGTCGGCGGGCGTCCTCGAGCGAGAGCCGGTTCTTCGCCTGAGGCGGAGGTTGGCCGCGCCTGCGGGAAGCCGCAAGGCCGGAGGTCTCGAGGATCAGGCCCGCGACCCCTGCGGCATCGTTCCTGTCGAAGGAGCGGACGCCCGTAGGGAGCGAGAGAGCGCCTTCGGAAGCCACAGCCAGAAGAGCCGGATCATCCTGGCAGAAGGGGGGTCCCAGCCCCGGTGCCACGAGCTCGATCTTCGGCACCCCCTCCGCCCGAAACCCTTCCACCAGGAGCAGGTCGATCCGTCTTGGACCAAGAAGCGCGATCGCTTCCGCAAGCTCGGGCTCTTTCGAATGGACCAGCTCCTCCACCCAGGCACGACGGGTCGGAGAGACGAGGAGGACTGGGTTCGCACCGGCCTCCCGCAAGCGCATGCTGTCCTTCCCGGGATAATCGATCTCGAAGCCTTTGTGGGCATGCTTGATCGCGGCGACCCGGAGTCCCTTGGAGGCGAGGATGCGCACGACCGAGCAGAGAAGGGTCGTCTTGCCGGCCCCGCTCCGTCCCACGAAGGCGATCACCGGGAGCGCGCTCGGTTCCCTCACCGAGCCTCTTGCTCCGCTGCGGCTCTCCGGCAAATCCGCTCCCAATCTTCTGGGATGTTCACGTTCCAAAAATCGGCGGGTCGATCGGAAAAATCAATCGCGGCGGATCCAATCGACTGCAGAAATTCTTCGGCCCTCCTCCCACCCCGATCGAGAAAGCCTCGCAAAAGTGCTTCACTTCTCCGCTCAAAGAGCGCGCAGAGAAACTGTCCTCGCACTCCGTCATGCGCATAAGCGCTCCTCCTCGCCCCGGCGATCATCCCCTGGAAAAGTCGCTCGCCAAGATCTCGCGGCAGGAACGGGGCGTCTCCCGGAGCCGTCAACAGGAGGGACAAGCTCGGAGGCAGAGCGGCCCAGGCCGCTTCCACCCCGGCCAAGGGACCCCAAAAGCCATCGCGGCGATCGGGCAGCACCGGAAGCCCCAGGGCGGCGTATCGCTCCCTCTCCCGATTGGCGCTGATGGCAAGCCAGCTTGTCTGCGGCCGTAGCCGCTCGGCAGCATGGGCACATAGAGGCTTCCCCTGCAAGGGGAGCAGCCCCTTTTCCACACCTCCCAGGCGCATTCCCCGGCCGCCGCAAAGAAGGATGGCGCCCAGGCGCGTGGCGATCGGCAAAGCTCTTCCCTCGTCTACCGGAAGCGAGCCGTTCCTGCTCAGACCTGGAGCCATCGCCCGGTCGGCGGAGTCGGCTCTCTCTTCCTACGCGCCTGCAACGGGCTTCTGAAGGCGAGCCAGGGCGGATCGCACCGGTTGCGACAGCTCCCTGCCGTCTTCCTCGGCATAGGCCAGGAGCTTTTCGCGCATCGAGGGAGTCCAGAACCTCTTGAGGTGATCCGCGATTCCCGCCACCGCTTCTTCCTGGGAAGGATAGCTGTCAAAGAAGTCGCCAATCTGGTTTGCCATCTGCACCAGGTCTTCGATCATGCGTCCCCTTTGGCTATTCACCGGCGGCGGGCACGATCTCCCGCCGTTTCGCCGGCTTGCCGTTCTCCCGCTCTTCCGCCCGCACCGGCTCGAACACACGGGTCACCTGGACCGCCGTAACCTTGTATTCCGGGCAGTTGGTCGCCCAGTCGGAGTTCTCGGTCGTCAGCACGTTCGTCCGGTTTTCCGGAAAGTGAAAGGTGGCGTAGACCGTTCCGGGCGCAACCCGCTCGCTCACGAGGCAGCGCATGACCACACTCCCCTTGCGGCTCCGCAGCTCGGTCTTGTCTCCGTCCCGGATCCCACGCTCTTCCGCGTCGCTCGGATGAATCTCGAGCAGATCCTCCTTGCTCCAGGTTGTATTCGCGGTCCGACGAGTCTGCGTTCCCACATTGTAGTGGAAGAGGATCCGGCCTGTGGTCAGCAGCAGCGGAAACCGCTCCGAAACCTTCTCCCGGGTGGGCACGTACCCTGTCAGCGCAAAGAATCCTTTACCTCGGACGAATTCCCCGCGGTGCATGACCGGGGTCCCTTCGGGGGCTTTCTCGTTGCACGGCCACTGGATCGAGCCGAGCCGCGCAAGCTTCTCGAAGCTCACCCCGTGGAAGGTCGGAGTCAATCGGGCGACCTCGTCCATGATCTCGGAGGCGTGATGGTAGTGCATCGGATACCCCATCGCCTGAGCGATCTCCTGCACCACCTCCCACTCCTGCTTTCCGCAGAGAGGAGGCATCACTTGGCGGACCAACTGGATGCGGCGCTCCGCGTTGGTGAAGGTCCCATCCTTTTCGAGGAAGGAGCAGCCCGGCAGGAAGACATGGGCATAGTGCGAGCTCTCGTTGAGGAAGATGTCATGGAGAACGACGAGCTCCATGTTCCGCAGCCCCGCGATGACATGGGAGGCATCGGGATCGGATTGGACCAGATCCTCTCCGTGCATGTAGAGCCCCTTGAACTCTCCGATCGTTGCGGCCGAAAGCATGTTGGTGATCCGATACCCGGGCTCGGGATCGATCTCTATGCCCCAAGCCTGCTCAAAGCCTCTGCGGGCGGTCTCATCGGAGACATGCCGGTAGCCCGCCAGCTCGTGCGGGAAGGAGCCCATGTCGCAGGCGCCCTGCACATTGTTCTGCCCGCGCAGCGGGTTGACCCCGGCTCCGTCGAGGCCGACGTTGCCGGTGAGCATCGCGAGGTTGGCCAAGCAGATCACTCCGGTCGAGCCTTGCGAATGCTCCGTCACCCCGAGTCCGTAGTAGATCGCCGCGGGACGGGTCGTTGCGTAGAGGCGGGCCGCCGCACGAATTGCTTCGGCGGGAACCCCGGTGACCGGACCCATCGCCTCGGGTGAGTTTTCGGGGCGCAGGATCATCTCGCGCCACTTCGCGTAGGCCGTCAGGTCGCAGCGGGCCTCGATATACTCCCGGTTCTCGAGCTTCTCCTCGAGGATCGCATGGGCGATCGCGTTGAGCAGGGCCACGTTGGTTCCCGGCCGCAGCGGCAAATGAATGTCCGCCTCGATGTGCGGGGTGCGCACGAGATCGGTCCGGCGCGGATCGGCGACGATCAGCTTCGCCCCCGCGCGCAGCCTCTGCTTCATCCGCGAGCCGAATACCGGATGCCCGTCGGTTGGGTTCGCGCCGACGACAAAGATCAGGTTGGCTTGATCAACCGAATCGAACGGGTTCGTCCCGGCCGATTCCCCGAACGCCTTCCGCAGCCCATAGCCGGTCGGAGAGTGGCAGACCCGGGCGCAGGTATCGATGTTGTTGTTGCGGAAGACCGCACGCACCAGCTTCTGAACGATGTAGTCCTCCTCGTTGGTGCAGCGGGAGGAGCTCACCGCCCCGATCGAATTCCGGCCGTGTTTCTCGCGAATGCGGAGAAACTCGGAGGCGACATGTTCGATCGCCTCGGTCCAGCTCACTTCCTGCCAGGGATCCTCGATCCGCTTGCGGATCATCGGCTTGGTGACGCGATCCCGCGAGGAGGCGTACGACCAGGCGAAACGCCCCTTCACGCAGGAGTGGCCATGGTTCGAGAGGCTCTCCTTGTTGGGCGTCATCCGTACGACGGTCGTCCCCTTGGTCTCCGCGTGGAAGGAGCAGCCGACCCCGCAGTAGGCGCAGGTGGTATCGGTCGACTCACTCGGCAAGCCGAGGTCGATCACCGCTTTCTCCATCAGCGCGGAAGTCGGGCAGGCCTGGACGCAGGCGCCGCAGGAGACGCACTCCGAGCTCAAGAACTCGCCCGTGGGTCCCGGCTGGATCAGCGAATCGAACCCGCGGCCCTCGACGGTCAAGGCGAAGGTCCCTTGAATCTCATCACAGGCCCGCACGCATCGGGAGCAGACGATGCACTTGGCGGGATCGAAGGTGAAATAGGGATTGCTCTTCTCCTTTTCGGCCTGCAGGTGGTTCTTCCCCGCATATCCGTAGCGCACCTCGCGCAGGCCCACGTCGCCCGCCATGTCCTGGAGCTCGCAATCTCCGTCCGCAGGGCAGGTGAGGCAATCGAGAGGATGGTCGGAGATGTAGAGCTCCATCACCCCGCGACGAAGTCCCGCCAGCCGCTCGGAGAAGGTCTTGACCTTCATTCCCGGCTCGACCGTCGTCGTGCAGGATGCGGGAAAGCCCCTCTTCCCCTCGATTTCGACCAGGCAGAGCCGGCAGGAGCCAAAGGGCTCGAGGCTGTCGGTGGCGCAAAGCTTGGGCACTCCCACCCCGGCGAGCGCGGACGCACGCAAAACCGAGGTCCCCTCGGGGACGGTAACCTCTTTCCCGTCGATCCAAACCGTAATTTGCCGCGCCCCATTTCTCATCGGGTGGTCCTGGGGATGACCGTGCCCGCATTCGCAGCCCCGGCTCGGCGTTCCGAAATCTGCGTGCCTTTCCGTCAACATATCGCGCACCTCCGCTTGTCGGGCTCTCTCCCTCTTTTACATCCTCTATGACGTCCTTTACACCTTTTGGAGCAACGGTTCCACTTCCTCTTTCGAATACCCGAAGTCCTCCGGGAAAAACCGCAGCCCGCTCAATACGGGAAAGGGAGTCATACCCCCTAGCCCACAGAGGGAGGCGTTGACCATGACGTCGCAGAGATCGACCAGAAGCTCCGCGGCCTCGGGCCCCTTCTTTCCCGAAAGGATCTGGTCGAGCAGCTCCATGCCTCGGGTCGAGCCGATCCGGCAGGGAGTACACTTCCCACACGACTCCCCCGCGCAGTATTCCATCGCATACCGGGCCATCCGTCCCAGGTTGACCGTGTCGTCGAAGGCGACGATCCCTCCGTGGCCGACGATCCCACGGACCTTCGTCAGCTCCTCGTAATCGAGAGTCACCGGAAAGAGAGAGGGCGGTAAGAAAGGCCCGAGCGGGCCGCCGATCTGAATCGTCTTGAGCGGGCGTCCGCTCGCCGTCCCGCCGCCGTACTCGAAGAGGAGCTCTTCCAACGTGATCCCGAAAGGGACTTCGACGAGTCCCGGCCTCTTGAGGTTCCCGGAAAGCTGCACCGGGAGCGTGCCCTTGGATCGTCCCACCCCGAGCTGCGCGAAGGCCTCGGCCCCGTCGGCCAAGATGACCGGAACCGAGGCGAGCGTAATCACGTTGTTGACCACGGTCGGCTTTTGCCAGAGGCCGCGTATGGCGGGCAGCGGCGGCCGCGGACGGACCATCCCCCGCTTCCCCTCGAGGCTCTCCAGCAGAGCGGTCTCCTCGCCGCAGACATAGGCGCCGGCCCCGATGTAGAGATTCAGAGCGAAGGACTTCCCACTTCCCAGGATGTCGTCCCCGAGCATGCCGACGGCCCTTGCCTTCTCCAGCGCTTCCGCAAAGACCCGGCGGGCGAGCGGATATTCCGAGCGGAGATAGACGTAGCCCTCGGTGGCGCCAACGGCCAGGCCCGCGATGATCATTCCCTCAATCAAAAGAAAGGGATCCCCCTCGATGACCATCCGGTCGGAGAAGGTGCCGGAGTCCCCCTCGTCGGCGTTGCAGACGATATACTTCCGGTCAGCCGCCGCCTGCAGGGTCGTCTTCCACTTGATTCCGGTGGGAAAGCCCGCTCCCCCGCGCCCGCGCAAGCCCGACTTGGTCACCTCCTCGACGATCTGCTGGGGAGAGAGGGTGAGCGCCCGGGTTAGCCCGGCGAGTCCGCCTTGTTGGCGATAGGCATCGAGCGAAAGCGGGTCCGTTCTTCCCATCCGGCGAAAGACGAGCCGCTTCTGCCGGCGCAGATAGGGGATCTCTTCGGGGTCGCCCAGGCGTGCGGGATGCTCCTTTCCTTCGAGAAACCCCGCGCTAAAGAGGCCTTCGACCTCCTCTTCGGTGATCGGGCCGTAGCCGATCCTCTCCCCATTCCGTTCCACCTCCACTAGCGGCTCGAGCCAGTAGAGCCCGCGCGATCCGTTCCGGACCAGATCGAGAGAGAGGCCCCTTCGCGCCGCCTCGCGCTCGATCGCGCGGGCAACCTCGTCCGCGCCCATGGCGCAGGCCGAATAATCGCGGGGAACGTAGACCTTCATTCGAGCGCTCCCATTCCGCGGAGCATCCGTTCGACCCGCTCGGCGCTCATCCGGCCATAGAGCTTGCCATCAATCGCAATCGAGGGGCCGCAGGCACAATTGCCGAAGCAGTAGGTCGGCAGGAGCGTCACCTCGTCATCGGGGGTCGTCTCTCCGAAATCGATCCCCAGTCGCTCCCGGATGCGCTCGATGACGGTTGCCGATCCGTTGGCCTGACAGGCCTCGGCCCGGCAGGCGGAGACGACATGCCGTCCCGCCGGCTCATGCCGAAATTCGTGGTAGAAGGTCAACACGCCGTAGACATCCGCCTGGGAAAGGTTGAACGCGCGCGCCACCTCCGGAAGGCACTCCTTGGGAACATAACCATACCGGTTCTGAATCGCATGAAAGGCGGGAATCAACCCGTTTGCCTGACGAGCAAACGTCTGCAGGATGCCCTCCAGCTCGTCCTTCCGCTCCACCTTGCCGTTTTCCATTCCGTCTCCCGTTGTATAGGGGAATCCCCGACCCCAATTAAGGGCAAGCTCGAATCATCTCCATTAAGTACTATCATCCGGCCGGCCGCCGACAATGCAGAATTTGCGTTTTGGCAACTTTCTGGCTCGCTGGGGAGCCGCGGCCTCGAAAAAAGTCCTTGAGCCATGATCGTGGGACCAGTAGCTTGCCGTGTGTAGCCGGGGGGTGCGTGTAAGAAAGTGCCTTCCCAACGAGGAGCGATAAATATCATGAAGTGGGTAAAACCGGAGTTTGAGGACATCAGCCTCTGCATGGAGGTTACCGCCTACGTCAACGTGGCGGGCAAGTAACTCCTCGAACCTTTCAGGAACGGGGTGAGCCAGATCGGTTTGCCCCATTCCTTCCACCCACTCCCGCGCAACTCGCCCTTGGATCGGGATCCCAGCCGAATGCGCGTGCTCGTCCTTGGCTCCGGAGCGGGGGGCGGGGTGCCGCAGTGGAACTGCCGCTGTCCCCAATGCACCCAAGCTCGGGAAGAGCGCGACCTTCCCGCATCGGAAAAGGTTTTCCGCCGCACCCAGTCCTCGATCGCGATCGCGGAGGCCGGAGAGCGCTGGCTCCTGATCAACGCCTCCCCCGACCTCTGTTCGCAGTTTGCGCAGGCGGCGGAACTGGCCCCTCCGGAAGGGTCGCTCCGGGGCTCCCCGCTTGCGGCTGTAGCGCTGACCGACGGCCAGCTCGATCACACGACGGGTCTCCTCTTCCTTCGGGAAGGCACGGAGATCCGCCTCGTCTGCACCGATCCGGTCTGGAAGAGCCTCACCTCGACCTTCCCGGTCGTCTCGGTTCTCCGCCATTTCCTTCCCGTCGAGCGCCACCCCTATCCCGCCGAGATTGACGGCGTCCGGATCGAGGCTCTTCCCCTCTCCGGGGGGCCGGCTCCCTACGAGGCGACCTCGGAAGAAAAGGGACAAGTCGTTGCCCTCCGCCTCACGGGGAAGAAGAGCGGGAGGCGGGTCGTCTACGCTCCCGGCCTGCCGGAAATTTCCGAGGACTTCGCCGCCTTCGTCTCGGGGTGCGACGCGCTTTTCGTCGACGGGACCTTCTGGTCGGAAGAGGAGCTCGCCCCGATGAGCGCGGAGCGCCAAAGTTCGATCCGGCAAAGCCACCTGCCCGTTTCCGGCTCAGAGGGCACCCTCGCTTGGCTTGCCAATCTGCCCGTACCGGAGAAGTTCTATATCCATGTCAACAACACCAACCCCATCCTCGATCCGGATGCTTCCCAGGCAAAGCAGGTGAGAGAAGCGGGGGTGCGAATTGCCTATGACGGGATGCTTCTCTCCCTCTATCCTTCCCATTCATGAGCCTGCCCTTTTATTTCCAGCTAGACGCCGAACCCCCGCTCTCCAAAAGCGATTTCGAGAAGCGGCTCCAGGCGATCGGAGAGAGCAGCTACCACGACAAGCACCCCTTCCATGTCCTGATGAACGAGGGGAAGTGCGACCCGGAGCAGATCCGCGGCTGGGTCGCCAACCGCTTCTATTACCAGGTCCAGATTCCGATCAAGGATGCGGCGATCCTCTCGATCTGCCCCGACCGGGAGCTGCGCCGGGAATGGATCTGCCGCATCCATGACCACGACGGAATCGGGGATGACCCCGGCGGCATCGAACGCTGGCTCTTGCTCGGAGAGACGGTCGGCCTCTCGCGGGAGGAGCTCCTGGAGCAGAAGCGTCTCCTTCCTGGGGTGCGCTTCGCGGTCGACGCCTACGTGAACTTCTGCCGCAGCCACACCTGGATCGAGGCGATGGCCTCTTCCCTCACCGAGCTCTTCGCCCCATCGATCCACCAGACCCGGATTGATGCCTTTCCGAAGTTCTACCCGTGGATCCGGGAGGAAGGGCTCCGCTACTTCCGGAAACGGCTCACCCAGGCTCCGAAGGATGTAAGCTTCACCCTCCGGCTGGTGGTTGACCGCTGCAAGACCCGAGCGGCGCAGGAAGCGGCGTTGGCCGCCCTCCGCTTCAAGTGCGAGCTGCTCTGGTCGATGCTCGACGCCATGTACATGGCCTATGTCCTCCGCATCCAGATGCCCTCCCCGGATGGACGCTGATCTCAGAGCTCCCCGCATCGCCTCCAAAGCCTCCCTGCGTTGGGACGCCGTTCGGCAGAAGCCGATCCTCCTCTATCCCGAAGGAGTGCTCATCCTCAACCCTTCGGCAGAAGCGATCCTTTCCCTCTGTGACGGCCGGCGGCCGGTATCGGAGATCGTCTCGGAGCTGGCGAGCCGCTACGGAGGGGATCCGGTTGCCCTCGAAACCGACGTGTGGAACTTTCTACAGGAGCTGCTCGACCGAGGCTTGCTCCTCTGCCCGGACCCAAAGGAGAAATAGATGCCATCCACTCATGCGGCTTCGACCCGATTGGAAAAGGACGCCGGGAAGCAGCCGCGAGCTTTGGATTTGGGCTTCCCTTTCTCCCTCCTCTGCGAAGTCACCTTTCGCTGTCCGCTGCAATGTCCCTACTGCAGCAATCCGCTCGGCTTCGCCCACGCCTTGCGCGACGAGCTCGACACGGCGGAGTGGATTCGCGTCCTGGAAGAGGCCGCCGGCCTCGGCGTGCTCCAAGCCCACTTCTCCGGTGGAGAGCCGCTCTTGCGTAAGGATCTGCCCGAGATGATCGCCGCCGCCCATCGGTTCGGGCTCTATGCGAACCTCAGCACGGGCGGCACCCTTCTGACTTCCGACCTCGCCCACCGCCTCAAGGAAGCGGGGCTGGGAGGCTTTCAGCTGAGCATCCAGGACAGCCGCCCCGAGAGTGCCGAATGGGCCGCCGGGATGCGGGGCAGCTTTGCCAAAAAGGGGGAGGCCGCCCGGATGGCGCGCGATGCCGGCTTGACGCTGGGGATCAACGTAGTCCTCCACCGGCAGAACCTCGACCGCATCGAAGAGATCATCGCACTCGCCGAGTCCTGGGGCGCCGAACGGCTCGAGCTCGCCAACAGCCAATACAACGGCTGGGCGCTGCACAACCGGCGCTGGCTCCTCCCGACGCGCGCCCAAGTCGAACGCGCTTCCGAGGTCGCCTCGCTCGCCCAAGAACGGCTGCGCGGCAAGATGGAGATCCTCTTCGTCATTCCCGACTACTACGCCGCCTATCCCAAGGCCTGCCTCCACGGTTGGGGACGGGCCTTCCTTACGGTGTCCGCAGACGGCATGGTGCTTCCTTGCCAGGCGGCCCGGGAGATTACCAGCCTTTCCTTCCCCAATGTCCGGGAAGAGAACCTCCGGGATATCTGGTTCCATTCCGCGGCGTTCCGCCGCTTTCGCGGGACGGATTGGCTGCCCGAGCCTTGCCAGAGCTGCCCGCGAAAGGAGATCGACTTCGGCGGATGCCGCTGCCAGGCCTTCCTCCTGACGGGGGATGCTGGCGCCACCGACCCGGCATGCCTTCTCTCCCCCCATCACCACCGGATCGAAGAGGCGCTTGCGGAAGCGGAGACGCGGGAAACGGTCTCTTGGAGCTACCGCAATCCGACCGAATCGAAGCGTCTCTCCGGCGTCCCTTGCCACCCCTCCGCTCCATCCCGGGCGGAGCCGGAACCAACGCCTTAGCGGCTGTCGCTACGCAGGACGAAGCCGTAGCCGCGCATCGTGTGGAGCAGCTTGATGGGACGGCCGCGGTCGATCTTCTTGCGCAGGCTGGCCATGTGGACACGCGCCACGTTGCTGATCGTCTTGGCACGCTCGGGCTGACGCCAGACCTCCTCGGCCAAAGCCTCGAAGCTCACGGCCTTCCCTTGGTTCCGAAGCAGGTACTCGAGGATCCCGAACTCCCGGGGAGTAAGGGCGATCTCCTGCCCCGCGCGAAAGACCCTTCGACCCGAAAGATCGATTTCCAGGTCCTCCACCGCCCGGACCCAGGGAGCGGAGAGCGACCTTCGCCGCAGCAGCGCCTTGAGATGAGCGAAAAGCTCTGCCGGCGAGCAGGGCTTTTGCACGACGTCGTCGACTCCCTTTTCGTAGGCTCGGATCCGGGTCTGGGAATCCGCATTTCCGGCCAGGAGCAGAATCGGAGTCGATAGGTTGCGCCTGCGGAGCACTTCGATCACGTCGAGAACCGGCCGGCCGGGAATCTCCGAATCGAGCAGCGCGACCGCGAACTCACCGAAATTGAGATCGAGGAATGCTTCGTCGGAGGTCATGACCCGCCTCCAGCCGAGCCCCTTTCTCTGCAGCTCCGCCTCGATGGTTGCCGCAAGCTTCTCGTCGGGCTCGGCCAGAAGAACTCGTATGTTCTGCTCGTCTGAGCTCCTACGCTGCTCTTCCCTCATGAGCCTCGTCCCCCTCTCGGAGACGCGCTGCGCGATGCGAACGACTTCCTCTGCGGAGGCAAACCGATACCCTACTCTTTCCCTGGCGATTCCTTGGGGCCGCTTTCGGAAGCCGCCTTCTTCTGCTTCTTCGCCTCCGACTTTTTGGCCTCTTTCTTAGCAAGCTCTTCCCGCGTATAGGCGTGACCGGAAGCACCCACCGTGATCCTCGGCCCGTTGCTCGACTCGAGCACTCGGGCCCGACTCGATGCCGCGGCAAGCCCGACAAAGCAAAACACGCCAAAGACAAGAAGCCACCCGCGCCACAATTGCTTATCTCCAAGCTTCATCGCAATCGATCCCCTTCCTTTATCTTAACGTTAATGTACAAGTGCCCTTACTCGACGAATCGGTCAAGTCTTTCTTGAAAAGCGAGCTTCGTGCCAACTTTTGCGCTCATTTTTCCGCAGCGCCGTCTCGACGGACGCTGAGTTGCGCGGAAACAGGCGCTCGGAAGACGGACGGAGATCGCGCAAGCGATCGGCGGGAATCGACCGCGTCCTCAACCGAACTTGAAGAGGACGCCGAAGCCGCCGCGGGGATATTCCCAGTCGACGTTGCGGAATTCGCTGCAGATGATCCGGCAGGTGCCGCATTCGAGGCAACCGTCGGTCAGAAGCGTGATCCCGCCCTCGGATCCGAGAGTGTAGCAGCCCGCGGGGCAGCAGGCGGCGCATGACTTTTCCGAGCAGCGGGACTGGCAGACTTCGGGGTTGCGAATGCGGATATGGGGACGCCCGGCGTCGAGACGATACCGGTTTTGATAGAGTTTCTCTTCCACCTCGTTCATCGGAATGCCCTCCAGAGCTTCACCGCATCGGAAACGAGCCCGCCATAGGAGCGGTGCTTCCGAAAGCTTTGGGTCACCTCCTTCTGCTTGGAGCGCTTGTCGACCCCGTCTACGCGAAGAAGGGTCTCCGCCGCTCGATTGACGAGCTCGGGATAGGTCGTGAGGAAATGGCGGTTCTGATCGAGCACCTCATGGACGTGCTGGTACTTCCGCAGGTCTTTCATCACGAAGCTCGATTCGAGCCGCTGCCGGTAACGGCGCAAATTGCGTTCGGTCAAGGGCTCCCGGGCTTGCCGGAGCTCGATGACGGTCTCCGCAGCGACCCGCCCGGTCTCCATCGCCAAGTTGGAGCCCTCCCGATGGACCGAGTTGACGAACATGCCCGCATCTCCCACGATGAGCCATCCATCGCCGGCGAGCTTTGGAATCGCCTTATAGCCGCCTTCCGGGATGAGGTGCGCCGTGTATTCCTTCATCTCGCCATCGCGCAAGAGCGCACGCAGAGCCGGGTGCTCCTTGAGATGCTCGAGCAGGACGTAGGGCGGGATCTTCTCGCGCCGGAAGTCCGAAAGGAGACAGCCGATCCCGACCGCAAGCGACTCCTTGTTCGTGTAGAGAAAGGCCGTTCCCACCATGCCCCGGGTGATTTTCCCGACCATCTCGATCGCCACCCCCTCGTCCCCCTGGATCCCGAACCGCTCCTCCAGAGTATCCTGGGGATAGAACAAGACCTCCTTTACCCCGAGGGCGACCTCTCCCGCCCCGAGTTCCGGCCGAATCCCGGCTTTCCGGGCCAACAGGGAGTTGACGCCGTCGGCCAGAATCACGACATCCGCATAAACGTCTCCGTCCTCCCGGTCGGTCCGGACCCCCACGACCCTTCGCCCTTCGCGGAGCAGATCAAGGACCGTCGTTTCGCAGAGCAAGAGGACACCCTCTTCCTGGGCCTTCTTGGCAAACCATTTGTCGAACTGCGCCCGAAGGATCGTGTAGCGGTCCGGCTGCCCGTCCTTCGAGTCGGGGGAGCGGAAGGTGCTGCCGAGGTAGGAACGATCGTCGAGAATCCAGAGCCGCTGCTCCACCAGATGACGCTCAAGAGGCGCTTCTTCCCGAAAAGTCGGGATCAGCTTCTGGAGCGAATCCGCGTAGAGGATCGCTCCCTGCACATTCTTCGAGCCCGGGTATTCCCCCCGCTCGATTTGGAGGACCTTCCATCCTCCCCGCGCCAAGGTGAGAGCTGCGGCGGTCCCCGCGGGTCCCGCTCCGACGACGATCGCATCGAACCGTTCTTTCATGAGGAAGCTGACGCTCCGGTCGGAATCGTTGTCTCCACCACCAGCTGCCCGCGCACCGCGCGCGTCAGGAGAGGAAGGAGAGCGATGGCATCTCCCACGATTCCGCAATGGGCTACTTCAAAAATGGGGGCGTTGGGATCGGTGTTGATCGCCACGATCAGATTCGAGCTTTCCATGCCGACCCGATGCTGGATCGCTCCGGAGATTCCCGCGGCGATATAGAGCTTGGGCCGGACGGTCTTGCCGGTCTGCCCAATCTGTCTCTGGTGGTCGACCCATCCCGCTTGCACGGCCGCCCGCGTAGCTCCCACCTCTCCCCCCAAGGCTCGAGCCAGCTCCTCGAGCAGGGCGAAGTTGCCGGCCGTCTGGAGCCCTTTGCCTCCGGCCACGATCACCTCGGCGAGGGCGAGATCGACCTGGTCACCGCCGGCGTGGGGGAGAAATTCCACCAACTTGGTGACGATCTCCTCCTCGCAAAGGTCGATCTCCTCCTTCCGGATCTCCCCGCTTCTCCGTCGGTCCTTCGCCGGCAGGGGAAGCACCCGCGGCCGCACCGTCGCCATCTGCGGCCGATAGTTGAGGGTCAGAATCGTGCAGAGGAGATTGCCCCCGAAGGTAGGCCGCGTCGCCGCGAGAGCGCGGCTCTCCCGATCGATGGCCAGCTCGGTGCAGTCGGCGGTAAGCCCCGTTTCCAGCGTCGTGGCGACACTGCTCGCCAGATCCCGCCCAAGGGAGGTCGCCCCGAGCAGCAAGATTTCCGGCTTATATTTTTTGACTAGCTCGCAGAGGACCCGAGCGTAAGGCTCGTTCCTATATCCGGCGAGCACGGGATGGGCGGCTACAAAGATCTGATCGGCGCCATAGGCGATTGCATCCTGGGAGTCGGCGTCGAGCGCCTCGGAAGGAGCACCCGCCACCACCGCCCCCACCACGGTGCCGAGCTGATCGGCTAACCGCCGGGCCGCGCCCAAAAGCTCCCAGGAGACCGGATGGACTCCCTCGGCATCGCGCTCGACGAACACCCAGACTCCGCGATACTCCGCCAACCGCGGGTCGAGCGTCACCTTTCGCCGGGCGGCTCCCTTCTTTTCCACGGGCTTGCCCTCCGCTTCGCTCATTCGGAATCTCCCTCCTCCCCCTTCCGTTCGCTCCCGCCGCCCGAAGAGTTCGCCGCCAGCTCCGGCTGACGGGAGAGAACCTTCTCCCAGAGCGCCGTAGCCGCCTTCTCGGGCTCTTCAAGATCCCACTCGATGCATTCCGCCCGTTCCGACCGGCGGGAGGGGGCAAAGACCTTTCCGACCACCGTAGGAGACCCCTTGAGTCCAATTTTGCTCACATCCTCGATGCCCGCCGCCTTCCGGTCCCAGACCCGGATCGGCTGCCGGGCCGCCCGGATCATCTCGGGCAGCGATGCGAAACGGCCTTCATTCCTTCCTTCCAAGACGGTGATCAGGCAGGGCAGCCGGCTACTCAGCACCTGCACCCCTTTTTCGGTCCAGCGGTGCACGACGATCCTCCCGCTATTCATGTCCAAGACGGGGATCCGGCACACATAGCTCAGCAGCTGCATCCCGAGCCTCTTGGCGACTCCGGGTCCGACTTGGCCGGTATCCCCGTCGATCGTCTGCTTGCCGGTGAAGACGAGATCGACCGCCCGTTCCTGCGACAGGCGCCCGATCGCGCTGGCCAGCGCAAAGGAGGTAGCCAACGTGTCCGAGCCGGCGAACGCGCGATCGGACACCAGCACAGCCTCGTCTGCTCCCAGCGACAGGGCTTTGCGCAGCACCGCTTCCGCCTGCGGCGGCCCCATGCAGAGCGCGACGATCCGACCGCCCAGTCGATCCTTGACCTGGAGAGCCTCTTCCAAGGCAAAGAGATCGTAGGGATTGAGCACGGCCGGAACCCCCTGGCGCATGATGGTCCCGGTCACCGGATGGACGCGAATCTGAGCGCTATCCGGCACCTGCTTGACGCAGACCACGATATTCGGGCCTTTCATGCTCCGTCCCCTCCCGAAGGAAGTTCGCTTCCTCGCTTCGCAGGCATCTCCCTTGGCACCCGCTTCGCGCGCAGCGAAGAGCGCAGATCCTCGACAGCGACCGTTGCGGAGAGGGGCTTCTTTTCCGGCGCCGGACGATGAAAGACCGGGAAGACCTTTTCCTGCAGAGCCGACGAACGGACGAAATCCTGGTAAGCCGCTTCGAGCAGCCCCCGGTAGAAGAGACGGAGCTCCTCCTCGGCTCTGGCCTTCGGAGCGTTGGCCGAAAGCAGATACTTCTGAAAGCGCTTGAGAATGTGGAGCCGGTTGACGCGAACGACCTGGGGATCGTAGGGAACCTCGAGATAGTCGAGAAACTCCTCCGCCGCTGAAAGGCGGCTCAGGTCGGCTAGAATGGGATCAATCATCCAAATCCTCTACGGCCTGGAGCAGCAGGCAGCGTGCCAACCCTTCTCCTTTTTCGCGATTCCCAGGAGAGCGAGGCGTGCCGGAACGGAGCAAGCGGCGCATCGTGTGTCCTTCCAATCAAACGCGACCTATTCTCGTGGCCTTTCCGACAATCCGCCGGCCAACGCCGGGGAGAGGGCGAAGAGCGTCTCGCAGAGCTCGTTTTGGGAAAGCGAGATCCGCTCGATCCTCATCTCCTGCAAGAAGCGCTCCTCGTTGCGGGAGAGCTCCCCCGGCAGGCTCGCCCAATGGCGATCCGAGGACCGTTTGAGGATCTGCCGCGCATAGGTCCGCTCCGTCTGGCTCGAAAAGCGGCATCCAATGAAGAGGAAGCGGCTACCCCGCCGCCGTTCCTGGACCACTGACGGGATCGGCGTCTGGATGTCGATCTCGGTGAGCACCTCCACCAGATCCGAGTCCGAGATGACGAAATGCGCCGCGGGGCTGACCGATCCAAAAGGCTTGTAGAGCACGGTCCCCCACCGGGCGGCCTCGCTGAGCGGGGCCTCGGTTCCGTCCGGACGATAGGCTCGGGTCCAGCTTCCGGGATGCTCCGCTTGGCTCACCCCTTGAATCTCTCCCCAATCCGACCGCGAGCCGAACGCCGCCCGAAGCGCGCCGTCATACCAGACATCGACGATCAGCGGGAGCTGGGGAAGGCTCGCCAACCGCTCGTGGAGAGCGAGCTTCGGACTCGGGACCGAAAAGGTCTCGAGCAGGAGCTTCCGCAGCGTTTTACGATGCTTCTGGCTTTCGATATATTGCGCAGCCGCCGACAGAATCTTCCTCGCCCGGCTTGGGACGGCCACCCGACGCGCGAGGCTTTCGGCAAGGCTTTCGCTGTCCGTTGGAAACGGCGCGGCGGAGTCCCCCTCTCGGGCCCAAATCCCTGGCCCCAAGTAGGGGACGAGCTTTCCCGCCTCCAGACATCCGGCCATTTCGTGCAAGAAATCGCTCATCCCTGCCCTCCCTTCTCCGCCACCACCTCTTCTTGGGCCTCTTGGGCCTCCGGCGCTTCCCCCCGCAGCTCCTCGAGCTCGGCCCGGGGCAGGCGGAAAATTCCCCGACCGCCGGCAAACACTTGGAACCGGTCCCCCGCTTTCTTCCACAGCCGGCTGAACCAGGCCTGCGCGACGACCCCGGACGGTCTCTCCCCGATCTCCTGCACCGTTCCGTCATTCGCGAAGCGGACATGAATGACGACCAACTCTTCGTTCATAGAACCTCCTGTTGTTGCTGCCCTACAAATAGATCGCTGCTCCGGCCCCGACGTTGACCGAAGAGTCCTTCAGTGTCTTGACGATGAAGGCGATCTGCTCTTCGGTCAGATGGACATGAAACGGAAGAACGATGGAACGATCGGCCTCCTTCTCCGTGACCGGGAGGCGTCCCTTCCGCCAGCCGTTCTCGAGGGAATAACCCTGGAGGTGCATCGGCTGGCAATAGGCGGACGCCTCGATTTCCGCCTGGGCGAGATCTTCGAGAATTGCATCCCGGCTCGACCGGGTGAAGCGCGTCCCCAAATGGACCGGATAAAGGAACCAGTGAACCTGTCCCACCTCGGGAGCGACATAAGGGTCCTTGATCCCTTCGAAGGACTTCATCTGCTGGAAATACCAAGCTTCGACGAGCCGCCGGCGCTCCAGAATCCCCCCGATCCGATGGAGCTGGACGAGCCCCAGCGCCGCCGTGAGATTGCTCGGACCGGCATGGAGAGAAGGAACCATCGTTGCGATGCCAGAAAAGCGCTCTTCCCGGGAGCGGCTTCGGCCGTAGCGGATCTTGGCCGCCAGCTCCTCATCGTCGGTCACGACCATCCCGCCTTCTCCGCAGACCAGCGCTCCGGGCTGCGAAAAGTCGAAGACCGCCAACCGGCCGAACCCGCCAGTCATTCGATCGCCGTACCGGGAGCCGATCGACTCGGTCGAATCTTCCAGCAGGAGCAGTCCCTGCTCTTCCGCCAGCCGCTCCAGCTCCCGCCACGGCGCGGGATGGCCGAGCGTGTTTCCGGCGAGGATCGCCCGCGCTCCCTCTCGAGCCGCCTCCGCCACCCGCTCCGGAGAAAGGGCTCCCGACCAGTAGTCGATGTCGACGAAGCGGGGCTCGGCTCCGCACAAGGCTACCGCCGCTCCGACCTGGTGCCACGAATAGCCTGAAAGGATCACCCGGTCCCCGGGGCCGATGCCCAGAGCGCGGAGGGCGAGCCAGAGGCCGATGGCACCGCTGCCGACCGCCACCGCATGCTTGCGCCCTACCCAGCCGGCGAATGCGTTCTCCCACTCGTCGACCAACGCTCCTGCGCTGATCTCGGGCGACCGGAGCACCGAATCGACCGCAGCCAGCTCTTCTTCCGAGAGATCGGGATCGGAGAGCGGGATGCGCGGCAGGGGAGCTCCCGCCGAGGGTCCCGCCCTCATACCCCTCCCTCTACGGACAAGCGCCGCGCCTCGACCGTGATGGGGAGGGGCGTATCGCCCGGCATCTCCGGAAGCTGGAAGCGCCATCCGTTGGCGAGCGTGACCATCCCGCCCCAGAGCCCGGGCTTCTCGGTGGTGACCACCGGTTCTTCCAGATCCTTTTTCGCCACGTAGACCGAAAGCTCTCCCTTGACCCCTCTCCGAAGCATGATCTTCATCCCGCCCTTCCTCCCCCGCTTTGCGCCCCGCTGACCGCCAAAGCCTCCTCCACGATGCCTCGAGCCGCTCGCTCCACCTGCCCGATGGTCGTCTCCTCTCCCAGGCTGAAGCGGATCGTGGCCCGCGCCTCCTCCGCCGAAAGTCCCATGGCCAGGAGAATCCGCGAGGGCTCTGTTCCCCCGCTCGCACAGGCCGAGCCCAAGGAAGCCTCGATGCCGCGCTGCTCCAGCCGGGCGAGCAGCTCTTCTCCGTCGATCCGTCCGAACCGCACGCTCGCCGTGTTAGCCACCCGAGGACTCTCTCCTCCATTGACCGCGGCAAAGGGGAGCGCCTGGAGGATCTCTTTCTCTAGCCGATCGCGGAGCCACCCCACCGCTTTTACCCGATCCGCGAGCCCACTCGCGGCCAGCCGTGCCGCCGCGCCAAACCCGACAATGCCCACAACGTTCTCGGTCCCCCCCCTCCGGCCCCGCTCCTGGTGGCCACAAAGCAGGGGAGGCAACGCAACCCCCTTTCGCAGGAAAAGGGCGCCGATCCCCTTGGGCCCTCCCAGCTTGTGAGCGGAAAACGAGAGAAGATCGAAGGGGAGCTCCCCGGCATCGACCGGGATCTTTCCCACCGCCTGCGCCGCGTCCAGGTGACAGAGGAGACCCTGCTCCTTCGCCAGAAGGAGAACCTTTTCGACCGGGCTGATCACCCCCGTCTCGTTGTTGACCCAGACCAGAGACAAGAGCGACGCCGGTCTGGCGAGCGCTTCCTCGAGGGCACCAAGATCGACCCACCCTTGCCGATCGACCGGCAGCCGGACGATCTCCACCCCGCGGTTTTCCAGCCGCTCGAAGAGCAGGCCAGTGCTCGGATGCTCCACCGTCGTGGACAAGACACGGGGCCGGTCCGGAGTCAGCTCAAGCGCTCCCAGGATCGCCTGGTGGATCGACTCGGTGCAGCCGCTCGTAAAAAGGATTTCCGGGGGCTTGGCGCCGATCAGGGCCGCCACCTCGCTCCGCGCTCGTCCGAGCGCTTCCTTGGCGAGCCCTCCGCTCAAACCCGGGCTCGAGGGATTCCCGAAGCGCTCCCGAAGATAGGGGAACATCTCCTCCAGGGCTTCCGGCCGCAAGGGGGCCGTTGCGTTGTGATCGAGATAGATCCGATCGATTTCACCCATGATTGACCTGGGGCTCAACTGTTCCCGCTCCCTCTTCCTCCACGGGTTCCAGCTCCTTGCCCTTCATCCCGACCACGTAGCCGCGCTCGTAGAAGTCGACGCCGTAGATGTAAAAGCGCTGGAGAAAGGTACCGATGCTCGTCACCACTCCCCTCTCCCCCTTTTTGATCAAGACCTCACCGATCTCCTTTCCGGGGAAGGTCCCGTCGTTCCGGATATGCCTCCTCGAGACCACCTTTTGGCCGTAGGCGAAGGCGGGCGGCCCCTCGAGCTCGACTTCGTCGTCCATGCCCATAAGATTGTCCTTTCCTTCAGTCCTCGTCCTCCGTCTGCCCCCGCTCGACGATCCTCCGCAGATCCCCTCCCCGCAGCAGGCCCTTGGGGTCGAGCTCCTCCAGCTTGCGCAGAGCCGCAAGCCCCTTCTCCCGCTCGCCCAGGCGGCTCTCGAGATAGCCGTAGGCTTTCAGGGCAAAGAGGTAGAGGCGGAAGAGGGGATCTTCCTGGGCCCTCTCTTCCCGACGGGCAGCGCAAACCGTGCTCCACTCTTGGGGAAGGCCTGCCTTCCTCGCTACGGCCTCCAGGCAAGCGAGCGCCCAGTCCCGGGCCTCCACGAGCTTCCCCGAGTAGAAGGCGTACCGATAGTTGCCGATCAGGACGGAGATATGCTCCGGATCGGCCTCGATTGCTTCGCGCAAGAGCGCTTCGGCCCGGGACTGCGCCCGACCCGAACGGCCCGCCGCGCGGAGGAGCTCTTCGGCGCGGCTCGAAAGCGACCCCCAATACGCCTCAGCGAGCGCACCCACGCCGGGAAGCGCTTCCGCAAGAGGAGCTTCGGTTCCCATAAGCGCCCTCGCCTGCTATTCCGCTTGCCCGGGCGCGCCCTCGACGGACGCAGCCGCCTCCTGGGAGCAGGAGCAACTCCCCGCCGGCCCGGAAAGAACGATCAGCCGCGTCTCCATCGGGTTTTCGACGAAATGAAGGATTGCCTCTTGGAGAAGCGGCTGGCTCGCCGGCGGAATGAACAGCCGGCAGCCTTTCCCTTCCCAAATCGCATCTCCTTCCTTGGGCCCGGGCTCGACAGTAAATTCGGTCGCGAGCCCTGAGCAGCCGCCGGGGCTGGCGGTCAAGCGCATCCCGGCATCGGGGTCGCCGCCGCTGCCCAGCCGGATCATCCGCAGGATGAACGCCTCGGCCTTCGGGGTGAGCGTGATTTTCATTTCTGGTACCGCGGAAGGCTCTTGTCGATGATGCAGGTATGGTCGACCGGACAGACAGCAACGCATTGCGGCTCATCGAAAAAACCGATGCACTCGGTGCACTTCTTGGGATCGATCAGGAAGATCCCATCCTTTTCCGATATCGCCTTGTTTGGACACTCCGGCTCGCAGGCCGAGCAGCCCGTGCACTGCGAAGCCACGATCTTGTATGACATCGATTTTCTTCCCTTCCTTTCGTTTCCCTTTGCGCTTTAGGCCGCCTGGCCCGCAGGCGCGCTCAACTCGATAAACGCCCCCTGCCGAATCATCGCGTCCCCGCGCTCGATATCGACAAGCTCTCCGTTCTTCAACCTCTCCAAGTAGCTCCGGTAGTAGGAGATCGTAGCGGTCTCAATGTAGCCGTAGGCATACTGGTCGACCGGCTCGATTCCCGCCTTCCGCAGCTCTTCCTTGGGACAACCCCCGATCTTGGCCACGAAGACCGCGACACAGTCATTGATCGCACGAATGACCCCCGCGAGGGCGTCCTCTTCCCCGTAGCCGCCCTGGCAGTAGAGATCGACGCGCCGATGCCCCACGAACTTGGAGCCGGCCACGCTCAGCTCGTAGATCTGAAACTCCTTGGCGTGCCCGAAATGTTCGTTTACCTTTCCGCCGCCCTTGGTAGCGACCGCCACCAGGATCTTCCGATCGCTGTTCTCTCCCGCCAGCGTGAGGAGCTCCTGCTCCCGCGCCGCTTTCCTGACCTCCCGCTCGATCTCCACCGAGTCCCGATAGGACCGGCGCTTCGCGGCGTCGTACTCGACCTCCATCGACTCGATCCGCTCGGTCGTGAACTCGGCCCCCCGGTCCTCGCCGAGCAAGCCGACCGCGTCGGCCCGGCACTGGCGGCAGTGGCGCATCATGTTCATCTCTCCCTCGCACTTGTCCTGGAGCGCCTTGAGCTCCTGAGCGGATGGCCCGCGCTGTCCGGAAAGCCCGAAGACCGTTCCATGCTCTGGCGAAGAGATGAGTGGCATGATGTTGTGCAGGAAGGCTCCTCGGCTCTTGACCGCCTTATTCACCTCGACCAGGTGATCGTCGTTGATCCCGGGGATCATCACCGAATTGACCTTGCAGAGGATTCCCGCTTGGGTCAGCATTTCGAGACCCTCCAGCTGCCTCTCCGTAAGGAGCTTCGCCGCATCCTTCCCCGTGTAGCGCTTGTGACGGAAGAAGACCCAGGGATAGATCCGGGCGCCCACCTCGGGATCGACCATGTTGATCGTGATCGTGACATGATCCACCTTGAAATCCTTGATCCGCTCGACGTAGTCGGGCAGCGCAAGCCCGTTGGTCGAAAGGCAGAGCTTGATGTCCGGAGCGGCCTTGAACACGAAGTCAAAGGTCTGGAAGGTCTTGTCCGGATTAGCCAGGGGATCTCCGGGCCCGGCGATTCCGAGGACCGTCATCTGCGGGATCTCGGAAGCCACGGCGAGAACCTTCTTCGCCGCCTGCTCCGGGGTCAGCCGTTCGCTCACCACTCCGGGACGGCTCTCGTTGGCGCAATCGTACTTCCGGTTGCAGTAGTTACACTGAATGTTGCAAGCGGGGGCGACCGCCACGTGCATCCGCGCATAGTGGTGATGCGCTTCCTCGCTGTAGCAGGGATGATTCTTGACCTTCTCCCAAATTTCCGAGGGCAGATCGCCCGAACCGGCACTCGAGCCGCAGCTCGACTTGCCGCTTCCCCCGCTCGATCCGCAACCTTTATGGGGTGCTACGGGGATCGTCAGCCCCTTCAAATTCGAAAACCGAGCAATCACGCCTTGTCCAGGTTCCTTAAGAGCTTCCATCGCTTCTTCCCTTTCTGGCGGCTTCTTCGTTGTTGCGAGCGTTCCCCGCGCCTTCCATCGCGGAAAACCACGCATCGAGAGGGATCGAGCAAAGAACGTGCCAAGTCGGCGATCGCCTCTCTTCCTCGGAGAGCGGAGCAGTCGAGATTTCCGCCCGACGTCTGGGGAGCCCGCCCTGTCGTAACCGTGACACAGGATGTTGTTTTCTTTTGTCCGCTTCTCCACAGCGGCCAAACGGACCAAGGAGGGCGGCTCGAGCGCACAGGCCCGGGAAGGCGGACATCCGCCGAAAAGAAAAGGAAACCCCGCGCCAAGCGGTGGGAGGCACCGGCTTTCGCTGCTTAGGTGTTGAAGCTCTGACCGCAGCCGCACTCGCTCTTCGCCTTCGGGTTATGGAATGCGAAACCCTCGGCAAACGGCTGACGAACATAGTCCAAGAGAAGACCGTCGAGCAGCGGAAGACTCTCGGAGGCGACGACGAGGCGGAGCCCGCGGCTTTCAAAAACCTGGTCGTCGGGAGAAATCGACTCCGCTTTTTCCAGCAGATAACTCCATCCGGCACACCCGGAGCGGGTGAGCCCGATGCGGAAGGTCGCCCCTTCGGATTTGCCCTTGAGAAAAGAGCGGAGGCGGTCGGCCGCCGCATCCGTGAGCTCAATCGCCATGATCGTGCGCCTCCGCCTGCTCCTCCGATTGGGAGCAGGTCGAAAATGAGGAGCCGCAGCTGCAGGTGGAAGCCGCGTTCGGATTGACCACCACGAAACGCGCGCCGTTCAGATCCTCTTCGTACCGGATTTGGGCCCCCGCCAGAAAAGGGAGGCTCCGCGAATCAATCACCACGGTCACTCCCCCCGATTCGATGGAGAAGTCGTCCTCTTCCTCCCTTTCATCGAAGGCGAAATTGTACTGGAAACCGGCGCAGCCTCCTCCCGTTACATAGACGCGCAGCTTGAGATCCGTTCGACCGTCTTCCTCGAGGAGGCTCCGGATCTTTTCCACCGCGTCCTCCATCAGGGTGACTGCGGGAGCGGCCTCCGAGTCCGTCCTGCTCACGGTGCTCAGCCCCTCTGTTTTCTTCGATACCGTTGTGCTTCCTTCCATGAATGTGCATCGAGCATCTTGCGTGCCAGACATGCCACGATCCGTGCGAAAGGTTGGCAAGGAATCTGCTTCCTTTATCATGGAGACCGAGCGCCGATCGGAATCCCCATCAGAAAGCGATGCAGCCCTTCAACCTCGAGCTCACGACGATTTACGAGATCAGCAAGCTCCTCAACTCCTCCCTCGATTTGGAGTATTCGTTCCGCGGTGTCCTCAAGCTTCTAGCCGCCTACCTGGGAATCGAGCGAGGAATGGTCGTTTTGGGCGAAGGCGAGATGTTGCATGCGGTCGCCTGGCTCGGCTTTCCTCAAGAGCAGCTCGGACCGGATCGGATGGCCGGGGCGGGGTCGGTTATCCGTTATATTCAAAAGACAGGTTTCCCGACGGCGGTCCCCGACGAAAGCCAGGAGCCCCTGCTCGCGGGCTATGTCGCCGGCTTCCCCCACCGGAAGGGCCCTCCGATCTCCTTCCTCGGGATCCCCATCCTCCACGATCGGGAGTGCCTCGGGGTGCTCATCCTCGAGCGGCGATCGGCCGGACCGTCCGCCCGGCTCCGCGAGGATACCCGGCTCCTCCAGCTCGTCGCCAACCTGATGGGCCAAGCGATCCGCTTATGCGACAAGATCGCCGAGGAGCAGCGTCGTCTCGTCGCGGAACGAGACCGCCTCCGGACCGAGTTAGCGACCAAGCATCGGATCGAGAATGTGATCGGTCAGAGCAAGCGGATGCAGGAGGTGATCGCGCTTACCCACCAGGTCGCCTCCAGCCGCTCCACCGTTCTCCTGCGAGGCGAGAGCGGGACGGGAAAGGAAGCGATCGCCCGCGCCATCCACTTCCTGAGCCCACGAAAGAACGGCCCCTTCATCAAGCTCAACTGCGCGGCCCTGCCCGAATCGCTCCTCGAGTCGGAGCTTTTCGGACACGAGAAAGGGGCGTTCACGGGAGCCCTCCACGAACGGAAGGGACGTTTCGAGCTGGCGCACGGAGGAACGCTCTTTCTCGACGAGATCGGGGACATCTCGCCGGCTGTGCAGGTCAAGCTCCTGCGCGTCCTCCAGGAACGGGAGTTCGAGCGGCTGGGCGGGAGCCGGACCATCCACATAGACGTCCGGCTGATCACCGCAACCAACCGGAATCTCGAGGAGGCCGTGCTCAAGGCTGAATTCCGATCCGACCTCTACTACCGGATCAACGTGGTCAGCATTTTCCTGCCTCCCTTGCGGGAGAGAACCGACGACATTCCGCTCCTGGTCGAGCATTTCCTCCATAAGATGGGGGAGGATTTCGGGCGGCAGCTCTCGATTTCGAGTCGGGCCTTGGACGTTCTCGTCCGCTGCCAATGGCCGGGGAACGTCCGCGAGCTCCAAAACTGCCTCGAGCGCGCGGTCAACGCCGCCGCGTGCGGCCGGATCGAGGAGAGCAACGTCTCCTGCCAGAGCGGCCAGTGCTTATCTTCCCTGCTCTGGAAGCGGGAGCTGACTCCGCTCCCCACCCCGATTGTCGTCCAGCCGGCGCCGGTCCCGGAAAGCTGCCTGGATAAGCAGAGCCTGGCGCGCTCGCCTTCGGGCGCGCGGGAGCAGCTCCTCGAAGCGATGGAGCGATGCGGCTGGGTTCAAGCCAAAGCGGCCCGGATGCTCCACCTCACCCCGCGCCAGCTGGGTTACGCCCTTCGCAAGTATGAGATTCCGATCAAGAAGTTTTGATCCGGAAATCCCATGCGAAACCGCTGACGGCCCCGAGGTTGGGAGGATTGGCCGTCGCCATCGCCTTGGCGCCCCTGCGAGATCAAGCGAGCCGACGCCATCCTCTTTGTCGCCGTCCCTAGAGTCATAGGAGGCTTATCCCCAAGTGACTGGGAAAGCATCCCCTGATTGATCTGGGCCGCGGCTTGGCTCTAGGAGACCGGGATCACGGAGGTCTCGGGTCCGGAGATCCCCGACCCTGCGCTCTCGATCATCTTCTCCGCGGGGGGAAGGTCCTTTTCCTTATCCTGACGGCTGCAACATCCGCCAAAGCTTGGCCTTCGCGTGGCGCCTGGGAGTTGTCAGCGCCACAAGAGGCGGATCAAGATCCTGCCAGACATGTGAGAGCATCTGCCGCGGGAGAAGGAAAGCATGGACGGCTGGATCGACCCGATCCTCAATGGTCACAGGACCGGAAAACCCAAAAAAGCCCAGCAGGAATCCAATTCCCGGAAGTCGCCGAGTTCCTGTGTGTTGACGGCTCATCCGACCAAGGCCTGGGCGATGGCGGCTCCGCGCTACAGGCCCTCGATGCCGGGGCCATTCCTGAACTTGGCGAAGATCACGTCCCGCCTTTCCGCTTCCCCGCGTGCCTCATCGGTGATGCTCCTGCCAACCACAAGACCGAACGCTTTCGAGGGCTCCGCCGAAAAAATGCGCCGCCACTGCGCCGGCTTCTGCCGAACTGCGGCCTGCGCGGCCTTGAGGAAGATCTTCGAGCGCTCCTCGGCCCGATCGACATCCTCGACGTTAACCTTTGCCGATACCTCAGCAGCAACGCACACAGGCTCTCCCGTCCCCTTATCCTGACCTACTGCAAGCGCGTCCGCCTCCGCGATGCTGTCATGCTCGTCCTCGGAAATCGCGTTGGCTTTTTGGGCAGCATCAAGCATGCGGCTCACCAGACGGGGCTCGAGCACCTCAACCGGACTGATCCTCCGATGCAGATAGTTGTGCAACTTCGCGAGCACCAGGCTCTCAATCAGCAGGCCCTCGTGATTACGCAGCACATCCAGGATGGATTTCCGAAAGACCTGCGTGGATTCCATGAAGAGCCTGAACGTGGCCTCCGTCTTCTCCTGGGCGATAGCCAATTGACCCACCCTGGCCTCCGTCTTCTCCTGGGCGGCGGCCAATTGCCCCACCCTGGCCTCCGTCTTCTCCTGGGCGGCGGCCAATTGACCCACCCTGGCCTCTGTCTTCTCCTGGGCGGCAGCCAGCCTGCTCTGGCCCTCCCCAAGCTCCCGGACCGCCTCCAAGATGCTTCTTCGGTCTTCCCTCCACTCCTCCTCCGCCCTTTTGAATTCTCCGGGAAGGCGCAGAAGGTCGTCGGTCAGGATCTTTTGACGGATCCTGTCCATCCGCCGCTGGCTAGAGAGAAGCGCGTCAAAGACAGCATCGGCCCAGTCCGGATGATTTTCCAGAGCGGCGAGAATATCGCCAGTCGAGCGGATCTCGATGCTCACGTTTTCAGTATGCGTCGTTGAGTTGCCTCGCGCAACCGGTCCCAATCCGGCCGCGCTCACCACCAGAAGCCGTGCTTCTTCTTTTGGATGGCCTTCTTCTTGAGTGCTTCCATCTCATTCTTGGAGAGAGGCTTCTTTTTCTCGTCCGGCCCGGACATCTTTTTTGTCTCCCTCTTGCGATGCCGGTCTTCCGACGACGCCCCCAACCCCGCATTCCTCGCCGCCCATCCGTTTCCCGGATTGGGCAGAAGGCCGCTCGCCACCGGACGCTGCGGCAGCCCGCGCCGTCCGATCGACTGCAGCGAGAACGGAATTTCCGAGCTGGGCCGGAAGCGATCGCCGGGAGCCGATCGGGGCCCGATCACCGAGGTGGGCGCCAGGAGAAGCCCGCCTGTGGCGGGCCTTCCGCATCTCGAGCATCGGCCGGTCCGGATCGAAGAGAAGCGCGGGCCCGGAGGCAGTTCCCCCGAAGGCCCGCGCTGCGCAATCCGATGCGGTAACGCGTGGGCTCGCCGCTACGGACGGGTGACCGGGGCGCCGACCTTGTTGCCCCACTCGGTCCACGACCCATCGTAGTTGCGGACCTTCTTGTGACCGAGCAGATAGGTGAGGACGAACCAGGTGTGGCTCGATCGCTCGCCAATCCGGCAGTAGACGACCGTGTCGCTTTCCGGGGTGAGTCCGCACTCTCCCTCATAGGTCTTCCGAAGCTCTTCCGGAGACTTGAAGGTGGCATCCTCCCTTACCGCGGTTTTCCAGGGCATGCCCTTGGCCCCGGGAATGTGGCCGCCGCGGAGCGCCCCTTCCTGCGGATACTCGGGCATGTGGAGCAGCTCGCCCGTGTACTCGCCCGGGCTCCGCACGTCGATCAGCGGCAGCCCCGCGCGCTGGTGGGCGAGGGTCTGCTCGTAGAAGGCGCGGATCTCCCCATCTCGCCGAGCCGCCGGCGTCGGATAGGCCGTCTCCCGGTAGGAAGGCTTCTCCCGAGTCAGCTCCCTTCCTTCGCTGGTCCACTTGTCTCGGCCGCCGTTGAGGATCTTGGCGTTCCGGTGGCCATAGAGCTCAAAGGCCCAAAGGGCATAGCAGGCCCACCAGTTCGATTTGTCCCCGTAGAAGATGCAGGTTGTCTCCGGGGTGATGCCGTTTCGGCGACAGAGCGCCGCAAAAGCCTCCGGGGAGATGTAATCGCGAATCATCTGGTCCTGCAGGTCGCGCCGCCAGTCGATATGGACCGCTCCCGGGACATGCCCGGTATCGTAGAGAAGCACGTCTTCATTGCTCTCCACGATGCGGATTCCCGGGTCGTTCCGGTGCTCCGCGAGCCATTCGGTCTCGACCAGCTTCTCCGGATGAGCATAGGCAATCGTCGTCATCGTTCTCTCCTTTGGTTGTTTCCTAATCCTTTCCGAAACAGATTGCGTAATCGGTGCATTCCCGACAGCTCGGCGCCTTGCAAGCCTGAAATCCCGCCCGCTCGCAGAGCTGCCTGTAGAAGAACCTCTTCCAGCGCATGTCTCCGACGTTTCGGTCGCGCAGCGGACGGAAGTGGCCCTCGAGGAGGAGGCTGAGCGCCTTCCGGTCGGGGAGGCCAAGATCCTGCCAGAGATGATCGTCCGCCAGGCAGGCTGCGGCAATGGCGTGCGCGATCCATCTCGACTCTTCCGATCCATCCCCTGACTGAGCCAAGAGGGAGACGAGCTCCCAAAAATCCTCCGGGATCACGCTGGCTGGACAAGCCGGTTTCCTTTCGGCCTCGCAAAAGGCGAGCAGCCGCTCAAACGAGCGGTCGTCGAGACCGAGGCGGGGCACGCAGGGGAAGGCTCCCCTGGCGGCAAAGCGCCGGACGACGTAGCGGAACATCCCGCGCAGCATCGCCCTCTCCTCCGCAGCACCGATAGATGGGGCCAATACGGAGAGAGTCGGCATCGTCGGAGCGGCCGCGCAGGTAACCATGACCTCTTATCCCCCGTAGCGGGCGACCTCCGGGAACTTCTCGATCATCTCCAGCGCCGCCGTGATATGCTTTCCCCCCGCCTCCGCGAGCTTTTCGCGATTGGGAAAGCCGAAGCGATGGACATCCCGGAGCACCTTGTTGACGACCGCCAGCCGGCCCGCGAGGAGGACCATCTTTCCAAAGCCTTCGTGGTGCATCGACATCATCGGGACCACCATCACCCCCGTCTTCCGTTCGATCGTGAGCCCGACCGCGTTGAAGAAGAGCTCCACCCGCTCGAGGGTTTCAGGGTCAGGGTCGCCCACAATCGGAATCTGCCTCCGCTTCTCGGCATCGAGGATAAAGGGCTCCAGCAGCTCCTCGTCCTTCTTTCCGTCCCAGACGCCATAGGTGTCCTGGGCCCGCTGCTGCTTCACGAGCTCGCGAAGAAACCCTTCCCGCAGCTCGCTGGTCACGGTCTCCAGCTCGGTCGTCATCTTCACTCCATTTCCTCCTTGAAGTCCCATGTTTTCTCCTTTCCTTTCAAAAGCGCCTTTCGCAGCCATGGCGGGGGAGTCCCCCGGAGGACTTCCTGGAGCTTTTCCAAGATCTCGCGGATCGGCTCCAGATCCTTCGCCTTCACCGGATGGATCTTCTGCGCCACCACGCGCGCCGCCCCGGAAGCGCCGATCGCCGCCACGTAGAGAATGGCGCAATCCTTGATCGCCGCGAGCTTGGGCTCGAGCTTATCCTCGTTTCCGTCCTCCTCGAGGTCCCCGGAAAAATCGACCGTCTTCCAATGGCGCGCCTCGGTTTCGTCGATCTCGTAGATCGCGATCGTCTTCGCCCAACCGAAATGGGCATTCACCCGAATTCCATCCTGTGTCGCAAAAGCCACTTTCATCCCGTCTTCTGATCCTCCTCTTGGCATTCGCATGCCCGAGCGGCTTCTTCGTGAGGCCCCCGCCCGGGCCAATGAGTTCCTTCTTCCTCTTCCCGAGCCGTAATGAGCAGATTGGCGACGTCGAAAAGGAAGTTCCGGCTCCCCCGGTAGCCGACCAACACCTGGTGGGCTGCACCCAACCGGTCGAAGATCGGGAGGCCGATCCGATAAAAGGGAATCTGTAGCCGGGCGGCCATCTGGCGGCCGTGCGAATGGGTCAACAGGAGCTGACATCCGAGCGCCTCCCGCTCCAGATCCTCCAGGTCCCCGATGCGGACCCGCTCCGCGGGCAGGTCGGCAAAGACGATCGACTCGGTCGTCGAAACCGCTGCCTTGAGCTCGCATCCGAGCTCCGCGAGCCAGTGGCCCACGTTCTGAAGGAGATCGGGCTCAGCACCAATGGCGACCTTCACGCCGCCGAAGAAAAAGTGGCCGTCAAGCATCGCGTCGACCAGTTGCGATCGCTGCCGGTGATAGATCTGCGGCACGGGCCGACCCGAGAGCTCTGCAAGAAGATGGAGGAAGCGATCGACGGACCGGAGGCCCATGAGGCGGTCGACGAGGATGTGAGGCACCCCGGTCTTCATCTCGAGGGCCAGGGCCGCCCCCCGCATCTGCTCGCCGATTGCGATCGTCGCCCGGGAAGAGCCCATCCTGCGGATCTCTTCCAAGCGTGTGCCGCCCAAGGTCGTGGGCGTGAAATCCTCGGGAATGTGCCCGTCGAGGGAGCCCGAGAGATCGGGAAGCAGGATCGTCCGGAAACCGAAGGACTCCACGATCTGCCGGATCTCCTCAAGGTCCCCGGGAGAAAGGTGGCTTCCCGCCAAGAGGTTGATTTGATCGTCGATCCGCATCGCCGCGGGCTCGACCAGCTCTTCGACAATTTGAGAAACCGTCTTCGCCCAGCCGTCCTGGAAGGCTCCTTTGAAGTCGGGGGTCGAGACGTAGACAACCGGGAGATCCGCCAGCTCGGGCCTCCGCTGCCGGATCAGCTTCAGGTACCCGACGACATCGTCCCCCTTGGTCTCCGTCAGCCCTGTGGAGCAGATCCCGACGATCTGGGGCTTGGCTCGCTGCGCGATATTGAGCAGCGCCTGCTCGATATTCTCCATCCCGCCGAGAATGGTGGTGACCTCGTTCATGGCCGTCGTCTGCAGCGGAATCATCTCGCGGAAGTGGCGGACGAAGAGGACGAGCCCGAAGGCGGTGCATCCTTGAGAGCCATGCAGGACCGGCATGCAGCCGTGAATGCCCATCAGCGCGAGAGCCCCGCCGATCGGCTGGCTCATCTTGAGCGGGCTTACGCTGCACGCCTTTCTCGAGGTAATGACATCGGCCATGGTCCCTTCCCCTTCTTGCGCTTCGCCCTCTATGCTTCCTGCCACGGAGCCGGAAGACGTACCTCCTGCCAAACCGGGTTGCTGAGCGCCCGGTCGATCTCGGCGACCAGAGCGACCATCCCGTCATAGCCGGCATAGGCATGATGGCGCTCCTGGTTGATGTCGAGCCAGGGCATCTTCGCCTTTAGGGCGACGAATTGAGAACGGCCTCCAGAAAGCATGATATCCGCCCGGGCTTCCTTGAGCATCCGGTACATCTCCCGGGGCGTCATCTCCTCGATCATATGGGCTTCTTCGCCCATCAGCTTCTTGATCCGCTCCTTGTCCTCGTCCGTCGACTTTTTCACACTCGTCCCGACGATTTCCATGCCCACCTCCTGCAAGGCGGAAACCACCGACCAGGACTTGACCCCTCCGGTGATCAGCAGCACCCGCTTGCCGGCGAGCTGCTTCTGGTAGGTCTTGAGCTTCTCCCACGCCTTCTGCTCCTCCCGCCGGATCAAGATCTCGGTCTTGGAAAGCAGCTCTTCGGGAGCGCCACGTCCCACGAGCAATCTTGCCAGATGGCGAAGGGCGTCGCTCATGTCGGAGATCCCGTAGAAGGAGCCCTCGAAGAAGGGGATTCCGTACTTCTCCTCCATCTTGCGGGCGATATTGATCATCGCCTTGGAGCAGACCAGTATGGTCGCCTTCGCCCGATGACAGGAGGCAATCTCCTGGTACTTGGCGTTCCCGGAGATGCAGGCCAGGATCCGAATGCCGAGCTGATCGAGGAGCGGCTTCACCTGCCAGAGCTCGCCCGCCAGGTTGTACTCCCCGATGATGTTCACGTCGCAGGGAGTCGTATAGGCCGGCTCCTCGGTCCCGATGACATGATCGAGCAGCGCCTCCCCGGCGAGCTTGTTGCCCAGGTTCTTGCTGCCGGCGAAGCCGGGTGACTGGACCGGGACAATCGGGCGTCCAAACTGCTTCTTGGCCGCTTGGCAGACAGCGTCAATATCGTCGCCAATCAGAGCGGGGACGCAGGTCTGGTAGACGAAGACTGCGGGAGGGTCGTAGCGGTCGATCGCCTCCTTGATTGCGCGAAAGAGGCGCTTCTCCCCCCCGTAGACCACGTCCATTTCCTGAATGTCAGTCGTGAAGCCCATCCGGTAGAGATGGGAATCGGAGGACTTGGACCCCCGATTGTCCCAGGAATTTCCTTCGCAGGCGATCGGCCCGTGGACGAGGTGGACCACGTCGGTGATCGGCTGGAGGGCGATCTTCGCCCCGTCGAAGGCACAGCCTCCGGCGGCGGCCCCCGGCTGGAGCTGCTTGGTGCAGCCCTTCTTCCGCTCCTTATCCGATTTCGCCCGGTTCTTGACGCAACCGGGCTCCTGGAAGACCGCCTGGACCTTTTCCGACAGGTTGCTCATCCCGGCTCCTTTCGGCCCCTTTCCCTCCTACCGAATGATGTCGAAGCTGTAGTCCGACTTTGCGGGAACGTTGGTGTTCCGATCCATCTCGTCGAAGATCTTGTCCAAGATCCAGACGAGCACGTTGAGTGCGCCCTGATAGCCCCAGACCGGATACCGGTGATGGTGGTGGCGATCGAAGATCGGGAATCCAAGCCGGATCAGCGGCGTTCCCGTGTCGCGCTCGAGATACTTGGCATAGGTGTTCCCGATCATGAAGTCGACCGGCTCCGTGAAGAGAAGCGAGCGCAGATGCCAGAGATCCTTTCCGGGATAGACCTGGCAGCCGGCTCCAAAGGGTGAGGAGCTGAAGAGCTCGCGCACCTTCCCTTCCCACGCCGCGTCGGCGTTGGTCGCCAACACGTGCGCCGGCTCCGCTCCGAGCTCAAGCAGGAATCCCGTGATCCCAAGCGCCACATCGGGATCGGCATAGACCGCGAACCGCTTCCCGTGGATATGCGCACTCGAATCGGCGATCGCATCGACGAGCCGGCCACGCTCCTTTTCGAGCGACTCGGGAATCGGCTTCCCCGAGAGGCGGGAGACCTCCTGGAGGAAGCGGTCGGTCGCCGCGATCCCGATCGGGTAATGGAGGCCGATGGTCTCCTGCCCTTTCTTCTCGATGTAGGGGAGCGTCTTGGGCGTGCAGAAGCTCTGCATCGAGATCGTCGCCTTGGAATGCAAGGCGTCGGAGATCTCGGAGAGCTTGGTGCCGCCGTCGTACATCCGAAAGGTCCCGTCGGCCGGGGTATCCCAGACGTCGCTGTTGTCGGAGACGATCAGGTAGTCGACCCCCATCAGATCAAGAATCCGTCGGACCTCCCGGACGTTCCCCACCACATTGCCGTCGAAGCCGATGATCAGGTTGATCCTTCCGTTGGGCTCGCGCACAAGCGGGGGCACGGTCTTGGCCTTGCCGTCCCAGAAGTACTCGAGGATCCCCTTCATCATGTTGTCATACCCGGTGATATGACTGCCCACGAACGAAGGCGTGTGGGCGAAGGGAACGTCGAAGTCCTGCGGAACGCTCCCCTTCTCCCGTGCGTTCTTGATAAACGCATTGAGATCGTCCCCGATCACTTCCGCCATGCAGGTCGTCGAGACCGCAATCATCTTCGGCTTGTAGAGCGCGTAGCTGTTGGCCAGGCCATCGATCATGTTATTGAGACCGCCAAAGACCGCCGCGTCCTCGGTCATCGAGGAGGAGACACAGCCGCTCGGCTCCTTGAAGTGACGGCTGAAATGGCTCCGGAAGTAGGCGACACACCCCTGCGACCCGTGGACGAAGGGGAGGGTTCCCTCGAACCCGACCGCCGCGAAGATCGCCCCCAAAGGCTGGCAGGCCTTCGCGGGGTTGATCGTGATCGCCTCGCGGGCGAAGTTCTTGTCCCGATATTCCTTGGTCTTCGTCCACTCGCGAATCCGTTCGACCTCGTCCGAGCAGGTGGGATCCTCGAACTCCCGCTTCTTCCGCTCGAACATCTCCAGGTATTGCGGCTGCCGAAAGAGATGAAAGTGGTCGAGAACGTTTTCCGCGTTCTGACTCTTGGTCTCTCCATTTGTCTCCATATCTTCTCCCTTTCTTGGTTAGTGAGTTACTCCCAGACTCTCTTTCCGCCGCTTCAGTCCTTCTTCCAGGGTGCCTTGGTCAGCGCCCAGACCGGGCTGTTGATCGCCATGTCCATGTCACGGGCGAAGATCGCGAAGCCGTCATAGCCGTGGTAGGGGCCGGAATAGTCCCAGGAGTGCATCTGACGGAAGGGGACGCCCATCTTCTGGAAGACATACTTCTCCTTGATCCCGGAGCCGACGAGATCGGGCTCGAGCTTCTCCACGAACTTCTCGAACTCATATCCCGTCACGTCGTCGTAGATCAGCGTCCCATCTTTCACATCGTGGCTCGTCCGCTGGTAGTCGTCGTTATGGCCGAACTCGTAGCCGGTGCCGATGACCTCCATGCCCAGATCCTCGTAGGCGCCGATCACGTGACGCGGCCGCAGCCCGCCCACGAAGAGCATCACCTTCTTGCCGGCAAGCCGCGGCCGGAACTTCTCGATCACCGCGTCGGCCATGGAGCGATACTTGGCGATCACCCGCTCGGCCCCCTCCTTGATCTTGTCGTCAAAGTGGCTCGCGATCTTCCGGAGGGACTCTTCGATCTTCGTCGGGCCGAAGAAGTTATACTCGACCCACGGAATCCCGAATTTCTCCTCCATATGGCGGCTGATGTAGTTCATCGACCGGTAGCAGTGGAGGATGTTGAGCTTCACCTTGGGTGTCCGTTCGAGCTCCTTGATCGTTCCATCTCCCGACCATTGCGCGACCACCCGGAGCCCCATCTCCTCGAGCAGGATGCGGGAAGACCAGGCATCGCCGCCGATGTTGTAGTCCCCGATGATCGCAACGTCGTAGGGAGTGGAGACCCATTCGGGCTCCTTTCCTGCGGTCTTGTCGAGCACCCAATCCCGGATGCTGTCGTTGGCGATATGATGCCCCAGGGATTGCGAAACACCCCGGAATCCCTCGCAGCGGACTGGAACGATCGTCTTGCCCTCGAACTCCTTGGTCTTGGTTTTGGCGACCGCTTCAATGTCGTCGCCGATCAGGCCGATCGGGCATTCCGACTGAATCGTGATCCCCTTATTGAGGGGGAAGAGATCCTGGAGCTCGTCAAGCGCTTTCGCAAGCTTCTTATCCCCCCCAAAGACGATGTCGCGCTCCTGGAAATCGGTCGTGAACTGCATGGTCACGAAGGTGTCGATACCGGTCGTGCCGATGTAGTAGTTCCTCCGGGAGGCCCAAGAGTACTGCCCGCAGCCAACCGGACCGTGGCTGATGTGGATCATGTCCTTGATCGGACCCCAGACGACCCCCTTGGAACCCGCATAAGCGCAGCCCCGGATCGTCATGACACCCGGCAGCGACTTGATGTTCGACTTGACCCCGCAATCGGGCTTTCCCTCTTCAAATACCCCCAAATGCTTGGAGCGCTTCTTGACTGCCTTTTCCGGATAGGTTTTTAGGACCTCCTCGATCAGTTGGCGGTTCCGGGCGCTCGCTTCCTGGCTGTTCTCTGCCGCAGGCGTTGTCAGGCTCATAGTCTTTCTTCCCTCCGCGGTTTCGCTATTCCCTCGCACGCAAGGGACTGCCGGCTGGGAAACCGCCCACCCAGCCGGCCAATCCTTCCTTCCGATCCTTAGACGCAAAGAACCGCTTCTTCAGCGGCCTTTCCCACCACCGACTCGTCCTCGCGCTTCATGATACCGAACTGCATGAGGAGGTCCTCGAGCTCGTCCATGGTGATCGGCGTCGGGATGACTCCGTTCCCCTTGTTCTCATGGATCTTTTTCGCCAGGGTCCGATATTCGTCCGCCTGCTTCGACTTGGGCGCATACTCGATCACCGTCATCCGACGGAGCTCGGCATGCTGCACCACGTTGTCGCGGGGAACGAAGTGGATGAGGGTCGTGCCCAGCTTGGCGGCCAGAGCCTCTGCCAGCTCCAACTCAAGATCGGTCTGCCGCTCATTGCAGACGAGGCCGCCGAGGCGAACCCCACCCGAATTGGCATACTTGAGAATCCCCTTGGAGATGTTGTTGGCGGCATACATCGCCATCATCTCGCCCGACATGACGATGTAGATTTCCTGCGCCTTGTTCTCGCGGATCGGCATCGCAAACCCGCCGCAGACCACATCACCCAGGACGTCGTAGGAGACATAGTCGATCCCCTCGTATGCCCCGTTTTCCTCGAGGAAGTTGATCGAGGTGATGACTCCCCGTCCGGCACACCCGACTCCGGGCTCGGGACCGCCCGATTCGACGCAGCGGATGTTCTTGTAGCCGACCTTCATCACATCCTCGACCTCGAGATCCTCAACACTTCCGGCCTCCGCGGCCAGGTGAAGAATCGTGTCCTGATTTTTCGAGTGGAGAATCAATCGGGTCGAATCTGCTTTCGGATCGCAACCGACGATCAGAATGCGCTGTCCCAATTCCGCCAAGGCGGCGAGGGTGTTTTGGGAGGTGGTCGACTTTCCGATCCCCCCCTTTCCATAGAAGGCAATTTGTCGCAGCTCGCTCATTGTGGATCTCCCTTGTTTTGCTTATTCCTTTTTCCCGGAGGGCGATCGTTTCCCGCTTTCACCCTTCGGCGCTTTGCGAACGATTGAGCAGATCGCGTGCCAACGTGGATGACGAGGAGTCGCCTCCGGTGCTCGCTTGGAGGGACGGCCCCAGGGCTTCCGCGCGTGGAGCCCAGGAAAAAGCTCAATCTTCGGATTCGGGGCGCCTCCTCCCTTGATGAGGGAGAGCCCGAGCTTCGCCTGCTTCCGCTCCACGCCCGTCGGCAACGTGCCAAAGACAACAAACGACCGGCCAATGTCACAAAGCAAACAGGCTCGACCAACTCCTGCCCGGCTCGGCGAAGTGCAGCTTCTGGCACGTTTCCTGCTCGAAAGCAGAGCGTGGCGTCCCCACGCAAAGCACGCACGGTTCCGCGGCTGGTCGATACCACCCTCCGGGATGGCGAGCAGGCTCCCGGTGTGGCCTTCTCGCGGGAGGAGAAGCTCCGACTGGCCCAAGCCCTCCTCTCCGCAGGCGTGCCCGAGATCGAAGCGGGCATTCCGGTGATGGGCCCTGCGGAGCAGGACGCGCTTCGGGCGATGGCGGCGCTTGCCGGTCCCTGCTGTCGGCTCATTTCCTGGGGGAGGATGCATGCCGCCGATTTGGCGGCGATCCAAGCCCTGCCGATCCGCTTCGCCAACCTCTCCATTCCGGTTTCGGATCTCCAGATCGAGAAGAAGCTCCGAAAGTCGCGCGGCTGGGTGCTCGAGACGGTCCGCCGGTTCGTTCGGGAGGCGATCGGCCTCGGGCTTGAGGTGGCGGTCGGCGGCGAGGATTCTTCCCGCGCCGACCTGGACTTCGTCGTCCAGGTGGCAGAAACGGCGCAATCGGCTGGCGCCGTGCGCTATCGATTTGCCGACACCCTCGGCATCCTCGATCCCTTCTCGACCTTCCGCTCGATGCGTAAGCTTCGTCGTGCCCTCGACATCGACCTCGAGATCCACGCGCACGACGATCTGGGGATGGCGACCGCCAATTCGTTGGCAGCCTACCGGGCGGGCGCAACGCACATCAGCGTCACGGTGAACGGATTAGGCGAGCGGGCGGGGAACGCTCCGCTCGAGGAGGTCGTGGCAGCCTTGCGCTACGGCAGCCGAATCGATTGCGGGGTGCGGAGCGATTCCCTCCTTTCGCTTTCGCAGCTCGTGGCCGAAATGTCCGGGCGTCCGGTCCCTGAGGCGAAGAGCATTGTCGGAGAATCCGTCTTCACCCATGAATCGGGGATCCACATCGACGGTCTGCTCAAGGATCCCTGGAATTACCAAGCTTTCGACCCCAAGGATCTCGGCCGCTCCCACGAGCTCGTCCTCGGCAAGCATTCGGGCCCACGGGCGATCCAGTGGGGCTATCGGCATCTGGGAATCGAACTGTCGCTTTCCGAAGCCGAAGCGATGCGTCAACCCATCGCCGCGTTCGTGACCGCCCGCAAGCGCTCGCCGCAGGTCTCTGAGCTCCTCCGCCTCCTCTCGGCTACGGTCGCCAACACCGCGCATCCCTCCGCGCAGGTGCGCCACCTCGTGCCCTAGCCGGCTACGAAGCCAGAATGCTCGCCCCCAGCTTCAATTGAGCCAGCGCAAGCCGCAGCTCCCGCCGGATCATCAGGAGCATCTCTTGCGAAATGCGCTTCTTCTCCTCGATCGCCGAGCTCACTTCTTCCCGGTAGGCGGCGAGGGAAGCGGCTACTTGGTGCAGACACTCATGCCAAGCTGCGGCAATGCGGCACATCGATTCGCCGGTCGGCACGCGGGAAAGATGGGAAGCAATCCTCTGCTGGGCGGCCACGAGCTCGGCCAAGAGGATCTTCTCCGAGGGAACCCGCTTCAGGTTGCTCACCAGACCGAGCCGATTCAGCAGCCAGATCGTCCACTTCGTCGGATCCCACTGCCAGGGCTTCACCCCGTTCCGGTAGTCGTGCTGAAACTCATGGTGAAAATTATGGTAGCCCTCGCCGAAGGTGAAGAGCGCCATGAGCCAACTGTCCCGAGCGGTGCAACGGAACGAATAGGGCTGATCCCCGATCATGTGGCAGAGCGAATTGATAAAAAAGGTCATCTGCTGCACCACGACTACCCGGGCGATTCCCCCGACCAGAAATCCCCCCAGGGCACCGATCCACCCCGCGTGGAGCGCACCCAAGGCCGTGGGCAGGCCAAACCCAGCCAGAAATGCCAACGGCACCAAATACTTATCCTGCCATCGGCAAAGAGGATCGGAGAGAAGATCCTTTACGTTATCGAGCGACCGCGGCGCCTGGAACTTTACAAGGAGCCATCCCATGTGCGCGTGGAAGAATCCCTTCCGAATATCATAGGGGTCCTCGTCATGATCGACATGCTTGTGGTGGTACCGGTGGTCGGCGGCCCAACCGATCGCCGATCCTTCAAACGAGGCCGCGCCGAAGAGCAGCACGAAGAAGCGTACCGGCCACTTCGCCTGAAAGGATCGATGGGAAAAGAGACGGTGGTAGCCGAGGGTGATGCTCAATCCGGTCGCCAGGAAGAACCCCAGAAAAAGCAGCCACAGGTACCAGTCAATTCCGTAGACGAAGGCGTAAGCCGGGGTCGCCGTTAACGCGAGAATCAAGGTAGAGATCAAAAAAATGCTCGTCGGCCAATTTACACGATTCACTCGCCATTCTCCTAGGGATGCACCAAGACATGAAGATAGGTTTCCATCAAAAAACAGAGGGAAGACCGTCTGCCTTTGTCATAAGTGCGCTGATCAAGATCCAGATACAATGAAAAAGAAGAAATTAGCCCCCTCCCTTGCGTAGCATAATCCGCAGGCCGCTCGCGTTGACAGCCAATTTTTCGCATTCGACGCATCGGAATTGCGAAGGAGCCCCTTTGGCTCGCCCGACCCGAAATCAGGAAACGCGCAGCCGCAGATCATCGAGCAGCTCGGCGATCCGGACGCGTTCCTGGCGCATGCTGTCGCGCTCACGGACGGTGACCGTCTCCTTCTCCCCGGCGAACGGTCCGGTACGCGCTCCTTCCAGGGTTTCGAAGTCGATCGTCACCCCGAAGGGGGTTCCCACCTCATCCATCCGGCGATAGCGGCGGCCGATCGCCCCGCTCTCGTCGTAGAAGATCCGCAAGTGCCCCCGGAGGAGGTCGGCGACCTCGCGCGCCTTCCGGACCAGCTCCTCGTTGTTCTTGACGAGAGGAAAGACGCCGGCCTTGATCGGCGCAACCCGGGGGGAAAGATGGAGGACGACCCGCTTCTCGACCTTCCCTCCCTCGGCGACCACATTCTCCTCGTCGTACGCTTCGCAGAGGATGGCCAGGAAAGTCCGATCCACACCCCCGCTCGGTTCGATCACGTGCGGGATATATTTCTGCCCGGTCTCCTCGTCGAAATACTCGAGCGGCTTGCCGCTGGCCACGGCGTGCTGGCGTAGGTCGAAATCGGTCCGGTAGGCGATCCCTTCGAGCTCCTGGCGCCCAAAGGGGAAGGTGTACTCCAGATCGTAGGTCTTTTCCGAATAAAAGGCCCTCTCCCCTTCCGGAACGTCCCGCACATGAATGTGCTGCCGCGGCAGCCCGATCGATTCGTACCAGGCGAGGCGAGCCTCCTTCCACTTCTCCAGCTCCTCGAGCCCGGTCCCCGGTCGGACGAAATATTCGACCTCCATCTGCTCGAACTCGCGGGAGCGGAAGAGGAAGTTCCGGGGATTGACCTCGTTGCGGAAGGACTTGCCGATCTGCGCAATCCCGAACGGGATCTTCTTCCTCGAGGTTTCGAGCACGTTGCGGAACTGGACGAAGATCGCCTGCGCCGTTTCGGGCCGCAGGTAGGTAAGGGAGCTCTCCTCTTCCAATGGTCCGACGTAGGTCCGAAAGAGGAGATTGAATCTGCGCGGCTCGGTCAGCTCCCCGCCGCACTCCCCCGGATGTCGGGAAGGCTTTTGCGGGCAGCGCGCATCGGCGAGCTGATCGGTGCGGAAGCGCGCCTTGCAGACCTTGCAGTCGACTAGCCAGTCGACAAACTGCTCCTCGTGCGTGCTCGCCTTCCAGACCGCCCGGTTCATGAGAATGGAGCCGTCGAGACCGACGATGTCGTCACGCAACTGGGTCATCGAGCGCCACCAGAGCTCCTTGATATTTCTCTTGAGCTCGACGCCGAGCGGGCCGAAGTCCCATAGGCCGTTGAGTCCCCCGTAGATCTCGGAGGAGGGATAGACGAAGCCGCGACGCTTGCAGAGCGCAACGAGCTTTTCCATGAGAGGTTCTTCTGTCATAAGAAATCAGCGGCGCGCGCTGAGCCCGGACGTGCGGCAACAAGAGCGGTTACGAATCGATGTCACCAAGATCCAAGACAAGGAAAAAACCCCTTCCCTCTCGCACATCTGTTCTGCGGATCCTTTCCGGTTTCGCCGCCCGAATCGCCAGCCATTTCGTTCTCGCGACCGTTGGGCTGCTTGCCGCGATCCTCGTCGCCGCCTTTCTCCTATTACGGTTCTCCGGAGTTCCCACGCAAATCAAAAACGTCCTCCTGGCCGAGCTGGAGGCGCGAGACATCACCATCTCCGTCGGCCGCCTCTCCCTCGACCCGCTGGGCCATCTCATCGCCAGCCGAGTCGCCGTCTTTCGCAATCGGGACCGGCAAGAGGTCTGGCTCCAGATCGACCGCATCCGGCTTTCGGTCGCCTGGCTCGCCTGGTGGAAAGGCAAGCCCTGGATCAAGAACGCCTCCGTCCACAACGCCACGATCCGTCTTCCGATCACTCCGCAGAGCGAGGTGGAGCTATCCCAGGTGTCCGCCCGAGTCAACTTTGTCCCGGGCGCCCTGGAAATCCTGAGTGCGAGCGCCCGCGTCCTCAATCTCGAGCTCCGCCTCAAAGGGCGCATCCTCCTCAACGGATACCCCTCGCTTCCGCCCGCCACGCCCGAGCAGCGCCAGGAGACCGATCTCCTCTGGCATCGCATTCTCGCCGCCGTCGACGAGATCGAAACCCAACGGCCGATCCCCGCAGAGGTCGAGCTTTCGATGGCGACCAAGGACCCTTGGGAGGCGAGCATTCACTGCCGGATTCTCTCTTCCCCGATTGCCTGGCAGCAGATTCCCCTCGGGCGTCTGACAGGAGACCTCCGGCTCGCTGGACGAATTCTCCGCCTGGAAGAGCTCAGACTCGGATTTCCCCGAGGGGAGATCTCCCTGTGGGGGGAAGCCGATCTGCCGCAACAGACGGGATTCATCGAATTTCTGAGCAACGCCGACCCGACCGTTCTCCGCCCTTCGCTTCCGGACAGTGTCGCGGCCGTCGTCCAAGAATTTCATTTCATCGATCTTCCCAGCTTGAGCGGACGGCTGACGGCCAAGTGGGGCAGCGAGCCATCCCTCCGCCTCTCAGCCGACCTCCATTGGCACCACTTCCGCTACCGGGGCCATCCCTTCGACGAGTTTTCGATCCCCCTCGCCTACGATGGCGCCAAGCTCTTCATCCCGGAAGCGAAGCTCCGTTCTCCCGGAGGCAATGTTGACGCGGAGCTGCTCTACGAGAGCGCGCCGCCCAAGCTGCGCATCAAGGCGGAATCGACGATCGACCCGACCGTTTTCCTGGGTCTGGCCGGCAACGCCGCCGACCGGTTCTTGGAATCGCTCTCCTTCCCCAAGGAGCCTCCCTGGGCCCGAGGGGAGATTACGAGCCAAAAGCCGCTGGATCCCAAGAGCTGGGAGGTGCATGGCAGCTTTTTAGCGAAGAACTGCTCTTACCGGGGAGTGGCCGTTCGCTCGATCCAGTCCGACATCGGATTCCAGGATCAGATTCTCCGGTTTTCGCACTTCGGGGCGGCCCGGCCCGAAGGAACGATCTCGGGGAACTTCGACAACGATTTCGGCCACAAGATCGTGACCGTTCACGATCTCGCCTCCTCGGTCGACGTGATCGCCTCTGCCCCGGCTCTGGGAGACAAGTTCCCCGCCTACGTGCAACCCTACCCCTTCGAAAAGCCGCCCCAACTCAAGGTGAATGGCGTTGTCGATCTTAACGAGGGGACCAGGAACCCGGTCAGCAACCTCCGGGTCGAGGTCCAGTCCGATTCCGTGCTCAACTATGTCCTCTTCGGACGCAACTTCCCAATCGTCTCCCCCAGGGGCAAGATCCTCCTCCGCCGCAACGAGCTCACCGTCCAGGTCGACCAGTCCTCCCTTTTCGGCGGCCCGCTTCACGGGACCTTTCAGGTCACCCTTCGCCCCCCGCACGCCCCCTGTCCCTTTCATTCGGTATTCGATCTCGATCACGGCGATTTTCACCAGGTCATGGCGAACCTCTATCACGTCGAGAAATGCTCCGGTCCCCTGCTCTTCCATCTCGCCTTGTCCGGATTCGTCGGCAATCTTCCCTCGCTGACGGGCGATGGGGATTTCGACGTTCGCGACGGCTACATCCTCTCGATCCCGTTCCTGGGGGGCCTCTCGACCGGCATGAGCACGGTCATCCCGGATTTTGCGATGGCCAAAGCCGATCAAGCGCGCGCCCACTTTCGCGTAGGAAGTGGGGAGATCACGACCGACCAGTTCACCATCTCGAGCGTCGCGTTCACGATCATTGGGAAGGGAAGCTACAACTTCCTTCACGATAACCTCGAAGCCGATGCCCGGGTCAACGTTCGCGGGCCGATGGGGGCCGTCTTGTTCCCGATCAGCAAGCTTTTCGAGTATCATGGCTCGGGCAAGCTCGCCGCGCCGGAATGGAAGCCGTCTAACTTTTGACCGGGCGGAGAAAGCGTCCCGGCTCGCCAAAGCCCGAAGCCGGCGATATAGGAAGAAAATGTCCGATCTTCCCAAAGCGTATGAGCCCCAAGCGATCGCTGAGTCGCTCTACGCTCGCTGGCTCCACGACGGAAACCATCGAGCGGATCCCGGGTCGCTCAAGCCCGCGTTCTCCCTCGTCATGCCGCCTCCCAACATCACCGGCATGCTGACTCTCGGCCACGTGCTGAATAACTCCCTCCAGGACGTCCTCGCCCGGAAGGCCCGCCTGGAGGGGCGTGAGGTTCTCTGGCTCCCCGGCACCGACCACGCGGGACTGGCTACCGAGATGGTCGTGGAGCGCTCCCTGCGCAAGCAGCGCGGCATCGGGCGCAGGGAGGCGGGCCGGGAAGAGTTCCTCCGGCTGGTCCAGGAATGGCGGGAAACCCACGGCCGCATCATCATCGAGCAGCTCAAGAAGCTTGGGAGCTCTGCGGACTGGTCGCGGGAGCGATTCACGATGGATGGGGACTACTCGCGGGCGGTTCAAAGAGTCTTCGTCGAGCTCTACCGGAAGGGGCTTATCTATCGGGGCAAACGCATGATCAACTGGTGCCCCGCATCCCTGACCGCCCTCTCCGACGAAGAAGTCCTTCCGCGGGAGGAGCAGTCGAATCTCTACTATGTCCGCTACGCGGTCGAGGGCGACCCCGGCTCCTTCCTCACCGTCGCCACGACCCGACCGGAGACCATTCCGGGAGACACGGGCATTGCAGTCCATCCGGAAGATGAGCGCTACCGGCGCTGGATTGGAGGGCGGGCCCTCCGGCCCTTCCCTCAGGGGCCGATTCCGATCGTCGCCGATGCGGCGGTCGATCCCACCTTCGGCACGGGAGCGCTCAAGATCACCCCCGCGCACGACAAGCTCGACTTCGAAATCGGCCATCGGCACGGCCTACCGATCGTCGACATCCTCCATCCGGACGGCCATCTCCACTGCCCTGCCGTTCCCGAGCTCGACGGTCTCGATCGCTTCGAAGCACGGAAAAAGGCGGCCTCGCTTCTGGAAGAAAAGGGTCTGCTCGCCAAGGTCGAGGACTACCTCCACACCGTGGGGGTGAGCGAGCGGGCCAACGTGCCGATCGAGCCCCGGCTCTCCGAGCAGTGGTTCCTCCGCTATCCGAAGCTCGAGGAAGCCCTCCGGGTCGTGCGGGAGGGCCGGATCCGATTCTTTCCGGAGCATTGGGAAAAGGTGTACGAACATTGGATCGAGAATATCCAGGACTGGTGCATCTCCCGTCAGGTCTGGTGGGGACACCGGATTCCCGTCTGGTGGAAAGAGGGCTCGCACCGATGCCAGGTGGAGTCGCCTGGCCCCGATTGGATCCAGGATCCCGACACCCTCGACACCTGGTTTTCCTCCTGGCTCTGGGCGTTCGAGACGATGGACCCCGCTACCCGGCAAAAGTTCTATCCCACCTCGGTCCTCGTGACCGGCCCCGACATCATCTTCCTCTGGGTCGCCCGCATGATCATCGCAGGACTCGAGTTCCAGCCGGGCCGGGGCCCGGGCCTGGAGGAGAACATCCCCTTTCGCGCCGTCTACTTCACCGGTCTCATCCGAGACCGCTTGGGGCGGAAGATGTCGAAATCCCTCGGCAATTCGCCGGATCCCCTCGTCCTGATCGAGAAATATGGTGCGGACGGCCTCCGCTTCGGGCTCTTGCGGATCGCCCCGCAAGGCCAGGACATCCGCTTCGACGAGAAGCAGATCGAAGAAGGGCGAAATTTCTGCAACAAGCTCTGGAATGCCTGCCGCTTTCGCATCCGCTACGCTCCAATCTCCGCAGACGCGCATCCCTGGGAGCATCGCCTCTCTCCGTTTGCGGTGGAGATGCTGGCCGCGCTTGGCCGGACCGGAATCCGACTCGAGGAGGCCTTCGCCGCCTACGAGTTCAGTGAGGCCGCGGGGCTCCTCTACGCCTTCGTCTGGGATGACTTTTGCGCCTCCTTTCTCGAGGCGGCCAAGGTCGACCTCACCCGGGAGGGAAGCCCGACCGCCTCGGGAACCCTCGCCGCGTTCGACTATGCACTCTCCTGGACCCTTCGGCTGCTCCACCCCTTCTGCCCCTTCGTCACCGAGGAGCTCTGGAACCGCCTCGAGCTCGGCCCCTCCACCATCCAGTTCGCCGGCTGGTTCGGCGCCGCAGAGGCGCGGGAGCTCGAGGAACGGCTAGCCGCGACGAAGGAGGCTGCTCTCCAGGCTCGGGCGATCTACCAGGCGGCCGAACGAGGCCGCCACCTCCGGTCCACCTACGGCGTCCCTTCCAACCAAAAGGTGCCCTTTCTACTCCGCGCCGACACGCCGCTAGGCGATGCCGAGAGGGCTGTCCTCGCGGCACTCGCGAGCGCGAGCGAAATCGCCGACGTCGACGGCCCACCACCCAAGGCTCCAATGGTGCTCACCGCCGTCGGCGAGCTCTACCTCCCCTTGGAGGGCATTCTCGATCTGGAGTTGGAGCGGAAACGGTTGACCAACGAGAAGGAAAAGCTCGCCCGTAACTGGAAAGGGATCCAGGAACGGCTGCAAAATCCGGAAGTCTCCGCCCGGGTTCCCGCCGAAAAGCTCGAGGCCTGGAAAGAACAGGCGAAACAGCTCGAAAGTGCGATGCGGCGCATCGAGGATCAGCTCAGAGAGCTCTCGCAATAGAGCGCCGGTCAGCCGATCAGCCGCTTGCGGGCTTCTCGCCCGGCTTGGCCGTCTCCCCGTTGCCGCCGCCGAATGCCTTCGCGCGGGCGGCTGCGTCGATGCGGGCCGCGAGATCCGGGTTGCTCTTGATCGCTTGGACGGCCGCTTCCCTTCCCTGTCCGATCTGGGTGCCGTCGAAATAGATCCAGGCGCCGCGCTTGTCGAGGATCTTCTGGTCGATCCCGAAGTCGATGAGCGACCCCTCCCGGGAGATCCCCTCGTTGTAGAGGATGTCGAACTCGCACTCCGTAAAGGGGGGCGCGATCTTGTTCTTCACCACCTTCATCTTCGTCCGGTTTCCGTAGACCGTTCCGTCGCTCGTCTTGAGCTGCCCGATCCGGCGCACGTCGACGCGGACCGAAGCATAAAACTTGAGCGCTCTTCCCCCCGGAGTGGTCTCGGGATTCCCAAACATCACTCCGATCTTTTCGCGAAGCTGGTTGGTGAAGATACAGATCGTCTTGGCCCTGCTGATAAGTGCGGTCAGCTTCCGCAGGGCGCTACTCATTAGCCGCGCCTGGGCGCCAACCGTCACGTCTCCGATCTGCCCTTCCAGCTCGGCCCGCGTGGCGAGCGCGGCCACCGAGTCGACCACGATCACATCCACCGCGTTGGAGCGAATCAAGGTTTCCGCGATGGTCAGCGCCTCCTCTCCGCAGTCGGGCTGGGAGATCAGCAGCTCGGACATGTTGACTCCCAGGCGCTGAGCATATTGAGGGTCGAGCGCGTGCTCCACATCGATGATGACACCAACCCCTCCCAGCTTCTGCGCTTGGGCCACGATCGTAAGAGCGAGTGTCGTCTTTCCCGACGACTCGGGACCGAAAATCTCGACGACCCGGCCTCTCGGAAAGCCCCCCGCGCCGAGCGCCCGATCGATCACCAGGCAGCCGGTGGGAATGACTTCGATCTGGAGGCGCGCTTGGTCATCTCCCAAGCGCAGAATGGCTCCCTCGCCATATTCCTTCGAGATCGCCTGGAGAGCCAGATCGAGGTTCTTATCCTGCCGCCGACCCTTGAGGTCCATCTTTTCGGATTCCACAGAATGCCCCTTTTCTTTCCCCTTTGCCCAGAAAGAATTCCCCCGCACGGAGTCCCAAAAACCCTAAAAGCCCCGATCGGCCTCGAGGAAGCCCTCGAGGTGGCGCAGCCGGGTTGGATGACGCATTTTCCGAAGGGCCTTGGCCTCGATCTGCCGGATCCGCTCGCGCGTGACGCGGAACTGGCGGCCGACCTCCTCCAGCGTGCGAGGATAGCCGTCGAGCAGCCCGAACCGCTGCTCGATCACCGTCCGTTCCCGCTCGGTAAGGGTATGCAGCACGTCGCGGACCTTCTCCTTGAGCAGCGAGTAGGCGGTCATCTCGGATGGATTTTCCGCCGACTTGTCCTCGATGAAGTCGCCAAAGGTCGTGTCGTCGCTCTCCCCGACCTGGCTTTGGAGGGAGATCGGCTGCTGCGCCATCTTGAGGATGGCTCGGATGCGATCGACGCTCAACTGGATCTCGTCGGCGATCTCTTCCGGATTCGGCTCGCGGCCCAGCTCTTGAATCAACTGCTTCTGCACCCGCATGAGCTTGTTGATCGTCTCGATCATGTGCACCGGGATTCGAATGGTGCGCGCTTGATCGGCGATGCTCCGCGTGATCGCCTGGCGAATCCACCAGGTCGCATAGGTCGAGAACTTGTAACCGCGGCGATACTCGAACTTCTCGACCGCCTTCATCAGCCCCATGTTCCCCTCCTGGATGAGATCGAGGAAGGAGAGGCCGCGATTGGTGTATTTCTTCGCAATCGAGATCACGAGTCGGAGATTGGCCTCCACCATCTCGGTCTTGGCCCGCATCGCTTGATGCAACCATTTCTTGAGCTCGTTGTGCCTCTTCTGGAACTCCTCCACTCCGGCGTGGGCCTGCCTCTGAAACTGCTGCAGCTGCTCCTCCACCGTAGCAAGCGCCTCCACGGTCTTGGCCCCGCGCCCCTGCGCCCGAAGCCGCTTCCGCTCGCTCTCCCAGCGACAGATTTCCTGAAAGCGCTCCTCGCTGACCTGCACTAGGTCCTCGACGACCTTCTGCTTGAAGTAGAAGCGATGAAAGATCTTCTCCAGGGCCTGGTGCTGCTTTTCGAGATCCTTGGCGAGCTTCCCCTTCTCTTTCGAACCCGCCGGCAATCCGCTCAACCGGGCATAGATCTCGTCAGTCTCCTCGATCTTCTCCTCGAGCTTGCTCATGAGGCCGGGCAGGAACTTCATGTAGGCCTCGCGCCCTTCGATGTGCTTGTCTTGAATGAGGCGGTCGAATCGTTCCCTTCCCTGCTCGAGCTTGCGGGCGAGATGCAGATATTCCCGCGCGATGAACCCGAAGCTGTGGAGGCACTTCTGCACCATCAACTCGGCGTTCTCGATCCTCTTGGAGATTTCGACCTCTTCCTCCCGAGTCAGGAGAGGCACCTGGCCCATCTGCCGGAGGTACATCCGCACCGGGTCGTCGAGGATATCGAGCTTTGTCTCCTTTTCCTCTTGAATCACCCCGGTCCCCACCGGAGCCGGAGGCTTCTGCCGATCGACCTCCGAGCTCTCGATGACATCGATCTCAAGGCTCCGCAAGAACGTGATGATCGCCTCGATCTCGTCAGGTTGCGGCACGCAATCGGGGAGCGCCTCGTTGATGTCGTCGAAGGTGAGATGGCCCTGCTCCTTGGCGAGCTTGACCAGCGTCCGCAGCTTTTCCTGCCGTAGGGGCTCGTCAGACCAGATCTTGGCGAGTTTCTTGGCCAGTTGCTGCTCCTCGGCGACAAGCGGGGCCGACGGGACGGGCGCCGGAGCGGCGGCGGGGGCGGAATGGCCGTTTCCCTCGGAGCTGCGAGCCGTGCTCAGGGTCGAGGAGCGAGCGGGGGAACCGGCGGAATTGCGGGAGAGAGACGATGAGGGCGGGGTTCGGGCTACGATGGTTTTCTTGCTTCTTGGATTGCGCGGCATGGTCATGCTTGACTCATTTTCGGGGTTTCGACGGCTACGAGACAGCCAAGGAAAGACAAAGTGAGAGAGGTTACTCGAGGCTCCTCCGCAAGTCAACGAGTTCCCTCAAGGCGCCCTGCACTTCGGAAGAGGCTCCTCCGGCTCGAACCCTTTCTTCGAGGAGGCGGATCCGCCTTCGCTTCCCCAAGAACTCGAGCCGCCTACGGAGCGTGCTCCAGCGTTCTTCCGGCTCAATCGAGGGGTCGACGGGCGGTGGGCTCACCAGCAGGCCGGTGACGAAGGCCCGTTCTTCCTCTGAAAGAGCGGGAAAGAGCGTCTCCGGATCCGGGCCCGACGAAAGGATCTTCCGCACGAGCCCTCCTTCCTCGTTCTCCTCCAGCCACTGGAGGTCGAGCTCTGCGCGAACCCGCCCCAGGAGTCCGGGCACTTCGCAGAGCAGCCAGATCAACTCCGTCAAAACGGGATCCCGGTTCACCGGGGGGAGGTTCGCGGGCAGCCCGTGCTCCCGGCTCGCCGTGCCTACCCTGCGAATCGCTTCCTCCAAGGCGCCGCGGGAGATTCCCAAGCGCGTCGCCACCTCCAGGGCCAGGCCTTCCCGACGGATCGAGTCGGAAATCCTGGCAAGCCAGACGGCCATCGATTGGGCCGCCTGGCTCCGGCCTCGAGGCAGGGCAAGGTCATTCTGGCGAACGGCCTGATCCAGGAGATGGGAGAGGTAGGCGGGGGCCCGCTGCAAGATTTCCCGAAAGCGGCCGGCCGCCACATCGCCCCCGCGGAGAAAGCTGTCCGGATCTTCGCCCGTGGGAAGAGAGGCCACGCGGACATCGAGCCCCGCCTCCGTCAGAATTTCGAGTCCCCGCACTGCGGCACTCTCGCCCGCCCGATCGGCGTCGAAGCAGACGATCACTTCTTCCGTGAACCTCCGGAGAAGCCGCGCATGGTGCTCGGTGAGCGCCGTACCCTGCACGGCAACGACGCTGGGGAAGCCGACGGCATGGCAGCGGATCAGATCCATCGGCCCCTCGCAGAGAACCGCTCTCCCCTCCTGAACAATCGCCCGCTTGGCGCGATCCATGCCGAAGAGAACCTTTCCCTTGGTAAAGATCGGGGTCTCGGGGGAGTTGAGATACTTGGGCGCTGATCCGTCGGCGCTCACGTTCCTTCCGCTGAAGCCGACGATCCTGCCCCCTTCCTCGGCGATCGGGAGAATCAGCCGGTCGCGGAATCGGTCGTAAGGCCGCCCCTTTTCTCCGGGAACGACCAAGCCTCCCTCCACCAGAAGCTCGATCGGGTAGCCGCGCAAGGCACCCCACCGAAGGACGCCGTCCCAGCGATTCGGCGCATATCCCATCCCGAATGCTTCCGCGACCTCCCGGCCGATGGCCCGGGATTCGAGGTAGTGGCGCCCCGCTTCCCCTTCACCCTCCTTCCATAGGATTTCCCTCCACCAGTCGGCGACGGCCTTGTGAAGGGAAAAGAGGCGCTCGCGCGTCGAGGGGGCGCCCGCCTCCTTCCGAAAGCTCGCGGGCATTTCCATTCCGGCGCGCTCGGCCAACAGGCGTAGGGCGCCGAGAAAGTCGAGGCGCTCGTACCGCATCACGAAATCGAAAACCGTTCCTCCGTATCCGCTGCTGAAACACTTGAAAAGCTGCTTCTGAGGATCGACAAAGAAAGAGGGAGTCCGCTCCGAATTAAACGGGGAGAGAGCCTTGTATTTAGAGCCGGCTCGCTTTAGAGGAACATAATTGCCGATGACCTCAATAATGTCGCTGGCGGCGCGAACCGTTTCCACAAAATCCCGGAACGCCGACGTCCCCATTCCGTTGGAATAAATCGGCTGTCGTGGCAAAACGCAAGGCCTACCCGAATCCCATGGGGCACCTCCTCGTTCTCGCTGCCATCTTACTGTTCCTATCGTCCCCCGCTCACTCGAGAGCCGCCGGATCGGCCGTCGTCATCGTCGAGCGGCCCTCCGTCATCCGCAATTTCTCTGCCGACGGCGCGGCGGTTCGGACCATGTTCCGCGATGCCCTCCTCCAATACACGAGGCAGACTTCGATGAAGGCCGCCTGGACCAAGGTCGGCATCACCCCGCAAGACATCGTCGGAATCAAGATTTCCGCGTCGGGCGGTCCCGTCATGTCGAGCCGCAAGCCGCTCGTCGCCGCCATCGCCGAGAGCCTGGAGCAGGCGGGCGTTCCTCTCTACCAGATCGTCGTCTGGGACAAGCTGGAAGACGACCTGCGGGAAGCCGAATATTTCCCCCGTCCCGAAGGAGCACCCTACCGCACCCGCTCCGTGATTCCGGAAACGGGTTTCGATGAGCATGTCTTCTACGTGAACGAAGTCCTCGGCCGCCTCATCTGGGGAGATCTCGCCTTCCGGGGGATCAAGCCCGGCGGCGGCCAGGCGCAGCAATCCCAAAAGCGCGGCGAGAAGCAGAGTGTCGCGCAGATGTACGGCCAAGGCATATCGGCGGGCAGCCTGGAGAACCAGGTCAGCAACAAGTCCTACTACGCGCGGCTCCTCACGCAGATCTGCACCAAGATCATCAACGTGCCGGTCTGCACCGACCACAGCGGGGTCGGCTTCTACGGAAGCCTTGCCTCTCTTGCCCTCGGCATGGTCGACAACACTCGGCGGTTCCAGGGGGAGGGGAATTGGGGCGATCCGGCCATTGCGGAGATCCTGGACCGGCCTTTCGTCCGCAGCAAAGTCGTTCTCCACGTGATGGACGCACTCATCGTCCAATATGCGGGCGGACCCGACTTCGCGCCGGAGTTTACCTATCCTCTCGGAGCGATCTACCTGAGCAAAGACCCGGTCGCGATTGATTCCCTGCTCATCGGCCGCGTTGACTCGTGGCGCGTCGGCGCTCACATTCCTTCGCTCCAGCCTATGATCCATTACATCCAGACCGCCGTCGAGTACGGGCTGGGCACCTCCGATCCCAAGAACATCCTCCTGATCCCCCTCCCATGAACCCCTCCTCCGATCCCTCCATCGACCGGCTCAAGTCCATCCTGGCCCGGCTCCGCGCTCCCGACGGCTGCCCTTGGGACCGGGCGCAGACGCATCAGAGCATCAAGGGGCAGCTCCTGGAAGAGTGCTACGAGGTGCTGGAAGCGATCGACCGGAACTCGCCGCAGGATCTCCAGGAGGAGCTCGGCGATCTCCTGCTCCATGTGCTCTTCCATTCCCAGATGGCGCGGGAGCAAGGTGCCTTCTCCTTCAACGACGTCGCCGAAGGTCTCTCGGACAAGCTCATCCGGCGCCATCCCCATGTCTTCGGGGATGCGAGGGCCGAGAGTGCCGAGGAAGTCGTCGCGCACTGGGAACGGACCAAGCGGGAGGAGAAGCCCGAGAGGAAGAGCCTCTTCGACGGGATTCCCCGCGAGCTGCCCGCCCTCCTTCGCGCCCAGAAGTACCAGAGCAAGGCGGCCAAGCTCGGCCTCGACTGGAACGATGCGGAGGGACCCAGGGCGAAGATCGCCGAGGAGCTGGCCGAGGTGAACGAGGCTGTAGCCGGAGGAGATCCGAAGCGAATCGAGGAGGAGATCGGCGACCTCCTCTTCACCGTCGTCAATCTGGCCCGCCATCTCCACGTCAACGCCGAGTGCGCTCTGAGCGGGGCCGCCGGCCGCTTCCGCTCCCGGGTCGAGTTCATCGAGGAGGCGTTGCGCGTCCGTCCTCCTGGAAATCCGCCCGATCTCGCCGAACTGGAGCTTCTCTGGGAACGGAGCAAAGCGCTCACCGGAGGACGCGGAACCTTTCCCGATCCCTCTTGACTTCTTTCCCCCGCTCTCTCCCTTTTCGTTTGTAGATGATCCATGCCGTTCACGACCCCGCAAGCATCCACCGACGCGCGATTGCGCTCGGCCGCCTGCTGGGATGGAGACGGGCTATCCTTCTCCGCATCCGGAACGACCCCGTGGAGGCGCTCTGCTCCCCAAGACTGCGCACCGGGGAGGGGAAACCCCGTGTCCTCCTCTCAGCGGGAATCCACGGAGACGAGCCGGCCGGAGTGGAGGCGCTGCTCTCCTTCTTCGAGCAAAAGCCGCACTGGATCGGCCAATTCGCCTTCACCCTCATCCCCCTGCTCAACCCCTGGGGGCTCCGCCACAACTCGCGCCTCAACGAGCAGGGCATCGACCTCAATCGCTCCTTTCACCGGACCGATCTGCCGCTGATCCAGGAGCTCTGCGCACTCTACGCGCGCCGCGGGCCCTTCTCCTTGGCCCTTCTCCTCCACGAGGACTACGATGCCTGCGGCATCTACCTCTACGAGACCGGCCCGAGCGGCGAAGTCCGCTTCGGAGAAGAGATCCTCTCCCGAGTGAGCCCCTGGTGTCCCGTCGACCCCCGGGACCGGATTGAAGGACGCAAGCATCGCAACGGAATCCTTGCCCGGCCCCTGCGAAGAAAGTGGTTCGAGAAGATCGGCTTGCCCGAAGCCGCCCATCTCCATTTCGCGGGATGCCGACGCGTCTTCACGATCGAGACCCCCTCCGAGTTCGACGTCGGCTTGCGCGTGAAAGCGCACATGGAGGCGATCGATGCGGCCCTCGGCCTGCTCGCCGCGAGCCGACCACCCGCCAACCCTCGCGCGCGCTCTCTCGCCTCCCGTCGCCGCAAGGACGCTATTTCCTCGCGCGCTCCTCTTCTCGCCACCGCTCCTGCGCCGAATGGGGAAAGTCGATCGGATCAATCTCGTAGCGCCTGACGAGGCTCTCGAAGAGAGCGAGCAGCCGCTCGTGGATCCGCTGGGTAAAGGCGCAACGATCCTCACACGGCCCGAAAGCGAGCGGCTCCCCGAAGGAGACGAAGACGCGCGGTGGACGATGCCACGATCGAAACTGATAGAGCCGGTCGGAGCCCACGACGACCGCCGGCAGAACGGGCGTTCTCGCCATCTGCGCGAGTGCCGCAGCACTCGGGCTCAGCCGGGCTCCGAGCAAGATCGAAGCCTTGCCATGGCGGATCCCACGCTCGGGGAAGAGACCGACGATCCTTCCCTGCTTGAGCCGTTCGATCGCCGCCTTCGCCGCCCGGGCATCCTGGCGGTTCCGATCGACCGGAATCACGTTGAGGGCACCCAGGATCTGCGCGAGGACCAGGTCGTTGAAGAGCTTCCCATCCGCCACATAGTCGATCGGCCGGGGGGACCTCATCCCGAGGAGAATCGGATCGAAATGGCTGATGTGGTTGGAGACCAGGAGGCAGCCGCCGCTCTTCGGGATCCGCTCGAGGCCTTCGATCGAGATGCGCCCGCTTCTCTGGAGCACGCGCAGGCAGATCGCGCCGCTGATGGCGAAAAAACGGTCCCTCCCGCCTTGCCCCAAGCAGCCGTTGCCATTGCTCCTTCCCCGGATCTTGTCCGGCGAACCATTTCGCGCCGCGCACACCTCGGGGAAAGAAGCTTCTTCTCCCGGCTCAGGCAAATGCCCCTCTTCGATTCCCATTTTTGGAGGAAAAACTTTGCCTTGCTATCGCGGGTCCGAACAAGCAAATCCTTTGCCTCGGAGAGCCCCATCCCATGCAAACGCCGCCGCCCGAACCGACAACCAAGCCCGCCGTCCTTTTCCTCTGCACCGGCAATTCCGCCCGGAGCGTTCTCGCTGAATTCCTCTTCCGCTCCCTCGCCAGAGACCGCTTCCGGGTCGAGAGCGCCGGCTCCCGCCCCACCGGCCGGGTCAACCCCCACGCCCTTTCCGTGCTGCAGAAAGTGTACGGTATCGACGCCTCATCGGCCCGCAGCAAGCGGATCGACGAGCTGCCGAGTGGTCCATTCGCGGCGGTGATCACCCTCTGCGACAGCGCCGCGGCCGAATGCCCCATCTGGCCCTACCCAGCCGCCCGCGCCCACTGGCCCTTTCCCGATCCGGCGGCCATCGAGGGGACGCTGGAGGAGAAGGAGCAGGCGTTTGCCGACGTCGCCCGAGCGCTCGAAGGGCGTTTCCGCAGCCTCCTGGCACTTCCCGTGGAAGCCCTCGCGCGGCCCCAGCTCGAGGCCGAGCTGCGGAAGCTCTCCTCGTAGGGCGGTCCCTAGCCCTTCCTCGACTCGGGAGGATCATCCTCCCTGCGCCACGGACGCGGCAAATGCTGCTTCCTTCGTGGCAATCGATCGACGCCCGGGACCGCGGACACCCCGCTCCCTCGGGCGAACGGCTTCCGTAAGATCAACCGACTCTCCTAGGGCGAGCCGGCCGGACAAAAATTTTTCGCGTGGACCGGGTGCGCGCAAGGACCCGATCGCCTAACAGAGGATGTGGGGAGCGCATCGTGGAGGGGGTGTCGAAAACGCCGCAGTGGTCCCAGGCCTTCGCACGGGCCGTAGGCATCCTTTTCCTCCTCTGCCTGATCCTTCCCAGCGCCCCGATTCCCTCGCTCGGCCAGAGCGCCCTGCCGGAGCCAGACGGCTCGGCCCAACAAGGGGAGGCACCAGCGGCGCCGAGCGGAGCGGGCACCATGAGCTCGGTCCTGCCCGGCGGCCCTACCGATCCATCCTCCCCTTCGCCGACCGACCCCTGCAACGCCTGTCCTCCGCTTCCGGCGCAGCCACAAGCCGCGCCACAAGAGCCAGCTACCCCAAGCCCGAGCCCTCCCGGAATGGCGGGCAGTGACGGCAGCGCCTCACAAGAGAGCACGCAGAGCGACACCGATCCCCCGAACCTCCAGAAGGCCCGCTGGCCGACCCGAAGCGAGCTCCTCCAATCCCACCGCGCAACTCAAGGCGGCCTCCCGCGAGCCGCCAAGCGACTTCTCCGACCGGCCCGCCTGGGCGCGTCCCATGGGGAATCGCAACCCCGAAGCCCAAGCGGGCCAGCCGGCGACCACTCCCCCGAAGAACGCAATTGAGCAGATCGCAAGCCTGCTCAACCAGTTGCACAACGGGATCGATCAGATGCAGGTCGCGGCCTTGGTCAATCTCTGGGGAATTCAGGGGTATGTGCTGGGCGAGTGGCATTTTGATCCCGCCATGATCCAGCGGGAGAAGGAGTTTCTCGAATTACTCCGGCGGCATGGCGTACAAACCCTGATCATCGAGTATCCCAAGGACCAGCAGGCGAGGCTCAACCGCTACCTCCGCGATCCCACCTATGCGAACATGGCCGACGCGCTTTCCGCGTTCATCCTCGAGATGGTTGGAATGGAGCCGGCGAAAAGGGCGAAAGTGGTCGCTCGGCTCGCCCAGGAGCTTCAGGCGGTCGACGCCAACCCTAGAGAGGCGCAAAGGGCCGACCCTAACCTGACCGACGCAGTTGTGGCCTTGGACCAAGCTGAGATGCGGATGGCCCGCACGTGGCTCGCTGCAAATCGAATGGGGTTTGCCGTGCTGGCGGGAGATCTCCCCCTTCGCGAGGTTCGAGATGAAAGCGGCAAGCGGATCCCGAATCCCAGCACTCAACAGATCTCGCACTATCGGGTAAGTGGACAGGGAATGCATGACCGCAACGAGTCGATGAGCAGGTGGCCGAGAATAGCCGCGGCCCCTTTGCCATCATCGTGGGGGACGACCACGCAGGCTTTGCCAAGGGCCGGCTCAACGACATGTTCGAAAGGGATGGCCTCCGAGTGATTGCCATTGCCCCAGGCGAGCTGAGCCCAGAGGGACGGCTGGCCGAATCGGCCATCTCCGCCTACGAGGTTGACGGGAAGAGCTTAGAGGAGCTCAACGCCATCATGCGCGAGGTTAATGCCCAGGAACCGTTTCGGGCCGTCGATGACCGGAATCAGCGGGCAGTACGGACCTTGGTCCGGGCACTCTGGCTCTGGCGGAAGCAAGAGGAGGCTAGGATAAAAGGGCTCTTCGACCAGCCACCCCAGGAGAAAAACCCCTGACTCAGGAAAAGCCATGCAAAGAATCTTTCCCCATCTCCTCCTTCTCCTTACCCTTCTCCTCGGGTTAGCCGGTAGTGCCATGGCCCAAGAGAAAGCGCCCTCTGCCCCGCCGACTCCCGAGGTTCAAGCGGTGATCGAAGAGCTCCGAGGGCTTCGCATGCCCCAAACCATCTCCTTCCTCAAGAAGGTCGACCCCAAGCTCTTTGCCGAAGCCCTCAAGATGCAGGAAGGAGCCTGTGCCATGATGCTCGCTTGCCGCTGGTCGACGCCGCTGCCCGATCGCTTTACCGATACCGGAAAGGCCGAGATCCACGAGCATACAGACAAGCTCTCCCGCGAGTTCGCCCAGCTCCCCCAGGCGATCCTCGAGCCCCTAGCCAAATGGAGGGTGGAGGCTGTCTGCCCAGACCTAGGTCTCCCCGAGGCAGAAGAGTGGGAGCTTCTCCAAACACAGGAGGCCTTCCGCTTGGCGATCTTCCTTGCAGAGCTCACCCCGGTCCAGCGCGAGGCCGTCTACGAGCTCCATGACCTGGAGCACTCGGATTTCAAACGACGCCCTCCACTGACCGAATCCATTGACGAATACTATGTTCTCTTCACCCAATGGGGGTCCCAAAAGCTCCATCAGGTCTTGGATTCCCCCTGGTCAGCGGCCGAGTTCTTGAAGACGTTTGGATTGCTTTTTGTCTTAGAGGACGGGCAGTGGAAGCTTTCGCGGATGCCGAGCTGGTTTTGGGAAGAGCTCGCCGAGTTTGTCGAAGGGCCTAACGCCTATCCCACCTTTGCCCAGATGGCAAGGGAGTCGGTATTGCCGTCCAGCCCCTACCGTAATGCGCGTGATGCGCTCTTCTCCCTCGCCCACGCCTCCTTAAAGGACGATCGGATGGTGCGGGGGATGGAAGCGCTCAACGCCCGGATTGAGGCCGAATTTTATCCCGTGCGCAGGAGGGTCCGCCATTAACGGCCCTGCCCTCCTTCTCCTTACCCTTCTCCTCGGGTTAGCCGGTAGTGTTATGGCCCGGGAGAAATCGCTCTCTTCCTCACCGACTCCCGAGGTTCAAGCGGTGATCGAAGAGCTTCAAAACCTCCGGATGCCCGAAAGCTTCTCCTTCCTCAAGCGGGTCGATCCCAAGACCTTTGCCGAAGCCCTCAAGACTCCCGAAGGGCGATGGGCGATGGACCTCGCCTCCCGCTCTGGCCTGTTTTGCGCGTGAAGTGGCTGGCGCAGAGGATCTTTCTCCAACGGGAAGCGACATTCTGCACAGCCCGGGCTGCCTCGTCCCGGAACGCTCTTCCCAGCCGGCGAGAAGGAAAAGAGATGGAACGCTGATCCAGACTTCAGCCCGCCTCTTGCTGGTCGGAGCGATCGATCAACTCCTGCAGCGGTGCGATGCCAACCGGCTCCCGCTCCAAGAGCGGAACCAGGGCGAAACGCTTCGCGTGAACCGCCGCCACGGCGTCGATCTCGCGCCATTCGCTCTGCGCACGCTGCCGCAGCAAGGGCGAACGCGGGTTCGCCGCAGCAACGCTGCTGTTCACAATCCATGCCCACGGCTCGATGCCGGCACGGCGAAGGTCGGCTTGCAAGCCCGCGGCTTCGAGCACGGGTGTCGTCTCGGCCAACGTGACGATCAACACCTTGGTCTGCTTAGGATCCTGCAGCCGCATGAGCGGGGTCGTGCAAGAGGTCCCGCGTTTTTCCTTCTGGCGGATGACCTCGCGGTGATAGGCGCCGGTCGCATCGAGCAAGAGGAGCGTGTGGCCCGTGGGGGCGGTGTCGAGAATGACGAACTTCTCGTCCGCCTCCTGCAGAATCCGGGAGAAGGCTTGGAAGACCGCGACCTCCTCCGTGCAAGGCGACCGCAGGTCCTCCTCGAGGAGCGCTCGCCCCGCCGCATCGAGGTGGGCACCCTTGGTCTCCAGCACCTCCTTGCGGTACCGCTCGGCCTCCTCGCGCGGGTCGATGCGACTGACCATGAGCCGGGAGGAAGCGTCTCCCAGCGTCTCGGTCAAGTGGGCCGCCGGATCGGAGGTCGTCAGGTGGACGGGAAAGCCGCGGCGCGCCAGCTCGACCGCGAATGCGGCCGCAAGCGTGGTCTTACCCACCCCGCCCTTGCCCATGAACATCACGAGTCCCCGCCCGTCGGCGGCGACCCCATCGAGCAGGGCGGAGAGCGCAGGGGAGCTCGGGCAAGCCGGATCCTCCGCCTCCGGTAACTCAACCTTTCGTCCCTCTCCGTCCAGCAGCCGCCGCAACGGATCGAGACCGACGAGATTGAACGGCTGGAGCGGAATCTCATCCCGCGGCAAGGCCCGGAGCGTCTCGGGCATCGTGCGAAGAGCGTCCTGCTCCCGCCGCCGGATCGACGCGGCGAGTCGATCCCCTTCCGCTTCGTCTGAAGGAAAGATGCCGTTGACGACCAGATGCTGCTGCAAGAGGCCGATCGCCGCGAGCTCTTCCCGGGTGCGGGCAACCTCCCGTAGCGCGGCTTCTTGGGCGCGCGCGACCAGGACCAAGCGGGTGCGCCCCGGATCGGCCAACGCTTCGACGGCGGCCTTGTACTGGCTGCGCTGCCTGCCCAGCCCGGCCATCGGCCCCAAGCAGGAGGCCCCCCCTTTCCCCGCTTCGAGGAATCCGGTCCAGGCACCGGGCAGTTGCAGCAGCCGAATCGTGTGCCCCGTGGGCGCGGTATCAAAGAGAATGTGGTCGAAGCCCGCCGTCCGCTCCGAATCGGTCAGCAGCACCGTAAACTCGTCGAAGGCGGCGATCTCGGTCGTGCAGGCGCCGGAAAGCTGCTCCTCGATCCCCTGGACCACCGGTTCGGGCAACATCCCGCGGACGGGGCCGACGATCCTCTCCCGATAGGCTCGGGCCGCCTCCTGCGGGTCGATTTCCAGGGCGGAGAGATGGGCCACCGCGGGAACGGCCGCGATCCGGTGGCCGATGGGGAAGCCAAACACCTGCCCCACGTTCGAGGCTGGGTCGGTGCTGACCAGCAGCACCCGCTTGCCTTCCTCCGCCAGATGAACGGCCGTGGCGCAGGCGATGGAGGTCTTACCGACCCCGCCCTTCCCCGTGAAAAAGAGGAAGCGCGGCGGATCTTCGAGAAAGCGCATGGAGGATCCGCGGCTTCAGCAGCAGCAACAGTGACCGGAGCCGCAATCCTCCTCCGGCTCCTCCCCGGCCTCCACCACCAGACCCGCCCAGCGGGCGAGCTCGGAGCGGCTGGGGTAGCGGCCGGCCAGGGCCACTTCGTCCCCGACCAGAACCAGGGGAAGCGCTTCTTGGCCGGAACGCTCGAGGAATGCCCTTACCGTCGCGTTCTCGGCAAAGGCGAGCGGCTCTTGGGCGAGATTCCGCCGCTCGATCGGCGCCCCGTTCCGCTTCGCCCACTCCACATCGGCGGCGAAGTCGACAAGCACCTGGTCGACTTCGGCACCACAGACTCCCGTACTACAGCAGAGCGCCGGCTCAAAAATTTCGATCGTTGTCATCTCTCTTCCTTTCCTGGTTTTTCGTATTCCCTGGCTTTGTGAGTTCCGCGATTCTCGAACGGAGTCTCGCGGAATTCTTTCCACTTCCTTCTCTTCGCGCTCCGGTCCCTACCGGCCGATCGAGACACCCCACCCCTTCTCGTACCAGGCCTTGGTGCCCACGCAGAGGCGGCAGACCGAAAGCATGACCGGCACCTCGACCAGCACCCCGACCACGGTCGCCAACGCCGCGGGGGAGGCCGGACCGAAAAGCGTGATCGCGACGGCAACCGCAAGCTCGAAGAAGTTGCTCGCCCCGATCAGCGCACCGGGGGAGGCGACGTTATGCGGCACCCGAAACCAGCGCATGAGCAGATAGGTGAGCCCCGAGTTGGCATAAACTTGGAGCAGGATCGGAATCGCCAGAAGCCCGACGGCGATCCAGTTCGTCAGGATGTTCTCCGCCTGGAAGGCGAAGATCAGCGCCAGAGTCGCCAGAAGGGCAAGAGTCGTCACTGGCTTGAAGCGCGCTAGAAACGCGCTCTCGAACCAGGCAAGGCCCTTGAGCCGGATCGCGAGGCTGCGGCTCATCCAGCCTGCGGCGAGCGGAATCACGATGAAGGCGACGACCGAGGTGAGCAGCACCTCTTTGGGAACGACGATCCCGCTCACCCCGACCAGGAGCATCACGATTGGGGCAAAGGCAACGGTCATGATCAGGTCGTTGATCGCCACCTGCGCCAAGGTGTAGGCCGCGTCGCCATCGGTCAGATAGCTCCAGACAAAGACCATCGCCGTACAGGGCGCGGCCGCCAGGATGATCAGGCCCGCCAGATAGTTGCGTGCGGTCGCCGGGTCGATCCAGTGGAGGACCGAAGAAAAGAGCCCGACGACGAAGAGCGATCCAAAAACAACCATGCTGAAGGGCTTGACCAGCCAGTTGACGAAAAGGGTCACCGCCAGCCCCTTCGGCCTCCGGGCGACCCCGCGAAGCCCGCCGAAGTCGATCTTGAGCATCATCGGAAAGATCATGAGCCAGATCAGCACGGCGATCGGGAGGTTAACGTGGCTCTGTCCCCACTCCATGGAGCTGAGCTGACGAGTCGCATCCGGAAAGAGCTTCCCGATGGCCACGCCAAGGACCATGCAGGCCGCCACCCAGAGGGTGAGATACCGCTCGAAGAAGTCGATTCGCTTGCTTGACCTTGTCTTCATAATCTGTTATTGAGCAATAAGAAGCGATGCTGGCTACATCTTACACTTCTACAATACTAGAATTATGAGAACACGTCAAGCCGTCGAAGTGCTCGCCGCACTCGGGCAGGAGACACGGCTCGACATCTTCCGGCTGCTGATCCAAGCGGGCCCCGCCGGGCTACCGGCCGGGGAGATCGCGTCTCGGCTCAAGGTTCCGCTGGCTACCCTCTCCTTCCACCTCCAGCATCTGAGGCACGCACGGCTGGCGAGCTCGCGAAAGCGGGGGAAGCTCGTCCTCTACTCTCCCAACTTCGCGACCGTCGACCGATTGATCGCCTATCTGCTCCACGATTGCTGCGGCCATCCAACCCTGGCTCGGGAACTCTGCGGGGAGGCAGCCCACCAGCCCAAGGCCGGAGCAAAACCGGGTGCGAGCTCGGGCTCCCCGCTCTGATCCGCCGGTGAGGAATCGAAGGCGCCTGGAGCCGCTACGGCCCAAAGGAAGCCGAGCCGGAGAGGGCGTCGGGAAGCCGTTCCAGATACTCGTCGCGGCTGATGTCGATCGCACCCATCTGGCGCGTCGTCGGCGTCGCCACCTGAGTATCGAAGAGCAGGAAGCCGCGCTCAATCAGGCGATCCACCGTGAAGACGAGGGCGGCCTTCGAGGCGTCAGAGACCAGGTGAAACATCGATTCGCCGGCGAAGAAGCCCCCGATCGCAACGCCGTAGAGCCCCCCGACGAGCTCGCCATCCTGCCAGACCTCGACGCTGTGAGCGTATCCTTGCCGATGAAGCTCGCAGTAGGCCTTGATGAACCGCGGGCTGATCCAGGTGTGCTCACGTCCCATCGCCGGGCGTGCGCAGCCGCGAATCACCTCGGCGAAGGCCTGGTTGACCGTAAAGGAGAACTTCCCTTGCCGCAGCTTCTGCGAGAGCCGCCGAGGAACATGGAACTGCTCCATCTCGAAGACTGCCCGCGGATCGGGCGACCACCAGGTCAGCGGCCGATCGGTCCATGGAAAGATGCCCGACCGGTAGCCCGCGAGCAGGCGGCCTACCGAGAGATCCCCGCCGACCGCCACCAGGCCGTCGGGATCGGCGCGGGAGACATCCGGAAAATGGATGCGAAATAGGTTCAGGATGATCGCAGCCACGGCGCTATTTTAAAGAAAGGTTCGTGGTCCAAGACAACTCTTAATTTCATCACAGCGCACGCTCACTCTCGGCCAGGAGGGTTTGACGGAGCGCGTCAAGCGCGGCCTGAGAGGCAAGCCGCTTCACCATGCTCCGATCCCCCAGGAAGGTTTTCCGGAACGAACGGGCCTTTTCCTTGGTCGCCAACCCGAACCAGACCAGCCCGACCGGCTTTTCGGGAGTGCCTCCCGCAGGCCCGGCGATCCCGGTCACCGCAACCGCCAAGTCTGCCCCGCTCCGCCGCAAGGCTCCGCGGGCCATCGCCTCGGCGACCTCGGCGCTCACCGCCCCATGGGCCGCGAGCAGTTCCGGATCGACTCCGAGCTCCGTTACTTTTGCCTCGTTTGCATAGGCAATCCAGCCGAAAGTGAAGGCCCTGGAGCTTCCCGGTACGTCGGTCAGCCGATGGCTCACGAGCCCCCCCGTGCATGACTCCGCCGTGGCGATGATTTTTCCTAAATGAGTCGCCAGCCCGACGACCGCCGCTTCCAGGGTCGCTCCATCCTCTCCGAAGAGGGCCGAGCCGAGCCGCTCCTTGACCAGGGCTTCCGCCTGATTCAGGATGGATGCCTCGGGATGGCCGATCCGAAGCTCCACCTCTCCCGCTCGCTCGCAGTAGCCGATCTCCTGGATCCCCAAGGTACGCAAACCTTCCTCGACACGCTCCTGCACCTCCCCTTCGCCCAAGCCGACACTCCACCAGGAGCGCCAGAGAAATGCCTGCCCCTCCGCTCGGGCCCGAAGCCAAGGGACGACCGCCGCGCGCCACATCGGCACGAGCTCCCGGGGCGGACCGGGCAAAAGAAACATCGCCAGCCTTCCCTTCTGGATAAAAAGGCCCGGGGCCGTTCCGACGGAGTTCCAGAGAATCTGCGCTCCCTTGGGAACCATCGCCTGCCGCCGGATGGTTCCCGGGAGAGCCACGATCCCCTTGGCAGAGCAAAAGGCACGGATCCGCGAATCGACCGCCTCCTGGAACTCGAGCTCTCGGCCGATCGCCTCCGCCGCCGCCTCCCGCGTGTTATCGTCCGAGGTGATTCCCAAGCCCCCCGTCACCAAGACGGCGTCGGAACGAAAGAGCGCGTCCTCGAGGACCCGCCGAACGACCGCACCGTCGGGCACGACCGTCTGCCGATCGAGCCGCAGCCCAAGCGTGCGGAGCTCCCTCCCGACAAACGCCAGATGCGCCTCCGTCACCTCGCCCAACAGGAGCTCGGTTCCGGTACTCACCAGTTCGACGGTCATCGGACCCTTCCACTAGCCGGCATCTCTCGATCGGAAACGATCAGGACTTCTTCTTCTCGCCCTTTGCACGCGGCGGAGGAAAGGACTGGCCCGCAAGAAGAGAGACCTTGATGCAGGTCTTTTCTCCCAAGGCGCCGCAGCAGTTCTTGAACTTCTTCGTCGGATCGAGCGGGCAGGGATCGTTCCGGCCCATCTTGGGACCGCTGCGGCTGATCGGCACGATTGGATGGTCGTGGTGCGCCGCTTCCGCCTCCGGTGCCGCGCCCTTCGGTTCGGGAGTGGCCCCCACCTCGCCATCCGAAAGGTCGGGCCGCATCAGCTGCTGCGGCAGGGACGAGAGGAAACGCTCGAAGGCGAGCACGCTCGACGCCGACCGGAAGAGGTTCTGGACGATCTCCCGCTTGATCCTGCCCATCAGATCCTGAAAAAGAGCGTAGGCCTCCTGCTTGTACTCGATCAGCGGATCCTTCTGACCGTAGGCGCGCAGTCCGATCCCGCCCCGCAACCCGTCCATCGCGTAGAGATGTTCCTGCCAGAGACGGTCGATCGCGGACAAGGCCGTGATCCGCTCGAGCTCCTGGAGAGATGCGGGATCTTCGTACTTCACCTTGAGCTCGTACGACTGCTGGACCCGTTCGAGGATCTTCTGCGCAGCGACCTCGGGATCTCCGTCACCTAGATCTTCCTTGCGCATCCCCACCGGGAAGGTCGAGTTCGCCCATCCGAGCAGCCCGTCGAGATCGACCGCACCGCCTTCCAGCCGGGAGTGCGCCTCTTCCCGCACGACCTCGCCGAGAACATCGAAGAGATCCTTTCGCGGCTCCTCGGCCTCCAGGATCTGGTCGCGGAAGGTGTAGACCACCTCCCGCTGGAGGTTCATCACATCGTCATATTGGAGGGTGTGCTTCCGAATGCTGTAGTTGCGCTGCTCAACCCGCTTCTGGGCGGTGCCCACCGCCTTCGTGAGCCAGGGGTGCTCGAGCTCCTCGTCCTCCTTCATCCCCAGGCGGGTCAACAAGCCCGCGATCCGGCGGGAGTCCCCAAAGTTGCGCATGAGGTCGTCTTCCAGGGAAATAAAGAACTTGGAGTTCCCGGGATCCCCCTGACGAGCGCAGCGTCCCCGGAGCTGGAGGTCGATGCGTCGGGCCTCATGGCGCTCGGTTCCGAGGACGAAGAGCCCTCCCAAACCATGCACCCCATCCCCCAGCTTGATGTCGGTCCCTCTTCCCGCCATGTTCGTGGCGATCGTCACCATTCCCCGCAGACCCGCCCGGGCAACGATCTCGGCCTCCTGCTGGTGGTACTTCGCGTTGAGCACGCTATGGGGAATCCCCTCCCGCTTGAGCATCCGGCTCAAGAGCTCGGAGGACTCGACCGAGATCGTTCCCACCAAAACCGGCTCCCCTTTCCCATGGAGCTCCCGGATCTTCTCCACAATCGCATGGTATTTCGCCCGCCTCGTCTTGAAGATGCTGTCATCCATATCGTCCCGAACGCAGGGCCGATTGGTCGGGATCGTCACCACGTCGAGATTGTAGATGTCGTGAAGCTCGTTGGCCTCGGTCGCCGCCGTCCCGGTCATCCCGGCGAGCTTGGCGTAGAGCCGGAAGTAGTTCTGGATGGTGATCGTCGCAAGGGTCTGCGTCTCCCGATCGATGTGGACTCCCTCCTTCGCCTCGATCGCCTGGTGGAGACCATCGCTCCAGCGTCGGCCCGGCATCAGCCTCCCGGTATACTCGTCGACGATGATCACCTTGTTGTCCTGGACGACGTAGTGCACATCCTTCTCGTAGAGGCAGTATCCGCGCAGGAGCTGCGCGATCGTGTGGATCCGCTCGCTCGCCTCTTCGTACCGCTTCTGGGCCTCCTGGCGCTTCCTCTCCTTCTCTTCCTCGCTCAACGCCGCATCCTTCCCGATCGCGTCGAAGAGCGTGGCGAGGTCCGGCGGGGCGAAATAGTCGGGGTCGTCCGGACTCAGGAACTTCCGCCCCCGCTCACTCAAATCAGCCTCGTGGTTCTTTTCGTCGATCGCGAAGAAGAGCTCCTCCTTGATCTGGTAGAGCTCAATGCGCCGGGAGTCCTGATAGAGAGCGAGCTCCGCATCCTCCATCATCCGGCGGTCTTCTCCCTCTTCCAGGATCTTGAGAAGCTGCTTGTTGCGCGGCATCCCGAGCTTCGTCTTAAAGAGGATCCGACCGATCTCCTCCCGGGGACGACCTTCGGCCAAGGCCTTTTGCGCCTCCTCGGCGAGCCGGGCGCACTCGATCATCTGTTGCTGCACCAGGTGCGCGACCGGACCCCGGTAGCGCTCGTACTCCCCAGTCGAGGCAACGGTCGCCGGACCCGAGATGATCAAAGGCGTGCGGGCCTCGTCGATGAGGATGCTGTCGACCTCGTCGATGATGGCGTAGCTGTGGCCCCGCTGGACCTTCTCCTCCCGGCTCGTCACGACGCTGTTGTCGCGCAGGTAGTCGAAGCCGAACTCGCTGTTGGTCCCATAGACGATGTCACAAGCATACTGCCGCCTCCGCTCCTCGAAGGACTGCCCCTGCTGCAGACAGCCGACCGTGAGGCCGAGAAAGCGGTAGATCTCGCCCATCCACTCGCTGTCGCGCGCCGCCAGGTAGTCATTGACCGTCACGACGTGGACGCCCTTCCCCGTCAGGGCGTTCAAGTAGACGGGAAGGGTTCCCACCAGGGTCTTCCCCTCGCCGGTCGCCATCTCCGCGATCTTGCCTTGGTGCAAGACGATCCCGCCGACCATCTGCACGTCGAAGGGGATCATCTCCCAGGGGATGCCGTGCCCCCGCACCTCGACCACTTTCCGAGCCTCGGTGAAGCGGCGGCAGACGTTCTTCACGACCGCAAAAGCCTCCGGCAGCAAGTGCTCGAGGTCCTCTCCCGCAGCGAGCCGCTTCCGGAACTCGACCGTCTTCTGCTGGATCTCCCCGTCGGGAAGAGCGCGCAACTGCTCTTCGAAGCGATTGATCTCCGCCACGCGCGGCCAGATCCGCGCCACCTCCCTCCGGTTCTTCGAACCGAAGAGCATCTCCAAGATCTTCTTCAACATCAGAAAGACTCTATGCAAACAAGGTGGCTCGCACAAGGGGCGAGCGTCTCACCCTATTCCGCCAGCCACCCCGCAACCGCTTGCCCGCCATACGAATCCCGCCCTATCGCGCGACAACCTCGACGGTCTGCGTCCGCTGAAGGAGGATCGGCCCCCGCTGCTCCACGAGCGTAATGGTCAAGATGACCTTTGCTCCCGCCCCGATCCTCGCCAGCTCGGGCGGCAGCTCCCCAAGATCGGTGACTGGGACGTTTCCGATGGCCGCCACGATCATCCCCGCCTGGATCCCGGCGGCGGCGGCCGGGCTTCCGCTCTCCACCGATCCGACCAGAAGGCCGCTCCCCGGTGCCACCCGGAACGAGGCGGCCAGATCCTCGGTCAGCTCCTGCGCAACGATGCCGAACCGCTTGACCAGAAAATCGCCGAGGGTCGCAGTCGGAGCCTTCCGGCCCTCCTGCACGTTCTCCCTCGCCTTTCGATACCAAGCCAGCACCCGGTCCCCGGGAATGGCAAAGCCAATCCCCTCAATCGCCTCCCCGCTGAACTTGGCCGAGCTCAAGCCGACGAAGGCGCCCGTGAGATCGACCACCGGCCCTCCGCTGTTGCCCGGATTGATCGCGGCATCGGTCTGGAGCAATCCCTCGATCTGGCCCTCCTCCGTCTGGATCACCCTGCCTTTGGCGCTCAGGATGCCCTTGGAGACGCTGTTCTGATAGCCGACCGGGTTTCCCAGCACGATCACCGTCTGGCCCAGGAGGTTGGGAGAGAGCCGGTGGATGTCGTACGAGGGGAGCGGCTTTGGCGCATCCACCTTGAGGAGCGCCAGATCCTGAACCGGATCCTCGAAGAGAACCTTGGCCTGGAGATCGTTGCCCTGGGAGAGGCTCACCTTGACCGCCCGGTTGACCGCCCGCTCGACGACATGGGCACAGGTGAGCACGAACCCTTCGGGCGCGACAACGACTCCCGATCCGAGGCTCCGCACCCGCTCCGAAAAGGAATAGTACCGGCCAAAGAAGAGCTCGAAGGGGTCCCGCATCTGCCGCTGCACGACCCGTTCGGCGTTGATGTTCGCCACGGCCGGGAGCACCTTCTGGACGACCTGAACGACCGGCTCGTCGGCCGGAGCCTCGGCTCTGCCAACCGCCGGGCCGAGCAGCCAGAGAAGGGCGAGCCCGATCGATCCCCTCTTCCGCCATTGTCGTCTCATCCGCACGATCCTTTCTCCCGTTCCCGCCCCCGCAAGCCCCTCTCCCGGCTCATCCGGTCGCCCAGATCGCCGAGGCGCAGCGCAGCTCGGGTGCGAGCCGTTCGGCCGCCCGGAGCCGCTCCGCCACGATGCCGCGATCGAGCAGCTCCTCGACCGCCTCGAGCGCCTCGGCGAACGAGGCGGGATGCCCCCCGGCGAGCAGCCCCACCGCGGCGTTTGCCGCGAGCAACGCACGAACGAGCCCCTTCTCCCGCCCCTGAAAGACCGCCCGGAGCCGGGAGGCGCTCTCCTGCGCGGACCCGACCAACGCCTCCTCCAACCGGGCGCCCGCATATCCCCGGCGCCGCGCGAAGGCGGCCAGCACCTCCCGACCCTCCGGCAGGGCGAGGCCGCGGATCTCCGCCTCTCCCTCGATGCCGAGCTCCCCGAGAGCCCGCCCCTGTGCATCGGTCCCGAAGACCACGGCCGCCCTCTGGCAACCGCCGAGCGGGAGTGCTTCCTCGAAGAGGGTCAGATGGGCACGGGAAAAGACCCCGACCACCTGCGCCATGGGGCGGGCCGGATTGAGCAGCGGCCCGAGCAGATGAAAGATCGTCTTCTGACCCTGGGCGGCGAGCTTCTTCCGCAAGGGCCCCATCGCCAGGAACGCGGGATGGTAGTCGGGAGCATGGAGATAGGCCATCCCGAGCTCCTGCAGGCTGCGCTCTGCCGCCTCCGGGGAGAGACGGATCGGGATCCCCATCGCCTCGAGAACGTCTGCACTTCCCGAAACCTTGCTCACCCCGCGGTTGCCATGCTTGACCACAGGAATGCCCGCGGCGGCGAGCACGAACATGGTCCCGGTCGAGATATTGCAGAGGTTGAGCCCGCCCCCGCCCGTCCCGCAGCAGTCCAAGAGAGGAGCGCCCTTCCAGTGGCCGCCAAACCCCAGAGGCACCGCGCGCCCCCGGAAGGCCTCGGCGAAAAAGGCCGCTTCCCGGCCCGTCGCTCCGCGCTCCTCCAGGTCGACCAGGAAGGCGATCTTCTCTTCCTCCGCGACCCCCGCGTCGAGCAGAAGGGCGACTGCCCGCTCGACCTCCTCGCTCCCGAGCCGTCGGCCGAGAAGATTCCCCAGCTCTGAAGACTTCATGGGCCGCCCGGGGAGTCAAGAGGGCGGCCGCTTTCCGCCATCGTTCGAAAGGCCGAAAACCAGCCGAGGCCGTCGTGGGGGCCAGGAGCCGCCTCAGGATGATACTGGACTGAAAAGATCGGCAGCTCTTCGTGCGCCATCGCCTCGCAGGTTCCATCGTTGAGGCTCACCTCCCGAACGCGGACGCCTGGAGGCAGCGATTCGGGATCGACCGCATAGCCATGGTTCTGCGAAGTGATCCTCACCGTTCTTGTCACCAGGTCGGCCACGGGATGGTTGGCGCCGCGATGGCCGAACTTGAGCTTAAAGGTCTTCCCTCCCAGCGCAAAAGCAAGGAGCTGGTGGCCGAGGCAGATCCCGAAGATCGGCTTCTTCCCGACCAGCGCCCGCACCGTCCGGTGGAGCGAGGGGAGGGCCGCGGGATCCCCGGGCCCGTTGGAAAGAAAGACCGCGTCGATCCCGGCCGCCAGGATTTCCTCAGGCGGCGTTCCCGCCGGCACGACGCGCACCGCGAAGCCCGCCCGCCGCAGCAGCCGCAGGGTGGCATACTTGATCCCGAAGTCGAGGGCCGCCAGCTGGACGGGCGGCCGGGTGGCCCCCTTTCCCTCCTCGCCCGCCTCTTTCTCCCAAGAATCCTCCGCCGCCGGATGGGTCTCCCAAGCGTAGGGCTCCGGACAGGTCACCTCCCGCACAAAATCACGCTCCCCGTAGCTCCACCCCCGGGCCATCGCCACCGCTCGGGCGATCTCGATCGGCTCGGTCGAGAGAACCCCGCGGCAGACCCCTTGCTCCCGCAGCCGAAGGGTCAAGCGCCGCGTGTCGATGCCCTCGGCGGCAACGACACGCGCCCCGGCCAGGTAGTCCCGAAGGGTGCCGGTCGCCCGCCAGCTGCTGGCCCGTTCGGAAAGCTCCCGCATCAGAAAGCCGGCGACCTGCACCCTCGAGGACTGGTTGTCAAAGGGGTTGACCCCGTAGTTGCCGATCTCCGGAAAGGTCATGGCGACGAGCTGGCCCCGGTAGGAGGGATCGGTCAGCACCTCCTGATAGCCGGTCATCGCGGTATTGAAGCAGACCTCTCCCACGACGGTTCCCGCGCTCCCGGCCGCCTGTCCGCGAAAGACCTCCCCGTCCTCCAAGACGAGCACGGCTTCGTTCTCCCTCACAAACGCCATACGATCTTCCCCTCCACCATCGTGAGCATTGCCCTTCCCTGCACCTCCCACCCCGAGAACGGCGTATTTCGACCGCGCGATTGAAACGCCTGCGGATTCACTCTCCACCGGAGATGGGGATCGATGACGACCAGGTCGGCCGCGGTTCCGGTCGAAAGCGTTCCCCCCGGAAGGCCGAGGAGGCGGGCGGGAATCGTGCTCAAGCGGGCGATCAGCGCCGGCCAGTCGAGTAGCTTGGTCTTCACGAGGGTCTCCGCAGCCACCGCCAGCATCGTCTCAAGCCCCACGATCCCGAAAGGCGCCCGATCGAACTCGACCTCCTTCTCGAAGGAGCAGTGCGGGGCGTGGTCGCTGGCGATCAGGTCGATCGTTCCGTCGGCGATCCCCTCGCGCAGCGCTTCCCGGTCGGCCTCGGAGCCGAGCGGGGGATTCATCTTGAAGTGGGTGTCGTAGTGGCCGAGATCTCCATCGGTCAGGGCCAGGTGGTGCGGCGTGACCTCGGCCGAAACCGCCACCCCCCTCCGCTTGGCCTCGCGGATGAGGCGGACCGAGCCCGCGCTCGAAAGGTGCTGGCAGTGGAGCCGCGCCCCGGTGAGCTCGGCCAGAAGGAGATCCCGACCCACGATCAGCTCCTCGGCAAGGCTCGGCCACCCCCGGAGCCCCAGGACGGCGCTCCAGTAGCCTTCGTGCATCACCCCTCCGGCCGAGACGCTGCTCTCCTCGCAGTGCTCGAGCACCGGAAGATCGAGCATGGCGGCATATTCCATGACCCGACGCATGAGGCCCGCATCCTGGATGCAGCTCCCGTCGTCGGTCAACGCCACCACCCCGGCCGCACGCAGCGAGCCCAAGGGAGCGAGCTTCTCCCCCTTTCTCCCCTCCGACAGGCAGCCCGTGGGGTAGACCCGAACGACCCCCTGCTCCCGAGCCCGCTCCCGGATCCAGCCGATCGTATTCGGCTGATCGGCCGGAGGATGGGTATTAGGCATCGCCACGACCGCCGTGAATCCTCCCGCCGCGGCGGCGCGCGTTCCCGAGGCGATCGTCTCCTTCTGAGACTCCCCCGGCTCCCGCAGATGGACGTGAATGTCGATCAGGCCCGGGGCGACGATCCGGCCGGAGGCGTCAATCGATTCCCAGCTCGTCTCCGCCGGAAGGGAAGCGGGATCGACGATCCGCCCCTCGGCGACAAAGAGGTCGCCCACCTCATCCCGGCCGCAGCTCGGATCGAGGATGCGGCCGCCCGAAAGACGGTAGAAGCCGCTCACGCCCCTTCCCCATCCCGGCGATGAAACCGCGCCAACTCCGCAAGGGCCGCCATCCGGACAGCAACCCCGCTGGCAACCTGGTCGAGGATGACCGAGCTCGGCCCATCGGCAACCTCGCTTTCGATCTCGATCCCCCGTTCGACCGGTCCCGGATGCATCAGCAAGACCTCCGGGGGACAGCGGCGCAAGCGGGCTTCGTCGAGCCCGTAGAGAGAGACATATTCCCCGAGCGAGGGGAACATCCCCTCCCGTTGCCGCTCATGTTGGATGCGCAGGAGGATGACCACCTGCGCCCAGGGCAGGACGGGATCGAGCTCGCTGCTCAGCCTCACCCCGAACCGGCCGAAGACCTCCGGGAGAAGCGTCCGAGGGCCGACTAGGGTCACCTCGGCGCCGAGCTTCCGCAAGCCCCAGATGTCCGACCGGGCCACGCGGCTGTGGAGAATATCTCCGACGATCGCCACCCGGACCCCTTCGATCTTCCCGAGGCGGCGACGGATCGTGAGAAGATCGAGGAGCCCCTGCGTCGGATGCTCATGGGCCCCGTCTCCCGCGTTGATCACCGACGAACGCACCCGTTCGGCCAGAAAATGGGCCGCGCCCGCCGCCGAATGGCGGAGCACCAGGAGGTCGACCCCCATCGCCTCGAGGTTCCGCGCGGTGTCCTTGAGGCTCTCCCCCTTCCGGATCGAGCTCGACTCCTGATCGATCTCCAGCACATTGGCACCCAATCGCTTGGCGGCCAGCTCGAAAGAGACCCGCGTGCGGGTGCTCGGCTCGATGAAGAGATTGACCACCGTGAGGCCGCGCAGCGACGGCAACTCCCGTCCGCCTTCCCAACGGCTCCCCACCTCGTCAGCGGCGTCAAGAAGGAGGAGGATCTCTTCCTTCTCGAGCTCCTGCAGGCCCAGAAGATGGCGCCGCTTCCATTTTCCTTCGGCACCGTCCTGCGGATTTCCCTTAGGGCCTTCCGACGCCATAGCGCAAGGAAAATGGCAAAAGGGCGCCTTCGCGTCCAGCGGGATTGCTTGGCGGCCACGCCTCGCCGTACGATTCCTCTCACCTTTCCCAAGCCGTTCCTCGTCCCTTCCGCGAGCGGCCTCTCCCCCCACCACCCCATTTTTTTTCGGATTGCCATCGGTAGTGGCCCGTCCTACAACCAGAAAAGAGAAGCAGCAGTGGCTACAATATCCGGTCCCGCCTACGTCGTCGGCGACAACATCGACACCGATCAGATCATCCCGGCCCAATACCTCATGCTGGTGCCGACGGAGCCGGACGAGCTCCGCAAGCTTGGCTCCTATGCCCTCTCGGGCCTGCCCGATGACCTCTACCCGGAGCGGTTCGTGGCCGCCGGGGAAGAGACGTCCCGCTATTCGGTCATCATCGCCGGCCGCAACTTCGGCTGCGGCTCCTCCCGGGAGCATGCTCCGATCGCGCTTGCGGCCGCGGGCTGCCGGATCGTGATCGCCGAAAGCTACGCGCGGATCTTCTTCCGCAACTCGGTTTCCACGGGAGTCCTCTACCCGTACGAGTGTGCCGAGCGGCTCTGCGACCGGATCCGGACGGGCGATCGCGTCGAGGTCGATCTCCAGCGGGAAACCCTCTCCGTGGGCACCACGCGCCACGCGCTGAAGCCTCTGGGAGAGGCGAGGCCCGTGATCGAAGCGGGAGGCATTTTCCAATACGCCCGCAAGACCGGCATGGTGCCGACCCCGTAGGGGTGCTGCGGCCCGCTACCGCTTTTTCTCATGAAGACCTATCGCATCGCCGTCCTCGCCGGAGACGGCATCGGCCCGGAAATCATGGCCGCCACCCTCCCGCTCCTGCGGGCCGCCGCGCACAAGTTCGGTTTCCGCCTCGACTTCGAGGAAGCCCTCGTGGGGGGAGCGGCGATCGACGCCGCCGACAGGGCCCTCCCCGAAGAGACCCTCGAGGTCTGCCGCAGATCCCAAGCGATCCTCTTCGGCGCGGTCGGAGGCCCTCAGTGGGAAGCCCTTCCCGCCGAGAAGCAGCCCGAGCGCGCCGCCCTTCTACCCCTGCGGCGCACCTTCGGCCTCTACGCCAACCTCCGCCCGATCGCCTGTTACCCGGAGCTCCTGAGCGCCTCCCCACTCAAGGCCGAGGTCGCCCGCGGCGTCGACCTGCTGGTCGTGCGAGAGCTGACCGGAGGGCTCTACTTCGGCCAGCCCAAGGGGACCGTGATGACCGATCGGGGAGAGCGGGCCATCGACACCCTGGTCTACGAAACCGCCGAGATCGAGCGGGTTGCCCACGTCGCCTTCGAGGCGGCGCGCTCCCGAAGGAAGTTCGTGACCCTCATCGACAAGGCCAACGTGCTCGAATCAAGCCTCCTCTGGCGGAAGACCGTGCGCAGGATCGCCGCCGACTACACCGACGTCCAGCTCGGCTTCCTCTACGTCGACAACGCGGCGATGCAGCTGGTGCGCAATCCCCGCCAGTTCGATGTGCTCCTGTGCGAAAACCTCTTCGGGGATATCTTGAGCGATGAGGCGGCGGCCCTCTGCGGCTCCCTCGGCATGCTTCCGAGCGCTTCGCTCGGCAAGGCCCGGTTCGGCCTCTACGAGCCCGCCGGCGGCTCCGCCCCCGACATCGCCGGCAAGGGGATTGCCAATCCGAGCGCGCAGATCCTCTGCGCCGCCCTTCTCCTCCGCTACAGCCTCGGCGAGGAAGAGGCGGCCCAGGCGATCGAAGCGGCGTTTCGCGCTACCCTGAGCGACGGCTTCCGGACACCGGACATCGCCGACGATGGCGGAAAGACCGTCGGAACGGAAGCTTTTGCCCAGGCGATCCTCGACCGCTTCGAAAACCCCTGACCGCTTGCCAGAAGGCCGCCGGGGAGTTTTGCTTTTCAGGAGCGCTCGTTCTTTGCCAAAAGGATGACCATGAACTCGATCAATCTGAGCAAACCCGTTCCCATCGGAACAGAGGATCTAATCAACGCACGCATCCTCTCGATCTCCGAGGACAAGCTCACCGGCTTCCACCAAGAACCGTTTGCCGAGATCGCCCGCCTCTCCAACCTTCCCCTCTCGATCGTCATCGCCCGGATCCGAGCGATGCTCGAAAGCGGCACGATCCGCCGGGTGCGGCAGACGCTGCTTGCCAACGACTTGGCTCCCGGAGCCCTGATCGCCTGGGAGATCCCGGAGGAGAAGCTCGGGGCGGCCTTCGACTTCCTCGTGGTCGAGGACCCCTTCAGCGGCCATGTCGTCCTCCGTTCGACCGATTCCGCCTGCGCCGGCTCCTCCTTCCGGCTCTGGAGCACCCTCAAGGTGCCGCAAGGCTTCTCACTCGAAGCCCACTGTCGTTACTTGTCCACGCAGATCGGGGCGGTCCGCCATCGGATCCTCCGCGCCAAGGGAATCTTCACCCTCGGCGTCGGTCATGTCCGCCGACGGGCGCTCGAGATCGGCGCGATCTGCCCGGCCAAGGCCCAGATGCACGCGGTCGAGGTCAGAACACTTTCCGAGGGGCAGTGGAAAGTCTTGGGCGCTCTCAAGGAAGAACTCCGGCCGGAGGAGATTGCGTCAGGTCTGTGGGAGTCTCGAGCCCGGTCGGTCGGCCTTGGCCTCCCGGAATTCGTCCGGATCGCGCGAGAGCTGGAGAAACTCGGCATCCTCGGCCGCTTCTCGACCTTTCTCGAGCATGTGAAGCTCCTCTCGACGGGCGAGAGGATCACCCGCTTCAACGGCCTCTTCCACTGGGCGGTGCCGCAGGGAAGGGAGAAGGAGGCGGGGGAAGAGATCGGCCGCTTCGAGGTCCTCACCCACTGCTACTGGCGGGAGGCGGGCCCCGAGTTCGGCAACGTCAACCTGATGGCGGTCGCGCATGGCCGGGAAAAGGATCGGCTTTTGCTCCACAAGGCCGCCATGGACGAGCACCTTCGACAAGTGGGGATCCCCGTTCTCTACTCGAATATCTTCTGGGGAGGCCGCAGCGAAATCAAACCGTCGGAAATCTTGCCGGAGGCTTACCGAAAATGGAGCCGCACAAGGAGAATCGACTGGGAGACGATGCGCGACGGCTCTTCCTGAAGCGCATCTGGCCCGCCTCCGCTCGACTGGCTCGCCGGCTTCGGGATCAGTGGAATGAGCTCCACCTGGAGCTCGGGCCCTTGCGGGCCACCTTCCACTCCTACTCGGGGGCGAAGCTGCGCGCCGACCTGAGCGCCGCGCTCAACGTCGCCCTCCTCTCCTTTCCGCAGGGGATGGCCTACGCCCTCATTGCGGGGCTGCCCATCCAGTTCGGAATCTATGCCTGCGCGGTCGCCTCGATCATCGGCCCGCTCTTCCAGAGCTCCCGTTACGTCGTCCTCGGTCCGACCAACGCCACCGCGGTGTTGGTCTTCAGCTCCTACCTGAGCATGGAGGGGAAGATCGACAAGGTGCACTCCCTGAGCTTTCTCCTGCTCCTCATCGGACTGGCCCTCCTGGCCGGGGCGATCTTCCGCGCCGCGGCCCTCACCCAGTATGTCTCCCGAACCGTCGTGATCGGCTACATCACCGGCGCGGCCCTCCTCATCATCGCCAATCAGGCGCACCACATTCTCGGCGTCTCGATCCCGGAGGTCGCGACCTTTTTCGACATCGTCAACCAGACGATCCGCCACGCGGGCCAAGCCCAATGGCCCTCAGTCGCCTTGAGCCTCCTCTCCTTCCTCGCCTGGTGGTGGCTCAAGAGCGTCTTCCCCAAGCTCCCTGCGGTAGCGATCGCGCTTCTCCTTGTATCGGTCCTCGCGCTTCCCCTCCGCCTGCTCCATCTTCCGATCCACTACCTCGACCCAATCCCCTTCGGCTTCTGGCCGGTGAGCCTGCCCTCCTTCCACTGGAGCTGGTTTTCCCAGCTCGCCAGCGCTTCCTTAGCACTCGCCTTCTTCGCTGCGATCGAAGGGGCGAGCATTGGCAAGTCGCTCGCCAGCCGCTCCGGCGAGCCGATCGACCCAAACCGCGAGATGTTCGCCCAGGGAGCCGCCAACGTGGCCTGCGCCGTCCTGGGGGGGATGCCCGTCTCGGGCTCCCTCACCCGCTCCGCCCTCAACTGGGTCAGCAAGCCCGCCACCGTCCTCGCCAACTTCTGGAGCGGCCTCTTGCTGGCGGCCGGCCTCCTTCTGGCGGGCCCCCTCTTCGCCTACATCCCCATGCCCGCCCTCGCAACGCTGGTCGTCCTGACGGGATTTTCCCTCATCAACTGGCGTGACATCCGCATCGCGGTCGGAACGACGACCGCCGATACCCTCACCTTCCTCGTTACCTTCCTGAGCGCCCTCCTCACTCCCCTCGACTTCGCCATCGGCCTGGGCATCGGAGTCTCCCTCCTCCTCTTCCTCAAGCAGGTGGGCCAGCCTTCCTTGGTGGAATACACCTATGACGAGGAAGAGGGATTGCGGGAGAAAGGCCGCGCCGAGGAGAGGATCCTCCCCGAAATCTGCATCATCCATGTCGAGGGAGAGCTCTTCTTCGGTGTGGCCGATCTCTTCCGGGAGCAGATCCGCCGAATCTGCCTCGATGCCTCCCTTCGCGTCGTCATCCTGCGAATGCGCAATGCCCACCATCTCGATGCGACCTGCGCCCTCGCCATCGACGAGCTTGCGAAGATGATGCACGAGAGCGGCCGTCACCTTCTCATCAGCGGAGCGACGCGGCCGATCATCCGGGTCCTCCGCAGCTCCGGCGTAATCGATACGATTGGACGGGAGAACGTCTTCCCCCTCTTCGGAGTCCATCCCAACCTCTCGACCCGCAACGCCCTTCTCCGCGCCCAACAGCTCCTCGGCAAGAAGGAGAGCGAAGTCCGCATCTTCTTCGAGAAGGTCCATGCCAAGCCGAAGGGTGGGGGGGGCCAGACGGAGAGCGAGGGGTAGAGAAGGCTATCGAGCCTTAGGGGTAGAAGCCGCACTCGCCTGGCCGGATGTCGAACTTGGATCCTTGACCGGCTGAACTGGTTCCAGGCTCACCAGCCCATCGGTACTGAGCATGAGGGCTTTCCAGTTCTCATCAGGATTTTCCCCAAACCACTTCTTCGGCGCAAGAAAGAGGTATTTTTCCGTTTTATACACAACGCCCACCTTTATCGCCCCATTTCCCACGCGCTCGACATAATCCTTTTCGGTTTCTTTATCTAGCTTCAGCTCCTCCTTCCATCTTGCGATGTAGTGCTCCCCCCGAAACCCACCGAATTGCTGGGGAATTCCCGCACTGATCGGCGTGATAAACTCCCTCAACCACCACATTAAAACCACCACGACAAACCAACAGATCGCATATATCCACATTCCTCTATGTTCTGGAACCAGCACAGTACGCATCACCATTGAAATTCCTACGGGAATACCAACACCCAATACCGATCCGAAGAACCAGCAGAATCGTCCCCAGTTTGTACTCCCGATTTGCTCTTGATACACAATCCAGGACACAAGAAACACAGCGCCAACGGCAACCAGAACAAAAGACAACAGATAAAGACTTAAACTTTCCCATTCACATCCTATATATTTGCAATACAGTCCCATAAATCTAATTTTTTTGCGTATTATGTTCTCATCCGTCACCTCCGCACATGCGCTTTTCACTATTTCCGAAAGTTTACAACAACCGACCGCTTCTCCCTTTTGTAGGTTGGCATTGGCCTCAGTTACTGTTTTCGTTGATTCATACTCCTTCTCCCGCTTCAGCCTGGTCACAGCATTCCGTAAGTAATCTAGGGAAACTGCAATCAACACCACCGAACCCGTGATCGCAGGCAAAAGGATGAGAGCAATTAGCGCAATATCCTCCGTGCGATTTGCCGACATGAATGCAATCCCATGCTGGACAAACCACAAGGCTCGCACAAAAAATCCATATAGCGCTAAGCCAATCGTGGCATACGAAAGCAGGACAATAGCTACTTTATAGATATATCTATATTTCTTTTGAATGCCATCATGCGTGGCTGGTAGCCCATGTACATATCTCTTGACCCACCCGATAAGTAGCCTAAAAATACAGAAGTACCAGTATACCGCAAGGACAATGACCATGCTTACGAGAAGCAACCCGAGCCATAGGAATATGCCAACCACAACAATAAACACTCCCCATGCCATAAAGATTCGCCTATCAGGCCACTCAAGCCCAACTAAGGCGGTGACTATTGCAGCTACCAAAATTAACAGTGCAAAAAGGCACCGGCGGTTGTTATCACCGCTACTGGTCATATCTTTGCTACTCCCCTAGCACATGGCACCCTCCCCGATCATCAGCTCCCCCCAACCGCAAGGGCCTTCCTTATCTGCAGCATCGCCAAGAAAAAGCCCAGCAGGAGGGCAGTACTCAGGGTGTCGTCAAAGCTGTGGACGACGGCCGGCTCCTCTCGCTCCTCGGCTAAGCGGTAGATCCTCACCGTTTCTTCCCGCCGGTCGAAGATCCAGTATTTGGCAACCCTCCTCTCTGAACGTGAGCCCCCCATCCCATTGCCTGATCTGCTCAGTCGGCATGTAACCAACATCGAGCACTGCTCCTTCCCGGTCCGGCTCGGTCACGCCCGAGAAGCCAAAGACGATGTTGTTCCTCACGATGCCAAGCGGACGATCATCCCACTTGTTCCCGATCCCTCGATGATCTCTACCGCCAAGCTGCAATTGCCCGGCATCTCCTCCCTCCTGAGGAGATTCCCGTGGATAAGCTCCCCATGCTCCTCCTCGGGAGCCGCCAGCCAATCCTTCCCCGTGTAGGGATCGAGCATGGTCAGCATGGGAATCTCCGGCTTCCCCCTTCCACGATAGTGGCGTCTTAGGCGTAGGGCAAGCGCCGAAGGCTCGGCCGCTCCGGCCTACCCCCGCTCGGGCTTGAGCCGCGCGAAGAAGCGCCGGCCGCAGCGGAGAAGAGGATGCTCAGAAAGGCTCACGGTCGAGCGGGGATCGGTGACCCGCATCCCGTCGATCAGCACCGCACCCTGGGTCACCAGCCGCTTCGCCTCGGATTTGCTTGGTGCTGCTCCGATGAGGAGGAGCGCTTCGAGAATGGGCTGCTCGTGGCCGGGAAGCGCGAACTCGGGGATCTCCTCCGGCACCTCCCGCTGGGAAAAGACCCGCTCGAAGGCCTTGCGCGCCCCCTCTGCCACCTCCGCACCGTGAAATCGGGCGACCAGCCGCTCGGCGAGCCGCTTCTTCGCCTCCATGGGATGGACCTCGGGTGAGAGGGGAGCCCCCAGGAAGATCGGATACCATCTCCCCATGAGGGCGTCGGAGATGCTCATCGTCTTCCCGAAGATATCGTCCGGGGCCTCGGAGACCCCGATCGCATTCCCGAGCGACTTGCTCATCTTGTTCTCCCCGTCGATCCCCTCCAGGAGGGGAAGGGTGAGGACAATCTGGGGAGGCTGCTTCACCTGCTCCTGGAGATCCCGACCGATCAGCATGTTGAAGAGCTGATCGCTGCCACCGATCTCGACATCGGCACGGACCATGACCGAATCCCAGCCTTGGAGAAGGGGATAGAGGAGCTCGTGGAGCCCGATCGGCTCGCCCTTCTCCAAGCGCTGCTGGAAATCGCGCCGCTGGAGGATCTGGGTCGCAGTCGCCCGGCGCTGGAGGAGCAGCAGCTCGCGGCTCGTCATCTTCTCGAACCAGCTCGCGTTCCAGACGACCTCCACCCGATCGGGATCGAGGATCCGAAAGGCCTGCTCCTGGTAGGTCGCCGCGTTGCGGCGCACCTCCTCGGCGGAAACCTCGGGCCGGGTGGTATTGCGGCCGGTCGGATCCCCGATCTGGGCGGTAAAGTCGCCAATCACCAAGACCGCCTGGTGTCCTAAATCCTGAAACTGGCGGAGCTTGAAGAGCGGCACCGAATGGCCCAGATGGAGGTCGGGCGAGGTTGGATCGACCCCGAACTTCACCCGGAGCGGGCGGGAGGCCGCTAAGCGCTCCCGCAGCTCGCGCGTGGAATGGACCTGCTCGGTGCCGCGGAGCAGCAGCGCAAGCGCCTCTTCGCCCGCCATGATGCGCAGCCCTATCGGGAGGGCTCGGAGGTCTCCCTGCTCTCTCCCCCGCGCTCTTCCCGGCGCTCCGATTTCGCTCCGCTGACGACGATCGGCCTACCAATCAGCTCGGAGCGATTGAGCTGGGTAAACGCCTGCTTGGCCGCTTCCAGATCCGCCATCTCGACGAAGCCGTAACCCTTGGAGCGATTGGTCCTCCGGTCGCGGACGATGTCGACGTTGTTGACCGTTCCGACCTTGGAGAAGAAGTCGAAGAGGTCGCTCTCGGCCAGATCGTAGGAAAGATTGCCGACGTAGAGCCGGGGAGTGGACGGCTCGACGACCGATTCGAACATCGGCGCTTCGCGCTTCGGCCCCGTGCTCATGGGTCTTTGCGACTCCCGCACCCGGTCTCGGTCCCGCTCCCGCGGGCCGCTCGAACGAGGGCCGAGGGCTAACGGCTCCTCCCGTTTCCCAAAGAGGCCCTGGAAAAAGGCTTGCACCTTCTCTCCAAAGGAGAGCTTCCGCGGCGGCTCCGGAGCCCGGAAGCGGCCCCCCCGCCTGCGTGGCCGCTGGTCGCGCCTGGAATAGCGTCCGTAGTTTCTTGATTGTGAAGGATCTTGACTCATGATGGACTATCCGTTGGTGAGGACCCCAAATTCCGCTGCCCGATAGAGCCAGGGAGCCGGAAGGGATCTCTCGCTTGTTGTATGGTTCGATGCGCATGCCTGGTTCTCCCCCGACGGCTTCCCTCCTCGATCGGCCGCGATCCGCCAGGAAGCGCAGACACGGGACTGCCGGCCGATGCCGAAGGCCGACGGACGAGAGGAAGTCCCCGACCGTCCCCGGCGCTCTGGTTCTGGAAGCTCCCCAAAGGGGCGACGGGACGAACGCCTGGAAAGAGGATTGGATCGGAGCCGCAGGCTCGGTCGCTCGCATCCCCGACCCCCTCCGGGAGGGGGGAGCCTCCGGCCCAGCGGCGATTTCCTCTTCCACGCGCAGAACTTCTCTTCTCCGTCTCGTAATTGAGAACTCTGCCCTAAAGGATAGGCGAATGTCCCGAGGACGCAACGAATTTTCCCGCAGCGAGGAGGAGAGATTCCTTGCGGTCAGGGCAGCGCGCGGTCGGTCTCTCCCTCCGGGGCGGCCACCATGCGAAACGGAGGGACGCCGACGACGATCGCCCTGCCGCCCTCGTCCTGGCCGAAGTAGGCCCCTTCGGCCAAGGTGGTCTGCCGATAGAGATGATAGCTCGAATAGCAGAACTTTCCGCCCGGCCGCAGCTCGGGAAACGATCCGACGATCCCCTCCCCCTCGATCACCACCTTTTCTCCCGTCTCCTCATCGGTAAGCACCCACTTTCTACCCTGGAGACGAACGGTCCGGTCGCTCCCGTTGCGAATGCTCAGGTAATATTGACAGACCAGCGGGCGTTCCGAATCCTCCTTGGAAGAGGCGCGAAAACGAAGCTGCTCGATTGTGACCTCCAGTCCGGGCACGATTTGCGGGGAAAACGAGTGTTTCATTTCCCTTTCCGAGAGAGGAAAAACAATTTGAGAGTAAATCCGCCGTTCGGCTTTGGCAAGGCCCCTCGATGAGCTCCTTCCCTCCCGTCGCTCTGACGATCGCCGGCTCCGACTCGAGCGCTGGTGCGGGCATTCAAGCCGATCTCAAGACCTTCTCCGCTTTCCACACCTACGGGGCCACGGCGATCGCCGCGATCGTCGCGGAGCACCCGGGCAAGGTTCTCGCGATCTCTGCTGTCGCCCCATCCCTGGTCGGCAGCCAGATTGCCGCCGTCTTCGCGGCCCTCCCGGTGGCCGCAGTCAAAACCGGAATGCTCTACCTTCCCGCAATTGTCCGGGAGTCGGCCGACCGGCTCAGGGAGCTCGCTCGCGGCCTTCCCCTGGTCGTCGACCCGGTCTTGGTCGCTTCGTGCGGCGATCCGCTCTCCTCCCGGGAGACTCTTACGGCCCTCGGCGAGGCCCTCTTTCCCCTGGCCCGCCTGGTCACCCCCAATCGGGCGGAAGCCGAGCTTCTCCTGGGAAGGGAGCTCGGCAGCTCCGCAGCGCTGGCGGACGCGGCCCAGGAGCTCGCAGAGCGATTCGGGGTCCCCTTCCTCCTCAAAGGCGGCCATCTGACCGGCGAGGCGGCGGTCGACTTCCTTGCCGAGGGGGGAACGCTGCGCTCCTTCGCCGCTCCGCGCATCGCGGGGGCAAGCCCCCACGGGACCGGCTGCACGCTCTCCGCAGCAATCACCGCGCGGCTCGCCTGGGGGGATCCACTTCCCGACGCCGTGGAGAGGGCCAAGCGGTGGCTCACCGCCCTGCTTCCACGCACGATCCGTTCCGGGCCCTACGAATTTCTTCCGCTGCCCGGGCCGGGGGAGCTGCCAGCAGCTACCAGCCTTCCGTAACCAGGACCACGACCCTCTTCGCGAAGTCCTGGGCTACCCAGGGCATCACCTGCCGCTGCGCCTCGGGCGAGTTGATCTGGGTAAAGAAGAAGCTTGATCCGGAGACACCGACCCCGTTGAGCGTCTTCCTCCCGAGCTTCCGATTGAGCAGAGTCGCGCTCCCAATAAGGACGAAGCGGTATTCTGCGGTCGTCAGAGGATCGAGGACCTCCGGACGAATGGGCATCCGCGTAAAGTCGGTGAGCGTGACCTCGAGCTCCGCGTCGGCCTCCTCGGGGCCAACCGTGCGCAAGCTCCCATCGTTGTCGAAGGCCTGGATGATCTCGTTGGTGACCATCGACTGGAGCTGCGGGATGACCGTCTTGTTGCGCACCGTCGGGACCCAGATGGTGCGGAGCCCATGCATCTGCTTGCCGCCCACCGTTCCGAGGCGATAGCCTCCCGAGCAGCCCACCAGCAGGGCCGCGAGCAGGAGCAGAGCCAGCCATGGACGCCCGGCCCCCGTTGCTTTCGATCCGCACCTCACGGCCCGTTTGCTCCGGCGCTGCCTCCGGGCGCACCCGCCGGAGGTGGACCTGAAGGGGTCTCCAATGGAGCAGCCGTGCTTGCCGTTTGCGCCGTAGGCAGGCCAAGGTCCTTTTCGACCATGGGGCGAAGCTCCTTGACCTTTTGCTCCGCGATCTTCCCCTGCTCCGACTCGGGGTTCTGGCGGATCACGTCGCTGTAGTAGATGAAGGCGGCCTTGTAGTTGCGCGTCTTCTCGTAAAAGCCGGCGATGTTGAAGCTGCCGAGGGTGGCCCGCTTCTTGAGAAGAGCGAGATGCTCCCGGGCGGCCGCCACCTTGTCCCCGAGGGGATAGCGGACAATGTAGTCCTCGAAGGCTTCCATCGCCTTCTCCCCCGAGCTCTGGTCATAGGCCGTGGACAGGGCTGAAACGAACCAGGTGTAGCCCAACTGGTACTGCGCATCGTCCGCCAGCTCCGAGTTCGGGTATTTGTCGAGGATCCGGCTGTACGCCGCAATCGCCTCGGTGTACTTCTTCTCCTGGATCCTCGCCAAGCCCAGCTGAAACTCCGCGATCGGGGCGAGCCGGCCGTACGGTGCCGCCCGAATGATTGACTCGTAGATATCGACGGCGACCTTCATCGATGGCCCGAAAGGCACTCCCAGGAGCCGCTGCGGCTCTCCTGCCAGGTAGAGATTGCCGATCGCCAGCTTCCGCTCGAGCGCCTGCTCGAAGAAGGAGCTCGCCGGGTACTTCTGGATCATCTTGTCGTAGGCCTTATCGGCCTTGAGGAAGTCGCCCCGCTTCTCCAGACACTCGGCGATCCGGAACTGCGCTTCGGGAGCAAAGAAGGAGTAGGGCCACCGACGCACGAGTACGGAAAACGCGCGTAAGGCGTTATCGTAGTCCTTCGCGTCGAGAAACTTCTTCCCCAGGGCGAGCTGGTCGCGCGAGCTCGACGCCGAGAGGCCGGCTCCCGTGCTCTCGTCAGTCCAGCCCTCTCCGGGCCTCCAGACGAGCGGAGCATAAAGCCGCGCGGGCACGAGCCCGACTACGACTACGAGCAGAGCCAGAAGCAACCGCCAAATAAGCACCGTGACCCGCTAGACTAGCCGCTCCAACCCCTACGGTCAAGGGGTCGGTCGGAGAAGCGCCCCTCCCGCCCGGGGAAGATTTTCCCCGACTTCCCGCTGGTCGGGACGATGGGAATCGATTAAGATCGCACCCGTTTGCAGGAATTGGAGTTCGGCGGATCCGAGAGATCGTTCGTTCTGTCATCCGGACGCCCGCGGGAGATGCCTGCGGTCGAGGGCCGGAGCGGTGGAGGATCACGGCATCTGCGGAGCAGGGAAGAAAGGACGCCCATGACCTCGCGCAAGACAAACCCCCGTCAGAATCCTTCCCGATCCAGGCCAGGCAGGAACCGGAGCGCGGGGGCTCCCCGCAAACGCGCCTCCCGATCGAGGCTCCCGGCCGATCCAACCGTCACGCTTGAGCCCGTGATCGCTGTGGAGAAGGGACGTGCGGCATCGGCCCCAGTCGATCCTCCCTCGGGCCTCCCGACCTCCGCGACCGAAGCCAACTCCCCTCGCGTCTATCTCGTAGCTCGAGGACCCGACTCCCTCTTCGCCTACTGGAACTGGTCCGAAGAACGCCTCGCGGCAGTTGCCCGCGAGGCCGACGATAGCTGCGTCCTCCTCCGGCTCCGGCGGGCCGACGGGACGATTCGCGAGGAGCATGCTCTCCCGCCCGGCTGTCGGAACTGGTACTTTTCCCTCCCCGAGGGCGGACAGAGCTTCTCGGTCGAGCTTGGCGCCTACCAGGTCCGGGAATCCCAGAGGGTCTTTCGCCCGTTCGGCTCTTCCCCTTCGGTTACCCTGCCCCGGTTCTCGCCTTCAGAGCGGACCGACCAGACCCTGGTCACCCTTCCTCCGCAGATCCCCTTCGGCCGGCTGGCCGAGGAGCTCGACCCCCTCTCCCATCCCGGGGAGCGGATCGCCGAAACCCTGGCCCGCCTGCAGCAGGCGCCGGGCGAAGGTCCCTCTCCGGTCTCCCCCGAGCTTCTCTCCCGCTGGACGGCGGGCTGGGCCGCCTCGCAGACCGCCGGAAGCTTCGGAGGCAGCCCGTCGAGCTTTGGCCTCGTTTCTTGGCCGGGCTCTTTCCCGTGGCCTGGCTCGGTGACCGCTTTGCCGGGCTCGCTTGCCTGGACGGGTGCGGCCATCGGCTGGCCGGGCAGCTTGGCTTGGCCCGGCTCCTTTGTCTGGCCCTCCTCCTGGGCCTTCAGCCCCTTCGGCGCTTCCTGGGGCCTTCCGCCCGGGGGCGGCCGCGAGCGGGGCTTCTTCCTCCACGTCAACGCAGAGCTCATCCTCTACGGGGGAACCGATCCCAAGGCACGGGTCACCGTGCTCGGGGAGCCAATTCCGCTCCAGCCCGATGGCACCTTCCGCTACCATTTCCTCCTTCCTGATGGAAGCTACCGCATCCCGATCGAAGCGCTCTCGCCAGACAAGGTGGAAACCCGCGGGGCGACCCTCTCCTTCCTCCGGCAGAGCGACTACCAGGGGAAGGTCGACGCCACTCCGCAGCCTCCGCTTCCGCCCGAGCCCTTGGGACGCATTCCCGGCTGAAGCGGTCTTTGGGGAGGAAAACGGGCGGAAGACGGCGGATCGCGCGATGGAGACCCAGGGCTACCTGTCGATTCTTCTTCACGGCCATCTCCCGTTCGTCCGCCACCCCGAGCACGAGGAGTTCTTCGAGGAGGACTGGCTCTTCGAGGCGATCACCGAGTGCTATCTCCCGCTCCTTGCGGTCCTCGAGGGGCTCTTACGCGATGGGATCGACTTCCGGCTCACCCTCTCGCTCTCGCCCACCCTCTGCGCGATGCTCGGCGACCCCCTCCTCCAAAAACGCTACCGGATCCACCTCGAGCGTCTGCTCGAGCTCGCCTGCCGTGAGTCGGACCGGACGATCTTCTCTCCCCCCTTCCACGAGCTCGCCCGCTTCTACCGGACCCGGCTCGAAGAGGCCCGCGCAGCCTACGTCGATCGCTACCGAGCCGACCTCCCGGGTGCCTTCCGGCGGATCTCCGACACGGGGAAGCTCGAGCTGATCTGCTGCGGGGCGACCCACGGCTACCTCCCCCTCCTCGCTGAAACGCCCGAAGCGGTTCGCGCCCAAATCCTCATCGCCCGCGACTCCCACCGGGCGCTCTTTGGCGAAGGGCCCAGGGGATTTTGGCTCCCCGAATGCGCCTATTGTCCGGGGGTCGAAGCCTATCTCCGCGAAGCCGAGATCCGCTGGTTCGTGGTCGACACCCACGGCCTGCTCTTCGCCGACCCCCGTCCCCGGATGGGCTTTTACGCCCCCGTCTACACTCCCCATGGGCCAGCGGCCTTTGCCCGCGACATCGATTCGAGCCGCGAGGTCTGGAGCGCTTCCGAAGGCTACCCCGGCGACTTCGCCTATCGAGAGTTCTACCGGGACATCGGCTTCGAGCTCGACTACGACTACCTGCGCCCCTACCTTCTCCCGACCGGCGAGAGAAAGTTCCTCGGGATCAAGTACTACCGGATCACCGGAACCACCCCGGACAAGCAACCCTACTCCCCCGAGGCCGCACGGGCGAAGGCGGCCCTCCACGCCGAGGATTTTCTCACCAAGCGGCGTCGCCAGGTTGCTTCTCTCCGGGAACAGAGCCTCCCGCTCCCCCCGATCGTGCTCGCCCCCTATGACGCCGAGCTCTTCGGTCACTGGTGGTACGAGGGACCCCAGTTCCTCGACTTCCTCTTCCGAGAGATGGCCTCCGATCCCGGTTCCCTCTCCCCGGTCACGCCGAGCGAATACCTCGAGCGCCACCCGACCCAGCAGCTCGCCCAGCCCGCTTCCTCATCCTGGGGATGGCACGGCGACTCGGAGGTCTGGCTCGACGGAGTCAACGACTGGATCTATCCCCACCTCCACGAGGGCGCCCGCCGGCTCGTCGCGCAGGCCAGGCGGTACAACACCCATAGGAAGCCGCCCGAGCGTCTCCTCCGGCAAGCCGCCCGCGAGCTTCTGCTCGCCCAAGCGAGTGACTGGGCTTTTCTCCTGAAGACGGGGACCGCCTCGACCTACGCCAAGCGCCGCACCGAAACCCACCTCTACCGGCTCGACCGGCTTTGTGGCCAGATCGAGAACGGCTCCCGCGACTTGGACTTCCTCCGCGAATGCGAATGGCGGGACAACCTCTTCCCCGATCTCGACTGGCGCTACTTCGCTTGATCCCCTTTCCCGCCCTTGCCATCGGAAGGCTTTTGCCCTACAAAGACCAGTGCCCGCTTCACTGCCGCGTGGTGCAATTGGTAGCACACCAGACTCTGGATCTGGGTGTTCTAGGTTCGAGTCCTAGCGCGGCAGCCAGATTGCGGAAATCCGCAGTGGCAGGACTTCTTTCCCGATCGATCACGAGAGCTGCGCGATGCGCCAGAAGCCTGTGGCAAGCTTCGCGAGCTTCCTCTGATGCTCCAGAAGCCGCTCAGGCGTCCACTCCTCATTCTCCTCGGCAAGCTCGCAGGTGAGCCGAAGCTTGCTCTTCTTGAGAGCCAGCCGCTTCTCGGCATAGGGCCGATTGGCCATATCCCTGTTCGGGCCTATCGACTTGACACAGACCTCCACAATCCCTAGATTTTGATCATGATCGGCACCGCCGTCACGCTCCGTGCGTTCCACGATCTCTTCCCGGACGAGGACGCCGCGCGGGCGTGGTTTGAGCGCGCCCGCTGGCCGGACGGCCCGATATGCCCGGTGTGCGGATGCGTCAACCACGCTTCCTGGCTGCGGACGATCCGCCGCTGGCAATGCACCGCCTGCCACCGACAGTTCTCGGTCACCGCTGGCACGCCGATGCACCGCACCCACCTGCCGATGCTCACCTGGGCGCAGGCCATCTACCAGATCGTCGCGTCGAGCAAGGGCATCTCCGCCGTGAAGCTCTCGGAGATGCTGGGCGTATCCTACCAGGCGGCGTGGCACCTCGGTCACCGCATCCGCGCCATGATGGCCGAGGATAGCCCATTGCTGTCCAACCTCCTCGAGATCGACAAGACCCATGCCGGAGCGCCGCCGCGCAAGCGCCCCAAGCCGGAGCGCATGGCCCTGCTCGTCCGGGGCGGCGTCGGGCGCATGCTGCCTTATCGCTTTCTCACGGGAACCGCCTGATGGCCCGCACCAAGCCCGAGCATCCGCCCGTCCATCGGACCGACCTGCTGCCGTCGAACCTGACGGCCAGCAAAGAGGCGGCGGTGCGCGCGCTGCTCAGAGCCTACCGCCGGGGCGCGGTGCTGCTGGGCCGGGAAGAGTGGCGGCTCTTCTTCGAGACGGGCCGCTTTGAGAAGAACCACGACGTGGACAAGGTCACCTTCGCCGCCGTCATCGGCGCGGCCAACCGCGTCCAGATGGCCCGCTGGCAGGTCGTCGGGCAGCTCCAGGGCTGGATCCGTAACCGGGCCAATGAGTTTCGAGACATGGTCAACCACAGCACGCTGACACCCGCCACCAAGCAGATGCTCCACGCCATCAACGGCCTGGGCGCGTGGTTCCGGCGCGGCGAGGTGGCGAGGAGAGACACGGGCGAGGTGATTCCCGTTTCCGTGCGACGGCTGGCGCGCGCCATGATGCGCCACTGCATGGCGCGGCATCGCCGCCCGGACCTCTCGCGCATCTCCATGCGCCTCGACCACCGCGCGGGGAGCATCTCCCGCCCCATCCAGGCGACGCAGGGCGGCAGGGTCGGCTGGTGGGTGAGCCTCTCCACGCTCGAGAAGGGGCGCAAGATCGCCATCCCGCTGCTTACCTACGACTACCATGCCAAGCGTCCTGGCCGCGTGACCAACGGCATCCAGGTGAACGAGCGCGAGGGTCGCCTGAGCTTCGGCGTGGTGACCGACATGGGCGAGGTCTGCGCCAAAAGCCGCGCCGCCTACGACGGCCACGGCGCGCTGGCGCTTGATTTTGGGCTGTCCACGCTCTTGGCCACATCCGACGGCCGGCTGCGCGGCCAGGGATGGCTCAAGCGGCTCAAGCGGTACGACGCGCTGCTTGCCTTGATCGCGGCCAGCCAGCAGCGTGCCGGACGCAGGCCACGCGAGAGCAAGCGGTATCGAGCGCTGGTGGAGGACGTGCGCGGCTTCCTTCGCACCGAGGTCGGCCGCGTGCTCAACCGCCTTGTCGAGCAGGGCAAGCCCAAGGAGTTGGTGCTGGAGCGGCTCGACTTCCGCCACTCCGACCTCTCAAGGCGGCTCAACGCGATCCTGCGCAACTGCGGACGCTCGATCGTCCAGGAGAAGTTGCGCGACCTGGAGGAGCGGTTCGGAATCCCCTCCGCCGAGGTCAACGCCGCATACACCTCTCAGGCATGTTCCGGTTGCGGCTATGTGGACAAGCGGAACCGCCGCGACCAGAAGACCTTCGTCTGCCTTTGGTGCGGTCACCAAATGCACGCCGACCTCAATGCGGCGGCCAACATCGAAGCGCGCCGTGCGCGCCCCAATGGTTGGCTGTTCCAGGGGAAGGCTGCGGTCCTTGCCGAGCTCGTGCGCGAGTTCGGGGAGCGACGTGTCCGGGCGCTGGGCCTGGGCAGAACCGGGAGCCGGGGTGCCCCCGCCGACCCACGATCAACCAATCCCTACTTCGGTGGAGTGCCGTCGACCGTGGTGAGGTCATCCGAACGCCGCGAGGCGTCCATGAAATCGCCCGATACTCCAGCCCTTGTGGCTGCCTGAGTTAACGCGATAGTACCCATCCCGATAATAGGCGTCGTTGTGCCGGTTGAGGGAAAGCTTGTTTTCCGACCGGAGCGTCACGGGGTCGAGATAGCCGATATAGGTTGCCCGCAGCTGGTCGATCCGTTTTTGGTTGGGTTCGGCATTCTTCTCTTCTGCGATCAATCTTTTGAGCCGCCGCATGGCGGCGAGCACAATGAGGCTCAGCGTCGTCAATCGTTGCTGGCCATCGATCACCTCGAAGAGGCGGTTGTTGGTCGTCTGCAGGACCAGATAACCGAGGTAATGGCCAGGCTCCCCTTCCGGAGGAGGCATTAGGGTCCCCAAGATATCTGCCCAGAGGTCTTCCCACTCATGCTCACGCCAGGAATAGTCCCGTTGAAAACGGGGAATCCGGTAGATCAACCCGTTGCCGAGCAGTTGCCGATAGGTGCGGTTTTCCGTATTGAAGTTGGTCGCCGCCATCTTTCAAATCCGTGCCGGAGGTTCCGAGCCCGGATCCCATTTCTCTTTTGGGCCCGGGATTTCTGCAACACCTTTCGCAGGCAGCTTCGGCGCCCATCCCTGAATCGAGGGAAGCCGCAACGACTGCGCACTCCGCGACCGAGGGCTTCGTTCCTCGAATGCGATCTCAGGTTGGAAGCCGAATCGCCCAGGACTGAGCTGGCCTCCCAAGGCAAAATCTCCCGCAGATCCCGCATTTCCACTGGGCGCATCCGCGGCGGCGGCATTCCTTTGCGCCGGAAGGGGCTTCCTTCCGCATACCCTTTCGCGCCATAGGGCACCGATGGCGAGATCGTGGGACTCTCGGACGCTGCTGCCTTATCGCTGAAGCTCGGGCAATCCCCTTGCGGACAGCCTGCAAAGTGAATCGGAACTCATCGGCTCCTCCTTCGGGAGAATCGTGTCAAGTGACAGGAGCAACCGATCCCTTGGCGTCATTGAGCATTGACCCCTCTATACGGCTTTTTTGAATGGTTGGGCTGGGGCTCCCAGCTGAACTGAGCGGTTGAGGAGAGCGGTTTTGGGTTGAGGGATGGCAAGAAGCGGGGTTCTTGCCATCTTCGACGGATTTTGCGGAGAGAGGAGACCCTCAAGGAGACTTCGATTTTGTCGATCCTCCATGACGGGAGATTGCCACCTACAGCCCGCCAAATCAGCTCCCATTGTTTTCCCTCAACTCCATAGCCTACAGCGCGCGTTGCATCTCGATCTGCGCGCTCCTAGCGCAATTTTGGCATTGGCAGCTGCCTTTGCCGACCGCAACGCGGAATCCTTCTGTTTCCTCCGGTGCCGAAGCAACCTTCCAGGCTCCGTGGCCGACCTGAGCGGAAGGGAAGCGCGACAGCAGGGAGCCCCCTGGCTTTTGCCGTGGGTAAGCAGCGCATTTCGGTCGGGTATTCGGCAGAGGGGGTAAAAGGAGTTGACAGCCCCTGAGCGCCTGTTAGGCTCCTTCACAACCGATTCGGGCGCAGGAGCAAAGGACATGGCCCCTTCCTCCGAGGAACCTCTCAATCCGGATGAGACCCCGAGCAGGCCTCCGCACGACATCCGGGCCAATCTGACCAAGACACGCATCGCGCCAGACCTGCTTGCCGAGATGGTGGCGATCCGTTCTGACCTCTCCACCGAGCCCGCCGGCGGCGGGGGCAGTCCCGCGCCCGCTCTTTGGGAGACGCAGCCCCTGGGATTGATCGCGAAAGACATTCCGTCACCACCCCCGACGTTCGACGTGATCATCGAATTCAATCGAGACTTTCCCGGCGGAATCAGGGAAGCCCGGGAAATCCTGCTTGCCGCATCCGAAAAGGCCAGCGGCACTCCATCCGAACTGGCCATTACCCGACCGGACTACCAGGCGGCTCCCTCCGCCGAGCTGCACAGGTACATTGACGACTTGGCCAAGGCCTTTGGGCCGGACGACGAGGTTAAGAAAAAGAAGTCGCTATACACCGACAATTACATCTTCGCCACGCTCTCGAACGGCATGATCACGAAGCTTACGAATTGGACGCTTTCTCTTCCGAGCAATCCGACCGACCCCGCAGGCTCGAGGAAGCAAGTTCCTCTAATCTATAAGATTTGGAAGGACCGGAAGATTGCGCGCTGCGTGTACGAATCGGCGCGGACCATCAAGTGCGATGCTGCGAGGAGAACGTATGGCGCCGACGGCAAGGGAGTCGTTTGGGCGATCGCCGATACGGGCATTGACCAGACCCATCCGCACTTCCGGCTGCTGGAGACCTTGAAGCTTGAGAATGGGCTGCGACACAAGGACTTCACAGAGGAGCACTCCTCTGAGGACGATTCCGAGAAAGCCGCGCTGCAAGATGAAGACGGCCACGGGACGCATGTTGCCGGGATCATCGCCGGCTTCACCTGTCGGAAAGAGACAACTCCGGGCGTTACGTCGGATCTCGAGAAAATCATCGTCAATGCTCAGGAACGCGATGGGAAGGGCAATACAAAAACCAACCAGTTCGAACGCCGCGACCCTATCTCCGGGCTGGCGAAGCATTGCAAGCTTTTGAGCCTGCGGGTCTTGGCGCGTGGCGAAACGGGCGATTTGAGCAATTTGCTGGCGGCGATCGGCTATATCCAACAATGCAACGACAATGGGCGATCCCTCAAGATCCACGGCCTCAACCTGAGTCTCGGATACGAGTTTAGCCCGGAGTGGTTTGCCGCTGGCCAAAGCCCGCTTTGTGTCGAAGTCGATCGGCTGGTGCGGTCCGGCGTCTGTGTCGTTGTCGCGGCAGGCAATGCCGGCTATGGCATCGTCCGCTCCTACACGGGCGCGGGCGAGCAGGCGGCACAGATGGGGACCATCTCGGATCCCGGCAACGCGTCGCTCGCAATCACGGTCGGCTCGACCCACCGCGACATGCCGCATGTCTATGGCGTTTCCTATTTCTCGGCGAAAGGACCCACTGCGGACGGGCGGATGAAGCCCGATCTCATTGCCCCCGGCGAACGCATTGTATCTTGCGCCTTGATGGATCCGAAGGGCCCGCAAGGGAGGGAAGCGCCCTTCCGCGAGGATTCGGGAACCAGCATGGCGGCGGCGCACGTCTCTGGTGCGATCGCAGCCTTCCTATCCGTGAGGGACAAATTCAAAGGCAAGCCCGAGCAGGTCAAGGCCATCTTCATGAAGGCGGCAACCGACCTGCGTCGCTGCGAAGAGTTCCAGGGAGCGGGTCTCCTTGATCTGATGCGCGCCCTTCAGTCCGTCCAAAGAGGATCCAATATGAGCGAAGAAAGCTGGTCTCCGGCGCTCTGGCTGGAGTTCGACGAGCAGGGAAAAATCGATGCCGAGGCCTCTGCTCAGCTAATGCAGATCCTTGGGGCACCGAGCGTTGAGGATTTGGTAATCCTCTCGCACGGCTGGAACAACGACAAGGAGAATGCGACCAAGCTTTACAGCGCTTTATGGACCAACACGGCCACGAATTTCCCCAAGGGCACGGTGGGGCGAATGGTCGTCGCCGGCGTGCTCTGGCCCTCCAAGGCGTTTCGGACCGATTTCGACGTGATGTCGCTGACGAGCGCCGACCTCGACCACACGCTTGCTCTAGCTGGAGGCGCCCAGCAGCAAGATCTCTCGGACGAGGAGTGGAAATCGCTGCTAGACGATTTTGAGAAGTTTCTGGGAGCTGCGGGTGAGGCGACGGTAACCGCAGCGGGGGCGGCGGCAGGATCGCTGACGGAGAGCAACGCCCACGCTTTGGTGATGGCGGGAGCGACCGCGGTCGGTGTCAACGTTCGATCGCGCGATCCTGAGCTCGCGCTTGATTCCGCCGTGCTTGCGCAGGCGCAAGCCTCGAAGACCGACGCGAAGCTGCTTCTCCTGAACCTTGCTGATCCACCGCAGCTGACGCTTCCGCCGCGACTCGGAACCGCCCTAGGGCTCGGTTCCCTAGTGCAAGGTGTGATCGCGGGGACGCGGGCCGCCGTCGCCCGCTTCCTCAACTATCTCACTTTTTATGAAATGAAGAAGCGTGCCGGGGTCATCGGGGCGAGCTTGGCGAACGACGTCCTCGCTAAGCTCAGCCCCTCCCGGCCGACTCGACTCCATCTCGTAGGCCATAGCTTCGGCGGGAGGTTGGTGACGGCAGCCACTAATCAATTTACACCCGGCCCTAACCTCGAACTCTTTTCTCTAACGATCCTGCAAGGCGCCTATTCGCAGAACGCTCTTGCCCGGCAGGTCAAGCCCGGCCTCGATGGGGCCTTCCCGTCGGTCGTTGGCAGACCCACCGGACCGATTACGATTACACACACCCACAATGATCTGGCCTTAACCGTCGCCTATCCTCTCGCCTCACGGCTTTCGCATGACATCACGCAGGCTATCGGCGACGCGAGCGACGAGTTCGGGGCGATGGGAGCAAACGGTCCGCATAAGCTTGCACCGGGCGTGGCCGAGCCCGATGACGTTACGCAAGCCTTCGCTCCAAAGCGAGGCAAGGTGAACACCTTCCTGGCCGACGGCTTCATCGTGAAGACAGCCCAGGTCGACGCCCACAACAACGTCACTAATCCGACTGTCGGATGCCTTCTTGCCGGGACAATCTTGGCCTGAGCGGCTCTGCCCGGGAGCGGCAAACGATGGCTCGCTTGTCAGATCCTCCGCGAAGGCGATCGGATCTGGCTGCCCAAGCCGAGCAGCTGGCAGCGGGTACTCCCGGTAGAGCCGGGGCGCGCGCCCTGTCGCTCCCCTGCGGTCTCAAAACTTACTCGCCGGCTCGCCGGACGCTCGCCGACAACCGCTGGGTCCACTCCCGGACCGCCCTCTCGAGCTCGCGGGGGGGAGGCGGAACCAATTCCTCCGTCCGAGCCGTCGAATAGTAGAGGCCGTCATTATCGTCCTTGTAGCGCTCGCCATCGGTCCAATAATAGAGCTTCAGCCTTACGACCGCATCCCTGGGAACCTGGATCGGCTCCGTCTCCCAAATCGGCCAGCCGGCGTCGTTGCGGTGGTCGGTGCGCCCGAGATCGATCTCCTTCGGTCCGGCGGTCTCTTGACCTACGATACGCCAATGGAGGACGAGCCGCGCGACGTCGGGCGAGGCAGCAACCTGTGCCGTGAAAATGCCGTCCCGAACATCCGCTTGCCGCAACTCGACCTGGAGCGACGGAAACCCGAAATGGAAATTGTGGCCGAAATCGCTGTCGCAGCGCTTCGGGCCGTGAGGGCTTTCATATTCGAACCAAGCGGTCATCTCATGCGCCCCCGCGGGAATGGCGGCGTGGCCGACCAATACGCTTCCGTCGCCAGTCTCGTCATAGTCGGGAGAGGTTAGCATTCCGGACGGGGAGCGCAGCGGAGTTACGCTGACCACGCCGGTGGGCGGAAAGCGCAGGTGCGCCGTGATCCGGTGGCCGGGGTCGCCGAAGATGTAGTGCTCGTCTGCAGGCACGATGCGCCTTGGATCGTAGCGCAAGGTCACAGTTTGCCCCGGCTGGAAATTGCCCCTCACCAGCTCGTGGAAGTCGGCCGTAAAGGTAATGCGAGGCGGTAAGTTGCCGAAAGGTCGCGGAATCATGGCAGGTCGAACTCCTTGTCAAATTTCAATGGGTCTCTCATGTCGTCTCTACATCCATCTGGGCCGACTGCAATCGTAACCGAGGCCCGGTCGTCCATGACCTTGACGACGAGCGAGCGGGTGCCACCGTCCTGGGCGAACGCGTCTCCTGACTGGTTGGCAAGCTGGTCGACGCTTGTGACTTGCGGCAGCGTGGCCCCGTTCACGGTGACCGAGGCGGGCAAGCTCGCGGTAGTGGGATCGTACAGGACGCGCACGAGGAGATAGGGCTCCGGAGGGGTATAGGCATCGATCAGGCGTTGCACCACGATCGTCCGGACTCCCCCCTGGGACGTCTGGCTGATTCGTGTCGTTCGGTATTCCCCGTTGCTCTCCGCACGGGTGGTGAACCCGTCATCGAGGTACATCAGGTAATCGCGATCGGGGCCGGGATAGACGGTGATCTCGAGGGGATTCTGCGGCAGCTGCCCGACATACTGCTCGACCAGCGAGAGCATCGGCAGGATCGCGCCGGCGCGAATGTAGATCGGCACCTGGTCGAGGCCCGCCACCCAGTTCGGGATGTTGGTGCCCGCAGGGACCGCCGCGTCGAGCGGCGCCGTATTGTCCTTGAACGCGTACCAGGCAGCCGTGTTGGGAAGGTAGACGCTGCGCGTCGCGACGGGGGGATTCTGTTGCTGCGCCGGGAAGAGAATCGGGGCCACCAGAAAGTCGCGTCCGACGAAAAACTGATCCCCGAGATGGTGGTAGACCTGGGAATCCGAGGGGTCGTTCAGGAATAGAGCGCGCGCGGGCGGCATGCCGGTCTGCGTCCATTCGTACAGGGCATCGTAATGGATCTGCAGCATCCGGTAGCGCAGCTCCACGTATTTGCGGCAGTGGGTCGGGACCGGCTCCCCGTAGTTGTAGGGCTCCTGGAACTGCTTGTTGTATCCGTCGTAGTGATTGCGATACCAGGGCAGGAACGCACCGAGGTGCATCCACCGCGTCAGCAGCTCGTAGTTCGTGACACCGCCGTGGACGAAGCCGGGGCCATAGCTTGATTCGCCGACGCTGGCCGAGCCTTTCGCAAACCCGCCGATGTCGCAGCCCGAGATCGGCACGCCGGAGAGCCCGAGGTTGAGCACCTCGGGAAGGTTGACCGCGAGGAAGTCCCAGCTCGACGCGGAGTCTCCAGTCCAGAGCGCGCAGTAGCGCTGGATTCCGGCGAAACCGCCGCGGGCGATCATGAAGTTGCGCCGGTCGGGGCGGAGCGCGCGCAGGCCCTCCCAGGTCGCCTGGGCCAGGAACAGCGCGTAGGCGTTGTGGCAGGAGCCGTTTGGCGCGTAGCCCACGCCGTCATTGACCATCAGCGTCAGCGGGAAGGTGTTGTACGCAAACTTCGTCGAATCGAGCGCCGGGCACATCATATCCTGCCAGATCATGTCGATCCCGACCTCCCGGATCAGATGGGCATATTGCTGGCCCCAAACCTGCCGCACGTCCGCTCGGCCAAGATCGGGGTAGTTCCCCGACGACGACAGAGGCATGTTTCCGTACTGGTTGGGAGTCAGCGGCGGGTAATGGTAGGGATTGAAGCGATTGAAGTTCACTCCGTAATTCACCCCACCAATGAAGAGGGAGCGGCTGGGTCCCTGCCCGACATAGGTCCCATAGATCAGGCCGCCCATGTTGAGGATGGCCTGGCGTTGCGCATAGGCCGTCGTATTGCCGTTCTCGTCCAGCGCGTTGTCGGTCAGGAAGGGCGTGATGTTGGTCGAGCACTTGAAGCCTTGCGCATGAAGCTTCGCGAGCAGGGCCGGAGCATTGGGAAATTTGATCTCGCTATGCGTGAAGGTCCGATAGTTGTCCTGGAAGTCGACGTCGATATGCAGCCCGTCGCACGGTATGCCGCTTTGGCGATAGGCATCCGCTGCGGCCTGCAGCCGGTTGTAATCGTAATAGCCATAGGCTCCCTGGTGAAACCCTAGTGCGTACCGCGGCGGCATCGGGCTGCGGCCGGTCAGCGTCGTGTATTGGGCCAGGACATCCTGGGCGTGATCGCCGAGCAGAAAGTAGGTGTCGAGCTCGCCGAAGAGCGCTCCATAATAGATCTTGCCATCCATGTTTGAATAGTCGTTCGATCCTAGGTTGAAGTAGGATTGCGAACTATTGTCCAGGAACAACCCATAGGCATAGGGCGCACCGGCAAATTCCTTGTTCGGGCTGGGATTCACTTCCAGAAGGAAAGGGATCGACACGTAGAGCGGCTCCGACGGATTGAGCGGCCCCGGGCCCGACGGCACGGTGACGCCCACGCTGTAGGTGTAGTTGTCGAAATTGAACTGCGTCAGCGTAAAGAGGCTCTTGTTCAGCTGTGCACCGGCCTTCTCGCCTAATCCAAAATACAGGGCCGTTTCCGGCCGTTGCCGGAAGTTGGCGATCACAAAATGGCCCGGAATATAGACCAGGTTATAGGTCGGTGGGTCGGCAGCAATCAGTTGCGCACCGCGGAAGACCTGCAAGCGGTAGGGCTGCCGGTCGATCTGGACGCGCATCGACCCGGTGTCGACGACCAGGCGAGCCGGCGAGTCTTCCGTGACGGTCAGGCTCACGGGCCCAAGATTGAGGTTCACCACGGCGGGCGAGCCCTGCGGCCCGTAGGTGGCCGCTGGATCCGGGTGGAAGCGAAGGCGGAAGCTCGTCATTGACAAAAAGGAGAGCAGGATCCGGCAACCTCCCGCGAGTTCCAGCGTGAAGGTGTCGCCGTTCCGGGTCACGTTCTGAACGGGCCCGGCGGAAGTCCAGTCGCCGCGGTTCGGCGTGAAGTCATTCACCGGGGTGTAATCGATATCCGCGGGGTAAGCGAGGTTGGTCTGGGCGTCCATGACAACGATCCTGTGGTTGACGATTGCTGAGGCCCCAGGCGATCAATGTGCGATGTCGATGAAGCCGGCGGGCCCGCGCGGCTTGGCCGGGGCCGAGTTTGGCAGCGGCGCCGTTTGCGCTTCAATCTGAAGGAGCCAGGAGAAGTTCCCGTTGCCGGTCTTCCCGAAATGCGAGTTCTCGCCAAAGATCGGGATCTTCCGCCCATTGCCGTCCCGCTTGACGCTTCCGTCCTCGTTGGTCCGGAAGCCAACGGCGGCGCCGGCGGAGTAGTGGCAGCCGACGCAGCTTTCCGTGCCGAACACCGGCGTGTTGTCGATCGGCGGTGCGCCGTCTGCCAGTCGATCGTCCTGCTCCAGCGGGCCGGCCGGCTGCAGCCCTTTCTGGAAATAGGTTTCCATCGTCGTGTTCACGAGGAAGACAGGGACCATATCGCCGGGCGTCTTGTGCGTGATGCTCTCCGGTGCGCTCATGTTTCCCCCAGCAAAGGCGGGCGCGTTCGGATGCACCGGCCACTGCGTCCCGATGAGCTCGTAATACTCGAACACCGAATGCTCTCTCCGCAGCGCCGCCTGCACCTCCGCGTTGAGCGCCGCCGTCGAAGCGGCGATCTTCTTGTCGAGTGGATTGAGCGTTCCCTGGGTCGGCACGTCGACTCGCGTCACCTGGACGGGGGTGGTGGTCAGATGCTCGATCCAAGTGGTGGCCTTGGCCGGGTCGGGCTCGATCACCGGCGACCCGCTCCTCGGATCGAGGGTGGCGTTCTTGGGCGGCAGCTGGTTGGGCGCAGCATGGGAATGCGGGTCGAAGAAATTCGGATGGGACTCGCCTCCCCCGGGCAGCGGGTTGGAGCGCACGTTGTCGATCTGCTCGAACGTGGCCCAGATCCACTCCGGCGACGAGCGGGTCCGCATCGAAATATGCATGCCCACCAATCCCGCATCGATCTCGCGTGTCGGCGGCTCCTGGCCGTCCGGAAAGGGCTCGGCGAGCTGGACGCGGACGCGGCGCGTGAAGAACCGGCTGCGGTCATCGTTAGCGCCGAGCTCCTTCCACGCAAACTTCACCTCGATCGCGCCGCGCAGCCGTTTGGATGCCGAGCCGATCGGGAAGGCGATCTCGTTATCGTCGGCTTTCTGCGTGTATTCTACCTGGCCGTCGAGGCTATAGAGCTTGTTGCTGACGAGGTAGTCGAACTCTTCCTTGTTCACCAGCACTTCGTAGCGGACCCATTTCCCGTTCTGATCGACCAGCGGGCCCGAAAAGGCCTGAAAATTCTGATCCGCGCTGGTCGTATGCTGCCGCCACGCCGCCTTGGGGCGGAAGAGGGAGTTCTCTTCCGCAGTCGCTTGGCTCGGGTTCCAAGGCCTGGGACGGGCCCCCTCCGGCAGAAAGATGGTGCTGGCGGGTCGCCAGAAGCTCCAGACCCGCTCCGAGGAGCCGTCGGCGATCGTCTTGCCTCGGGCCGGCTTTCCGTCGGACGCCGCAGGCCAGTTCAACGCAATGAAGGTCTGCCACGCGAGAATGTCAAACTCCCGTTGCGCTTCGAGCACTCGACCCTCTCGGTCGAAACGATCCACCACCGCCCGATCGACGTCGTAGGGAAGGTTTGACGAGAACGGCAACGGGAACGAGCGCCCAGCCGGTGACTGCGCGAAAGCTGTTGATGCGAATGCGAGCAGACCGGCACCGAGAGCCGAGCGACAGAACATAGTCCCCATAAACGGAGTAATCCTCCACTCCCGGCATGCCAGATCGCAAACGATTGCTGAAAACCTTAAAAAGTATTAAGATACTTTTCCTCGGAGTTCAATAAGATTTTGCTCGAGTGCCATTACCCAACCCTCGGGCCGCGAAGAACAGTCTACTCCACGAGGGGGGCACCCGGCGTGACCGAACACAAGGATTGGCGCCTGGAGCTTCAACCGAAATCGATCCTGCTCCACGGCTGCGAATCCGCGTAGTTCGACTGACCGACAGCCAAGGAAACCATCATTACGACAACAACGGCGGCTGCGGGATCAACTAACGTCTGCACCGCTCCCGCGGACTGCAGCTCAACTGCGTAAGGACCGCTACCCAGGTCTCTTTCCGACCCAATCCGCAGGAAAGGGATCACAATTGGCTTCTCGTCTTTCCCGGACTTGTCCGAATCGAACGGCAGGAGTCCGTCGCGAGCGCCTCCATGGACGAGAGCTGACGGGCAGCGCGACGCGCTGGCTCTTTTTGTTGGGCGGGCGGGAAAGAAGAAGCCAAGCGACTCCCAAGAGCATCTTTTCGGTGGGCACGGGCGCGGTAGTCTGTTAAGCGGGTTGGATGCAGGGACTGGAGACGAGAGCGCGACGCGACGAGAGGCTCGATCCCCACGGACGCTTTCGTGAGGCGTGGAGGCCCGTGATGGCGGCCGTCCGCCAGTTGGGGCCGGAGGAGCTCGCTCGCCGCGCCACCGCGCTCAACCGCCTGACCGACCTAGCCGGACCGTCCGGCGATGCGCCGCGCTCCATCTACGATCCGCTGCCGGTCCTGCTGACCGCCAGCGAGTTTTTGGGGCTCGAGGCCGCGATCCGGCAGCGAGCCCGGCTGCTGGGCCTGGTGTTGGAAGATCTCTACGGGCCCCAGGGACTCCTCCGCCGGGGCGAGATCCCTCCCGCGCTCGTGCTCGGGCAGAGCCGGTTTTTACGCGGCCTCCACACTTCGGCGCCCCTGGCGGCTCCCCGGCTTTCCCTCTACGCCGCCGATCTGATCCGCACCCCCGACAACCAGTTCCGTCTGCTCCGGGATCATGCGGGGGCGATCTCCGGCCTCGGCCATGCGCTAAGCCTCCGCCGCCTCGCCGCGGGCACCCTTCCGGAGATCTTCCCCGCCGGCGGCTTGCGCTCTCTGCGCCCGGCGCGCGAGATGCTGGTCGATCATCTCTACCGCGAAGCCGGGGGACGGCTCGTCGCCGTCCTTTCCGCCAGCACCGCCTCCCGCTCGAGCCCGGAAGCCATCGACGAGGCTCTCCTCGCCCGCTCCCTCGGCTTGCTGCTGATCGAACCGGGCGACCTCGCCACGCGCAACGGCGGCTTGCTCATGAAGACCCTGAGCGGCCTCCTCCCGATCGCCACCTTGATCCGAGGCATCTCGGGCATCGACCTCGATCCACTCGAGCAGGGCGGGCGGTCGGCACGGGGCGTCCCGGGTGCCTTCGGTGCCCTGCGCGCCGGAGTCCTCACCATGTGGAACGCCCCCGGGACCGCCCTGGTGGAGGCGGCGGAGCTCCTGCCCTTCCTCGACCGACTCTGCGAGCCCTTGCTGGGCGAGGGTCCGCTGCTCTTGCGCGCCACCGAGGAGGATCGGGCGCTCGCTTCCCAGGCGCCCTTCGTAGACAACCAGGTCATCGCTTCGGCCCCGATCGGCTTTCGCCTCTTCGCCTGGAATGATGGCGAAGAGTGGCGGGTATTGCCTGGCGGGCTCGGCCTGCCGCTCGAGGCTCCCGGGCCGGAGGGTCCGTCTCTCGGCCTCAAGGACGTCTGGGTGCTCGAGTCGGAGGAGGATTTCTACATCGTCGGACCTCCCCCGGTGGAACCACCCGAGCTCGGACCCTTCCTCGCCGCCGCTCATCTCCCCTCTCGTCTGGCCGACAACCTTTTCTGGCTCGGCCGCTCGGTCGAGCGGCTGGAGGCCGCCTGCCGCCTGCTGATGCTCGCCCTGCCCCGCCTTGAATCGGGCACCTCGCTGCCGCGCGACATCGCCGAGCGCACCCTCCTCATCCATTGCCTCGCTCGGGCCAAGCTTTTGTCCCCCGACATGGCTGGCAGCACCGTCTCAGGCCGGCTGCTGCGCCAGAGCCTGGCGCGCGGCCAGCTGATCGGAGGGCTGGTGAAGGAGGTCGGCCGGCTGGTCAATGTCTCCTCCGAGCGGCTTTCGCCCTCGATGCTGGCCACGGTCCGCTTCGCGCTCCGCCAGGCGGCCGACAGCCTCCCCAACGAGGAGACCGCACTCCCCATGCTGCTCAGCTTTGCGGCCACCTTTGCGGGTATTGCGGCAGAAAACATGTCCCGCGACGGCGGATGGCTCTTCCTCGAAATGGGACGGCGGCTCGAGCGCGGAGAGGCGATGGCGGAGAGCCTCGCCATCCTGTTCGACGCCCCTCCCGAGAGGCTTGAGCCGGGCATGGCGCTCAGCATCGAGCTGGCCGATTCGGTCTTGAGCTACGATCTGCGCCATGCGGGCATCCTCTCCCCCGGCCCCGTGCTCTCCATGGTCCTTGCCGACCTCTTCAACCCGCGTTCGCTCGCCTTCCAGTGCGCAGCGCTGCGCGCCTGCCTCGAGGGCCTGGGCGCCGACGACGACGCGGAGACCGTCCACCAGCTGCAACGGGAGGTCACCAACCTGGTCGGTGTCGCCTCCGGCCTGGGCGAGCCTCTCCAGGAGGCCGCAGCCAGGCTCCGCCTCCTCTCCGACCGGATGCACCGGCGCTTCTTCGCCCTGCTGCCCGAAGCGCACTCCCTCGAGGAAAGCGAAGTCCGCGACCCCGCGCCATGACCCTCTACCGGCTCCACCACACCACGGTCTACGACTACACCGAGGCAGCGGTTGTCCTGGGCACCCATTTCCTCCACCTCTTGCCGCGCGAACGCCCCGGCCAGACCGTCCTCGCCGCCCGGCTCGACATCTCCCCGATTCCCGACAGCCGGCGCGACGAGGTCGATCATTTTGGCAATTTGACCACCACGGTCTCGATTACCGGAGCACACCGGGAGTTCCGGGTAGTCATGAGCGCGACGGTCGAACTGAGCCAGCCGGCCCTTCCGTCCGCCACCCCCCCCTGGGAGGAGATCGCCGCCCGCAGCCTCAACGATGTCGATCTGGTGGAGTTCTGCTTGCCGAGCGCGCTGGCGACACCCGACGGGGAGATCGCGGCCTATGCCGCCGGCAGCTTCCCCCCGGGCCGACCCATCCGGGAGGCGCTGCTCGACCTCAACGGGCGCCTCCACGCCGACATGACCTACGAGCCTGGGGCGACCGGCAGCTCCACGACCGCCTCCCAGGCGTTCGCCGGCCGCCGAGGCGTCTGCCAGGACTACGCCCATCTCATGCTCGCCTGCCTCCGTGCGCTCGGGCTTCCGGCGCGCTACGTCTCCGGCTACCTGCGCACCCAGCCGCCGCCCGGACAGGATAAGCTCCGGGGTGCGGACCAGTCTCACGCCTGGATTTCCGCGTGGGCGGGACCGGAGGCGGGCTGGATCGACCTCGACCCGACCAACCGCCTGCTGGTCCGAGACGAGCATGTGACCCTCGCCTGGGGGCGCGACTTCCACGACGTCTCTCCCCTGCGAGGCATCATCGTGGGCGGCGGAAGCCACACGGTGCGGGTCCAGGTCGATCTCGATCCGCTCCTGCTCCCTCTTTGATCGGCCAAATTGTCGTGCCGCCCCGGCGCGAGCCGAAATTCCTTTCCAAAGTCCTCCCGCCGTGCTGACTTTCTCCCGGAACCAACCAGGAGACCCCATGTCGATCCACGCCGCGCTCACCCACCACACCTCCTACCGCTACGACCGCCCGGTGCTGCTAGACCCGCAGATCGTCCGGCTCCGCCCCGCCCCGCACAGCCGCACCCCGATCCTCTCCTACTCCCTGCAGGTCGCCCCCAAGCCCCATTTCCTCAACTGGCAGCAGGATCCACAGGGCAACTTCCTGGCCCGCCTGGTCTTTCCGGAGCGGGTGACCCACTTCGAGGTGACGGTCGACCTGGTCGCTGACCTGGAGACGATCAACCCCTTCGATTTCTTCTTGGAGCCGCAGGCGGAGTCGTGGCCTTTCGCCTACGATGAGACGCTCTCCGACGAGCTGGCCCCCTTCCGGATCGTGCAGGAGCCCGGTCCACTGCTTGCCGCGCTCCTGGCCGAAACGCGACGCCGTTTCGGAGGCCCGCCGCCGCGGACGGTCGACATGCTGGTCGCGATCAACCGCACCCTCCATGAGCGGATTGCCTACGTGGTCCGCGCGGAGCCCGGCGTCTACGCCCCAGAGGAGACGCTCGCTCTGGCCCGTGGCTCCTGCCGCGACTCCGCCTGGCTACTGGTCGCCCTCCTCCGCCATCTCGGCTACGCGGCCCGCTTCGTCTCAGGCTATCTCATCCAGCTCGCCGCTGACACCAAGCCCGTCGACGGCGGCCCTGCCGGTCCGGAGGTCGACTTCACCGATCTCCATGCCTGGGCCGAAGCCTACCTGCCCGGAGCCGGATGGGTCGGGCTCGACGCCACCTCGGGGCTCTTCGCGGGCGAAGGCCATATCCCCCTGGCCGCGACCCCCTCGCCCCAATCGGCCGCCCCCGTTTCCGGCAGCTTCTCCGTCGAGGAGGGCGCCGAAAGCCACTTCACCTTCGAGATGAAGGTGCGGCGCATCTCGGAAACCCCGCGCGTCACCAAGCCCTACACCCCCCAGCAGTGGCAGGAGATCCTCGCTCGGGGTGAGGCCGTCGACGCGGCGCTCCGCGAGACCGACGTCCACCTCTCGATGGGCGGGGAGCCCACCTTCGTCTCCGCCACCGACCGCGAAGCTGCCGAATGGAGCCGCGAGGCGCTCGGGCCAACCAAGCGGATCTACGCCGGGCGGCTCCTCCGAAAGCTTTTCCCGCTCTGGGGGCCCGGGGCGGCCCTCACCTCCGGGCTGGGCAAGCAGTATCCGGGCGAGCCCCTGCCGCGCTGGGCCCTCCATGCCCACTGGAGGGCCGACGGCGAACCCGTCTGGAACAATCCCGACCTGCTCGCCTCCGATGACGATACCGATGATGCGACGGCAGCGGATGCCGAGCGGTTCGCCCAGGCGCTGGCCGAACGGCTGGGCGTACCTCCCGATCTCGTCCGCCCGGCCTACGAGGACATCCATTACTACCTCTGGCGAGAAGGGCGGCTTCCGGCGAACATCCTCGTCGAGGACGCCAAGTTGCGCGATCCGCTCGAGCGCACTCGCTTCGCCCGGATTTTCAGCCGGGGGCTCGCCGCCCCGGTCGGCTCGGTCCTTCCCCTGCGCCGATCGCTCTGCGGCGGGCGGCCCTGCTGGGAATCGGCCCGCTGGTTCTTCCGCGACGATATCCTCTTTCTCATCCCCGGCGACAGCCCGATCGGGCTCCGGCTCCCGCTCGGCAGCCTCCCTTGGGTCGAACCGGAGCGGATCGAAGAGGAGTACGAGCTCGACCCGCTCGCCCTGCGGGAACCCTTCCCTCCGCGCACAGAGACCCCGGGACCGGGACCCGAGGAGCCGGGGATCGTCCGGACCGCCCTTTGCGTCGAACCGCGCGGCGGTCGCCTCCATGTCTTCTACCCACCGCTCTACGACGCCCTCCACTGGGTCGAGATCACTGCCGCAGTCGAGGAGACGGCCGCAGCCTTTGGCCGCAAGGTCGTGCTCGAGGGCTACCTGCCGCCCGAAGACCCGCGGCTGATCCACTTCTCCGTGACCCCAGACCCTGGGGTGATCGAGGTCAACATCCACCCGGCAGCGAGCTGGGGCGAAATGGTGGAACGGACCCGCCAGCTCTACGAGGCGGCGCGCGAGGTCGGGCTCTCGGCCGAGAAGTTCCTGCTCGACGGCCGTCACGTCGGCACCGGCGGCGGCAACCATATGGCGATGGGAGGCCCAACGCCAGCAGAAAGCCCCTTCCTCCGCCGGCCGGACCTCTTGAAGTCGCTCCTCGGGTTCTGGCACAACCACCCTTCTCTCTCCTTCCTCTTCTCGGGCCTCTTCATCGGCCCCTCCTCCCAGCATCCCCGGGTCGATGAGGCACGGGAGGACGCGGTCAACGAGCTCGAGATCGCCTTCCGGCAGACGGGGCGGCTGGCGCAGACCCCTCCCTGGCTGGTCGACCGGCTCTTCCGGATCTTCTCGGGCCTCTTCGTCGACCCCTCCTCCCAGCATCCCCGGGTCGATGAGGCACGGGAGGACGCGGTCAACGAGCTCGAGATCGCCTTCCGGCAGACGGGGCAGCAGGCACAGACCCCTCCCTGGCTGGTTGACCGGCTCTTCCGGAACGTCCTCTGCGACATGACCGGGAACACCCACCGGACCGAGTTCTGCATCGACAAGCTCTACTCCCCCGAGAGCGCGTCCGGACGGCAGGGTCTGGTCGAGTTCCGCGCCTTCGAGATGCCGCCCCATCCGGAGATGTCCTCGGCCCAGATACTCCTGCTCCGCTCTGCGATCGCCGCCTTCTGGAAGCAGCCCTACGAACGGAGGCTCGTCCGCTGGGGCGCCCGGCTCGACGAGTTTTTACTCCCCCACTATGCCGAGGCCGACTTCCGGGACGCTCTCGAGGAGTTGGGGGGCTACGGCTTCCCCCTCGAACCCGATTGGTTCGCTCCCCACATCGCCTTCCGCTTCCCCAAGCTTGGCGAGGTCACGGTTCGCGATCTCCAGCTCGAGCTCCGCCAGGCGCTCGAGCCCTGGCATGTGCTGGGCGAGGAGCCTGCCGCCGGCAGTACGGCCCGCTACGTCGACAGCTCGCTTGAGCGGCTCCAGGTCAAGGTGGACGGCTGGGTAAGTGAGCGCTATCTCCTCGCCTGCAACGGAGCCGCCCTGCCGCTTCAGCGGACCGAAACCCAAGGCCAATATGTCGCCGGGGTCCGCTACAAGGCCTGGCAGCCCTATTCGGCGCTCCATCCGACCATCCCCGCGCACGGACCGCTCGTCTTCGATGTCTACGACCGCTGGAACGGCCGGAGCCTGGGGGGCATGACCTACCATGTCGTACACCCAGGAGGGCGCGCCAACCTGGAGCTCCCGATCAACGCAAACGCCGCCGAGGCCCGCCGCCGCGTCCGCTTCTGGCCCTTCGGTCACACTCCCGGCCCATGCCCCGAGCCACAGCCCCTCCCCGGCCCCGAAGAACCGCGCACGCTCGATCTGCGGCGACGGTAGGGAGCAGTGAGAGCTTGGAAGGGGCAAGCCGGTCCCGCCCGGATCGGCGGGCCGATTCCAAGCGATCACCGTCCTTCCTTGGGCACAAAAAAGCAGTGCTCCCCGATGAGCCCGAGGATTTCGTTCCATGCCTGCTCCTCGCTCTCCTTTGCCGGATCGAACGTCTCCGCGGCAGCAAAGAGGCTTTCCGCGAGCTCCTTGGCATCCCGCTTGCCCTTGTAGCCGACCTCCCGGTTCTGCTCGAGGATCCGGCTCCAAGCGGAACGGACCGACTTCCAGAAGGGACCGGTCTTTCGGAGGTAGCGATCCGCAGCCGGAAAGTCGGCTCCGCTCCCCTTGCCGTAGGAAATGACGCCAAGCTCCCGGGCCAACACCGCCTCCCCCCCTTCTCCCCGGCTCACCTTGTCGTTCTCCTCCTCGAGGATCCAGCCACCTCCAAAGACCAGCTGATGCATCACCGAGCGCAGGAGGTCGTAATCCGACCTTCGGGTGATCTCGCGCCGGGGAAGCGGCCGCCATAAGGGATGGGAGACCCATTCCGAAATGCCTTCCGCGTGGCTCCATCGTCCATAGCCCGCATACCGGGGCGCATCGTCGACATTCCAGACCGTCTGGGTCCAGCTTCCTTCGACCTCCTTAGGATCCAAATCAAGGGAGCTCCATCTCCCCTTCCCGGCATACTCCCAGAAGGAGCTCCTCTGGTAGTCCCAATCCTGCCTCCAGTGCTTGGTCACCGCACCCTTCGCATCTACGAGCAGGTGCTGGAGCGCGATATGCCCGCCCTTGTCCTCGAGGACGACCACCTTTTCGAACCCGCCGATCTTGTACGGAGGACGGAGCACATACCCGGGCTTCCAGGACAAAATCTCCTCGAACCGGTAGGCGACCCGCCACTCTCCGGCCATCGACAGGATGGCCTTGCGATCTGCTTCGAACGAAGCCCCCCCGGGAACGGCAGCTGGAGGCTCCGCTGGGCGGGGAGGCACCTCCGCGCCAAATGCGGGCACTGCGGCCGCACCGACGAGAAGGAGAGCCAGGACGGAGGAAGCCCGTGCCATACGATTGCGATGATACGCTCCCGCGCAAGCCAGCGCGAACCATTGGCAATCCGCCGTGGGCGGCCTTGCCTGGGCTCGCCCAAAGGAGCGCCAGCCACTTTTTCATCGCCGGGGGGTAGCCAATCTTTTAGCCTCAAAGCCGTCCTGGGATTCTCTCGGGGCCTTCGCCAGCAAGCTCCATGACGCTGATCTACGACCGGCTCCAGTTCGCCTTCACGGTCAGCTTCCACTACCTCTTCCCCCAGCTGACCATGGGGCTCGCCCTCTTCTTGGCCCTCTTCCAGACGGCGGCCATCGTAGGGAAGGACCCACTGGCCGACCGGGCGCTCCGGTTCTGGAGCAAGATCTTCGCGATCAACTTTGTCTTTGGGGTCGTGACCGGGATCGTCATGGAGTTCGAGTTCGGCACCAACTGGTCAGGCTTTTCTCGCTTCGCCGGGGAGACGGTCGGGCAGATGTTGGCGGTCGAAGGGACCTTCGCCTTCTTCCTCGAAAGCTCCTTTCTCGGGATCCTCCTGTTCGGGCGAGAGCGGGTGGGAAAGGGCCTCCAGCTCTTGGCCGCCTGGATGGTCTTTCTCGGGACCTGGCTCTCGGGCTTCTTCATCATCGGAGCCGACGCCTGGATGCAGCATCCGGTCGGCTACACGGTGGGGCCTGATGGGGTTGCCCATCCGAGCAGCCTTTGGGCTCTGTTGTTCAACCCCTGGGCCTTGACGCAATATGCCCACAACATGGCCGCTTCGGTGGTCACCTCCTCGTTCGTAGTCGCCGCGGTCGGTGCCTTCTATCTTTTGAGCGGCATCCACCGGGAGGCGGCTTCCTACTTCCTGCGGCGGGGAGTCCTCCTGGGTCTGTTGAGCACCCTCCTGGTCATCTTCCCGACGGGGGACCGGGAGAGCCAGCAGGTCTTCGCCGCGCAGCCGACCAAGGCGGCGGCGATGGAGGGGCTCTTCCAGACCGAGAAGGGGGCCCCGCTGATCCTGATCGGTCAGCCCAACTTGAAGTCCGAATCCTTGGACAACCCGATCTTCGTGCCCGATCTCCTGAGCTTCCTCACCTACCACCGCTTTGCGGCGGATGTCAAAGGGCTCGAAGCCTTTCCGCGAAGCGACTGGCCCGACAACATCCCCCTGGTCTACTACGCCTACCATATCATGGTCGGTCTCGGGACGGTCTTCGCCGCGATCATGGTCGCGGCGGGGGTCATGCTCGCGGCGGGCCGGCTCGGGCAGAGCCGCTGGCTTTTGTGGACGATCCTGCTGACCGTCCCGTTTCCCTACATTGCGACCACGGCCGGCTGGATCACCGCCGAGGCCGGACGGCAGCCCTGGCTCGTCTACTCCCTCTTCCGGACCGTCCATGGCACCTCCCCGGGAGTCAACGCGGGGAATGCCCTTTTTACCTTTCTCGGCTTTCTCGGGCTCTATCTCTTCTTAGGTCTCCTCTTCGTTTTCCTGATCGGGAAGCGGATCGTCGAGGGGCCTCCGGGAGAGTCGGCGTAGGCCAATCCCATGGAAACTCTCTGGTTCGTTCTCTTGGTCGTCCTCGTCGGAGGCTATGTCGTCCTCGACGGATTTGACTTCGGCATGGGAATCCTCCTCCCCTGGCTCGCGCGGACCGAAGGGGAAAAGCGGATGCTCTACCGGGCGATCGGCCCCGTCTGGGACGGCAACGAGGTCTGGCTGATCGCAGGAGGGGGACTCCTCTTCTTCGCCTTTCCGAAGGCCTATGCCTCGGCCGCGAGCGGCTTTTACCTGGCGATCATGATCTTTCTCTGGGTGCTCATCTTGCGGGGGATCGCGATCGAGATCCGCTCCCAGCTCACCCATCCGCTCTGGCACAGCTTCTGGGATGGGATCTTCTTCCTGGCAAGCCTGCTGGCCGCCCTCGTCCTCGGAGGGTTTCTCGGGAACCTGGTGACCGGCATTCCGATCGAGGAGAGCGGAAGCTGGTTCTTGCCGCTCTGGACCTATTTCGTCCCCTCCTCCCGCCACGGGATCTTCGACGCGCTCACCCTGCTCTTTAGCCTGCTTTCGGCGGTGAGCCTCGGCCGCCACGGGGCGACCTTCCTGATCGTAAAGACCGAGGGGGAATTCCGGGAGAGGATCCGGCAGCTCGCCCTTCAGCTGTGGAAAGCCGAAGTCGCCCTCGTCCTCCTCTCGGTCGTCCTCATGCTCTCGACCCGTCATCTCTTCCTTGCGCGGTGCGCGCACCGGCCGCTCGGCGTGGCCTTCCTCGCGCTGGCGGCTCTCTCGCTCCCCCTGGTTCTCTTCTTCCTTCGACGCCAGCGGGAGCTTCTCGCCTTCGTCTGCTCCTCGCTCTTTCTCCTTGCGGCTATCGGGGCGACGGCGGTCGGCCTCTACCCCTACCTCTTGCTCTCTTCCCTGGATCGGGCCAAGAGCCTGACCATCTTCAACGCGGCGGCCAGCACGCCCACCCTCCGGATGGGGCTCCTCTGGTTCGGGATTGGCGCCCTGCTGATCCTCGGCTACACCTTCCTTTCGTATTGGAGCTTCCGCGGGAAGGTGCGGAGCGAGGGCGAAGGCTACTGAGGCGACTGCCGGCCGAAGAGAGCGGCTTGGGGCGCCTTCAGCGGGAGCCGCAACGCCTTGGCGCATGGCCGTCCCCGAATCTCAGGGAATCCTGCTGCCACCGAACGACCGCTCAATCCTTTCGACGCCGTTGGCATCCTCTCCGGTTCGTGGTAGATTGAGTTTTAGCTCACTCTTCTCGGGCGCCGGACGCTCCCGTCTGGAAAGGGGAGCGACCCGGGCCCGGTGGCCGGGTCACGCAGCCGAGCGGGGAATAGTCGCGGAGGATAGACCGATGAATCCCGAACAGACGCAGGAGCTCCTCTCGGAGGAGACGCTTGAAAAAGAAGCGCTCCTCTTCGAATACAGCCAGGCGGCCGATCCGATCGGCTCCGGGAAGACGCCGAAAGTTCCCATCAAGCAGTTCCTTCCCGAGGCCTATCTCTTCGGAAAGACCGTTCTGGCTTCCTTGGACCTTTCGGGCGAGCTCGGAGTTCCCTATCCGGCGACGAGCCCGAGCCTGCTCGCCGGCTTCGCCGAGATTCGCGGGGCGGAGTCCCTGGCGACCTCCCCCGATGCCACAAGCCAGCTCCTCTACGTCATCGAGGGCTCGGGCTTCACCGAGACCGAGTGGGGAGCCATCCCCTGGAGGAAGGGGGACATCCTCGTGCTTCCGGGCACGGCAGCGGTTCACCGGGCGGAGGAGGATGCCCGCTTTTACCTGGTCGACGACAGCCCGCTCCTGGCCTACCTGGGCGTGACCCGCCTCCAGGGCCGCTTTCACCCCCTCCTCTTCCGCGGGGAATCGATCCGCGAGGCGCTCGCTAAGGCGCAGGCCGACCCGGAAGCGGCCCGGAGGAGCCGGGTGAGCGTGCTCCTGGCCAACCGGCAGTTCCCGCAGACCCTGACCGTGACGCACTGCTTGTGGGCCATGTTCGGGATCATCCTTCCGGGGACGCGGCAAAAGCCCCACCGCCACCAGTCGGTTGCCCTCGACTTCGTGGTCGAGGGGAGGCCGGGCGTCTACACCCGGGTCGGAGGGGAGCTCGAAGCCGACGGATCGATCCGGGCGCCGGCGCGCATCGACTGGGTGAGCAGCTCCGCCTTCGTCACCCCTCCGGGCTACTGGCATGAGCATGTGAACGAGTCGGACGGGCCCGCCTATATCCTGCCGATCCAGGATGCGGGGCTCCACACCTACCTCCGGACGCTCGACATCCGGTTTACCTAAGCTCAGGCCGGGCCGCGGAACGCCATCCGCGCCTCACAGAGCCAGACCGAGCCGTTCCCGCCTGCACAGCCTCAGCGAGCGGAATCGCTCGCGCCCTTCGGCGCTTCGGCGCCGATTGCGGAGGGCACCTTCTCGACCGATGCGGCGATCCCATTTTCGTCGTACCCAACCCGGTAGAGCGTGAGCTTGCTCTTGTGAATGAGAATCCTCGCCTCCCGGCTGGCGAGCGAGATACCCGCGGTGAAGACCGCCGTGGCAATGGTCGCAGCGCCGATCTGCGGCTCCCGATACTTGGATCCATCGGGATAGAAAGCATAGACATCCTCGCACGCCGAGCCGTTCCCCTGCGTGGCGTTCGGGGGACCAAGGACGGCGTGGATCCGCTGGCGCGAGATCCCCGTGTGAAGGACCGCCGGGTCATACCGGATCGACTGGTCCTTGTCGGACATCTTCTGCCGCACCTGACCCAGCCGCCCGCGGACCCGGCCCAGAATCCCACCCGACTCCGAGTCACCGGCGTCGGAAGATTGCGCGAAGGCGGCCAGTGCTCCGGCCCAGAGGAGCGCCAGCGTGGCCAGGACGGGCCAGCTGCTGCCGAGGAGGGGGAAGCGCATGCCCGATGCTAAGATCGGGAGATCGCTCCGAGCGAGGAAGAAATGGTCGACCGGGTGCGAACGGTCTACGATCGCCCTCACAAGCTTCCCGGGGAGGATCACCATGGACCGCCGTCGGTTTTTGCGGCTGGTCAGCCTGGCCGCCATCGCATCCCGCGCCCCCACCGTTGCCGTAGAGGCATCCGGCGGGGAGGCTGGCGGTCTCGACGCATCCCTGACCCGACTCCTCACGGAAGTGATGGATCGGGCGGAGATTCCGGGAGCGATCGTCGGAGTGTGGCAGGGTGCCGCTCGGCTCTACCATCGCGCGCTCGGCGTCCGCCATCTCGCGACCGGCGCTCCCATGGAGAAAGGCCTCTCCCTGTGCATCGGCAGCGAAACGAAGACCTTCACCGTCACGGCCCTGTTGCAGCTGGCCGATCGGAAGAGGCTCTCTCTCGATGATCCGATCGCACAATATCTCCCGAAGGTGCCCAACGGAGAGAAGATCACCTTGCGCCACCTGGCGGCCATGCGGAGCGGCCTGCCCTGCTACACGAAGAACACGCAGTGGCAGGCGATCTGGATCGAGCAGCCCTGCCGAGAGTGGGCTCCGGAAGAGCTGCTCCGCTATGCCTTCGCCCAGGACCTGCTCTTCCCGCCGGGAGAAAGGTACTACTATTCCAACACCAATGCCATTCTCCTGGGCCGAGTCGTGGAGCTCGTGAGCGGCAGATCGCTGGCGGACTCTCTGGCCAGGCAGATTCTACGACCCTGCCATCTGAGCCACTCCTCTCTTCCGCAAGGCGCGGAGATTCGTTCCCCTCACGCCGACGGCTATACGAAGCGGATGGCGACGGGGGAGAGGATCAATGCGACGCACTGGAACCGCTCCTGGGCATGGGCCGCGGGGGCGCTGATCTCCCATGCGGAGGATCTGCGGCGCTGGGCCGCGATCGCGGCCCAGGGAACGCTGCTGAGCAAGGCGACCCAAGAGGAACGGCTGCGATTCCTCCCGACCGACGATCCCAAGGTGGAATATGGCCTCGGTCTCTTTCGGGTCAATGGCTGGATCGGGCATAATGGTTCGCTGCCCGGTTACCAGAGCGTGGTGATCTATCTCCCGGAGAAGGATCTCACCTTGGTGGTGCTGGTCAACTCCGACATTCCGCAGGGAAACGACCTGCCCAGCACACTCTTGGCCTACACCGTGACGAAATGGATCACGCCCCAGAATCTCTATCAACTTTGAAGGGGAACCCGGCCCCCTTCTGCCGGGCAATGGGCCTCGTGCCGGTAAGCCAGGTGAGCGATCGCCACCAACGCCTCGCCGAAGAGGTGCACGTCAAGCCCGCCCAAGGGCAGCCGAATCCGGCGCTGCAATTCGAAGCCATCCTGCTTCAGCTCGAAGGCCTCCAGACGCGACTGCAACAGCTCGCCCGTCTGCCCGCCTTCCCAGTTGACCCGTTGATCCTGCAGCCAGCCCAGTGTGCGCCCTTGATCGGTGAGGATCGCTTGGTCTCGAGAGACCGGTTCGACAAAGAGCTGAACTTGCCATCCGTCCGGATAGAGAAGGGGAAGCGCCAGGGCGAGGCCTTCGCCCGTCTCGACGATCTCCGTCTGCTCCGTCCAGAATTGAAACAACGCCTCGCGGCACGCATCCTCGCTCAGCAACTTTTCGGTCGTTTTCATAACAGCTCCTCCACGGGATATGGAATGTTCCAATGAAGACAGACTTTTGGGAAGAAGTCTTGCCAGTCGATCGGCGCAAGGCTTTCTCATCGCTGATGCTGGTTTTGGCGGCCGTCTCGATCGGGTAAGTGGGGATCGATCAGGTTTTCCTGCCATCCCTTCGGAATCTGCTCCCGATAGAATCGTCTTCTCCCCGTCGCCGAGTCGCCAATGCCGCGGACTCGTTCTTCCGCCAGAAGCAATGCGGCCTCGCAAGTCGATCGGCTCGTCGAGCTCCCGCAAAGCCTTGAGGGACCCCGCGACTATTGGCTCCCCAAGCGCTCTGCGATGTACTGGAGCACGGCGGTCGAGGTCGGCTGGCCGCCGTCGACGCCAATCACCTGACCCGTGATCCAGGACGCGCCATCCGAGCAGAGGAAGGCCACGACCTCGGCAATCTTCTCTGGCTGTCCCAGGCCGCCGAGCGGGGCGACCGCGGCGCACCGCCGGAGGAGATCGGGCGGGAAGGTCTCCACCGCCATCGCCGTCTGAGTCGTGCCGGGAGCGACCGCATTGACGGTGATCCCACGGGGGCCGAGCTCGATCGCGTGGCTCCGGGTGAGCGACTCGACCGCAGCCTTGGTCGCGGCATAGACCGAGCCTCCGGGCGAAGGAAGGCGGCCCGCAATCGAGCTCAGGTTGACGATCCGCCCGTGTTGGCTCCGGCTCAAAAGCACAAACTCCTTCGTCGCAAAGAAGAGCGAGCCGATGTTGAGGGCGAGGAGCCGGAGGACGGACTGCTCCTCGAGATCCTCGATGGCACCCCCGTCGCCCGCAGCGGCGTTGTTGACCAGGATGTCCAGGGCGCCGAACTCCGAGAAAGCAGCCCGCACCACGTCCCGGGCACCCGCAGCCGACGAGAGATCGCCCTGCACGGCGGCAGCTTTCCCTCCGTTCCGCTCGATCTCCCGGGCGATCTCCTCCGCCGCTCGGGTGGTCCGGTTCGCATGGAGGACGACCCAGGCACCTGCCTCGGCCAGCTTCCGTGCAATCGCCGCCCCGATGCCCCGCGAGGAACCGGTCACGAGCGCGGTTCTTCCGTTCAAGCTCATGGGACGATCCTACCGATGCGCAGGCGGATCTTCGAGCCTTCGGGCTCCGCCGTCGCCGAAACCCATGGGGAAGGTCCGCTTGACAGAAAGGCGGGATCTTTTTATTTTGATTTGAAATCATTTTAATTCAAACGATATGCCGACCCACTACCAAGGTCCGCTTCCCGAGGTCCGGGCGCTCAACTGCTACATCAAGCTGACTCGCGCCTCGGAGAGGCTCGCTGCGGCCTTGCGCGGCCCCCTCTCCCGCGAGGGGCTGACCACGGGACAGCTTGGCGTTCTCGAAGCGCTCCTCCACATCGGCCCGATGAACGAGCGGGAGCTCGGCCGCAAGCTGTTGCGGAGCGGAGGCAACGTCACGGTCGTCGTCGACAACTTGGAGCGCCGCGGTCTGGTTGGACGCGCCAGGAACCCGGAGGACCGCCGCTGCGTGACGGTCACCCTCACCCGGGAAGGGCGGCGCTTGATCCGGCGGGTCTTTCCCGGTCATGCGGTGAGGATCACCGCGGCCTTGAGCGTCTTGAGCCCGGAGGAGCAGACGGCTCTGGGCCGGCTCTGCCGGAAGATCGGGCGGGGCGCGGAGGAAGGAAACGCCCTGGGCGAGCCCGTACCGACTCTCGAAAACCAATAACCCGAAACAGGAGGATCCCCTATGGCAACCAAGGTGCTCGTTGTCTTCTACAGCATGTATGGACATGTCTCTGCGCTCGCCGAGGCGATCGCTGCTGGTGTCCGCGAGGTTCCCGACGCCGAGGTCGAGCTCCGGCAGGTTGCAGAGCTCGTGCCCGAAGCCGTCCTGGAACGGAGCGGGGCCAAGGCGGCCCGGCAGGCATTCGCCCATGTCCCGGCCGCCCGGGTCGACGAGCTGGCCGAGGCCGACGCGATCCTCTTTGGGACGCCGACCCGTTTCGGCAACATGGCGGCTCAGATGCGCAACTTCCTCGATCAGACCGGGGAGCTCTGGGTGAAGGGGGCGCTCGTCGGGAAGGTGGGGAGCGTCTTTGTCAGCACGGCCAGCCAGCACGGTGGCCAGGAGACGACGATCACGAGCTTCCACACCACCCTGCTCCACCACGGGATGGTGATCGTGGGGGTCCCCTACACCGTGCCGGCACTCACCAACATGACCGAGATCACCGGAGGAACTCCCTACGGCGCATCGACGCTGGCGGGCATTGATGGCTCCCGCCGGCTTTCGGAGAACGAGCGGGAGATCGCCCGCTTCCAAGGCCGCCATGTGGCGGAGATCGCCAAGCGCCTCAAGGGCGGGAGCTAAGGCCGGAGCTTAAACAAGGAGGGAGTATGCTGACCATCCGGAAGAGCGAAGAGCGCGGGAGGACCGAGCTCGACTGGCTCGAGAGCCGCCACACCTTCTCCTTCGACCGGTATGTCGATCCGTCCTGGATGGGGTTTTCGGTGCTGCGGGTGATCAACGACGACCGGATCGCCGCCGGGGCCGGCTTTCCGACCCATCCCCATCGCGAGATGGAGATCTTCACCTGGGTGCTTTCGGGAAACCTCGAGCACCGGGACAGCCTCGGCCATGGCTCGATCCTCCGGCCCGGGGAGGCGCAGCGGATGACCGCGGGACGAGGGGTCGCGCACAGCGAGCACAATCCCTCACCGCGCGAGCCGCTCCACCTCCTGCAAATCTGGCTCCTTCCCGCTCGCCGGGGACTCGACCCCGGCTACGAGCAGAAGCCGTTCCCCGAGAAGGAGCGGCAGGGGCGGCTGCAGCTCCTGGTCTCGCCCGACAGGGCGGAGGGTTCCATCCGGATCCATCAGGACGCCCGCATCTACGCAGGCCTTTTTGGCGCAGGTGAGTCCTGGGAAGAGAAGATCGAGCCCGGGCGGAGAGCCTGGCTCCAGGTGGCGCGCGGCGCCGTGCGGGCGAACGGCCATGAGCTTTGGGAGGGCGATGGCGCCGCCCTTGCGGAGGAGAAGACGATCCGGATCGAGGGTGTGACCGCGGCGGAGCTCCTTGTCTTCGATCTTCCTTGAGGCATCAGGAACCATTCGCGTTTTCGGAAGGAAGGGATAGGTTTGCTCGAGATGGTCCTCCGAGCGCAATTTCCCGACGAGCAGTCGGACGAAGGCGCCTTCGTCCGGCAGGGCGATGCGTTCCGCGGCTGGGTGAGCGCCGACGGGAGCTCCGGGTTCCCCGCCGAAGCGGGGCGCTACCATCTCTATGTCTCCCGAGCCTGTCCCTGGGCCCACCGGACCATCCTCGGACGGAAGCTCAAGCGGCTGGAAGGGGTCATCGGGATGACTATCGTCGACCCGATCCGCGATGAGCGGGGTTGGGCCTTCCGGGAGGTGCCGGGAGCCTCAGCCGATCCAATCCACGGATTCCGGTTCCTCAGCGAGGCCTATCTCGCCACCGACCCAGCCTACCGGGGCCGCGTCACCGTTCCGGTGCTCTGGGACACCCGGACCCGGCGCATCGTGAGCAACTCGGATGACGACATCCTGCGGATGTTCTCGCTCTGCTTCGGCGCCTGGGCGGATCCCTCGGTCGACCTCTATCCCAACGGCCTCCGGAAGGAGATCGATGCGCTCAACGACTGGCTCTACGAACGGATCAACGACGGGGTCTACCGCGCGGGCTTTGCCACGAGCCAGAGAGTCTACGAGGCGGCGGTCCGCCTCCTCTTCGACTCCTTGGATGCGCTCGAGAAGCGGCTTGCCACGACCCGCTACCTCTTTGGGCCAAAGCCGGTCGAAAGCGACCTGCGGCTCTTTGTCACCCTCGTCCGCTTCGACGCGGTCTACCACGGCCACTTCAAGTGCAACCTCCGCCGGATCGTCGACTATCCGAACCTCTCGGGCTACCTGCAGGACCTCTACCAGTGGGACGGAGTCGCCGAGACCGTCGACTTCGATCAGATCAAGCGCCACTACTACATCACGCACGACGACATCAACCCGACGCGCATCGTTCCTCTCGGGCCCATCCAGGATCTCAGGGCGCGCCACGGCAGGGAAGCGGTGGGGGGCCGCCCTAGCCAACCAGGTTGCGCGGCGAATCGCTCCGTGCCCGCCGCTCGTCCGAAATAGGCCCGGAGACGGTCCGCTGGCCAGACGCAGGCATCATTCTCGATCGAAACGCCCATCCCGTACGTTCCGTGGCCAGTCGATCTCGAGGGCGAGCTCGGGCGAGCCGTTTGGCGCGCGCTTGGTGAGGATCTGGAACGTATGCCAGGAGGCCCAGCGCATCGTGGCGAAGACCGACTCGATGCATGGGAAAGGGACATCCGCATGGAAGAGGTCGGATAGGGAGTTAACTGCAGCGGCTCGCAGCGCCGTCTTGAGCGCAAAACAGCAAAAGGGATGCGGCCAGCCCTCGTCCTTGATCATCCCTGCCCACGACGAGTGGACCAAGCGCGTATAACGGGCAGGGAACGGGCCCGTTGCGTCGCCGCGGTTTGGGGAAAACACGCGCTCGAATTACGCGGCGCTGGGGACTCAGAGCCGTATCTTTTCCGCGACCCGGCCCAAAAGACGCTCGAACAGGCCAACACGCCGCCTCATCCTCCGTAAGTTATCCAGAGCCACCTGGAAATGTGGATTGATCTCCAGCGCCATGCGGAAGGAGTTTTCCGCGTCGCTGTATTCGCCCATGTTCTTTTGCGCAACCCCCAGCCCATTCCAGGCGACCGCGTTTCCCTGGGCCATGGAGATCGCCCGGAAATAGGCGTTCTTGGCTTCGCCGTACCGGCCGAGATCCGACCAGACGCTGCCGAACAACCCCCAGATCCAGCCATCTTGTCCCCCCAGGCGCCTTGCCTCTTCAAGGCATTCCAGCGCCGCGTGCTTTTGGTCGAGCCGCCGGTACAGAATCGCGAGGTTCGCCCAGGCGGTTGCGGATTCCGGCATGAAGGCTCTGGCGATTTCGCACGCATGCATCGCCTTCGTCCTCCGGTCGAGGCAGGCGTTCGCCCGCGCGGCCTCTATCCAGGCGACGGCATACTCACGATCCAACGCCAGAGCCTGATGGGCGCAATCCAAAGCCTCCTTGTGATGCCCGAGGTTATTGTAGGCCAGGGCAAGATTTCCCCATACGACGGCGTTGCGCAGCCCATGCCGTATAGCCGTCCTGCCGATCTCGGCGGCGTCGCTGTAGTGCGCACGCTCGCCCGTGAGGTTGCCCGCGCGGATGGCTGAAGACGCCCGGGCGTTCAGATCCGGATAATCGTCGGACATCTTCCGCTACCCTCGAGAGGTCGCATAGGCGAAGCCTGCGCGGCTTGGCAGCGTGGCCCTTTTCCGTTCCCAGAAACGGACTCAAACCTGCTTACGCCTGAGCGAGCGCGTCCTTTTCGCCACGGTTTTGGACCGGGAGATCCCAAGATTGCCCTGGCCGCCTCGTTCTCCGGTTGACCCGCGTGATCGCAGCGGGCAGACGGCGGACCATCCGGCTGCGCTCCCGCTTCCCGTTCACCTCCCCGGAATGGCGGTTCCCGGAGTCGCCTCCGCACCGATGAATGGGGTTCTGCGCTGGAGAACATCCTTCGCGGGCAGCTCCGGCGCAGCCTCAAGGATCGGAACGCTCCACCTCCGGAAGACAACGACAGTGCGATCGGGTGACCCTATCCTTATCCCGGATCGGCGGAGGGGCTGCCGCATCGCCGCCCATTCGATTGCCAGTTCAAGAAGCGGGGTGGACCCGTCATCGATGGCAAGCCACAGCCCTACTGGTTGACCGGCTTTTCGAGCAATGCAGGCAGGGAGGATGCCAAATTGACGTCGACAAGAAGGTTAAGGCGATTCTCCAACTGGTAGAATTTGGCGACCGCCTGAGCGGGAAGCTTGGCGCTGAACTCCTTGAAATACTTCTTCATCACGTCGAGACGGCGCTGCTCGAAGGAGAACATGCGCGTAACCATGTCCTTTGCTTGTACGTCGGTCAGGGTGTCGTATTTGGCGGCGTAGTCCTTCACGAGCGCGATGCGCTCGTCGTTCACCTTCGACATGTCGGCGGCAAATCGGTTGTAGATCGGCCAGAAGGCTTCGGACTCCTTTGGCGTGAACTTCATGGTCTCCCCGATAATAGCGACCTTGTCGGCGTGTAGGTCAGCGCGCAAGGATTCAATGGCCGAGTTCACATCCGGCTGCGACGCTTCGCCGGTGGGCTGCGCGTGAATGGTTGAGGGCAGGATGAGAGAAGCGGCGAGCGCTGCTAAGAGGATTTGTTTGGGCGTTTTCAAGATTTCCTTCCACCCTCCGCAGGTTTACGTACGGATCAGATTGTCTTTGCGGGCGAACCTTAAAGAGAATCTTAAAGGCCGTCAATCGGTATCTCGCATTCTCCACACGGGCCTCGGTTCCATCATTCCGGGCCCCGGGCTTTGGATCGGATTTGCGGGAACCGGGTCGCTTGTGCGATTTTCAGATGAAGGCGATGAACAACGATGCGAAAGCGGTTGCCGCGCTGCTGGTCCTCTCCGGATGGGTCTTGCTCATTGTCGCGACAGCTTCCGCGTTCTCGGTCGGCGCATCCCTTTGGCTCACGCTCCCTCACGCCTCTTTGGCCGATGCGCTGCGGACCCTGCCCTGGCGAGATGCCCTATGGGCTCTTCTGGCCGGGGGGGCGTGGCTCGGCTTGCGCAAGCTGCGCCTGCGGATCGAGGCGCGGATCTCGGCTGAGCCGGAGCGGCGGAACCCGGAAGCGATGGAGGCGCGTCTGAGAAGCGGCCGCATCTACCAATGGTTCCTCATCATCGTGACCTCCGTGATTGTCCTGACGGCATGGAGCCTCAACGGCGCTCTGGCCGCAAGCCGCGAGCAATTCAATACGGCGCTGCTCTGGCTTCTCGGGGCTCAAGCCCTCTTAACCGCTGGAACCTTCGCATTCTTCGCCTACGGCGTGGATATCCGCCAGCTCCTTCGCCGCAGGACGAGCCAAGGCAGGAACGAATCGAGCGGCGAAGATGACTAGGCCGCCTACGGCGGTAAGGGTCCTGGGTGATCGGGTCGAGGCCGTGCGCGGGCGGCACTCGAGCGGCCACCGTGAGCCTCGAGCGCCTTCGTGGGCCGTAGTCTCGACCGGAGAGGTCATCGGAACGGCGTACCAGATTGGTCACTGCCGGAAGGGCAAGCTCCGAGACTGAGCCGCCCTCGAGCCACCCGCAAGACTGGCGCCTGGGGAATTCAGCGATTGGCGGCCGAAAGGAGAAATCCTGACGGGGCAGAGGACCGGAAGGCAGGAGGAATCGCAGCCTGTCGCTCCCGTGACATCGCCAGGAGGGAAGGAAGTCTGCTTGAATGGACACTTGTGGCTGGCCGCTGGCTTGGCTCTGCTTTCCTTTGTCTCGGGCATGCTCGGAATGGGTGTGGGACTTCTCGCTCTTCCCTTTCTCGGACTCTTCTTTTCCGACTTGGTCAATCAGGTGCAGCCGCTCAGCCTCCTTCTCAACGGTGTTACGGCGGGAAGCTCGCTCATCGGCTTTGCGCGAAGCGGCCTTGTGGCATGGAGACCCGGCATCCTCTTGGCGTTGACAACGGCACTCGTCTCCCCCTTGGGCGTCGTCGTCGCCCAGCGGATCAACCCGATCGCTCTTTGGAGCCTTTTTTTCCTCGCCTCCCTCTACCTGGCCTATCGGCTCCTTTTCTCGCAAAAGCGCGGGAGATCGTCCGAGAACAGTCGATCGACGGGCGAGCTGGGCACGGGCGCCGGCTTACTCCTTGCCCTAGCCTTGTCGCTGCCGGCCGCCTTCATTGGCGGCATGCTCGGCGTCGGGCCGGGCGCCATTCTGATGCCCCTGCTGATCCTGATGGGCTTCGAGGCAAGATCGGTCGCCGCTATGAACTCGCTCGTCGTGATCCCCTCTTCCTTTTCCGCACTCCTCACGCACGGGGCGACGGCTCGCATCGATCTCTCCCTGGCCGGCTCCCTTTCGCTCATCGGGGCCATTGCTGCCCTTCTCGGTGCTCGACTCACCGCCCGTCGCGTCTCCGGTCGACAGCTGGAGCAGCTGCTCGGCCTTCTGATCCTCCTCTTGGCCTCGGGCAAGTTCGCTCGCCTGCTTTCCCGCTGAGCAAGCAAATGGGCAACAAGAAGAATCTCCTCTCCGCTTCGTCGAGCGGGCGGTAGCGCAGCTCTTCGGTTTCCTGGCGAACCAAGGAACGGCGCGCGCTGCCTCTCCGGGACGCCTACTTCTCCGGTGCGAACTCGAGGAAGTACTGGTAGGGGAGGAAGTCGTACTCCTTCACGACGCGATAGCCGGCCTGCCGGAACTCCTCCTTGGCTTCCTCCTCCAGGATTCGATGCGCGGGGGGCGGACCGACAGGCGAATTCGGCTTGAAGTCGATCAGGACGATCCTCCCCTCGGGCTTGAGAGCGCCTGAGAGCTTCCGGAGATATTCGATCCGGTTGTCGACGTGGTGGAGAACCACGCAAAAAAAGATCCGGTCGACCGATTGGGGCTCGAGATCGGCGCTGCCCGGCTTGACCAGGCGAACCGTCACGTTCTTGAGACCCTTCTCCTTGACCTCCTTTCTCAAGTAGTCGGCCATCGCGGGCTCGGAGTCGATCGCGTAGACCTTCCCTTCCGCTCCCACCGCCTGGGAAAACCTCCGGGTGAAATAGCCCGTTCCCGCGCCGATGTCGGCCACCACGGACCCCGGCTTCAGGTTGAGAGCCTCGATCACCCGATCGGGCTCCTGCCACTTGTCCCTCTCCTTCGATTCAAAGAGCCGGGCATACTTCCCCACGTCATGAAAGCTGTGGTGATAGCCATGCATCGCCTTCGGCTCGGTCGCCGGAGCCTCCGACTCCTGTCCATAGAGGATCGTGCCACTCCCCAGCAGAAGAAAGGCGGCCAATCGGATGAGCGGCTGACGCATCGTCGGGAAGAGATCAGTCATCGGGGAAAGCTCCTTGTAGTAGGTTTTCAGGACGAGAAGCCGATAAGACATGGCGCAGTTCGGGCGGCGGAGCCCGTCGTGTCATGACAAGCATGGACGCCCTCGCTCGCCCGCTCAAGAAAGTTTTTTCATCGGGCCGAAAGCCATTGCCTATTGCGAAGCGTCGCTCCCCGCGCCGGAGGGACGCATCCGGATCCGAGCCGCCCCGAGCGCCGGCAGATGCGCACGCAGTGCGCTCTCGACGGCCGAGGAGACTCGCTCCGCCTCCTGGAGGGTGGCACGGCCATCCATCGCCACGTCGATCTCGGCCGCGAGCCTGTGGCCCAGCCAGCGGGCCCGCACCTCGAGCAGCCGGTGAACGGGGACCGCGTGCCCGGCGGCATGGCGAATGGCCTCGACCACTTCCGGCTCGACCATCGCCGCGATCCTCATCGGCCGCCAAGAGAGGAGAAAGCCTCAACGATCAAGCCCCCAGGAAAACCCGGAGGTTGACCCGCCGAATGGCTTAGGATACGTAAAGAGCCGATCTTTCTCTTACCAAAGGAACCCCGATGTCCGGAAAACACAGCATCCAAGGCAAGGTGGCGTTAGTTGCCGGCGGAGCGAAGAACCTCGGCAGCCTCATCGCACGCGATTTAGCCGAACAGGGGGCCAAGGCGGTGGTCATTCACTACCGGAGCGCCGCTGACAAGTTGCACGCCGAGACGACCGTCGCCGCGATCGAGAAGGCGGGGGCCAAGGCGCTGGCACTCTCCGGGGATTTGACGTCTGCGGATGTGCTGGCCCAGCTCTTCGGCGACGCGGTTGCGGCCTTCGGCCGGCCCGACATCGCAATCAACACGGTCGGCAAGGTGCTCAAGAAGCCGATTCTCGAGACGAGCGAAGCCGAGTTCGATGAGATGAATGCCGTCAACGCGAAAACGGCCTTCTTCTTCCTCAAGGAGGCGGGCAAGCATCTCAACGACCACGGCAAGGTCTGCACGCTCGTCACCTCTCTTTTGGGGGCTTTTACCCCCTTCTATGCCTCCTATGCCGGCACCAAGGCGCCGGTCGAACACTTCACCCGGGCGGCCGCCAAGGAGTTCGGCGTCCGAGGGATCTCGGTGACGGCGATCGGGCCGGGCCCGATGGACACGCCCTTCTTCTATGGTCAGGAGAGTCCTGAAGCGGTGGCTTACCATAAGACGGCGGCGGCGTTGTCTCCGTTCACCAAGTCCGGCTTGACCCACATCGAGGATGTGGTCCCCTTCATCCGGTTTCTGGTCTCCGAAGGCTGGTGGATCACCGGCCAGACCATCCTGATCAACGGCGGCTATACGACGAAGTAGCAGATCGCCAAAGCGGAAGAGGCGCGCCGTAGTCCTGGTCAGCCACCCTGAGACTCTTCTCCTTGACCTCCTTTCTCAAGTAGTCGGCCATCGCGGGCTCGGAGTCGATCGCGTAGACCTTCCCTTCCGCTCCCACCGCCTGGGAAAACCTCCGGGTGAAATAGCCCGTTCCCGCGCCGATGTCGGCCACCACGGACCCCGGCTTCAGGTTGAGAGCCTCGATCACCCGATCGGGCTCCTGCCACTTGTCCCTCTCCTTCGATTCAAAGAGCCGGGCATACTTCCCCACGTCATGAAAGCTGTGGTGATAGCCATGCATCGCCTTCGGCTCGGTCGCCGGAGCCTCCGACTCCTGTCTATAGAGGGTCGTGCCACTCCCCAGCAGAAGAAAGGCGGCCCATCGGATGAGCGGCTGACGCATCGTCGGGAAGAGATCAGTCATCGGGGAAAGCTCCTTGTAGTAGGTTTTCAGGACGAGAAGCCGATGGGACATGGCGCAGTTCGGGCGGCGGAGCCCGTCGTGTCATGACAAGCATGGACGCCCTCGCTCGCCCGCTCAAGAAAGTTTTTTCATCGGGCCGAAAGCCATTGCCTATTGCGAAGCGTCGCTCCCCGCGCCGGAGGGACGCATCCGGATCCGAGCCGCCCCGAGCGCCGGCAGATGCGCACGCAGTGCGCTCTCGACGGCCGAGGAGACTCGCTCCGCCTCCTGGAGGGTGGCACGGCCATCCATCGCCACGTCGATCTCGGCCGCGAGCCTGTGGCCCAGCCAGCGGGCCCGCACCTCGAGCAGCCGGTGAACGGGGACCGCGTGCCCGGCGGCATGGCGAATGGCCTCGACCACTTCCGGCTCGACCCCGTCGAGCATCCGCAGAAAGACCGTCCTGGCCGACTGCCAGACGATGCCCAGGATCGCGGCGGTGATCCCGAGGCCGATGATCGGGTCAGCGAGCGGGAAGCCGAGCCGGGCACCGATCACGCCCAGAACCACGGCCAGGCTCGTCAGTCCGTCAGTGCGGGCATGATAGCCGTCGGCGATCAGCGCAGCGCTCTGGATCCGCCGGCCCACCCGGATCCGGTAGAGCGCGACAAGCTCGTTGCCGAGAAAGCCGGCCACGCCCGCAGCAGCCACCCAGCCGAGGAGAGCCACCGGCTGCGGGTGAACGAGCCGATGGGCCGCCTCATAGCCGGAGACCAGGGCGCTGAAGAGAATGATGGCGACGATCGCCAGCCCCGCCAGGTCCTCGACCCGGCCGAGGCCGTAGGAGAAGCGTGCCGTCGGCTTCCGCTGGGCCAGGCGGAAGGCGACCCCGAGCGGGAGCGCGGTCGCCGCGTCGCCGATGTTATGGATCGCATCGGCGAGCAGCGCCACGCTGCCCGAAAGGAGAACGATCCCGAATTGCACCGCAGCGGTAAGCAGAAGGATGAAAAAGGATCGTTGGACGGCCTGGAGCCCTTGTTGATTCGCCGCGATCGCGGGATCAAGGACCCCATGAGCGTGGCCATGGCGGTGGTTCGTTGCGCAACGCGGTGCTTCAGGAGGATCTCCCGCTTCCGAGAAATGCTCGAGCGGCCGGGGCGGCAAGGCGGAGGGGGTGAGCTCGCCCATCGCCGCAATCCTAATCGACCTCCAAGCGCGGAGAAAGCCTCAAGGAGCGGGTCTTCCGGAAAACCCGGAGGTAGATAGGGGTCGTTCCCTGCCGGAGAGAGGCCCTCCAATCCCGTCAAGCCTGGGCGCGGATGCCTCCCGGGGCATTTTCTGAAACTTCGGAGGAAACATTGATCCCGCCAGCTGGATTGGATCTAAAGATAGCAACCGAACCATCCTCCTTCATCTATGAAAGCCACCATCGAGATCCCGGACGACCTCTACCGGAAGATCCAGGTCAAGAGTGGCGCTCTTGGCAAGCCGCTCCAGGAATTGACGATCAACCTCCTCGAGCAGTGGCTCAGCGAAAAGGAAAAGCGCTTCCAGGAATTGACGCAAGCCGGGCTCGATTCTCGGCTTCCTGCCGTGGACGAGGCGATTCAAGCTGCCCCTTCCGTAATCCTCAGAAGAGCAAGGAGCGAGGATGTCCCCGCTCTTGTCCCTCTCCTCCAAAGCCTTTTTTCCCAAGAAGAGGAATTTGCGCCAAACGGCGCACTCCAGGAGCGGGGCTTGCGCGCGATCCTCTCCGATCCGCGGCTCGGAGACGTCTTGCTCGCCGAGGAAGATGGACGAGCGATCGGGATGGTGAGCCTTCTCTACACGGTTTCCACCGCCCTCGGAGCTCCCGTCGCCATCCTGGAAGACATGGTCGTCGATCCCTCTCGGCGGGGAGCCGGGATCGGCAGCGCCATTCTCGCCCGGGCGCTTCGGCTCTGCCGGGAACGGGGATGCGCCCGGGTGACCCTGCTCACCGACGCCCGAAACACAGGAGCCCAGAGATTCTATGAGAAGGCCGGATTCGCCCAGTCGGTGATGATTCCGTTGCGACTGATCCTGCGAGAAGAAGCGCGGTCTTGAACGAGCCGGCTTGGGCCGCTCCTGCGGCTTCGGACGGGGCGGCACGCCTTCTCGCGCACCGCCCCTCCAAAGGAAAGCGCGAAACTTCCGGAGCCCCTTGATCAAGGCTCCTTGTCGTGCATCATCGCCTCTTCCTTCGCTGCTTCTTCGGCGTGTGCCTGGGCGTTCTTGCTATGCCGTTCCTCAAACCATAGACAACCATTCCCCTACCAGGGAAGGTCGTCGATGACGTCGGCCGAACAGTTCTGCCGACGGTTCGCGTGCCGGGATTCCGCCGGCAATGCCCAGGTGGCGCCCAATGCCCGCGTTTCCGGGAGCAAAGGCGCGGGCGGCTCTCGCAAGCCTCCCGACCGGGCATGCGCTGCCTGCGCCGCTTTGAGCCTCCTCCGAACCTCCGACCAGAACGACCACACATGCTTCGCCCGATTCCTCGCGGGTAGGGCAAAGGTGAGGTGGCCGCCCTTGCGGGCCGGCGCGGGCGACCTCCCGCACGGCCGGACGCTCGGAGAGGCCCAAGCCTCTCCTGGCCACAACATAGGCCGCGCCCTGGTGAGAGCTGATGCCGTGACGACGCGCGTGGTTCACCGCGCCCATCACGGAAGTATAGGCCGGATCGACTTCGATCCCCTCGACTCCGGCTCGAAAACAGGCCGCCTTGGGCAGGGAAATGGTCTTGGAGTAGCAAAACGACGAGATCTTCCTGGCGGCGGATGGACTCGCCACCTCAAGCTCAGTCCTCCTTTTCTTCAGATCCAGCCGCTCAAGGACCAGGGGAAGACCACGCTCCCGTGCCATCTCCACAATCATCCTCGCTGCGTCGCCGATGATCGCCTTGGCTTGATCTTCGGTCTTGCCGTAGAGGTTGAGATCCACCCGAAGGGCCCGCAGCAGGTTGCCGAACCGGTCCGTCTCCGCCACGGCCAGATGGTCGTGATTGATGTCGATCCCAACCGCTCCCGCCAGACGGCTTGTCGCAACGGGAACCGGCTTGGCCAGGGCGCTCGCGAAGACCCGCCAGCCCTTCCGGTCCCTCACAAAGCGGTAGCTTACAGCGACGCCGTCTCGTCTCCAGGCTGGCTTGCCGCCCTTGGTTTGCGACAGAACGATCCGGCTCGCGGCAAGCGCCTGAAGAATCTCCTCCTGGCCATAGGCGAATCGCACGCCGGGAATGACCAGAAGCTTGCCATCCGAGGCCAGCGCATCGGGAAGACGCAGGCGCAGCGTGACACTGCCGTCTTCCTCGACCGAAGCCTGGCAGGACTGGTTGCCCGCGGTCTCGTCCTTCGAGCCGATCACGAAGAACTGGGCGCTCCGTGCGGATTGCCAATCCTTTTTCCACTCCGCATGGCTGGCGTAGCCGTTCTCCTTGAGGGCAAACTGCTTGCGGAACAGGCGGCGGGAGCCGAAGCAGAGGCGGACGCGCCCCGAGTCCCGGTCGGCGATCCGTGCCGCAAGCCTGGCGCGAAGGCTCCCAAGCCGCCGCTTCTTCTGATGAAGCTTCTCCGAGCCTGGCTCCCTCCCCGAGAGAATGCGGACGACGCTTTCGGCTCTCTGGATGCGGGATTCGGCCTCGGCGATCCACTCCGGAAGCCGCTCCCGGATCGAGGCGATCTTGCCCTCAAGGCCCACGCGAATCGCGTGGAACTGCCGGGCGGTGATCCCAAAGCGCCGCAGGAACTCGCGCTTGAGATCGCCCATCGGAATCCCCACCCGCATCCTGGCAAAGAGTGCCCGCTTGGGCTTGCCCGTAGTGATCCGCATAGGCGTCCAGAGCCGCGACCTGCTCTGCCGCCAGCCTCAAGCGCGTCTGATAGGTGAAGACCGGACGATCCCTCATGGAGAGCCTCGAGCGCCTTCCTCGCCCGCATCCGCTGGTCCCGATGCTCGACCAGAATGACGCCGACCTTCGGATCGCGCAAGAGCCGCAAGAGCCCCTGCCGGGGCGGTTCACCCCGGAGCCGACGTCCCTGACCGCATCGACGATCGGCAACCGCTTGGCGAGCGCCCACTCCGTCAGCCGCGCCAACTGCCTGTCCAGATCCGTCTTCTGGTCGGCGCTGGAGACGCGCGCGTAGAGGGCAACTCCGCCGGGCTGCCTCTCCTCCGCATGCACGATCACCGTCCCGGTCGGCAACTGCTCGACCGGCACCGGCATCTTCCCGTCCTTCCCCATCCGCCAAGCCGTCTTGGAGCCAATCCCCTGCCGCCTCGCCCAGATGCTCAGCTTCATAGGAAAAGAATGCCATGCAACGTGAGTTATGTCTATTGATTAGTCAACTGTTGGCAACCCATGGGCGATATGCGCATGATGCCCCGACTCCGCATGCTCTCCTTTGCGGTGGTGCTCCGCTGCTTTCCTGTGGTGCGTGGCCGCATGCTCATGATGCATGGCGGCCTTCTCGTGATGCTCGGCAATCGTTTGACATCCTCCCCGGTGTAAAGTCCGGAGATTCCTACGGCGCTCAATCCGGGCTTGAACCGGAATGAGCCGCTTCGGCGGGTTCCTGCTGCTGGCGACTCGGTGCCGCTCATTTCACAGGCGATCCGGGCGTGTCCCGCCCTTAGAACATTGATCGCGCCGACCACGTCGGCGTTTTCCTCAAAACCGCACTCCACACACTCGAACCTGGCTTGCGTCTGCCGATTGTCCGCCGACCCATGGCCGCAACACGGACAGGTCCGGCTCGTGTTCCGCGGCGGCACGACAACAAGCCAGCCGCCTCTCCACTCCATCTTGTACTCCAGCTGCCGCCGGAACTCGGACCATCCCTGGTCGAGAATCGACTTGTTCAGGCCAGACTTGGCCCGAACATTCCTTCCCGGATTCTCAACCGTGCCAGACGCCGACTGGGACATGCTCCCCACCTGCAGGTCCTCCATGAACACGATCGCGTGGTTCTTGCTGATCGTGGTCGTAGCCTTGTGCAGGTAGTCGCGCCGAGCGTTGCCAATGCAACAATGAATCCTCTCAACTCGTGCTCTCGCCTTCTTCCAGTTATTGCTGCATTTCACCTTGCGGCTCATCGACTGCTGCGCTTTGCGCAACGCCGCCTCATGCCGCCTGAAACTCTTGAGCGGCGCATAGAACGTGCCATCCGAAAGCGTGGCGAAACGGGCGATGCCCATGTCGATGCCGACCGCCTCACCCTGCGGGATGGGCTGCGCCACTTCCCGCTCGGTCTGGATGCTCACACGCCACCTGCCGCCCGACAGCCTCACCGTGACGCTCTTCACTTCTCCCAACACGTCCCGGCTGGTGCGATAGCGCAACCAGCCGAGCTTCGGCAGAAAGACGCGGCTGTTGTCCTGGTCGAGCTTGATCTGCTTCGGATCGGGATAGCGGAAGCTCGCGGACCAGCTCTTCTTCTTGAAGCGCGGGAAGTCGGCGCGTTTGGCGAAGAAGTTGGCGTAGGCCCGCTCCAGATCCTTGAGCGTCTGTTGCAAGGGATGAACAGGCGCATCGGCCAGCCATGCCGCGACACGCCCGCTCGGCAACGGAGATCCGTTGCGCCAGCCGGTAAGCAGCTTGCAGAGCCCGGCGTAGCCAAGCCTCTTCTCACCCTGCTCGTGACGCCTCTTCTGCAACGCCAGCGCCTCGTTGAACACGAAGCGGCATGCTCCGGCAAAACGACGCATCCGCCGCTCCTGGCGGCCATCCGGCCTGAGCTCAAACTTGAACGCTTGGAGCCGCCGCATTGTGCTCAATCATACGGGCGTATTATGATCGATGCAAACGTCCATTTTGGTCTCCGTGGAATGTCCAGTGACGAGTCCATCCAGCAACAGACACCCAGCCAAAGCCAAGGACGACCGCGATCGGCATAGGGGGCGGCAGTGAGCCGCGCCCCTGCCACACCACCTGGCATGCGGGTCCGCACCAGGCGGTTCGAGAAGTTGAGGTCATGTGAGTCGAGGTACTCCAAGTTCGTCGAAGTATTTGACGGTGAGGACGCGATTCAAGCCCGCTTCGCTGTGGCCCCACCAGTGCCCGGCACCACCTGCGATTTGCGCTGCCAACTCATGATTCGCCCCCAGCGCCCTGAGCCGACTGTAAACAGTCCTCCCGGTGCGCCAGTGCTTGAGCTGGATCGCGCGGAGTCGGTGCCTTGTCCATGAATCCAGGTCTTTAAACGCCTGAGGGGTTTGCGCGATCCGGAAGTAAGACTTCCATCCCGGCAGATATTCCCGCATCTGCTCTGCGATCTGCACCATGCCTTTGCCACCAACCCGTCGTGTGATGAGCCGTATACGTTGTTTGAACGTGTCGAGCGCCTTAGGCGCGACGGCAATCTTGACCGTGCCCTTGGTCCACCGCCGTAGGCCGTAGCCAAGGAAGTTGCGGCCAAAGACCGGTCCCACTTCGGTTTTCTTCTCGTTCACCACCAGATGGAGCTTTGCATTTAGCTTTCTCGGCAATGCCAGCACCCGCTCGCCAGCCTTCTGACTGCGCACGTAAACGTTGCAGTCATCGGCATCACGCGCAAAGCGATGACCCCGCCGTTGCAGGTCTTGCTCCACTTCGTCCAACAGCACATTGGCCAGGAGCGGTGAGAGGGGGCCGCCTTGCGGCGTCCCTTCTGATCTGTCCATCACCACGCCACCCGGCATGATCCCTGCCTGCAAGTAGAGCCGAATCAGCCGCAGAACGGCCTTATCGGCAATGCGCTTGGCAAGCCGGTCCATGAGGATGTCGTGATTGACCCGATCAAAGAACTTCTCCCAATCCACATCGACCACCACCTGAAAACCTTCCTGCACATATAGCTGGGCTTGAAGCACCGCGTCATGTGCACTCCGGCCAGGGCGAAAGCCATGGCTGAATTCAGAGAATGTCGGATCCATCAACGGCTGCAAAACTTGCAGCAAGGCCTGTTGAATCAGCCGATCCATGACCGTCGGTATCCCCAATTCACGCATGCCGCCTGTCGGTTTTGGAATTTCAACGCGGCGCACAGCCTGAGGCTGATACTTTCCGGCGATGAGTTCCTTGCGAACCTGCGGCCAACGTTCCTTGAGGTGTTCGGCGGTCTGCTCAATCGTCAGTCCATCGACGCCTGCACTACCCTTATTGGCTTTGACGCGTTTCCACGCCGCAGCCATGTTCTCACGCGATAGGACTTGCGTTAGCAAATCGTCTCGCCCCAAGCCTTCTTGTTGTTGACGCGCCGGGCGTGCTTCATCACGAGCCACATCGACACGGGCTTCATTCGCGCCAACAGTGTCCCGCCCTGGTTGTCCAGGCTTCTGATGCGATGCACTTCCAAGCGTCATAACTTCCAGCTCTCCTTCTCGTTTGGCCCTTCGCCGGTTGCCCGGCTACTACGGCCTCTGCTGACTTCTCGCCCCGGCTTGCGCCGTCACCCTTTCAGGCATCAGGCGAGATCTCCCCAGGTAAGAACGCGATCCTTCCCCGCACAACCGCCAGATCTACGCGATTTCACATTGACCACGAAAGCTTCGCAGTGATAGGCCTGCTCGCCTTGCCCAGTCGCGCCTCATATCCAGTTCTTGTCCATCGGCTCGCGGGTTCATTCCATGCTTCCTTCCCACGCTCGGTCACCCTCACGCAGTTGCACTTCCTTTCGTTCGCTGTGGCCAGCTCACGGGAGGACTTTCACCTCCAAGATCGCGCCCATGCTGGGCGCACCTAGCCTTCCCCGCCCTGAACGGCGAGGCTTGTCGCGCTCCCGGTCAAACGGAAAGCGCTTCGCCGGGAAGCCTCGAGCCTGCGCGCGGATGGAGCTTTCCCCTATCATTTCGGTCTTGGAAACCGCGAGACGAGAATCGTCCCTCCGAAAGGCGCGGCTTGCTTGAGAAAGCGATTGATGTTCTGGCCTTCGATGTGCTTAAAACAGGCAATCTTGCTCTCCTCTAGAAGGCTGACAACGTAGAATTCAGGGAATTGCGTCGAATGGGAATCACCGAAAAGCGTCCCATCCCGAATCAGGGCCCCGCGCCAATGAGACATCTTCGCTTTTCGCAAACCGGGCTGCTTTTCGCCGGCCTGATTCTCTTTCTCCACGGCGCGGAGGCGAGCGGAGAAACGATGCTCGTGAAGACCTCGAAGGGCTACCGGCTGTCGATCCTCCCGGCGATGGGTGCGGAGAAGGTCGAGCGCAAGCCGCAGGAAGCCAAAGGAAAGGTCCGGATCGAAGCCCTGAAGGAGACGGTCTACGGCAAAGCCGAGGCGCCCCAGAAGTAGCGCCGACCGTTGATGCCCGCCAGAGTAAGAATGCGGCTCGGATCCAGGGCACAGCCTCCCCAAAGCGGGCGAACGGCTTCGCAGGCCACCGGAGAGAGCTTTAGCTTCCCATCCAAACGGCTCTTGTTGCCAGCCACCCGGATCTGTGCCATCCGGTCCGTGGGATGCGCCTGGGGGATCTGCTCAGGGAGCGGGTGCGACGAGCTTTTGAGCGAGCTCCTTGCCCATTGCGGGATCGATCTCGCCAACCTTTTGGCTCGCTTCGACCATCTTTTCTTTCTGGCCCGTTGCCTTGTACAGCGTAGCGAGATTGTACCAAGCCGCTCCATAATCGGGCTTGAGATGCACCGCCTTCCGGGTCGCGGCAATCGCTGCATCGTACTTCTTCAATTCCGCATAGGCGCAACCGAGGTTGCCCCAGGCCTCCGGAAGATCGGAGCGGAGCTGTGTCGCTTTTTCCAAGGCCGTGACCGCCTCTTGGTGCCGCCCAAGCTCCACATAGGCCGCACCGAGGTCTGACCAGGCCCTGCCGAAGTCCTCCTTTTGCGCTACGGCCGTCTTCAGGGCATCGACCGCTTCCGAGTATTGGCCGAGGTAGGCATAGCAGGTCCCCAAGTTGCACCACGCCTTGGCGAACTCCCGCTTTTTCTGGATCGCTTCCCGGTAGGCCCGGATGGCCTCGTGATACTGGTTCAACTTCTCGTAGGAGAGACCGAGGAAAAACCAGCTGGCCGCCTCGTTCGGGTAGGCGCTGGTCCATTTCCGGGAGAGATCGAGCAGCTGCCTCCACTCCTTCTTATTTTCCAGGGCGATCGCGCGCTCGAAGTAGGGCAGCTCCGGATCCTCGCCCCCTTGCGTGCCGTGCAGCCCCTTGATATCCGATTGGCGAAAGTGACTCTCCGACATCTCCTCGATGGGGACGGCGACATCCCGAATGCCCGAGCTCTCGGATAGGACCTGGTCCCCGACCGGCGAGGAAGAAAAAGCCACTCGACCTTCGCCCGCGGTCGATGCCCCGACCGAAACAGGAAGCAGCCCGAGTCCCGCCGCGAGGCAGAGGAGGAAGGGAAAGCCAAACGCCCGTTCGCTTTCCCGGCGGCCGCTCCTCCTGCTCCCGGAGGATGACCCGCAGTAACCAAGGAGATCCCGGCAAAGAGCTTTCATGGGAAGAAGCGCCGCTAGATGATTTCTTGGAGGCAATTCCATCTGTGGATGATCGTTCGTTCCCTGGGAGTATGGCCGGAGGGAGCCTTTTTGCCAAAAGAATAAGCGTAAGCCCGGATGTTTTTTGCCAAGCTGCGCGAAGAGTGGGCGGACCGGGAGCGGGCGGCCGGTGGGTGCACTCCAGGATGCACCTTAAGGGGAGCGCGGAAGGGCGACGGGAATCGAACCGCCGAACGATGATCGGCGCGAAACGGCGCGAGCACGGCCAAAGAGGTTGCCGTTTTCCCGGCATGGCGGCATAAGGGTGGGGCAAAGGCATTTTACGACCTCCTGCCGCTGATGGCCCTCTTCTTCCTCGATCTCACCCAGCGCCCGCCACGCAGCCCACGGCTGCGCCTGGGAGGCCACGTCTGCCTCCCTCGCCTGCTCGACAAGGGGCGAGCCCAGCTCGCCGGCAAGGCGGGCGACTACCGGTACAACTGCCCGCTCGATCAGCGCTGGTTTGCCTTTACCGGCCTCTCGGCCGATGCCCTTCTCGCCGAGATGGCCAAGGAACGGAGCGATGGCGAGCTATTGGCCTGGATCGTCACAAACGCACCTCTCCACCGCGACCCATGGGAAATCGCCTCCTGGTCGGCCTTCATGGAGGCCCGCGCTCCCGGGGACGCCGAATCGCACCAGATCTTCGCGGAAAAGATCCAAAAGCTCGCCCCGAATCGGGAAGATGTCGTCAGCTGGTTCGACCTCCTCGACCTGGACGACTACGTCTCCTTCGGCGGAAAGGCCTAGCCGGCCAGCCGAGCGAGAAGTCGACTCACGAGATCTGCGTTCGGCCCCGCCTCGATCCCCGGATGAGGAGATGCGAGCTTCTCCTCGAGGAGCCGGCAGGCCGCCAGGATGATCTCCCGATGATCGAAGGCCAGTGGCGGCAGGTCGGGCAGAGGAAACCAACGGACCGCAGCCGCATCGCTGCCGGCGGCGGCATCGACCGAAGCCGGATCGGCCCAGGCCGCATGGGCGACGCTGACGACGGGTCCGCGCGGATCGCGCCCGGATTTTCCGAAGACCCCGACCTCCCAGAGTGTGAGCCCGGCGACCCCCGTCTCCTCGAACAGCTCCCGGGCCGCGGCCTGGCGCGGCTCCTCCCCCGCCTCGACGAAGCCTCCCGGCAACGCCCAGCAGCCCGCATAGGGGGGATTCTTCCGCTCGACCAGAAGGACGGAGATCTCCGCTTGGCGGACGCCGAGCACAACGGCATCAGCGGTCAGGGCAAAACGTGCGATGTCGGCCCGAAGGCCGGGAGGCGAAGCCGCCGCGCCCTTCACCCCTCCCTCGGGAACCGAAGGCTTCTGCTCCTCGGTCCGAAAGACAATCCCCTCTTTCTGGATCTCCCGGTAGGGCAGCAGCCAGACGAGAGACTCGTCATGGAGGTCGACGACCTGGATCCGATTTCCCCATGGGTCGCGAAAATCGCAGCGAAAACCAGGAATGAGCGAAAGGCCATACTTCCGGGTGATCTTCTCTCGGACCTCCGCGATCTGCGCCTCGTCCCGGACGAGGAGCCCGAAATGGCGCTCCGAGCCGCTCCGGAGCTCGGGCACCACGAAAAGGGCGAGGAACTGGTGCTCCCCGAGCGCAAAGAAGGCATCGCCCTCGCCTTGGTCGAGCAGCTCCAGTCCAAAGACATCCCGGTAGAAGGCGATCGCCTCCTCGCGGCTCCCCACCTCGATCGCGACATGGTTGCACCCATAGACCCGAACGCTCATGGGACAATTTTCCGCAAGCGGGCTGCGAAGCGCAATCCCATTCGCGACGCCTCTCTTACTCCGGGCACGCGCGGCTCGAGCGAAGCCAGAAGGTGACCGGGCCCGCATTGATCAGCGCAACGTCCATTTCGGCGCCGAAGATTCCGCTCGCCACCCGTCCGTGGCGCTCGCGCGCCCGCTCGACCAAGTAGGTGAAGAGCGCCCGTCCGACCTCCGGAGCGGCGGCGGGGGAGAAGCTCGGGCGGTTTCCCTTCCGGGTATCGGCGGCGAGCGTAAATTGAGGAACGAGGAGCAGACCGCCCTGGGTCTCGCAGAGAGAGCGGCCCATCCGTCCGGCTTCGTCGGGAAAGATCCGGTAACCGAGCATCCGCTCCAGGAGCTTCTCCGCCGCCGCCTCCCGGTCTTCCCGCTCGACGGCGACGAACCCGAGGAGCCCCGTTCCGATCTCGGCGACCGGCTGCCCGGCCACAAGGACGCGGGCCTCCCGCACCCGCTGAATCAGCGCAATCATTCCCTCTCCTCCCGCTCCGGACTCGAAACTCGGGCCCGACGCATCCTGGCCCACTTCCCACCGGAAACCGAAGGAGAATTGCCAGGAATTAAGCTTGCCAGCAATCCGCTTCGGACGTAGACGAAGAGAATCGGTTCAATCGCCTCAAGCCTAGGAATGCTCCGAAGTCGTTGGACCACAAATCTCTTCAAGGAGGGAAACGACATGAAGGATCGTGGCATTGCGCTCCTGACGGCAGCCGCCTTCGCCGGCCTACTGGCGGGATCGGCCCTGCGGGCCAGCGGAGCGGATCTCACCACCGAATCGGGCAGCGCGCACGCCCAGATGACGGCGGAAAAGGGAAGCTGCGGACAGTGCAGCGGCAAGAAAGAGAAGAAGTCGAAGAAGAAGAAAAAGAGCAAAGAGGGAGAAGAGGGCGCGCCGCAGTAGGTGCTCCATCGGCTCGCCGCTCGAGGTTTCGTCATGCGAAGGCAGGCGGGTTGAGTCGCCTGCCTTCTTTCTCCCCGACGGAGCCCTCTCCCCAGCCGGCATGCCTCTCTGCCGCTTCAACGCCTACTCCCGATACGGCATCGGCGTCGGCCTCCGTCTGCCCCACTACGATCACATCCTGCGGGAGAAGCCGGTCGTCGACTGGTTTGAGCTCCTCTCCGAGAATTTCTTGTCCGAGGGCGGGAGGCAGCGGGTCGTGCTCGACCAGATCCTCGAGCAATACCGCGTCGTTCTCCATGGCCTCGGGCTCTATTTCGGCTCCGCAGGCCCCCTCGACCGGGACCACCTCCGAAAGATCAAGGCGCTCGTTCGCCGGACGGAGACTCCCTGGTTCTCGGACCATCTCTGCTGGGGGAGTGCGGACGGACGCTATAGCCACGACCTCCTTCCCCTCCCGTTTACGATGGCGACCGCCCGTCATACCGCGGCCAAGATCCGCCAGGCCGCAGACTTCCTGGAGGTTCCCCTCTCCGTGGAGAACATCAGCAGCTACATGGAGCTGAGAGCGTCCACCATGACCGAATGGGAGTTCCTCTCCGAGGTCGCGGAACAGGCCGATTGCGGGATCTTGCTCGATGTCAACAATATCTACGTCGTAAGCCAAAACCAGGGCTTCGATCCCTACACCTACCTCGACCAGCTCCCGCGCGATCGCGTCGCCCAGATTCATATCGGAGGCCATAGCCGCCTCTCGACCCACCTTCTCGACACCCACGATCAGCCGGTCGCCGATCCGGTCTGGAAGCTCTACGCCCATGCGATCGCCCGATTCGGTTTCACTCCCACCCTTCTCGAGTGGGACGACCGCATCCCCCCTTTCGAAGAAGTCCATCGTGAAGCCCACAAAGCCGACCGCTTCCTCGCCTCTCTCGCCCCGACCCCTGCCCCGGGCGGATAGCCTCGAGGAGCTCCGCGAGCTCCAGCGCCTCCTCTTCTCCTGCATCACGAGGCCGCTCGGCCCGGGAGATCGGGTGCAAGGAGAACGCAATCCAGACGAAAACCTGGTTGCCCTGGCGGCGCGGCTCATCCGTCCCTCGGACCGGCTCGCCCCCTTCGATCGGCTCGAGATCTACCATCGCCAATACTGGCTCCGACTCCGCGAGGCCCTCTCCGAGGACTATCCGGCCCTGGAGAGCCTGCTCGGCGCCCAGCGCTTCCGCGAGCTCGCCCACGCCTACCTTCTCCACCATCCCCCCCGCTCCCCGATGCTTCCGGAGATCGGCTCCCGGCTCCCCCGCTTCCTCCGCGAGGAGCCCGATTGGGCGGCTCCCCTCCCGCACCGGCTCGTCGTCGACCTCGCCCGATTCGAATGGGCCAAGGTCTCGGCCTTCCATGCCCCGGAAGATCCGCTTCCTCGCCGGGAGGAGATGACCACGCCAGAGATCCGTCTCTTTCTCCAGCCCCACCTGAGCCTCCTCGATCTCCGCTACCCGGTCGAAGCAGAGAACCCGGAGGCGCTCTCCCCCACCTCCGCGCCCCTCCCCGAGCCCCGCCGGGTCGTCGTCCACCGGCAAGGGGCAACCGTCTACCACAAGCTTCTCCCGCGCGAGGCGTTCTTCCTGCTGGGCTCCTTCGCCAAGGGGCTTTCGCTCCTCCAGGCCTGCGAGCGGACGGCCGGGAGGTTCCCTGGCCTCGCTCCGGAACGCTTCCGGGAATGGCTCCAGGAATGGTCTTCGCTCGGCTGGCTGGCGACCTCTCCCTCCCCCCGGAGCCGGCCGCGGGCCTCCAAGACTTCTTGACCTTTGCGGTCTTGTCGGATTTGGTTTGGCTGCCGCACGGCGCCCAACCCGCTATGGAACTTCCTGAGACTGCTCTGCCCCGCTGGGAATTTGGTCGGGGAACGGTGCAGAAGGCCCTTCTCCGCTTTTTCCGGATCGCGGTCGCCGTGGCCTTCAACCTGATCATTCTCCTGCTTCTCTTCGGCTTGGGCGTCGAAATCGTCCGGAGCATCTGGGAGCTCGCTCCGTCTCTGGTCGGAGCCGCCCCGGCCTGGAGCTTCCGGAACGTGGTCGGGCGAACGCTTTCGCTCGTGGTGCTCCTCGAGCTCCTGCGTGCCTTCGTCGAGTACTTCCAGTTCGACCGGATTCGGCTCCATGTACTCCTGGAGGCGGCGGCGGCCTTCGTCCTGCGGGAGCTGATGCTCTCGCTCTTCGACGAGAAGATCTCCGGAATCAACGTTCTGATCTGGAGCGTCGCGGTGGTCGTCCTCGTCCTGGGGCGGACGGTGGCGCTCCTTTCCCCCCCGCTCCTCGGCGCCGCGCCGAAGCGGACGCTCCCGGGAACGCACCCGGAGGAACCGGGGGAAAAGCGGCAGCCGGCGAACTAGCAGATCCGCGGGAGTTGCTCCCCGGGGAGAAGCGGGAGCGGGCGCCTGCCGCCGATCGCGCTTCGCAGGAGCGTCTTGCCCGGATGCTCGCCCGCCACCCAACCGATCGCGGCGGCCTGCGGCCATCCGCTCTGCTGGATCTCGAGCAGCGCTTCTTCGGCGATCTCGGGCGCCACGACCGCAACGAAGCGCCCTTCGCAGGCCACATAGAGGGGATCGAGCCCCAGGAGCTCGCAAGCGGAGCCGACCTCCTCTCCCACGGGAATGAGCGCTTCCTCGACCTCGATGCCCTTGCCCCCCTGCTGAGCCGCCTCGGCCAGCACGGTTGCGACTCCGCCCCGGGTCGCATCCCGCAGAAAGTGGATTTGGGTTCCGAACCGGTCGAGCAGCCGGAGCACGGTCCGATGCAGAGGGGCGGTGTCGCTCTCGATCGCCGATTCGAAGGAGAGTCCTTCGCGCACCGAGAGGATCGCCACCCCATGGTCCCCCACCGGCCCATTGAGCAGGATCCGGTCGCCCACCTCCATCCTCCGGGCCGAAATCGCGGCCTCGGGATGGAGATCGCCCACCCCGGTCGTGTGGAGGAAGATCCGGTCGCCCTTGCCCCGCTCGACGACCTTGGTGTCCCCGGTCACGATCGCCACCGAGCAGTCGTTGGCCGCCTGGCGGATCGAGCAGAGCACCTTCCAGAGCTCGGCGATCGGAAGCCCTTCTTCCAGGATCAGGCCGAGGGCCAGATAACGGGGCCGGGCCCCGCACATCGCCAGATCGTTGACCGTCCCGTGAACGGCGAGCGTTCCGATGTCCCCGCCCGGAAAGAAAAGGGGAGAGACGACGAAGCTGTCGGTCGTGATCGCGATTCGGCCTGCCGTAGAAACGATCGCCCCGTCATGCTGCTCGGCCAGCGCGGGATGGGAGAAGAGTCCAAAAACGGGCTCGAGGAGCTTTTGCATCAGCATCCCCCCGCTCCCATGGCCGAGCTGGATCTCCGAGAAGTCGAGCTTTGGGAGAGGGCAGGAGAACGCGGGATTCATGGGGCAGAGGCTACGGATTCTTTGGTCTCGGCGCCCGAGGCGAACCCGGCAAAATGGAAGTAGGCGGCGCAGGCGCCCTCCGAGGAAACCATCGGCGCTCCCTTGGGGGCGATCGGAGTGCACTTCGTGCCGAAGAGCGGACATTGGGGCGGCTTGAGGATCCCCTTGAGGATCTTTCCCGCCTGGCACTCCCCCGCTTCCTCGCTCTTTTCCGGATCGAGAGCAAACTTGACGCGCGCGTCGAAGGCCTTCCACTCGGAGCGCAGGTCGAGTCCGCTCCCCGGAATCGTTCCGATCCCCCTCCACTCCCGGTCGACTCGCGCGAAGATCCTCGTGAGCAGGGCACGCGCCTCCGGATTCCCCTCCCGCCGGACGACGCGACCATAGGCGTTTTTCGCCTCCGCCCTTCCCTCTTCCAGAAGAATGACCAGCTCGAGAATCCCTTGGAGAAGGTCGAGTGGCTCAAAGCCCGTCACCACGATCGGGATCCGGTGGCGCGCCGCCAAAGCCTCGTACTCCTCGCAGCCCATCACCGTACAGACATGGCCCGCGGCCAAGAAGCCGTCGATCCGGCAGTCGGGATCGGTCAAGAGCGCCTCCATGGCGGGCGGGACGAGCACATGGGCCGAAAGCAGAGAAAAGTTCCGCAGCCCCTCCCGGGCCGCATGGGCGACCGCCAAGCCGTTGGCGGGGGCCGTCGTCTCAAAGCCGACCGCAAAGAAGACGACCTCTCTTCCGGGGTTCTCCCGGGCGATCCGAACCGCCTCGAGCGGAGAGTAGAGCATCCGGACATCGGCTCCGCCGGCCTTGGCTTCCCGGAGGCTCTTCCGCGACCCGGGTACCCGCAGCATATCCCCGTAGGAGCAGAGGACAACTCCGCGCTCCGCGAGCGCCACCGCCTGGTCGATCAGCCGACGGGGCGTGACGCAGACGGGGCAGCCCGGTCCATGGACGAGCGTGATCGCCTGGGGGAGGAGGGAGGGGATCCCATACTTGACCAGGTTGTGGGTCTGGCCCCCGCAGACCTCCATGATCCGCCACGAACGGGTGATCCGGGCTTCGATCTTCCCCAGCAGCCGGAGAACGAGCTCGGGATCGCGATACTCGGAGAGCAGCTTCATGGCGATCGCTCTTCTCCCGCTCCGGCAGCGGTCGGAGCCGCAGCCTCTGCCCCGAGCTCCTCGAGCTCCCCCATCTCCCGAAGCAGGGCGAAGGTCTTCTCCGCCTCGTCCGCATCGACCCGGGCGATCGCCAGCCCCACGTGGACCAGGACATAATCGCCCACCTGCGCCTCCGGCAGCAGCTCGAGGTTGATCTCCTTGACCACCCCGCCAAAGCTCGCCCTTCCCATCCGGAAGCCGTCCGGAAAGGGGGTGTAGATCTCCTTCAATTCCCCAGGAATCGCCAAGCACATCGCCTAACTCCCTTCCTTTTGGAGCGCCGGGAGCGCCACCATTCGCCCCGCCGGCACCCGGTTGTCCTCTTTGAGCTCTCCGTTCGCCCAGGCCGAGGCGATCATCTGGCCGAAGGAGACGCTCTCGTCGTTGGGCGAAAGGTCCCGGCCACTATAGACCGAGAACCGCTCTCCCCACAAAGCCTCGATCAGGTCGACCAGAAGGCCGTTCTGGAAGACCCCCCCGGCGAGCGCCAGCTTCTGGCCGCCCACCGATTCGGCGACCCGCCCCGCAAGCTCGGCGAGCGAACGATGGAAGCGGAAGGCGATCTCCTCTGGGGGAGTGCCGCGAGCCAGATCCCCAGCGATCCCTGCGCGCAGGCCCTCGAGGCTCACCACCCCTCCGGAGAGGAGCGGCAGCGGGTAGGGTTGCTCCTCCCTCCACCTCGCCACTCCACCGAGCGATCGCGCATAGCCAAGGGCCTTCGTCTCGAGCCGGCCCGCCGCCTCGCCCTCGTAGGAGGCGCGGTCGCAGAGGCCCAGGAGGCTGGCCACCCCGTCGAAGAGCCGACCGACGCTCGTCGTCCGAAAAAACCGGCCTTGTGCGAGAAGGCCCTGGTAGATCGGCCACTCGGCTGGCCGGAACCTTGCCTCCAACCGCTCCCGCATGGACGCGCAGGAGCCCCAGAGGGCGAGTGCCGAGAGGCGCGGCTCCCGGATCGCCTTCTCGCCCAGGAGCAGCGGAAACTCCTCCAGATGGGCCATCCGTTCCATCTGCCCTTCCCTCCAGAGGAAAAACTCGCCTCCCCAGATCGTCCCATCCTCGCCCAGCCCGGTCCCGTCCCAGACCGCGCCCAGAACCGGCTGCCGTTCCCAAAGGAGGGAGTGCTCCGCCAAGACCGCCCAGAAATGGGCCCGATGGTGTTGCACCCTCTCCACGGGGAGCCCCCGCTCCCGCGCGCGGGCGAGGCCCTCCTCGACCGAGGCGTAGCCAGGATGGAGATCGACCACGATCCGCCGGGGCTCGAACGCGAGCAGCCGACAGAGATGGGCGACCTGCCGCCGGAAGTTCTCCTGCGCCTCCCAGCTCTCGAGATCCCCCAGGTCCTGGGAGAGAGAGAGGTTCCCTTGGTGGGCCAGGGTGACGGTCGCCTTCCGCTGCGCCCCCATCGCGAGGATGGCCGCGTCCGGAGCGACCGCGAAGCCCCCGGGCAGGTAGAGTGGGGCAAAGCCTCGGGCGCGGCGCAGGAAAATGGGCTTGGCCAAAAAAGGAGAAAGCCGGACCACCGAATCATCCAGGGCGCTCTCGATCCCCCGGTTGTGGCTCAAGACCGCATCGACGACGCTCCCCAGGGAACCCAGGAGCTCCTCCTCGGTCGCCAGGATCGGGGACTCCGAGAGGTTCGCGCTCGTCGCCACGACCGGACCCCTCAGCCGGTCGAGAAGCAGGGCAGGCAGCGGAGCCGAGGGGAGCATGATGCCCAGGGTCTCCTCTGCCGGAGCGACTCCGGCGGCAATCCGGCTGGGCCCCTCCCTTCGACTGAGGATTACAATCGGCTTCTCGCGGCGAAGGAGCCACCGCTCCTCTTCCGGGCCGACCCGGGCTTCCCTCCGGGCCGCCGCGAGGTCAGGAAAGAGGAGCGCAAAGGGCTTCGAGGGCCTCCGCTTCCGCCGGCGCAGCTCGGCGACCGCCCGCGGATCGGTCGCGTCGACCAGCAGCAGGTAGCCCCCGACTCCCTTGAGGGCGACGATCTCCCCCCGTCCGATCCGCTGCGCCGCCTCCTCGATCGCCCCGCTTCCGGAGGCCAGCGGCGTCCCCTGCGGATCGAGCAGCTCGACCCTGACCCCGCAAGAGGGGCAGGAGTTGGTCTGGGAGTGGAAGCGCCGGTCGGCGGGGTCTCCATATTCCCGGGCGCATTCCGGACACATCCGGAAGGGCTCCATCGTCGTCCGCTCCCGGTCGTAGGGCAGCCCGCGGAGGATCGAGTAGCGGGGGCCGCATTCGGTGCAGGTGATGAAGGGATAGTGGAAGCGGCGGTTCCCCGGGTCGTTCATCTCCTGCCGGCAGCGCTCGCAGAGGTCGAGATCGGGAAGGAGCAGGACCGTCGCCCTCCCGACCCGGCGACTCTCTCGGACCACGAACCCACCATCCTCGCCCAAGGGCGCCTCCCCGATCTCGGCCCGGGTCACCACGGCGATCGGCGGATAGTCCCGGAGCAGGGCTGCGCAAAAGCGATCGAGCGCCTCGACCTCCCCCTCCACCCGGATGTCGACCCCGTCGAGGCCGTTGCTCACCCAGCCTGCCAGCCCCGACTCCCGCGCCAGCCGGTAGACGAAGGGGCGGAAGCCGACTCCCTGAACCTTGCCGTCCAGATGGATCCGCCGCGCCGCCCGGGAGGTCACCCTAGATCCCTCCCGTCCAGAGCCAGAAGACGCCGATCCCGATGGCAAAAGCCCCGGTCGCCAGGCGGGCGGCACGAAAGCCGCGACTCCCGCGTGCGGCGGGAAGGAGCACCCATCTGCCCAGCACCCAGGAAAAGAGCGCCATCCCGAGGATCGCCCCCAGCCCAAAACCGGCGATGTATCCCGCGGCCGCCACCCCATTCGGCAGGGCGAGCACCGGGAGGGCGGCGAGAAAATGGTGGCTGCCCGCCACGCCGTGGAGGAGCCCGATGCCAAGCGGGGCATGGGAGTGCCGGTGCGCCCCGCCCGCTTCCCGGTCGGAAGAGAGCGTTCCCTTCGGCTGAGCGACGGGAAAGGGGATCTGGCTCCGGAGAGCGCGCCGACAGGACCAGAGGCCGATTGCCACGAGCACGACGCCGACCAGCCGCTCGCCCCAGTGCGCGAGGGGTGCCGTCGGCAAGGCGTCCCGCAGCCAGAAGACGAGCAGGCTCAGGATCCAGACTCCGCCGCTGTGCCCGAGCCCCCAGGAAAGTCCCACCCGCCAGGCATCGCTCCGCCTCTCGATCGAGAGCGGCGCGATCGCCGCCAGGTGATCCGGTCCGGTGAGCGCATGCACGACTCCGGCAATGACGCCCGCGCCCGTAGCGGCGGCAACCAGCGAGTCGACCATCTCCTTTTCGTCCCTGCTAACGAGCGACCGGCTCTTCCATCGGGTACGAGGCCTTCGCGCGATGCCACCCCTCCTCCACCCAGTGGAGCCACTCCTCGAGCCCCTCCCCCGTCTTTGCCGAGAGCAGCAGCGGGTCGAGGCCGGGCCGGAGCCGATGGGCGAACTCGACACACTGGTCTACGGAAAAATCGACATAGGGCAGGAGATCCGCCTTCGAGAGGAGGAGAAGGTCGGCTCCATGGAAGGCTTCGGGATACTTGCGGGGCTTGTCCTCCCCTTCGGTCACCGAGAGGATCACCACCCGCTTCCCCTCCCCCAGGTCGAAGAGAGCCGGGCAGATCAGGTTGCCCACATTCTCGATCCAGAGGATCCCCCGCACCGGGAGCGGGAGATCTTCGAGCGCGTGGCCCACCCCATGGGCATCGAGGTGGCAGCTCTTGCCCGTCTGAATCTGCCGGACCGAAACGCCCGTGGTGCGGATCCGCTCGGCGTCGAGCTCGGTCTGCTGATCCCCTTCGATGACCGCCATCGGGATCTTCTCCCGAAGCGCCTCGAGAGTGCGCACCAGAAGGGTCGTCTTGCCCGAGCCGGGGCTCGAGATCAGGTTTACCGCGAAGATGCCGTTCCGGCGGAAGACCTCGCGATTCTGGCGGGCGAAGGCGGCGTTGGCTTCGAGCAGGTCGGCCTCGAGGTCGATCCGCCTCCCGCCCCCCGACCCGTGGTGATGGTCGTGCGCATGGGCATGTTCGTGTCCTTCTCCTCCGCATCCGCAAGTGGCGCACATCGCGTTCTTTCCTTTCCTCTTTCCTTTCCTTTGGGCCACCCCTCGCTCCGGCTCAATCGACCTCGATCTCTCCGAGACGGAGCCCGATGTCCTCCTCGAGCATCAGCCGATAGCTCCCGCAACGCGGGCAGGCTTGCGCAAGCTTCTCCACCTTTCCTTCGTAGGAGCAGTCGAGGCAGGCCGCCTGGGCCGGGACCGGCCGGATCTCGAGAAGCGCCCCTTCGGCCAGGGTGCCGCGGGAGGCGACCCCGAACGAGAAGACCATGACCTCCGGCTCCACCATCGCCCGGGGCCCCACGCGCAGCTCGATCCGGCGGACGCTCCGGTAGTGGTGCTGCTCGGCCTGCTCCTGGAGAATCGCGAGAATCGATCGACAGAGCGAGAGCTCGTGCATCCGTGTCCCTTTCCCTTCCCGGAGAGCGCCGCCTCGTGTCCGACGCATGTCAGTACAGCTTCGCTCCGATCCGCTCCGGCGTCAGCAGAAAAAGCGCCCGGGCCTTCGCCACCAGGTCTGCTTCCGCGTCATCTCCTGCAATCGCTTGTTTTGGGTTGCCTTCGTCGTCATGACAACACTAGGATGGGGGCGAGGAGTGCGGAGGGTGCCTATGCGAGTCTTCGGGAGAGGCGAAGGGGGGGGTTCGGCCGACGGAATCGGGGCGAGGACCGAGTCCGAATACGAAGCGCTCCGCCGCCGCTGCGAAGAGCGCCTCCGGGCGCTCGAGGCTGCCGAGCCGCTCCAGCAGGTTCATCTCCCCTCCCTCCTGCGGAGCGAGGGCATGAGCCGGCGCACCTTCCTCAAGTGGGCCTCGGCGACGACGGCTCTTCTCTTCCTGCCCGCCAGCTTCGAGAAGCTCGTGGCCCGTGCAGCGGCGGTCATGAACCGGGTGCCGGTCATCTGGGTCGAATACCAGGATTGCGCGGGCAACTCGGAGGCGATCCTGCGGGCAGACGGCCCGACGATCGACGAGCTTCTCCTGGACGTGATCTCCCTCGAATACCACGAGACCCTGATGACCCCGTCGGGCTTCCAGGCCGAGGCCCAGCTTGAGGATGCCCTTCAGGCATTCCGGGGGAAGTATATCCTGATCGTCGAAGGGTCGATTCCGACCGAAGACGGCTTCGGGTTCAACGGCCCGCGCGGGGAGAGCTTCCTCGAGAACCTCAAGCGGCTCTCCCGGGATGCCCTGGCTATCATCGCCGTGGGGAGCTGCGCCTCCTATGGCGGCATCCCCGCCGCCTATCCCAACCCGACCAAGGCGATGGGCGTCTGGGACATCGTCAAGGGAAAGCCGATCGTCAACATCCCCGCCTGCCCGATGAACCCCGCCAACCTGATCGGGGTCCTCCTCCACTATGTCCTGACCGGCACGCTCCCCGAGCTCGACTACCTCCTCCGGCCCAAGTTCGCCTTCGGCTACCGCATCCATGACAACTGCGAGCGGCGCGCTCACTTCGACGCGGGCGAATATGTGGAGCAGTGGGGAGATGAGGGCGCCCGGAACAACTTCTGCCTCTACAAGATGGGCTGCAAAGGCCCGATGACCTTCAACAACTGCTCGATCATCCGCTACAACGACGGGACCAACTGGCCGATCGGGGTCGGCCGGGGATGCATCGGCTGCTCGGAGCCCGGCTTTTGGGACAAGTATGCGTACGAGCGTCCGATGGCTGGAGCCAACATTCCGGTTCCCGGCCTCTGGAACTTGGGCATCGAGCGGAGCGTCGACCTTCTCGGCGTGGGCCTCTTGACCGCAGCCGGGGCCGGCATCGCGATCCACGCCTTCCTGAGCGCCAAATATGGGAAGAAATCGGACGAAGGCGCGCCCGGTGCCCCTCCCAAGGAGAAGTCATGAGCAAGCGCATCGTCGTCGACCCGATCACCCGCATTGAAGGCCACCTCCGGATCGAGGCGCTGCTCGACGACACCAACACGATCCAGGATGCCTACGCCTCGGGAACGATGTTCCGCGGGATCGAGACGATTCTCCAGGGCCGCGATCCCCGGGATGCCGGGCTCCTGGCGATGCGGATCTGCGGCGTCTGCACCGGGGTCCACTACTGGACGAGCATCCGAGCGGTCGAGGACGCCTTCGGAGTCCGCGTCCCGAACAACGCCCGGCTGGTCCGCAACCTGATCGCGGGCTCCCTCTACCTCCACGACCATCCGGTCCACTTCTACCATCTCCATGCGCTCGACTGGGTCGATGTCTTGTCGGCCCTCAAGGCCGATCCGAAGAAGGCGGTCGATGTCGCCTACCAGTTCACCGACACGCCCTGGAACGCGAGTGTCGAGCACTACCGGAAGGTGCAGCAGCGGCTCGGTGGCTTTGCCGCGCAAGGGCGCCTGGGGATCTTTGCCGGCGGCTACTGGGGCAATCCGAGCTACCGCTTCTCGCCGGAGGAGAATCTCGTCGCCCTCTCCCACTATCTCGATGCGCTGGCGATGCAGCGCGGTGCCGCCAAGATGATGGCGATCTTCGGCGGAAAGAACCCCCACCCGCAGTCGATCGTCGTCGGCGGGGTCACCTGCGTCCAGGACATTGAGAACCCGAGCCGGATCTCCCTCTTCCAGACCCTGCTCGAGGAGCAGCACCGCTTCATTCGGCAAGCCTACCTCCCGGATATCCTGATGGCCGCCCATGCCTACCGCGAGGAGGGCCTGGCCGGTATCGGGTCGGGCCTCAAGTCCTACCTGGCCTACGGCTTCTTCGACATGGACAACGAGGGTCCCGGCCGGGGCAAGACCCTCTACCCGAGCGGGATGGTGCTGGGAGGCGATCTCTCGAAGGTCTACGATTTCGATCCGGCGAAGGTCACCGAGGATCTCCTCCACTCCTGGTACCAGGGGAGCGACGGCCTCCACCCCTACGTTGGCGTCACCCATCCCGCCTTCAGCGGCCTGCGGAAGGAAGGGGAGGTCGCCTATCTCGACACGGAAGGCAAGTATAGCTGGATCAAGGCGCCGACCTACGATGGCAATCGCGTCGAGACCGGTCCCCTCGCCCGCTTGATCGTCGGCTATGCGCGAGGCGACACGCGGATCCGGGAGGCGGTCGACGGGGTGCTCCAGCGCGGGGGCCTGCCCGCCACCGTCCTCTTCAGCACGCTCGGCCGGACGGCGGCGCGGGCGATCGAGACCGATCTGATTGCCGATGCGATGGCCGGCTGGGCGCAAGAGCTCGCGAAGAACACGGCAGCCGGGGACCTCTTGACCTGGACCCCCTTCGATTTTGCAAAGGTCTCCCGGGAGGCGCAAGGCTGCGGCCTATCCGAGGCCCCCAGAGGAGCGCTCGGCCACTGGGTCAAGATCCGGGAGGGGAAGATCGAGAACTACCAGGCGGTCGTCCCGACCACCTGGAATGCCTCCCCCCGCGATCGCCAGGGGAGAAGGGGAGCCTACGAGGAGGCGCTCCTCGGCACTCGGCTCGCCAACGCCGACCAGCCCCTGGAGATCCTCCGGACCATCCACAGCTTCGACCCCTGCCTCGCCTGCTCGGTCCACCTGGTCGACTTTCGCGGGAGAGATCTGGGTACCTGGCGGGTTCTTTGAGAAGGAGGGCGTTCCGGAGGATGATGCGATGAACGGAGAAGCGAGCGGGACGATCGTCCGGGTGACCCGGATGCCGAAGAGCTGGCGGATCTTCCACTGGGTCAACTTCCTCGCGGTGTTCGCGGCGGTCGTCACGGGGATCTACATCGCCCGCCCCTACTACCAGGCGATGATCGCCGAGCCGGCGGTCCGGAAGTTCGTGATGGGATGGAATCGGGCGATCCACCTCTATGCGGCGATCACGATCGATGTCCTCTGCGTCGTCTCCTTCTACCTCTATTTCCTGAGCCGCTTCGAGCGACCGGTCCGCAAGCTCCTGCCGACCAGAGAGCATGGCCGGGAGTTCTTCGAGGTGCTGGCGAACTTCTTCACCTTCAACCGGAGGAAGCGCTTCGATTCGGCCGAGCTCGATACCTTCAACGCCGCCTGGTTCACCCTGCTCCATCTCCTCCTCCTCTTCCAGCTCTTCACCGGCCTCCAGCTCTACGTCTACAGCCTGGAGAGCGGCTTGAGCTCGGTCGGTGGCTGGTGGCCCTGGCTCATGCACATGGCGACGGATTGGACCTACTGGGCCTTCGGCGGCCGGATGGGAGTGCGCTGGGTTCACCACTTCACGATGTACCTGCTCCTGGCCTGGATCGCCTTCCACGTCTACTATGAGATCTGGCGAACTGTCTATTGGCGCGAAGGCGACATCGCCATCGCCTTCGGTGGCGAGAAGATCGCACGCCGGCTCCCGGGAACGGCCGCCGAGTAACCTGGCCGTGATCGGCTTGGGGAACGTGATCCTGCGCGACGAGGGACTGGGCGTGCTGGCCACCTGGGTTCTGGAAGCCAATTACGCCTTTGCTCCGGAAGTCCGCTTCTTCGACGGCGGGGTCCTGGGACTCGATCTCGTCTCCGAGTTCGAGCTCCATGCGCAGATCCTTGTCCTCGATGCGATCGCGAGCCTCGACCCGCCGGGCACGATCTACCGCTTTCCGGGCGAAGCGCTCTGGAAGCGGGAAGGCCCGGCGAGAACCGCACACGAGGTCGATCTCCTTGATGTGCTCAAGGTCGCCAGCCTCCTCGGCCCGGTCCCCGACCTGGTTCTCCTCGGCATGGTCCCCGCCGAGGTCGGCGGACCCGCGCTCGGCCTCTCCCCCGCCATCGAAAAGCCCTTTGCCCGCTTCCTGAGCCGGGTGCTCCGGGAAATGCGGAGCCTCGGGATCCGCATCCGGAAAAGGGCCGACACCTCCCTCCCCGAGATCCTCGAAGCCAAGATGCGGATCTGGCGGCCATGAGCGGCTCCTCGGCCCTCCTTCTCCTTCGGCTCGACCGGCTCGATCCGGAGAGCGGCCTCTTCGCCTCCTTTCCCGCCCAGCCCCGCGTCCCCCTGCTCCGCTTTGCTCCACTCCCCACCCATGGCGCTCGCATCCTGGAAGCGATCGCCGCCCTCGATGAAAACGCGGCACGGCTCCTGCTCCACTTCCGGAAACGCTTCCCGACGATCTACGAGGCGGTCGAAGCGATCGGCCACGGCCTCCCGGAGGGTGAGGAGGGGAGCCTCTTCTTCTTTCTCTCGGTCTGCAGCATCGCTCTCCAGGTCGAAGAGGCGGATATTCAGGAAGCTGCCTCGCTCCCCTCCGGCCTGCAGATCGACTATGCCCTCGTGGCCCAAGGGGAGCGCTGGTGGATCGACACCCGGACGACCCTCCGCAGCCTCTGGAGCTACAAGCTGGCCGAGGTCCCGGGCGCGGTTCTCCTCTTCTCGCTCTTCGAATCCCTCGGCCAGGTGGTGGGAGCCTTTGCGGGCCGCTGCGGCGATCTGTTGCAGACCCAAGCGCTCCGGCTCTCGGGAGATCTCGCGGCCCACCCGTTTCTCCGCACGGGCCTCCGTCGCGGGCTCCCCCGGAAGTTTGCGATCGAGGAGGCGCCGACGATCGGCATTTCCGCTTCGGACGGGCTCAATGCTTCCGGGCCAGGGACCGGGAACTTCGACCCCGTTTCTCCTCCGGCCGCTCCCGCGGCGGGAGAAAGAGGGCCAGGCCGAGCAGAAGGCTAAGAACGATCAAGGCCATCATCTTTCTTCTCCTCGTTTTGCTCCCACACTTCGGGCTTCACGAGCGCCCGCTCGAGCGCCCGAAAGACCACTCCGAACAGCTGAGGCGCACCCAGAAGGCCCATCATCGCCGTTGCCAGGAGCGCCGCTCCATCCGCGGGCGCAATCTCGGGGCGAAAGGCCCCCTCCTCCGCCCCCTTCCGCAGCATCGCCTCGAGGTCGCTTCTCCACTCGGCCAAGAGCCGCTGAAGGATCCGGGCGATCGCCGGACAGCGGCGGGCGCGGTGGATGAGCTCCTGCATGACGAGCAAGAGCCTCCGCTCCTTGGCCCAGTAAAAGTCGCCGTCGGCAAACTCCTGCCGGAGCCGAGCCAGTCCCGGGTTCCGCGCCCGGGGCGGCCCCGGCGCATGAAGCGTCCGAAAGCGCTCCCCCAAGTAGTCCGCCAGGCCCTCGATCAGCTTTTCCTTGGTCGCGAAGTAGTAGTGGAGGGTGGCGACATTGACGCCCGCCTGCTCGGCGACCCGCCGGGTCCGAAGCCCTTCGAAGCCGTGCTCGACCAGCACCGTGATCGTGGCCTCGATGAGCTGGCTCCTCCGGTCGGAGGGGACCCTCCGGCGTGACCGCGTCGGTCCCTCCCTTTCCTTCTCCGCCTCTACCGTCTGGCGAGCCTTCACCGTTTCGCTAGCCGCCATTTCTCACCAACGCGAGCTTTCGCGCAAGAAAGGAAGGGCCGAGTCGATTGCGAGGATGTTCGGCGAGGAAAGGGTCTTCGTGAGTGGGGATGGAGCAAGATTTTTGCTCGATTTGGCTTAATGCGAGCTCTGTAAAGGGCAAAAATCCGCTTTGGGAACAAGGCTCCGCCCGATGGGAGGCTCTACTGCAGGGGGAAGCGCTCTGGTTTTCAGGGATGCTCAGCAACGCAGCATCTGGAAGACGTGGGTGAAGAGGTGCTTCCAAGGATAGGCGCTGCTCATCGACAAGAGGACGCGTCGGACGCTGACACGGACCAGCGTGCCGATCTTGACGAGCTTGAGCCGGAGGGTGTCGACCTGGGCGTTGGCCCACTCCGTTCCTTGCAGAGCCAGCCGTCGCAGCGCTTCGACCAGGGCATAGGCCAAAGCCGAAAAGTAGAGGCGAAGCTGATTGCTGGCCATTTGCGCGGTCGAGAGGCGCTCGGCAAAGAGGTAGAGCTGTTCCTTGATCCGATTCTCCATCTCTCCGCGCGCGCAGTAGAGCTTCTCGTAGAGGGCCTGGGCGGGCCACTCCTCGGTGGAGAGAGAGGTGACGACAAAGCGCGGATTCTTTCCTTTCTCCAAGTACTCAGCTTTGGAGACCACTCGGCGCTCCCTCGACCAGCTACTCAAGGTGCGATAGGCAAACTCGGAAAAGACGCGAGCCGGTTTGCCCGTGGACTCGTGCAGACGACGGGCCTGCTTCATCGACGCCTCAATGGGTCGGCACAAGCGCTCGTTGCGAATCAGGCCGAAGAGGAAGTCGACCTGATTGGCTTCGCACCAGGCCATGATCTCTTCCCGGCAGAAGCCCGAGTCGGCCCGGAGCACGATCTTGACCTCGGGCCAATGGGTGCGGAGTTGTCCCACGATCCGGATGATCTCGGCAAGGGATCCCTCCGCCGCATCCTGGTTCGATGGCCGAAGCCGCACGCCGAGGAGCTGATCTTCGGCGAAGATGTAGAGCGGCAAATAACAATACGCATCATAATAGCCATGGAAGAAGCGCTCGGGCTGATGGCCGTAAAGAGGGATGTCGGTCGCATCCAGATCGAGCACCACCTCCTTGGGAGCCTGGGGATGCGATTCAAGGTAGAGATCGACCAACAGCCGGTCGATCGCTTCGGCCGAGTAGTCGATCTTGTGGTAGCGTTCGCTTCGACCTACCAGTTCCAGGCGGTTGAGCGTACTCTTGCCCGCCAGATCCGCTTCCAGATCCCTTTTACCGCTTAGGAGAGCCACCAAAGGATCGGTACGCAGCTGCTCGTGGTCATTGAGATCCTCGTAGCCCAGCGCAATCCCGAAGATGCGCTGCGCTAGCATCTCCCGCACCCGATGCACAATGCGCCCCGGATGGCGTCGATCCCGGAAGCAACGCTCCAGCCGTCTTAACAACCCGATCTTCCGATCCGCTTCTCGTAAGAGGATCGCGCCCCCATCACTCGAAACCCGACCCGCGGTAAATCCCGCTTCCACCCGACGCGAAAAATGGGCTGTAAATCCAAAAGTCTCTTGGCTACACTCTGTCATCGAAGGCCGCTTTCCTTCCTGGTTGTAATTACGTATCGTTCACGCACTTTATACCAGGGAAAGGCGGCCTTTCCTATGCTCTTTTGCAGGCTTTTTGCTTCCCGTTTTGGTCGGCCTTCGTGAGAAATGGCGGCTAGTCTGTCCCGCGGGAGGCGACGAGCAGCGGGGAGTGGGAACTAATCTCGAAGGATTCCACCTTGGGGAATCCCACCTCGGCCAGCCACTCGGCATACTCTTCCGCCGAGAGGATCCCTCCCCCCTCCGTGTTGAGAAACTTCCGCAGCAGCACGAAGAGCACCGGGTCGAGCGGCCCCGTCCGGTCCCGGTTGGGAAGAAACTCGAGGATTGCGATCCTCCCCTCTGGCCGGAGCGCCTTGGCCACCCGTCCGAGGAGCTTGCGTGAGTTTCCTTCTCCCTCGCTATGGAGGATGTGAGCCAGGATCGCCAAGTCGTAATGGGCCTCGGGCAGGACCACCTCCTGGACGTTACCCGGAAGATATTCGTACCGCCCGGCCAATCCGTGGCGCTCCCCATAGCGCCGGGTGTAGGCGAGCACGCCGGGAAAATCGACCGCGGTAATCCTGGCCTCGGGATCGGCGTCCGCGACGGCAAGGCTCCAGACTCCCGATCCGCAGGCCAGGTCGAGCACCCGCAGGCCTCGATGGCCAGTACCCGCTCCGAGCGCCCGCGCGGCCGCAATCGCCGGAGTTCGGTTGACGACGTGGAGGAAGCGGATCAGCACCGGGAAAAACTCCTCGGCCCGCTTCTGGCGCTCGACCGGCGCAGCCGGCTCTTCCGGCCCTCCCTTTTTCACGGGTTCGGTGAGATCGTCCCGGGTTTTGTCCAGGATGGAGTCCCAGAGCAGATAGCCTAGGTAATCAGGGCTTCCCGGCAGCAAGAGCGCCACGGCGATCGGCAGGAGCCGGTAGGAGTCCTTCTCCTTCCCGAGAAACCCCATGTGCGTCAGGTTGTCGAGGAGCAGATGGGTCCGGTAAACGCTCGCCCCGAGCGCACCAGCGACTCGCTCCGCAGGAGCGGCCTTCTTGGCGAGCTGGGGGAAGACGCCGAGATCGACCGCGTCCCGAAGGATCGGCAAGGAGTGGCGGCTGTGCAAGCAAAAGAGAAAGGGAGCGACATCGAAGTCGAGGGAGAGCTTGCGTGAGTCCATGAATTCCTCTGATTGGTGATTGACTGCCGGAGCCTGGGCCGGCCCAAGCGTTGGCTTGCACCGTTTCGCTAGTCTGTCCCGCGGGAGGCGACGAGCAGCGGGGAGTGGGAACCAATCTCGAAGGATTCCACCTTGGGGAATCCCACCTCGGCCAGCCACTCGGCATACTCTTCCGCCGAGAAGATCCCTCCCTCCTCCGTGTTGAGGAACATCCGCAGCCCAAAGAGCACCGGGTCGAGCGGCCCCGTCCGCTCTCGGTTGGGGAGAAACTCGAGGATTGCGATCCTCCCCCCTGGCCGCAGCGCCTTGGCCACCCGCCCGAGGAGCTTGCGCGACTTTCCTTCCCCCTCGCTGTGAAGGATGTGACCCAGGATCGCCAGGTCGTAGTGGGCCTCGGGCAGGACCACCTCCTGGACGTTACCCGGAAGATATTCGTACCGCCCGGCCAATCCGTGGCGCTCCCCATAGCGCCGGGTGTAGGCGAGCACGCCGGGAAAATCGACCGCGGTAATCCTGGCCTCGGGATCGGCGTCCGCGACGGCAAGGCTCCAGACTCCCGATCCGCAGGCCAGGTCGAGCACCCGCAGGCCTCGATGGCCAGTACCCGCTCCAAGCGCCCGCGCGGCCGCAATCGCCGGAGTCCGGTTGACGACGTGGAGGAAGCGGATCAGCACCGGGAAAAACTCCTCGGCCCGCTTCTGGCGCTCGACCGGCTCGGCCGGCTCTTCCAGCCCTCCCTTTCTCACCGCCTCGGTGAGATGATCCCACGTCTCGTCCAGGATGGAGCCTTGGACCAGGTCGCCCAGGTAATCGGGGCTTCCCGGCACCAAGAGCGCTTGGGCGATCAGCAGGAGCCGGTAGGAGCCCTTCTCCTTCCCGAGAAGCCCCAGGGCCGTCAGGCCATCGAGAAGCAGACGGGTCCCACGCACGCTTACCCTGAGCGCACCGGCGACTCGCTCCGCAGGAGCGGCCTCCTTCGCGAGCTGGGGGAAGACGCCGAGCTCGACCGCGGCCCGCACGATCCGCGAGCCCCGGACGCTGTCCAGGCAAAAGAGAAAGGGAGCGACATCGAAGTCGAGGGAGAGCTTGCGTGCATCCATGAATTCCTCTGGTTGGTTGTGATGGACTGCGGGAGCCTGGTCCGGCCCAAGCGTTGGCTACGAATGAATCAACTGATTAGTCCAGTTGCGGGAGATTGTCAACCTACCTTCGGTGCTCCAGAGGTGAGAGCCTCTCCTTCGTCCGCAGGCGACACCGAGACCGAGGCTCCGGTTGCGTTCGCACGGGCTTGCTCCCCCAGAGGAAAATGGCCCCTCTCTGCTTCTCGGGAAAGCCGCTGGCCCAGCAGGGCTGCCAGAGGGAAGCAACCGTAAGACAGCTTGTATCGATGATGGGGAAGGCTCTGCCAGAGAGCGGGTGACGGGACTCGAACCCGCGACATCAACCTTGGCAAGGTTGCACTCTACCAACTGAGTTACACCCGCAAGACAGCGTCCTAGTTTGGTCGGGGGGGAGGCTTGAGGCAAGAGGAAAAGATGCTTCGCTCTTCTTCTCCGGAGACGATGATGCCGTGCGGTCGATCGGCCTTTGTCCGAAGATGCTTACACAGCAGGCTTGACCCTCGCGCGGAGATTGCGATAATTTGAATCCCACCGATTGGCCCGCCACAGCCCAAGAGACTCTTGCCGCAGTGCTGGACCGACGTGCAACGGGTGAGAGCGTGAACGGAAAGCGAAAGCCTGTGGGCTGACAGACATGGCGAGGGCAGACGATGGCTCGCGGATTCCCGAAGGGTCAGTAGAGGACCTAACAATATCTTGTAATTGGCTTAAACATCGAAGGAGTTATTCACATGGCTTATGATCAGTCCCACCGCTACAGCAATTTAAAGCTGGAGGAAGCGAAGCTCATTGCTGCGGGCAACCATGTCCTCTGCGCCTACCGGATCCAGCCGAAACCCGGCCACGGCTTCCTGGCGACGGCGGCGCACGTCGCTGCAGAATCTTCCACAGGAACCAATGTGGAGGTGAGCACGACCGACGACTTCACCCGTGGCGTGGATGCTCTGGTCTACTCCGTCGATGAGCAGGCCTTCGGTGACGGCGACGGCTTGATCAAGATTGCCTTTCCGCTGGGGCTCTTCGATCGCAACCTCACCGATGGACGCATGATGCTCTCCCAGTTCACGAGCCTCATCATCGGCAACAACCAGGGCATGGCCGACTTCGTCGGCTTGCGTCTTCTCGATGTCTACGTGCCTCCCAAAGCCTTGACTCTTTTCGACGGTCCGGCGGTCAACATCCGAGAGCTCTGGCGCATCCTCGGGCGAGCTTCCGTCGACGGCGGCTTTCTGGTGGGAACGATCATCAAGCCCAAGCTGGGCCTGCGTCCCAAGCCCTTTGCCGATGCCGCCTACGACTTTTGGCTGGGTGGAGATTTCATCAAGAATGACGAGCCCCAGGGCAATCAGCCCTTCTGTCCGATGCGGGAGGTCGTTCCCCTCATGGCCGACGCCATGCGCCGCGCCCAGGACAAGACAGGCGAGGCCAAGTTGTTCTCGGCCAACATCACGGCGGATGATCCCCGGGAAATCATCGCTCGCGGGGAGTATATCCTCGAGACTTTCGGCAACGAGGCGAATCACGTGGCCTTCCTGGTGGATGGCTTTGTCGCCGGACCGGCCGGTGTCGCCACGGTCCGCCGTCACTTCCCGAGCACCTTCCTGCATTACCACCGGGCCGGCCACGGAGCCATCACCTCGGGGGTCAACCCGCGCGGCTATTCGACCTTCGTCCACATCAAGCTCTCCCGGCTCCTGGGTGCATCGGGCATCCACGTCGGCACCATGGGCTACGGCAAGATGGAAGGGGGCAAGGAAGACCGCGCCATCGCTTACATGATCGAGCAGGACAGCGCCGCTGGTCCCTATTTCCATCAGGAGTGGCATGGCATGAGGGCGACGACGCCGATCATCTCCGGTGGAATGAACGCGGTCCGGGCCCCGGGCTTCTTTGATAACCTGGGCCACGGCAATCTCATCATGACGGCGGGTGGCGGCTGCTATGGGCATGTCGATGGTCCGGCTGCTGGAGCCAGATCCTTGCGGCAGGCCTACGAGTGCTGGAAGGCCAAGGCCGACCCGCTGGAGTGGGCCCAGTCCCATCGGGAGTTTGCCCGGGCTTTCGAGAGCTTTCCTCACGACGCCGATGCCCTCTACCCGCAGTGGCGCAAGGTGCTCAAGGTTGGTTGATCCCAGAGCCTCCGTCGGCTGATCTCCCGCTGCCTGCCAGTCCAAGGGATCGGACGACCACGACGGGGCCCCGGGGCGGCCGCGCGAAGAGCGGGAGCCGCTCCGGGAGAAGAGCCTGAACCAAGGCGATCCGTGGGCAGCGAGGGGAACCCAGCGGATCGCCTCGTGGCGGCAAAGCGGCTTGCGCCCCCTTCGATTCGAGTCGTAGGGCGGAGGCACCCCGGCGAACCCTTCCCGCGGGTCCGGGAGATCGTCTACGGCAACCGGGACGAGGAAGGAGCGGGCTCCGGATATTCGCCGAGCTGGTGGATCAGCTTGGCGACCAGCGCCGTCCATCCGGCCTGATGGGATGCTCCCAGTCCCGCTCCGGTGTCGCCGTGAAAATACTCGAAGAAGAGCGGGCAGTCGGTCCAGGCGGGATCTTCCCCAAAGATCGGCCAGTTGCCGAAGACCGGGCGCCTGCCGTTCCCATCTCGCGTAAAGATCGAGACCAGCCTTCGGCTGATTTCCTGGGAGACCTCCCAGAGGTTCATGAGGCGACCCGAGCCCGTCGGGCATTCGACCCGGAACTCCTCCCCGTAGTAGTGGTGGTATTTCTGGAGCGACTCGATCAAGAGGAAGTTGATGGGGAACCAGATCGGGCCCCGCCAGTTCGAGTTGCCGCCAAACCGGTGGAGAAGGGATGCTCCCGGAGCATAGTCCAGCCGATAGAGCCTCCCGTCGATCCGCAGCTCGAGGGGATGGTCCTCGTGGAACTTTGACACCGAGCGGATCCCGAAAGGGCTCAGGAACTCCCGCTCATCGAGCATCACCCGGAGCAGCGAACGGAGCTGCTCCTTGCTCACGAGCGAGAGGAGGATCTCGCCGGCCGCCCGCCCGCTCTCCTTGTCCCCGGAAGGGGTCGTCGCGTGGAGGGGGACGATCTCCTTCTCGAGTGCGGGATGCGTGCGAAGAAACCAGCGGATCCGCTCCCGGACGCGGCCATCCTGGGCCTGGAAGAGGCTCTTGGGCACCGACCCCACCGCGAAGATCGGCATGATCCCCTGGAGGGAGCGGGCCTTGAGGGGAAGAAAGCGACCGGACGGGAGCCGGAGGACGTCGTAGTAGAAACGATCCTCCGGATCCCAGAGCCGCTCGCGGAGCGCCTCCGGCAGGGAGCAGACATGGTTGAGCGCCGCGGCGATGTTGCCGAAGTGGAGGAAGAACTCGGTCACGATGCCCTCGAAGGCCGGGTCCTCGCGGGCGAGCTCGATGGCAATCTCCATCATGTTGATCGTGAACAGCCCCATCCAGCTCGAGGCGTCGACCTGGTACATGGTCGAGCCGGGCGGAACCGCGCTCCGATCGAAGAGCCCGATGTTGTCGAGGCCGAGGAATCCTCCCTGGAAGAGATCGTTGCCATCCGCATCCTTCCGATTGAGCCACCAGGTGAAGAAGAGGAGGCAGCGATGGAAGATCCGGACGAGGAAGGCCCGGTCCCCCTTGCCGGTGTTCTTCCGCTCGATCTCGTAGATCCGCCAGGCGGCCCAGGCATGGACCGGCGGGTTGACCTCGGAAAAGGACCACTCGCAGGCGGGGATCTGGCCGTCCGGGTGCATGTACCACTCGCTCGCCAGCAGAAGGAGCTGCTTCTTGGCATCCTCCGGATCGACCATCGCGAGCACCACCGCCTGAAAGCAGAGATCCCAGCTCGCAAACCAGGGAAACTCCCACTTGTCTGGCATCGTCAGGACCTCGTGGGCATAGAAATGGCGCCAGCGGGCGTTCGGCAGCCGATAGCGGGAGGCGGGAGGGGGCGGAAAGGCCCGATCCCCTTCGAGCCATTGCGAGACCACATAGTGGTAGAACTGCTTGTTCCAGAGCAGGCCCGCGAACGCCTGCCGCTCGATCCGGTGCAGCTCCTCGGATTGCCCGGGCACTTGCTTCCGCGCGTAAAACTCTTCGGCCTCGGAGAGGCCGCGCGCGAGGATCGCTTCGAGATCCCGGCTCCACTCCTCCGCGGGAAAGCACCGGCTCGAGAGCCGCAGCAGGATCTCCCGGCTCTCCCCAGGCCCGAGCAAGAGCGGATAGTGGATGGCCGCCTTGGTTCCTTCCCGGAGGGGGTTGACCGTCGGAAGCCCATGGATCAGGGAGTCGTGGATCCCATCCTTGGGATAGGGAGTCGTGTTCTCTCCCCACCCGAACCGCCGCCGGTTGGTCTCGTTCTCGACGAAGAGCAGCTCCGGGGCGGAGGGATGATAGAGCCTCATCGGGTCAAGCTCGGGATGCTCCGCCGCGATCCACCCGGAGGCGGCATCGGAAGGTCCACCCGCACGCAGCATCGGCTTCCGCGATCCCGGGTTCCAGGACCAGGTGTTGCGGAACCAGAGCGTGGGAAGGACGTGCAGGTGCGCCGAGGCGGGGCTCCGGTTCGTCACCCGGATCCGAATCGCCATATCGGTCGGCCCCTCCTTCGCATATTCGACCCAGACATCAAAATAGGCTCCATCGTCGAAGATCCCGGTGTCCAGCAGCTCGTATTCCGGAAGGTGGAGGTCGGCCTTGCGCTGCCGGTTTTCCGCAAGGAGGTCGTCATAGGGGAACGCCCGCTGCGGATACTTGTAGAGGAACTTGAGGTAACTATGGGTCGGCGTGGCCTCCAGCGGAAAGTAGTACTCCTTGACGTCCTCCCCATGATTCCCCTCGGTGTTGCTCAAGCCGAAGAGGCGCTCCTTGAGGATCGGATCGACCCCGTTCCAGAGGGCCAGGGCGAAGCAGAGGCGGCAGCCCTCGTCGCAGATCCCCCCCAGGCCGTCTTCCCCCCACCGGTAGGCCCGGGAGCGGGCATGATCGTGGGGGAAGAAGGACCACGCATCCCCATTCGGGCTGTAGTCCTCTCGCACCGTCCCCCACTGCCGGTCGCTCAGGTAGGGTCCCCACAAGCGCCAGGGAGTGCTCCCCTCGGCCGCTTCCCGCAGCCTCTGCTCTTCCCGACTCATCGCCGCACACATCATGGCGCCGCAGTCCGGGCTTCGCCTCCCGGTGGCTCTATCTTCTTCCCGCACAGCTCCCTGGGCATCCCCTCCCAGAGGCGGAGGCCGCCCGAAAAGGCGAGCGAGTTCTCGCCCGGGAAGCAGTGCGGAGGAAGCTTCTTGAGCAGCCGGCCATTCCCTCCCCCCAGGACCACGTAGTCCGCCTGCACGATGTAGCGGAGCAAGCTCACCACAGAGCGGACGTGGGCGCGCCATTTCCGGTGGCCGAGCCGCTCGAGGCCCGCCTCCCCCACATAGTCCTCGACCGTTCTCCCCTTGCGGTAGGGAACCGCCTCGAGCTGAAGCGGTTGGAGCACTCCTTCGATGATCAAGGCCGAGCCCAGGCCCGTGCCCAAGCCCAAGAAGAGCATGTCCCCACCCCGGTAGCTCCCCAGGGCCTGCATCGCGGCGTCGTTGACGATCCGGACCGGAAGCCCAAAGCCTTTCTCGAAATCGAACGAGGTCCAGCCGGGGCCGAGGTGGCGAGGCTCCTCCGCCGGCCTCCCCTCGCAGACGGGACCCGGGTAGCCGATCGCCACACGGGAGTAGCTCCCATCCGGGGTGAGCCGGCGCACCTCGCGCACCAGCATCGCCGGCGTGAACTCGGGCCCGGTTGGAATCTCCAGGGGAGAGGGATGGCCCGAGGCATAGACCTTGACATGATGGCCGCCCACGTCGAGAACGAGCGTCTTCCCCGGCTGGCTCTCCAACCCTTTCCCCAGCGGCTTGCTCTCCTTTTTCTTCGACAAGGCCTTCCCCTTCCTTCCGGATGGCACGACATTCTACCGCCCCCAGGAGCGGCGGCAAGAAAGACCATTCCGCTCTGTCACCAGCGCGGGGTTTCCCGCGAGAAAGGAAGGCTCGAGGGGAGGCTCTGCCGAAGGGGAAGCGCTCTGCCTTTCCGGGAGGCTCCCCAACGCAGCATCGGGAAGAGGTGGTGAAGCGCGGCTTCCCAGGATCGGCGCTGCTCATCAACAAGAGGACGCGGCGGACGCGGACCGCGACCAGCGTGCCGATCGGATCAGCGTGCGCCGGAGGGTGTCGCCCTGGGCCAGGGCCCCTCCGTTCCTTTCCGGGCCAGCCGCCGGAGCGCTGCAAGCCGGGTGTCGGCCAAAGCGAATGGCTGGCGAATGACGCGGTCGAGACGCAATTGGCAAACTCGGTAAAGACGCCGAGCCGGGCTGCCCGTTGACCCATGGAGACGATGGGCTTGCTCCATCGATGCCTCACTGGTCCGGCACAAGCGCTCATTGCGCGCCCGACCAAAGGGGAAGTCGACCCGATTGGCTGCGCAGCAGGTCATGATCTCTCCCCGGCAGAAGCCCCGAGTCGGCGCGGAGCACGATCTTGGCCTCGGTCCAATCGGTACGGGTTGGCTCCACGATCCGGAGGATCTCGGCAAGGGATCCCGCCGCTGCGTCCTGGCTCGATGGACGCCGCACACACCGAGGAGCGGATCTTCGACGAAGATGCGCCGCACCCGCATCTGCCGTACCCGATGCACCCTCGACCCGGATGGCGTCGATCCCGGAAGCAGCGCTCCAGCCGTCTTCACGAACCGATCTTCCGATCGGCTTCTCGTAAGAGGATCGCGCCCCCACCGCTCGAGACCCGCCCCGCGACACCCCCCTTCCCCCCGACGCGAAAGATGGGTGTAAGCCCAAAAGTAGCCACGAGCCTGCCGATGCGGCAGGCGCAGAGCAGAGCCCAACAGCAACCCGTGGGTTGTTCGCAGCCCCCGTTCGGTGCGGTCAAACCAGAGGTACGAGCGCCTACCGAGAGTGCTTGCTTCCTCAGCTGTCCTGCAAAGCCGCCGTTATGTGGCAAGATTCACTGTGCAGTAAATATTGTTTCCTACTTGAATATTTAACATAGATATGATGTTTTCTCCGTAGGGAGGAAGGGGGGTGAGCCAATGCAGGCTGAGCGAGATCTAGTTGAAAGCGTTGTGGAGACCCTCCGCAGCCTGCCCCAAGCTCACGCCGAACCCGGCCCATGCAAGCGGGCCGCCGAACAGGACCGCGGCCATGACGCGCGCATCGATCTGCACCTAGGCGGCCAATCCGTGAGCCTCCGGATCGCGACCAAGCGCGCCGTTTATCCCCGGGATGTGCGCGAGCTCATTTGGCAGCTCCGTCGCCGCGTGGATCATGCGCCACAAGGGAGGGCCAAGGAACAGCGCCTGCCTCTCATCGTCGCGAGATTCCTCTCGCCGGGCGCAAAGGAGCTGCTTCGTGAGGCGCAGGTAGGATATTTTGACAGCGGAGGAAGCTTATATCTCCCCGGAAGGGGCGCCTACGTCTACATCGAAAAGCCGCCACCCAAGCCAGCCGCGAAGGCGCTGCGGTCATTGTTCTCCGGCCGCCGGTCACAGGTTCTCCACGCGCTCCTTCTTCGACCCCGCAGATGGGTAAACGTCAAAGAGCTCGCTGAGCGGTCCCAAGCATCGCCTGCAACCGTCTCAGAGGTCATGGCCGAGCTTGAGCGGTTCGATTGGCTGGAGACGCGAGGACAGGGACCCAATAAGGAGCGCCTCCTTCGAGAACCTGGCGCCTTGTTGGATGCGTGGTCAAAGCAGCTTGGGTTGGCTCGGCCGCCCGCGCTTCGACGGTACTACGTGCCAGCGGTCAAGCCGAACGATCTGCCGGAACGGCTCGATCGGGCATTCGAGCCGCATCAGGTGGCCTACGCCATCACGCATGAAGCGGCGGCGCAACGCTACGCGCCCTTCCTCTCCGGTGTGTCGCAGGTTCGTTGTCGCTTGATGCCAGGGCGGCCGGAGGAAGAGGCGCTTGGTGCCCTCGACGCGCGGGCCGTCTCCGAGGGGGCAAATCTCGCAGTCATCGAGGTCCACTCATCGGGGGAGCTGCTCTTTCGGGAGAAGGTCGATGGAGCGTGGCTCGCCAGCCCAATCCAAGTCTACCTCGACCTTGTGCACAGTGAAGGTCGCGCAAAAGAAATGGCCGAGCACTTGCGCCACGAGAGGATCGGATTCTGATGGCCAAGCCCGCCACCCTCGGCGGATACGCCGACGCCTACACGCTCGATTGCGAACGGGTCCTCTTGACGCTCCTTCGTGGCCTCGGGCCGTGGAAGAACTCTGTCTTCCTGGTCGGCGGGCTGACGCCGAGATATCTCGTCAAGGCGCGGCCCCCGGAAGTCCCGCTGCACGCCGGCACGCAGGACGTCGACATCGTCATCGACCTCCAGATCCTCGCGGACACCGGAGCCTACCAGACGCTCGAGGATAACCTTCGGAGGCTCGGGTTTGAGAGAGCGACCAACGATAAGGGGCAGAAGCTCTCCTGGCGTTGGCAGACGCGCACGGAGCACGGCGCCCTGATGATTCTGGAATTGCTGGCCGATGCCCCCGAGATTGCCGGCGGCAAGGTGCAGCCCTTGCCGACCGCAGGTACGATCTCCGCCCTGAACATTCCTCACTCGTCGATTGTTTTCGACCTGCATCAGTCCACTGAGGTCCAAGCCGAGCTTCTCGGTGGCGCTGGCGTTACGACTGAGATCGTCCGGCATGCCAATCTCGTCAGCTTCACCTGCCTGAAAGCATTGGCATTTGATCAGCGGTTCGAGCGGAAGGATGCGCACGACCTGATCTACTGCATCGAGCACGCCCCGGAGGGGCTAGACGCCGCCGCAGCAGCGTTCCGGGAGGCTCTGGCTGGCAAGCATGGCGTGGTGCTGGCCGACACGCTTGCGATTCTTCGGCGTAGGTTCTGCTCGGATGAAAAGGTTGAGGGCTTCCGCAAAGACGGGCCGGTTGCCGTCGCCCTCTTCGAGCAAGGCGAAGATCTCAAGCTCCGCGAAGCGCGTGCCCTCCGGCAACGTGAAACAAGCGATCTGGTTGCTCGCTTGCTCTCCCTGATTGTAAGAGGGTAAGATGGCGACGAGCGCAGTCTTCGTTGGTGTCAACAAGCACCGCGATCCTTCGATTCCGGAACTTGGCGGTGCGCGCCGCGACGCCACAGCTCTCTGGGCCCTGTTCACCGATACGATCGAAGGCCTTTCGGCACGCCTCCTCGTCGACGAACGAGCGACGCATGCTGAAGTATCCGCAGCTATCCTCGGTACGCTTGATGCGGCACGAGAGGACGATGTCGTCGTCGTCAGCTTCGCGGGTCACGGCTCGCCGGACGGCAGCTTGATCCTGTTTGATACCGATGCCGCCGACTTGGCTGGCACCGCGCTGCCGATGGCCGCTTTAGCCGACGCCTTCAAGGGGACGAAAGCTCGGGCGCTACTGTGCATCCTGGACTGCAGCTTCAGCGGACGGGCGCCAGCGCGCGTCCTTGAGAGGGAAGTACAATCGAGGAATGCCTTCCCGCTGGCTGGGGCATACGGTGAAGGCCGGATCCTCCTGGCCGCCTGCGCGACGACCGAATCGGCGTGGGAACAGCCTGGAACCGGACACGGCCTTCTCACCTATGCGACGATCGAAACGCTAACGCGGAGCGCCGGCGAGACAGTGAGCTTTCCCGAGGTGGCTGAGGAGATTATTCGCTTTGCCCGGGTCGAGGCTGAGCGGATCGGCGTGACTCAAACGCCCGTCTTTCTCGGCAGCGTACAGGGCGGCCTCGTGCTCCCTGCGCTGAGGCGGGGTGAGAACTTCGCCGCTGCCTTCCCTGCGATCGCGGTCCCGCAGATGTCCGGGTCGTTCATCGACCTGGCCGAGCATGGTTTCCCGCGGGAGATCGTCGATCAATGGGTCGAGAACTTCCCGCACGGGCTGAACCAACTGCAGCTAAAGGCCGTGAATGATCATGGCGTCCTTGACGGAAAGTCGTTGCTCGTGGTGGCGCCGACGAGCTCAGGCAAGACTCTAATCGGCGAACTGGCCGCAATCCGGGCGGTGACCGCCGGCAAGAAAGCCGTGTTCCTTCTGCCGTACCGAGCGCTCGTGAACGAGAAGTTCGAAGATTTCAGCGCGCGTTTCGCACCCGCCGGCTTGCGAGTCGTGCGGTGCAGCGGTGATGCGTCCGATGGTGCGGCTCCCGTCCTCAGCGGACGGTATGATCTCGGGCTCTTCACCTACGAGATGTTTCTGAATCTAGCGCTCGGATCCCCGCGTCTGCTCAATCAACTCGCTTTGGTGGTGCTCGACGAAGGCCAATTCACCACTGATCCCACGCGCGGGATTACGGTCGAGCTCATCCTGACCTTGCTGCTTCGGGCGCGACAGCGTGGTATCGAACCCCAGCTTGTCATCTTGTCGGCCGTTATCGGGAACTTGAATAACTTCGACAGATGGCTGGATTTGCCTGTTCTGAGCTCGCGCGAGCGGCCGGTTCCGCTGATCGAAGGCGTGCTCGATCGGCAAGGTGTCTTTCAATTTGTCGACGTAGATGGGACGACAAAGACGGAACCGCTGCTCTCGGCTTACGAGATCGTGCAGCGGCAGGACAAGGCATCTTCCCAAGATGTGATCGTTCCGCTGGCGAAGCAGCTGGTCGGCAACGGTGAGAAGCTGCTTATTTTTCGGAGCTCCCGCGGCCGCGCGCAGGGTACTGCCCAGTATCTCTCAAAGGAGCTTGGGCTTCTGCCCGCAACGGGGGTGATCGCTCTCCTTCCGACTCAGGACCTGACAGCCGCTTCTCAGGATTTGCGCGAATGCTTGCAGGGAGGCACGGCCTTCCACAATACCAACCTGCTCCGCGCCGAGCGCGAAGCGATCGAGCGGGGATATCGAGCCGCCCAGGACGGCATCCACGTCCTGGGCGCTACCACCACGCTCGCGGCTGGGATCAACACGCCCGCCTCCACCGTTGTCCTCGCTGAGACCAAATTCGCCAGCGAGGATAGACGGCCCTTCACCGTCGCCGAGTACAAGAATATGGCTGGGCGGGCGGGTCGGCTGGGCTACAACGAGAACGGAAAGGCGATCATTCTGGCCAGGTCACCGGCGGAGCGTGCTCGGCTCTTTCAGCAATATGTGCTAGGGACCCCCGAAGGGATCACCTCATCCTTCCAACAGCGCGACCTCCCAACCTGGACGCTGCGCTTGCTCAGCCAGGTCCGGGGCGTGCGCCCAGAAGAGATCCCGGGTCTCCTGGTCAACACCTTTGGAGGTTATTCCGCCTCGCTCCGCGACCCTCAGTGGATACCGAGCGTCGAAGGGGAGGTGTCGGAACTGGTCACGCGCCTACTCGAAGCAGGCCTCGCGGAGCGAGATGGCGAACTGATCCATCTGACACTGCTTGGGCGGGCTTGTGGAGCATCGTCGCTCTCTTTCGAGTCGAGCCTGCGCCTCATCAAGTTGGTGCGTCAGCTCAACATCACGCAGGCGGACCCGATTCAGATGCTCGCCATCGTCCAGGTCTTGCCCGAAATGGACCGCATCTACACGCCAGTGATGAAGCGCGGTTCGTCTGAGAGCGTGCGGGCGAGCGATGCGATCCAGCGCTTCGGCCACGCCATAGCTGGGGAACTTCAACGCTACTGCAAACCGTTCGAGTTCTGGGCACGCTGCAAACGGGCGTTGCTTCTCTTCGACTGGATTGCGGGCACCTCTATCGGCGAACTGGAGCGGCGCTATTCGACGACGCCGTGCCAAGGGGTAGTTCGCTATGGTGATATCATTGGCATCGCGGACGGCGCGCGTTTCCATCTCCGGTCAGCCCATCAGGTTCTCTCTGCATTGTTTCCTGAGCAGCCGGCGTTTCTTATGGCGCTGGATGAGCTTCTGCGCAGGCTGGAATTCGGATTGCCGGCGGCCGCGCTCGGGCTGACCGAGCTGCCGATTAATCTGTGCCGTGGGCAGTATCTCGCTTTAGCCGCCGCCGGCGCGAGTAACGCCGAAGGCGCGAAAAGCTTGGATCTCGGTACCCTGATACGTTGCGTGGGGGAAGCCGCCGCAAAAGCGATTGCTACAATGCGTGAAGCGCCTGCTCAATCTAGGCTGGGTGGATAGGTCAATCACGGACGGGAAAGTGAGAAACGGCTGAAGAAGACTTCTCAAGGCGGCCTTCCGGGTTTTCCGCTCCAGCGCGATCCAGGGCGTGTGGACGTGCCGAATGGGCGCTCACCGACCGCTGTTGCTTGGGCAATGGGGTGAGACGCCCGACGTCTCCTCAGCGCGCTTGTCCGCCGCTAGGAGAGACCCCCGCTTCCAGTATGAACCACACGCCTCCCCGGGTTGCCTGAGGTGCCTTCGCGCCCCCGGATCCCTCTCACGCCTCACCCCTTCCCCCCGCCCGATCCAACGGGCCGAGGCCAGCAGCAAAGAGCGAGAGCGACCTCGGCACCGTCTCCTCCGCATCCGGCAGCCGACCGGCGACCGCCAGCGAAGCAAGCCCATGGGCCATCGCCCAGGCGGCCCGCGCGAGGGACCTGGGCTCCCCGCGCCGAACCGAGCCTTCCTCCTGGCACCGCTCCACCGCGTCCACCAGCAACGCAAACGCTCGCTCCCCCGCCGCCTGAGCCGCCCGATGACGCTCGAGGTCGGCGAGCTCGGGGCCGAACAGGATCCGGAAGTGCTCCGGGTGGCTCCTGGCAAAGGAGACGTAGGCTTGGCCCAGGATCTCGAGCCGCTCCCGCGCATTGGCGGCTCGGGCTCCCGCCTCTTCCATCTGGCTGGCCAGGGCGGTAAATCCCTCCTCGGCCAGCGCCGCAAGAAGCTCCTCCTTGTCTTGAAAGTGGCGGTAGGGGGCCGCTGCGGAGACTCCCGCCCGCTGGGCCACGGCCCGGAGGCTCAACCCGGTCGACCCGCTCCGCCGGATTTCCGCCAAGGCCGCCTCGATGAGCGCCTCCCGCAAGTGCCCATGGTGATAGGGACGGCCCGTCGCCGCGCGTTTCTTCCTTCCCGCCATGGCAGCGCGTCTCGGCTCCTCCATGCCCAGAGAGTACCAAGAATGTTGACAGCAGCAACATCTTAATGTTATTCATGCTTACATGAAGGAGGCCGATCGGCTTCGCGACCTCCCGGCTCACGCATTCGATACGGTCGTCATCGGTGCGGGCACCGGCGGCCTGACAGCGGCGGCCCTGCTCGCTCGGCGGGGAAAGAAGGTGCTTCTGCTCGATCAGCACACGGTCCCCGGCGGGAATGCCACGATCTTCTCGCGAAACGGATACCAGTTCGACGTGGGCCTCCACTACCTCGGAGGCTGCCATCCCGGCGGCCTCATCCCCCGCATCCTCCGCGCGGCCGGCGCAGAGCCGGTCGTCTTTGAAGAGATGGACCCCGAGGGCTACGACACCCTCCTCTTCCCCGACTTTGCCTTCCGGGTTCCCAAGGGGATCGAGATCTTCCGGGAGCGGCTGCGGGAAGCCTTCCCCGAAGAGCGGCGGGGGATCGACCGCTATTGCGCTCTTCTCCGCTCGCTCGAGCGGCTCCTCCGCGAGCCAGCCCATCCAGCCCGAGCCCTCTGGGCCCTCGCGCGCTCCCCCCTCCTGCTCCGCTGGGCCAGCCGCTCGTTTGGCGACTTCCTTGAGAGCTGCAGCCCCCATCTCCCGCTGCAAGCCGTCCTCGCCGGCCAGCATGGCGACTACGCCCTCCCGCCCAGCCGCGCCTCTCTCCTTGTCGGCGCGGGCATCGCCGAGCACTACCTCGAGGGGGCCTACTTTCCCCGCGGCGGCGGCCAGGTCCTTTCCGACCGGCTAGCCGCGGCCTTCGAGGCGGCGGGCGGAAAGATCCTCCTCCGGAGCCGCGTTCAAGAGATCCTGGTGCGCCACGGAAGGGCCGTCGGCGTCCGCTTCGAGAGCCCCTACCTGGGCGTCCAAAAGGTCGAGGCCCGGCATGTCCTCTCGAACGCCGACATCAAGGAGACCTTTTTGCGTCTGCTTCCCGAAGGGACGCTCCGCTCGCAGACCCGGGAGCGAGCCCACCGCTGGGAGATGGCACCCGCGCTCTTCATCGCCTATCTCGGGGTCCGCCGTACGGCCTTGGAGAACCGGCTGGCCCGGACCAACTACTGGATCCACTCGACCTACGATCACGAGATCCAGTATCGCCAAGCGGCCCGGGGGGAGTTCCCGGAGGCCCCGACGGTCTACGTTTCGATCGCCTCGCTCAAGGACCCCAAGAACGAGGCGCTTGCGCCCGAAGGGATCGTCAACCTCCAGCTGATGGCGGTGGCTCCGAGCCAGCCCGAGGCATGGGGACTCTCCCCGGAGGAAGCGCTCGGCCGCGGCTACCGGCGGAGCGCCCTCTATCGGGAGCGCAAGGAAGCCTTCGGCAAGAGGCTCATCGAGCTCTCGCGTGCGGCGTTCCCCCGCCTCCCTGAGGAGATCGTCTATCAGGAGCTGGCGACCCCTCTTACCCAGAGCCGCTATACCTGCTCCACGGGAGGAACGGGGTACGGGATCGCCGCTACACCCAAGCAGTTTCTGCTCAGCCGCCCGGCAGCAAGGACAGAGCTGCCCGGCCTCCTCCTCTGCGGTGCCAGCTGCCGCACGGGGCATGGGATCGCGGGGGTCATGATGTCGGGCCTGATGGCCGCCTCGGCCATCCTCGGGCCGCATCTTCTGCCGGAAGTGCTGGGCAAGGCCAACGCCCTCACCCCCTCGTGAGCATTGCCCAGGGCTTGGGCTCCTTCAATGAGCCTGGCTGCTCAAAAGCCTCCGGAGCCAGGAGACGGCCAGTGTGATATTGATGGGAGAGAGACTGTCAGAACTGGAAAAGCGGGCTCGGATTGCTTTGAGAGACGACGAGCATTAATCGCTCCTTCGCCCTACTGAGGGCGACATACAAGAGGCACCGAGCATCCTCCCGGTCTGGAAAGGTGGTGGCGTCGCATGGCATCACTACGACGTTGCCGCATTCGAGCCCTTTGGCTTTGTGGATCGTGCTGATGGCGGCATCAGGCGGTTTTGGCCGCCCGTAGGTGCGGCGGTGGGTTATCTCGGCAAAACCCGAATCAATATCTTCGAAGTTGCCAAGTTTGACCGCCTCCCAGAACTCCCTGCCATGATCCATCTCAATCTCGGAGAAATCCGCGTCGCCTTGTTTCAGCTCGGCCAAGCGGGCGAGAAGCTTGGCCACGCCGCGGTGATCGGGCTCAGCCAGCAGGAAGCGGCCAAGCTCTTGAATCTTGCCAGGCTTGCCTCGACTCCTCGCCCTGCAGCCTTCGCGCACTTCCGTTTTCAACCGATCGCCGAATGCTGAGGGACTGAAGCCTTTGCCGACGCCGTTCATGAATGCCACGACTGCGGCAACAAGCTCGGAACAGTTGCCGCGGCCCTCTGAGATTGCGTTAACAAGCTTTTCAAGCCACGGCCGTGTGTGACCTTCCCACAGAGGGAGCCGGCGGTTGAAGAACGCACGCAACGAGCGTGCAGTCTCGTTGTAACGCGTAAGCACGAGCAGCGAGGCGTGGGATCGTGTGAATGCGTCGATGGCTCGCCGGTCGGTCGAACCAAGCTGATAGTTCCTGTCCCTACGCGCTTGGTTTTCCGCGACCACGATGGAGACGCTGGCAGGAAGGTTCTTGCGGAGATCGATCTTCCCACCGCTCTTGAGCACCGCCCGTGCCACAAGGGTCCAACTCCCGAGGTCCGGGCACCCGCTCCAGCGGTGCGGTGTGTCGAGTTCCTCGAACGCGTGGGCCTGTTTTATGAGAGCGCCCCAATCGTACGCCGGATTGGAGCCAGCCAGTGGTGTTTCCTTGAAAATGCGCTGCACCGGGTCTGCGAACACCCGCAATCTGGCGCCTTGATTGAGCAGGGCCATGCCGAGCGCATGCTGATCGCCGGTGCAGTCCTGATGCTCGTCGCAGATCACGACAGGATAGCGTCTGGCCAAAGCTGCGGCGATCATCGGGTGCTGCTTGAGCAGGACTGCGACGCGAAGCGCAACTTTCCGATAACCGTCACGCTCTTTTCGCGCCCAGGTCGGCACGTCAGCCGGGAGGTCAAGCCCGAGATGATAAGCGCTGGCGATACTCGTGATGAGACTGTCGATCGTGCGAATCTCGACACGACTACCGCTGCCTCTGGTGCGCTCGGCGAACACCGAGCAGGCGGCGTGAGTATGCGTCAGGATCAGGATACGGTCGGTTAGACAGGCTGCGACGTCACGGGCGTAGTCCGCGCCCTGGTGGGTCTTTCCGCAACCGGCCGGGGCTTCGACCAGCACCAGCGGTGCGTCCGACCTCAAGGCTGCATGGACGGATTTGTCGCTCATCCATGGAGGTCCAAAATCTCGCTGAGGCCGACGGCCTTTCGAACAGCATTGCAGAAGGGGAGAAGCTGGGGCTTCAACTCTGGCCAAAGCGTGAGACTGAAGAGCTTATCAGCCAGTTCACGCCCGCCGGCGATCGATTTGAACCATCGGCCGGCATGAGCTTTGTATTCCTTTTTCTCACTTTCCTTGCCGGCAGGAACGACGCCAAGAGCGGCCTTGATAATGAGGTCCTTGAAGCCGCTGCCGGCGGTCGTCTTGACGGCAGCAAAGTCCTTACTGGGGATTCCGAGGCGATCGGCCAAGATACGCAATCGGTCGCCAGTTTTTTCGCCGCTGGGATCGGTGATCAATTCTTCCAGCTTGTTGTCGGGCACGACGGCGATGATGTTTTCTTCAATGCAGCGCGACGGCCACCGGAAAAGCAGGGCGCCGAGCTTCGTGTGCAGCTTCGCCCAGCGCGTGGGATATTTGCCTTCGTCGTCCGCAAATCCCCCGAAGCGCAAGCCGCCCGCTGCCAGGGCTTCCAAGATGTCAAGCGTGGTGTCGTGCCCACCGCCGTCACTGACGTGGACGCCATGTTTCTCGAGCGAGGAGCCGAACGCGCGCTCAAGGATAGCCGTGGTGAACCCGAGTTCGGTCGCGCCCTCCGCCACCACGGCGAGCCGCGACAGGAAGGCTTCCGGATCGGTCTTGCGGTGCTTCGCAATCTTAGTCCCATCGAGCGGCCCGATTTGACCGGTATGGTCCACGTACCAGAGCGAGGATTGTTCCGCGGCCGAGAGGACGGTCGGGCTGTGGGTGGTCAGAAATACCTGGGACGAGCCGGTCTGGAGCTTCTCAATCAACATTCGCTGCCGGTAGGGTTCGAGCCCGCGCTCCACCTCGTCGACAAGAGTGATCGGCGCCTCGCCCTGGTTCTGCGCGGCGATGGCGAGCGCCGACAATCTCCGCGTTCCCGCTCCCCAACTCGCAAGGGGCAATGGGACGCCGGAGCGATCCGCGGTGAGGCCAATCATTGACGCGATCGATGCGCCTTGGCCGCCGGTGATCGCGAGGTCGAGGCCGGCGGGGAGGCTTTCATTTCTGAACGCAGTGTCGAGGTTCTTGAGCTCAGTCTGCGCCTCGGTGGTCAACTTCTTCTTGACGTCATTTTTCGCCAGCTCGCTTGCCATGCGCGAGCGCAGGCCTTTGTCGGAGAGTAGCCGGTCGAGTGCGGAACCCTGGACCAGCCTGAGATCGCGGTCATTGCGATCGTCGCCGAGCAGCCGGACTAGGCCGATGGTGCGCCGCAGAGCGACGGGAAAGCTGTCAGCAGAGCCGTCGGGCTGGATAATTTCATAGGCGAGTTCGAGGTCTTCGGTGCCGCGGACACGAACACGGTAAACCGGCTCGCCGCTGGATTGACCATCGTGTTCGAGAGTAGGAACGGATGCTTCTTCACCAGTCCATTCCCAAGGCCACGAGGGTTTCAATTGGCTGTTTATCCCGCCGCCTGCCGGCAGAAACAGTACAGCCTCTATGGAGAAGCCCGCGTCGATATGTCGATTGTAATAGTCGGGATCGGAGAGTGTCGTCGGATTTACCGGACTGAGGAGGAGTGCGATGGCTTCGAGGATCGTGGTCTTGCCGACGTCGCCGCCGCCTAGAATGACATTCACGCCGCGCGACGGCTTCCACTTGAGAGACGTGATGCCGCGAAATCGCTCGACGGTGAGAGCGTAGATCGTTGGGGCCAGTGACGCGGCGTCGGTCATTTCGCCTCCCAGACTTGCCGCCAGGCCGCGAATTCCGAGGGCCGAATTCGATAGCGGGCGAAATTGCCTTCATGCAGGCTTGTGAGTTCGGCCTCGACGATCTCGCCGAAACGCTGGCGGTCGTCTTGGCTGATTTCTCTCGTTGACCAGGCGGCTATTCGCGCCGCGGCATCCCTGCGACTGACGCGCGCCCGGACGAGGTCGGCGATCAACTCCCGAAATTGCTCTCGATAGCGAAGTCGGAACGGATCGGGTTCACCAAGGGATTGACGAACGGCGGCGTAGCGGGCGGCCGAACGCTCGTAGGCCCAGATGAAGACGTCCTTGAGAAGATCGATCTTGTTCAGCTCATAGACGCCGAGTACGGCTTCCATATAGGTCGCCCGGGGTACATCGGCGAATGATAGCGGCGATAGGTTGCGCTTGATGAGCGGGATGTTCGCCGCGAGGCGCGAAACGCGCTTGTTCCCGTCGTCGAAGGGCTGCAGGTAGGGGAGCTGCACCATGACGAAGAAGGCTTGCTCGAAAGGATCGATGATCGCAGCCGCCGTCGCCAGAATCTGATCGAAGGTTTCCTCAACGAGCTGCGGCACTTCCAGCGGATGAAATGCCGAGCGCTCGATGCCGACCGCGATATAACGCAGCCTGCCGGCTGCTGTGGGATCGGCCAGGAGGTTGTTGGCCAGAAGCGCGTGGAGATTGAGGATGGTGTAGCGGTTGAAGCCGATCTCGTCGGCGGCGCTGACCAGGAATTCGATCGCGTCCTTGTGGTTCAGGATCATCTGCGCTTCAAGGTGCGCGCGCCCCTCCGCTTCTTCGCCCAACTCAATGAGACGCTTGGTATCGAGGAGCGAGTAGGTATTGCCTTCGAGGCGGCTTGAATTCCAAGCGAGATCGATCAGAAGCCTGTTGAGGATCTGCATGGCGTAGGTGCCGGCGGGCTGTTCGGCGATCTGCGAGCGGCCGATGGCCGCAAGATGTGCGCGATCCTCCTCGGTCAGGTAAAAGGAATCGTTCGGCCGATAGCGGTCGAGGAATTTACGGTCGTAGCCGACCGGCTTGCGGGCTTCGAGCGCGCGCTGAACATAGTCACGGATAGATGCCCCTGCCTCGGATAGAGGAATCGCGGGCGGTTCGGCCTCAGGACGCGCAGCGACCTCGGCTGGAGGGATAGCGGCGGCACCAGGGGATATCCGGTACCTCGCCCAGCGGCCTTCGCCGTCCATCACCAGTCGTTTTCGGTCAACGAGAGATTTCAGGCGGTACTGGAGGGTTCGAAGGGGAATCGGGCCCGCAAGGGAGCGCAGGACCTCTTGCGCCGACGCGCCGTCAGGATAGCGGCGGACGGCCTCTTCGATGGAGGCCAACGCATCGGCGGGGGTTTGCTTCGCCAAAATGGGACCTTTCTTGCGCGTAGAGCTTATGCGCAAGAATGGCTCGGGCTCGCGCAACAATCAAGTCTATGCGCAGGCATTCTATCTACGCGCAATAAACATTGCGCGTAGCGAGACTCAGCCGCCCTTGGCCTGTTTCCCGAACGCCGTAAGGAACGTAGCATTGATCCCATCCGGCTTCCGATGAGCCTTGGTTAGTGCGGTTTCACAGCGTTCCCACAGGGCATCTGCCGCGCCGGGGCTTGAGACGAGTTTGAGCAGGACACCCCTGAGCCACCATTTCTCACGAAGGCCCACCAGAACGAGAAGCAAGAAAGCCTGCAGAAGAGCACAGGAAAGGCCACCTTTCCCTGGTATAAAGTGCGTTAAGCAGACGTAATTACAACGAGGAAGGAAAGCGGCCTTCTCTGACAGAGCGGATCGAAGAGACTTTTGGGTTGAGAGCCTATTTTTCGCGTCGGGGGAAAGCGGGATTCCCCTAGGACGGGTTTCGAGCGATGGGGACGCAATCCTCTTACGAAAAGCCGATCGGAAGATCCGTTTGTGAAGACGGCTGGAGCGCTGCTTCCGGGATCGACGCCATCCGGGGCGCATCGTACATCGGATGCGAGAGATGCAGGTGCCGCGCATCTTCGGGATTGCGCTAGGCTACGAGGCTCTCAATGACCACGAGCAGCTGCATACCGATCCGTTGGTGGCTCTCCTGAGCGGCAAAAGGGATCGGGGAGAGGATCTGGCGGGCAAGAGTACGCTTGAGCCGCCTGGAACGGGTGGGTCGAAGAGAACGCTACCACAAGATCGATTCCTCAGCCGAAACCGTCGATCGGTGATTGGTCGATCTCTCCCTTGAAGCGCATCCCCAGCCTCCCAAGGAGGTGGTGCTCGGGTTCGATGCGACCAACATCCCTCTTTACGGACAAGAGCCCGAGCGCTTCTTCCTTGGGGTTTCCGATGCGTATTGTGATTTGCCGCTCTCCATCTTCGCTAAAGATCAACTCCTCGGTGTGCGGCTTCGGCCATCGAACCCGGATGCGGCGGAGGGATCCCTTGCCGAGATCCTCCGGATCGTGGGACACCTCCGCACCCATTGGCCCGAGGTCAGGATCGTGCTCCAGGCCGACTCGGGGCTTCTGCCGGAAGTGGTGGACAAGGCCAACGCCCTCACCTCCTCGTGAGCTTTGCCCAGGGCTTGGGATCCTTCAATGGGCCTGGCTGCTCAACAGCCTCCGGAGCCAGGGGACGGCCAAGGCCGCACACTGGTAGGCCTCCTCTCCTTCCGCTGCGGAAAAGGCTTCGGTCGGAAAGGCCTCGAGCTCTGCCACAACAAGGCTCCCGACCTCGTGCGCCCGCGGAGGATCGATCCCCAGGAATCGCAAAGCCGCTTTGAGCACAAGCGCAACCCTCTCTTGCGCCTCTCGCCGAAGATTGGCGTAGGATCGTCTCTCCCGGAAGACTCCGAGCGCCTCCAGCCGATCTTCGGCCAAGCGTAGATAAGCACGCCAGCTCAACTTGAGTCATCGAGAGCAAAGGAAGCCAAGCCTCCTTTTCCTCCGGGGCCTCGAAAATCCCAGCATTCCACCCCGGCCAGCGTGATCCTTCGCGCGCCTTCCCGCGTCCGCATCTGCCGGATCCTCTGGAGAAACTCCGAAACGAAGCCTCCTCTCTCAAAAAGAATCTTCGCTTCCTCCGGGAGATCGAGGAAGAAGGGAGCTCCCTCCCGCAGCTCCTCGGGCGTGCGAAAGATCCAGGAGATCTCTGCGGGATACCCCTGGAGGAAGAGCGCTTCCCGCGCCTCCTCGAGCGACCGGACCGCCTCGCCGCCAAGCCCAGCATACCTCTCTCGGCGTCGCCAGAGGGAGCTCCCGGGCGATCAGGAGCAGATCGAGGTCAGAGTCGAACCGGGCATCCCCCGCGCGCCACCGATCCCAAGAGCAAAAGACCGAGGAGGCTCTCGCCATAGATCGTCTAGCAAGCCTCGACGCAAAGCGGCAGGAGCGTGCTCCGGCTGCCAACGCCTTGCGCCCCAGCCCAGGGCAGAGCTTTCGCTGGAAACAAGCACAACCCCTGCCAAGATTGGGGATGAAGGGGGGGGAATGCGGCTTTCCGCTTTTGACGACTCGTGTCCAGATGCTGTCCATCGTGTGCTATGGCGGCATGGTTTGACGCCATTCCGCGCACTAGCTGGGCGAAACGCTGCCGTCGGCCATCGGGCATCTCGACGCCAACGAATCGTCAGAGATTCGACAGGACCGCCGTCAGGAGCCGGAACTTCCGCTCTTGCTCCATTCGGACGAACATTGTGGACTGATCAACCCACGGGCAACCCTTTCCCCTCGTTGTGATCGCGACGTTTAACGTTCGTTGCTGATCTCCCGGGCATGCCTCATGGTATTGACGATGGGGCCCGATACCGATAGCCAGCCGTTAATCCACGACCCTGCTCGAGAAGCGGTGGCATCGATACGGGGCTACGAGGCTCAATTCTGGAGGAGCGTCCTCGTCTGGATGGAACTGAAGGACGAGGAACGCCTCTACCTCGAATGCGCGGAAGACATCGACCGGATCAGCGGCACCGGGGCGGAGACTGTCCAGGTCAAAAACGTGGCTGGCAATATCACGTTGAGGTCGCCCGATGTGATCAAGGCCATCAACAACGCCTGGGAGCATCAACAACGCAATCGACAGCGCAACATAAAGTTTCGATTCCTGACTACATCCGGAATCGGCATTGAGCACGGCGAACCCTTCGGGCCCGGAATCGGCGGATTGCGGTTTTGGACCGAGAGCCGCGCATTGGAGGATGAAGCTGAACGTGGACGCACTGCTCGGAAGATTGCGGATTTTCTCTTGGACGAAGCAAAGGTTTCGCTGCCGGTGCAAAGATTTTTGCGGGAGGCGTCGGACTCGGAGATTTGGAAGAGGATGGTTGCCGCAGTCGAATGGGACACCGAGGCCGAAGAGGTTCCGGAGATCGTCCGCGAGATCAAGGATCGGCTTGTCCTGCTTGGAAAAGAGGCTTTCGTTGCGCCTGATAAATCCAAGGAGGTAGCGGACTCGCTGTTCAAGACAGTCTTCGAGACTGCGACGCGGGGGAAGGACCGGTCTCTGATACGCGCGAAGCTGTGGGAGCTTTTCTATGAGCGGACATACGTCTCGGTGCCGGCCGCAGCCTTCAACCAGCTGCTCCACTCTGTTGCGCAACATCATTTGATGTCTGCCGGGCCATTGCCGATGGCAATCGGTGGCAGGGCGAGTTGGATCGGTCGTCCACCGCCGCTACCTCTACGTTATTACCATCGCCAGGCGATAATGGACGAGATCGCCGCTCGGCTTTCTTCCAATCCTGTGCTGGTTTTGCAGGGGGGCACCGGCGTTGGCAAATCGATTACCGCCGCTGGCCACGCTACTCTATCGACCTCGTCTTGGGGATGGGTCGACATGCGAGGGGTGCCGGCTGCGACACTCGCCGATCGGCTCGAGTGTGTCGTCGGCGAGCTTGCCGCGGAGGAGGGGATCAAAAATCTCGTGCTGGATAACATCGAGCTGCCTGCCGATGCGCGCGCTCTCGAGGCGCCCATGGAGCGAATTGCAGCTATTGTCCGTGAGCGCAGCGGCCATCTCATCGTTACTTCCGCCATAGCGCTGCCGCAGCGCTTGAACCTCGCATTGGCATTGCCCGAAAGCGGGATGATGTCGATCCCGGCGTTCTCGCGGGATGAGATTCGAGAATTCCTGCTGCTCCGGGGATGTCCAGGACCCCCCGTCGTCGATGGCTGGGCTGCCTTCATCGAATTACATACCAGCGGCCATGCGCAGCTCGTGCATGCGCGGATCGCCACACTCGAAGAACAAGGTTTCCCGACGCCGGAAATGCCAAGTGCGCTTGCAACGCCCACCGATGTCGTCAAAGCGCAGGAGGAAGCGAGGCGGCTGATTACCGCGCTGGATCTCCCGACGCGCGAGCTCGCCTACCGACTGAGCCTCACACCTCACGCTCTGCCCAAGGGCCAGGTGATCGCAATTGCGAATTTACAGTCGCCTATCCCCGAGCCTGGACTCGCGTTGGATCGGCTGGTTGGACCCTGGGTCGAAGTGGTGGCGGACGGGCTCTACAGGATCTCGCCCCTCCTGCGCAATCTCGGCGTGGAAATCCAGGGCGAGGCTTGGGCAACGCAGATGCATTGGGATATCGCCCAGAGATTTCTGAGCTTCGAGATCCTCTCGCCGATCGATGTTTCGACGATGCTGTTCCATGCCACGGCATCGAAGAATTGGTCGGCAGTAGCGCATCTCACTTCCGGTATCCTGAAGGCAGACAACGAGACTTGGGAGGCCCTGGCACGGAGCGCGGGCTGGTTCGTTTTCGTGGGCATTAAAAGTGCGATTCGCCCGGAGACCGACGCCTCTTCACTTGTTCTGCTGCGAAGCTTGCAGTTCCGTTTGGCGGCCGCGGCTCGCGACGACAAGGGCGCTGCGGCCGTCATTGCCAGCATAGATGAAGAATTGCCGGCGACGGTCAACGATACACCGCAACGACTGGCGCGGTACTTCTTTCTCGGGCAAGTCCTGCTGCGGACAGAAGTGAAGCTGCCGATGGCGCAGCTCGTAGCGATGAGTCTCGAATACATCCGGCTCGGGGATGAATTGAAGGAGGTGCTCGTCGCCATCCATAAGCCTGAATTCGACCGCACCATGGCCGGACCGGACGGCATTCCCGATCTGGCCGGAGTGGCTGGCTTCACGCTTAGCTCGCATGTGGTGGATCGGCAAAGCTTGTCGTCGCTGCTGCTTGCGTGCGAGCCGCTCGATCCGACGGTGGTCCGCCGCCTTTTGTGGTTTGTCGGCGGCCGGGAATCTACGGCTCGACAGACCCTCGACCGCGTATGGTTGGCCGAATCGCAATTGGAGACGCCGGACTGGATCGCATGTCGACGGGTCTTCGAGGATACCTATGCGCTGGCGCGCCGCTGTGCGCTACTCGGCTTGGCCCAGGGTGCGGCCTACGCCATTGCGCGGTTGACCGATGAAAATCTCAACGACTCAGCCGATGCGCTGCGCCGCGCGGACGCGATGATGGCAGAGATCGGCTCATCACCGGTCCAGGAAGATGGTCGCGCGTTGATCTTGTTGCGCAAGGGCAATGCCTCGGATGCGCTAGCAATCTGGCGGGAGCTGCTCCCGCGCTGGACCCAGCGTGACGAGTTCGATCGCCAACAGACCGTTTCGCATCGACTTGCAGCGGTCGCTGCAGCGCGATTGGGTCATTGGAAGGAAGCTGCGGGCTGGTTGCGCAGTGCCCGGTTGCTGGCGGACAGCGTCAATGCGGCCCTCTACTGCGCGGGTCTGTGGGTCGACGAAGCATTTACGCGCTGGAAAAGCGGCGATCATCGCGGCGCTCTCGATTGTGCGGTCGAAGGACTCGAAGCGATCGATCGGCTCCCGTCCGACGCCGCTGATGAAGGCGCCTATCTCCTACGAAAGCGCGCCAACCTCACCATCATCTGGATGGTGCGGTCGACTGCGGGCTCGCCCCCGACCGGGTTAACTGAGCCCCCTCCGGCATGGTGCAGCAGCCTGGAGCCCGTGAAGGAGGCCCAAAGAACGCCGAAGTCCAGCGATGCGGCATGGCTACATATCCTGGAATTCGAGTTTGCTAGTGGCTTGGGCGATTCGCACTTCCGGAAGTTGGAAGCCCGGTTGAAAACCTCCCCCTACAGCCTGATTCGTTACGCATTCAATAGATTGCGCTTACAACACCGACTGCGCAGCCTGATGCTCGAGGATTTTCCAGAGGCGGTTGGTGATTGGACAACCAGTTTTGCTTTGTGCCGCCGTTCTTTCAAAAAAGATGGCCTCGGCGCAGGGGACTCCCTTGCTGCCGATGCAATCATACCTGAGCATGATCCAGTTGATGCGGAGCTGGTCCTCAGTGGAATGTTGAGCGCGGTTTTCGCGCTGGCCGCGCGAGGCGCGGTGACGAGCACCATGCTCAACCAATGGTCCTTGAGCGCATCGCGCGCCGACCTGTCTGCAACGATCGATCCTTGGTTGAAATTCGTAGCAGGGCTTTTCGTCGACAACACCATCAATGCGCAGACGGCTCTGCGCGATATGTCCCTAGCGTGGCCCTGGCGGGCGGTAGCGTCGGTCCGGGTGGCGAGTGACCGTGCGACACGGCCGGTCGAGCTGCTGATGACTCACCATGATTGGACCAGCCTGCTGCCCAAGGCACCAGCTGGTTTCATTGTTCTTGCCGATGTGGAGCACCTGGTGGTGAGCGCATGGCTTCGGCTTGCAAAACGCCATTTCCTGCTCCGTGCGCCCGCGGTAACAGCTGCGTCGCTCGAACGGGCGTGCGCGAGCGCAGATAGAGGTTGGAGCAAGATCGGAAAGGTTCTGCTCGCGGCGTGCGATGCAGTACCGGCCGAGGTTCCGGCGGAATTTCGACAGCGATTTGAAGAGTTACAATGGGCGCCTTGATCGCCTTCAAAGCCTCTTCGCTGCTTCAAGTGGGCAGAGCCAGAAGATCTCCTTCCCTGCCACAGCCACTGGCAGCGCGGCAGCGAAAAGCTTGTTTGCGTCTATTCCGTAAACATCCACCAGGTAGCCGTGGCTCGCACTCCTCCGTCAAGGACGATCGACGAAGTCGAAGTGTCCTTGGCGGTTTCTTCTCCCTAAAAATCCGTTGAAGACCGATGGCAAGAACCCCGCTTCTTGCCATCCCTTAACGGAAAATCCTCTCCCCTGACCCACTCCATTCAGCGAGGAGCTCATGGATCTACCAGTGGTGGCGCACCATGCGGCCGAACAATCGTCACCAGCAACCTCGCCCGCGTTAAAGCCACTCGCAACAGCCTGCGGCTCGCGTCAAACGGCTGCTTTTCCGGCTTGTCAAAAAACTTGGATTTGAACGCACCCTCTACCAAGACGACGCCATCAAATTCCTTTCCCTTCGACTTATGCATGCTCATCAGCACACACCCTTGGGGATCCCGTTCCGTCGCGATCCGCAGCTCCTCCTCGAGAATATGCTTCACCAGATCGCTCGCACCCGCGTAGCTGCCCAAATCCAACCACCGGTTGCTAAGACCGGCAGCCAACGCATCTGTCGCTCTACAAAGCCGCACCAGCCGAGCTTCGCGAAATAGCAGAGTGAAGTTCGGGTTATTTTGTAGGAGACGCAGAGCAGTTTTCCAATCAGCAACAGGCTCGCCGGTCACTTCGATCCCGGCAGCCAGCGCAGCTACCAATCCATCGGCGGCCTTGATCCGCGGCGCTTCGCCTTTCGCCACCCTATCTGCTGCTTCTGCGTATGCTCTCGCCAGTTTGGCCATCTTCTTAATGGGTTTCTCTGCATTCCTGAGTCTATAGAAGGAAGAAATCAGCTGCAGCGTGCGTTCCAGGCTCTTTTCAGCTGGCGCTGCCGACCATTCCAGAATGGAGGCGACAACGATCGCGGCCGCTACGGAAAGCTCCGCATCCCCTAGCACGTCATGCTTGAGAGCCGGCAAGGCCTGATTCTTGTAAGTATGGTCCTCGGAAAGAATGACTGACAGATCGGATATCAGCGCGTTGCTTCGCGCAAGCACTGCTACGCTTGGGTTCGCAATTCCCTTCTTCTGGAGCACCGAAAAGGTCGAGATGACCATAGCATGTACGATCTCCGCAAACTTCTTCGGCTGATAGTTCACCTGTTTGACATTCGATGTATCAGGCAAGGGACTTCGGTTGTGCAGTACAGCGTTCGCAAACTTGAGAATTCCCGCATTTGGGCTTCGGTGATTGTCCCGTCCAAGGTCGAACTCTGTAACCTTGATTGCCTCTCGCAGTTTGTCGATCCGATGAGGATCAACCTTAGGATTATATTCGAAAATACGCTGTTCTGGATCAGCAAGGCAGAAGAGATCCGTCCCTTCCGATAGGGCTTTCACGATTTTCCATTGATCGTCGTCTGTATCCTGAAACTCATCGACGATAATCATCGGAAAGCAATCGGCTACCAGCTCACGCAGAGCTGAGCAGCGTTCAAGCAGCTCGGCTGTACCTGGGGCAAAGAGATCGAAACAATACAACCCGAACTCGGTCGCCTGCCTCTGACGCTCGACCTGCCAGTCACCTTCGAACGCCGACTTCTGTAGCCGCTCATCAGCGGGACAGAGAAAGCGGGTCGGCTTTCCGTGGAGCAGGCGACCATGCGCCTCCAACATCTTCATGCAAAAGGCATGATATGTTTGCACATTCACGGCACGGCGTTCAGCAGGTGTCAGGATTTCCTTGCAGCGCCGCAAGACTTGGAAGATCGCTGCCCGTGAAAAAGAGAGAAAGAGTATTTCTTGGCCTGGCTTCAAGTAGGAGTAGCGTTGCTGAGCTTTTAGTAAGGCGAGAGTCGTCTTGCCTGAGCCTGGCCCACCAAGCACTAGAAGATGGCCAGCCTGGGCGATGATCGCCTTGCGCTTATCGCAAAGCTCCAGCTTCATTTAGATAGGTTTGCTGCAAGATTAACACGAGAGGGGATCACTGCGTTCTCGGTAGTTCGCAAGCTCTTGATGGATTTCCTCGAGTATTGTCCGGATCGTCTCCGGGAGCTCATCTGCCGTCGAGCAATGGGAAATCAAGATCGCTGCATAACCAGGACCGTAGGCGTCGCCCTTGCGAGCCTGCAGTACCTTGAGGGTCAACTCTTCAACGTCGGCGTTGGCTGCACTGGCATCATAGCTGGCGACTCCGGAAGGATAGTCGGAGCGATCCTTCACTTCTTCCAAGAAGCGGCGGAGCACAGCTATCGGTATCTGTTTGACCAGAAGCTTTTCAATGCCCTTTTCCGGTGACTCCCAAGCCCGCGTGTAACCCTCGCACTTTTCGAGTCTATCGTGGTTGCCGTGAGGTTTGTCGTAGAACACGAACGACAGCTTGCCGAGCGCAGAGAAGATAGACCCATACCGATGCACGGAGCCTAATCCGCCCGCGTTGAAGATGCTGACCCCCGCCAAATCGAAATGCATGTAATGTTCGGTTCCAAGGCTCCTTTCCATGACCGACGAGGCGGCCGGGAACAGCGCCGCTTCCGTAGAGCCTTCAACCACCAATACCGCGCGGCTCAAGATCGCCTCAGCGAACTGACGCCGCTGCGTCCGAAAGTCCCTTGGTTTGACCATTTCGGTGTTTATCGACCGCCCATTCAAGATTCCTTTTTCATCTCGGTTGAGGATCATGATCTGCTCGGGATCGAACTGCTCGATTACATAGGGCGAATGCGAAGTGACGATGGCCTGTCCCATCTCGGCGAAAACAAACCGCGTCATACGCCGTTGCGTATGCGGTGGCAGCGCAATCTCCGGCTCCTCCATGGCAAAAATCACCGATTTGTTATCCTTTAGCTGCGCGATGAAGGTTAGCAGAGCAAACACCAAGAGGTTGATCGACCCTGTCCCCAGCCGGCCGCATGGAACGAGGTGTTGGCCGGGCTGAGTGGCAAGGAACAACCGCACCACCTCCCGCAGATGCTCTCGCGTCAGGTCCGACGCAAAAAACGCTGTCGAGCCGTCTCCAGGCGCCAAATTGACGAAATGCGCCACCCGTGACCGGATCCCGTTGCGGATCTGCTTCAACTGGTCAATCTCTCCAATAGCTGGTTCAAGCTTCCGTAAATGGTCGAGAGTCTGTTGCCACATCTCCGCCGCTCCGTCCCCGCTGAGCTTCAACACGGAATCGAGTAATGAACCTCGCTGAAAGCTCAACGCGCGAGAACCAGTCCTACGTGCCCGCAGGAAGATGAAGCCGCAAAGCCGCTTATGTGCGCGAGTAAACGGAACGCGGCCTTGGCCTAGCTCGATTTTCGTCTCTTCATCGAGTGTCTCCGGCTCCTTTATCGGATGGTCGAAGAAGGTGTTTCCGACGAAGTCGTCTTCCTCGCGATCATATCGGCCGATAAAAATCAAGGGCAGAGCCCAGACCACTCCTGGCTCGTCTGCCTTTTTAAGACCGTCTTCAGCTTCGTCGACGAAAACACCGGCTTGGTCGTCCCAACGGCGAATGTGGTGACGAAATCGCCGCTTCGCCTCGTCCGAAAGCTCTGTGAGGATCGCCTCAATGCGTATTTCGGCGGACACTTCTTGATCCTGGTACTGCCCACAGTGGAAATCGTGCTCGTCGACAATCGGCTTTTGAAAAAGCCGTTCCGGACCTAGCACGAGGTCCAGCGCCTCACACACAGTCGATTTACCGACGTTATTCCCCCCTACAAGGAGGGTATGACCGAAAAAATCGACCCTCCCCTGAGAAATGCCTCGGAAATTCGTGATCTTCAGGCGCCGAACTCGCATGACAACTCCCCAAACAAGTTATATTGGTTTCAGGCAGCTATGATAGAGTAGAGATGCTTTTAATGTCACCTCCCTTGAAGGCCTCTTCGCTCTTTCCAGTGGGTAGAGCGGGAAGATCGAGCCGCAACTTTCCGGCTTTGGGGAAAGGGCCAATTCTCCGGTAGCGGAAGCTCCGAAAGCCTCTGGCCATCTTTTCGGCAAGCTGGATCCGCCCACGGATCGCTTCGATGGTTCCGTTGGGGATCCGAGTCTGGAGGAAGGCGATGATTCCCTCCAGGTGCTCTTTGATGGTTTTGGAAAGTCTTCGGAAGGGGGCAAGCCGACTGCGATCCGCCCACCGGAAGCGCCAGCGGAGCTCTTGGGGATCCTCCTGGGAGAGGATCTCTTGGAGAGCCTCCCGCAACCCAATGGCTCTTCCCAACCGAGGATCGGCGGCGCAAAGGGAACTCCGCAGACCCTTCTGCTTTCGCTTCGCGTCCATTCGTTTCCTCGGAGCGCCCAGAGGCTCCCTTTGACGTGAGCCCTGGGCGTGAGCACTCCTTGGGCACCTGGTCGACCGACCGCCCCCCGCCTCCTCCCGCCGAACCGCACGCTCCGGACAGTCGACCGAGAAACTCAAGGGATCCACTCGGTCCGGTACTGCCAGAACTTCATCTGCCTCCACCGCGCCGTGCACGGGGAAAAGGTCTTCGACATTCTGGACAGCGGAACCGATGAGCTTGCTGAAAACCCTCGCCAGATCTTCAGAGTATCCTCCTTCGCGGAGAGCTCGCTCCGGCTCACCTTTCCCTTCCGAACCCAGTGGCAGCGCCGCAGCAAAAGGCTTGTTCGCAGCCATCCCGCAAGCATGAGTGTTCTTGACGGCCTCCTCTCCCCCGAACAATCCGGCAAAGAGGGATGGCAAGAACCCCGCTCTTGTCGCTCCGTAACCGAAAATTCCCTCCCTTGACCCACTCCATTTCCCGGGGAGCCCCTTAATGCCGCAATCAGCGCAAGAAGGGAAGCCCGTATGGCGGCCTGGACAGCTCCAGTCCGACTTCTAAGGATGTCAGAGGCGCGGCTGCATCGAGGCTCAATACAAGAACGGGGATGGTCGACGCTCAAAGCGGAGGTGAGCGCATTGAAGCGCGAGTTTCGCTTCCTTGGCAGGCCCCATCCTCTATTTACGTCAGTTCGCATCTCGCGTCTCGGGCTAGTTGGGATGTTGTCACGCCATTGACAACCTCAAAAAGGCCCCAGCTCTTTACCATGGCTTCGCAGTAGATGGCCCGTAGCTGATCCGCATCCATCGCCTCTGCGTCCGGAACCTGCCCCTGCATACGAGCGAGAAGCTCATCGCGGGTCATTTTAGCATGGGCGTGCAGGAGGAATTCAAACAAGTCCTGGGGCGTTTTTATCCCCTTTGGGGGACGCACAACCACCCCGAAATAGGCATCGGAATGTGCCCGGTAGTCCGCGAGTTGAGCGTCGCTCACCGGTAACTTGACCAGATGGGATTTGCCGTCCGCACAGTTGACGGCAACAAACACGCTCCTTTCGGCCTTCACCATGATCGCACTGGCGACCGTGCCGAGGATGTCTTCGCCGTTCGGCCCGGCTCCTTCGAAATTGCAGGTTTCCCCAATCTGGATCGGGGGCGGTTCACCGCCCAGTCCGACTGACGGAAGGGCACCATCGAATGTAGCTGGCCATGTCAGGATTTTTGTAAGCCCCTCAGCGACGCGGAGCGCATCCGCGTGCTTCCGCTGCTGCATGTAGCGATCTGATAACCTGTAGAGGCCCGCACGATTGAAGTCCAAAATGCCGAGACCCACCGGCCATGCAAACACCTGCGCTAACCTTTCCGGATTCTTGTGGAAGTTCAGGTTGGTCACGAAGAGATAGGCCTTTTCGCCTTTCGGGAGCTCCTCCTTCTCGTACTTGGCAAGACGCTTCTTTATGGCCTCGACAAAGGCGGGGAGATTCTCCTGGCTGATATCGGCAGGCATCTCCGCATTGAGGTCGAGAAAGATCATCCGCTCGCAATCGGCTGGCTTCGCCAGCGCGGCATTAAGCTGTTTGATGAAGCTGGAAAGCGGATTGGATGAGCTCGTGCCATCTGCCGTCGTCCGCCCTAGCTCGCCAGCCACTGCACGCATCTTGGCTTCGACCCAATATCTTTTTCCGGTGAGCGGAGAAATCGCCTTAAACTCGCAGTGCCTTCGGCTTGGATTGGTCTCATCCTCGAGCGACAGCGTGAACCCCGCCAACAGGAAGGCACTGGCCAGCTGGATCTCGTAATAGGCTCCTTGGAAGTTTCCGGGATTCTTCAAGCGCCGAAGGAGGCGGGCCTGCAGCTCGACATTGTGCTCGAGCAAATAGAGCCTATAAGCAACCGAGAAATAAGAGGCGACAATGCCCGTTACAGGAATTTTGGCGGGCTGGCCTGGCTGCGGGACGTACCCTGGCCGCAGGTAGCACCATGCATCGTGCCACTGCAGGAGCGGGTGCCGTTCCGGCAGCGGCTTGGCGATTCCAGCGTTGACCCACTCGGAACCAACCTTCGTCAGTAGATAATCGCTAAAAAAATCCGTGAAGGTTTTCCAGGTCTTTGAGCAATAGAGCGTGCTGCCGACCGCGACGAATTGGCGATCTTGCCAACGTAGGGAGATTATCGGCTTTCCAAGCCCCTGCTGAGCCTGCCGGATGCGCTCATGCGCCGCAGAATGCTTCCAAAACCTAGCGATATCTGGGAAGTCAGACGGATAGTGGGCGCCTGTAAGCCCATGACAGTGCTTGAATTTCTTTCCACTACCACAAGGGCACTGCGCATTGCGGCTGACCTTCATGCGACCGCACCTTTGGACCGGCTATCTCCAGTCGCGGCGTTGAACATCTTGGTCTTCCCGCTGCCCTGCGCTTTCATAGAGATCCGCTACCTGGTAGAGCAACCCGGATGTGCGGGGCCAGCCAAAGCGAGTCGCTTCGGCAGAGCTGCGGTATCGAGCGAGAAGCTCGCGCTCCTGGTCGCCGCCGTCATTCGGCAATCGCCAAGTACTCCCGTGCTTCTTGATCAGGCCATCGATGACGCCAGCTTCGATCTCGTCGCTCCGGAGCCGTTCGATCGCGTCGCGCACGGCGATCGCCGGCCAGACACCATCCGTCTCCGGCGGGATATACGCCAGCATCTGTCCGATATGGAAATCGCCGACTGCGGTCCGGCCCGTCTCCTTGCAGAGCCGCCTTGCCTGCTCGATCCATTGCATGAGCTTGCCACAATCGATCGATCCGTTCTCCGCGCCCGGAACGCCCTTCCACGAGGTGAGGAGACGATAGGCGCAATCGGCCTTGGCGCGCCGCCTTTCCGTGGGCTCTTCTTCCGTCTCTTGGACACGGCTCTCTCGAGCCGGACGATAGAGCAATCCAATGATTTCGGCAAAAAACCCCGGATCCGCATTCATTCGCCGGTGCAAGGCTCCAACCGAGCGAGGTATATTGCGGAGAAACGGGCAGTAAGACCATTCCAGACGGGCGATCTCGCTCTGGTCGGCATCCGGCCGCTGGTCGAGCTCCTGCAGGAGCCGTTCGAGGCAATTGTAGTGCCAGATCTCAGGACCGGCCTCGGGGTTTGGGCCGTTCATCTCGATCAGCGACTTGTCGAGCACGCGGATGAGAGTGTCCGTCGGAACTCGCTGCCGAGCGGATGCCGCGACCAAGGACGCGGCCATGCCCCGGCCGACCTCCAGCAGCTTCCCAGTTACGAAGAGCTCATGGCCCGCCGCTTTCCGGAGCGAGAATTCCGGCACCCGTTTCCAATATTCATCCTCTAGAGCTTTGCCGAAAGCCGCGATGCGATCCCAAAGGGTCTTGTCATGCGGCATCGCCAAAAGAACGATGAGGACCATCTCCTTGGTCCAGCCCTCGGCGAGGGCGCGATCAAGCAGGCCATACGCCCATTCGATTCCCAGCTTCTTTATGCAGCCGGAGACAATCCCACGGCCAACGGCGGCAAGCCGATCACCTGCCTTAAGGCAATGGGCCAGAAGAAGGAGGAGTTGGCCTTCCGCGATCTCAGATGCGGCGGCCGTGCCGATGGCGACGGGATTCTCTACATCTACAGTGCGCGCGAAGCCGATCAGGGCGTTCACTCCGCCGGAGCTCAGGATCCCTTTGACGGCATCCCGTCTTGCAGCCTCGACCGCCTCCTCATCGGCTTGCGAATCGTGAGCCGGAGGATGGATCAGTAGCGGCTCGCTTGCGAAGAGCCATGCCATCCGCTTGACGTCATCCTTTGGCGTCAGGCGGTTGTAGATCGCCTCTAGCGGAGCCAAATCCTCCTCAGGCAGCACCCAACCCTCCCCAGCGAAGCGCCGATGATGATTGAGCAACTTCCGGATCACCGCCCACAGCTCGTCCCGTGTCTTATCATCGAACCGGTCCAGAGATGCCGAGAGCAGGGAGACCGCTTCCCGGCATCGCTCTGGAAGGAGCTGGGCGAAATGGTCGGCGAAGAGGGAAACCCAGCGGCCGCCGTCCCCCTGCACATCCTCCAAGAGGCGCTTGGCGATTTTGTCAATGTATGCTGCCCAGATAGGCATCGTAATGGCTTCTTTGCAGCGTCCCTCGGAAAAATCCCGCCATCGCGGACGGGCGGACGGAAAGGTCGTCTCAGCCTTGGCTGATACAAGCGCGCGCATCAGTTCCCAGGCGATTTGCGGCTCTTCTTTCCTTAGCCGGTCGAGCGCGGCGAGCCGCTCGTTCAGCGTCGCGAAGGTCTGAGACGGCCACGGCAGAAAGATGTTACGGAGCACCTCCAGCGGACCGTTGGAATGGGGACGATCGGTGCGCATCAGCGCGGCAAGCCGCGCGAGCACCAGGGACGCTCGTAAGAAATATCCCGGGCTCCAGCTCAGGCACTCCAAGCCCGAGAGCAGGAAGTGCGCGTCATGCCCGTCGATGGGCAGAGGCCTGAACTCGTCCTTGAACAGCGCCAGCACTGGCGGGTCATCGAGCCGAAGGCTCGCCTCCACCGCCGATAGGAACGCGTCCGGCTCAGCTTCCGCGAAGAGGTCGAGCTGGGGATGCACCGACCACCAGCGGCGCGCATCCGCGCCATCAAGAAGGCGGCGCACAATCCCGGTGACTCGTAGGCCCGCGTCGCTAAGCCCCGCTTTCTTCCCGAAGATGGCAAGCGCCATCAGCATCTCGCCTAGACCCCGGCGCAGATAGTCTGAATGGATCAGCGGCATCTGCCCCGGTGGGGGAGCAAGCCAGCGGCGGTCGCTTGGCAGGTCATAGCGGGGATCGGGCGAGCCAAAGACCGTTACGGCGACTTCGACGAACCGCTCAAGATCCTGCGCCGTGACATAACGAGCAAGGCGGAAGAGCGCATCGCGCAGCGAGGCGACCTTCCAGACGTTGCCCAATTTCCGGAGCGGGCTCTCGGTCTCTTCAAGCAAGGGGGTGAGCTCGCGCACCAGAGCGTCGTAGTCCTTCCCCGCGAGGCATTGCAGCTGTTCGCGATCGAGGGGATTGGACTCATCCCAGCCGCCGGCCAAGAGCGCCGGGATCATTTTCGAGGCGTTCTCCGGTTTCGCCCACTCTGGTTCCATTCTTGCGGCGGCGGACGGGTAGAGCCGCCTAAAGACAGCGAGGCTTCCCGCGATGTCCCGAGCCGCCTCTCTTGCCTCATCGTCACCAAGCCTCATCCCCGTGAGCGCGGCTTCAACTTCGACCCGCAGCGCGCGAGGAAGGCGGATCACCGGTTCGGACGCGCCGACCCTCGATCCGAAAACGCTGTAGACGTGGTGCCCATGTTCAACAAGCCGTTGTGCGAGACCGGGATTGCTGTTTTCCACCAGGACAATAATCAGCGGCGTCAGGCTTTGTCCAAGTGTGCGCGCCGGTTCGGGTTCGGCCGCGATGAGGCAGCGCGCAAGGTACGGCATCCTGTCATCAGCGGGCAGCTGGGCGATGAGCGCGAAGAGGAACGCAATCCCCTCTTCGGTTGATTCCGCCTCGACGGCTATGTGCCCAGGGTCGCCGGAAAGCCACTTCCAGACTTGAGCGGCCGCCTCGTCGCGCCCGGCTAGGACCAGGTCGCCGCTGACCGGCCATTTGGTCGAGAGCGACCACTCCTCCCAGACCGCCTCGATCTGCTGCAGTCCAGGCGTCAAGCTGCCGGTGAGGACGGCGAGCCAGTGCCCGACTGCCGGATGCATCTCGATCCAATGGACAAGATCGACGGCGTCATAGGCGCGAACGTCGGCCCAGCTCCCCTCTGCCTTTTTCTCCGTAACCCACTTGTCCTTGCCTGGCCACCGGCACGGGGTGACGAAAACGAATGTCGATTCCTTGGGATTGATGTTGCCCGGTTGCTCTGTTCGCTTCCGGAAGTCGCTCTCGACCTTGCCTTTGATCTTGCTGGTTTGCGTCGAGAGCTCCCACCCGGAGACGCCATCGGGGATATAGGTGGTTCCAGCCCCTACCCGGCACTGCCCGTCCCAACCGTGGAGCTCGCTGGCGTCGCCGCTGGGAAAGCGCAGCTCTGCCTCGTGCCCTTTTTCGGCGCGGATGAGGCGGGTCAACAGCTCGGGGAGCCTGCCTCGGCACGCCCGCGTCTGCGCCCATTGGCGCAAGGTGGTTTCCTCTATGAACCGGAATGGCGTGCGCCCTTTCGACGAAGCAAGAGGCCTGCCGCCGGGCCGCCCTTGCACCGAGCCGTCTGTGGTGATCCTGATCCCCTCGGCGACCAGGGTGTTCACTATGGCCTGAAGGTTGTTCGGAATCGGACTGCGGAAGCCTCGCTCGAAATCAGCCAAAGTCGAAAGGGCAATTCCAGCCCGTTTTGCCAGATCGCGCTGCGACCAGCCCAACAAGGCTCGGGCCGCTTTAATTTGGGTCGGGGACGGGAATTGATTCGACTTCAGCATTTGCGTCTGACATCATATTATGCAGGTTTCGAAAAGTATCAGTCGATCAAGCGAAAGTCAAGGAGCCAATCCGGAATCGACCGGGTCTCGCGGCTTCGGATGGTGCCGGCCCGATCCTCGGTGGCTGGTTCGGGATCTCTCTCCGCCGCCATGAGCCGAAGCAGATGCTCTTGCCTCGCCTCGAACCAAAGCGGCAAAGGAGTCGGGCTAGCTGCTTCGACGCTGCTCATCTGGTTAGGTTTTCGCCATCATGCACGGCATCAATGCGGAGGCCTGGGCGTTGACCACCGTGTGGTGCGCGCAGTGCGAGCGCTCGCTCCCCTGGCGGGTCGGCCTTCCTATGAGGCGGTGCGGAAGCGGATCCGGGTGGTCAGCGGCGGGGCCGGCAGCTCGGCTTTCCGGCAGCCGGAAGCGCTCGATCGACTCTAGCCCCTTTGACGGTCCTACCGGACGGGGCTCCGATCCCCAACCGGCCGCCGCGGTCCTGGGGAGTTCCTCGGGAAGTGGTGACCGGGCTCGCCCGTTGGCCGAGCACGAAGCGCTTGATTGGGGGAGCTTCTAATGATCGACCATGAGCCGCTCCTGGCCATGCTGACCCGCCTCAAATTGACCGCGATCCGGGATCAGCTCGATCGCCTCCCAGACGAGGCAGCGAGTGGTGAGCTCACCCTGCGCGAGACTCTGGCCTTGCTCTGCGAGCGGGAGATGGCCAGAAAGGATGAGCGACGTACCCCGGTGGGCCTTTCCATCACCCATCTTCCCCGGGTGACCACCCTTGCCGGCTTCGACTTCGCAGCAGGGCCTTCACTAGACGAGCGCCAGATCCGGGAGCTTTCGGCCTGCAGCTTCGATCGCCCACAGGGAGAACCTGCTTCTTCCTGGTCCTCCGGGAGTGGGCAAGACCCACCTGGCGATTGCCTTGGCCCGCGAGGCGATCCCGGCAGGTTACACCGCCCTCTTCGTCTCGGCCCCGGCCCTGGTAGCAAGCTTCGCTCGCGCGCATGCTGAAGGACATTGGGAGAAACGAATCTCCCACTTCGCCACGCCCAAGCTCCTCGTCGTCGACGAACTGGGCGATCTCCCCTTCGAGCCCAACGCCGTCCATCTCTTCTTCCCGTTGGTCTTGCGCCGCTGCGAACGGGGGAGCCGCCGGACCACCAGCAACAGGAACGTGAGCGGATGGGGTATGGTGTTCGGTGATGCTCTTGTGGCCACCGCGATCCTCGATCGACTCAAGGAGAAACGGCGCGCTAAGCTACTGCTGCATCGGCTCAGCCCTTTGCCGCAACTGCTCAGAAAACTGCACCGGGGGGCAATTCTCCATGTCGCCAAGGGGTCAATTCCTGATGTCGCTTGACAATTTGCCCAACCCGCCACGATATAGTCGCGGCTCAGGTGGAGGAAAGACTATTGCACTCTCTCATTACCAGAGCAATCAGACGAATTTGGCATTCGCGAGGGGCGAGGATCCATACAGAACGTCACGACGCTGAAGCAACCACTGTTTTGCCCGCCGATTCGAGAATGCCGGCGTGCATTGCTCCAATTTGGCCATTACCCCGTATTGGCATGTCAGAGCATGACGTTCGCAGTCAGTTTGCTAAATTTACCCTGTGGCATTACGGCTACGAATTCGAAGGTGGGCTTTCCTTTCTGCCAAACCATTTGATGGGGAACAATCTAACCCGCGATCGACGCCGTCCTATCCAGCGCTTTCAGCATTTTATGCCTTATCTGGTTGAAGCTCTGGGCGGCAATCTAAAGGGCAAACGAATTCTGGACATCGCGTGTAACTCAGGCTTCTGGTCAATTCAGTGTGCTCTTCTCGGGGCGACAGTGGTGGGGTTCGACGCGCGATCTGAACTCATTGAACAGGCTAGGCTGATCAAGAGAATTGTCGGCGTAGAAAATGCGGTATTCGAGACGCTTCCATTTGGAGAAATGACTCCCGAAAGGCTTGGCCGCTTCGATGCGGTTCTTAATCTTGGCATTCTCTATCATCTACCGGATCCGCTCGCAGCCTTGTTTGCCACGAAAGCGATGGCGGAGAACGTGATTGTAGTGGACACAAGCTTGTTCGTGAGCGACGAACCGGTGGTTCGTTACATTTGGGAAGAGCCAGTCGACATTCGGGACGCAGTTACCGCGGGTATCGTCGGGTATCCGAGCCCATCTGCATTAGAACTGATGTTCAGGCATATTGGTATTCCTCACACATTCCGCGTGCCGATCACCACGGACGATATGCCGCAGGACTATCTGGCTGGAGAACGGGCCACTTGGCTAGGGCTGCTTCACCGACCCGCTTCTTGATCGCACCGCCGACCGGACTTTGAAATTCAGCCTCTTCTCCGTTTCCCGTAGGTAGAGCAGGAAGATCAAGCCGCAGCTTTCCGGCTTTGAGGAACGCGGCAATGCTCTGGTAGCGGAAGCTACGAAAGCCTCTGGCCATCTTTTTGGGCAAGCTAGGCCCGCCCGCGGATCGCTTCGATGGTTCCGTTGGGGATCCGGCTCTGGAGAAAGGCGATGATTCCCCACCAGGTGCTCCTGGATGGTTTTGGAGAGTCTTCGGAAGGGGGCAAGCCGACTGCGATCAGCCCACCGGAACCACCAGCGGAGCTCCTGGGGATCCTCCGGGGAGAGGATCTCTGGGAGAGCCTCCCGCAACCCAATGGCTCTTCCCAACCGAGGATCGGCGGCGCAAGGGGAATGGCCCAGACCCTTCTGCTCCTGGCTTCGCATCCATGCGTTGCCTCGGAGCGCCCAGAGGCTTGCTTTCGGGAGCGCTCCCGGACTCGGGAACTTCTTGCGCACCGAATCGGCCTCCTCGCTTCCCAAGATCCATCGAAGACCGATGGCAAGAACGCCGCTTCTTGCCCCCCCTCGAACCGAAATCCGCACCCCTGGCCACTCCATTCTGCGGGGAGCCAAGAATCGAAGGAGGGTTCGCCACTCACTCGCCTCGCAAAAGTGGAGCGACGGTTTTCGCCACAATAGCAGCGCCCACCCAATCGGAAGCTCTGCCTTTTCAGAGCGGCAGCGGATCGGTTCCCTGGTCAAGCAACGCCAGACAGTCCGAATAGGAGTAGATCCGGCCACGGTGCCGTCCTGTAAGCTCCCGGACGATGCCGATCTTGGCAAGATTCTCCAAGGCCGCGCCGGCGGTCGGGAAAGAAATGCCGAGCTTATCGGAAGCCGTCTTGATGGTGACGATCGGACTTGCCTGCATCAGCTCGTGGACCCGAAGTGCCGACGAGGCCAATCGGCCGAGGCCGGCGATCTTCTGCCGGTGCTCCTCGAACAGCGCCATGAGCTTGCGCGCCGTCTCGGCTGCTTGCTCGGCCGTCTGCGCGATGCCGGACAGGAAGAACTCCATCCAGCTCTCCCACGCGCCCGCCTCCCGAACCTCCTGTAGCAGACGGTAGTAGTCGTCGCGCCGGGATTTCAGGAAGAGGCTCAGGTAGAGGATCGGTTCGTGCAACACCCCGGCCTCACACAGGATCAGCGGGATGAGCAGCCGGCCCAACCGTCCATTCCCGTCGAGGAAGGGATGGATCGTCTCGAACTGGACGTGGGCCATGCCCGCCCTGATGAGGGGAGGGAGGGCCGGGTCCTCGGTGTGCAAAAAATGCTCCAGCGCATCCAGGCATTCATCGAGCCGATCTGGCGGCGGAGGCACGAAGAGGGCGTTACCGGGGCGGGTGCCCCCGATCCAGCTCTGCGAGCGGCGGAATTCGCCCGGTTGCTTTGCGGCGCCACGCCCGGACTTGAGCAGGATCGCATGCATGTCGCGAATCAACCTGAGCGACAGAGGAAATCCACCGCGCAGGCGCGAAACACCATGGTCGATCGCCGCGACATAGTTCGACACTTCGGTCACGTCGTCGAGGCCGACGGCTGGCGCCTCGTGATTTTCAAACAGGAGCAGGTCGGACAGCGAGGATTGCGTGCCCTCAATCTGCGCGGAGAGGAGGGCCTCCTTGCGGACGTACATGTAGAGGAAGAGGGGCGTCGATCGCAGGATCGTGGTCACACCGTCAAGGCGCCCGATGGAGGCGATCGCGCGCTCGTAGACATTCATGAACCGCCCCAGCTCGAGCGGGGGATCGGGCGGCAACGGCGCAGGCACGTAGGCGCGCACGCGCTCGCCCCCTGCGCTCCTCTCGACATAGGTACCAAGCCTCCGGTTCCGCGCGTCCATCACCTGCGATCCTTTCATTAGCTCCGCCCGTTATTGAAACGAATCGGACTTCGCTTTAATAACTGGCCTGGCTAATTTAAGCGAGCCTCTCCGTCGCATTCCCTGCCTGATGCAGCTCCGCGTCCCCGCCATCCCCCAGGCACATTCTGCCACCCAAGCTGAGAGATCCGGCGGCGCGGAATGGCTCCAGGGATCCGAAGCCGGTCCCCGTGGACCAAGCCATCGTGCATGTCCTCTGACCAGAGGGTGTCACCATTGGCCAGGGGCGCAGAAGCGAGATCAACGACGGATCGAGGAAGCTACCGGGCATTCGCCTTGTCCTAGCGGACAGTCGTGCACGAAACGCGCGCAGGCGCTTCAGGAGCTCTTCCGGCCCAGGATTGCGGGCGACCGCAAAGGCTCGCGCAGCGGCAACGGGAATTTCCATCTCGTCTCCTTCCTTTCGCTCCAGCGCGTCGACGACCGTCGCCGGCAGACGGACGGCCAAGCGATGGGCCCACTTCGCGGCCTGCATGGCGATCCTGCTAAATACCTCTTCTCCGTTTCCCGTAGGCAGAGCGGGAAGATCGAGCCGCAACTTTCCGGCTTTGAGGAACGCGGCAATTCTCAGGTAGCGGAAGCTCCGAAAGCTTCTGGCCATCTTTTTGGGCAAGCTGGATCCGCCCGCGGATCGCTTCGATGGTTCCGTTGGGGATCCGAGTCTGGAGAAAGGCGATGATTCCCCCCAGATGCTCTTGGATGGTTTTGGAGAGTCTTCGGACGGGGGCAAGCCGACTGCGCTCAGCCCAAGGGAGCCATCAGCGGAGCTCTTGGGGATCCTCCGAGAGAGGATCTCTTCGAGCGGCTCCCGCAACCCAATGGCTCTTCCCAACCGAGGATCGGCGGCGCAAAGGGAACTACGCAGACCCTTCTGCTCCTCGCTTCGCGTCCATTCGTTTCCTCGGAGCACCCAGAGGCTCCCTTTGACGCCAGCCCTGGGCGTGAGCACTCCTTGGGCACCTGGTCGACCGCCCCCCCCGCCCCCTCCCGCCGAACCGCACGCTCCGGACAGTCGACCGAGAAACCCAAGGGATCCACTCGGTCCGGTACTGCCAGAAGTTCATCTGCCTCCAAAGCTTCTGCACGGTGTCCTGCGTGGGGGGAAAGTCTTCGAGATTCCGGAGAGGCGAACCGATGATCTTACTCCAAACCGTAGCGAGATCTTGTCAGCATGCTCGTTCGGGGAATGCTCACTCTGGCTCACCTTCCCTTCCCTTCCGAGCCCAGTGGCAGCGCCGCATCAAAACGCTTGTTCGCGTCCTTCTCGCAAGCATGAGTGTTCTTGACGGCCTCGTCTCTCCCCAAAATCCGTCGAAGACGGATCGCAAGAAGTCCGCGTCTTGCTAGCCCTTAACCGAAAATCCCGTCCATCTCACTCACTTAATTCAGCGGGGAGCCCCCAAGGAATACTCCCAAACTCGCCTCCCGTGGAGACCTCTTGTTGACGTCCCTAAGGTCATTTATGGCTGTCGTTCGATGAGCGCTATGGGTAAGTTTGCCCTGTGCCAGCTCGAAGCTGAACTGAATTTGAGGATTAGCCCACAGGAGATGAAAACCCGTTGGGAGGTCTTGTGAAAAAACTATATCTTCTTGCCGCAACTAGCTTACTTCTAAGCATCTCCAGCCTTCTAGCAGCTGCCAACAACTTAGCGGAATTGGAGCAAGCGGCCAAGAAGGGGGATGCCCAAGCGCAATGCAAGCTGGGCTTTGCCTATTACCAAGGCAAAGGCGTTCCCCGAGATTTTACAGAGGCAGTCTATTGGTTTCGGAAATCGGCTGAGCAGGGGAATGCCGAGGCGCAATTGATCAGCGGCCGCGCCTACTATGTTGGTGTAGGCGTTCCTCAAAATTATACTCAGGCAATCTATTGGTATCGGAAATCGGTTGAGCAGGGGAATGCCGAGGCGCAATTCAGCCTGGGCCTTGCCTACGACGAAGGGAAAGGCGTTCCGCAGGATTACGCCCAGGCCGTGTTTTGGTATCGGAAAGCAGCCGAGCAAGGGGATGCCAAGGCCCAATTCAGCCTGGGCCTTGCCTACGACGAAGGGAAAGGCGTTCCGCAGGATTACGCCCAGGCCGTGTTTTGGTATCGGAAAGCGGCTGAGCAGGGGAATGCCGCGGCGCAATTCAATCTGGCCCTTGCCTACGACGAAGGGAAAGGCGTTCCGCTGGATTCCACCCAGGCGGTCTATTGGTATCGAAAAGCAGCCGAACAGGGGGATGCCGTGGCGCAATGCAATCTGGGCGCTGCCTACGACGAAGGGAAAGGCGTTCCGCTGGATTCCACCCAGGCGGTCAATTGGTTCCGGAAAGCAGCCGAACAGGGGGATGCCGTGGCGCAATTCAACCTGGCCCTTGCCTACGACAAAGGCAAAGGCGTCCCGCAGGATTCCACCCAGGCAGTCTATTGGTATCGAAAAGCAGCCGAACAGGGGGATGCCGCGGCGGAACTCAATTTGGGCTTTGCCTACGACGAAGGCCAAGGCGTCCCGCAGGATTACGCCCAGGCGGTCTATTGGTTTCGGAGAGCCGCCGAGCAGGGGAATGCCAAGGCGCAATATAATCTAGGGTTCGCCTATGCGCATGGCCAAGGCGTCCCGCAGGATTCCACCCAGGCGGCGAATTGGTTTCGGAAAGCAGCCGAACAGAGAAATGCTGTGGCGCAATTCGCTTTGGGCTTTGCCTACGACGAAGGGAAAGGCGTCCCGCAGGATTCCACCCAGGCCGTGTTTTGGTATCGGAAAGCGGCCGAACAGGGGAATGCCAAGGCGCAATATAATCTAGGGTTCGCCTATGCGCATGGCCAAGGCGTTCCGCAGGATTATGCTCAGGCGGTCTATTGGTATCGAAAAGCGGCCGAACAGGGGAATGCCGATGCGAAGGAACGTCTTGCTGCCCTCGAGGTGCGACCAAAATAGGCGGAATCGGGGAGCGTGTCCAAAAATTTGTGTGTGGGTCCCACCCGAGGATCGGCGGCGCAAAGGGAACGACGCAGACCCTTCTGCTCCTCGCTCCGCGTCCATGTGTTGCCTCGGAGCGCGCCGAGGCTTCCTTTCGGCAGCGCTCCCTGACGCCGGAACTCCTTGCGCACCGGATCGGCCTCCTCGCTTCCCAAGATCCGTCGAAGACCGATGGCAAGAACCCGCTTCTGACCCCCCCTTGAACCGAAAATCCGCTCCCCTGGCCCACTCCGTTCTGCGGGGAGCCCGATTGGGAGGAGCTCAAGCAGGAGGGTTCTCGACCGGGGCCGGGGACCGCTCCGCTCCTCGCCGGGAAAGGCAGGCTTGCCTATCTACGATTGCCTTTCTTCCTTCTAGCCCTGGCCGGGCTTCATGAGCACTGGCGGCCAATGGACAGGGCCCCTCAGGCAGGCAGGGAACGCCGGTCTTCAGAGAGGCGGCGCGCAGCTCCTTGTCGAGTGTCGCCAAGGGGAGATTGCGGCGCATCGCCAGCTCAAGAGAGGCACCGGCAGAGAGCGTGAGCCCAAGAGAGCGCGCCAGCTCCATGCTCGCAGTTGCCGCTCGGGGAACCGTTTGCGGATCTGTCTCGATGGGGAGTCCCCCAAGGATGGTCAGGAAGTGGCTCGACTCGGCAACGGTCCAGCGCTTGTGCCGCTCGGCCATGAGCAAGATGTTGCAAGCCTCCAATGCCCAATGTGCCGGAACGATGGCCTGTCCGCCGTTGTGGAGCAGATCGAGCAACGCATCCGTGGCGGCTGTGGCTTCCCCAGCGAAGAACCACGAGAGGGTGACCGAGGAGTCGAGAACGAGCTCCCGGCTCAACGGCGTCCCTTGCTGCGCCACTGGAGGATCTCCTCAAGACTGGCACTTCTCTGCTTGCGGGTAGCGCGCATCTTGGCAATGGCCTCGAGGATGTCTCGCCGGGGAGGACGCCCGATCGGAACGATCCGGGAAATGTCGATATTGTGGCGGCTGATGACAATCTCCTCGCCCCGACTCACTCGATCCATAAGCTCGGAGAGCTTGTTCTTTGCCTCGGCAAGAGGAATAGAAGCAGGGGACATAATGCCGCGCTCCGCTTATCTAGACTAAAGCTAGATTATTTTCAAAGAAGAGATCCCGCACGTCGGAAATCGCGGCGGATCGAGGGACCTCTCCACCGCAGCCACAGCGGGGCTCGCCCGATTTTCCCCTCGGGATCATCGAGCTCGCTACCCTTGCTTGCCAGCGCAAGATCTGGCCAAGCCAGGAGATCGCAGGCTTGCCAAAGCGGCAACGGCGCAGGCACGTAGGCGCCCCCTGCGCTCCTCTCGATATCGGAACCAAGCCTGCGGTTCTCCGCGTCCGTCCCCTGCGATCCGTTCATTCGCTCCGCCCGTTATTAAAACGAATCGGCCTTCGCTTGAATAACTGGCCTGGCTCATTTAAGCCAACCTCTCCGTCGCATCCCCGGCCCGATGTCGGTCCGCGTCCCCGCCATCCCCCAGGCCCATGCTGCCACCCGAGCGGAGAGATCCGGCGGCGCGGAATGGCTCCAGGGATCCGAAGCCGGTCCCCGAGGACCAAGCCCTCGTGCATGTCCTCTGAACAGCGGGTGTCACCATTGGCCAGGGGCGCAGAGGAGAGATCGAGGAGGGGAGGCCCCCGCAAAGGCCCGCGGATGGGCGATCGGGGAATGCCGGTCAATCGCCCGATTCGGGAGGGCTCGCCTTCGGCCAATGGCGATGGAACCAATCGGCGGCCAATCGAGCCACTTCCTGCAGGGTTCCCGGCTCCTCGAAGAGATGGGTCGCTCCGGGGACGATGGCGAGCTCCTTCTCGCAGTGGAGCGCGCGCAGCGCTTCTCGATTCAAGCGGAGCACCGGATGGTCTTCCCCGCCGACGATCAGCAGGGTCGGAGTCCGCACCCGGGCCAAGGCGGCCCCGGCAAGATCGGGCCTGCCTCCCCGGGCGACGACCGCCGCGATCTCCTCGCCCTCGTGGGCGGCGGCGACCAGCGCCGCTCCGCCGCCGGTGCTCGAGCCGAAGTAGCCGAGAGCCATGCGCGGGTCGCCCAGGCGGTCTCGCAGCCAGCGTGCCGCGCCCTCCAGCCGTCCGGCCAGGAATGGGATATCGAAGCGGAGAGCGGCGGTCCGCTCGTCCTCCTCTTCCTCCTCGGGAGTCAAGAGATCGAACAGCAGGGTGCCCGAGCCACTCCTCCGGAGGATCTCGGCCACAAACCGGTTGCGGGGACTGAAGCGGCTCGAGCCGCTGCCATGCGCAAAGAGCACGATCCCGCCAGCAGCGGGGGGCACTTCGAGCGTGCCGGGCAAGAGGATCTCGTCGAGGGCAACCTCGACCTCCTCCTTCCATCCTCCCTTTTTGGCCATAGGGACAAGAACGATCGGCAACGGTCCTTTTGGGTAAATTACCTCCAGGTTTCCTCTGCCGCAAGGCGCTTCCCGGCTTGCGCTGCCGGGGAGCCATCCCCTACTCTTCCCCCGACCGACCGGAAGAAGCTCCGGCGAAGCCGCGCGCGGGCCGCACCGGCACCCGAGTCAACCACCGAACAGGGAAACTCCCCCATGAACCGCTCCTCGCTCTCCCCCACCGTCCTCGTCATCTTCGGCGCTGCGGGCGACCTTGCCTGGCGCAAGCTCGTGCCCGCCCTCTACTGCCTCTCGGCGGAAGGATGGCTTCCCGAGAAGTTCGCCATCGTCGGCGTCGACCGCAAGGAGATGACCAAGGAGGAGCTCTTGGGCCACTTCCGTTCCGGCATCGAATCCTTCTGCCGCCGCAAGCTCGACGATGCTTCCTGGACGACCTTTGCCACCTCCCTCACCCAATACCATTGCGGAGACCTCGCCCATCCGGATACCTTCGGGGTCCTGGCCAAGGCGATCGAAGACCTTTCCCAGCAGTGGGGCGGGCCCGCCAACCCGGTCTTCTACCTCGCCGTCTCGCCGACGCTCATCGAGCCGATTGCCACGGGCTTGGGGAAGGTGGGGCTCGGCAAGAACACCCCCGGGAGCCGAATCGTGGTCGAGAAGCCCTTCGGGCGGGACCTCGCCTCGGCCGAAGCGCTCAACCGCTCCCTGGCTGAGGTCTTTGCCGAGAAGCAGATCTTCCGGATCGACCACTACCTCGGCAAGGAGACCGTCCAGAACATCCTCGCCCTCCGCTTTGGGAACGCCTGGTTCGAGCCGATCTGGGACCGCCGCTACATCGACAGTGTGCAGATCACGGTCGCCGAAACGATCGGGGTCGAGCAGCGGGGCTCATACTACGAGCATGCCGGCGCCCTGCGCGACATGGTCCAGAACCACCTCCTCCAGCTCCTCTGCACCGTGGCAATGGAGCCGCCGGTCTCCTTCGAGGCGGAAGAGGTCCGCAACAAGAAGACCGACGTGCTCCACGCGATCCGCCCCTTCCCCACGGAAGCCGTCCACCGGCTGGCGGTGCGCGGCCAATATGGCTCGGGCTGGGTGCATGGCGAGCATGTCCCCGCCTACCGGAGCGAGCCGAGTGTTTCCCCAAGCTCCTTGATCGAGACCTTCGTCGCCCTCAAGGTCTTCGTCGACAACTGGCGCTGGCAGGACGTTCCGTTCTACCTGCGGACGGGCAAGCGGCTGCCGCAGCGCGTCTCCCAGATCGTGATCAGCCTTCGGCCCGTCCCCCACCAGGCCTTTCCCGAAATCGCGGTCGACCAGTGGCATCCCAACCGGATGATCCTCAATATCCAGCCCAAGGAGAGCATCCTGCTCAACTTCCAGGCGAAACGGCCGGGGCCGACGATCCGGCTGACTCCGGTCGACCTCCGGTTCTCCTATCCCGACGCCTTCCAGTCCGAATCCCCGGAAGCCTACGAAACCCTGCTGCGGGATGTGATCCTGGGGGATGGCACCCTCTTCATGCGCGCCGACCAGGTCGAGGCGGCCTGGTCCCTGGTCGATCCCATCTTGCAAGTCTGGGAATCCAACGCTCCGACCGACTTCCCCAACTACGCGGCGGGGAGCTGGGGGCCCGAGGCGGCGCAGGTCCTGATCGCCCGAGACGGCAGGAGCTGGTTCGAGAGCCCGGAGGACGGCGAGTAGCGCGCCTACCCCCGCTGCCGCCGGGCGAGCGTGCGCAGCCGGAGGGCGCTCAAGCGGATGAAGCCGCCCGCATCGCGCGGATCGTAGGCTCCCTGGTCGGCCTCCATGGTCGCAAGCTGCGGATTGTAGAGGGAGCAGGGACTCTTTCGGCCCAGCGTCTGGAGAGCTCCCTTGAAGAGGCGGAGGCGGACCGTGCCGGTCACGTACTGCTGGCTCTGCTCGATGGCCGCCTGGAGAAACTCCCGCTCTGGTGCAAACCAGAACCCGTAGTAGACCAGCTCGGCATAGCGGGGCAGGAGCGAGTCCCGCAAATGCATGACCTCCCGGTCGAGGGTCAAGGTCTCGATCTGGCGGTGGGCAAAGCGGAGGATCGTCCCTCCGGGACATTCGTAGACCCCGCGCGACTTCATCCCGACGAAGCGGTTCTCGACGAGGTCGACGCGGCCAATGCCATGCCTCCCCCCGATCTCGTTGAGGGCGCCCAGGGCCTCCGCGGGGGAGAGGGCCTTCCCGTTGACGGCGACGCAGTTTCCGCCTGCGAAGTCGAGATCGACCGTCTCCGGCTCATCGGGGGCGCGCTCCGGATCGCGCGTCAGCCGGAAGAGATCGGCGGGCGGGGGCTGCCACGGATCCTCGAGGACCCCGCTCTCGTAGCTGATGTGAAAGAGGTTGCGGTCCATCGAGTAGGGCTTGGCCTGCGTGACGGGGACCGGGATCCCGTGCTTCTCCGCGTAGCGGATCAGATCGGCCCTGCCCTCGAGCTCCCACTCCCGCCAAGGCGCGATGACGCGCAGATCCGGGGCGAGGGCCGCAAAGGTGAGCTCGAAGCGCACCTGATCGTTCCCTTTCCCGGTCGCTCCGTGAGCGACCGCGTCGGCTCCGAGCTCCCGGGCGATCTCGACCTGCTTCTTGGCAATCAGCGGGCGCGCAATCGAGGTGCCCAGCAGGTACTGGTCCTCGTAGAGCGCTCCCGCCCGCAGCATCGGGAAGACATAGTCCCGGACGAACTCCTCCCGGAGATCGGAGATGACACAGCGGGAAGCCCCGGTCCGGCACGCCTTCTCCTCGAGGCCGGCCAGCTCCTCCGCCTGTCCGACGTCGGCGCAGTAGGCGATGACCTCGGCCTGGTACTGCTCGGTCAGCCACTTGAGGATCACGGAGGTGTCGAGCCCTCCCGAATAGGCCAGAACGATTTTCATAGAAGCTTCCCGCACAAAACGGATGTTCTTTCCGACCGGGGAATCCCGCCTACGCGATCTCCCCGAAGGAGCTCTGCCTTCTCTTGAGGACGGGACGGAGCTTTTCCAGAGCCGCCGGGACGGTCAGGCCGTATTTCCTTCGCAGCTGATCGACCTTGCCATGCTCGATGTACTGGTCGGGCCAACCGATCCGGACGACGGGGACCGCAATCCCCAGCTCGGAGAGCGCCTCGAGCACGAGCGACCCAAAGCCGCCGGCCAGGACATGGTCCTCGATGGTGACGATCGCCTCGACACTCCGGCCGAAGAACTCGAGGGTTCCCCGGTCGAGCGGCTTGACCGTCCGCGGATTGATCAGGGCGGCCGAGATCCCCTCGGCCTCGAGGGCCGTCGCCAGCTCGCGGCCCATCGGCAGCATCATCCCCAAGCTGAAGATCGCCACATCCCTCCCGTGCTGGAGGACCTCGGCCCTGCCGATCGGAATCATCTCCGGGAAAGGCTTCACGGCGACGCCGGAGCCGGCTCCGCGCGGATACCGGATCGCGACGGGACCGGGATGGTGCATGGCCGTGAAGAGCATGTCGGCCAGCTCGTCCTCGTCCTTGGGATGGAGAAGGGTGATGTTGGGGACGCAGCGCAGGTAGGCGATATCGAAGAGCCCGTGGTGGGTCGGTCCGTCGTCTCCCGAGAGCCCCCCCCGGTCCATGCAGAACACCACGGGGAGGTTTTGGAGGCAGACATCGTGGACGATCTGGTCATAGGCGCGCTGCAGAAAGGTCGAATAGATCGCGCAGTAGGGCTTGAACCCCTTGGTGGCCAGCCCGGCCGCAAAGAGCACCGCGTGCTCCTCGGCGATCCCGGTATCGAAATAGCGGTCGGGGAACTTCGGTTGAAACCGGTCGAGCGCGGTCCCGTTCGGCATGGCCGCCGTGATCGCCACTACGTTCCGGTTCTGGTCGGCCAGCTTGACCAGGGTGTCGGCGAAGACCTGGGAGCAGGTCACGATCTCGCTCGCCGGCGTCTCTCCGGTCACCGGGTGGTAGGGACCGAGGCCGTGGAACTTCTTCTGCTTCTCCATGGCCGGGGCAAAGCCCTTTCCCTTCTGGGTCAGCACGTGGAAGAGGACCGGATGCTCCTGATGCTTGAGGAACTCGAACATCGAGATCAGCATCGCCACATCGTGGCCGTCGACCGGGCCGTAATAGGTCAGCCCGAGCTCCTCGAAGATGACACTTGGCAGGAGCAGGCTCTTGACCGCCTCTTCCGCCTTCCGCGCCGCCCGCAGGACCCCGCGGTTGGGGATCTTCTTCAAGAACTCCTCCGCCCGGTCTCGGAGCCAGGAGTAGGTCGGATGGCTGACGATGCGGCTGAAATAGCTCGCGATCGCCCCGACGTTCTTGTCGATCGACCACTCGTTGTCGTTGAGGACCACGATCAGCCGCTGGGTCTGATCGCAGACATTGTTGAGCGCCTCGTAGGTGACACCGCACGTGAATGCCGCGTCTCCGCAGACAGCGACCACGTTCTCCTTCCCCCCCCGTTGGTCGCGGCCGACCGCCATGCCCAGGGCCGCGGAGAGGGCGGTGCCGGCATGGCCCGCTCCGTAGCAATCGTGCTCGCTCTCCTCGCGGTTGAGGAATCCCGACAGACCGTTCGGCTGCCGGATCGTCGCAAAGCGTTCGCGGCGGCCCGTCAGGAGCTTGTGGACATAGCCCTGGTGGCTGACGTCGAAGAGAAAGTGGTCTTCCGGCGTCTGGAAGACGTAATGGAGCGCGATCGTCAGCTCGACCACCCCCAGGTTGGGGCCGAGATGGCCGCCGTTCTTCGCCAGGACCCCGATCATCTCCTGGCGGATCTCCTCGGCCAGCTGAGGCAGCTCTGCGATCGAAAGCTTCTTTAGATCCGCCGGTGAGTCGATCCCATCGAGTAGACGTGCCAAGGATTACCCCTCCCTTCCGGCTTCCCCCCGGCGGGCCGAGTCCTTCTGCTCTTCCCGCGGCGCACCGGCGGCCGATAGCTCGCCACCAGACCCTTGCGCCAAAACGGTGATTTTCTGTTCCGCCAGGGAGAGTTTGTCACTACAAAACTTCACCAGGCGCATCCCCTCCTCGTAGCGCTCGAGCAGATCCTCCAGAGCCAGGTCTCCGCTCTCCATCCGGGAGACGATCTCCTGCAGCCGTCGAAAGGACTCCTCGAAGGTAGGTCCGCCTGCGGTATCGGTTTTCGCCATGGCGAGCCGCGCTATCCCCGGATCTCCGAGACTTCCCGCCTCCCCATGCGTAACCGATCGTCTCCGGAAAGGATCTCCTCGAGTCCCTTCCAGCCCACGTCGTCGATCTCGTTGAAGAGGCGGAGGTAAATTGCGACATCAAGGGTCGGGTAGCGAGCGAGAAGCCCTTCAAGCGCCGCCCGAAGCTTTTCCGAGGACGGCTCCTCCGGAAACGCCTCGACCACCCCCTGTCGGTCGTGCGGGATCTCGAGCGCATCGAGCCAGGCGCAGAGCATCGGTGCGCGCGTGTGTACAAGCCAGCGGGAGAAGAGATGGGAGGAAATCTCCTCGCTCTGCGGTAGAGAAAGCACGTGGCTGGAGAGCTGATGCCGCTCGGTCTTAGCCATCTCCAAGAGCTTCGCCTGCCGGATCCCGAGGCGGCGGCTGGTCAGCTCGACCACGACGCGGTAGAGCCGCTTATCGGAGTCCCGTACCGCCAGAAGGATCTCATGGACCAATTCCTCTGGAATTTCCTGCCAAAGAATGCACGTTGCCATGCGCGTTGTGGGGAGTCATCTTGCCTCCGCAGTTCAAAAAGACAATCGTTTTCCACGATCATCGGAACCGGAGAATGCGGAAAGGCCCAAGGAAGGAAGAAGAAGACCGGCAGATCCCCGCCGCTGAAGACCGAGCCCCTGCCCTCCCGCTCTCCCCTTCCGAGCTCTCCGGCCACCTCCTGGGGGCCCATGTCTCGATCGCTGGAGGAGTCGAGCGCGCGGTCGAGCGTGCGCTCCAATGCGGCTTTTCCGCGGCGCAGATCTTCCTCAAGAACTGCCGGCAATGGAGGGCCCCGGCGCTCAGGCCGGAGGAAGCCTCGGCCTTCCGCAAGGCCGCCTCCGCCTCGGGTCTCTTCTTCTTCGGACATGCCGGCTACCTCCTCAACCTCGCCTCTGCCTCGGATCTCCTTGCGGAGCAATCTCTCCAAGCGCTCCGCGACGAGGTGGAGCGTGCCAAGCTTCTGGGACTTCCCTTCCTCGTCCTGCATCCCGGAACGGCCGCCCGCGGCGAAGAGCCCGAAGCGGCCCTCTCCCGGCTGGCCCACCGGCTCCGGAGCCTCTTCCCGAAGGGCTCTTTGCAGCCGGAAGTCGGGATTGCGCTCGAGACGATGGCGGGCCAAGGAAGCCAGCTCGGATGGCGTCTGGAGCAGCTTTCCTGGCTTCTCGAGGAGCTCGACGACCCACGCCGGTTCGGAATCTGCCTGGATACCGCGCACCTCTGGGCAGCTGGCTACCCGATCGCGACGCCGGCCGGCTATCGGGCCTTCACCGCAGAGCTCGAAGAGCGACGACTCGCCGCCCGGGTCTGGGCCATTCATCTCAACGACTCGGCAGCGCCGTTCGGATCGCGGCGGGATCGCCACGAGCATCTCGGACGGGGGACCTTGGGCCTTTCCGCCTTCGGCCAGATCCTCCAGGATCCGCGCTGGTCCCGGGTCCCGATGGTCCTGGAGACGCCCAAAGAAGACGGAGGGGAGGCCGACTGTCGCAACCTGCGCGCGATCCTGCCGTTCCTATCCGAAAAGCCCCCTGGAACCCGATTGGAAAAGGCCCGCAGGGCACCGAAAAACGGAAAAAAAGCGCTAGCGTTCCTTCCGGACCGGACCTATAGGGTATATCATGAGTCAACCTAAGATCATTGCCTATCTGAAGCCCACCTGCGGCTGGAGCCAAGGCGTGCGGGCGATCTTCCGCAAATATCAGCTTCCCTACGAAGACCGCGACATCGTCAATGTGCCGGCGTTCCGGGAGGAGATGATGCAGAAGAGCGGCCAACCCCTTTCCCCGTGCGTCGAGGTCGATGGCGAAATGCTCGCCGACGTCAGCGGCCAGGAACTCGAAAAATGGCTTTTCGCCAAGGGCTTCGTTCAAGAGAGCGATCGCCCGGTGGAAGCTCCGACCGACCAGGGGTGCTCGGGCGAGCACCACGGCGAGATCCCCGTCAAGTTCAACTTCTAACTTCCCCGTCTCTCCCTCGGAAGCGGGCTCTCGAGGAGCTCGCGGGCGCGGGAGAAGACGGCGTCGAACATCGCCTCGGTCAACCGGCCGGTGAAGGTGTTCTGTTGGCTCGGGTGATACGAGGCGAGGAGAGCGCGCTTTCCCGGAAGCGCGATCTCTGCCCCGTGGGCAAAGGGAGCCTTCGCCCGAAGGAACTGTCCCCTTTCTTCCGGCCAGCGCTCCCGGGCCCAGCGGAGGAGAGTCTCGAAAGCCATGCCGCCGAGAGCGACAAAAACCTGAAGGCGGCTGAGCGCATCGAGCTCTCGCGCAAGGAAGGGGTAGCAGTTCCGTCGCTCGGAGGGCAAAGGCCGATTTTCCGGCGGACAACAGCGGACGGCGGCGCTCACGAAGCAGTCGGTGAGCTGCAGGCCGTCTTCCCGATCGCGCGAGAGGGGCTGATTGGCAAAGCCCGCCCGGTGGAGCGCGCGGAAGAGCCAGTCCCCGCTCCGGTCCCCGGTAAAGATCCTGCCCGTCCGGTTGCCTCCATGCGCGGCGGGCGCCAAGCCGAGCAGGAGAAGGCGGGCGCGCGGGTCTCCGAACCCCGGCACCGGCTTGGCCCAGTAGCGCCATCCCGCATAGCGCCTGGGGGCATGCGCAGCCGCCTCCTCGCGCCAGGCCACCAGGCGGGGACAGCGGCGGCAATCCACGACCTCGCCTTCGATGGCCGCGAGGAGCCGATCAGAAGAACTCCCTTCCCCCGGCGAATGGCCCCCCTCGCCTTTCCGCCGCGTCATGGTCCGAAGCTCCCTCCGGCCCCCCGTTCTCCCTCGCGAAGCCCGATGTCTTCCTCCCAAGCGAGGGGAGAGCGGCGGATGAACGCGCCGAGCAGCTCCCGGCACTCGGCGTCATCCCTCACCTCGACCGCCACCCCGCAGCGACGCAACAGCTCTTCCGACCCGAGGAAGGTCCGGTTTTCCCCAATGACCACCCGGGGGATGCGGTAGAGGAGGATCGCCCCCGTGCACATCGGGCAGGGCGAAAGGGTCGTATAGAGGGTGCAGGAGCGGTAGAGGGAGGCGGGCTGACGACCGAGGTTCTCGAGGGCGTCCATTTCTCCGTGACGGATCGCGCTCCCCCACTGGATCCTACGATTGCGGCCCCGCGCCAGGATCTGGTCTCCCTGGACGATCACCGCGCCAATGGGGATGCCACCTTCTGCCAGGCCCGCGCGCGCCTCGGCGATCGCTGCTTCCAGGAATGGGTCGGGGGAGGACATCTCAGCTCTTCTGGCCGCTTTTCACCTCACTTGGACCCTTACTGCACCATCCGCGCAAGGAATATCGTCTTGGAGCTCGTCGGGTGCATTTTCCCGCCCCTTCCCCATTGCGCCCATCGGTAGCAGATAAGAGCAAAGCATTGACTGCGCCTTTGGCGGAACGCTATTCTTGTGCCCCGACGGGAAGTTCCGGCCAGCGTTTTCCGCGCATTCCGCTTGTGGACGGCAGCGAAGCTGAGGAAGAGCTTCGTCCTGCTTCCGGGCTTCCGATCCTGGCGCCTGTGGCCTGGGGCTGCGGGCGCGATCCAACCATTCGAACGAAGTGCTTTTCCCTTTCTGGAGGAAGGCGCTACGGCGAAGAGACAAACCGAGGGAAGAAAGGAGAACGAGCATGACCGCACGGGAACGGCAGGATGGAGCCAGCAAGGTGGATCTTCGGGCAAGCTCTTCTCCCCGGGACGGGCAGTGGGCCGCCATCTTTGACTGGGACGGTGTGTTGGCCAACTCCATGGGCCCTCATCTCGAGAGCTGGCACCGTCTCGCCGAAGAGGAGCGGCGGCTGCTTCCTCCCGACTTTTTCCTCCCCTCCTTTGGCAAGAAGAACGACTGGGTGATTCCGCATCTGCTCCGCTGGACGGAGGATCCCCACGAAATCTCGCGCATCGGTGCGCGAAAGGAGGAGCTCTATCGCGCCATCGTTGCGGAGCGGGGAGTCGAGCTTTATCCCGGAGGGCTGACTCTGTGCGCGTCGCTTGCGAACGGGTCGATTCCCATGGCCATCGCTTCCTCGACGGCGCGAGCCAATATCGAGCTCACTCTCGATCAGTTTGACCTCCGGCATTTCTTCCAGGCGATCGTGACGGCCGAGGATGTGCACCAAGGCAAGCCCGATCCAGAGGTCTTCCTCCTCGCGGCCAAGCGAATCGGAGTCTCACCGGAGCGGTGCGTCGTCTTTGAGGATGCGCCAGCCGGAGTGGAGGCGGGCATACGGGCGGGCATGCGGGTAATCGCCGTCACGACGACCAACCCCGCGGAGGCGCTCCGGAACGCGGATCGAACCCTCCCGGGCCTCGAGGGGTTGACCGCCTCCCAAATCGAGGAGTGGTTCTCCCGCTGAGGGCGGCACGCGTGCCTCAGGCGGCCGCGTTGCCTTGGAACTTCCAATCGCTTCCCCGTTCCAGCCTTTCGATCGGCACCATTCTGCCGCCATTCTTTTCGAGCGAGAGGCGCAGCTCGGGCAAGTGATCCTGAATCAACCGGTTGAGCAGCAAAACGCCGGTGGCATAGATTGCGACGCCCTTCGACTCCTTCTCGTCTCTCGCCAGGTGGAACGGCATGTCCGAGATGAAATGGATCCCCTCATTGAAGAGCGAGAGCATCGCCACCTCTTCCTTCGAGGCGTAGCGGGAGAGAATCCCCTCCAGGCTCTCGGAGATGCGGTTGTATTTCTCGTATGCCGGCGTCGGAGGGAAGCTGAGATCGATTGCGGCTTCCCCCTCCTTGGCCTCCCAATCCACCTGAAATTCTCCCCGGTGGATCAGATCATACTTTCCGCGAGCGGAATGGTAGAGCTTGCCGGCATCGTACCAAGCATCGCAATAGCCATAACCCCGCGGATCGACCAGCTTGAACGAGCCTGTCTCGCGATCCACCAGGATGTTGTCGAAGTGGAGATCGCCATGAACGAAGGGAGAGACCGCTTCCGGTCGCAGCTTCTCCTGGATCTCCGGGGCTTCCTCGATCGCCTTGAGAATCGCCGGGGCATTGAAGCACTCCTCCCCTTGGATGACGATCCGATCGGCAAGAATGAGCTTTTCGAAGAGCGGCGCTTTCTGCATCGTTTCCGAAAAGCGTGCCCATGCTCGCAGAAAGTGGAGCTGCTCCAAATAATCGTCCGGGGGAGGTGTCGCTTCCCGGCCGTAGGCGTGCGCAAAGAGGAAATCGAGAATCCGTCTGAGCCACTCCGTCCCTTCCGCGGCGCTTGCCTCGCCGTCGCAGAGGATCCTCCGCAGCGTCGGCAGGGCGATGAACTCCTGCTCCATCGCCACCGCTGAGGACGAGACATACGATCGAATCACCTTGGGAAATTTTTCCGCGAGGTCCTCCGGAAGCTGCTGCAAGAAACGGACTTCGTCCTTGAGCTTGCGGGCGCCGTCCCCTTTGGCCTGCTTATGCAGGTAGGAGATGACCTTGGTCCCGGCATGAGATCCTCCGATTCTCCCCATGCTTGCGTCGATCCGATCCGGAACGAGTTGCTTTTCTTCGAACACGCCGTCACCGACTTGCACCTTGATCATGGGATCCTCCGTTATTTGCTGGTTTGCCCTGTCGAGATTCCTGTCGCCCTCCGAGACGATTCCGCATCGCTCCGGAATCGCTCCGCAACTCGGACGATCGAGTCGCGCAAGGGGCGGAAGCGGAATCGGTCGGAAAGGGCCTGCAAAAACTTCTCATTCGAGAGCCGCATCGACGGGGGCCTTCGGGCGCGAGCGCCGCTCTCTTCCCCCTTCTTTTCCCGGACCAACCCTGCAGGCTTGCCCAAGTAATGCGCGAAGGCGCGCGCCAGGTCGAATTTCGTCGCCGTTTCCGAAGGAACGAGATGGATGATTCCCGAAAGGGATGAATCGGCCATGAGCCGGATCGCCTCCGCTGCCTCTTCCCGGAGCAGCGGGCTCCTCAGCTGTTGGTTGTCGTAGGATGCGGGCTGCTCCATCCAGAGCCGGAGCAGGGTGTCGGTAGCAAAATCGGTCCTCTCCGGAGGGGGAGCATACCCAAAGAGAAAGGGGAGCCGAATCACGAGATTCTGTGGAATCTCCAGAACCAGCTTCTCCGCCTCCGCCTTGGTCGCGCCGTAGACTTGCAGCGGGCAGACGGGGTCTTCCTCGATGTATGGCTCCTGCTTTCGTCCGTCGAAGACATAGTCGGTCGAAAGGAAGAGGAATCTTTTCCTTCTTCTCTGGCAAACCTCCAACAGATGGCGCGTCCCCTCCACGTTGACGCGCCAGGCCGTTTCGGGATCCGTTTCGCAGAGATCGGGGTCTGCGAGCGCCGCAGCATGAATGCAGGTCGCAAACGGGATCGCCTCAAGCAGTCGGCCCACCTCTTCCCCCCTTGTGAGATCGACCGCCAGCGGCTCCGCGCCGGGGATGGCGGGCCGACGCGAGAGAGCGTAGACGAGCCGCTGGCCCGCCATCGCCTTTACGAGAGCGGCTCCCAAAAAACCACTCGCGCCGGTAACGAGAACCGGATCGGCGCTTCGTTGCTTTCCTTCGTTGCCTTGATTCATTCTGCTTCGTGCATTTTTCAACCTTCTGCATTAAGAAGCGGAACTTTCGGCTCCGCTCCGGGATATGCTCCAGGAATCAAGCACCAAACCAAACGATCGATCCAAATGGGGAAACGGCAAGGGGAAAGAGAAAAGAGCGATCAAGAACCTTGCCTTAATGATAGATTAACTTATGGGAGAAGGCGGTCAACCCTCTTTTTTGCTTTTCTTTCCTCCGAGCGGTTGCCCAAGCTCGCCGCCAGAGGCGGATGCGCCCGCTCCCCCACGATTCGTGGCCACGAGCCCGCCAAGCGCCTTGGCCTCCTCGACACGCAACCGATTCCATTCGGATTTTTGGAAATCTCCTCTTTTAGGATTGACCACCCCGGAAGTCCGGCTATTGTTACCGCAACTCTTATCGAGAGCGGCGGAGGGAACTGGCCCGACGAAACCGCGGCAACCGGGGAGAGGCGAAAGCCGATCCCGTCAGGTGCTAACCCCAGCTCCGGGAAGGCCCGGGGAAGGATGAGAGGGATGAGAATCCCTATCGTAGCTCGTCGCATCGGTGAGAGCCAGAAAGGCAGCCGATGCAGTCTGAGTTTTTTACGAACCTCCGGTGCCGCGAATGCGGCCGGCTCTATCCCAAAGAGGCCGTCCATGTCTGCGAATGGGACTTCGGCCCCCTCGAGGCGGTTTACGACTACGAAGCCATTCGCCAGCAGATCTCCCGGGATCGGATCGAATCCCGACCTCCCACGATGTGGCGTTATCGGGAGTTCCTCCCTCTGGACGGAGAGCCGACGGTCGGCACGCAGGTCGGCTTTACTCCGCTCGTCCGGGCCGACCGCCTGGCCAAGGCCCTCGGGGTGCGAGAAGCCTATGTCAAGAACGACACCGTCAACTACCCGACCCTCTCCTTCAAGGATCGGGTCGTGGCGGTCTCCCTCTCGCGAGCGAAGGAGATGGGATTTACCGTCGTCGCCTGCGCCTCGACGGGAAATCTCGCCAACAGCGTCGCGGCCAATGCGGCGAGCGTCGGCCTCGAAAGCTACGTGCTGATTCCGTCCGACCTTGAGGCGTCGAAGGTTTTAGGAAGCCTCGTCTACGGAAGCCGGGTCATCGGGATTCGTGGACCGTACGACAAGGTCAACCGCCTCTGCTCGGAGATCGCCGGGAAATACCAGTGGGCGTTCGTCAACGTCAACCTCCGGCCCTACTACGCCGAGGGATCGAAGACCATGGGCTTCGAAATCGCGGAGCAGCTCGGCTGGCGCCTTCCCTCTCATACGGTGATCCCGATGGCGAGCGGCTCGCTTTTGACCAAGATTGCCAAATCGTATCAAGAGTTGATCGTGACGAACCTGGTCGAAAAGACCCCTTTCGCCATCCATGGCGCTCAGGCCACTGGATGCAATCCGATCAGCGAGGCCTTTCGGAAGGGGACGGATCTCGTGCAGCCGGTGCCCAAGCCCCAGACCATCGCCAAGTCGCTGGCGATCGGCACGCCCGCCGACGGGTACTATGCGATTCAGACGATGCGGAAGAGCGGAGGAGCGGCCGAAGACGCCTCCGACGCGGAGATCCTCGCGGGCATTCAGCTGCTGGCCGAAACCGCCGGAATCTTTGCGGAAACGGCCGGAGGAGTGACGGTGGCCTGTGCGCGCAAGCTCATCGCCTCCGGAAAGATTCCGGAAGACGCCTCGGTCGTGCTCTGCATCACGGGCCACGGCTTGAAGACGGCCGAAGCTCTCTCCGGAGTCTTGGCCTCGCCTCGAGTGATCGACCCGAGCTTGCGGGAATTCGACCGCCTGGTTTCCTCCGACTTGGGCCAAGCCTCCCTTCCGGAAACGGTCGCACCGTAGAGCCATGATTTTCAACCAGAGAAAGGAAAACAAGACGATGAGTGAAGTGAGCGCAGAACAGACGATCCCCGTGAGAATTCCCACCCCTCTCCGCGGATTGACGGGCAACAAGGATCAGGTCTCCGCGCGGGGAGAGACGATTGGAGAGCTTCTCAAGGATCTCCAAGCCCAGTTCCCGGGCATCGGAGAACGGCTCTTCGACCAGACGGGCGCACTCCGCCGCTTCGTCGCGGTCTATGTCAACGGCGAGGATATCCGCTTCCTCAAGGACCAGGAGACTCCGGTCGGGCCGGAGGACGAAGTGAGCATCGTGCCGGCTGTGGCGGGAGGCTGAAGACCGTGGCAAGAGAGAAACAGAGACTTTGGCTGACCTTCGGCGAGGCGCTCTGCCAACGGCCGATCATCTGGGAGCTCAGCCGCTCGTTCGACCTGGCCTTCAATATCCGAAGCGCCCAGGTCACACAGACGACAGGAATCGTCGCCATCGAGCTCGAAGGGGAACGAGAGGTCCTCAAGCGGGCGATCCAGTGGCTCGAGAAGACGGGGGTTGCGGTCGAGCCGGTCGAGCTCAGCACGATCGAAGGCTAAAGCGGCCTCAGCCGTCCCCGAGCACCCTTCGCTTCCTGCGCAAACCGGGTCCCGCCGTCAGCGAGGCTTCAAGCCGAAGTCGCCTGCTCCGAGGACGCCGCTTTCGAAGGCTCTTCGCCTCCGTCGGCAGAGGACGTCGTCTCGGTCCATTCGATCACCGCCATTCGGGCGGCATCGGAGAGGCGATACCCGATCTTGGTCACACGGGTATAGCCTCCGGCCCGACCGGCAAATCGTGGCCCGATCTCCCCGAACAGCTTTTGGACCGCCTCCTTCCCGTGGAGCCGGCCGGCAGCAAGGCGCCTGTGGTGGAGGGAGCCCTTCTTGGCCAGGGTGACCAGCTTTTCCGCATAAGGCTGCAATGCCTTGGCCTTGCTGAGGGTCGTCTTCGTCCGATTATGCTGGATGAGGGCGGTTGCGAGATTCGCGAGAAGCGACTCCCGATGCTTGGACAGCCTCCCCAGCTTGCCGCGTCGTTTCAAATGGCGCATTGTCGTGTCCCTTGGTTATTCCTCGCTCGTAGCTTCCGAAACGGCCGGAGCTTCTGCCTCCAAGAGACCCGGGCCGAGCTTCATTCCGAGGGCGAGGCCCAACTGGGCGAGCTTGGATTTGATTTCGTTCAGCGACTTCTTCCCGAAGTTTCGATATTTGAGCATCTCCGCCTCTGTCTTCTCGGCCAGTTGGCCCACCGTGGCGATATTGGCGTTGTTGAGGCAGTTGGCCGCCCGAACCGAGAGCTCGATTTCGTTGACGCTCATGTTCAAAACCTTCCGAAGGCGGCTCTCCGCTTCCTGAACAGGCGGCTTCGGCTTCTCGAACTCCACCGTATCCTTGCCGTAGCCAACAAAGAGATCGAGGTGATGGCGAAGAATCGCCGCGGCTTGCACGAGCGCGTCGTCCGCAGTAATCCGCCCGTCGGTCCAGATTTCCAAAACCAATCGATCGTAGTCGGTCCGCTGACCGACGCGGGTGTTTTCGACCTCGTACTTGACGCGGCGGACCGGGGAAAAGAGGCAGTCGATCGGAATGAGGCCGATCGCCTGCTCCTCCTTCTTGTTTTCTTCGGCAATCAGGAAGCCTCGGCCGACCTTGACCTCCAACTCCATCTGGAACTCCTGCTTCTTGTCGAGAGTGCAAATGAGCTGGCCGGGGTTCACGAGCTCGACGCCGGTCTCGAGCTGAATGTCGCCGGCGACCACAGGCCCCTCCTTGACCACTTCCAGCGCGAGAGCGCGCGGCTCCCTCGAAGGGATCCGGAAGAGAATCTTTTTCAGATTCAACACGATCTCCGGCACGTCCTCCACGATACCTGGCAGGCTCGTGAATTCATGGAGAGCCCCGTCGATCTTGATCGCCGAAATCGCGGCGCCTTCGAGCGAAGAGAGGAGGGCGCGACGCAAGGAAGTGCCGATCGTCTGCCCATAGCCGGCCTCCAGGGGCTCGACTACGTAGCGACCGTACGTCTCCGTGGAAACCGCTTCATCCTTCGCCAAGGAATGGGGCATTTCAAAACGACCTAAGCGCACTGCCATAGAACAGATTACCTCCTACGTCCACCCAAGTTCCGGCCCCTGCGAGGCACGGGAAACCTCCCGTTCGTCGCAACCGGACTCCGATCCTTGCGATCCTTACGAATAGAATTCCACCACCAGCTGCTCGTTCGCAATCGGCCGCACCTCGTCTTTGCTGGGCAGCCGCTTGACCTCACCGCGAAGCTTCTCCCTTTCCAACACGAGCCAATCGGGGACGCGCGCGACCTGCATCGCCTCGAGGTTTCGCAAGGCCAGCTTTCGCGATTGCGGCTGGTCGCGCACCTCGACCATGTCTCCCGGCTGCGTCCCGAAGCTCGGCGTCATCGTTCGACGCCCGTTCACCTGCACATGGCCGTGAGCAATCATCTGCCGCGCACCGAAGCGCGTTGTCGCGAAACCGAGCCGATGCACGATATTGTCGAGCCGAGATTCGAGAAGCTGGAGCAGCACCTCTCCGGTGATCCCCCGTTTCTTGAGGGCGGAGGCAAAATAGCGACGAAATTGGTGCTCCGTCACTCCGTACATGAGGCGGAGCTTCTGCTTTTCGGCCAAGGCGATGGCGTAGTCGGAGTGCTTGCGCCGACTCTTCTCTCCATGAACCCCCGGCGGATAGGGCCGCTTCTCCAGAGCTTTGCAGGGCCCAAACAGGGCGACGTTGTACCGGCGCGCCTTCTTCGCCCGGGGACCAAGATATCGTGCCATATGACCTCTTCTGATACCTGAGGAACGTTCCGCTCAGACTCGCCTCGATTTCCGCGGACGGCATCCGTTGTGGGGAACCGGCGTGACGTCGAGGATCATCGACACCTCGAGTCCGACAACCTGTAAGGCACGGATCGCCGATTCCCGACCCATCCCCGGCCCCTTGACCTTGACGAGCACCTCCCGCACGCCCTGCGCCACGGCTTGCCGAGCGGCATCCTGCGCGGCAAGCTGCGCGACGTAGGCGGTCGACTTTCTCGAACCGCGGAAGCCGCAACGGCCAGCGCTCGACCAGGAGATCGTCCTGCCGTTGAGATCCGTAATCGTGACCACGGTGTTATTGAAGGTAGCGAGAATGTGCGCGACCCCGCTGTGAACCCCCTTGCCGCTCTTGCCCTTGTGCTTCTTCTCCTTCTCCACGGGCTCGACTGGCGCCGTCTTGATCTCGGCACCTTTGGGCGCGGCCCCAACCTTGGGTTCCGCCGGGCGCGGCGTCTCTTCCGAGACCGGGTTCGTCTGCTCTTCCTCCGCCATAAAATCTCTCCGCTACGATCCGCTTACGCAACAGCCCGAAGGTTACACCTTCCCCTTCTTGGCTTCCTTCCTCCGCACCACTCCGACCGTCCGCCGCGGGCCCTTGCGCGTCCGCGCATTCGTCGACGTCCGCTGCCCGCGAACCGGCAGACCGCGGAGGTGCCGGATCCCGCGATAACACTTAATCCCCTGCAGGCGCTTGAGATTCTGCTGGATCTCCCGGCGCAGGTCCCCTTCGATCACGAAGTTGTTGTCCTGGATGATCTGGACCATTCGATTGATCTGCTGATCGGTCAGCTCCTTGGCTCGCAAGTCGGGATTGATCTCGGCCAGCTCGCAGATCCACTTCGCCCGGGAAGGGCCGATTCCGTAAATGTAAGGAAGAGCCGCGACGGTTCGCTTGGCCCCTGGGATTTCCACTCCGAGGATACGAGGCATGATCTTTTTTCTGTCCTGACGTCCGGACCTATCCCTGCCGCTGCTTGAGCCGGGGGTTCTTCTTGTTGATGATATAAATTCGTCCCTTGCGACGCACGACTTGACAGTTGGCGGTGCGCCGACGAACGGAAGACCGAACCTTCATGAAGCTCCTCTTGGTAACATCGTGGTAACATCGATTCGCTTTTCATCGCTCACACGATGAAGAGGTCGATTTATAGCGGAGCGGCGTTCCTTTGGCAAGTTTTTTTGTTGTTGACCGCCCCTCACTCATCGGAGCCTTCCTCTTGCCCAGTCGCCACCGCCCCTTTACTCTCGGAAGAGCCGGCCATCCCGTGATCGGTAAGCACTTCGGGCTCCCCCGCCGTGATCAGTACCGTATGCTCAAAGTGGGCGGAACGCCGACCATCGGTCGTCACGACCGTCCACCCGTCCGAAAGCAGCCGCACCGCAGCCCCGCCGGCATTGACCATCGGCTCGATCGCGAGCGTCATGCCCGCCTTCAACCGGGGTCCCGCTCCCATTCGACCGTAGTTGGGAACCTGGGGCTCTTCGTGGAGCTTGCGACCCACGCCATGGCCGACAAACTCCCGCACGACCTCGAACCCCTGCTCCCGGACGCAGGCCTCGATCGCCGCGCCGATGTCGCCGACCCGATTGCCCGCCCGGGCCTGTGCAATTCCCACCCAGAGCGCCCGCCGCGTGACTTCGACCAGCTTGAGATCGCCAGGCTCCCCCATCCCGATCGGAAAGGTAGCCGCCGTGTCGCCGACCCAGCCATCCTTGACGATGCCCACGTCGAGCTTGACCAGATCCCCATACTGGAGCATCCGATCCCCGCCGATCCCGTGGACCACCTCGTCGTTGACCGAGATGCAGATCGTCCCCGGAAACCCACGGTACCCGAGAAAGGCGCTCTTCCCTCCGCGCGCGGCGATCAACTCGGCGGCATAGCGATCAACCTCGCCCGTCCTGACCCCGGGAGCCAGGATCGAACGCAATGCGTCGACCACTTCCGCCACCAGGCGGCCGCTGCGGCGCATTCCGTCAATATCCTTCCCATGCTTGATCGGGATCATGGCAACGATGGCAAGAAGCAAACGGCCGCTTCTCCCGGCCGAGCAACCAGCGGCGGTCTCACGTGAAGGATCTCTACTCCTGCTTCCCGGCTCCCACGCCGGAAGCGGTCGAAACGAAAAGCCTCCTGACTACTCGCTGTTTCCGTCGGGCGGCCGCGTTCCGAGTGAGCCGCCCCCGCTTGACGAGCCGATCCAAGACGGACTGGAACTGGGAGAAAAAGCCAATCGCATCTTCCTTGTTTTCGGAAGCCGCCTTCTCGCGCATCTGGCGCGAGACCTGCTGCAATTCCTTCTTGGCTTTCAGGTTGTATCCTCTTTTGCGGAGACTCTTCCGCGCTTGCTTTGCGGCTGACCGAGTGTTAGGCATGGGGGTTTTCTAATAAGAAGCTTCTGCCGGCAGTGTCAAGCCTAGCGAAGATATTTAAGTTCCTCCTCGGGCTCTGCGCCATGCCGCTGATCGCAGCCGAGGTTCTGCTCCTCAAGGATATTCTCGAAAGCTATTTTCGGGAGGGGTCCTGGCTTACGCTTCCCGTGGGGAGCTTCGGCGCCGGGCTCCTCCTCTGGACCCTCGCCTGCTTTCTTTGGAGGATTCCCAATCGTCCCTACATCTTCGCCCACGAGCTGACCCACGCGCTCGCGGTCTACCTTCACGGCGGGAACGTTTCCCGGTTCCGGGTCGGTAGCCGGAGCGGCAGCGTCCGCTGCAACCGGTCCAACCTCTGGATCGTTCTTTCCCCCTATTTCGTCCCCTTCTATATGCTGCTCTGGCTGGGCTTGTGGACCATCGTTGACTTTTACTGGCCGATCCGGTCCTATCAATGGCTCCTCTACGCGGGAACGGGGTTCACATGGGGATTCCATCTCTTCTTTACCGTGGAAGCCGTGCATCGGGAACAGCCGGATCTCCACGTGGAAGGCTGGTTCTTCTCCCTCGTGGTGATTGTGGGACTCAACTTGTGCATCCTGGCGGCTCTTCTCGGCTTCCTCTCGCCGACTTGGAACGTTTCGCGCTTCCTCTCGCGCTTCGGAGACCATCTCCATCTCTGCTACCGGCTCTGCGGGCAGGGCTTTGTGGCCTTCTCATCCTGGGCGACTCGACCGGAGCTGCTTTCCCCGCACGCAGACCATCCCTGATCTTCCCGTAACGCCTGGATCTCCCTCGATTTTTTCGCCATGCAATTCCCCACAGAGTTCTTACGAGAGAAGCTGATCGCCATCCTCGAAAAGGATGGGTTCGGCGACCCTCTCCCCGAGCCCCTCCTCGAGCCTTGCGCGGATCCGCGCTTTGGCGATCTCCAGAGCAATGTTGCCCTGGTCCTAGGCAAGCGCCACGGTCAGGAGCCGCGCACGCTGGCCGCCAAGCTCGCTGCCGCCGTGGGAGAGACCGATTGGTCGCTTCCCCCTGAGGTCGCCGGCCCCGGGTTCCTCAATTTTCGCTTCAAGCCGGATCGGTGCGTGAGCGCCTTTTTCTCCCTCGTCGGGGATTCCCGGCTCGGCGTCGAGGAAGCAGAGAAGCCGCAGAGGGTCGTGGTCGACTACTCGAGCCCCAACATCGCCAAGGAGATGCACGTCGGCCACCTGCGGAGCACAATCCTCGGGGAATGTCTCGCCCGCGTCTACCGCTTCCTGGGCCATCGAGTGACTACGGTCAACCACCTGGGCGACTGGGGCACCCAATTCGGCATGGTTCTCCTCGGCTTCAAGCGACAGGGGGAAGAGGCCCGACTCGAGGAGCGTCCCCTCGAATATCTCGAGGAGCTCTATCAGCAGATCCAGACGGTGGCCAAGGAGGATCCGGCGATTCGGGAGGAAGCAAAAGCGGAGCTCTGGAAGCTCCAGAACGGAGACCCGGAAAACCTCGCTCTCTGGCGCCGCTTCATTGCGGCTTCGCAAGTCGAGCTCGCCCGCATCTACGAGGAGCTCGGCGTCCATTTCGACTTCACGATGGGGGAGAGTGCCTATCGCGATCAGCTCCCTTCGGTCGTCCACGATCTCCAGGCGTCCGGCATTGCCCAGCCGAGCCAAGGGGCGGTCTGCGTCTTCTTCCCGGACGAGCCCGAGCTGCAGGACAAGCCCTTCCTCATCCAGAAGAGCGACGGGGCCTATCTCTACGCCACGACCGACTTGGCCGCCCTCCGCTTCCGGGTCGAAGAGTGGAAGGCCGATCGGATCCTCTACATCACCGACGGCCGGCAACGTCTCCACTTCCAGCAGCTCGCCGCAACCGCGAAGCGGTGGGGATTGCCCGTCCGGATCGAGCATGTCTGGTTCGGCTCGATCCTAGGCGAGGACAAGAAGCCGCTCAAGACCCGGGAGGGGAAGCCGATCAAGCTGCGCGAGCTGATTGCCGAGGCGTTGCGGCGGGCCTACGCGATCATTACCGAAAAGAGGCCCGATCTTCCTGAAGAGCGAAAGGTCCGGATCGCGCGCGCCGTCGGGCTCGGAGCCCTCAAGTACGCCGACCTCTCGCAGAACCGCAATCTCGACTACATCTTCCGCTGGGAAAAACTCCTCTCCTTCGAGGGCAACACCGCTCCTTACCTGCTCAACGCCTACGTCCGGATCCGGGCGATCCTTCGGAAGGCGGAGGCTTCGGGCTTCTCCGCGGCCCACGGCCCTCTGAAAGAGCCCGCCGAGCTGCGGCTGGTCAAGCTCCTCCTCGACTTCTGTCCAACCCTTGAACGGGTCGAGTCCGAAAGCCGGCCGCACTTCCTCTGCACCTACCTCTATGAGGTGGCCCGCGCCTTCCACCGATTCTACGAATCGTGCCCGGTCTTGCAGCCGGGTCCGCATCCGAGCAGGGAATGGGCGGCGAGCCAGCGGGCGGCGCGGCTGGCCCTCTGTCAGGGTACCGCAGCCACCCTGGGCGCGGGTCTCGACCTGCTGGGGATCGAGCGCCTCGAGGAAATGTAGGGCAAACGCGACGAAAGCCTTGCAGCGCCCCTGGGACACGATCATGCTTCTTCCGGGCATGGGACGAAAGACCGCGAAACTCGACAAAGAGGGTTTTCACCGTGAGCCCTGCGGCCTTTCCGTGGCGGACTGTCTGGGGGCTGAACGGATCCAAGGCTTTTGCTCCATCGCGGGATGGATGCATCAGATGCTCGACCAGATGCTCGAGGGCATGCTCGTCTTGGGCGCCGAGCTCTCGATCGAAATCGTCAACCGCGCGGCAGCGGGTATCTTCGGCTATCTCCCGGGCGAGTTGCTCGGGCGACCCCTGGCTTCGCTCTTGCACACGCCAGAACAGACCATCATCCCCTCGGTCGACTTTCCGCATCTCCCGCCCACGACTCTCTCCTTCGCCACAGGCCGTCATGAGGCTCTCGGACGGCGGAAGAGCGGCGAAATCTTTTCTCTGGAGTTATCCGTAAGTCGATCGGTCGTGGAAGGGCGTTCCGCGCTCACCATTCTCGTACGGGATCTGACTGAACGGAGAGCCTTGGAACGGGCTCTCTTCGATGCCGAAGCCCGGGAACGGCTACGGATCGGGCAAGACATCCATGACAGCCTCTGCCAGATGCTGATTGGAGTTCACTATCAGGCGGAGCTCCTGCAATCGAAGCTTCACGAGCGCTCCCTCCCGGAAGCGGCCCTCGCCTCGCGGATCGGCGAGCTCATCCGAGAGGCGAGCGACTTCGCGCGCGCTCTCGCGCAGGGGCTGATGCCGCTGGCGATCTCTCCCGCACAGCTGCCGCAGGCGCTCGGCGATCTGGCCCGGAAGAGCGAAGAGCATTCGGGGATCCCCTGCCGCTTCGCGCTGATCGGCCAGCCGGCGCTTCGGGATGCAGCCACCGCCCTCCACCTCTACCAGATCGCCCAGGAGTCGCTCCACAATGCCGTTCGGCATGGGAAGCCGCGCCACATCGAAATTCTTTTGGGCGGGGGGGCCGAGTCCGTTTATCTTCGCATAGCGGACGACGGAGAAGGGATGCGACCCAAGGCTGCGGCCAGCTCCGGTATCGGGCTGCGGTCGATGCGATACCGAGCCGGACTGATCGGAGGCGTAATCCGCTTCGAAGCAAGACCCAAGGGAGGAGTGATCGTCCTTTGCACGGTTCCTTCCGCCCCGACGGGAAATAAGAAGGGCAGCAGGAAATGAAAGAGACCAGAGGCAAGTCGGGCGAGCCGAGGAAGGTCCTGATCGTCGACGACCACGCGCTCGTGAGCGAAGGGATCGCACAGCTCATCGGAGCCAAGGGAGGGCTTACGGTCTGCGGAACGGCGGCGAGCGCCCATGAAGGTTTCGACCTGGTCGCGAAGACGAAACCCGATCTGGTCATTGTCGACCTCTCCCTGCCCGGAAAAAGCGGGCTGGAGCTCATCAAGGATATTCATGCGGCCTATCCTGAAGTGGCGATCCTCACTCTTTCGATGCACGAGGAGTCGCTCTATGCGGAGCGGGCTCTCCGGGCGGGAGCGAGGGGCTATCTCATGAAGAGCGAAGGGGGCCAAAAGCTCCTCGAAGGCATTCAACGAGTGCTCGAAGGCGGCATCTTCGTCAGCGAATCGGTCGCCAGCCGCGTCCTCGAGCGATTTTCCGGCCGGCGGGCCAAGCCCATGTTGAGCCCCGTCGAGTCGCTCAGCGACCGGGAGTTCGAGGTCTTCCTGCTGATCGGACGCGGCCTCGGAACCCGGCAGATCGCCGATCAGCTCCACTTGAGCATCAAGACCGTGGAAGCCTATCGAGGCAGCCTCAAGGAAAAGCTCAAGCTTGCCTCGGGACCCGAGCTCGTCCATTACGCGATTTCCTGGCAACAGTCCCAGGCGGTCCCCAACGCTTGACGCGCCCCTTCCCGCAATCGGGCGGAACCTTCCTGTCATGGACCCGTCTCAGTGGGTGACCGAAAGTGTCCTCAAGTCCGCGCGCTCCTTCGGGGAAGCTTGCTGGCTCGCCACTCTCCTCGGACGCTTTACATTCTGGGATCCGATCGAGCGGACCGTCGGAGACCGACTGCCTCCGAACGCCACCCTCTCGACGGAAAGGGCCATCGTCGGCTTCCTCGCGGTCGGAGCCATCCCCGTGCTAAGCTCCCTTCTCCCGGCCCTGGGAAGAAGTCCAGCCCCGGCGACCTTTGGCGCCTTCCTGGGAGGTCTCTTCGGCCTCGGGTTTCTTTTGTCATTGCCCTTGCGGAAGCCGACGATTCCCTGGTCCGTGCTCCCCTGGACCCTCTGGGCCCTACTGGCCTGTACCCTCCTTCTCGATCCCGCCGGGAAGCCGGCCACCCCCCTCGGGCCGGAAGCACCCCTGCTCTGGAGGGTGCTCGTCCGGCTCTTTCTCCTTTCCCTCTCCTTGTGGATGGCCACCCTTCTCGCCGAGCTGTTGATCCTCACACCGGTCCTTGCGCGAATGGGCAGACGCGACCCCTTCATCTTGCTCCTCGGGACCGGGTCACTGGTGAACAGCTATGCGATCACTCTCTTCGGCATAACCGGCCTCGGCCTGGTGTGGCTGCTCCTCTTCCATCCCCTCTCCTCCTCTTCCGGCTCTTCCGGTTCGCTTCTGGAGGCGATCGGGGCGTTCTCGCTCTTCGCCCTCCTTCTCCGATCCTTCCACCAGGTCTTGGCCGAGCCAGCGGCGACGGCCGTCCTGATGCGTCCCCGGGCCCGCCGCTCTCCCGACGCCCAATCCGGAGCCCCCACCGCCTGCCGGCTCCCCTTGACCACGCATGCCCTCGAGCTCTTCGCCGTTGCGGGGACGCTCGTGGCAGGGAACGTCCTGGCCGCCCGCCCTCTGGACGGAATGCCCCCCGTCCTGGCATTCCGCTCGACCGACCTCCTGATCCTGCCTCTGCTCCTGCTCGTGGCCGCCGGAGGCCATCGGCTCTTTCATTTCAGCCGGCAGCTCGTACAAGCCTGCCTCGATCTACCCCGGGAGGAAAAGCCCGACCGGGTTCCCCCGGTCCTGGTCCTGCTCGGGCTGCGCCAATGGCTCTGGGCTGGAGGGGTCTTTTCTCTGGGTGCCATGGCGATCGTCACGGTGACGAGCCATCTCCATTGAAAACGAATGGGCTCCCCGACTCCTTTCCCGCTTGCCGCTCCCGCCCGGATCTGCTTTGCTCCTCCCGTAGGCGTTCGCGCAAGCATCGCCGATCCGACCCCATTGTGTAGTGGTTAGCACCCCACCCTTTCAAGGTGGTAGCACGGGTTCGAATCCCGTTGGGGTCGCCATTCCCCAGCAACCGTTCAACCCAGTCGGGGTTCTTTACTTTCGGATGTTCGCTCCTCGCTGCGCTTCCCGGCCGACCGCATCGAGGCTCGGGTAGTCGGTGTACCCCTTCTCCCCGCCTCCGTAAAACGTGGACGGGTCGGGCGCGTTGAGCGGCGCCTGGCGGCGGAATCGCTCCGGTAGGTCGGGATTGGCCAGGAAAAGCTTGCCGAAGGCGATCGCGTCCGCGACCCCCGCGGCGATCGCCGCCTCGGCACGCGCGGCGGTATAATTTCCGCAGAAGGTCAAAACCGCAGAAAAGGCCCTGCGCAGCGCACCCCTCTCCTCCTCGGTCAGCGGCGAACCGCCCGCCCAGTCGGGCTCCGCGATATGGAGATAGGCGATCTTTCGCCTGTCGAGCTCGGCTGCGACGTAGAGCGAGGTCTCCAGGCTCCCTTCGACGCTCATATCCGAGAAGACCCCATTGGGGGAAAGCCGAACCCCGATCCGCTCGCGACCGACCGCCTCGGCGGCCGCATCGACGACTTCGAGCAAGAATCGCGCCCGGTTCGGGAGAGAGCCCCCATATTCGTCGCGGCGCTGGTTGGCCCGAAGGTCGAGAAACTGGTTGAGGAGGTAGCCGTTGGCTCCGTGGATTTCGACCAGGTCGAATCCCGCCCGGCGTGCTCGGAGGGCCGCCGCGGCATATTCCCCGACGATTCTCCGGATCTCCGGCTGCGAAAGCTCCCGCGGTGCTTCCACCGGCACCTGGGCCGGGGTGCCATCGGGGAGGACGACGAAGCATTCGGTCTTCTCCGCGCGAATCGGGGAAGCGCCCACGGGCGGCTGCCCTCCTTCCTGGAGGAGAGGATGGGAGACCCGGCCGACATGCCAGAGTTGGAGGGCGATCCGTCCGCCCGCGTGGTGAACCGCCTCGACGACCCGGCGCCAGCCCGCTTCCTGAGCATCGGTATAGATCCCTGGGGTCCAGGCGTACCCCTGCCCTTCCCGGCTGATCTGGGTGGCCTCGCTGACGATGAGGCCCGCAGAAGCCCGCTGCGCGTAATACCGGGCATTGAGCTCGGTGGGAACATCTCCGGGCTGCCCCGCCCGCGATCGCGTCAGGGGAGCCATCCAGATCCGGTTAGGCGTCGGCACCGCCCCCACGGTCAACGGGGAGAAAAGATGGGATCGAGAAGACATGGTGGCTTTGTAGCGGCTTTTCCGGTCCGAGGCGAGCCGCGAAGCGGGCAGACCGCCAAACGATCTGCTATCCTTCGCCCGATGAGCCAACAAGCCACCCGCCTCGACTCCTATTTTGCCCGGATCGGCTACGGCGGCCCGGCAACCCCTTCTCTCGATACCCTCTGCTCCCTCCACTCCCTCCATCCCCAGGCCATTCCGTTCGAGAACCTCGATCCGCTACTCGGCCGAGTGGTTGCGCTCGACCTCGGCTCGATCGAGCAGAAGCTCGTCTTCGGGGGGCGCGGAGGCTACTGCTTCGAGCAGAATCTCCTTTTTGCCGAGATCTTGCGCTCTCTCGGATTCCCGGTCACCGGGCTCGCCGGGCGCGTCTGCTGGAATGTCCCGGAGGGGGCCACGCGGCCGCGAACCCACATGGCTCTTCGGGTCGACCTCGACCGTCCCTACCTTGTCGACGTCGGCTTCGGCGGGCTCACCTTCACCTCCCCTCTCTGGCTCGAACCCGACGTCATTCAGGAGACCCTCCATGAGCCGATGCGCATCCTCCGTTCGGGAGAGAGTCTCCTGACCCAGGTGCTCCTCCGCGGGGAGTGGCGCTCCCTCTATCACTTCGACCTCCAGCCCCAGCTGCCGGTCGACTATGAGATGGCCAACTGGTATCTCTGCTCCCACCCAGAGTCGCACTTCCGGAAGGAGCTGGTGGCGGCCCGGCCTGATGCCGGCCGCCGGTATGCCCTGCGGAACAACGAGCTGACGATCCACCGGCTCGACGGAACGAGCGAACGGCGGCGGCTGGCGAGCGGGACCGAGATCCGGCGGGTGCTCGAAGAGGATTTCCGGCTCACGCCGCCCGAAGAACCGAGGCTCGACGACCTCCTGGAGGAGATAGCCGCAGGTGGGTGCCCCAGCTCCTCCTCCTGATCGGGGAAACCCGGATAGGGCGAAGGGGACAACGCCCGTAATCTTTCCCCTTTCTCCGGCTAGCGAAAGAGGGAATCTTCTTTCGATGGCTCGCCCGATTGCCAGCGCTTCCGCTTTCCGGCTCTTTGCTGCCCTCTCCCTGCTGCTTTTCCTCGGGGCTCCCTCCCTCCCTGCCAAGAGCGGGCGCGCCCTCTTCCTCGAGAACTGCTCGGTCTGCCACGGCTCCCGCGGAGAGGGGCTCGATTCCATCCCGCCTTTACGGAACTCTCCCTGGGTGACGGGCGATCCGGATCGGCTCATTCACATCGTCTTGAACGGCTATGCCGGGAGGATCCGCGTCGGGGAGGAGGAGTACCGGGGCCGGATGCCCTCCTGGAGAACGAGGCTCGATGACGATCAGGTGGCTTCCCTCCTCTCCTATCTGCGCTCCGAATGGGGGGGAGAGGAGATCACCGCCGGAGCGGTCGCGTCCGTTCGCCAGAAGACCAAGGGCGAGCCGACCACGGGAGCCTTTTCCGGCTGCATGGGAGGTCGAGGCGGAATGGGGCACGGACATCGCACGGGAATGGGCTGCGGGATGGGAGGCTGCGGCTGCGGGAGATGATCCCCAGGCCCCGCTACGGATGGAGCAGCAGCAGGGCGATTGCGGTCGGCAACAGCGCTCCCGCGGCCAAGCCGAGGGGGGAGATCCCGTTCGGGAAGTATCGGCTCAAGAGGGCCTGACCCGCCGGGTTGGGAGCGTTGGCGATCACGGTCAGCCCCCCACAGGCGATCGCTCCGGCCATCACGGCCTGCTTCGAGGATTCCCCCAGATTGGGAACGAGGCTGGCCAGATAGGTCACCAGGGCATTGTCGTTAAAAGCGGTGATGACCGAGCTGCTGAGCAGGAGGCCAGGTTTGTCGAGCCGCTCGAGGAGCGGGCCGATCCACCAGCTCTGCCGGCTCCCGAGCAGCTCCAACCCGGCCAGGAAGAAGCCGACGAGCACCGCTTGCCGGAGGGAGACCTCATCCTGGAATGGGCTCGTCACGCGCAGGAAGCCCAGGAAGAGGAGGAGGCCGCCCACGCAGAGCGCCGGGATGGCCGCGGTCGCCACGATCCAAGCCAGAAAGAGGAGATGGGCGCCGGTGATCCAGGGCGGGACGCGCTCTCCTGCGGCTTCTTCGGTTAGCCTCCCGTGACGGAGCCCGTCCAAGCGGGCAAACTCCTTTCGGAAGACCACGAGGTAAGCCAGGCTTCCCAATACCGTGGCCACCGCCGCCTTCCATCCAAAGTGAACGAAGAGATATCCGCTCCCCCAGCCCCAGGCCTGCGCGGCCAGGACCACCGGAGGGGCGGCGAAATGGGTCAGGGAGCCACCGATCGAGACGTTGACGAAGAGCAGGCCGATGGTCGCATACGAGAGGGCCGGACGCGGACCGAGCGCAAAAAAATGCTTGCCGAGCAATAGGGCGCTCACCGTCATCGCTCCCGGCTCGGTGACGAGGGAGCCCGCCAAGGCACCCAGGGTCAGAAGGGAAAGCCACCAGGCGGAGACTGAGTCCCGGCCGATGGCCGCAACCCGTCGCAGCAAGCTCTCCAGAAAGAGAAGGATGGGCCGGCTCGAAGCGACCGTCATGACCGCAACGACAAAGATCGCCTCAGCGAAATCCCGGCCCAGTCCCAAGCGTTCGATCGCACCGCTCCAGCCCTTGACGCCCACAAGAATCCAAAAGAGCGGGATGACCCAGAGGCCGAAGACGACTTCGACCTCGCCCAGGAGAAGAAGCAGCTCCGCGACCACCTGCTGCGTCGCCGCCTGGGAGCTTGGCCCGGGTTCGAGCTGGCGTACCCGCTCCAGGCGACGGCTTCCCAGTCGATGAAGGGAAGGAGCCAGAAAGGTGTGAACGATCGCCAGGAGGAAGATTCCCGCCTCGACGAGCCGAAGCGGGTCTTGCCCGGCGGCCTTCCGCAGACACTCCGCCAGGGGGAGAGTGCCCGCTCCACTCGCAAGGACCGTAAACCACGCGATCATCGTCTCTTTCCGCTCTCTTTTGCTTGGGCGTCATGGCAGCTCCTCCCAGAGTGCCCGCTCGAGCGCGCCCACCATCCCGGCCAGATCGTCGGTCGTGGCGCAGAGGGGAGGGATCAGCACGAGGACATCCCCGATGGGCCGCGTCAAGAGCCCGTGCGCCCGCGCCCGCTCGCAGACCCGGAAGGCCACCTCCCGCTCCGCCGGAAAGGGTGCCCGATCCTCCCGACGTTCCACAAGCTCAACCGCTAGCACGAGCCCTTCCTGGCGGACATCCCCCACGTGGGGATGCCGCCAGAACCGCCGGGAAAGGGCGCCCAGGGCCTCCGCGGCCCGGGCGGTCCGCTCAAAGACCGCTTCCTCCTCGAAGAGCGCGAGCGTCGCCAGGGCCGCCGCGCAGCCGATCGGGTGTGCCGTGTAGCTGTGCCCATGGAGGAAGGCCCGACTCTTCCCTCCCGTGAATCCCCCGTAGATTTCTTCTCGCACGAGGGTAGCCGCCAGAGGCGTCATTCCCCCGGACAGCCCCTTGGCCAAGCAGAGCAGGTCGGGAAAGACCCCTTCCCTCCGGCAGGCGAGCCACTCCCCCAGCCGGCCGATGCCCGTGAAGACCTCATCGGCGATCCAGAAGATCCCTCTCTCCCGGCAGAGGCGGTCGAGCTCGCGGAGGTAACCCTCCGGATGCATCCACATCCCAGCGGCCGCCTGCACCTTGGGCTCGATCACGAGAGCGGCCACCCGATCGCCGTGGCGATCGAGCGCCTCCTCCAGCGTCCGGACGCACTCCCAGGCGCAGCGGCGGTCGAGCCTCGCATCCCGGCTCCCCGCCGGCGCCCGATTGAAGGGACAGCGGTAGCAGGCTGGCGGAAGGATCGAGACCGAAGGGAAGCGCAGCCCCGCGAAGATCCGGTGAAAACGGCTCTGGGCGACGCTCATCGCACCGACGGTGTCCCCGTGGTAGCTCTCACCCAGGCAGAGAAAGAGATCGCGCTCCGGCTGGCCGTTCTGCTGGAAATATTGCCAGGCGATCTTGACCGCCGCCTCGATCGCGGTCGCCCCGTCGTCCGAGAAGAAGGCCCGATAGCGCCGACCGCTCTCGCCAGCGGCAATGGCGGAGAGCCTTTCCGCGAGCTCGACCGCCCAGGGATGGGTCAGGCCAAGAAAGGAGACATGGTCGATCCGATCGAGCTGCTCCCGGATGGCCGCCACCACCCGCGGATGGCGGTGCCCATGGACATTGGTCCAGATCGAAGCGTTCCCGTCCCAATAGCGCCTTCCCTCCTGGTCCCAGAGATAGGGTCCCTCCCCACGCACGATCACCGGCAGGCGATAGGCGGGATCCCGCCAGGGCTGATCCGGGGTGAAGGGATGCCAGACAAAGGCCTTGTCTTGTTCCTCCGCACTCATCCTTCTTCTCTCGGAAGCTCCGACCGGAGCCTCCGGATCTCTTCGGGCGTGTGGAACGCGCAGAGCGAGATCCGCAGCCGTGCCTTCCCCTTGGGGACGGTCGGAAATCGGATAGCCGGGGCGAAGATCCCCTTTTCCCGAAGCCGGCCCGCGACCGCGACCGCCCGCCTCTCCTCCCCGTAGATCACGGGGAAGATGGCGGAGCGATCTCCCTCACCCCCTCCGAAGAGGGCGATGAGCGATCGCAGCCGCTCCCGCCGCTTCTCCCCCTCGGCCGAAGTCAGCAGGGCGAGCGCCGCCTGCGCTGCCGCGGCCGCCGGCGGCGGCAGGGCCGTGGAGTAGATGAACGGGCGCGACCGGTTGACCAGGAGCTCGACGAGCTCCCGGTCCCCCGCGACGAACCCGCCCCCCGATCCCAACGCCTTGGAAAGAGTTCCCAGCTCCACCTCGATCTGGCCTTCCAAGCCGAGCGCCTCGATGAGTCCCGCTCCGGTCCCTCCGAAGATTCCCTCGGCATGGGCTTCGTCCACCAGGCACCAGGCCCGATGCTTCTCCTTCACGGCCACCAGCTCCCGCAAGGGAGCCAGGTCTCCGTCCATGGAGAAGACGGATTCTGTGACCAGGAGCACCCGCCGGAACTTCGCCCTCATCCGGAGCAAGATCGCTTCGAGCCCGGCGACATCGTTGTGGGGGAAGACGCGCAGCGTCGCCTTACTGGCGCGCGCCCCGTCGATCAGGGATGCATGGCTCAGCCGGTCGAGAAGGACCAGATCCTCCCTCCCCACCAGGGCGGGAATCGTTCCGACCGCAGCCGCATAGCCGCTCGAAAAAACCAGGGCCGCCTCGCGGCGCTTCCAGGATGCGAGCTGCGTTTCGAGCTCCCGCTGGAGAGAGGCGTCGGGACAGAGCAGACGGGAGGCGCCGGCACCCGATCCCCGCTCGCGGAATGCCCGGCAGCCCGCCTCGATCACCTCCGGATGGCGGGCGAGGCCGAGGTAGTCGCTCGAGGCGAAGTTGACCCAGGGCCCCGCCACTCCCTCGCCCGCCGGCCGCGGCAGGGAACGGAGCAGACCCGCTTCAGCGAGTCCTTTGAGCTCCTTGTGGAGCGCCCCGCGAAATTCCGCGCTCATCGGTACCTGCGGTCCTCCGTCTGGAGCACCTTCCCATTCACCATGAGGAAGAGTGGTTCCTCACGCCCTTCAATGCAGGCTTCCCAGGGATCGGAACCCTTCACCCACCGAAAGGCGGCCAAGTCGGCCCAGGCTCCGCTCCGGATTTCGCCCAAAGTGCCGGGAAAGCCCAAGGCTCGCGCCGGTGCGGAGGTGACCATCTCCCACCAGCGCTGGGCCGGAACCCCGGGATGCCGCTCGCGCGCCACGCGGATCTCCTCCCGCAAGTCGAGGGAATCATTGCTGGCGAGGCTGTCGGTCGCCAGGCAGACGGGGATGCCGAGGGAGAGCATCCGCTCGAGAGGGAAAGGAGGGTACGAAAAGAAGGCGTGCGACTTGGGGCAGTGGACGACCGGGTGCTCCCCTCGCGCCAGGAGAGCCCAGTCCGCATCCGCCAAGTAGTTCAAGTGGACGAGCAGCATTCCCGGGACCAGGCCGCCGATCCGGTCGAGCCACTGGAGCGGGGAGAGCTCCCGGCCGTTCTCCCTTGGGCGCCCGGCCTGCCGGACCAGATCGAGGAGGGCGCCGCCTCCCTGGCAAAACATCTCCCACTCCTCGGGCGACTCGGAGAGGTGCGTGGTCGCCGGAAGACGAAATCGCTGGGCGCTCTGCCGGACGAGCCGGTAGAGCTCCGGCGAGACCGTGTAGGGCGCATGCGGTGCGAGCCCCAGCTTGCCGAGCGGGCGGTGGGGATCGTCAAAGAAGCGGAGCGCCCCGCAAGTCGCCTCGGGAGACCAGACGTGCGGACGGATGTCGAGCAGCTCGAGGAACCACCAGCAGCGGAGCGGAAAGCGATCGGCCAGGAGCAGAAGCTCGGGATAGGCCTCCATGTTGACCACTCCGGTCGTGCCGGACCCCGCGAGGAGACGGAAGCCCTCCTCGAGTGCCGCTTCGAGCTCCACTGGGCTCAAGGAGGCCTTGAGGCGAATGATCTCCTTGACCCAGGCGGGAAAGGAGTCGGCGGGAAGCTTCCCCCGGAGTCCCGTGTAGTCGAGATGAACATGGGCGTTGATCAGGCCCGGGGAGAGAACGGCATCCTCGAGGACGACCCGCTCCTCGCCGAGCCGGAGAGGAATCTCCTCCGCTACCTGGACGATCCGGTTCCCGAGGACACGAACCATCCCGGGGGCCAGGAGCTCCCCGGGTCCGAGGATGAGAGCCTTTGCGGAAATGAGCATCCGTCGTTACCCGATCCTGCTCTCCTCTTCTTCTTGCGGCTTTTCCCCGCGCCGATCCCGAGCGTAGAGGAGTCGGGGATGGGCAGCAAAGAGGCGTGGGGAAACCTGGGCTCCCCACCGGCGCCAGGCGTAGGCGGCTCCAGAGCAGAGCGCCCAGCCGTAAAAGGCTCCCGCAAGCCAGCCGGCGAGAACGTCCGAAGGATAGTGGACCCCGAGATAGATCCGCGAGTAGCCCACCAGGCCCGCCCAGAGCCAGACCCAGGCCAGCCGTGGCCCGTAGAAAGCGGTCGCCAGGTAGGCGAGCGCTGCGTTGTTCGCCGCATGCCCGGAAGGAAACGACTTGCCCCGGGGTCCCTGGCTCGGATCGGACCAGGAGATCTTCCCTTCCTCGACCTGCCGAACCCCCGGAAGGACGGAAAACGGACGGGGACGGTTGACGAGATGCTTGAGCCCGTCGGTCATGCCCATATCCCCGACCACGAGGCTCAGCCCCACAAGGCCCAGGAAGCAACGCTCCCGGAAGCGGCCAAGGAGGGTCAAGAAGACCACTCCCGCCAGAACGATCCCCTGGAAATGGTGATAGTGGGAAACGAAGGGCATCCAGCGGTCAAAGAGGGGGCTGGTCCAATGGGTGTTGATCTCGTAGAAAAGCCAGAGATCCCAACCCATATCGTTTGACCGCTCCGCCGCGCTCCCTGCAGCCGGGAGCGCGAACCCCCTTCGTACGTCAGCGGCGGTAGAGTCGCAAGGCATTCCCGACGACAAAGAGGTCGGACATGCCCATCGCCGCCGCGCAGACGGCGGGGGCGAGCACCCCGAAGATTGCCAGAGGAATGGTCGCCGCGTTGTAAAAGAAGGCCCAAAAGAGATTCTCGTGGATCGTCCGGAGGGTCTTGGCACTCAAGGAGAGAATTTCCGGGATCGCCTCGATGTCCCTCCGCAGCAGGATCACGTCGGCCGATTCCCGGGCGATGTCGGTCGCCTGGAGCACGGCGATGCCGAGGTCGGCCTGCGCGAGAGCGGGCGCATCATTGATCCCATCTCCCACGAACGCGACTCCCTCTCCTTGGGACTGGAGCTTTTGCACGAGCTCGGCCTTGGCTTCCGGACGCACCTCGGCAAAGGTCCGCTCCGCCGGAATTCCCACCTCGCGGGAGAAGGCGAAGGCCGCCTCGGCCCGATCGCCCGAAAAGAGATAGACCGCGTAGCCCTCTTCCTGCAGCCCGCGGAGCACCCCCGCCGCCGAGGGCTTGGGCCGGGCGAGGATCGGCAGGGTCGCCAGGAGTTGCTTGCCCAAGGCGAGCCCGAGCGTTCCGTTGGCTCCTCCTGCCCCCTCGGCAGGAAGAGAAACGCCGAGCCCTTCGAGCCAGCGCAGCGAGCCCAGCCGCACGCTCTCTCCCCGGTAGGATGCCCGCACTCCCAGGCCGCGCTCCTCCTCCCAGTCTTCCAGCTCGACACCCTCCGCCTCCGCAAAATGCCGAGAGACCGCCTGGCTCAACGGATGGCGACTGGGAGCGGCGAGCGCCCGCGCGAGCCTTTCCGCTTCCGCCGGATCGCCCGCGTAATAGGAGGGCTTCCCCACGGTCGGCTCGGTGAGCGTGCCGGTCTTATCGAAGACGATCCTCCGGATCCTCCCGCACTTTTCGAGCGCCTGGGCATCTCGCAAAAGAACTCCCCGCCGGGCCGCCACGTTCGCAGCCACGAGGATCGCCGCGGGAGTCGCCAGCCCCATTGCGCAGGGACAGGCAACGACCAGGACCGAAGCGGCGCGCAAGAGGGCCTTTTCCCACCCGAGCCCGACCCATCCCCAGCCGAGGACGGTCCCCGCCGCCACGGCGAGGACTGCGAGCACGAAGACGTTGCTCACCCGATCGACCAGCCGCTGGATCGCCGCCCGGCTCTGCTGGGCCCGCTCGACGATCGCCGCGATATGGGCGAGCACCGTCTCCGATCCTGCGGCCGCCACCCGCATCACGATCCGCCGGCTCACATTGATCGTCCCGGCGTAGAGCAAGCCTCCCGCCGCCTTTTCCACGAGCTGCGACTCCCCGGTCAGCATGCTCTCATCGAGCACGCCCTTTCCTTCCTCGACGACCCCGTCAACGGGCACCCGGTCCCCCGGCCCCAGAACCACGAGATCCTCCTTCTTGAGCTGCTCGACCGAGACCTCCTCCTCTTCTCCGCCCGGGTGATAGAGGCGTGCTTTCGGAGGGGCAAGGGACAAGAGCGTGCGCAGGGTCCGAGAGGCGCGAAGGGAGACGCGGGCCTCGAGCCAGTGGCCCACGCTCACCAGGGTAAGGATTGCGGCCGCCTCGTCGAAATAGCCATGGCCGAGCGCCCCCGGGCGCAGCAGACCGTAGACGCTCAAAAGGAAGGCGGCTGTGCTGCCCAGGGAGACGAGCACATCCATGTCGAGCCTGCCGTTGCGAAGCTGCCGATAGGCCCCCTGGTAGAAGGGCCCCCCGGTGATCAGCTGCACCGGCAGGGCCAGGGCAAGCTCGACCCAGCCGAGCCAATGCGGATGGGGGGGAGCCCGGACGAGCCAGGGCAGGATGAAGAGAAGAGGGGTGAGAATCACCCCGACCAAGAGGCCCCGCTGCCAAGGGCCCGATGAGTCCTCCTCGTCGTCCGCGGGTGCCGCCTCATAGCCGGCCTTCTGCACCGCTTCGACGAGCGCGGCCGGCGAGGGTCCTCCTTCGCCAACCTCCACCGTCGCCCTGCCCTTTTCGAGATCGACCCGCGCCGAGCTCACCTTGGGAACCGCGCTGAGCGCTGTCTGCACGTGTCGGGCACAGTTGGAGCAGGTCATTCCGCCAATTCGCAGTCGGATGTTCATCCCTCCACTATACGGGATTCCCGCCGAACCCAAAGCGGGCAGATGCTTCTGAGGAGGCGAAGGGAGAGCAAGAGCGAGGATCGGGTGCGCGCGAGGCCCCGATCGCCTAACAAAGAATGTGGGGAGCGAATCGTGGAAGGGGTGTCGAAAACGCCGAAGCGTTCCCGGGCCTTCGCCCGGGCCGCAAGCATCCTTTTACTCCTCTTCCTGATCCTTCCCAGCGCCCCGATTCCCTCGCTCGGCCAGAGCGTCCTACCGGAGCCAGACGGCTCAACCCAACACGGGGACGCGCCAGCGGCGCCGAGCGGAGAGGGCACCATGAACTCGGTGCTGCCGGGCGGCTCCTCGAATCCAGCCGTGCCTGGGGCAACCGACCCGTGCAACGCCTGTCCGCCACTTCCCGCATCGGCCGCTTCTGGCGCAGCGCCCCCGGCTACTTCCGCCAACCCAGCCTCCACGGCCGCATCGGGATCCGGATCCCCGATTGCGCCAGCGGCGGGTGGAGCGGAAGCGGAGGCCGATGCAGCGCCAAGTGTCCCAAAAGCTCCGTGGTTTGCGCCACCCAAAGCCCTCTCTCCCGCCGATGCCGAGGATAAGAAGGTCTGGAACCTGCTCGATCAGGCGGGAATTCAGGTGCTCGTATTGGGAGAGCTCCATCTCGATCCTGAGATGATGAAGCGCGAGCAAAGCTTCCTCCTGTTGACCTATGGGCATGGGGTCCGGACCTTGGTAATCGAGTTTCCCAAGAACGAGCAGCCGAGGCTCGACCGCTACCTCAACAATCCCACCTATGCGAACATGGCCGACGCGCTCCTTGCGATGTGGCCTCAGGCGGGCGGGTTAAAGCCAAGGGGCTCCCCGCTGAATTGAGTGGGTAAGGGGAGCGGATTTTCAGTTAAGGGATGGCAAGAAGCGGGGTTCTTGCCATCCCTTAAACACCGTGGCTTTGGATTGCAAGTATGTTCATGCTGGGAGGACTCGCAATCTTATGACTTCACCACAGCAGTGAAGTCAGACCACTGCTCGATGCGGAAGGCGCGAATGTCACGCACCGACTTCGGGAACCAGTCGCGTGCGCGCAGCGATTGAATCGCGAGAAACAGGTTCGCCATGTCTTCGTTGTCGCTAACGTAGAGACTACCCTGCACACGCCGAAAGCCGTGCTCGCCCAGCACGGCACCAATTTCGGTGTACGCCTGCGTCACCCCCTTTGGATGGTGCTCCTCGGTGTCGGCAACCACCAAGTCAAAAGCAACTGCATACATCAGTGCGCTTCCGGGTCATCAGACAGGTGCGTCCAGCGGTATTCGGCCTTCTCGCCGGTTTCTACCATCGTGACTTCAACCATCCAGTCGCCATCATCCAACTGGCGAAGGGCTTCTCCAACCTCATACTTCGGACCGAAGGGGCCGAAGCTTTTGATTTTGCCGACGGGAACAGAAGGCGCTTCGATGGTTGCTTGCATGTTGCCTCTCACACATTTAAATCCAGATTCATTATAGCCTGCGTGGGCTTTGGACGCAACAACCAAATCCGGTTTTACTCCAGGATGACGGGTGCAGGATTTGAAGCCTGAAACACACTCACATCCGGATACCTCAAACAACAAGACCCACAAAAATCGACTCGCACACAAAAAGGCGGACACTGCCTTGCCCTGGATGCCGGTGCCCGTGAACTAGAGAGTAGCGTATCTCAAGAGATGCAAAGTCGACAGGGGTTTGAGAAGGTTTAAAAATGCTAAGGCTGGATATGCGTTCTGGCGGCACGCTAAACCGACTCCAGCAGGAACTCCCCGAGGGACTCCTGGCCGATGCCGCTTGGATGGAGGCCCACGGCTACTCGTCTGCGCTGCGCAGCCACTACGTTCGCACGGGCTGGCTCGATAGCCCGGCCCGGCGCGTCTATCGCCGCTCGCGCACGCCGCTTACCTGGCAGCAGGTGGTCGTCTCGCTTCAGAAGGTGCTGGACCTACCGCTGACCGTGGGAGGGCGCACCGCGCTCGAACAGCAGGGTTGCCAACAGTTGACTAATAAATAGACATAACTCACGTTATATGGCATTCTCTTCACATGAAGCTGAGCGTCTGGGCAAGGCGGCAGGATCTTTGCTACAAGACGGCTTGGCGGATGGGGAAGGACGGGAAGATGCCGGTGCCGGTCGAGCAACTGCCGACTGGGACGGTGATCGTGCATGCGGAGGAGAGGCAGCCCGGCGGAGTTGCCCTCCACGCGCGCGTCTCCAGCGCCGACCAGAAGGCCGATCTGGACAGGCAGCTGGCGCGGCTGACGGAGTGGGCGCTTGCCAGGCGGTTGCCGATTGTCGATGCGGTCAAGGACGTCGGCTCCGGGGTGAACCGTCCCGGCAGGGGCTCTTGCGGCTTTTGCGCGATCCGAAGGTCGGCGTCATTCTGGTCGAGCATCGGGACCGGTTGATGCGGGCGAAAAAGGCGCTGGAGGCTCTCCATGAGTGATCGTCCGGTCTTCACCTACCAGACGCGCTTGAGGCTCGCGGCAGAGCAGGTCGCGGCTCTTGACGGCTATGCGGATCTCTACGGGCAAGCCCAAGCGGGCACTCTTTGCCAGGATGCGGGTGGGGATTCCGATGGGCGATCTCAAGTGCGAGTTCCTGCGGCGCTTTGGGATCACCGCCCGGCAGTTCAACGCGATTCGCGTGGGCCTTGAGGGCAAGATCGCCTCGATCCGGGAGCGGCTTCCGGAGTGGATCGCCGAGGCCGAATCCCGCATCCAGAGAGCCGAAAGGGCAATCCGCATTCTCTCGGCGAGGGAGCCAGGCTCGGAGAAGCTGCACCAGAAGAAGCGTCGGCTTGGGAACCTTCGCGCCAGGCTTGCGGCACTGATCGCCGACCGGGACTCGGGTCGCGTCCGCTTCTGCTTCGGCTCCCGCCGCCTGTTCCGCAAACAGTTTCACCTCAAGGAGAACGGCTACGCCAGCCATGCGGAGTGGAAAAAGGATTGGCAATCCGCACGGAGCGCCCAGTTCTTCGTGATCGGCTCGAAGGACGAGACCGCGGGCAACCAGTCCTGCCAGGCTTCGGTCGAGGAAGACGGCAGTGTCACGCTGCGCCTGCGTCTTCCCGATGCGCTGGCCTCGGATGGCAAGCTTCTGGTCATTCCCGGCGTGCGATTCGCCTATGGCCAGGAGGAGATCCTTCAGGCGCTTGCCGCGAGCCGGGTTGTCTTGTCGCAGACCAAGGGCGGCAAGCCAGCCAGGAGACGAGACGGCGTCGCTGTAAGCTACCGCTTTGTGAGGGACCGGAAGGGCTGGCGGGTCTTCTCGAGCGTCCCGGCCAGGCCGGTTCCCATTGCGACAAGCCGTCTGGCGGGAGCGGTTGGAATCGACATCAACCACGACCATCTGGCCGTGGCGGAGACGGACCGGTTCGGCAACCTGCGGCGGGCCCTTCGGGTGGATCTCAACCTCTACGGCAAGACCGAGGATCAAGCCAAGGCGATCATCGGCGACGCGGCGAGGATGATTGTGGAGATGGCCCGGGAGCGTGGTCTTACCCTGGTCCTTGAGCGGCTGGATCTGAAGAAAAGGAGGGCTGAGCTTGAGGTGGCGAGTCCATCCGCCGCCAGGAAGATCTCGTCGTTTTGCTACTCCAAGACCATTTCCCTGCTCAAGGCGGGGTGTTTTCGAGCCGGAGTCGAGGGGATCGAAGTCGATCCGGCCTATACTTCCGTGATGGGCGCCATGAACCACGCGCGTCGTCACGGCATCAGCTCTCACCAGAGCGCGGCCTATGCCGTGGCCAGGAGAGGCTTGGGCCTCTCCCAAGCGTCCGACCGTGCGGGAGGCCGCCCGCGCCGGCCCGCGCAATGGCGGCCACCTCACCTTTGCCCTACCCGCGAGGAATCGGGCGAAGCATGTGTGGTCGTTCTGGTCGGAGGTTCGGAGGAGGCTCAAAGCGGCGTATGCATCGCATGCCCGGTCGGGAGGCTTGCGAGAGCCGCCCGCGCCTTTGCTCCCGGAAACGCGGGCATTGGGCGCAACCTGGGCATTGCCGGCGGAATCCCGGCACGCGAACCGTCGGCAGAAGTGTTCGGCCGACGTCGTCGACGACCTCCACTGGTAGTGGGATGGTTGTCTATGGTTTTAGGAACGGTGTGATCCGATCACGGCTGACGACGGTCGTCCTGGACGACGGAGAGGTCTGGCGGACGAGGTTGGGCGATGGGAAGGCCGCGCTCGCCGTGGCACCAACCGTCCTGGGAGGGAACGCGGGCAAACTCGACGTGCAATCGAAGGCACCCTCCTCGGAGGAGGCGTATTCATTCGTCGCCCAGTCGGGAGACGCGCTTTTGTTCGATCCGGATCAGCCGGTGCTCGAGATTCGGAGGACCGCCACGGGCGGGCTTCTCTTGGCGCCGGCCTCAGTGCTCGGGCCTAGGTCGGCCGCCAACGACCAATTGCGGCCCAGTTCGGAAATTCCGTTCTCAATGCAGTCGCTCGCCAGGTCGATTGGACGGCGCGGGCTGCCGCCGGCTCCGGCGAGGAACGGACTCATGCCGGAGCCGGCGAACTCGGTCGCGGCCAGGGAGAGGGGGCTTCGGTCGTCGCCGGAAGAGCGGCATCGCGACCCGCAGCCCAAAAAGGCGTCTGGATCGGAGGCGAAAAGGAAGGCCCTATCCAAGAAGGAGCAGGAAGCGCGCAAGAGGAAGGCCGCCCAGAGGAAGAAGCACGGCTTCTGGTGGTAAGCGCGGTGGGCTCCCGAGCCGTTGCGCAAGGACGCGAGGCGACGCATACTGATGACATGAGCGTTGAGATCCGATCCACCGATGACATCCTGGCCGCCCTGGACAGTCATCCGGACTGGGCGGACGCCGTCATCGACTCCATCCTGGCCGATGAGCGGCGGGTGGAGAGGATTCGTCGGAAGATCCTGACCGACGATCTTTTGCGCCTGCCGGAGGAATTCCAAAGGGCAAGGGAGGAGTGGCGGGAGGACCGGCGAGCGACATGGGAGGCGGCAGTTAGCCGCGCCCCTGCCACACCACCTGGCATGCGGGTCCGCACCAGGCGGTTCGAGAAGTTGAGGTCATGTGAGTTCTCACGCGATAGGACTTGCGTTAGCAAATCGTCTCGCCCCAAGCCTTCTTGTTGTTGACGCGCCGGACGTGCTTCATCACGAGCCACAGCGACACGGGCTTCACTCGCGCCAACAGTGTCCCACCCTGGTTGCCCAGGCTTCTGATGCGATGCACTTCCAAGCGTCATAACTTCCAGCTCTCCTTCTCGTTTGGCCCTTCGCCGGTTGCCCGGCTACTACGGCCTCTGCTGACTTCTCGCCCCGGCTTGCGCCGTCACCCTTTCAGGCGTGAAGCGAGATATCCCCAGGTAAGAGCGCGATCCTTCCCCGCACAACCGCCAGATCTACGCGATTTCACATTGACCACAAAAGCTTCGCAGTGATGTGCCTGCTCGCCTTGATCCACCACGCCTCGTATCTGATTCTTGTCCATCGGCTCGCGGGTTCATTCCATGCTTCCTTCCCACGCTCGGTCACCCTCACGCAGTTGCACTTCCTTTCGTTCGCTGTGGCCAGCTCACGGGAGGACTTTCACCTCCAAGATCGCGCCCATGCTGGGCGCACCTATCCTTCCCCGCCCTGAAGGACGGGGCTTGACGCGCACCAAGGTCAGTTTCAAGCGAAGCGAACCAGATTGGGAGCTTCTCGGAATCCCGGAGGCCCGGCATTTGCCCGCCGTCCTGTGGAAGCAGCGCAACCTCGCCAAGCTGCCGAATACGAGACGGCGCGAGCTGGTCGATGCGTTGGAGCGTGTTCTCTTTCCCTGACCGTAACGCACATCGGAAGCGGCGTGTCCTTTGGCGATACGGATGCTCAGTTACTTGGGAGCTTGTCAGCGATCCAGAGCAGCGCGCCGTAGATCTAGATATCGCGTAATTGCCGCAGCGCGGCTGGTTTTTTCAGCCCGCGGCCAGGAGCTCGAGGATCTGGACGGCGTTCCAGGCCGCTCCCTTGAGGAGCTGGTCTCCGCTCACGAAGAGGGCGAGCGCGCGCGGATGGGAAGGATCCTCCCGAAGCCGGCCGACCAGCACCTCCCGCTTGCCCGCCGCCTCCAGGGGGGTAGGAAAGCGGTTGGCCTTCCGGTCGTCGACCAGTGTGACACCCGGGGCATGGCGGAGGATCTCCCGGGCCTCCTCCGCGGAGAGCTTGCGCCGGGTCTCGATCACGACCGCTTCGGAATGCGCCCGAAAGACCGGAACCCGGATGCAGGTGGCGCAGATGCCGAGCTCGGGCTCTCCGAAGATCTTCCGAATCTCCTGCGCAACCTTGTTCTCCTCATCGTTGAAGCCCGACTCGCCGATGGGCGTGTTGTGGGAAAAGACGTTGAAGGCGATCTGCTCGGGAAAGACCTTCTTCTCAATCGGCTCTCCGCCCGCATATTGCCGGACTTGGGCGTCGAGCTCGGCGAGCGCCTTCGCCCCGGCGCCGCTTGCCGCCTGGTAGGTTGCCACGACGATCCGCTCGATGACAGCCGCTTGGTGGAGGGGCCAGACCGCGGTGGCGAGGATGGCCGCGGTGCAATTCGGATTGGCGATGATCCCCGAATGACGGCTAAGCGCCTTTGCGTTGACCTCGGGCACCACCAGGGGAACCTCGGCCGCCATCCGGTAGGCCGAAGAGTTGTCGATCACGACCGCCCCGCCTTCAACCGCCGGTGGCGCATACTCCCGGGAAACCGAGCCGCCGGCGCTGAAAAAGACGTAGTCGAGCCCAGCAAGCCGCTCTGCCCGGATCTCCTCGACCCGGACCGGCTCGCGGCGAAAGGAAAAGGATCGGTCCGCGGAACGGGCCGAAGCAAAGAGGCGGATTTCGGCGATCGCGAGGGTCCCCTGCTCCAGCAGGCGGAGGGCCTCCTGACCGACCGCCCCGGTCACTCCAACGATGCCGATGCGCAAGCCCATGGTGCGCGGGTGGATGCTCCGAGGGCTAGGCGGCGGTTCCTTTTTCAACGGGCTTCGCTTCCGCGCCGGGAAGCGGCCTGGTCGAGTCGGCCCCCTTTCCCACCCTCGCAGGAGCGGTTTCCCGAACGGCGGGGGTCAGCATCTTGAAGAAGGAGGCGATGTCGGGTTTCTCGACCTTGTCCGCCTGCAGGCTTTCCGACTTTCCGACGAAGACCGCGCCCTGCTCGATCGCAAGCGCTCCGGTCTGCACGTCACCGAAGACGCGGGCCGATCCGACCATTTCCAGCCGCTCGCGGGCGAGAATGTTGCCGAATACCTGACCGTGAACGACCACCTTCTTTGCCCGGATGTCGGCTTTGACCAGAGCTGTATCACCGATGACCAGGGTTCCGTCTTCCGAGAGGATCTCTCCTTCGAGCCTCCCGTTGAGCTGCAACTCTCCCGTGAAGCCGACCGTCCCGCGGAATTCGGTATCCCTTGTCAGCACCGTCACCTTGGGACCGAGATTCTCGCTCTGGCTTTTCATCGCATCCGTCGAAATGTTCATAAGAGGTAAGAGAAGGGGGATTTTGCTTTCCATAGCAAACGCGGCCCCCTGGCTCTTTTCAATCTCTTTTTTCCGGCTTTTCCGCCGGTCCCATGCTTTGCGGTTTTCGGGCCGGGAGGTCGCTGCTAAGATCCCGCTTCCAATGACGGGCGATGGACAAGAGCCGCCACGGAACGTCCGCCCCCGGAAGAGACGATTTCTCCGGCGCATCGTCCTGACGCTCGCGCCGCTGCTCCTCCTCATCCTGCTGGTTTTCGCCGGCGGGCCCTGGGCCGGCCGGCGGATCCGAGCCAATACCGCCCTCCTTCTCTCCGGGCTCGCCCGCCGCTTCGACCTTCCACTCGATATCGCCTCGGCGGACTGGTTGTCCCCGACGGCTTGCCATCTCCATGGCGTCTCGTTGGGAGACGTCGCCCTGATCTCCGATGTCGTGATTCGGTGGAGATGGGACGATCTCCTCCTGCGGCAGAGGCTGGCCTATGTCGAAATTCATTCTCCGACGGTCTGGACTTCGGCCCTCATCTCCTTTCTCGAACGAGCCTCGAAGGGAGGAGGCCAACCGAACCGGTGGCTCCAGCTTTTCCCCCGACCCCGCCTCCAGATCGACACCGTCCGGGTGGCTCGGGCGACGATCAACATCGACCGGCTCGCCCCCCACCTGCCGCCGATCCCGCTCGCCTTAGGCTTTCACGACCAGCCGATCGAGATCCATGACATCCCGGTCGCCGGCCTGGGTCGGGACGATCGCCTCTTAAGCATCGCCGCCGCACGGAACGTGATGATCTATTCTCCCTACGATCCGCTCTCCAAGATTCTCACGATCGGCGCGCTCCGGGTGAAGTTTTCCTGGCGCGGGCTCTCGGAGCACCGGATCGACCAGCTGGCGATGTTCAATCCGGTGCTCTATCTCGGACCCGATCTTTTCTGGTACGTGGAACAATTTCGCAAGGAGGAGGAGATCCGACGAAAGAGGGGTCGCGAACGGACCCTCGAGCAGTGGAACGCCGAGAAGGTGCTCGTTCGGGGAGGACAGTTCGTGATCAGCGCCTTTGGAGCGCCAGGGATCGTCCTTCCGTTTCTCTTCGGCGTGACCTCCGCAAACGTTCCGCTCAACGACTGGACCCAGGCAAGCCTCAAGAACGAGATCGAGATCATGCCGGAACGAATCGAGTATCCTTCCTATCATGTCGTCCTCGAAGTGCGCCGAGGGCGTCTCTCCTTCAACCTGCCGCTGAGCGAGCGCAAGGCCAACAACCTCGTCCACACGATCTTCTTTGACTCGGTGTCCTGGCGGGGGATCACGGCGACTGACGACTGGCTCGACATCACCTTCACTAGCAGCGGCATCTTCGGCCACTTCGGAGGGAAGCTCTACGGCGGATATGGAGATGGGGGATTTTCCGTCCTCTTCCAAAACGACTTCCCGTGGGACGGATGGATCCATCTGAGAGGAGTCCCGGTCGAGCCGATCGCGCGGCAGTTCACGAGCGACCGTTTCGCCCTGTCGCTCACGGGGACGGCGGGCGGACGCCTTCACCTCGATGCGCGGGGAACGAGCCTCCGGAGCGCGATCGGCTTTTTGACGCTCGACGGCCCGGGAAAGCTCGAGATGCGCGACGTCGACTCTTTCCTCCAGCGCCTTCCCGCCGATTGGAGTCCGACCAAGCGGCAGTTGATGGAGATGCTCGCCCGATCCCTCCGCAGCTATGCCTACAACGTCGGCTTCCTTTCGCTTTCCTATGCTCTGCCGGAGAGCCGCCTCCGGCTGGAATTGCGCGGGCCCGATGGGAAGAGAAACTTCACGATTCGCTGGCAGCAAGATCCTCGCTTGGGGAAACCGATCGCAAGCGGCTTGTCTCTCGAGCAAAATTCTGGTCAGGTGCCGGAGAACACGAATGGAGAGTATCCGCCCATCTCCCCGTAAGGGTTGGCTTCTTCTGGCCATTCCGATCCTCCTTCTTGGCTGCTCTCCAACGGTGCGCGTGACGACTCCAGAGCCGGTGAGGATCAACGTCCACATGGGGGTCGTCGTCACGGAGAAGCAGAACCCGCGCGTCGCACCGGTCTCCCCCGAGGTTGCGGAGCGACGACGGCTCCGTTCGGGGGAGATCCAGGGATTGAAAAACGCGGGCGTGGTCGGAGAAGACCGCGACGGATTCCTAGCCGTCGTCAATCCCCCGACCGACGCTTCCTACAAGCAGTACGCCGAACACGTCGTCCAGGAAGAGAACCGGGATCGCTTGAAGCTCTACATGGCGCAGACTAAATTGCAGGAAAAGCCCCTCGAAGAGATCCAGGACGAGTACGCGCGCCGCTGGGGCAGGCGCACCTTCCCGGGAGAGTATGTACAGCAGCCAGACGGAGCATGGATTCGCAAATAACGAATCGATGAGTTTCGCCCACCGATCGTGGCTCGTCGCGCTGCCCCTCCTTCTCGCCGCTCTCGCCCTTCTCCCCCCGGCCCGAGCGCAAAGCGACCCCGAATATCCTCTTCCCGACGCGGGGGAACCATCGAGCCCGGCGCCCGAGCAGGCCCCCTCGGAAACGCCTCTTCATCCGGTACAGATGGGCCCGGCCAACTCCCCCGCGCCCGGACAGGTTCCCGCAGTCGGCGGCCCCCCCAAACCGGCCGGGAGGCGCCGTTCGATCCGACGGGAGGGCTGCGGCAGTTCCTCGAATCCCTGCCGGAGAAGCAGCGAAAAGGGATCGAGCACCGGCTCAACCGGAAAGCGACCCATGCGCTGGTCGGCAGGACCGACTCGCTCAGCGGAACCTACATCCTCGTCCACGAAAGGCCGCCGCCCCCGAGAGCTCCGCTCGTCCACGCCTTCCTGTTGACCGACGGAAAGGTTCAGATGCTCTTTACCAGCGGCATTCCCTTCCGGGTACCCGTGAGCCTCCGCATCTCCCGTGAAGACAAAATGTCCCTGCTCCTCTCCTACATCTTCTTCCAGCAGGCCTACCGGGTTCCGCCGGTCCTCTCCCAGGAAGCACAGCCAACGGGCCCTTGATGCGAGGAAAACACCGAGCCTCGTGGGGAAGAGCGGAGCTATTTTCCTTGATCCTGTCCGGGAATCGTTTCAATTGAGCAGGAAATCCGATGCGGTTCGTCGAGCGCCCAAAGCGGCAACCCCTGATCAATCTGGTTTCTCTGATCGACATCTTGTCGATCGTGCTCCTCTTTTTCGTCGTGACGACGACCTTTCAGCGGGAGGAGCCCGCCGTGAAGATCGACTTGCCGGAGTCGGCCCGAGCCAAGCCGGTTCGGGCGGACGTCCCCCGCATTCTCTACGTGACCGAGGAAGAAAAAGTTTTCCTCGACGACAAGCCGGTCGAGCCCAAGGAGCTGGGCCGGACCCTCAAAGAGATCCTTGCCAAGTCTCCGGAGACGAAGATTGCCCTCAAGGCCAGCAAGAAGGCTCCTTTTGAAATCATTCTTCAGGTGATGGATGCCGCAAAAGTTGCCGGCATCACCAATCTGCCTACGTTTACGGTAGATCCCAAATCCGCGCAGGGCCCCCAACCGTGACTCTCCCGATCGCTCTCTTCGGCAACCCGATCCTTCGCCAAGCGGGGGCACCGATTCGCCGCTTCGATGCACATCTCCGGAAATTCGCTGAGGAGATGCGCGAGACCATGATCGCCAATCACGGAGTCGGACTCGCCGCTCAGCAGGTGGGCAAGGCTCTGCTCTTCGCGGTCATCGACGTTACGGCGGCCAAGGAGAGCTCCACGATGATCGTGGATGGCCTGCCGATTCCGGTCGAAGAGCAGATGCCCCTCTTTCTGGCCAACCCCGTGCTCTCGCTGACGAAGTCGAAGGAGATCGGAAACGAGGGCTGCTTGAGCTTCCCCGGGCTCCGGATCGATGTTCCGCGCTCCCGGCGCGTCTCCGTGCAAGCACAGGATCTCCACGGGAAGCCTCTGGTCTTCGAGGCAAGCGGCTTTCTCGCCGTGGTCATTCAACACGAGGTCGATCACCTCTTCGGCAAGCTCTTCATCGACTATCTCAAGCCCGCGCAGCGAAAAGGGATCAAGGAGGAACTCATCCGGATCCAGCAAGGTCTGCCTGCGGGCACACCGGACTGAGGCTGACGCTCGCTCCCGAGCGGATCAGGACAGGTCCTTGTCGCGGAGGAAGTCCTCGAGCTCCTCGGCGCCGAAGTCGGCAAGCACTTCGTCTCCCCATTCCATGGTCGGCGCGCGCGACTGGCCGGAAATCGCCTTCATCCGGCGATAGGCCTCCGAATTGCGCAGAACGTCGCAACGGTCGTAGGAGATTCCATACCGCTGAAGCAGCGCCTCCACCTCGACGCACCAAGGACAACCCGTTTTCACGTAGAGAGTGACTCGTTGCATGGATCAAAACGGCTTTACACTCGCATTCATTTCCTTCGCCGAACTTGCTTTCCCCTCCGTCGCAGAGAGTCGCTGAAAACTCGGGAGACAGGACGGTTCAAAGGGCAAGCTGACCGAGGATCTCGGCGACGGGCGCCTGCAATCCGGTAAAGAACGGGCCGAACTCCCCATAATGGGCACTCACGGGATCGAAGCGCATCTCCGCCACGATCGCCTTCACCTCGTAGGGGTCATGAGCAAACAGGGTGACTCCCCACTCCCAGTCGTCCAATCCGGTCGACCCCGTCACATACTGGATCACCCGGCCGGCGTAGCGCCGACCGACCAGCGAGTGCCCTTGCATCAGCTCCTTCCTTTCGGCAAAGGGGAGAGCATACCAGTTGGCACCCGCCTCCCTCTTCTTGTTCATTGGATAGAAGGCGAAGAAGCGCCAGTCCGGCAGGGTCGGATAGAGCCGGACCTCGGTATAGCGGCGCATCCGCTCGCGAAAGGATCGCATCTTCTCCTCGAACTCCGGCGAACCGGGGACGAGCCCCTCTTGAGAGGAGAGCTGATCGGCATGTTCCTCTTCGGAGGGGGTGTAGTCGGAGCGCTCGGTCATCGAGAAAAAGGAAAAGACCTTCCTCCACCCGTGGCGACCGAGCAGGGCGACGAGGCGCTGCTCCCAGCCGTGCAGCCGGTGGAGGTCCGGGGAGAAAAAGAGGAAGCCGAGATCGGCCCTTCCGATCAAGGAAAGGGTCGCCGCTTGGGTGCGATCCGCCTCGCGGGCCTCCCTGAGCAATGTCTCCAGGCCTTCGAGCAGCGCCTTGGACGACGCCGCCCCCGCAGCCTCTCCCGCCGCGAACTGATAAAAAAGATGCAGGACGAAGAGCCCCTCCTTGGGCTCGAGCTTCTCGATTGTTGCTTGGCTCACAACCCATGGATCTTTGCGGAAATCGGCGCGGAATGCCAATCGAAACTCTCTTCCGCCGCCTCGTTCGCGGGAGCCCGTTGCAAGACGTCAGCGCTTCTGGTATGGTCCGCAAGCAGCATGGACAGCACCCGCCAGGACGGCCTACCCGATCCGGCTTTCCCCCACCTTGGCTCCCGAAGAGAGATCTCCCTTCCTCCCTGGGGCCATCCTCCTCCGCTCGGCCCCGAAGCCTCCCTGCCGCACGATCACACCCCGGAAGTCTCCGAAGCCCCGGCGGACGAGACGGAGTCCCACATGGTCCAGGCCCGAGTCCTCCACCAACCCGTAGGGGAGGAAGAGGACGGGATCTACCCCCTCTCCGCGAAGGGGCTCGTCAAGCAGTTCGGCCACAGGCGCGTCGTCAACGGAATCGATCTGCACATCGGAAGGGGAGAGATCGTGGGCCTCCTCGGTCCCAACGGGGCCGGGAAGACAACCACCTTTTACATGCTCGTCGGCCTCATCCAGCCGACGCAAGGCGATGTCTTCATCGACGGACAGAAGGTGACGCGGATGCCGATGCATCGGCGGGCGCGGATGGGACTCGGCTACCTTCCGCAGGAAGAGTCGATCTTCCGCAAGCTGACCGTCGAGGAGAACCTGATGGCGATCTTGGACTTTCTCGACGTGGATGCCGAGGAGCGCGAGACCCGATGCGAGGCTCTCCTCGAAGACTTCGGCATCGCTCATCTTCGCCGGACTATGGCGCTGGCCCTGAGCGGCGGCGAAAAACGACGGCTGACCATCGCCCGAGCGCTGTCAACGGCTCCGACGGTCCTTCTGCTCGACGAACCGTTTAGCGGCGTCGATCCTCTGGCGGTCGACGACCTGCAGCAGATCGTGCTCGGCCTGCGTAACCGGGGCTTGAGCGTGATCATCAGCGACCATAACGTCCGGGAAACCCTCGCCATCGTCGATCGCGCTTACCTCGTCTGCGAGGGGCGCGTGATGAGCCATGGATCGAGCGAATTCCTGATCAACGATCCGGTCACCCGCGAGCTCTACCTCGGTCCCCGTTTCTCGATGTGAACGAGCCGGCACTCCTCTGGATATGGAGTCGGCTGGTTTCCGCCAAGATGGCGGACTGCTGGGTCGAGCGTCTCCACTTTCTTGGCGAAGGCAGGCTCGCCCTCCATCGCCTGGCGGGCCGCCCGACCGTCCGGCTGGAAGCCTACCTGCCCGACCTTCCCGCGGGCCGCGATCTCCTCGCCCGATACGGGGGAAAGCTGCGAAGGGCCCCCGCCCCTGGCTCCGTCCCCTCTCCGCCGGGCAAGCGGATCCGGATCGGGGGAAAGCTCTGGATCGTGACGGAGACGGAAGCCGGCACCCCCGCCAAGGACCCTTCCGGAAATCATCCCCTCTCTCTGGTCATTCCGGCGGGAATGGCCTTCGGCACGGGACGGCATGCCACCACCGGGATGCTCCTGAGGGAGATGGCCGCACTCCCCGATTGGCGGGGAAGCCGCGTGCTCGACATCGGAACGGGCAGCGGGATCCTGGCCCTGGCCGCCCGGCGGCTCGGAGCGACCCGCATCTGGGCGCTCGACACCGACCCCTCGGCCCTGGAGGTCGCCCACCGGAACGAGGCGGCCAACTTTCCTGCGGCCGCCATCCACTGGGTCGAAGCCGATCTGGCCCGCTGGTGCTCGCGGGTACGGTTCGAGCGGATTGTCGCCAACCTCTTCCTGATGCCCCTGCTGCAAGGGGCTAACCGGCTCGCGGCCTGGCTCCGCCCCCAGGGCGTACTCCTGGTGAGCGGCCTGCTCCGGGAGCAGGCTGCGGAGGTCGAGGCGCGTTTCCAGGCAGAAGGTCTTTGCCTGCAAGGAAGGAAGCGCCGAGGCAAATGGATGATGCTCCGCTTCGGTGCGCCGGCGCATTGTCATTCGACGGAAGCCCCGCTACCTTGATCCGACCGTGATTGACTACGTAAAACTCCTCAACGAAGAGCAGCGCGAGGCGGTAACGGCCGCTCCCGGGCCGATTCTGGTCGTGGCGGGGGCCGGCAGCGGAAAGACCCGGGCGCTCACCTACCGGGTCGCCTATCTCCTGGACAACGGCGTCGAGCCCTCCCGCATCCTTCTGGCCACCTTCACCAACAAGGCCGCCCGGCAGATGCTCGAGCGGGTCGCCCGACTGATTCCCCACGGGACCGAAGCAATCTGGGGAGGGACCTTCCACCACCTCGCGCACCGGCTTCTCCGCCGCCACGCCTCGCTCGCCGGCTACGACCCGAGCTTCACCATCTTGGACCGCTCCGATGCGGCCGAGCTCTTGTCCGAGTGCTACGACGAGCTCAAGCTCTCCCGCAGTGAGCTCCACTTTCCGCGGCGCGAAGGAGCCCTCGAGATCTTCGGGCTGGCGGCCAACCGGGAGATGCCGCTGGAGACCCTGATCTCCGAGGAGTTTCCCCATTTCGCCGAGCAGACCGACCGCCTGGTCGAGCTCGCGCGCCTCTACCGCAAGCGAAAGCAGAAGGCATCGTCGGTCGACTACGACGACCTTCTCTCGGAAGCCGCCCGGCTGCTCCGCGAGCAGGAGCCGCTCCGGGAGGAATACCAGGACCACTTTCACCACATCCTCGTCGACGAATACCAGGACACGAGCCGGCTGCAGGCCGACTTCATCCACCTTTTGGCCTCCGGGCACCGGCAGATCATGGCCGTCGGGGACGACGCCCAATCGATCTACTCCTGGCGCGGGGCCGACATCCGGAATATGCTCTCCTTTCCGGAGCGCTATCCCGACTCCCGCCTCCTCTACCTGCGGGCCAACTATCGCAGCACCCCGGAAATTCTTTCCTTGGCCAACGCGGCCATCGCGGCGAACCGCTTTCAGTTCCCGAAGGAGCTCGCTCCGGTGCGGCAGGGCCAGCGCCTCAAGCCTTCGGTCGTCTGCTGCCCGACCGCCAACGCACAGGCCTCCTTCGTCTCCTCCCAGATCCAGGAACTGCGAGGGGAGGGAATCCCTTGGGAAGAGATCGCCATCCTCTATCGCGCGCATTTCCATGCCCTCGAGCTCCAGCTCGAGCTGACCCGAGCGGGCATCCCCTTCGCCATCACCAGCGGCCTCCGCTTCTTCGAGCAAGCCCACCTCAAGGACGTCGCCGCCTTCCTGCGGCTGGCGACCAACCCGCGCGACTCGGTCGCGTTTGCCCGACTCGTCCGGATGTTCCCGGGAGTCGGGGAGAAGACGGCGGGGCGCCTCTGGGAAGATTTTTCCCAAACAGGCGACCTCGCCTCCGTCGCTCCGCCCAAGACCTCTGCCGCCGCATGGAAGGAGTGGGTGGCGCTCCAGCGGGAGATCGCCTCGCCCGAGCTGCGGCGCCAGCCCGCGGCGCAAATCGAGAAGGTGATCGACTCCTTCTACCGCACCTACGTCGAATCGCAGCATGCGGACGCGGTCCACCGGTTGGAGGATCTCTCCCAGCTCGTCTCGTTTGCCGCCGAGTTCCCCGACACCGAAAGCCTGCTCACCCAGCTCACCCTCCTGACCAACACCGATCGTTCCGGCTCGCGGGAGGGGGTCCAGCTCTCCACCATCCACCAAGCCAAAGGCCTTGAATGGCGGGCGGTCTTCGTGATCATGCTGGCCGACGGTCTCTTCCCCTCGAGCCGCTCCGCCGAATCCCTCTTGGGGGAAGAGGAGGAACGCCGGCTCTTCTACGTGGCGACGACCCGAGCCCAGGACCATCTTTTCCTGGTCTATCCGCGCTACCGCGCCTCCCATTACGGGGAAAATTCTCTCCGCCCCTCGCGCTTCCTTTCGGAGATTCCCCGCGAGCTTTACAGCGATGTCCGCACCTCGCGCACGGGATGAAGTCCGGCGAGGAGAGGCGAAAAAGCGTTTCGGTGATCCGGCTCCGATCGAGTAGCTTTGGAACGACGAATCATGCCGTCCACCGATTTTGTTCACCTCCACGTTCACTCCGACTATAGCCTGCTCGACGCCACCTGCCGGATTCCTCGGCTCGCCGATGCCGCGCGCGAGGCGGGCATGCCGGCGGTTGCCCTGACCGATCACGGCAACCTGTTCGGCGCCATCGAATTCTACAAGGCTTGCCGTTCGGCGGGAATCCGGCCGATCCTCGGATACGAAGCCTATCTGGCGCGAGAGAGCCGTTTTTCCCGGAAGGGCGGCCAATCCGAAACGAGCCACATGACCCTCCTGGTTCGGAACGAGGAGGGCTATCACAACCTCCTCCGCCTGGCGACCGCGGCCTACCTGGAGGGCTTTTACTACAAGCCCCGGATCGACAAGGACCTTCTGCGCGAGCACGGGAAGGGGCTAATCGGGACGACCGGCTGCCTGAAGGGAGAAGTCCCGCAGCGCCTCCTCGAGGGAGACCTCGACGGCGCCCGTCGGACGATCGAGACGCTCGCCTCCTGCTTCGAGCCCGGCTGCTTCTATCTCGAAATCCAAAACCACGGGCTGCCCGAGGAAGAGATCGTCCGGGATGGGCTCGCCCGGCTCTCCCGCGAGACGGGTCTCCCGCTGGTTGCCACCAACGACGCACACTACATCCGAAAGGAGGATGCCGCCGCCCACGACGCGCTCCTCTGCATCGGGACCGGCGCCCGGCTGACCGACAGCGCGCGCAAGCGCTACGGGGCTCCCGAGTTCTACTTCAAATCGGGCGAGGAGATGGCAAGCCTCTTCCCCGACCATCCCGAGGCCTTGGCCAACACGGTCCGGATCGCTGAGAGCTGCCACCTGGAGATCGCGCTCGGAGGCAACCGCTACCCCTCGTTCCCGCCGCCCGCGGGCCAGAGCCAGGCAGGCTACCTCCGGGATCTCTGCGAGAAGGGCCTGAAGGAGCGCTACGGCAGCCCGGGCGAGGAGCTGCGGCGACGGCTCGACTACGAGCTCGGGGTGATCGAGAAGACCGGATTCGTCAGCTACTTTCTCATCGTCTGGGACTTCATCGACCACGCCAAGAAACGCGGCATTCCCGTGGGGCCGGGCCGCGGAAGCGCAGCCGGCAGCCTCGTCGCCTATGCGCTCGCGATCACCGACATCGATCCGATCCGCTACGGGCTCGTCTTCGAGCGTTTTCTCAATCCGGAACGGATCTCCCCCCCGGATATCGACATCGACTTCTGCTATGCCCGCCGCCCCGAGGTGATCGACTACGTCCGGAAGAAGTATGGCGACGGCTCGGTCGCTCAGATCATCACTTTCGGAACGCTCGGGGCCAAGTTGGCGGTGCGGGACGTCGCCCGCGTGCTCGGGCTCTCCTACGGCCAGGCCGACCGCCTGGCCAAGATGATCCCGACCGATCCCTCGATGACCTTGGAGCGGGCGCTGCGGGAGAGTGCCGACCTTCGCTCCGAGAGCGAGCACGACGAGGACGCGCGGGAGGTGTTGCGGCTCGCCCAATGCCTGGAGGGATTGACGCGCCAGCCGGGCGTCCATGCCGCCGGGGTGGTGATCGCCCCCGCCGATCTCGTGGAGTTCGTCCCGCTCTCCCGGGGGGAGCAGGGCGAAACGGTCACCCAGTGGTCGATGGAGCCGCTCGCCGATGTCGGCCTGCTCAAGATGGACTTCCTCGGGCTCAAGACGCTCACGGTGATCGCGGATGCGCTTGCGGCGATCCGGGAGCATACCGGCTTCTCTCTCGAACCGGGCTCCATCCCGCTCGACGACGCCCTCACCTACGAGTCTCTCTCCGCCGGAAGGACCGTGGGCATCTTCCAGCTCGAGTCTCCGGGCATGCTCGATCTCTGCCGCCGGCTCAAGCCGCGCAACATCGAGGATGTGATCGCGCTTGTGGCGCTCTACCGCCCGGGACCGATGGAGAACATTCCGGCCTACGCCGACCGGAAGCTCGGCAAGATCCCCATCGAGTATGCCCACCCCCTGCTCGAGCCGATCCTCAAGGACACCTACGGGGTGATGATCTACCAGGAGCAGGTCATGCAGGCGGCGAGCCTCCTCGCCGGCTATTCGCTCGGGCAGGCCGATCTCTTGCGGCGGGCCATGGGAAAGAAGAAGCCGGAGGAGATGCGCAAGCAGCGGGACCTCTTCGTCCGCGGCTGTGGAGAAAAGAACCGGATTCCGGAGGAGCAGGCCGGAAGGATCTTCGACACGCTCGAAAAGTTCGCGGGCTACGGCTTCAACAAGGCCCACAGCGCCTGCTACGGGCTCCTCGCCTACCAGACCGCCTATCTGAAGGCCCACTACCCGGTCTATTTCCTGAGCGCCCTGCTCTCCAACGAAATGGGGGACAGCGACAAGGTCGCCTCTCTGGTCGCTGAGGCGGGCCGGATGGGCATCCCCGTCCTCGGGCCGGACGTCACCCGGAGCGAGGCCCGCTTCACGGTCGAAGGCGGGGGAATCCGGTGGGGCCTGGCCGCGATCAAGAACGTCGGAGTCGGCATAGCGGAGGATCTCGTCCAGGCGCGGAAGCAGCAGGCCTTCTCCTCCTTGGCTGATCTCTGCCTGCGCACGACCGGAAGGACGCTCAACCACAAGCTCTTGGAAAGCCTGATCAAGGCCGGGGCCTGCGACGGCTTCGGCCGCTCGCGCGCCCAGCTCTGCTCCGAGATCGATCCGTGCCTCTCCTCGGCGTCGACGGCCGCCCGGGAGCGGGCCGAGGGACAAGGGTCGCTCTTCGACCTCTCCTACTCGCCGCCGCCGGATCGGCAAGATACAGGCCTTCCCGAGTTCCCCACCTCCCAAAAGCTCCGTTTCGAGAAAGAGCTCTTGGGTGTCTATCTCTCAGGCCATCCGGTCGAGGAGTTCCGGAGCGAGCTCCGTCCCTTCCAGACCGCGGAGATCGTCGCCCTCTCCTCTCTGGGCGACGGCACCCCGGTTCGGCTCGCCGGCATCGTCGGCCGCGTTGAGGTACGGACGTCGAGCCGCGACAGGCGTCCCTTTGCCCGGCTTCAGATCGAAGATTCGACCGGTTCGGTCGAAGCGATCGTCTTCCCCGACCTCTACGCCTCTCTTGCGAAGGCGTGGGAGCCGAGCGAGATCGCGATCCTGGCCGGTACGGTTTCCCGGCGGGACAACGGGATCAGCGTGCGGACCACCGAGCTTCTGTCGCTGCCGGAGGCCCGCGAACGGCTCGTCCTGGCCCTGCTTCTCCACCTCTCCCTCGACCGCTGGTCCTCCGGACGATGGCAAGAGCTCGGCGGCATCCTCCGGCAGTGGCCCGGCGGGGTTGCCGTGCGCCTCCATTGCCGGCGAGCCGACGGAGCCTTGGTCGAGATCGAGCTCTCGCGAAAATTTTTCGTCCAGGCGACTCCTCCGCTTCTCGCCGCCCTCGAGGAGCTCCTCGGCGCGGATGGGGTCGAGCTTCTCGTCTCCTCCCGAATCCCGCTGCGCGTCGGCTCCCGCCGACAAAGCCGGGAGGAGGGACCGAGCTCTTCCCCTCGCCCCACCTCACCTCCTTCTCAATATTCCTCCCCATGAAGCCCGTCTGCACCGTCACCGTTTCCGCTGGCAGCCATACCTATTCCGTCCGGATCGGCAGCGGCCTTCTGGAAGAGCTTGGAACCCGGCTTTCCGCCGACTACGCCTTGGGCGCACGCATCGCGCTGGTCGCCGACGCCCGCCTCGGCTCCTACGCGGAAGCGGCCCGGAGCTCGCTCGCGAACGCGGGCTTCGAACCGGTGGTTCTCTGGATTCCTTCGGGAGAAGGTTCGAAGAGCCTTTCGCAGCTCGGCCACCTTCTGGAAGCGATGGCCGAGAACCGGATCGATCGGAAGGGAGCGCTGCTCGCCCTGGGCGGAGGGGTGGTCGGCGATCTCGCGGGCTTCGCCGCTTCGATCTTCCTCCGGGGGATCGCTCTCTTCCAGATTCCGACAACCCTCCTCTCGATGGTGGACAGCTCGGTCGGAGGAAAGACGGGAATCAACCTCCCCCAGGGGAAGAACCTGGTCGGAACCTTTTATCAGCCCTGGGCGGTCCTGGCCGATCTCCAGACCCTCGCAACCCTTCCCGAGCGGGAGATCCGCGCGGGCCTGGCCGAGGTGATCAAGTACGGCATGATCGCCGATCCCTCGCTCCTTTCGACCCTCGAAGAGAGCGCGCTCGATTGGCAGGCGATCGTGCGGCGGTCGGTGGAGATCAAGGCGGCGATCGTCGGCGAGGACGAGCGGGAGACCAACGGAAGGCGCGCGATTCTCAACTTCGGCCATACTGCGGGCCACGCCCTCGAAGCCGCCCTCGCCTACGGGACGCTCGTCCACGGGGAAGCGGTCGCCCTCGGCATGCGGGTGGCGACCCTTCTCTCCCAACGGCTCTGCGGACTCCCCGAATCGGCGGGCGCCCTTCTCGACCGGCTGCTCGTCCGTCATGGCCTTCCCCAGACCCTCTCGGGAGTTTCCCGAGCCCGGATTCGCGAGGCACTGCTCGTCGACAAGAAGCGGGAGAGGGGAGTCAACCACTGGGTCCTCCTTCGCGCACTGGGCGATCCGCTCGTCACCCGCGTTCCCGAGGAGGAAGTCGACCAGGCGCTCGGCGTCATCCTCGATCCGCCGGCATGACCCACCGCGAGGCAGTACTCCTCCTTCACCTGCTGCCGGGAATCGGCTCGGCTCGCGCCCGCCGGCTGATCGAGGCTTTCGGCTCACCCGAAGCCGTCTTCGGCGGGGGGGAAGCCGCGCTCGCCCGCCTTCCCGGGATCGGGCCCAAGCTCGCCGCAGAAGTCGCCCGCGCCGATCCCGCCGCGGCCCAAAAGGAGGCGGCTCGCTGCCGGAGCCTGGGAATCGAGCTTCTCTTCCTCGGAGAGACGGGCTACCCGGAGGCGCTCGCGGAGATCCCCGATCCTCCGCTTCTGCTCTATCTGCGCGGCAAGCGACCCGAGCGCTGGCTGCGCGGAGTCGGTGTCGTCGGGTCGCGCCGCACAAGCGTCTACGGAATCGAAACGGCCCGGCGGCTCTCCTACCAGCTCGCCTACTCGGGCATTCCGGTGATTTCGGGACTGGCGCGCGGCATCGACACCGCTGCGCACATGGGGGCCTTGGCTGCTCAAGGATCGACCTGGGCCGTCCTCGGCTGCGGAATCGATCGCGTCTACCCTCCGGAAAACGAGGAGCTCGCCCGCCGGATCGAGCAGACCGCCTGCCTCTTGAGCGAGCTGCCGCTCGGCACGGCCCCCGCCCGTCATACCTTCCCGCAGCGCAACCGGCTCATCAGCGGCCTCTCCTCGGGAGTGGTCGTGATCGAGGCGCCGATCGCGAGCGGGGCTCTATTGACCGCGCAGTGCGCCCTCGAGCAGGGCCGGCAGGTCTTCGCGGTCCCCGGCCGGATCGACAACCCACTGGCCGCCGGCTCCAACCGGCTGATCCAGCAGGGAGCCAAGCTCGTGGCGGAAGCCGGGGACATCGTTTCGGAGCTGGCACTCTGGCTCCCCGCGGCTTCCGTGTCCCGTGAGCGCGCGCTCCCCCCCTCCCTGACCGAGGATGAGCGCACGGTCTTTGCGGCACTTGGCCTGGACGAGAGCCTCTTCGATGCGATCGTCGCGAGAACAGGTTTGCCATCGCCGACCGTCTCTTCTACGTTGCTGCGACTCGAAATGAAGCGGCTCATCCGCCGACTGCCGGGAAACGCCTTCGTGCGTGTCGCCTAGCGGGGCGGCAGGCACCCGGCTCGGAAACCCGGAGGAAAGCCTGCGGAAGAAAGGCGCGTCATTCGAAGAGGCATGCCCAAGACTCTGATCATCGCGGAAAAGCCGAGTGTAGCCGCCGATCTCGCCGCGGCCATCGGCGGATTTCCCCACGGCCGCCACGAGGTCTACGAAAACGACCGCTACCTCGTCTCCTCGGCGATCGGCCACCTGGTCGAGCTCTGCCGACCGGGCGACATGGACGAGAAGCACAAGGAGTGGTCGCTCGAACATCTCCCCATCCTCCCCTCCGCCTTCCGGCTGCGGCCGATCGCTCAGACCAAGCAGCGGCTCGATCTGCTCCTCCGGCTGCTCCGGAGGAGCGATGTCGAACGGATCATCAACGCCTGCGATGCGGGAAGAGAAGGCGAGCTCATCTTCCGCTACCTGATCGACTACGCCCGCGTCGAGAAGCCGGTCGACCGCCTCTGGCTCCAGTCGATGACCCCGGAGGCGATCCGTCAAGCCCTCAGCAATCTTCGCCCCCAGGCGGAAATGGAGCCTCTGGCCCAGGCGGCGCTCTGCCGATCCGAAAGCGACTGGCTCATCGGCATCAACGGCACCCGCGCGCTGACCGCCCTCCACTCGAGACCCGGTGGCTTTGCTCTCACCCCGGTCGGAAGGGTGCAGACGCCGACCCTGGCGATTGTCGTCCAGCGGGACCGGGAGATTCAGGATTTCCGTCCCCGCGACTACTGGGAGGTCCACGGCACCTTTCAAGCCGCTACGGGCTCCTACACCGGCCGCTGGTTCGATCCCGCGATCGCCTCCGCGAGAAAAAGAGCCGAGGCTGCGGAAGAGCGGCCGGAGCGGATCTGGGAAGAGGCGCGGGCTCGAGCAATCCGGGAGAAATGCCTCGGGAAGGGTGGACCCGTCACCGAGGAGCGGAAGGCCCTTCTCCAAGCCGCTCCCCCCCTCTTCGACCTCACCTCCCTCCAGCGGGAGGCCAACGGACGCTTCGGCTTCAGCGCCAAGCGGACCCTTCAGGTCGCCCAGGCCCTCTACGAGAGCCACAAAGCCCTTACCTACCCGAGAACCGATTCCCGCCATCTTCCCGAAGACTACCCGGCAACCGTCCGCGGTGTCGTGGAAAAGCTCGCGCAGCTCTGGGAGGGATCGGCCCGCGCGATTCTCGAGAACGGCTGGATCCAACCCAACAAGCGGATCTTCGATAACGCCAAGGTCTCCGACCACTTTGCGATCATCCCGACGGGAACCCTGCCGGGCGGTCTCGATCCGGCGCAGCGGCGGATCTACGATCTTGTGTGCAAGCGCTTCCTGGCCGCCTTCTACCCGCCGGCCCGCTTCGAGGCGGTCACCCGGATCACTGCGATCGAGGGAGAGAGCTTCCGAACTGAGGGGAAGATCCTTCGCGATCCGGGCTGGCTCTCCGTCTACGGAAGAGAGGCCGCGGCAGAGGCGGGCGGGGAGGGAGAGGCCAACCTCGCTCCCATCCCCGATGGGGCGACGGCCCGGGCGGAAGCCATGGAAGTCGTGGGGCTCTCGACCAAGCCTCCTCCCCATTTCACCGAAGCCACCCTTCTCTCGGCCATGGAAAACGCCGGAAAGCTCGTGGAAGAGGAGCAGCTCCGGGAGGCCATGGCCAAGAAGGGACTGGGGACGCCCGCCACCCGGGCGGCTATCATCGAAGGCCTCGTCCAGGAAGAATATCTGCGCCGGCAGGCACGCGAGCTTCTCGCGACTCCGAAGTCCTTCGCGCTCTTCGAGCTCCTGCGGGCCGCAGGGATTCCCGTCCTCTCCTCCCCCGAGATGACGGGCGACTGGGAGTGGAAGCTCCAGCAGATCGAGCGCGGCACCTTCACCCGGCCTCGCTTCATGGAGGAGATCTGCCGACTCACCCGCCAGATCGTCGACGATGCGCGCCGCTTCGGCTCGGCCGATGCCTACGCGAAGCCGATGGAGGCCGAGGGACCGGACGGCTCTCCCCTCGTCGAGACGCTCTACGACTATCGTTCGTCGAGCGGCTTCCGGATTCCCAAGTTTCTCGCGAGTCGCCCGATCTCCCGGGAAGAGGTGGCGACACTCGTCCGGCAGGGCGAGATCGGACCCCTCTCGGGCTTCCGGAGCCGCTCGGGCCAGCCGTTCTCGGCTCGGCTCAAGCTCGGGCCCGAGGGAAAGGTCACCTTCGTCTTTTCCCAGGAGAGCTCCGAAGGAGAATCCCGGCAGATCGTCAACGAGGAACCGCTCGGCTCCTGTCCCGTCGACGGAGGAAGCATCCTCGAGACCGCCACCGCCTACACCTGCGAGCATGCCCTCAAGGAGGCTCCCAGCTGTTCCTTTCGGATCGGCAAGCAGATCCTGAGCCGGGAGATCTCCCGCGAGGAGGTCGCCCAGCTCCTCCGCGAGCGAAAGACGGCACTCCTTCCGGGCTTCCTCTCCCGAAAGACCAAGCGCCGCTTCTCGGCCTTCCTCGAGCTCAAGGAAGGGGGGAAGATCGGCTTCGCCTTCGAGAAGCGCGCCCCCTCCTCCGCTCCGAAAGCGGGATCCCGCGGCTCTGCCGGCGGCGCGAAGGCAGCGCCCGCCCGGGCCAAGAAGGCCGCGCAGAAGAAATCCTCCCCCCGAGCGCGCGGGTAGAACGGGAAAAAATAGCGCGCAACCCCCCGCCTCCCTGGAACACCGAATCCCGCTTGCGCTCGAGCCGGGCCTTTTGCCAAACTGTCTTCGTCGTCGGCCTCCGGCGCATCACACCAACCCTCCACCGGGAGACTTCGTCCCATCATGACCCCCCTCTCCGCTGAAAGACTCGAAAAGCTCGACTCCTATTGGCGCGCGACCAACTACCTGGCCGCCGCTCAATTCTACCTCAGGGACAATCCGCTTCTCCAGGAACCGCTGCGGCCCGAGCATCTCAAGCCGCGGATCCGCGGCCACTGGGGCTCCGCTCCCGGGCTCAACCTCATCTACGTCCATCTCAACCGTCTGATCCAGGACACGGGCGCCCGGTTCCTCTTCCTTGCCGGCCCGGGCCACTGCGCCTCGGCCATCTTGGCCAACGTCTACTTGGAAGGCACCTATGCGGAGTTTTTCCCGGAGATCACCCATGACTTGGCGGGCCTCACGCGCTTCTGCCGACAGTTTTCCTCGCCGGGAGGCGTGCCAAGCCACGTGAGCGCCATGACCCCGGGCTCGATCCACGAAGGGGGAGAGCTCGGCTACTCCTTGCTGCACGCTTTCGGAGCGGTCTTCGACCGGCCGGAGCTCATCGCGGTCGCCGTCGTAAGCGATGGCGAGGCGGAAACGGGCCCTCTCTCTGGAAGCTGGCAGTCGATCAACTTCCTCAACCCAAAGCGGGACGGGGCGGTGCTGCCGATCCTTCACATCAACGACGGCAAGCTCTCCGGTCCCACGATCTTCGGCCGGATGGAGGACGAGGAGCTCCGCCTGCTCTTCTCGGGCTTCGGCTACCAGGTGCTCACGGTCGCCGGCTCCGATCCCGCGAAGGTTCATCCTGAAATCGCGCAGGCCCTCGACGAGGCCTACGAGCAGATCCGCTCCTTCCAAAAGGAGGCTCGGGAAAGCGGTGTCAAGGGACGCCCGCGATGGCCCTTGATCCTGCTACGCACCCCGGATGGATGGACGGGCCCCAAGGTGGTGGATGGCGTTGCCCTGGAGGGCACCTGGAGGGCCCATCGCGCGCCCCTGATGGACGCACGCGAGAACCCCGAGCATCTCCGGCTCCTGGAAGGCTGGCTGCGCAGCTACAAGCCCGAAGAGCTCTTTGAGGAGAGCGGGCGTCTCCGGTCCGAGCTCGAGGCGTTCGCTCCGAGAGGCGATCTCCGGATGGGGGCCAGCCCCTACGCCAACGGGGGGAAGCTCCTGGTCGATCTCGACCTGCCCGATTTCGCCAATTACGCGGTCTCGATCAAGCCGCGCGGGACAGTCAACGCGGAAGCCACCCGGGTAGCGGGGAGCTTCGTCCGCGACGTGCTTCGCCGCAACCCCAACAACTTCCGTGTCTTCTGCCCCGACGAGACCGATTCGAACCGGCTCGGTGCGGTCTTCGAGGTGACCGACCGCTGCTTGGTCTCCAAGGTCTTGCCGGGGGATGACCATATCTCTCCCGACGGGAGGGTCATGGAAATCCTGAGCGAGCACGCCTGCGAGGGCTGGCTCGAAGGCTATCTCTGGACCGGGCGACACGGCCTCCTGGTCTCCTACGAGGCCTTTGCCACCGTCCTCGATTCGATGGCGAGCCAGCATGCGAAGTGGCTCAAGCTCTACAAGGAGATCCCTTGGCGCCACCCGATCGCCTCGCTCAACTACCTGCTCACCTCCCACGTCTGGCGGCAGGAGTACGACGGCTACACCCACCAGGGGCCAGGATTCATCGACACGCTGATCAACAAGAAGGGCGGGGTCGTCCGGATCTATCTTCCGCCCGACGCGAACACGCTCCTCTCGACCCTCGACCACTGCTCGCGCAGTCGCCACTACGTCAACCTGATCATCGCCGAGAAGCAGCCGGCGCTCCAATGGCTGACTCTCGATGAGGCTCGGGCCCATTGCGCCCGCGGCGCCGGTACCTGGGAATGGGCGGGGAACGACGGGGGCGACCCCGACATCGTCTTCGGCTGCGCGGGCGACGTTCCGACCCTCGAGGCGGTCGCAGCCTCCTGGCTGCTCCAGACCCACATTCCCGAGCTCCGGGTCCGGGTCGTGAACGTCGTCGACCTGATGACCATGTCGCCTCCCGCTTACCATCCGCACGGGATGGATACCCAGGACTTCGTCAACCTCTTCACCGAAGATAAAGAGGTGATCTTCGCCTTCCACGGCTACCGGCGAATGATTCACGACCTTGTGCACGGACGGCCCAACCCGGAGCGCTTCCACGTGCGGGGCTACATAGAGGAAGGGACGACGACGACCTCCTTCGACATGGTCGTCCTCAACGAGATGAGCCGGTACCATCTGGCCATCGACGCGCTTCGCCGCGTCCCCCGCCTGGCCTCCCGCACCCAGCCAATCATCGATCTCTTCGAGAAGAAGCTGGCCGAGCACCGCATCTACGTGAAGAGCCATCTCGACGACCTTCCCGAGATCGAGAATTGGACCTGGAGCGTCCCGCACCCGGCGGTCGGATAGGGAAGAGGCCGAGGGAGCGGCTGCGGCCAGCGATTCCCGGCCTCCTCCTCGTCCTCCTCTGCTGCCCCGCCGGAGCGGGCCAGCTGCAGACGGAGCCTACGAAGAAGGCTTCGGAACTGCACGAGCGGGCCGTCCGGGTCTTCGGCCCGCTCACTCCAGCCGAGACCGCTCTCTTGTCGGCGGTTTCAGCCGGGCTGCCCGCACGGATCGGCTCGACCGTTCCCCCATGGCTTCCCCGCAATCCCAAGAGCCTTCCTCCGGGGGAGCTCCACCGGACGATTCGCGCCGAGATCATCCGCTGGCTCTTCCTGAATCGAACCGCGCGGGGTTTTCTCACCCAGCGCGGGATCGAGATCGAAGGAGCCAGGATCTGGGGCCCAATCTACCTCTCCTACCTCCGGATCGGCGTTCCCCTCCGTCTTCGCCGCTGCTTCCTGCACTATCCGGTGGACATCCTCCACTTGACCATCCCGGCGCTCTCCTTCGCCGGCTGCGCGGGGAGTGCGATCTACGGAGAGCGGCTCCTGGTCTCCGGCGACGTTGACCTCCGCGGCCTCCAGGCTTCGGAGGAGGTCCGGCTCGGTAGCCTCCATGTCGGCGGGAACTTCGATGCCTCGCAGGCGCGCTTCACCTATCGCCGCCCCTGCGCCCTCTTTCTGGAAGACGGTCGAATCGGCGGTTCGCTTTCCCTGTTCGACAGCTCGTTTCTCCAGACCGGGGCGATTCTCCGCCGCCTCCGGATCCGAGGCAACGCCGACCTCCGCGAGATCCACCGCGGACCAGAGAGCAAGTTCGATCTGCGCGAGATGAGGGTCGGCGGCCGTTTCCTCGGATCCGAATTCCTCCGACGGGACTGAGGTGCTCTATTCCCCGGCACCGGCTAGTAATAGAAGCGGAACATCAGGTCCCAGGCATGGTTGAAGATGGCCGGCTCTGTCACCGCGATCTCATAACCCACGCCGAGCACCACCATGTAGTGAGTGCCGGGGATCGGAACATAGCCGATTTCCAGCTCGGGCATGAGCACGACCTGCGTCTCCCCGGAATAGGGGCCATTGGCCCAGTACGTGGAAAAGACCTCCAGCGTCGGCCAAAGATAGGTGAGCCAGTTGTACTGCATGGCTACCCGGAGCGAGGCGGGAGTCCCTAGCTGCGAGGAGAGGCCAGTCGGGATCGCGACATCGACTCCGCTCTGGATGTCGAAATGGCCCCAGCCTTTTCCGACCACAAAAAAGGGATCAAAAATCCAGGCGCCCGTGCTGACCGGCACGGGCCCGATGGGCGCCTCGGTCAGCAGGAGGACGCTCACAGCGTAGTTGCCGTTCTCCTCATTGGCGGAAGCGATCCGGTACTTGAGGAAGGCCGCCGCATCCCCAAACCCGTTGATCCCCGGTCCTCCGACATTGGTGGCATACATCGGCGGACTGAGCGCCAAGGCCAGGTTATCGCCGATGATATTCTTCATTCCGGTGAAAGGAGCCGCGTACTGCGTCGACTGGATCCCCCCCGGCGATTGCTGCCAGCCCTGCGAGTATTGCACATACTCTTCCAACCTCGGGGTTTGGGTCACCATGGCCGCCGGCCAGATCGGCTGCTCCTGGGAACGGGCGATCTCGGAATGCGTGAGCCAGCGATCGATCCAGAAATGCGGCCCCAATCGGACGGGCCCGGCGGAGGCGGCAGTCGCGCCGCTCGACCCAGCGCCCCCCCTTCCGCCCTCGACCGCCTCCAGCCAGTTTCCAAGATACTGGCGGCGACTCGCACCCTCGACATCCGCCCATCCCGACCGCGCGTCGACGAGCCAGAGCAGACAGACCAGCCCGACGACCACCGCCAGCCAAGGGCTCGGAACCGGGGCAAGGATCGTCCGCCGGCCGAACGGTCGGCCGCCAGGCTGGGCAGCGCGCAGGAGAGTTGCCACGAGAGCAGTCGCCACGAGCAAGAGAGCAAAAAAGGAGTGCTCAGGCGAGCCCCCTTCCTCCGCGAGGAGCCCTTCCCGGACAGGAAGAGGCTCCCTACCGGCTGCCCAGCTCTTTCCGGGCGCGATCCCTGGCGCCCTCGACTGCCGCGAAGCTGACCTGGAGCGCGACAAGCCTCGCCGTTCAGGGCGGGGAAGGATAGCGGGGGAGGCGTTAGCTTTGGCTGAGTGTCCGTTGCTGGATGGACTCGTCACTGGACATTTCACGGAGACCAGGGAACGTTTGCATCCATCATGATACGCCCGTATGATTGAGCGCATGCGGCGGCTGCAAGCCTTCAGGTTTCAACTGCGGCCAGACGGCCAGCAAGAGCGGCAAATGCGCCGCTTCGCTGGCTCGTGTCGGGTTGTGTTCAACGAGGCGTTGAACTTGCAGATGGCGCGTTACGATGCCGGAGAGAAGAGGCTCGGTTACGCCGGGCTGTGCAAGGAGCTTACGAAATGGCGTAACGGCGATCCCATGCCTTCCGGGCGTGTCGCGCCTTGGCTGGCCGATGCGCCCGTTCATCCCTTGCAACAGGCGCTCAAGGACTTGGAGCGGGCCTACGGTAATTTCTTCGCCAAGCGGGCCGACTTCCCGCGCTTCAAGAGGAAGGGCCAGTCGGATGGCTTCCGTTACCCCGACCCGAAGCAGATCAAGCTCGACCAGGCGAATGGCCGCCTCTTCCTGCCCAAGCTCGGCTGGCTGCGCTATCGCCTCAGCCGGGACGTGTTGGGAGAAGTGAGGAGCGTCACCGTCAGCCAGTCCTGCGGCAAGTGGCACGCGAGCATCCTGGCCGAGCGCGAAGTCGAGCAACCCATCCCGAAGGGCGGCGCGGTCGGCATCGACATGGGCGTGGCGCGGTTCGCCACGCTTTCGGATGGCACGTTCTATGCGCCGCTCAACAGCTTCAAGCGGCATGAAACCGCCCTGCGCAAGGCGCAGCAGGCCATGAGCCGCAAGGTCAAGTTCAGCAACAACTGGAAGAAGGCCAAGGCCCGAAACCAGAAGATTCATTCCCGCATCGGCAATGCCCGCCGCGACTCCCTGCACAAAGTCACGACCACGATCAGCAAAAACCACGCGATGGCGTGCATTGAGGACTTGCAGGTGCGGAACATGTCCAAGTCGGCTTCGGGCACGGCGGATGCACCGGGAAGAAACGTTCGGGCCAAGTCTGGACTGAACAAGTTCATCCTCGACCAAGGCTGGTTCGAGTTCCGGCGGCAGCTGGAGTACAAGATGGAGTGGAGAGGCGGCCGCCTTCTGGTCGTGCCGCCGCGGAACACGAGCCGGGCTTGTCCGTGTTGCGGCCACGTGTCGGCGGACAACCGTCGGACGCAAGCCCGGTTCGAGTGCGTGGAGTGCGGTTTTGAGGAAAACGCCGATTTGGTCGGCGCGATCAATGTTTTAAGGGCGGGGCACGCCCGGATCGCCTGTGAAGTGAGCGGCATCGAGCCGCCAGCAGCAGGAACCCACCGAAGCGGCTCATTCCGGTTTAAGCCCGGATTGAGCGCCGTAGGAATCTCCGAACTTTAGGCCGGAGAGGATGTCAACTCCCTTACCGAGCACAAGGAGTGGCCGCTCGCGGAAGGCTTGGCTCGGGAAGAACGGCTTCCCTAGCTCCCTCGCCTCATGCGGCGGCCTTCTTCCGCCGCTCGAGCGCTTCGGCCGAGAGCAGGATCACCTCGATCTCCTCGGTGATCTCCTCCTGCCGGAGCCGGTTGGCCGCGCTCGTCAGCTCGGCGACCCGCTTGTCCAACCGGTCGAGCGCATTCTGCATGTGCTCCATCCGCTTGCGGTTCTCGGCGGCGAGCGACGAGTAGAGGGCTTCGTGCAGCGCCGCCAGCAGGTAGGTTTCGACCAGATCCTCCGAAACGTGGCGAGGCGAGATTTGGAGGAGGGGTGGAGCTCCGACAGCTCCCTTCCGCAGCATTTCGGCGGCGATGGGAAGGGGCAACAGCCTCCGCTCCTCGATCGACTCCTGATCGGGCTCATGAAAGACGACGATGAGCCCGGTCGAACCCGCCTCGACCAGCTCCCGGATCGTGGCCATCAGCCGCGGGAGGAAGTCGGCCACCTCCTCCCAGACGCTCGGTCCCGCCAGCGATCGAGAGATTTTCGGGAAGCCCGTCGCCCGTCCCTCTAACCGCCCTCCGACCACGATCAGCTCGTAGTCCCCCTTTGCCGCGACCGCCTTGACCCGCTCCTCCCAAAAGCGGACGAGCGAGGAGTTGAAATCGGCGCAAAAGCCCCGTTCCGAACCCAGGAGCAGATAGATGGGACGCTCCCCGGGACGGTCCGGGGGCAGCAACTCGGGATGTGCCCCGTAGAAGCCTTTGGCCATCCCTTCGAGAGCCGCGATCAGATCGCGCTGTACGCCCGAAAATTTGGCGAGCTTGCGCACTTCCACGAGCGCCATGTTTTTCATGGCCTTCATGATCTCGCCGATCTCCTGGAGGGAGTGGCGATAGTGGAGGATTTCGCGGCGGCGGCTCATGCGGCAACGGGCGCGGGTTGGCCTTGAGCGGGGCCGGGTGTCAAGGGAGAGAGCGGCACGAGGACCTCTTTCGCCAGGGTCAGCCAGCGCTCGCGGGGCTCCTCGAGCGTAAGGCCCGACCCCGCGATGCGGGAGAAGAGTGCCGCTTGCGCAGCCCGGACCCGATCGCCAGGAATGGCGTCGAAGAGATTCTCGTTGAAGGCCGCCAGCCAGCCGAGCTCCTGCTCGGGGCTCGCCGGGACAAGCTTTTCCTGCTTGAGGAGCTCGCGCAGGAGCCTTCCCCGTTGAATTCTTTTTTCGAGCGATGCCTCGAGCTTGGTTCCGAACCGGGTGAAGACCTCGAGCTCGAGGAACTGGAGGAAATCGAGCTTCATCCGTCCCGCCTCCTTCCGCAGCGCGGGATGCTGCGCCGCTCCCCCGATGCGGGAGACCGATCGCGTCACGTCGATCGCGGGGAGGGTACCGGCCGCGAAGAGGCTCTGCTCGACAAAAACCTGCCCGTCCGTGATCGAAATCAGGTTCGTCGGGATGTAGGAAGCGAGCTCCCCCTGCTGCGTCTCCACGATCGGGATCGCCGTCAGGCTTCCTCCGCCTTGCGCAGCGGACAACCGGGTCGACCGCTCCAGGAGCCGGCTATGCAAGTAGAAGATGTCTCCCGGGTAGGCCTCCCGCCCGGGCGGCCGGCGGAGCAGGAGCGAGAGCTCCCGGTAGGTCTGCGCATGCTGCGAGAGATCGTCGTAGATCACCAGCGTCTGCCGTCCAAAGCGCATCCATTCCTCGGCCAAGGCGCAGCCGGCAAAGGGGGCGAGGTATTGGAGCCCGGGGAGCGCGGTCGCCTCGGCCACCACGACCGCCGTGTATGCGAGAGCCCCTTGCGCCCGGAGCGTCTCCACGACCTGGACGACGCTCGAGCGCTTCTGCCCGATCAGGACATAGACGCAGAGCACGTCCCGCCCTCGCTGGTTCACAACCATGTCGAGGCAGAAGCTGGTCTTTCCCAGCCCGTTGTCCCCGATCACGAGCTCCCGCTGCCCCTTGCCGATCGGAACCATCGCGTCGACCATCTTGTTGCCCGTGTAGAGGGGTTGGTCGACAGACTCGCGGTCCACGATCGCTGGCGCCGGAGCTTCCAGGAGTCCCCTCCGATCCGCCGCCGGAGCGGCCTTCCCGTCGAGCGGGTTTCCTACGGGATCGACCACTCTCCCCAGCAAGGAGTCTCCGACGGGAATGCTCAGCCGCCTGCCCGTCCGATGGGCGAGCGTCCCGGAGGTCAGCCATCTGGTCTGCACCAGCAGCATCACCGCTACCGATTCACGGCTCAAGCTGTAGACGAGCGCTTGGCTCCCGTCTTCCAGCTCGAGCAAATCGTCGATGGCGGCCGAGGAGAGCCCGTCGATCCAGGCGATTCCGTCGCCGACGGAAGTGACCCGGCCGAATTCGGCGACCTCGGGGGCAAAATGATACTGCTCGACCCAGTTCGCCTTCTGTTCGAGCGGGGAAAGTTCCTTCTTTTCCGGCATGATTTAGCCCTCTCCTTTCGAAGCAAAAAACAAAAGCTCGTCCTTCACGTTCGCCCGGGCCATCCAGCCGCCCACGACCGCACGCACCCCCGCCCCGAGCGAACTGTCAACAAGGGAGTCACAGGGCAGCTCCTTCCCGCACGCCACCCACAACGCGCGCACCAGGCGCTCACGCCGGGCGGGATCGAGCGGAAAGGCGGTTCGAACCTCCATCCGCTGGACACCTTCCCGAGTCACCGAGCTCCGAATTTCCGCGAGCGTCTCCTCGGGCAGCCGCTCGACCTCCTCGATCGCCCGATCGACCAGCTTCGCCTCGAGATCCGGTGTCGCCAGATCGTGGAGAAAGCGGCTGGCAAATTGGCTGGCGATGCGCAGTGCACGGGTCTCCGCCTCCTGGGAGAGGGCAGCCAGCCGATGGGCTTCCACCGCTCGCGACCGCTCCCGCTCCTCCTTCATGAGCCGGTCGTTTTCGCTCTGCAGCCGGCTCCGTTCCCCCTGCATCTCTTGGAGAAGCTTGGCCCGCGACTGTTCCTTTTCCACCTCCCAGAGGGTCATGCGATTCGCATAGGCACTCTGCAGATCCTCGCCCTCCTTCTTGACCCGCTGCGCTTCCTCCCACGCCTTCCCGGTCGCCGCCTTCCGCTCCGCGAGCAGCCGCAAGACGGGACGGAAGAGGAGCCGGTGCAGGAGCCAGACCAGGACAAGGAAGTTAATTACCTGGAGCAGAAAGGTCGTCCAATCCAAGCTCACGGCGATCGCCTCTCGTTCGATTCCACCCGGGACCTACTTGTGGAGCAGGTAATCGAGCATCGGGCTTCGGAAGAGAACGATGAGCACGACGACCAGGACGTAGATCGCCAGCGACTCGATCATCGCCAGGCCGATCAAGAGCCAGCGCATGATCGACTTTTCGGCCTCCGGCTGACGGGCCAGAGCCTCAAGCGCCTTGGCGATCGCCATCCCCATGCCGATCCCGGGCCCCAAGACGCCAAGTCCCATGGCCAAGACCGCGAGCGCGGTCACGAGCGTGGTGAAAAGACCTAAATTGCTCATCGTGCGATTCCTCCTTTTTGTTGTTCCTTCTCCACCAGCGTCTGCATGCTGCCAGCGATGTAGACCAGAGACAGCATCCCGAAAATGTAGGCCTGCAAGAGAGCCTCGATGAGATGGAGAAAGAGAAAGGCGACCGGCACCAGGAACCCGGCCAGCAGGAGCAGAATGCCGATTGCCACCTCCATCCCCGTCATGTTGCCGAAGAGACGGACGGCCAGAGTCAAGGTTCGGGTCAGCTCGCTCATGACATGAAAAGGGAACATCCAGAACATCGGAGCGAAATATTCCCGAAGGTAGGCGGCCAGCCCGCCGGCACGCACCCCATAGAAGGGCACCGCCAGAAAGACGATCGCTGCTAGCGCCCCCGTCACCGAAAGATCTCCGGTCGGGGAATGGAGACCGGGAATGAGCCCGATCAGGTTGGCAAAAAGAATATAGATCCAGAGGGCTCCGATGAGAGGCAGAACACGCTCCGGCGCCTTGGGGATCGACTCGCGAACGGTCGATTCGATCGCTTGAACGGCCATCTCCACGACGACCTGCCAGCCGGCCGGATCCCGGAGGCGAAGCCGGCTCTTCGCCCAGCCGGCCGCCCCGGCCAGCAGGATCGTGAGTGCCGTCGCACTCACCGCCGACTCGCTCACGGCGAAGGAGCCGATCCGAAGCATCGGCTCTCCAAGAAGTCCTCCCGAGCTCATAAGTTTTGTCGGATATGGTTGTAGACGCTCAAGGCACCGAGAATGACCCCCAGCAGAATCCCCGTGATCGTCCAGTGGATGGCATAGCCCGCCAGATGCTGGTCGAGCCATCGTCCGAGGAAGGTCCCAACGACGACCGGAAGGATGAAGAGAAGACCGATCGTTCCGAGGGAGAGCCACGCGGATAGGACGTTGTGTTTCTCCTTCTCGGCTTTCTTCATCCGCTCCACGTCCTTGCCCACCTGACCAGCCAACCGCCTTCGGTCTTCCTCCGGCAGCTCTCGCCTTGGTTCCCGCCCCGCTTCGTTCTCTTCGTGATCCTCCACGAGCCCCGCTCTCCCCATGGCTACAGCACCTGCTTGGAGCCAGTCCGGCCCAGCTCCCAGAGCCGCCGGAGCATCTCCCGCTCGAGATTGCGCGCGAGGGCGTGCATCTCCCGAAGGTCCGTTTCCTCCCGCTTGATCTCTCCCTCGAGGGAGTGCGCGATCCGATCCCGATCCCGGTCGAGAAAGAAGTGTCGGGTGCAGATCGTCGCCGTGTTGTCTTCGAAGGTGAGAAGACCGCTGGCCAGCGCAAGATAGGTAACGCCATCGTCTGCCTCCGAGCGGAAACGCGCCAGCCCGAGCCGAAGGGAGGTGAGGAAACGCTCGTGTCCGGCCAGAATTCCGAAGCTTCCGGATGCGTCCGCCGCCACGAAGGAGACAACATCATCGCGGCGGACCACGTGGGTCGGATCGCGCAAGACCAGCGAAAAGGCTCTCATGCGCCCTTCTTCTGCTCCTTCATGCTCCCGCGCATGTAGCACTGCTCCTCGGTCATGCCGTCCCAATCTCCCCGGAGGAAAGCCTCGCAATCGTCGAGCACCTCCTCGAGGGGGACCGTCTGCCCGGCAATCCCGGTGTGGGTTGCGGTCGTGAAGAACGGCTGCGTGAGGTAGCGCTGAAGCTTGCGGGCCCGTAGGACGGTCTTCCGATCGTCCTCGGAAAGCTCCTCCATGCCCAAGAGATTGATGATGTCCTCGAGCTCCTTGTACCGGGCAAGGACCTTCCGGACCTCGACAGCAATCCGATAATGGCGCTCCCCGAGAAAGGTCCGATCCATCATCCGGCTCGTGGAGAGAAGAGGGTCGACCGCAGGATAGAATCCCTTGGCCGCCTGCCCCCGTGAAAGGATCACCACCGTGTCGAGATGGCTGAGGATGGCCATGACCGCCGGGTCGGTCATGTCGTCCGCCGGGACGTAGACCGCCTGGACGGCGGTGATGTTGCCCCGCTGGGTCGAGACGATCCGATCCTCGAGCTCGGCCACTTCGGTCAGAAGGGTCGGCTGATAGCCCACCATCGCCGGCATCCGGCCCAGTAGCCCGGAAACTTCGCTGCCGGCCTGGACGAAGCGGAAGAGGTTGTCCATGAGGAAGAGCACCTCCTTCTGGAGGGTGTCCCGCAGATACTCCGCATAGGAGAGAGCCGTGAGCCCGACGCGGAAGCGGACCCCGGGCGACTCGTTCATCTGCCCGAAGACCATCAGGGTCTGCTCCATGACCCCCGCTTCTTGCATCGAATGCCAGAGCTCGTGGCCCTCCCGGATCCGTTCGCCCACTCCGGCGAAGACCGATACGCCCTGGTAGATCGACGCAACGGCATGCATGAACTCCATCATGAGGACGGTCTTGCCCACCCCCGCTCCGCCGAAGAGCCCCGTCTTCCCCCCCTTCACGAAGGGGCAGAGCAAGTCGATGACCTTGAGGCCCGTCCGCAGGATCTCCTTCGGCCCGATCGTCTCCGAAAGCGGGGGAGGCTCCTGGACGATATTCCGGTGCTCGGTCGTCGCGATCGGCGCCTTCCCGTCGAGCGGCTCCCCGAAGACATTGACCAGGCGTCCCAGGCACTCCCGAGAAGTGGGAACCTGGAGAAAGCCCCCCCCGTCATACACGGGCATGCCGCGCCGCAGGCCCGCCGTCGAGTGGAGCGTGATCGCACGGACATGATGCCCATCGAGATGCTGGTGCACCTCGAAGGTATAGCATTCATGATCGAAGCAGGTCCGGAGGCACCAGTGAATCGGCGGAAGCTGCTCGCATTCGATATCGACCACCGGCCCGTGGACCTCCACGATATGACCGGCGGCCACCGACGAAGAAGGGGGAGGAGGCGCGGCGGGGGAGCTCGACGGCATGACGGCGCGGAGCCTATCATCGCCCCGGCGACTTGCGCAAGCCCCCCCGAAACCCACTCCTGGAGCGCACCCGCGGCTTGCCGGCGGCCCGCTTCTCAGTCATCTAGTCCTAATCCCCCCAGGCAAAACGGATGAACCTCGAATCGACCCTCCTCCTCACCGATCTCTACGAACTGACCATGCTCCAGGGCTATGTCCACGAGGGAATGAACGAGAGGGCCGTCTTCGAGTTCTTCGTCCGAAGGCTCCCGAAGAGCCGAAACTTCCTCCTTGCCGCCGGCCTCGAGCAGGTGCTCGCCTTTCTGGAATCGGCCCGGTTCGAGCCCGAGGAGGTCGACTGGCTGGCCGGTCAGGGATTCCACCCGGAGCTCCTCGAATGGCTCCGCGACTTCCGCTTCCGGGGCGATGTCCACGCGATGCCCGAAGGCACGGTCTGCTTTCCCGAGGAGCCGATCCTCCGGGTCACCGCACCCATCCCGGAAGCCCAGATCTTCGAGAGCCGGATCATGAACCTGCTCCACTTCCAGACCATGATCGCCTCCAAGGCGGCCCGGTCGGTGCTGGCCGCCCCCGGCAAGGAACTGGTCGATTTCGGCCTGCGCCGGGCGCATGGCGCCGAAGCCGGCCTCTATGCGGCCCGCGCCGCCTTTCTGGCCGGCTTCTCGGCGACCGCCACGGTCCTCGCGGGCCGGCGATTCGGCATTCCCCTCTCCGGGACGATGGCCCACTCCTTCATCCAGGCGCACGACTCCGAGGAAGAGGCATTCTTGCGCTTCGCCGAGGCCAACCCCGAGCGGGCCGTCTTCCTGGTCGACACCTACGACACCGAGGAGGCCGTCCGCAAGCTCGTCGCCCTGGCCCCACGCCTGCGGGAGCGGGGGATCCGGCCGCTGGCCGTTCGGCTCGACAGCGGCGACCTCGGCTCCCATGCGCGACACGTCCGCCGAATCCTCGACCAGGCGGGCCTGACCGACATCGCCATCTTCGCGAGCGGGAACCTCACCGAGGAAAGACTCCAGGAGCTCGTCTGGACGGAGGCTCCCATCAACGGCTTCGGGATCGGCACCTCCCTCGATACTTCCTCCGATGCCCCCTACCTCGACTGCGTCTACAAGCTCGAGGAGTACGCGGGCAAGCCCCGGCGGAAGCGCTCCGAAGGCAAAGCGACCTGGCCCGGATGCAAGCAGGTCTTTCGGCAGTGCGATCGCGAGGGCAAGATCGCTTCCGACCTTGTGGCTCTCGAAGGGGAGGAGCATCCCGGCGATCCCCTGCTGCTTCCCGTGATGCGGGAGGGCAAACGCCTGGCAGCTCCCGAGCCGCTGCGCTCGTCCCGGGAGCGGGCCGCCCGATCGCTCGCCTCCCTGCCGGAGGATCTGCGCGGGCTCGTTCCAGGAGCGGTCTCGGCCCCCTACCCGGTGCGCTTCTCGACGAAGCTCGACGCCTTGCGCCGCACCCTCGAGCGCGCCCTCGCCTGATCCGGAAACGAGGGAGGAGCGGCCCCGGGGAAAGGCGGCCGGGAGCCGCCGGAGCAACTTCCCCTTGCCAACCCTCGTCTTTCCGAGCTTGGCTTGGAGGAATGCCGCGCCGATCCCCCGTTCCGACGTTCGAGCTGCCCGCCGGGGCGAAGAAGGTCCTGCTCCACTCCTGCTGCGCCCCCTGCTCGGGCGCCGTCATGGAGCGCATCCTGGCTGCGGGGGCCGGGCTCACGGTCTTCTTCTACAACCCGAACATCCATCCGCTCCGCGAGTACGAGCTGCGCAAGCGGGAGAACATCGCCTTCGCCCAGAAGCTCTCGGTGCCCTTCATCGATGCCGATTACGATACCGACAACTGGTTTTCCCGGGTACGGGGCCTCGAATGGGAGCCCGAACGGGGCGCGCGCTGCACCGCCTGCTTCGACCTCCGCTTCGAACGGACGGCCCTCTATGCGGCCGAGCGGGGATTCCCCGTGTTCACGAGCAGCCTGGGCATCTCGCGATGGAAGGATTTCGACCAGGTCACCGGTGCCGGAATGCGGGCCGCAGCCCGCTACCCCGGCCTCCTCTATTGGGCCCACAACTGGAGGAAGCGCGGCGGCTCCGAACGGATGATCGAGATCTCCCGGGAAGAAGGCTTCTACCAGCAGGAATATTGCGGCTGCCTCTACTCGCTGCGCGACGCCAACCGCTGGCGGAGCGCCCAAGGCCGCCCCAAGATCGAGCTGGGAAAGAAGTTTTACGGGAGACCGGCGCCTCCCGCTTAGCGATGCTCCACTCCTCCGACGAAAAGCCCTTCCTCGACCACCTGGAAGATCTGCGCTGGACGGTCTTCAAAGCACTGGCCGCCCTGGCGCTCGCTTCCCTCGTCGGCTTCGTCGAAACCAAGCCGATCCTCGGCCTGCTCCTCGGGCCGCTCAAGCAAGCGGGAGAAGACCCGGCGAAGATTCTCCGCTTCCTGGGTGTGGTCGATCCCTTTTCCGTCCAGCTCAAGATCAGCCTCTTGACCGGAATCGTCCTCTCCCTGCCCGCCATCCTCTACTTCGTCGGCGACTTTCTCCTTCCCGCGCTCACCCCGACGGAAAAGCGGGCGCTCCTTCCCGTCTTTTCCACCGGAGCCTTCCTCTTCCTCCTCGGCGGATTCTTTTCCTACGCCCTCCTTCTCCCCCAGACCCTCCGCTTCTTCGTCCAGTACAGCCACGACCTCGGGGTCGAAACCCAGTGGACCCTGCCCAACTACCTCGACTTTGTCGTCCAGATGATCGTCGGCTTCGGCCTCGCCTTTGAGCTTCCCCTGGTCGTCGTCCTGCTCACCTACTTCGGCATCCTCCGCGCCGAGCTCCTGCGCCGCTACCGCCGCCACGCGATCGTTGTCATCATCGTCGCCGCCGCCTGCATCACCCCCACCTCCGATCCCTTCACCCTCTTCCTCCTGGCGGTTCCGATGTATCTCCTCTACGAGCTCTCCGTCTGGATCGCCATCGGCATCGAGCGGAAACGGGGCCGGCCCATCTCCCCTCCCGGGCCGCCGCCCGCGCTCGAGCCGCAAACCGAGGGGAACAAGCCGGCGCCTTAGCCGGTCTTCCCGCTCAAGGCGGCTGCCTGCAGCGCCGTTTCGAGCTCCTTGCGCAGCCGACGGACGACCGGGCCGATGGGAAAAGCCCGGCCCAGGTACCGGTTGACGGGCATGATCCCGATCCAGCTGTTGGTCAAGAAGATCTCCTCCGCGTCCTCGAGTACGGAAAGGGGGAAGCATCCCTCGACGACCTTGGACCGGCCCAAGACCCATCCTCGAACAACACCCGCCCGGCAGCCCGCCTCCGGAGCGGGGGTGAAGATCGACTTCCCGCGGACCCAGAAGAGATTGCTGCAGGCTCCCGCCGCGATCTCGCCCCTCTCATTGCAGAGAAGCGCCTCGTCGGACGCCACCGCCCTCCGAGCCTGCCAGCGCGTCAAGTAGCTGAGCGTCTTGAAGCGGGCATCCCAGTTTGTGGAGCCGACGCGCTGGGGAGCCGGTTCGAGAGAATAGGCAACCCGATCGGAGGGACTCTCCCGGGCAAAGCTCTCCCACTGGTCTTCCCAGGTGACCACCCAGCGCCAGCGGCCCGTTTCCCCGGGCGGCAGGCCAGGGAGCCGCCTTCGAAAATCGACCTTTCGGTCGATGCCGAGAGCCTCGGTTGCTTCTCCGAGAGCCTGCCAATGCTCCTCCACGAATTGCGGAAACCCTTTTTCAACGCGGAGCGTTTCAAAGACGCCGAATCCCGGTAAGAACGAACGGCCTCCTCCCGGTTTCCCCAACGGCTCGCTGCGCTTCACGGGCGGCCCTGCGGCGAGGACGAGAGCGCGGGTGCCCCAGGGCCCGGGCTTGGGAGCTTGTCGAGCTCGTCCAAAAGGATGCGGGGGGTCAGCAGCTCCGGAAGCAGCTTCGGCTCCGACTGGGGGTCGGGTCCGTAGAGCACGTAGGTCGGAACTCCGCTCCGCCCCAGCTCGGTCAAGGCCTGCGTGATCGCCGGATCCCGGTTCGTCCAATCGGCCACCATCCAGACCACCCCGCGGTCGGCAAACCGCTTGCGGACTTCCGGGTTGTTGAGAGCGACCCGCTCGTTGACCTTGCAGGTCAAGCACCAGGAGGCCGTGAAATCGAGGAAGACGGGAACCCTTTCGCTCCGCAGCTCGTTGAGTCGCGCCGCCGAGTAGGAAGTCCAAGGCTCCTCGGCTCTTCGGCTCGACGCATCCCGCAGGAGATAGCCGATGGCCGCACCCGCCACGAGCACCCCGACCAGACCCGCGACCAGCCGGACCGGCAGGATCCGGCTCAGGTTCGCGTATCTTCCGAAGAGCCAGGCGCCGAAGCCCACCCCGACGAGGGCGAGGAGGAGAGAGCCCACGCCGTCGATCCCGCGCAGCTTCCCATAGACCCAGAGAAGCCAGACCACGGCTGCCATCATGGGAAACCCCAAGAGCTGCTTGAAATCCTCCATCCACCGTCCCGGACGCGGCAGCAGCTGCATCAGCACGGGAAAGGCACAGAGCAAAAAGACGGGAGCGGCGACCCCCAGCCCCAAGGCGCCGAAGACAAGCAAGGCGATCCACATCGGCTGGGCCAGGGCAAAGCCGAGTGCCACCCCCATGAACGGGGCGGTGCAGGGACTGGCCACCACGGTGGCCAGCACCCCGCTGCCAAAGCTCCCCCAGAGGCCCCGCACCCGATCGGCGACCCCCCCCATTCTCCCGAAGGAGGCTCCAAACTCGAAGACGCCGAAGAGGCTCAACGAGACCAGAAAGAAGAGGACGATCAGAAGCGCGACGAACGGAGCGGATTGGAGCTGAAAGCCCCATCCGAGCTCCGCCCCTCGCGCCCGGAGGGAGAGCAGGACCGTCGCCAGAACGAGGAAGGACGAAACGACTCCGACCAGAAAGGCAAGCCCATGCGAAAACGAGCCGCCGCCTTCCTCCCGGCCCCGTTCCACCAGGTGCAGGACCTTGAGCGAAAGGACGGGGAAGACGCAGGGCATCAAGTTGAGGATCATCCCGCCGAGAAAGGCGAAGCCGAGCACCAGCCAGAGCTCCCGGGAGGCGGGAAGGGAGCGGAGGCTGATCGGCACGGGCACCTGCTCCGCTTCGAGCGCCCACGCAATCTTCCGCGTCCCCTTCCATTCGGTCGACTGGGCGAGAAGCAGGCCGCCTAGCTTCCTTGGCAGAGGCTTGGCCTTCGGCGGCTGGGGAATCTCGAGAATGATGCCAAACTGCTTCAGCCGGAACGTCTGCGGCGCGCTGTCAACGATCAGGCCCTCCTCGGCGGGCAGGAAGCGGGGCGCCTCCAGGACGGCCGCCTTCTTTTCGGCGCTCTTCAGCTCCAGGTGGAGCTTGCCGCGTTCGACCCAGACGTTCGTCTGCACCGTCTTGGGAGGAGCCTGCGGCAGAGCCCCCCGGGCCTGCAGAAAGGCCACCCGCAGCGACGGGTCGATCTTTCCCGGAGCCGCCACGACCGGAAGGACGAGCACGAGATCGGCACTCCCTGGAATACAGCTCTGCGCGCACTCCACCCAGCTCGCCTTCGCCGAGAGGGCAATGGTTTGCCCCAAAGGCAGCGACGCCGGAGGCGTCACGGAGACCAGAAGCCACGTCTCTCCCTCGTATCCGTAGCTCGTCAAGGGAGGAATAGAGATCACCTCGGGCACCGGCCACTGGATCGGCCCGGCTTGAAACCCCTCGGGAAGCTTCCACTCGATCCGCGTCGCCGATCCGGCGTCCCCGGGATTCCGCCAATAGGTGTGCCATCCCTTCTCCATGCGGAGACGAACCGCCATGAGGACCGGCACCCCCGGGGAGAGGGAGTTGGTCTCCGAGAGGAGGACCACTTCCACATGCCTGCTGCGGGCCGGCAGGGATTCCGCAGCACGGGAGGCCGAAGGATCGACCGCAGAGAACGCCACGACGAGCGCCAGCCCGAAAAGCCAAGCTCCTCTCTTCATCGTGGAAAGATGTACCATAGGCGGACGTCCGAAAACATGCCAATGATTCTCATAGTCGACTCCGATGAGCGTTGACCGATCCGAACTCGAAAAGGCGGTGCGCGATTTCCCCCAGGCGCCCGGCGTCTACCTCTTTCGCGATCGCCTCGATCGCGTCATCTACGTGGGGAAGGCGCGCAACCTCCACAAGCGGGTGGCCCAATATTTCCACCCCTCCCGGAGCAGCGCGGCCAATCGGAAGATCCGGGCGATGGTCGACGTCGCCCGTCGCATCGAGTACCACACGGTCCGCTCCGAAGCCGAGGCGATCCTGCTCGAGGGAAAGCTCATCAAGGACTATCGCCCGCGCTACAACGTCAGCTTCCGGGACGATAAGCGCTTCCTCCTGGTGAAGACGAACCTCCGGGAGCCCTTTCCGCGCTTCCAGATCACCCGCCTGCGCAAGGAGGACGGCTGCCGCTACTTCGGCCCCTTTGCCTCCTCCGGAGCTCTGCGGACCACGATCAACTGGATGAAGAAGATCTTCGGCCTCCGGTCCTGCGCCCCCCTCGTCCCCGAAGAGCGGGACTACAAGCACTGCCTCGACCGGATCATCAAGAACTGCTGCGCTCCCTGCCTCGGGACGCTGACCCAGGAAGAGTATCGCCAGCGGGTCGAGGCCGCCTGTGCCTTTCTCGAGGGCAAATCCCGGGAGATGGCCGACGAGATCCGCAAGAAGATGGAAGAGGCGGCCGCCCGGTTGGAGTTCGAACGCGCAGCCGAGTTGCGGAACCTCTGGGAGGACCTGCGACAGACAACGCGGCCCGTCAAGCGCTTCCTGCGCGCCTACGAGCCTGCAATCTCCCCGAGCCGGGATTTGGAAGAACTCGCGGCGGCGCTGGGGCTCACCGCTCCCCCGCCAGTCATGGAGTGCTTCGATATCTCGAACATTTCGACCCTCCACAAGGTCGCCTCCATGGTCGTCTTCGAGCAGGGGAAGCCAGCGCGGGGAAGCTATCGGCGTTACCGGATCCGCACCGTGCCCGGCCAAGACGACTTCGCGAGCATCGCCGAAGCGGTGCGCCGGCGCTATCGGCGGGTTTTGGAGGAGGGGATGCGCCGCCCCGACCTGATCGTCGTCGACGGAGGAGCCGGCCAACTCTCTTCCGGCCGCCGCGAGCTTCTCGCCCTCGGCTTGACCGACATCCCCGTCATCGGCCTCGCCAAGGAAAACGAGGAGATCTACCGGCCGGGCCAGCCGCTCCCGCTCCAGCTCCCGAAGGAATCGGGAGCGATCCGCCTCCTCCAGCGGTTGCGCGACGAAGCACACCGCTTCGCCAACGCCTACCATCAGCTCCTGCTCCGCCAGCGGGTGCGCGAGAGCCTGCTCGACGATTGCCCCGGAATCAGCGGCAATCGCAAGCGTCTCCTTCTCCAGACGTTCGGCTCGGTCGACCGCCTCCGAAAGGTTTCCGTCGACGAAATTGCCGGAGTGAAGGGCATCGGCCGGAAGCTCGCGGAATCGGTGAGTCGCTACCTCACCGACGACCGCCCGGTCGGCTAAAGTCGGATGCTGGGGAGCCGGAGCCCCGGACCCTCCGGACAGAGGAGCAGAAACGCACGCTTCCAACCAGAGAACCGGACACATTTTCTATTGACGTTAGGAAAACCGTACATTTACTATGGCGCGAACAAACATATGTTTGCTAACATTACTATCCGAGCGGCCGGGTCGCTCGCGCGCTTCGGTGGATTCCGCGTCTTCTCCCTCGCCGTTCTCTTTGGATCGCTCGGATCCCTCGCGGAGGCGAAGACCCCCTCGGTTCCCGCCGCGCCCGCCTTCCGCACGAAGGGGATCGCTTCCTGGTACGCCGAATCGCGCCTCACCTCCACCGGGGAACGCTACCGGGCGGGTGCCATGACCGCCGCCCATCCGACCCTTCCCTTCGGCACCCTGGTGGCGGTCCGCAACCTGAAGAACGGGAAGATCGCGCTGGTCCGCATCAATGACCGGGGTCCCTACAAAAAGGGCCGGATCATCGACCTCTCCCGCGCCGCGGCCGATCGCCTCGCCATGCTTTCCGACGGCTTGGCCTTTGTGGAGCTTCGGATCGTCCGCTCAACTCCTCAGCTTTTTTCTTCCCTAAGCAGCACCCCCCACCCAGTCGTGAGGCGAGGGCCGGTTCCGTTCTGACGCTCTCGGCCCCGGAGGGCCGAGAACCGGCTCGCTCCCTCCCCACCTTTTCTTCCGGACCTTCCGAGCGCCCCCTCCCGATCGGATCTTCCTCGACTTTCGCACGGGAAGAAAAAATCCTTTTTCCTCGCAAAGCGGGTTGAGTATGCTTAACCACTCATCGAATTGATCCCGCAACTTATCCATCTCCCTCCGAACGGCCGGCGCCGTCCGGCCCGGTGACCCTGTCGTTGTCCAACTCATGAAGAACGTCCTCTTTGTTTGCACGGGAAATGTCTGTCGAAGCCCCATGGCGCAAGGCTTGTTCCAGGACCTGGTGCCGGGTCGCCAGGATATCCGGGTCGAGTCCGCGGGCATCGGAGCGGTGAGCGGGATCATCCCGAGCGAACAGGCGATCGACGTCATGCAGGAAATCGGCATCGACATCTCGGCGATCCGCAGCAAGCCGATCTCGGCGGAGCTGGTGCGCCGGGCCGACTTCATCTTCTGCATGAGCTATGCCCATCTCGACTCGATTCTCCTGCTCTATCCCTCAGCCGCCGAGAAGACCTATCTCCTCCTCGAGTTCGATTCCGATCTGCCTCTCTCTTCCCGCGAGATCCCAGATCCGATTGGTAGCCCCATCGAAATCTACCGGGTCTGCCGGGAGCAGATGCGGCAAGCGATGCCGAAAATCCTCTCCTTCGTGCTCGAATCGGAGCGCACGACCCACCCGGAAGCGGGCGAGAGCCTGCGGATCGCCTTGGGCTCCGACCACTTCGGCTTGGCGCTGAAGCAGGCGGCGCGCGATTGGCTCAAGGGGAGCCAGCTCGCCTTCGAAGACTATGGGACGATGAACGAGCTGCCCGTCGACTACCCCGACTACGCGGAACGGGTCGGCCGAGCCCTCCTTCAAGGCAAGTCCTCCCTGGGCCTCCTCTTTTGTCAAGATGGGATGGGCATGGAGATCGCGGCCAACCGGATCCCGGGCATCCGGGCGGTGCGCATCGCAACCCCGGAGGAAGCGGTCGCCGCTCGCGTCCGCTACTCGGCCAACATTCTCTGTCTCGGGTCCGACGTCGTCCATGCCGCCGAGCTCCCGGCCATTCTTCATGCATGGCTCATGGCCCAGCCCGATCTGCCCGGGCACGACCGGCCTCTTCGGAAGATCGAGCTGTTGAGCAAGGTCCCGGCCCGTTCGTCCCCGTCGGCTCCGGCCTCGTCCCTCCCGACCGTCGACCCGGAGATCCACGCGCTCATCGAACGAGAGAGCCGAAGGCAGAGCGAGAATCTCGAGCTGATCGCGTCCGAAAACTTTACCAGTCGTGCAATCATGGAAGCACAGGGGAGCTGCCTCACCAACAAGTATGCCGAAGGCTATCCCGGCCGGAGATGGTACGGCGGCTGCGAGAACATGGACGAGATCGAACGGCTGGCCATCGAACGCGCCCAGGAGCTCTTCGGCTCCGAGCATGCCAACGTCCAGCCCCACTCGGGGAGCCAGGCCAACATGGCCGTCTATTTCTCCTGCCTTCAGCCGGGGGACAAGATCGTGAGCATGGACTTGGCCCACGGGGGGCACCTCACCCACGGCTTCAAGATGAACTTCTCGGGGCGATTCTTCCACGTCACCCACTATGGGGTCAGCCCGGAGGACGAGCGGATCGACTACGAAGGGCTTGCCAAAACGGCGGAAGCCCATCGACCGAGGATGATCGTTGCGGGGGCCTCTTCCTATCCTGCGATCATCGACTTCGCGGCCCTGCGACAGATCGCCGATTCGGTGGGAGCCCTTCTCTTCGTCGACATGGCCCACGTGGCGGGACTGGTGGCCGCCGGCCTCCATCCCTCCCCTGTCCCCTACGCCGACTTCGTCACCACGACCACGCACAAGACGCTCCGGGGCCCTCGGGGCGGCATCATCCTCTGCCGGGCACCCTACGCCAAGGAGATCGATTCCCAGGTCTTTCCGGGCATCCAGGGTGGGCCCCTCATGCATGTAGTGGCGGCGAAGGCGGTCTGCCTCAAAGAGGCGCTCCAGCCCGAGTTTCAGAGCTATCAGAACCAGGTGTTGCGCAATGCCCGAGCCCTGGCCGAGTCGCTCAAGCGCCATGGCTACCGCCTCGTCACGGGAACTACGGAAAACCACCTTCTTCTGGTCGACCTCCGCCCACAAGGGACCTCGGGGAAGGAGGCTCAAGAGCTGCTCGATCGGGTGGGGATCACCGTCAACAAGAATGCGATCCCCTTCGACACCCTCCCTCCCTACCAGGCGGGCGGCATCCGCCTCGGAACCCCGGCGGTCACCACCCGCGGCATGCGAGAAAACGAGATGTTCGACATCGGTGAATGGATCCACCGCACGCTCGCTTACCGGCACGATCCGGCCGCTCTCGAGAAGATTCGCGAAGAGGTGCTCTCCTCCACCCGGGAGTTTCCTCTTCCCGGATAGCCGGAACCCGCTGTGAAACTTTCTCCGCCCTTCGAGAGTCGGTTGACAAGAGGGGAGAGGAAAGGCTTAATCGAGGGACTCATTCGCAAAAGCCTTATGGACTCTGCCAGAAAATTCCTGTTGTCGCGTCTCTTCCTTTTGACTCTGGGCCTGCTCACCGCAGTGGCCGTCACTGGCTGCGACTTTTACGCCAAGAAAAAGGAGAGCCAGCCGCAATCCCAATCGGAGACCAAGAAGGACGCGACCGAGGGATCGGATGCGGAGGCCGGGCTCGAAGAGGGAGCCCCTCCCACTCCGGAACCATCGAGCTCCGGCGCTCCTTCGATGACAGCCCCTTCCGGGGAGGGAACCCAACCGAACCCGAGCGCAGCCCCTTCTACCAGCCCCTCCGCCGGGGGAGAGCTTCCCGCTCCGGGTCCCGCCGGCACCCCTTCCGCTGGAAGAGAGGCACCTCCGGCTCCTCCCTCTCAGGCTCCCTCCAGCGAGACACCCGCCCCGAGCGAGAGCTCCGACCAGGGCGCTCCCCCACCGAAACCGGCTCCGGAGAATCCGTAACCGCCTTTTCACCGGCGGGGCAGCCGGGCGAATTTCGTCGCTTGCCTCGCCCGCAGACAAGGGAATAGGTTGCATCCGTTCGCCTACCGCCTAAGATCAGCTTTGCCAGGGGCGGCGGAGCTGCCGGCAGGGTAACCCCGCCAGGTCCGAAAGGAAGCACCGGTAACTTGACCGCGGTTGTCGCTGCTCCTGGTGCTCTCTCCATCGGAGCGACAAGACCCATGGCCTACGAAGTCTTCGCCAGGAAGTACCGTCCGCGCAGCTTCGCGGAGCTCGTTGGCCAGCCACACGTCGTCCGGACGCTGGCTGGCGCGATTCGGCAGGGGCGGGTCGCCCAGGCTTATCTCTTCGCTGGACCCCGCGGGACCGGAAAGACCTCGACCGCTCGCATCCTGGCGAAGGCGCTCGAGTGCATGGGCGGTCCGAGCGTCGATTTCGATCCGTCCGATCCGATCTGCTTGGAGATCGATGCGGGTCGCTCCCTCGATGTCCTCGAGATCGACGGAGCTTCCAACAACGGGGTCGAGCAGGTGCGCGAGCTCCGGGAGAGCGCCCGCTTCGCTCCGGCCCAGTGCCGGTTCAAGATCTACGTCATCGACGAGGTCCACATGCTCACCCAGGCCGCGTTCAACGCCCTCCTCAAAACCCTCGAGGAGCCTCCGGCCCACGTAAAGTTCATCTTTGCCACGACCGAGCCGCAAAAGCTTCCGGCCACCGTTCTCTCCCGATGCCAGCGGTTCGATTTCCGGCGGATTTCCGAAAGGGAGATCGCCGGCCACTTGTCTTCGCTCTGTGTCGCCGAGGGACTCACCGCGGATCCGAAGGCGCTCGCACTGCTCGCGAGAAACGCGGAGGGCTCTCTCCGCGATGCGGAAGGCTCCCTCGATCAGCTCGTCGGCTTTTACGGCGGCGAGCTTTCCGAGAAGGTCGTCCTCGAGATGTTCGGCATGGCCGGAACCGGCCCGATCTCGAAGCTTGCCCAACGGATCGCCGAGGGAGCTCCCGGTGAAGCGCTCCATCTGCTGCGCGGGCTGCTCGAATCCGGGAAGGAAGCGATGGTCCTCTCCCGGGAGCTCGTCCACCTCTTTCGGAACGTCGCCGTCTACCAGACCGCACCTGCCCTCATCCAGGAAGAGCTTCCGGCCTCGGAGCTCGCGGAGGTCGAAGCATTAGCCAGAACCCTCCTTCCCGACGCGACTCTCTCGCTTCTCGAAGACCTGACCCAATGGGAAGGGCGCCTGCGCGTCGCGGCCAATCGCAACCTCATCCTTGAGGTGGGCATCCTGGAGCTGACCCATCATAAGGAGAAGGTCTCCCTCGAGCGGCTTCTTCGAGAGCTTTCCGCTTCCGGGTCGAGATCGGTTTCCGCCGATCTCTCCGCGATCCCCGTCGCCCCGAAAAAATTGGCGCCCGTTTCCCCAGAGCCGACTCTCCCGCCCGCTCTCTCCGATGTTCCGACCCCGAAAGCGGAGGTCCCTATGGAACCCGAGTCTCCGGGAGCGGCCTCGGCTCTCCCGACGTCGGCTCCGCTCCCCGTCCTGCCGGAGGAAGCTTGGCGTCGGGCGGTCGACTGTTTCGTTCAGAAACGGCCCCTGGAGGCGGAATCGATCCAGAAGAGCCGTTTTCTCGAGAAACGGGGGGAAGCCTTCGAGATCGCCCTTCCCAAGGACTTCCGCCAAAAGGCCTCGTACTTCACCGATCCCCAGAACCTTCCGATCCTGGAAGGTTCGCTCCGGGAGTTCCTTGGGGAAGCGGTGACTGTCCACTTCCTGCTGATTGATCCCCCGGCCGCGCCGGAACAGAAGAAGCGCCCGGAGCCGTCGGCGAAGAAGGAGAAGAGCGTCGGCCCGCAGGAGCGGATCACCGAAGAAGAATTTCGCAACGACCCCCTCATTCAGGAGGCGCTGCGGGTCTTTGAAGCGCGGATCCTTTCCGCAACCCCCCCTCAACCCAAGACGATATGAACCTGAACAAGATGCTCAAGCAGGCCCGAGAGCTACAGGAGCGGGCCCAAAAATTGCAGGAAGATCTCGCCTCCCGGCGCTTCGAAGTCGAGGGCGCTGGCGGAAAGCTCCGCGCGGTCGCCAGCGGAGGAGGCGAGCTCCTTGATCTCTCGATCGCTCCCGAGCTCGTCGCCGAAGGGGATGCCCAGATGCTTTCCGAGCTTGTCCTGGTCACCGTGCGGGAAGCTCTTGACCAAGCCCGCCAGACGAGCGCATCGGAAATGCAAAAGCTGGGCGCCGGCCTCGGCATGCCGGGCATGCCCTGAGCGAAACCGAGCGCCCTCCCATGGCCGATTATCCCCCGACGGTTCGCGAGCTGCTTGCGGCCATGCGCGAGCTGCCCTCGATCGGTCCTCGTTCTGCGGAGCGGCTTGTCCTCTTTCTGCTGGAGGAAACCAAGGGAACCAAGGAGCGGCTCGCACGCCTTCTCCAGGCAGCGGGGACGCGGGTGCATCCCTGCACGCGATGCGGCTTCTACGCGGAAGAAGAGCTCTGCGAGCTCTGCCGCGACCCGGTTCGCGATCCGCTACTCTGGTGCGTGGTCGCCTCCCCCGGGGATGTCCTTCGCATCGAGCGGGCGTCGGCCTTCCGCGGCATCTACCACGTCCTCGGACGCAAGCTCTCCCCACTCGACGGGGTTGGGCCGGAAGAGATTCCGACCGGCCTTCTTCTCGCCCGCATTGAGCGGGAACATCCACGGGAGATCATCCTCGCCCTCGGCACCGATGCCGAAGGAGAGGCGACGGCGCTTTACCTGGGGCAGATCCTCAAGAAGACGGGCTCCCGAATTTCGAGCCTGGCCACAGGTCTTCCTGCCGGAGGCGGACTCGAGTTTGCCGACAGCGTCACGCTCAGCTATGCGCTGGCGGGGCGTCGCGAGTTGTAGGCGGCTCAGCCACGGACATCGCCCTGGTCTTGTCCCGCGATTCTACGGCGGCCTGGGCGCCCTCTCCCGCCGACCTCGGCACCCGTGCGATCAGAACAGCGCAAGCCGCCTCTTCGCTGACGCGAGCCGCTACGCTGCCGAGAGCCCGCCCCCAGGCCCCGAAGTGGCCGCTGTGGCCAAGGACGATCAACTCGAATCCTTTCTCCTCGGCAAACCGGACGATTTCGAACGCGGGGCTCCCTGTCTTTCGGATAAGAGTAGCGGAATGCCCCCATCGCCGAGAGGCCGATTCGACATCCTTCCCGATCTCGGCGAGAAAAGCCTCCTCCCGCTCCTGCTGCATCTCGATCTCGCGGCCGATGTCGAAGAAGAAATAGGGCACGGGAGGAACGACCCAGAGCACCCCGCACTCGCTGCCGAGCGAGCGGGCCAAGCAGAGCCCCTCGTCGAGCGCGGTCCTTCCTCCTTCCGAGCGATCGTAGGCTACCAGGATCTTTTTATACACGGCTCCTCCGCTCTTCCTAGCCTAGCGCGAAGCGGCTCGCAAAAAAGATCTTCCCGGCTCGCCCCATCCGAGTCATCCCAGGAAGAGCGCCGCCGAGGCAGCAGGCGGTCGGGGCTCCCGATCCGCCGACCCGGATCAGGGGCGCGGTCTTCTCGCTCTCTCCAGGAGCCGCTTGCGCCAGAAGCGATAGCCAAGAAATCCCAGGATCGCCACCGCGACAACCTCCCCAACGCCGAGCGAAGCGAAGCTCTTTGGAGAAGGGAAGCCGACAGCGATGGGAAACCGGAGCACGACCGGCTGGTTCGCGGCACTCACAACCCCTTGGGGCTTGACCTCCAGGATGTACCGTCCCGGGGTGGAAAAATAGACGCGAAAGGAGGCGATTCCTTCCCGATAGACATGCGCCGGTGCTTCCGCCGCAACCTCCCGACTCGCCTCCCGGACGAGGGTAAGAACGACCGGCACCTTCCAGAGAGGGTGACTGATGAGATCGAGCACCAAGGTCGCCTCGCCGGTCTTGGGAACGTTCTCGCAGTAGCTCTCGTACATCTTCATCGGTTCGTACTTGCAGATGTCGAGATGAGCGGTGTAGCCACCTTCGCTGACGATACCGCAGTCGATCGGTCCCTTCGGGCGATGGCGGTGGGCAGACGCGGAATTCGGAAGAAGGAGGCAGGCGGCGAAGAGGCAAAACGCGAACCGAAGCATCTCGCCGGGAATGTCCCGGCCTCGTCTCCTACTCGCTCTCCCTGGGAGGCTTCCCGACCCTGTGTACCCGTTGCTCACTTTCCGTCGCCAAGCCTACTCGGGAGCGAAGAGAGGGGCAAAAGGAAAAAAGAGAAAAACCGGGCAGAAGCCGGGAGGACCTAGGACGATGCAGGGAAAAGCCGCCGTCCGAAGGCCGCGATCTCTTGCCGCGCCCGGATTCCTTTGCGGGAAGGGGTCGAAAGGCAGAGCCTGCCCCGACGGAGCGCACCTCCCGCTCTCGGCTGCGGCGGCGACACCGAGAAGTGCACGGCTTCCCAGGCGGAAGGGGTACTGTTCGGGAGTCGGGGAATCTCCTATGCTAGACGCCATGGAAAGCCGGGAGACTTTCTTCTTGCAGCCACGGCGAAAGTGCTAGTAATTGGTGCATTAGGCTCACATATTTTCCCGCTCGCATCTCACACGGAGCAGGGATCAGCAAAAGGAGAACTCGATGCGGAAGAAATGGCTCACCTTGGGACGGATCCTGGGAATTTCCCTCGCCCTTGCCTGGGGCGCTCAACCGCGCTTGTCCTGGGCGCACGGGGGCGGAAGCGGCGCGCTCGAATGCGGCATGATGCAGCAGGCGGGCTACGCAATCCACATGGATGTCTATGTCTACAGCAACGGCGGCATGGGGGGCATGGGCGGCATGGGGAACTTCAAGACCTATTGCCGGAACGTCCCGACGACCGGGAAGATGAGTCTCGTGCTCGATCTGGTGACGCCGCAGCTTCGGAAGATCCCGATCGAGTGCAAGGTGTTATCTTCTGACAGCACGGTGGTCGCCCATTTCCCCGCCCAGATCTACTCGAGCGGGGTCGCCTCCTTGGACCTTGACTTGCCGAACCGAGGCCGGTACATGGTCGAGCTCACGCTCGTCGACAAGGCTGGACCGGACGGCAAGCCGCTGGTCTTCCGCTTCCCAATCACGATTGGAATGGGCGTTGTCTGGATGGGCCTTGGCGCGGCGGGGCTGCTCGTGGTGACAGGAGTCGGTATTTTCGTCTATCGCCGGATGGCGCGCCGGACGAGGCTCGCCGGGCCTCATGGCATCGAGGCGAGCGCCTCCTGAGGCTCCCCTGGCGCTATCGGTCTTTTTCGGCTATTGTGAATCAAAAGGATAGAATCGTCCGGCCAGCGAACAAGGGGAAGGATATGTTGCAACCCGTCGGAAGAAGAAAGAGGTCGGGCTGGCTGATCCTGCTCGCCGTAGCAGCTCTCGCCGCTACCGGGAGCCTGCTGCTTCTCCAAAAGCGCGGTGCCGGACCGGCTCAGCACTACGACTTCTCCGTCGACCCCGACGCCTATCCGGACACGAAGCCTTCTGAGGTCGTCCACCTGAAGGACGGGGAGAGCTTCTCGCTTTCGGCGGTCAAGGTGCAGGAGACCATCGCAGGAGCGAAGGTCAAGCAGCTCGCCTACAACGGCTCGATTCCCGGACCCTTCTTCTGGGTTCCGCAGGGGGCCCATATCACCGTCTCTTTCGCCAACCAGACCGGGATCGCGACTACGATCCACTCCCACGGCTTGCGCCAGGACAACGCGCAGGATGGAGTACCGGATGTGACCCAGCCGGCAATCGCTCCGGGAGCCAGCTACGTCTACCATTTCCGCTTCCCCGATCCCGGGTTCTACTGGTATCACCCCCATTTCCGGGATGATTTCGAGCAGGAGCTCGGTCTCTTCGGGGTCTACATGGTCGAGCCCACCGAGAAGGACTATTGGGGCCCGGCCAACCGCGAAGTTCCGCTGGTCCTTTCCGACATCCTGATCAAGGACGGCGTGATCCCCGAATATCATGCCGACTATATCAATTTCGCGTTCATGGGAAGATACGGGAACATCCCGCTCGTCAACGGAAAAACCCATCTCGTGATCGACGTCAAGAAGGGAGAGGTCCTTCGCCTCTACCTGGTTGACAGCGCCTCGGCCCGCCCCTTCCGGATCCAGACGCCCGGCGTCCAGATGAAGCTGGTAGGCACCGATGGGGGACGCTACGAGCGCGAGCAGTGGGCCGACGCCGTAGTTGTCTCCCCCTCGGAGCGGCAGATCGTCGAGTGCTACTTCCCGAAGGAGGGCGAGTACAAGCTCATCCACCACGCGGTCGATCCGCTGGTCGGCGCACGGACCTACGAGCTCGTGACCTTCCGCGTCGGCTCGGAGGAGGCGAGCCCCTCCTTCGCCAAGGAGTTCGCAACCCTTCGGGAGAACAAGGCGACCATCGACGAGATGGAAGCACTGGCTACCCGCTTCCGCGACACGCCTCCCGACAAGACGATCCGTTTCCTCGTGTCGGTCTCGAGGCAGGCCGCCAAGGGGCTCGAGGAGCCGGGAAGCGCCCCTTCTGGCGCTCCGAAGCCGGGTGCGGCCTTTCCGGGACTCCTGACGATCCTGGCCAAAACCGGCGCCAAGGTCGAATGGGAAGACCACATGTACAATCAGAACAAGGCATCGACCTCGCGTGAAGTACACTGGCAGATCGTCGACCTCGACACGGGTAAGGTCCTGGGACAGAAGATGGAAAAGGGCATGGGCGACATGGGCGGCAACATCGACTGGACCTTCAAGCAGGGAAGCTTCGCCAAGTTCCGGATCATCAACGACATCCATTCGCTCCACCCGATGCAGCATCCCTTTCACATCCATGGACAGCGTTTTCTCGTCCTCAACACCAACGGAGAGGACAACCCGAACAAGGCTTGGAAAGACACGGTTCTCGTCGGCGCGGGCGACACGGTGGATATTCTGGTCGAGATGAGCAATCCGGGAGCCTGGATGGCCCACTGCCATATCCTGGAGCATCTCCACAGCGGAATGATGTTTACCTTCGCCGTCGCGCCCTAGCTAGCCCTAGTACGCAGCGATCCTATTGCTTCGCGCGGTTCCCGCCATTATGCTCTCTTGGATAGTCCGGGGAAGAGGACGGCGTGATCGCGCGATCGCCCTCTGGGGCCTGCGGACCGCGGCCCGACGAAGACGGAGAGCGCAGAGCAAGAGGAGCCTATGAGAGGAAGTAGAGCAAGTCATCGAATCCTGGTGGTCGTCTGGACCGTAGCGGCTTGGGCATCGGCGGCCGTTGCCGCACCCCTTCCTGCAGACCTCGACTCGGTGATGCCCCCCTACCTCGCGATGGGAAAGGCGCTCGCGGACGACTCGCTCAAAGAAATTAGCTCCCAGGCGACCGCCATGAAAGGCCTCGTCGAGCGCGCAGGAAGCGGCTTCTTCCCGAAGGAGCTGCCCCAAGACCTCGTTCGGCTCTCCAAGGCGAACGATCTCGATGCCGCTCGTCTCGCGTACAAGGACGTCAGCGACCGGCTGATCGCCCTCTTCCGGGAGCATAAGGTCCAGACCGGCCGCTATTTCGTCTGCACCTGCCCGATGGCGCAAGCGAGCTGGATTCAAGCCGACAAGGAGATCAAGAATCCCTATTACGGTTCGGCCATGCTTCTCTGCGGCGATGTAACGGAAACCTTCTAGCCTGGTCGCCTTCTGTTACGGGTTGCGGCGCGAAGAGCAGCACTCTCCTCAACTGGAGGCTAAGAGACAAAAAAGGCCCATCGGCTCTCTGTTCGTGACTCGATGGAGCCGATTGTCTTGAAGACGAACTGAACTACGTTTTGATCCTTAAGTGGGTACGCCAGATTTGGCAACACCCTCTTAAGTTATCGCCTTGCGCTACTCGCGCCAAGGGCCACAGACCGCCTGCCCGTTTCGAGCTATTTCTACTCGATCCGGGCAGACCGCCTGCAAAATCGTTCCGACTTGCGCGAAGGTGGTTAGCCCTTGATCGCAAAAGCCGCGACGAAAATCAGCATCCAACAAAGGACGAGCCAGATTGCACCCATATATCTCTCCTCCTCTTCCTGCAGCGGGTTGCGTGCTTTTCCTCCCACTTCTGGTGGGCGATGCCGCAGCCCGTTCCGATGCGCTTAACTTTGCCTAACGGACGCGCGGCGCGCAAGAAATTTGTGCTCTTGGACTGCAACGAAGGGAATGGAGCGAGCCGACCTTCCGGAGGGTCCCGGTGAGCGAGATTGAATCTACGGGAAAACTGCCGCTACGGGAGGGGACCTTCCCCGAGGCAGCCGCCTCCCCCGCGGAAGCCGTCCGAAAGGCCAACTTTCTTCCTCGTCAGGATCATTCTTGCATTTCCAAGCCGGGAAACTTTGCTAGGTTAGTCCTTATGGTTGCCAATCCTAAATGGCCGCCCCCGGGGGGAGACGGAAGCGACACGAATTTTCGCAACCTCTTGATCTTTCTTTTCGTCGTGATCACCCTCACGGTCATTCGATTAGCCTACGAGCTGACGGGCGGATTGGGCTTATTTTCGCCCGCCCAGTGGTAGCTCAGCAGTTCCACCGGCGGAGCTCGGAGCGTCCTGGCCTCGCCGCAGGCAATTATGGGCGGTGGCTTCGCGCGAGGAAGGCGAGCAGGGCTAGCAGAAAGCAAAGGCCAAGGATCACAGCCAGATCGCCGCGAAGCCGTGCCGGCTCACGCTTCCAACTGTAGGCCGCCCGCAGTCCGTAAGCGGCCAAAAGAAAGAGCAGGAAGCCGCCGGCACCACTGAGGAGGAGACGCCAAAGCCTCTCGCTCATCAGCGCCCTCTCGGCCTGCGCGGAAAACCCGGTCCGACGAGCCTACTTCGCCTCATTCGGAGCCGCAATCGGCCCTTTCTTCGCAGAGCCGTCCGCTCCGATCGTAAGCTCCTCTCCGCCATGGAGCCCATATTGCTCCTTCTTCGCCCCGACCGTCACCGCTGCCTCTCCCGTTAGGACCTCCATAACTTCCTTTCCCTGCTTAAGGAAGATCGAGTAGCTTCCCGCCTGCTTGCTCGTCATCGTCGACTGAGGGGTAGCTACCTCCACATCCTTGCCGGTGAAGCGGATCTTGCCCGCCGCGAGCCGGAAGCGGATCGGATTTTCTCCTACCAGCTCGGCGTTGCTCGATGGCTCGACAACGATCTTGTCCGGGCTACCCGCCCAGCCAAGCGTGCAGGTAGCGAAGCTGTTCGTCCGGATGATCCGGCCCGCTTCCAAGGCGTCACCCTCGCTGAGCTGAACCGCGTAGTTGGACGTCGCCAAGCCGGTCCCCTCGATTGAAAGCACCTGCGCCCCGAACGCGGCGCAAGGGGCAAGCAGCAGCGCGAGCATTCCCGCCACCGACACGCAGGGCGATCGTCTTCCACCGCTTCGGTCCGACGGATGATTCCTCTCTCCACTTCTCTTCCCCGCCATTCGCGTTTCCCATTCCATCGCACTTCCTCCTTTATTTCTTTTCGGCGCCCGCCTCAGCCCTAGACGAGATTGCACGATCGGGCCGATCCCAGACTCCATACCGGGAACGTTCCTAATGCATTTGCACGCAACATAGCAATCACGACGTGCATTCTTGGCGCTCTTTCCGAGCGTCCGTCGCGGCCATCGCGCTCCATTCTTTTCGGGTTTCCGCCGATCGGTGCCCAATGTCGAGGCGAACCAAAAAAGCACGCGCCCTTCGTCCCCCGGAAAGGGAGGCGAAGGGCGCGCTTGTTTCAGTTCTTTCGAATGAACCGGAGGAACTTACATCTGCGTCACGCCGAACCTCGGAATCACGAGCTGATCGGCGACAGCGATGATGCTCCGCGCCCCGGTCGGGTCGCTGAAGAAGAGCAGACCGCCGAAACGATTCGTCGTCTCGTGGTACATCGTCAATCGCTGGTTCTCCCACTCCGCACTCGCCAGCACCACTTCGAGCACCTTGGTCTCTCCGGGCGCAACCGGCTCGGAGGGAGTGATCTTCATCGCACCTCCATAGACCTCGGGGAAGTCCGGATTCCAGGTATTCCCCGGAACCTGCTCGTTGAGGAAGCGTACATTGGCGGTGGTGAACTCCTTGAGAACCAAGGGCCGATCTCCGGTGTTGTGCACTTCCACCCGGAAGGCGAGCGTACGGCTCGGCACATCGTAGGTCGCATCCAGCACCTTCGCCTCCACGCGGGAAGGCTCGGGCGGAAGCGGCGCGTTACGGATGATCGTCTCCTGAATCGGAATCGTATGCGGGAACTGCGACGCGGTCATCACGTTCGCCACCACGATCAGGCCGATCGTGCCCAGAGCAAAGACTACCGCCACGGTCTTATCCGCACCGCTGATCAGCTCCTTTGCCCGTCCAGCCGCGACCACTCCCAACCGCGAGGTGAAGGGCCTTCCCACCCAGAACCCAAGCCAGGCCACCCCAATCAGGGTGGTCACCAGGGTCCACATGAGCATCCGGCTCTGTCCGTAGTTCTCCAGGTTGACCGTGTTGCCCAAGAGCGTCTTGATCGGATTGGTGAAGCCCTCGTGGCTTCCCTCGACGTCGACGTAGATGGACGGCCCGATGAGCGGACCCGCATCCTTCATGCTCAGCATGATCCCAACCGGCCAGTGACCCGGATACCGCGCCTTGGCGATCGTCTTGTACTCATAGGTGCCGCCAAGCTCCAGCAGCTCCGAGCAGGACATGAACCGATTGTTGATCCATGTACCTTCCCGCAGAAACTGGGGCCCGGGGACGAAGAAGTTGAGCCAGGAAATGCCCGAGAAGGCGATCTCCTTTGGCCAGATCGGCAGAAGCTGAAACTTCCCCGTCACCGTCATGTCGTCCCCAACCTTGAACTTCCGTCCGGAAAACTGGGTGTCGTAGAAGATCACCGTCCGCATCCGAAGGAAGCCCTCCTGCGACTTTTCGCCCAGAGCCCAAAGGCGGTTCGTCGGACCTGCCAGGATCATCCCCAGCAGGGCCAAGGCGCCCGCTCTCCCCATCATCCGCATTACTCTCTTTCTCATCGTCTTCCTTCCTCCTCTTAGGCGTGCTTGACCTCGGTAGAAGCCGACTCGTAGGTCTTGAAGAACTTCGTGCTGCCGAAGAAGTGAGCACCCATGAGCCACCAGGGCACGTACATGCAGACCGAGACGAAGGCCGAGAAGAAGGCGGCCACGCCGGTCACCCCTCCCGCGAAGCTTCGCATCGTTCCCGTCTCCACGATCCGGAGATATTCCGGCGTCGAGGTACGGACATACATGTAGTTGATCACGTCAGCGACGCTCATCAGTGAGCCCTGATACTCGACCGGCAGGTGGAACGGCGCAATCATCACCCAGTTGGTCGGGTAGAAGAGCCAGCCCCAGAGCTCGCCTCCCACCAGAGCGGTCACAATCCAGTTGCCGGTCAGCATCAACACGATGTCGAGCACGACCGCCGCCGGGATGAAGGTCTCCGGGAAGACGAAGTTGAGCGGATAGTGGGTCCATCCATTGAAGTTGATGTACCGGTTCATCCACTCGCCAAAGAGCAGGCCCAGGCAGCAGAGCGTAGCCCCGATCGGCATCCGGAACCTCGTCCACAGAACCGCCTGCACCGCCGCCGGGAAGGTGATCTCCATGATCGGAGCCACGATCGGCCACCAGTTCCGATCTTTCCAGTCCACCCAGAACGACCAGTCTCCCGCCACCAGCATCTGATGGACATGGAAGCCCGCGATGAGCGCCAGGAAGGTCGACAGGAGAACGACGACGTCGAACTTGCGTGCGACCGCCTTCGCCTCCGCGTCTACTTGCGAATATTGCATTGGTTACTTTCCTCCTCTGCAAGAGTGGGGGCGGGGTGGCACCCCGCCCCTCTTCTTGCTTTCGTGTTTTCTTCTTTTTCCGATTCTCTCGGTCCCTTACGTGGGCCTACATCGCGCAGGCGACGCAAGCAGCGGGATCGCACGAGCTTTGCGGATCCTTCATCACCTCAGCCGGGCTCTGAATCGGCTTGCCGTAGTAGATGTGGTTGATCAACGCCAGGACCCGCGGGCAAATCTGCAACCAGGTTCCGAGGATCGCCAGCGCACCCCAGCCGAACGTCACGAAGCCCCAGTGGAGTGGAGCCACGAAGAGCTCCTCCATGAACCACCGGGTGTGGCCGAACTCGTTGAGTCCGACATTCGGGAAGATCATCGCCGGAGAGCCCACCAGGATCACATAGGGCAACGAAAATGCCTTAGCGAACTGGGGCAATCGGGTCATCGCGTAGACAAGCGAGCCCACACCGAAGATGATGTAGATGGGATAGCTCTGGTAGAACTCGATCACGTGGCTCGGGGTGAAGTCGGTATCCCGAATCACCGTCTGGTGCCAAGTACCGTCCTGCTCCGTGAAGTAGCTGGCACCCGCATACGCCGCATAGGTATAGGTCACGACAAAGAGTGCCAAGGCCCAATACCGCTTGAGCTCTTCTGCCGGGGAGAGGCGGTCGAGCGCCCGATCCCGCGTCATCCAGAGCCAGCCCCACAGCGCACCCGCCGTGATCGCTTCCATCACAAGCTCCGCGAAGAGCATGCTCATCCAGTAGGTTTCATAATCCGCCGACGTGTAGTCGAGGCCCTTCGTCAAGGCAAAGAGCCTTTCGTACACATTGATCAGGACGTCAAAGACAATCAACGCGCCGATCGCAATCCCCGCACTTTTCCAGGAAAAGGCGGTAAGCGGCGGACGCGCGACAGCCGTTGCCGTCGTTTGTGTCTGTGCCATATCGTTTTTTTCTCCCTTTCTACCACTCTGCTTCTCTGCGCCCCGGATGCACCCTCCAAGGCGCGACCGCCAACCTACAGGGAGGACGGTCAAAAACCGCCCGGCCTTTCGCCAAACGGTATTTCGCAAGCAACCGTAACGCAAGACGGTCTTATGGCAAGGAAATTTCCGTATATAACGTATAAACTGTTTAGGGACAATATGATGCTAATATATATCTCCTTGGCGCACGCTGTCGCTTGTCGCAATCATATTAAGGAGTTTCCATGAGCAGCATTAAGGATATTGCCCGATCTTCCGGTGCGTGTTTCCCTGATTGTAACATTGGTAAAAAGCACGCGCCCTTCGTCCCCCGGAAAGGGAGGCGAAGGGCGCGCTTGTTTCGGTTCTTTCGAATGAACCGGAGGAACTTACATCTGCGTCACGCCGAACCTCGGAATCACGAGCTGATCGGCGACAGCGATGATGCTCCGCGCCCCGGTCGGGTCGCTGAAGAAGAGCAGACCGCCGAAACGATTCGTCGTCTCGTGGTACATCGTCAATCGCTGGTTCTCCCACTCCGCACTCGCCAGCACCACTTCGAGCACCTTGGTCTCTCCGGGCGCAACCGGCTCGGAGGGAGTGATCTTCATCGCACCTCCATAGACCTCGGGGAAGTCCGGATTCCAGGTATTTCCGGGAATCTGCTCGTTGAGGAAGCGTACGTTGGCGGTGGTGAACTCCTTGAGAACCAAGGGCCGATCTCCGGTGTTGTGCACTTCCACCCGGAAGGCAAGCGTACGGCTCGGCACATCGTAGGTCGCATCCAGCACCTTCGCCTCCACGCGGGAAGGCTCGGGCGGAAGCGGCTCGTTACGGATGATCGTCTCCTGAATCGGAATCGTATGCGGGAACTGCGAGGCGGTCATCACGTTCGCCACTGCGACCAAGCCGATCGTGCCCAGAGCAAAGATCACCGCCACGGTCTTATCCGCACCGCTGATCAGCTCCTTCGCCCGTCCAGCCGCAACCACTCCCAACCGCGAGGTGAAGGGCCTCCCCAGCCAGAACCCGAGCCAGGCCACCCCAATCAGGGTGGTCACCAGGGTCCAGATGAGCATCCGGCTCTGCCCGTAGTCCTCCAGGTTGATCGTGTTGCCCAAGAGCGTCTTGATCGGGTTGGTGAAGCCCTCGTGGCTTCCCTCGACGTCGACGTAGATGGACGGCCCGATGAGCGGACCCGCATCCTTCATGCTCAGCATGATCCCAACCGGCCAGTGACCCGGATACCGCGCCTTGGCGATCGTCTTGTACTCATAGGTGCCGCCAAGCTCCAGCAGCTCCGAGCAGGACATGAACCGATTGTTGATCCATGTACCTTCCCGCAGGAACTGGGGCCCGGGGACGAAGAAGTTGAGCCAGGAAATGCCCGAGAAGGCGATCTCCTTTGGCCAGATCGGCAGAAGCTGAAACTTCCCCGTCACCGTCATGTCGTCCCCAACCTTGAACTTCCGTCCGGAAAACTGGGTGTCGTAGAAGATCACCGTCCGCATCCGAAGGAAGCCCTCCTGCGACTTTTCGCCCAGAGCCCAAAGGCGGTTCGTCGGACCTGCCAGGATCATCCCCAGCAGGGCCAAGGCGCCCGCTCTCCCCATCATCCGCATTACTCTCTTTCTCATCGTCTTCCTTCCTCCTCTTAGGCGTGCTTGACCTCGGTAGAAGCCGACTCGTAGGTCTTGAAGAACTTCGTGCTGCCGAAGAAGTGAGCACCCATGAGCCACCAGGGCACGTACATGCAGACCGAGACGAAGGCCGAGAAGAAGGCGGCCACGCCGGTCACCCCTCCCGCGAAGCTTCGCATCGTTCCCGTCTCCACGATCCGGAGATATTCCGGCGTCGAGGTGCGGACATACATGTAGTTGATCACGTCAGCGACGCTCATCAGTGAGCCCTGATACTCGACCGGCAGGTGGTACGGCGCAATCATCACCCAGTTGGTCGGGTAGAAGAGCCAGCCCCAGAGCTCGCCTCCCACCAGAGCGGTCACAATCCAGTTGCCGGTCAGCATCAACACGATGTCGAGCACGACCGCCGCCGGGATGAAGGTCTCCGGGAAGACGAAGTTGAGCGGATAGTGGGTCCATCCATTGAAGTTGATGTACCGGTTCATCCACTCGCCAAAGAGCAGGCCCAGGCAGCAGAACGTAGCCCCGATCGGCATCCGGAACCTCGTCCACAGAACCGCCTGCACCGCCGCCGGGAAGGTGATCTCCATGATCGGAGCCACGATCGGCCACCAGTTCCGATCTTTCCAGTCCACCCAGAACGACCAGTCTCCCGCCACCAGCATCTGATGGACATGAAAGCCCGCGATAAGCGCCAGGAAGGTCGACATGATGACGACCAGGTCGAACTTGCGTGCGACCGCCTTCGCCTCCGCGTCTACTTGCGAATATTGCATTGGTTACTTTCCCCCTCTGCAAGAGTGGGGGCGGGGTGGCACCCCGCCCCTCTTCTTGCTTTCGTGTTTTCTTCTTTTTCCGATTCTCTCGGTCCCTTATGTGGGCCTACATCGCGCAGGCGGCACAAGCAGCGGGATTCACCGAGCTTTGCGGATCCTTCATCACCTCAGCCGGGCTCTGAATCGGCTTGCCATAGTAGACATGGTTCACCAGCGCCAGGACCCGCGGGCAAATCTGCAACCAGGTTCCGAGGATCGCCAGCGCACCCCAGCCGAACGTCACGAAGCCCCAGTGGAGCGGAGCCACGAAGAGCTCCTCCATGAACCACCGGGTGTGGCCGAACTCGTTGAGTCCGACATTCGGGAAGATCATCGCCGGAGAGCCCACCAGTACCACGTAGGGCAACGAAAATGCCTTAGCGAACTGGGGCAATCGGGTCATCGCGTAGACAAGCGAGCCCACACCGAAGATGATGTAGATGGGATAGCTCTGGTAGAACTCGATCACGTGGCTCGGGGTGAAGTCGGTATCCCGAATCACCGTCTGGTGCCAAGTACCGTCCTGCTCCGTGAAGTAGCTCGCGCCGGCATACGCCGCATAGGTATAGGTCAGGACAAAGAGTCCCAAGGCCCAATACCGCTTGAGCTCTTCTGCCGGGGAGAGGCGGTCGAGCGCCCGATCCCGCGTCATCCAGAGCCAGCCCCACAGCGCACCCGCCGTGACCGCTTCCAAAACGAGCTCCGCGAAGAGCATGCCCATCCAGTAGCTCTCATAATCTGCCGACGTGTAGTCGAGACCCTTCGAAAAGGCGTAGAGCCTCTCGTACACGTTGATCAGGACGTCAAAGACAATCAACGCGCCGATCGCAATCCCCGCACTTTTCCAGGAAAAGGCGGTAAGCGGCGGACGCGCGACAGCCGTTGCCGTCGTTTGTGTCTGTGCCATATCGTTTTTTTCTCCCTTTCTACCACTCTGCTTCTCTGCGCCCCGGATGCACCCTCCAAGGCGCGACCGCCAACCTACAGGGATGGCGGTCAAAAGACCGATCGGATTTACACGAAACGGCCTTTTAGCAGTGATCGTAGTCCAAAGGATAGGGATGGCAAGTAGATTTACGGTCCTTTTTCTAAGCCGTTCCCCTACGGAATATTCAGTGCTCTTCCCTCGCGATCGAACGGGATCACCCGGGAAGGCGCGGACGTCCTGGCACGAAAGAAAATGCGTCGTTCGCCGGCATTCCTCCGTACCTGGATGGGGATAGTTCTAGACAGGGTGCTCCGCCCTTGTTGCAATCGCTGCCATGAAGGGAATGCCGTCATCGGTACGCTACTTCGAGGAAGTGGCCGCGGAATGGGATACGCTCCGGAAGGGGTATTTTCGAGACGAGGTTCGGGAGAAGGCGCTCGATCTGGCGAAGGTCCAAGCGGGCGAGCGAGCAGCGGATGTCGGAGCGGGGACGGGTTTCCTGACCGAAGCCCTTCTGGGGCGGGGCCTGGAGGTCGTCGCCGTCGACCGTTCCCCCGCTATGCTTGCGGAGCTGACGAGGAAGTTCGGCGGTCGATCCGGCTTCCGGTGCATGCCAGGCGAGACCGATGCGCTGCCGCTCGAGGCGTCTACTGTGGACTGCTGCTTTGCCAACATGGTGCTCCACCATGTCGAGAGCCCGGAAGCGATGATCCGCGAGCTCTTTCGGATCCTGAAGCCCGGCGGCCGGGCGGTCCTCACCGATTTCGAGCGGCACGGCTTCGATTTTTTCCTGAGCGAGTACTACGACCGCTGGCCCGGATTCTCTCCGGCCGAGGTGGCTTCCCTCTTCCGGGCGGCGGGCTTCGCTACCGTGGAGGCAGGCCCTCTTGGCGAAGTCTGCCAGGCGGAAAGCTCCACCGGCATCCGGGCGGTGGTGCCGATCTTCTTCGTCCGGGCGGAGCGATAGACGTCTTTGCGATCGGGCTCCGATCGAAAAGGCATTTGCGGACGACGCACCCGGGTTTTATAATAGTTTTCGATGGAGAACAGCGAACCTTCCGAAGAACAGGGAGAGGCCGAGCGCAACAAAGCTCCACGCCCCCAACCGAGCCCCCCCCAACCGGACCCAAAATCAAGCCGAAGCGAAGGGAAGCCGGCCGACAAGGTCTTCTATTGGGTCATCGCAGTGGCTGCTCTCTTTTTCCTCTATCTTTTCTATTCGGTCTTCACACACAACACCGTCAATATTCACGGACATTGATCTTGGTGCGCATCAAGCCCCGTCCTTCAGGGCGGGGAAGGATAGGTGCGCCGTCTTTGGCTTTGGCTGGGTGTCTGTTGCTGGGTGGAGTCGCCGCCGGACATTCCACAGAGACCAAATGGACGTTTGCATCGATCATAATACGCCCGTATGATTGAGCACAATGCGGCGGCTCCAAGCGTTCAAGTTTGAGCTCAGGGCGGATGGCCGCCAGGAGCGGCGGATGCGTCGTTTTGCCGGAGCATGCCGCTTCGTGTTCAACGAGGCGCTGGCGTTGCAGAAGAGGCGTCAGGAGCAGGGTGAGAAGAGGCTTGGCTACGCCGGGCTCTGCAAGCTGCTTACCGGCTGGCGCAACGGATCTCCGTTCCCGAGCGGGCGTGTCGCGGCATGGCTGGCCGATGCGCCTGTTCATCCCTTGCAACAGACCGTCTGGCACGGTTGAGAATCCGGGAAGGAATGTTCGGGCCAAGTCTGGCCTGAACAAGTCGATTCTCGACCAGGGATGGTCCGAGTTCCGGCGGCAGCTGGAGTACAAGATGGAGTGGAGAGGCGGCTGGCTTGTTGTCGTGCCGCCGCGGAACACGAGCCGGACCTGTCCGTGTTGCGGCCATGGGTCGGCGGACAACCGTCGGACGCAAGCCCGGTTCGAGTGTGTGGAGTGCGGTTTTTGATGAGAACGCCGACGTGGTCGGCGCGATCAATGTTCTAAGGGCGGGACACGCCCGGATCGCCTGTGAAGTGAGCGGCACCGAGTCGCCAGCAGCAGGAACCCGCCGAAGCGGCTCATTCCGGTTCAAGCCCGGATTGAGCGCCGTAGGAATCTCCGGACTTTACGCCGGGGAGGATGTCAACGCCCCCGGAGCCTCGGGTCCGGCGGGACGAAGTGCGAGTGGGTATTGCGCCGGGCCGGGCTAGGCTTATATTGCGTCGTAGAGCAATGGTCAGGGCAGAGCAAAAGGAGGTCCTATGGTCGGCCCGCTTGGTTATTGCGTGGTGCTCAGACGGCTCCGTCTCGGCGGAGCGAGGACGTTCCTTGCGATTTTCTGCTTGGTTGGGGCCGCCTCTTGGTTGCAGGCGGCCTCCGGTCCCTCTCCCTCATCGGGCGGCGTCTCTCCGGAAGCCGAGATCCGGACCCTGATCGCGAAAGATCTCTATCCCGGAGAAAAGATCGAAGGGCTAACGGTCCTCCCGGAGTTGGAGCAATCCCGAATCTCCGCGCGGTGGGAAGCTCACCTGATCGATGATGGGAAGCACTTCCATCCCCTCTTTCATCCCCCCACGATCATTCTTTTTGAGGCTCTGCCCGGAGAGGCCCACTTCCCCGCTCATGGGACCGCACTCGCGGAAAACGCCGACTCCTCGCCCGAGTTCCAGACATGGCGAAAGAAGCTCTCCCTCACCCGGAGCCTGATGCGCCAAGTCGTCGTGCTCCGCTGCATGCTCTACTGCCGCCACCAGATGGACACGCTCGACCAGGACAACTTGAAGGCGGCCGAGCAGGAGCTATCGGCGCTGACGACAAAGCATCCGCAACCGTGATGGCCGGCAATCTCATTTATCAACCAGCCGTCTTGCGGCGGCTGCCAGAAGGGAAAGGGCTCGAGCGCCGACCGTAATCGGCAAGACGCTCGGAGCCCCTTCTCTCCCTCCCCCAGTCGTCGAGATTACTTGGTCGAGTGCATCTCCTCAAGCCGATCGATGTAGGCGAGTGCCGCCTCCGCTAACTTGTGGGTGTAGGTCATCTCCTTGCCTTCCCCCGCTCCCTTTTCGTGGAGCTCCGTCATCGCCTTGCTCTGTAACACGCTCTTTATGAGCGCCTTCCCTTCTCGAATCATCCCTTTTCCATGCTCGACGGCCTGATCGTCAATGCCGGGAGCCATATTCATCTCGCCGAGCATGGCGAGGTTGCAGCCCTCAGCCGCCATTTGCACCGCATGATTGATGACCAGATGCATGTGATGGAGCTCCATCGAGACCCCGTGATGCTCTTGCGCGTTGAGAGGACGGACGCCCGATCCGAGGCTCAGGAGCGCAATCGCAGCCGCGAGCAGCGTCATTCTTTTCATTCTTTCTCCCTCCATTGAGTGGTTGCATCTCTCCCTTCCGCCTGGAAAGGAAGGACTTGATTGTCATCTTAGCACAAATCATTATCTTACAAGGAAAAAGTTGTAAACGCTTCCTATCTTCCGGGAGCCCGCCGCAGAGGGCCCGGCGCGAAGGTACAGCCGCAGATCTGCCGCACGTCGATCCACACTGGTGACGTCCCGGTCCGTTTCGCGGCAGACGGCCGATCCTTCCCAATCCGCCCGCTGTGGCCATAGAGACCGAGCCCGGGGAAGGACTTGACAGTGCTGGCCTCTTTCGGTTTCCTCCTCTTCGGGGGAATCCCCGCAAGAGAGGAGGTTTCCATGTTCACAAGACCGCGTCGGCTCCTTGCCGGCTGCCTTTGCTCTTTCCTGTTCGCCCTGCCGCTCTTCGCGGAAAACCTTCCGCCAGCGCCGGGCCTCCCGCTGCCCGCCTCCGCCCGACTCGTCTGGGTAGCCCACGCGACCGGCTTCCAGATTTACAAGGCGCAGGCGCCGGCAGGCCCCCCGGCCCCTCTCCGCTGGGTCTTCCAAGAGCCGGAGGCGACCCTCCACGATGCGGCGGGTTTCAAGGTGGGCCGCCATTTCCGCGGCCCCTGCTGGGAGGCGGCGGATGGAAGCCGGATCGAGGGATCGGTCCCTCCGCTGGCCCAAGCGCCCGGCCGCGCTCCGGCGGACGTCCCTTGGCTGGTGATCTCCGTCCATAGCACCGGAACCGCCGGGGTCCTGGCCTCCGTTACCCATGTCCTTCGGATCGACACCCTGGGCGGTGCCGCGCCCGCAACGCCGCCTTCCCACGCGGGCCAGACCGTTCGCGTTCCCTACCGGGCCGTCTATCTCTTCCTGGCTCCGGGCACGGAATCGACCCCTTCCCCGCGCTGAGGGACCTCCCGCAACTAGCGTTCCCTCCGCCCGGCGAGGAAGAAGGCGTCGACCCGGTAATGCGGCTTTGCGGGACCGAACTCCTCCATCGGACGCCAACCGCGCATCCCGGAGGAGAGCGGAATATCCCTCGGGTTGCCCGAACTGCCGAGATAGGTGAGGTTCCGGTTGATCAACACCAGGGTGTCGCAGCCGTGCTCCTTGGCCACCGCGCAGAGCCGGCCTCGTCCCAAAGGGGACGCCCAGGCCTCGGTTTGCCCCTGGTAGTAGAGCCTTCCCAGGACCTTCCAGCGGAAGGAGGGCGCGGCCCCATAGAAGGAGACTCCCTCATGTTTCTCGAAGGAGCTGGCTGGCGGGCCAACGGTAATGACCGGACCCGGAAAGGGCTCCTTTTCGGCCACCCAGCGCACGCTCCCCGCCGGGGCCTCAAAGGCAAAGCCCGCAAGAACGGAAGCGAGGAGCGCCAGCCAAAGCGCCGACTGTTGGCTCCGCCTCATCCCTCTACCGGGCCTTTCCTTCGTGGATAATCGAGGGATCGAGGGGACCCTCGACCACGAGGCTCCCTCCCAGTCCTCTCTCCTGCTTGACAAAAAAGTGATCGACGAGCGGATAGCTTCCAGGAACCCTGGGAACGAATTCGATGAATCCGGCGCCCCCGGCCGGGACGAAAATCGAGCAGCTATTCTCCATGGGGGGAGTCGCCAGGCTTCCATCCTCGTAGATCCGTTCGAAGATCGCTCCGAGGGCGTGAAGGTTGGAGGAATCGTTGGGGCCCGCGTTCCCGAAGAAGATCCGGACAGCCTGGCCGACGCGGGCTTGCAGGGGGTGGCGAATCAGAGAGCCGACCGAGCCGTTGAAGACGTAGTAATTGGGCTTTCTCTCGAGGATCTTCGCAAGGTCCGGCTCCTGGGGGCCGGCTGCGCCAAAGGGGCCGGACGTGTAGATCTCCCCCTCCATGAAATAGAACTCCTTGTCCACCTTCGGAAGTCCCCCGGCCGGTTCCACGAGGATCAGGCCGTACATTCCGTTGGCAATATGCTGGGCGATCACGGGCGTCCCGCAGTGGTAGAGGTAGAGGCCCGCGTTGAGCGCCCGAAAGGTAAACACCCTCTCCCCGCCCGGAAGAGTCTGGCTCAGCATCGCCCCGCCCGAATACCCCCATGCCGCATGGAGGTCGACGGAGTGGACCATCCGGCTGCTCGGATCGTTGCGGAAGCGAACTTCGACCGTGTCGCCCACCCGGACACGCAGGAAGGGGCCCGGAACCTTCCCGTTGAACGTCCAGTAGCGGAAGGTAGCCCCGTCGGTCAGCCGCCCTTCGAGTTCCCGAGCCAGCAGCTCAATCTTGACGAGCTTGGGGGCGCGTCGGGGCAGAGGTCCGGGGAGGTCGGAAGGTTCACGGCTGATGTCGGGGACTCCGCCCTCCGCAGCCCGGCAGGCGACAGGACGGTTGCCGGCAAGAAGGCCCACGAGCAGGAGGAGAATCCCGGCGACAGACCAAGCGGAGGCCGGGGTCCGCCAGCCTTCCTTCATGCCTTTGAGCATAGCTTGGCCAAGAGGCCACGCAAGTCCGAATAGCGGCATCCGCCGATCTCCGGCAGCAAAGCCCCTGCCGCTCGCTCGCTATTCCGGCTCGCTTTTTTCCGGCTCGCTCTTCGCGGGCGGCTCGCCTGCCTGGGGCTCATCCCGCTCCTCGGTCTGCGGGCAAAGGACGAAGGGGAGCACGACAACAGCCCAGAGGGCCAGGGCTCCCATCCAGAGAAGGGCCGAAAAGGAAAGGAGCGGGGACCGCCAGCTGGGGAGGTGGTCCGCCCCGATCCTCGTGATCATCGCCACCATCACTCCGCCGATGGCAAACTCGAAAGGAATGAAGCGGAACCGAAGCAGGAAGCCCCTCCCGCTCAGGCCGTAAATGACCTGCGCGCCCACCGACAGGATCATCAGCCCGACTCCGCCGAGGAAGAAGAGGTGGAGAGAGCCGGCCGGGGCGAGGAAAGAGGCGAGCAGCAACCCCAGGAGCGACAACGCAAGCGCGAGCCGGGAAGCGGCTGCGACGGTTCCCCGAGCCAAGAGCTCCGGGGAGGCGGGCAAGGTAAGAGCCAGATAGCCGGCGGACGTAGCCACCTTGAGCAGCCCCCCCAGGAGCCGCTTGCCGCTCGCCTCGAGAAAAAAGCTGGCGAGGATCAGCAGACCCGCTCCCGTGGCCACAAAAGCGGACCGGTTCCCTTTGCCGGAGGGACGGCCTGCCGCCGGCTGGGCGTCCGCACTCTCCCTGACGTAGAGCCGCGGGAGGAAGAAGGCGGTCAACCCGAGCAGCGGAAGCAGGGGCAGCCCCTGAAAGAGCAGAAGCGAGCTGAGCTGCTGGACCAGAGGGCTCATTCGGCTCCCGGCCGCCTTCTCCGCTTGCAGGAAGGCTCCCGCCACCGCTCCCGCCACTCCCAGCAGGACCAGAATGAAGCTCGGAGGTGCATTGTCCTTGCGGTGTCGAAAGCGCAAGGTAAAAAAAACCAGAGGCAGGAGAAGCGTGAAGGCAAAAAGCAGGTCGCCCGCCCACTGGCCTCCCAGAAGCTGGAGGACTCCGCCTGTCAAGAGGGTGACGGACACAAGGAGGAGCAGGTTTCCGCTGAGCGGCTTGATCCCGAGAAGGCGCGGCAGGGAGGTTCCGAGGAAACCGAGAAGAAAGGACGCGACGAAGCCTTCGATCATGAGTCGGGGATGGCTCTGGGCCGGCGGAGAGGGAGCCCATCCCAGGGACGCCAGCGGCCAGACCGCGACGCCCAGAAACCCGAGGACCGTGCCCAAGGGAAAGAGGATCCGGTAGGGCTCCCGCGCGCAGCGACGCAGGTAAGCGCCCGGCGGGAGCGGCCCGGTCAGCTCAGGTGTCGTGTCCATTTCCATGATCCACTACTATTTTCTCTAGGGGCGGGCTTGCGCTGCGGATCGCCCTTATACCACGCCCTTCCGGCTGCGATCCTTCTTTTTCTCCGAGTCTTGCAGAATTTGCCAAGCTCTTGCTCCGACCCGACTTCCAACCTTTACCCGCCCGATGAGGCTGGCAAAAGGCGCTTCCTCGGGTCCCCGCGCACCGGTTGTCGAGCCGCGGTCTCTTGTCCATTTTGCCGCATTGTTGCCTCGACTGCGGGGCCGCATTCGCTCCATTCTTGTGCTCCGCCCGCCACGGGAGGCGAGCAAGCCGGCAGGTCGTGCCGCTCTACGCCCCACGTTGCTGGGAGGCCGCCGGGCCTTGTCCCGTGAACGGATGGGGATCGTGATGTTGCGGAGCTTCGGTTTTCTGGTGATCGGCGGACTCGCCCTCATGGGCGTGCTGACCCTGGTTGGGGTCGTTCTCTCCATCCGCCAGGGGTTCGGCTCCCGCGAAGCTCCTCCCGCCTGGGAGGCCTTCGTCGCGAAACGGATCTACCGGCTCTCGATCCCCGAGGAGGCGCGCTTTCAGCAGAATCCCTTTCCGCCGAGCCGCGGCTGGCTCAAGCAGGGGATGGAGCACTACGCCGACCATTGCGCCCAATGCCACGCGAACAACGGAAGCGGGGAGACCGAGATGGGCAAGAGCCTCTACCCGCGGCCCCCGGACATGCGGAAGCCGGCAACTCAGCGCCTCACCGACGGGGAGCTCTACTACATCATCCATAACGGCATCCGGCTCACGGGAATGCCGGCCTGGGGAGAAAACGGCCACGATGCGGAGAGCTGGAAGCTCGTCCTCTTTCTCCGCCACCTGCCCAAGCTCACCCGGGAAGAGGAGCTCCAGATGGAGCAACTCAACCCGAAGGGTCCGAAGGAGCGGGCGGAGGAGCAGGACGAGGAGCACTTCCTCGAAGGAGAGGACAAAAGCTCTCCTTGAATAAGCGTCGGGGAACCGGTAGGCTCGTAATCGGGGTCGGCTTTCCGCAACAGCGGGGAAGCGAGAACAGACGGCGAAAAGATTTGAAAATCGGAGGAAATACGATGCGCGGCGCGGTTGGAGTTCTGCTTTCCTGCTTGCTCTTCAGTTTCGGTACGTTTTCGACCTTTGCGCACGGCAACGAGATCCATGTCATCGGGGAGATCGCTTCCGTGGAAGGGAACGTGCTCACGGTCAAGTCGCGGGACGGCAAATCGGTTCCCGTCGAGCTGACCGACCGTTCGCAGATTTCCAAGGGGAAGACGAAGGAGCCCGCCACGGTCGCCGATCTTCTTCCCGGGGAGCGCGTCGTGATCCATGCCCGCAAGGCGGGCGACAAGCTCCAGGCCAATACGGTGCAGATCGGGAAAGGCAAAGCGGGCACAGAGAAGGCCAAAACGGAGCCTTGACGGTGCCTCGAGCTTAGCCGGAGGCGAGCCAAGCCTCCGGATTCCTGCGGGTCGCCCTCACGCCCTCAAGCCGGCGCCAGGTCGAAGCGGTCGAGGCTCATCACCTTGTTCCAGGCGGCGATGAAGTCCTCCACGAACTTCCCTTGCGCATCGGCACTCCCGTAAACCTCGGCCAGCGCGCGCAACTCGGAGTTGGAGCCGAAGATCAGGTCGACCCGGGTGGCGGTCCACCGGAGCGCCCCCGTCTTCCGGTCCCTTCCTTCGAAGAGCTCCTCTCGCTCGTCCACGGCCTTCCACTCGGTCTCCCTATCGAGCAGATGGGCAAAAAAGTCGTTGGAGAGCGCCCCCGGTCGATCCGTGAAGACCCCGTGTCGGCTCCGGCCGACGTTGGCATCCATGGCGCGCATGCCGCCAACGAGCACCGTCATCTCTGGTGCCGTGAGCATCAGGAGCTGCGCCTTGTCGACCAGAAGAGCTTCGGCGGGCACGCTGCACTCCTCCTTGCGGAAGTTCCGAAAGCCGTCGGCCCAGGGCTCGAGCACGGCGAACGACTCCACGTCGGTCTGCTCCGCCGAAGCATCGGTACGACCCGGGACGAAGGGCACGGTCACCGAGCGTCCTCCGTTCCTCGCCGCCTGCTCCACTCCGGCGCAGCCCGCGAGCACGATCAGGTCGGCCATCGACACCTTCTTGCCGCCGTCGGCTCGTGCGTTGAACTCCTCCCGGATCCTCTCGAGCCGCGCGAGCACCCTGGCGAGCTGGGAGGGCTCGTTTGCTGGCCAATCCTTCTGCGGGCTCAGGCGGATCCGGGCACCGTTGGCCCCGCCCCGCTTGTCCGAGCCGCGGAAGGTGGAGGCCGATCCCCAGGCGGTCGAGACGAGCTCCGGGACCGTCAACCCGGACGCCAGAACCTTGGCCTTGAGGGCCGCGACATCATCCGCTTCGATGAGGGGATGATCGACGACGGGGATCGGGTCCTGCCAGAGAAGATCCTCCTTCGGAACCTCCGGGCCGAGGTAACGGGCGCGTGGGCCCATGTCCCGGTGGACGAGCTTGAACCAGGCGCGGGCGAAGGCGTCGGCGAAGAGATCCGGATGCTCGTAGTAGGTGCGCGAGATCTTCTCGTAGGCCGGGTCGAAGCGGAGCGAGAGATCGGTGGTCAGCATCGTAGGCCGACGCCTTTTGCCGGAGTCGAACGGATCGGGCACAATCTCGGGCGCGTCCTTGGCCACCCACTGCCAGGCTCCCGCAGGACTCTTGGTGAGCTCCCACTCGTACTCGAAGAGAAAGCGGAAGAAATCGTTGCTCCACTGCGTCGGCGTCCTGCTCCAGACGACTTCCAAACCGCTGCCGATCGCATCGGCTCCCTTGCCGCTGCGGAAGGCGCTGCGCCAGCCGAGACCCTGCTCGGCGATGTTCGCCGCCTCCGGCTCGGGGCCGACGAACGAAGCGGGGCCGGCTCCGTGCGCCTTGCCGAAGGTGTGGCCGCCGGCGATCAGGGCTACTGTCTCCTCGTCGTTCATCGCCATCCGGGCAAAGGTCTCGCGGATGTCGCCCGCCGCCGCCACGGGGTCCGGATTGCCATTCGGGCCTTCCGGATTGACGTAGATGAGGCCCATCTGCACCGCAGCCAGCGGCCGCTCGAGGTCGCGCTTGCCGGAGTAGCGCTTGTCTTCAAGCCACTTGCCTTCCGACCCCCAGTAGATCGACTCGTCGGGCTCCCAGGAATCGACCCGCCCGCCGCCGAAGCCGAAGGTCTTGAGGCCCATCGACTCGAGCGCCACGTTGCCGGCGAGGATGATCAGGTCGGCCCAGGAGATCTTGCGCCCATGCCTCTGCTTGATCGGCCAGAGGAGCCGGCGCGCCTTGTCGAGGAGCACGTTGTCGGGCCAGCTGTTGAGCGGGGCAAAGCGCTGCTGCCCGCTTCCGGCTCCTCCCCGGCCATCGCCCACGCGATAGGTGCCCGCGCTATGCCAGGCCATCCGGATGAAGAGCGGGCCGTAATGGCCGAAGTCGGCCGGCCACCAGTCCTGCGAGTCGGTCATCAGCGCATGCAGCTCCCGCTTCACCGCATCGAGGTCGAGGCTGCGGAACTCCTTCGCGTAATCGAAGTCGGCACCCATCGGGTTCGAGAGCGGCGAGTTTTGACGGAGGATCTTGAGATGGATCCGGTTGGGCCACCAGTCCTCGCTCGTCTTGACTCCGCCTACGGCGGCAGTGTGGTGAAATGGACAGCTCGCTTCGGACGCCATGGATACTCCTTCCCTTCCCTACGCAACTTCACGTTGCCTTTGCTAGGCTAGATTGTATTAGCGGATCGGTACAATTCATTTTTCGGGTGAATGCAACCAGCCTGCCCGTGAGCCTCTTTCGGCCGCTTCGCCGGAGCAAGCTGCGGATTGGGCAGCACGCCCTCCTTCGAGGCTTTCGGTTGCCTTGGCAAAGGGAGAGGGGAGAGATACGATGTCATCTTCCGTGGACACCATCCCCGATTCGCATGGCCGGGACGGGCGCGGCCCGGGCGCAGGCTCCGGTGGGGAAGCCTCCGACCTCCCCGATCTGCAACCGAGCCACCTTGTGGCCTTCGCGCTGGTGGCCGAGCTCGGCAGCGTAAGCTTGGCCGCCCGGCGCCTCCATGTCGTTCAAGCGGCGGTCTCGGCACAGCTGCGCCGCCTACGGGAGGCCGTCGGAGATCCTCTCTGCCATTTCGAGCAGGGCCATGTCCATCTCACTCCTGCTGGTGTGGAGCTCCGGAAGCATGCCCTCCGGGTGGCCGAAGGGGTCGCAGCGGCCCGAGAATTCGCCTGGAGGCTGCAAAGGCGGATCGAAGGCCGGCTCCGGATCGCCCTGACCGTCACGATCGGGAGCTACTACCTCCCCTGCCCTCTCGTCGCCTTTCAGGATCGGTATCCGGGCATCCGGGTCGAGATTGAGACCGGATCCTCCCGGGAGATCGTCGGGCGCGCAGAGGCGTTCGACCTCGTCTTCGTCGAGGAGCCGCTGGAGGGGCGCCCTCCGCCCGATTACGTCCGCAAGCCTTGGATCGAGGAAGAGATTCTGCTGGTGACCCCTCGGGAGAGCCGCCTCGCGCGCGACTTTCCCAAGGGGGTGGCGCTCGGTCACCTGCAAGGGGAGAAGGTTCTCTGGCGGGAAGCCGATTCCGGTGTCCGCCGAGCGGTCGAGAGAGCGTTCAGCGCGCTGCGGATCGAGCCTCCGGGCCATGTCGAGCTGCCGAGTGCTCAGGGAGTCATCGAGGCCGCCCGGGCCGGGCTCGGGATCGGCTTCATTGCGACCAGCGTGCTGCCGGAGGAGGATCCTGGGCTAGCCGCGCTGCGGATCAACCCTCCCGAGGGGCTCTGGTGGAGCCTCGCCATCCTTGCCCCCCCTCCGGCGCAACGCTCCGCCGGCGCCGCCGCGTTCCTGGCCCTGCTCGAGCAAATCCCCGGCAGGATGGCCCGCGGCGGCATCCCGGCTCCGAAAGGCGGCTAGACGCTGTACGAGCGGGCACCCACGCCGGCCAGCCTTCCCCCTTCGGTGATCAGGTACTCCTTGCGGATCGGCTTACCTGCGAACCAGCATTCGAGGATCTCGCGGACTCCCGCCGCATACCGCGCCTGGGCCGAGAGGGTCGTTCCCGAGATGTGGGGAGTCATCCCCTCATGGGGCATCGCCCTCCACGGATGATCCTTGGGAGCCGGCTGCGGGAACCAGACATCCCCGGCATAGCCCGCGAGCTGGCCGCTCTCCAGGGCCCGGACGATCGCATCCCGGTCGCAGATCTTGGCGCGGGCCGTGTTCACCAGGTAGGTGCCCCGCTTCATCTTGGCCAACAGCGTCTCATTGAAGAGATGCTCGGTCTCGGGATGGAGGGGACAGTTGATGGTGACGATGTCGCAGTGCGGCACCATCGAGGCCGCGTCGGGATGGTAGGTGAGGCCCAGCTCCGCCTCGATCTCCGAAGGCAGGCGATGCCGATCGGTGTAATGGAGGCCGACATCGAACGGCTTGAGCCGCCGCAAGACGGCAAGACCGATCCGGCCCGCCGCCACGGTTCCTACTTGCATGCCTTCGAGGTCGTAGGCCCTCTCCACGCAGTCGGCGATGTTCCACCCGCCCCGCCGTGCCCAGTCATGGGAAGGAAGATAGTTTCGGACGAGGGAGAGGATCATCATCACCACATGCTCGGCCACGCTGATGCTGTTGCAGAAGGTCACCTCCGCCACCGTGATGTTCCGATCGTTCGCCGCCTTCAGGTCGACATGGTCCGATCCGATGCCCGCGGTGATCGCCAGCTTGAGCTTGGGCGCCTTGGCAATCCGCTCCCGGGTCAGGTAGGCCGGCCAGAATGGCTGCGAAATCACCACATCGCTATCCGGCAGCTCCTGCTCGAAGCGCGACTTCGGGCCTTCCTTGTCCGAGATCACGACGAGGGTGTGCCCCCGCTCCTCGAGAAACCGCCGCAGGCCCAGCTCCCCTGAAACGCTGCCCAGGAGCTCGCCCGGCCGAAAGTCGATTCGCTCGGGATTGGGCACCGTCTGCCCATCCGGGTAGCGCTCGATCACCGGGACCGAATCCCGGGCATAGGAAGGGGGATATCCCTTCACCGGATCATCGTAGAGAACGCACAGGATCTTCATCTTCTTTTTTCCTCTTCATCATCGTTATGCAGAAAAGGCCGCTCTCCCATCCGGGACGGCCTCTTGCCAAACATAAGCGCTTAAACGGTGATGATGGAAATAATCCTTTCTTATGATCCGATCGCGTTTCGTTATGTGGCAAGGGACCGCAGGAGCTTTTCGACGAGCCGGTAGACGGTTGAGCCAGGGATCCGGGGCCAGTCTGTGCAGGGCGGAGAATCCCGCTTCTTCGCCCGGTTGACCGCGTCGCGGATTTTTTCTTCGCTGAACGCCGAGGCGCGGATTCCTTTGTCGTAGCCGGGAAGATGCTTTTTTAGTCGCCGCAGGCAATCCTTAGCCTCTCCGTCCTCGAAGTGGAGCAGGAGCCAATACTCAAAGTTGGGATTGCTGAGGGCAAGGAAGCGATTGTTGGGACGCTTTTGGCTCCATTCATGAAGTTCAGCCAACTGGTCACCGCTCCACTGATCCTGATCGACCACTAGCCACGCTTCGTCGGACGACTTCCCTTCTTTCTTGTCCAGATAATCTTTCATCCGCTTGAGCACCTGATCTGGCGAGCTCTTGTGATTGGACGAGAGCAGCTCCAGATGATACTCCGATTGCCGATTCCTAAAGAGGGCGAGGGAGAAATATTCCGGCTCGGTCTTGGCCCCTTCCGCGGCAATGACATAAAGCTTGCGGTAGCGCCGTTTTCCCTGGGGTGGGAGGAAGCTGCGCCTCTTAGAGCCCATCCTTCCCTTTCTCTTCTCCTTCCTGCTCCGCGGAGAGAGAAGGGCTCGCCAAAGCTCCGCACCAGAGGATCCGGGGGATCCCTCCCAATCGGCCCTGCAGGTAGCTCTTGCGGATGTCCTTGTCATACCGGACATCCTCGTACTCGCTGAAGGAGAAAAGGTCCGAGGCTCCGGAGCCGTCCCTCTCGGTCACCCAGATCTCATCGCGACGGAGGAGCTCCTGATCCATGAGCAGCAGGTCATGGGTCGTCAGTAGGAGCTGCGCCCGGCTCTGGGTCGAGCAGCTGCCCAGATAGGCTTCGAGCAGCTTCCGGGTAAGCAAGGGATGCAAGCTCCGGTCGAGCTCATCGATCACAAAGACCCTCCGGGAGCCTTCGCCCGAGAGATCCAGAAATGCCGGCAAAAGGTCGACGACCCGCTGCGATCCGGCCGACTCCTCCATCAGCTTGAACTTCACCTCGTTGCCATCCGCCCTGGGATGGTAGGTGACCAATCTCTTGGCCACGAACTTGCCCCCTTCGGAGCTCACCAGGGTGCGATCCGGCAATCGAACCGTCTTTCCCTTTTTCACCTCCTCCTCGAGCATCGAATTTACTCTTTGGTGCTCTTCCCTCTCCCAGTCAAGGCGGGCGATCCCCGTGTCGAGCCGCGATAGCCACTCCTCCAGGGTCGACAAGCAGGGATCCTCTCCGTCGAAGTACTTGTCCCATCCCGTGAACCCGGTTTCGGGTCCAACGAGGGTCAGTTCCTTGGCGAACCAGTCATAGACTGGCCGGAAATGCTCCACCTTCTGGGAGACGGAGTTGGTGAGGAAGAGCTGGTTGTCCCGAGTTCCCCGAAACGCGAAGTCGAGGAAGCCATCTTTCTCTTTTTCCTCTTTCTCCTTTTCCTGTAGCCGCGGGCAAAAGCGGATCTTCCCATCCCCTCGCTCGTAGAGGACCGTCTCCGTCGTTGCACCAATCTCGACGAGCTTCTCCTCCAGCACCTTGTCGCTGGTCACCGCAAAGCTCAGCTCATAGATCGTTTCGTCGATCAGAAGCTCGAAGCAGAAGCGCGACGGTTGCCTTTCCTGGTTGGGATCGAGGCGAAACGGCTCCACGGGAATCTCTTGGTCCGGTCGTGTGCCTTCCACCACTAACCACTTGGCAAAGCGGAGAGCTTCGAAGAAGTTGCTCTTTCCCGATGCATTGCCCCCGTAGAGCACCGCAATCGGGAGAACCCTTGTCCGGTACTTCGTCAGTTTTGAAACCCGATCTCCATGCTGGCGTTCCCGGCTGGCAACCATCGAAAGCGTCGCCTGATTGCGGAAGGACTTCCAGTTCTCTACCGAAAACTTTACGATCATGGTTCACCCATTTTCCGCACGAATCGTCTCGCTTGGTGAGACAATATAGCTGCTTTTCGGAGAAAACCTATCCTGGAACGAGACAATTTCTCATAACAGGCGGATTCGCGGATCCGGGGCGAAGCAAGGGCATTGTCCTTGCAGCCGTCGATTGCACTGGAGCCTCGACGAGGCGTCCAACGAGGAAGAGGGAAGAGAAAAACCTCGCCGGGAAGGCTTACGCTTCCCGAGCGAGAAGAGCGGAGGACCTCTGGTGCTCAGCGCGAGCGGTGCGGGATCCGGGTCCCCGTTCGATCGATGTCGCGCAGGCCGGTCTCACCGGCCTACGCTCAAGAAATCTTGAATCACTCCGATCAGGAACAGTCACAGTCCTTGTGCTTGTGAATGGCGCACTCCTTCTTTTTCGCGCACTTGTCGGCGCAGGCGCACGAGGGCTTCTTCTTGGCCAGGTAGGCCGACTCAGCGTGCAGCGGCGTTCCGACGGCGAACAGGAATAGAGAGAAGACAGGAAGCAACAGCAATTTTTTCATGATGCCCGCTCTTAGCAAGCAGGTGCATTTGTGGGCAAGTGGATTTTTTGGTGCATGGGGTGCATCCGCATCTGGACTTCAGAAGACCCGGAGCGGCAAACACCCGGAGGCGACTCGACCGGGAATCCGTTGGTCCCCCCCCTTTGGGCTCGGATCTTCTGGCTCAGCTCTCCTCCAGCTGAACCGGAGCGCCCCTCCAGACCCAGCCTTCGGAGAGGACCTTCGCGTAGACCCCGACCTCGGCGTGGTTGTGGCGCGCCGCCGTCCGGAGAATGCCCGGATCTTGGGGAAGATCCCCCTGCGGGAGAGTCGTCATGACACAGCGACCGCAGCCCATCGTGATCTCAAGCCGGACCGAGTCGCCGATCCGGAGCCGCTTCCCGACCCACCCATTCTCGACGAAGCCACGCTCCCCCTCCGGCAGGGCGATCACGAAGTTGGGCCGGAACCGGCGCGACTCGAAAAGGCCCTCCGGATAGAGCTCCCGCAGCGTTCGGAGGGTGGCGGTCGTGACGAGATGGATTGGTGCTGCGTCAAAGAAGGTGCCCGCCGGCATCTTCTCGTCGGTCGTCGCCTCGCGGTGGGCGAGCCCTTCGATATCGGGCCAGTACTCCTCGAGGCTGACCGTATCCAGGGCGGAGGAGAGCAAGGAGACCTTCCGGCCGAAGAGAGCGCCGAGCGGCTCGGCTGCCGAGGGATCATCGCTCCGCCGCCACTCCCCTCCCGGAAGCTGGAAGCGGACGACCGGCTCCTTCGACTCCTCCGGGGAACGGACCCAGGAAACCGGCAGGCTGAAGATCTTGCCCCACTTCGCCGGATACTTGGCGCTGACGATCTTTCCGGTTTCGGCGTCCCGAAAGGCGAAGTGGCGGTCGCCGACCACTCCTTGCGAGCCCACTCGGACCGCGGTGAGCTCCTCACCTCCCATCGACTTGACTGGATAGCGGCGAAGAGAGATGACCTCGCCCGCTCCTTTCCCTTCGGTGCTCATCGGATTGTCCCCTTGATTGCCTCCATTGCCATGCTTGCGACAAGGCTATCCCCGATACCGAAAGCCCGGCAAGGAAAACCGCCTTGGAGAATCGATTCGAAAAAGGTTTGTCCGCCTGGGCTCGCCTCCTACAATTTCTTCATGGCCGCCACATCCTTGATGACCCCGCTGGGAACCCAAGCCCCTCCCTTCTCGCTTCCGGACCCCTCCGGGAAACGGGTCTCCCTTTCCGATTTCGCCGGAGCTCCGGCGCTGCTCGTGATCTTCCTCTGCAACCATTGCCCCTACGTGAAGCATTTGCAACACCACCTGGCGAAACTGGTCGCCGACTATCAGCGCCGGGGGCTGGCGGCGGTGGGCATCAGCGCCAACGATCCGGTCCGCTATCCCGACGACGCGCCCGAGCGGATCGCCGAGGTCGCCAAGGAGGCGGGCTACACCTTCCCCTACCTCTTCGACGAAACGCAGGCGGTCGCCAAGGCCTATCGGGCGGCCTGCACCCCCGATTTCTTTCTCTTCGATCGGGATCAGCGCCTGGTCTACCGCGGCCAGTACGATGCGAGCCGGCCGGGGCATCCGATGCCCGTCACGGGCGCCGACCTCCGGGCGGCCATCGATGCGGTCCTCGCGGGGAAGCCGGCCCCCGCCGAGCAGAGGCCGAGCATCGGCTGCAGCATCAAGTGGAAGCCCGGCAACGAACCCGAGTATTGATCGATTGATCCACCGCCCCCCCGCTCGCAAGGAGGGAACTTGCGACCTGGCGGATTTTTTTGTTGCATTATTATATACTAAGTCTATGGAGTAATGTACCTATGTCCTCAAACCCGATCGAACAGATCAAGGAAGAGAGCCGCCAACTGCGCGGGACTCTCGCCGCAGCGCTCCGTGATGCCGCTTCCGCCCACCTCTCCGACACCGACGCGCAGATTCTCAAGTTCCACGGAAGCTACCAGCAGGATGATCGGGACCGGAGGGCCGAGCGGCGGAAGGCGGGCCTCGACAAGGACTGGATCTTCATGATTCGAACCAAGACCCCGGGCGGACGGCTGAGCGCCGCACAATACCTCACCCTCGATCGGCTGGCAGAGACGGTGGGCAACGGCACCCTGCGAATCACGACCCGTCAGGGGATCCAGCTCCACGGCATCCGGAAGCTCGACCTTCGCCGGGCCGTCGCGGAGATCATCTCCTCGGGGATCCTCACCTGGGGCGCTTGCGGCGACGTGGTGCGGAACACCCTGGCCACGCCCGTTCCGGCCGCGGGTTCGATCCACCGGGAGCTCCAGGAGCTCGCCTCGGAGCTTGGCCAGATCTTTTTTTCCCGCAGCCAGGCCTACAGCGAGGTCTGGATCGACGGGGAGCCGCTCCCGCTCGGGGACGGGAGCCCCGGCGAGGAAGAGCCGATCTACGGAGCGACCTATCTTCCCCGGAAGTTCAAGATCGCGATCGCCCTTCCCCCGCGGAACGACGTTGACGTCTTCTCCAACGACCTTGGCCTCGTCGCCCACGCGAGCGGGCAAGAAGTGGAGGGCTATACGCTTTTGGTCGGAGGCGGCCACGGGATGACTCACGGCCTCCGCCAGACGCAACCCCACTTGGCCGAAGCCCTCTTCTACGTTCCCAAGGAACGAGTGCGGGAAGTGGCGGTTGCGGTCGTCACCGCCCAGCGGGACCACGGGAACCGGGAAGACCGGAAGCGCTCCCGTCTCAAGTACCTTCTGCTCGATCGGGGGATCGACTGGCTCCGCGGGGAGGTGGCCTCGCGCCTCTCCTTCGCTCCGGAGCCGCCCCGCCCGTTTTCCTTTACCACGGTCGCCGACCCCTTAGGCTGGCACGAGCAGGGGGACGGCAAGCTCTTTCTCGGGCTCTTCGTTCAGAACGGCCGCATCCTCGACCGCGAAGAAGGGCCGCGGCTCCGCCAGGCGCTCCGGCAGGCCGCGATCGATTTCGGCCTCCCCATCCGCCTGACGGCCAACGGGAACCTCTTTCTCGCCGATGTCGCGCGCGAACAAAAGGCCCAGCTCGAGGAGCTTTTCGCCAAGCACGGAGTCTCCACCGCCCCCCCAAGGACTGTGGCGCGAGGCATCTCCCATGCCTGCGTCGCCCTCCCGACCTGCGGGCTTGCGCTCGCGGAGAGCGAGCGGGTCTTCCCCTCCGTGATGGAACAGATCGATCGGACCTTGGAGGAGCTCGGCTTGCGGGACGAGCCCATCCTGATCCGGATGAGTGGTTGTCCCAACGGCTGCTCCCGGCCCTACAACGCCGACCTCTCCTTCGTCGGCCGCTCTCCGGGCAAATATGCCTTCTACGCGGGCGGAAGCGTCGCCGGAGACCGCCTCGCCGGCCTGGAAAGACGGAGTGTTGCCTTCGAGGAGATTCCCGACCTGATCCGTGGCTACCTGGAGGCCTTCGCCCGGGATCGTCTCCCCGAGGAGAGCTTCAGCCAATACTGGGCCCGGACCCGGCCACGCGGCCCGCTGCCCTCCCCCGACCAGTTTCACGAGGAAGCGGCGGCACCGTCGGGGGCACCGGCCTGATCCACGCCGTGCGGCTCAGGCGGGCACACCCTGCTTCTTGGACCGGAAGAGCCATCCGTCCAGGCCCCAATGATGGCCCGCGTCCGCGCATCCGAGCACCAGGAAAAGGACCAGGAGCAAGAGATCCAGGTTTCGCTGGCAGAGGCCCATCCAGAAATTGGCCAGGAAGTAGTTGCCCGCCAGGAAGACGCCGGCGAAGGACGCAAAGCGGGCCAGAAGCCCGATCCCCAGCGAGAGGCCGATCAGGAGCTCTCCCCAAGCGACCAAGAGGGCAAAGAGCCGCGCATTGGGAATCGCCGCGTGGTAGAGAAAGGAACGATACCAGGATAGGGGATTCTTCTCGGCGAACTCCAGGAGCCGCCGCGGCAACGACTGCTGCCAGCGCTCGGACAGCGCGGGAATCGGCAGCCCGGCTGCGCGTCCCCCCCAGCTCAGCTTGTGAATCCCGCTCTCCAAGAAGAGGAGGCCGACCGCGATCCGCACTACCGCCAGCCAGCGGCCCGCAACCGTCATCCCTCCTCTCCCCCTTCGTCCCTCTCGGATTCGCGCTTGCTCCCGCTGCCTCTCTCCGGAGTCTGCGGAAAGACGGGGGCAAAGCTTCGCAGCGGCATCCCCATCGGCACCACCCCCCCCTCGTGGCGGCTCGCCCTTTCGAGCTCCACCTCGTAGACAACCCGGTCGGGGCGATAGTAGCGCTTCTGGAAGTAGATGGGCTTGTTCCCCGTCGTGTAGGTGAGGCGGCTGATCCGGAGCACAGGCCGGTGCTCGCCGATGCCCAGAGCCTTGGCCACCTCGGGCTCGGCTTCGACCGCTTCGATCCGGTAGTGCCCGCGCAGGACCGGGATCCCGTACCCGGCTCCGAGGATCCGGTAGATCGTCTCCTCCGTCAGATCCCGTCCTTCGAGCCTTCGACCATACTCGGTCGGCAGCCAGGTCTGATCGAGCGCGATCGGCTGCCCATCCCCCAGGCGCAATCGGTCGAGCCGGATGCAGGCCGCCCCTTCCGTGAGACCCAGGCAGCTGGCGATCTGGGCGCCGGCACCCTCCCGACCGTGGAAGAGGATGCGCGAGCTCGGCTCGAGTCCGGCCTGCACCATGTCCTCCGCAAAGTCGGTCAGCCGGACCAGCCCCTGTCGGAGCCGGCTCTTCGCCGCAAAGGATCCCACTCCCTGCCGCCGAAAGACCAAGCCGTCGGCCTCGAGCGTCTGGAGCGCCCGCCGAATGGTGATCCGGCTCACCCGGAACTGCTCCTGAAGCTCCTTTTCCGAGGGGAGCCGGTCCCCCTGTGCGTAGCAGCGCGATTCGATCTGATCGCGCAGCCAGAGGGTCACCTCCTCGTGGCGCGGCAGCGTCCGCGCCACCGCAGGCCCGCGCCGCACCCTCTTCCTCTCCTTGGCCGACTCCGTTCGGTGCATTTTTCTCATCCTGCCACCCCCTTTTCCAAGCCGCAAATCTTGACATCCCTTGATGTAATTACAATATTTTTCGTCATGACGACTGCGGTAAAACCCTTATCCATCCTCAGTCTTTCCCTTATCTCCCTTCTCCTGGGCGTTCTCCTATCCTTCGGGGGACGGGCAATCGCGCAGGAGGAGGAGGAGGTCTTTACCCAAAAGGAGGTCGAAGCGGAAGCCCGTCGTTACATTGATCAGAAGAGTCAAGAGCAGCAGGGCGTCTTCCTCTTTCAGGATCCCGTCGAAAACCAACCGATCTCCCTTCTGTTCGATCGCATCCGCCTCGTCCGGACGATCGCGGGCTACGGCTACTTCGCGGTGGTCGACTTCCGGGAAAAAGGGTTCGAGCCTCCGAAACCGTATGAGCTCGACTTCTGGTTCAAGCCGCGCGGAAAGAGGCTGGTCCTCATGGACATCCGGATTCACAAGGTTCCACGGAAGGAGGGGAACGAGTGGGTGCTCGTGAGCCGCCTTCCGGTCCCCTGGTGGTGGTTGCCGGTGAGCGAGCATCCCGGCCACACCGAGTACAAGCGGGCCTGGGAGGTCAAGGCCGCCATCCACGAGTACCTCGCCGACAAGATCCGCGACGGGGGCGGGGTCCTCCGGATCAAGGACGAGAAGACCGGGCAGGAGATCCCCTTGGAGTTCGTGGAGATCCACAACCCGGTCCGCCGCATCCCCGACAAGGACTACTTCGCCTGCACCGACTTCCGGGAGAAGGGCGAGCCCGAAAAGATCTACGACATCGACTTTTGGCTCGCAGAAAAGAACGGCAAGCTCGTCGTCGAACAGGTGAAGATCCACAAGGCCCCCGAAAAGGAGGACGGCCGCTGGATTCAGGTCGAGCGCTACTCCTTTGAAGCGGAGAAGCCCGTGATCGTGCCCTAGGCTCCCGGCATGTCCGAGGAACGCTCCGCCGCGCTGCCCTCCGATCATTCGGTTCCGGAGCTCGCTCCGTTTTCCTTCGATCTCCCCGAGGAGCGGATCGCGCTCTTCCCCGCCCCCGATCGGGCCGATGCGAGGCTGATGCTCCTCGACCGCCAGAGCGGCTCGATCGCCCACCACCGCATCCGCGATCTCCCTGGGCTCCTCGCTCCGGGTGACCTGCTGGTGCTCAATGATTCCCGAGTGATTCCGGCCTTGCTTCCCTGCGCGGAGCCCCGTCTCTCCTTCCTTCTCCTGGAGGAGCGGGAGCCCCTTCTCTGGAAGGCACTCGCCGAACCCGCCCGCAGAGCCCCTCTCGGACGGTCGCTCCTCTTCGTCGCCGATCCCGGAAGGCCCGAGGAAGAGCGGCTGGGAGCGGAAGTGGTCGGGGTCGGCCCCCGCGGAGAGCGCCTCCTCCGCTTCGCGCAGCCCTTTTCGCTCGAGCGGTTCGGCCGCCCGCCCCTCCCCCCCTATATCCGCAAGCGGCGTTCGGGCTCCTCCCCGCCCCCGCTCTCCGACCGGGAACGCTACCAGACGGTTTTCGCCCGCAGCCCGGGATCGGTGGCCGCCCCGACCGCGGGCCTCCACTTCACCCCGGAGCTCCTCGCCCATCTTCCCCACGTGTTCGTCACCCTCCACGTGGGCCCCGGAACCTTTCGCCCGATCGGCCTCACAGAGTGGCAGGCCGGACGCCTCCACCCGGAACGATTCGCCATCCCCGCGGGGCTCGAGGAAGTGGTGCAGAATGCCCGCCGGCTCGTGGCCGTCGGCACGACGGTCGCGCGCGTTCTCGAGAGCGTCCCCGACCTCCAGCCGCAGAGCGGGACGACCGACCTCTTCCTCCGCCCCCCCTGCGCCTTTCGCCGCACGGGATCCCTCCTCACCAACTTCCACCTCCCCCGGTCGAGCCTCTTCCTGCTCGTCTGCGCCTTTGCCGGCCTCGACCTGATCCAGGAGGCCTACAGGGAGGCCATCGCGCACGGCTACCGCTTCTACAGCTACGGCGACGCGATGCTCATTCTTTGACCAGCGACGAGGTCTCCCGAAGCCCGCACGCCTTCCGGAGCCGCGGCAGCAGCCGGGAAAAACGGTGCTCGATCCGGTCGTTCTTGATCGCCGCCGCCAGCGCCCGCCATTGCCCGACCAGGACGGCCAGCCGCTTGGCGCGGGTGAGCGCCGTGTAGACGAGGTTTCGCTGGAGCAGCAGGTACTGCTGCATCGCCAGCGGCACGACCACCGCCGGAAATTCCGAGCCCTGGGACTTGTGGATCGTGACCGCGTAGGCGGGCGAGAGATCGTCGAGCTCGCCGAACTCGTAGCCGACCTCCCGCCCCTCGAATCGGACCCGCACCAGCTGCTCCTCCAAATCGATCCCCACGACCTCGCCGATGTCGCCGTTGAAGACCTCCTTCTGATAGTTGTTCTTTGTCTGGAGGACCTTGTCGCGACGACGGAAGCGCCAGCCGAAGCGCTCGATCTCTCCCTCGCCGGGCCGCAGCGGGTTGAGCTCCTCCTGGAGCCGGGCATTGAGCGCGAAAACGCCCAGGCTGCCCCGATTCATCGGGCAGAGCACCTGGATGTCACGCAGCGGATCGAGCCCGAACTTCTTCGGAATCCGGCTCCTCACCATCTCCACGACGATCTCGGCGATCCGCTCGGGCTCCTCCCGCAACACGAAATAGAAGTCCGACTCCTCCCCGTGCGATCGCTCCGGCAGGAGCCCCTGCCGCATCCGGTGCGCGGTGGCGATGATCCGGCTCCCCGCCGCCTGCCGGAAGACCTCGGTGAGCTCCGCCACCGGAACCACCCCGCTCCCGACCAGGTCGCGGAGCACCATTCCCGGTCCCACCGAGGGGAGCTGGTCGGCATCGCCCACGACGAGCAGGCCGGCCTCCCGGGGGAGCGCCCGGAGAAGGTGCGCAAAGAGGGGGATATCGACCATCGAGCACTCGTCGACCACGAGCAGATCGCACTCGAGAGGCCGGTTTTCGTCCCGAGCGAAGCGTCCCGTCCCCGGCTGGACCTCGAGCAGCCGATGAATCGTCTTGGCCTCCCTTCCTGTCGCTTCCGCCAGCCGCTTGGCCGCCCGCCCCGTCGGCGCACAGAGAAGAAGGCGCACGCCCTTGGCCGCCAAAATCAGGAGGAGGGTACGCAAGAAGGTCGTCTTCCCGACCCCGGGACCGCCCGTCACCACGAGCATCCGGCTCTCCCGCGCCCGCTGCAGCGCCGCCTGCTGGCTTGCCGAAAGAGCCTTCCCGGTCCGCTCCTGCGCCCAGGAGAGAGCCTTGGTCCAGTCGATCGGGGGATAGCCGGGCGGCGCGGAAAGCAGGGAAGCGATCCGCTCGGCGATCCGCTGCTCGGCCCGCTGAAGATAAGGGAGAAAAGCCCAGGTCTCCCCCTCCCTCTCCTCGAGGACCAGCTCCCCCTGCGCCGCCGATCGCCCGAGCGCCTCCCGCAAGCGCGCCTCCGGGAGCTCGAGCAGCTTCTCCGCCCCTTCGAGCAGGAGCGGGAGGGGCAGCGCGCAGTGGCCCGATTCGGTCGCCTCCAGGAGGAGGTGGGCGAGCCCCGCGCAAGCGCGGTCGAGCGAATCCCTGGCGATGCCGACCCGCTGGGCGATCTGATCCGCGGTTGGAAAGCCGATCCCCGGGATCTCCCGGGCGAGCCGGTAGGGCTGGGCGCGGACGGTCTCCACGGCCTCGGGGCCATACGTCTTGTAGATCCGCAACGCCCGGCTCGTTCCCACCCCGTGGGAGTGGAGGAAGAGCATGATCTCCCGGACCGCCTTCTGCTCGTTCCAGGCGTCCTTGATCCTCCCTCTCCGCGTCGGACCGATGCCGTCAACCTCCTCGAGGCGGGCCGACTCCTTCTCGATGATCTCGAGGATCTTCTCCCCGAACCGCTCGACGAGCTTCTTGGCGTAGACGGGGCCGATCCCCTTGACCATCCCGCTCCCCAAGTACCGTTCGATCCCTTCCACGGTGGTCGGCGGGGTCGTTCGGAGCGACTCGGCCCGGAACTGGAGCCCATGCTCCCGCTCCCGCACCCAGCGGCCCCGAGCCGTGACCCACTCCCCGGCCCCGACCGAGGGAAGCGAGCCAACCACGGGAACCAGGTCCCTCCGGCCCGCCACCTTCACCTTCAGGACGCAGAACCCGGTCTCCTCGCTGAAGAAGGTGACGCGCTCGATCAGGCCGGAAAGGCTTTCGGAGGGCGGAAGGGAAGCGGCCACGGGATTCCTGCCGGAAAAGCTTGTGGCCGATCCCTGCGAAAACCAACCCTTTTTCATGCAGCCGCCTCCCGGTCACCCGCATCGTGGTCGCAACCGTGGCATCCCGGGTGATGCGGCTCTTCCATGCGGAGCCCGCGGTTGCTCGCGGACGGCAGACGATCACATCAGGAACCGCCAGAACGAGGCGAAGAACTCGTTCGCCCGCTCCTGGAAGCTCCGGTGGCGCCAGGCGCCGAGCGTGATCTCCCGCGACCGGGCGATGTTCTGCTCGATAATGGCGCGGGCGGCCGCGGCTGTCTTCCCGCCGAAGACGATCGCATCGACCTCGTCGTTGTAGACCACGCTTCTCCGATCCATGTTCGACGATCCGACCGCAGTCCAGGCCCCGTCGATCGTCGCAAACTTCGCGTGGAGCACCGCTCCCTCCACCTCCCAGATCTTCACCCCGGCTTCGAGCAGTTGGCCGTAGTCGGCCCTTCCCGCCGCGCGCACCTCCCGGTCGTAGACCGGCGAGGGCAGGACCAGCCGGACGGCGACGCCGCGCTGGGCCGCCCGGACCAGCTCCTCGATCTCCTGCCGGGTAGGGACGAAAAAGCCGGTGGAGAGATCGACGCTTTGGCGCGCGATGTGGACCGCTTCGAGGAAGCTCCCATAGTAGAGCGCCTCGTCCCGTCCCGGTCCGCTTCCGATCACCCGCACCCGTTCGCTCCCCGCCTCCGGCGCATTGGGGAAATAGGTTCTCCTCTCTACGATCGGCCCGTGTTGGCTCGACCAGGTCGCAAAGAAGAGGCGTTGGAGCTCGGTCGCCGCCGGCCCCTCGATCCGGGCGGCGATATCGCTCCAGTAGGCGTGGCGAAAATCGCCCCGTGCGGCCGCCCGGGGATCGGAATGGTTCTCATAGACCCGGGCGAGGTTCACCCCCCCGACGAAGCCGACCTTCCCGTCGACCACCAGGATCTTCCGGTGATCCCGATCGTTCGCCTTGGTCATCTCGAGCATCGTCTCCGGAGTAAGCGGGTGGAAGACAAGAATTCGCGCCCCCGCCCGCCGCAGCCGGTCCAGAAACGCGCGGCTGGTCCGATAGGAGCCGTAGCCATCCAGGATGATATTCACCGCCACGCCCGAGCGGAGCTTTTCCCGCAAAAGGCGGCCCAGGCTTCTCCCCCCGGCATCGACATCCTCGAAGATGTAGTATTCGAGGTTGATGTGGTCTCGGGCCCCCTCCATCGCCGCGAACATCGCCTCGAAGGTTCGCATCCCGTCGGGAAGGAGGGTGACGCGGTTTCCCTGCGCGACCGGCATCGTGTACAAGGCCGCATCGGCGGCCAGGTTCTGCGTAAGCGCATCCCCGGGCGGATCGCCCCCGAGGTCGATCTTGGGCGTCCGGGCACAGCCGACCAGCGCCAGGATGAAGAGAGCAAGGACCACCAAACGAACACCCGCGTTCCCTTTGGCCGGATTCATCGCAAAAGGCATGCTACAGGAGGACGCGCCAGAATGAAGCGAAGAGCTCGCCCACCCTCTCGAAGAAGGCCCGCCGACGCCACTTCCGAAGGGTGATCTCCCGGCAGCGGGAGATTTCGTCTTCCAGGATCGCCCGGGCCGCGGAAGCGGTCTTCCGCCCCCGGACGATCGCGTCGACCTCCTGATTGAAAAGGATGCTCCGCTCATCGAGGTTCGACGATCCGACCGCCGTCCAAGCCCCGTCGATCAGGGAAAGCTTGGTGTGGAGCACCTCCTCGGGCATCTCCCAAATCCTCACTCCCGCTCGCAAGAGCTCGCCGTAATCGGCGCTCCCGGCAATCTCGATCACCGGATGGTAGAGGGCCGAAGGCAGGATGAGCCGCACCGCCACACCCCTCCGGGCCGCCCGAACGAGCTCCTCGACCAGTTGCGGGGTAGGCACGAAGGAGCCGGTGCAGAGGTCGATGTTCCGCCGGGCCGCATGGATCTCTTCCAAAAGCGCCGTGTAGAAGAGCGCGCGGCTCCCCTCGGGCCCGCTTCCCACCACGCGCACCCGCTCCCCTGCCGCCTGCGCGATCTTCGGAAAATAGGTCTTCTCCTCGACCGGCGGCCCCTTCTGATTCGACCAAGTTGCAAAGAAGAGCCGCTGCAGTTCCGCCACCGCAGGACCTTCGATCCGTGCCACCACATCATTCCAGAGCACATGATGAAAATCCCGTCGCCGGACGGCTCCAGGCTCCGCATGGTTCTGGTAGACGGGGTAGAGGTTGATCCCGCCCACGAAACCCACCTTGCCGTCGACGACCAGGATCTTCCGGTGGTCACGCTCGTTGAGCGCGTCGATCCTCAGGATCGCCCCGCCGCTCACCGGATGAAAGATGAGGACTCTCGCTCCTTCCTTCTGCAAGCGCTCCAGGACGGCGCGGTCGGTCTTGTGGGAGCCGTAGCCATCCAGGATGATGTTCACCGCGACGCCCGAGCGGAGCTTCTCGGTCAGGAGACCTTCGAGGCTCCGCCCCCGGACGGAGAGATCCTCCAGGATGTAGAACTCGAGGTTGATGTGGTCTCGGGCCCCCTCCATCGCCGCGAAGAGGGTCTCCAGCCACTCGGTCCCCTTCGCCAGGAGCAGCACCCGGTTCCCCGCCGTCGCCGAGCTCACGCCCCCACCGAGCGCTCCCTGCCTCGGGAGTGGATCTCCGGGAGGATCCTCGCCGAGAGGAATCCTCGGGGCGCCCGCGCAGCCCGCCAGGACCAACAGGAGCAAACCAAGGACCGCCCAGCCGTCGCGCTTCCTCTGGTTCGTCACCCGCATACTGCAAAGCGACGGGATCATTCGGTGCCGGGCCGACGGGAGCAAGTGATTTTTGCTCCCGATACGGTTTCCGAATGCTCCCTCACGCACGCGAGCCTTGTTCCCGCCACTTGGTTCCCCTAAGGTTGCAGAGAAGGATGCGGGCGAGCCTAGTCTCTCGCCTCCGGAAGCCCTCGCTTCCCAAGCCACGGTCCCGTAGCTCAGCAGGACAGAGCAGCGCTTTCCTAAAGCGTTGGTCGGCCGTTCGAATCGGCCCGGGACCAGCCTGTTCATCCCGGAGCGGCAACAAGGCCCTTGACGCATCCGGGGCTCCGCCCGGTGTCGACGTCCTTCGCTTGCTTGACGGATCGCTCTCTTTTCGCTAGTCATTGCTCTCTACCAAGAGGCGAAGGAGGAAGAGCCGCCTCCCCGATCGGCCGCAGCAGCGGCAAGAGAAGAAGACGATGTTCCCCCCGGGCGAGCGATTCTGGTTCTGCCTGCGCGCGCAGCCGAAGCGCGAGCGCATCGCTCACGAATCGCTCCTCCGGCTCGACGGGGTAGAGGCCCTCCTTCCCTTGATCCGCTATTGCCGCTTGCGCCAGGGCAAGCGGGTCTGCACGACCGAGCCGCTCTTTCCCGGTTACCTCTTTGCCCGCTTCGAGCCGCTGGTGCGCCTCAACGCGGTCCGCTACGCCCACGGAGTCGCCAGGATCGTCCAGTTCGGAGGCCGCTATCCCCACATCCCCAACTCCTCCGCCGATCATCTCCGCGAGATCCTCGGCCCCGAGAACCTCCTCACCCTGGAATGCCCTCTGGAGCCGGGCACGGAGGTCAAGATCGGGGCGGGACCGTTTCGGGGCATCGACGCCGTCGTCCGGGAATACCTTCCCGGCAAGGAGCGCGTCCGCATCCTCCTTGACTGGCTTGGCCGGCAGATCGAAACCGAAATCTCCATCGCAGCCGTGACTCTGCCCGATTCCCGGCTTCCGCGCACGCTGGCGATGGGAATGGCTCCGCCCTCGCCCAAAAAGGAGAAGCCCGCCTCATGAGCCTCCCCTCCCCGCAGCGGAAGCCTTCGCGCCAGCGCCTCCGCCGCTGGGCCGCCTTTTCGGCCTATGCCCTCCTCCTGCTCTCCCTTTCCAGCATCCCGGGGCCGAACTTGCCGCACGAGCTGAGCCGGGTGAACGACAAGCTCCTCCACGGCCTCGCCTATTCGGGGGCCGGCCTGCTTGCCCGTCTCGCCACCGGAAGCACGCCCGCGGCTATCGCCGCCGTCGCGGTCCTGGGTGCCATCGACGAGAACTACCAGCGGCTCATCCCGGGCCGGACTCCCGATCCCCGCGACTGGGCTGCCGACCTGGTCGGCGGATTCCTGGGCGCCCTTCTCACAGCGCTTGTGGAACGCTACCGGAACCGGAAGCACCCGCCGCGTTCGGCTTCGCCCGCCCGTGCCGACCTGCCGAAAGAAGAGGAAATCCGGGAAGAAGGATAGGTTTTTCCGCTCCTCATTTTCCCTTCCGAGCCCCTCTCCGCCTCGCTCAAGACGCTCCGTCCCTTCGTCCTTCCGAAAAGAAAACGTGCATTCGCATTCGCCCCGCCCTATCTTTGGCAGCTTTATGTCGTTTCGTAACCTCGTTCTCAGTTCTCCCATTCTCGAAGCCATCCGCGAAGCCGGATACACGGAACCGACCCCGATCCAGGCGGCGGCGATTCCGCCGATCCTGGCGGGCCACGACCTCATCGGCATCGCACAGACCGGCACCGGCAAGACCGCCGCCTTCGCCTGGCCCATCCTGACCAAGCTTTCCGAGCAGCCGCCCCAAGGGGGCCGCCGGGCGCCGCGGGCCCTCATCCTCGCCCCGACCCGGGAGCTGGCCGCCCAGATCCAGGAGAACCTCCGCGCCTACGGAAAGCACCTTCCCCTGCGGGTCGCCTCAATCTACGGCGGTGTCAGCGAGCGTCCGCAGATCGAGGCGCTCCGCTCGGGCGTCGACATCCTGGTCGCCTGCCCGGGTCGCCTCCTCGATCTCCATGGACAAGGCTACGGCGATCTTTCGGCGATCCGTTATCTCGTCCTCGACGAGGCCGACCGGATGCTCGACATGGGCTTCCTGCCCGCCATCCGGCAGATTCTTCGGAAGCTGCCGCGGGAACGCCAGACCCTTCTCTTTTCGGCCACCCTCTGCCCCGAGATCGAAGTACTGACCCGAGAGTTCCTCCGCTCCCCCAAGTCGGTCGAGATCGGCCGCCGAGCGAACCCGGCCGAGACGGTCACCCAGTTCGTCTACGAGGTTGCCCCCCACCTCAAGACAGCCCTCCTCCTCCATCTCCTTCAGGATCCAAAGCTCGACATGGTTTTGGCCTTTGCCCGGACCAAGCACCGGGCCGATCGCCTCGCCCTCCAGCTCGAGCGGGGTGGGCTCAAGACGGCCACCCTCCACTCCAACCGCTCCCAGAACCAGAGGATGCGCGCTCTCCGGGACTTCAAGGCGGGGGCCGCTCGCGTGCTCGTGGCGACCGACATCGCTGCCCGCGGGATCGACGTCGACGGGATCTCCCATGTGATCAATTTCGATCTTCCCCAGAACCCCGAGGATTACGTCCACCGGATTGGACGGACCGGTCGGGCACGGGCGATCGGCGATGCGATCAGCTTCGTGTCGCCAGAAGACCGAGGCCCGCTCCGCTCGCTTGAGCGCTTTCTCGGCCGGGGCATCCCCCGCAAGCGGGCTGAGGGCTTCAACCACGACGTCCCCGCACCCGAGCCTTCCGCCCGGGAAGAGCAGTCGCAGTCCCGCTCCGAACGCCCGTTCCGTCCGCGCCGCGCTCCCCGCTCCTGGAGCAGAGCTCCCCGAGCGCGCCGTTCCGCGGTGTGACCGGCCTGCGGGAGCTAGCGCCCTGCAGAGGTCCGCTCGCTCTTGTCCTGGAGAACGACCTTCTCCTTGCGGATGATCTCGCGGAATGTCTCGCTCGCCTCGGTCCAGTCGAGCAGGTCGACCTTCCACGGCAGATCCGATTCCGAGAAGGCTTCCGCAAGCTCTGCCATCCGGGCCATTCCGATCGGCCCTTCGCCCAGGATCGCCAGGTCCAGGTCGGAGTAGGCCCGGGACGAGCGCTTGGCTCGCGAGCCGAAGGCCCAGACCGTACATTCCGGGAGATAGCGCTGCAGGAGGGAGCGAACGATCCGCCACTCCGCAGGAGAGATGGCGATCGGGGACTCCTCCTCGTCCTGGCTCATCGAAGCCTCCTCTTCCGCTGACCGAGCAGATGCTTCACTTCTCCCAGGAAATCGGGGATCGAGGCCACCACCACACGAGCGGCTTCTTCCTCGTAGGCGTGACTCGTCCTCGCGCGGAGCTCTCGGAAGGTCCGCCAAAGGGGCCAGCTTCCCCGCAAGAGCTCCTGCTGGTTGCCATCTCGAATCAAATCGGCAAAGGTCATGCCCTGAACCTCGGCCGGGTTCGGAGCCGTCTCCGCAAGAAAACGCCGGAGGGTCTTATGGGCAAGCTCGTAGGTAAACGCAAACGGGCCTATCAGCTTGACGCAGACCGCCACAATCCCTAGATTTTGATCATGATCGGCACCGCCCTCACGCTCCGCGCCTTCCACGATCTCTTCCCGGACGAGGACGCCGCGCGGGCGTGGTTTGAGCGGGCCCGCTGGCCGGACGGCCCGATCTGCCCGGTGTGCGGATGCGTCAACCACGCCTGCTGGCTGCGGACGATCCGCCGCTGGCAATGCACCGCCTGCCACCGGCAGTTCTCGGTCACCGCTGGCACGCCGATGCACCGCACCCACCTGCCGATGCTGGTCCGGGGCGGCGTC
>JAFS01000002.1 GCA_000526255.1 Verrucomicrobia bacterium LP2A
TCTCACGACAAGGGCGCGGTCCCGGTCTCTCCCTCTCGGTCGGGTGGCTCCATTCCGGTTGCCAATCCCACCCTTTCGCACTACAAATAAGGCATGGACTGGCTCCAAACCCTGACGCTCCTCGGTGGGCTGGCCGCCATCCTCTTTAGTCTCTTCCATCAGTTCGACAAACGCTTCGAACAAGTCGATAAGAGAATCGATGATCTCCGAGCGGAGATGATCAACCGTTTCGAGCAGGTCGACAAACGCTTCGAACAAGTCGATAAGAGAATCGACGACTTGCGAGCCGACACGACCACCCGCCTCGACCGAATCGAGCGGCTCCTCGAACGGCTGCTCAAGCCCGAGCTGAGCCGCTAAGGATCAGGACCATGCCCTCGGCCTTCCCTCGGGAAGGCTCTCTTCGCCCTTCGGCTGCGACGCTTCGCCAAACCCGAAACCAGAGGGGGACGAACGGACAAAGAGGAATTTTGAACGCCAGCGCCAGAAGCCGCGTCAAACTTAACAGAAACCTCGAACGAATCGTTTTCCTCCTCTAACGATTCCCGAAAGGACGGCGCGGTAGAAAACCGCGCCGTTCCTTTTTGGAAACCCCCTCACGACAACGGCGCGGTCCCGGTCTCTTCCTCTCGGTCGGGTGGCTCCATGCGGGTTGCCCCTGCCGCCCTTTCGCACTACAAATAAGGCATGGACTGGCCCCAAACCCTGACGCTCCTCGGTGGGCTGGCCGCCATCCTCTTTAGTCTCTTCCATCAGTTCGATAAGCGCTTCGAACAAGTCGACAAACGCTTCGAACAGGTCGATAAGCGCATCGATGATCTCCGCGCGGAGATGATCAACCGCTTCGAGCAGGTCGATAAACGCTTCGAGCAGGTCGATAAGAGAATCGACGACTTGCGAGCCGACACGACCACCCGCCTCGATCGAATCGAGCGGCTCCTCGAACGGCTGCTCAAGCCCGAGCTGAGCCGCTAAGGACCCTGCTCGCCGCCTTTCCTCGGGAAGGCGCTCTTCGCCCTTCGGCTGCGACGCTTCAGGCAACCCGAAAGCTGAAGGGGACGACCGGAAGAAGAGGAATCCTGAACGCCAGCGCCAGAAGCCGCGTCAAACTTTCCAGAAACCTCGAACGAATCGTTTTCCTCCTCTAACGATTCCTCGAAGCGGCGGCGCGGCAGAAAACCGCGCCGTTCCTTTTTGGTAATCCTATCACAACAAGCGCGCGGTTCCAGATGCTTCCTTCCGCTCGGAGATCTCCATTCGGGTTGCCCCTGCCGCCCTTTCGCACTACAAATAAGCCATGGACTGGCCCCAAACGCTCACGCTGCTCGGAGCCCTTGCGGGCGTCCTCTACGGCCTCTTCCATCAGTTCGACAAGCGCTTGGAGGCGGTGGATAAACGCTTCGAGATACTCGACAAACGCTTCGAACAAGTCGACAAGCGCTTCGAACAAGTCGACAAACGCTTCGAACAGGTCGATAAGCGCATCGATGATCTCCGAGCGGAGATGATCAACCGCTTCGAGCAGGTCGATAAACGCTTCGAGCAGGTCGATAAGAGAATCGGCGACTTGCGAGCCGACACGACCACCCGCCTCGATCGAATCGAGCGGCTCCTCGAACGGCTGCTCAAGCCCGAGCTGAGCCGCTAAGAACCCTGCTCGCCGCCTTCCCTCGGGAAGGCGCTCTTCGCCCTTCGGCTGCGACGCTTCAGGCAACCCGAAAGCTGAAGGGGACGACCGGACGAAGAGGAATCTGGAACGCCAGCGCCAGAGGCCGCGTCAAACTTTCCAGAAACCTCGAACGAATCGTTTTCCTCCTCTAACGATTCCTCGAAGCGGCGGCGCGGGCAAAACCGCGCCGTTCCTTTTTGGTAATCCTGTCACAACAAGCGCGCGGTTCCAGATGCTTCCTTCCGCTCGGAGATCTCCATTCGGGTTGCCCCTGCCGCCCTTTCGCACTACAAATAAGCCATGGACTGGCCCCAAACGCTCACGCTGCTCGGAGCCCTTGCGGGCGTCCTCTACGGCCTCTTCCATCAGTTCGACAAGCGCTTGGAGGCCATGGATAAACGCTTCGACATACTCGATAAGCGCTTCGAACAGGTCGATAAACGCTTCGAACAAGTCGATAAACGCTTTGAGCTGACGGATAAGCGCATCGATGATCTTCGAGCGGAGATGATCAACCGCTTCGAGCAGGTCGACAAGAGAATCGACGACTTGCGAACCGACACGACCACCCGCCTCGACCGAATCGAGCGGCTCCTCGAACGACTTCTCAAGCCCGAGCTGAGCCGCTAAGGACCATGCCCTCGGCCTTCCCTCGGGAAGGCGCCCTCTCTCTCCCGCTGCGGCGCTTCGCCAAACCAGAAACCAGAGGGGGACGAACGGACAAAGAGGAATTTTGAACGCCAGCGCCGGAAGCCGCGTCAAACTTTACAGATACCTCGAACGAATCGTTTTCCTCCTCTAACGATTCCTCGAAGCGACGGCGCGGGTAAAACCGCGCCGCCCTTTTTTCTGGACGCTCGCTCCCGCGACAGCGCCTCCTCGCGTCCCCCTTCCCCATCCGTCCGATCCATTCCGGTTGCCCCGTCAAGGCCTTCTTACTACAAGCATGCTATGGGCTAGCCCCAAACCCTGGCGCTCCTCGGTGGACTGGCCGCCATCCTCTTCAGCCTCTTCCGCCAGCTCGACAACCGCTTCGAGCAGGTCGATAAACGCATCGATGATCTCCGCGCGGAGATGATCAACCGCTTCGAGCAGGTCGACAAGAGAATCGGCGACTTGCGAGCCGACACGACCAGCCGGCTCGACCGAATCGAGCGGCTCCTCGAACGGCTGCTCAAGCCGGAGCCAAGCCGCTAAGGAGAACCATCCGCTCCCCGCGCCCTTCCTTCCGTCCCGGCAAGCCGGAGCCCTGGGTGTGGGAAAAAACGAGAAGCTTTGAACACCGCGCCATCCCTGTCTGGATGGGCTGACTTTCGAGGCGGCTGTCTAGCCCGCCCCAGCAGAGCGAGGTAGCGTGACGACGCTAGCGAGCCAGCGGTCGGTTCCTCCGCACCCTTTGGCCCGGACGCCGCCGTTCCAGACCCTCGAGCCTTTCCGAAAGGCGATCGATCTCTTCCGCCAAGCGGCCTATCGCCCGCCAGAGCCGAGCGCTCTCGGAAGCGACCTCCTCGCTTTCTTCTCGAGAGGGGGTCCCCATCCGCTCCCGGACCATCCGCTGCACCCTCTCGATCTCCTCCTGCAACAGAAGGGTCTCCTCAATCGCCCGCTGGTCCGGATCGGCCTCTTCTCCCAGGCCGAATCCCTTTTCCGATCGAATCTCTTCCCAATAGGGCAGGGCGTGTACCCAGCCCCGCAGCAGGCGCACATTCCGGCTGTTCTCTCCGTTTAGCTCGTCTTCTTTCTTCGCACTTCGGCCCATGAGGGGAAGCTACCCCAGGCGCACCCAAGTGTAACCTATCCCTTCGGGTAGTTTTTTTGCCCGCCGCTTCTCCCCATGCTCCCGCAATGCACTACCAACCCGTTCATCTGCATGAGCAAGAGTTCTGCCTTCGAACCCTCACCAGCGAAAAGGAAAGGGAGCTCGCCTACCGGTTTCGCTATCGCATCTTCTGCCGCGCGCTCCGTTGGATCTCTCCTTCCGCGCCAGGGATCGACCGGGACCGATACGACGATGGCGCGACCCTCCTCGGCGTCTTCGAGGAGTCGGGAGAGCTTCGCGCGATGGTCCGCATCCTGCCGCCGACCCGGCCCTTCATGCTGGAAAGCGATTTTGCCCCGCTACTCGCTCCCGAGCATTCGGTCCGCAAGTCTCCCGACACCGTCGAGCTCACCCGCTTCGCGGTCGATCCCGCGGCGGCGCAAACACGCGGGCTTTCCCAGAGGCTCTCCCTCCTGCTCTACAAAGGCCTCTATCAGTGGTGCCATCTCAACGAGGTTCGCTATGCCTATTTGGTCGTCGAGAAATACTTCTTCCGCGCCATCCAGCTTGCGGGTTTCCCCTGTCGCCGCATCGGTCCCCTCCACCGGCTGCCTCCGGCGAATGTCGAGTCGCTGGCTGCAATCTTCGATATGGATTATTTCGCCTCCGAGGCACGCGCAAAGCGCCCGCAATTGGAGGCATGGTTGAACGCGGCCCAGGATCAGAGCACGCGGTGCTCCATCGCGAGCGCGACGGCATGAGAGCGGTTGGAAGCCTGCAGCTTGCCCAGGATGTTCTTCACATGAAACTTCACCGTCGCCTCGCTGACGCGAAGGATCCGGCTCACCTCCCAGTTGCTCTTCCCCTCCTTCATCCAGCGCAACACTTCGAGCTCCCGGAGCGAGAGCACATCGATCCCGGCCGGATTGGCGGGAATGCCACTCACCCGAATGATCGCCCCATTGAGATGGGGGATGAGATGCTGGAATACGGAGCGGTGACGGATCTCGCTTTCGAGCTCCCTTCCCGACACCGAAAAAAGCGTTGCTTGGCAAGACTTCGCATCACGAATACCGCAGGTCAAGCCATAAGCCATCCCGAAGTCCTTCGCTTCGCGGGTGAACGCACTAGCTTGCCTGCTCTGAGCCTCCCGGAGCACCGGAGACCAGGCTACCATTTGGAAGGTTGCCGCATACCTCTGAACAATGGGATCGAGCCTCACATACCCATTGCAAAAGTATCGGCGCAGCCACTCCTCCGGATAGTCATGCACGGCGCTCGTCGCCAATCGCGCCTCTTGGCGAGCCGGATCAAAATAGCTAGCCACCGCGAGGATGCTCGTCGCGGGAATGAGCTTGGCGACGCGGGCGAGAAGCTCCGGAAATTCAGCGGGATCCCGAAGGCAGGCCAACGCATAGTCGAGCTCGAGCAGCTCCCCCAACTCTCTCTTGGTCAAGAGCAGATCCAGGGACCGGCCCGAGCGCCGCACCGGAGAAGTCGCCGCTCGCCGCAAGGCTCCGACATCTCGCCCCATGCCCGGAACCCGCAACCGCGAGGATGGGATCGTCCATCGCTCGCCCTGATGCGCAAAGGGAGCCTCCGGCGTGGATCCCCCATGGGAGGCCGGGAGAGAAACGTCCTGGGACTCTTGCAAGACGCCCTGCAGCCGAACTGTGCCTCCCTGACCCGGCTCGTGCAGGGTGGGGGAGGGCATGGCAACTCGATTTTCCGGCCTTTCCATCTCTTGAATCTCCCCCCCGCTACCGTTCCGGTTCATGACGAACGCTCCGCACTCTCAAGATTGGGTACCGTTTCTTTCCTTTATTCGCAAAATCTTTCTTTAATGCTGCTACCTAAGGTTGTCACCGTCAAATGCAAAAACTTCCGTGCAGCCTTTCCCGCGTCGCAGTCCTTTGGACAATCGCGCGGCTCCACTCCTCGGCATCTCTCCCTTACCCTCGCGGAAGCAGAAAGAGGGAATCGCCGAGCTGGTAACCGACGCCCCGAATGGTTCGGATGGGATTGATTTCCTCGTTCTGTTTCAGCTTCCGACGCAGGTTCGAGAGATGCACGTAGATCACGGATTGCAGGGGGGTGACCCGGTTGGGCTCTCTCCAGACATCGTGCGCCAGCATCTCCGGGGTCACCACCTCGTTGACATGCTGGATGAGATAGAGCAACAGCTCGAATTCCTTCGTCGTCAGGGAGATCTCCCTCGACCCAAGCCAGACCCGGCGCATCCCGATATCGATCGTGAGGTCGCCAATGTGCTTACGCAGCACCTTCGTCTCGGCGCTCCGCCGCAGGAGTGCTGCGACTCGTGCGAGGAGCTCGGCCTCTGGCAAATCGAGCGAGGCCACATCGTCGGCTCCATTCGCCAGTGCCGTCACGGCATGTACGGAGCACTCCCGAGGTCCCAGGGCCAATTTTGCCACGTGCCGGAACCGGCCCTGGAGCACCTCGAGCAGCCTCTTCCCGCTGCGGCTCATCTCTTCCGAACCGATGATGACCAGCGCGACCGTCTCGGTCGCCAAGTAGAAAAACCCCTCTTCGGTCGTCCGCGTGACCATGCACCGGTAGCCCTGCCTTTGAAGCGCTCGTTGCATGGCCTGAGCTCGCTCGGCATGCGCTTCGACGATCAAGATGACCCCGGTCCCGCCGCACTGCTGCTCCGCAACGGAGCCGTTTTCGGATTCAACCACGGCTATGCTCCAAGCTCCTTGCCCCACCGATCCAGCAGGGCCGAAAGGCCACGCGGGAAGCAGGAGCGGAGGGAGTGGACAAGACGACCGGTTGCCATTGCGACGCAGATCATAAGGTTCCCGCCCACCGCCCGGCAGACCGCCGAGGATAGCTCCGAGGAAGGCGAGAGCGAAAATCGGATAGGGAATAGGAGAAACCCGGAGGCGCTGTCAACTCTTTTGGTCTTAACGTAGCCTGCGGGTCGCCGCCACAGCACGCTTTCGCGCTCCTCGCGGCAGCACCGTGGTAACTTCTCCGCACTTCCCGGGAATATCCGCTCCTGCTCTCTGTGGCGCTCCGTCGAGCCATAAGCTTTTATCTAGGCGATTTTAAATACGTCTTTACACCATTATAAGTCCATATAAACCATCTAAAGCGCTCTTTATGTGAGGATCCACGGGGCACGCCCTCGCTGCGCTCCCTTTTTATTAATTAGGGGATGGCGCTTTCTCGTTCGCTTCCGCCAATCAACAGCGCGGGACAAAGTCCATAAGGGAGTCTTTAGATTCTTGCAGTCGACAGACGACTCCATTCCAGGGCAATTCCCGGAGTTGGATGAACCATACGACCGATTCTCTCGTCATCGGGATGCGCTACGGCGTTCGGGAGTCGGTGCTCCACACGCGCCTGGAAAGCGAATCTGTCCTTCTCGACCTCGATTCCGGGAGCTACTTCTCCCTCAACTCGGTGGGGAGTTGGATCTGGGACCGACTGATGGAGGGGCCGAGAACCGCTGAGGAGCTCATCGCTGAGATCACGGAAGAGTACGAGGTTTCGCGGGAGAGCGCCGAGCGGGATATCCTGGAGCTGCTCCGGGAGCTCGTCACCCACAATCTCCTCGAACCCAGGGATCGATGAGCCGAGCCTCCAACGGGGAGGAGAGCCATGCCTTGGCACCCTGGCTCCAAGAGAATGTCGGATCATGCCCTTTCCGGATCGCCCGCCTCCCTCAAGACGGCGATCACGACCTTGCCGGTGCAATCGATTTCCTTCCCCCAAGCGCGCCCAAGGCGCTCGCTTGGGCAGAGAGGGCCGAGACGCGGCTGATGACCTCCTCCCCCGCCCCTCCTCACTCGATGTGACTGCTAATTTCGCCGAGAGGGACAACCGACTGTCCTCGGTCATGGGGAGCGGCTGACGATGGGCGGCGTCGCGGGTATCATCCACTGGGGCTTAGAGCCCCCATGCCCCGGCGGGATCGAGGGCATGCTCGAGGCCATCCGCCACCGCGGGCCAGACGGCCTCTGGGCCGCGACCCGAAGGAATGTCGCACTGGGCCATGCTCGTTTCCTCCTCCGCGAAGGGGAGAGGAACAGGACGCAACCCGTCTGGCTGCCGGACGGCTCCGCAGGCTTGGTCGCCGACGCTCGGCTCTACAATCGAGCCGAGCTCCTCCGCATTCTCGGCGCCGTTTCCTGGCTCCGGGACCTCCCCTCGGATGCGGAGCTCCTCCTTGCCGCCTTCGAGCGCTGGGGGGAGCGATGCGTCGCTCGGCTCCGCGGGGATTTTGCCTTCGCGGCCTGGGACGAAGCGAAGGGGCGCCTCTTCGCCGCCCGCGACCCCTTTGGGGTCAAGCCCTTCTTCTACCATGAGGATGGCACCGCAATCCGTTTTGGCTCTGAGCCCAAGGCGCTGCTGCCCTTTCTCGGCGCAGCGGCAAAGCCCCATGACGGCGTGATCGCCGATTACCTCGTTCGCGGGGTCCCCCGCGCCTTCGAAGAGACCTTCCTCCAGGGTATTCATCGCTTGCGAGCGGGGCATGTCCTGGTCGCGACCAACCAGTTCTCACGCCAGAACCGCTACTGGCCAGAAGAAGGCTCGCCACCCGACTTTCACGGCTCGCCCGCCGAATGCGCCGAGCAGTTCTACTCTCTCTTTCGCGAAAGCGTCCGCCGCCGGCTCGAATCAGACTTCCCAGCCGCCCTACACCTAAGCGGCGGCTATGATTCCTCCTCCGTCGTCTTGGCCGCAGCGGATCTGTACAAAACCCAGGCGCCCCCTGCACCTCTTCCTCTCACCGTCTGCAATACCTACCCGGGATTTGCGTGTGACGAGAGCGCTTATAGCGCTGCCGTCGTCGCGCAAGCGGGCTTTCCTCATCTCAACGTCCCGAGCCCCTGCGAGGATTTCACACCGGGCCTCCTGTACGAGTTCTGGAAGGCGGACGGCCCGACGGCCGAAATCGCTTGGCGGGGACGAGAGGCATTAGCCTCTACCTTGCGGAATCGCGGGGTGAAAACGCTCCTGACCGGCCTCGGGGGAGACGAGCTCATCTGGGATCCAGACTATGAGCTCGATCTCTGGCATTCGGGCCGCTATCTCGATGCCCTTCTCTATTGCCTCAACGACCCGAGGGTCGTTTGCTCGGAGCATAGCAGCAAGACGCACTTGAAGCGGCTCCTGCGCCAAGGCGTCCCGCCGGAAATTAGAAGCTTCCTCCGGCGCTGGCGAAAAAGGCGCGAAGAAATTCCGGGCTGGATCAATGCCCGGCTCGTGGAAGAGAACAGATTTTACATCGATCGAGAGCCTTTCGGCGAGACGAAGCCCGCTTTCCCAGACCTGGCCCGGAGCGAGATTTTCCGCTGGCTCTCCAACCCGGCGTTTCACTGCGTGCTCGAACAGGGAGAACGTCTCTCCGCCTACATGGGCGTAGAATTGCATCATCCCTTCCTCGATCAGGATCTCGTCGCATTCGTCTTGTCCATACCCTTTGAAACGCGCCTACGACTGCCTGGACCGTTCAAGACCCTTCTCACCGCGGCACTGGGTAATCGTCTGCCGGAGAAGGTGAGGCAGCGTGGCTCGAAAGCCTCTTTCAACGACTATTGCCTAGCCCTGCTCGTGACAGGCCGTCGCGGACTCCTGAACCAAGTGTCGAGCCAAGCCTCGTTAGCCTCCGAACGATATGTCGTCCCGGAAATTGCGCTCCAGGAGTGGAGCCGACCGATCTCCTCCGATCTCTCCTGGTATGGGGGCGCTCGCCCCCTTTGGCAGCCTCTTTTTTTAGAAATTTGGTTGCAAGACCTTCCGAATCTGGTATCAAGTTTTGCACGATTTAGTTCTGTCCCTGGAGTGTGCGAGCCGAACTAACGTTTTGCCGAAACTGCTAGAGAGGAGGAAAGATGAAACAATCCAACAAGATGTTACCCAAGTCCAGAGATTGGAAATCCACTGAGTCAAAGAGTTCCTATGTTAGGCCGATGCTGGTCTTCCAAGGCGCCATGGCTAAGGTTACCCAAAAGTCCGGCAGCGTTCCGGATGCTCCTGTGTATCCAACCCCAACTAGACGGGGTTAATCCCGCTTATCCGACGATTTCCACATAGGGGTTTGCCGCTTCCGCTTGCAAGTTGGGCGAGGCGGGCGTGCTACTCCTATCAGAGCGCGCTAGGCTCGCTTGGAACGTGGTGTTCATCGCCGGGCGTAGAATTGACTTTACTTCTGTAATCACCGCAGCCTAATCGGCAGGCTCTCCGCGAGCCGTTGCCGCGAATTCTCTTCTCTTAACAACTGGATCATTTTCGCCCAGCGCCTTCCCCAGACGTTGGGTAAGCGCTCCGGCTTCTGCCCGTTCCTTTCCTCAGAAAGGCTCTTCCGTGCGCAAGAGCGCTCCCTATCACCTACACAAATAGTTCTTTAGATTCTTATTCTCGACACTCCGCCGCGCTCCGAGGGAGATCGCTACGGGATCAGCTATCATGCTTCGTGTCGTTATCAGGATCTGCTATGGCGTTCGGGCATCGGTGCCTCACACGCGCCTGGAAACCGAATCGGTGCGTCTGAGTCTCGATTCCGGGCGCTGCCTCTCCCTCAACTCGGTAGGGAGTCGGATCTGCAACCGCCTGGCGGGGCGGCCGAGCCCCCCCCAAGAACTCTTCGCCGGCATCGAGGAAGAGTACGAGGCTTCGCGGGAGATCGCCAGTGGCAATCGCCTCGAACCCAGGGATCCATGAGTCAACCCTCCGAGCACACGCAAGCCCGTACCTTGCCATCGTGGTCCGAGCTCTTCCTGGTTGCCGAGGCGTGGCTCACAATTCTCTGGGTCGCGGTGATCCTTCGAACGCGCTGGCGCAAGCGTCTCTTCGAGAGCCCGCCTCCGTCGGCAGAGCGGCGACTGACGCAAGCCCAAATGCAGCGCGCCGCTCGGTTGGTGAATGGGGCAGCGAACCATCATCTCAAGCCGATGACCTGCTTGGAACGCGCATTGACGCTGCAACGCGTTCTGGCGCGGCGCGGCTGCCGAGCCATCCTGCGCTTCGGGGTCCAGAAGGATGAACAGGCCCACTTGGGGGCGCACGCTTGGCTCGAGGGGGTTCCCGGGCTGCACGATCCGTTGGCCTCCCGCTTCGTCCTGCTCCAACCCCTTCGGGAACGCCCATGAGCGAGCGAGCTCCCATCCGGATCGGCATGCGGGCTTCGCCCGCGTTCGTCGGCATCCTCGCGGGAGCTCGGATCTGGAGCAACCGCACGATCGCCGGGCTGGCTCAAGCCGGCTATCACGACCTCGACGTCGAAGTCGCTTTTCTCTCCCGGGATGATCCGGAAGCGCTGCCACCGCACGGGAAGCGCGCGGCGGAAGGCGAAACGATCCCACTGCCCGACGCCACGGGCCTGACCGGATGGATCGCCAAGGACGGCAGCTCGGGCGCGATCGAGGAGGATCTCACCGCTCCGCAGGTCCGTGCGGTCCAGCTCCGTCGCCTTCTCCCCTTTTTGGCCGCCCTCCAAGGACGAGTCACCCTCCATGCCTCGGCCGTGGCCTCCCCGAGGGGCGTGCATGCCTTTGTCGGGGAGAGCGGCGCCGGAAAATCCACCCTTGCCCGCTGCCTCGCAGACCTCGGCTGGTCCATCACAGCCGACGACCTCTTGCCCTGCCGGATGCGGGGGGGCACGGTCACCATACCCCTTGGCGAGGGCCGATTTCTCCCTCTGCGGGGAATCCATTTTCTCGCCCGGCAGGAGGGCTTGCTCTGCGTCCGCCACACTGCGCTGCACGGAGCGGATTGCCTGAAACGGCTGCTGGCGCATGGCTTCGGCGAGATCGGCCTACGGAGAGCCTGGGCGGCGCAATTCCGCCTCTACGAGAGCATCGCACGCACCGTTCCCGCCTACGCCCTGGTCGAACCAGACGCGCTGCCGCGCCTCCGAGAGAGCGCCTACGAGGTGGGCAGCCTGATTGACGAAGAAGAGGCCCCGAACAGGTCTCATTTCGGGGTTGGCTGACGATGGCCGGCAGCGCCCCCATCCTCCGCGAGGGATCGGAGTTCCCATCCTGGTCGCCCTTCGCAGCGGTCCCACCCAGCGAGCCGACCGCCACCTTCTGGTCGTATGACCGAGGTAAGCGAAAAATCGGCAGCCCAGCGCGTATGGCGCGGATGGGTATGGCGACGGCGCCGCCCATGCCACTGCGATGGTTGCTTCCCGCCTTCTCACGTTGACGCGCACACACTCCGGCTCCTCCCTTCGGGCTCGTGGCTATGCCGCTTGGGATCGCTGGTCGAGGCGGATCTCCTCCGGCCTCGATGAGCTGCAGCAGGGCCTCTGGCTCGGTCTGCTCGACGACCGCCAGTTCGACAAGCTCGGGCGCCTCCAGTACGCCCGCTGGGAAAAATACTCAGACGAACGCTACAACCTCGCTGGCTTGCAATCCTGGGAGGAGCGAGCGCTCGCTGCCCATTTTCGCCCTGGTTCCTCCCTGCTCGTTGCGGCTGCGGGAGGCGGTCGGGAGCCGATCGCCCTGGCGCGCTTGGGCTACCGGGTCGACGGCTTTGACAGCACTCCAGAGCTTCTGGAAACCTATCGGAGGCTCATGGCTCGCGAGCAGCTTCCGGGCAGGATCTATTTATCCGAGGCCGGGGCCGTGCCGGTCGAGATTGATTCGCGCTATGACGGCCTCCTCATCGGCTGGAGCGGCTACATGCATATTCCCGGACGCAGCAACCGCATCGGTTTTCTCCTCTCCTTGCGCCAGCATGTCGCGGCAGAGGCACCCCTCCTCCTCTCGTTCTTCTGCCGACGCGATCGTTCCCGGCATTTCGACTGGATTTACGCCCTCGCCAGCCGGCTACGGACGCTGCGGAGGAGCCCTCATCTGGTAGAGTATGGCGACAGCCTCGCCGGGACCTTCGACCACTATTTTACCGAGGCGGAAATCCGCGCCGAGCTGGCCGAAGCGAGCTTCGCTCTCCTCGAATACTGCGAAACGCCTTATGGGCACGCCGTCGGGCGCGCGGTCTGAGCGCGCGTTCATTCCGAAACGCAAGATTCCCTCGGACGAAGCCTCATTCGGCAGGGACAAACGCCCTCTCCTCCTCGCCAGCTCCCACCAAGGCGCCATCCTTGAGCTGGAGCACCCGATCCGCAAGCTCCAGGCTTGCCGGCCGGTGGGTGATCAGCAGCACGGTCCGCCGCCGGAGCAGCTCCCGGCACTCCTGCAAAAACTCGCGCTCCCCCTCGGGATCAAACATTGCGGTCGCCTCGTCGAGGATCAGAATCGGCGGCTCCTTCAAGAGTGCGCGGGCCAGCGCCAACCGCTGCTGCTGCCCCCCGGAGAGCCGCACGCCTCGATCGCCGATCCACGTTTCGTAACCCTGGGGCAATCCGAGGATGAAGTCGTGCGCGCGGGCCGCCTTGGCCGCCGCCTCGATCTCCTGCTGGGTGGCCTGCGACCGACCATAGGCGATGTTGTCGCGGACGGTGGCATGGAAGAGGAGCACATGCTGCGGCACGGCTCCGATCTGGCTGCGCAGGCTGCGCAAGGAGACCGTGGCAATATCGACGCCGTCGACAAAGATGCTCCCCTCGGAAGGCTCGTGGAGTCGCAGGAGCAGGTGGCCGATCGTACTCTTGCCCGCCCCATTGGGGCCCGTAATCGCGACCGTCTCCCCAGCACCAATGCGGAGATTGAGGCCCTTGAGCGCGGGCGGGCGGCCCGGAAAGGAGAATGTCACCCCGCGAAATTCAATCTCGCCCCGGATCGCGGGCATCTGCCTCCTCTCCCCTCGCGGCTCAGGTTCCTCGGCCAAGGCCTCGGCCAGCCGACCCAACGCCCCGCGCGCCCGCTGGGTCTGCCCGTAGAGATCGGCGAGCCCGGCCACGGGTCGCGTCATCAGCTGGCCGTAGAGCAGAAAGCTCACAAGCTGCGACGCGGCAAGGCCCCCGTGGCCGAGGAGACCGTGTGCCAGCCAGAGCACCAGGACCACCGCCGCCCCCGCGAGGAGCTGGGTGGCCGGGCCCAATGCGGCATAGAGGCGACGCTCCCTGGCACTCAGCCGCACGATCTGCTCGATCTGCTCCCGGTACCGCTGCGACTCCTCCGGCTCGCGCGTGAAGATCTTGATCACGGGCAGCATGCCGAGGTTTTCCTCGGCCAGGGCGATCGCCCGGCCATGCTCCTCCTGAAGCTGCCGCGCCAAGGGCCGTACCCGCCGCCCGACCAGCTTGATCCCCAGGGAGAACAGAGGAATCAACAGCGCGGCGAGCAGCGCCAGGAAGGGTTGGATCCGGAGCATGCAGACCAGCGCGCCGCACACGGTGAGAAGGAGCGGTGCGATGCCCAGAGCGGAACCGCTGAGATAGCCGCTGATGACGGAGACGTCGTGCGTCAGCAGCGCGAGCGCATCGCCTTGCCGCCGCTGATGAAAGAATCCGAGCGGCAGAGCCTGGAGATGGTCGTAGAGGCGGATCTTCAGGTCGGCCGCCAGCCGGTCGGCGGCCGCTCCGAGCACGGAGACATTGACAAATTTGAGCAGGGCCTGCGCCGCCAATACCGTCAGCAGGGTCAGGAAGAGCGTCTCCGGATGCGCCCATGCGGCCAAGTGCCCCGGAAGAAAGAGTTCGGCGAGCTTGCCTCCGAGCCAGGGCACAGCCAAGGCCAGGGCGCTCTCGGCCACCATCAGCCCCATCCCGAGGACCAGCGTCCCACGGCAGGGCCGGGCAAAGGCGAGCAACATCCGGATCTCCTTCACTGGTCCACATCCCCCCCGATCATGCAGAGATCCCCCGCCAGCTCCTCCGCAGCCGCGCTCCCGCCCGTCGCAAGTAGAGCCAAGGCAGCCAGCGCGGTTTGGCTCCCGCATACTTCCACCGCATGTAGGGCTCAGGAGGAAAACAGAGCTCCACCAGGAACTGGAGCTTGTTTCGCATGCCGGCGATCGCCTGGAAATCGGCCCGGAACCGGCAGGAGGCGGACGCCTGGAGATAGCGATCGGCGCGTCCCGGAGACCCCGGCAGGGACAGCGCCCGATCGACGGATTCCGGCAGGAGGGTGCCGAAGAGCGTGCGGGCCCGCTCGACGCTCTCCCGGCAGGTCATGCGCAACCCCTTCCGTTCCGCAAGCTCCGCGAATTCCCGGCACTCCGAAGCTGAGAGTTTTCCCAGGAGACAATGGATGTCGTAGAACCAGATCAACCGATCGCCGCCATAGTGGCGCACGCCATCCACGTAATAGGGCACCTGCTGATGAACGGCCGGATGGAGACAGGCGAGGAGAAGCGCATAGATCCGCCGGACGGCGATCGCCTCCGTGCTCAAGCCCGGGAGAGTCTCGGTTTCAGCGCAGACTTCCTCATACGACAAGAGATGCGACAGGAACTCGGAATTGCTGATCCGCCAGTGCAGATCAAGGACATGCTCCTGATGGGAAACCGAATCGATCCACTCAAATCCCGCCTCATAGGTGATAAACTCCCCGCTCACGTTGGGCTGGCGGATGAGCCCCAAGGATCCGAGCTCCCGGATTGCCCGATCCCGCTGATCGGGAGGAATGACCAAATCGGTATCGCCCCGCGTGCGCAAGAAGGGCGCGGGGTAGAGGGAGTAGGCCAACGCCGTGCCTTTAAAAAGAACGGGCCTTGCTCCGATCTTTGACAGTCGTCCCAGCGCTTGCTGCAAAAGCCATCGGTGCCGCAGCTCCCACATCGCTTGCGCGAAGGCCTGATTCCGGCAGGCCTCGGAAACGGCTCGCGGCATGCCCCACCCACCATCCCCAGATCCGGTCTCCTGCAGCCGGTGGTGCACCAGCGCCTGAACGCCGTGGTAGGCGCTCCGCTCCAGAAAACGGCTCGCGAACTCCTCCCGCTCCCGAGATGGCCACTGGGGGTTTTCCCCGCGCAAGATCGCGCAGATCAGTTCTTCCACGTCCGTCATGGCAGCCCCCTGCCCATCCCCGGAGCCAGGAATCAACTACTTTCCGGCTCCACAGACCCGCACGGCCATCGGATCCCAAAAACCATTCCTCTTCTCCTTTCCCTCGTCCTTCTTCGCCCTTACAATTGCGCCCCATACAACGGCATGCGCTCGACGACAAGAGGTTTGCCATTCGATAGCATGTTTTACGACGACCGTCTCTCTCCATGGATCGCATAACCACTCTTTCTGCGAATCGTCCTTCTCCAGCCTCCTCCGGAGATCCCACGACCACGGCTCGATACGATACGGGAGGCTCCTGCGGACCCCTCTCCCGGCAAGCGGCCACGCCGACAGGACGCATCCTCCCGCTCTTCCTTGCAAGATCAACCTGGGTCCGCCTCCTCCACCTCGGTCCCCGGAAGCTGGCAGCACTCGCTCTCGCCTATCCCTCTCTTTGGACGGTCCGCATCGGGCTCCGTCGGCTGCCGTTCTCCCGCTTCCGAAGCCTTCTCGCCCGGGTTTCTCCAGCGGGCCTTCTCCCTCCCCTTCCCCTCTGCTGGGCCATCGAAGTTCTCTCCCGGCGCCTCCCCTGGTCGAGCTGCCTCATTCAGGCGGCGGCGGGTCACCTCCTCCTCGCCCTCTCCGGTACCCCGAGCCAGCTCGTCATCGGAGTCCGCCAACACGGAGCGGAGCTTGAGGCGCATGCCTGGCTCGAAAGCGGCGGACGCATGATTCTCGATCCGATGCCGCAGGGGCGGTTCCAAAAGATCGACAGGATCGGTTCAGCGCACCCTTCCGGGACGCTCACGTAGGTTCTCCGACTCTGGGGGCCTGTCCGGGAGAGAGCGCTTCGCGCGAACTACTCTTCCTCAGCACCTCCCGGAGAGACCAAGCGGCTGCGCCGGCTCTTCCCTCCCCGAGCAGAGCCTTAGCCCGTTCCCCGCTTGGGACGCGGAGGCCGCTCCATCCAGCCCTTGCCCGATTCGAGTCCCCGGAGCCAGAGAGCGAGAACCTTGGCCCGCCAGAGCGTCATGCAATCTGCTGGGTTCGGGGAGCCCTGGTAGCGATGCCAGGCCTTCTCGAGCTCTGCCCACTCCCAATAGGGTTCCAGGAGAGGCTTGTCCTCCTTCATTAGCCCTTGGAGCTGCGCTTGGTCATGCCGGTGGAGCAGGAGGGTCAAGGCCTGGCTCTGATCGCTCTTGTCCCGGCGCAGCCGGACCTTCTCGGGCACGATCCCCCGCACCGCTTCCCGCAACACATGGCGGGTCAGCCCATCCCGGAGCTTCTGGGCGCTCGGCAGCCCCAGGCACCATTCGACCACCTCGGGATCGAAGAAGGGGTGGGCCGGCTCGATCCCCCACCAGGCCGCCTCCTTGTCGAGCCCTTCAAAGATCGTCGCCAGGGTCGCAGGCTCCAGACGATGACGGTGCATCCGCTGGACCGAACCGCTGACGGCAAGGCTCAAGCGCCGCGCGGCAAAGATCCGATCGGCAAGATGGTGCCTTTGGGCGAGCCCCCGACGCAAGAGCGGAGGCAGCCCCTCTCCCCCCGCTTGCCGAATCCGGAACCATGCTTGGCGTGCCCATGCCGGCAGCGCGGGCCGGAGCACGTGCGCCCTCCAGACATCCGCCGCCGAAAAGCCGTGCCCGGCAGCCAAGAGCCGCGCCTCCCGGGAGAGCGTCCGCCATCTTCCCCCCCGAGCGAGCTCGGCAAGGCGCTCCACTCCGTGAGAGACGACCGTATCCCCATCAAACCCATCGAAGATGCGCTCCACTCCCGCGTCTGCTGCCTCCCGATAGAGCGCCACGTTGAGAAAGAGGTTGTAGCCGAGGACAAGCCCGTCCTGCCGATAGAGCCACTGCTCGATCTCCCCGAGCGGATCGAGCAAATCCGCCCGAACCCGATGGCACCGCAGGCCATGATGGGCGACCACCGCCTCGAGAAAGGCGCTCTCGTCGCATTCCGGGATCGTCGGAAAGACCGCGGCAATCACCTCCGGCCCTCTCCCATCCGCCAACTGCTCCGCAAGCAGCCCCGTAATCGAGGAGGAATCGATCCCGCCACTCAGGAGAACCCCGGCGCGCCCTCCGGACCGGAGTCGGCGGACCACCGCGCGAGAGAGCCTCCGGTGGAGCTCCTCCGCCATCTCCCGATCGTTCGCCTCCCCGATGGTTGCAGGGCCAAGCGTCCAGTATCGTTGACTCCGGACTCCCTCTCGGTCGACCTCCATCCAGTGCGCCGGCGGGAGCCGAAAAATCCGCTCATAGGGCGTTTCCGACGCCTCCGCCGCCATTCCGGCCACGAAATCGACGATCGCCGACTCCCTTGGCCGACGGGGCACCTCCGGCAGGGCAAAGAGCCCCTTGATTTCCGAGGCAAAGGCGAAGAAGCCACCGCCTCCGGGCTCCCAGAAATAGGAAAGGGGCCGAACGCCGAAGCGATCGCGCGCCAAGTAAAGGATTCCCCGCCGCGCGTCCCAGAGCGCGAAGGCATATTCTCCCTGCAGGCGTTCGGCGCAGCCGCGCTGCCAGCGCGCATACGCCGCCGCCACCAGCAGCTCCACCGAGGCTTCCGGAGGAAGATCGAGCTCTGTCCGCAGCTCCTCTTGATTATCGATCCGGCCATCGAAGACTACGGGCGCTTCCGGCTGCGGAGACCTCGGGCCCACGCCCGAGGCGCCTGGGGGCGCGCCCTCTTCGAAAAGGCCAAGCCCCTCCAAGGTGAAAAATCGCCTCCCGCCCTTTCCGCGGTGGGCGAGGGCTTCCGCCATCGGGAGCAGGGCCGATTCGAAGGCTCCCCCGCCGGGGGACCAGATACCTCCAATCGCCGCCATCGGAGCTACCGCGTGGCCCCGACCCGCCGCACCATGCGCCGTTCCAGCAACTCTTGGAGCAGAGCCTCGGTATCCGCCGAGCAGAGGCTCTCCTCCACCTCAAACTCCCCGACCAGCGCCGCTATCAGCGCCTCGAGGGAGATCGGCTCGGCCAGCAGCTCCCAAACCCGGGTCCCCACGCCATCAAGCTGGTAGTAGATTCCCTCCTCCGTATGGAGGATCACCACCGACTTCTCGACCATGGTCGAGACCGCTTCGCTGGCTCTCTCCAACAGATCCTCGTTGGCAACGCTCACTCCGCCTCCTCTTCCTCCTGAAGGAATCGACCAGGAAGAGATCCCGACATGGAGGGGAGCAGATTTTTTCCTGCTCCCCTCTGTTTCCAAGGTCTCATCCCAGCAGACCAAGGACCACCCGAGCTTAGCCGAGGACGGTGACGGTCGTGACCGTGCTTCCTGTCAGAAGCGTATCGGTGAGCAAGAGGCCGCTAGCCTTCGTGAGCTCTTCGACCGACCCATGAACAATCAGCTTTGGCGCCTCGTAGGGCTTCCGACTCCGATTCGCTCGCCGGACCGCCTGATTGAGTTCCCGCTTTTCCCTATCGTTCTTCATCTCGTTTCCTCCTTTTCTTCTGGTTAACCGCACCCCTTGCCGCAGCCGGCCAAGCCCGCGCCGATTGCCCCCTCCTCCCGCAGCGTCCGCGCCGCTGGCCGCACATCCGCCGGCTTCCCGGCCCTTCTCGCGAGCAGGTGGGCCGCCAGCACCAGGCGGATCTCTGGGTCCGCAAGCCTCTCCCGGATTTTGGTTACAAACGACGGATCGTTGGTGAGCTTCAGGCAAACTTGACAGATGCCGGAAAATCGTTGGGATGAGAGGCCGTTGCCTTGCTCGATCAGCTTCCCCATCGCCCGCGGTCCGATGGCGTAGATCGCATGGAGCACCGGATCGGAAGCTCCCCGAGCGAGGATCCGATCGAGCGGCTCCTCGAGCGCATTCCCCAGGATGAGGGGAGACCCCGGCTTGGCCTCGAGCGAGGGACCGCAGCAGGCATAGACCGTGCCATCCCAACGGACGACCGGCAGGACGACCGAAGGGCAGAATCCCGCCGGGGGACCGCTCGACCAGTCGAAGCTTTCCACGGGCAGGCTGGCGGCCCGTCCAACCGGCAGCACCTCCGCCGCCTCGTGCCCTTGGGCAAACGAGGCAAACTCCGCATAATAATCTGCACGTGCCTCCGGAGAATCACTAGCCCGGAAAGCGGAACGGATGATCGGACGAAGCCCCAGGTTCGCCGCCGTTTGGGCCACTCGGACCGCAGCCTCCCTCCGCAAGAAGACCTCATGGAAGGGATCCCAGCTGATCACCAGCTGCCGGAGGCCCGCCTCCGCCAGCTCCGAGAGCACAGGCTCAACCCGCTCCTCGTCCTTGGCCCAGCCGCAGCCGGTCACAAGCGAAACGCGTAAGCCGAGTTGGCTTGCCAGGGCGACCAGCCTCTGGATCTCCTCCGGGTAGAGCAGCGGCTCCCCGCCGGTGAAGCAGAGCTGCGTGCTGACCCGTGCCGCCTCCCCGATGTAGCGTGCCGCATCCCGGGGATCCATCTTTCCCTCGGCCCCGGGAGAAGAGCGGGTGACGCAGTGGCCACACGCGAGCGGGCAGCGTCGCGTATACATGAGGCCCACGGTCTTCCAGGCAAAGCTCATCTTGCTCCTGTTGCTTCGAGCTCGAGCTGGCGGTAGAGCAGCTCCAAGACCGCTTCCAGCTTGCTCCGGTCCCTGGGAACATCGAGCCCGACCACCGGAAGCTCCCGGGACAGCTTTCCAAGCCCCTCGAGGTCTGGTCGATCGCACCAGCGAAAGCGCGCGATCCGATGCGCACAGAGCTGGAGCAACGCTTCCGGCAATGGTAAGAGGCGGATAGCGGGTGCGGACCAGCCGGGCACTGGCCGTAGCAGGCAGAAAAGCGCTAGCGGCACGGGTTCCCCAGCCGGGTCTTCCACCCGGCGGCCCAAGGATTCGGGCAACCGCTCGGGCCGGTGGTAGGGATGGGCGGGCAACCCGTTCCACTCCCCATGGGAACAGACGATGGGGAGCTTATCGTCGCAGACCAAGCGATGGCCGCGGCTCATCGCAAAGCCGGTCAAGGTCGTCTTTCCGGCGCCGCTGCCACCGAGGAAGGCGACCCCGCGACCCCCGACCTCGATGCAGCCCGCGTGGAGGAGGGTAAATGCCCCAGCAGAGGAGAGGAAGAGCGGGAGGACCTGCTCCAAGAGCCAGTAGGGGAGAACGCCCTGATGCTCTGGATGCATCCTCCAGCGGATCTGCTTCGACGCTACCTCCCAGTCAAAGATCCCACGGCCGTCGACCGCCATGCGGATCCTTTGGGGAGCCCCTTCTTCCGCATAGCGCGCAAAGCGGACTCGCCGCCCTTGGCATCGACCCTCCGAACGGTCCAGCGGCTCCTCTCCCTCCCAGAGCTCACCCTCCCGAATCGTGAGCGGTCGTTGCCCCCGGCCTCCCCAAAGGCCAGTGGGTAAGGGAGGGAGTGGCGCCGGCAGCCGGATCGGCACTCCATAGGCAAAGGTCACTGGCTCGGGCCTGTCGGGATGGCGGCATGGATCTTCTACCAGGGAGGGGAAGGCGCTCTCGTGGATTCGACACAGCATCAATTGAAAGCGCGTACCTAAAGATATCTTTACTGTCAATAGGAAGTCACCGTTCCATTCGCTGCCTACGGACGGGCGGCCTGGGGTGGCGGCGGCGCTCCATTTGCCCGTTACGAGGAAAGCGCAGTCACCGGCCCGATCCGCCAGCCAGCCAAGCTGACCGGCACACCGCATGCAGCGACAACGCGGCGGCGGAGGAGCGGTTCACCCGTCACGGGAGAAGGTTCGTTGGTGGCGGAGGCCGGATTCCTGCCAAATACGTCAAGGGCATCCGAACTGCACTCGCTCCGAAACGCAACCACTTCCAACAGGACACCAACTAAGCATGCCCTAGCCAATCACAACTTCCACGCGCGCATGCCGAAAGCATTCTTTGCTCCCAAGCGCTCGCCAATTCGTTGCCACCACGCCGATTGGGTACTAAAGTAGCATGTCATCTCACAACCCATGCCTATCTCAGCAAAGAGACGTTGCATCGCCTCCTGATCTACGCCGTTGCGAACGACATGATATTCCACATTGTCGGCATCGTCATCGCGAAAGATACCGAGGCGCCGCCGCAAATGGCGTATCGCGCCGTTCAGTACGTCACCTTGCCCGAGCCTCCATCCAAAGTAGCTGACTCTGCTGACGCCCTTGTCCCACAACGGCAAGGAGTCGTATCGCATCGGGTCTTCGAATGTCAGCACCTGACCATGGCTCGTCAACAGTGCTGCCGCCCGACGCAGGAGATCAATATAATCCGGAACATGATGGAGAAATGCTATAGCCGTAACCACGTCAAAGCTTCTCCCCTGCCTTTCCAGTAAGTCAACCGCACCCACTGCGTCCGCCTGAATCGTTTCCAACGCCACAGCCCACTTCGTGCACCTGCATCGCAGTTGATCGAGGCGCCCTGCAGCGACATCGACTGCTACGACTGACGCGCCACGTTGCAGAGCCTTTTCCGTCACCGAACCCTCACCAGCCCCTAAATCCAAAACGCATGGCGTTGGCGTGCGCTGAGTAGCCTCCGTAAGGACTCGCTCGAGCAAACCATCGTACCGCAGTGCAATCCGGGGATGCTGGATGTGCGGCGCACCCTCGATGTAGCGCTGGCGCTCCAGATCGTTGTACGAACGGGCATTTGCCGACGCTACCCCATCAGAAGATGCATCATTCATAAACCCATTGCCCTTCCCTTGCTCCTCTGAGCACGCAGCTTCCTACCGTTTCACGCAATGCGCTCTGGCATCGTGGCACCTTGCTCCATCCGCTTTGCCTCCCAAAGCTTTGCATCAATGAGAAAGCGAAACCAGAATGTCTGCAATACATAAAACACAAACCCTTCTCTTCCATCCAGGATGCCGAGTCGAACAACATACCGGTATGCAAAAAGGATAAACGGACGAACAAACAGTGGAAGGCCATAGTATCGCTCTCGCAGGGCTTTCTTTTTCTCAACCGGATTGTCACGCCCCTTTCCTAAAGTACCCCTTTCCTTCAGCGGCTTCCGAAGCTCGAGAACCTCTGCATCTGACCAGCGATTGTGGCGCGTGGTCCATTCGCTCAGATCCAACTGGATATCGTCGATAAGCGGGTAACGTAGCCTTTTCGTTGCTCCCTCAACGTAGAAGTGCTGGTCATAAAGCCGGTCTTCACACTTCCCTTTGCCGCGACGAAACAGTCGCATATGCCATGTCGGACACAACCCGCCATGGCGCAACACCCGCCCTAAAAAGCGGACCCAGCGGGGCAGGAAGTATCCCTCGACTCCTCCGGCCGGCTCATCGTCCAGCCTTCGAATCTCCTCTATGAGCCCAGGAGACAGTCTTTCGTCGGCATCCAGATGAAGCTCCCATGAATACCGGAGAGGCAACTCGCGTATAGCCCAATTCCTCTGCCTTCCATAGTTCTCGAACGGGTGCTGCACGATCTGCACGCCCATGGACTGTAGAATGTCTATCGTGCCATCCGTGCTAAAGGAATCAACAACATGAATGTCATCAGAAACCTCTGCCGCCGTTGTGATCGTTGACCCAATCGTCTTTTGCGAATTGTAGCTCAGCAGGACCACCGAGACCTTCATAATTCCGTATCCATCGCACGCCGCCCGCCTTGCGGTGCGGGTATTTTCTGGTCACCTCTTGCGCCGAAAAAGAAAATCTCCCTGAACACACTGCCCCCTAGAGCCGTAGCTAATATTGTACACTCCGCTAAGCCGGAAGTCCTGTCGGTCGAGGAAGGCAATGATCTCATCTGCAAGGGCTTGCCCGGAATACAGTTCTTGAAACGAGCACTCCACATATGCGAATGCAAACTGATTTACCAGCATTGCGCAGGCCTGTAAGGCTTCTAGCTCGTAGCCTTGCACGTCCAGCTTCAAAAGTGCCGGCGGCTCGATCCGGCCTGCTTCGAGCCATTGCGCCAGGTTTCCCGTTTTGACGCAGACCGTTTCACGTTCTTCGGTCCCGGGAAAGAACTCACCCTGAAGCGGCCCGATCTTCAGTAGGGACGAGGAATCGTCTCGGCCAGCCACGTGCATGAGGGCGTCACCCTTCGTAGGGGCGATCGCCGCCCTCGTTAGAACCACCCTCGCATCCCCCGCGAAAAGCTTTTCAAAGGAATCGCCGGGAGCCTTCAGTGGTTCAAATGCGTAGATCGCAGCTTGTGGAAAGCATTTGCGGGCAACCAGGGCAAACTGGCCCCGATTTGCGCCAACGTCAACCACCGTGCGGCAGCCGAGGCCTTGCAAAACAGCTTCATGCTCTATCCCTGCGGCAATGCCGTGCAAGAGTGCTTGACGATAGCTGCGCTCAGGAAGGAGCTGAAGCAATTTCCGTAGTTTTGCGATGCCTCCAGTGATGCTCATGGCTCGCCTTTTTCTGCGGCCCATCATTTACTACACGGTCGCACTACTCGCCACAGGATGTGCCACAACCGCACGAAGTGCCACGCGCCCAATCAGCGCCAGATGCCGATTTGCTAGCACGCACTCCTTGGAGTCATGACGCCTGACGAATTGTAGCGAGGCTTGTAAGCTACCAGGCAAATCGAAAAGTGGGGCCACCCGAGCAGCCGCGTCACGAGGCCATCCAGGAGAGCCACTCCCGGGCGAAACGGCAAGGTGGCTATCCATCCGAGGCGGGAACGCATTTGTTCCAGACGGCGCATGAGCCAGGTTACTTTCTGGCTGAGGAGCCCGCTGCAATAGGAAATTTCTTCCGCGTAAAATCCGACGCTTTTGCAGAGTTCCTCCAGCATCGCTGGTGTGTATCCCCGCCTGACGTGCCAGCCTCGCTCTTCCCGTTCAAATGGCCCTTTGTCTGCAGCAGTGATCGGGTGGTAAAGGTAATAAGGGGTGCTGAGCAGAAGACGGCCCCCAGGAGTCAGGCAGTCGTACAGAGCCTCGACCAGCGCTCGATCATGGAGAACGTGCTCGATTGTCTCAAGGCAGACCACGACGTCAAAAGAGCCTTTCCATTCCTCCATGGTGCCTAGCTGTCGAACATCAAGACGGACAAAGCGTGCAGAATCTACTTTGCTGATTTTTGCTCTCTCTGCCGCCGCCCCCAGGTCTTCTTCACTCCAGCTGGTCCCGAGCGCAGCATACCCAAGCTTGGCCGCAGCGACAGTGAAGGCACCGCTTCCACATCCGACGTCCAACAGACGCTCGCCATTTGCCGTCTCAGGCAAACGCCTCTTCAACCAACGCCATCGATCTTGAAGCAGCGTATCTCCGTGCCAAAATCCCGCACGGAATCCAAATAGCCTAATGAGGGCATGACGATCCATTAGCATGTGTAAAGACTCCTCCACAGGCGCCGAGTCCCTCGTTGTCACAAGATCGAGGAGCCGTAAAGGGAGACAAACGCAGGGCGAACACCGGTTTTCCTCCGGAGCCACGTCAAGCCCTGTACGGCATGCCATAATCGATGACGGTCCATGTGATTACCAGGTAGACAATCGCAGCCTCTTGCTGATCGAGCATCTGGCGTTGCGCGAGGTTGTGGCAAGCTCGCAAAGCCGAGTTCGGGCACAGTCGCTCGGGAGGAGGAAGCGAGCGCCACAGCTCTCCGCCAGAAGCTCGTCCCGTCCCCCCTCCCACCCGCGGGCTCTCCCGAACAGCAGCATGCTCTCACGTGGCACGCGACGCAACGCCCGCTGAAGCGCCTTCGCGCTTGTCCTTGTCACAAATTTTCCGATAAAGGGCCACAAGCTGTGGAGAAACGCTATCCGGAGAGAAGCGATCTTGAAATAGCTTTCTCGCATTTTCTCCCATCCTGGCTCTTAGCCCAGCGTCCCGGATGATCTCCCCCAGTCGCTCGGCCGCTTCTGCCGGATCATTCACGATAAAGCCAGCCCCGTATTCCTCCACTTCTGGAACGTTCGCTCCCGGAGTCACGACCACCGGAACACCGTTCCGAAGCGCCTCGAGCACAGCCATCGGAAGCCCCTCACTCTTTGACAGAGTCGCGAAGGCGGCGACGCTGCGAAGAAGAGCCTCCTTTTCGAAGCCGTATACGGGTCCCGGCAGGCGCACGTTCTCTGAACAGGCCATCGACGCAACTTTGCTCCGCACCCGCTCAGCATATGCGCCCCGACCCGGACCCACCAACAGCAGCACTGAGGATTCCTCCCTGTGGCAAAGTTGCTCAAATGCATCCAATAGCTCTAAAACACCCTTCTGCGGATCGAGCCGTCCCAAGAATAGAATAGCCTGGGCCTCCGCAGCGATTCGCATCCTCCTCCGCATGTCCACGAGCGAAGCATCGGGCACTTCCAATATCGGTTCCAGCCAGTTCGAAACGATGACACCCCTCTCCTTGCCTGGGAGCCAGCAATCCTCTTTCTCCTGCTTGGACAGGAACCGGTAGGCGCTCGCGCCTTTCCATGCCTTCAGCAACCAAAGCCATGCAAATATCCGTTTCCGTAACGGGCCCTTGCCGAAATCCCATTTTGCCGCTTGACCACGGGGCGTGACCACGTATGCGATCCCGCGTCTTCGGCAGACCCGAGCCACACCGACAGTGATGAATGACCAGATACCCTGGATATCGACGATATCGAAGCGCGTGATATTTCGTTCCAGCCATTCGATAAGTTCCGAGCTGCGCAGGAGCCGCGTATCCAATCCTCCAGACAGGGGAAACACCTTCAACTCAACACTCTCCGCAAACGGAACCAGCCCCTCGGACATTCCCTGATCCGTTGTCAGTACCGTAACCTTCCATCCATTTCCGGCGAGCCGACCCGCCATCGACGCTACCGACACCCCAGGTCCACCACTTGCCTTAGGGATGCCCGGCACGACCAACGCTATGCGAAGCTGCTCCATTTGCGCCAGATCCCGCTGGTCGAGCAGAAGGCGTCTACTCGATTCGGCTACGATTTCGTCCACGCCCTAAGGCCGCCCTTTCCTCCGCCCTACCACGCGAGGAGCCGTCTTGCCACAACATCGCCAATCAGCCCGCCTCAACCGGTCACAAGCGCCGTTTGAGAACAGGCACCGTACGATCTCTGACAGGCTTCAAGCCCGCAAACCTCCGGCTCCGGCCGGCACCATTCGCTTCTGCCGACGCCCAAGCATCGCGCACGTAGCCCAAAGAACCATGAAAGCGAATGGCCCAAATTGAAAAGCCGTAAGAGCACGTATTTGAAAGAGCAAAATGAGCAGAAGATAGGCGTATTCAAGTAGTGCGCCGTCCTGCTTCCGCATCCGATACAGCGGCTCCAGGGAACGGACCACTGCTCCGAACAGAATCGCACCCACAATCAAAAAGCTCATTCCTCCCGATCTGAAAAGATCCCCTACCGCAGCAGAGGAGACATTCCACGTGCGCGTGTCATCTTGCAGCTCTGTCGCCTGCGGCTTGTTCGGCCAGATCGCCCTTGGAATAAATGAAATACACCAAAACATTCCGACCTCTCCTAATCCATCCACAAATCCCAAGGGACCCTTATACGACAATGTGCCATCTCTATGGTCCACAAAGTCAACCAGGTTAGCAATCCAGTAGAGATTATCATCGCGGTGAGCCTGAGCAACATTCCAGCTCACGTCCTCTACCTTATCAAGATTGCTCCAACCATATCCGCGCACTCTCACCATCACATCCAGCAGAGGGGCAAGTGCAAACGTGGAGAGAACGAGAATCCACAGCATGCGCTTCAGGTTCTTCCTATGCTCGGCTGCCCTGGCGAAGATCGGCAACACCAAGCTCATGACCACGTAGCTTCGATTTCCGGACAAGGCCTGCATCGCGAGCTGCGATACGACAACACCCACGAGGATAACTTTTCGGCTCGAGTTTATCCCGCGCAACACAGCCCGATCCGCTAGATAGGGAACACCGAGAAACAAGACCCCGATCGGCTCCAGGAGAACGCGCCAATCTCCCTCCGTTCCGCGCACGGTCACGCCTCCTTCAGTACCGATGGCTCGCGACTGAAACATTTCCCACGCGACCAGTGAAACATCCCCTCCGGCCAGCGCAACTCGCTTCCCAAGCTCCATGCCAAACGTAGCGATCGCAAGCCAGAAAAACATGTTCCCAGACAAGGCCATGTCACCAGTTCGAAGAAACCATTCGAAAGGACTCCGGTCCATTCGGATCAGGTACCATGACAATAGCGAGAGGAGTACGAAGAGATCGCATAGCGTGTAAGTAATCAGCACTATCCTGAAGGGGAAGTCCTCCATTTCCCTCATCACGGCCATGTCCATAAGGAAAAAATACAAGGCCCCGGCGGCAAAGACGACGATCGGTCGAGCAAGCATGCTTGGATCCTGGATCACCGCCGAGCCCACTCCAACGACTACAAGCGCGGCGCTGGCAATCCCGAGTGTCAGGATGAGTGGATAACTCACCCCCCAGATCCCATCAACCAGCCAGGCAAGCCACAGAATTCCCGCCAGGGCAGCCGGTAGGTAAAGACCGAGGATTCGATCGATCCACCGAGATGGCCCCACAGAAGGAACCTGCGCAGCAGTCATTTTTGCTCGGTCAGCCTGCACCGTTGCTCTTTCGGCCTCTTCTGCTCTTTCCAAGCTGAATCCGCCTCAACGCTCCGTTCCACGCTTACCAGAGGCTTCAGCGGAGTCTGGCCATCTGCCCTGCCCACTTGGCCGACTGCCGCTCGACCGCCTCGCTCACTGCCTTGCCGCCTTGAGGATTCAGCATAGCGGAAAAGAGAGAACCCTACTGCTACGATTATCCATCGCCGCGGAAAGCGCGTAAAGGACGTTCGGTCCTTTCCCAATTCGCCCCACGAACGCCATCATCGATAGCCCTTCCCTATTGCGCAACAAAGCGCGCAACAAAGCCCCCTTCCGCTTCCTCCCATTGCCGCCTCCTCCCTGCCCACCTTGCGCAGTGCGTCGGCCCCGGCATGCCCAGAGGAACGTGCCCCATGCACGTTCCTCTGGAGATCCAGCTATCCCAAGAGGCCCCTAGCAACCACCTATTCAACGGATCGCCACAAAAGCTCTTCTTCCAACTTCACCCTATCCCCCCTCCGCCCAAGGAACGTGATTGGCCTGTCCTGGCGTGCGCAGCGCGCACCGCCGACATCAATCCTTCCGCCCAACGTTCCGGAGTATAACGGGCGATTTGCGCAGCAGATGCCGCGCCCATCTTCTCCAAGACACCTGGAGGCGTCGCTGCAGCCACCTCCAATGCTTCCGCTAGCCCCAACAGGTCCTTCGAATCGAAAATCCACCCATTAGCCGAAGTCACCAAATCTGGGGCACAGCCGCACCGGTCTGAGACGATCACGGGCAGGCTACACGCCATGGCTTCATTCACGACTAGACCCCAGGGCTCACGACTGCTCGGCAACACAAATGCTCTTGCCCATGCATAGTATGGGACAGTAGCGGCGGTAGGCAAATAGCCTGTCAGGACTAGCCCCGGCAGCTTCCGTTCCTCGCTCAAGCCCTCCAGCTCCCTCCGCAACGGGCCGTCCCCCACCAAGACAAGGCCCCAACCGTCCTTATTCCGGGAGCGATAGATCTCATATGCCCGAAGGAGCATCCTTACATTTTTCTCCTCTGCCAACCGCCCCACAAAGACAAAATACCTTTCCGGGAGACCAAGTCGCTCCGCCCATGCACTCCGGTCCTCACAGCGGACTTTCCGCACTCCATCCCTGAAAAATGCGTTATCAACCACCGACAATGGCTCCCACATCCGATCTGTTGGAAAGCCGAGCTCCGCCAAATAGTCTCGATGGACCTGGCCTCCCACCATCGCGCTATCGAAGAGCCGCACCACTAGCGTTCGTTTGAATGCCTCAAGGAAGTAGTTCCTCTTTCGATCATGCCGACCGGTCTCGAAGAGGAGCACCGACGCGCGCCGATTTTTTGCTGCCCAAACTGCAGCCGTCAGCATACACGAAAGCCCATATCCCGCAACTGCCACCGCATCCGGCCGGAGCGCTCTCAGGACCTCGAGCGTCTTCTGGCTAGCCTCTCGCCATCCAACCTCCTCATACCTTCGCTCAAAGAGCGTTAGCACAGGAACGTCCTCGACTTGCTCCTGGAGCCACGGATGCGACCTCTGACTCGAAGCGAGTTGCAAGAATACTGGATCTACCTCGCCCATGCCTAACAGTGCCCTTGCTCTGGCCAAGTGATAAGGCCCATAGTTCACGTAGAACACGAGCAACCTGATACGAGCACCCACTACTCCTCTCCATCCATTGGCTAAGCCGCCCCACAAACTGCCGTAACGTGCGCCGCACGCCTCAACATCCACTCAGCCCCTCACTCCCAGGTTCCACCGCATCACGCGCGCCTGCTTTTGGAAGAGGCTGAGGCGAAACGGCCTGCCATTCCTTAAGTGCATACAGCCTACTCAAGCGACTCAGCAGCATTTGGGCAGCTTTCCCTTCGTCGACTTCGGGAACCACATGCGGCCGCTTTTCAGAACACTACCCATCTTCGATGGAGAAGGTCCCTTTCGCGTCCCTCACGCTCGTCACGGGGATCCGCCAAAGCCATTTGGCGCTCGATTCCACACGCCCTCACTCCTGCAGACTCGCGGGCTGGCCACAAGGCCGGGTATTGGCTGACCATCCCGTGGGCCCATGCCCAACGGCTTCCAAGGGTTATCCCGCGACCCAAGGACAGGCTCCTTGCCGCAGGCCACACGCTCCCTGCCGGACCGAAGAGCGCACCCGATTGCTCTTCGCCCCGTTCCGGAGCTAGGGTCCTCTTTTTCACATACCCTCCCTTCGTCAAGCCAAGGCGAAGTCCCCCTTCTTCCAAGAACGGCAACACATTAGCTTTCAGCTTTTCCATCAGGCTCACGACCTTTCCTCGTGCCGGAAACCGACTCGACAATCTCTAGCATCTCCCTTTGCATCGCCCTTCCGGCTGTCTCTCTCATGGCGAGCCGCACCGTAGCCTTGATCGCCTCCCGGATCGCTGTCCTCGCCCCTGGCTTTCCTAAGCCCTTCGCCCCCCCCTCTCCCCCCACCCTGCCTCCAGCACCGTCGGAACCGCTCCCCAGCTCCGCTTCCCATTGCAACGTCTCCTCCCGAACCCTCTCCTCCCTCTGCCTGACCACATCGCACCACTCAGGACGAATCAATCCTCTTTCCAACAAGAAGCCAAAGAGCCTTCTCATCCCACGCAGATAGCCACTCACATTCACAGCCGCCGAGTTCCGCGAATGTAGTCTATAGCAAAACAGAGGATCCCACACAAACCTCATGGGCATCTCCTGACTCAGGACAATCCCATAGTACCACTCTGGCATCAGGTCAGCCTCAGATGGAAGAACAGGCAATCCCACGAGCGCCTCTCTATTCCATAACGTACCAGACATTAGGTAACATGTACCCTCCAGTACATGCAGGAAGCTCCTCGGTGGCCGCAACTCGCGAATCCCAAGGTACTGGACAAAGTAGTACTGATATTCACGCATGTTAACCAATGTTTCGTCCGTCCTAAATCCTCCTGACGAAACTATACCATAATCCTCGCAGTACGGCCGCGTTTTTTCTAGATACTTGGGACCCAGCACGTCGTCAGCGGACAAGAGCATCACGTGCGTGCCCTTTGCTTGGGATGCACAAAAGTGATAATTGCCGGATATCCCCAAGCGCCGCGGCGGCCGAATATACCTTACGGACTGCAAATGCTTTGCCACCACTTCTTCGGTATTATCCACAGACCAATCATCTGATACGATAATTTCATAAGGGGACCGTGTTTGACGGCAGATTGACGTGATAGCATGCTCGATGTACCTCCCGTAGTTGAAAGTAGGAATACAAATGCTGACCTCAGCAGACATACGCTTGACTTACCTGTTGTGCCAGATCTGACTCTGCATGGAGCCACCGGGCCATGTTATTAGCTGCTCTATTCCCTAAACCTCGATACACTCTCCTACGAGCTGCGGCCTGGGGGAGCGAGCACTCGACGCCGTGTCCGGGCCGCAAGAACGCTCAGCACCCCGGTGGATCGTCACCCCCACCGCCCGCCAGGGCGTCCTGGCGAGGCTTCACGACACACTTCTGCTTACCCCACCGGGAATCCCCTTTGCGCGTTCCCTCCCGTCTTCCTGCCCTCTTCATCTGCAGGGATTACGAACGCAGGGTAGCATCCTTTGCGCCGCTGAACCCGGGCAGCCCAGGGCTTGGGCCAACCAGTTCGCGGTACAGATCCACGATTCGCCTTGCATGAACCTCCCAGCCGAGAGATTCTCGCGCGATCCTTGCCGCCTCGGCTCCCATGGAGCGGCAGAGATTGTGATCTCGGTAAAGCCTTTCCAATAGCTCGGCGAGCTTGCCAGGCGATCGTATCGGCACCACGTAGCCATTTCGCCCTGACACGATTACATCCGCAGCACCATTCTGCTCAGTCGTAATGACCGGAATCCCGCACCCCAAGGCTTCCATGCATGCAACGGAAAATCCATCCTCAATGGAGGGAAGGACAAAAACGGATGCTCCACGATAATAGTGAGGCAGGTCTACGTTCGGCACGAAAGGAATGTGGCGATATTGCCCATGAAATTCCTTGAGCACAGGACGCATGGATTCATCCAGAGCTCCGATCAACACGAGTTCCGCATCAGGCAATCGAATCATGTTCCATGCCCTGAGAAGGTCTATGTGCCCCTTCCTCGGCGATATCTGAGCGACCGACAGCACGCGAAAGGGCCGAGGAGGCATTTCGTCGGTTCCAGGAGTGAAGCGGCTCAGGTTCACGCCATAGGGGATGATGCCGATCCTCTCCTCCGGATAGCCCCAGTGGACGAAGGATCGCTTGAGCCAGAGGGAGGCAACCACCAGCCGATCGGTCAGCGCCAGCTCCTCCAAACGTCGCTCCTCACTCTTGCCAAGGCCATGACGCGAAGGAAGTCCCAAGCGCTCCGCCTCTTCGGCCATCAATTCAGATAGGCCTAGCGGATGCGCGTTGACCGGCTCGCCCAATACATGGCTCCCTTCCCCTTTTGCTTTTTTAAGAATTCCCAGCGCCGTGCCATGGAGGAGAACATGCCAGATTTCCGCCGGAGCCCAAGCTCGAAAAACACCCCCCTGCCAGAGATCGTGCAACACGGGGAGTACCCGGCCAACAACTTCGTAGCCAAAGAGGCCCCCACACGCGCGCATCAAGTATTCCTTTTGCCAAAGATTGATGGCCTTTGCCTCGCCTGAAGGCAACGGCTTCCCCCCTATCCTATGCGAGTAGTAATAACGATTGAGAACTCCCCAGTCCGCCAGAAACCGAACATAGTTGTGAAAGTGGAAGCGACCGCACACTGCCAGATTCGTGCCGTGTCTGCTGCCAGGAGCCGCGCTCATCACAAGTCTCCTGCCCGCCCGGCATCAGCGATCGCCCGATTCACTTCAAGCCGATCGCCCCGCTCCTCCGGAGCAGCAGATGCTTCTTTCATTCCCCTATTCTCCCTTCGAAGCGCAGGCTCGGACCAAGTCATGGCGCACGATCCACCCGTAGGTAGATAGACGAGGGGAAATAGCCCTCGGGGGTAGAGAACGCAGGCACCTGTGGCTCCACCAGCCCATCGCAATCCTTTTGCGGTTGATATTCCGGAAACACCTCAGCAAGCTCCTTCGGGCGCCCGTAGTGGAGTAGGCTCAAGCAAAAGATGATCCTGAATCGGCTATTAAAAGCAAGGAATGCGTGCAAAAGGGAGGACTCAAGGGCGGGATAAAAAGTCTTGAGCACGTCCCGAGGATAGTCGTACGGGAAGTAGATGTCGTGAAAATGAACGATTACGCCTTCATGCAGCCTTGGCAACACCTCCAGGATCAAAAAGTTCACATCTCCACCAGCCTTCACAGTGTGGGACGAGTCAATAAAGAGAAGATCGTTCTCTTCGAGTGCCTCAAATAACTCGTATCCCGTCTCCTGAACGCGCTGATGAGCGAGCCTGATCCCGTCCATCGCCCGAAGAGCGCCGGAGGGATTGGGCTCAATCGCAATAATCTCCGTCTTGATCCCGCTTTGCTGATTCCTAGCCGCAGCCTCCCGCATGCAGTACGTCGACACTCCCGATCCTACCTCGACAATTCTCCTAGGCTTGAAATGTCGAATCACCCCATGCAATGCTTGTGCTTCAACGTATCCGTACCCCGGGCCGAATTCGTGGCTGCTGGCGTAGCGATAGGCGGCATTTCCGCGATACTCGTGCGCGACGGGAAGGCACACCTTCCGCAAATCTCCCAATTGCCGATCCAAATCCACGTCGATTCCCTTCATTTCGGACGCGTGCGCCCAGACTTTTCGGCTCCGTTCGAGCTCGACTGGATCTGGCAGCGGACAGTAGTAATGAACAGGAAGGACATGCAGGCCGAAGAGTCTTCTCGCAGTCCTGTATGCACTGAGCAAAGCGCGCTTGAGCCCATCCTTGGTCCACCTCTTCATACTATAGCCTCACTCCTGGATGCCCGAGTTCACCGCCTCCATGCCCTGTCTTACGGCCTGCTGAACGGCCCGCTGATCTCCCAACACGCTTCATCGCTATTCAGACTCCCCGACATCAGAGGGTAACGCCTTCGCAATGAACACGCGCCTCAAGTGCTGAGGCCCACACTTTGCAAGCTGACAACCCCATACCACATCCGATTCGCGATGTTCCTTGAGTCCGCCCCTGTATCCCATCCCCCTCCGTCCTCGACTCGATCCCTCGCCTTGCCATCCCACTCCATCGGCGGGGCTCATCTCCACCACTACCGCACGCAGACCCTTCCGTGAAGAAGCCGATTGCTCCAATCAGTAACCCGTCCATGCACTCGTCACCCAAAGTATTGTCCTGTTCCCAAAGGCAAAGCGAAGCCTCGCCGTCGCTAACCGCGACCGGACCGTGGTCATTCCCCTCCGCCCCTGGCACTTCCGGGGCCCATCAGTGCATTCGGATCCACAACGATAAGCGGAACATTAACTCGATTGAACCGATTCCCCTCTAATAGCACTCGATCCACTCCAGCCTTGATATGGATTCCAACAGCCGTGTCCTCAATCTCGTTATCCTGAATAGCCAGATCCTCGATCACGGCCGGGAGCGCACTATCTGGATCACTCACCCAATAGCCCTTCCGAAAGTAGATCTCGTAGCCCCCTCTAAGGCGATTTCTCCTGACGATTCCGCCCATGAATCGATCGACTTCATAGCGGCTGACATCCGCCCCCTTCGGGTTCCCTGCACTCTTCCAAAAGGCATCGGAAGACACCACGCCCAACAGGCCAAACGGTAGGTTCCCCTCCGCGGTCCTCTCATCCGTACCCTGAGGGCCAACGCCCTGTTGAAACGTCCGTGCTGCGTCAAGCTCGTTATCGAGCCATTGAATCAGCCACCCTCCGGTGGCCCAACTTCCCTGACTTTCCCGAATGTGGTTCCGTGCAATGACGCAATCATAGGCAAATCCCCAGATCTCTGCAAAGCCGCTTGTCCCGCTAAAGTCGTTTCCGTACCACACGAGATCCTGACAAAGCATGTGCACAAGGAGTAGACTGTCTCCATCCGGGCCGATTGCCCATGGGCGATCCACTTCAACATAGGGCAGGCCATCGACCCCATCCTGCCCCGCGGACACCACTTTACGAACTTGCGTCACGCCAGTGCCGTGCAGCACCTGCATGTCCATCCCTACCCACTTCTCGCACGGAACATTGCTTTCACAATAGATCCGAGTTCCCTTACATCGAACGGCGTGCCCAACCCACGACTCTGCCGTGAAGGGATGCCTTCTCGAGTACGGCTGCCCGATCCCGTCTAAAGCGAGCCCTTCCCTTTCTCCATCATACACCTGGCCCCAATTGTGCGCAGCATACACGTGCGCCACAGGAAACTCCCATCCACCGCGCATCGTGAGCACTCCAGCGCGAAGCACGTTCCTCTCTACCACCCAGTTCTCGCCACCAATATCCACCCAATGAGAGTGAGCCCACGGATTGCTACTTTCGCAATCTTCCATTCTCACATTCTGCCCATCCACGATCCGGATTCTCCCCAGGATCCTACACCGGCTGATTTCTACGTTGTGTACACCAGCCATCAGAATCCCAAAGTACGCCACAGAGTTATTGTCGTACAACCCCCAGAACCCATGCTTCCATTGCATGTCTTTTGCGGGGTTTCCGGGATCGCTCGGTCTTCCCGCTGACTCCATATATTCGATGGACACTTTCGTGAGGAAAATGTTTCCCGCAGTACCATAAGTGGGTACACGGCCTTGAAGGGCGCTCGGCAGAAAGCTAATGACGCCGGGTGACTCCGCCTTCAGATAGCTCCAAAAGGATAAGTCGCACAGAGCTGCCCATTGCACGTTCCGCATCCGCAGCGTTATATTCTGGATCGCATAGTCCCCGGCCCCGGTTAATCCGGCAAAGAGGTAATCCTCTGAGGAGCCGGGTGAAGACATGGGCCACTGAAGAATCGTCTGATCATCCAGTTCCCCTCTGAGGGTGGTGCGCTTCGGAAGAAACAGGCTGCGGGAAACCCTATAGGTGCCTTTCGGAAACCAAAGGACTCCTCCCCCGGTCTCCGCTATCTTCTCCAGTCCTCGCTCGATGGCTGCAGTGTCATCGTCTTGATTATTTCCTTTTGCACCGAAATCCCTTGCATTCCAGACTTGCTTCGGCCACTGCTCGGGCGATTTCACCCGAATGGCCAGCGGTCTGCCCCATCCTTTGGAGCCACCGTGGCCGTTGTGGACCAAAAGCTCCCAGTTGCCCTCGGACAGGGCCGGAGGCACGGAGACCACGAGAGAAAATGGCTCCACCTCTCGAACTGCCACTGGAACTCGTTGACTCCCACGCTGCAATACAACTGCGACCCTGCTTCTGTCGGACTCCTTTAGAAGAAAATTCCTCCCCAGGATTTGAAGGTTCCCTCCTGGAGTTCCCTCATTCTTTCCAATGCCGGGAGCCAAGGGGAGTGCCTGAGCCCATCGCGGCCTCGGCAGGTTCACGAGAACGGTCTCCGCCCCGATTCCCAATGAGAAAATGCCCTCACCGAACTCGATATCTTTTGGGAGTCGGCAGAAGGCTGAGCGGCCCCCCCGGCTCAAAAGCCCTACTATTCTGCTCCCTCCCATTTTCGGTTCATCTCCATCCGGCAATCTTCCCATCGCCGCTTGCCGTTGATCCCCCAGCCCACTACCAAAAATGATAAGCCAGTCGCCGGGCATCGCCGGTTCGGACACCCAGGAGATGGCACCAACATGGAAGAATACCCCACCCAGCAATGAAAGTGCAGCGCTAATCCAGAACTCCATATCGCGTACTTTTCCAGGAAGCGCAAACCTCGTTCCCGTTTCCTCTCACAGTGTCGATAGGACGCTTCTGCTTTTGTCCTTCCGCCTCTCCGTTCGTCTCGGGGGCTAAAGCTCGTCCTGGGCTCCTCACCGCTCGATCAAAACTGCGGTAGGAGCTCCTCAAGGTTCCGGAGCCTAATGAGCGCATCACGAACGGCTCGGATGCGGCACAACGCCAATGACGAGCCACGTCCGTTTGGACCGATGTTCCGGGGGTGCGTCAGGGGTGCGTCAGGGGTGAGTCAGCGTCCGAGTCAGCGTGCGATCCTCCGCCCGTAGCTCAATCGAAGCATACCCCTTCCACAAGGATGTTCGTGTCCGATTCAGGGGCCAGCCCAAAGCCTAGTCCCGTTACACCGACATTGATCCAGTCAAATACGATCAATGGGTGCGGGTTGTAGATCACTGCTCTAGCTTTTGTCACATCCTGAACGTATATCCACGTCACACCATCCATGGCAAAGCTGTAGGTTTCTCCAGAGTCGTCCACAATTTGAAACAGGGGCTCAGTCGGATTGAGGTTTGCGCTGGTGTAAATATAGAAGGTATAGCGTGAGAAATGACCCGGTGCCGGCCAGAGCACCGACAAGCCCGTATAGCTGGACGGAGTCGCGGTTAACAACGTTTGAGGAAGCACGCATTTTTGCATTTCAGTTTGCCTCCTGAATAGTAAGGTCAAACGACAACCCTTCTGCCGCCGCATTTGTCTCCCAATACAGTAGCAAACCGTATGGTGGCATCGTGTACCCGTTGATGAAGCCCCCCGACTCATCCGGCGATACCTTTCGTGTCGCCCAAAACGCTCCGTTCGGCTGAATCAGGCTCTGAAATACCCTGCCTATCTCCGTCGAAGACGCCCCCATCACCCCTGAGATAGAGAAAATCCCAAGGTACGTCCCATCGTGATTATGCCATATCTCTTTCGTCTGAAGCGCTCGCCCATTCCAAGGCAGGTAGAGATACGGAGTAGATGGAGTCAAAAAAGAGATCGTATCGTTATCCGTGATTACAATGCTAGCAGGTATACGAGAGATCACGACATAGAACGCTGCTGTAATTGTGTTTGTCGGCACATAAGAGGCCAGGTTCCTCAGCCGCACTAACGGAAAGATGCACGGGGCGTCTAAACAGGCTCTGCCGCTTGGGACATCCGCGACGAAGGCTTGCGTTAAACGCTGCCATGTGACGCCATCAAGAGAACCCTCCAAGGCCAACCATGTGTAGCTGGGCTGAGATGCCAGAAGTGAATATGCCCCCGCCCCTGTCGTAAGTTCGCAGTGGAGCCATCCACCAGTTGTTTGTGAATTCAGGTAGTTTGCATTGTTTGCTGCAAACGTAACCGGGCTCGCCGCTGCAATAGTTAATGCACTTATGAATGGATAGTTGATAGCAACATTTCCTGTATTTCCCATGCTATCTCCATTTTTGGTTACTCCGATGGTTGGAAGCCGTTTACGCCTACGTGCTCCGCAATGCAAGAAAAAAAGGGCACGTTGGATTCGATGAGCGCATGCGATGCGCCAGAACCGTTCGCCCAATGCTCACGTCGTACTGCTTCATCTGCGCTAGTTGAGTCTCCGTTTCCTTAGGAATGCGTACGCTGAACGCAGTTCTCCCCATCCATAGGCTCCCACAGCTCGCGCCTCGGGAAGGCGGAGGAGCGAGCATCCGAGGAGATAGAATCCCATCCCGAAAAGCCCGCCAGAGAAAAGCGCAGCTACGGGGCCTGCTCCCACCGATTCCATGCTTTCGGCAAGGGTGCGAGCGACACCCGCAGCAACTCCCCCGAGGGTGATGAGCGCCGTGAAGAACCTCCATGCGTCCTTTCCGGGCAAGCCTCCCTGGCGTTCCCACAACCATCCGGCGAGAGCAATAGCTGTGGCAAAGCCCAAAATTGTCCCTTGCCAGGCAATGCCTCGTGCACCGAACTTTTCCGCCACCCAAGGGCAGCAGGCTACGATGGCTGCGTTCCGTAGGATTAGCAGGCTATTGGGCCGCCAGAAGCTCCCAAGGGCATAAAATCCCTTTTGCAAGAACCCTTCGGCGCTGTTGGCCGGCAAGGCAAGGACGCAGACGCCAAAAATTGCGGCTGTCCGCGCGACGGCTTCGGAGGAGAACGCTCCCCGTTGAAAGAAAGACTCAATAAGCTCCCTTTGCAGGGCAAAGCAGAGGGCACCCATTGGCACAGAAAGAAAGAGGCCCATCCGAACCCCCTTGCTGCAGAGAATCTGGAATTCGGAGGAGCTTCCGCCGGCACCGGCATGAGCCAAGCGAGGAAAGAGTACCGTGCCCAGTGCCCCCGGCATCAGGCTCGCGACTTGAAGGGCCTTCCAACCGTACCCGAACGCAGCAACGGATCCGGACTCCGAGTTGGAAAGGGCCCGGTTCATGGCCACGACCGCCAGGTAACCGACGGCGGTTACGACCAGGAAGGGAAGGCATTGCCAAAAGGCCGAAGCCAGCCGAGAGTCGAAGAGATCCAAGCGCAACCATTCCCTGAGTCCGCGCCATCGCCTCAGCCGCAAGAGCACAAGGCCGTACAAGGCGAAGCTCAGCCATGAGCCCGCCACAACTCCCGCTGCGATCCCGGGCAAGGCACCCGAATAGACGCCGGCAAGAGCGCATAGATTCGCTGCGCACTGCCCTACCGGAACGATCCAGAAGAGCCGATACGCCTGGAGCACACCAGCCATGACACCCGACCAGCCGAAGGGAATGAGCGCCAGTCCGAACCAGCGTAAAAAGTAGGCGGCGGCAGCGCTCCCTGCCGGCGAAAGCCCGGGACCCAGCCAACCCGCAAGCTGCTTGGCAGCGAGAAAGGCGGCGAGCCCTCCCACAAAGCTGAAGAGGAGCAACAGATTTGCCAGAGACATGGCGAGCCGCCAGGCGTCGGCATCGCCCTTGGCCCTCTTCCGCTCAACGAAGGCGGGAAGAACGACATTGGGCAAAATGAAGCCGACGGTAACTTGGCCCAACAAAATCAAAGTTAACCCGATCCGGTAGCCATCGGCCACAGGAGAGAGTCCAAGCCGAAGAGCCAGAACAATATCGACCATGAACCCCGAAGCGGGGCCGAGGATCGTCAGGATCCCAAGCCAGAGCGCCTGACGCGCGATCGGGGGCGTGGAATTCAGTTGCATTTGGTCAGACCTCCTGCCCGCAAGCCCCCGAATCTCCGAGCCAGTCCGCGCGGTACTGGCGCATTGCCGTCGGATGCAGCTCCATTTTCGCAACCTTGTTTTAGTCCACGCGGAGGCAAACCGTCATCCAAGAGGACCGGAAGGAGAGGAAGCCATGCCTTCAGGCCGATCCGGGCATCCCCAGTGGGGGACAGGCGGATAGTTGAGCTGGCCTTTGATTCCGAAAAACGCTTTTGCAATTTACCCAAGCCTCCAGCCATGCATCAAAGCTTTCCTGGGTATCGCTCTTTCCAGAAGCCTTTATCGCAGAGCATCCGCCCGGCGATCGCGCAGCGGATGCTCTCCAGGCCTTGCAAGCCAGTTTGCTTCGGGATCATGCCGCAAATGGCGATGCCCGCAATGGTGCAGGGCCTCTCCTTCTCTCACCAAAACTTCGCACCTTCGCCGCCGCCACTTCTTTACCCACCCCGATGCCGCAGGTCGTGGTCACGATAATGTTTGACGGGCCGCCCCTTTCAAAATCCGAAGTTGATTGAAAACAACCCCGAAACGAAAAAAGGGCCTGCCCGGATCTCAACGATGCTTCGTCGCCAGGCAGATCACTTCCTCACCCAGGTGCGGCTGCCACGCAACCCATAGCGGGCCCGCGATCCAATCGACCGCCCACGCTCTCAGCCGTTGCAGCATCATCAAGCGTGTCCTCCCCGCGTTTTGCCGACTCAACCACCACGTGAAGCCCATATTCAACGGACTGGTGAAGAGATTCACGTTCACCGGCAGATCGGCCAGGAGCGCACGATAGCCGGAAAAGCTCGGAACAATCAAATGGCGGGGGGGGTCCATCCCCATCCAAATCTCTCGAAGCACCCGTGCATTTCGCCCCTCCGGATTGGGGGAGCCGCTCATGAGAATCCCCCCTGGGCGCAGAGCAGCAACACATCGCTCCAAAACCGCCCGCGGCTCCAGAAGATGCTCAATAACGTGGCTCATGGTTATTGCGTCATAGGAGTCTGGAGCAAGAGGCGCTGCTTCAACGCTGCCCTGGAAGACGGAGAGCCCCTTCTTACGGGCGAGCGAGGCCGCCGCCTCATCGGGCTCGACTCCTTCGACTTCCCATCCCAACTGACGCATCATCGAAAGGAAATGCCCGTTCGCGCACCCGATGTCGAGCAATCTGCCCCTCTTCGAAAAGGGTAAGAAGCGCACCATCCTGCTTGCGGCAAAAGATGGCAGATACTGCGCTGCGGCCCGCTGCCAGCCACCCCCTCCCACACCATCCCACCAGTCTTGGGGAATTCCATATCCCCACCGCTTCTCGAGTACGGCATAATTGACCGCGAGGCGCACAGCCGCAAACTTCCTGTCCTGACCGTCGGGTCCCCCATCCTCCCTCGATGTGTGTGTGTAGTAGTACGCTGGATAAAAGCCTGGGATCTCTTCCGGTCGCGGAAGAGGATCCATCCAGAGCGAGCGGCAGCTGATGCATCGCTGGTACGTCCACCTTCCAGGCAGCTTATGGAAGAGATCCTGACAGCCAGCTAGGGTTTCGCACGGCTCTCCGCCACACAGTGGGCATCTGCTAGCGGTATTTGACATTGGCATTGCTTGCGGTTCCGGGTTGAGGTTGAGGTAGACCTTGCCTGCCATCCACTCATCAGCCAGCTCGGTGACCAGTGTCTAGACAAATCCCTGGCAGGCCACGGGGTTACGGAACGCCCTGCGGAGCCAGCGGGCAGCGTCGGCAGCACGGCGCGACGGACGGCTTTTCAGGCCACATGATCATCGTCCAACTGAAGCACGATCCGGTTTGAATTGCAAATCATCAGTACTTTGATGCGACTATCCAGAACATGCTTTTGCCTCAGATAATTCAAACCGCACGTTGATGTGCGCGATCGCGAGGTTGATATCGCGGGCAAGGAGCACTATCGTGCTCCAGGAGCTGATCAAGCGATACATATAACAACTCGGCAGCTCTTCTTGGACGAGGCTATCACAGACCGTGCCTCGTTCTCATGGGATCGCCATCGCTTGCTTTTTACGTATGAACACCATGAGAACAGGCACGAATCTTTGCGGGATTAGTCTCTCCAAAAATAATATGCTCTGCCAGAGAATCTTCGTTTCACCACAGTAGGCCGGTTCCGGCCAATAGCCATAGCTGTGATGACAAAAACGTCCAATCGGAAACAGGCGCTTCAATGTGGCGATACTATTCATTCGATAGCGAGTCGGGAACACGTCCTGCGGCTGCCGATACGGTTGAAGCCGCTTCAACACTCCGACGTGCCAGCGGTTCGCAACCAGACGTGCGCCCAGCGCGATATAGCCCCAGCGGTTGGGCGTCCGGGCGCAAATCCAGCCCCCAGGCTTGAGCACCCTATCGAGTTCGGCAGCGGTTTGCAATGGGGTGTCGATATGCTCGAAGACGTGATCGCTCACGATGAGGTCAAAGGTGTCATCCGGAAACGGTAGGGGAGCTCCCGGCTCGATTTGCACTGCTTCGTCCACGCCAACGTTTTCCTGGATAGCGGCGCTGATGTCCACGCCCACCACGCGATCGCAGCGACCGCGCAACTTTCGGAGACCACAGCGATAGGCACAGGGATCGTCCGAAACACCCTGTCCCCGGCCAGCACCGTAGTCCAGGACCTGCGAATCGCTCGACAGAAGCGCATGGATCCGCCCGAAGAACTCGACAGTTCCATCGCGTCGACTGAACCCTCCGGCCGCAACCTCGGGGAAGAGCTTGGCCATCGTTCCAGGTGATCGGTTGTCCACTTCGATATTTGCTGTCACAGCTCACTCCCCATCGTTGGAACCGCTGAGGGGTGTGATTGGAAACTTCCCGCGATGTTCCGCTCGGCCTTCAACAGTTCCTTGACGGCCGCCTTGCTGCTTTCATGCTCCGGAGTATCCGTTGCCTTTGTGCGACCATACCGACATACGGGAACTTGCTCCTCTTCCAACGGTACCCAAACTTGCTCCCGATCTGGATGACTTCCTCCAGCAGCCCTTTCGTGGACGCGCCCGGATCGATCCTCAGACGCAGAAAGCGATCATTGGCAAGATCCCGTTTGTGCTCGTCGGGCAATGAAGCACAACTTCCTCTGCCCCCTCTCGCATAAATGGCCGAACCTTGTTTCTGCATCGCCCTCACCATGTTTCCAGAGAAGATGATTCGCCACCTTCGTTACCATCCTTCCTTCGCAATAGCCCAGCCTGGTCAGTGGCGCTACCTTTTGCGCGCGGCTACGACGAGCTCGTCTCCTTCGAGTGCCCGAAGATCACCATTCCACGGCAGCAGGGATACGAGCTCCCTACCAAAGCGGCTGGCGAATAGCGGCGGCTCGAAACCGTAGGCGACAAGGTTCTTTGCGAAAAATGGCGCGGCGAGGGCTAAGCAGTGCTTCTCGCCAATCATCGGTCCCCAGCGGACGCCTTCCTCCCTTGCGTGCTTCCCTCCCCCATTCGGAACGAAGATCAATGCCCATCCACCCGGGGCGAGGAGCCGGGAAAACGCATCCAAGGCGGGCATTGGACTAGGTAGATGCTCCAATACGTGGGAAGAAAAAATGCCATCGAGAGGAGCCCTTCGCTCAATCACGGACCAATCCGATTCAACGGCGATCTCCAGCATTGCTCTTCCAAATTCCGCCCGCGCCCGAGAGATCTCCCAGCCGAAGGCATCATAGCCTGCGCCGACCAATTGGTAGACGCCGTAACCCCATGAGGAGCCGTAATCGAGAATCTTGCCACGCGGGACCAGGCCCGCAAGAATGGCAAGCCGGTCTGACAGGTCCATCGGCGAGCCAACGAAGTTCGACTTGCGCAAGACCGCAATTTCTTCCTGGCTGGGAAGAGCGGTTACCGCTCCTTGCTCATATTCGCTTTGATAGAAGGCATCGTTATCCGAATCGGTATCTTTCGGCCATCGAAACTGGAGTTCGCAGTTCGGACAGCGCCGCAGTTCCAAGAGAACAAATTTCCGCTCCAAGAAAATTGTCTCCGGCTTCCCACAAAAGGGGCAGCTTCGCTCCTGCTGTTTTAAACGCTTTCTCAAGCAAGACATTGCAAAGGCTAATCGAGCCATATCTTCTGCTTTCCTTCCGGGCCTTTTTTACTGACCAGCAGCTTTTCATCGAAAGATGAGACGAACATCAGGCAGCTTGCTCCCGTTCGCGGACTGCTCCCTCACTACTACCCATCCCCAGCTTCGCCGCTTTACCCATTACCACAAGGGCTACACCCACATATAACCAGTTAGCCATGATGCTTAGATCAAAGTTTGCCAGACCTTGCAAGCAGGCGCCAACCACCGAAACGAGACCCCCCAGGACGATCCTCTCCCTCGCGTGCCTCTTTGCTTGCGCTGCAGCACGCAATCCGGCTGCCAGAACTGCTAGCGCTAGCCAGACAGCTAACCCGAGGCCGATGACCCCGGTATCGCAGAGAAGCTGCACGTAGTTACTCTCAGCGTGCGTCACCGCGTGGTTTCCAGGGAAGACCTTGCGCACCAGGTTAAATGCAGGCTCGAAGGTCCCCATGCCGCTCCCGGCTAAGGGAAAGCGCATCCAGAGCCCGATAGCCTGGCTCCAGAGTACGATGCGACTGCTCTCCTTCGCATCGAGGACTTCTACAGCCAGCCGCTCGGTCGCTCCCAAAAAGAGGTCCGCCGCGACCCAAAGGGCGGTCAGGAACGCGGCCAGCACGAACGCCGTGATCCCAACAACACCGCTCCGTCCTTCTCGCCCTCGGGAGGCGAACCAGGCCGCCATAAGAAGGAGACCCAAGAGCAGGCTCGTCAGGGCACCGCGGGATTTCGAGGTCAGGACCCCAGCCGCCATGAGCAGCAAGAGAAGCGGAAGAAGAAGACGCTCGAAGAGTTCCTCGGCCGGCAAGCGGACCCAGGTGCGCCAGTCGAAAGTCTCGCCCCGCTGCCGACGGACGGCTTTCGCGGAAAAGAAGCCCAAGCCAAGGGGTATGATCAGCAGAAGCAGTCCACCCATATGGGTCCGATTGACATAGGGACCAAAAGGATCGCCCAAATGAATCGGCCGAACCCAGTAGATGGCCCCTGCCCAGGTCGCTCTCTGGATGATCGCAAAGAGCGTCAAGGTGGCCCCGTTTGCGATTGTGGCGAGCAGAAGGCGATGGAGCTGGCGGCGGTTGGTAATGAGGTTCCAGAGAAGAAGCGTAAAGAGGGCAATGCCCAGGAATTCCCATAGGTAGGTCCGCGTAAGCGCGGGGTCGACCGAGAGAGTAAGCCAGCCCGGTGCCTTCGCCCCGAGAAGCCCTGCGGCAAGCTGCTCGAGCCGGAAGCGCTCCGGGGAGAGGAGCGCGACAAGCGGAGCGGGGATCGGAAGGAGCTGAACCCCGACCCAGGCGAGGAAGCAGGCCGCCGGCAGCCACCCGGGTGGAAGGAGCAGCGGCCTGCCCGTGGCGGATGTTCGGGCCACCAAGGTTGCGAGGAGGAGGGCGGCGGCGCAGAAGATCCCCGCTTGGGCCCAGGCTTCGACGGCGCCGAAGAGCCAGGGCGCCAGCACGAGGACTCCGAGCGTCCCCCACTCGACAAGCCCATCCGCCCAACCAGCCAGTCGACTAGGGTGCGCGAATTCCGGGTCCCGCCGAGGCTCCCTTAAACTCGATTCCCGGTGCAGACTCGACGATCTCCAGCTCATCGAACCACGCCATGCCATAGGTGGGGATTTCCCACTCGGAGGTCCCTTTCCATTTGATCTGCAGGAGTGCTGCGCCGCCGTCCGAAGGGGCTACCACCGGTACCGTGAGCTCGGTCCAATCGGTCGTACCATTTAGTATGGGAGTTGTCGACCATACGGTCCCGGTTTCCCGGTCGGAGACCTCGATCACCAGCCCTGAGCTGCTCGTGATCTCCTCGGCCTTGCCCTTGGCGCGCAGCTCGTAGCGCTGGCCGAGGGACAAGAGGATCGTCTGCTCCGCAAAAACGTGGTCGCTCTCGACCGCTAAGCCGCTCAAGCGAATCCGAAGGGAGAACTTCCCCGCCGAAGCCCGCTTGCCGTCCCGACCAATGCCCACAGAGCTCTGTGGTTTCGTCCTCCATCCAAAGCCCCATCCCACCAGATCCTGCTCGAATCCCCCGTTCCAGACGATTCCTCCTCCCGGGTAGAGAGTATCCCAGGCCTTCCTCGCGTCGGCAAGCTGCCCCACTTCCCAGAGTGACTCGACATAGCGCCGCGAAAGGGAGGAATCAAACGGCCTCCCTTCCCGCTCCGCCTGCTCCCAGAGTTGCGCGGATTCCTTCTGCCAATGCTCCTTCAAGGCGAGGTCGAAGTAGGCCGCGCGCAGCAGGCTGTCGTTTGCCGGAACGAGCCGAAGCCCGCCTTCCTCACCCCAGGTCGCCTTGGCGACATAGGCCGCTTGGCGGCGCAGGTCGGGATCGTACCGGAAGACGAACCGGAGATCGCGAAAGGCCGTGCGAAGCTCGCCCAGCTCGATCGCCAGAGTCGCCGCCTTGAGGCGGATCGGGCTGACCGGCTCCGCTTCCCTCCGGCACTCGGCGAGCAGCCTCTTGGCCGATTCAAGCTTACCTTGATTTGCTCTCTTCTGGGCGAGGGCGAGCCACCGCTCCGGTTGGAGCGGAGCGACGAGGAGGCGCTCCTTGGGGCTCTCCGAATCGAGAAGGCGAAGGGCCAGGAGGAGGAGCAAGCAGCCACTTCCCAGAAATCCTAGGCATCGACTGCGTGGCGAGACCGTCGGACCACTCTCCGCCTCCATCGGCTTGATCGGGGGCATGCGCGTTTCAGGACGGCTTGGAGAGGTTCTTGGACGGCGGGCGCTGTTGGTCCTCAGGAAGCCGGTAGGCATAGTGATAGGCGTAGTAGGATCGGGCCGACGTCTGCACCCGGTTGAGGATGACCCCCAGGATCCGCGTATTGACGGCCGAGAGGGTCTCGACGACCCGGCGCGCTTCCGACCGGTCGACCTGCCCATCGCGGATCACCAGGACCGCGCCATCGACCAGGGTGCCCAAGACCGCGGCGTCGGGCATGCCGGCCAAGGGAGGGCAATCGAGCAGGACGTAACTGAAGTGGGAGCGGGCCCACTGGCAGAGGTAGGCCATGGCTGCCGCACCGAGAAGATCGGCGGGATGGCAGGGGGTGCGGCCCGCCCCGATCGCCCAGACGCTGGGGAGAGCCGTTGGCTGGATCGCCTGTTCCAGAGCTGCCTGGTTGGTGAGAAGCTCAGAGAGACCCGGATGGGGGCGGAGCCCTAAGGTCTTGTGAATGTTGGGGCGGCGGAGGTCACAGTCGACCAGGAGGACGGTTCCCTGCTGGCCAAGAACGGTGGCCGTATTGATCACCGTCGATGTCTTTCCCTCCCCCGGTTGGGAGCTCGTGACAAGCATCACCTGCGGTCGTCGGTCGGGAAGGCTGTAATGGAGAAGGGTACGAATCTGCCGGAAGGAGTTGCTCACCGCCGAATCGGGCGCCACGTGCGCCACCAGGGCCATCGGAAGATCGGTGGGAATCTCGTCGATCCCTTTGGCGCGGAGCTTTTCTGTATCGGGGACCATGCCGAGGATAGGAAGTCCCAAGGTCCGCTCGACCTCTTCCTTCCCGCGGAGCCGAGTGTCGAACTTCGTCAAGCCGATCGCCAACCCGATTCCTCCCAGCCCGCCGCCCAAAAAGCCGAGCAGCAGGTTGCGGGCTTTTTTCGGGCGCGATGGGAAGCCCGGGACATCGGCGCTCTCGACCACCTCAACGTTGCTCGAATTGAGAGCGGAGGTGATGTCGGTCTCCCGCATCCTCTTCATGACGCTCGCGTACATATCCCGGTCAGTATCCGCCTCGCGCTTGAGCAGGGCGTACTGGGCCAGCGCTTTGTTCTCCCCGCGGGCCTTTTCAATTGCATGCTGGAATTCCTGCTCAAGGCTTTCGTAGTTCGCCTTGGCCGCTTCGGAGGCGGCCTCGAGGTCGGCCACGCTCCCCTCCTTTTCCTGGGCAAGCTCGCCCTGCAGTCCTTCGATTTCCGCGTGGAGCCGCGTCATCCCCGGATACTCGGGCTTGTAGATCTCCTCCATCTGGCGGTACTTCGCAACCTCCTTGAGGAGAAGCTTCTTGATTTCGAGCGTGTAGGGATTTTCGGGCACGCCCGCCTTGCCTTCGGCGAGCGCTGCTTTCGCCCGCTCGAGCCGAATCTCCTTTTGGAGCATCAGGAGCCGAGCCCGGAAAAGGGAATCCCTGATCTGGCTCAGCTCCTTCTCGGCCGGCGCCTTCTCCTGGGGGGACAAGCGGGCGATTCCAGCCTGCGCCATAAAGTCGGCGAGCCGCTCCTCGCTTTGGGCCATCTTCTTCCGCAAGGCATCCATCTGACCCGCCAGGAACTTCCTCGCATGGCGGTTCGCCTCGAGCTTCCGGTCGAGACCAAAGCTGATGAACGATTCGGCATACCCGTTGGCGAGCTGGGCCGCGACAAGCGGCTGCCTGCTTTCGCAGCGAAGCCGGACGAGCCTCGTATTCTTGATCGGCTCCACCTTGAGAGAGCCCATGAGGATGCCGGCTAAGGGAGAGACGTGAACCTCCCCCTCTGCTTCAGCTTTTTGGGCTGCCTTCCGCCAGTTCGGCTTGAGGCCAAACCACTCCGGATGCTCTTCCAGATCAAGCCGCTCGACTACCCGAGAAGCCAGCCCCCGGCTCTTCAGAATCTCCAGTTCCGTACGGTAGAAGATGTCATACTCGAAGAAGTTGGCCGACTCGTCACCGACCTGCCGGTAGGGAAGGATCGTGTTGCCCACTCCCGTACCGATCTTCACCACGGCGACGCCTTCGTAGACCGGCTTTTGCGTAAAGGTCGCTACGACCGTCAGTCCGAAGACGCAGGCGAAAAAGGCGAGAGCAGCTCCTCGATATCGGTTGACGTCGGCGATCAGCCTGCGGACACTCTCCCAACCCGCGCCTTCCTCGAAAGGCTCCGCCGGAGCCCTCCGCCCGGGAATCACGGTCCCAAGGCTTTCCCGCGGCCTTGGTTGAATTTCCTCCATAGGAGACTACAAGCCCATGAGCCAGGCGGCCATGATCGCGGGATACATGAGGTCCTTCATGGTGGTCAAAGCCACCATGGCGCCACTCGTCCCCACCATCACCACGTCATCCTTCTGTAGGGGAAAATCGATTCGTGCGCTGTTGTTCTTACTGAGGTCGAGCTTGATCTCCTGCCGCTGCCCGGAGGCCAGCAGGCGATAGACCCTGACCTTGGCCATCGCGGCCAGCTGAGTTGTCCCGCCGGCGGCGATGATCGCCTGCTGCGCCGTCATCTTTCCTCCGAGGATTTCCACCCCTCTTGGAGTTTTGACATTGCCACCTACGTAGACCGACCCCGCGCGTGGCACTTCCACAATATCTCCCGGACGCAGGAGGAGATTTCCCCGGTCAGCCTTGCCATCCAGCAGCTCGCGCAAATCGATCTCCACCATGCCCGGAGCAGATGCGCTTGGGGGGCTCGTTCTTGTTGCTTTTGCCGAACCCTGGGGAGGCGCTCCCCCTTTGGGTGCAGGAGAGGATCGCTCCAGCTGCCGGCGTATCAGGAAGACACGTGGCGAAGCCTCATCCTTGAGGCCTCCGGCCATCCCGATAGCGTCGGCCACCCGCATCCGGCTGTTCATGTCAAAAAGGCCCGGATGATTGACTTCGCCCATCACCGCCACCTTGTGGCTCCGCATCTCAGCCACCGAAATGGAGACTTGGGGATTCCTCACATACTTTTCCGCAAGCAACGTCCGCAGCTTCTCGTGGAGCTCCTCGGCCGTCATCCCCTCCACCCGGAGCTGGCCTACGAGCGGCAGCAAGATGGTTCCGGCCGGCGTCACCCTGACCTTAAGCTGCCTCAACTCTGGTACATCGGCCACATGAATCTCGAGGAGATCCCCGCCTCCCAATGGAGCTTCGTTGCGGTCGGGCTCTTGGGTGGCCTGCCCCAGGACGACATGGTTGATCCGATTATTCGGGGAGTCGACACTGCCTCCCGGAAAGGTGGTAACCAGGGGAGGAACTGGCGCAGTGGAACTCGAACATGCACCGAGCGCAAGCAGCGCAAGCAGCGCGGGCGAGGCATACATGAGGGCCGCTCGCACCTTCAAGTCGTGCGAGCGACCCCTCATGGAAGCATCTTCAACTGGATCAGGTCTGGCTCTCACCAGCCTCCAAGCTAGCCGCTAGGGATGGGTTGGCGTTACGGGCGCTGCAGACGGCTGGGTGATGAACGCAGCGGCAGAGCCGATGCCAGCACCGACGGCTGCCAACGTTGCGACCCAGACCCACCAGGGAAGCCCCGCGACACCTTTGTGGCCATATGGGTACCAGACGTTCTTATAGAGATAACCCTGATAGCTGCCATTCTTAGCAAACCCGGCGGTCGCACCCTCTGGCTGATTCGCATCGACCGGGATATCGGCGTCGGTGAACGTCTTGTTGATCGGCGGGACGACCCCTTTTTGCAAGGCAAACCCACCTCCTTGGGGCACATATCCGAACGACTGGCCGTTCATGCCGTAGACCGGCTTCGCTCCCGAGGGAAGGGTTGTGTCCCCTTCTTCCAGGCCTGCAGGGGCCTGGGTGCGCTTGATCTTCGCGATCGCACCGGTGCCGACATCGACTGGGTTCCCGGCGGTGGCGAGCGTCACCTTGTGGCTGACCAGATCCTCGACCGGCAGGCTCCCCTTGGTCATGTAGACCGCCGTGTTGCCATAGGCGCCCAGAAGAATCTCCCCTTCGCGAAGCTCCTTGCCAGCGGATGTGGCGTGGAACTTCTCCGTCTCGAAGGTGAGCTGGGACCCGGCGGGCAGACGGAAGCGGACAATTCCCGAATCAACCTTAGCCACGATGCCCGTCGCGGTTTTCTGCAAGATCATCGATCCGTAGGGTCCAAGCACGATCGAGCCGCCGCTGAGCAGATCGACCCGCAGGGAGCCCTCTTGGGTCTCGATCCGGGCACCGTTCGCCACCGGCATGTTGCCGCCGCTGAGCGGAAGCTGGACCCCGTTTTGAGCCAAGACCCCCATGCCGGTGACCCGCCCCACCGAAGAGGCCGCCACCGACGCCGCAAGCAGCGTTGGCGAAAGGGGAGCGGTCGCCATCCAGACCGCTGCCGAACCTACCACGGACGTCGCCATCCAGAATCGAGACAGCTTCTTCGAGCGAAGCAGTCGCACCGAATCCTCTTTCCTATATTTCATCTTTCCTCCCCGTTTGAGCAGACTGTAGTTCTCTCCCACCAATAGACCTTTGAAACTTTCAGGAATTTTCTTACTCGCGTCAACGCTTTTCTTCTCGGCAATTTGCGCCTCCAGGAAGCGATTACTTCCCCTTCCCGCCGAAGACGGCGGGGAAGGTGCGCAACAGGATCTTGAGATCAAGCCAGGGGCTCCAGTGCTCGATGTAGTAGCGGTCGAGCTCGACCGCCCGCTCGAAGCGGGGATCGCTCCGGGCCTCGACCGCCCAGAGGCTCGTCATTCCCGGCTTTGCGTCGAGCCGGCGGTAGTAGCCGACGCTCAGCTCCTCGTAGCGGGCCACCTCGTCGGGCGTGGGGGGACGGGGCCCGACCAGGCTCATCTCCCCCTTAAGGACGTTCCAGAGCTGGGGGAGCTCATCGAGGCTGTACTTGCGGAGCGTCCGGCCGATCGGGGTGATCCGCGGGTCGCCCGTGATCTTGAACATCGGCCCTTGGCGCTCGTTCCGGGCGGTGAGCTCTGCCTTTTTGGCCTCGGCGTCTGGCACCATCGTCCGGAACTTCCAGCAGATGAAGGTCCTCCCCTTGCGCCCGATGCGGGGAGAGCGATAGAAGACCGGGCCCCCGTCGCGGCCCTTGATCGCGATCGCCAGGCCGAGGAAGAGGGGGGAGAGGAGCAGGAGGCCCGCAAGCGCCCCCGAGAAGTCGATGGCGCGCTTGAGCAGAAGGCAGAGGACCGGTGCGGGCTCCCAGTGGAGCGGCACGATGGGGCGGCCGCCGATCAGCTCGAGAGCGCGCCAGTCCGGCCAGATGGACGTCCCTTCCGCCGGATGGGTCGGAAGGAGCCAGACGTTCTTGCGCCGCTGCCGGGTTTCGGTCAGGATGGTCTCCCACTGGTCCTTCTGCAGGGGGCTGCAAATGAAGACCTCGTCGACGAGGTAGCGATCGAGGATCCGGGGCAGGTCGACAATCCTCCCCAAGACCCCCTCTCCCTCGTCATCGTCGAGAAAGCCCCGGACGAAGACACCCAGGTGGGCGGAGGCGGAAAGCGATCCGGCGAGCTCCCGGCCGCGATCACCGGCGCCGACAATGAGCACATGGCGCCAGCCGTTGCCCACGTCGACATCCCGTCGCGCGATGTTCCAGAAAAGAAGCCGCCACGCGGGCAGAGCGACCAGGGAGATCCCACAGAGCCAGAGCACCATGAGGCGGCTGATCGGCATCCGCGCCAGGTAAAAGACGACCATGAGCAGGAGGGCACCCTGGACTACGCCTTTGACGACCGCCCAGAGCTCCCGGCTCTCGCCCCGCGCCCAGGCGAGCGTGTAGACCCCTTCGCGCTGGAGAAAGAGGAGGACGAGAACCAGATAGAGCAGGAGAAATCCGAGATGGCGGTAGCCCCTCGGCCAGGTGATCGTTGCGCCTTCCAAAGCGGTGCGGAGCCAGAAGACCAGAACTCCCGCAGCCAGGATGAGGAGGCTGTCGACGAGGACCGCAAAGCGATCCTGCCGGCCGCCGTGGCGGGCGATCCCTGGCTCGAGATAGCGTCGGAGCGCGACGAGCGCCGGCAGGCTGGGAGCGGTCATGGGCGCTTCCCCTGTCGCGAGTCGACTTTCGGCGAGTAAGCTGCCGCCCTTGGCGCTACCGTCTGCCGGAGAGCCAAACTCACTGGTTCCCCACGGCAACAGGCCACGGGAACCGATCTTTTCGGCCTACCCACCACGGCCAATCTTTCCCTCTCCGCCGTCTCCCTCTCGTTTCGCGAACGAGCGGGTTACGACAAGAAAATCGAGCCATTCCCTTTAGTCTTTTCTTCCTAAAGGCACTTTTACGTATATGCGTGGAGACAGTCTTACGCGAGGAAAAAATGCCGAGGGCCACGGCCGCAAGACGGCCTACCGGAAGGCTGCCGAAGGGAGGCAATCCGCGTGTCCGAGGTGCGCATCCGCCCACGGGCGGCTCGCCTCCAGCCCATGGGACCGGCGGAGAATCTTTTCGGGTTTTCCGTTGACCGTCCGCGCCCTTGCGAGGACGCTCCCGGAAGAAAGGTAGGGCCATGAACATCTGGGGAATCGGGCTTGCGGGCGTGGGGATCGGGGTTGCCCTGAGCTGGCTCTTCGTCCGAGGAAGCCTGGGGGCGTTGCGGGAGAAGCTGGGCGAATCGGAGCGCAATCGAGCTCGGTTGGAGACGGAGCTTGCCGAGAGCCGGAGGGCGGAAGAGGAGGCGGCCAGCGCCCTGCGCGCCGAGTCCGAGCGGCGGGCTGCGGCCGAGGAGAGGGCGAACCGGCTGCCCGGGATCGAAAGGGAGCTTGCGGAGGGCCGGAGGGAGCTTGGGGAGGCGCGGGCGCGCCTGGCCGAGCTTTCCAGCAGGATCGCCGAGTCGGAACGGGCGGCCCAGGAAAAGCTCCAGCTCCTGGAGGAGGCCCGGGCCAAGCTCGGGGAGGCGTTCCGCGGGCTCTCCGCGGAGGCGCTCCGGCAGAACAACGAGGCCTTCCTGACGCTCGCCCGGGAGAAGCTCGCCCAGTTCCAGGAAGGGGCGAAGTCCGATCTCGAGGCGCGGAGGAAGGCCGTGGAGGCGCTGACCGAGCCGATCCGGGAGTCGCTCGTCAAGGTCGACGGCAAGCTCGGCGAGATGGAGAGGAGCCGGATCGGCGCCTACAGCGCCCTCCAGGAGCAGCTCAAGGCGCTCGTGGAGACCCACCTGCCCCTGCTCCGGAACGAGACAGCCAACCTGGTCAAGGCGCTCCGGCAGCCCGCCGCCCGCGGGCGGTGGGGGGAGATCCAGCTCCGGCGGGTGGTCGAGATGGCGGGGATGGTCGAGCATTGCGACTTCTTCGAGCAGATGGGCCACGAAGGAGAAGAGGGGCGGATCCGTCCCGATCTGATCGTCCGGCTCCCGGGAGGAAAGCAGATCGTGATCGATGCGAAGGCGCCGGTGGCCGCCTACCTGGAAGCGGCCGAGGCTCCCGACGAGCCGACTCAGATCGCTCGGCTGGCCGACCATGCCCGGCAGGTCCGCGAGCATATTGCGAACCTGAGCAGGAAGGCCTACTGGGAGCAGTTCGCGCCGACACCAGAGTTCGTGGTGCTCTTTCTGCCGGGGGAGATGTTCTTCTCGGCAGCGCTCCAGCAGGATCCGGGGCTGCTCGACTACGGGGTCGGGAAGCGGGTGATCCCGGCGACCCCGACCACGCTGATCGCCCTGTTGCGGGCGGTTGCCTACGGCTGGCAGCAGGAGGCGCTCGCCGAGAACGCCCGGGAGATCAGCGAGCTGGGGCGGACCCTCTACAAGCGGATCGCCACCCTGGCCGGCCATTGGGAGGGCGTGGGCAAGGGGATTGAGCAGGCGATCAAGTCCTACAACAAGGCGACGGCGACGCTCGAGTCGCGGGTGCTCGTCACCGCCCGGCGCTTCACGGTCCTCCAGGCGGCACCGGAGGGGGAAGTGATCGAGACGCCCGAGCCGATCGACCATTCGGCCCGGCTCCTCCAGGAGCCCGAGCTCTTGGAAGAGGACCGGGAGGGCAAAGGCACGGGATAGCTCTCATGGTCGGAGGAGCACGACGGCCGCTCCCCCGCCAGACGATCGGGCACGCGGGCCCGCGTCACTTCACCAAATACATCTCGGCCAGCAGATCGATGTAGGCGTTGGCCGCCTCCGCGAGCTTGTGGCTGTAGGCCATTTCGCGGCTCTCCCCCTGGCCTTGGCTATGGAGCTCGGCCATCGCCTTGCTCTCCATGACCTTCTTGACCAGGGCCTTTGCTTCGCGAATCGCCCCTTTCCCATGCTCGACCGCCAGCTCGTCCGTTCCGGGAGCCATCTTTCTTTCGCCTAGCATCACGAGGTTGGAGCCTTCGGCCGCCATCTCGACCGCATGGTTGATCACGGCGTGCATGTGATGGAGCTGGAGCGTGCTGTCGGCATGCTCTTCCTGGGAATAGAGCGAGCTTGCGCCCGATCCGATTCCGAGGAGAAGGATCGAAGCCAAGAGAAGGGCTAGCGTTTTCATCGTTTTTTCTCCGTTCTTCTGGGTTAGATGTTTTTTGCTTGGTCAGGAATCACTTCCTGTTGGCAGGACCGTACAATGACCGTCAACGAAGCCGCAAACGCAATCTCGACCCGCTTCCCGCGGCTGCCCCCCGCCACTTCGCCGCAGCCGCTACAGTCCCTGGGGAGGGTCGCCAGCAAAGGATGCTGGCTGATCCTCGCCCTCTTCCTTCCGGTTACACCCCTGAGAGCTCAAGGGGCATCGCAAGCCGCGGAAGGGGAAAGACGCCCCGCGGGGATGGCGCCCGACGCCTCGCTTCGGCCTGACGACCTGATCGACTTCGAGAAGCAGCCGGCGGCGGTGCAGGAGCTGATCCGCCAGGCACTCCTCTTGACCGAAAAGGATCTCACCTACCGGTACGGCTCGGCCGATCCCGAGAGCGGAGGGATCGACTGCTCGGGCTTCGTCTACTACGTGCTCCGCCGGTGCGGGATCCCGGACGTGCCCCGGAGCGCGAGCGGCCAGTATGCCTGGGTCCGGAAGGCGGGGAACTTCCGGGCGGTCTTGAGCCGGAACCCCGAGAGCTTCGAGCTGGACGAGCTGCGTCCGGGGGACCTGCTTTTCTGGGAAGGCACCTATGCGACCCAGAACGATCCGCCGATCACCCACTCGATGATTTACCTGGGACGGGAACGGGCCGGAGGCGAGCGGGTGATGGTGGGATCGAGCGACGGGCGGACCTACCATGGTCAGCAGCGGTGGGGGGCCAGCGTCTTCGACTTCTGGCCCACGTTTCCGGGGCAGAAGACGACTCCGGGGAGCAGCCGCTTCGTCGGCTATGGGAAGATTCCGGGGCTGGGAGCCGGGGAGGGATCCGCACCCTAGCCCGCCCGTCGGCACTCCTCTGCGATCCGCTCCACCGCCTCGTCCACCGCGGCGGCGACGGAAGGCGAAAGCGGCGCCCCGGGAGCAAAGGATGACCCTTCGGCCGCGTAGACGATGATCTGCCCAGGGAGCCGGCCCAAGGTGCGGCCAAGCTCGATCGCCTCGGCGAGCCCGAGCCCGTGGGTCGAGGCGGAGGCGGCCGGAGGCAGGAGCGCCCAATCCCCAAGCGGGTCGATCCGGTGGAGCCGACCGGGCTTTCCCCGCGGGAGGGCGGCATCGAGGACGAGCACGAGCCCCCTCCCCTCCCAATGATCGAGGAGGTCGAGCGGCCGGCAGAAGGCAAGGAGATCGACTTCCGGGAGGGCGAGGCGGGCCAGGCGTGCGATCACCGCGGGCCCAAAGCCGTCGTCGCCCCGGTCGGGGTTGCCCAGCCCGGCGACGAGGAGGGGTCGCGGACGGGAGGGTTCCGAAGAGATCGTCATCGGCCATGAATCCGCAGCCGGAGGAAGTGGGTCGAGCAGGAGATGCAGGGGTCGTAGTTGCGGATCGCCTGCTCGCAGCGGGCGCGGAGGCTCTCCTCGGGCAGCGCAAGGAGGCTCTCGGCCAGAAGACGGAGATCCTCCTCGATCGAGGCCTGGTTCTGGGAGGTGGGAGGAACGATCCGGGCCTGCTCGATGGTTCCCTCGGCGTCGAAGCGGTAGCGGTGGTAGAGCAGCCCGCGTGGAGCCTCGGTTGCGGCGTGGCCCTCGCCCGCTACTCGGGGGAGGGGGAGCGCGGGGGCCTCGGGCGGCTCGTAGAGGGAGAGGAGCCGGAGCGCCTCCTCGCAGGCGAAGAGCACCTCGACCGACCGGACGAGGATGCTCTGGAAGGGGTTGTGGCAGGCGGCCCCGAGGCCCGCTTCCCGGGCGTGCGCCTGGATGGACGGGGGGAGACGGTCGAAGTTGAGGTTGTAGCGGGCTAAGGGGCCGACCAGGTAGCTGCCCCGCTCCCGCAGCGAGCAGTAGAGGGCGGTCGAGTGGGGGAGATGGCGCTCCTCGAATGCCGTGTCGAACTCCTCCGGAGCGAGGGAAAGCCCCCGGCTCGAAGCGATCTGTCCCTCGTTCATCGGATATTCGGAGGGGTGGCGCAGGGCGATGAACTCGTAGTCGCGCTGATATTCGGGCATGGGGAAGGTGGCGACCCAGCGGAGGAGCGCCACCGCCTCCTCGCGCGCCCTTTCGAGCCTTGCCCGGAGGGCCGAGAGCTCCGCCGGGCTCGGCAGCCGGTAGAAGCCCCCGACCCGGACGTTGATCGGGTGGATCTCCCGCCCTCCCAGGAGGCGGACAATCTCGTTGCCCGCGCGCTTGAGCGCCAAGCCCCGCTCGACCTCCGCGCGGTGATCGCGGGAAATGGCGATCGCGTCGGGATAGCCCAGGAAATCGGGAGCATGGAGCAGGACGATGTGGAGGACATGGCTTTCGATCCACTCCCCGCAGTAGAGCAGCCGCCGGAGCAGCCGGAGGGGGCCGTCCACGACGACTCCCAGCCCATGCTCGAGCGCATGGACGGCACTCATCTGGTAGGCGACCGGGCAGATGCCGCAGATGCGCGCCACGATGTCGGGGACCTCGGCGGCCGCCCGGCCCCGAAGGAAGGCCTCGAAGAAGCGCGGGGGCTCGAAGATCCGGAGCCGGGCGGTCTCCACCTTCCCGTCGTGGAGGAAGAGCTCGAGGCTCCCCTCGCCTTCGACGCGGGCGAGCGCTTCGAGCGAGAGCTTCTTAGTCGGCATGGGCCTCGCTTTCCCTCCGGAAGGGTGCTGCCGCCGCGTTGAAGGTGCGGAAGACGCGGTGGAGATCGCGTTCGGAGGCGCCGAGAGCGCGCCATCGGAGGGAGAGGCTCGGGGGGTTCGGGCTCTCCATCGGCCCGTAGCAGCCGTAGCAGCCGCGCGCGTAGCCGGGGCAGATCGCCCCGCAGCCCGCATGGGTGACGGGACCCAGGCAGGGAGTTCCGCGGGCGACCAGGACGCAGGGATGGCCCGCCCGCTTGCATTCGAGGCAGACGCTATAGTGGGGGATCGCCGGGCTGCGGCCGGAGAGAAAGGCCGAGATCACCTCCAGGAGCTGGAAGCGGTGGATCGGGCAGCCCTGGAGCTCAAAATCGACCGGGACGTGGGCGGCGATCGGGGTCGAGCGGTCGAGGGTCCGGATATATCCGGGCGAGGCGTAGACCGCCGAAAGGAAGTCCCCAATGCGCGCGAAGTTGCGCAGGGCCTGGATCCCGCCCGCGGTCGCGCAGGCGCCGATCGTGACCAGCTTCTTCGAGGCACGGCGAACCTCCTGGATCCGTTCGGCATCCTCGGGCGTGGTGATCGAGCCTTCGACGAGCGAGAGGTCGTAGGGTCCCGGGAGCGTCTTCCGGGAGGCTTCGAGGAAATAGCCGATCTCGACCTTCTCCGCGAGCGCGAGCAGCTCCTCCTCGCAGTCGAGGAGGGAGAGCTGGCAGCCATCGCAGGAGGCGAACTTCCATACGGCGAGGCGGGGGCGGGGTGGGTTCGACATGGTTAGATCTCCCGGAGGGAAAGCAAGCGGGCAATCCGGCTGTAGGGAAAGACCGGACCGTCGCGGCAGACGAAGGTGGGGCCCATCTGGCAGCGGCCGCAGACCGCAAAGGCGCACTTCATGTTCCGCTCGAGCGACAGGAAGATCCGCTCGGCCGCAACCCCGGCACCGAGCAGCGCCAGGGCGGTAAAGCGCATCATCACCTCGGGCCCGCAGACGAAGGCGGTGGCCCGCTCCGGGGCAAAGCGGGCGTAGGGGATCCGCGAGGGGACCACGCCGACCGAGCCCCGCCACGCGGGAGAGGCATGATCGACGGTCACCTCGACCTGGAGGTCGGGTTGCGAGCGCCAGCGGCCGATCTCGGGGCCAAAGGGGAGCCCTTCGGGGCTGCGTGCCCCGCAGAGGAGAGCGATCCTCCCGTAGCGCTCCCGCTCGGCCAGGGCGGGAAGGAGGGCGGAGCGGATGGGCGCCAGGCCGAGGCCGCCGGCAATGAGCAGGAGATCGCTTCCCGCCGCCTGGGCGAGCGGCCAAGGGGATCCGTAGGGGCCGCGAGCCCCGAGGACGTCGCCGGCCTCGAGCTGGCAGAGGGCCTGGCTGACCGGGCCGACCGCTCGGATCGTGTGGAGGAGCGGGCCTTCGCCCGAGAGGCCGCTCACGCTGACGGGGATCTCCCCGATCCCGAATGCGTAGAGCATGAAGAACTGGCCCGGGAGGAAAGCCGGGGGAGTCCCTTGGGTCGGGCTCAGCGCCAGGGTGATGGTGTCGGCGGTCTCCCGAGAGACCCGCTCGACGCGGAAGAGGCTCGGGACGAAGGGGTCGGCGGCGCGCATGGCTCAGGCGGGCGATTCGCCATAGACATCGAGGAGCTGGAGCCGGACCGCCTCCAGCCGCTGGACGAAAAGCGGCAGGAAGCGCTTGAGCAGCTCGTAGCCGAGCTGGGGATCGGATTCGGATTTGCCCCGGAGGCAGCGGGCATCAATCGCAATTCCCTCGATGGGTTCGACCGCGCGCACATCGCAGCTCCACCGGTAGGGCGCGATGACCCAGGAGGTGCCGACCACCTCCCCCTCGCGCAGAGTTTCGAGCACGATCGGCATCCGGCCCGGTCGGTGGAGCTCGAGCGCGACGGTGCCAGACTCGAGGAGGAAGAAGCCGGAAGCGGGCTCCCCCTCCCGTGCGAGGAACTGGCCGGCCGGAAAGGAAACCCCGTGCGCGCATTCGGCGAGCGTCTCGACGATGGCGGGATCGATCCCGGCGAAGAAGGGGTGCTTGGCGAGCGCCGACTTGGGATCAGGCATGGGTAGGCTCCGGAAGGGAGGCGCGGATCGCCCGGGCCTCCTCGGTGAGGTCGATTCCGACTGGGCACCAGGTGATGCAGCGGCCACAGCCGACGCAGCCCGAGCTGCCGAACTGGTCGAACCAGGTCGAGAGCTTGTGGGTCATCCACTGGCGGTAGCGGGAACGGATCTCTTTGCGGACGCTGCCCCCATGGAGGTAGGAGAAATCGAGGGTGAAGCAGGAGTCCCAGAGCCGCGTCCGCTCGGCACCCTCGCCCGTGAGGGTGGTATGGTCCTCGACCGTCGAGCAGAAGCAGGTGGGGCAGACCATGGTGCAGTTGGCGCAGGCGAGGCAGCGGGCCGCTACCTCCTGCCACCGGGGATGTTCGGGATGATCCTGGAGAAGCTCCCGGATCCCCCGGGTGTCGAGCGAACGGCCCATCCGGGAGGCGGTAGAGGCGAGGAGCGCATCGGCCTCCCGCCGGTCGGCCGCGCCCGCCGGGCGGTGGGGAATGGCCCCCAGGATCTCCTCGCCCGCAGGGCTGCCGACCTCGACCAGGAACCGGTGGGAGCCGGGCGAAAGGAGCTCGGTGAGTGCCAGGTCAAAGCCCGAAGCGGCCTTCGGGCCCGCCTCCATCGAGACGCAAAAGCAGGTGCCGGATGGCTCGCCGCACTGGAGGGCGACGATAAAAAGGCCCCGCCTCCGCTCGGCATAGGAGCGGTCGGGATGGCTTCCCCCGAGAAAGACCCGGTCCTGGATCGCCAGCGCCCGAAGCTCGCAGGCCCGGACCCCGAGGAAGGCCCAGCGATCCAAGGGCGGCGCCTCCTCGAGGATGGCAAAGCCCGCACCGGTCCGCTGGGCCCGCCAGAGCCGCTGCTGCGGGGGAAAGAGGAAGCGCTTCCAGGAATGGGGCCCGACCGCGTAGCCGAAGAGCGCCCGGTCCTTCCGCCGCTCGAGCCGGTAGTGGCCCCCGTCCTGCCGGTCGGTCCAGCCCTCGGGAAGATCGGCGACCTCGCGCACGGCCTCGTAGACGATCGCCTCGTCCCGGACCCGGGGGCCGATCACGGAAAAGCCGCGGGCGCTCAGCGCATCGAGAAGCGCCTGGAGCCCTTCCCGATCGATGATCGCTTCGCCGGCAGTCGGGGCTTGGCCTGGCACGGTGCGATTCTCCGCTTTCCGTGATAGCTCATGGGGGGAGCCGGAACAAGCCGAAGCGTCCCGGAGCGAGCTGCTGGCGGCGGTCGATGCCAGAGCGATTGCCAGGAGCCGCAGTGGAGAACCGATCTGCTTGCTTCCATATAATACATCTATATAATGCCTTTGTGCTTCCTCCCCCGCTCGTCGAGATCAGGGCCCGGCTCGGCCTCCTCGGGCTCCCGCGGGCACCCCTCCGGAAGCGGATCGTGCGTTGGGAAGAGAGTCCCGATCCGTGGCTCCGGCGGGGGTTCCTCTCCCATGCCCTCACCGAAATCGTGGCCCCCGGGCCGGGAGGGGGGCTCTTGCTTTCGGCCGCTCTCCGCTTTTGCGACCAAAATGGGTTGGGCCTGCCGATGGCGCTGATCGACGGGACCGATTCGTTCGATCCCAAGAGCGCCCTGGCCGGCCCGATGCCCTTCCTGCTCTGGGTCCGCTGCCGCCTCCCCCGGGAGATCCTCTCCGCAGCCGACTTCCTGCTCCGGGACGGGAGCTTTCCCTTGGCCTGGATCGATCTTGCCCGGCTCCCCTCCCGGGAGCTCCGCCGGATTTCCCCGACGACCTGGCACCGGTTCGGACGCCTGGCGGAAAAGAAGGGGTCGGCGGCCCTTCTGCTCACTCCGTTTCCCCTGATTCCCGCGGCTCGGGAGCGCTACCGGATCGAGGCTTCCCTCTCCCTGGCTTGCTTGGAAGAGCCGAGGGAAGCCCTCCGGCAACGGCTGCAGCTCGTTCCCTTGCGGCTTACCCATTCCCAGGAGCCCGGATCGTCCGCCCCCCTGACCTGGAGCGCGACAAGCCTCGCCGTTCAGGGCGGGGAAGGATAGCGGGGGAGGCGTTAGCTTTGGCTGAGTGTCCGTTGCTGGATGGACTCGTCACTGGACATTTCACGGAGACCAGGGAACGTTTGCATCCATCATGATACGCCCGTATGATTGAGCGCATGCGGCGGCTGCAAGCCTTCAGGTTTCAACTGCGGCCAGACGGCCAGCAAGAGCGGCAAATGCGCCGCTTCACTGGCTCGTGTCGGGTTGTGTTCAACGAGGCGTTGAACTTGCAGATGGCGCGTTACGATGCCGGAGAGAAGAGGCTCGGTTACGCCGGGCTGTGCAAGGAGCTTACGAAATGGCGTAACGGCGATCCCATGCCTTCCGGGCGTGTCGCGCCTTGGCTGGCCGATGCGCCCGTTCATCCCTTGCAACAGGCGCTCAAGGACTTGGAGCGGGCCTACAGTAACTTTTTTGCCAAGCGGGCCGACTTCCCGCGCTTCAAGAGGAAGGGCCAGTCGGATGGCTTCCGTTACCCCGACCCGAAGCAGATCAAGCTCGACCAGGCGAATGGCCGCCTCTTCCTGCCCAAGCTCGGCTGGCTGCGCTATCGCCTCAGCCGGGACGTGTTGGGAGAAGTGAGGAGCGTCACCGTCAGCCAGTCCTGCGGCAAGTGGCACGCGAGCATCCTGGCCGAGCGCGAAGTCGAGCAACCCATCCCGAAGGGCGGCGCGGTCGGCATCGACATGGGCGTGGCGCGGTTCGCCACGCTTTCGGATGGCACGTTCTATGCGCCGCTCAACAGCTTCAAGCGGCATGAAACCGCCCTGCGCAAGGCGCAGCAGGCCATGAGCCGCAAGGTCAAGTTCAGCAACAACTGGAAGAAGGCCAAGGCCCGAAACCAGAAGATTCATTCCCGCATCGGCAATGCCCGCCGCGACTCCCTGCACAAAGTCACGACCACGATCAGCAAAAACCACGCGATGGCGTGCATTGAGGACTTGCAGGTGCGGAACATGTCCAAGTCGGCTTCGGGCACGGCGGATGCACCGGGAAGAAACGTTCGGGCCAAGTCTGGACTGAACAAGTCCATCCTCGACCAAGGCTGGTTCGAGTTCCGGCGGCAGCTGGAGTACAAGATGGAGTGGAGAGGCGGCCGCCTTCTGGTCGTGCCGCCGCGGAACACGAGCCGGGCTTGTCCGTGTTGCGGCCACGTGTCGGCGGACAACCGTTGGACGCAAGCCCGGTTCGAGTGCGTGGAGTGCGGTTTTGAGGAAAACGCCGATTTGGTCGGCGCGATCAATGTTTTAGGGGCGGGGCACGCCCGGATCGCCTGTGAAGTGAGCGGCATCGAGCCGCCAGCAGCAGGAACCCACCGAAGCGGCTCATTCCGGTTCAAGCCCGGATTGAGCGCCGTAGGAATCTCCGAACTTTAGGCCGGAGAGGATGTCAAGGCAGCCGCCGAATAGGAAGGCAATGTCATGTTTGCCGCTCTCCTGCTGCCGCGCTTTTTCCTCCAAGCCGCTCTCCGCTCCCATCCCGAGCTCGAGCGGGAAGCTACGGCTCTCGTGGAGGGAGAAGGCTCCAAGGCCCTGGTCCGGGAAGCGAGCGAGGCCGCCCGGGCGGAAGGGGTCGAGATCGGGATGGGCGCAGCCCAGGCGCAGGCCCGCTCCCCCCGCCTGCACTTTCTTTCCCGAAGCCGACGGGAGGAAGACGCACTCCGCCGGCTCCTCCGGGAATCGGCTTGCGCCTGCTCGGGGCAGGTCGAGGAGCGGGCGCCCGGGCTCTGCCTCCTCGATCTCCGCCGTCATCCGAGCTGCCGCAACGGGCGGTGGGAACCGAGTGGACGCGGGGCCGATCCTTCCGATCCCACGGCCCTTCCCGCGCTCTTCCAAGCCCGCGGCCTCATCCTCCAGGTCGGGATCGGACCCACGCCCGAGATCGCCCTTTGGGCGGCGCGGGTCGCCCACCCCTGCCGGATCGTGGAGAAGGGAGAGGAGATCGCGGGCGAGCTCCCGATCGAGGAAGCGGCTCCTCAGCCCGAGCTTGCCGCGCTGCTCCGCCTCTGGGGAGTGACGACCCCCGCCGAGCTGGCCCTCCTGCCCCGGGAAGGAATCGCCGCGCGGCTGGGACAAGAAGGGCTTACCCTCTGGGAAGCGATCCAGGGAAAGGCGCACAAGCCCTTGCATCTCCTCCTCCCGGAGGAGCCCTGCGAGGAGGGGCGGGAGTGGGAGCGGCCGATCGAGGAGATCGCCCCGCTCCGGGAGGCGCTCCGCTCTTCCTTGGACAAGCTTGGGCAGCGGCTGGAGCGGGAGGGCAAGGCGGCCGCCTCGCTGCGGCTGACCCTCTTTCCGGAAGGCGAGGCGGCAGAGGAGCGCTTCTTTTCGGTGCCGACCCCGACCGCGGAGCCGCAAAAGCTCTTCGAGCTCCTCGACCCCTTTTTGGAAAACTGCCGCACCTCAGCGCCCTTGACGGGCTTCCGGCTTCGGCTCGCCCCAGCACTTCCGCCTTGGCATCAGCCGACCTGGGAAAAGGGGGCCATTCCCGATCCGACCCGCCTTTCGGCGACCTTGGGACGCCTCTTGGCGCTCTTGGGAGAAGACCGGGCGGGCGTCCCCCTGCCCTCGCCCGACCACCGGCCGGAGGGCTTTCTCGTGAAGCCGTTCGACCCCAAGCTTCGCCCGGACCCTCCTGAGCCCATGGCACCTCCCCTCTTGGGAGCCCCCCTGCGCCGCTTTCGTCCGCCGATCCGGGCGACCGTGCGGTGCGGGAATGGGAGGCCCGAAGAGCTGCAAACCCCGGATGGGACGTGGAGGATCGAAGAAGCGGCAGGACCCTATCCCCTGTCGGGAAGCTGGTGGGAGGAGGCGTGGACGCGCCAGGAGTGGGATGTCGCTCTCTCCGACGGGAGGCTCCTCCGGCTGGCGGAGCTTCCGGAGGGCTGGCAGATCGAGGGCGAGTATGGATGAGTCCCCGGCCGCAGATGCCGGCCGACAACGATCCGGCGGGGAAGCTCTTATCGAACTCCTTGTGATTGCCGATCCAGAACTCTATCCAGGCTCCCGGGAAGATCAGCTAAAGGTCCTTCGGCTGTGTCTTGGGAAATTGCTCTGGGTCTTCTTGTAGGCCCTGCTCCAGACGATCGAGCAAGCGGCTCAAGCTCGGTCGTGGGGCGGGATTGTGGATGATCTCTGTCCATTCCGGGCTGTCGATCTCCGTAACGATCCCGACCTTCCCCATTGAGCTCCTGTGTTCCCCCAGTTGTGGATCTGACGCGCGACCGCTTCTTCCCGGCGATTCGAAGGCATGGTCTGGCATGCGTACTGGTTCCAAGAAGGAGGCTGGTCGGAGAATGGTGTCTGAGCCTGGCTATGCACCCACCCGCTGCCCCAACGCCGCTTCCAGCAGCCTTTCGAGCCGGTCGAATCGCGAGCTCGTCTGCGCCTGCCAATCGTCGATACGCTTGTCCAGCTGCTCGAATCGCTTGTTAATCTGGGGGAAGATGCCGGAGATGACGGCGGCCAAGCCGCCGAGGATCGGGATGGCTTGCGGCCAGTCCATAGCCCATTTCTATCCGATGGGCTCGCGGAAAGCAAATCGCGCCAACTTCCCGCGACACCATCCTCCGCCACGCGCCTTTCCTCCCGGGCGGGCTGGTTGGCGACGAGATCGGGACCGTCCCAGTCAGGGTAATGGCCGACACACCCAACGCTTTCATGGAGGCGGCTCTCATCCTCCGAAAGCTACCGGTTGAGCTCTCTGGCTTTCTGCAAGACCTGCTTCCTTGCTCCCCGATACTACCTTCGCATGGCGGCCGAAACGGCTGCGCGCAAACTCGGATTGTCCTCGAGCAAAAGAGTAATCCAACCCAATGGCCTACAATCCAGGAGCACCACCCGCCGAGGGCACCGCGACTCCGCAGCGCTCCGCGATCCGGCGGGCCAGCTTGGCAAAATCCTTATAACAGTCCTGGACGGCGGCGGCATGCGAGCCGATCGCCCCGTCGGCGGGCCGGAGGAGGAAGATCGGCTTGCGCGCCTCCATCGCCATCGACATCAGGCTTGGGTAGTGCATGAGGCTGGCCAGGCAATCAGGGTCGTTCTCCACCCGCATCCCCTCTTCGGCTTTGGCATCCATCACCTCTTCCCGGTACTCCGTGGGGATCCGTTCCATCCAGCGGGCATACGATTTCACGGGCCGGTCGAGCCGGACCGCGTGCTGCATCACGACATAGCCTGCGGGCTGCATCTCCGGTCCAGGGAGCTCAAGCTCGGGATTGGGGTTCTTCTTCAATCGCTCTGCCCATTCCTTGCGCCAGGTCCGGAACGTAGGTCCGAGGTTGCGCAATCCTTGGAGCGAGAAGAGATCGGGAGCCAGGGGGATCACGACATGGTGCGCGGCGATGATCGCGGCACGGTTGATTGCGCCCAGGTTTGGGCCGACGTCGACCAGAACGAACTCGGCCTCCCGCGAGCGGGCCGCAGCCAAGAGAGCCCGATAGAAGGCGGAGGTCGCCCGGAAGGCGGCTTCGTCGGCGGCAGTGCAACGGAACCAAGCGTCGGAAAGCCTGCCTTCGAAGGCGGAAAGGCCGAGATCGCCCACGAGAAGGCCGACGGAACGGCCGTCGATCTCGACATCCTCCAGGTGGGGCGGTGCGATGTCCCCGGTCCCCTTGAGGATCGGTTGAATGACGCCCAGGAGCGTGTCGGGATGGCGGCTGTCGGGCCAGAGCTCTTCCAGCCGGTCTTCCTCCAGGAAGATCGTGGAGAGGTTCGCCTGCGGGTCGAGATCGGCCGCGACGACGTTCAGCCCAAGATCCGCATAGATCCAAGCCAGATGGTAGACGAGGGAGGTCTTGCCGACTCCGCCCTTGTTGTTGAAAAACGCGATGATCTTCATGGCCGCCTCGGCTTCCGATGGTCGGGAAGGTCGTTGGCGAAGGCGCAGATCGCCTGCCGGATCGCGCTGCGATCGGCGGCTGACCGTTTTCGTTCGACCCGGTCCGACTCGAGATCGAGAAAGAGTGCTTCGAGTTCTTCCGGGCTCAGCATGGGGGATTCTCTTCCGCATCTTTTACGCAACTCGAGCATCCGTTCCGTCAGACTTGCTCATTCATGCCTAAACAGGAACAAAGCTGACTTCCTGCTTCGCCGAGGCTGGTTTCACCCGGCGCTTGCGTGCCGAGCCAGAGCCCTCCTCTCCACAGGCTGACACCGTGGAACTCACGGCCACATTCTTGAGATTCATCGCGGCGTTCACGTCCCGGTCATGCTCCGCTCCGCAGGCCGGACAGGTCCACTGACGCACCGAGAGCGGCAAGCTCTCCAGCGGATGGCCGCAGTGGGAGCAGGTTTTGCTGCTGGAGAAGAACCGATCGGCGACCACCACCTCTCCGCCCCGCATCGCGGCCTTGTACTCCAGCTGCCGCCGGAACTCAAAGAAGCCCATGTCGCTGATCGACCGGGCCAGACGCCGGTTGCCCATCATGCCGCGCACGTTCAGGCCCTCGACGCCGATGAGCGAAAACCGGCGCGTGAGGCCAGTCGTGAGCTTGTGCAGGGCGTCCAGGCGGCCATTGGCGATTCGGGCGTGCAGCCTCGCCAGCTTCTCCTTGGCCTTGCGCCGGTTGGCCGACCCCTTCCTCTTACGGCTCAGGCTCCGCGAGAGCCTGCGCAAGCGGCCCAGCCGCGCCTTGTGCGGCTTGGGGCCAGGCACCTTCTCCCCCGTCGAGAGCGTCGCCAGCGCCGAGACGCCCAGATCCACGCCAACCACGCCTTGGCTTTCGGCTTTCGGCAGGTGTGAATCGTCTTGGGTATCCACGGCGATGCTGACAAACCAGCGGTCGGCCACACGGGAGACTGTGGCCGACATGATCTTGCCAGTGAAGCGCAACGACTCGCGCATGCGCACCCAGCCAAGGTTGGGGATGCGAATGCGGCAGCCGTCGAGACTGAACTGGTCGTTGGTGAGCGTGAAACGGTCGTCGCGGCCCTTTTTGCGAAATTGTGGATACCGGGCGCGACCCGCGAAGAAGTTCTGGAACGCTTGGCCAAGCTGGATGATCGCCATCTGCGGCGCGTTCTTCGTGACTTCGAGCATCCACGGGAACTGCTCGCGCTTGACCGCGTTCAACTGACGGCGCAGCGCCGCCTGGGATGGCTTGGGCAGGCTGTTGTCGGCCTTCCACGCCTCGTACTGGCGCTTCCACTCGGCCAGCGCCCAGTTGTAGGCGAACCGCGCCGTGCCCGCCGCACGGGCCAGATACGTCGCCTGCACGTTGTTCGGATCGAGGGCGATGCGGTGCGCGATCAGCATTGCGACGCCTCCACGGCGGCTTTCACCCCGTCGAGCAGCTTCTGATTCTTGCGCGAACGGCTGCCGTACAGCCGGGCGCTGAACACCGTGATGATCTCCAACACATCTTTCGCCAGATCTTCCTCGAACGTCGTGTCTTCCCCTTGGTTGAGGATGACGACCTCGACGCCCTTGGCCTCGCAGATGGCGAACACCAGTTCCGCGCCGAAGCGCAGTAGCCGATCCTTGTGCGTGATGACTAGCCGCCCGATGCGGCCTTCCACCACATCGTCCAGCAGCCGCTTGAGGCCCTTCTTGTGATAGCTCATGCCCGAACCCAGGTCGGCGATGACCTCGAACGTCCAGCCCTGCCGGGCGCAGTAAAGTTCGAGCACCTGCTTCTGCCGTTCCAGATCGTCCTTCTGGTCGTGGCTGGAGACGCGGGCGTAGGCAACCGTGCGGCGTGCTACATCGGGTGCATGGAACTGTTCAGGACGAAGCCGCGCCAAGTCATAGCGCCGCCGTCCACCCGGCGTGCGTTCGTCTGGGATGAGCTTGCCTTCGCGCTCCCAGCGTCGCAGCGTTTGCGCCGCGACGCCTAGGAACTCGGCGGCTTCATGGATGCTGACCATCTTGCGTGACATACTTACCATGTACATGAAAGCGCAAGAACTAGCAACTATTCATTCAACTGTTCGAACCCCTCGCAATCCAAGGCGGAGGCGCCGCGTTCCCCCCGGTCGGGGAAACCCGCCTCGCAGGGAGGGGGGCGCTGCCATCCCGAATCATCGAAAGCCTGCGGTGCGGCGGGCCACCAGGAAAATCGAGCATTCCGGGAAAGTACCGGTCAGCTCGATCCCGAAGAAGAGCGAGGGCTGGGTTGGGTCGAAGGTTCGGATTGCGCTCCTTCTTTCCGCCATACGGGTCCCGGCCTGGCCCCCTCTCTTGACCCTGCAGAAAGCCAGTTGAGTAATTATACATGTGCATATATCATGAGAGAGAACCTTCCTTTGCCCCGCGATGCTCCCTTCCCCTTCCTACGTCGAGCTCCATGCCCGGAGCGCCTTCAGCTTCCTGCGGGGGGCCTCCCACCCCGAGGAGCTGGCCCGGGAGGCGGCCCGATTGGGGTTGCCCGGGCTGGCACTCTGCGACCGGGACGGGGTCTACGGGATCCCCCGGCTGCAGGCCGCGGCGCGGGAGGTGGGCATCCGGGCGCTGGTCGGAGCGGAGCTCACCCTGGAGGACGAATCGGTCTTGCCCGTGCTCGTCGAAACGCGCGAGGGCTACCGGAACCTCTGTCAGCTCCTCACCGAGGCCAAGCTCCGCAGCCCCAAGGGGGAGGCCCGGATCGGATGGGAGGAGCTGGGGAACTTTGCTCCCGGCCTTTTGGCGCTCACCGGGGACGAGGAGGGGCCGCTCTTGCGCGCCCTCTCCCGGGGAGAAGACCCAGGGGAGCCGGCACGGAAGCTCCTCCGGCTCTTCGGGCGGGAGCGGCTCTTCGTTGAGCTCCAGCGGAGCGGGCTCCGGGGGGAGCGCTTCCGCGACCAGAGGCTCGGTGCGCTCGCCCGGGAACTCGGCCTGCCCGTGGTGGCGACGGGGGGTGTCCTCTCCGCGAAGGCCGAGGAGAGGCCGCTGCTCGACGTGCTCCACTGCCTGCGGAACCACACCCCCTTGGACGCCGCAGGGAAGGTTCTCTCCCCAAACGATCGGAGGCACCTCCGCTCGCCCCGGGAGATGGAGGCGCTCTTCGCCGATCTCCCCGAAGCGGTCGAGACAAGCGCGCGGATCGCCGCCCGGATCGTCTTTTCCTTGGAGGAGCTCGGCTACTCCTTCCCCCGCTATCCCACGCCCACGGGGGAAAGCGAGGACGACCTTTTGGAAAGGGTGGCCTGGGCCGGGGCGCGGAGGCGCTACGGCCCCCTCTCCCCGGCGGTCCGCCGGCAGCTCCTCCATGAGCTCGGGATGATCCGCCGGCTCGGCTTCGCCGGCTATTTTCTCATCGTCTGGGACCTGGTCCGCTGGTGTGCGCAGGAGGGGATGCTCGTGCAGGGCCGAGGGAGTGCCGCCAACAGTGCGGTCTGCTACAGCCTGGGGATCACCGCGGTCGATCCGGTCGGCAGCCGGCTGCTCTTTGAGCGCTTCCTGAGCGAGGGCAGGAAGGGCTGGCCCGACATCGACCTCGATCTGCCGAGCGGCGAGGCCCGGGAGCGGGTGATCCAGGAGGTCTACCGCCGCTACGGGCGCCGGGGGGCGGCGATGACGGCGAGTGTGATCTGCTTCCAGGGACGGAGTGCTGCCCGGGAGCTGGGCAAGGTCCTCTCCCTGCCAGGCGAGCTTCTCGATCGCTTCTCCGCCCTCTTCCCCGGAGGGGACTATCCCCACACCCTTTCCTGGGAAGAGCATGGCCGGCAGTGCGGGCTCTCCCCCAAGCATCCCCGGCAGGCGGCCTTTCTGCGTCTCTACCCCAAGCTCCTGGGCCTGCCCCGCCACTTGGGCCAGCATCCCGGGGGGATGGTGATCGCCCAAGGGGAGCTCGACCGGATCGTCCCCCTGGAGAATGCCGCGATGCCGGGCCGCTCGGTCCTCCAATGGGACAAGGACGACTGCGAGGAGCTCGGGATGGTGAAGATCGACCTGCTGGGCCTGGGCATGATCGCGGTGATCGAGGAGGCGGTGGGGCGCTGCCGGGACCGGGGGCGGCCGGTCGACCTCGCGCGTCTGCCCAAGGACGATCCCGAGACCTTTGCACTCCTGCAGCGGGTGGAAACCGTTGGGGTCTTCCAAGTGGAGAGCCGCGCCCAGATGTCGATCCTCCCGCGGCTGCGCCCGCGCTGCTTTTACGACCTCGTGGTCCAGATCGCCATCGTCCGTCCGGGACCGATCCACGGGGGACTGATCGGCTCCTACCTGGCCCGCCGGAGCGGCCAGGAGCCGGTCGGCTATCCCGATCCGCGCCTTGCCCCGATCCTGGAGCGGACCTTGGGGATCGTGCTCTTCCAGGAGCAGGCGCTTCGCATCGCGATGGTGCTCGGGGGCTTCTCGGCGGCCCAGGCCGAGGAGCTGCGGCGGGCGCTCGGGTTCCGCCGGGATCCCCAGCGGATGGAGCGGGCGATCGAGCACCTCGCCCAGGCGATGCGAGAGCGCGGCGTTGCTCCTTCGACCATCGAATGGGTGGCTCGCTCCCTCTCCTCCTTTGCGCTCTACGGATTTCCCGAAAGCCATGCGATCAGCTGGGCGGGCCTCGCCTATGCGAGCGCTTATCTCAAGGCGCACCACGGACCCGAGTTCTACGCGGCCCTCCTCAACCATCAGCCGATGGGCTTCTACTCGCCGGCCACCCTGATCCAAGAGGGGAAGCGGCGGGGTGTCCACTTCCGGCCGATCTCGGTGCTCGCTTCGGAGGACTCCTGCACGATCGAGGAGGACGGCTCGGTCCGCCTGGGACTCTGCTTGGCGCGGGGGCTCTCCGACGGGGCTCGCGGGCGGATCCTCGCCGCACGGAAGGAGGCACCCTTCGGTTCTCTCGAGGAGCTCCGGCGCCGGGTTCCGCTGAGCCGAAACGAGCTGCGGCTCCTGGCTTCCTTGGGTGCCTTCCAGGGGCTCGCCAGCCACCGGCGGGAGGCACTCTGGCAGGTCGAGCGGCCGCTCTTCCCGGAGGAGCTCCTCCCCCGACCGCCCGAAGGCCCTTCCCCCCTCTCACCCATGACGCCGCCCGAGCGGCTCGCCGCGGACGGCGCGGGAACGGGGATCACCCTGGGTCCCCACCCGATGGCCTATCTGCGCCCGAGAACGGCTGCAACCCGGAAGGCCGCCAACCTTCGCGGGCTCCCCCACGGGGCACGGGTAGAGGTGGCCGGAGCGGTCATCTGCCGGCAGCGGCCGGGCACGGCCAAGGGCTTCCTCTTCCTCTCCCTGGAGGATGAGACGGGGATCGCCAACGTGATCGTCGCTCCGGATCTTTTCGAAGCGCACCGCCTCCTCCTCTGCCTGGAACCCTTCCTGCTGGTGGAGGGAATCCTCGAGAAGGCCCATGGTCCCATCCAGATCCGAGGGGAGAAGATCGCCCGCTTGCCTTCCCGGGGCCTGCCCGAGCCGAGCTCGCACGACTTCCGGTAACGGCGGCGAAGAAGGCGCAAGAGGAACGACCGCCCGCCGCCTAGGCGCTTCCCGAGAGCCCGCCCGTCTTCCGAGCCGCATCGAGCAGGGCCTTTGCGGCCCCCGCATGGCTGGCCAGGGAGAGCAGGTCGCCTTTGGGGAGCTGGACCTTGCCTCCCATGACGGCACCCACCATGTTTTCCCGGCCTTCGATCAGCGCCCGCCAGGTTTCTTCGCTCGCCGAAAAGACGGCGTCGGCCCGTGCGACCGTCTCCTCCGACGAAAGCGCCGTCGCCGAACGGCAGCCGCCGCCTTCCAGATCCAGGAGGATTCCCTTTTGCCCGGTAACCAGGCCAAGACGGATCTTCCACTGCTCTCCCTCCTTTTGGAACGCTTCGCTCTCTCCGATGGCCTTGCGCCAGGCATCTGCCGCTCTCTGCTCGAATGGGTCCATGGCTCTGCGCTTACTGCCCCATTGCCTCGCTGTCAATGTCAGCCGGGGCGTCGGAGCCCGAGATTTCGGTCGGCGGGCGGCCCAGCTCATGCTTTACTCAAGCGTTGCCAATGGCTAGCGACTTCGACGATCCTGCCTACTACATCAACCGGGAGCTCTCCTGGCTCGAGTTCAACGCCCGGGTCCTGGAAGAGGCGGCGGATACCACGCAACCGCTCCTGGAACGGCTTCGTTTCCTCTGCATCTTTAGCTCGAATCTCGACGAGTTCTTCGAGATCCGGGTCGCCGGGATCAAGCAGCAGGTCGAAAACCAGAGCGACCAAGAGGGCCCCGACGGACTGAGCCCGGAAGAGGTCTGCGATGCGATCCAGCAGCGAGCGCACCAGCTCGTCGCCCGCCAGTACGAGATCTGGCGAAACGAGGTCGAGCCGCTCCTGAGGAAGAACGGCATCGTCCTCTGCCAAAAGAACGATCTTGCCGCGGAGGAGCGGGCGTGGGCAGAGCGCTACTTCACCAACGAGATCCTGCCCGTGCTCACACCGCTGGCGGTCGACCCGAGCCATCCCTTCCCCCAGGTGACGAACAAGAGCTTCAACCTGATCGTCACGCTGCGCCGACCGGTGTCGGCCCATCTGGCGGGTTTCGAGATCGTCCAGGTCCCCCACAACCTGCCGCGCCTCCTCACCCTGCCGGGCAGCGGTCAGGACCGATATCGCTTCATCCAGATCAAGGAGGTGATCGGCCTCTTCCTCGGCAGCCTCTTTCCGGGAGATGAGATCAGCGACATCAACGGCTTCCGCGTGACGCGGAACAGCGACCTCTACATCGACGACGAGGAGGCCGAGAACCTGCTGCAGACGGTCGAGGAAGAGCTGCGCAAGCGGAACCGGGGAAACGCAGTCCGCCTGGAGATCGAAGAGAGCTGTCCTCCCGAGATGGAGGAGTTTCTTCTCCATGCACTCCAGCTGAAGAAGGCGGACAGCTACCGCCACTTCGAGCCGCTCAGCTTCCTCCATCTCCTGCCGATCTGCGCCCACGAGGCCTTTCCGCAGCTACGGGATCGTCCGTGGACTCCCGTGATTCCGAAGGAGCTGGCCTCCCATTCGGATCTTTTCGATCTCCTTCGCCGCCGGGATGTCCTGCTCCACCATCCCTTCGAGAGCTTCGGCATCATTGTCGATCTGTTGCGCCGGGCGGCGGACGATCCCGGAGTGCTCGGGATCCGGATGACACTCTACCGGACGGGAGGGGAGTCCCCGATCGTCCGTGCCCTGATGCGCGCGGCGCAAAACGGCAAGCAGGTGACGGCCCTTGTCGAGATCAAGGCGCGCTTCGACGAGGCGAACAACATCGTCTGGGCGAGGCAGCTCGAGGAGGCCGGCGTTCACGTCGTCTACGGCCTCCTGGGCCTCAAGACCCATTGCAAGATGCTCGAGATCATCCGTCGCGACCCGGATCGGATCCGGCTCTACGTCCACCTGGGGACGGGGAACTACCACGTCGGCACGGCCCGGCTCTACACCGACCTGAGCCTTCTGACGACCCGGGACGATCTCACCAAGGAGGTGGGCACCCTCTTCAACATCCTCACGGGCCTCTCCCGCTTCCACGGGATTCACAAGCTCCTGGTCGCCCCGTTCCGCATGGCGGAGGAGTTCCACGAGCGGATCGCCGCGGAAACGGCCTTCGCGCGGCAGGGGAAGCCGGCGCGCATCATCGCGAAAATGAACGCCTTGGTGGATCCGGAAATCATCAAGGCGCTCTACCGCGCCTCCGCGACCGGCGTTCAGATCGACCTGATCATCCGCGGCATCTGCTGCCTTCGGCCTGGAATCCCCGGAGTGAGCGAGCGGATCCGTGTCGTCAGCATCGTGGGTCGCTTCCTCGAGCACTCGCGTATCTTCTACTTCGAGAACAACGGGGATCCCAGGATCTACCTGAGCAGTGCGGACTGGATGCCGCGCAATCTCTACCGGAGAATCGAGGTCGCCTTCCCGGTCGAGGACCCCGAGATCAAGAAGCGTCTGAGGAACGAGATCCTGGAGGTCTACCTCTCGGATTGCGTCAAGGCGCGGGAGCTCCAGCCCGACGGAAGCTACCTGCGACTGAAGCCTTCTTCCGATCGAAGCCCTGTCCAGGCGCAGTTTCAACTCCGCCACCTCGCTCGAGCCCAGCTTGGCTTCGACCGCCTCCAGAGGCCAGAGAGCATCGCGATCGTTCCGCAGCAGCGTCCGACCCTTCCGCCTCCTCCGACGGAGATGTCCTCTCCCCTGCCGGAAGAGCCCGATCTCTTTTAGGCGGCAGGCTTGTTGGCCTCGCCTCCGGCGGGCTTCTTCTCAGCCGTCTTTCCCCCGGCGGAGGACTCTTTTTCGGCCTTTGCCGCCTTCTTGTAGCCCTCGCTCCGGTAGTCGGTGAGGTAGAAGCCCGATCCCTTGAAGAGGAGACCGGCTCCTCCGGAGATTCTCCGCTTGAGCCGGCCGCCGCAGCGCCCGCTCTCCGCTCCGCAGAGCTCCTTGGGGCACTCCTCCAAGGGTGGATCGGAGATCCGTTGAAAGACCTCGATGACCGCGCCGCAACGCGCGCACTCGTACTCGTACGTAGGCATAACCAGACCTTCCCGCCTGTTCCTTACGCCGGGATCGGACCCGCAACCTCGATCCGCTCCACGAGGACCATGGAGCCTTTTCCTTCCCCTTCCGACGGCAGCTCGACTTCCTCGCCGGGACTGCGTCCGAGAAGGACCTGTCCGAGACCGGCCAAGTACGATACCACTCCAGCCGCCGGATCGCTATCCCAAGCCCCGAGAATCGTCACCCGCCGCTCCTCGCCCGTCGCCAGGTCCTTGAGGATAACCCGGGTCCCGACGTTGACGGAGTCGATGGCCACCTCGGAAAAATCGGTCGCCCTGGCCCGGGCCACGGCGCCTTCGAGCTCCCCCTTCCTGCGCAGGAGGACTCCCTGCATCTCCTTCGCCGCCTTATACTCGTGGTTCTCGCGAAGATCCCCATAGGATCGGGCGATCGCGATCTCCCGGGTGTTTTCCGGGATCAGCCTGGTGACGAGGGTTTCGAGCTCCTGCTTCTTCTGCGCCAGGCTCTTCCACGAGACGATCAGGGAAGCTTCGCTGCTCTTCTGCTGATCGCCCGCCACGAGATCCTGAACGCCGGGATGCCTCTTGATGATCGCTCCCAGGAGGGAGCGCTTGTCCAACTCCCGGAGGGCGGGGCTCGCGAGCGCCGCTCGAACCACATCCCGCGCGTCGGTCGGCTGCGCGTCGGCGAGAATCGCATGCAAAAGATCGAGCTTGCCCGTGAGCAGCTCGTAAAGCTTCGATCCCTTCTTGGCTACTCCGCTGCTTTCGCGTTCCAGCAGATAGAGGATGCAGAAAAAGAGAGCCGGACGGAAGAGCGGACGGAAGAGCTCGTCCCGAGTCCGGCAGATCCAAGCCAAGGCATCCGACCCGATCGTCCTCTCCCGCACGGCGCGCTCGAGCCGTTCGAGAAGCTCCTTGGCCTGCCCCGCCTCGACCAAGACCGTGACGATGGCGTCCGCTGTCCGCGCGGAGGCGCCGGGCAGAAGATCCAGGAGAAGCGATACCGCCCCGCCTCTCTCCAAGACAAGGCGGCGCAGCGCCACTTTCTGCGCCGAGCCGGCCATGACCGACAAGGCCTTCTGCAGCGTCTGCCTGTCTTCCGGAAGCCACTGCGAAACGGCAAGCTCTCCCTGCTCGGGCTCTTTCCCGATCGCCACCAGAAGCTCGTCTCGGATGACCGCAAGCTCCAGCAGCTCGCCCAAGCTTGCACCGCCACGCGACGAAAGAACTCGATCGATCGTCGCCACCGCCCGCTCGCGAGCGTCTGCAGGAATTTTTTCGGCTTTGGCGAGGGCCCGGGCCGCTTCGACGGCAGCCTTGCCGCAAGCCGACTCCTCCAAGGCCAGAAGCAGCTTTTGCCAGGCGGGAACGACGGCGGTGGCGATCCGGATCGGCTGATTCTTCCGGGTCGGGACCTCGAATCGGCCCTCCCGCCGCATGAGCCGGCGAGCTCCGTCCCACCACTTCTTCCACTCGTCCTGGGCAACGACCGTTGGCGTCAACACCTCTTGGAGCGCTTCGGGGGTCGCTCCCTCGCCGAAGCTGCGGACGCAGAGCTCCACGACGGCCAGCGGGTCGGAGGCCGCCTGCTTCCGGAGCGTGGAGAGCTTCTCGGCCTTCCAGACGAAGATATGATCGTGGGAGACCGGTTCGAGGGATTGGAGCGCGTACTCCCACTGCATCCGGTGCCGCGGCTTTTCCTTGAAATCGATGATGACCGAGCCGGCATCGAGAGAGATCTCCCGGATGAGCCCGAATCCCCAACTCCGGTGGAGACAATAGTCCCCTACCGACAGGGGCTGACTTTCTGCAGCAGGAGCCGAGGCGATCTCCTCAGATGAATGACCCTCTTCGGACGACATGTGTTAATTGAATCTAATATCGAGCCATTCCATTTCCCGCAACGATTTTTTCTAACCTTCCGCTTCTGCGGCCGAAGAGGGGGCCGCGGCGTCCTCACGCTCCGCCGCATCCGCCGAAGGCTCGCCGGACAACTCGTTTCTCGGCGGAGGATCTTCGGAGCCCAACAGGCGATAGACGACCTTGAGGTCGCTCCCTGCCCGGTCCTCCCGTCTTTCGACTCGACCACCCAGAAGCTGCTCGAAAAGCCTTCGCTCGAACTCGCGCGTTCGCGGAAACCGGTCGAGGATCTCCAGGACAGGCGAGTGAAACTCGAGGATCTGTCCGAACGGGGCTCCGTCCGGCTCATAGCGGCTCATGCAGCCTTCTTCTTCTCGGGCTTGGGCCAGTTGCCGAGCCCGCTCCGCCAGCCCGGCGCCGCAGACCCGAGGCCGCAATGCCTCGATACGGCGGCGGTAGAGCCGGTGGAGGAGCCGCTCGACGGCCAGAGAGCCATAGACCTCCTCGACCGACTCCAGAAGCTCCAGGACAAAGGGAGGGCCTTTTTGGGGGAAGAACTCGTTGGCCTTCTCCGTCAGAACGTAGACCTTCTCCGGGCGGCCCACCCGCTTCGCCCTCCGCTGGGTCGAGAGATACCCCTCCTTCTCCAGAGAATTGCAATGCTGCTTGACCCCCATATAGGAGAGGTTCATCCGCTCCGCCAGTTCCCCCACGGAAAGTCCGTTGCTCCGCTTGATTTCGGCGAGGATTGAGTATTTCTGGTTTCGAAGAGGCGAGGACTTGGCACTATCCATAACTGACGAAGGGGAAAGGGCTTCAGCTTTCTTGTAGCAGAGATCGGGTCGACTCGTTAATCGCTTTTTGAAGAGAAGGCGGAAAAAAGGCGCCGTTCGCTTCGATTGGGCGGCGGCCCGGGCCGAAGGAGAACAACGTCTTTGACAGCGGACCGCCTCCTCGCTACGCTTTGGAGCTTCCTATGTCCGCTACATTCACTATCCTGATCGCCGACTCGATCAGCCCGAAGGGGGTCGAGCTTCTCTCCGCCAATTCCTCCATCCGCGTCCTCGAAAGGACGGGCCTCGCCGAGGATCAACTGATCGAGGTGGCTCCATCCTGCGACGCAATCCTGGTCCGAAGCCAAACCAAGATTACCCGACGAGTTTTCGAGAAGGCGGAGCGCCTCCGGGTCGTGGGCCGAGCCGGGGTCGGCGTGGACAATGTCGACATCGGCGCGGCCACCGAGCGCGGCATCGTTGTCATGAATACCCCCGGGGGAAACACGATCGCTACCGCAGAGCACGCGGTGGCGCTCATGCTCGCGCTGGCGCGGAGCGTCCCCCAGGCCGATGCCTCGATGCGCGCGGGCGCTTGGAACCGGAAAGCCTTCGAAGGAGTAGAGCTCTGTGGCAAGGTGCTGGGGATCGTCGGCATGGGACGGGTCGGCACGGAGGTGGCTCGGCGTGCCCTCGGCTTCAACATGCGGGTGATCTGCTTCGATCCCTATCTCTCCCCCGCTCGCGTACAGAACCTTCCGGTGCAGGTCGCGGAGGATCTCGACACCGTTCTGAAGGAGTCTGATTTCCTTACCCTCCACTCCCCTCTGACACCGGAGACGAAGGGGCTGCTCGATGCGCGCCGGCTCGCCCTCTGCAAGAAGGGCGTGCGGATCGTCAACTGCGCGCGGGGAGGGCTGATCGTCGCGGCCGATCTCCGCCAGGCGCTCGATTCGGGCCACGTAGCGGGAGCCGCCCTCGACGTCTACGACCCCGAGCCGCCGCCGGCCGACTTCCCCCTCCGCTCGCTGCCGAACGTGATCCTCACCCCGCATCTGGCCGCCTCGACGGCGGAGTCCCAGGAGCAGGTCGGGATCGAGATCGCTCAAGCGGTGCTCGATCTCTTGATGAACGGAACGATTCGGAACGCCGTAAACATCCCCAATGTCGATCCGCGGACGGCCGCCCTCCTCCGTCCCTACCTGTCGCTGGCCGAGCGGCTCGGTCTCTTCATGGGCCAGTGGGCGCCGAACCGGATGAGCCGGGTGACCCTTTCCTACGCCGGGAAGCTCAACGAGCACGACACGACTCCCGTGACGCGCGCCGCCCTCAAAGGGCTACTTCGGAAGGTAGCCGGGGCCGAAGTCAACGAGGTGAACGCCGCCTACCTCGCCGACACTTTGGGAATCGTCGTCAGCGAGACGAAGACGACGCAAGCCGGCGAGTTCACCGATTGGATCGGGATGGAGATTCAGGTCGATTCGGTCACCCTGCAGGCAGGTGCGACGTTCTGGGGAAAGGCGCAGCGCCTGGTGCAGATCAACGGGAACCCGATCGAGGCGCCGCTCGAGGGAGCGCTGCTGGTCTTGGAAAATCGTGATCGGCCCGGCATCGTCGGAAGGGTGGGTTCGATCCTAGGCGAGCGCTCCGTGAACATCGCCTCGATGTCCCTGGCTCGCGCCGAGCACGGCTCCCGAGCCGTCAGCGTGCTTCACGTCGACGGCGCCCCCGGGAACGAAGTCCTCGAGGAGATCCTTCGGGTCCCAGACGTCTATTCGGTCCGGCTCGTGCAAATGTAGCCACGCGGGCCTAGAGGGCCGGCTCGTCCGTCCAGCCCTTGACCAACCGCCGGGCTTGCCGTTTATTGAACGAATGCGCATCGTCCTGGTCGCCTCCCTCTGTTTCTTGCTCGGTGCGGCTCTCTTGCGCGCGCAGCCATCGGACGAGACCGAGTCGGAAGCCGCCCCTCCTCGCAGGACTTCGGCACCGCACCGGATCGAGAAGAGGCCATCGGCGCCAGCCCCTGAGAAGGCGAAGAAGCCTGCGGAAGCGCAACGGCCCAAGCTCAAAGGGGTGATCCCGGAAGGTATCCGGAAGGGTCCAAACATGATCAACCCCGTGGCCCCCAAAGAGTATGGGTACGGGGAGCGTTTTATGTCGAAGTCTCCCATGACTCCGCACATCCCCTACTCGGCGGGTCAGACCGAAGTGATGACTCCTGGCGGAGGATTGGAGCTTTTTACCTGGGAGTGGTAATGCCTTCGCGCTTTCGGATTCGGATTCGGCGCATCTACGAAGCACCAGGGACGGAAGAGGGGTACCGCGTCCTGGTTGACCGCGTCTGGCCCCGAGGACTTTCCAAGGAGAAAGCAGCGATCGACTCTTGGGAAAAGGATCTGGCTCCCAGCACCGAGCTTCGGAAATGGTTCGGCCACGAGCCAAGCCGCTGGAATGAGTTTGCGCTCCGCTACCGCAGCGAGCTTGCGGCAAAAACGGAGAGGCTCCACGAGCTCCTTCGGGCCGCCGGCTCCCGCAATCTCACCCTGCTCTACGGAGCGCGGGACAAGGAGCACAACCAGGCGGTCGTACTGCGCGAGGCGCTCGCGGAGCTGGCGAACGGCTCTCGAAGCTTCTCCGCCGCGGATTAAGACGCCGGGGTCTCCCGCTCGAGTCGATCGAGGGAGGAATCCACAAGATCCGTTCCCACCCAGATTGCCCCTGCGAAATCCTGACCAGCCGTATAGTCGTTTTGGGTAATCAGGCAGGAGATGCCCGCCGCGCGCGCCGCGCGCAATCCGACGGCCGAGTCCTCAATTGCCAGGACCCGCTCGGGAGGGAGCCCCCACTCAGCCAGGCAGCGCCGGTAGAGCGGGGAGTCGGAAGCGGTCTTCCTCCCCGACTCCTTCCCCAGGATCGGAGCAAACCAGCCTTTCTCTTCGGGGAGGTGGAGCGCAAGAAGAGCCCCGATCTGCGCCTCGTCCGTGGTCGAGACGATCGCCTGCCGCATTCCCTTTTCCCGCGCCTCCCGGATCCTCTCCCGGACTCCCGGTCGAAGAACGGTATGGGGAAGAAAGCGTTCGAGGTAGATCTTCCGCTTCAACCGCCCAAGCTGGCGACCCAGCTCTTCGAGATCACCCGGAGGAGGGGAGAGGGTTTCCAGGGCCCGCCGCATCCGCAGCTCGTTTCCAGGGATAGTCAAGAGACCCTGGAACTCCTCCCAGCTCCAGCGGATCGGCAGGCCCAGTGCCGCAAAGGCCGCGTTGCAAGCGGGGAGATGCCCTTGCCTTTCGGTCAGGGCGATCGTCCCGTCGAGATCCCAGATGAGTCCATCCCAGCGCACGACGGTTACCGGCAGAGCCTTGCGACGAGATCGGGTGGCAGCTCGGAAGGAGCCGTCGGCTCCACGATCTCATCCGTAAAGCGGGAGAGCGGCAGGTCGAAGACCGCGCAGTGGAGGAGGGCCCGGATATATTTGTGGAGAACGATCAGGACGCCGCGCTCCGGACGGACGGCCAGCGAGCAGAGGGCGCCGACGACCCGCTTGCGCGCACCGCCGATATCCTCTCCCCCGATGGGAGGCAGCGGCACCCGGGAGGGATCGGCCAGCCACCGTTCGTACTCCGCAGGCTCCCGAGCCGAGAGCTCCTTGCGGGTGTGGCCCTCCCACTCCCCCATGTTCACCTCGATCCACTCTGGCCATGCTTCGATCGGAACCCCTAGTGCCGCCCCATAGATCTCGGCCGTCTGCCGGCCGCGGGCGAGCGGGCTCGAAAAGATCCGGTCGATTGGAAGGTCGCGGAGAAGCGCGCAATTTGCCCTGGCTTCCACCAATCCCGCCTCGCAAAGGGGGATGTCGGTTCGCCCCTGGATCCGGTGTTCCAGGTTCCACGAGGTCTTGCAATGTCGTGCCACGAAGATGCGCGGGCATCGAACGGCCTCGCCCTTCTCTCCCAGCTCTGTCATCCCCACGTTCGCTTCTCCCTTGCCTCTCCGCCGAGCTTCTGCTTAGCCCCGTGTCCGCGCCAAGGTGCGGCGCGCGGCCTCCGCGACCGCCTCCCCCGTGAGGCCAAACTCCTTGTAGATGGTGGCATACGGCGCCGACGCCCCAAAATGGTCGATGCCTACGGCCTCCCCATCGGCTCCGATCCAGCGCGGCCATGCCAGCGTCACCCCCGCTTCGACCGAGACGCGGGCGCGAATCCCGGCGGGGAGCACCTGCTCGCGATAGGATTCCGGCTGCCGGGCGAAGAGCTCCCAGGAAGGCAGCGAGACGACCCGGGAGCGGATCTTCTCTCCCGAAAGGAGCTCTCGCGCCGCGAGCACAAGGGACACCTCGGAGCCCGTGGCGATCAGGATGACCTCCGGTTCCGGGTCCCCGACGAGCAGATACCCTCCGCGCCGGGCCTCCGAGGCGGGGGCGAAGCGGCTCCGATCGAGCACCGGCAGGGCTTGACGGGTCAGGATCAGGGCGGTCGGGCCATCTTTCCGCTCGAGAGCCACGCGCCAGCCTTCGGCCGTTTCCGTGGCATCCGCCGGACGGAAGACCACGAGGTTGGGGATGGCACGAAGGGCGGTCAACTGCTCGACCGGCTGATGGGTAGGCCCATCCTCGCCGAGGCCGATGCTGTCATGGGTGAAGACGTAGACCACCGGAACCCCCATCATGGCGGCCAGCCGGATGGGTGGGCGCATGTAGTCCGAGAAGATCAGGAAGGTTCCCCCATAGGGACGAATGCCCCCATGAACCGCCATCCCGTTCATGAGAGAGCCCATCCCATGCTCGCGGATGCCGTAATGGAGGTAGGCTCCCGCCAGGTCGTCCGGGCGGATCTCCTTGACCCCCTTGGCCAGCGTATTATTGGACGGGGTCAGGTCGGCGGAGCCGCCGAGGAGGTAGCCGACCTTCTCAAAGATCCCGTTGAGGACGGCCCCGGAAGCGGCGCGCGTGGCGAGCGGCTTCTCGAGCGGGAAGTGGGGCATTCCCTGATCCCATCCTGCCGGCAGATCCCGGCGCAGGGCGATCTCGAACCGTTCCGCTTCGAGGGAGAACTCCTTCCGGTAGCCCGCGAAGGCCTCGAGCCAGCGGCTCCGCTCGTCCGCCCCTTTCTTGGCGGCGGCCCGGAAGAAGCTCCTCACCTCCTCGGGGACGTAAAAGGCCTGATCGACCGGAAGGCCGAGGCGCTCCTTCGCAAGCTTCACCTCTTCCGCTCCCAGAGGCTCTCCGTGGGCCTTGGCGGTGTTCTCCCGGTTGGGGCTTCCGAAGCCGATCACGGTGCGGCAGGCGATGATGGTTGGCCTCTCCTCCTGGGAGGTCGCCCAGGTCAGCGCGGATTCGACCTCGGAGCGGTCGAGCCCATTGACCCTTCGGACATTCCAGCCGTAAGCGGCGAAGCGGCCGAGAACGTCCTCGCTGAACGAGAGAGAAGTCGGCCCGTCGATGCTGATGTGATTGTCGTCGTAAAGCACCACGAGCTTGCCCAGCCGCAGATGGCCGGCCAGTGCGGCCGCCTCGTGGGAGACGCCTTCCTCGAGGTCGCCATCGCTGGCGATCGCGAAGGTCCGGTGGCGGACCACCTCGTGGCCCGGCCGGTTGTACTTCTGGGCCAGCCACCGTTCGGCGAGCGCCATCCCGACGGCGTTGGAGATGCCCTGTCCCAACGGCCCGGTCGTCGTCTCGACTCCCACCGTGTGGCCGTATTCCGGATGGCCCGGGGTCCGGCTGCCCCACTGCCGGAAGCGCTCGAGCTCGGCCATCGGCAGGTCGTAGCCGCAGAGATGGAGCAGGCTGTAGAGGAGCATCGATCCATGCCCGGCCGAGAGGACGAACCGGTCGCGGTCAGGCCACTGGGGATCGGCGGGATCGAAGCGCAAGAAGCGGGTCCAGAGAACGACGGCCGCATCGGCCATTCCCATGGGCATTCCGGGGTGGCCCGAATTCGCTTTCTGGACTCCATCCATCGCCAGGCCGCGAACGACGTTGGCCGCCAAGGCGGCTAAGCGGTCTTCCTCGGAAGCATGGGACAAGCTGGGGGCAACTGGGGGGTTTGTTGTGCTACTCATTTTCCTTCTCTTTCGTCGTGAGTTCTCCTTGACAACGTACTCGATAGCGAACTCGTGAAATCACCTCGACCGGTTCCGTGCGGGAAATCTCTGCAGCCTCTTCCTCCGCTCCCGGCAAAGGCTCCCGAGGAAGCAACGGACCAACGCGAGGGTAGGCTCGGGCCGACTCCTCGTCGTTGCAGTATAGCTAGCGGCCCCGTCGAACAGTGTCAAGCGGCGGGAGGGGGCTGATTTTCTCACGTCCGCACTACCGATCCGCATCAAGCCTTTCCGAAGGTATCGCCCTCCCTTCCCTCCGGGCGGAAGACCCGGCTCTGCCGGATGTCGGATTCGTCGATCCGCATCAACTCCTTGGCGGGAACCCTGCCGCCCGCGGCGACCAGCCGGGCGGCCTGCCGCAGCTTGATGCGGTCGATCGCATTCCGGACGCTCCGCGCGTTGGCGAAAAGCGGCTGCTTGCGCCGGAGCTCCAGGTACTCTCGAAAGGCCTCCGCTGCGGGCGGATCGAAAAAGTAGGCTTGGCCGCGAACCATGAGATCCCCGATCGAGACGAGCTCGTCGAAGGTATAGTCGGGGAAATCGATGTGGTGGGCGATCCGGGAACGCAGGCCCGGATTCGAGCTGAAGAAGGCTGCCATCCGGTCCCGATAGCCCGCGAAGATCACGACCAGGTCGTTCCGATAATCCTCCATCGCCTGCAGGAGGATCGCCACCGCCTCGATCCCGTAGTCCCGCTCGCTCTCGGGTCGATAGAGGGAGTAGGCCTCGTCGATGAAGAGCACGCCGCCCATCGCCCGCTTGATCGCCTCCTTGGTCTTCGGGGCGGTGTGGCCGACATATTGTCCGACCAGATCGTCGCGGGCGGCGACAACCAGATGCCCTTTCCGCACGTAGCCCAGCCGATGAAGAATTTTCCCCATCCGCAGCGCGACGGTCGTCTTTCCGGTCCCCGGAGAGCCCGTAAAGGACATGTGGAGCGTCGGCGCCTGGGTTTGCAGCCCGATCGAGCTCCGCAGCCGCTCGATCAGGAGAAAATCCGCAATCTCCCGGACCCGGCGCTTGACCGGCGCAAGGCCGATGAGCTCGGCGTCGAGCTCGGTCAAGATCTCCCCCACCCCGGCGCCGCCGAGCGCCTGGTCGAGGTCGACCAGGCCGCTTCCGTCGACGGCGGCCGCTTGGGCAGCCGCCTCGGTTTCTTTCCCCGCTTCTTCCATGGTCCTCCAGAGCCTATTCAAGAGCCATTGGCCCACGCCCCTGAGTCGCGATGGCCGGGAGGCTTCTGGGCGGCGTAGGGGCGGGTGGTGGAGCGGATCTGCCGGTCCGCGGCCTCCATCCGGTTGAGGAAGAATCCGGGCTCCTCCTTCGGCCGCTCCACCAGGAACGAGAGCGTCATGCTCTGATCCCCCTGCTGCCGGTTGTCGCCGTTGATCCGAATGTAGTCCTCAGGACGAGCCTTCCGGCACTCCGCCAGCTCGTGCATCACCATCGCCATAGCTCTTCTCCTATGCGTTTCCCGGCTCGAGGCCTCCTCCTGCCCCCACCGGCTCTCCTCCACTTATACCCCATCGCTACGAATAATTCTCTTTGATTGTTTTTATCTACCCAATAAGTTTACTAAATAGATGTGACGCTGCAGCAGCTGCGGCTCCTCGAGGCGATCGCCCATCACCGGAGCTTCACCAAGACGGCACGGCTTCCGGTAGCACCGAGATTTTCTTTTTTCCTCGGGGCGCCCGCAGATCCTGCCCCCGACCAAGATCGGCATGAGGGTTTCGCGCACCGGAAAACTCCCTTATCCACTGGACAGTTTTTCGGAAACCCCTATGATTGCCTGAAAAGTAGCTCGCCAGGGACGAAAAGGCTTGGCCGGGCGACTCGTGTTTATATTACTGGGTGGAGAACCGCTCCGGGTTTGTGAGGGCGGTCCCAAAACCGTTCGTCGACACCGTGTCGATGTCCGATCGGGCGGGAGATCATCGGAGGAATATGACTGCAGTGATTCGCGCCGGCGGGAAGCAATACCGCGCGGAAGAGGGAGCCGTTCTCGAAATCGAGCTCCCGAAGAAAGGCATTTCAGCCGGAGAGAGGTTGACCACCGAAGAGGTGCTCCTCATCGAGAGCGACGGCGAAACCAAGGTCGGCACCCCCCGTGTGCCGGGAGCGAAGGCGGTATTGGAAGTTCTGGAGGAGATCCGAGCCCCGAAGGTTGTCGCTTTCCGCTATAGGCGCCGCAAGGGTTACCACCGGACGGTGGGCCATCGACAGCATCTGGCGCGCGTCCGCGTGGTGGAGTTCGTCATCGACAAGAAGGGATAGTAGACAGCCATGGCACACAAGAAAGGGCAGGGAAGCTCGCGGAATGGGCGCGACAGCAACAGCAAGCGCCTGGGGGTAAAGCGTTACGGCGGGCAGCGGGTCCGCAGTGGCAATATTTTGATTCGGCAGCGGGGGACGCGATTCCACCCGGGGGAGAATGTCGGACTGGGGCGGGACTTCACCCTATTCGCCCTGGCCGACGGGATCGTCCGTTGGGACCGCCGGAACCGAAGAGTACACATTGAGCCCGAACCGCGCTCCTGAAGGGGAGCGCCACTCGGTCCCAATGATCTCCTTGTGCGTTTCCTGCGGCGCACGGAAATTCTCATGTTTGTCGATCGAGTGAGGATCTTCGCCAAGGCCGGGGACGGCGGCCGCGGCTGCGTGAGCTTCCGGCGGGCTCCCTACGAGCCGCACGGCGGCCCGGACGGAGGGGACGGCGGAAAAGGAGGCGATGTTGTCCTCGTCCTCGATCCCCACCGCAACGATCTCTCCCATTTGTTCCTCGCTCCACACCAGGTCGCCCAGGACGGGCGGCCGGGCATGGGAGCCATCAAGGCCGGACGCAAGGGCGCGGAGTTGGTTTTGCCGATTCCGCCGGGAACGGTCGTAAGCCGGATTTCCGGCTCGCCCGAGCAGGGTTCCAAGCTCCTTCCCCTGCCACCGCGCGATACGGAGCTCGACCAAATCGCCGATCTCACGCCGCCGACCGATCGGTTCGTTCTCTGCCGGGGAGGAAGAGGGGGATGGGGCAACTGGCATTTCCGTGGTCCCCGGAACCAGGCTCCCCGCCGCGCCGACCCCGGAAAGCCGGGGGAGTCCGGGCAATTTGTCCTCGAGCTCAAGCTCTTGGCCGATATCGGGCTCGTCGGGCTTCCCAATGCGGGGAAGTCTAGCCTGCTGCGCCGCCTCACCGCAGCAGAGCCGAAGGTCGCCGACTACCCCTTCACGACTCTTTCGCCGATCGTCGGTGTCCTCGAATGGCCCGACGGGCATCGGCTCACCGTGGCGGACATTCCGGGGCTGATCCGAGATGCGCATCTCGGCAAGGGGCTCGGAGACGAGTTTCTCCGCCATGTCGAGCGGTGCCGGCTTTTGCTTTTCGTGCTCGACCTCTCCGGAAGGGATCCCCTGGACGACTTTCATCTCTTGCGGCGAGAGCTCGAGGCCTACGGCCACGGGCTCGCCGAACGGCCCTATCTGGTAGTGGGGAACAAGACAGACCTGCGCACGGCGCGCAGAGCCGCCCTGCGGCGCGCTCGCCCCGGCGGGGAGGAGCCCTGCTTTGTCTCCGCCTTGACCGGGGAGGGCATCACCGAGCTCACGACCGCCTTTCGCCACCGTCTCGACCCGCTCCCGGCAAGTCGCCACGAAGCCATCCGTCTTTCGGCCGAGGAGATCCGATGAAAGAGGTCGCCCGGTGGCTGATCATCTATGGGTTAGGTCTCGTGGCTCTGGGCACCATCGGCTATCTCTCGAATCCGAAGAAGGCGAGGACCGCGCTCTACTCGGGCGGCGGCTTCGGCGTCATTACGATCTGCCTCGGGATCTTGACCCGACGCAGCGTTTCCTGGGCCTTGCCGACGGCTCTTCTCCTGGTGGGCCTCTTTTCGCTTCTCTTGCTTTGGAGATCGACCGTCGTCTGGAGGGCGGTCGCGGCGGGCGAACGGAGAAAGACCTTCGTGGGTGCGCTGCTCGCCCTCATGCTTCTCTTTTCGGTCATCCTGCTTCCCTACCTCTTCCAGGCTTGGCGGTAGCGAGCTGTGCCTCCAATGCGCCAGCGGCGGGTTGTCCGCCGACGCTCCCGCATGGCGTCCATCCGCTACGGTTGTCCGGTTCCCGGAGTCATCCGCCCCGGAACAGTCACCGTTCTCGGGCTTCCCATCGGGCGGCTTCCCGCTCCCACCGGAAAACCTCGCAAGCAGAATCATCCGGGTATTCGTAAAAGTGGGTGGGAACGGGATCAAAGCTCACCCGCCTCAATCATGCGGATGAGTGTTGCAATGTCGGCCCCGTAGTTCTTCTCCCGTTTTGCATGCTTGTGTGGGTCGTAGGCTTCCGGCGCACGCATCGGGTGCACCCTTCCCATCACCGGCAGCCCGTACCCGATGGCATCGTCCGGCAGTCGATAACCCATCTCGACAAGCTCCGGTTCGCGTTTACGCTCGAACCGTGGGCGCTTCTGCTTGTTGCTGTGAATGCCCTCTGTGAACAGAATCTTCGCCCGCAGGGCCTCGAAGCTGTAGCCTCGGCCCAACCGATTCATCACCCGGATCAGTGAGTTCAGCGATTCCCTGTAGGCATTCGTCACCGGATGCTCGAAGTAGTTTGGGATGAAGGGCTGCCAGTTGGTGAAGGCACGGACCAGGTCGGCGAAGTAGGGCCGGATTTCGGTCGAGATAGCCCTGTACCACGCCTCGAAGCGCCGCAAGGCTTCCTCTGGCGTCCCGGCCTCATAGATGCCGTAGAAGCCTTCCTTGAGGCTGTATGCCTCTCCCAAGGCCGGGTAGTTCTTCGTCCAGCCATCGAGGTTCAGGCGCTCTTCGTCGTTCAGGTCGCGCTCGCGCTTGAGCATGACGCAGCGGTCGTGCATCAGACCGCGCTTCTGTTTCAGCGTCAGTTCGGCACGCAGTCCCTTGCGTGCTTTCTCCATCGCGTCGTTCGCCATCCTAACGACGTGGAACTTGTCGATGACGATGGTGGCATCTGGCAGTACCGCGCTCACCGCGTCGCGGTAGGGCGTCCACATGTCCATCGCCACGTATTGAACCTTGTCCCGGTTCGGCATCTGGAACAGGCACTTCGCCACCGTGTCCTTGTTTCGGTTGTGGAGCATGTCCACGATGGTGTTGCTCTGGATGTTCGAGACGACGCAGCGCGGCTTGTTGATGATGTGGAGTTCGTCGATCCCCATCCACTTCGGCGTCTCGAAGCGGACGGTCTGCTCAAGCTCGTTGATGTAGTCCCGGAAGATGTTGCGGATCGTTCCTTCGACCACGCCGGTTTCATCGGCCAGCGAGGTGAAGGTGCGCTTCAAGGCTTGTTGCCCGATCGACTTCACCAGCCGGTCGGTCATCATCATCCTGTTCTCGGCCAGCATCGGCAGCGCCTGCGAGAACGTCTTGCCGCAGGCTTGGCAGCGCAGCCGCTTGGTGTCGATGTAGATGCCTACACGCTTGCCGTGCATGGGCAAGTCCTTGAACCCCTGCTCGCGGGTGCCCCAAGAGATCAGGCGGTCGGACTGGCAGTGCGGGCAGGCCGAGGTCACGTCCACCGGCTCAGCGGTGACGTGGTAGTCATGGTCAGATTCCTCAACCCGCAGCACGCGGTACTGCGGGAGGTTCAGGATGTTGGCGGGCACTGTTCACAGCCTCGTGATTCTGCTTGGGTCGGTGCCACAAGGCCGGATCAGAAGCCAGACCTGCCACCGCCCATCAGGTTCGCCGTGGGAGATAAGCATGACCGAGCAAGAAGTTTTTTAACTGCTCAAGCCCCATGCCTCAACCGCCTCCTTTGCGGAGACGGTCGCCTCTGCGATCAGGCTGCGAGCCAGATCGGCAAGAGGCACCTCCGACAGGCGCTTCCGGCTCTCATTGACCCGTTGCACCAACTTGTCGAACACGAAAACCGGCCCGTCCTTGACCCAGTAGGTCGCGTTGGGCCCGCCTTCAATCTTGCGCAAGTCTTCCTTGAGAGTGTCGTTCTGACCACCGAAGCAGCAGCCAAACACGTCGAGGAATACCGGCATGGCTTGTTGCGCGGGAGCGGTCATTGGCGTACTTCCTTTCACGGTTCCATCCCATAGTCGTCAGAACGATCCGGTTCCATGTCGCACACCCGGTCAAAGATGACGGTCGAAAGGTGCGAGCAAGCCGATTTGACGGCCTGCCAGTCATGCCAGCGCGGATCGAGGTTCTTGTACTCGTTCAATTCGGTTTCTTCCAAGTCGTAGGGCAGTGCGTTGGCGAGCTGGACCTGCAATTGCTGTAGCGGTGATTCGCCACTATCCTGCTGGTAGAGGCGGTCGAATGATTGCAGCGCATGGGCAACGCTCTCATCGCCCATGTGATCGGCCAAAGCCACGAAGTCGAGGTAGTCTCGCGTGGCATTGCGCTTGAGGATCAACACCCCCTTGATGCGCAGAATCTCGCCTTCGGTCGGAACCGTGATTCGAGCACCGTGGTAGTCCACCACGGCCGTTTCCAGCGGTTCGTCGCGGATAAGCTGGCGAACCCCGGTTTCGATGCCGTCGAGACTGCCAAGGATTGGCACGGGGCGCTGTACGCGGGCTGTCTTCCAGCCTGCGACCGACTCAAGCTCAGCCAGCACCTCGTCAAAGCGATGTCGCAGATCGGTCAGTACATGGTCGGCGTCACGGGAGAAGCGTTGCTCTGCGTGGATTGCAGAAGCGGTTCCTCCCACCAGCACGGCATCCGGCAGGATGCGCTGGAGTCGTGCGGCAGAGGACAAGACGAGTTCCCAGTCAGGCAGCGGTGCGGTGTTCTTCGGCATAGTGCATCCAGAAATGATGGCGTTGCGCGTAAGGGTCGGAAGCGTAAGGGCGGCAAACACGCGCCACCTTCTCCAGCAAGGTGCGGTCGGACAACGCCGCCCGGCGCAGTTCAGCCCATTCCCGCCACCGCCCGCGTGAGATCACGTCGTCGATGGCAGCGAGGGTGAAGCGCTGATGGTTGAGGTGGCGATGAAGCATGGCAAACAACACACTTTTACGATTGTCGATAATCACACCTTACGTAAGCAGGGCGGAGAAAGCAACACGCTTTTGCGATTGTCTGATCCGATGCAGTGTTGTTCGGCAGGACGCACTGCAACACACTTTTACGAATACCCGCAAAAAGCGTCCGAAGGATGCTAGGGAGCTTCCGGCACCCGGGAAGTGCCGCGTTCCTCAAAGCCGGAAAGTTGCGGCTCGATCTTCCCGCTCTACCCACTTGAAACAGCGACGGGGCTCTCTGCTTGATGGCGAGATAAAGGTCCTCGCCCGCCATAAGCACGGCCTGATGCAGCAGCTGCTGACGGGCGCATGACAGGGGAAGGTGGCCAAATCCGATGCCTGATTTCTCAGATTTCATCGTCTATGTTGATGAGAGCGGCGACCACGGCCTTGTCAGCATCGACCCAGAATACCCGGTGTTCGCGTTGACTTTCTGCGTGATGCGCAAGAGCGACTATACTGGCTCGGTCGTGCCCGCGACGCAGAACTTCAAGTTCGGCATCTGGGGACATGACGCGGTTGTTCTGCATGAGCACGAAATCCGCAAGAGCAAGGGTCCCTTCGCCATTCTGATAACGAACCGCGCCTTGCGGGAGCGCTTCTATGACGGATTAAACGCCCTGATCGAGGCCGCGCCGATGACCATCTTCGCCTCGATCATCCACAAGGAAAAGCTGCGGACCAAATACGTCAATCCCTGGAACCCGTATGAGATCGCGCTACTGTTCTGCATGGAGCGACTGCACGGAATGCTCACCGCCGAAAACCAGCACGGCAAAACTGTGCACGTGCTTTTCGAGAGCCGAGGGAAGAAGGAGGACTCCGATCTCGAGCTTGAATTCCGCCGGATCGCGGGGAATCACAGCCACTTGGGCTCCAGGCGGTACGATTTCGGCCGGTTCGCTTTCCAGCACGTCTTCCTGCCGAAGGCCGCGAACGCCTCCGGATTGCAACTCGCGGATCTGATGGCCCGGCCGATTGCCCTGTCGCACCTCCGCCCCGGCCAGCCGAACCGCGCCTTCGATATCATCCGCTCCACGCTCGGAGGGCTCAAATGCTTTCCCTAAGCGCTGGCGAAAACAGAAGGGCCCCGGAAGCTCCAGGACCCTTCTGTCGACCGGGAAATTCCCAATCCTTTATTCATCCTGTAGCCCAGAAACCCGATGCCTGCAAGTTTATCCGCGGCCGGAAGCATACCGCATGACCTTCGACGCCGCCGAAAAGCATCAGTTCCAGATCCCCGCGCTGCAGATGCCGGCGACGCTGGGGTTCAAGCCCCCATCCCAGGCCCAGGCTGTTCATGTACGCGGGGGCCGTCTGCGCAACGCGCTGCTTGACGGCATCCTCGCTGACCAGCTTCTAAGGATCAACGGCTTCACCTATCGTGACCGGACCTATCCGCCATTTCTCACCAACGCGAGGTTTCGCGCAAGCAAGGAAGGCAGGAGTCGATTGCGACGATATTCGGGAGGGAAAGGGTCTTCGTGAGCGGGGATGGAGCAAGATTTCTGCTCGATTTGGCGGAATGCGAGCTCTGCAAAGGGCAAAAACTCCGCTTCGGGACCAAGGCTTCGTCCGATGGGAGACTTTTCCCGAAGGGGGAAGCGGTCTGGTTGTATGGATGCTCAGCAACGCAGCATCGGGAAGGCGTGGGTGGATGGGTGCTTCCCAGGATAGACGCCGCTCACCGACAAGAGGACGCATCCGACGCTGGCACAGACCAGCGTGCCGATCTTGAAGAGCTTGAACCGTAGGGTGTCGAGCTGGGCGTTGTCTGAAATGGACCCGCGCAGCGGGACCGCTTGAACCGGTTTCTTAATTGGAAGCTCGACCGCTCAGGGATCCTTTGATCACGCAGCCCAAGGCTTCGCCATCTGCTTTTGCTGTGGGCATGCGGCCAACGCGTCAGCGTTGTCCATCCTGTTCCTAGCCGTAGCGGCGGCCATTCCTTCGCGCCAGACCGCCAAGGGCGTGCGGTAGCCAAGCGCCTCATGCAGGCGGGATTCGTTGTAAAACTCCATCCATTCGGCAATGCCGGCCTCCGCTCCACAGCCATCGGCATAGCCCTTGAGATTGACCTCCTCGTGCTTGAGCGAACGCCAGACTCGCTCAATGAAGACATTATCCATCCACCGCCCTCGGCCATCCATGGATCTCTTCACGCCAGCCTCCGCCAGCGCGCTCGTGAAGACGGGGCTGGTGAACTGCGAGCCCTGATCGGTGTTGAAAATCTCCGGCTTGCCGTGGCGCGCCAGGGCGTCTTCAAGCGCCGCAAGGCAGAACGACCCCTCCATCGGATTGGAAATCCGCCAGGCCAGAACCGTGCGGCTGGCCCAGACGATGATTGCGGCCAGATAGAGAAAGCCCCGGCCAATCGGCAAAGAGGTGATGTCGCAGGCCCAGACGTGGTTCGGCCGCTCAATCTTCAGATCGCGCAGCAGATCGGGGAAAATCTTCTGCCCCGACGCCGGCTTGCTCGTATTTGGCTTCGGACCCAGCGCGGCGATCCCCATCTTGCGGATCAGCCGCTGCACACGCTTGCGGTTGACCGCCTTGCCCTCGGCCCTGACCATCTGCGTCATCCGGCGTGAGCCGAGGAACGGCCAGGCTGTGAACAACTCGTCGATGCGCCGCATCAGATCCAGGTCATCGTCCTTGGCCGGCTTTCTTTGCCGATAGACGCCGGAGCGCGTCACTCCGAGCAGCGCACATTGGCGGCGAACCGACAGCGACCGGGCGTCGCGATCGAGCAATCCTCGACGATCCGGCGCTCTCATCGTCCGGATCTCCTGGCTAAACAATCGCGCTCGACGGTCAACTGGCCGATCTTGGCGTAGAGGTCCTCGACCTTTTTCTGCGCCGCCTTGTCCGCGTCGAGACCGACATTGGCCTCGAACGCCCGCGCGGCGTTCTCCAACAGCTGCTTTTTCCAGGCGTAAATCTGGTTCGGGTGCACCTCGTAGCGCTGGGCCAAATCCGCCACAGTCGCCTGCTCACGCACCGCCTCCAAGGCGATCTTCGCCTTCAGCGCCGCGCCAATCTTGCGTCTTGTCTTCTTCGTCATGGTTCGCTCCGTTTGTCAAACAGAGCGGCCAATTTCCCATTTAGCCAATGGTCCCAAAAATGGGGTCCATTTCAATGTCTTCCTTAAACGCGAAGTCGCGTTGACCTGGAGCGCGACAAGCCTCGCCGTTCAGGGCGGGGAAGGATAGCGGGGGAGGCGTTAGCTTTGGCTGAGTGTCCGTTGCTGGATGGACTCGTCACTGGACATTCCACGGAAACCAAGGAACGTTTGCATCCATCATGATACGCCCGTATGATTGAGCGCATGCGGCGGCTGCAAGCCTTCGGGTTTCAACTGCGGCCAGACGGCCAGCAAGAGCGGCAAATGCGCCGCTTCGCTGGCTCGTGCCGGGTTTTGTGTTCAACGAGGCGTTGAGCTTGCAGATGGCACGTTACGATGCCGGAGAGAAGAAGCTCAGTTACGCCGGGCTGTGCAAGGAACTTACGAAATGGCGTAACGGCGAGCCCATGCCTTCCGGGCGTGTCGCGGCATGGCTGGCCGATGCGCCCGTTCATCCCTTGCAACAGGCGCTCAAGGACTTGGAGCGGGCCTACGGTAATTTCTTCGCCAAGCGGGCCGACTTCCCGCGCTTCAAGAAGAAGGGCCAGTCGGATCGCTTCCGTTACCCCGACCCGAAACAGATCAAGCTCGACCAGGCGAATGGCCGCCTCTTCCTGCCCAAGCTCGGCTGGCTGCGCTATCGCCTCAGCCGGGACGTGTTGGGAGAAGTGAGGAGCGTCACCGTCAGCCAGTCCTGCGGCAAGTGGCACGCGAGCATCCTGGCCGAGCGCGAAGTCGAGCAACCCATCCCGAAGGGCGGCGCGGTCGGCATCGACATGGGCGTGGCGCGGTTCGCCACGCTTTCGGATGGCACGTTCTATGCGCCGCTCAACAGCTTCAAGCGGCATGAAACCGCCCTGCGCAAGGCGCAGCAGGCCATGAGCCGCAAGGTCAAGTTCAGCAACAACTGGAAGAAGGCCAAGGCCCGAATCCAGAAGATTCATTCCCGCATCGGCAATGCCCGCCGCGACTACCTGCACAAAGTCACGACCACGATCAGCAAAACCACGCGATGGCGTGCATTGAGGACTTGCAGGTGCGGAACATGTCCAAGTCGGCTTCGGGCACGGCGGATGCACCGGGAAGAAACGTTCGGGCCAAGTCTGGACTGAACAAGTCCATCCTCGACCAAGGCTGGTTCGAGTTCCGGCGGCAGCTGGAGTACAAGATGGAGTGGAGAGGCGGCCGCCTTCTGTTCGTGCCGCCGCGGAACACGAGCCGGACTTGTCCGTGTTGCGGCCACGTGTCGGCGGACAACCGTCGGACGCAAGCCCGGTTCGAGTGCGTGGAGTGCGGTTTTGAGGGAAACGCCGATTTGGTCGGCGCGATCAATGTCTTAAGGGCGGGGCACGCCCGGATCGCCTGTGAAGTGAGCGGCATCGAGTCGCCAGCAGCAGGAACCCACCGAAGCGGCTCATTCCGGTTCAAGCCCGGATTGAGCGCCGTAGGAATCTCCGAACTTTAGGCCGGGGAGGATGCCAATCACCTTGGCTTGTTGCGCATCGGCACGGTGTGGCGGAACGGCGTCCGCGTCGCTCGCGTCGAGCGCGCCAGGGAACGATTCCGGGTATCGTTTGACGAGAAAGGGGTATCCCCTTCACTCTTGTTGCTGTTTCACCCGAGCCTGGCCGGTGTCGATGATCGCGCTGTACGGGGCGGGGGAAACGGCGACGGCCTGCTCGACGAGCCTGTGAAAGAGCAAGCCCCTGGCCCGTGAGCGGCGGCGATTGAAGCGGAAGGTGAACTCGTCGAGGTAGTAGTCGATATGCTGGCGCTGGACGCCGCCCTGATGCGTGCCGAGCAGCCACCGCTTGAGAAGCGCGGCGACGGTGTGAACGCGCGGCATGACCTCGTGCGCCGGATCGGAGCCGGCGCCGATGACGCTGACTTGGTACTGGTAGCCGGCCGCCATCAGCCCAGCATAGCCGCTCCAGCCATCGGTATGGATGGTCGCTCCCGGCGCCACGGCCTCCTGAACGAAGGCCAGCAGGCTGTTCGCGGACACGTCCTTGACCCGGCGCAGGCGGATGCGGCCGATGCCCTTGCCACGTTCCTCGGCCGCCACCGCGACAATGGCCTTGGTCTCGGTTTCTCGTCCCCCCTTGCCCTTCTCCAAGCCGCCGACATAAATCTCGTCCACCTCCACAGTTCCACAAAGACTGTCCCGTCCGGGACGGACCATCGCCCGGCGCAGCTTGTGCAACCACGTCCAGGCCGTCTCATAGCTGCCCAGCCCCAACACCCGCTGCAGCCCAAGGGCGCTGACGTCATTTTTCTGGCTGGTGACGAACCACATCGCCATGAACCACGTCCGTAGGGGTTTGCGCGTTCCTTCGAAGATCGTGCCGGCCGTCAGCGACGTCTGGCCCTGGCATCTCTGGCAACGCAGGAGACCACGCGCCGTCTCCCACGCTTCCCCACTCCACCCACACAGTGGACAAATGAACCCAGCTGGCCAGCGCAGGCGCCGGATATAATCCCGGCAAGCCTCGTCTGTCCGGAACCGCTCGTCCATCTCCAGGAACGTGCGCGGGTAATCGACGCCCGGGACGGGATGCGCTGCGTTGTCCATGCCGGCGCGATAGCATCAGCGGCTACGAGAGTGAAGGGGATAGCCATTTCCCCTCGAAAATCCTGCGCATCTGTGCTACATTGTGGCTCAAGGAGATTACACCATGACCAACACCGTCGTTCGCGCCCGCATTGATGAGCATGTAAAAGAGGAAGCCGCCGCCGTGTTGGCGTCCATTGGGCTAACCGTGTCCGACGCTTTCCGGCTGATGATGGTGCGGATCGCCAAGGATAAGGCGCTGCCTTTCGAGCCTTTGGTTCCCAATGCCGAAACCGTCGAAGCCATGAAGGCCGCGCGGCGCGGCGAGTTGGTTACGGCCGGTTCGCCCAACGATCTGCTCAAGAGTTTGAATGCGGGCGATTAAATACACCTCGCGCTTCAAGCGTGACCATCGACGCGAAAACTCAGGAATCCTCGGCAAAAAGCGGCTCCTCGCTGAATTGAGTGGGTAAGGGGAGCGGATTTTCAGTTAAGGGATGGCAGGAAGCTGGGTTCTTGCCCTCCGTCTTCGACGGATTTTTGGGGAGAGAGGAAGCCGTCAAGGGCACTTCGACTTCGTCGATCCTCCTTGACGGCGGATTGCCAGAGGCTTTCGGAGCTTCCGGCACCCGGGAAGTGCCGCGTTCCTCAAAGCCGGAAAGTTGCGGCTCGATCTTCCCGCTCTACCCACTTGAAACAGCGAAGAGGCCCGTTGTCTTGCCGCAGTTGTTGGGACCAATGAACATGGTGTGCGGGCCAAACCGGATATAGCCGGTTCTGATGCCGCGAAAATTCTCGATGCGCAGATCAGCAACCTGCATGGCGTCTATCTCCCGTTACTACCTTTTGGCAGCGTGTTCACTCGTTTTTCATTTCATCTGCATCAGTCGAAGAAGCTGGTTGCGACCATGGTCCGCCAGGAAGCCACACCCGCCCTTCTTCGGCCGCACCTGCTAACGGAATCAGGAAGGTCCCTAGATCGGCGATAACGGCGGAAAACGCGCCAGGTGCGGCAGTCATGCGCTCACGCCCCAGGAAGGTTTGCCATTGAGCGCCCCATGCCTCCGCGAATTCATCGCTCAGGCCGATCGGGATATCGACCGGCAGCTTCGTCACACGCCGTTCGAACGTGCGTCGCACAGCTTCTACAAGAGTTGACTGATGAAACTCGAATGTCTGCGCGATCAGCCAAAGGTCATAGAAATCCTTGAGACGACTGTTGGCCATACCGAGCGTGACCAACGCCTCGAACTTCTCCGCCACGACCGTCTCGACTGGATAGGCCCGAAGATGCGGCGCGGGTGCGTCCAGCAAAGCGGGGTAATCGATTTCGACCGGTGCCGGGGTGATGGCATCGCCGAAGCCGATATCGACCCGGATCGGGATCCGCGCGCCATCGATAGTAGCGCTCGCGCGTACCCTCACGCCGCCATATTCTCCCTCCTCACGGATCGGCGCTGCCTCCAGCCCGGCGACATCGAATACGACACCGTCATCGGTGACCGGCTGCGCACAGATGGCGCGGAAAGTCTCAGCGATCGCCTCGGCTTCATTGTCGCCGTAGCCGAGTAGATCGAGATCGCGGGTCGGCCGGAACGGATCGGCAACCCAGGTCACAAAGAGCATTGCGCCTTTGAGGACGAAGCGGTCGCGATGCGCTGAAATGCTCAGCCTGTAAAGCAGACGCTCGAGCGCGTAGCGCGTCAGCAAAATCTGAAAGTCAGACCGCTGGACACGCGCCCGATCGAGGAGCCGCGCCCGTACCGATGCGCCGATATTTCGAGGTTTACGTGGCATCGGCTGCCATTGCTTCGACGTAGGGGCGCATCACCGACCAGACTCGAGCCTTCCGCGCGTAACGCCAGAGTTCGTCGGGCGTGCAGCGGCGACGGCGAAGGCCCTCGCGCAGCCCTTCCATCGCGACGTCGAGGCCGACCTTGGCCCGATAGCGGAAGCAGTCCACGACCGTCCTGGCCGGATCCGTGATGGGGACGTCGGTACTCTCAATGCGGTGGCGGGTAACACCCTCGGTCAGCGCTGCCCCGGTGAAACGCACAAAGCGGATTCGCGGATAATCGATTCTGGGCCGCCAAGCGGTCCGTTCGATTGCCATCCATACGGCAGACGGCATCTGCAGCGTCAGTTCATGGAACTGGAGCGCCGAGGTCAGGCAGACGACACCCTTGGGAACCAGGACCGCGGCTTCGGCGAGCATGTGGGCGGCCTCGACTTGCGCATCTAGGAGCTGATAAAGGCCCCGGGCTGGACGCACGACCGCCTTCTCCCGCATGAGGCGGGCCAGCGTCTCCGGTCCGATCCCTTCCGCAACGAAATCCTTCAGCCGGAGCATTCCCCGGGTTTTCAGGAGATCAAGGGCACGGGTCCGTTGGGTGCTAATCGAGGTCATCTTTCGTGAGGTTTCCTCTTCTTACATAGAATTCCGCAGAGGTTTTATCACATCTGTAGCCGACTTGAAATCAGGAACTTGAGCTGCCCTTTGGGGAATGCCTTCCCCCTGGCCGGCGCCAATGTCGCCAGCGCACCCCCTTCTGCAGGGAGACCCCGCAACTCCCCCCAGAGTGAAAGTTTTACCGGGTTTGCCGTGACGGGTTGGAGGTCGCGAGAGAGGCTCGCGGCGCCCGTCGCGGAGATCCGCGATGTCAGGTTCAGCCGCTCGCGCCCGGTCCGGCCAGGACCGGGCGAGCCTCTCTTCCGAAATCACTGACAAGATTATCGCCGAGTTGGAGGCGGGCCGCGCACCGTGGGTCTAACCATGGGGGACAGCGGCGGCGAAAGCGACGCTCACCATGCCCCAGAACGCCGCGACCCATAGGCGATGCACCGGAATCAATGTGCTCATTCTGTGGGGTGGCGTCATTGAGGACGGCTTTGCGAGCCAGAGCTGGCTAACCGCCATTTCTCACGAAGGCCGACCAAAACGGGAGGCAAAAAAGCCGGCAAAAGAGCATAGGAAAGGCCGCCTTTCCCTGGTATAAAGTGCGTGAACGAGACGTAATTATAACGAGGAGTAAAAACGGCCTTTCATGACAGAGTGTAGCCAAGAGACTTTTGGGTTTACAGCCCATTTTTCGCGTCGGGTGGAAGCGGGATTTACCGCGGGTCGGGTTTCGAGCGATGGGGGCGCGATCCTCTTGCGAGAAGCGGATCGGAAGATCGGTTTGTTAAGACGGCTGGAGCGCTGCTTCCGGGATCGACGCCATCCGGGGCGCATTGTGCATCGGGTGCGGGAGATGCAGGTGCCGCGCATCTTCGGGATGGCGCTGGGCTACTCGCGACGAGGGTTTGTGCCGGACCATGGAAGCGCCGAGAAAGCAAGTCCGACATCGGCACGAGTCCACGGGCAAACCGGCTCGCGTCTTTACCGAGTTTGCCTATCGCACCTTGAGCAGCTGGTCGAGGGAGCGCCGAGTGGTCTCCAAAGCCGAGTACTTGGAGAAAGGAAAGAATCCGCGCTTTGTCGTCACCTCTCTTTCCACCGAGGAGTGGCCCGCCCAGGCCCTCTACGAGAAGCTCTCCTTTGCTCGGGGAGAGAGGGAGAATCGGATCAAGGAACAGCTCCAACTCTTTGCGGACCGGCTCTCGACCGCGCAAATGGCCAGCAATCAGCTTCGCCTCTCCTTCTCGGCTTTGGCCTATGCCCTGGTCGAAGCGCTGCGACGGCTGGCTCTGCAAGGAACGGAGTGGGCCAACGCCCAGGTCGACACCCTCCGGCTCAAGCTCTTCAAGATCGGCACGCTGGTCCGTGTCAGCGTCCGACGCTTCCTCTAGTCGGATGAGCAGCGCCTATCCTGGGAAGCACCGCTTCTCCCATCTCTTCCGGATGCTGCGTTGCTGAGCATCCACAAAAACCAGAGCGCTTCCCCCTGCAGCAGAGCCTCCCATCGGGCGGAGCCTTGTTCCTAAAGCGGATTTTTGCCCTTTACAGAGCTCGCATTAAGCCAAATCGAGCAAAAATCTTGCTCCATCCCCGCTCACGAAGACCCTTTCCCCGCCGAACATCCTCGCCATCGACTCGGGCCTTCCTTTCTTGCGCGAAAGCTCGCGTTGGTGAGAAATGGCGGCTAGCCGTAGCGGCGGCCATTCCTTCGCGCCAGACCGCCAAGGGCGTGCGGTAGCCAAGCGCCTCATGCAGGCGGGATTCGTTGTAAAACTCCATCCATTCGGCAATGCCGGCCTCCGCTCCACAGCCATCGGCATAGCCCTTGAGGTAGACCTCCTCGTGCTTGAGTGAACGCCAGACTCGCTCAATGAAGACATTATCCATCCACCGCCCTCGGCCATCCATGGATCTCTTCACGCCAGCCTCCGCCAGCGCGCTCGTGAAGACGGGGCTGGTGAACTGCGAGCCCTGATCGGTGTTGAAAATCTCCGGCTTGCCGTGGCGCGCCAGGGCGTCTTCAAGCGCCGGAAGGCAGAACGACACCTCCATCGGATTGGAAATCCGCCAGGCCAGAACCGTGCGGCTGGCCCAGACGATGATTGCGGCCAGATAGAGAAAGCCCCGGCCAATCGGCAAAGAGGTGATGTCGCAGGCCCAGACGTGGTTCGGCCGCTCAATCTTCAGATCGCGCAGCAGATCGGGGAAAATCTTCTGCCCCGACGCCGGCTTGCTCGTATTTGGCTTCGGACCCAGCGCGGCGATCCACATCTTGCGGATCAGCCGCGGCACACGCTTGCGGCTGACCGCCTTGCCCTCGGCCCTGACCATCTGCGTCATCCGGCGTGAGCCAAGGAAGGGCCAGGCTGTGAACAACTCGTCGATGCGCCGCATCAGATCCAGGTCATCGTCCTTGGCCGGCTTTCTTTGCCGATAGACGCCGGAGCGCGTCACTCCGAGCAGCGCACATTGGCGGCGAACCGACAGCGACCGGGCGTCGCGATCGAGCAATCCTCGACGATCCGGCGCTCTCATCGTCCGGATCTCCTGGCTAAACAATCGCGCTCGACGGTCAACTGGCCGATCTTGGCGTAGAGGTCCTCGACCTTTTTCTACGCCGCCTTGTCCGCGTCGAGACCGACATTAGCCTCGAACGCCCGCGCGGCGTTCTCCAACAGCTGCTTTTTCCAGGCGTAAATCTGGTTCGGGTGCACCTCGTAGCGCTGGGCCAAATCCGCCACAGTCGCCTGCTCACGCACCGCCTCCAAGGCGATCTTCGCCTTCAGCGCCGCGTCAATCTTGCCTCTTGTCTTCTTCGTCATGGTTCGCTCCGTTTGTCAAACAGAGCGGACAATTTCCCATTTAGCCAATGGTCCCAAAAATGGGTCCATTTCACCTCAGCGACCGGCACCTTCGGTGCCCGGCGGAGGTAGGGCTCTCAAGACGGCCCGGTCAAGAGTCCGGCGGGCCGAACGCATCGGGCAGATGGCGGAGGATCGGCTTTCCGGAACCCTGGGCGAGCACCTCGACGATGTCGAAGCGGTAGGTCACGTCGTCCCGTCCCAGCTCCTCCAGGTAGGCGTAGGCGGCCCGCACCAGGCGCGCCCGCTTCCTGGCGTCGACGGCCTCGGAGGGCTCGCCATGGCTCGTCGAGCTTCGGGTCTTCACCTCGACGAAGACGAGCACGCACCCATCCCGACAGACCAGGTCGATCTCCCCGTCCCCGATCCGCACGTTGCGCAGGAGGATCCGATAGTCCTTGCGATGAAGGAACCGGGCGGCCTCCCGCTCCCCCCACTTTCCCAAATCGAGCGTCGGTGGCAGGGATCGCGGGAAGGACATCCAAGGGAGCCCGAGCATCTTCAGATCTCTTGGCCCCACGGAAGATCGGGCATTGCTTCCTCGGAGAGCCGACCAAGGAAGCTTCGGCGGTGCAAAGGGGTCGGGCCGTGAATCCGTAGGGCATCCCAATGGGCAGCCGTCCCGTAGCCCTTGTGGCGGGCGAAGCCAAAGTGGGGATGCTCCCGGTCGATCTCGGTCATCCATTGGTCACGCCTGACCTTGGCGAGGATGGAAGCGGCCGCGATGCAGGCGCAGCGGCCGTCGCCGCCAACGATCGCGCGGACGGGCATCTCGAGGGGAGGAGCCTCCCGACCGTCGACCAGGACGATTCCCGGACTCTTGGCCAGGGCGAGAACGGCCCGAGACATCGCGAGCATCGTCGCCCCCAGGATGTTCCAGCGCTCGATCTCCTCGACGGAGGCAAAGCCGACTCCGTAGGCGATACCCGGCAAGCCAACGATCCAGTCGCAGACTTCCGAACGCTGCCGCGGCGCAAGCCGCTTGGAATCGTCGAGCTTCGGATGGAGCCGAATCCCCGGAGGCAAGATCACCGCCGCAGCGACGACGGGTCCAGCAAGGCAGCCGCGGCCCACCTCGTCCACGCCGGCCGCAGGAGAGAGGCCTTGCTCGGCAAACAGGTCCTCGAGCTGCCGGTCGACGCCTTGGCTCCGGGCTTCCGATTTGGGCGCAGGCTCCGGTTTCTGCACGGAGCGAGTATGGAGGTCCTCCCGTTCCGGCGCAAGTTCCGGACGAGCAGGCAACGAGAGGAGGAAGAGGAAAAATGAAGCGGAAGGATCTGCGGCCTATCTCCGCCCGAGGACGGCGTCCTTGCCCTTCCTGCCCCGCAGGTAGTAGAGCTTGGCCCGCCGCACCTTGGAGCTCCGTTCCACCTCGATCTTTTCGATCCAGGGGGAATGGAGGCGATAGATGCGCTCGATTCCCTCTCCGTAACTGAGCCGGCGAACGGTAAACGCTGCATTGATTCCGTGTCCCCTGCGGGCGATCACGATGCCCTGAAAGACCTGAATCCGCTCCTTGTCGCCCTCGCGAATCCGGGAGTGGACCCGCACGCTGTCGCCCACCGCAAACCGGGGAAGCTCTTTCTTGAGCTGCTCCTGCTCAATCTGCTCGATTACGTTCATCGCTCTCTCCTTTTCCTCTCCGCTCCCACAAATCCGTTCTCACGCGCCGCGTCTTCTCTTCAGCCATGCGGCGGTGCCACCGCCCGATCGCTCCGTGATCTCCGGACAGAAGAATTTCGGGCACCCCCCACTCTCGGAAAACGGCCGGCCGTGTATAGTGCGGACCCTCTAGAAGAGCATCTTCGAAGGATTCGTGCAACACCGATTCTGCATTTCCCAGAACACCGGGAAGCAGACGGGCGACCGCGTCCACGATCGGCAGGACGGCTACGGCCCCGTTGGCGACGACGAAGTCTCCGATCGAAATCTCCTCATCAACCCAATGGTCGATCACCCGCTGATCGACCCCCTCGTAGTGGCCGCAAACGAAAATCAGCCGAGGAGCGCGAGAAAACTCCCAGGCCATGGCCTGATCGAAGGTCCTTCCTCCCGGCGACAGAAGACGGACGGGCGCGTTCTCCGCCATGGCCTGCACCGCCTCGATCGCTTCGACCAAGGGCTCGCATTTGAGCACCATCCCCGGCCCGCCTCCGTAGGGCCGATCGTCGACGCTCCTGTGCCGGTCGCGGGCGTAGTCCCGGAGCTGGTGCGCACGGAAGTCGAGCCGACCGCTCTCGATCGCCCTTCCGAGGATGCTCTCCCGCGCCGCCGCCTCCAAGAGCGCGGGGAACAGGGTGATGACATCGATCCGCACGACTCCCCTGCGCGAAGAATCACGACGACGCCGGGGAGGCTTCTTCCTTTTCCGCAGGCTCTCTCGGAGCCGTCTTCACGATGCGCGCAACGGTCTCGCTCATCTGCGCTCCCTGCTTTCTCCAGAATTCGATCCGGTCAAGCTTCACATGAGCCCCACCTTCCTTCAGGACCGGATCATAGGTGCCAATCGATTCCAGGAACTTGCCGTCCCGAGCGGCTCGCCGGTCGGCGACGACGATGCGAAAGAAGGGCCGATTCTTGCGCCCCTCTCTCCGTAAACGAACTACCACTGCCATATGCCTCTCTTTCTTCTTTCCTCTTCATCCAGACAGGGCTCCGGGAAAGCCCAGCTTCGGCCAGCCCCTTCCCGCTCCCTTGGAAATCTTCCGCATCATCTTCCGCATCGAGTCGAATTTCCGCAAGAGATCATTGACATCGGTGACCTGCGTTCCGCTCCCGCGCGCGATGCGCAGCCGGCGACGTCCGTTGAGAATCCCTGGGCGGCGCCTCTCTTCGGGCGTCATGGAGAGGATGATCGCCTCGACCTGCTTGACCTTTTTCTCGTCGACCTTGACCGCTTGCTTGCCGGGAAACCCCGGGAGGAGGGCCAACACGCTCTCCAGCGGTCCCATCTTCTTCATGAGCCGGAGCTGCGCGAGAAAATCCTGCAGGCTGAATTCATTGCTCTTGAGCCGCTTGGCCATCTCCTCCATCGACTGGGCATCGATTTCCGACTGCGCCCGATCGACGAGGGCCACGATGTCTCCCATGCCCAGGAGCCTTCCGACGAACCGCTCGGGGACGAAGGGCTGCAAGGCATCGGGCTTCTCTCCCACGCCCAGGAACTTGATCGGGATGCCCGTCACCTGCTGGATCGAGAGAGCCGCGCCACCCCGGGCGTCGCCATCGGCTCTCGAGAGGACCAGACCGGTGAGCGGCACCTTGGCCGCAAAGGCTTCCGCCACCTTCACCGCCACCTGTCCGGTCGCCGCATCGACGACCAAGAGCGACTCTCCCGGCTCCCAGAGTTCGGCTACGCCCGCAAGCTCCTCGAGCAGATCGGCGTCGACGTCGAGGCGGCCCGCAGCGTCGAAAATCAAAACGTCGACTCTTTCCCGCTCGCCTCGAGCCCGCCCTTCCCGGACGACCGTTTCGAGCGGGGTCCCATCCGGCCAGGAATAGACAGGAACCTGGATCTGCTCGCCGAGCCGCTGGAGCTGCTCGCGCGCAGCGGGACGGGTCAGGTCCCCAGCGACCAGCGCTGCTTTTTGGCGCTGCTTCCGGAACCAGAGGGCCAGCTTTGCCGCAGTCGTCGTCTTCCCCGAGCCGTTGAGCCCGCAGAGGAGGAGGCGAAGGGGCCGTTCGGGCCGGATCCCTCGCTCGCCCTCTCCGAGCAGGCGCACGAGCTCGTCATGGAAGATCTTGACGAACTGATCTCCCGGTCGAATGCTGGACAGCGCTTCCTGCCCGAGGGCCCTCTTCTGGATCTCCTCGCAGAGTCGCTTGGCCACCGGATAGTGGACGTCGGCGGCGAGCAGGGCGAGCCGGATCTCGCGGAGCGCGTCGGCAACGTTCGACTCGGAGAGCTTGCCGTATCCGCGAAGGTTGCGGAAGACCGACTCGAGCTTTTTCTGGAGGAGTTCGAGCATGGGGGATGGGCCGCGCCGGCTCCGACGCTATTTGGAGCGGAGCTCCAGGTCCTCGCAAAGGCCCGGCAGCTCCGCCTTCGGCGGCACCGCACTCACGAAGGGATCTTCCAAGGAGTAGTAGCCGCTGTTGCCCACCTGCACATAATCCCAGTCGATCACATACGAGATCTTGCCCGCGGCCAATCGCCGCATGAGCTGGCTCCGTGCGTGGGCCCGGGTGTTCCGGGGAGCGTCCTGCTCCGGATCATGGTCCCCGAGGCCGGGCAAGCCGAGTGCCGCAAGCGAAGGCTGCGGAATCAGGCCCGCCAGGCTCCGCTTTTCATTGAGATTGTGGTATTCGAGATCGAGGCTTTCCATCCACGGGTCGTCCCAAGCTACCCCTTCCTGGGTTCGAAAGAGCTCGAGCAGGTGGCGCTTGGTGATCCAGTCGACTCTGCCCAGGAGAGCGTCGGTTTCCTCGCGCAAGCCGCGCAAGACCTCTTCCCAGGCAAGGCAGGTCCAGACCGTGTCCCGATCCTCTTCCTGATCGAGCTGGCCGACCGCCATCAGGAAGTGCTCCAGAAGCTCCACGGCCGTCCATCTCCTTCCGTCGGAGAGCTCGATGAGCCAGGGGCCGTCGGGACAATGGCTGATCTGATGCATCGTGCGCACCGGATCGGCCAGGGCGACGCGAGGCATCCGGTCCGCCTCCAAGAGATCGAGAACGAGGGAGGTGCTGCCGACCTTGAGGGCCTGGCAGAACGGAAGCATGTTCGAGTCCCCAAGGAGGAGATGGAAGCGGCGAAAGCGGCAGGGATCCCCCAAGGGCTCGTCCCGAGCGTTGATCAGCGCCCGGTTGAACTGGACCCACTCGTAGATCTCGGTCTGAATGTAGTCGGCCCGTTGCATCACCTGAAAGGGCAGGGCGCGCGTTCGGGCTCCCCGGTCGACCCCTCTGGGCACCATCACCGTCCCAACCCGGCCGGCTCCGACCATCAGGCCTCGGACAGCCAAAAAGGCGAGCAGCGCATCGACGTTCCCCTGGGAAAGCGGGGCGTCTCGCTGGAGAAGGTAGTTTTCGTGGCAGCCGAAGGTCGCACCCGTGTAGTGATCGATGTTGTTCTTGATGAATGAGGCTTCCCCCGCGATGCCCAAGTCGTTCAGGCCCCGTTGCAGCAGCTTCTCACCCGCCCCGTCGGAAGCGAGCAGATCTCCCAGGAAGCGACATTCGGCGGTGCAATATTCGATATGCCCCATGTCGACATAGAGCCGACCGCCGTTGAAGAGGAACCCTCCGTTGCCCGCGGGCTCGTCGTAATCCCGGTCATGGACATCGATCAGACCCACGCGCTCCCGGTAGAAGAGATGGTCGCGCACCCGCTCCGGCACCGGCGGACTTTCCATGGTTCGCTGCGAAAGGCAGCCGTATTCCGTCTCCAGACCCGCAATCCGCCGCATCCCCTACTCCTTTTCCCCTGCCCATCCCAGTTGCTGGGCCTCCGGGACGAAGAATGCGGGGCCGCCTTGGGCCGCGGCCTCCCGGGAGAGCGCACCGACTTCAAATCGGTCACAGAGCTTGGGAGCGAGCCACTCCTTCGGAGGCGTGAACTGCGCCCACGGAACGCGCTTCTCTCCTTCCGCCTGGGCGGACCAGGCGAGCACGCGCAGCGCGTGCTCCGCAAGCTCCTTCCAGTCTTTGCCCGAGGGAGGCGGGGATTTCCGGCTCTCCTCTTGCCAGACCGACGAAAGATCCTTGCGCGCACCGAAGAGGACTCCGCGGCGGAGCTGCTCGGGCTCGAGCCCCGCATAGCCGCCGTCATATTCGAGGAGCCACGCTTGATCCGCGGAGGGCGAGCTGCCCAGCTCCACGAGAACGCCCCGGAAGAGCAACGGGGCGGAGAAAATCTGCTCGAAGGCGCTTTTCAGGGCGCCAGCCAGGCCATAGCTCACGATCCGCCGCGCGCTCACGTCGGTCCGCGATCGGGAGAATCCCTCGACGTGCGCAGCCTCGATCGCGGTCTGCCGAATCTTTTCCAGGTCGGCGGGATGGCCCACCGCGCCGAGGGCCAGGTGGTCATAGACCTCGAAGACCTTTGGAGTGGACGCCTTGCCGGCGGCCAACAGGATGCCGGGCTCTCCGCCAACGGCGACAACGGGAGCGGCACCTCGAAGTTGATCCTCGATGTACTCGCGCCGATTCTGGACCGCTTCCAACCACCGATAAGGTTCCTCGATCACGCTTAACCTCTCCCTCGCAGCACCCGTTCCCTCTCCCCGCAAGGCGTCAGCCCTAGCACCCCCCTTGCCCGAAGGGAAACGGAAGTGGGCAGCCTACCACCTCCTTGACGCGGTTCAATGCAAATGAGCGCTCTCTGCTTCCTGCCGACACGATCGGCCTTCCCCGGGTTTAGTTGAGCCCGCCTTCTTCCCGGCGAAAGCCCTGCGCCCGGGGGACGCGCACGGCAAGAGCGCTCAGGCCACCGCAGGGAGGAGACGACTCAGCTGCTCCTCCGGGATCGACCTGACCCCGGTCTTCCGAACTAATTTTACCTGAGGGTAGATCCGCGTCCGCCGGTCGATGCCTCCCGTGGCGGTGTCGGATTCCGCCGCGACGTCCAAGAGCTGGAGGGCCAGGGTGATCGCCTCCTCCTCCGCGCGCTCGGCCGGAGGCGAATCGCTCCACCGGTTGAGGTATTGGAGGACGCTGCGGGCCGCCGGAGATCCGGAGCCGGAGACGGCGAAATCGACCGCTTCGAATTGCGCTCCCAAGGCGTCGTAAAAGAAGATCTTCGGACTCCCTTTGCCCAGGGGATCGACCAGGGCAACGACGGGAACCACGACCCCGACCCCTTGCAGGGTCATCGCGAGGTTCTCCTTGAGAAGCTTCCCGACCATTCTCACCTTGGCGTCGAGCGATAAGGACTGAAGCTGGCTTCGCCGGTAGTACTCGAAGGAATGCTGGAGGACGCGAGCGATTTCGTAGGCGGTCGCCGGAGCGCCGGCGATCGCCATGACCGTCGAACGGTCGATCTCGATCACCTTGTCCGCTCGATCGTGAATGACCGTATGCCCCATCGTCGCTCGCCGGTCTCCCGCGACGATCACCCCGTCCCGGTAATGGAAGCTGAGCACGGTCGTCGCTTCCGGCACCGGGAGCGTGGCACCCCCCACTACCGCCCCCTTTCCTTCGGGGAAGAGCAGATTCCTCGACCGGAGCACGGCAAAGAAATCGCCCGTCTGCGCCCCGGCAGAAACGCCAATGGTCTCCACGTTCCTATTCACCGGTCCGCTGCCGATAGCGCTTCGCTTGATCGGGATCGACCTTGCGCATCCGCTTGAGGATCTCTTCGGTGTTTGGCCGATCGACTCTCGGCGCTCTCGGGCCCGGCCCCTCTCCTCCCGGACCCGGGCCGGGAGCAACCGGATGTGTCTTCTGCACTTGTTCTGGCATCAGCATAGCCCTCCTGGGTTTAGTGAAATCTAGCCACCGATCGGCTCGAGCTTCAACTCCTCAATCATGTCGGAAACGAGCTGCGCCCGGTCGATCACCTCGCAGTAGCGCTCCAGGTCGACTCCCGGAAAGGCCGAAGAAAGCTCGATCCGGTAGGTCTGCCCCTTCCAGCGGAAGGCAATGTAGTCCCATTGAACGTTGACCAGATCCCGGGCGAACTTTTGAATGCACTTGCCCCGGACATAGGCGCGGGAGGCATTGGGCGGCTGCTGGATCGCCCGGTAGATATCCTCTTCCCGGGAAATCCGGCTGATCTCGCCCCCCGATTCGAGGGCGTAATAGAGACCCCGCTCCCGATCCACCAGGTGATATTCGAGGTCGACGCTCTGGAGCCAGGGGTCGTCCCAGGAAAGCTTCTGCTCCTCGCGGAAGGTCTCCAGCAGGCATCTCTTGGCGACCCAATCGAGCCGGTCGCGCAAGGCATCGGGACCACTCTGCAGCAACTCCACCGTCTCTTTCCAGCTCTTCCAGACCGCCCGCTTCTCAGGGTGGTCGAGATCGACATAGCGACCGACCCAATCAGCGTAGTCGTTCTGCAGCTGGGCGGCGGTGGTTGTCCCCGAATGGGCGAGACCGACCTCCCAGCGATTGGTCTGGTCCCGAGAGATGCTCCGATGGGCGTAGAGCGGATCGGCCAGGAAGAAGCGGCGCGGCACCCGGTCGTACTGGAGGGCCTCCAGCACCAGCGCCGTGGTGCCAACCTTGAGCCAGGTCGCATATTCCGAAAGGTTGGAGTCGCCCACGATGACGTGGAAGCGGCGGTAGAGCTTCGGGTTCGCGTGGGGCTCGTCTCGCGTATTGATCAGCGGCCGTCGGTTCATGGTGTCGATGCCCACGAGCTCGGTGAAAAAGTCGGCGCGCTGGGAAATTTGAAAGCCACCGACCATTCCCTGGTCTTCCTTCTCCCAGCCGAGCTTTCCGGCACCCCCGAAGATCTGGCGGGTCACCAGGAAGGCCATCATCCCCTCGACGATCCGATCCCAGGGGATCATCCGCGGGATCAGGTAGTTTTCGTGGCAGCCGTAACTGTGCCCCGCGAAGTCGCTGTTGTTCTTGTAGAGGCAGACCGTGTGATTCCGCTTCCGGCTCGCCGCCCGGGCACACTCCTCGAGGATCCGTTCCCCCGCCTTGTCCTGCGCCACCAGCTCCAGAAGGGTGGAACATTCCGGGGTCGAATATTCGGGATGGGTGTGATCATTGTAGAAGCGAGCGCCGTTGCGCAGGACGAAGTCGCTCTTGATCTCCTCGAAGCTATAGGGCCGCTGGCGGTCCTGGGAGAAAAAGTTCGCCTCGTCCCCGTCCTGCCGCAGATCCTTCGCCCGGAAGCCGCGGGCGTCGCGGTGGGGATCCTCCCGCGTGTAATCCCAAAGGTTGGGGCTGCCGAGCTGAGCGGCGGCTCGCACCAGGTGGATCGACTCCTCGACGACGTCGATCTCCGCATTTTCCCGAACCGCAATCCCGAATTCAGTCTCCAACCCAAAATAGATCGGCCACGCTGGAATTGGTCTTTGCTTGTCCATGGTGCCGCGCTCCCCTCCGGTATCTGGTTCCCGAATGCTCAAACGACCTGACGCACCGTCCCTTCCTCCCGCCGCACCACCGGAGCGAGCCGAACCACGTTCTGCGGATCGCAGTCGACGAGCTTCAGCCAGTCTTCCGTGATGTCCGACGGTGGGAAGATGTCATTCTCAAGATACTCGATATCGAGCGCTGTCAAAAGGTCCTCCAGCCGCAAGCCGTGATCCGACGGATCGGAGATCGCCCGCTTGATCGCCAACTCCTTGGCCCGCTCGACGATCGAGGCGATGATCGCCCCGCTGATCAGGTCGCCTCGATAGAGGTATTCCTTTCTCCCGCTCCGGTAGGTGATCTCCAGAAACCGGTTCTGTTCGGCACGGGCGAACTGAGCGTCCAGCACCCCTTCGACGAGGATATCGATCGCCTTTTCCCGATCGTCGCCCGCCTGCTTCAAGAGCTCCGGGGCATAGGGGAGATCGGAGAGAAGGTAGATCCGATAGATTTCGCCCGATCCCGCGCGAGTCGGCCGATTGACCTTGATCTTCCGATCGATCCGGCCGGGTCGAAGGATGGCCGGATCGATCAGATCCGCCCGGTTGGAAGCCAGGATGATCACCACCTCGCGCATCGACTCGATCCCGTCCATCTCGGCGCAGAACATGGGGACGAGCGTGTTAAGGATGCTGTTGAAGCGTCCCGCGCGCCGGGTGCCCAGGATCGACTCGGCCTCGTCGATGAAGATGAAGGGGAGAAAGCCCTCGTGCGCCAACTCCCGGGCCTGCTCGAAGAGGTCGCGCACTTGCCGCTCCGACTCGCCGACCCACATGTTGAGAATCTCCGGTCCCTTGACGTGGAGGAAGAACTCCTTGCGCTCCTCTCCGGTCTGTTCCCGAAGCTGACGCGTCAGGTTGTACGCCGTCGCCTTCCCCAGGAGGGTCTTCCCGCATCCCGGCGGCCCGTGGAGCAAGAATCCCTTCGGAACATGGTGGTGATACTTGGTGAAGAGGTCCGCATGGAGAAAAGGCAGTTCCACGGCGTCCCGAACGGCTCCGACCGCCTCTTTCTGGCCCCCGACCTTCTCCCACGGAAGCTCTGGGACCTGGTCGAGCAGACGGTGCTTGGTCCTCGAGGTCGCCACGACCTCGAGCGCCACCCGGGAAAAGCCGTCGATCCGGATTTCGAGCCCGGCCTTGATCCGCTCCTTCGCCAGAGGCGTCGAGCGCATCACCACGAAGCTCCCGCCCACCCCTTCGTGTCCCACGCGCAGCCGGTTGTCCGGCAGCACGTCGAGAACCTTCACCACGGGGCCGGAAAAGTCGAAGCCGAGATCACCGACGACGGCAAACGCCTCGTTGAGCAGCACCCGTGTTCCCACCAAGAGCGTCTCGTGCGCCAGCCGCGGGTCGATCATGCAGTAGAATTCGGTGCCACCCTGCACCACCAGCGCGATCTCTTTCTTGGGCAGGCCGAGGAGGGTGCCCACGCGGTTCGCCGGAGCGGAAAGCTTCTCGACCGCCTCGTTGAGCTTTTCCAGAGCCTGGTGGGCCTGCTCGCTCGTCTCCTCAAGCTCGGCGACCCGGCGCCGAAGGTAGAAGAACGCCTCCCGGGAAACCGCGTCGAAGGAGAGTGACTGGCCGATCAGGTCGACGACCTGCAGAGCGGAGGCCGACTCTAAGTTTTCGAAAGACATAGGCATGTCTGCTCCGAGTCCCTTTTCTTTTCTTGCCATGCCTTCAACAATAGGCGCATGCGCTTTTCCCCGCAAATCGCCTCCTGGGCGAGGCCGTTTCCCTAGTGAAGCAGGTTCCGCACCAACTTGACCGGATCCGCCGATTCGAGCACCGGGCGGCCGACGACGATGTGGGTTGCTCCAAGGGCAAACGCCTCACGGGGAGAGACGGTACGGCGCTGGTCGTCTCCTTCCCGCTCCGCGAGCCGGATCCCCGGGGTCACGATCACTTCCGGCAGGAGGCCGGTCTTCCGCAGGGAAGCGAGCTCGCGGGCGGAGCAGACGATGCCAGGAACGCCGCACTCGCCAGCGAGCGCCGCAAGGGAGCAGACCCGTTCGGTGATGCCGCCGCTCACGCCGATCTCGGAAAGTTCCTCCTCCTCGAGGCTCGTCAGCACGGTCACCGCGAGGACCCGGGTCCCGCTGCCCGCGGCGGCCTTGGCGGCGGCCGTCAGCATTCGCCTTCCCCCGAGAGCATGAACGGTCAGGAAGCCGACTTCCATCCGCACGCAAGCCTCGACGGCCCGACCGACCGTAGCCGGGATGTCGTGAAACTTCAGATCGAGGAAGACCCGCGCTCCCAGCGAGCGAAGCCGCCCGACGACTTCGGGCCCGCCGCGCAAGAAGAGTTGACTTCCCACCTTGAACCAACTGACATACTCGCGCAGCCGGCGCGCCAGGGAGAGCGCCGCCTCCACCTCGAAGAGATCCAAGGCCACGATGAGCCCATCCGCTAAGGGCATGGAGGACACTTCACGGGGCATTGAACTCTTCGCTCCGGCGAAAATCAACCTCGACCTGCGGATCCTCGGCCGCCGTGCCGACGGATTCCACGAGATCTCGACACGGATGGCCCCGGTCTCGCTCGGCGACCGGCTCCGCATCACCAGACATCCCGGACGCGAATTCGCCTTTCACTGCGACGACCCGCGAATACCGGCAGGAGAGGAGAACCTGGTCTGCCGGGCCGCCCACCTCTTCGGCGACTCGTTCGGCCTCCCTTGCGGCCTGACGATTTCTCTGGAAAAGCGACTCCCCTCGGGAGCCGGCTTGGGGGGAGGCAGCAGCGATGCGGCCGCGACCCTCCTGGCTCTCCGCACCCTGCTCGGATATCCCTCGTCCCGGGATGCCCTCGTGCCGCTGGCAGCCTCCTTGGGAAGCGACGTCCCCTTCTTCCTGGTTTCGAAGCCGGCGCTCTGCCGGGGCCGCGGGGAGATCGTCTCTCCCGAACCGTGGACCGGCCCCGGCCACGGCCTCCTCCTCTTCCCCGGCTTTTCCGTGCCAACTCCGTGGGCCTACCAAGCCTATGCCGGAAATCCCCGCCCGGGCGAGGAACGAGGCACCCGTCCCTGGGGACCGGTCCGCAACGACCTGGAGCCCGCCGTCTTCGAGAAGTATCTGTGGATCGCCACCGCCCGGGATTGGCTCCAAAGGGAAGCGGGAGCCGCGCTCGCCATGATGAGCGGCAGCGGGAGCTCAGTCTTCGGCCTGTGGGAGCACCCTCCCGACCCGGAAATCGTGGCGAGCGCCCGGCTCTTCTTCGGTGTGGACGCCTGGATCGAACCCTTTGCGCTCCTCGGCAGAGGGGTCGCGTCCGACCTCGGGACTCCTCTTCTTTGAGCTCTCTCCTTTCCCGATGGAAGACGCGGCAATCCAAAGTTTTTCCAAGGGGAGCCCGGCAAGCTGGACTCGTCGGGAAGAATCGTTAATATACAGATAAAGGGAGTCATTCCCAAAGCATTGTTCTTACTTTTCCTATGCCCCACTATACCTACCTGATCATCGGCGGCGGGATGGCGGCCGATGCGGCCGTTCGCGGAATCCGGGAAGTCGATTCGACGGGGGCGATCGGCCTGCTCGCTTCGGAACCCGAGCTTCCCTACAACCGGCCGCCGCTCTCCAAGGGGCTCTGGAAAGGGGAAGCTTTCGACTCCATCTGGTGCCATACGCCGGAGGCGGGAGTGACCTTTCACCGCGGCTGCACCGCCCACTCCCTGGATCTTTCCTCCAAAACGGTCACGGCGGAAGGGGGTGCCGCCTTTTCCTTCGATAAGCTTCTGCTCGCGACAGGGGGGGATGCGCGCCATCTTCCGACGGCCAGCCAGAAGATCCTCTATTTCCGTACGCTGGCCGATTACCGGAAGCTCCGCTCGTGGAGCGAGTCGGAGGAGCGGATCTGCGTCCTTGGGGGGGGCTTCATCGGCTCGGAGATCGCCGCAGCCTTGGCGCTCAACGGCAAGCGCGTCACCCTCCTCTTCGCGGAGGCGGGAATCGGCGGCAGGATCTTTCCCGAGGGACTCTCTCTCTTCCTCAATGACTATTACCGCCAGAAGGGGGTCGAGGTGCTCGCCCGGCAGACGGTCTCCGCCGCCGAGGAGCAGCAGGGGATACTGACCCTCCAGCTCGGCCAAGGGCGCCTTTCAGCGGGTGCCCTGGTCGCGGGCATCGGCATCTCCCCCAACGTCGGGCTGGCGAAGGAAGCCCGCCTGGCGGTCGAGAACGGCATCGTCGTCGACGAGTTTCTCCGCACCGGTCATGCCGATATCTACGCCGCGGGAGACGTGGCGGCTTTCTTCCAACCCGCCCTCGGGCAGCGGCTCCGCTTCGAGCATGAGGACAACGCCCGCCAGATGGGCCTCGCGGCCGGCCGGAACATGGCCGGAAAAGAGGCAAAATACGATCACATCCCCTTCTTCTACTCGGACCTCTTCGATCTCGGCTACGAGGCCGTCGGCCTGCTCGACAACCGGCTCGAGGTCTTCTGCGACTGGAAGGAGGAGTACCGCAGCGGGGTCATTTACTACTTGGATCGTCGGCGCGTACGCGGAGTGCTGCTCTGGAACGTCTGGGGCCAGGTCGATGCGGCCCGCGCCCTTCTCGCCGAGCCCGGGCCCTTCGCGCCCGCAGATCTGCGTGGACGGATTCCGGTCTGAGGGTCTCCACCCCATGGATGCGTCCTCTACCGACGCGCTCCGGCAGGAACCGGCGGTCGTGGTCAACGAGATCTTCCATAGCATCCAAGGAGAGAGCAGCTTCGCAGGCGAGCCGTGCGTCTTCATCCGGCTGACGGGATGCGATCTCCGCTGCCGCTGGTGCGATACGACCTATGCCTTTTTCGAAGGGAAGCGGTTGCCTCTGAGCCACCTCTTGCAAGAGGTGGAGCGCTTCGGCTGCAGACTCGTCGAGGTGACGGGCGGAGAGCCTCTCCTACAGAAAAATAGCCGCCTTCTCCTCCGGACGCTCTGCGATGCGGGCTACACCGTGCTCCTCGAAACCAGCGGAGCCCACTCGATCGCCGGGATCGATCCGCGAGTGCACCGCATCGTCGATTGCAAGTGCCCCTCGAGCGGGGAGTCCTCCCGGAATCTTGCCGCCAACCTGGAACTGCTGGGACCGCGGGACGAGGTCAAGTTCGTGATCGGCACCAAGGAGGATTACCGGTGGGCGCAAGCCCGGCTCCGCTGCGCCGCATGGGCGAGAGCGGTTCGGGCCGTCCACTTTTCGCCGGTGCAGGGCGAGCTCTCCCTGGAAATCCTGGCCGGATGGCTGCTCCGCGACCGCCTGCCCGTCCGCCTGGGCTTTCAGCTCCACAAGCTCATCTGGGATCCCAACCGCCGAGGAGTGTAACGCCTGGACGCACTCTCGGCACGGCGGCGAAGACCTGAGGCCGGCGTTCGAGCCGCCGGCTAGTAGGGAGCTCCGGGAGTGGTTCCCATGCCACCCAGATAAGCTCCGGCCGCACCCGCTTGCTGCCAGGAGGGAGGTCGGTTCCACGGGAGGTCGGACACCTGCTTCCCCTGCTTCGCAGCCTGCTTTTTCGCCGCCGACTGGTTGTCGGACGAGGCGCAGCCCCCGAACAAGATTGCCCCCGCGACGAGCACCAAACCGAACTTCGCCTTTATCTTCATCTTCCGCATTGTTCTCGATCTCCGGAACGAGCGCTCCGTCCCCTTTTTCGATCCGCGCAGCCACCCGGCCTGCTTGAACGCCTTCTTTACGATGATCTCAGAGTCCGCCCGTCAATTCAACACATCGTCGCCGGGTTGAAGTCCTCCCTGGCTCGACCCGGCCTCCACGTCCGCGACGGCCGTGTTGGCCTCGGTGGAGACGATCTTCACCTTGCCCACCGGTTGGCCGCTTCGATAGACATTGAGCAGGCCGTTTTCCACCAAGCCGTCCTTCTCGCCGAGGTTCAAGACGACAAAATTCCAGTTGCGGTTGACCGACACGACCTTTCCTCGAATCCCCGACCGCATCGACACCGCCCGGGAGGCCGAGGGAGCCACCTCGCGGATCCGTCCGAGCTCCCCGGTCAGCTTGGCGAGGTTATCCTCGAGCGCCTGCTTCTCCTTGAGCAGGCTTTCGACCTTGGCGGTCGCGGCTTCATTCGCCGCTTTCTCCGATTCCAGCTTGCTCCCCAGCTCGTCGATTTCCGCCTTCTCCTGTTGCGCTCGCAGCTCGGCCTCCTTGGCGCGCTTCTCCGACTCCTCGACCCGGCTGTCTCCGCTTCCCGCCTGGCTCTCCGCCTGAGCCAGCTTTTCGCTCGCCTCGGCCATCTTGGCGCGCATCTCTTCCAGCTTCTTCTGGCTTTCCGCCGCCACGACCTTGCTCTCCTCGGCCTGCTCGGTCACGGACTTGAGCTGGGCGGCTGCTTTGTCATACTCCCGCCGCAAGCCGTTCCGCTGGTTGGCCACCAGATACCCGAGCGCCGCGGTCGCCAAGCTGCCGATCAACGCAATTCCCAAAAAGAACTTGATCACGAACCTTTCCGCCTTTCGTTTCGCTTCGCCTTCCGTCCGCCTTTTTTACTCTTCCATTCCCGAAACTCCACCCAAAAGCTTCCGCGCACCGCCTCGGAGTCATTCCGAGCGTCCACGCCCGATCTCCGGGGAGAAATCCAAGAGACTCTGCTGCAAGCTGGGAGGGAGAGGAAGCGAGACGGCGACCGGCTCCCCGCTTCCCTCCCGGTAGACCGTAAAGCGGAGCGAGGGGATCTCTCCCGATCTTCGGCCGAGATTGGCTCTCCGATAGACTTCCAGGAATTCCTCGAGCGTTCCCAGGAAAGGATTTCCCTGGATCGTGATGATCCGATCTCCCGGTTGGAAGCCGCCGCGCTCCCCTGGCTCTCCCGCCTGGACAGCCAGGACTGCAATCCGCCCATCGACCGCAGCCAGCAACAGGCCGGCGGGCAGACTCACCGGCTCATCGCAAACCTTCTTCTCTTCTCCCTGCTCATAAATCAGCCGGATGTCCGAGCCGTTGAGGACCTCGAGCGCCTGAAGAAAGGTCGTCTTGGAAGGCCAGACCGTGCGGGTGAACTTTTTCAAGGCGCGCTCCGCAGGGGTTTCGCTCAAGGGATCGGGCGTCGACTTCCGCGAGTAGGCCGCCTCCTTATGCTCTTGATTGTGCTGCTCTTCCTCGACCTTTTCCTCGAGCTCGGGCTTTACGTAGAGGGTCCGAAGCCTGTCCTGCGGGTGAACGATGGTCTGTTCATTGAGAGCGATGGGGTACCGGAAATGAACGCCGCCCGGGCCGTCTTCCACGGGGAAGACCATGATGATGGGAGGATTGGTGACCAGAGGTCCTTCTGCCGCCTGCCCGGGGCTCGGAATCGCGATCGAGCCGCCAAGAACGAGTGCGCACGACCAAGCCAGGGACGACCCGAGCCGCCAAAGCTGCCGGTTCATGGACCAACTCCTCCACTGCCGGACCCCCGAGCCGCCCGGCGGATCACATAGGATTCCATGGATTCGCCCCTTGCATCCTTCGGCTCCCATCCTTCAATTTCGAGCATTTTTTCGCGCGCTTTTTCTCCCCGCACGATCACGACCTGCGATCGCCGCGTCCCGAAAAGCTCCGCGAGGAACCGGATCAACTCCTCGTTGGCCCGTCCTTCGACGGCCGGCGCATGGAGCCGCACGCGCAGCACCCCGTCCGTCCACCCTGCGATCTCGCTCTTCCGGGCATTCGGAACGACCCGCACGGCGAGCCGGTTCCGGGAGGAGGCTCCCTTTCCCTTCACCGCCTTCATCGCAGCCCACCCCACCGTTCCATCGACCGGCTCTCAGCTTGAGCGAAGGCTCGGCGCAGCCGGGTCACGGCCTCCTCGGGCAGTGGTCCGCGCCGAGCGGCTTCCAGGTTGCCGAAAAGATGCTCCAGGCGAACGCTCCCCGCCAGGGCGACATGAACCCCCGGCTGGGAGAGGACAAAGCGGAGAGCCATTTCCGCCCACCCCATTTCCTTGAGCCCGAGCTCGGCTAAGGTCATCCCCATCGCTCGGAAACGCTCGGCGTAGGGCCGCGCATATTCGCGATAGACGGGATCGATCTCTTCCCCGCGTCGCCAGGCCCCGTTGGCCAGCGACCGCTTGGCCAGCACCCCAACCCGGGCTTCCCGGGCCGCGGGCAATACTGTCTCGATGTTCGCCTGATCGCAAAAATTGATGCTGGTCTCGATGACATCCACCTCGGCCTGCCGGCAGGCGAATGCTGCCACTTCGCCGTCCCCCGAGTAGCCGATGAACCGGACCTTGCCCGACTCCCGCGCCCGTCGCAGGGCGGCCATCGCCTCGCCGCGCTCGAGAAGGGCTTGGTCGCAGGAGTGGAGCAGCATTACGTCGATATGGTCGGTCCGCAGCCGCCGGAGCGAACGCTCGATCGATAGCTCGATCTGCCCTGCCGTCCAGGATGCCGGACCCGCTTCTCCTCCCTCCGCCCAGCCACATTTGGAGACGAGCACGCACTGCCGCCGCCGGGGACCGAGCGCCTTGCCGATCCGCTCCTCGGAGCTTTCGTAGCCGGCCGCGGTGTCGATCACGTTGATCCCGTGGTCCATCGCAAAATGGAGCAGCTCGGTGGCCGCCGACTGCTCCATGCCTGTGAAGCCGATTTCGGCGGCTCCCAGCCCAAGCGGAGAAACCCGGAGTCCGGTCTTGCCGAGCGGTTGGAGCTGCATCTGCCTGGAAAGCTTAATGCAATGCGAGCAAACTGACGATCTGGATCTTTGGGGTCATCTCACAAGCGGCAAAGAGCGCACGCTCCGGGTGCGAGGGAGGAGCGGCGTGTAAGCCCATGCCTATGCCCGCCCGCTTGCCGCTCCCCGATTACGGGATCGAGACCTCGCCCTGAGCGGGAGGAGTGCTCTTTGAGGCCAAGCAACGATTCCCCGATGATTTTGGTCCGCTGCCCGAGCTTGCACGCACGCGGGGTTCCGCCCATAAGAGTGGGCTTGGTCCTTGATCCATGCGCGTAACGATTGAAAAGGATTTTCGCTTTGAGGCGGCGCAGCAGCTTCCCGGCTTTCCCGAAGGCCACAAGTGCCGGCGGCTCCACGGCCACAGCTTCGAGGTCCGCATTGCGGTCGAAGGAGAAGTCGACCCCGCCACCGGCATTCTCTACGATCACGCGAGGATCTCCCGGGCGATCGAGCCGCTTTTGGCGCAGCTCGATCACCAGTTCCTTAACGAGATTCCGGGCCTCGAAAATCCGACCATCGAGTCGATGGCCCGCTGGTTCTGGGAAAGGCTCGAACCGCTCCTCCAGGGTCTTTCCCGGATTACGATTTGCGAGACCCCGCGGGTCCGCTGCCACTATCGCGGCCCAAACCCCTCCCGAACCGGCCCATGAGCACAAACGAAGAAGCAAGCGAGCTGCTCCGCCTCCGCCGGGAGAAGCTGTCCGCCTGGCGGAGCCGCGGGGTCGACCCCTTTGGCGGCGCTTTCCCCGACACCCGGCCGATCGCCGAGATCGTGGCGGACTTCGCCGAGGCGCGGGAAGCCCGGCTGGCGGGCCGGCTCCTCTCGATCCGGGAAATGGGCAAGAGCGTCTTCGCTCACGTCCAGGATGCGACCGGGAAGATGCAGATCTACGCCAACCTCCAGTCGCTGGGAGAGCGGTTCGCCGACCTCAAGCTCCTTGACCTGGGCGACATCGTCGGGATCGAGGGGGAGTGCTTCCAGACAAAGACTGGGGAGAAGACGGTGCGGATCCGCCGCTTTACGCTTCTTTCCAAGTCGCTCCGCCCGCTCCCCTCGCAGTGGCACGGTCTCCAGGATGTGGAGGCGCGCTACCGTCAGCGCTATCTTGATCTGATCGCCAATCCTGAAGTCCGCGAAATCTTCCGCAAGCGGATCCGGATCGTCCGGGAGATTCGCCGCTTCCTCGAAGAGAGAGGCTTCCTCGAGGTGGAAACCCCGATGATGCAGCCGATTCCGGGAGGTGCGGCGGCCACGCCCTTCGCCACCTTTCACGAGGCTTTGGGCATCCCGCTCTATCTCCGAATCGCCCCGGAGCTCTATCTCAAGCGGCTGCTCGTCGGAGGCTTCGAACGGATCTTCGAGCTCAATCGAAACTTCCGGAACGAGGGGATCTCCCGCAAGCACAATCCTGAGTTCACGATGCTCGAGGCCTACTGGGCCTACGCGGACTTCCCGCGGATGGCGGAGCTGCTCGAGTCGCTCGTCTGCCATCTGGCCCAAACGGTCTGCGGCGGCCTCCACCTCTCTGCTCCCGGGGGAGCCTTCCCCTCGATCGACCTCTCCCCCCCCTGGCCGAGGAAAGGATTCGCAGACTGCCTCCGGGAAGCGACCGCGAAGGACTGGTTCGCCCTCTCCGCCGAGGAGCGGCGCAGGCTTGCCGAGGATCTCGGTGTGGAGCTTCTGCCCGATGCCGAGGAGATCGACGTTACCCGACACACCTTCGAAAAGCTCGTCGAGGCCCGGACCGCCGGCCCTCTCTTCGTCACTCATCTTCCCACGGAGCTCGTTCCGCTCGCCCGGCAAAACCGGGACGATGCGTCGGTCGTCGACGTCTTCGAGCTCATCATCGGGGGGCAGGAGGTCGCTCCCGGCTATAGCGAGCTCAACGATCCGATCGCCCAGCGCGAGCGGCTCGAGCACCAGGCGGGGGAAGAGCGGCAGAAGCTCGACGAGGAGTTCCTCACGGCACTCGAATACGGGATGCCCCCCGCCGGAGGCATCGGAATGGGAATCGACCGGCTGGTCATGCTCCTGACGGGAAGCGAATCGATTCGGGATGTCATCTTTTTTCCCCTGCTCCGCCCGAGGGAGCTCCCTTAACCGGCGCCAGCGACCAGCGGCCCGTACGAAATTGCGGTTTCCAACCGCAGCTTTCTTTTGTAGAGTTCGGCATAGATCCTTGGGGGTTTAGCTCAGTTGGTAGAGCGTCTCGTTCGCAATGAGAAGGTCGGGGGTTCGAATCCCCCAACCTCCACAAGGTTCAGCGCGATTTAGCGTGATTTCGCTGCTTCGTCCGAGTTCCCCGAACCATGCCTTCCCCGCTCGATCGAATCGACATTCTCTTTGGAGACATCACCCGCGTTCCCGTCGATGCTGTCGTGAATGCGGCCAATACGAGCCTCCTCGGCGGCGGGGGCGTCGACGGGGCACTCCATCGGGCGGCGGGCCCCGAGCTATTAGAGGAATGCCGCGTGCTTGCCGGCTGCTCGGTAGGAAAGGTGAAGGTCACGAGGGGGTATCGCCTCCCCGCCAAGTGGGTGATCCATGCGGTGGGGCCATTCTGGCAGGGGGGCGAGCAGGGAGAGGACGTGCTTCTGGCGAGCTGCTACCGCGAAGCCCTGGGTCTTGCCGCCACCCTTCCCGCTCGCTCCGTCGCCTTCCCAGCGATTAGCACGGGGGCCTATCGCTTTCCGGTCGACCGAGCCGCCCGCATCGCCATGAAGGAGATTGCGAGCTTTCTCGCGAGCCACGCGCTTCCGGAAACGATCGTTCTGGTCTGCTTCCGAGACGAGACGCTGCTCGCATCCCGGAAAGCCTACGCCGCCCTCAGCGTGGAAAAAGGGCGACCCGAGGCTTAATCGCTCATTCTCACAAGGGTATCAGCGGGTTCTTCTGCGGCTGTGACCTTCGGGAAAAACGGCCGAATCATCCCGTGACGCCGCCGGGAAATCCGCTGGAGCAAATCCGCTGGAGCCTAGGGGATTCGAACCCCTGACCTCCTCAATGCCATTGAGGCGCTCTACCAACTGAGCTAAGACCCCGGCGAAGTTCCCCATCCTTGCCACCGTTCGAGCCTCCCGTCAAGGGAAAGGCCGCCGCTGGTTCAGCGCGCGGGAGGCTTCGCGGCCTTTTCCAAGAGAGAGAGCTCCTCCTGGGCCTCCGGATCTCCCTGCGCGGCCGCTTTTTCGAGCCAAGCTTCCGCCTCTTCTCGGTTGGGCGCCACCCCTTCCCCGGAGCGATAGAGATGGCTGAGCTCGCGTTCGGCCACGACGTCTCCCGTTTCCGCCGCTTTCCGATACCAGAGCGCCGCTTCCCCCAGGTCTTTGGGGATTCCCTGCCCCTCCTCGTAGAGGCGCGCCAAATGGCGAGCGGCTAACGGATAGCCATGGTCGGCGGCCTTCCGGTACCATTCCGCCGCTCGCTTGGCATCCTGCGGGACTCCTTTACCCGTCTCGCAAGCATTCCCCAGGTTATCCTCAGCCTTGAGCTCTCCCTGCTCGGCCGCCTTTTCCCACCAGGAGGCAGCTTGCGCCAGGTCCTGGTGGACTCCCTTTCCCTCGGCGTAGAGGACCGCCAGGTCCGACTGGGCGAAGGGATCCCCGGCCTCGGCGGCTTTCTCGAGCCAGGAGGCCCCCTGCGCGTAATCTTGAGTGACTCCCTCCCCTTTGACGTAGGCGATGCCCAGCCGGAATTGGGAGGGGCCGTACCCCTGCTCGGCCGCCTTCCGATACCAAGACGCAGCCGCAGCCGGATCGGCTTGGACTCCCCTGCCCTTGGCGTACATCCGTCCCAGGCTATGCTCCGCCTCTGGCTGACCCGCCGCCGCGGCTTTCCGATACCAGCGTGCCGCCTGCTCGTAGTTCTGCTCGACCCCGAGCCCGTGCGCATACAAAACACCCAGGCTCCACTCGCCCAAGGGGTCTCCTTGCTCAGCGGCCCGGCGGCTCCACTCCAAGGCCCGGTGGTAATCCCGCTCGACTCCTTGGCCAACCGTGTAAAGCAGGCCGAGTGCGGCCTGGGCGGGCGCCCATCCCTTCCGGGCGGCCTTCGCATACCATTGGGCGGCCTTCTTCGCATCGGGCTCGACCTCCTGCCCTTCCAGATATGCAGCACCCAACCGGTATTGCGCCTCCGGGCTTCCGCCCTCCGCCGCGCGCACGAGCCTCCGCCAGCCGACGGGAGCGGTTGCTTCGTTCCCGCTCGGCGGCGCGGCGGTTCCCATCGCCCCGTGGCCGCAGGGAAGAGCGGACGCAAAAACGATAGCGAAAGCGAGGGAAAAGCGCCGACAGGTCGAAAGCCTCGCCAACAGGATCATCTTTGCCAATTGAGCAATGGGCCTTCCCCAGATGAAATCCGCCGCTCCCTTGCCCGATCACGCACCGGCGGAAAACGCTTCTCGGATTCTCCGGCTGCCCTGGCGCAGCACCTTCTCCGTCGCCTCCCATCCCAGGCAGGGATCCGTCACGGAGACCCCATAGAGGAGCTGCGTAAGATCTTCGGGAATCTTCTGGCTCCCTTCGTAAAGGGAGCTTTCGAGCATCGCCCCGATGATCGCGGCCGTGCCGCGGAGCCGCTGATCGAGGATGCTCGCCAGAACGGTCTCCTGGACCGCCGGCCGTTTCGCCGAGTTCGCGTGGCTGCAGTCAACCACGACCCGTTGGGGCAACCCCGCCTTGAGCAGCCGAATGCACGCTTCCTGAATGCTTTCCGGGTCGTAGTTGCTCCGTTTGTGCCCGCCCCGGAGCACCACGTGCCCCCACGGGTTCCCCGAGGTCCGGATGACGCTTGTGAAGCCTTCCTGGTCGATTCCAACGAAACTGTGTGGCTGGAGCGCCGCGCCGAGCGCATCGACAGCGATCTGCAGCGATCCGTCGGTGCCGTTCTTGAAGCCGACCGGCATCGAGAGCCCGCTCGCCATCTCGCGATGGAGCTGCGATTCGGTGGTCCGCGCCCCGACCGCAGCCCAGCTGACCAGGTCGTCGATATACTGGGGGGTGATCGCGTCGAGGAACTCGCTGGCGGTGGGCAGCCCCATTTCGTTGATCTGGAGAAGGAGCTTCCTGGCGAGTCGCACTCCTTCCTGAATGTTGCACGAGCCGTCGAGGAAGGGGTCGTTGATGAGGCCCTTCCAACCGAGCGTGGTCCTCGGCTTCTCGAAGTAGGTGCGCATCACCAGGAAGATCTCATCCTGTAGATCCTCCTGGAGCAACCGGAGACGCTGGGCGTACTCCAAAGCGGACACCGGATCGTGGATCGAGCAAGGACCCACGATCACCAGAAAGCGCTCGTCCTCTCCTGAGAAAATGCGCTGCAGGGTGACGCGGCTCTGATAGACGGTCTGGTTCGCGGCCTCGGTCAGCGGAAGGCTTTCCTTGAGGGTGCGGGGCGAGACCAAGCGCTCGACGGAGCGGACGCGCAGATCCTGTATCGGCAAAATCATTTGCGAGAGCGTAGCTCAGGACCGCCGGAAGAGCAACCGCTTCCCGGGCTCGCTTGCTTCTCTCGCCCGAACGGAGGAGGAGTCGCGGCGCAGGCGATCGCCAAGGCTTTTCGATGGGGGGCGGGAAGGGGAAGGCGCTCCAGCTCCTCTGGCGCGACCCACTTCCCCTCTCCCTGCTCCCTTTCCTGCCAATCGGCCCGGAACAGGGTCAGGCGCACCCGGAATCGGGTGATGGCGTAGGAGAGGCGAGCGGCTTCCCCGAGATTTCTCATCCGGTCCGAATCGAGCTCCGGCAGCCGCCACAGGCCGCGGTACCGTGCTTGTCGCGAAGGCACGAGCCAGGTCAGTCCGTCCCGGACGATCAGAGCGGCCCGCTCCTCGCAACGGGTCGGGGCGATCTTGCGCCGGGTGGCGATTGCCCCTCCTCGGCTCCGGCAGAGCTCGGCCACCGGGCAGAGCTGGCAGTCAGCCTTTCGAGGCATGCAGACCGTGCGGCCCATCTCCATCAGAGCCGAATTGAAGGCCGCGCAATCCCGGGCGGCCGGCAAGAGGGCTTCGGCGATCTCCCACAGGCGATTGGCACCCGTCTCCTCTGGCAGGGCAAGAAGTCGATGGAAGAGGCGACGGACATTCCCGTCGACGAGGGGAACCCGCTTCCCGAAGGCGAGGCTGGCGACGGCTCCGGCCGTGTAGCGTCCGATCCCCGGCAGGCGCTCGAGATCCTCCGTCCGCGACGGCAGCCGGCCTTCGTGTTCTGCCACCAGCAGCCGAGCGATCCGGTGAAGGTTTCGCGCGCGGGCGTAGTAGCCGAGCCCCTCCCATACGCGCAGCACCTCCTCTTCCGGGGCCTGCGCCAAGGCGAAGAGATCCGGAAAATGTTCCATCCAGCGTTGGTAGTAGGCGACGACCACCGCCACGCGCGTCTGCTGCAACATGAACTCGGAGACCAGAACCGGGTAGGGATCGGGTCGCCGCCGCCACGGAAGATCCGCGGCCTCCTCGCGATACCAGGCCAGCAGGCGCCGCCGAAACTCTTGGCCAAATTTCCTCTCGATCCTCATCGGGATGCGCTAGGCTCTCCTCGTGGCTCCCCTTCTGACGCGCACTCTGCTCCGATCCAAGGACTTTCTTTCGTCGGGCGGCTCCGGATCGAACGACCATCCTCCGTCCTCCTCGCAGCCGTCCACATTTTCGTTCTCTCTTCTGCCCACGCAAATCGAGGAGCTACGGGAGCGCCTGCGGGAGAAGGGATTTGAGATGCGGGTCCTCGAGCATGGCTTCTTCGACGGGCGCGGGCCGTCGGTGATCGTCCGCGCCTACCGGAGCGGGAAGGTCCTCATCCAGGGGAGGGGTGCTGGCGATTTCGTCGAGATGTTCCTGGAACCCGAAATCCTGCGCGAGGCGCGGATCGGATACGAGGAGGTCCGGGAGCCCGAGGCCGACGCTCCCCATGCGGGCTCGGACGAATGCGGGAAGGGAGACTTCTTCGGACCGCTGGTCGTCGCGGCGGCGTACGTAGATTCCGAGACCGCCCCCGTTCTGCGCCGCCTCGGGGTGCGGGACAGCAAGGAAATCAAGAGCGATGCGCGCGCCATCCTCCTGGGCGAGGAGATCGGCAAAGCGGTGCGCGGCCGGTGTGCCGTGGTGGTCCTTGGCCCGGCCAAGTACAACGAGCTCTACGGGCGTTTCGGCAACCTCAACTGGCTGCTTGCCTGGGCTCATGCCACTGCCCTCGCCGAGATCGTCCACAAAGTCCCCTCCTGTCCGCGAGCGCTGGTCGATCAATTCGCCCGATCGCCTGTCCTCGATCAGGCGATCGGGCGGCAGGGGCTTTCCCTCCGCGTGGAACAGAGGCCCCGAGCGGAATCCGATATCGCGGTGGCCGCCGCCTCCCTTCTGGCTCGAGCAGAGTTTCTTCGCCGGCTTGCGCTTCTCGGAAAGGAAGCGGGGAGGACTCTCCCCAAGGGAGCTTCGGCCCCGGTACTGGCGGCAGCGCGCGAGATCGTGCGCCTCGAGGGAGCCGACCGGCTCCGCGGCTTAGCGAAGGTCCATTTCCGGACCTTTGCCCAAGCGGTGGCAAGCAGCTCTTCGCCGGAACGGACCGGGATCTCGGGAGAATCCGTAGCGGAAGCTTCCTCGCGACTCTCTTGCGCCCGTCTCCAGAGCAAGTATGATGGTGTAGATCGACGGAAAGGGGGCAACCCGGAGGGAGAGCCCGAGCGGGACGACTGACGGATCGTCTCCAGGCTGCGCCTCTTCGGGGAGCTTGGAGGCGGAAATCCAATCCGGAGAGAAGCTGTCATGTACCGCCTTATGGAAGGGCAAACGACGTTGAAGAGCCCCTGGAAACGGGGAGGGGTCCTCGTCTTGGTCGCTCTCCTGGGCGTAGGACTGGGACTCGAGCTCCGGGAGCTATTTCTCCCCTCTCCAAAGCCCGTCCCCCCACCCCCCGCAGCCTCTGAACCCTTGATTCCCCGCGCCATCCCTGTTCCGCACGGCCTCGAGGCGCATGCCACAGCCGGCGGGCTCCTGCAGGAGATTAATCGGGAATATGTCGAAGTCCTCTCGCGGATCCTTCCGAGCGTCGTGAACATCTTCACCGCCCGACCGGTGAGCGCCGATTCCGGAGAAGCGGTACCGTCCGGGGAATCCGGCCCGCACAGCTCGAGGCGTACGCTCGCAGACGAAGAAACCTCTCTCGGCTCCGGAGTCATCCTCAGTCCCCAAGGGCACATCCTGACCAATGCTCACCTGGTCAAGAATGCTCGGGAAATCCGCGTGCAGATCTTCGACGGCCGCCGCTACCAAGCCAAGCTCCTGGGACTGGACGAGCCCGCCGATGTCGCCGTTCTCAAAATCGAAGCCAAGGGGCTCATCCCCGCTCTGTGGGGAGACTCCGACCGGCTCGAGGTGGGCGACCAGGTTTTCGCGGTAGGCAACCCATTCGGCCTGAGCGGCTCCGTCAGCCGGGGCATTGTGAGCGCCAAGGGCCGCAACCCGAATCTCTCCGCATCGGGGTTCGAGAATTATATCCAGACCGATGCCGCCATCAACCCGGGGAACTCGGGTGGTGCGCTGATCAACGTCGAAGGGCTCCTCGTCGGCATCAATACCGCCATCTATTCTCGCAGCGGCGGGTCCAACGGCATCGGCTTCGCCATCCCGAGCAAGCTGGCCCGGTTCGCGTATGAGAGCCTCGTCGCGCGCGGAAAGGTCGTCCGCGGGTTCCTCGGGGTAGAGGCCCAAGAGGTTGACGAGGACATGCAGCAGGCCTTTAACTTGCCGGACACCTCCGGAGCCCTGGTCACGCGCGTCGAGCCCAACTCGCCGGCGGCCAAGGCCGGGCTTCGCCGCGGGGACGTGATCGTTCGATACCACGGAATGAACGTGCGCGATCCCGCAGAGCTGCGGCTCTATGTTTCCGAGACTTCGGCCTCCACCGAGATCCCCATCATCTTCTACCGGGACGGGCACTCCCTCACCGTGAAGGCACAGATTACGGAGCAGGCGGAGCAAGGCGCGCGCACTGAGGAGGGCTCCCGGTGGCAGACCGTTCGGACCGGCGAGCTCGGCAATGCGTTCGCCGGGCTCCAGATCGTCAACCTGGACGAAGGCTTGCGAGCCCAGCTCGGACTTCAGGCTCGCGCCGCCGGGGTCTATGTGGTTGACGTCGAGGAGGGGGCACCCTCTCTCGATCTCCTGCAGCCGGGGGACGTGATCGAGGAGATCCGCAAGGTCGGCAAGCCTTCGGAGAAGGTGCGTAACACGGGCGATCTCCTGCGGATCGCGGCAGAGGAGCACGGCAAGGATCCGGTTCTCTTCTACATCCGGAGGGGCGGAGCGCAGACCTTCGTGTTAGTTCGACCGTAAGCATCTGTTTCCGCTTGAGCCAATTCCGCTGAGACTGTTCTTTGTTTGGAAAAAAGGGAATTTACGAGCGAATCGAGATTCGGCAGACTTTAAGCCCATGGGATACTGGCCTGGAGACGGCCGGGGAGAACCGGTTTTTCGCATAGAGAATCGTCCGGTTTACCTGACCGACATCTTCATCGCATTTCATTGCCTTTCGTTCGTGGTGGGCGTCCTTTCGGTCGCCACCAACCGGCTCGCCTGGTTCCAAGAGCTCTCTCTCAGTCCGCAGGCGGTTCTCGCTCAAGGGAAGGTCTGGCAGATCTTCACCTATGCCTGGATTCACTCCCCCTCGCTCTGGTTTGCCCTCTGGATGCTGATGTTCTTCTGGTTCGGGCGTGAGGTGGAATTCGCGCTCGGGCGGAGGAAATATTTTTTCCTCTATCTCTCGCTCATCCTGGCTCCCGCGATTTGCGCCGTCCTTTTCAGCTTGGTCGACCCGAGTGGTGGCACCTTCTACGGACCGGACGAGGCTCACATGGCGATCTTCGTCGCCTTCGCAGCACTTTCTCCGGCCGCGGAGCTCATCTTCAGCATCACCGCAAAGTGGTATGCCATCGTCCTGCTCTCGCTCTACGTTCTGATCGATATTTCGGCCCATGCCTGGACTCCGCTGCTCATGCTCAGCGTGGCCTCGGGCATCGCCTACCTCTCCGTTCGAATGCCAACCCTTTCGTGGATGCACTCCTGGGGGCTGCAGTGGAAAAGGCGGAGCCGCCCTTTCCCCACCTCGCGCCCTTCCTCCCCGCCGAAGGGAACGAATGCGCCGGTCGAATCGATCGACACGATCCTCGACAAGATTTCCCGAAATGGCATTGGCAGCCTGACCAAGTCGGAGCGGGAGGCGCTCGAACGGGCCCGCAAGGCTCTCTTGCGGAAGGAGCAACGGAAGTAGCGGCCCGCCGTCGCCGACGAAGATCGCTCGAAGAAGCGAGAGGCCCCGAAGGGGCGCCCGCTTTCCTCTTGCACTTTGCCTTCGTACGGGGAAGGCTCTGGTGCACAGAGCTCATGAAGGTCCTCGTGATCGACATCGGCGGGCACAACGTCAAGCTGCTCGCCACCGGCCAAAAGCGGCCGCGGAAGCTTCCTTCGGGGCGCGCCTTTACTCCTCAAGATTTAGTCGCTCGTGTCTCCGAGGCGGTCGACGGCTGGCCTTTCGAGGCGATTTCGATCGGTTATCCCGGGCCGGTGCTCGGAGGGAGACCCGCGGCGGAGCCGCGTAACCTGGGTTCGGGCTGGCTCGGATTCGATTTTGCTCAGGCCTTCGGGACTCCGGTGAAGCTGGTGAACGACGCCGCGATGCAGGCCTGGGGCAGTTATGCCGGGGGAAGGATGCTTTTCCTTGGCTTGGGAACGGGGCTGGGAACCGCGCTGATCCTCGACGGTCTCCTCCATCCGCTGGAGGCGAGCCATCTCCCCTACAAGAAGGGCTTGACGTATGAAGAGGTGCTCGGAGAGGCAGCTCTCCTGAGCCTGGGCAAGAAGCGCTGGCGCGAGGAGGTCCGCTGCGTCATCAAGCTTTTCCGGGACGCCTTTCAAGTCGACTACCTCATAATCGGAGGCGGCAACCGGAAGCTCCTCAAGTCCCTCCCGCCCTACGCGCGCATGGGAGACAACTCTTTCGCCTTCTTGGGGGGCTTCCGCCTGTGGGAGGAGACCGAGCAGGTACTGGCCGAGGGTCCCCAACCGGCGGTGGATTCCGTGAACATCCCCGCCGCCTCGCCTCCCCGCAAGCCCGCACGCAACTCACCCTCCCCGGGCGATGCGTCTTCCCCATCGGAGTAGTTGCCCGTCGGCGTGATGCCTGGGGAAGGGAAGCCCCCCTGCAAACGAGCCATGGCCTGGGTCCTCTTCCTCGATTTGGATGCCTTCTTTGCCTCGGTCGAGCTGCTACGCCGTCCAGACCTCCGGAACGAACCGGTGATCGTCGCCGTCGGCCATCCGGGAGGGCGCGGGGTCGTTTCGACGGCGACCTACCCCGCCCGCCGCAGCGGTGTCTCGAGCGGCATGCCGCTGCGGCGCGCGCTTTCACTCTGTCCGCAGGCCGTCGTTCTTCCCGCCCGCCATCACCTCTACGCAGCCTATTCGGAAAAGGTCCGGCAGATCCTCCACGCCCGCTTTGGCAAGGTGGAAGCCCTTTCGATCGATGAAGCCTGCGCGGAGCTGCCGGAGGGCACCGATCCGGAAAGCACCGCCCGGGAGGTTCAGGAGCGGGTGACGGGCGACCTCGGTCTTTCCTGCACGATCGCCGTGGCGGCGAACAAGCTCGTCGCCAAGGTCGCCTGCGACCAGGTCAAACCGCATGGACGAATCGTGATCTCGCAAGGCACGGAGCGGACATTCCTGGCCCCATTGCCGGTGGAAAAGCTTCCCGGGGTCGGTCCGCGAACGCAAGACCACCTCCTCCGGCTCGGCGTCCGGACGATCGGGGAGTTGGCCGCCCAGCCAAAAGAGCGGCTGACCGGGGAGCTCGGAAAGCATGGCGCCTACCTTTGGGAGGCCGCCCACGGCATCGACACCAGCCCCGTTCAACCAGAGTGGGAACCCAAGTCGATCAGCCGCGAGACGACATTCGAGCAGGATCTCGCCGATTTCGCCGTCTTTCGTAAGCATTTGGATCGGTTCAGCCGGGAAGTGGCGGAAGAGCTACGAGGAGAGCACGTCCTGGCGAAAACCATCACGGTGAAGCTCCGCTACGGAAACTTCGAGACCCTCGTTCGCCAGATCACCGTGCCGATCGCGACGGCCGATCCGAAGGAGATCGCCGATTTCGCCCTCCGTCTGCTCCGATCGACATGGCAGACGGAGAGACCGCTTCGCCTGATCGGCCTGGCAGCGCATGGCTTCGTGCGCCCTTGGCCGAAGCGGGGCGACGGCTCCGCGGAGCTCTGGGGACGGTAATCCCTGCGGCAGGATCTGCAAAGATTGTAAAGATCCGTCCCGGGCGATAGATTGGCTCTCATCGTGCGGCCAAACTCCCATCGCTCCCTTATCTCTCGCTCACTTTTTCTTGTGTTTTTGCTTCTCGCCGGTTGGCAATTAGCCTGCCTCACGGAGACCAACGCCGCGTCGGTCCCCGAATGGTATCGCAAGCAGGCCAAGGACCAACCCGCCTTTCCGGAGCTGCTGGCCAACCCTCTTACCTACGACGGGCGTGTCGTGATTCTTGGAGGAACGGTCACGCGGACCAAGAGCGCGGAGGGCGTTTTTCGCCTGCAGATCGTCCAACAACCGCTCTCGAAAGGGTGGGGCTCCTCCTACCGGCCCAAGAAAGAGGAGACCTCGGCCGGCTCTTTCTATGCGATCGTCCCCGGCTTCGTGGATCATACCGATTTCGTCCGAGGAGCGGAAATGACCATCGCTGGCACAGTCAAAGGCGCCCAACCCGGACAGGTTGGGGAGCAGAGCGGCCTCATTCCGGTGGTGCGCGCCTCTTGGATGCGGGTTTGGAACGCCCGGCACAAGGCGTCGCAGAACTGGACGGGCGGCAGTGGGGGTGGACGGGGAGGCATGGGCATGTCTGGGGCCGGGAATATGTACGGACCGATGGGGGGGATGGGAATGTACGGACCGATGGGGATGTATGGCCCGATGGGGATGGGGGGAATGGGTCCCTGGTACTGAGCCGCGGGAGCAATCCCGGGAAGGCGGATCGAGGCAAGAACCCGCCATGACGAAAGAGCAAGCCACCCAACGGCATAGCCGGCTGGCCGAGGAGATCCGAAAGCATGACTACGCCTACTACGTCGAAGCCAAGCCGCTGATCTCCGATGCAGAGTACGACGCGCTCTACGACGAGCTCCGTGACTTGGAGCGGCGCCATCCGGATCTGACAACCCCAGACTCTCCGACGCAGCGAGTGGGAGGAGCTCCCCTGCCCGGGTTTTCGCCTGTGGTTCACCGGGTCCCGATGCAGAGCCTCGACAACACCTACTCCCTCGGAGAGCTCTTCGCCTTCGTCGATCGTGTGCAGCGTGCGCTGCCGAAGGAAAGTCCGGCTTATGTCGTCGAGCCAAAGATCGACGGGGTTTCGATCAGCGTCGTCTACCGGAACGGCCTCTTCGACCATGGGGCGACCCGCGGCGACGGGCGGACCGGAGACGACATCAGCGCCAATCTCCGCACGATTCGATCTCTCCCGCTTCGGCTCGAGCTCCGTCCTCCGCCCGAATGGCTCGAGGTACGCGGGGAAGCCTACCTCCCCACCAAGGCGTTCGAAGAGCTCAACCGGGAGCGGGCGGCCCGAGGCGATCCGCCTTTTGCCAACCCGAGAAACGCCACAGCGGGCACCCTGAAGCAGCTCGACCCGAGGATCGTGGTGCAGCGCCCGCTCGCTGTCGTCTTCTACGGAGCCGGCGAGCTGCGGGGCATCGCCTGCGACTCTCAGGACGATTGGTATCGCATTTTGACGGAATCCGGCCTGCCCGCTCCTTCCCGCCACTGGGTCTGCCGAAGTAAGGAGGATTTGGCGGAAGCCGTAGAGGCCCTGGACGAGTTCCGGAAGGAGCTGCCGTATGCGACCGACGGAGCCGTCGTAAAGGTGAACCAGTGGCGGCTCTGCCGGATCCTCGGTTCGACCGCGAAAGCGCCGCGCTGGGCGATCGCCTACAAGTATGGAGCGGAGCGCGCCCGGACTCACCTCCTCCGCGTGCTCTTTCAAGTCGGGAGGACCGGAGTCATCACGCCGGTCGCGGAGATGGAGCCCGTTTTCCTGGCTGGATCGAGGGTGAGCCGTGCGACCCTCCACAATTTCGACGAGGTCAAACGCAAAGGGGTCCGGATCGGAGACTGGGTCTACATCGAAAAGGCAGGCGAGGTCATCCCCGCGGTGGTCGAGGTCGATCGCGCGGCTCGCACCGGCCGGGAAGAGGAAATTGTGCCTCCGGAGCGGTGCCCCGCCTGCGGGACCTCCCTCTGTTGGGAAGGGATCTTCCTCCGCTGCCCCAATCCGAAGTGCCCCGGACAGCTCAAGGCCTTGATCCGCCACTTCGCGCGTCGGAACGCCATGGATATCGAAGGGCTCGGCGAATCTCTGATCAACCAGCTGGTCGACAAGGGGCGGATTGAGGACGTCGCCGACCTCTACCGCCTTTCTCGGGAAGATCTGCTTCCCCTCGAGCGAATGGGAAAGAAATCGGCGGCGAATTTGCTTTCGGCGATCGAGGAGAGCAAAGGGCGAGGACTGGCGCGGTTGCTCTTCGGCTTGGGCATCCCCCACGTCGGAGAAACGGCCGCGGAGGCGCTGGCCTCCCGCTTCGTAGCGCTCGACCGGCTTCTGGATGTCTCGGAAGAGGAGATCGAGAGAGTTCCAACCGTCGGTCCGATCATCGGCAAGAGCGTCGCCGACTATTTTCGCGATTCCTTCAACCGCGCGCGCGTCGATCGGCTCCGGCAGGCCGGGGTGAGGATGGAGGCGAAGCATCCGCTGCGCCCGCGAGGAATCCTGCAGGGGAAGACCTTCGTGATTACGGGCACCCTCTCCGAGCCGCGGGAACGGATCGTGGAAAAGATCCGCGAGGCGGGAGGGAAGGTCACCGAGAGCGTCTCCCGGAAGACGGGCTTCCTGATCGTCGGGGAGGAGCCCGGTTCCAAGCTCAAGCAAGCCGAGAAGCACGGGGTGCCCGTGATCTCCGAAGGCGAGCTGGGGAGGCTTCTCAATGCGGGCACGAAGGATCGCGATGCAACCTGACACGGCCAACTTCGGGTTTTCCCGCCGCCAAAGAGGGCTCCTCTGGCTCTGCCTCTGCCTCTCCCCCTGTCTCTTTTGGGGAGGAATACTTCCTGCACGGGGAGAGACATCGGAGATTATTCGCCAGCAGGATGAGGAGGAGGCTCGGAAAAAAGTGCTCCGCGCCTCGGACACGCTCGATCAGATCGAGGGAACGGTGGAGGGGCATACCCACGAGCTGCAGCAGCTGCAGCAGGAGCTTTCTCAGATGCGGGAAGAGCTTCGGCATCTGCGCGAGCGCCTTGCACAGGCTTCGGTCTCCCCTCCAGAGGCCGAGAAGGCGAAGGCCAAAGGAAAGGCGACCGCCGACTCTTCCACGCCCGAGCGGGCGGCGGCCACGGGCGAGCCACACACGAAAATCGTGACCGGCTATTACTACAAGGTGCAGGCCGGCGACACCCTCTCCGCCATCGCCGAGGCCTATCGGCAGAGCGGGGTCTCCGTGACCGCCGAGCAGATCCGCGCCGCCAATGGCCTCTCCAGGAAGGAGAGCCTTCGTCCAGGTCGGAAGCTCTTCATCCCCAAGGAAGCGTCCAGGAAGAGGGGCGTTTCGGGCAAGCCGGCGGCGCCACCCTCCTGAGCCGCCTTCCGGCGATCGATTTTTCCGGATTGCCGGACCGATGCCGCCGGTAGAAAGTGGAACAATGCCTTCGTTCGATATCGTTTCGGAAGTGGATGAGCAAGAGGTCGCGAATGCGCTCAATCAAGCGCGCAAGGAGATTGCCAACCGCTTCGATCTCAAAGGAGCTGGGGCCTCGATCGACTATGAGCGGCCTACGCTCCACTTGCGCGCAAACGATGCGTTCAAGCTCTCTGTGATTCGGGAGATCCTGCTGGCCAAGCTGGCTCGGCGGAACGTGAGCCTCAAGAACCTCGAAGTCCAGCCTCCTTTGGTCTCATCGACGGGAAGGGCTTCCCAAGAGCTCGTCGTCAAGCAGGGGCTCGACTCCGATGCGGCCCGGCTGGTTACCCATGCGGTCCGCGAATTAGATCTCAAGGTTCAAGCGCAGGTCCAAGGGGAGCAGGTCCGCGTCACGGGAAAGAACCGGGACGATCTCCAGCAGGTGATCACGGGCCTGCGGGCCAAGGAATTTCCTTGCTCCCTCTCGTTCCGCAACCTTCGGGATTAGCCCGCATCGGTCAGAACCGTCCTCCGGCGGAGGGAGACGGGATGGTTTTCTACGCCCTCGCCCGATGACGCGCTCCCCGTCCGCACCGAGGCTCGGCGAGCCACCGCTGCCCCAGGACCCGCAATCCTTCCAGCGTGAGATTGGGCCGGACGCACGCGACTTCTGCCAGCCCGCGTGCCACCAGGGTCGCATGGCCTCCCGTTGCCACAGCAGTCAAGCGATCCGTGCCGAGCTCCTCGCGGATCCGCTCGAGCAGGCCGCGGATCATGGCGCGGTAGCCATGCACCGCCCCCACGCGAATTGCTTCGACCGTACTCCGGCCAATGCTCCGCTTCGGCTCGAGCAACCGAACTTTCGGCAAGAGTGCGGTTCGCTCGTGAAGATAGCCGGTCATCAGGTCGAGGCCGGGAGCGATGATTCCGCCGCAGAAGGCCCCGGAGGCGTTCACGACGTCGAAGTTGGTCGCAGTCCCGAAATCGATGACGACGACGGGCGGTTTCCAGAAATGGAGAGCCGCAGCCGCGTTGGCGAGCCGGTCCGCTCCGATCTCTGACGGCTTTGGATAATCGATCGGGAAGCCGAGCGGAGCTTTCCCATGCACCAGGAAAAGAGAGCGAGGAAACAGGGCGGCGAAGATCCCGGTTTTGGCCGGAACCACGCTCGCCAGAACCACCGGCATGCCCATGTGCCGCAATGCCAGGGATTGGACGAAGGGCCCATCGAGATCCGCGGTGGCCTTCCGCTCCACTTCGCGAAGCCTTCCCTTCCGGACGGTTGCGATTTTGGCAAAGGAGTTGCTGACATCAACGACGACGAATCGGTCGGCCAGCATGGGGGAAGAGGACTCAGCCCAGCGGGCTCTCGTCCATCACGATGAGCGTGAGCCGCCTCACCCGCGCGACCTCCTGGCCGCGCACGGTGACTTTGCCGGAAAAAGCGGCCACTCTCCCCAGTACCCTTGTGACCCGCAACTCGAGCTCGAGTCGGTCCCCGGGACCGGTCTTCCGAACAAATCGAGCTCCATCGCTCCCGGCAAAGAGGATCTCGCCCGACTTTTCCTTGGCCCCGACGGTTCGCAGCCAAAGGCAACCCGCCTGACCCAGGGACTCGAAGACGATCGCGGCAGGCGTAGTCGGATTTCCGGGGAAGTGACCGCGAAAGAAGTCCTCCTCCCCCCGGAGGAGGTAGCGGGCGCGCACTCCTCGTTCTTCGACCACGGCTTCGTCTAAAAAGAGAAACGGCGGCTTTTGCGACAGGAGCTTTTCGATCTGTCCGCAGGAAAGGACGGGCCCCGCCGGGGCGCCGTCCGCCGCCTGCCCAGGGCTCTCGTCTCCCATTCCTCGGTCTTTTCCTCGAGCCGGAGGGTGCCCGGCTACCGCTTCACCACGACAAATCGCGTCATCCCATGAGACCAGACTTGCAAGAGCACATCGCCCTGGCTGGCTTTAACCGCCTCCTGCGCTTCCCGCACCGCATGAACGGGGCGATGGTTCACTTGCAGGATGACGTCGCCGGGCTGCAACTGGTTCCGTCCGGGACGGCCCGCGGGCAAATCCTGGTCGACGTTGGTCACCACGACTCCCTGGACCTCCGCCGGAATCTCCAACTGCTGCCGAGCCGCACCGCTGAGATCCGAAATGTCGACTCCCGGAAGGAAGGTTCCCTGCTCGGAGCCTCCAGGAGTGCTGCCGCTGGCAACCGGCTCGTTCGGCCGCTCCTTGAGGACGGTCTGAACGCTCAGTTCCTTTCCGTCGCGCCAGATCTTCAAGGAAACCTTGGAGCCTGGAGGCGTCTGCGAAACGGCCAACCGGAAGACGCGAGGATCGATCACCTTCTGCCCGTTGAAGCCGATGATCACGTCTCCATCCTTGACGCCAGCCTGCGCGGCGGGCGCGCCCGGGGTCACCTGCTCCACCAAGGCTCCAATCGCTTCGGGCAGCTTGAAAGCCCGCGCCAGTTCCGGAGTGACTTCCGAGATGGTCACACCCAGGAATCCGCGAATCACCCTTCCATGGGAGACGAGCTCCTGCATCACATATCGGGCCATGTTCGAAGGGACGGCGAACCCGATGCCGAGATTGCCGACGCGACCGGGGCTCACGATCGCCGTGTTGATTCCGACCAGCCGGCCCTCGACATCGACCAGAGCCCCTCCCGAATTCCCGGGGTTGATCGCCGCGTCGGTCTGGATGAAGTCCTCGTACTCCTCGATGCCGACATCCTTCCGGCCCTTGCCGCTCACGATCCCCATCGTGACGGTCTGGCTCAGCGCGAAGGGGTTCCCAACCGCCAGGACGATGTCGCCCACCTCGACCTGGTCGCTATCCGTAAAGACGGCCGCCGGTAGATCCTTCGCGTCGATCTTCACCAGGGCGACATCGCTGTAGGGGTCCTTCCCGACCACTTTGGCGGAATATTCCTTCTTCTCCTCGCCCACCAGGACCTTGATCTCCTCGGCGACCTCCACGACGTGGTTGTTGGTCAGGATGTACCCGTCCGGCGAAACGATCACCCCGGATCCCAGCCCGCTCTGACGACGAGAACGCGGGGGTTGCGACGGAGCCTGTCTTCTTCCTCCTCCTTGATCCTCCCCTTCCGGGGGTCCGAAGAAGCGGCGGAACGGAGGCTCGTTAAAGAACGGGGGGAAGGGAAAGGGCCAGCCTTCCGGCACCTTGACCCTCTGGGTGGTCGTGATCTGCACCACACTCGGGACCACCTTCTTCACGATGGGCGCGAAGCTGGTCAGGAGACCCGCTCCCTGCCGGGGCAGCGGCGCATCGTCGATTTGGATCGAAAAAGAGGTCTCCTTGGCCTGCTTCGAGGGACCCGCCAACGAAAGCAACTGCACGGCTGCCGTCGAGCGGTCGGGAAGGGAGAGCAGGCAATATGCGACTAGGGCCAGGGTTGTGCCCGCTTGCCGGGGGGATTTCATACGTGGATGGATGCGTTGATGTTAAGCGATCTTCCGATTTGTCCGGTGAAGTTGAACGGAAACCCGCTCCGCTTTCAAGCGATAAAGCACGCAGCGGCCCGTTCGTGCCGGAGGCACGATCATTCGCAAGCAGTTTCGCAAACAGTTGAGCCTTGACAGAGGGCACAGGGTTGCGCCCACTAACGATTACCGTGAGCAAACAATGGAATAAGTTCGAAAAGCGGAAGCGGCGCAAGGCTTATCTCAAGAGAAAGCGCGAGAAGGCCCCAGTGACGTCGGCGGCGCAAGGAAAGAAGTGAGGAGATGAAGACCAAGGCCGCCGCCAGGGAGCTTCCCGCCGCCCCGGCGCTGGTCATCGATGGTCATAGCGTGATTTTCGCATGGAAGGAATTGCGGGACCTGCACGCGCACTCGCCCAATCAGGCTCGCCACCTCCTTGTCGAGCGGCTGCGGCAATTGCACGACTCGGGGGCCTGGTCCGTGATCCTGGTTTTCGACGGACGTTTCGGCTCCCGACTGGATCGAATCGAACCCGCGTCGGGCGATATGGTCGTCGCCTATTCCTCGCCCGACTGTACGGCAGACTCGCTGATCGAGGGCTTTGTCGCCCGACGGAGGGATCGGCAGCGGGTGACGGTCGTTACGGCGGACCAGGCGGAGCGGCGCACCGTCGAGGCGCTCGGTGCCTGGTGCTCCTCGCCCGAATGGCTCGCCTCGGAGCTGGTAGAACGGCAAGGCACTCTGGTAGAAGCGCTGGGGCGAATCCATCGGAAAGCGCGCTGGTGACCCCGCCCGCGCGGCGGGCCTGCAACGCAACCACCTGATGGGCGACCCGGAGCAGTTGATCCCGAAAGCCATTTTTCCGATAACATCGAGACCGATCTCTCATGCGCATCTTATCCGGTATCCAGCCATCCGGGTTTCTTCACCTGGGGAACTTCTTCGGCATGCTGCAGCGGGCAATCCAATGGCAGGAAAAGGGGGAGACCTTCCTCTTCATCGCCGATTTTCACGCTCTGACCACGGTCGGCGACCCCGAGGCCTTGCGCCGCAATGTCCGGGAAGCCGCCCTCGCGTTCTTGGCATGCGGCCTCGATCCGAAGCGGACGGTCTTTTTCCGACAGAGCGCTGTGCCCGAGGTTCTGGAGCTCTCCTGGCTCCTTTCCACGGTCACTCCGTTGGGTCTCTTAGAGAGGTGCCACAGTTACAAGGACAAGCTGGCCAAGGGGATTGCCCCGACCCACGCCCTATTTGCCTATCCGGTCCTCATGGCCGCCGACATCCTGCTCTACCGGGCAGACGTCGTGCCCGTAGGGATCGACCAGAAGCAGCATCTGGAAGTGACCCGGGATCTGGCCGCGAAGTTCAACCAGGACTTCGGGCCCGTGTTCGTGGTGCCGAGGGAAGACATCGAGGAGAGCGTAGCCACCATTCCGGGGATCGACGGGCAAAAGATGTCGAAATCTTATGGAAACACCCTCGAGCTCTTCGGGGACCGGGAAGAGTTCCGCAGGAGGGTGATGGCGATCCGCACCGACTCGACCCCCATCGGAGAGCCCAAGCCGATTGCCGGCTCGGTGCTGGTTTCTCTCTGCCGGCTCGTGAGCGAGCCGCAGGAGCTCGAGGAATTCGTCGCCTCCATGCGGCGGGGAGGCGTAGGCTACGGAACGCTCAAGAAGGAGCTTCTCGCCAAGCTCGAGCGCTTCTTAGCGCCCTTCCGCGAGCGATACGAGGAGATGAAGGGCAAGTCAGGCCTCGTGGATGAGATTTTGGACGAAGGCGCCCGTACGGCACGCGCCGCGGCCGCTCCGACCTTGGACTCGGCGCGGAGGGCGGTCGGCCTCGCCTAGGAGAAGCCGGAACGGCGCCGGGAGCCGGGCCGTATCGTGATGGACATCGCGACGCATCCGATGAAGCCGGCGACAGGCTGCCGGGTGGCCCTGCCGTTCGAGCCGCTGCCGACTTTTGCGCAGCTCCGCAACCAGATCTGTCCGCAACGGGAGGCGCCCCATGGCTGAGCCGGCCACCTCGGAGCGGGAGATCGATCGGCTTCGCCGCAGGCTGGGCGGAATCGACCGTCAACTCCTGGAGCTTCTCAACCAGCGAATGGATGTGGCCCGAGACATTGGAGAGTGGAAGCGACGGAATGGTCTCTTCCTCTTCGATGCGATCCGAGAGGAGGCGGTAATCGCAGATCTGATCCGGCGGAATTCCGGCTCCCTCTCCGATCGGGCGATCCGGGCGATCTTCCTGGAAATCTTTTCGAGCGCGCGAGGCCAGCAGGGTCTCCTCCGGATCGGCTGCGGCGGAGGAGCGGCCGGCCTCCTGGCCGCGCAGAACCGCTTCGGCGCATCCGATCACTTCCGCATGGTCCGATCCGCTGCGGAAGGACAGAGGCTGCTCACGGCGGAATCGATCGATATTCTGGTTCTCCCCAAGCAACGAGTGCTCGATCTTCCGTCCGTGCTCCGGCATAAATCCGGTGCGCGGCTGAGCTGGACCGTCTGCGGCGAGATCGATCCTCCGCATGCCCTCGCGTGCGGCCGGGCCGCTCGCTTCGGTTTCTACATCATCGGGCTCGGAGAGGAGTCGCCCGGTCCGCGGGAGCTTTCGGAAACCCAGAAAGCCGTCTTCCTCCTGGCGGGAGGTTCCAGGGAGTCGATCGATCGATGGGCGGACCGCTTGGGCGGCTGCTGGATTCGGAGAGGCGCGCGGGCGGGGATTGGGCAGCCGCCCGGCACGGCCGATCTCTCTGGCCTCTGGGAGGCGTTCGCCCCTCCTCCCCCGGAAGCGCTGCGGGAGCGTTGCCGAGAGATCTGCGGAAATTCCGCTTGGATCGTGCGCTTGGGGGCTTACCCTATACCTACCGTTGCCCGCTTATGAGCAATCGACCCGGCAAGGGGGACCCGAATTCGCGCTCGGAGAATTCCGAAAGGGGAACCACCCGGCCCCCCTCGCCTCCCGACGCGGTCCCAGGACGAGCGGTCCGCCCTGGATGTCGGGCGGCCGGCGAACGCACCGTCCACCTCGCCCGTTGTCTGGTTCGGAGCCGAGCGATCCCGAAGAGAGACGCACGGCTCCCTCGCCGGTCGAGGGCCGACCCGCGCCGACCGATCCCTTCCCGTCCCCGGCCGCATGGGAAGAGAAAGCTTCGAGCCTTCGGCAATCAACCGCCGTTTCCGACGAGGAGTTTCGCGAACAGGTGCTCGGCGATTCGCGCTCGGAGAATTCCGAAAGGGGAACCACCCGGCCTCCCCTCGCCTCCCGACGCAGTCCCAGGACGAGCGGTCCGCCCTGGATGTCGGGCGGCCGGCGAACGCACCGTCCACCTCGCCCGTTGTCTGGTTCGGAGCCGAGCGATCCCGAAGAGAGACGCACGGCTCCCTCGCCGGTCGAGGGCCGACCCGCGCCGATCGATCCCTTCCCGTCCCCGGCCGCATGGGAAGAGAAAGCTTCGAGCCTTCGGCAATCAACCGCCGTTTCCGACGAGGAGTTTCGCGAACAGGTGCTCGGCGAAGAGAAGGCGACCAGACCCGGCATGAGCCGCGGCCTCTTGCTGGCCGCCTTTGCCCGCCTGCTCTTCTATAGCGCCGTAGCCGCCACGGGGCTCGGAACCTACTATTCCCTGCGCGAGACCCAGGTCGAAGGCCAGATCTTTCCGGGCAAGCTTCCCATGCCGGCCAAGGCGTATGTCGTCTACGACTTCTCGGGAGACGTCCGCGCCCTACGGCGAGATTGCGGAAGCTCGGTGGAGCCCTATCGGCAGACCGCCCAAAACGGCGAAACCAACCTGCAGCGCGTCCGCTCCGACCTGCTTGCCCAGCAGGAACGCCTCCGCCTCTTGAAGGAGCAGCTTCATGCCGCGGAAGAGGAGTTGAAGAACGTCGGGAAGGAGTCGCAGGAGAAGGGGAAGGAGCTTTGGGCGACGGAAGGGGCCGCGCTGGAGCGGGAATATGATGCGGTGGTCGCGGGGATCGAATCAAAGTTCCGGGAAAGGAGCAAGCAGATCGGAATCCCGATCGAGGAAAAGGACCTTTCGATCCGTGCGCCCGAAGCATGGGCGAACGCCTACGAGCTGGCTCTCTACTCCGCCCCCCCCTCCGTCAACGTGACAGAAGAGCGGAAATGGGCGGAAGAAGGTCTAAAGGTCTGGCACCAATTTCAAAGCAATTACGAGCAGAAGCAGCAGGCGCTGAAAAAGAAGACCGAGGAGATTCAGGAGCAGGTGGCACCGAAGGTGACGGAAATTCGGAATCAGATTTCTCTCCTTGAGGGACGGATCGCGGAATCCGAAGAGGAAATGGTGCCTCTCCAGCAGGAGTTTACGGGAAACCAGAACGAGCTGTCCGCAGCGACGGCGCAAGCGGAGATGGCGCGGGCTAATTTCCAGAAGCAGCTGCTCGAGCTGCCCCGACACTCGATCATTGCGACGATTCCGATCAGGGCGGACGGTCATTTTGAATGGCGACGGCTCGATCAGAACGGGCGCTTCCAGGCGGGACATTATTTTCTCTGGCTGGTGACGGAGGATGGAGGCCAGGAGTATTGGAGCCTCTTCCCCTTCTCGATTTCGCCCTATCGGAAAACAGAGATGATCGTACGAGCGAGCAGCTTTCTCCCGGTCCATCTGCTTTGGCAAGGCTTGTAGGCTAGCCTTCGTGATCCACCGGGCCGTTGGGATCGGATTTCGCAGCAACGCCAGGGTCTTCTTCGAGTGGGCTTGGGTCTACCTCACTTACCGACGGGGAGGCCGCATTCTCCTCCGATCCGAGGGAACCGGAAGTCCGAGGCGACGCAGCCCACGGGCGAGCTCCTCGGCCGAGGGTTGACCCGGGGCGGCCGGCTCGTCCAGGTAGCCATAGACCAGCTCGCTTCCCAGGGCGGAGAGGACGATGCGGGAGAGCGCGGCCCACGGTCCCAACCCCATGAGGGCCCACGCTTGGGATTGATGTTCCAGCAGCACCCGCGCCAGCGAACGAAGATCTTGGGGCTCGCGAAGCCGTAGAGCGATCTTCGCCCAGTCCGGCTGAGCCTCTTCCAGCAAGGAGCAATACTCCCGAATCCGCCCCTCGCCGGGACTGCCCTCCAGCCAATGAACGGAAAGAATGCGCCACTTTCCTTCCGCTCGCGCACGCTCCCACCAGCACCGCAATGGCTCGAGGGAGCGATATTCCAGGTCGAGGGCGTCGATCACGGGGAAAAACTCTTCGAGCAGCCGCTCCCTCTCCCCTTCCGGCCAATGTCGCCGTCCTCCCTCTTCGGGAGCACGCAGCGTCAGAAGAGCGGGTCTGGCCCGCTCCGCCAAGGAGGCGCGCAGATCCCGGAGGGGAACCCCGGCTTCCCGCAGGGCGTCGAGCCGGATTTCCACCAAGTGGGCGGGCGACTCGGCCCGCAGAAAGGGCAGGCCTTCGGCCGTGGTGACGGTCCCGACAATCCACGGCCCCTGCGGCCACCCCTCCTCCCCGTCTCGCCTCGGCTCAACCGCTCTTTCCATGGCTCCCTTTGCATCCCCGGGTCGCCTGCGAGAGACTCCGAGATCTTTCCCCAAGGAAGTTCCCTGCGGACCAGACGAGTCGGATTGACCGAGGCTTTCCTTTTTTCTAGCAATCCAGGCCCTTTTTTTTCAAGCTACGGTTGCGCCCGTGAATAATCCTCCCCTCCTCGAACCGACTTCCCCGAAAGAAGCCTCTTTCTCTCCGGAACAAAGCAACCCCGGCAAACGCTTGTCGCCCCAACTATGGGATTGGGCATCGTCCGCGCTTGCCAACGACATCGGCATCGACCTCGGAACAGCGAATACCCTGATCTACATTCGCGGCAAGGGTATCGTCCTGCGAGAGCCTTCGGTCGTCGCGGTGCACTCCGCGACCAAGCAGGTGGTAGCTGTCGGGGGAGAGGCCAAGCGGATGCTGGGCCGCACCCCGGGGAACATCCAGGCGATCCGTCCTCTGAAGGACGGGGTCATCGCAGACTTCCATCTCACCGAAGAGATGCTCAAGGCCTTCATCCGCAGAGCTCAAGCAAAGATCTTCTTCCGGAGGCCGAGGATCGTCATCGCCGTGCCGAGCGGGATCACGGAAGTTGAGAGAAGGGCCGTCGAGGAGTCGACGCGGCAGGCCGGCGCCCGGGAAGTCTACTTGGTCGAGGAGCCGATGGCGGCGGCCATCGGGGTGGGGCTCCCCATTCAAGAGGCTTCCGGCAACATGATCGTCGATATTGGTGGGGGGACCACCGAGGTGGCGATCATCTCCCTCTCCGGCATCGTCTACTCCCGGAGCGTCCGGGTCGCCGGCGATGAGCTCGACGAGAGCATTTCCAATTATCTCCGCCGAGCCTACAACCTGATGATCGGCGAGCGCACGGCCGAAGAGATCAAGATGCGGATCGGTTCCGCCCACCCGCTCGAGACCGAGACCGTCATGGAGGTGCGCGGACGGGATCTCGTCGCCGGTCTTCCGAAGACCTTGACCGTCACTTCCCAAGAGGTACGGGAAGCCATGATGGAATCGCTTTCCGTGATCGTCGAGTCCGTCCGAATCACCCTGGAACGCTGCCCTCCGGAACTCTCCGCCGATCTTCTCGAACGGGGCGTGGTCCTGGCGGGAGGCGGTGCTCTTCTGCGCGGCCTCGACCGCCTGCTGACGGAAGAGACTTCCCTGCCCGTGCATGTCGCCGAGGACCCGCTCAGCGCGGTCGCCGAGGGCACCGGGAAGATCCTGGAAGAGTATTCGGTTCTCAAGAAAGTCGCCCGGGCGGAAGCTCGTCGTTAAGCCAGGATTCATGCCGAACCTTTTCGCGGTTTTCTCAGTCTCTTCGCATCATGCCGGTTGACGAAGATTCGCCTCTTGCAGCTCGCGGGGAGCCGACCGTCGGATCCCGCCGCGGAGTGGGACGGGTTCCCCTCTATCTGGGCGCCGCCTCCCTCTTTCTTCTCCTCATCGGGCTGGCGCTTCCTCATGCATGGGAGCGAGAGCTGCACAAGATCGGCCTCGAAATGGCCTCACCCTTTCTCTCCGCCTGGGACCACTCCGTCAAGTTCTGGGACGATTTCGAGTTGGGTACAAAGACCTTGAACCAGATTCAGGCCGAGCTCAAGCAGCTGCGCGTCCAGAACACGGAGCTTGCGATGAAGAACAGCTATCTCAGCCATCTGCAGGAGGAAAACGACCGGCTCCGCGAAATGCTCTCCTTCCGGCAGAGCTCGTCGTTCCGCCTGCTCTCCTGCCGAGTCATCAGCCGGGATCCCTCGAACTGGTGGAGCAACATTTACGTCGACATCGGCTGGAGCGACGACGGGCGCCTCTCCTCGGATCTTCCGGTCGTCACTCCGCGAGGGGTCGTGGGGAAAACAGGGATCATTGCGCGCAACCTAAGCCAGATCATATTGCTCACCAATGAAAACTGTAAGATTTCCGCCATGAGCGAGGTCTCCAAGGATCAAGGGCTGGTCGTCGGCGCGGGCACAGCGGCGGACAACAAGCCCTATGCCCGCATGATCTATCTCCCCAGGAATGCTCAGGTCGCCGCGGGGGAGCGCGTCCTGACGAGCGGCTTGGGCGGGGTTTTCCCCGCTGGTCTCTACGTCGGCAGCATCAGGCAAGTGCTCCCCTTGGAGGCGTCCCGTGCGTTTGGCCTCTATCGCGAGGCTACGGTGGACCCCGGTGTCGACCTGACGGAACTTTCCGAGATGTTCGTCGTCCTTCCGGGGCGATAGCACGCTTCCTACCTCCGCTTTCCATTGCTATCCCTCTCTTTAGCCGCTATAGAGGAGAAGCGAACGATGTGGGCGGATCATCGTGGGTTGGGATTCCCCCAGCTTGCGCGAGAAGCCGGTGCCGCGACGGCTGCCGTGAGGGCAGAACTCGGATTGGAGCCCGTCCTTGCTAATGCGGAAGGCGGGAAAGAGTGGATGGCTGGGTGACAATGGCGGGTGGAGGAGGCACGATGCGCTGGGTAGGCGGCGAGCTTGTCCGCAAGGCTCTCTGCACGGTACCGGCCCTTGTCTGTCTTGGTTTTTGTGTCGTAGCGGTGCCCCTACAGATGATTCTCCCGAGTCTGCCCATCCTGGTCGCCAAGCCGGATTTGCTGGCCCTGCTGGTCGCCTACGCCGCCTTCCGCCTTCCGCTCATCCCTTCCTTCGGCCTTGCCGCAGCGGCGGGATTCTGGCGCGACCTGCTCACGGCGGGTCATATTGGCCCGGACCTGCTCGCCTTTACGCTGGCCGCGATTCTGGTCTTCCTGCTCCGACAGACGCTGTTCCTGCGGAGCATCGGGTTTTTGCCGCCGCTCGCCGCCCTGGCGGCTTTCGTGATTCTGGGGATCTCGCACACGGTTCGATTGCTGGAGCTGCACGAATGGAGCACGATTGCGGCCTCTTGGGGAGAGTTTGCGATCGCGTCGGTGCTGACGGCCCTGATCAGTTTCCCCGTTGGCTGGTTCTTCGACTGGAGCCTGGGCCTGCTTTTGGCCAGAGCTCCGGTCGAGAAGGAGGACGATCTGATCGAGATCGAACCGCTCTGATGGACCCGCTCGCTTCCCGTCCGTCCTACCTCCCCAACCTCCGGATCGGCATCGTCGCTCTGGCGATTACGGCCTGCCTGGGGCTCCTGATTGCTCGGCTCTGGGTTCTCCAAGTGGTCGAAGGACAAACGTACGCCAACCGACTGCGGAATCAGACGACGATCGCCCTGCGCCTCGACGGTGCCCGCGGTCCTATCCTGGATCGGAACGGCATCGCCCTCGCCGAGAACCGCGCCACCTATGAGATCGATCTCTACCTCGATCAGCTGGTGCGCGACTACCCGAAGCGCCACCGGGGACGGGTGCCCCGCATCCAGGTGGAACGGAGGATGGGGGGCGCCACCTTGCTCCGCAAGGAGCCCGACATCTATCGGGTCGTCATGAGCGATCTCATCCCCATCGCCAACGCCCTGCATCTGGAGGTCAAGCTCGATCCGAAGGAGCTCCAGCGCCACTATTTCACGAGCCCGACGGTCCCCTACCGTTTTGCGTCGGAGCTCAGCTACGTTACCGTCGCGCGGTTTGCCGAGCAAAACCTGGGTGTTCCGGGGATCGATGTGGCGGTGCGCCCGGTGCGCCACTACAACTTCGGGGCCTTCGCCTCGCATATTCTCGGCTATGTCGGACCCCCGGGAGAGAAGGAGCGCCTCGGGCCCGACGGGAATGACTTGGAAACGATCGGCCGCATCGGCGTCGAGCGGCTCATGGACGGGCAGCTGCAGGGGAAACCGGGAGGAAGGATTCTCCGCGTCAACTATCGCGGCTATATCGTCTCGGAAGAGGGATACACGAATCCGGGCCTCGGTGCTTCTGTCTACCTGACCCTGGATGCGCGGATTCAGGCGATCGTGCAGGATGCGCTCCGTGACGTGGGTCGGGGTGCGGCAATCGTCATGGATCCGAATACCGGGGACATCTTGGCCATGGCTTCGGTTCCCGATTTCGACCCCAATGGATTTATACCCAAGATCAGCCAGGAAGACTGGAAGAGGCTCACTTCCGATCCGACACGGCCGCTTCTCAACCGGGGCGTCGCCACCTATTCCCCCGGTTCCACGTTCAAGGTGCTGGTCTCCTTGGCCGCCCTGAAATACGGAGCCATCACGCCCAGCACGCAAATTTTTTCCCCGGCCGCGATCGACATCGGCGGCCACCTCTTCCACGACTGGACCAAGACAGGGCGCGGGAACATCACTCTCGACGAGGCTCTCCAGTATTCGTGCAACACATTCTTCTACCAAGTCGGCATTCGCACGGGGATCAAGCACCTGGATGAGATGGCCAGCCTTTGCGGCTTCGGGGAGCCGACCGGGCTGCCCTACCTTGGAGAGGCCTCGGGGATCCTGCCCGGACCGGCTTGGATGAAGGTCCATCATCCCCTGGAGCGATGGACGACCGCCCATACGGCCAACCTGTCGATCGGGCAGGGCTTCCTGGAGGTGACCCCCCTGCAGATGGTGCTCCTGATGAGCTCGGTCGCCAACGGCGGCACCCTCCTCTACCCCCGGCTCGTCATCGGGGTCAGCGACGATCACGGCCGCCAGGTCGCTTCCATCCCTCCCCGGCCCCGCGCCGATCTGGGAGTGCGCAGGGAAGATCTGAACGCCATCCGGAAGGGATTGCTCTCCGTGGTCGAGAGCGGAACCGGTCACTCGGTGGCGATTCCCGGAATTGCCATCGCTGGCAAGACCGGTTCGGCCCAGGCGAAGCGAAAGTGGAACGGAAAGCTCTACAACGACACCCGGGCCTGGTTCATCGGCTTCGAGCCGTATGATCGTCCGAAATATGCCTTCGGCGTGATGGTGGAAGGGGGCATCGGAGGAGGAGCCACGGCTGGACCGATCGCCCACAAGATTGTCGAGGGAATCCTGGCGATGGAACGGACCGGCGTCTCTCCGCAGCTCGTCTATTTCACCCCTGCCAAGGGTAACTTCAACGGCCTCTCTGAAATTCAGCCCAAGACCGACACGACGCAGCCGGCTCGCCCAGCCACTCCGGTGCGCGAAGAGGAAGACAGCCAAGAGGGCGCCTCTTCGGATCAGGGATAGAAGGGAGCCACATGGCGGAGAACGAGCGGCTGAGCTTCCTGACCAAGGTGATGCGCTTCGACTGGTCCCTTCTGATCGTAGCGGTGGCTTTGTCGGCTTTCGGGATCGTCGTCGTCTACAGCGCGACCTACTCGAGCGAGAGCCAGGATTTCCGCAACGCGGCTTTCTCCCAATCTGTCTGGCTTCTGCTCGGCTTGGGGGCATTCTTCATCCTCTCCTTCATCGATTACCGGATTTGGGTAAAGTGGGGGTGGCTCTTTTTCCTGGTTTCTCTTCCCGCGCTCGTGATCGTTCTCGTGGTTGGTCAGACGGTCAACGGGGCGAAAAGCTGGCTCCGCTTCGGCCCGATCAGCATTGAGCCCGCCGATTTCACGAAGGTTGGCTTTGTTCTCCTGGGTGCATGGTGGCTCAACCAGGCGAAGAACCGGGGCCTCCTCTTCGCTGCTCCCCTCGTGCTCGCCATGATCCTTCCCACGATCCTGATCTTGAAGCAGCCGGCGCTCGGTTCCGCAGGTGTCTTCCTCCCTCTCTGCTTCGCCATCCTCTTCGTCGGCGGCCTGAAGATGCGCTACGTGCTTCTCGGCGTGCTCGGCCTTCTTGGAGTGCTCGCCTACGCCTACATGGGAGTCGGCAAACTCGGTTGGGACATTCCCGGGCTCAAGCCCTACCAGATGAACCGGATTCGCACCTTCTTCGACCCGACTCTCGATCCCCTGGGCGCGGGTTGGACGATCAATCAATCCCTGATTGCGATCGGCTCCGGCGGCATGTCCGGCAAAGGCTATCTCAAGGGCACCCAAAACATGCTCGGTTTTCTTCCCAAGAACATCTCCTATACCGACTTCATCTTCTCGGTGGTCGGGGAGGAATGGGGCTTCCTCGGGGGTGCGGCGGTCATCGCCGGAGAGTGCCTTCTGCTCCTGCTCTGCCTTCGGATCGCCTTCGGCGCTCGGGAGCCCGCAGGGCGAGCCGTGTCCGTCGGGATCGCCACGATTCTTTTTACGCACATTTTTGTGAACGTCGGGATGACCATCAAGGTAGTACCGATTACCGGCATCCCCTTGCCTTTCATCAGCTATGGAGGAACCTTCCTCATCAGTTGCCTGGCAGGATTGGGGCTAGTGGAAAGCGTATGGATCCATCGGAAAGCCGAAGACGCCTGCTTGCGCGGAACCTGACGGGACTGATCCGTGTTATCGTCGCCATCCCGAACCGATTTGCCCTCGGGATCAACGGGGCGCACCCGTCGCCCGCGACGGAGCCGTACTCTCGTCCCGAACTCAAGAAGACTTCACCAAACAGCCCCCGACCGGAATGCCGCCCCGCCTGCGGTTCCCGGCGAAGGAGATGGCAAGAAAAGAAGGAGACCATTCATGTTTTTCGACCGAATCCGACGTTGGGTCCGTCTGAAGCCGAACGCCGACAGAAAGGAAATCGCGATCAGCTGCGAACCGCTCGAGTACCGGGTCGCCCTTTTGGAAGACGGCCTGCTCGAAGAGCTGGCGCTTGAACGGCGAGAGCAGCGCGGGATCGCCGGCAACATCTACAAGGGACGCGTCAACAATGTCGAGCCCGCCCTGAAAGCGCTCTTCGTCGACATCGGGGTCGGAAAGAACGCCTTCCTCCACTATTGGGATGCTATCCCCGCTGCCCTCGACGCGAGCTTCGAAACGGTTGAGCGGCGCAGGCGCAAAAACAAGTCGCGCACCCCCCGGGCCGAGGACATCCCCAAAATCTACCCGGCTGGCGCCGAGGTAGTCGTCCAGGTAACCAAAGGCCCCATCGGCACCAAGGGGGCCCGCGTGACGACCAATATCAGCCTTGCGGGCCGCTATCTCGTGCTGAGCCCGTTCAGCGAGCAGTTCGGGATTTCCCGGAAAATCGACAATCCGAAGGAGCGCGTGCGTCTCCGCAAAATTCTCGATTCGCTCGAGGTGCCTGACGGAATGGGCCTGATCTTTCGCACGGTGGGGGAGGGGGGGCGCGCGCGCTATTTCGTCCGCGATCTGGCCTTCCTCCTGCAGCAATGGCAGGAGATCAACGACAAGATCCGCTCCCTGCCCGCCCCAAGCCTCGTCTACGAAGAGCCGGATCTCGTCCAGAGAACGGTGCGGGATTTCCTCACCGAGGATGTCGAGCGCATCCTGGTCGACGACGAAGAGGAGGCAAAGCGCATTCGAGAGATGGTGGGTCTCATTTCCTCCCGATCCCAGAGAAAGATCGTCTCGTACAAAGACCCCACCCCTCTCTTCGAGCGGCTCGGTATCGAAAAGCAGATCGACAGCGCGTTCGGACGAAAGGTCGAGCTGTCGAGCGGGGGCTACATCGTGATCGACGAGGCGGAGGCGCTCGTCGCCATCGATGTCAATACGGGGCGGGCTCGTGGCGGACGGGAACAAGGCGGCACTATTTTTCAGACGAACATGGAGGCTGCCCGCGAAGTCGCCCGGCAACTGCGTCTGCGCAACATTGGGGGCCAGGTCGTCATCGATTTCATCGACATGAAGGCGCGCCGGGAAGGGGAAGCGGTCGTGCAGAGGCTCAAGGAGTGCGTCCATCGAGACAAGGCAAAGACCAACATTCTGCCTATGTCCGACTTCGGCCTCGTCGAGATGACCCGACAGCGCGTCCAGGAAAGCATCCGCCACTCCCTCTATGTCCCCTGCCCCGCCTGCCACGGAAGGGGCATGGTCAAATCGCCGGAGACCATGAGCGTTGAGATTCAGCGAGCCATCGTCCGAGCCATGCGGCTCCACCCGGAAATCAAGGAGCTGCGCGTCCTCGTCCATCCGTCAACCCTCGAAAGGTTGAAAACCGAAGATGAGGAGCTTCTGCTCGACCTCGAGCGCCGACTCCAGGGGAAGCTCTATTTCCGACCCGACACGCACCTCGGCGGCGAACAGTTTACTCTTCTCAATGCGATCACGGGCGATGAGATCGCCTGATGCGGCACAGGTTCCCTCATGCTCGACATTCACTGGCTTCGCCAACATCCACAGGAGGCCCGCGAGCGCCTGAGAACCCGCGGCCGCGGAGACGAGGGACTGGTCGACCGACTCCTCGAGCGCGACGAGGAGCTCCGAGCCGTCATTCACTCCGTCGAAGCGCTCCGATCCGAGCGCAATCAGGTGAGCCGGGAAATCGGATTCCGCCGCGGAAGAGAGGAGCCGCCCGCAGAGCTTCTGAGCGCAATGCGAGCTCTGGGGAAAAGGATCGAGGAAGACGAAGGCAAGCGGCAGATATTGGAAGAGGAAGTCAAGGATCTCCTCCTTCTCCTCCCCAACCTCCCCCATCCCACCGTTCCCGTCGGCGGCGACCCGGAAGCGAATCAGACGGTTCGCGCGTGGGGCACCCCGCGCTCGTTCTCCTTTGCGCCAAAGCCCCATTGGGAGATCGGCGAAAAGCGCGGTTGGTTCGATTTTGCCACTGCCGTCAAGCTGGCGGGCAGCGGATTTGCTCTCTTCCGCGGCGAGGGAGCCCGCCTCCAGCGAACCCTCATCCGCTTCATGCTCGACCTGCATATCCGGGAACACGGATATACGGAGATCTGGCCTCCATTTCTCGTTCGCGGGGAGGTCGCGGTCGGGAGCGGTCATCTCCCGAAATTCGCCGAAGAGATGTATCGCATCCCTTCCGACGACCTCTACCTCCTCCCGACCGCCGAGCTTGCGCTGGCGAATCTCCACCGGGAGGAAGTCCTTCCGGAATCCGGGCTTCCTCTCCGCTACGTCGCCTATAGCCCTTGCTTCCGCAGGGAAGCGGGGAGTGCGGGAAAGGACACCCGCGGCCTTCTCCGGATCCATCAATTCGAAAAGGTCGAGCTCGTGCAGGTGACGCAGCCGGAACGCTCCTACGAAGCTTTGGAAGAGCTCGTTCACCATGCGGAACAGGTCCTCCGACTGCTGGAGATCCCCTACCGAATCGCTCTTCTCTGCTCTGGCGACATGGGATTTGGCGCCGCCAAATGCTACGACTTGGAAGTCTGGGCCCCGGGGGTGGGCGCCTGGCTCGAAGTCTCCTCTTGCAGCAACCTAGAAGACTTCCAGGCCCGTCGGATGAATCTCCGCTGCAAGCCCGATCCGCCGGGCAAGCCGCGCTACTGCCATACCCTCAATGGTTCCGGGACGGCCCTGCCCCGTCTCATGGCTGCTCTCCTGGAAAATCACCAGCAGGAGGACGGGCAGGTGTTGCTCCCCACAGCATTTCGCGCTTATTATGAAAAGGAGCTTCTATGAGAGGTTTTTTGCGTCGTCTTTGGCTCTTCGGCCTGCTGCTCGCACTCGCACCGGCGGCGATGCCCGCCGACATGGATCAGACGCAGTGTGGGAAGGTCGCCAAGCTCGTCGCGATTTTCCTCCAGCAAGCTCATTTTTCCCAAAAGCCGTTCGACGAGCACGTCTCGGAAGCCTTTCTCCGAAACTACCTCGACGCGCTCGACTTCAACCACTCGATCTTCCTCCAGCCGGACATCGACCAGTTTGAGAAAAAGTATGGCACCACCCTCGGAGACTACACCCGCAGGGAAGACATTTCACCGGCTTTCGAAATCTACAATCGTTTTCTGACGCGAGCGGCGGAGCAGGAGCACGGCGTCGAAACCCTGCTCGCCGAGCCCCACGACTTCTCGAAGGAGGAAACCTACCGGCCGGATCGCAGCAAGCTGCCCTGGCCCAAGGATGAGGCTGAGGCGCACGATCTCTGGAGAAAACGCGTCAAGTTCGAGCTTCTCCAAGGGCTATTGTCGAAGGAGAAGCCGGCGCTGACCCGGAAGACCATCGCCCGACGGTACAGCCGCTTCCTCAAGGAGATGCGGGAGGCGGACAGCGAGGAGATCGTCGACTATTACTTGAACGCGCTTGCGCACGCCTACGATCCCCACTCCGATTACCAGTCTCCAAGTGAGGCGGAAAACTTCGAGATCAATAGCATCAAGCTCTCCTTGACCGGAATCGGAGCCGTCTTGAAATCGGAAGACGGCTACCCGAAGATCGTCAGCCTGGTCCCCGGTGCTCCGGCTGATCTGGACAAGCGGCTGAAGCCCAACGACCGCATCGTCGCCGTGCAGCAGGAGCGCGGGGAGCCTGTCGACGTGGTCGACATGAAGCTCAACAAGGTCGTCGAGCAAATTCGCGGCGAACGCGGCACCAAGGTGACCCTGCTGGTGATTCCGGCGGACGCCGCGGACGAGTCGGTGCGCCGCTCGATCAGCCTCTCCCGCGACGTGGTGAAGCTCACCGAGCAGCATGCAAAGGGATTTGTTTACGAGCGGACCGATGCCCAGGGGCATCCGATTGAGCGCTTCGGTGTCGTCCAGCTGCCCGGCTTCTATGAGAAATGCAGCGACGACGTCGCGCTGCTCTTGAAACGCCTGGAAAAGGAGCGCATTTCGGGTGTGATCCTCGACCTCCGGCGCAATGGAGGGGGCATGCTCGAAGAGTCGATCAACTTGACCGGGCTCTTTCTGCGGGACGGGCCTGTCGTTCAAGTAAAGGACTATCGCGGTCGCACCCAATCCTTCCGCATCCCCGGGAGTCATCTCTGCTACACAGGCCCCTTGCTTGTCCTGGTCAGCCGGTTTAGCGCATCCGCATCGGAGATCGTGGCGGCCGCGCTCCAGGATTACGGCCGGGCCGTTGTGATCGGTGACCAGACCACGCACGGAAAGGGGACGGTGCAAACGCTCCTTCCGCTTTCCGACTATGTCCCATGGGATTTTCACGGCGATCCCGGCAAGCTCAAGGTGACCGTCCAGAAGTTCTACCGGGTGACCGGCTTGAGCACGCAACAGCGGGGGGTCGCCTCCGACGTCGTCCTTCCCTCGGTGGACGATTACCTGGAGCTCGGCGAATCGGCCCTGCCGAACGCCCTTCCCGCTGACGCCATCCCGCCAGCCTACTATCAAAAAGCAAGCGGGGAGGCGGCTTTCCTTCCTATCTTGCAAAAGCGCTCGTCGGAACGGGTGGCGTCGAATCCGGACTTCACTTATGTATTGACGCAAATCGATCTCATCAAGCGGAAGAACGAGGACAAGTCTGTTTCCCTCAACCAGTCGCTTCGCCTCAAGGAGAAGCAGGAGGCGGAGGCGAGCAAGGCGGCCTTGGAGGCAAAGCGCGCGCGTCGTCCCCCGCACAACGAGTCCGTCTACTACTTGGACATCGAATCCGCGCGGAGCCGCAAGCCGATGAAGCTCTTGCCGCGCTCCACGGCGAAGAACTCTTCGGGGGAAGCGTCCGGCGACGCGACGGCTATCCGAGAGATCGAAGAGAAGAACTGGGACGATGGCACTCCTCAGGTCGGCAACGATTTCACCCTGGAGGAAGCGCTAAACGTACTGGGCGATTACGTCACCCTGCTGCAGAAGCCGGGTAGTTCCTTGGCCCTACAAAAAGACCAATGACGGAATTCTCCGGCTCTATTGCAACATGACCACACCGAATACCATCGAAGTTGAAGGCACTATCGTCACCATCCTCCCGGGAACGATGTTCCGGGTAGAGTTGGACGAGGGCCAGCACCAGGTGCTCGCGCACATTTCCGGAAAGATGAGGAAGCATTTTGTCCGATTGACTAGCGGGGATCGCGTCAAGCTGGAAATGTCTCCCCACGATCTGACCAAGGCGCGCATTCTCTATCGGCTGGACCGCCCCTCTGACGTTCGCAGACCAGCGCGCAGAGGCCATAAGTTCCGGCGCGGAGGCCGCCGGCACTAAACCCGCACCTCCTCCACACGGTGCACAGCTCCAAGCGGCCAAAGGGGGGGCGGCGCAACTTTCTCCTGGACGTCTTGCTGCCCTCGCTCTTCGCCCGGCGCGGGGGTGTACGCCATTCTCCTTCCTTCCCGATTCTGGCCGAGGGCCAGGTCTGCCTCACCTGGGTCGGTCATGCATCTTTTCTGGTACAGACCCCGCGGCACAACATCCTGATTGACCCGAACTGGGCCAATTGGATGATTGTGATCCGCCGTCTCAAACGAGCAGGAATCTCCATCCGGGACCTGCCCGACATCGACCTGGTGCTCATCACCCATGCGCATTTCGACCATCTCAACCGACGCTCGCTGCGCGAAGTCGCCGCCCGCCAACCCGTGATCGTTCCATCGAATGTCGGCAACCTGGTGCATGACTTGGGGTTCGAGCAGGTGCGGGAGATGGCTTGGTGGGATCATTGGGACTTCGCAGGACTCTCGCTCACCTTCACCCCCGCGCATCATTGGGGAGCGCGCTATCTCGCCGATCGCGATCGAGGCTACGGAGGCTACGCTCTCTCATACGGCGGCCGCACGGTCTACCACTGCGGGGACACCGCCTACTTCAAGGAGTTTTCGGAAATCGGACGGCGGCTCCGACCGGAAATCGTCCTCATGCCGATCGGCTGCTACGATCAGCCCTCGAAGCGCGTCTCTCACATCACTCCGGAAAAGGCGGTCCAGGCTTTTCTGGAGCTACAAGGTCAGGTTCTCATCCCCATGCACTTCGGCACCTACCGGATGAGCTATGAGCCGCTTCACGAACCGGCCTATCGGCTGCTCGTCGCCGCGAGCCGGGCGGGCATTCTTTCGCAAGTCCACTTTTTGCATGAAGGCGTTCCTCGGATTTTTTGATCGAGGAGTTGTTGAACGCGTCTCCTACGGGGAGGAGCCTGTGCGCCGCCGGACGGCGGCCGCCGGCGGAGGGGAAGCTTGACGAGATTTCCATTGTCAGCCGCCGGAATCGTGGAATATGGTGAAAATTCCTCCATGGGATAGGATCCCTGTGAAACGTCTCTCGCCCGGTCGGAAGAGGGGCGCGTCGGATAAGCCAGGGAGCCATAGCTCAATTGGTTAGAGCGCTGCCCTGTCACGGCAGAGGTTGCGGGTTCGAGACCCGTTGGCTCCGGCTTAGCGAACCATGCGCCGAACCATGCGCTTAAGCGAACGTCTGGGAGAGAGCGGCGATCCCTCCGTCCGCAGGGGGAACTTTCTCCAGGGGGGACGGGGCCTTCGGGCTCTCCTCCTCCTTCTCGTCGCCCAAGCACTCTTCCTGCTTGCTTCTCCCCTGGGACGCGCGGCGGCTCCGAGCGTGCTCGTCCGCTGGTATGGTCACGCCTTCATCTATCTGATCGCCTCCACCGGCATTCGGATCGCGGTCGATCCCTTCGGGGACGAAACGGTACACTACCATTTCCCGGGATCGCTCCAGGCCGACGTCGTCTTGATCAGCAATGAAGCAAACGATCGATCGGCGGGCGAACGCATCCAGGGTTCTCCCCAGATCTTTCGCAGCGTCGCAGCCCTCGGCACGAATAACGCCCGAGGACTTCTCTTCCGAGGCATCCTAACCTTCCGTGACAAATCCCAAGGCGCAATTCACGGGCACAATACCGCCTTTGTCTTCGACCTCGACGGAATCCGCTTTGCCCACCTTGGCGACCTGGGACATCCTCTCAGTCCGGAATTGCTGGCCGAATTTGGAAAGGTGGACGTTCTCTTCCTCCCGGTCGGTCGAGACAGCCTGATGGTCTCCGAACTCGATAAGATTGCGAGCGATCTTTCCGCACGGATCATCGTCCCGATTGCCTATCGGACCGAGCTCAGCGGCGACCTGGAATTGCGGCAGCTGGAAGGCTATTTGGACAGCCGCCCGAATATCCGGTGGATCGACGGCGCGGAGTTTTCCCTGAGCGCGTCGGAGATCCCTCCCACTCCGATGATCTACGCATTTCGAGGCACGCCATGAAGGTGCTGGTCGTCGGAGGCGGTTCCCGCGAGCATGCCCTTTGCTGGTCGCTTCGTCAGGACCCAGCGGTGGAAAGGATCTACGCCGCACCAGGCAATGCCGGCACGGCACTGCTCGCCGACAACCTGCCGATCGCCGCTGATGACATCGACTCACTCGTTCGCCAAGCCCAAGAGCTCCGACCGGAGTTGACCATCGTCGGACCCGAAGCCCCTCTCTGCGCTGGCATCGCCGACGCATTCGGTCGGTACGGCCTTCCGGTCTTCGGCCCGCCTCGTCGTGCGGCGCGACTGGAAGGGAGCAAAGTGTGGACGAAGGAGCTCGCGCGGCGCTACGGCATCCCGACGGCGGAAGCTCGTTCCTTCGACGATCCCCGCGAAGCGATCGCCTTCAGCAGCGGCTTCCCCTTCCCCCAGGTGATCAAGGCGGACGGCCTTGCTTCCGGCAAGGGGGTGTTCATCGCAACGGACTTGGCGCAAGCCCGGGATGCCATTACTTCCCTGATGGAGCGGCGCGTTTACGGATCGGCTGGACACCGCGTCCTGATCGAGGCCTTCCTGGAAGGCGTCGAGCTTTCGGCCTTCGCTCTTTTTGATACCCGGCAGTACACGATTCTGGGTCTTGCCCACGACTACAAGCGGATCGACGATGGGGATTGCGGACCCAACACAGGCGGCATGGGCGCCTTTCTGCCGAGTCCTTTGCTCTCCCCCTCCCTCGTTCGGCAGATCGAGGAATCGATCTTCTCCCGGCTGCACGCCGCCTGCGTCGAGGAGAATCTCGACTACCGCGGAGTCCTTTACGCGGGTCTCATGGTGACGGAGAAAGGCCCTTTCCTTCTGGAGATCAACGTCCGCTTCGGAGACCCCGAGGCGCAGGTGCTCCTTCCTTCCCTGAGGACCCCGCTCAGCGAAATCGCCCGAGCGGTTTGCCGCGACGAGTTGAGCAGCCTTCGCCTGATTCGACATCCGCGCTCCGTCGTGGGTGTTGTGATCGCTTCCTCCGGATATCCCGAAAATCCCCGGCAGGATGACCCGATCTCCCTTTCTGGCTCCCCAACCTCCGCCTCAGGGAGCCAGGGCGTTCTCTTTCACGGCGCCACGAAGCGGAGCCAAGGGATTCTCCGAACGGCCGGCGGACGGGTGTTCACCGCCGTCGGCTGGGGCGAACGCCTCTCCGATGCCAGACGGCACGCATACGAAGAGGTAAACGCGGTATCCTTCCCCGGAATGCATTTCCGCAAGGACATCGCCTCCTCCCTGGCCGGTCGTCCGGTGACCGAACCGCACGAGGCATAGCCCGCCTTGCTTTCCCGCCGCCCCCGATTATACTCTTGCCCATGATCAAGCGCATCTTGCTATTGACGGTCACCAATGTCGCAGTCCTGGTACTGCTGACGGCCGTCATCTCGGTCTTGCACCTCGATCGCTGGCTCACCGCGGCCGGCATCAATTATCCGCTTCTTCTTGTCTTCTCGTTGGTCGTCGGCTTCGCGGGAAGCTTCGTCTCGCTCGCCATCTCGAAATGGATGGCCAAGATGGCCTACAGCATCCAGGTCATCGATTCGCCGCAGACCGAAGGAGAAGAATGGCTGGTGAATACCGTGCGGGAGCTTGCGTCCCGCGCCCGGATCGCCATGCCGGAAGTCGGGATCTATCAGAGCCCGGAAGTCAATGCATTCGCCACGGGGCCTTCGCGCTCCAACTCGCTCGTCGCGGTGAGCACGGGCCTTCTCTCCCGGATGGATCGCCGCCAGATCGAAGGCGTTCTCGGTCACGAGATCACGCACGTCTCGAATGGGGATATGGTCACCATGACCTTGCTCCAAGGGGTGGTGAATACCTTTGTGGTCTTTCTTTCCCGGATCATCGGCGTGGCAATCGACAGCTTCCTCAGTCGCGGCGAGGAGGAGCGCCGGGGCGTGGGAATGGGATTCTACATCGGCATGTTCCTCTCCGAGATCGTATTGGGACTGCTTGCCTCCTTCATCGTCGCGTGGTATTCGCGGCAGCGGGAGTTCCGTGCGGATGCGGGGAGTGCTCGAATCGCCGGCCGAGACGCCATGCTTTCCGCCCTTCACGGGCTCCAGGCCCTCACCGAGGGCGGAACGGTGATCGACGAGCGCTCGGCGAGCCTCAACTCATTCAAGATCAATGGCAAACCGGGCGGTTTTCTCTCCCTGTTGGCCAGCCATCCTCCGCTGGAAGAGAGGATCTCGGCGTTGGAACGCCTCCCGGAAGCGGCCTGACTTCGCTCCGACCGCTTCATTGATTCAGTCAGAGGAGCCGGGGGGGACCAGGACGATCTTTCCGGAGGCTCCCGGCTCCATCACGAGTCTCTGCGCCTGCGCAGCCGCGGCCATGGGCAGAACGGCTCGAATGACGGGCCGTAGGAGCCCTTTCTCCAAGCGCGCCGCCACTCCGGACGCGATGATGCGCCGTTCTCCTGCGGAAGCGCAGAAGAGCGACATCCCCAGGACGGAAAGATCCCGGGTGATCAACCCGCGCGGATCGATTTCAACGAGGCCCCGCGATCCGATGACGACAACCTTTCCACCCGGGGCAGTGATGTCGCAATCCTTCCCCAGGTTGGCGTTTGCCAGCATCTCGAGCACGATATCGGCACCTCGTCCCTTGGTAATCTCCAATATCTGGCGAAAATGCTCGGGCGAGCGATGATCCAAGGAATAATGGGCGCCTTCCCGGGTAATGAGACGCCTCCCCTCTTCCCCGCCCGCAGTCCCGATGACGACCAGTCCAGCAGCCCGAGCGAGCTGGACGGCCGCCAGGCCCACGCTTCCGCTCCCTCCGTGGATCAGGACGACGTCTCCCGCTTCCGCCCGCGCACGGAGAAAAAGCGCTCGATAGGCGGTGCCGGCGGGAATTCCGACGGCAGCTCCTCGAACGAAGTCGAGCGCTTCCGGGAGAGGCTCTACCTCTTCGCAGCGGCAGACGACTTTCTCAGCGTAGGAGCCCGTTTTCGCTCGCAACGAGAAGTAGGCCCGGTCCCCTGCACGGAAGCGACACGCCCCCTCTCCGACTTCCTCGACAACGCCTGCCCCGTCGAACCCCGGGATGAGCGGCAGAGCTGCGGTGGAGTGTCCTCCCGATCGAATGGAGACATCGACCGGATTGACCCCCGCCGCCCGCACGGAGAGGAGGAGCTCACCCGGTCCCGGGCGCGGGTCTTCACGCTCCTCCCACGACAAGACCTCCGGGCCTCCGTAAGTGTGGATGACGATCGCATGCATGCTCCAATCCTGAGGCCGGGCGGCGGTCGGGGCAAGGTTGCCGTCCTGACCCGATTTGCGGAGCGCCTGGTTTTTTCTTCCTTTTCCGCGTAAGAGCCCCTAGGGTCTCGTCACCATGCAGACCAGCGCACGCAACTGTTTCGCGGGAAAGGTCGTCGTCATCAAGAAAGGTCCCATTCTCGCCGAGCTGGAGATTGCAATCGGCAAAGAGACCTCGCTGGTCTCCCACGTCGCCTTCACAAGCCTGTCCGAGCTGGGTCTTGCGGTCGGCACGCCGGTTCAGGCCTTGATCAAGGCTTCCCAGGTGGTCTTGCTCACCGAGGCCCCCCCGGTCCGCCTGAGCACGCGAAATCGCTTTTGTGGCTCGGTTGCCGCCCTCCAACCGGGTGCGGTCAACACCGAGGTGATCGTCCGGATCGAAGACGAGCTGTCCCTGGTCGCCATCGTCACAAACGAGTCAGCGAAGGAGCTCGGCCTCCAGGTCGGCAGCCGAGCCTGCGCCGCTTTTACTCCCTCGAATGTCCTGCTCGCGGTCCCTGCGTAGTCGGACCGCCCGCCAAAAGACTCCTCGGACCGAGCCGGGCGGCGACCTCGCGGCAGTACGCCTCGATATCCTCGGCATGGAGAATGGCTGACACCATCACGACCCGTTCCGCCCCGGCGTCCAATACCTCGGGCAGGTTCTCCATCCGGATTCCTCCGATGCAGAAGAACGGCTTCCTCAAGCGTTCCCGCACCTCCCGGATCAGGGACAGACCGACCGGATCGGCCTCGGGCTTCGTCGGAGTGGCAAAGATGGGTCCGATCGCAATGTAGTCCGCGCCCTCCCGCTCCGCAGCCAATGCCTGCCCGAGCGAGTGGGTCGATCTTCCGATCAACTGCCCATCGGCCAGAATCGTCCGCGCCTCCACAGTGGAGAGATCCTCTTGCCCGAGGTGGACGCCATCCGCGTCGCATCGAGCGGCCAGCAGAGGCCAGTCGTTGATCAGAAAGAGGGCGCCGCCCGAGTCGGCCACTCCGCGCAATGACCGGGCAAGCCGCTCTAAGGATTCCGGCTCATGGCCCTTCGCTCGCAGTTGGAGAACGTCGACCCCGCCGGCCACCATCCGCTCAGCCGCCTTGACCGGGTCGTTCGCCCCCAGCGTTCCCAGGTCGACAATCCCGTAGAGGCGGGATTGGCGGAGCCGCAGCTTCCGAAGCCATCGTCGCTCTTCGACGTTCACGAGCGGTCGACCTTCTGCGCTCCCTTGGAAGCCAGTAGCCGAGGCAGAAAAGTGGTCGAATAGTGGCCTCTCCGGAAGTCGGGATCCTGAAGGATCGCCTTCCCCAAGGGGGCAGTCGTCTTGATCCCTTCGAGCACGAGCTCGTCCAAAGCCCGTCCCAAGCGCGCCAAGGCGTCTTCCCGCGTTTGGCCGGATGCGATGATCTTCGCGAGCATCGAATCGTAGTAGGGAGGGATCATCGCGCCGAGAATCAGATGAGAGTCGATGCGAATGCCAGGACCACCGGGAAATTGGAGGGCCTCGACCCTCCCCGGAGAGGGGCGAAAATCCTGCCAGACATCTTCGGCGTTGATGCGCATCTCGATCGCATGCTGGACGGGCTCTCGCGCCTCCCAACTCTTGTCCAGGGGATAGCCCGCCGCGATCTTGATCTGCTCTTTCACCAGGTCGATCCCGTAGGCCTGCTCGGTTACGGGATGCTCGACCTGAATGCGAGCGTTCATCTCGATGAAATAGAAATTGCCAGCCCCGTCGACGAGAAACTCGACGGTCCCGACGTTTTCGTAGCGAATGGATTCCGCCAGCCGAACCGCAGCCCGGCCCATCTTCTTCCGCAATCCAACATCCAAGATGGGAGAGGGAGACTCCTCCAGAAGCTTTTGATTCTTTCGCTGAATCGAGCAGTCGCGCTCGCCGAGATGGATGACCCGTCCCCGCTGATCCCCGACCACTTGAATTTCCACGTGGTGCGGATCCTCGATCAGCTTCTCCACATAGAGGCTCCCGTCTCCGAAAGCCTTTTCCGCCTCGACACGTGCGGCATGGAACCCCTGCACCAAGCTGACATCATTGTGGGCGACGCGCATACCCTTTCCGCCGCCCCCGGCCACGGCCTTCAGCACGACCGGAAAACCGATCCGCCGCGCCGCCTTCAGCGCCTCCTGCTCGCTCTCGACGACCCCTTCGCTTCCGGCGGGAACAGGGACTCCGATCTTCCTGGCATGGAAGCGAGCCTGCACCTTGTCACCCACCTTGGCGATCGCAGAGGCCGAGGGCCCGATAAACCGGATGTTGCAGCTCGCGCAGATCTCGGCGAAGCTGGCGTTTTCCGCAAGGAAACCATACCCGGGATGGATGGCATCCACATCCCCGATCTCCGCCGCACTGATGATGCGGTCGGCGCGGAGGTAGCTCGAAACAGCCGGCCCCGTTCCAATGCAGATCGCTTCATCCGCCAAGCGCACGGCCAAGGAGTCCCGATCCGCGTCGGAGTAGACGACCAGGGTCCTCACCCCAAGCTCACGACAGGCCCGAATGACCCGAACCGCAATCTCTCCCCGATTCGCGATGAGGATCTTGCTAAACATGCCTATCGCCCGTCCGCGCTCTTGATGGGACTCCAAAGCGACCCCATGAGCCGTGCTGACCCTTCGAGGTCTGAAAAGGGCTCGCTTCCGCTCCTTGGCGCCGGAATGAAATCATCTTTCGGGGAAGCTCCCCCTTCGACGCTCTTCGCAATCAGGCCAAAGGTTCGCCCAGCTGATAGCGCACGAAGCGTCGGACGACGATGTTTTCCCCGATCTGGCCGATCCTTGCCGCCAACACATCGCGCACCGACGTGTTCTGATCCTTGATGAACGTCTGCTCCAGGAGGCAGTTCGTCGCAAAATACTTCTCCAACCTTCCCACTACGATCTTTTCCAGGATCGCCGGAGGCTTCCCGACATTATCGGCCGCAATCGCCTGCCGCACCCGCTCGACTTCCGCCGCGGACACCTGATCCCGGCTCACATATTGTGGATTCGCTGCGGCGATTTGGAGAGTGAGATCCTTGACCAGATCCCGAAAGGCCGAGTTCCGCGCGACGAAATCGGTTTCGCAGTTGACCTCCACCAGAACCCCGACCTTGTCTCCAACGTGAATGTAGGAAGCGATTACCCCTTCGGGAGTCTCCCGGGCAGACTTCTTTTGGGCCTTGGCGATTCCCTGCTTCCAGAGCCACTTCTCCGCTTCCTCCAGCGCCCCTCCGGACTGCTCGATCGCTCGCTTGCAGTCCATGATTCCGGCCCCGGTTTTCTCCCGAAGCTCCTTGATGAGATCGACCCCGATCGGTTCTTTCATGTTTCCGTCACCCTTTTTTCGGCGATCGGCGCCGGGGCGCCGCACCTTGCAGAAGCACCTATACCGAGGCGAGATCCACTAACGACACCGGAGAAGCCGCTTCCTCACCGGCAATCGCCGCTTCGGCGGCGACGGCGGGTTTCCATCCCAGCCGGATCTTCCCCTCGATGACGGATTGATTGAGTTCCTGAAGGATCAGCCGGACCGAACGGATCGAGTCATCGTTGGCCGGAATCGGAAAATCGATCCCTTCCGGGTCGGCATTCGTATCGACGATCGCCACGATCGGGATCCGCAGCTTCTTGGCCTCCGACACCGCGATCGCCTCGCGCACAACATCCACCACGACCAACACCTCGGGAATTCTTTCCATCCCCCGGATCCCCCACAGATGCCGGTGCAGCTTGGCGTTCTCCCGACGAAGAACCGCAACCTCCTTCTTGGGCATCCGATCCATCAGGCCCTTCTCCTCGAGATGATCGATCCACCGCATCCGTTCGACTGATTTGCGGATCGTAACGAGGTTCGTGAGCGTTCCGCCCAGCCAGCGATGGGTAACATAGAAGGATTCGCTCCCCTCCGCGCACTCCTTGACCATCGGCTGCGCCTGCCTCTTGCAGCCCACGAAAAGCGCCTTGCCGCCCTCTCCCGACACCTTCTCCAGGAAGCGCGCCGCGTTCTCCAATTGTTGTCTCGTCTTCTCCGGATCGATCCAATGGATGCCGCCCCGCGCTCCGATGAGATACCGTCGCATCCGAGGATGCCACTTGTCCGTCCGATGCCCGAAGTGCACCCCGGCCTCGACCAACTCCTTTACGTCCACCATCTCCAGTCCTTGCTTTGCGATGCGGAGCCGTTTCACGCCGGCTTTCCGCGTCTTTTTGCGAGCCCTTCCCGAGGGGGGCGCGGCCCAGCCGCCTTCCGCGGCTTCCCACGACTTCCTACTGGCCCTTCTTGGCCGTTCTCCCTCCTGCATTCCGTGCGAAATCGTTACGCTACGCGATGAACCAAGCTCCTGCCAAGTCAATTCGCTGCCGGCCGCGCCGATCCCGCAAAATGAGGGGAAATCGAATTGACAGAGGGGGCACAAGAGGCTAGCAGAAACTGAACCATCCATGACGAAAGCGGCCCATTCGCTCACCCACCGTCTCTTGACGCCTCTTGGAGCGTTAACCCTTCTCGTCCCGCTGCTCTTCCCGACCCACCGATCGGGGGCCGCCTCGGGAAATAGTTCCCTCCCATGGCACAAGAGCATCGTAACGACGGTGTTTTGGATCGGGCAGGGGAGGACTCCCATCAGCGCGGCAACGAACATCGCCAGCGCATGGGACGTCCATTGGACTCGCAACTACGGAGGGCTCGACGATCCCAGTCGCCGCGTCGGCTATCTTCCCCGCCGCTTCGCAGTTACCCTGAATCCCTTCTACGTAGCCCTGCCTTTCAACGATGTCGCCTATCCCGATCTGAGCCGGCGATGGGTGCCCTGGTATCACGAGCCATCCCGAGGCAGCCGCTATGTCTCGCAGTGCAAGGGTCACTGGGTGCAAATCCGGCACAAAGGGAAGGTCGCCTATGCGCAGTGGGAAGACGTCGGTCCGCTCCGCTCCGATTTTCCGTCCTATGTCTTCGGATCGGATCGCCCCCACATGTACAACGGGGCGGGCCTCGACGTCTCGCCTGCGGTAAGGGATTATCTAGGCTTGCACGGCCTCGATCTGACAGACTGGCGCTTCGTCTCGGAGGAGGAAGTCCCCCCAGGCCCGTGGATGAAATACGGGGAGCAAGCGATCCTGCTGCGTGCGATCTTGAACGAGGAGCGGAGGGCCGCCGCACAATCCTCCTCGATTTTCGCACCGACGTTCTTCCCCGGCCGACGGTAGCTCCCTTGAGCGATTCTTGCTCGACATGACCCGCGGAGATCCGATCGAGCGGGCCCCGATGCGCTGGAGCAAGCCATGATCAACCTCGTTTACTTTGACCTCGAGACACAGAAGGGAGCGAACGAAGTCGGCGGATGGCGCAATAAGAGCGCCATGGGTATGTCTCTCGGTGTGACCTACGGCACGGCTCGGCAGGGTTACCAGATCTATACGGAGCAAGACGTCGAAGCCCTTCTCCAAGAGCTCCGAAGCGCAGACTTAGTAGTCGGTTTCAACGTCATCGGCTTCGATTTCGCCGTGCTGGAAGCCTACACCGTATTCGATCTGCAGGATCTGCCCACATTGGATCTCCTTCGCGACGTGGAGGCCCAAACCGGAAGGCGAATGAGCTTGGAGAGCCTCGCGCAGGCAACTCTCGGCATCGGGAAGACAGCGGAGGGAGTGCAGGCTCTGCGCTGGTGGAAGGAGGGCAAGCTCGTTCAGATCGCCGAGTACTGTTGCTATGACGTGAAGGTCACCCGCTTGCTCCATGAGCACGGCGCGCGCCACGGAGAAATCCACTACTTCAACGAGCAGACGCAGCGGAAAGAAGCCATTCCGGTGCGCTGGAAACCCTCCTGAGGAGACAGAAGAACCCGCATGGAACGGATCACGCAACAGAAGCTCGCGATTGCCGCCGTGCTCGAACGCGCGGAGTGCCCGCTGACCCCCCCGGAAATTCTCGCCCGGGCATCCAAGGCTGTGCCGCGCCTCGGTGTCGCCACCGTCTATCGAGCACTCCGTTCGCTGCGGAAAGAAAAGAGGATCGTCGTTGTCGAGATTCCCGGCGAGGCTCCGAGGTACGAAACGGCAACCCGCGGCCACCACCACCATTTCTTCTGCAACGACTGCCGCCGGGTCTTCGAGGTTCCGGAATGCTCCTCAAAACTGGCCGAACTCGCTCCGCCCAGATTTCAAGTCCTCGATCACGAAATCATCCTCTACGGAAAGTGCCCCAATTGCCAAACCCGAAACGGATCCTTCCCGGACGCAATGAGCGCAGACGATTAATCGCGAGGGGCTTGGGTCACGCCGAGCCTTCGCAAGTCGGTTAGGCGCAGCCCGAGCACCTCGGCGGCCCCTCTCTCATCGCCCCCCTGTCGGCTTGCGATCCGTTCGACTAGGCGGCCCAGAAGCTTTGGGACCACATCGCTGATGCCGTTCTGCCAAACGAGATCGGCGAGGAGTTGCACCGCCTGGTCCAGCGCGCGCTCTTCCGCGGAGAGCCGCCCTCCGGGAGTCGCGGAGAGCTCCTCCTGAATTTCGTCCGGGAGATTGCTCACCTCGATGGTGGTGCTTCCCGCCAGAACCATAGCGCGTTGAACAACATTTTCGAGCTCCCGGATGTTTCCCGGCCATGGGTAGGCTTGCAACGCCCTCATCGCATCGAGCGCGATCCGTGTCGCCGCTTGGGGCAGGTAACGCCGGTGCTTCTGAAGAAAATGAGCGGCGAGAGCGGGAATGTCCTCGGCACGGTCCTGCAGCGGAGGCAGGGAAACTCGAACGACGTTGAGGCGATAAAAGAGGTCGGCCCGAAATTCCCGGCGCTGCACCGCTATCGCCAGGTCCTTGTTCGTTGCGGCGATGACGCGCACATCGGTCCGGATCGACTCGTTACTCCCCAGCCGGGAGACCTCGCCCTCCTGAAGGACCCGCAAAATCTTGCTCTGGGTCGCCAGCGGCATCTCGCCGATCTCATCCAAGAAAATAGTTCCTCCGTCGCCTTGCTCGAACTTGCCGATGCGCTGCGCCATCGCTCCGGTAAAGGAGCCCCGTTCGTGTCCGAAGAGCTCGCTCTCCAATAGATTTTCAGGGATGGCCGCGCAGTTGATCGCAATGAAAGGCCTGTTCGATCGCATGCTGTGCTGATAGATGGCCCGGGCGATCAATTCCTTCCCGGTGCCGCTCTCCCCGGTGATCAGCACGGTCGCGTTGGTCTTCGCCACCTGCCCCACGAGCTTGTAGACCTTCTGCATCGCCGCACTGTCCCCGACGAGCGAGAGCCCCTGACGATCGGCAACCGTGGCCGCCGCCTGCCCTTCTTCCTGGGCAAGGCGGGCAGCCTCGAGGGAACGCTCGATCAGATGCCGGAGCTCGGGAATGTCAAAGGGCTTCAGGATATAGTCGTACGCCCCGAGCTTCATGGCTTCGATGGCCGTATGGGAGGTGCCGTAGGCGGTCATCATCAGGACGATTACCTTCGGAGCAAGGCGCTTCATCTCCCGGAGCGTCTCCAAGCCGTTCTTACCGCCCATCCGGATATCCATGATGACGACTTCCGCCGGCTCCTTGCGGAGCATCTCGATGGCCGCCTCGCCCGATGGAGCGGCCCGAACATCGATCGGCAGATCTTCCAGCAACCTCTGGAAGGAATAGTGCACGTCCTGTTCGTCATCGACGACGAGAATGGACCGCCGATGGGCGGGTTCTTGCTCCTCTTTCACCGGCTTGTCCGTCTCTTTGGCAGTAGTCACGCACATAAAAAATGGAGCCCTTTCCTACGGGAGCCAAGAGGAAAATCCGCCCGCGCCTCTGCCCCTGGGCCGATTCGGACGGAGTACCGGCGCATTCGTCGGCGAATTGCCAAAGATTCGGCCGGAATGTATCCTCGGGCTCATGGATCTCGTACGCGCCGCCCGGCGGCTTCGCGGTGGGCGATTGGCCCTTGTCGTTGGTTGTATGCTTCCCCTGCTCTTTTCGGCGTCCGCTTTGGCCGATTCTTCGCATTGGCTGACGGATTTTCCCGCAGCCCTCAAGGAAGCCAAAGCCCAAAAGAAGCTGATTCTGGTCAACTTTACCGGTTCCGACTGGTGCCCGTGGTGCCAAAAATTGGAGAAGGAAGTTTTTTCCACTCCCGACTTTCAACAGTACGCCAAGGAGCGATTGGTGCTGCTCGAGATTGACTTCCCTCAACGCAAACCGCAATCGGAAGCGTTGAAACGGCAGAATAAGGAATTGGCGGACCGCTATCACATCGAAGGTTTCCCTACGATCGTCCTGCTTGACGCCGAAGGGCAGGAAGTCGCCTCCTTGGGGTACATGCCCGGCGGACCCAAGCCATTCCTGGACAAGGTGGAGCAGCTCCGTCAGAAATCCGCCGCCGGAAGTTGAAGCTGCCGCCAGCGGAGATCGGCCGCAACGGCCAGGCGCTCGATCGATCGCCTTCGCGGATTCAAAAAGTGCTTCCTCAAGCGTTCCTTTTCCTCTACGATTTGCCCGCAGTCATTTCCCAAAACCAACCATTATGAAACTCCACTGGTCCCTTGGGGCGAAGGCCCTGTCGGCGAGCGCCATGGCGCTCTTTCTGTCTCTCCCGCTGCATGCACAGGACACTTCGAGCTCCGCCGCCGAAACGACGGGCCAGAGCTCTACGCAAGAGAGCCATTCCGCTCATCACCGGTGGCACCGCCAGGCGCGGGAAAATCATGACAAGATGCGCCGCCTCATGGAGCGACAGGACGCCGAGCTTCGTCGCCTGACCGACGCGATGAACCAAGCCCCGCCTGACAAGAAGCTCGACCGCGCCTGCGCCGTGATCAACAAGCTCGTGGAACAACGAAGGGAAATGCATGCCGAGATGGAAGGGATGCACCAGAAGATGCTCCATCAAGTAGGCGTCGAGAAGTAAGTCCGGCCTCAGCGGCGCAGGGGCGCTCGCTCGGTCCACGAAGGAGGCAGGTGCCGCTCCCGCCCTCTCAATGCTGGTGCGATCCGGGGGATCTCGCTGCGCATTCTCAACGACAGATAAGGTCACGCCACATTGCCTTCGTGATCCAGTCCAGCGTTTCGTTCCCATGAGGTTCTTGCCCAAGCGACACTCCACCCTCGATCTTCCGCGATCGTATCGTCTGCGCGCCGCTCGCTTGGCGCTTGCCGCCCTTGCGCTTCCCGTCATCGTCTCTCTTACGCCCTCGGGGATCGCACAGCCGATCGCTCCGCCCGCCGGCGGCCTCCGTCGTCCTACCCCCGCACAGCAGCGGCAGATTCAGCAGATGCAAGAGCACCTGCGGAAGATGGTCCGCGAACAAGACGACGAGTTGGAGCGCCTGCTCTCTGAATTGCACGGAGCCTCCCGCGACAAGAAGATCGATCTTCTGACCCGCATCGTGACCCGTCTCATCGAACAGAAAAGGGCCTTTCACCAGGAAAGCGAATCGATCCGCCTGAGGATTCTTGACATGCAGAATCCGCCCGCTCCACTCCCGCGGGCGACCGATTCGTCCGCTCCAGCCGCTGCGATCGAGCAGCCGGCTTCCCCTCAGTCGCTGGACACTCCGCCACCCGCTTCCGACCAGGGCTACGTTCCCCCACAGCAGCAGTAACGCTCGGGCCCACTGGCTGCTCCAACGCGTCTCCTGAACCGCTCCGCTTGGGTTACGGCGGGTGGCCTACCGGCCGCCTCCGTCGAATTCCGCATCGACTTCCTCGACGACATCGTCGTCGAGAAACTCCGCATAGGCTGGAGGCGGTTCCTTCTCCCGCTTCAGCAGGCGATAGCCGGCCCATGCGAAGCCCCCCATCACGGCCATCCCGAGGAGGAGCAGGAAGAGTGCCGCGGCCAGTGCGGCATGTTCGGGTTGATCGCCAAACGAAGCGATGATCGGGTGGTGAGCAAGGAGCATAGGCAGCCCTACCTTCCATCATCTCGGCATTCGCTCTTGCCCATGGTGCGCTGCATCTTCCTCCGCTCACCACTCCCGCGTGACGCCGAGCCGCTTCGCGCCCCTCCGAATCCCATTCGCCGATTGCCCTTTCCCGGCGGTGCCTCGACGCGCTACCCGGTCGAGATCATCACCGCTTGATTGAATCAAACGTGCGCCGGTTCGGTCCGCACCTTTTCCTCGGCTCCCGGCTCCCACTGAGGGAGAAAATCCCGCTCCGCCCCGGGCACGCTATACTCGTAGGGTCCGCGATAGACGGTAGGAGCGACCGGGAAGTTCCCATGAGCGAGAGGCGGGGTCGGCGTTGCCCATTCGAGGGTCGTGGCCTGCCACGGGTTATCGGACTTCGCTTTCTCCCCATATTTGGCGCTCCAAAAGAAGTTGATGATGAATGGGATTTGCGCAAGCGCAAGCAGCCATGCGGAGATCGACATCACGTGATTGAGCCAGAGCACATTCTGCGCATACTGCCATCCCGCTCCTCCGTCGTACCAGCGCCGGTGAACACCGTTCATGCCTTGAATGAGCATGGGGAAGAAGACGCCATTGAAGAAGAGAAGCGTCGGCCAGAAATGGAGCTTCCCAAGGAATTCATTCATCATCCGGCCAGTGACCTTCGGATACCAGTAGTAGATCCCGGCGAAGAGCGCCATGAGCGAGGTCGGCGCCATCATGTAATGGAAATGCCCGACAACGTAGTAGGTATCGTGAAGGACGAGATCCGACGAGCTCCAGCCGTTCGGAAGCCCGGTCAAGCCCCCGATGGCGAAGAGAGGCAACCAGGACAATGCGAAGAGCATTGGCAGATTGATGCGGATCGATCCTCCCCACAGCGAGAGGAGAAAGACCGTCCCGATGAGCACCGAAGGAATGGAGATGAGCGTCGTGAAGATCTGGAAGAAGGTCGTCACCCCCTGGCCCATGCCGGTCATGTACATGTGGTGAGCCCAGACGACCATTCCGAGAAATCCGATGGCGATTTCGGAGTAGACGATGATCCGGTAGCTCCAGAGAGGACGGCGCGTGTTATTCGTCCAGATTTCCGCGACGATCCCCATGGTCGGGAGGATCTGGACGTAGACCTCGGGATGGCCGAGGAACCAGAAGAGATGCTGCCAGAGAAGCGGCGCCCCACCTCCGCTGACGGCGACGCGCTGGCCGCCGACGATCAGGCCATCGGGAGAGAAGAAGCTCGTTCCCGCGAGCCGGTCCATGAGCTGCATGATCGCGGCGGACTCAAGCGGGGGGAACGCCAAGAGCATGAGAAAGGCGGTCACGAGCTCGGACCAGACGAAGATCGGGAGCCGCATCCAGGAGAGCCCCGGGGCGCGGAGCTGGAAGATCGTCGTGATCATGTTGACGGTCCCCAGCAGAGAGCCGGTGATGTTGAAGGCCATCCCGAGCAGCCAGAGCGTTTGCCCGTTAAGCACCGGGTGAAATCCGGGACCGGAATCGGCCAGATTGGCGAGCGGGGGGTAGGAGGTCCATCCCGACTTCGCCGCTCCTCCCGGAACGAAGAAGCTCGCCACCATGATGACGACACCCACGAAGAAGCACCAGAAGCTTGCCATGTTGAGCCGAGGGAAGGCCATGTCGGGAGCCCCGAGCTTGAGGGGGACGATGTAGTTTCCGAATCCAGCGAAGAGCGCGGGCACCAGCGCCATGAAGATCATGATGGTTCCATGGATCGCTCCAAAGGAGTTGTAGAGCTGAGGAGTCATGACCCCGCCCGGCGCCATGTTGGCCCCCACGAGCTGCTGCAGCAGGTGTGCGAACAGGGGCACGGGCTTTCCAGGATAGGAGAGCTGCCAGCGCATGAAGATCATGAGGACAAAACCGAAGAGCCCCATCAGCAGCGAGGTGATCATGTACTGGATGCCGATCACCTTGTGATCGGTCGAGAAGACCCACCGCCTCCACCAGGGCAGAGACGCTCCGTGCCCATGCTGCCCCGGATGCACCGGCTTTTCCGTCATATGGCTGTCCATCCCTCTTCCTCCTCCGCTTCCTCAAGCTTTGCCGCTCCGGCTCGGGAGCCGCCCAAGAGCTCGCCACCGGACCGAAGACCCTCCGCCGTTGCATCAGGGTAGCCGCTAGGGGTTGTGCGGGCTATTCTGGTGGTCTCCTCTCCTTTCCCTCGGGAAAGACCCGTCGGACGGATCAGCACAACTCGGTAAGCTCACCGGACTTTTGCTCGCCCGACGGGAGGATCGGACGAACGCCGGAAAGCAGAAAGCCGCCGCGGAAGTCTCTATCCGCGAGCGCGAGCCTTGGGAGTGCGTTCGGCTCCGAGGGGCGGAGGCTGCTCGCCGAACTCGCGCTCGTAAAGCTTAGCGTACCGAACGAAAGTCGCCAGCGCCGTGACCGTGGCGATGTAGAGGCCCGGAAATCCGTCCAGAAAGCCTAGTCGGAAGAAATACCCGCGCAAAAAGCGCCAGAAAGGTCGGAAGAAGAGTTCCGGCCAGTGAAAGCCCATGCCTCTTCCCTCTCGTTCGTCGGCGAATGCCGCCGCAAACGCGGGAATCTTCCGCACGTTGTCTTCCACCGTGGGGAACGAATAGTGGAGCAGATCTGCCCGCACCTTCCTCACCCGACCATCGAGAATCAGCTTGTCGTGCTCCCGATTCCCCCCCCATCGGCCGCGGCCTCGGCGAAAGAGGCGCAGGTTATAGTCGGGATACCAATCTCCGTGCGTGATCCACCGGTTGAGGAACCATGTCTTACGGCGGAAGGATGCCCCGTCGAACTTTCGTTCCGCGCCGGAAAAGAACTCTTCGACCGCCTTCCGCATCTCGGGCGAAACTTCCTCGTCCGCATCGAGCCCCAGGACCCAGGGCTGGGTAGCCAGCGCCAGCGCCACATTCTTCTGGTCGCGGCGGCATGTCCAGGCGTGCGCCTCGACACGGGCTCCGAACTCGCGCGCAATCTGCGGTGTCGGGTCGGTGCAATCGTTGACCACGACGACGATCTCTTCCACCCATCCGGCGACGCTTCCGAGGCTTCTCGGCAGGTTTCGCGCCTCGTTGCAGGCGATCATCGTGACGGAGATCGGCAGCTTCCCCATCCGCTCGGGTTTGCCCCTCTCCCCCATCGCTTCTTTCATCCCGACATGAGCCCAAAGAGGGTTCGCAGCGTGCGCGGGGGGCGACATGCCGTGATCCGCCGAAGAAGGAAGGGATCAACCCCCACGCCGTTGATCCCCCGCTCGACGGTGCAAGCGGTCCGATAACCCGCCTCGGCAACGAGATCCCGAATCTGCGGGTTCCAATCCCCATAGGGATAAGAAAAGTGCTCGATCGACCGCCCGAATCGGTCTTCGAGCTTCTTCTTCCCGTCAACGATCTCTCGTCGCGCCTCCGATAGCGTCAGCCGGGGGAGCGACGCATGGGTCAGGGTGTGCCCGCCGATTTCATGCCCGGCTTGCATCCACTCCCGAATCTGCACCTCGTCCATCAGCGCCGCGGGTTTCTCCCCAATCGCCAGATCCCACTCGTTGAAACCGCCGATCCGCTCAGGCACCAAAAAGACGATCGCCCGAAAACCCTGCTCGACCAGGAGCGGAAGCGCCTCTTGGTGAAGGCTGGCATAGCCATCGTCGAAAGTCAGGCAGACCCGTTTCCGAATCGGCCTGCTCGGACGGACAAATTCCTCCAGGCCCACCGACGCCCAACCATTCGCCTTCCATTCGCACAGCTGTCTCGCCAGGAGCCAGGTCGGAAGGTAGAGGCCCCGAAAGCGCACCCCGTGCGGGGGCGAGCCGATCTTATGATACATCAGGATCGGGGCCGCCTCGGCAAAACGCTTCCGGTAGGCCCAAAGGTTGGTGTAGGGGGGCAGCGCGTCCGCCGGGGCAAGAGCGGGAGAGAGGGCCATATCCTCGGTTACTCTAGATGAAGAAGGTTCTGGATCGCAAACCTCCGCTGCGTTTTGCCAAGATTCCTGCGTGAAGGCTGCAGGAAGCGAAGGCGGCAAGGCGCCGAACGCGAACCCGTCGACCGACGGTGTGGGAGAGGATAGGAAAAGGGAGCCTCTGGTCTCGGTCATCATCGTCACCCGGAATACCCACGACCTCGTCCGGGAAGCGATCCGCTCCGTGGAAGCGAGCGAGGTCTCCTTCCCCTTGGAGACGATTCTCGTCGACAATGGTTCTACGGACCGCACATCCGAAGAGATTCCTCCCGCCTTCCCGAAAGCCGTCTATCTCCGTTTTCCCCGCAACCTCGGCTTCGCCGCCGCTGTCGACCGAGGGGCCGAACGAAGTCGGGGAAAGTATCTGCTGCTCCTCAACAGCGACGCACGCCTCGAACCGGATGCGCTCGAACGAGCCGTGCAATGGATGGAAACGCATCCCCAATGCGGTGTTGCCGGAGCCCGATTGCGGAACGAGGACGGCAGCTGGCAAAACTCGATCGCGAACTTTCCCAGCCTCTGGACTGAGCTCGGCAACAAGGCTCTCCTCCGGCGCTTCTTCCCCCACCGCTATCCCGGGAAGGAACGACCCGCCATCCATCCTGTCGCCGTCGATTCGGTCATCGGTGCCTTCTTCCTCGCCCGCGCCGATCTCTGGCAGCGATTGCACGGCATGGACGAGGGCTTTTTTTTCTTCCTGGAGGAAACGGACTTCTGCTATCGGGCGCGGCAGGCGGGATTTGCCGTCTACCACCTCCCCGACGTTCGCGTCTGGCATGGCCAGGGGCGAAGCGCCGCCGCATGCCCTGCGGCCGCCCGAATCGAATACTGGCGATCCCGCTATCGTTACTTTTCTCTTCATGCGCCGCGGTCGCACCAAATTTGCCTGCGCATCGCCCTGCCCCTCCGTCTCGCCGTGGAATTGGCCGGCGACCTCCTGATCTTCCCCTTTCGGCGAGCCCGCCCCCGCTTCCGGGAGAGAATGGGCGTGCGCTGGGCCCTCTTCCGTTGGCACTTGGCGGGCAGGCCGGATCGAATGGGACTGCCTCGTGACTGAACCTCCCTCCATCCTCCAAGTCGATTCCCTGCTCAGCGGCGGCGGCACGGACGTGCAGGCGATTCTCTTGGCCGCCGGGCTGCAGCGGTTGGGATGCCCGGTCGCCTTGGCCGGCCCCCCCTCGGAAAGCTTGGCTCCCGAGGTCGAACGACGGGGCATCCGGCTCCTTCCGATCCCGCGGAACAAGGTGGGCCTCGTACTCGCCCTGGCACGATGGATCCGTGTGGGCGGCTTCTCCATCGTCCACGCGCATCACGGCCGAGACTACTGGCCCACCGTTCTGGCGGCACGCTTGGCCCGCAGTGGAGCCGTCACTCTGCTCACCCGTCATATGGCGAAGAGCCCAAGCTCCTGGCCGAGCCGAAGATTTCTCTTGGACGCCTCGGACGGCATGATTGCGGTCTCGCAATTCGTCTACCACGTGCTGACGGAGGGCGATTATGAGCCGGAATCGACTGATCGGGAGCGGCGCTCCCGCCCGCCGATCTCGGGCAATGGTTCCAAGATCCACACAATCCTTCCCGGAATCGAGGTGGAGCGGTTCCGACCGACCGAAGAGGCCCGCGAGCGGGCTTCCTGGGGCTATGGGCCCGAGCATCGCATATTCGCCCTGGTTGGTGGGTGTTCCTTTCCGCACGGCAAAGGGCAGGAGATCTTCCTGGAAGCCGCGGCCCTCGTTCATGCCTCCCTGCCGCAAGCCCGGTTCCTCCTCTTGGGCAGCGGCAACATGCGAGACTATCTCGTGGAGAAGGCACGCGCCCTGGGACTCGAAGGCAAAACCCTTTTCCTCTCCCATTGCCACCGGATGCCGGAGTTCCTCAATTCGATCGACTGCTTGGTGCGGCCCGGGATCGGGACCGAGGCGCTGGGACTGGCGATCCTCGAGGCCTTGGCCTGCGGCAAGCCCGTCATCGCTGGAGCAATTGACGGGGTCCCCGAGGCCTTCGTCTCCGAGAGGGCCGGCAGGCTCCTGGATCACTCGACGCCCCAAACCCTCGCCTCGGCCATGGAGAAGATGGCCCGGCAGCCGCCTCTCACCCTTTCGGAACGATGGGTTCTCCACGAAGCGGTCGCCAAGCGCTTCTCCTCCGAGATCCTCGCCGAGCGCACCCTGGCGCTCTATCGTAAGCTTGTCACCCGATCCGGCGGCGGCACCGCGACGGGCGGCCGACAGGCTACTGGGTGATCACCTCGTCGGCCAAGAGCCATAGGGTGATCGTCTGGTTGTGATGGCCGACCGTTCCTGCGACCGTCGTTCCGGTCTCCCCGTAGGTCGACGCGCCGACCACCGCCACATGCTCCCCCAACTCCTCGCGAATGACCCGAACCTCGTCCGCCCCGGTCCCCAGGCGGAGCGCCTGCTGATGGCAAAGAATGCAGTTAAAGGCGACGACCGCCGCCACCCGTTTTGGGTTTCCGGCATCGGCCAGCGCCCTCCGGACCGCAAGCCGAACCGACTCGACACGGCTCTGTGCGTCCGCCTCCAGAAGAGTCAAGCCACTCCCCACCGGAATCGCAGAAAAGAAGACGATCGAGCCGTCTTCCCGGATCGCCGCCGGACTGCGCACCTGCCAGTAGTTTGCAGTGACCTCAATGATCCCCATCGGGTGGCTGTTGAACCGCTCCCGCGCCTCCTCCCAACCGGAGGCGCCGACCAACTCCGCATAGACGTCGGCCGCCGGGCGATGGTCGAGTGTCTTCACCACCCTCCCCTCGCTCTCGGTCACGAAGGCGCCTTTGGCCCCTACCGGCCGGAAGGCGTTGGCCATCCCGACCCCATTCTTGAGGGTCGTGGCGATCCCCAAAAGAGAGAGAGCCCCTTTGTCGCTCTCTCCATTCCCATGGGCAAAGGTCTCGGTCACCCGATCCAGGTAAAGCCGGTCCGCCGCAGTGCCTCCCACCACGCGAGCGCCTCGTCCCACGGCTCGGGAGATCCCTCGGAGGACCGCCTCCTCGGTGCCGACGCTCGAATGGCCCACCAGGAGAGTGAAGGGATTCGCCCGCAGCATCTCGGAAGCGCTCTTCCCCGCAAACGCGATGTAGAGAAGCTCCGGGCTGAAGAGGACGCCGTCGAAGGCCTGCCGCGTCAATTCCGCCGCCCTCTCTTCCACCGCCCCGTCGAGCTTGCCCATGGCGACGCAGGGAGCCAGCAGGTCTCCCCGCTGCTCGATAGCCAAAAGGAGAATCCCCTCCGTCGAGAGATCCCCCTGCTCCCCATTGAAGTGGCCAGCGCACGAAAATCCCCACGAATGACCTCCCAGGCCGCTCCGAACCTCCCGGCCAATCCGCTCCTGGTCGAGGGAGCTCGAGGCGAAGAGAAGCGTCAGGGTGGGATTGCGGATTCCCGCTCTCCGCAGCTTTTCCAATGCTTCCTCGACATCCGCTCCGTAACCTACGGCTGTGCGAACAAAATATCCCGATTCACCTTGCTGATTCATGCACTGGTTCCTTTGTACGCTGGATGGTCTCAAGACGGACGTCTCGAGACGTCGCTCTCGTCCGTCCCCGTGAGGGAATCAACAACGCGGGCCAAAGGCAAGATCGCACCTCTGCTGGTCCTCCCGTCGATTTGTCCACCAGCGTATCCGGCGCCTCGGGGATGGGGATCGCGTTTCTCCGTTCTCGCCGGACGGGACCGCTCCCCAAGCGACCAAAACCGAATGAGTCCCGAGCACGACTCGCTCTCGCTCTCCTAAGAAGCGCTCAGGCTGTAAAATTATCGTCCGAAAGCATAGCCCAGGCCCATCACCACGTTGTTGCTCAGCATATGGCCCGCGACGACTTCCCCGGACGGGTAGGAATAGGAAATGGCCCCCGTCCAGCCGAAGAAGGACTCGAAACGCAACGACCAGCGTGCGTCGAGGTGATAACGCATCCCGAGATCGACCAGCAAGACGGGCACCACGGCGGTCGAGGACGACTGGCTCTGGCTCTCCGAGGTGAGGAACCCCGCCCCGGCCCCCAGCCCGAGAATCGGCTCCCAGGCTCCCATCCGGTAACCCACGGTGCCAAAGAGGACGGTGAACCCGCCGCTCAAAGCGTCAGCCCTGCCCCGCCCCCCGATCTGCGTCGAGATTCCCAGCGCATTGTAGGCTCCGGTCAACTCGAGGGTGAAGCTGAAGTGGCCCGTCTTCCGCGGATTGTACCAGTAGTAGCCTCCGGTTGGGGAGAGGATCGTCGTAAAATCCTCCTGGGAGCGGAACGGGGCGCCCGTGGCGGGCACAAATCCGGAGGAGAAGCGATTCCACTGGGTTCCGACGAATCCGGCGACAAACCAGGAGTTTCCTTCGTCACCTCGGGTCGGCTGCGCAGCCGGTCCTTGGGTCACGATCACCCCCTCTCCGCCCTCTCCGTTCCAGGCAAGAGCGCTCCCCTCCCCGCACACGAGGAGGAAGAAGAAGAGAAGCCCCATCCGGCTGCCTCTCTGCGTCAGGCTGCGGGGTCGTCCGGGCAGCCCGGTTCTGCGGACGGAACGTTCCATTTCCACGAAGCGCCGGAGCATCGTCCATGCCATCCGTAGCTCCTTCCGGATTTCCCAAGAATGGGCCGACTTCCGCGTTCGGCATCGTACGGAGCACGGACATTCCCTGTCCGGAAAGATGACGCTGGTTCAGCGGGGAAGCGCTTGCGGCTTCCCTTGAGTTTCCGCAAGGAAACGCCGCGCCGCCTCCCGGATCGCACTGGCAAGATCCGCCTTGGGCTCGACGAAGCGCGGCCGGAACCAAGGAAAAAGGCCAACCAGGTCGTGAAAGACCAGGATCTGGCCGTCGCACTCCGCGCCCGAGCCGATCCCGATCGTCGGGATGCGGAGGCTCCGTGTGATTTCGGCCGTCAGCCCGGCATCCGCGGCCTCGACCACGACGCTGAACGATCCCGCCTCCTCGACTGCTCGTGCATCCGCAACGAGCTTCTCCCGCTCCTCCGGAAGACGCCCGACCCTGCGGAACCGCGCGCCTACGCGCTGCGGAAGAAGTCCGATATGGGCCATCACCGGAATGCCGGCTCCCGTAAGCCTCCGAATGGCTTCGCTCTCCTCTAGCCCCCCTTCCAGCTTCACCGCTTCGGCTCCCGCGTCGACCAGGGCCTTCCCGGTCGCCAAAGCGTCCTCGGGCGTCAAGCAGGTCCCCGCCGGGCAATCGGCCACGACGAGCGCGCGGGGCTTGGCCCGCGCCACGGCGGCAACGTGCGGGAGCAGCTCGCTCAACCGCAGAGAGGTCGTATCCGGATAGCCCAAGACCACCATCGCAAGGGAATCTCCCACGAGGAGAACAGGGATCCCCGCTTCGTCGAGCAGCCGGGCCGTAGGAAAATCGTAGGCGGTCAGCGCTGCGATCTTCTCTCCTGTCCCCTTCCGGCTACGAACCCACTGCGGGGTGATTTTCGATGAGTCGGTCATAAAGCTCCTGGACCGTCCGGGAAAAGCCCGGAAGACGAAGCGAGGGTGCGATTTCCGCAAGCGGGCCCAGCACAAAAGCCCGGCAAGCGAGGCGCGGGTGGGGAAGGACTAGCTCAGGGGTCCTCCTCACCAGAGTTCCACAGTAGAGAAGATCGAGATCGATGGGCCGGGGGGCGTTCCGCGGCCTTGTTCCCGCAGGCGACCGCCCCGCTCTTCTCTCGAAGGCGAGCAGAGAGGTCAGGAGGTCTTCGGGAGGACCGTCCCAGTCGATCTCGACAACGGCGTTCAAGAATTCACCCGAGCCGGGAGGGCAATCGACCGGATCGCTTTTCCAGAGCGAGGAGCGGAGGAAATCGGGGCTCTTCGAGAGCTCTTGGAGGAAGGCAAACGCTTCTTCTATCCGAACCGCTCTCTCTCCCAGGTTGGAACCCAAAGCTATGCCCGCTCGCACGCTGCCTCCTCTCCCAGACTTGCGAATTTTCCCATCTCAGGCAAGCTGCTCCTCGTGCCGCCGCTTTTTTCTCCGCTTCCGCCCCCGGATCTCGCGCTGTCCCCTCGGAGCTTCGGCCGGGGAGCGGCAAGAGCCGTCCGGGAGCGGCGGGGCCCCCAAGACCTCGAAAGATGAAAGGGATCGAATCCATCGTCCGCGCAAGCGCCGAGGAGCTTGAAGAGACGCTGCACCTCGCCCAAGAGAGCTTCCCCGCCCTCGAAAGGGCGGCCGCCCTTTGCGTCCAGTCCCTCGAGCGGGGAGGGACCATCTTCACGGCGGGCAACGGAGGAAGTGCTGCCGACGCGCTCCATATCGCCGAAGAGCTTCTGGGACGCTACCGCTCGGATCGGCCCCCCCTGCCCGCCGTTTCGCTCGCCGCCGATCCGACGACGCTCACCTGCATTGCGAACGATTTCGGATTTTCCGAGGTTTTCTCCCGGCAATTGGCCGCGCTGGCGCGGCCGGGAGATCTCTTCCTCTGTTTTTCGACCAGCGGGGCGTCCGCCAATATCCTTTCGGCTCTTCGTATGGCGAAGAGTCGTTCCATCCGGTCGATCGCGTTCCTCGGCAAGGACGGGGGCCCCGCCGCCCCGGAAGCGGATGTGGCCTGGATCGTTCCGAGCCGCTCCACGGCGCGAATCCAAGAGCTGCACACCTGGGGATTGCACGTCGTTCTCGAATGCGTGGAGACGGCGTTGGGCAAGACGGCTTTGGGCAAGCCCGAATTGAACCGCCCTTAGGAAGAGCCGAACGGCGACGGAGCGAGTGTCGCGTCCGCCGTTAAAACTCGGCATCCATGGTGGCTGGGGTCGGAATCGAACCGACGACACGCGGATTTTCAGTCCGCTGCTCTACCGACTGAGCTACCCAGCCCTCTCTCTCCGCCTTCGCAAGCGAAAAGGGCATTCTCTCGCGAAAACCGGGAATGTCAACGCTCGGGCGACGCTCTATGCGGTCCGGGGACTGCCCAGGAAGCCCGAGATCGTGGTCAATTCAAATCCCCGTTCGAGAAGACCGTCTAAAATGCGACCAACCACTTCGGCGGTCTGAAGATGAAGGTCGTGCATGAGGACGATCGACCCCGGGCGTGCCTGAGTCAAAACGGTCTCCAGGATCCGCTCCGTTCCTGGACGAGCCCAATCGCGCGTGTCGACGTTCCAGAGGACGACTCCCAGGCCCTCCTGCGCGGCGAGCGGGGCCTGAGCGGGACGGAAAGAGCCGTAGGGCGGTCGCATCCAGCACGGTCGGAACCCGGTCGACTGCTCGATCACCTCCTGCGTTTTCTGCAGTTGAGACAACACTTGCGGAGCGGGAAGGCGCCCAAGCTGGGGATGCGTATACGAGTGGTTTCCGATCTCATGCCCTTCCCCCCGCACACGGTGGGCCAGGGAGGGCGACGCCGCCACCCGTTCTCCGATCATGAAGAAGGTCGCGGAAAGATGCCGTTCGCGCAGGGCGGCCAGAACCTTTTCCGTCACCCCGGGAGTCGGCCCGTCATCAAAGGTGACGGCAATCCTCCGGCCAAGCCCCGGACCATGATTGACAAAGTGGACGCCGACGGCACCCGATCCGGCTGCTGCGGTCGCGCGCCGAATGGTCCCCGGCCCCCCGGGAGCCGCAGTCTGTGCCGCCCAACCGAGTGCTGGAGAGGCCAAGCCTGCGCCGAGCGCGGCTAGCTTTTGCAGAAAATCGCGTCGAGAAAGGTCCATAGTTGAAATCGAAGGTGGTCACGAGGATAATGCTTCCGACCTCTCCTTGGCAATCTCGCTCTGTCCTATCCATTGCCTGGAGTAGGGTCTTGCCCGGGGTAGCGGGTCTTGGTAGGTTGCACGGCGCGATCGAGCACGAAAGCAACGCCGGAATGGGTGCCGCCAAGACATCAACAGAGATCAAGATGAGTGAAACGGTGATGCCACAAAAGAACGCGAGCGGCCTCGAAGGAATCATGGCGGGGGAAACGGCCTTGAGCACGGTCGGCAAGGAAGGGCTCGACCTTACCTATCGAGGCTATTCCATCCGCGACCTGGCGGCAGCCGCCTCCTTTGAGGAAGTGATCTATCTTCTGCTCTACGGGACCCTGCCGGTACGGGCTGAGCTCGATCGCTACCGGAGCCTGCTGATTACCCTAAGAGACCTCCCTCCGCCGCTCCGGGTGATCCTGGAGCAGCTGCCTCCCACAGCGAATCCCGTAGATGTTCTGCGCACGGGCTGCTCCGCCTTGGGCACGCTCGAACCGGAGGGGCAGGACCGCGACGCCCATGCGATCGCCAACCGGCTCTGCGCCAGCTTTCCGTCGATGCTCCTCTACTGGTTTCACTTCCATCGGAACGGGAGGCGGATCGAGACGCGGGCGGAAGCGCATCCGACTGTTGCCGATCAGTTTCTCTACCTGCTCCGTGGAGAGCCCCCCTCAGCCCTCCACGCGCGGACGCTCGACGCGGCGCTCATCCTCCATGCCGAGCACGAGTTCAACGCTTCCACTTTCGCCTGTCGCGTGATCATTTCGACCCTTTCGGATTTCTATTCTGCCGTCACCGGGGGAATCGGGGCACTGCGCGGACCCCTGCACGGAGGAGCCGACGAGGGCGCGATGAAGCTCCTCGAACGGTTTTCCTCTCCCGACGAGGCCGAGGCAGGCATCAGGAAGATGCTCGAGAAGAAGGAAAAGGTCATGGGGTTCGGCCATCGGGTCTACAAGGATGGCGACCCCCGCGCCCCGATCATCAAAGGACTGGCAGGGCAGCTCGCCGAAGAAGCGGGCGATCGGAAGCTTTTCCCGATTGCCGAACGGATCGAAAGCCTGGTCTTTTCGGAGAAGGGACTCTATCCCAATATCGATTTTTATAGCGCCGTCGCCTACCACTTCCTCGGAATCCCGACCTTTCTCTTCACCCCGCTTTTCGTCATCTCCCGGACATCCGGATGGGCGGCTCATATTCTCGAGCAGCGAGCCCACAACCGACTGATTCGGCCGCTGGCCGTCTATACCGGCCCGGCGCCGCGGCCCTTCCCGAGCATCGACCAACGATCGTAACCGCCGTTTCGCCCGAAGAACCGTTCTTCCCGAAGATCGAAAGTGCTCTCCATCCCCGCCGTTCGAATCCAAGAACGCCGTTTGCGCCGAACTGCCTGACGGCGGGAGAAGATGCAGGTTAACCCGTACTGGCCGGCGCTCGCCGTCGATCCGCGCAAGATCGAAACGGCATGGCGACCCCTTTTCGCCGACACGCTCTCGAGAATTTCGGACGAGTTTGACCAACGCTTCCCGAAGTCAAGAGGTTCGTGGCCGCCGGGCGAGGGTTGGCTCCGGGGCCGGCCTCCGCTTTTTCTCGCAGCACCTTCCGGGGGAGCAGGCACAACCACCTTCATCGGAACCCTGTTTCGGCGGATGGAGGGCAAGGCCCTGCCGATCTACGTCCGCCCCTTCCGCAATCCCCTTGGCGCTTGGAAAGCGCTGCTCCGGACCGTCGGGGAGGAGATGTCGCTCCCCGATCGCCCGGGCGCAATCCATCCATGGCCCGAAGAGCCGAGCCGGGTCCAGGTTTTTGCCAACGATATTCTCGGCACCCTCGCCTCCCGGCTCGTCAGCCAAGGGAGGATCCGGGACTCCCGTCTTCGCTCGGCTGTCCGCTTCTTGCGCCGCCATCCCTCCAAGACCCTGCTCGAAGGCCTCGTTCCAGAGTGGGTTCAATGGCTCCGCCTCGACTTCGCTAGGATTGTTCCCGCCGCCGAGGAGTTGCTGTCGGAGCTCGGATCTTGGGGAGATCATCCCCAGAACTGGCTTTGGGCGATTCATGGACTGGCCGTACGCACCGAGGATCGCGTCGTCCAAGATGCCTGTCGCCGGTGGGTTTTCGGAGAGCCGATCGACTGGGCAGGGGCGATTCGGGCCAACCTGTCGATCGCACGGAACGAGCAGGCGGCGGAGCCGCTCACGGGCGACGAAAGCCTTTGCCGAGGACGCATCGAGGATCTCCTGCGGCTAAGCGGCCTTTCCAAACCCTTCCTGTTCGCTTTCGACAATGTGGACGCGTGGGGAACCGAATGGGCGCTCGCCTCGGCCGCAGGCCAGCTTCTCGAGGACTTGCAGGAAGCTCCCCCGGCCTTCCTCTTGCTGGGAGGCCGTCTCGGGCATTGGAACGCCACGGTCCTTTCCCACTGGTCCGAGGGACAGCGCAGCCTTCTCTCCCCCCTCCCGCCGCTCCGCGAGGTCGAGAGATCGGAAGCCGCGGAGCTCCTGGAAGAGCGGCTCGGACGATTCGGGGGAACCCGATCGAGAGTCCCTTCAGACTGGCTCGAAGCCGCCTACCGGAATCGGAGCTCGCTGCCGGTACGCCACCTCCTCCTCTCCTGCGCCATCCGCTGGAACGAGGAGCATTCTCTCGATCAGGAACCATCCTCGCTCGCCGTCCGATGGCTCCGCGACATAAGACTCCAGTGGGAGATCGCCAGCCTCAATCTCCCCTATCGCTGGATTGCGGAATGGGCGCTCCTCCCCCTGGAGCCGCCCGCGGACTTTCCCTGGCAGCGGGAAGAAACCGGCGCCTCGGGTCTCCTCTGCGCGCGAAGGACGCTGCCGGAGGCGGATCTCTTCCTTTTTCCGCAGCCGGGGGCTTCCGGAACCGACGCCCAGGCTTTTCACGCCTTCCTGGAGAAGGCGGCATCCGCAGCAAGAGAGTCCGGCCGCTCGTTCGAATCCTACGGCTTGGTTTTCGAGCGGGAAGAGCCGATGGCTCTGGCTAATCGGAGTCTACCCAAAAGGGGGCTGCCCGACTTATCCCTCCTGCGCGTCCCGACCGAAGAGATCCTTGAGCTTGCCGCCGCCGTCTCCCTCTCGATTTCCTTCCGTCGCGAGGAGGGATGCCTGTCGGCCGAAGAAGAGACCCGCAACCGGGCGGAAGAGATTCTTTCCTCCTGGCGCGCCCGGCTTCCGGTGTCCGCTCCTCCCGCTCAAGTCGGTCCCAGACGCGAGCTTCTCTCGTTGCCGCTCATCGAAGCCGTCCGCGACGCGGTACGCGCCAAGCGAACCCTTCCTTTGAGCGGGCTGCTCGAGCGTCTGCCCAGACAGATCCGCCGCGAGCAGCTGCTCTCCGCCGCAGCCATTCTTTCCGAAGTTCACGTAAGGACAGGCCCCACGCTCGAACCCCTTTTCTGCTGGCAACCGTCCTAGCAGCGCCTCCGCTCTCCCGGCCGTCCTTCGCCCCAGCGGAGGATCACGATCCTTCCTCGAAGAGAAAGTGATCCCGCCGGAGCCGATTGACCGTCTCATGGAACTCCTCCCGGGTGGGTCCTCCCAACTCCTCCATCTTCCGGTAGATGGTCACCGCCCCTCTCCAATCCTGGGCCTTTTCCTTCAGCGAAGCCGCCTGAATCCCGGCTTCGATCCTCCAGCGAATCTCGGGTGTGTTGCGCTTTCCCGCACCCTCTTTCATCGACTCCAAGCGGCCGTCCAAAACGTCCAGGTAGACCGCGAGGGCATCGTCGTCCCGTCCCTGCTTTTGCAAGGACACTCCCTGCTTGAACCCCGCCTCGTCGCGCTCCGACGGATCGGCCCCCTTTTCTTTCAGGACGGCGGCAAACACCTTTACCGCCTCCGCATAAAGCTTCGGATCCCCCGAGCTCCCCGCAAAGAGGGAGTCTCCCTTGCGAAGCAGGGCTTCGGTTCGGATCGGCCCGGACGGACCCTCCTCCAGCACGGCATCGAAAAGAATGATCGCGTTGGCATATTCGCCCAGATCCTGATCGATCTTCCCTTGCAAGAGCCGGGCTTCCGCTTTCCACGAGGAGCTCTCGGGAATTCGGTCCAAGAGATGAAGGGACTCCACGAGGTCGTGCCGACCTATCGCAGCCTTGGCCGCCCAATAGTAGGCGGAGTCGGCCAAGGAGTTTTGGGGATAGTCCTGCGCGACCCGCTCGAAGTCCGCCTGCGCATCAGCATAATCCTGGGCATTGTAATAGAACTGGGCGGCCCCGAAGAGCGCCTTCGGCGCCACCGATCCGGCGGCCTTGTCGGCCGCGAGATCGGTCAGCCGCTGCCTTGCCTCCGCATCGCTCAGCTTCCCGCCGCGGTAGCCGGCGAAGGCTCCCCGGTAGAGGGCTTCCGGCACGAGGGGATCCGAGGGGTAGCCCCGAACCAGTCGCTCGTATTCCGCAAACGCCCTCGCATCCTCTCTGGATTCCGCATGAAGGGTGGCGAGTTGCATCAGGAATTGCGGGTAGCTCGACCGGAGACCGGACTCTCGCAACCCGTCTTCCAGAACCCGCTCCGCCTCTCTCGACCTCCCGAGATCCTGCAAGAGCGTCGCCTCGAGCAGCACAAGACGAGCGCGCAAGGGACTTTCGGGGAAATGATCGACAAAGGACTTTTTCGTCCTTTCGAACTCCTCGAGCCTCCTCTCCCGCGCCAAGGCGATCAAGCGATTGAAGAAGCTTTCCTCCGCGAAAATGCCGGCTCTCTCTGCGACATGGAACTCTTCCTCGGCGGAAGCCGCATCGCCTCGAACCAAGGCAATCTCCCCCAAGCGATAGGCGGAATAGGGAGCCAACACCCCACCCCCCTTCTCGACCAGCCGAAGGGAGCGCGCAGCGGCATCCCATGCCTCGTCCTCCTGATAGAGTCGACCGAGCGCGTAACGAATCGCCGCATCCGGCTCGGGTCCGAGCTTCCGCTGGGCGATCTCTTCCAACAGGGCCTCCGCTCCCTCCCTGTCCCCGCTTTTCGCCCGAGCCTGCGCCATCGCGAAAGCCAGCCGCGCCTCTCCTTCGCGACCCCTTCTGCTCCGCTGCATCTCGGCCAGCTTCTTTTCGGCCTCGGGAAGGCGCTGCAGTGTCGCTGCACTCTCCAAATAGCGCTCGCTGGCCCGGAGCCAAAAACTCTGCTTCTCCTCGAGCTCCAGCGCCTTTTCCAAAGCGGCCATCGCCTTGCCGCTTGTGCCCAACTTCTCGTACGCCTCGCCCAGGCCGAGGTAAGCCCGCGCAAGCAGCTCCCTCGGGGCGCGCCCCATCCGCACCACCGCCTCGTAGAGAGGAACAGCTCGAGCGGGGTCGTCCGCTCGCCGCAGCTCGGCCAACCAGAAACGGGCCTCACAGAGGGTATCGTCCATCCGATTATCCTCTCGCACCAGCTGCTCGAAGAGGGCCTCCGCCTCCTCGCGGCGACCTAGGGAGAGCGCCATCCGAGCCTGAACGAGAAGGGCGCGCGTTTTCGCTTCGCCCACAGGGCCATGCGCCAAAGCCTCCAAAACGGATTCCGCCTCCTGCACTTTCCCTGCCCGCCACAAGCACCATCCGAGAGCGAGCCTCGCCCGCTGCGCGAGCGGCTCCGGGAGAGGCTTGGCAAGTGCCGCCCGATAGTCGGGAATGGCTTCGGACCATCGCTCCAAGGCACAAAGGCATTCGGCCCGCCAGAAGAGCGCTTCGCCCGCCGCAGCCTTCGGCAACCGATTCCGAGCGACCGGGGCGAGCAGCTCCTCCGCGGGCCGGTAACGCCCGAGGAAATAGAGCGCTTTGGCTTCGAGGAGTCTCGCGCTCGAGGCCAGCGGGCTCTCGGGAAACCGCGCCCGGAAGCGCTCGACCTCCTGCACGCAGCGATCGAAGAGGCCATCCTCGAAAGCGGTGAGCGCCGGCGCCAGGGCCTCTTCCTGGGCATCTGCTCGATCGAGGCCGCCCGCCCAGAAAAGGAAGACCAGGAAGAGACCGAGGATGGTCAGCCCGAAGCCGTCCGGCTTGGCCGATCGTTCTTCCCTCATGCTCTCACTCCCCCGGGCTCTTCTTCACGGATGACGACGCCTCTCGCTGCTCTCGGAGGAATCGGCCCGTCCAGCTCGCCGGATCCTTCGCAACCTGCGCAGGACTCCCTTGGGCGACGACCCTCCCCCCGCCGTCGCCCCCCTCGGGGCCCAGATCGATCAAGTAGTCGGCCCGCTGCAGCACCCGCAGGTTATGCTCGATGAGAATGATCGTATTGCCCGCGTTTCTCAACAGGATTAGGACCTCCATCAGCCTCTCGATGTCGGCGAGATGCAGCCCCGTCGTCGGCTCGTCGAGAATGTAGAGCGTTCTTGCGCCGCTCGGCCGGCCGAGCTCGGCCGCAAGCTTCATCCGCTGGGCCTCACCGCCCGATAGGCTCGTTGCCGATTGTCCAAGACGGAGGTACCCGAGCCCGACCCGAGCCAGCATGTCGAGCTTCTCCCAAATGGCAGGAACCGGGCGAAAAAACTCCCGGCCTTCGTCCACGGCCATCGCGAGCACGTCCGCAATGTTCTTTCCCCGATAGGTCACTTCCAGGGTTTCCTGGTTGAACCGCTTCCCCTCGCACGATTGGCAGGGGACGTAGACCGGGGGCAAGAAGCTCATTTCTACCTCGATCACCCCTTGCCCTTGACATCGTTCGCATCGCCCACCGGGAACGTTGAAGCTGAACCGATCGGGCCCATAGCCACGCACTCGCGCGGCAGGGAGACGGGAGAAAAGCATCCGAAGCTCCTGAAAAGCCCCGGAGAAGGTCAAGGGATTGGACCGGGGCGACCGTCCAATCGGCTCTTGATCGATGACCACCAGCCGCTCCAGCTCTTCGGCGCCTTCGATGCGATCGTGGGCGCCCGGCTCCGCTCGCGCACCGTGCAGCCGCCGCTGCAACTCCCGGCAGAGAATGTCGTTCACCAGCGTGCTCTTTCCGGAGCCACTCACTCCCGAGACGGCGGTCAGGCAGCCCAGCGGAAATCCCACCGTGATGTTCCGGAGATTGTTCGCCCGAGCCCCGATCACGCGCAGCCAGCCCGTTCCGGGCGTTCGACCGCTCCCCTCTCCCCGGATCGCCGGTTCGCGGAGAAAGCTTCCCGTGATCGAATGGGGACGGTTCAAGACCTCCTGGGGAGAGCCCGCTCCGAGAAGCCTTCCCCCCAGCGGCCCCGCACCCGGTCCCAGCTCGACCAGGTAATCGGCTCCCAGGATCGTCTCCTCGTCGTGCTCCACCACCACCACCGTGTTCCCCAGGTCGCGCAATTCCGCCAAAAGACCCAGCAGCCTCCGATGATCACGCGGGTGCAGGCCGACACTCGGCTCGTCGAGCACATACAGAACCCCGCTGAGGCGCGCACCCATCTGTGTCGCCAGCCGAATCCGCTGAGCTTCTCCCCCCGACAGAGTGCGCGTTTCCCGATCGAGCGTGAGATAACCCAAGCCCGCTCTCCCCAAAAATTCGAGCCGCTGGCCAAGCTCGCGAAAGATGTCGACCGCCACCGGCCGCTTTTCCGCAGGAATAGGAATCGCTTCGAGCCAGCGCTCCGCCTCCTCGACCGAAAACGCGGCGACCTCCTGGATGTTCCGCGGCGTCCAGCCGCTGGCGTGAATCGTCACCGCCAGGACCTCCGGGCGGAGGCGGGCACCCCGGCAGGAACGGCAAACGCTCGGCGACAAGAAGGGGCGAAGCTTCGCGCGCAGAGTCGAAGAGCGGGCATCCCGGTAGAGCCGCTCCAGACCAGGGAGAACCCCTTCGAAGGAGGTCCCTGGCTTTCGCCGCTTCCGCGCCGGCACCCCTGCGCGCTCCGTTCCCTGCAGAACGGCCTGCCGGAAGGCTTCCGCACACTCTGCCCACGGCCGGCCCATCTCTTCGCCGAAGGCTTCGGCCAGCGTGGCGAGCTCCTTTCGATACATCGCCTGCAAGGCCTTGCCCAGCTTGCGCCACGGAGCAATCGGCATCTCCACCAGGGGCAGCGAGGGATCCGGCACGACCGCGTTCGGGTCGAAAGCGAGCTCCGTCCCGAGGCCATGGCAGGCGGGGCAGGCTCCCAGCGGATTGTTGAACGAAAAATGGCGAGGGGAATAGTCGGGGAACTGGAAGCCGGTTTCCGGGTCGAAATGGCGGTCGCTCAAGAGGCGCTCTCCGCTCTCCCCTTCCGGCGTTCGATACGAAAGAAGAACCACTCCCTCCCCCGTGCTCAACGTCAGCTCGAGCGAGTCGTGCAACCGGCTCCTGGCTTCCGATTCGCACTGAAGGCGATCGACCTGGACCTCCAGCGTGTAGGGCGCCTTTCCGCGGAAGCTCTCTGCCTCCTCCAGCTCGACGATCTCTCCGTTGATCCGAGCCCGGATGAATCCACGGCGCCGCATCCGCTCGACCGCCTCGGACAGCTCCTTCCGGCTCCCCTCCCGAATGACGGGCGCCAGCAGATGAACCGACGTCATGGGCGGCAGCGCGAGGATCTCCTCGATCATCTCTGGCACGGTGTACCGCCGCAGCGGTTTCCCTGTCTGCGGATGATGGGGGATCCCGAAGTGAGCGAAGAGAAGACGCAGGAACTCGGAGATGTCGGTCGCTGTGGCCACCGTAGACCGGGGACTGCTTCCCGAGGTCCGCTGCTCGATCGCAATGGCCGGGGAGAGTCCTTCGATCCGGTCGACATCGGGCTTTTCCCACGCACCGAGAACCTGCCGCGCATAGCTCGACAAGCTCTCGACGTAGCGGCGCTGTCCCTCGGCATAGAGCGTGTCGAAGGCGAGGGACGATTTCCCGGAGCCGCTCACTCCCGTAATGACGATGAGCCGATCGCGCGGGAGATCGACGTCGATGTTCTGCAGGTTGTGCTCTCGCGCCCCCCGAATCTGGATCCACTGCTCTCCCATTCCCACCGTCCGGCTGCTCTGCGCCGCCGCGATCGAGGACAACTTATCATCCTCCCCAGGCGGGTCAACTCTCCAGGGCAACCCAGAGTGGCGGAAACCGTTCCTAAAACCATAGACAATCATTCCCCTACCAGGGAAGGTCGTCGATGACGTCGGCCGAACAGTTCTGCCGACGGTTCGCGTGCCGGGATTGCGCCGGCAATGCCCAGGTTGCGCCCAATGCCCGCGTTTCCGGGAGCAAAGGCGCGGGCGGCTCTCGCAAGCCTCCCGACCGGGCATGCGCTGCATGCGCCGCTTTGAGCCTCCTCCGAACCTCCGACCAGAACGACCACACATGCTTCGCCCGATTCCTCGCGGGTAGGGCAAAGGTGAGGTGGCCGCCATTGCGGGCCGGCGCGACGGCCTCCCGCACGGTCGGACGCTCGGAGAGGCCCAAGCCTCTCCTGGCCACGGCATAGGCCGCGCCCTGGTGAGAACCGATGCCGTGACGACGCGCGTGGTTCACCGCGCCGATCACGGAAGTATAGGCCGGATCGACTTCGATCCCCTCGACTCCGGCTCGAAAACAGGCCGCCTTGAGCATGGCGATGGTCTTGGAGTAGCAAAACGACGAGATCTTCCTGGCGGCGGATGGACTCGCCACCTCAAGCTCAGCCCTCCTTTTCTTGAGATCCAGCCGCTCAAGGACCAAGGGAAGACCACGCTCCCGTGCCATCTCCACAATCATCCTCGCCGCGTCGCCGATGATCGCCTTGGCTTGATCTTCGGTCTTGCCGTAGAGGTTGAGATCCACCCGAAGGGCCCGCCGCAGGTTGCCGAACCGGTCCGTCTCCGCCACGGCCAGATGGTCGTGGTTGATGTCGATCCCAAGCGCTCCCGCCAGACGGCTCGTCGCAATGGGAACGGGCTTGGCCGGGACGCTCGCGAAGACCCGCCAGCCCTTCCGATCCCTTAAAAAGCGGTAGCTTACCGCCACTCCCTCCCGCTTCCGGACAGGCTTGCCGCCCTTGGTCTGCGAGAAGACAACCCGGCTCGCGGCAAGCGCCTGAAGGATCTCCTCCTGGCCATAGGCGAATCGCACGCCGGGAATGACCAGAAGCTTGCCATCCGAGGCCAGCGCGTCGGGAAGACGTAGACGCAGCGTGACACTGCCGTCTTCCTCGACCGAAGCCTGGCAGGACTGGTTGCCCGCGGTCTCGTCCTTCGAGCCGATCACGAAGAACTGGGCGCTCCTTGCGGATTGCCAATCCTTTTTCCACTCCGCATGGCTGGCGTAGCCGTTCTCCTCGAGGGCAAACTGCTTGCGGAAGAGGCGGCGGGAGCCGAAGCAGAGGCGGACGCGCCCCGAGTCCCGGTCGACGACCAGCGCCGCGAGCCTGGCGCGAAGGTTCCCAAGCCGCCGCTTCTTCTGATGAAGCTTCTCCGAGCCTGGCTCCCTCGCCGAAGAGGATGCGGATTACCCTTTCGGCTCTCCGGATGCGGGACTCGGCCTCGGCGATCCACTCCGGACGCCTCTCCCGGATCGACGCGATCTTGCCCTCGAGGCCGACGCGAATCGCGTTGAACTGCCGGGCGGTGATCCCAAAGCGCCGCAGGAACTCGCACTTGAGATCGCCCATCGGAATCCCCACCCGCATCCTGGCAAAGAGGGCCCGCTCGGCTCGCCCGTAGAGATCCGCATAGCCGTCAAGAGCCGCGACCTGCTCTGCCGCCAGCCTCAAGCGCGTCTGGTAGGTGAAGACCGGACGATCACTCATGGAGAGCCTCCAGCGCCTTTTTCGCCCGCATCAACCGGTCCCGATGCTCGACCAGAATGACGCCGACCTTCGGATTGCGCAAGAGCCGCAAGAGCCCCTTGCGAGGTCCGTTCATCCCGGAGCCAACCTCCTTGACCGCATCGACGATCGGCAACCGCTTGGCGAGCGCCCACTCCGTCAGCCGCGCCAGCTGCCTGTCCAGATCGGCCTTCTGGTCGGCGCTGGAGACGCGCGCGTGGAGGGCAACTCCGCCGGGCTGCCTCTCCTCCGCATGCACGATCACCGTCCCGGTCGGCAACTGCTCGACCGGCGCGGGCAGCTTGCCGTCCTTCCCCATCCGCCAAGCCGTCTTGGAGCAAAGACCATGCCGCCTCGCCCAGATGCTCAGCTTCATAGGAAAAGAATGCCATGCAACGTGAGTTATGTCTATTGATTGGTCAACTGTTGGCAACCCCTGCCCGGCTCGCCGCCACCGACGCGAAGCGACGGGAAGCTCCCGCCCTCCCACGCCTCACCCGGGATCGATCGAAGGCTTCTTGCGCAAGGCCCAGAGGAACTCCTGGTTCCCGGAGCCGCCCAGGATGGGCGAGGGGATGACTCCCCGATCCTCGCACTCTGGGAAGGCCCGTGCCCAACGGCGCATCTCCTCCACGACGCGTTCGCGCACTCCCGGATCTCGGACGATCCCCCCCTTGCCGACATCGGCCCGACCCGCCTCGAATTGGGGCTTGATCAGCGCGATGATCCAACCCTGCGGCCGGACGAGGGGAAAGAGCGCCGGAAGCACCAGGCGCAGCGAAATGAAGGAGACATCGACCGTCGCCAGATCGACGGTCTCTCCGACGTCCTCCGGGCGAAGAAGGCGGGCGTTGATCCTCTCGCGCACGATGACGCGCGGGTCCTGCCGGAGCTTCCAATGGAGCTGCCCTCGGCCCACGTCGAGGGCGATGACCCGCCGAGCGCCATGCTGCAAGAGGCAGTCGGTGAACCCGCCGGTGGACGCTCCGACATCGAGGCAGGTCGAACCCGAGGGGTCGAGGGAGAAGCCGTGGAGTGCCGCCTCGAGCTTATGCCCGCCGCGGCCGACATAACGATCGGGCTGCTCCAACCGGAGAGCCGCCTCGGGATCGACCAGGCGGCTCGGCTTGTCCGCGAGTGCTTCTCCGATTCGGACCCGTCCAGCCAAGATCGCCCGCTGCGCCGCATCCCGGCTCTCGCAGAGCCCCCGCTCGACCAGGGCGAGATCGAGCCTGAGCCTTCGGGATGCCGCTTTCCTGTGCGCCTCCGCGCCCGCAGGTTGCTTCCTCTGCTTCCTCGGGTGTTTCTCTTCTTCTCCGCGCATCGTCCTTGTGTTATTGTCCCATACTAGGCTCATTCGGCAGAAAACACAGCGCGCCGCACGCTCTGGAAGCGCTTCTCAAGGGAGGGTGGTGGAGGTACCTCCCCGAGCGGCCCGCCAGCGAAGGGACAGAGTAAGATGAAAGAGGGTTACTCTGCATCGTCCCCCTGGCGGCCTCCTGGCTCTCCGGCAGAAGGCGAACCTCAGGTGCCGGCAGCCGTCTCCCTCGATCGGCCTCCCCTCTTGGAGCCGCCTGGGACGATCGCCTCGGTTACCCGGGGCGTCTGCCAGTTCCTCGAGCGACCCGCTCCAGGTTGGTGGCTCCCGGCCACAATCATCACGGGCCTCGTTGCCACGCTCGTTCTGGTGGCCAACGCCTACCTAGTGGGCACGGGGGTCGGCGTCTGGGGCGTCCAGGTTCCCGTCGTCTGGGGCTTCGCCATCATCAATTTCGTTTTCTGGATCGGCATCGGCCATGCCGGAACTCTGATCTCCGCGATTCTCCTGCTCACCCGGCAAAAATGGCGCAACTCCCTCAACCGCGCCTCGGAGGCGACCGCCATCTTCGCGGTCGCCTGCGGAGCAATCTTCCCGGCGATCCACGTCGGCCGCCAATGGATGGCCTGGTACCTCATCCCGGTCCCGCAATACATCGCGACCTGGCCGAACTTTCGGGCGCCGCTTCTCTGGGATGTAGCTGCTGTCCTCACCTATCTCACCGTCTCCGTGCTCTACTGGTATCTGGGAATGATTCCCGACTTCGCCACCCTTCGAGAAAGGGAGAAGCATCCCTGGCGCCGGAGACTCTTTGCCATCCTCTCGATGGGTTGGTCGAGCTCGGCCCGGGAGTGGAACCACTACGAAATGGGCTATCTCTGCTTGGCGGGCCTCCTCGCACCCCTGGTTCTCTCGGTCCACTCCTTCGTCTCCTGCGACTTCGCGGCCACGATCCTTCCCGGCTGGCATGCGACCATCTTCCCTCCCTACTTCGGCGCCGGAGCGATCTTCGGCGGCTTCGCCGTAATCCTGGTCCTTCTCATCCCCGTGCGGGCTCTCATGCCGGAGTTGAAGAAGTTCATCCTACCGATCCACATCGAGCAGATGGCCAAATGGCTCCTGACGACGGGCTCCCTGGTCGGCTATGTCTACTTGACCGAGCTCTTCATCGCCTGGTACGGTGCCAACCCCTTCGAGCGCTACGCCTTCTGGAATCGGATCACCGGGCCCTATGCGCCCGAGTTCTGGGGCATGCTCACCTGCAACGCGGTCGCGCCTCAGCTCCTCTGGTTCCGGGCGGTCCGGAGGAGACCCTGGCTCGTCTTCGGCGTAGCCGTGCTGGCCAATATCGGCATGTGGCTCGAGCGCTTCGTCATCATCGTGATCTCTCTCCACCGGGATTTCCTGCCCTCATCTTGGAGCCTCTATCACCCCACCTGGGTTGACATCGGGCTGCTGGTCGGCTCGGTGGGCCTCTTTCTCTTCCTCTTCCTCCTCTTTCTCCGCTTTCTGCCGGTCATTGCCATGTTCGAGGTGAAGGCGCTCTGCAACGGTGCCGCGGAGGTCACCTCTGCTTCGCCCGAGCCGCCGAAGGCCTCCCTCCCCGACCTGGAGCACGCGACGTTCGGCCTGGGGGCCCGGTTTCCCTCCGCCACAGCGCTCTGTCGCGCCGGTCGGGCGCTCCGGGGAATGGGCTTTCGCCGGATCGAGCTCTATTCTCCCTATCCCTTCCATGGCCTGGCGGAGGCCGCGGGGCACGGAAAGAGCTGGGTCTCTGCTTGCGTCCTGGGAGCGGGAATGCTCGGCTTCTGTATCGCAGTTTGCCTGGAGATCTTGACCTCGGTCCCCCGCCCCGCCCCCCTGCGCGGGCTGCTCTCGAGCCATCTGCTCGATCTCTTTTTCCCGCTGGTCGTACAAGGAAAGCCCTACATCAGCCTGCCGGCGTTCTTCGCCGTCGTCTTCGAAACCACCGCCCTCTTCTCCGCATTCGGAGCGGTGCTGGGCATCCTCCTGGCCAGCTCGCTTCCGCGCTTCCACCGGCCGATCTTCCATTGGGACCTCTTCAGCAGAAGAAGTCAGGACGACGGCTTCTTTCTCGTCGTCGAGCGGCGGGATCCCCGGTTTTCGGCCGATCTCCCCCGGCTCCTGGAAGAGATCGGGGCCTTGGAGATCAGTGCGATTCCGGAATAAGAGGAAGCGAGCCGATTGCCATCAAGCCGTTTCTCCGGCCTCGGGAGCCGAGGAAAGGATGGGCAGCGACCGTTCTCCCACCTTTTCGCCGTTGACGAGAATCACGATCGTATAGAACGCCGGCTGCGGCACGAGGAAGGGGGGCATCGGAATGGGGACGTCGAGAACGGCGTGCTCATCGAACGCCGGAACCTCTTGCGGAAACTGGATCTGTCCCGAGGCACTCGCCAGGACATGACCTGTTTTCGGTTCCTCGATCCGTGTGGCGATATCGAGCCGAGCAATTCGACCCCGCAAATGGGTCAGCCAGACCGTAATGAAGAAAGGCGGCGTAGGAAAGGGAAACTTGGGCAACCGAAGCTGCCCAAAGGAGTTCACCAGAGAAAGCTTTTCGGTACCCTTCTCTCGCACCACCAGGTCGGAGAGCAAGATCGCCGGACAGAGAACGGGCTCTTGAACCACGACCCGTCACCATAGGGAAGAGGGCGTCGAGAAGCAAGCCGCTCGGTTCCTGGAAGTTGCGACGGGCATGACTTTTCGCAGGAACCGGTTCCGCGACTCCGCCGCTCCAGGCCGACCCTATCCCTCCTTCGAGGCGAACTGCGCCTTGAGCTCCTTCTCCATCTTCTCCCGCAGCGCCTTCCTCTGCCCCTCGGTCTCCTTCCAAATCTGGTGAGCAATCTCTTCCCGGTGGTGCCAATATTGGCGCTCGAAAGCCACCTTCTGATCGCCGGAAAGCTTCAAGCCCAGCCGCTCCGCTTCCCTCTCGGCCGCGCGCTGATGCTCCATCTGCACCCGGGCAATTCGCTCCAGGAACCTTCCCTTTTGCCCGAGATCCATTTTCTGGAACCGGGGCCACTTTTCCAGCTCCGCCAGCAAGCGGTCATCGGGCAGCTCCAGGAGCTGAACGATCTTCTGCCTCGCTTCCCATTTACACTCCTCCGGCGCTTGCCCATCCGGGGCGGGCCGATCGCCCGCCCGCAAGGAGGTTCCCCCAACCAGCACGCCCGCAACAAAGCAAGCGACTAAAACGAGCTCGCTTCTTCCCATATGACGGTTTCTCCCTGTTCTCCCGGCTCCGCCGAGAGTTGCTCCTGAAGCCATCCGACATCTTCCGCCGCCGGGTTGGAGTCGATCGAAGCCAGGGCCGCGCGGGTCAAACCCGTTTCCTGCCCCTGTCCCCGGTTGACCAGCCAAGCCGCAACGCCCCCTCCGCCAACGACAAGGGAGAGGGAAATGGCGCAGACCCACCCGAGCCGAGCTCGGCGCCTGCGCCGGCTCTTCTCGACCGCAAGGCGTGCAAGGGTCCTCGATGCCAGCGACCCATCCGGAACGGAAGGCCGCGCCTGCTTGAGGAGTTGCCAGAGTGGATCTTCTTCGTCCATGCATTAGGATCCAACCCGAGGCGGGGCGCCTTGTTGCGGGTTTTTCTCGCCCACTAAAAATGGCGTCTCCCCGAAATCGGCCATCCTGGAGTGATCAAGACCCCATGCCCGCAAGGAGCTCCTGGAAGCGGGCGGCGTTGCGCACCCCGTAGTCCCGATAGCAGTTGTTGAAAAGGACATGGATCTGCGAAGCGCGCAGGGACCGGACTCCGCGGGCGATCTCGCGAAGCTCCGCATCATCGTATAGATACCGGAACCGATCGGCGGCGGAAGCGAGATTCCGGGCTGTCCACGTTTCCGGGTTCCTTCCGTGCAGACGCACCACGGCGACTTCGGACGGCGGAATCGTCCAGAGAGCCGGGACGCTCGCGCGGGTTCCCTGCGGTTCGTCGACGATCACGGGAATGAACCCATGCCGATCCTCCCACCGGAGCGTCTCTTCGGCCCGCCCGCCGGAAAACCAGGTCGCGTTCCGGAACTCGACGGCGATCCGATAGCCCTCGAGCTTCTCTGCGCACAGGACCAGATGCGCAACATTCTCCGGAGAGCAGGCAAACCAAGGTGGGAATTGGAGAAGGACGACTCCCAGCTTCCCGGCCTCCTTGAGCGGTAGGAGCCCCTCGCGAAACCGCCTCCACAGCTCCTCTCGAGCTTCTACGGCCAGATCCCGGTAGTAGATCCTTTCCCGAGCTTCTCGGACGGCGGGAAGCCGCAGATCGGGCGGAAGGGCGGCCAGGGAGGCGGGATGTTGCGTGAAGAGGCGGAAGGCCTTGCAGTCGAAAACGAAGCCGGCGGGAGTCCTTTCCACCCACCGCTTGGCGTTTTCCGGCCGGGGAAGCGCGTAGTAGGTCGAGTCGATTTCGACGAGCGGGAAATGAGCCGCGTAGTAGCGCAAGCGCGACGCAGCATCCCGGGCTTCTGCGGGATACCATCCGGAGCTCAGGAGGGCAGGATCCGTCCACGAAGCCGTTCCGACCAGGACGAGCACCATCTTCTCTACCGGGTTCCTGCTCGCCTACAACTCCGGGAGATTCACGGCGACCTCGCGATACCAGGAGACGAACCTCTCGATCCCCACCGCCAGCGGCGTGCTGGGGGCAAATCCAACCTCCTCCTCGAGCTCGGTCGTATCTGCGGCCGTTGCGTTCACGTCCCCGGGCGGAGTCGGCGAAAATCGGAGGATCGCCCTCCGGCCGGCCGCCCGCTCGATCGATTCCACCAGCTCGTGGACGGAGAGAGGGGTCCGGTTGCCGATATTGAAAATCCGGTAGGGAGCCGAGCTGCGCGAGGGATCTGGATGAGCCGGATCCCATCCGGGATCGGCGGCGGCCGCCCGGGGAATCAGCCGCGCCACCGCTTCGATCACATCGTCGACATAGGTAAAATCGCGCCGCAGCTCCCCTTTGCCGTACACCTCGATCGGCTCGCCGCGCAGGATGGCGCGCGTAAACGAAAAGTACGCCATGTCGGGCCGACCCCACGGACCGTAGACGGTGAAAAAGCGCAAGCCGGTCGTCGGCAGCCGATAAAGATGGCTGTAGGAATGTGCGAGCAGCTCGGTGGCCCGCTTGGTCGCGGCGTAGACGCTGGCGGGATGGGCTACCGGGCCGCGCACGGAAAACGGGAGGGACGCATTGAGCCCGTAGACCGAGCTTGAGCTCGCATAGAGGAGATGGGGTGGCGGCGAAGCGCGGCGGGCGGCTTCCAGCAGATGGACAGTGCCGAGGACGTTGTCTTCCACGTAGGCGGCCGGTTCACGGAGGCTGTAGCGGACACCCGCCTGGGCGGCGAAGTGGACGATCGCCTCCGGCCGCTCCCGCGCGAGGAGATCCTCGATCGGCTTCGGGTGGCGCAGGTCAAGCCTTGCGAAACGGAAGGAGGGGACCTCCGCAAGAAGACGCACTCTCGCCTCCTTGAGCGCTACGGAATAGTAGGTATTGAGGTTATCGACCCCGACGACCTCCTCGCCACTCCCAAGGAGCCTGCGGGCAAGGGAAAACCCGAGGAAGCCAGCGCAGCCGGTGATTAGAATTTTCATGGCAAGTCCATCCCCTTCCCTTCCCTCTTCCTCGCAAATCGCGCAAAAAGCTCGCGACAAAGATCCCCGGGAAGAGAAACCTCCTCGGGCCATGGCCGCGGGTAACCTTCGGCGGGCAGTTTCCGGGTGGCATCGATCCCTACGTGGCTTCCCATGTTCGGCGTCGCCTGCGCATGATCCAAGCTGTCGCACGGTCCGCGGGTGAAGAGAAAGTCGCGCTCCGGATCGACGTTGGCGCAGAGGTGGAAGAGCACATCGGCGGTGTCGCGGACATTGACCTCGGCATCGACGACGACCAGGATCTTCGTAAACATCATCTGCCCCATGCCCCAGAGACCGTGCATCACCTTGTAGGCCTGATAGGGGTACTGCTTGCGGATGCTCACGAAGACCAGGTCATGGAAGACCCCCTCGGGAGGGAGGGCCAGATCGACGATCTCCGGAAAGGTCGCCTGCAGCACCGGAAAGAGGAGGCGGACACTCGCGCTCCCAAGATAAAAGTCCTCCATCGGAGGCTTGCCGACAATCGTCGCCGGGTAGACGGCGTCCTTCCGGTGGCTGATGGAGGTGAGATGGAAGACCGGGTAGGGCTCGACCGGCGTGTAGAAGCCGGTGTGATCCCCGAACGGCCCCTCGGGGCGGAGCTCCGGAGGTTCCACATACCCTTCGAGGACAAAATCAGCGGTGGCGGGAACCTCGAGATCCACGGTTTCGCAGCGCACCAGAGGAATCCCCTTCTTCCGCAGAAATCCCGCGAAGAGCAGCTCATCGACGCCGTCCGGAAGGGGGGCCGTAGCCGCGAAGGTCAAGATCGGGTCTCCGCCCAGGCAGACGGCAACCGGCATCCGCACTCCCCTCTCCCAATATGCTGCTCCGTGGCGAGCGCCCACCTTATGAATCTGCCAGTGCATTCCGGTGGTCGCCCCGTCGTAGACCTGCATCCGGTACATGCCGACGTTGCGCTTCCCGGTATCGGGATCCTTCGTAAAGACCTGCGGCAGGGTGATGAAGGGCCCCCCATCCTTGGGCCAGCATCGAAGAACGGGAAGAGAGCGGAGATCGATCTTCGCCGAAGGCCCCATAGTTACGATCCGATCCCGGCAGGCTCCGTGGTCGACCCGGCAGGGCCTGCTCCGAGCAAGAGCGAGTCCTTTGCCTAAGAGCTCCCAGCCTTCCCGAAACGAATGAGGCGGCTCAGCGTGAAGCAGCGCCCGGATCTCCTCGACGAGCTTCTCCAAAGGCCTGCCCAGGACCATCTCGATTCGGCGCTCGGAACCAAAGGCGTTGATGAGCACGGGGAAGGGCGAGATCGACCCGTCGGAGAGAAGCGGCTTCTCCACGAGGAGGGCATCTCCCCCTCCGGGAGCCTTCATCTCCCGATCGGCCAGTGCGGTAATTTCGAGATCGGTCCGCACCGGTTCCGAGATCCGGAGCAGCTCCCCTTCTCCCTCCAGCAGCCGGGCAAAGTCGGCAAACGATTCACACTTCATCGATAAATCCGCCTCTCCCTCGACGGACGAGACGATCAGGATAGCCAACGGACTTGAGAAAGCAGAAGGAAAATGCAATTGGGTAGCGATCCCCATCCGCGCGGGGTGCAGCCTTCGCCCTCTGGCCGTGGTCGCCTCCCCTTCGGCAACGGTGGGCCCGGGCGCCTCTCTGGCCACGCCAGGCCCTTCCGCCTTTCACCAGCCTCATGCTCTTTAGCCGGAAGCTGTGAGCCTCGATGGCTCGCGGGCGTTCAGCGCGGCCGGGGAGCCTCCTCCAGGAGCAGAGTCTCGATGTCATTGAGGACCACCTGGGGCACCAGGAACGAGCTGCTGTAGATCTCCCGTATCTCTCCGGCCTTATCCATCAGAAATACCTTGAGCACGTGGCTTACCTCCTGCTTCCCCTCAGGCCCGGAAACCAGCATCAGATCCTGCCCAAAGCCGTCGAGCAGGGGAATTACGGCCTTCTGTGAACGCGGGGTCAAGAAATGCCACCGCAAACCATGCGCATCCGTGATCTTCCCGGCCCCATACTGGCGCATGACCTCGGGGGTGTCATGCTGCGGATCAAAGCTCAGCGTCACAAGGCGCACCTTTCCCTGAAGCGAAGCTCTCTTCTCGAGCTCTCGCTCGATGAGCTGAAGCACGGCATAGGCGAGCGGGCAGCCCTTGGCGTCTCGGCAGCTCGTGTAGATGAAGGAAAGCAGGGTGATTTTCCCCGTGGTGAACTGCGAAAGGCGCTTCTCCTTGCCATCGATGTCGAGAACCATGCCATCGGGCGCCGGCATGATTCTCTCCAGCCGGTAGCTGCCCGGAGCCGGCGGCACGAAATCGAAATCGACCGGCGACTGCACGCCATGGGATTGGCCTGCGGGCATCACGGAAGAATCCGCCGCCATGGCCAGAGTGGCCATCAGGATAGAGCAAGATGCGGCGGCGCAGAGGAGGTTTCTCCTCATCTGGCCGCTGGAACGAGGCAAAGCTGATCCTCTTGTTATAGCTGCGGACGCCTCATTCCGTAAAGAGGAGGGCAAGAGGTTGATCTTGCGAAGGCAACCTATTGGGAAGCCGCCCGCGCTTCCGGCCGGTAAGCCGGCCTGATCGACTTGGATCCAAACTTCATATGATGGGGACGGCCCAGTTGCTGTTGATAGAAGTCGATCTGGAAAGCGGGCTTCAGCTCCTTGCCGTTCCAATCGTATGCCTTGAGGAATTGCTCGTCGTCGGCTCCTTTCTTGTCCCAGTGGGAGAGCAGCGATGAGGTGAAATAGACCCGCTTGCCGTCCCAGCTCTCGGAGACCATGTTGACCTGCTTGCCAATCGTCGTCTCGTAGACCTGCTTCGGATGCTCTGGATCCGAGATATCAAAGTAATGGGCCTTCCCATCCAGGAAGGTATCGACCCATAAGCCTCTGCCATCGTGGGTGATGCTGATGTCCACCGGGATGGCGAGCTGAGAGGGGTCGCCAACGGTCGCCACTTCCTTCGCCTGCCACTCTCCTTGAGCATCCTGCTTGATGAGCCAGAGCTTGGAGGTCAGGGCCGTAGCCGTCATGGCCCAGGCATCTCCCGGCTTCAAGGACCAGCGGATTTCGAGCGGCGCACCAGGGACGCTGAAGATCTTTTCCGGCTTCATGGCCTTGAGGTCCCAGAGCACCATGGTGTTCCCAAACTGCTTCATGGCCTCCTGATCCTTCATCAAGGTCCCTAAATCCATCATGTAATTGTTCCAGCCGGTGAAGCTCGAGGTGAGCAGGACATTCTTTTGGGCGTTGATCCCGATATCGTAGCCGTAACCGTCGCCACCATCCGTCGTCGGCATGGGATAGGAGGTGATGAATTTTCCGCTGTTGGTGTAGAGGGCCATGCCCGTCACTCCCCCGTGATCCTTGCTGTTGGAGAGCGCCTGGATCAGCATCCGTCCGGGCAGAGCATAAAAGGTGTGCGGGCCTACGTAGCCGGTTTCCTTCACCATATTGCTGATCGTCCTGACCATCCTGGGCTTGGCAGGATTGCTCGCGACGTCGAATACGTAGATCTTGCTGCTATCGAGATCGCCGGCCCAGAGGTAGCGGCGATCGTCGGTAAGGCCCACGTGGTGCGCTTCCCCGCGCCCGCCCACAGACAGAGTGGCGATCACCTTGCCGTAGTGCTTCGACTGGGGGTTCGCGTCCACGGTCACCAGCTTGTCGGATCCGTCGCCCATCCCCTTGACTCCCAGAGTCCATACGTAGACGTAGTCCTCCTGCCCCTTGATGAGGTCGGCGATATAGGGGGAGTTGCAGGTCTCGTCGGCTTGGGTCACCAGCGGATCGGCCGCGCACGCTAATGCCACGGCAAGGAATAGCGCCCACAGCGATTTTTTGAGCCGAATCGATTGCCAAATGCGCGTTTTCCTCATCCTTGAGCCCACGGGCCGTTTTTTCACCAGGTCGAACCCGTTTTCGCCTGTCGTCCCCAATGCAACAGTTGCTCCTGTTGTGCAGCCCAAGGTATGGCGAAAGCCGCGGAGGAGCAAGCTTCCCGCTGAACTTTGCCGCCGGTACCACTCGACGGGCTTCGGACTCGCGGCTTTTCCTGGTGGATCAAGCCGCCAAGGAGCGCCAGCCGATGCCGGCAATCTCTTTCGCTTCGCCGGGTTTCCCGGGCATCGCTCCCGAGGCCATGGTGGGTCTGCTCAGCAGGGACAGGAGGCATTTCCAGGGCGTTTTACCCTTTCGGCGCCACCGCTCCTTCCCCGCAGCTCCTTCCGGCTGATGGTGGGAGCCACCGACGCGACGCATCGGCAAGCGAAATAACCCCTCACGAGGCCGGCGCTTGTCCCAGACGGGAATGGAGGCCACACTCGCGCTTCCATCCAAAAAAGCGGGTCTCTTCCGGCAGCATCCCCTCTTCCCAGGGGCGACTGGTCGGGACATCGCCCACCGAGACGTACCCTCGGGAAGCGAGCGGGTGCCGAGGGATCCCCCATTCCTCGAAATAGGCCTCCACCTCTTCGTCGCTCCAATCGATGATCGGGTGGAGCTTCGCAACCCCTCCTTGCCACTGAAGAGCCGGCAGCTCTGCCCGAGTCCTCGCCTGCGCGCGGCGCAAGCCCGCCAGCCAGCAGGCCGCGCCCAGATCCTCCAGCGCCCGGCGCATCGGCTCGACCTTCCGGAGCTCGTTATACCGATCCAGACCCTCCACCCCCTTTTCCCAAAGCCGTCCGTAGCGGGCCTCGAACCAAGCGGCGGAAAAAGGAGCTCGAGCGACATGGAGCCGGAGCCCGAGCCGCTCGGTGAGCAGGTCGGCGTACCGGTAGGTTTCGGGGAAGAGATAGCCCGTGTCGACGAACACCACCGGAATTTCCGGCCGCAGCCGCGTGGCTAGATGAAGAAGCACGCCCGCCTGGATGCCGAAGCTCGAGCTTAACACCACCCGGTCGCCGAACCGCCTGAAGGCCCATTCGAGCCGCTCTGCGGCTCTCCATCCCTCCAGATCCGCTTCCGCTCCCCCCAACTCGCCCCCTTCCCTTTCGCCACTCTTGCTCTCGCTTCCTTCCTGTGGTTGCCTTTCCTCCCGATTGGAAGAACCAGAAGGAACGCCATGCCCTTCGAAATCGCTTGGCTTTTTCATTTCTCCCTTTAGTCTATAGGCTCATGAGCCATTTGAGCAAGCTTGAATCCCAGAGCATCTTCCTTCTGCGAGAGGCCTACCGGAGCTTCCAGCGCATCGGGATGCCCTGGTCGATGGGAAAAGACTCGAACGTGCTTCTCTGGCTTGCGCAGAAGGCTTTCTGCGGTCGAATCCCCTTCCCGGTGATCCATATCGATACCACGTACGAGTTTCCCGAGATGATCGAGTTTCGCGCATGGGCGCAGCAGCACTATGGCCTTCAGCTGATCGTGAAGATCAACGAGGAGGCGATCGCCCGCGGGGTGGGCTACGCCACCCACGATCCCGTAACAGTGACCCACGAGCTCAAGACCGTCGCCCTCCGGCAGGCCCTCGCCGAATACCAGTGGGATGCCCTGATCACGGGCATCCGACGCGATGAGGACCCGACTCGGGCCAAGGAACGATACTTTTCGCCCCGCTCTTCCGAAGGAGAATGGAACTACAAGGACCAGCCCCCTGAATTCTGGAACCAGTTTGCGCTTCCCGCCAAAGGGGCGGGCGGCCATGTCCGGGTGCAAGCGCTGCTCGACTGGACCGAATACGATATCTGGCTCTATATCCGGCAGGAAAGGATCCCCATTCCCCCTCTCTATTTTGCCCGGAACGGCAAGCGCTTCCGCTCCATCGGCTGCCAGCCGATCACGCATCCGGTGCCGAGTGCCGCATCGACGGTGGACGAGATCATCGCAGAGCTCTATGCGACGCGCACCCCCGAGCGGGCCGGGCGGGCGCAGGACCATCACGAGCGAAACGCCATGCAAAAGCTCCGCGCCAAAGGATTCCTATAAGGAGAAGGAGGAACAACCCACCATGCATCTTTCCGCCTCGGAAGAAGTTCTGCCGATCGTCGTCATCGGCCACGTAGACCACGGAAAATCGACCCTGATCGGGCGTCTGCTCTTCGATACGGGCTCGGTCCCGGAAGGCAAGGCCGAAGAGCTCGCTCGGGCCGCCGCAGCGGAAGGGGTGCCCTTCGAGCACGCTTTCTTGCTCGATTCCCTTCTCGAAGAACAGGCTCAGAACGTGACGATCGATACCACCGAGATCCGGTTTCGCACGGAAAGACGGCGATATGCGATCATCGATGCCCCCGGCCACAAGGAGTTCCTGAAGAACATGCTTTCCGGGGCGGCACGGGCGCAGGCGGCGATCCTCGTGGTCGATGCCCGGGAAGGGGTTCGCGAGCAGACGCGGCGCCACGCGATGCTCCTCCCGATCCTCGGCATCCGCCATATCCTGGCAGCCGTCAACAAGATGGACTTGGTGGACTATTCCAAAGACCGCTACCAGGAAATCGCGGATGCTCTGGCCGCTCTCTTCGCGGAGCTCGGGCTCCCGGAACCGATCTCTCTCCCGCTATCGGCGCGGGAGGGAGAGAACGTCGTCAAGCCGAGCGCCAAAATGCCCTGGTTTGCAGGAGGGGCTCTCCTTGAGGCGCTCGATTCCGTTCCTTCCCCTTCTCGCCTCGATGCGCTGCCGCTCCGCTTCGTCGTCCAGGATGTCTATCGCCGAGACGCGGACCGCCTGGTGGCCGGGCGGCTAGAAACGGGAACGCTCCGCGTGGGAGAAGAGCTGCTGTTCTGGCCCGGCCGCAAGCGGGCCCGCCTTCGCGCCTTTGCCGAATGGCCTCCGGAATCGACCCCGCAGCAGGCATCTGCGGGTCGTTCGACCGCGCTGATCCTCGACGAGGAGATCTTCGTCGAACGAGGAATGATCGCGAGCTCTCTCGACCATGGGCCGATCGAGGCGCGCGAATTTCCCGCCAAGATCTTCTGGCTCGGACCCGACCCGCTCCGCATCGGCGAAGCTTACGAGCTTCGGCTCATGACCCAGTCGGTCGGAGCGCGCATCACGGAAGTCGATCGGGTCATCGACGCGGAAACCCTCTCCGTCCGAGATTCCTTCCGGCCGGGAGTCGAGGCCAACGAGATCGCGGAGGTGCTCGTCCACACCCAGCGGCCTCTCGCCTTCGACAATGCGTCCGAGATCGCCCAGACCGGACGATTCATCCTGGCCAGGGATGGGCGGATCCTGGGAGGAGGCATCGTCCTGGGCGCACGCTACCCGAGGGCTTCCCTGCCTCCGGTGCACCAGAGCAGCCCGCTCTTCTGGACCGAAGGAGAGATCGACCGGAGCGAACGAGCGCGCTCGCTCGGCCATCGGGGTGCCATCCTCTGGTTTACCGGCCTCTCCGGGGCGGGCAAATCGACGCTGGCGATCCAATTGGAAGCCCGGCTCTTTCGCCGCGGAATCTGGGCCTACGTCATCGACGGGGACAACCTGCGCCACGGACTCTCCAGCGACCTGGGGTTCAGCGCCCAAGATCGGAGAGAAAACATCCGGAGAGCCGCCGAGGCCGCCCGCGTTCTGGCCGACGCGGGCCTGGTGGCGATCGTCGCCTTGATCTCTCCGTTTCGAGCCGACCGGCGCAAGGCGCGCGAGATCGCCGAAGCCGCTGGCATCCCCTTCCGCGAGATCTTCGTTCATGCCCCCCTCGAAGTCTGCCGGGCGCGCGATCCCAAAGCGCTCTACGCCCGGGCCGAGCGAGGGGAGATCCCGGAATTCACGGGGGTCGACTCCCCCTACGAGGTTCCCGAGAATGCCGAGCTCGAGCTCCCCACCCACCAGCTCTCGCCCGCCGAGTGCCTGGAACGATTGACGAAGCTCGCCCAAGCGGCGATCGCTCTTCCGAATCGGCCTTCCTTGCGCGAGGACCCGGCAGCGAATATCTGACTCTGTGCCTCTCCCCCCTCGCGCCGAATCGATACGGCGATGGATCAAGAATTCCCTTGACAGGGGTGGGTGATTTAAGCATATGGTAATATCCGTTATACGGAACGATAATAATCAAGGTGACTTCGATGGCTATCATTGGGAACCCGCCGCTCTTTCCGGAATCTGGGGGCGGTGAGATTCTGTCTAAACGCGACCTCAAGAGCCCTCTGCGGGAACTCATGAGCGGCGGCAAGCAGAGTTTTCTGCCAAACGATCTACGGATCAAGAATCCAGCCGGCAATGTCTCCCCGCAAGGCACGGATGCCAAGCAGCCTACGCTGCGCGTGACGAATCCGACAGACCGAGATTTCCGGTTTTCGCATCACGGCAAGAAGTATGTGCTCCCCAAAGGAGAGGTGGTCGAGCTTCCCGAGGAGGTGTGCAAGTTTGGTCTAGCGTATGGTTCCAATGGGAACGACGCAGACTTTGGTCGCGCTTGTCGAATGAACGGGATTCGGAACCCCGACGAGGCTAAGAAGCTTTTCAGCCAGTTGAAATTCGATCCCGTTGCATAGCGGGACGAAGAGTCAGCTCCGGCTCCGGTCGAGAGTCAGAAGCGGAATGACTGACCAACCGCTTCTCCTTTCTTCCAACGATACTCCGGAAGGAACGGGGCAAGCTGCCGTTCGCCTCGTTCTTTCACCGGCTATTCGTCCTCTTCCTCGTCGTTCTCATCGGTGATCCAGAAGTTGCGGACGACCGGTTGGTCATTCCGGAAGACGTTGATCGGCTCCGGGCCAATCGTGCCAAATCCGACCGGGCCGGCTTGGCAGTAATACAACGGCTCGGGCCTATCGACTTGACGCAGACCGCCACAATCCCTAGATTCTGATCATGACCGACACCGGCCTCATGCTCCGCGCCTTCCCCGATCTCTTCCCGGACGAGGACGCCGCGCGGGCGTGGTTTGAGCGCGCCCGCTGGCCGGACGGCCCGACGTGCCCGGTGTGCGGATGCGTCAACCACGCCTGCTGGCTGCGGACGATCCGCCGCTGGCAATGCACCGCCTGCCACCGGCAGTTCTCGGTCACCGCTGGCACGCCGATGCACCGCACCCACCTGCCGATGCTCACCTGGGCGCAGGCCATCTACCAGATCGTCGCGTCGAGCAAGGGCATCTCCGCCGTGAAGCTCTCGGAGATGCTGGGCGTATCCTACCAGACGGCGTGGCACCTCGGCCACCGCATCCGCGCCATGATGGCCGAGGATAGCCCATTACTGTCCAACCTCGTCGAGATCGACAAGACCTACGCCGGAGCGCCGCCGCGCAAGCGCGCCAAGCCGGAACGCATGGCCCTGCTCGTCCGGGGCGGCGTTGGGTGCACGCTGCCTTACCGCTTTCTCACGGGAACCGCCTGATGGCCCGCACCAAGCCCGAGCATCCGCCCGTCCATCGCACCGACCTGCTGCCGTCGAACCTGACCGCCAGCAAAGAGGCGGCCGTGCGCGCGCTGCTCAGAGCCTACCGCCGGGGTGCAGTGCTGCTGGGCCGGGAAGAGTGGCGGCTCTTCTTCGAGACGGGCCGCTTTGAGAAGAACCACGACCTGGACAAGGTCACCTTCGCCGCCGTCATCGGCGCGGCCAACCGCGTCCAGATGGCCCGCTGGCAGATCGTCGGGCAGCTCCAGGGCTGGATCCGTAACCGGGCCAACGAGTTCCGCGATACGGTCAACCACAGCACGCTGGCACCCGCCACCAAGCAGATGCTCCACGCCATCAACGTCCTGGGCGCGTGGTTCCGGCGCGGCGAGGTGGCGAGGAGAGACACGGGCGAGGTGATTCCCGTTTCCGTGCGACGGTTGGCGCGCGCCATGATGCGCCACTGCATGGCGCGGCATCGCCGCCCGGACCTCTCGCGCATCTCCATGCGCCTCGACCACCGCGCGGGGAGCATCGCCCGCCCTATCAGGGCGACGCAGGGCGGCAGGGTCGGCTGGTGGGTGAGCCTCTCCACGCTCGAGAAGGGGCGCAAGATCGCCATCCCGCTGCTCACCTACGACTACCATGCCAAGCGTCCTGGCCGCGTGACCAACGGCATCCAGGTGAACGAGCGCGAGGGTCGCCTGAGCTTCGGCGTGGTGACCGACATGGGCGAGGTCTGCGCCAAAAGCCGCGCCGCCTACGACGGCCACGGCGCGCTGGCGCTTGATTTTGGGCTGTCCACGCTCTTGGCCACATCCGACGGCCGGCTGCTCGGCCAGGGCTGGCTGAAGTGGCTCAAGCGGTACGACGCGCTGCTTGCCTTGATCGCGGCCAGCCAGCAGCGTGCCGGACTCAGGCCACGCGAGAGCAAGCGGTATCGGGCGCTGGTGGAGGACGTGCGCGGCTTCCTTCGCACCGAGGTCGGCCGCGTGCTCAACCGCCTTGTCGAGCAGGGCAAGCCCAAGGAGTTGGTGCTGGAGCGGCTCGACTTCCGCCACTCCGACCTGTCGAAGCGGCTCAACGCGATCCTGCGCAACTGCGGACGCTCGATCGTCCAGGAGAAGTTGCGCGACCTGGAGGAGCGGTTCGGAATCCCCTCCGCCGAGGTCAACGCCGCATACACCTCTCAGGCATGTTCCGGTTGCGGCTATGTGGACAAGCGGAACCGCCGCGACCAGAAGACCTTCGTCTGCCTTTGGTGCGGTCACCAAATGCACGCCGACCTCAATGCGGCGGCCAACATCGAAGCGCGCCGTGCGCGCCCCAATGGTTGGCTCTTCCAGGGGAAGGCTGCGGTCCTTGCCGAGCTCGTGCGCGAGTTCGGGGAGCGACCTGTCCGGGCGCTGGGCCTGGGCAGAACCGGGAGCCGGGGTGCCCCCGCCGACCCACGATCAACCAATCCCTACTTCGGTGGAGTGCCGTCGACCGTGGTGAGGTCATCCGAACGCCGCGAGGCGTCCATGAAATCGCCCGATGCTCCAGCCCTTGTGGCTGCCTGAGTTAACGCGATAGTACCCACCCATGCTGAGCGGGCCTAACGAGCACGATCCCGCAATGATTCCGTAAGCAAGTAGCTTCATTCCTTCGCCCTCCCTGCAACAGAACCCCTCTTTACAGCTCACCCTGGACAATTCAGGCTCACTCTCTCCTTCAAGCCCCCCCCGCCGCGCGAGCGGAGCGGGTCTCGCACTGGAGATCGTACGACCTCTGGGATTCGAATGACAATCTCTTCCACCGCCTGCCGCACCCGCCAGACCGATACGAGCGCGATGCTTCGGGTGTCTGCAGATCCGCCCGGCGACATAGGCTACCTGGGCTTCGGGCACCTCTTTCCCCGCGAGCGCGGCGCCGGATCGTTGGTCGGCGAAAACGTCATCCGCCAACCGCCGGCAAGGCTGACGGCATACTCGCCATCCCGATCCCCGTTCAGCGGCTGCGGGTTGCCGGCCACCAGCTCGGCCACCGTCTGCGCCGCGCCCAAATCGCCCAGCCGTGCCTTGAGCTTGCGCGCACAGTCGTTGCCCAGTTTCTTCCGCGCCATGGCCTCGCAAGCACCGACGCAGTTGGGGCTGCGGCCGTTACCTCAAATTTCGAATGAGCGCGACGCGGCGGCGGACGCGGTTTCGGCGGTCATCGTGGCGTGGGCGTCGGTCACCGCGCCGTTGTGGCGGGCGGCCACTGGTGGACCCTATGGCGTCGGCGCTTGCTGGCGTTCGAGCCTCATCGGCTATGTCTGGATTTGTCAGTGATCAGCTACCGACGCGAACCTGTTGCGCCGCGTTGAAAACTGACGAGCGCCGCGGTCGTTTCGCGCGACGCTCGACATCGCGGAGCGTTTGGCGCCGTCCGCCAATCAATGGACATTCACCCGAATGTCGCGCCGATCTCGGTGCAAGGTCCGCGTTGGCTCACGCAGAGTCGGTCGCGACGGGATCAGGAAAGACCGTATTGGGTTCACCAGCTTTTGTCCCCACCTCCGTCCACCGGGCGCCAAACGCCAAGTTCTCCCCCTTACCCTGGCAACTCGTCCACCCAGACCTTGAAACTCTTCAAGACATGGGGGCCGAACGAATGGACCAGCGGCACGTCGGCAGCGTCGCGGCCGCGCGCCATCAGGATGCGGCCGACGCGCAAGCCGTTGTTGCGCGGGTCGAACGCCCACCATCGGCCGCCGAGAAAGACCTCCATCCAGGCACAGAAATCCTGCGCCTCATACGGCGGCGGCAGGCCGACGTCGCTGATATAGCCCACGCAATAGCGCGCCGGAATGTTCATGCAGCGGCAGAAGGCGATGGCGAGATGGGCAAAGTCGCGGCAGACGCCGGCGCATTTTTGATTGGCCTGCGCCGCAGTGCGCGTCGGGGAGCAATCCAGATAGTCGAATTGCAGGCGATTGTGGACATGATCGCAGATCGCCTGCACCCTGGCCCAGCCGGGGGGCGCATGTTCGAACAATCTCCACGCCTCGTCGGACAGAAGGTCGGTGTCGCAATAGCGGCTGCCGAGCAGGAACTGGATCGTCTCGTCGGGCAGATTCTGGATCGGATGCTCGACCGCGTCCAGGCCGACCGGATCAGTCGCGCCGGAGACATGAATCACCGAGGCGGCGTGAAACCTGATGTCGCCGGTCGGCGCGACGAGGCGAAAAACAAAATTGCCGAAACTGTCGTGATAGGTCGAAACCGGAACCTGCGGCTCGACCCGAAGGACATCCGGCTCCTCAAGCTGTCCGACCAGGGAATGATGGACGTGCAACATCCCGATCATCGGCGTCGGCTTCGGCGTCCGATAGGTCATGTCGTAACCAAAACGAATGCGCATTCAAAAGACTCAATTCGGGTTAGATCGGCAGGACGACCCGGCGTTGCGGCCCGATCGCGGCATCGAGGCAAGCGCGGGGTGTGGAGACTGTTCCGATGCCGGCGACGTGGAACCAGCGCAGGTAGTTGTCGAAATATTTGGTGGCGACCCCGCGCCGGCGGCCCAAGAAATCCTTCAGCCGGCCGTGCAGGCTGTTGACAGTCTGGATGTGCCATTCGCCGCGGACAGGTTCCCCGGCCGACATGTTCAGCGCCTCATGGGTGACTTTCATGCTGGTGGCGCAGCGCGCCAGGGCCTTGCCGCCATCGGTGACCAAAAAGGCATCCTTGCTGAGGACCGGGTCCAGCACCGCCCGGATGGCGTCGCCGCTGTCCACCGGCAGAATGGCACGGACGGAGCTTCCCGAGCGATCGGCCACGGGCAAGCCCTCTTCCGCACTCTCCCATACCCGCGACGCTTGTAGCTGAGCAGCACAAAGGTTTCGTGGGCCTCGACGATGCCGGTCAAGGTCGGACTGGGGCGCTTGGCGGTGAGAAAACGGTAACGCCAGCGGAAGGCGATACCGACAGCCACGCCACAGCGATCGGCCGAGGAGGCCACCGTATCGCCCTCGCTCAGCGACCGGCCGGCCAGCACCTCTATCAAGCTGCTCCCGACGCTGGGCTGCGGTCGGTTCATCCACCGCCGCAAGCCACGCTCGAAGGGCGCCGTGTTCCATGTGATTCTCCATCGAAAGCCGGGGGAACTGTAAGAGAGATTGGCGTACCGATCCAACGCGAAGTAATGCATTCAAAGATCAGACCTTGCCGCCAAGCGCGCGGCGCGTGCCACGGTCTTTGCCAGCTTTCATCCGAAGCGATCGATTTGTGGCGCCGAAATGGCCGATCTCGTCACGCATCCGAGCGAAACTTCTTCCGCGCGGGAACCGAATCGCCGGGCGCCACCCTGAAGACCGATGGCGGGAGCGCCTATCTCGGTGAGCCTGGCTACAAGCACGAACCCCAGGTCGTCGGCAAGATGGCGGCCCATATCGTTCTGCCTTGGGTTCACCGCATCATATCCGACCTCAAGACCTGTGGCCTCGGCGTCTATCACGGCCTGCGACGCCAACGTCTCCAGTCCTACCTGGATGAGTTCCTCTTCCGCTTCAACCGCCGCACGAGGCCGCACGCCGCCTTCCGAACCCTGCTCGGCATCGGCATCCAACCCGTCACTTACAATGTGTTGATTGCGCCGGAAGCTCAGAGATAAGCCATTCCTCGCATTCGCACAATTCGCGCAGCTTCTTGTTGGCCAAGCGGATCTCCAACCTGGTTGTCTACCTTCCTGTACTTTACAAAAAGGGTAAAGACTAATGGGCACCAGCGCTTGTCGGATGCCATCGTGTCGCGTCTTGGTCTCTGCGGAAGATCTGATGATGTCCCGGCTGGCGAACGAGCAGGTCGCGACGAGGACCTAGCTCTTCGCCTCCCCGATTGCATCTATGCTTCTAAGCACGCCGACGGACTTTTCGTGAGTTTGGATGCCTTCTACACAGTGTCTGGAAGGCGATTTTTTACCTGACCACAGCATCCGTTGTGGAGCGGATGCAGATGGTCACCCATGCTCGCCGTGAGGCGTGGGCTCTACTTGCCTTCTGGTCGTCCTGCCATCCTCCTGGCCCCTGGCCAGCGGAAGTCCCAGATAACCTTGCACGCTTGTGTCAGTATGAACTCGTCGTTAGGGACTTCGTGGATGTGGTGGAGACTCGTGCTGTATCCCATGCTCGATTGTGCAACCCCTTTTCTGTAAATTTCGGTGTCGGCGCTCATCCGCGTAGGGCTACGGGCTGAGGGTGAGGTAAACCTTGCCGGTCATCCACTCGTCGTCGAGTTCGGCAAGGAGAGCCGAGACGAGCCGTAGGCAGGATTCGGGATTGGGGAAGATGCTGGCCACACGGGTGCGGCGTCGCAGTTCCCGGTTGATACGCTCCAAGCCGTTGGTGGTGCGCAGCCGCAGGTGGTGCTCGGGCGGGAAGTCGAAGACCGTCAGACCCTCAGCAATGGCCCCCTCGGCCCAGCGTGCGAGCTTGGGGTGTTCCTTGTGCCAAAGCGCAAGGGTGATCTTCAACAGCCGCTCGGCTTCGGCCCGGTCGGGGGCATTGAAGATGGCGCGCAACTGAGCGGCAACCGTCTTTCTCGCCTCGACGCGGATGACGAACTGACGGGCGTTTTGTTGCAGGTGGAACTGGCAGCGTTGCCAGGGAACCGCAGGCAACACCGCTCGGCGGGCGGCCTTGAGCCCCGCGTGGTCGTCGGCAACGATGAGCCTCACCCCCTTGAGCCCTCGACGCATGAGGCCCTCCAGACAGTGCCGCCAATGGATCTCGGCCTCCGAAGTGGCCACCTCACAGCCCAGCACCCGGCGCTTGCCCGAAGCCTCGACGCCGACCGCGACCAAGACGGCGCAATCGACGATTTTTCCCTCCAGGCGGACCTTCTCGTAGCGGGCATCGAGAAAGAGGTAGGGCACTTCGCCCAAGGGACGCTCACGCCAGGCGGAAAGCCCCTCATCGAGCTTGGCGGCGGCGCGACTGACCTGGGCCGATGAAAGCTTGATTTCTGGCCCCAAGAGCCGCTGCAACACATCGATCACGCGCCGGGTCGAGACACCCTGGACATACATCTCGGCCAGAGCGAGATGGACGGCTTGATCGGTGCGCGTTCCCTTTTCCAGAGCGGAGGGATAAAAGTCACCCGAGCGCACTTGCGGTACCTCGAAGGTAATCTCGCCCAGCTTGGTCAGAACCGTCTTGGGTTTGAAGCCGTTGGCATAATCGCGCCGGTTTGCGCTGCGCTCGTAGGGCAGGGCGCCCAGAAAGTGCGAACGCTCCATCCTGGCGGCCTCGTTGACGAGGATGCGCAAGGCTTCGCCAGCGCCCTCCAGGCCATGCTCCAGCAGTACCGCATAGGCTGCCTCCAGTGGATTGGGTTCGATTCGCATTGCCATGTGGGCATACTCCTTTCTCAAAGCTTTGGCACCATGACCGCTGCCCGGCGAGCTTTCAGCCTACTGCTGAAAAGGAATTTACAGAAAGAACGATACGCAACTCCATGCTCTCAAAAAGCGGGTTGAATTCCATGGGGATGATTATGCTCCCATCGATCATCATCGCGCTCTTATTCATGATTCTAAAAGCAACATCCCCAATCGTGTCTCCCTGCAGAATGAACTCAGCCTCAAGAACGCTCCTCACCTCGATCCCCGATTCCGCAAGCTCTATCATTTGCGGATCGTCAAGGTCGCCGTTGGCTTTGCGTCTGCGTATTAGAACCTGCACCTTCACTCCCTGCATCCACGTACCCACCAGCTTATCCGCCAAAGCCTTGGGGATGCCCAGCTTGCGGAAGTCGGAGGAAATCCAGAACAACACTTCCGTTTTTGCCTCTGCTATTCTTTGCGGCTCCCCGCTGAATTGAGTGGGTAAGGAGAGGGGATTTTCGGATGATGCATGGAAGGAAGCTGGGTTTTTGCCATCCGTCTTCGACGAATTTTTGGGAAGAGAGGATGCCGGAAGCCGTTAAGGACACTTCGACTTCGTCGATCCTCCTTGACCGCGGATGGCTAAGCCGGGCTGCCCGGTTGATGCTTGCGGGATGGACGCAAACAAACTTTTCGCTGCGCCGCCCAGATCGCATGGCGCACAGGCAACTGCCGTTCAGATCCGACGCTCCAGGTCCACTTCGGCGCTGTCAGTTCTGCTCATGGTCCGTCCCCTGGGCGTCCGGTCGCTGGCGAACCAGATGGTAATGCTCCTTCAATCCGTTCAACCATGCCGGTTTAATGAAGTGCCCGTGTTGCAAACGGCCGACGACGATGCCCGGATGAATGCCGATCTGGTGAGCAAAATCACGCACCGCCTCCTTGCTCCTGAGCCTGCGCAGCGCCACCGCGTGCTCCGGCGGAATCAGGAAATCCGCCGCCCACTGGTTGGCTTTGTGTTCTCGCTCGTCATCGCTCGTGCCGCCGTCGGGATCGTCGAGAAACACCGCCTTGCGATCCTCCGCCGAGGCGCTGTGCCACAGGATATGCGCCGCCTCATGAAAGAAGGTGAACCAGAAACGATCGTTGGTCTTGCCGTAGAGGGAGAGCTGGATCAGCGGGCGCGAGGGGGAAAGCCATCGCGCCACGCCGCTCACACGGGCACGCGGAATGGCTGGCACCAGGGCCAGCGTCACGCCCGCCTCGCGCAGCCGCTCCTTCATCCGCAGCTCGAACCCTTCCGGGGGCAGCACCGTGAGGCTGCGGATCTCGCGCAGGGCACTCTCGAGGCGTGCGCGGTCAAACTTCGGGCCTTGCCAAGCTTCTGCCTGCTTCTCGCCCAGGCGGAGCCAGGTCGAAATTGCCCCCAGGTCGCTTTGCTCGGCGCGGCTGCGGCGGTAGTGCACCGCCATGCCACCATACACCTCGTGCCACTCCTCGGGCGAGGCCACGCCAAAAAAGTGCAGGCAGGCTTCCAGCAGGGTAGGTTTGTGTTTGGCGGTCACGCGCAGCTTGGGGATGACTCCCAACTCCCTCATCGCCTTGAGCGGAAGCGAGTCGAGCCAGTCCATTCCGCCAGAGCAGCACCGCGCAAGCCGCTGGCGCTCCAGCGCTTCGCGGTAATTGACCTCCTTGCGCAGCCAAAATCCTGCGGTGCTGCCAATCACCCTTTCCAGACGGAAGGCCGTTTCGTCCGTGATCGGCGCCCTGCCGTTGATGAGCTGAGAGACATGCTTCTCGGTGTAGCCCAGGCGACGGGCCAACGCGGCCTGCGTCCAGCCGCGTTCCTCCAGCACGTCGGCAACGGTGTCGCCGGGAGGGGAAACCCAGTCCGGCGCAAAGGGTGCATCCAGATTACTCATGGTAGTCCCCAACGGATTCGATACGCACGATCGTGACGGCTCGCCAGTCGATACCGCCATCCCCATGGCGCGGCACCGGATCGTTGGCCGGCGAAAAGGTCATCCGCCAACCGCCGGCAAGGCTGACCGCATACTCGCCCGCCCGATCCCCGGTCAACGGGTGTGGCTTGCCAGCCACCAACTCGGCCACCGTCTGCCCCGCGCCCACGTCGTCCAGCCGTGCCTTGAGCTTTCGCGCGCAGTCGTTGCCCAGTTTCTTCCGCGCCATCTGCTCGCATTCGCACAGTTTGCGCAGCTTCTTGTCGGCGAAGCGGATCTCCAACCTGGTTTTTTGCCATACTCTACTTTACCAAAACGGTAAAGAGAAATGAGGTTCAGCGCTTGTCGGATGCGATCGTCTCGCGTCTTGGCCTCCAAGGGAGTGCCAGCGAGATCGACCGCCGCTTCGCCGGGTTCGGCCTTGGCTTCCCACTCGTCCGGCAGCTCCGGCGCCCACTCCCACGAAAGGTGAAAGCCGTCGGCTTCGGTGTTCGCACAATCGATGAGCTTCACGCGGCGACAAGAGGTCTCGGTTACCTTCGATGGCCGGCGGAATGGCGTCGAGGGTTTCGATCATGGATCGCACGGCATCCTCGCCAAGCCACGGCTTGAATGTGGCGAGCGTCGCTTCCGGCTCGTTGCGGAGCAGCATCCCGGCCTCGCCCCCGCGCTTCTGCTTGGCGATCTCCGGGCCGATCGGCGTCCAACCAATTGCGGCCGCGTGCTTCACCATCCCGAACTGGACGGCGCCCGGGCGGGTTGCTTTGGCTAGAAATCGCAGGGTTCTTGACGCGCTTCGCCTTCGGAAGCATATTTGTCGTATGGGCTGGTCACTGCGTAGCGGGGGCCGGCCCCAATTCTTTCGGCAGGATGACGAGGCCATAACCGTCCACCTTTCCTGCTTTGTTGCGGCGAAATTTCTCGCAAACAATTCGCCAGTCCTCATATGCCGGCTTCCCTATGACATGCCGGCCGATGGGCGCCGCGACAAGGTCGGCCAGCTGGAGGCCGGCGAGATTTGCTGATTTCGGCCGAAGGTTGAGGCCGATCACGCGCTTTTCGATATCGTTTGCCTGCAAGAAGCGCGTGCCCTGAATCTTGAGCTTCAACCAGGCCAGATCGAGTTCGCGGTCAAGCATGGGATCGCGCTTCTCGGCGACGATCCCGCGCTGCTCGCCAGACCAAGGAAGCGAGATGCTGTGCTCATAAATCATCCCATGCGTCACAAGGGGCTGCTCCGCCATCCTCTTGAAGCGATTGAGGTCGAAGCATTCTAGAAATGCGGCGACATACGGCAGCTCGGCATCCGGGTTGAGCCATTCTTTACCATAGAGCGTATTATCTGTGATCCACACCTTCCCGGAGGCAACGTGCATGGCTCCGCAGTACTCATCAACTCGTCCGATCACCAATACTGCCGAGGCATCCAGAAACCATCTGGACGAATAGCCGTTCCTCAAACCATAGACAACCATCCCACTACCAGGGAAGGTCATCGATGACGTCGGCCGAACAGTTCTGCCGACGGTTCGCGTGCCGGGATTCCGCCGGCAATGCCCAGGTTGCGCCCAATGCCCGCGTTTCCGGGAGCAAAGGCGCGGGCGGCTCTCGCAAGCCCCCCGACCGGGCATGCGCTGCATGCGCCGCTTTGAGCCTCCTCCGAACCTCCGACCAGAACGACCACACATGCTTCGCCCGATTCCTCGCGGGTAGGGCAAAGGTGAGGTGGCCGCCATTGCGGGCGGGCGCAATGGCCTCCCGCACGGTCGGACGCTCGGAGAGGCCCAAGCCTCTCCTGGCCACGGCATAGGCCGCGCCCTGGTGAGAGCTCACACCGTGACGACGCGCATGATTCACCGCGCCGATCACGGAAGTATAGGCCGGATCGACTTCGATCCCCTCGACTCCGGCTCGAAAACAGGCCGCCTTGAGCAGGGAAATGGTCTTGGAGTAGCAAAACGACGAGATCTTCCTGGCGGCGGATGGACTCGCCACCTCAAGCTCAGCCCTCCTTTTCTTGAGATCCAGCCGCTCAAGGACCAAGGGAAGACCACGCTCCCGGGCCATCTCCACAATCATCCTCGCCGCGTCGCCGATGATCGCCTTGGCTTGATCTTCGGTCTTGCCGTAGAGGTTGAGATCCACCCGAAGGGCCCGCCGCAGGTTGCCGAACCGGTCCGTCTCCGCCACGGCCAGATGGTCGTGGTTGATGTCGATCCCAAGCGCTCCCGCCAGGCGGCTTGTCGCAATGGGAACGGGCTTGGCCGGGACGCTCGCGAAGACCCGCCAGCCCTTCCGGTCCCTTAAAAAGCGGTAGCTTACCGCCACTCCCTCCCGCTTCCGGACAGGCTTGCCCGTCTTGGTTTGCGACAGAACGATCCGGCTCGCGGCAAGCGCATGAGCGATCTCCTCCTGGCCATAGGCGAATCGCACGCCGGGAATGACCAGAAGCTTGCCATCCGAGGCCAGCGCATCGGGAAGACGCAGACGCAGGGTCAGGCTGCCGTCTTCCTCGACCGAAGCCTGGCAGGACTGGTTGCCAGATGCCTCGTCCTTCGAGCCGATCACGAAGAACTGGCCGCTCCGCGCCGCCTGCCACTCCTCTTTCCACTCCGCATGGCTAGCGTAGCCGTTCTCCTTGAGGGCAAACTGCTTGCGGAAAAGGCGGCGGGAGCCGAAGCAGAGGCGGACGCGACCCGAGTCCCGGTCGGCGATCCGCGCCGCGAGCCTGACGCGAAGGCTCCCAAGCCGACGCTTCTTTTGGTGCAGCTTCTCCGAGCCTGGCTCCCTCGCCGAGAGGATGCCGATGACCCTTTCGGCTCTCTGGATGCGGGACTCGGCCTCGGCGATCCACTCCGGAAGCCGCTCCCGGATCGAGGCGATCTTGCCCTCGAGGCCCACGCGAATCGCGTTGAACTGCCGGGCGGTGATCCCAAAGCGCCGCAGGAACTCGCACTTGAGATCGCCCATCGGAATCCCCACCCGCATCCTGGCAAAGAGGGCCCGCTCGGCTTGCCCGTAGAGATCCGCATAGCCGTCAAGAGCCGCGACCTGCTCCGCCGCCAGCCTCAAGCGCGTCTGGTAGGTGAAGACCGGACGATCACTCATGGAGAGCCTCGAGCGCCTTTTTCGCCCGCATCAACCGGTCCCGATGCTCGACCAGAATGACGCTGACCTTCGGATCGCGCAAGATCCGCAAGAGCCCCTTGCGATGGCCGTTCATCCCAGAGCCAACCTCCTTGACCGCATCGACGATCGGCAACCGCTTGGCGAGCGCCCACTCCGTCAGCCGTGCCAGCTGCCTGTCCAGATCGGCCTTCTGGTCGGCGCTGGATACGCGCGCGTAAAGGGCAACTCCGCCGGGCTGCCTCTCCTCCGCATGCACGATCACCGTCCCGGTCGGCAGCTGCTCGACCGGCACCGGCATCTTCCCGTCCTTCCCCATCCGCCAAGCCGTCTTGTAGCCAATCCCCTGCCGCCTTGCCCAGACGGTCAGCTTCATGGGAAAAGAATGCCATGCAACGTGAGTTATGTCTATTGATTAGTCAACTGTTGGCAACCCATCATGCCGTTGCCCCCGAGGACAGGAAAGCGCTGATCATCGGAAGGGAGCGCCACGAGATCGTCAGGTCTCGTCTTCCCACGGGTTCACTTGACCACCCCTTCGCACGGAACGATCGCCCAAACCCGCTCTCCTTACCCACTCAATTCAGCGGGGAGCCACTCCCACTCTCGTTAAGAGACCCGCTCGGCCATGGTCGAGGGGCTGACTCTCTCGGGACGGGAGGGGACGGCGGCCTTCCAGATGGGAACGTCCGCCTTGAGTCTCTGAATGAGCTCTTCGGCGATCCGGAAGGCACTCCCGCGCCTTTCGGCGGCGACACGCAGGTAGAGAGAGGGCTCTCCGACCGGAACGGTGCCGACCCGATGAATCAGGACGAGGTCGTGGCAGACTCCACGATCGGACACCTCCTCCGCGATCCGCTCGAGCTCCTTCTGAGCCATCGCTCGGTAAGCCTCATAGTCGAGCGCGGCAATCGGCTCGCCCCCTTCCCGGCCACGGACGATCCCGAAAAATTCGACGACTGCTCCCGAAGAGCCGTCCAAGGGAAAGGGGATCGACGGGCGTTCGATGGGCTGGTCGATCAGCGAAATCGAGATGCCCACGATTCACCCCCCGCTTACCGGCGGAATCACCGCCAGCTCTTCGGCCTCCCCGATCGGGCAGTCCCAGGAGCAATATTCGAGATCCAGGCTGACCCGAGCCCCAAGGATCTTTTCAAAAAATCCGGGAGAGATCCTTTCGAGGAGCTGGTGCGGAGTCTCTTCGGGATGGACGCGGATCGAGCGTTCCCGGAAGCCCAGAAGCTCCCTTGCCTGAGCAAAGAGCAGGAGGCGAACCGTCCGTTCCTCGGTGCTCATCTCACCCTCCCAAGGCGGTCATCGCTCGCTCGGGTTCGTAGTAGTCCCGGAAGGAGTGCTCCAGCGGCTTGCGCCGCAGCGTGTCGAGAAAGGCCGCTCGCAGGCCCTCCCGGTCGATCGCCGGGCGCAGGAAGGGGCGCAGATCGACTTCCATCTGGTTCCCCAGGCAGGGGCGAAGCCTCCCATCGGCCGTCAGGCGCATCTTGTTGCACTGCTCGCAAAAGTGGAGGTCGCTCAGCGCGCCGATGAAGCCCACCGTCACTCCCCGCCTCTCCATCCGGAAGTAGCGCGCGGGACCGAAGCCCAGGGACCCTTCGATCGGCTCGAGCCGGTCTTGGCTCTCCAGCTTCTGGCGTACCTCGGAGGCGGGAAGGAAGTTCTCCGGCCGGAGCACTTCCCGGGAAGTGACCGGCATGAGCTCGATGAACCGGAGAATGAGCTGCCGTTCTGCCGCAAATGCGAGCAACGGGTCGATCTGGTCTTCATTGCGATGGCGCAAGAGGACCGCGTTGAGCTTGATCGACGGAAAGTCGAGCCCGCGGATGGCCTCGATTCCCTCGAGCACCGGGGCGAGATGGCCTCCGGTGATCTCGTAATACCGCTTTGGGTCGAGTGCATCCAAGCTGATGTTGATTCCCGCAAGCCCCGCTTCCCGCAGCGGGACCGCCAGGCCGGCCAGACGGGTCCCATTGGACGAAAGCTTGACACTCCTCACACCCGGGGTGCGCACGATCTCGCGCACGAGATGGGGCACTCCTGGGCGGACCAGAGGCTCTCCGCCCGTGATGCGAAAATCGGTAAACCCGAGATCGACGGCGACCGCCACGGTCGCCAGGATCTCCTCATAGCTGAGAAGATCCTCCTGCTCCCTCCATCCGGAAAACTCCCGCGGGAAGCAGTAGAGACACCGCTCGTTGCAGCGATCCGTCACCGAAATCCGCAAATAATGGACGGAACGCCGAAAGCTATCCTGACAACTCACCTGCCCCTTTCCTGTTGCGAAGGGTCGATTCGGTTTGGTTTCACCCGTAGCTCTTGAAAAACTTTCTCTTCTCTCCTTCGGTCGAGGGTTCTGGTTGCGAAGGCGCGATCGAGGGGGCCTGCGGCGGTTCCGCCGCTCCGACACCAGCGGTCTCTGAAGCCGAATGCGGAGCGGACGACACTCTTCCACGGTTCTTGCTCGCCTCTACGTAGGCGAGACGAAGCTCGGTGAGCGCACCCGTGAGAAACGCCTGCTCGTTCGGCTGGAGGTTCCCGCGCGTCTTCACTTCGAGCGCTTCCAAATGATCGATGAGCTCCCGTGCTTCCGGAAGCCGCGGCTCCATCGCCTCCATGCCCGGGAGCGGAATTCGTCCGAGCAGCACGAGCACATGCTCCATCTGCATCTGCAGATGGCGCGCGAAACGGGCCTGCACCTCTGTGTCGGAAAGTGAATCTTCCATAGATCACCAAACGTTCTTTTCGGGCGCGCCTCAACCGCTTTCTGCAAACTTACGGACGAACGACCCCGACTACATACCCCTTGCTTTGGAAATAGGTCCGCAGAACGCGGTTGACCTCGTCCAGCCCCATCGCCTTCAAGCGGAGGAGCCTCCGCTCGTCGTAGTCCCAGCCCAAGCCCAGGAGCTCATGGAGCGCCGAGCTCGTCACCACCGAGGAGGGATTCTGCCAAGACATCGTCTCCTCGCTGATCAGCTTCGCCCGGGCTCGAACGAACTCTTCTTCCGAAAATCCCTCTTGGGCTAGCCGAACGGCCTCTTCCAGCAAGACCTGCTCTACCTCTCGCTCCTTGCCCGGAGCGGTCCCCGCATAGAAGTAAAAATATCCGGCTTGACGCCCGAGGAAGCGCGAAGCGCTCACAAAGTAGGCCAATCCCAACTCGTCGCGCACCCGCACAAAGAGCCGGGTACCCAGATCCGACAGAGCTTCCCCCACGACCGCCAGAGGCAGCTGATCGGGATGGACCAGCTCCGGAATCGGGAAGGCGATCTCTACGATCGCCTGCTCCTTACCAGGAGCCCGCTCTTCGACCCGCATGGGTCCGGAAGGCGGAGGAGGCAGAGGAGGGAAGGAGAGCAGGGCCGCCTCTCCGAACCGGGAAGAGAGCTCCGGAACGACGAAGGCCTGCCACTCCCTCGGATCCACAGACCCCGATCCCGCGAGGATCAGCCGATTAGTCTGAATCACCCTGCCGATGAACTGTTTCACGTCGGCCACGCCGAGGGATGCCAGGCTCTCCTCCGTCCCCAGGATGGTGCCTCCATAGGGATGGGCGCCGTACAGAGTCCGGCGAACAAGGTTGCGAGCGATGGAGAGCGGATCGTCCCGTTCGGCCTGGAGCAACGAAAGCTGCTTCCGCTTTTCGATCGCCAGCTCGTCCTCACGGCAGGCGGGTTCGAGAAGCATCTCGAGGAAGAGCTTGAGCGCCGGAGCCCACTGATCGCTCAAGACCTCCAGCGAAAAGCCGGCGGAATTATTTCCCGCATCGGCCGCGATCGAGCCGCCGAGCTCCTCCACCTCCCAAGCGATCCTGGCCGCCGTGCGGTTCCGGGTCCCCTTGAGGAGAAGCTGCGAAGCCAGGAAGCAGACGCCCTCCTTCCCCTTCGGCTCGAACAGGAGCCCGCCGTCGAAGGCGGCCCGGAAGAACTGGAGAGGCAAGGCATTTGACAGAGAAATCATCCGAAATCCGCCGCCCACCTTGGTCAAGGTGGGGACCGTGTCGTCTTTGGAACGCGCCGCACCAGCCGATCCGCCCGCCCTGGGCCGAAAACCGGTGGGAACAAGATCGACTCGATTCTCCTTATGGGGCAGGAGATAGCGGCGGGCCACCCGCTGAACATCCTCGGCGCTCACTCCGAGCAGGAGACGCAAGAAGGTCTCCTTCAAGTAGGGATCCCGGGCCACGAGCCAGCCCGAGCCCACCGCTTCGGCCTTGCCCGCCATCGTCTTCAAGTCGGAGATCGATCGTGCGAGCGTCAACCGGCGCGCCAAGGTCAAGTCCGCTTCCGAGGGCGGAGCCTGGCCGATCTTGGCTACTTCCTCGCGAATCCGAGCCGCCAGGGCTTCCAACCGCTCGGGTGCGCACCGCGCCTCCACACCGAACGCCCCGACTTCGGGTCCAGCAAACGCAAACGTCTCCACCTCTTCGGCCAAGCTCTCTCTCTCGACCAGCTTTTGATGCAAGATCGAGCTCCGGGCCTCGCCCAGGAGCAAGGCGAGAACGCGAAGGGCGGCCGAATCCGGGTGGCCGAATCCGGGAACCGGGTAGAGGATGGAAATTCGGGCTAGCTCGCTGGCAAACGTCTTGCGCGCGTAGCGAGCGGCGACTTGCTGCGGTTCTGCAGGCAGCGGGAGATCAGCGAGGAATCGCCGAGGTTCGCTGCCCATGCACGATTCCGCGACAGAGAAAACCTCCTCTGGCTCCACCGCACCGGAGGCGATGAGGAAGAGATTCTGGGGGACATAGCGCTCCCGATGATAGGCAACGATATCTTCGCGGGTCAGGGCATTGAAGAGATCGATCTGCCCAATGATCGGAAAGCGCATGGGATGCCGCAGAAAGGCGGTCTCGAAAGCTGCCTGGAAGAGCTGGCTCTCGGGATCGTCCTCGACCATTGCGAACTCCCGTCGGATCACATCCTTTTCCCGATCGAACTCCTCCGGAGCAATCGTCGGATGGAGCACGGCGTCCGCGAGGATCGGCAAGGCCTGCCGCCACGATTCGGCAGGAAGATCGATATGGTAGACGGTCCGCTCGTAGGTCGTGTAGGCATTGAAGTGGCCGCCAAGATCCTGGATCTCCTGGACCATCTGGACGCCGGTCCGCGTCGCCGTCCCTTTGAACAGAAGATGCTCCAGGAGATGAGAGATCCCCGAACCGATCCACCGTCCCTCATGGAGGCTCCCGGTCGCGCACCAGCACTGGAGGGAGACGACAGGCACGCGCAGGTCTCGATTGACCAACACGGTTAGCCCGTTTGGCAGCGTCCGCTGCTCTACCTCCAGAAGGGAGAGCGGGAACGGCCCAAGGTCGGCGGAAGGCTGGCCGACGGCAGATCGCAAGGTGGAGCTCATGGCAACTCTCGAGGCGGAGGCTGGAGGCCGTCGGCAATGCCCTGCGACGCTCCGCCCCCTGCGTGCGCTATGCGGCCGGAGCCTTCTTCTTGGCCCGACCCGCCTTGCCGGCCTTTGCCTCCGTTTGCGCTGCCTTTCTCTTGCGCGCCGATCGAACTATCCCTGCGGGGCAAAAGGGCTTCACGAAGGCCGAGGTGAAGCTATAGCCATTCTTAAAATCTTTCCGTGTGCCCGCGCTGGTCTGGCCCAAGACTCCGTAGGAAGCGAGCGAAAGGATCACATCCCCCAGGTCGCTGCAGTTCCGAATCCCCCATTCGCTCAAGACGAGCTTGCTCATCGGCCCGAATTCCCGCAGCGCATGCATCCGCAACGCTTCCAAAAGCTCCTTCCCCGACGCGGCCGACGCAGCGGCGACTCTTCGCTTCCCCTTGCGCTTTCCTCCCTTCTCACTCGAATGCAGGGCCTCGCGAACGAAATAGTATGCCTCGTCAACATAGCGGCCGTCCCGCTCACAAATCTCCTCGACAATGCTGGCAAAGTTCCGCTTGCGCATATTCGTCAGTGTCCTCCCCTCCTCTCGAAAGCCTACGGATTCCGGGGAAGCCGTTCCACCCGCCCTTGGCCGAGATCTTGGCCTCCGAAGGATTCACGCAAGAGCTTAACCATTCCGCCTAGCGTCAGCAGGACGAGCAGGAAAAGCACGAGCCCCTGCTCCCGACGGGTTAACCAGACGTCTCGACTCTTCCACCAAGTGCGCAGACCGGCCACCTTGCTGCATATCTCTCCCGAACGCTCCCGCATTTCAAGCAGTTTTCCCGGATCTGTTGTGCGATAAGGAACTCATCGGCCACCGCGAGGCGGCTCCGGCAGCGCAGAGTCGCAACCCGAGCCGAAGCGAATGGTCGAAAACCTCTCCAAGGAAGAGGCTACCGGGACTCCTCCGCTTTTTTCTTGCTTTTCCCCGCCCTCGCGCAGAAAGCGAGGCAATGTCCGCACTCCGTATCCTCGCTCCGGCTAAGCTGTTTTCTCCCTGGCTCATCGACGCGCTGCGCACCTCAGGCGCCAAGATTTCGGTGGAAGGGTATGCGAGCGGAGAAGAGAGCCAAAGCCTGCTCTCCTCGAGTGCCTTTGACCTTGCGGCACTACCCGACACGGCGATTTTCCCTCTCCTTCGAGCGGGCCACCTCCTGCCGCTCGGGGAAGCCCTCCCCTCCCCGCTCCCGGCGGAGCCGCAATTCCTCCACCACTATTTCGACCCGGCCAACCAGTATGCCTGGCCCTTTGCCTTCACTCTGCTGGCAATCGGCGGTCAGGGAACCCCGGCCGAGGTACCAAGCCACTGGAAAGAGCTGGCGGCGGGGCGAATTCCCTTTCGTCCCCCCCCTTCTCCCCTCTATTCCCGCTTTCTCTTCGCCGCCCTTGCGCACGGCTTTCCCCCTTCGCCCGGCTCTCTTGCCGCCCAAGGCGGTCCGACCTCTCCACTCGGCCAAGAGAACGCCCGCATCGCGATCGACTTCGCGCAACGGTTAGAGGCCCGAACGGGAGTTGCCGACCGGATCGTCCACATTCCCTCCGAAGGCTCCTGGATCCGGCTCTTTCACTGGAGCATCCCCCGGGGATGCTCCGACGCCAAGGCGGCGGGGGCCGCTCTCCAAACGCTCTATCGCCCGGAAACCCTCGGTCGCTTGACCTCGGAAGCCCTGCTTGCGGCCACCGTGCGGGAAGCGCGCCAAGCAGTGCCTGCCGAGCTCCTCCGCAACCCCAACGTCTATCCGCTCGAGTCCCTCCTCGACCGTTGCGTCTTCGCTCGGGTAGACTGGCTTCCTCCGTCGCCCGCCGCTCCCTGAACCGCGGTTGGCTCCGCGGCGACGAGATCGGACGGGGGAAGGGCGGAGAAGGAAGGAAAAGGAGATCGGCATCGCATGCCTCGTTGGACGGATCGCTTCGAGCGCTTCGCGGTCGACGTCATTCTGGAGCGCCGAGACGGGAAGCGGGCAGCGGTCCTCCGCTGGTTTCTTTTCCTGCTGTCGCTCCTTTACAGCCCTCTGGTTCGATTGCGGCTCTGGCTCTACAACCGGAATTTGGCCCACTCCCATTCCCTGGGGTGCTTGGTGATCAGCGTAGGCAACCTTACGGTCGGGGGAACGGGGAAGACGCCGGTCGTCGAAAAGCTTGCCCGGGAACTCACTCGGGAGGGGCGGCGCGTCGCCATCCTCAGCCGCGGGTACAAAAGCGCGTCGCAACCGATTTGGGCTCGATGGCGGCAAGCTTCCCAGGGAGAAACGCCTCAGCCCGGGCCGCGCGTCGTTTCCGACGGGCAACGAGTCTTCCTCGGGCCGTTCTTAGCGGGCGACGAACCCTATATGCTCGCCTCCAATCTGCCGGGGGTCGTGATCCTGACCGGAAAGGATCGCGTCCGTTCCGGCTTGGCCGCGATCCGGCAGTGGGGGGTGGATACGCTTCTTCTCGACGACGGCTTTCAATATCTTCCTCTGAAAGAACGGCTCGACATCGTCCTAGTCGACCGGGAAACGCCCTTCGGCAATCGCTTCTTGCTGCCGCGCGGCACTCTCCGGGAGCCGATGAGCCATATTCGCCGCGCGGACATCCTCCTCGTTACGAAGTGCGACGGCTCTCCGCTTGCCGAGCTTAAATCCGAGTTGCGGCGACACAATCGACACGCTCCCATCGTCGAATGCGCCCATCTTCCCCGCTATCTCGCTCAGGTGAGCACCGGGGAGAAGCGCGCGCTGCTCTTCCTCCGTGGCCTTCGCGTCGTTGCGCTTTCGGGAATCGCCCGCCCAGAAAGCTTCGAAAACGGACTCCGAAGGCTCGGCGCGGAAATTGTCTACTCCCGGAGGTTCGCCGACCACCACCGGTTTTCCGAGCATGAGCTTCTCCGTGTTTTGGAGCGGGCCAAGGCCCGCTCCGCCGCAGCCATCATTACGACGGAAAAGGACGCGGTCCGGCTTCCTTTCCTAAGCACGCCCCCTCCCGTCCCGATCTATTTCCTCCGCGTGGAGATCGAGTTCTTCCAAGGTGCGGAAGCTCTACGGAGCCGCATTCGCGAGAAGATGCGGCAACGGACGCCTTTTGCCATTTCTCCCTCCGACCGGATTTCCTCCCTTTCAGAGGAGCCAGCCACCAACGGAGCTCACCCCGTCGTCCTGTGATTCCCTCCTCCCTCCTGGTCCGCTCTCCGAATTGGCTCGGGGACGCCGTTTTGAGCCTGCCTGCGGTCGCCAGCCTGAAGGCATGGCTCGGCCCGCGCCCTCTTGCCGTGGCCACGCCTCGGAAATTGAGCGCCCTCTGGCATCTCTGCCCGTTCGTCGATCGCGTGATCGAGATCGACCAGCCGAAGAGCGTTTGGCAGACCGCAAGACGGCTGCGCGAAGGAGGATACGCGACGGCCCTCCTGCTCCCGAACTCTCCGCGGGCGGCTCTCGAGGCGCGGCTCGCCGGCATTCCGACGGTGTGGGGCAGGGCGGGTTGGCCCCGCTCCGCCCTGTTGAATCGTCCCCGGCTGCGGGGAGACCCCGGAGAGCGCTTCCCCAAGCAGGCCGCAACCTACCTCGCGCTGGCGGAGGAGATCGGAGCTTCTGGCTCCCTGGCCATCCCTGAGCTGCGCACCCCCTCCACCTGGAGTCAATCTCCGGAACCGGTCATCGCCTTCTGCCCAGGGGCAGAATTCGGTTCCGCCAAGCGATGGCCAGCGGAATCCTATGTCGCCTTGGCTCGGCGGCTCATTGAGACCACGGGTTACCCGGTTCGCCTTTACGGAGCGGCCGGGGACCGCGAAGTCTGTCACCAGATCGCCTCAGCCGTTCCCGCCACCGAAAGCCTCGCCGGCCAGACGACCTTGGAAGAGTTTCTCGCTTCCCTCGCCCGCTCCCGGCTCGTCGTCTGCAACGATAGCGGAGCCATGCACGTGGCAGCCCTTCTCGGGGTGCCCGCTGTGGCCCTCTTCGGCTCGACCGATCCTCTCCGGACGGGTCCTCTGGGAACCTCCACCCGCATCCTTTCCCATCCGGTGCCCTGCGGACCCTGCCTTCGCCGCACCTGCCCCAAGGACTTGGCTTGCCTGCGCCGAATCGATCCGGAAGCGGTCTTCTCGGCCTGCCGGGAACAATTGGGCCTCTCCACGGCCCTCTCTTCGTGAGCGCTCCAAACGATCCGCAAGCCCCCCCTCCGCCGTCTCCGGCTCTGCCAGCCTCCCGGCGGGGATCCTCCGAGGGGAACGCCGCCACCCACCGGGCGGCCGGCGTCGTCAGCCTTGCCGTCATGGGTTCCCGGATCTTCGGCCTTGTCCGCGAGCTTGTCTTCGCCGCTCTTTTCGGAGCGGGCAAGCTGCTCGACGCCTACCTCGCCGCTTTCCAGATCCCCAACCTTCTTCGCGATCTCTTTGCTGAAGGAGCGCTTTCGACCGCGTTTACGACCGTCTTTGCCAAGACTTGGGAAGAGCAAGGGAAGGCCAGGGCGTTTTCCCTGGCAAACCATCTGCTCGCAATCCTGCTCCTCTTCCTTTCCGCGGTCTGCCTGGCCGGCATCGTCTTCGCTCCTCTCCTCGTCGAGATGACCAGCTTCGGCTTCCATGCGATTCCCGGAAAGTTCGAGCTCACGGTGCGGCTCACCCGCGTCCTCTTCCCTTTCATCCTCTTCGTAGCCCTGGCAGCGGTCGCCATGGGGATCTTGAACGCCGGCCGGATCTTCGGCTTGCCCGCCTCCGCCTCGACCGCCTTCAACATCGTCTCGGTCGTGCTCGGCGTTCTCTTTGCCTACACCCTGGAACCGCAGCGGGATCTCCGCCATCCTTCTTTCGGGGAAGCTGCCGTCTACGGAGTCTGCTTCGGGGTGCTCCTCGGGGGACTGGCCCAGCTGCTGATCCAGGTCCCGGCATTCCGCTGGATTGGCTACGACTGGCGATGGGATTTCAATCTCAAGGATCCGAAGCTGCGCGACGTCTGGCGCTTGATGGTCCCCAGCATCATCGCCGGGGCAGCCGTCCAGGTGAACGTCTTGGTCAACGGCATGTTCGCTTCGGAGATCAATGGGGGGCGTTCCTGGCTCAACTGCGCCTTCCGGCTCATGCAGTTTCCGATCGGCGTCTTCGGGGTCGCAATCGCCACGGTGACCCTTCCGACTGTCTCGCGTCAGCATGCCCGGGCGGATCTTGACTCCTTTCAGCAGACGCTCCGCCACTCCCTTCGACTCGGCCTCTTTTACACGGTTCCCGCCGCTGTCGGCCTGGCCGTCCTCTCCGAGCCGCTGATCCGGCTCATCTACCAGCATGGCCGCTTCAGCGGCTGGGATACCCACCAGACGGCTGCCGCACTCCAAGCCTATACGCTCGGGCTGGCGGGCTACGCGGGGATCAAGATTCTGGCCCCCTGTTTCTACGCCCTTAATTTGCCTGCGATCCCCCTCCGAGTGAGCCTCTTCGGCATCGGCCTCAACCTCTTGCTCAACCTCCTGCTGGTCAAGGTCCTCTCCTTCGGCCACGTCGGACTGGCTCTCACGACCTCTCTTGTCGCCCTTCTCAATTGCGCTCAGCTCTTCTTCTCCCTCGACCGGCGCGTCTTTCCCGGAGGGGTCCGAAGCTGGCTTTCTTTCCTCTGGCGGCTTGCGATCGCGTCCGCCGCCTGCGGCATTGCGGCCCGCTGGGCTGCTGAGGCGGGAGGCCAATCGCCTCTGCCGAAGTTGCCCTTAGGCAGCGCCGTCCTCGTTGTCTCCGCGGTGGCCGCTGGGGCGCTCGCCTTCTTTCTTTGCGCCCGCGCCCTCGGCCTCGAAGAATGCCGCGAGGCCCTGTCCCTTCTCCACCGGCTCCTTTCTCGACTGCGGAAGCGGCCCGGAGGCCGCTCGCCGGAGGGCGCACGCTAATCGCTTGTCCCAGGCCCCGCTCTTCGTAAAGATTCTGTCGTGTCCCGACTTGTGGAGATCCCCCTGACCGCCGGTGGGCCCAAGCTCCTGATCGGCCTCATTCACCTCAAGCCGCTGCCGGGGGCTCCTCGATACGATGGGCGGTTCGAATCCGTGCTGGAGAGCGCTCTGGCCGACGTCGACGCCTGGCAAGCGGGCGGGGCGAGTGCGCTCTGCATTGAGAACTACGGCGATGTGCCGTTCTGGAAATCCGCCGTGCCACCGGAGACGGTCGCCTCCATGGCCGCCGTCGGGACCGAAATTCGCCGGGTGACACGGCTCCCTCTCGGCTTCAACGTGCTCCGCAACGATCCGCGAGCCGCTCTCGCCCTCTGCATCGCTTGCGGAGGAAGCTTTCTGCGGGTCAATGTCCTGGGCCACACGCTCGTCACCGACCAGGGAATGCTCGAAGGAGAGGCGGCTCCCCTCCTCCGCGACCGCTCCCGTTTCGGCGGCGCAATCCGGATTCTCGCCGACCTTCGCGTCAAGCATGCCGCACCCTTGGCCCCCCGCCCGCTCGAGGAGGAAGCTGTGGATCTGGTCGAACGATCGCTGGCCGATGCGGTCATCCTCACGGGACCGCGAACCGGGAGCGAGGCTTCGGTTGCGGAGGTCGAACGGATCCGAGGCGTTCTGCCCGATACCCCGATTCTGGTGGGAAGCGGAATCACCGAGGACAACCTGCCGCGCTACCTTGCTGCAAGCGACGGGGTCCTGGTCGGAAGCTCCGTCAAGGAGCGGGGGATCGAATCTCCCGTCGACAGGAAGAAAGTGCAAAGGCTTTCGCGCCTTTTCTGCGGCGGCCCCTCAGCCCGTCCGTCTGCACCCCCCCGACCCGAATGAGAGTCCGTTGGCTCTTTCCGCAGGCGAACGGGCTTCGCTGGCTCGCCGGGACGGCGCTGCTGCTCGTGATCGCCGCCGGAAGCTTCTGGCTCTGGAGGTCCTTTCTCCTCTGGCCGTTTCACCTCGAGCAGCGCATCATCGTCCTCGCCGCCACCGCAGATTCCTGGCAAGGCCAGCTTTCCTGCTGGAAGCGGGTTCTTCCAGGCGGCCGATGGCGACGGGAGGGAGAGCCGATTTCGGCACTCCTGGGCCGCAACGGAGTCGCTTGGGGCATCGGCCTTCATCCGCCGCAACCCGGGCTTCAGAAGGAGGAGGGGGACGGCCGCACCCCGGCGGGCCGATTCCGGATCGGGCTTGTCCTGGGCACCGCTCCGTCCCTTCCTCCCGGGACCAAGTGGCCGCTCTACCACCGAAAATCGGAGCGGGACGCCTGGATCGAGAATCCCGAGCTCCCCCACTACAATCATCTCTTCACCATTCCCGCCGAGGAAGAGATGCCCGAGTGGTTCGAGGCAGAGCGGCTGCGACTCGAGGACCCGGTCCTCGAGTGGATGGTCTCCATCGAGCACAACTACCCCGAAAGCCGCCCAGGGGCGGGGAGCGCGATCTTCCTCCATGGGCGATACGGAGCGCAGGCACCGACCGCCGGATGCGTGGCGCTCAGGAAAAGGGATCTGTTGGATCTGCTGCGTTGGCTCGATCCTCGCGGCCGACCCGAGTTGGTAGTCCTGACCCGGGAGAATTATCTACGCCTCTGGTCATCCTGGGCGCTGCCCCGCCCCGAAACGATCGGAGTCGGGGAGATCCGCTGATTCTGTCGAGCGTCAGATCGCCCCGCCGAAGATGGCCATCAGGATGGCAACCACCACGATGTTCGCCATGGAGATGGGCAGGAGGATCTTCCAGCCGAGCGTCATCACCTGGTCGTAGCGAAATCGGGGAAGGGTCCAGCGGATCCACATGAAGAAAAAGACGAGCATGCAGACCTTGGCCAGGAAGACAAGCGCCTGAAGCAGGAAGGTTCCGAGAGAGGAGGCCGTTCCCAGCCAACCGAAGGGAAGGCTCCAGCCCCCAAGGAAGAGCGTGACGAAAAGCCCGCTGGCGGAGATGAGCGCCGCATATTCGCCCAGGAAGAACATGCCAAATCGCATGCCTCCGTATTCGGTGTTGAAGCCTCCGACAAGCTCCTGCTCGCTCTCCGGAAGATCGAAGGGAGCCCGGTTGGTCTCCGCAAAGAGCGTCACGAGGAAGATCAAGGAAGAGAGCAGGAGGGAGGGCCAGAAGAGCAGGAAATGCCAATCCATCTGCTTCCCCACGAAGGGCAGGAGAAACCAGCCGCGCTCGATTTGAAAGTTGACGATCTTGGGAAGGCTCAACGCCCCGGAGAGCAGGAAGATGGGAATGGCGGAGAACCCGAGCGCGACTTCATAGGAGATCATCTGGGCGCTCGACCGGATGCCTCCGAGGAACGCGTACTTCGAGTTAGACGACCAGCCGGCGAGGACGATTCCATAGACCGCCAGCGAGGTGATCGCGAAGAGGAGGAGCGCTCCGATTCCCACGTTGGCGATCACCCCGGGCTGAGGAATCTCGACGGAGAGCCCGGGAACACGAATCGGATCGACTCCGGCGAACGGAATCACGCAAATGCTCAGGAGAGCCGGGAGAAACGAGAGAATGGGAGCCAAGTTGTAGTAAAAGCCGCGCACATGCCCAGGAACGAACTGTTCCTTGAGCATCAGCTTGAAGGCGTCGGCAAGCGGCTGTCCGAGCCCTCCCAAGCGCGCCTTCAGGAAGGGAAGGCCGACGCGGTTCGGCCCGATCCGGTCCTGCATGGCCGCACTCACCTTCCTTTCCGCCAGGACGGCGTAGGCGACGAGGCCCAAGAGAACCGCGACGACCAGAAGAATCTTGATGAGCGTGCTGACGAGAAAAACGGTGAGTGGAGTGACCATGTCGAATTTCCTAGCGTACTTCCACGGGAAGCGGCTGCCCTTGATCCCCAAGGCCAGCCCAGGTCAGACCATGGAAGGCGGGAATCGTCGCCGCCATCTTCGGAAAAACCTCCGGGCCGCTTTGGCCCGGTTCCTCTCCGCCCAAGGCAAGGAGGAGCCCTCGCAGAATCCAGACATCTTCCCTGGAGCGGCCTGGTGCGGGAATCGCGCGCTCGAGTCGCTGGACACGGTCAGCCCGGTTCACCATCGACCCGCTCTTCTCCGCGAACGACGCCCCCGGAAGAACCCAGTGGGCCCTTTCGTAGGTTTGGTCGATGAGAATCCCTTGCCAGACGAGGACGGAGAGGCTGCCCAACAGCTCTCCCGGTAGGCCGGCAGCGACCGCATCCTCGTGAAGGCAGAAGAGACCGCTCAGCTGTCCTTCCTCGATGCGTTGCCGCAGAACCGAAAGCTTCTCCCCGTCGGCCCCGATTCCCAAGATCCTGGCACCCCGGCTGTTTGGATTGAGGTCATCGCTTCGGAGCAGCCCATCGGCCTGCCCTTTTCGGGGAACGACCTCGGTGAGGATCGCAGACTCTCCCGCTAGGAGATCCCGCAGGCTTCTGACCAGAAAGAGCTCCTCATTCGTCAGGCGAGCGGAAACCAGGAAGGCGAGGGAGGAGGGCTCGAGCTTGCGCAAGGCCTCGGCCACCTGACCCAAGAGGAGAGACCATTCTCCCGGAAACAATCCGTTCTCCTCTCGTCTCGCGGGTTCGAGGACCCGGTGCTTGCTATGAATGGGATGAAATCCGAGCCGCCCCTGATCGCACATCCAATGGGAGTTGACCGCCTCGTTGACACGAGGGGTCAGGCGATGGACAGTTCCCTCCCGGCTTCCGATCGTCACGTTGCAGCCGGTCGCGCAGTCGACGCAGATGCTCTTGGTCTCCTTGAGAAACCAGACACGCATCCGGAACCGGAAGTCTTTCGTCGTGAGAGCCCCGACCGGGCAGATATCCGCCGTGTTGAGCGAATAGTCGCTCGTGAAACGCTTCTCCGGGTGAATCGCAATCCGGTTGTACCCCCCGCGCTCGGTGATGCCCAGGCAGTCATCGCCCGCGAGCTCCCGAGCAAAGCGGATGCACCGCGTGCAGAGGATGCACCGTTCGTCATCGAGAAGAATGCGGGGTCCGATATCGACCCGCTTCGGCTTCCGGACCTTGTCCTCCACGAACCGGCTCCGGCCCTTCCCGTAATCGAAGGCAAACTCTTGGAGCTTGCACTCTCCGGCTTGGTCGCAGATCGGGCAGTCCAACGGGTGGTTGGCCAGCAGGAACTCCATGACCCCTTTCTGGCACGACTCGACCAGGGTGGAGGTCGTGCGGATCCCGAGGCCCGGGAAGGCGGTCGTCGCGCAGGCGATCTGCGGACGAGGCATCCACTGGAGCTCCGGGTGCCCGTCGCCATCCAGGATCGGCTTCCGGTCAGGGCCGAGCCTGGGCATGCCCATCTCGAAGAGGCACATCCGACAGTTGCCCGAAATGGAGAGCTTGGGATGGTAGCAGTAATGAGGAATCTGCTTGCCAAATCGGTGAGCCACCTCGATCACGTTCAAGCCCGCAGGGACTTCCACCCACTCTCCATCCAGATGGACGTGCACCAGTCGGGCGTCGCCCGGCGGCAAATCATGGTCGAACGGATTCTTAATCAAGGCCATGGGGTATTCTCGCTAGAACGCTGACTCAATGGGTGACCTGCAGCCGGTCCTTCTCTTCCTCGGCCACCGCCTTGCTCTCGAATTCTTCCCGGAACTTGGCGACGAAGCTCTCCACCGGCCAGGAACAGGCCTCGCCGAAGGCGCAGATCGTCCGCCCACCAATCTGGCCGGCCAGATCGAGCAGAAGCTGCGGATCTTCGGGCCTCCCCTTCCCTCCGGTCATCCGATCGAGCACCTTGCGCATCCAGAGAGCGCCTTCCCGGCACGGCGTGCACTGCCCGCACGACTCATGGGCGTAGAACGCGGAGAGATTGTCGAGGCATTCCACCATGTCGCGCGTATGATCCATGACGATGATTCCGCCTGAGCCCGACATCGACCCCGAGGCCGCAATCGTATCGAAGTCGAGAGGAAGATCCTCGAGCCTCATCTCGATCTCTTCCATCGCTCCTGCGGCGTTCTTACGACGGATGTGATAGATCTCCCCTGCGCGCAGCACCTTCGCCGACGACCCGCCGGGAATCAGCGCCTTGAGGCGATTGCCGTTGCGGATTCCTCCGCAAACGTCGTAGAGCAGCTCGCCCATCGTGATCGCCCCGCCGTCGTACTCAAAGTAACCGGGCCGGCAGACGTCTCCGCTCACGCACCAGATGCGCGTGCCCGTGTTGTTGGTGGATCCGATCCTGGCGTAAGCCGCTCCTCCCATCTCCACGATATGCTTCACGTTACAGAGGGTCTCGACGTTGTTGACGATCGTCGGACAGAGGTATAGGCCCAACGCGGCCGGAAAGTATGGGGGCTTGATGCGCGGATAGGCCCGCTTTCCCTCGAGAGACTCGATCAGGCCCGTCTCCTCGCCGCAGATGTAGGCGCCCGCGCCGCGAAAGACGAAGATGTCCAGGTCGTACCCGCTGCCGAGGATGTTCGTGCCCAAGAAATTCTTGGCGCGAGCCTCCGCCAGCGCTCGCTCCAGGATTTTGGCCCCTCGGGCCATCTCGCCGCGAATGTAGATATACGCCAAGTGGGCGTGATTCGCGAAGCTCGAGATGATCATCCCTTCAATCAGCTGGTGGGGATCCTTGTAGATGATCTGACGATCCTTGAAGGTCCCGGGCTCGGACTCGTCCGCGTTGCAGAGCAGATAGACCGGCTTTCGGTTCTTTGCATGATCGATGAAGCCCCACTTGGTTCCTGTCGGGAAGCCCGCTCCTCCTCTTCCTCGAAGGCCGGAGGCCTTGACCTCCGCCACGATCGCCGCCGGCTCCATGGAAAGCGCCTTGCGCAGCTGTTCGTAGCCCCCGTGCTGGAGGTAGCAATCGATGTCCGGAGTGTAGCCGGGCAGGTCTGCGTAGCGGAGGATGATCCGATGCTCGCGTGTTGGGTTTTGTACCGTTCCGTCTTGAGCCATTTCGACCTTTCTACGCGCCCTGGGACGCCTCTTTCTCTCCGCTCTCGGCCAGGATGCGCTCTACGGTGTCGATCGTCGCCCGCTCGAACTCTTCTTCGTCCACCATCATGGCGGGGGCGCTCCCGCAGGCCGCGAGGCACTCCACAAATTCGACCGAGTAGGAGCCGTCCGGACTCACGCAGATGCCGTGGCCTGCGGAAACGGTCGCCCCGCATCGAGCCCGGATCTGCGCAAAGAGCTCGTGGCTCCCCGCCAGGGCACACGAAAGCGTGCGACAGACCTTGAAATTGATTCTCCCGCTCGGCCGCACATGGAGCATGGGGTAAAAGGTCACGAGCTCTAGGATATGGATCGGCTTGAGGCCCAGCTTTGTCGAAATCCACTCGACCGCCCGCTCGCTCAGAAAGCCGAACTCTTCCTGCCAGAGGTGAAGAAGGGGCAGGGAGGCGCTTCGCCGAGAAGCGGGGTACTGTCCAATGATCTCCTCCGCCTTCCGCTCAAATTCGGGCCCCGGGACTTCCTCGCCGGGAAGCAGGGGTTGTTCGGGTCCTACCATGCCAGATTGTCCTTCCGCGCTATCGATCGCACTCGCCCATGACGAAATCGAGGCTGCCGAGAATCGCTACCACGTCCGCAATGAGATGCCCGGGGAGAAGCTTCGGCAAGATGCTCAGGTTCATGAAGCTCGGACCACGGATCTTCAGACGGTGGGGAACTCCGCCTCCTTTGCTGAGGATATAGAACCCAAGCTCTCCCTTCGGATTCTCGGCCCCGAAGTAGACCTCTCCCGGCGGGGCCGTGATCCCTTCGGTAACGATCATGAAATGCTGGATCAGCTCCTCCATCTTGGTGAGAACGGATGACTTCGCCGGATCGTAGCTTCGCACGTCATCCACGAAGATCGGCCCGTCGGGGATCCGCGACAGGACCTGCTGCAGAATCCGCCGGCTCTGACGCATCTCCTCCACCCGGAGGACGAAGCGATCGTAGCAATCGCCCCCGCTCCCGACGACCGCGTCAAAGTCGTATTGCTCGTACCCGAGGTAAGGGAGCTTCTTCCGCAGATCGAGCTCCACCCCGGAGGCCCGAAGGTTGGGTCCGGAGAGCCCGTAATCCAAGGCGTCCTCCGCGGATACGACTCCGACGTCCTTCGTCCGATCCACAAAAATCCGGTTACGACAGAGAAGCTTGTCAATCTCGTCGATCTTGGCGCCGAACTGCTCGACGAAGGCCATCGCCCGCCCCACCCAACCTTCGGGTAGATCGCGCGCCACACCCCCGACCCGTGTGTAAGTGGTCGTAAATCGGGCGCCGGTCAGCTCCTCGATCAGCGCGTAGATCTTTTCCCTCTCGTTGAAGGTGTAGAGAAAGACGGAAATCGCCCCGCAGTCCATGGCGAAGGCGCCCAAGCCGAGAAGGTGGGAGGAAATTCGAGCCAGCTCGCAGCAGATCACCCGAATCGCCTGACAGCGCGGCGGAACGGTCCAACCCATCAGCTTTTCGACGGCGCAGGCGTAGGCGACATTGTTCGCCAAGGGAGCCAGATAGTCGAGCCGATCGGTGTAGGGAACGAACTGATTGTACTGCATGTTCTCGGCGATCTTTTCGTCGCCTCGATGCAAGTATCCGATCACGGGGTCCGCTTTCACCACGGTCTCCCCGTCCAGCTCGAGCAGGATCTGCAGCACGCCATGCGTGCTCGGGTGAGAGGGACCCAGGTTGACGATGAGCCGTTCCCCAGCGGGCGCATCCGAAAGATCCTCGCCTCCGAGCGAAGCTCTCTGCGTAAGAAGCTCAGCGGAACCCGTCATGGCGTCTCCTCGGGAAGTTCATCCGCGGGCTGTGCGTGCGGCTCCCGTCTTCCGCTCTCCTCGGCCGACCGCGTCACGTAAGGCCCGCCGTCCATCGGCGCCGGACGGCTGAAGGCGACCGTGCCGGCATCGCTCGCTTTCCCTTCCAAGGGAAAATCCTTTCGTAAAGGATGGAAGGGATATCCTTCCCACATCAAAATCCGGCGAAGATCGGGATGGCCGGCAAACCGGATTCCCATCATGTCGAAGGCCTCGCGCTCTTGCCAATCCGCGGTGGCGTAGACTCCCGCGAGCGAAGGCACGCTCGGCTCCTCGCCTTCCGCCCGCCCCTTCAGCCGCAGGAGATCCCCGGAAGAGTCGGCAAAAAAGTGATAGACCATTTCGAACCGCGGCTCCTCCCCCCAGTGGTCGACCGCCGTCAGATCGACGAGCGTTCGGTAGCCGATCTGCTTGAGCTGCTTGGCCGCTTCCACGATGGCCGAGAGATCGATCCGCACCGTCGTCTCGCCTCGAAACTCGTCGACCCCTTGAATCCGGCTCCCGAGGCTGGCCCGCAGCCTGTCGACCGCTTCCGCTTTCGTCATTGTCTGAATTCCCAACCGTCCGCGCCCCGATCCTCGTTCAATCACCTGACAGCCCGGTCAGGCCACTTGTTTCAAGCGACGAAGGGAGGGGTCGCCGTCGATCTTCGCCTGGATGCGCAAGAACCCGTCGAGCAGGGCCTCCGGCCGCGGAGGGCAACCGGAGATATAGACGTCGACCGGAAGGAGTTGGTCGATTCCCTGAAGGACCGCATAGCTGCGATACATTCCCCCGCTCGAAGCGCACGCGCCCATCGCAATCACCCACTTGGGTTCCGGCATCTGATCGTAAATTCTCTTTACCGCGTACGCCATCTTGTAAGTCACGGTCCCTGCCACAACCATCAGATCCGCCTGCCGCGGAGAAAAGCGCATCACCTCGGCTCCAAAGCGGGCGATGTCGAAGCGCGAGCAGGAGGCCGCCATGAGCTCGATGGCACAGCAAGCCAAGCCCATTGGCATCGGCCAGACCGAGTTCTTCCGCATCCAGTTGATGGCGGAATCCAGGGTCGTCAGGACGACGTCCCCCTCGACCTTAGAGTTGTAACTCAGTTCTTGCGTCTGGGCCATACGAGCCAATCTAACGGGGAGCGGTTTCGCGGCAAGCAAAAAGGCCCGCGAGGAAGGATCGATCTCTTCGTTTTCTCGAAAACGGCTTTGCTGCTACCTTTTCCAGGAGAGCATGTACGCCCATCTCCTTTTCATCTGCACAGGCAACTACTATCGGAGCCGTTTCGCGGAAGCGGTATTCAATTACCACGCTTTGGGCCGCGGGCTCCCGTGGCGGGCCCTCTCGCGCGGCCTCGCCGTTGGCCCCACCCCGTTGCCCCTCTCTCCCTTTGCCGCCGCTCGCCTGCAAGAGCTCGGGATTCCGCTTTCCCACACAGGCCGATCTCCGCTCCGGCTTTCGGAAGCGGACTTGGTGCGATCCGCCCACGCGATCGCGCTCCAAGAGCGGGAGCATCGCCCGATCATCGCACGTCTCTTCCCGGAGTGGGTCGAGCGGATCCGGTTTTGGGACATCGACGACGTCGATCGCCTGCCCTCATCCGTGGCACTTGCCAAGATCGAGAGCCGCGTGCACCTTTTGCTGGAAGAGCTGGCGGCGGCCTGACCCACTCGGGCCCCCTGCAAGGCGAACCACCGGGGAGCGCGGGAGCGCCGAACGGCTTGCCTGACGGTTGACAAACCTTTAGCCTGGGCGTGACCAGCGTGTTATCGTGATTACCCTCGAAGACCTCGTAAACCCGGGAATTCGTTCCCTGACGCCTTACGAACCCGGCAAGCCCATCGAGGAGCTCGCCCGCGAGCAAGGCCTAGCGCCCGAAGAGATCTGCAAGCTCGCCTCGAATGAAAATCCCCTGGGCCCCTCGCCGCTGGCCCTCCGGGCGATCCGAGAGGCCTTGCCTCACGTCCACCTCTATCCGGACGGCGCCGGTCGGCTTCTTCGGGAGGCGCTCGCCAAACATCACGACCTCTCGGTGGAAAACATCGTCCTGGGCAACGGTTCCAATGAAATCATCGAGCTGCTCTTCCATGCCTTCGTGCTGCCGCGAACCCACGAGATCCTCTGCTCCCGCCATGCCTTCGCGGTCTATCGGCTTATGGCCCAGCTCTTCGATGCCCCTTACCGGGAAACTCCCGATCCGGAGTTCCGTCACGACTTGAGCGCCATGCGAAAGGCAATCGGGCCGAGCACCCGGTTGATTTTCTTGACGAGTCCCAACAATCCTACGGGAACGCGCATCCCCAACCGGGAGCTTGAGGAGTTCGTCGAGGCAGCTCCCCGTCATGCGGTCGTGGCTCTCGACGAGGCCTATATCGATTTCCTGGACGATCCTCCCCCGAGCATCTCCTGGGTGCGGGCGGGGAGAAATGTGGTGCTGCTGCGCACCTTTTCCAAGATGCAGGGCTTGGCCGGCCTCCGCATCGGCTACGGCCTCGCCCCCGCTCCAATTGCCTCCTGGCTGCAGCGCGCCCGCCAGCCCTTCAATACCAATCTGCTGGCGCAAGCCGCGGCGATCGCCGCGCTCGAAGACCGGGACCACACGGAGAAGACCCGGCGAATCGTAGGGGCGGGTCGCGCGCGCCTGGAGGAGTCGTTCGGGCAGCAAGGCCTCGAGTTCGTTCCCTCGTCCGGCAACTTTGTCATGGTCCGGGTCGGCGACGGCGATGCCCTCTTCCATAGCCTGCTCCGTCGCGGATGGATTGTTCGCCCCTTGCGCAGCTACGGGCTGGCCGAGTGGGTGCGCGTCAGCATCGGCACGCCCGAACAGGTGACGGGTTTTCTGAAGATCCTTCCGGCCGCCCTGAGCGAGTCGAGACGAGAATCGGCATCGTCCGGAGAAGGATGAACCGCACCTTCCCGCTTGCCCGCTTGGCCGTGCTCGGCACCGGTCTCATCGGCGGCTCGGTCGCCCGTGCGGCACGGCAGCTCCGACTCTGCCGGGAGCTCTCGCTCTATAGCCTCGGCCCGGAAAGGGAAGAGGTGCGGGCGGCGGGCATCGGCGACCGGGTTTCGGACGATCCGGCAGCCGTGGTCCAAGGGGCGGAGCTCGTTGTCGTCGCCCTGCCCATGGCCGCCATGGACTCGATCCTGCACGCTGTCCGGGATGCCCTCGACCCTGCAGCGATCGTGACCGACACGGCGAGCGTCAAGCTCCCGGCCATGCGCCTTCTGCAAGAAAACCTCGAGGGACGGGCCCGCTGGGTCGGCAGCCATCCAATGAGCGGGGGGGAGCGGTCGGGGTTTGCCTATGCCCGACCGAACCTGTTCGAGGGAGCGGTGTCGATCGTGACTCCTCCGGAAGATCCCGACGAGGAGGCGGTCGCCTTGGTCGAAGCGTTCTGGCTCGCCCTGGGCTGCCGCACCCTCCGGCTCCGGGCTCCAGAGCACGACCGGCGGGTCGCGGCGATCAGCCATCTGCCGCATCTGCTGGCGGCTGCCCTGGTGCGGTCGGTGGACGATCAAGCTTGGGAAGTGGCGGGCTCCGGGTTCCGCGACGTGACTCGAATCGCAGCCGCTTCCCCGGAGATGTGGAACGAGATCCTGCTCGCGAACCGGGAGAACGTCCTGCTCGCTCTCCGCTCCTTCCTGAACGATCTCCTGGAAGCGTCCTCGAGCCTTGAAGACAGATCCGGCACGGCCATGAAGAAGCTGCTGAGGGAAGCCTCGCAACGAAGGCTTGCCTTCGACGAACGCCGCACATGACCCAACCTGCCGCTCCTTCGGATGCGCCCTCCGGCGCGATGCCCCGCTCCCTGCCCGGGTTCCTCGCTCTGCGCTACCTGCGACCTCGGCGGAGCTTTGTTTCGGTCATCACTCTCCTCTCCCTGCTCGGCGTCACTCTCGGGGTTCTCGTGCTGGTCGTCGTCCTCGCGGTAATGGCAGGATTCGAGCGAGAGCTGCAGGAAAAGATCATCGGCTTCAATGCCCATCTGGTCGTTTCCAACGGAGAGGTGCTGCACCAGCCAGAGCGCGAAGTCTCCCAACTGCTCAAGGAGCCCGGCGTCGAGGGCGCGGCCCCGTTCGTCAGCGGCCCGGTCCTCGCCGAGTATGCGGACCGGATCACGACTCCGATCCTTCGCGGGATTGATCCCCAAGCCGAGCTCGCAGTGATTCCCCTCCGCCGATACCTCGTCGCCGGGAAATACAACCTGCAGGCGGATCATGTGCTCGTGGGGGACGAATGGGCCAAGCGAAACGGGGCCGCCGTGGGGGATAAGGTCGTCATCTACGCTCCGCGCCATCTTCAGGCGCTCCGCGATTCCGCAAGCTCGGGCAAGAAGTCGGTCCCTCTTCCGGCCGAGCTGGAGATCTCGGGGATCTTCCGGACGGGGCTCTTCGAATATGACTCGACCTTTTTCCTGACCTCTCTCCAGAATGCCCAATATCTGTACAGCCTCGGCCGTGGCGTTCACGGGATCGCCTTGCGTGTTAAGGATCCGATGGCCGCCGACCGCCTCAAGGCCCGGCTCAACACCTCGTTTGCCCCTCCGATGGAAGCCATTACCTGGATGGATCAGAACCGTCCCCTGTTCACCGCGATCGCGGTGGAAAAGGGGACGATGGCGGTAATCCTCTTCTTCATCATCCTGGTTGCCGCCTTCGGGCTCTGTAGCACCCTCATTACGATCACCGCCCAGAAGCGGCGGGAGATCGGCCTTCTGAAGGCGCTCGGCGCCACGGACGGCCAAGTGCTCGGGATCTTCATCTTCCACGGGCTCATTGTCGGTCTCCTTGGCACCGCGGTCGGCTTGCTCCTCGCAGCGCTCACCCTTCCGAATTTAAATCTCCTGCGGGAGCTGATCGGTCGGATGCTGGGTATCGACCTCTTTTCCGCGGACGTCTACCACTTCGCCACGATCCCGGTGGTCATCGATCCGCTGCAGATCGCGGGGATCGCCCTCACGGCGGTTCTCCTCTGCGTCTGCGCCGCATGGATTCCCGCGTGGAATGCCGCCAGGCTTTTGCCGGCAGACGCATTGCGCTATGAATGAAACGGAGCCCCCCGAGAAGGGAAATCCTCCTTCGGTCCTCGCCGCAGAAACCCTCTACAAGCGCTTCCGCGCCGGGTCGGCTGCCGTTCCGGTGCTCAGCGGCGCCGGCATGATTTTCCGCGAAGGGCTCTGCTACACCATTCGGGGGGTTTCCGGATCGGGGAAGACGACCCTGCTCCACCTGCTGGCGGGACTCGAGGCACCCGACTCCGGGCGGGTTCTTTATCGGAATCAGGATATCTCCCGCTTCTCCCGCAAGCGGCTCGCCGGATGGCGGGGTCGAGCGATCGGCCTGGTCTTTCAGGCCTACCATCTGCTGCCGGAGCTGACGGCCTTGGAGAATGTGAACCTGCCAGCCATGCTCTTCGGCGAGCGGGATGCCAAGCCGGGCTGGGCGCTTCTGGAGGCCGTCGGCATGATTCACCGATGCAACCATCGGCCTTGGGAGCTTTCGGGCGGAGAGCAGCAGCGCGTGGCCATCGCGCGCGCGCTCCGGAACGATCCCGAAATCCTGATCGCCGACGAGCCGACGGGAAATCTGGACGAGGGGACCGGCTTGGAAGTGATCGACCTCCTTCTCGATCTCCAGAGGAGCCGGGGCAAGACTCTGGTCCTGGCCACCCATGATTCTCGGTTGGCCCGCATGGGGGATCGGCAGCTGGTCTTGACCGGGGGAAAGCTCGAACCCTCGGATCGGCCGTTGGTCCCTCCGACTTCGGCGTCCGCCCCCTCGAGCTCCTCCGGGGAACCGAGGCATGCACCGGAATCCCAATCGTTTTTGCGAGAGAGCGAGAATCCGAGCTTGCTTCCCTAGCCGAGATCGGAAAAGAAGCTTTGACTCCGCTCGGCGGCGGAACGGACGGCAAGGAATTTCGATGAAGGAGCAACAAGGGAAGAAGATCTTTTTGGACGGCGCGTTCGTCGACGAGGCCGACGCCAAGGTGTCCGTGTTCGATCATGGCTTGCTTTACGGAGACGGGGTCTTCGAAGGGATCCGGGCCTACGGCGGCCGCGTCTTCCGCCTCGAAGAGCATCTGGAACGCCTCTTCGACTCCGCGAGGGCGATCCGGCTGCAGATCCCGCTGAGCCTGGAGGAGCTCACGAACGCGGTCCTCGAGTCTTGCCGGAAAAATTCCCTATGGGACGGCTACATTCGCCTCGTGGTCACCCGGGGCAAGGGCGACCTAGGGCTCAATCCGGCCTCCTGCCCGAAGCCGACGCTCTTCATTATCGCGGACGCCATCCGCCTCTATCCGGCCTCGGTCTACGAGCAGGGCCTGCGCCTCCATACCGCGGCGGTCCGGCGGGTCTCTCCGGCGGCCCTCGATCCGGCGATCAAATCCCTCAATTACCTCAACAACATCTTGGCCAAGATGGAAGCGGGCGCCACCGGCGCCGACGAAGCTCTGCTCCTCAACGAAGAGGGGTACGTCGCGGAATGCTCCGGAGATAACGTTTTTGCGGTGAAGCGCGGGGAGCTTGCGACACCTCCCGTTTCGGCGGGAGCTCTCTCGGGAATCACCCGGCGAGAAATTCTTCGTATCGCCCGAGATGAGGGAGTCGATGTCGTCGAACGCAACATGACCCGCTACGACCTCTTCGTCGCCGACGAGATCTTTCTCACCGGAACGGCGGCGGAAATCGTCCCCGTGATCGAGATCGACGGGAGGACGATCGGAACGGGGAAGCCCGGTTCTTTGACGCAACAGCTCTTGCTGCGCTTTCGCGCATTGACCCGGAGCACTGGTCCCCTTATTTTTAGATCCGGGGAGCCAGCGGCCACCCAAGCCGCGCAGCAGCAATGAAGTGCCATTTCTGCGGAGAACCGGCGACCGTACATCTGACGCAGATTGTCGGCGGCAAGGTTCAAAAAGTGCATCTTTGCGAGAAGTGCGCCAAGGAGAAGGGCGTATCGGATCCATCCGTCTTTTCGCTCGCCGATATACTCTTGGGCGGGGAGCCGGAAGGAGAGCGGGTCCTCTCCAAGAATGAGCCGACCTGTCCGCAATGCGGCTTTACCCAATCGGATTTCAAGAAGACGGGAAGACTCGGCTGCGCGCACTGTTACGAGGTCTTCTCGGAAATCGTCGATTCGATGCTTCGAGACATGCACAAGGGTGTGATTCACAAAGGGAAGATGCCCGCCAAGTTCTTGCGCCATCAGTTTTACCAGAGGCGGCTGGAGGATTTGCAAGAAAGCCTACACAAGGCGGTAGGCGAGGAGCGTTACGAGGAAGCCGCCCTTCTTCGCGATGAGATCGCACAACTCGAAACGCAGTTGAATGGCTGACGGGCGCACCGAGGCGGGCGCATTCCCGGCACGGAAAGGGCGGACGGATTGCCTGACGCGGTCAGGCGGCAAGCCCTTCGAAAAGGAGGTTGAGATGAATGCTTCGGTAGGAGTCATCGGTTTGGGAGTCATGGGAAGAAATCTCGCGCAGAATCTCGCCGAGCACGGGTTCTCGGTCGCCGGGCTCGACCGGGACGCGCAGAAGGCCTCGGCTCTAGTGCGTGAGGGGCAAGGGGCCGAAGTCCGTGGGTTTACCGACCCCGATCTCTTCCTCGATGCTCTCGCCCGGCCACGGGTCATCATCCTTCTGGTTCCCGCCGGCGCCCCAGTAGACGCCGTCATCGGGGAGCTCAAGCCCAAGCTCGCCCCCACGGATACGCTGGTGGACGCGGGCAATAGCCACTTCTGCGACACCGAACGGCGCCAGGCCGAGCTGGAAGGCGCGGGGATCTTCTTGATCGGCATGGGGACATCCGGAGGGGAGTCGGGTGCCCGTCACGGTCCAAGCCTCATGGGCGGGGGATCGAAGGAGGCATGGTCTCGAGTCTCGGATGCCTTCGAGGCGATCTCCGCGCATGTCGGATCCGACCCATGCGCGGCCTATCTCGGCCCCAAAGGCGCGGGCCATTATGTCAAGATGGTCCACAACGGGATCGAGTATGGCCTGATGCAATCGATCGCCGACAGCTATGCCCTTTTGAAGCATCTGGGGAGATTCACCGACGAGGAGCTGGCCGATCTCTACGGAAAGTGGAACGAAGGGGAGATGCAGGGCTACCTCTTGGAAATTACGAGCCAGATTTTCCGTCGGCGGGATGAGAAAACGGGCAAGCCGCTCATTGAGCTCGTCCTCGACGTCGCCCGGCAGAAGGGCACGGGAGCCTGGACCTCCGAAGAGGGAATGCACCTGGGGGTCCCGATCCCCACGATCGACGCGGCGGTCAGCTTTCGCAATCTTTCGGCACTCCAGGAAGAGCGACTGGCGGCGGAGCGCCTCTTTCCCGCTCCGCCCACGGCTCCGGAGATCGATCGGGATCTCCTCTCCTCTCGCCTCGAGCAGGCCCTCTCCTTGGCCATGGCTCTGATCTATGCAGAAGGCATGTCCCTTCTGCAGCGCGCCTCCTCGGCCTACTCCTACGGGTTGCCCCTCGAAACCGTGGCCCGCATCTGGCGGGGCGGATGCATCATCCGCTCCCGTTTCCTTGAGGAGCTGCGTCAGGTGTATTCGAAGAATCCAAATCTGGCTAATCCGCTGCTCGACGCCGACCTCGCGGCAAAGCTGCGGCCAGCAGAGAAGGCGCTACGCGAGGCGTGCGGATGGGCAGCCCAGTCGGGCGTTCCCGCAGCCGCCCTCCAGTCCGCTCTCTGGTATTGGGATGCGTACCGGGCTGGGGCGCTCGCCTCGAACTTGATCCAGCTCCAGCGCGATTATTTCGGGGCGCATACCTACGAGCGGGTCGATCGGTCGGGCATCTTCCATACGGAGTGGGAGGAGAGGGGATAGCCGACTCCAGAGGAACGTAGTCTCTTCCCTGCTGACGATGGTCGGAGAGAAAAGAGCCTTTATCGCTCTTGTCGATTGAGCTAGAAAGAGAGTCACCGTATGAAAATTGCCATCGGTTCGGATCATGCCGGCTTTGCTTACAAGGAGAAGATCAAGGAGTTCGTCAAGAGCCTTGGCCACGAGGTAATCGATTGCGGCACCGAATCGCCGAAACCCACCGACGACTATCCTGACTATGTCCGCCCGCCCGCGGTGCTCGTCGCGGAAGGGAAAGCCGACCGCGGCATCGTGCTGGGAGGGTCGGGCAACGGCGAGGCGATGGTTGCCAACAAGGTGCGGGGGATCCGCTGCGCCTACTGCTTCAACGAGGAATCGGCCCGTCTCGGTCGCGCCCACAATGACGCCAATGTCATTTCCCTCGGCGAGCGGCTGGTTTCCGAGGAAACCGCTCTCAAGATCGTACGGGTTTTCTTGGATACACCCTTCGAAGGCGGTCGTCATCTGCCCCGCATTCGTAAAATGATGGCCGGCGAGCAGGTCTAGGGTCCGTTGCTCGCCTCGGCTCGCCTGCAACTTAGTCGGGCATAACCGGTCGATCCGGAATCGGCCTGCAGAAGGGGGAGCGATCCGAGTTTGCTCCTGCAACCATGGATTTTTATCCTGTCGATGCCCGAGCCGTGGCGATGGCAGCCATCGGTCCGCGTCCGAGGAAATGATGGAACCAACACCTGAGGGCACCGGATGCGCAAACCCGGTCGTCTGCGCGGAAACGGGTTCCGTTTTCCCTCCGCCCGAAGCCTTCTCGGTTCACGCTCGCATCGGGACTTTCGACGATTATCGGCGTCTTTACCGAGAATCGATCGAGTCTCCGGGTACGTTTTGGGCGAGGATGTCAGCGGAGCTCGACTGGTCGGAGCCCTGGAAAGAGCTGTTGGCCTGGGATCTGCCGCATGCGCGCTGGTTCGTGGGAGGGAGGCTCAACGCTAGCTACAACTGCCTCGATCGCCACTTATCCGGGCCCCGAAGCAACAAGGCGGCCATCGTTTGGGAGGGAGAGCCCGGCGAAGTGAGGACCCTCACCTACCGGCAGCTCCATTGGGAGGTCTGTCGATGGGCCAATCTGCTCTCCCGGTGCGGCGTCGTCGCCGGGGACCGGGTTGTGATCTACCTGCCGGTGATTCCAGAGGCGGTGATCGCCATGCTCGCGTGCGCACGCCTGGGAGCGGTGCATAGCGTCGTCTTTGGAGGCTTCAGCGCCAAGTCGATGCGAGATCGCATCCTCGATTGCGGAGCGAAGATCGTCATTACGGCCGACGGGGGATACCGGCGGGGGAAGATCGTTCCGCTCAAGGAACGCGTCAACGACGCCTTGGCAGATCTCCCTCAGGTCGAGCGGGTCCTCGTCGTCCGCAGGACTGGGGAGTGCGTTCCGATGACACCGGGACGCGACCTCTGGATCGAGGAAGAGATGAAGGATGTCGATGCCCGGTGCGAGGCCCGGTCCTTCGATAGCGAGCACCCGCTCTACATCCTCTACACGAGTGGAACCACGGGAAAGCCCAAGGGGATTTTGCACACCACCGCAGGCTATCTTCTCGGCTGTGCGCTGACGACCAAGCACCTCTTCGACATCCGGGATGAGGATCTCTTCTGGTGCACGGCCGACATCGGCTGGGTGACCGGCCATAGTTACGTGGTCTACGGGCCGCTGGCGATCGGGGCATCGGTCTTCCTCTACGAAGGCGCTCCCGACTTCCCTCACCCGGACCGCTTCTGGCGGATGGTCGAGCGGCACCGGATCAACATTCTCTACACCGCACCGACCGCGATCCGCGCCTTCATGCGTTTCGGCGAGCAGTGGGTCGACCCCTGGGATCTCTCTTCGCTCCGCCTCTTGGGATCAGTCGGCGAGCCGATCAACCCAGAGGCTTGGGCCTGGTATCACAAGAAGATCGGTCGCGGCCGCTGCCCCATCGTCGATACCTGGTGGCAAACCGAGACAGGATCGGTGATGATCGCTCCCCTTCCCGGAGCGACCCCCTGCAAGCCGGGCTCGGCTACTCTTCCTTACTTCGGCGTCGATCCTGCCGTCGTCGACGATCAGGGGAATCCCGTTCCCCCCGGCACGCATGGGAAACTGGTGATTCGCCGTCCCTGGCCCTCCATGCTCCGCGGCGTCTACGGCAACCCGGATAGTTATCGGAGCATCTACTGGAGCCAGATTCCCGGGGTCTATCTCACCGGGGATGGCGCGCGTCAAGACGCGGACGGATATTTCTGGATCACAGGCCGGATCGACGACGTTCTCAATGTCGCTGGGCATCGCGTGGGCACCGCCGAGGTCGAAAGCGCCCTCGTGAGCCACCCGAAGGTCGCAGAGGCGGCGGTAGTCGGCGAGCCCGATCCGGAAAGAGGGGAAGCGCTCGTCGCCTTCGTGACCCTCCGGCAGGGAGAAAGGGCCTCGGAGCGGCTCAAGGATGAACTCTGTCTCCACGTCACGGAGGAGATCGGCGCGATCGCCCGCCCCAAGGAAATCCACTTTACCGCCGCCCTCCCCAAGACGCGCAGCGGCAAGATCATGCGCCGTCTTCTCAAGGAGCTCGTCCGCAGCGGACGAATCCAGGGAGATACGACGACCCTGGAAGATCCCGCCACCATCACCGCCCTGGCCAAGGAAGTTGGCCATTCGACCGATTAGCCGGCAGCCCGTCAGCGGGCGGATGCGTCGGTCCCCTTGGCCTCCCTCGCCGATGCCCGCCTTCTGCGCCCCGGATGGGGCGTGCAGATGCCCCGGCGGGAAGCACGGATGAAGTCAATCATCCGGCGTACCTCCTCGGCGGGCCAGCGCTTCTCCATCTCGTCCAGGGCCTGGGAGACATTGCGGCCGCTCTCATAAAGAAGCCGGTAGGCGGCCTCGACGCGACGGCGCGCCTCCTCGGAGAACCCGGCTCTCCGCAGTCCCACCCGGTTGACTCCGGCGACCTCGTTTTCGTCCACCGCCATCAGAAACGGCGGAATATCCATCCCGATGCGGACCCCTCCCCGTACCATCACGAGCTCTCCGATCCTCACGTGCTGATGAAAGACCGAACCCCCTCCGAGGAAGGCGCGATCCCCCACCCGGACGTATCCGGCAAGCAGAACATGGTTCACGATGATCACCCGATTGCCCACGACGCAGTTGTGGCCAACGTGGCATCCCACCATCAAATAATTGCCGTCGCCAATTTGCGTCTCGCTCTCGGGCTTGGCCCCGCGATGAATGGTGACATGCTCACGGATGACGTTCCCCTCTCCGAGGACCACGCGGGACGGGGCTCCGGTCCAAGAGAGATCCTGGGGTTCGGCACCGACGACCGCCCCATACCCGATCTGGTTTCCCGCTGCCATCCGCGTTCCCCGAGCGATCACCGCATGAGCACGGACTTCACAGCGGTCTCCGACGATGGCCCCCTCCTCGATGATTGCCCCGGGCCCCACCTGCACTTCTCGTCCCAGCTCCGCCTTGGAACTGACCATGGCTGTCGGATGAATCATCCCTCTCCTCGTTCCCGAAAGCTGTAATAGAGCGGCTCTCCCTGGCGCGAGCCCCCGAGGATCAGATGGTCGACCACCTCGATTCCCAGGATTGCCCCGGCCCGCTTCATTTCCCGGCTGATGGCGATGTCTTCCGCCGAAGGAGTGGGGTCGCCGGAAGGATGGTTATGGGCGAAGAGCACCGAATGGGCTTTGTGCGCGATCGCAGCACGAAAGGCTTCCCGAGGGTGGTAGAGACTTTCGTTCAGCGTTCCTCGGGTCACTTCCTCGACAGCGAGGACCCTTCCTTTGACGTCCAAGAGCACCGCCAGCAGCATCTCGACCGCCAAGAGCCGCATCCGCGGACCCAGGAACTCCGCCGCATCCTTCGGCCGTTCGATCCTCCGGCCAAGGAGTTCCTCCTGAGCCGATCGGGCACCTAAGACGAAGGCCGCTACAAGACGCGCGGCCTTGGTCGGCCCCACTCCCTTGCACCGGGCGAGCTCCGCTGGAGAAGCCCTTCCCAGGGCCTGCAGGCTTCCGAACCGCGTGATCAACTCCTCTCCGAGTCCGACGGCCGAAAGCCCGCTCCTACCGCTGCCCAGAAGAATCGCCAGCAGCTCCGAATCCTTGAGGCCGTTCGGTCCGCCCGCCGCCATTCTCTCGAGGGGGCGCTCCGCCGGTAGCATCTCCCGAATCCGCCGAGCCACGTTCGGGGACGATAAAGGGAGTGAGCGCGGCTTGCAAGAAAGGCGGAATCCAAGCCTTCACGTAAACACCGTCGGGGCGGTAGCGAACGTCCACCGGCTCTCCTTCTCGATGGAGCCGTGCCAGAAGATCGCCCCGCTCGACCGGCAAGCGGAAGCGGAAAAAGAGCGCTCGTCCCCGCGACCAGCCTTCGACCCGGGAGAGAAGCTCCCGGATCCCCGACCCGTCCCGAGCCGAAACCCCGAGGCTTCCGGGATGCCGCTGGAGGAGTCGGTTGAGCGGAGCCGGACCCTGCAACCGATCGATCTTGTTCCAGACGAGGAGCGCAGGCTTCCGAAGGACATCGAGTTCCTCCAGGACGCGGCGGACGTCCGCAATCCGCTCCTCGACCTTAGGATCGGAGACGTCGACAAGGTGGATGAGAAGGTCGGCTTGCTTGACCTCTTCCAAAGTCGCCCGGAAAGAATCGATCAAGTCGTGGGGGAGCTTTCGGATGAAGCCGACGGTATCGGTCAGGAAGGCCCGCTGCTTGCCGCTCAGCGGCAAGAGTCGGATCGTCGGATCCAGCGTGGCGAAGAGCTTGTCCTCGACCAACACCTCGGACTGGGTCAACCGATTGAACAGAGTCGACTTCCCGGAATTGGTATACCCGACCAGGCAGAAGGTCGGCCAGGAGCAGCGATGTCTCCCTTCCCGCTGCACCGACCGGGAGCGCCGCACCGCCTCGAGGTCGCGGTGCAAGCGTGCGATCCGCTGCTGGACTCGCCTCCGGTCGACCTCGAGCTGGGTCTCTCCGGGTCCGCGTGTCCCAATGCCCCCCGTCTGCCGCGAGAGGTGACTCCAGAGCCTGGTGAGCCTGGGGAGCAGGTAGAGGAGCTGCGCCAGCTCGATTTGGATCTTTCCCTCTCGCGTCTTGGCTCGCTGCGCAAAAATGTCGAGAATGAGCTGGGTCCGGTCCAGAACCTTCCGGGAAAAGACGTTGGCCAGATTCCGGCTCTGCGCCGGGGTCAGCTCGTCGTCGAAAATGACCGACTGAATCCCGTCCTCCTGGCACTTTCTCGATAGATCCTGGGCCTTGCCCCTCCCAATGTAATAAGGAGACGTCGGCGTCTGGAGCCGCTGAATGGCGTGGGAGGCAACCGCCGCCCCAGCACTTCGGACGAGCTCTCCCAACTCCTCGAGAGACTCGGTGACTTGCGGCTCGTCCTGGTTCGGAAGCTCGAGTCCGACAAGAAGGGTCTTCTCCGTGGAGCGATCGGTGGTTCTCATCCGGCAAGAACAACGATCACAGCCGCAGCGCTACTTTTCGGCCCGGAGAAGCCAAGGAAGAGAAGGATGCTCTTCAAGTACCAGATGATGATGGATGCTAGGCTCTTTTCGAAACCAAGTCAACTGCTTCCTCGCATACCGGTAAGTGTCCCGGGCGATCTCCTCCGCGAGCATCGTCTGACTACCGCCCCGAATCAGGAATCGCGCGGTCTGGGCGTAGCCGATGGCGGGGCAACGGGAGAGGGCCTCCGACCCCGCCTCGCTCAGCCGATCGGCCACCTCCTCCACCCATCCCGAAGCGAGCATCGAGCGGACGCGTAGGGCAATCCTCTTCCGCAACGCCTCCGCGTCTCGCTCCAGCCAAAGCGTTCGAAATCTCCGCAGCAAGGGTCTTGTCGTCCGCTTCTGCCACTCCAGCAGAGAGATTCCGCTGACTTCCTTGACCTCGATCGCCCGAATGAGACGCCTCGGGTTGCGTTGGTCGATGCGGGCGAACGCTTCCGGGTCGGTGGCAGCGAGACGTTTAGCCAGCTCCGGGACAGAGAGCGTCCCAAGCTCTTGCCGAAGCGTGGCATTTCCCGGAGGGGCCTCGCAGAGCCCTTGCACCAGGCTCCGGTAATAGAGACCCGTTCCTCCGACGACGACCGCCGGACGCCCTTGGAGCCGGCAAGCTTCCAGGAAGACCCGCGCATGTTCCCGATATTGCGCCACCGAAAAGGCCGCCCGCCAATCCACCAGGTCGATACCTCCATAGGAAAAACGATCGCGCTCCTCCCGGGACGGTTTTGCCGTGCCTCGATCGAGGCCGTAATAGACCTGCATCGAGTCCATGGAGAGAAGGCAAGCCCCGCATCGCTCCGCGACCGCATGCGCGAGCTCGGTCTTTCCGACCGCCGTCGAGCCGACGACGAAAAGGGGCTCGCCAGGCTCGACCCGGTCGATCCGTCTCCCTATCTCTTGGGCATGCACCTTTTCGCACTCGCTCTGCTCGGTCTGCTTGCCGGATTTGCCAGCGGCTGCTTCGGCATCGGCGGAGGCAGCATCCTCGTTCCCGTTCTGATCCTCTCCTTTGCCGTACCCTATCACATCGCGGTAGGAACTTCCCTCGCCCTCATCTTACCGATCGCCCTGGCGGGCAGCCTTGCCAATTGGACGCTCAAGCAGATCGACTGGAACCTCTTTACAGTGATCGCATTTTCCGGGGCAGCCGGCGCCGCTCTCGGCTCCCTGTTCATTCAAGCGATCCCGGCGGTCTATGCGAAACGAGCGTTCGCGGTCTTCCTCCTCTACGCCTCTTACCGCCTCTGGCGTTAGCTACCGGTACCAAGCCTGCCACTCGACTCGCAGCTTGAGGAAGGAATGCATCCGCTCCTCGCTCACGTCCTGAAAACGCCACCAGATCTCGGTGCCGCGGCTCCGGTAACCCAGCGGCGCGACCCGGAAGACCCGGTTAAAAAAGCTCTGATAGGGAAGCGGAGGCGTTCCCGGGCCTTCCCCGAATCCGGGAGAGGCTTGGTACTGGGTGTACATCTGCCCGAGATCGACCACGATCCACCAATCCTCGAGCGGCGGTTGATAGCCCAGGAAGCCCCAGGTGTCCTCGAAGACATCCACCTTCCTCTCCGGATCGTGGTGCACCACCTGCTCGATGTACTCGTAGGTCACGCGAACGCTCTCTCCCTCATCAAAGTGGATGCTGTAGCTGTCCTGCGCACCCAACCCGGGAAAGGCCCTTCTCTCGAAAGGGATGGAGACCTGATTGCGCCAAACTCGAAAGCGGATGTTCGGATACTCCGGCCGCTCCCCGTGAGCCATCGGCACTCGCTGGGGAGGACCCCAGTTCCGAAATTGAAGGTAGACCGCGCAACGCACGTAGGGTTGGAGCGGCCCTTGGCCCGAGCGGGATTTTGCCAGGAAGAGCGTGTAATACTGACGAGCCCAAACGAGCTGAATCGGCAGGTCGAAATCCCGAGCCGTCGATGGCCGGGAAAAGCCGTATTGACGAGCCCAAACGAGCTGAATGGGCAAGTCGAAATCCCGAGCCATCGATGGCCGGGAAAAGCCGCCGATCCCCAAGCCGACGAGCAAGGCAAGAATAGAAGCCCGGGATGCAACGGTTGGGAGCCGGAGATGGCGTCTGGTGTCGGTCGGCAAGGGATCCTCCACCAGAGAAGCTAGCAGCCCGGGCGCTAGAATCCCAATCCCCCGCTCGAAAAAAATGGAACCCATCGCCCTTCCGCGCAGGTTTGACGCGATCCGGCCACGCTCTTCCCGGCGATGGATTCCGCGAGGGACGATTGCCTTTGTCCGCCTCGCGCCGTAAAAGAAAGGAAAAAGAGAGAACTACCCGGAAGCCTATGGATCACTTTCCCGCCACCTCCTTTGCGCAGCGGATCGGAGGCGCACGGTTCGGACAAGAGACGGAAATCTACAAGTTCGAGAAGATCAAGAGGGCCAAGCGGGCAGCACGCGACAAGCATCCGGAGGTCGAGTTGCTCGATCTCGGCGTCGGAGAGCCGGACGAGATGGCTCCGGCCGAGATCGTCGAGCGGCTCAGCGAAGAGGCATGGAAGCCGGAAAATCGGGGCTACGCCGACAACGGGGGCCCGCGGCTCAAGGAAGCGGCTGCTCGCTATCTCGAGCGGGTGTGCGGGGTCCGTGCCGATCCCGAGACCGAGATCTGCCATTCGATCGGCTCCAAGGCGGCCCTCTCCATCTTGCCCGCCTGCTTCATCGACCCGGGCAACGTCGTCCTGATGACGGTTCCGGGCTATCCCGTCTTCGGTACGCATACGCACTATTATGGGGGCCAAGTTTACCCTCTCCCTCTCCTCGAGAAACGCTCCTTCTTGCCCGACCTCGAATCGGTACCCGCCGATCTGCTGCGGCGCACCAAGGTGCTCGTGCTCAACTACCCGAACAACCCGACGGGAGCCTCGGCGACGCGCTCCTTCTTTGAAGAGGTAGTCGCATTCGCCCATCGCCACCGGATCGTCGTGATTCATGACTTCGCTTATGCGGGCCTGGTCTTCCGTGGATCGCCTTTGAGCTTCCTCTCCGTTCCGGGAGCCAAGGAGGTTGGGCTCGAGCTCCATTCGGCGAGCAAGAACTTCAACATGACCGGCTGGCGCTGCGGCTTCGTCGCTGGCGACGCGCGGCTCGTTCGCGCCTACGCTTCCGTCAAGGACCACACGGATTCTGGGCAATTCCTGGCGATTCAGCATGCCTTCGCCCATGGATTGGACCATCCGGAAATCACCCAGCGGATCGCGCAAAAATATGCGCGGCGGATGGATCTGCTGGCAGAGGCTCTCGGCCGGTTGGGCTGCCCGGTCCGCAAGCCGGACGCCTCGTTTTTCCTCTACGCGCCCGCTCCCCGCTCGGCGATCACGCCCCAAGGGGAGATCGCCTTCCCGACGGCAGAGAAGGCGGCGGAGTGGCTGATCACCGAGCGGCAGATCTCCACCGTTCCTTGGGATGACGCCGGCGCTTACCTACGGTGGAGCGTGACCTTCTCCGCTCGAGGAGAAGAAGAGGAGCGGCGGGTGATCGCCGAGCTCGAAAAGCGGCTGGCCGACACCCGCTTGCAATGGAAGTAGAACCTCCCTCATTCGACTCGGAAAGAAACGGTCACTCCTCCCGACCGCCTCCCGGTCCGCCCCGCTCTCTTTCCGAGCAGTCCGAAGAGTTCTTCTCCCCTCGCGGTCCGCTTTCCGCCGGCCGCCATTTCGAATTTCGCCCCCAGCAGCAGCGCATGGCCCGAGCCGTCGCCGAAGCGCTGGAAGAAAAGGCTGTTTTAGCGGTCGAAGCGGGCACCGGAACCGGCAAGAGCCTCGCTTATCTCTTCCCCGCACTGCGCTGCGCACGCGAGCTGGGGCAGCGCGGAATCGTCTCGACCCACACGCTCAACCTGCAGGCGCAGCTCTTCGGCCGAGACCTGCCCCTCCTCGTCCGGACCCTGCCTGACTCATTCACCGCCGTCCTGCTCAAAGGAAGGAGGAACTACCTTTGCCCGCGGCGAATCGATCAGGCGCTCCGCTACGGAGGAGACCTTTTCGCTTTCCGGGAGGCCGACGAAATCGCCCGGATCGCCCGCTGGTCGTTCGAGACCGAGACCGGCTGCTGGGAGGAGCTCGACCCTCCCCCGGAGCCGGCTCTCTGGAGCCGGCTCTGCTCGGAGCCCCAGCTCTGCACCGCAAGAAGCTGCCAAAACAATCCCCGCTGCTTCTATCAGCGGCTCCGCGACCGGAGCTCCGAGGCAGACCTCACCATCGTCAACCACGCGCTCTTCTTCTCGCTGCTCGCCGGAGGCCTCGGCTCCGATCCGAGCGAAGACCTTGCGTTCGCCAAGGATTTCGTGATCTTCGACGAGGCCCATCAGGTGGAGACGGTCGCCGCCCGGCACCTCGGGCTCTCCCTCTCCGAGGGGCAGACGAAGTCCTTTCTGCACCGACTCCACCACCCGCGAACCGGGCGCGGGCTTCTCTCCTTGCTGCGGGCAGGGAACGCGATCCGAAAGACCAAGGAGGTTCTCGCCCTTCTCTCCTCTCTCTTCGAGAGCTTGCGTGCCGCCGCGAGCGGCTCCAAGGGCCGGGAGTTCCGCATCCTCCGGCCCGATTTCGTTCCGTACGTCCTGGACGCGCCCTTGGAAGAGCTTGCCGAGGCGATTTCGGACGCGGCCTCGGAGGCGAACGATCGCGACCTCGAGCGCGAGATGGAAGACCACGCACGAAAGACGGCCGGCCTACGGGCCTCCTTTTCCGCTTTCTTGGGGCAAACCCTTCCCGATCACGTCTACTGGATCGAAACCCAGGACCACGGTTCTCCAGAGGGGACGCGGCTCGCGGCGGTTCCCCTGTGGGTCGCCCCGCTTCTCGAACGCCTGCTCTATCCGGGAGAGCGCTCCCTCGTCTTCACCAGCGCGACGCTCACGATCGGGGGCGGGTTTGACTATTTCCAAAAGAGACTGGGGCTGCGCGAGCCGCGGACCCTTCTCCTCGATTCTTCTTTCGACTATGCGCGCCAGATGAGGGTTTGTGTGCCGAGACGCATCCCCGACCCGTCAGAGAGCGCCGGCTATGAAGCGGCGCTGGAGGCGTGGATCCGGTATTTTACGACCCAAAGCCGGGGATCGGCGTTCGTCCTCTTCACGAACCGGAGAACGCTCCTCGACATGGCATCGCGGCTGTCCCCGTTCTTCGAGGAAAAGGGCTTCCCGCTTCTCGTCCAGGACGGGATCGTCGACCGCCACCGGCTCCTGGAACGCTTTCGCGCCTCTCCGGGTGCGGTCCTCTTCGGGGCAGACAGCTTCTGGCAGGGCGTGGATGTCCCAGGAGAGGCCCTCTCCTGCGTGATCCTTACGCGCCTGCCCTTCGGCTCGCCCGAACACCCGCTGGCGCAGGCGCGAGCGGAGCGGCTCCAAGCAGCCGGGGGAGACCCGTTCCTTTCCTATTTTCTTCCCGAAGCCCTCCTGAAATTTCGTCAAGGGATCGGGCGGCTGATCCGAAGCCGGGAAGATCGGGGCACCGTCGCGATTCTCGATTCCCGCATCCTCACCAAGCGCTATGGCCGCTCATTCTTCGGGGTCCTCCCCGATTGTCCGATCGAGATCCTCGACCAAGAACCTCCGATCGCCTAAAGTAGAACTTCCCCACCCCGCCCGCTCGATGCAGCAACTGACGCTGGAGCCTCCTTACCCACCGCGAGTGGTCTTTGAGAACGAGGACTTTCTCGTCGTCGACAAGCCCCCTTTCCTGCTCTCGCACCCAACCCGTCGGAACGACCGGCCGAGCGTGCTCGGCTGGCTCGGCAAGGAACGGGAAGGGAGATCGTTCTTCCTGGCCAATCGCCTCGATCGGGAAACCAGCGGCTTGATGCTGGTCGGCAAGGATGCGGCGACGGCCTCAGCACTCGGGCGGCTCATGGAAAAGAGGCTGATCGAAAAGGAGTACCTGGCGATTGTCTGGGGAAAGCTCACGTGCGAATTTCTCCAGATCGACGCCCCCCTGGGTTACCTGGGAATCTCCGAGGAGAATCCCGTTGCGATCCGCCAGGGGGTCCGTCCGGAAGGGGCGCAAGCGGTCACGGTCGTGCGCTCGCTCCGCTCGGGAGAGGAAGTCAGCCTGCTTCGCGCGTATCCGAAGACCGGCCGCCTCCACCAGATTCGGGTCCATCTTTCGACCATCCGCCATCCGATCGTCGGCGACAAGATCTACGGACCCGACCCAAATTTCTTCCTCCGGTTCGCGGCTCAAGGCTGGGGTCCCGACCTATCCAAGCATCTCTGCCTGCCTCGCCATGCCCTCCACGCCTCCCTCCTCCGCTTCCGCTGGCAAGGAAAGGAGTTCGAGGCCGTCGCACCTCTTTCCCCCGACCTGAGCGATTTCCTTCGGCAGCGCGGGATCGCTCCACCTCTGCGCTAAAGTGGACTAACGTGGGCGAAAGGACCGAGCTTGAGCGGTCACTCCCCGCTAAAGAACCGCTTGGCGCGCTCAAGGAATCCTTCCTGCTGCGGATGGGTATCAGGCGCACAACACGCCGCAAAGGCCTCGAGCTTTTCTCGCTGCTCCGCGTTGAGGCGCGTGGGCACCTCGACCACTACCCGGACGAGCAGATCGCCGATCCCTCGACCATGCACATCGGCAACCCCGCGCCCGCGCAGGCGGAATGCCTGGCCGCTCTGCGTTCCCGCAGGAATCTTGAGCGTCGCCTTCCCTACCAGGCAGGGAACGGTTGCGTCCCCGCCGAGTGCTGCCTGCACGAAGCTGATCGGCATATCGCAATAGAGATCATTTCCCTGCCTTTCGAAGAACTCGTGCCGCCGTACATGCACGATCACGTAGAGATCGCCCGCAGGCCCCCCGGAGGCGCCTCGCTCTCCATAGCCTGCCAGACGAAGGCGATGACCGTCGTCGATGCCGGCGGGAATCTTGATGTTTGTCTCCGCGGTCTGCTTCACCCTGCCCTCCCCTCGACAGGAGGCGCAGGGCCGTTCGATAACGGTTCCCGTACCGTGACACCGAGGACAGGTCTGCGCGATGGTCAGGAAGCCGCGCGTCACGCGCACCTGGCCCTGCCCATGACAGGTGGGACAGGCCTTTCTCGAAGAGCCCGCGGCAACGCCGCTGCCGCCGCAGACCGAGCAGACATCGAGCTTGGGAAAGGCGATCTGCTTTTCGCAGCCCAAGGCCGCCTCCTCGAAATCGATTTCGAGGTCGCAACGGAGATCGGCTCCCCTTTCCTGGCGGGAACGCTTGTTTCCTCCCACGCCGAAGGCTTCCTCAAAAAGGCTCCCAAAGACGCCTTCGCCGAAGAGGCCGGATCCGCCGAAAACCTCCTTGAAAATCTCGAACGGATCGTGAGAGCCCGCAGCCGTCGCTCCTCCCTGCGCCTCAAAGGCCGCGGGTCCGAAGCGGTCGTATGCCGCCCGCTTTTCGGGATCGCTGAGCGCCTCGTAGGCCTTCCCCAGCTCCTTGAACTTCTCCTCCGCGGCCCGATCTCCCGCGTTTCGATCGGGATGATACTTCAAGGCCAGCTTGCGGTAGGCCTTCTTAATCTCCTCGGCGCTGGCCCCTTTCGCCACTCCGAGAATCTCGTAGTAATCGCGGGCAGAGGTCATGGTTCCTGCGTACGGGTTTCTTCCCTTTGCTTCCGACCATCCGCGCCGCTGGACGGCTTCCGGGCGACGTAGACCAGGGCGGGCCGAAGCAGGCGGCCTTTGTAAAGATAGCCGTTCCGCTTCTGTGTGGCGACGATTCCTTCGTCGATCTCCTCCGTGTCGACAAAGCCAACCGCCTCATGCCGATGGGGATCGAACGGCTGGCCGACAGCCGCGACCGCCTCCACACCCTCTTCCCGAAGGAGGGTTTGGAGCTGCGACAAGATCATCTTCATTCCCTGGGCGATCGACTGGCCGTCGGTGGCATTCTGCGCCGCTTCCATCCCTAGATAAAAGTTGTCGATGACGGGAAGAAGCCTCTGCAGAAACGTCGTGTTCGCCAACCGGATCGCCTCCTCTTTCTCCTTGGCCATCCTCTTCCGCGCATTCTCCCATTCCGCCAGGGATCGCAACAGACGATCCTTCGTCTCGTCCGCCTCCTGCGATCGCCGACGCCACTGATCGATTCTCTCCCGGCTGACCACCGAAAAGACGGGAGCGTCCTCCGCAGGCGGTTCCGAAAAGAAGGTCTTTCCAGGCTGTACGGTCATAACAGAACTTTTACCTTAGCTTCGGACCCGCTCGAGCGCAACAAGCGTCACGTCGTCGGCCAGACCTCCCGGAGAACGGAAGGAAGCCAGCTCCCGACAGAGCACCTCCAGGGATGCCTGCGCACCGAGTGATCCCGTCCTGCCGAGCGTCACGGCGAGTCTCCCCTTGTCGAACATCGCCCCGCATGGAGCTACGGCATCGGTCATCCCATCGGTGTAGAAGAGCAGGAGCTCCCCCGGCTCCAAAACAAGGGAGACGTCCGCAAGAGCCGCGTCGAAGCTTTCGCCCGAATCTATCCCCAGGCAGAACCCTGGAGCATCGAGCTCGACGACGCCGGAGGCCCGACGCAGGAGAGGTTGCTCCTGTCCCGCTCTGGCCAGCTGAATCTCCCGAGTCTCCGTATCGATCACCGCATAGATCATGGCGACGAGACTCCTCTCGACAAGGTCTCCGTGAAGCAGGCGGTTCACCCGGCGCAACACCTCCGACGGAGAAAGCGAAGCCGAGACCTGAGAGCGTACGGCGACTCGGCACATCCCTCCGATCAACGAGGCCGCAATTCCCTTTCCGGCCGCATCTCCGACGAGGATGCCGCAGCTGTGGGGCGTGATGGGCAACAGGTCGCAAAAGTCTCCGCTCAATTCCCCCGGCGACAGGTGAACGGCGGCCACGCGGAAGCCCGGCAGAGCCGGAACCGTTCGAGGGAAAAGGGAGGCTTGAAAGAGTCCCGCAGCGAGCAATTCAGCCTCCAGGAGGCGCCTCTTTCGATCGCTGCTGAGGGAGACCGACCGCTTTCCCAGGCGCAGAGCCGCTTCCGCGACCGCGAGAGCAGCACTCCGCACGTCCGGCTGGATCGCTCCGTCCGGCTCGAGGCAGACCGCCAGCAAGCCGCTTCCGCTCAGCGGAAGGAGGGTCCAGGGTCCTTCCTCCTCGATCGCCCGCGACCCGTCTCCCTCTCTCCCTGTCTTCCCGCGCCGCTCGATGATCATCCGCAGCTCGTTCGATCGTTCCGCCGGCCACCAGAATGTCCCGATCTCTCCTCCCTCACCGCCGAAGAGCAAGGCGATGACCGAGGCTTTGAGAAGCGCCGCCAAGCGCTCTAACAAGCTATAGATCCGCGACGCCGGATCGGCTCCGCTCTCAAGCGCGCTTCCTAATTCTGCAATCAGAAGCAGAGACTCGTGAGAAGAACCGAGGGAATTGGCTCGTTCCGTTTCCACTCGTTCCCTTGCCTGCGGCAAAGTACTTCCCGCCCCACCGCTCCGGCGGAAGACCGGCACTCCCATCTCGCATCCAAGCCCTTCGCTGCGTCTCGGTCACGCAATGGGTCAGACATGCCCGCTAACTGGACGCCGGGCGATCCCGACGACCGACTTCGGAGCCCAGATAAGAAACCAGATCCTGGAACTTAGGTGCATTCTTCGGATCACACTCCAGGAGAGTCTGATGGGCCTGAAGAAGCAGCTCGCCGGTCGTCTCCCGGTGCGGCACGCCCGACTCCAAGGGTCGAAGATCGCCCGCATCGTAGGGGGTGAGATTCTCTACACACTGGAAGAGGCGATCCAACCCCAAGGTTCGAATCGACTCCAACACCCGGCGGCTGCTTCCGGCGACTTGGAAAGCGCCTCCGATCTTCCTCAGCTTCAGCGCCGGACCCGCCAGCGTGCCAAGAAAGGTGCTATCGAGATAGGTGCACTCCACCAGATCTACCAGGAATCTCTCGCTTCCACATTGAATGAAATTATCGCAACATTGACGAAGGAAGAACGAATGCTCGAATGAGCCCGCACCGATGACCTTGAGCACCACAACTCCATGGCAATTTCCTGCCAGAACGACTCCAGTCCTCACTCGATCACACTATGTACTTCCGGCGGCAAGTCAACCCGTCCTCACCTTGGCTTCCCTTTTGCTCTTCCACGGATGGCGGCAGTTTACTCTCGTTGCCGGGTCGGAAGCGAGGAATTCCTCGGCGACCGCTTCCTTTGTTGGTAAAGGAGTATCCGGATGAGTCGAACGACCGCTCCCCTCCTGCGGGTGCTGGTGCTGGGTTCGGGCACCTCGCAGGGAGTGCCCATGATCGGTTGCCGATGTCCGGTCTGTCTTTCTCGCGATCCCCGGGACCGCCGCACGCGCGCGTCGCTCTACGTCGACGAGGGAACCCTTCCCTTTCTCATCGACACGGCGACCGATCTGCGCGCGCAATGCCTCCGCGAAGGAATCAGCGATGTCGGCGCGGTCCTCTACACCCACCACCACGCCGATCACGTTCTCGGCCTCGACGATTTGCGCCGTTTCTGCGAGCTCCGCCGGGAACGCCTCCCCATTTACGGCCCGGCCGCCACCCTTGAAATTCTCGCCCGGATGTTCCCCTACGCCTTCGATTCCAAGACGCAGATGGCTACTTACGTCCGCCTCTTGCCTCACCCAGTGGAGGGTCCCTTTCCTCTCGGCAGGTTCATCGTGACTCCCTTGCCCGTCCCTCACGGCCACGTCACCACCTTCGGCTACCTGCTCGAATGCGCCGGGCGCAAGCTCCTCGCCTACCTGAGCGACTGCCAGGCCGTTCCGGAGAACATCCTCTCGGCAATCCGCTCGGTCGAAGTCCTGATCATCGACGGGCTCCGGGACGAGCCCCATCCCACGCACCTAACAGCAGAGCAGGCGGTCAAGATTGCTGCGCATGCCGAGGCGCGGCAGACCTACCTGACCCATCTGACGCACCACAAGAGCCACCGAGATCGGGAAGCCGGTCTTCCCGGCGGCGTTGGAGTCGCTTTCGATGGCCTAACGATTATCTTGGATTGACCATGTGGATCGATACCCATGCCCATCTCTCTTTCCCGGAGTTCTCGAAGGATCGGGAAGAGGTCATCGCGCGAGCGCAAGCGGAGGGGATCGACCGCGTCATCGTCGTCGCCACCGACCTCGGATCAAGCCGCGCCGCGGTCGCTCTCGCGCAGGAGCACCGGACGCTGGCCTGCACCGTGGGCATCCACCCGAACAGCGCCCACGCGGCTCCGCCCGATTTCCTCGAGACGCTCCAAGAAATTGCCGCGCTCAAGGGGGTGGCCGCCATCGGCGAAATCGGCCTCGACTACCACCGCCTTCCCTCCGATCCGGAAGCCGCCGAACGCGAAAAGGAGAGCCAGCGGCGGGTCTTCCGAGCGCAGCTCGCCCTGGCTAGAGGAAGAGACCTCCCCGCGGTCATCCATCAGCGGTCCGCGTGGGAGGAGACCCTTGCGCTCCTCGACGACACGGGCAATGCGGTCCCTTGTGTCTTCCACTGCTTCGGAGAAGGTCCGGAACGCCAGCAGGAGCTGATCCGGCGCGGCCACTTCGTCTCCTTCACCGGGATCGTCACCTTCCCCAACGCTCCTCTGGCGCAGGCGAGCGCCCGGTCGGTACGCATGGACAAGTTCTTCGTCGAGACCGACTGCCCCTTCCTGGCCCCCGTCCCCTATCGGGGCAAGCGGTGCGAGCCCTGGCACGTCCGTCTGGTGGCCGAAGAGATCGCTCGTCTGCGCGGGCTGCCCTCTTCCGCCGTGGCCGAGGCGAGCTCGCGAAACGCGCGGGCCTTTTTCCGATTAACCGATTGACACGGGACTCCACGACCTCCCAGAAAAGAACTCCCATGGAAAAGACGACCGAAACACCATCCACCACACAAGGGCCGTCGTCCGGCTGCCACCGGGCCTACTCGCGCCAGATCTTCGACGGCGACTCGCGCGCACCCAACCGCTCGATGCTCTATCCGTTGGGATTCTGGAAAGAAGAGTTCGGGCAGAAGGATCTGATCGGAATCGCATCGACCTGGAGCCAGGTCACCCCCTGCAACATGCATATCGACGCGCTGGCTCGGGAAGCGGCGACTGGTGCGGAGGAATCCGGGGCCAAGGCCCTCATCTTCAATACGATCACGGTCTCCGACGGAATTTCGATGGGTACCGAGGGGATGAAGTACTCCCTGGTCTCCCGAGAGGTGATCGCCGACTCGGTCGAGACGGTCGCGGCAGCGGAGGGGATGGACGGGCTGGTGGCCATCGGCGGCTGCGACAAAAACATGCCGGGCTGCCTGATCGCTTTGGTGAGGCTCAATCGCCCTGGCGTCTTCGTCTACGGCGGGAGCATCCTCCCCGGCTGCTTTCACGGGAAGAAGATCGACATTGTCTCGGTCTTCGAAGCGGTGGGCGCGGAAGCCAAGGGCGATTTGTCCCCGGAAGAGCTGGCTGGCATCGAAAGCCACGCGATTCCCGGCCCCGGCTCCTGCGGGGGGATGTACACGGCCAACACGATGGCCTGCGCCATCGAGGCGCTCGGGATGAGCCTTCCGGGAAGCTCGACTGAGCTCGCGGTCTCGAAGGAAAAACAGGTGGGCTGTCGTGCGGCAGGAAGAGCGGTTGTGCAACTGATCGATCGCGGAATCCGCCCCCGCGACATCCTCACCCGGAAGGCCTTCGAAAACGCGATCACGGTCGTGATGGCGCTCGGCGGATCGACCAACGCCGTGCTCCATCTCCTGGCAATCGCCCATGCGGCCGAGGTGGAGCTCAGCCTGGACGATTTTCGGCGCATCGGCAAGCGGGTGCCGGTTCTCGCCGATCTCAAGCCGAGCGGGCGGTTCGCGGTCGCCGAATGGTCGGCGATCGGGGGGCTCCCCCCTCTCTTGCGGAGGCTCTTGGAGAAGGGTCTCCTGCACGGAGAGTGCCTGACCGTGACCGGAACGACCCTCGCTAAAAATCTCGAAGGGAGCGCCGACTATCCCGCCGAGCAGGAGATCGTCTTCCCGTTTGAAAAGCCGATCAAGCCCGAGGGCCACATCGTCATCCTCCGCGGGAATCTCGCGCCGCTGGGCGCGGTGGCCAAGCTGACCGGGAAGGAGGGTCTCCGCTTCACGGGAAGCGCGCGCGTCTTCGACTCGGAGGAAGCAGCCTTGGCGAGCATTCTGGATGGATCGATCGTCCAGGGGAACGTTATCGTCATTCGCTACGAAGGTCCCAAGGGAGGACCCGGCATGCGGGAGATGCTCTCCCCGACCTCGGCTGTCATGGGCCGCGGCCTCGGCAAGGATGTCGCCCTGATCACCGACGGGCGTTTTTCTGGGGGAAGCCACGGCTTTGTCGTCGGCCACATCTGCCCGGAGGCAGCGGTCGGTGGAACTCTGGCAATCGTGCGGAACGGGGATCGGATCACCATCGACGCCGAAACCGAGGAGATCCGGCTCGAGCTCTCGGCCGAAGAGATCGCCCGCCGGCGGGAGAGTTGGACTCCGCCCGAGACCCGCTATCAGCGAGGGGTTCTCGCCAAGTACCGTTCCCAGGTTGGCTCCGCCCATCTTGGAGCGGTCACCGACGGAGAGGGCTTGGTCCGGGAGCCGCGCTCGCCCGGATGAACGCTCATCCGGCTGCGTCCTTCGTGCGCTGCCCGGTCTCATCGTACCGGCGCCGCGCGTGCTGGATGGCGTCGCGATGCTCCAGCGCCCATTCCTCCAAGGCCTGTACCGGCTTGAGGAGGGTTCGGCCGAGGGCGGTCAATTCGTAATCGACGCGCGGGGGGATCGTTGGCTCGACGGTCCGCTTCACCAGACCGTCTCGCTCGAGACCCCGCAGGGTCAGCGTAAGCATGCGCTGCGAAATGCCCTCGATCGCCCGTCGAAGCTCGCTGAAGCGTTTCGACCGGTCGCGCAGGAGAACAACGACCAAAATACTCCATTTATCCCCCACTCGGTTCAGCACCTCGCGCACGGCGGGGCAACTCTCCCCGTGGGGAATGCCCTTGGGACTACCTGGCATGTCTCAAAAGCTTTCCCCTGCCGCTTGCAAAGCGGGTCTGCCTGCTTTGCTCCCGCTTGCTTTTCGCTCCTTGCCGTCTGTCGACAACCAGAAAGGGGGAAGAACCGGCGCCCCACCTCGCATGCACGCCCCTAGGCTCGCGCCTCATATACGAAATTTGCCAGACACGCCGGCTAAGTCACATGAATGTGCCTTCTTGCGCGCGTTTCCTCCCGTTCCTATTCTAAACGCGGTTACAAAAAAGAACGCAACCAGCAACGATTCAAAAGGAGACATCGCATGATCCATAGCCTGACTACCGCCTCGACGCTCAAGAGAATTTCCAACGAAGCCCTGGATCAACTCTTCCGCAAGGCGCGCACCCATTCGGCCTGGCTTCCGACCCCCGTTCCCGCCGAAGACCTCCAGGAGATCTACGCTCTGACTCGACTCGGTCCCACGAGCGCGAACGCCTCCCCGGCCCGGTTTGTGTTCCTCACGACACCCGCGGCCAAGGAGCGGCTGCTGCCGGCGCTAACGCCGGGGAACGTGGAGAAGGCGCGCTGCGCCCCCATTAACGTTATCATCGCCTGGGACGTCGAGTTCTACGAGAAGCTCCCCAAGCTCTTCCCTCACGCGGACGCGCGTTCGTGGTTCGTCGGGAATCCCGCGCTCGTCGAGGAAACCGCCTTCCGGAACAGCTCTCTTGCCGGGGCCTATTTCATCCTTGCCGCACGAGCCATGGGCCTGGACTGCGGTCCGATGTCGGGATTTGACGCTCGAAAAGTAAATGCGGAGTTCTTCCCCGATGGCCGATGGAAGGCAAACTTCCTCTGCAATCTCGGCCACGGAGATTCTCGTGGGCTCTTTCCCCGCAGCCCGCGTCTGGACTTTGAGGAAGCCTGCCTCGTGCTATGAGCTCCGGGACCGGAATACTAGGGGGGGCCTCGGATCTGCCCGCGGAAACCGGTTGGCTGGGTCGTTCCAAACACCCGCCTCGCTCATCGCGGCGGAGAGCCCAAGCGCGATCCCTGGCTCGTGGGTGACCCACCGGGCTGCTCGGGAGAGCTGCCGATCGGCAGCTCAGATGAGCCTGCCGGACGACAAAAGCTCTCATAAAAAGAGTCCCCGTGCTGCCGTGTGGAAATGAGGCCTTTCGACCACTTTGCATGTAAGTGGGAGCCTTGCCGCGTGCCTCCGTCTTCCAGCAAAGGCCTGGCGTCGGCTGCGCGAGCAATGCCGGCTCCCGTAATCGAACTTATCGGAGGAAAGGCGCGCATTCCAAGCACGAGCAGCATAGGGAAATTCTTCGCCTGCTCTCCGCGCAAAACCGCTCCCAGAGTCCGCTCGGTTCCCACTCTTCTCCCGCTTTCGTCAAAGAACCCGCCGGACGCCCGTCTCACGTCTCCCGGAGCGACCAGCCTCGAGATCGCAGGGCGTTCTTGACGGACTCCATCCACCCATTGACCTCTTTGTCCGTTAGCGTGCGATCCGAGGCCCGGAAAGTCAAGGCGTAGGCGAGCGACTTCTTTCCAGCCGGCAGTCGAGCCCCCGAGGGATCCCGAAACAGATCGAACAACCGCAGCCCTTCCAGGCATGGCGGCCGGTTCGCCTCGACCAGGCGATGGATTTCGGAATGGGTCACCTCCTCACCGACAACGACGGCGAAGTCCCGCCGAATCGAAGGATAGATCGGCAAGGGCCGGAAGACGGTCTTGGCCCATTCCTGCCCAAGCCAGTGCTCGAGATCGTATTCCAAGAGCACGATCTCCGCGTCGACCTCGTGCTTGGCGGCCGTCTCCCGAGGGATGCTCTCCAGTCGAAGGCGCGCCTCCTTGGGGAAGGAAAAGGACTGCTCCAGAAAATCCGCCAGTCCCTTGACGTCGTAAAAGTCGAGGGTACGCTCTTCGGTCAACCAATGAGGCTCCCCTGCCTCTCCGGCCGCGAGCACCGCAAGCCGCTCCCGTTCCTCGACCCGTCCCTCACGCCGATGGGCGACCCGGCCGAGCTCGAAGAGGCGGAGACTCCGATTGCCCTTCGCCCAATTGGCGCCGGCGATCGCGAGCAGGCCGGATCCGAGATCGGAGCGGAGAAAGCGAAACTCGCCGCTCGCCGGATTCGACAGCTCGACTCCGACCTCTTCCGGCTCGCCTCCGGCAAAGGGCAAGCAGAGGCACTCCTGCCATCCTCGCGCCGCCAGCGCGCTTCGCACCGCTTCCCGACGATCCCATCGATGGTCGTCCCGACTCTTCTCCGTCCACCCGACGGAAACCCGAGAAGGCACCTTGGCCAAGCCCCGCATCCGAACGATCTCCTCCACCAAGTCGGCTTCGCCTTCCAGATCGGCCCGATGACTGGGGATCTGCCAGAGCCAGCCGGCGTCCTTCTTTTCGACCAGCTCCAGCCCCAGTCGGTGCAGGATCGTCTCTATCTCGTCGGACGGGGGAAGCCATCCGCACAACCGCTCCACCGTTCGCCTTTGCAGCCAAATCGGCGTTTGCGGGAAGGGCAGCGTACCGAAAGCCGATGTTCCGACGAGCCTGCCACCCGCCAGTTCCGAGAGCAGGCGGATCGCTCTCTCCCTCGCGAGCCAGACCACACCGGGATCTACCCTCCTCTCGAATCGATAGGAGGCCTCGGTCGAAATCGAATGCCGCCGGCCTGCTGCCCGGATCTCGCTCGGACGAAACCAGGCACACTCCAAGAGAACGCGCGTCGTCTTCTCCGATACGGACGAACGCCTGCCCCCGATGACCCCGGCCAAGGCCTCCGGCCCCTGTCGGCTCGCGATTACCAGGTCTGCGGGACCGAGAGCGATCTCCTGATTACCCAGGGTAACGAACGGCTCGCCCGGAGCGGCGCGCCGGACGGCGACCTCGCAATCCGGGAAGGCATCCGCATCGAAAACGTGCAGGGGCTCCCCAAGCTCGAAGAGCACGAAGTTGGTGATGTCGACCGCCACGTTCACGGGCCGAATACCCGAACCACGCAGCCGCTCCTGCAACCACGGCGGGCTCGGCTTGATCTCGATTCCTTCGAGCAAAGCGGGGGCATACCAGGGTGCCACGTCAGGCGCGCCCAGGACGACCCTCCCCGGGAAGGGATCGAAGGAGGAAGAAGAATCGGCCTGGGGGAAGGGGAGCAGGCGACCGCAGCCTAAAGCGGCTAGCTCCCGCGCGATCCCCCGATACGAGAGGAGATCGGGTCGATTGGGAGTCACCTCGACGATCCACTCGATGTCGGTCGGGAGAATCGATCCGACGGGAGTCCCGAGATCGCTCTCGGCGGGGAGCAGCAGGATTCCTTCCGATCTCCCCTCCTCCAGCCCCAGCTCCTCCGCCGAGCAGAGCATCCCCTCGGACTCCTCCCCTCGAATCCGTCTCCGCGCGATCTCGAGCCCTCCGGGAAGCACGGCTCCGATGAGGGCGAGAGCGACCCGATCCCCCCGGTCGAAGTTGGCTGCGCCACAGACGATGCCGAGCTCCTTATCGCGAATCCGCACGCGAACGAGCCGAAGCCGGTCGGCACCTGGGTGCGGCCGCCAATCGACGACCTCGGCCGCCACGATCCTCGGGTCTTCTGGTCCTCGTCGCCGCCAGTGCGCGACCTCCAGGCCGCTCATTGTCAAGCAGTCGACGGCCTCCTCGACCGAAGCCGTGACTTCGCAATATTGGTTCAGCCATTGCCAGGACAGTTTCATGATCCGTCTCGCATCTCCCTAGTCGCCCCCTTCCGCTTTCTGCCATACGCCTCCATACAGAGGATCTTCCTTGCTCCGAAAGATGGTCTCGAAATGGCTCGTCGGGAACCCGCGCGGGTCTTCCCTCCGCTCGAATCCGGGAAGAAGGGAGGCGGCGCTCTCGACGACCGCGGCATAGCCAGCATCATCGGTCAGGAAACGGAAGAAGCCACCCGGCTCCAACACCCGAAGGATCGCGTCCAGAACGCCAGCCCGCACCGTGCGACGACTCTGGTGGCGTCTCTTGGGCCAGGGATCGGGAAAGAGCACGTGAATTTCCCGGCAGGAAGCCGGAGCGGAATAGAAGAGCAAGAGATCATCCCATCCGAACCAGAGCGCCTTCAAATTGGGGAGCCGGCGAAGCTCCGCGGCGCGCTCGATCTGCCGCACCCGTTGCAGCTTCCGTTCGACCGCCAATACGTTCCATTCCGGATGGAGCTCGGCATAGGCGGCAGCAAAGCGGCCGTTTCCGGCTCCCAGATCGCAGACGATCGGTGCCCGACGTAAAAACACTCCTTCCCAACCTTTCGGTTGAAGGAAGCGTTTCGTCTCGTCCTCTTCCGGCGTCCAGAGCGCCGGCGACCTCATCTTCAGGGACTCACACATGCCGGCTGTCGTCTGGGTCCTTCTGCCGATAGCCGCTGGCGATCCTCTCCTGGTTGACCTTGTGTTTCTTCTGGTAGGCGAGGAAGAGGTCGTCCGCGCTCATCCCGAGCACCTGTGCCGCCGAGACCAGGAAGTGAAAGAGGTCGACGAGCTCCACGCGGGCATTCTGAAAATCGCGCTTCTGGTAACGTGCCCACCACTTCCAGGGCACGCTGTCCGTCAGCTCCGCGATTTCCTGGCTCATGGCTCGGGCATAGTTGAGCAGCCACCGCTCTCTTCCCTCATCGTCGAGCGAAGCGGTTTCGATTCCGATTTGACGATTGAGGCTCTCCTGCAGGGAAAAAATTGCCTCCAGCTTGTCTCCGTGATTCACGCCAATCTCCCTTCCGTCCCCGCCCTTCCCGAAGCGGAAGAGCAGCAGGCGAAAAGAAAGGAAGCACTCTCCGCTCGTTCAATCGAGAAAATATCGCTCCTCTTCCTCGTTCGGCCTTCGGCAGGTCGCTTCCTTCCCGAAGAGGCGATAGCGATGAGCCGCCGCGAGATCGTAGAGTCGGTCGAGCCAAGGCTCGGGGAGGACGCCGAGCAAGGCCGCCAGCCAGCGGAACCGCGGCAGCTGCCACAATACCCGAACGACCGCGCGCCCTCGCAGGAGCACTTCTCGTCTCCCGTCCTCCTCCCATACGACGACCACGGAATCGGATCCGGCAAACTGGCCCCTCCCCTCGGCTTCCCGACGGAAGCGAGCTCCCTGGAGAGGCGCGAATCGAAAAACGCGCTCGCGATCATGACGCAACACGAACCAGACAAAACGGTTGCATAGACCGCAGACTCCATCGAAAAAGATGATTCCCATCTTGGCGTGGATGGATCCCACCCCCGCACCAATCTGGCCTCCTCCTCCCGCTCGGCCAAGGGGAAAAGGCGATCGGGAGGGGGTTGCGCTCCGTCGCCCCGGGAAAACGTTTGACAAGTCTTTTCCGGCCTTCCACTGATGTCTTATGCTCGTGGATAAGGAAGCCTCACGGACGCGCATCCTCCACTTCATCGAGTCGTATCTCCAACGCCATCACCGGCCGCCGACAGTTCGAGAAATTCAACACGGATGCGGCTTTCGGAGCCCCCGAGCCGTCTCCTACCAGCTCGAGCGTCTCGAGGCGATGGGCTTGATCTCCCGGCAGAAGAACTCCCGAGGAATCCTGTTACGGAAACAGGTGGAAGAGGGATTCCCCATTCCGTTCTTCCCTTCCATTCCGGCCGGGCCACCCATCCTCACCCAGGAGTCGAAGGCGGAGACGATGCAGCTGACTCCGGAATCCTTGGGAGTTTCCGACCGCGCCGCCTGCTTCGCGGTTCGCGTGCATGGTTCGAGCATGATCGGGGCGGGCATACTCGATGGGGATCTGGCGTTGATCGAAAGGAAGCCCGCTCGGGACGGCCAGATCGTCGCGGCGCTTATCGATGGAGAATGTACGCTCAAGAGGCTGATTCTTGATCCGACGCACGGCTGCGTGCTGCGTTCGGAGAATCCGTCCTTCGCCGACTTGCACCCCGCACGCGACCTTTCCGTCCAGGGTGTTTTGGTTGCGATCGTACGCAAAGTTCAGTAGGGTCGGGCTGGAAGCGATCCGCCATGCTGATGCGCTTTCTTCCTGCGCTTGGGCTTGCCAGGGAGCCCTCTCCTCCGTTTCCTAATCCGAGCGGTTTGGCTGGACGGCGCGCGCCGGATGGCGTAATTCGCCGGGACGATCGGCCCTATGGGAACTCGATCGGGTTTCTTTTTTTCGCATGCACCCTTCTCTGACCATCGTGCTGCCACTCTTCAATGAAGCGGGAATTGCCGCTGCGGTCGCCGCTCGGGTCACGGGCTTTGCCGAAAACCACCCCGATTATGAGTTCCTCCTGGTCGACGACGGCTCCATTGACGCTACGCCGATCCTTCTCTCCGAGTTCCTTTCGAAGCGGAGGCTGCCCAACGTCCGACTTCTTCGCTATGCCCGCAATCGCGGGAAAGGGAACGCGATTCTCTTCGGATTCCGACAAGCCCGCGGAGCCTCTTTCTGCTTCACCGACGGCGACCTCGCCTATCCGCTCGATGATCTCGACCGGATCGCCGCGGAGCTCCAAACATCCGACGTCGTGATCGGCTCGCGCTCGCCCTGCCGCGCATCTCAGGGGGCTCCGAATCTCGTCCGCCGCTTCGTCGGCATCGCCTACAATCGGCTCACCCGTTTTCTCCTGGGTCTTCCCTATGCAGACACCCAAGCCGGCTTGAAGGGATTCCGTCGGGAGGCGGCCGAACAACTCTTTTCTCTCCTCCATTCCACCGGCTTCTCCTTTGACGTCGAGATCCTTTTCTTGGCAAGGAAGCTGGGATTCCGAATTCACGAAATACCCGTTCAGCCGGTGAGGGAACACTCCTACAAGACCGGCAAGGTCAAGCTCTTGCGCGACTCCGCGGCGATGCTGGCGGATCTCTGGAGGATTCGGCTGCGGGATTGGTTGGGGCTTTACCATGAACAGCGCACGCGCACTCCTTAGCTTCGACCTTGAGGAGTTCGATATCCCCATGGAATTCGGGCGGACGCTGCCCGAGCGGGAGCAGATCGAAGTGGCTCTCGTCGGGCTCCACCGATTGACGCCGCTCTTGGCGGATCGAAAGATCGTCTCCACGTTTTTCTCGACCGCCTTCTTCGCGATGAAGGCCCCGGAAGAGGTTCGAGCGCTGGGACTGACCCAGGAGATCGCCTCCCATGGATTTGCCCACACTGGTTTTTCGGCATCCGATCCGGATCGCTCGAAGCGGGTGTTGGAGGAGATCACGGGCAGGCGGGTTTACGGTTATCGAAGCCCGCGCTTCCGCCCCGTGGCGAACCAGCTCCTGCAGAACGCCGGCTACCTCTATAACTCTTCGGAGAACCCGACCTTCTTGCCGGGGCGCTACTGCCGCTTCTTCGCTCCGCGAAAGGCTTACCGGAAGGGCGAGCTCCTGCAGATCCCGGTTTCAGTCTCTCCCTGGGTTCGCTTTCCTTTCTTCTGGCTGGCATTCAAGAACACCCCGGCTCCTCTCTTCCGGGCGGCCGCCGCCTGGACTCTGGCGGAATCGGGCTATCTCCACCTTGTCTTTCACCCTTGGGAGTTCGCCGATCTGGGCGGCTATGGTCTACCCCGCTGGGTCTCTTCCCCTTGCGGTCGGGAGCTGCTCGACCGGTTCGCTTCGTTCCTCGACTGGCTCGGGGCGAGAGCTCGGTTCACGACCCTCGCGGACTTTGCCGCCGCCTTCCTTGCGCGATGAATCCAAGCTCCCGGGAAAACCCCCTCACGCGAACCGGAGTCTTCCTCTGGCTCGGCTATCTCGTTCTCCTCTCCCTGGTCATCGCTCACGCGCCCGAACATGCGGTGACCCCCACCTATGCCGAAGCAAGCCGATCCTGGTGGGCGCACCGGAACCTCTACAACCTGCACAGCGTACATGGATTTCTCTACCTGCCCCAATCGGCGATCCTCTACACCCCCTTTGCGCTCTTTCCTCCGGTGCCCAGGGAGATCCTCTGGAGAGCCGTGAATCTCGCCATCGTCGCCAGCGCCCTCGCCCGCCTGGCCCGCTTCCTCCCCCGCCCGACCCGTTCTTTCGTCCTCTTGAGCCTTCTTACGATCCCCGCGTCCCTGGCCTCCGCCCGCAACGGCCAAACCAACCTGCCCCTGGCGGGTGCCATGATCCACGGCTTCCTCGAAGCCTCGAACACGCGGGTGAATCGGGCCACGATCTGGCTTCTCCTGGGCCTGGTCTACAAGCCGGTCTCGATCGTCCCCTACCTGTTGGCGGGAGCTCTCTACCCACGCCTCCGCCGGTCGCTGATCCTCGGGACTCTTCTCCTTCTGGCACTACCCTGGCTCTTCGGGCCCGCCGGATTCGTCTTCGACCAATATCAGCAGTTCTGGCAGAAGTTTCTCCTCTCCGGCCAGCCCGACGAGCCAAGCTTCTCGGACCTCTCGGGCCTCCTGCATGCGCTGCGGATTTCCCTCCCCTCTTCCTGGCTCTTCGCCTGCCGCGCGCTCGCGGCGCCGCTGACGCTCCTGCTCGGCTGGATCGCCCTGCGGCGCGATCCGACCCGTGGGGCGCTCTGGCTCGACGGCTTCGCCGCAGCCTACTTGATGCTCTTCAATCCAAGGACGGAGGCCAATTCCTATATCCTCCTTGCCCCGGCGACGGCCTTTTTCGCGCTCTGGTCACTCTCGCTCGGCCAGCGCGCGAGCGCGGCGGTCCTGATGGGGATGACGCTTGGGTTCGGCTCTTCGAGCTACGGACCCATTCACGGCTGGACCAATCTCTGGTTCCAGCCTCTCCTCGCCCTGCTCTTCTTCGGGTACCTTGCCTTTCGCTGCATTCGTCCGATGCCCGCCGCCGATCCGAAGGCAGCACCGTCCTCCTTCGGCATCCGCAGGGACGAGGAGTCCGTTGGCTAAGTCTCGCGTGCCGGCATCGCCAGGCGGACGCGCATCCGGGAGAAATCGATCATCACCCGGAAGCGACGACAAAAACCGCTTCCGAGGAAGCCCCCCAAGGGGAGCCCTTCTCCCTGCTCGATTCGCTCGGGAAAGGGAGCGATGACGCCCGAGACATTGTGCGCCGAGAAGCCTGCAAACCGGATCTCGGACAGGAGGATCGGCGAGGCGAGGTAGCGCCCTCCCACGCCCCAATAGCGATCTCCACGACTCGATGGCGTGAGGCCGAGTCGGCTCGCCGCCCGCCGGCTGAGCGCAAGCTCGGTCTCCGCCGCACCCGTGTCGAGGAAGACCAAGAGCTTCTCCCGCGAGGCTACTTCCATCGGAACGACGAGGAGCCCCCCCGGGGTCAGCCACAGAGGCAGGTTCGCGCTTCGGCAGCCGGCGTCTGCCGGAGCGCTCCGGCCCGTCCCGCTCTTCCCCGCTCTCTGCAGGGAAAGACGTCTCTTTGGGTAGTCGAGCGTCACGACGAAATGCTGCAGGAACTCCGAGCCCAGAATTCCGTCGAACGGCTCGTCCACCTTCTCCGGTCGGCGGAGATCGACGACCACGACCGGAATGTTTCGGACTTCGGTGGCGCCCAATCGGAGCGAATCGAGTCGGCTGAGCTTTCCCCTCGCGCTTCTGGCGCCAGCCCCGACGAGCTGAGCCGATCCCACCGGAGGAAGCCGAATCTCTTCGGCCAGGCGCCGGTCCAAGACCACGCAGGACGCTCCGGTGTCAACCAGGAAGTTAGCCCATCGCTTGCCCCCGACGAGGACCGGCACCACCGGCTGCAGCCCCGACCCGACCCAGTCGAGGCGGATCTCGTCGGGTCCTCTCTGCAGAAAGGGGGCTGCCCTTCCGAAGCCGGCCAGCTGATCTGCTTCGACTTCTCCGCCCAAGAGCCGCAGGAGGTCGGCCGCATCACAAAAGCGCCCTTCCCGCCGCCAGAGGATCGCCAGCAGGGACGCCGCTTCCGGATCCCTTCCGCGGACGCGCAACGCGCGCTCGAGGGCGCGCTCGGCTTGCGGCCAATCGCCCCGCTGGAGCGCAATGGCGCCGAGCAGCTTCCAGGATTCTCCTTCCTCCGGATGGACGGCCGCTTCCTTCCGAGCGAGCCACGCCGCCTCTTCGAGGTTTCCCTCCGCCACATGTTGACGAGCCTGACCGAGAAGATCCAGGGCATGCGCAGACCAAGGGAGGGCCGCTCCTCGAACAAGAGAGAGCAAGAGAACCAGGCCGCTCAAGCGCAAGGCCGCTTCCCACCCGGTGCGCTGGCCCATAGGGTTCTAAATCCGAACGGGGACGCCTCGCGTCCGCAGAAAGCGTTTGACCTCGGGGATCGAGACCTGCCCCGAATGAAAGATCCCAGCGGCAAGGGCCGCGTCCGCATGACCCGAAAGGAAGACCTCACCGAAATCCTCGATCTTCCCCGCACCCCCGCTGGCGACGACAGGCACAGGAAGCGCGTCCGCCAGAACCCGAATGAGCGCCCGATCGTATCCGCTTTTCATCCCGTCGCAGTCGATGCTGTTGCAAACGACTTCTCCGGCCCCCAGCGCAACCCCTTTCTGCGCCCAAGCGAGTGCCTCCCAGGCGGTCTCCCGTCTGCCGCCGTGGCTGCAGACGCGCCAGGATCCGGGGCCCGTTCTCCGGACATCAATCGAAAGCACGATGCACTGCGCACCAAAGCGCTCTGCACCCGCGCGGATCAAGTCGGGTTCTGCGAGGGCGGCGGTATTCACGCTCACCTTGTCTGCACCCGCGAGCAGCATGTCCCGAATATCCTCGAGGGTTCGAACTCCGCCCCCTGCCGTCAGCGGAATGAAGCAACGATCCGAAACCGCGCGCAGGACGTCGAGCAGCGCCGTCCGACCCTCCACGCTCGCCGTGATGTCGTAGAAAACGAGCTCGTCCGCCCCTTGGTCGTTGTAACGAGCGGCCAAACCGATCGGATCTCCGACGTCCCGCAAGCCCCCTTCCTCGGCCCTTCCGAACTGCTGCCCGCGGGTCACGCGCCCGGCATGCACGTCCAAGCAGGGAATGATGCGTCTAGCCAGCACCGCCGCTCTCCTTCTCGTCTTCTCGCTCCCGTCCTCCCATCGCGATCTGGCGAATCGCCTCGTAAAGGACGATCGACACCGCATTCGCCAGGTTCAGGCTCCGCACCTTCGCGTTTGGCATCGGGATCGTGAACACATTGGTTCGATATTCCTCCAAGATCCGCTGCGGCAACCCTCGGCTCTCCTGGCCGAAGAGAAGGATATCGCCGCACCGGTAGAGCTCCTCCGTATACGGGCGGTAGGGGCCGGTTTCAAAGAAAAGAAGCCTATGGCCTTCCGACGCGGCCCGGAACTCCTCCCAGGACGCCCACTGCCGGACGTCCGCCTCTGACCAATAGTCGAGCCCGGCACGCCGCACCGCCTGGTCGCTTAAGGAGAAGGGAAGAGGGCCGATCAGATGGAGAGTCGAGCGGGTGGCGGCACAGAGTCGAGCGACATTGCCGGTGTTCGGGGGAATCCGGGGCGCGATGAGCCCGATCTCCAAAAGAGCTTCTCGGCTCACTCGTGCCTCGACCTCGTTCTCTGGTCTAACGGGGAGCAAGCCCTCTTTGTGCGAGAGTCTCCCATACAGGGGTTTCGCCTCGCCGGCACGTAATAAACGCGGAGAAGATAAAGCCCCCAAGGAGGGGCCGAGGCGGGGGCGCGCTTTCGATCCCGGCTTTCGAGGATCTCCTGGAGCTCCTCTCGCGATAATCGCCCCCTGCCCACGCGCATCAGCGCTCCGACGATGTTGCGGACCATATGATAGAGAAAGCCGTCGCCCGTGACCCGGATGCGCACGGAAGGCCCTCGATGATGCAGAGCCAGACCTGAAATTGTGCGCACCGTCGAAGAATAGGCCCGCCCGGAGTTGGTGGCAAAGGCGGAAAAGTCCTTCGTCCCCACAAAGAGATCTCCCGCCTCCCGCATGGCTGGAATCGCCAAGGGGAGAGGAACGTGCCAGACCCGCTCGACGAGAAAGGGATCGAGCACCGCATGGTTCCACACCCGGTATTCATAGGTCTTGGCCCGGGCGGCGAACCGCGCATGAAATTCCGGAGAGACCAGCTTGACATCGCGTACCCGGATGGAATCCGGCAAAAAGTAGTTGAGGGCTCGCGCCAGCTCCTCGGGGGTCAGCTTTCGCGGAGCAGCGAAGGAAGCCGCCTGCCGCAGGGCATGCACGCCGGCGTCCGTGCGGCTGGCCCCCGTGACCGCGATCGGCCGACCCCAGATCCGTTCGACGACCGATTCCAGAGCCTCCTGGATCGACGGCTTCCCCTTTTGCCGCTGCCAACCGGAAAAGCCGCTGCCGACGTAGGAAAGCTCGATTCGATGGCCGACGAGTGGAGATTCCTCAGGCTCATCGACCGAGCCTCTCCCTCGTTGCTCCGTTTCGTCCCCGTACGGCATAGGAACTTCGTCATCCGCACTCGCGCTCATCTCAAGGGGCTGCACGGCTCATTCAAGAGGGACGTTTCCTTTGCTCTGGTCACCAGGAGATGTCCCCCGATCAACGCTGCTGGAAAGGTTCACGAAAGGCAATCGGAAGGGCTTGAGCCTATTCCGATCCGAGCAGATACGAAAAGCCGACCAGGCCACCGACCTCGTTCACCCCGATATTGCGCGTCGCCATATCGGCGTTGGACATGTGGTGGAAGAGCGCTTCGGCATTGATCGACCAGTGCTTCGAAAGCATGTAGCGGAATCCGGCTCCGGCTTGCGGGGTGAACTCGATCGCCTGGCCGACTACGGACTGGTTGGGCACCGTATAGGCATCGGTAAAAACAAAGCCAAGCCCTCCTTCGACGTAGGGGACGATCCGCCAGTTCGGCTGAACGAAGTTGTACCGGACGAAGACGTTGGGGCCCACGACCACGTTCCCGCTCATGGGACCCGCGAAGATGCCGCTCGCGTAGAGATCGACAAGCACCTCGACATTGCCGCGGAAGATTCCATGCCCCTTTGGCGTGGTGAGCATCCATCCCCAGCTCAAGATGGTGGGCGCCTCGTCGAAGGTGGATCTCCCGTTCCCACTCCCCAAAGAAAAGAGCGCGCCGGACATGACTTGAATTTCGTTCGTGCCTTCCCGATAGAGAGCCAGCTCGGGAATGCTTTCCGTGTCGAGAGTGACCCCACCCTTGGGATTACTGGTTTCGGCTGCGGCAGCCGCGGGATAGGAAGCATTGGACGCTGCCCGCGCGGCCCCCCAGGAGCTCAGCGCCCAAAGGGCTAATGCGACCGCAAGCGTCCTCCTCATAAATTTCACGTGGTTAGCAGCCGCAAGGCTATGCCGACCAGCTTTTTTTTATTTCCGCCCATCCCCAGCGAGCAGCGACCACTCAAGTCTCCCGCAGCGCCAGCTCGTCGAGATAAGACTGCAAAAGGACCGCGGCCGCAACCCCGTCGATCTTCTGCCGGCTCGCCTTCTCCTTCCGTCCGGCCTCGCGCAGATAGTGTGCGGCCAGCTTCGTCGTAAGCCGCTCGTCCCGCAATTCGACCGGGATTGGGACGAGCTGCTTGCATTTCCGAGTAAATTCCCGGACGCGCTCCGCCGCCGGCCCGTAGGAGCCATCCATGTTCCGTGGAAGGCCCACCAAGAGAAGGCTGACCTCGTAGCGACGAACAAACTCCTTGAGCTCCCGGACGAATTCCGCAAACGGCTCCGCCGGGAGGTAGCCGAGCGGCAAGGCTAAGGTGAGCGTTGGATCGTTGACGGCCACACCGATCCGCTTGCTTCCATGATCAAGCGCGAGAATGCCCACCTGTCCCTCTTTCTCCCGCAGGCTCCCGAAGGGGGCCTCCGGGCACGCCCTTTCCCGATGCGCGATGCACGCTTTCGGCGAGCGGCCGCGCAAAACCCTCGATCCTCTCGCACAGGTCCGATGCCGAACCCCAGGCTCCGATCCGCTCCACGAGGGCGCTGCCGATCACCACCCCATCCGCATAAGCCGCCACGGCACCGGCCTGCTCGGGAGTGGAGATACCGAAGCCGACGCAGGCCGGGACTGTGCAGAGCGTCCTCATCGAGCGGACGAGATCCTCCGCTTCGGCGGGAACTTCCTCGCGCACCCCGGTGGTTCCGAGGCGAGCCACGCAGTAAAGAAAGCCTTCGGCCGCTTTCGCAAGCGCCTGCCGGCGCACCGGCTCGGTGGTCGGAGCCACCAAGTGGATCCGAGTGAGCGAGCTCTCCAACGATTCGAGCCCCGGTAGCCTCTCCTCCAAAGGCAGGTCGACCAGCAGGACTCCGTCGACCCCCGCTTGGCTCGCTTCGCTGGCAAACCGCTCGAGACCCAGCCGCAGCAGCGGGTTGAGATAGCTAAAGAGAACGATCGGAAGGCTCGAGCCCTTGCGTATCTCAGCTACGGTCTCGAGCACGCCCTCGACTGTGGCTCCCGCCCGCAATGCACGGTGGGCGGCGGCCTGATTGACCTCTCCGTCCGCCAGGGGATCCGAAAAGGGAATCCCGAGCTCGACGAGATCCGCCCCCGCCCGTTCTAAGGAGAGCACGAGCTCCCGGGTGGCGGAGAGGGTCGGGTCCCCTGCCGTGATGTAGGGGATGAACGCCCGCTTCCCCTCGACGGAGAGGGAGCGAAACTTCTCCGCGATCCGGCCGCTCACAAGACGATCCCTGCTTTTCGCATCTCTCCCCATGGACTGCAACGCGGCCCCTCTCCCGTACGGAGAGGAGAACTCGCCTCTTAAGCTAGTCCCTCCTGCACCTTCGCTCCAGTATTTTCCTCCGCCCTCGATCTGCGTCTCGCTCGCGAACCACCCTCTTTTTCATTTGTGAGCGGAAGGCTTGCTTCCTAGAAAGATCTCCGTAATTTTACCCAAATGCCCGTAGGGAACCACTCGAAACAGAGCCATCCGGTCCCGGCCTCCCTGTGGCACTCTAGCACAGAGCGGGCCAGTTGCGGCGTCGGCTTCGTCTCCACCCTGACGGGAACGCCTTCGCACAAGATCGTGGAGAGCGCACTCTCCTGCGTCTGCGCCCTCTCCCACCGGGGAGCGGTCGATGCGGATATGAAAACCGGAGATGGAGCCGGGGTGATGACTCAGCTTCCGGTGCGTCTCTTCCGGAAGGACATCGAGAAGTGGGGCGCCAATCTTTACCGGGATGACGACTTGGCCGTAGGGTTTTGCTTCCTCCCTGCGGAAGACGCCTACGAGCAGGCGCATTGCCGCAAGCTCGTTCAGGAATCTCTTGCCGAGCACGGCCTTTTTGTCTTCGGCTGGCGAAAGGTTCCGGTTCACATGGACGCGCTCGGCGACAAGGCCGCGCGCACCTGCCCGGAACTGGAGCAGGTCTTGGTCGGCAGACCGGAGGACCGCTCCCTTTCCTCCGTAGAGTATGAGCGGACGCTCTACCTCTGCCGCAAAAAGATCGAGCAGCGAATCACCCGGGACGGACTGAAGGAGTTCCACATGCCCTCCTTCTCGAGCCGTACGATCGTCTACAAGGGGCTCTTCGTCTCGCCGCAGCTTTCGAAGTTTTATCGCGATTTGCACGATCCCGCCTTCGAGACGGCACTGGCGGTCTACCACCAGCGCTACAGCACCAACACCTTCCCCGCTTGGCAGCTCGCCCAACCGTTTCGTGTGCTCGGTCATAACGGAGAGATCAACACGATCTCGGGAAACCGCCTCTGGATGCGGGCTCGGGAGAAAGATCTCTCCGGCTCTCTCTGGGGAACAGAGGCCGCCCATCTCGCTCCACTCTTGCTGCCCGCCGCCAGCGATTCAGCCAACCTCGATAATGCAGTCGAGCTTCTCCTGCACTCCGGCTATGATCTGCTGCATGCCATGCTCATGCTGGTGCCGGCCTCTTGGCAGGCGGAGCCTCGGCTCTCTCCTGACGAACGGGCCTTCTATGAATATCACGAGCTCTTGAGCGAGCCTTGGGACGGGCCGGCGGCCCTCGTCTTCTCGGATGGCCGGACGGTGGGTGCCTGTCTCGATCGCAACGGGTTGCGGCCGATCCGTTACAAGGTCACCGAGGATGGGACCGTCGTTCTCGGCTCCGAGGTGGGCATCGGCGGTCTCGATGAGAAGACCGTCGTTGAAAAGGGTCGGCTGGGTCCAGGAGAGATTCTTGCAGTCGACACCGTTTCCCGGCGCCTCTTTCGCAGCTCGGAAATCAAGAAGAGCTTTACTGGCAGGCTCCCCTACCGCGAATGGCTGAGCGCCCACAGCCACCAGCTCGCCTCGGGCCCGCCCCCTTCGACGGAGTCCGGTTCCCTTTCGGAATTGCTCGCCTTCGGCTACGACGACGAGGAGATCAAGCAGGTCCTCAAGCCGATGGCGGAACGAGGAGAAGAGGGGATCGGGTCGATGGGCGACGATGCTCCGCTTGCCGCTCTCTCCCGAGAACCGCGCATCCTCTCCTGCTACTTCCGACAGCTTTTCGCGCAAGTCACCAACCCCCCCATCGATCCGTTGCGGGAACGGCTGGTCATGTCTCTGGAAATGTGGATCGGCCGACGACCGAATCCGCTCGCGCACCGTCTGCCCGAGGGAGACGTGGTCCGAATCTCGACACCTTTCTTGACCGATGCCCATCTTGCGGAGCTCCGCGACCGGCCCGAGCCGAGTCTCCGGAGCCGGACGATCTCGTGCCTCTTCCCAGTCGCGGAAGGGGAAGAGGGTTTCGTTCGGCGTCTCTCGGAGATTCGCAAGGAGGCCGATGCGGCCGTGGAGAGCGGAGCCTCGATCCTGGTGCTGAGCGACCGGGGCGTTTCGCCCAGCCAGGCCGCCGTGCCGATGCTCCTGACTGTCGGCGCAGTCCATCATCACCTCATTCGTGCCGGGAGCCGGATGCGAGCGTCCCTACTCTGCGAAACGGGAGAATGCCGGGACGTCCACCATGTTGCCTGCCTGATCGGCTTCGGCGCGACCGCCGTCAACCCCTATCTTGCCCTGCGGCTCTATTCCGATCTCGCTTGCCGGGGAGAGATCAAGGCGGCGGCTCCGGAGCTCGCCCTAAGGAATTATCAGAAGGCCATCGAAAAGGGGCTGCTCAAGATCCTGTCGAAGATGGGCATTTCCACCCTCTGGTGCTATCACGGCGCGCAGCTCTTCGAGGCCTTGGGGCTCGACGGGCAGGTCATCCAGGAATGCTTCGAAGGGGTCGTCTCCCATTTGGAAGGGATCGGCTACCGCGAGCTCGCGCAGGAGACGCTCGCCCGGCACTCGACCGCCTTCGCCTCGGACGCGAAGCTGACCGATCGCGGTCACTACCGATTCCGAAGGGAGGGCGAGCGTCACGCGGTCACTCCCCCGCTGATCCAGAGCCTCCACACCTTCGTCGGACTCAAGGGGCAGGACAAGGCGGGTCGGAACGAGGACTACCGGAAGATCGGGGAATCGCTGACGACCAATCTACCCCTCGCCCTGCGCGATTGTCTCCGGTTTCGAGTGCAGGAAGCCATCCCGGTTTCAGAAGTCGAGCCCCTCGAGGAGATCCGCCGTCGCTTTACGACGGCGGGAATGTCTCTGGGAGCCCTCTCGGCGGAGGCCCACCAGACCTTGGCCCTCGCCCTCAACCGAATCGGGGGCAAGTCGAACACGGGCGAAGGAGGGGAAGACCGGGCGCGCTTCGTGCGCCTGCCGAACGGCGATTCTCTCAACAGCGCGATCAAGCAGGTCGCCTCCGGACGTTTCGGAGTCACAGCGGAATATCTGGCCAGCGCATCGGAAATCGAGATCAAGATGGCTCAAGGCTCAAAACCGGGAGAAGGGGGCCAGCTCCCCGGACACAAGGTCTCCGCCCTGATCGCCCGATTGCGCCGGAGCACTCCGGGGGTGATGCTCATCTCCCCTCCCCCGCATCATGACATCTACAGCATCGAGGATCTCGCCCAGCTCATCTACGACCTGAAGCAGGTCAATCCGCGAGCCCGGATCTGCGTGAAGCTCGTTTCCGAGGCGGGAGTGGGGGCGATCGCCGCCGGGGTGGCCAAGGCTCACGCCGACGTGATCCTGATCAGCGGCCACGATGGAGGCACGGGAGCCTCCCCCCTCTCTTCCATCAAGTATGCGGGCAGTCCGTGGGAGATCGGACTAGCCGACACCCAGCGGGTGCTCCTGGCCAACGGATTGCGGAGCCGCGTGACCCTCCGGACCGATGGAGGAATGCGAACCGGCCGTGACATCGTCATCGGCGGTCTCCTGGGTGCCGAGGAATTCAACTTTGGAACCATGGCCTTGATCGCCTTGGGTTGCGTCTACGTGCGGCAGTGCCATCTCAACACCTGCCCCACAGGGATTGCGACACAAGACGAACGACTGCGGGGAAAATTCCGAGGGACGCCGGAGGGCTTGATTGCCTACTTCAATGCGGTGAGCCAAGAGGTGCGCGAAATCCTCGCCGGCCTCGGCGTTCGCACCTTCAATGAGATCATCGGGCGGCCCGAGCTTCTGGAGCGGAAGGAGATTCCCAACCATCCCAAGGCGAACCAGATCGAGCTCCGGACGCTGCTCTCGTTCCCTGGAGCAGGAGAGACCGAGCCTCGTTTCCACACTTGGGAAAGGAACGATCCGCAGGGCGACCGCCCGCTGGACGACATCCTGCTCCAGGAGGCGAAAACCGCGATTCATTCCCGGGAACCGATCGAGCTGCACCACCGGGTCCGGAATGTCCACCGCTCCATCGGGGCGAGGCTCTCCGGAGAGATCGCCTACCATTTCGGCGACGAGGGTCTGCCCGAGGGGACAATCCGCCTGCGGCTGGCGGGAACTGCGGGCCAGAGTCTGGGGGCCTTCCTGGTCAAAGGGATCGCCATCCTCTTGGAGGGAGAAGCAAACGATTATGTCGGAAAAGGCATGTCCGGCGGCGAGATCGCCCTCGTTCCGCCTTCCGGCTGCCGCTACCGGCCCGAGGAGAGCGTCATTTGCGGCAACACAGTTCTGTACGGCGCGACGGGCGGCTTCCTTTCCGTTCGCGGGAACGCCGGCGAGCGGTTCGCCGTCCGCAATAGCGGAGCGCTCGCGGTCGTCGAAGGCATCGGGGATCATGGCTGCGAATATATGACCGGCGGAGTTGTGGTCGTGCTGGGTCCCACCGGGAAGAATTTCGGAGCCGGCATGTCCGGGGGAGTCGCCTACGTCTTCGACGAGGAAGGATGCTTCGAAGAACGCTACAACCCGGAAATGGTGCGTCTGGAGCGAGTGGTGCTCCCGGAAGATGAGAGGCAGCTCCAGGAGCTTCTCTATCGCCACCTGGAGAGAACTGGCAGCGCTCCGGCGGAAAAGATTCTCCACGAGTGGAAACGCTTTCAACCACTCTTCTGGAAGATCGTTCCGTTTCCGCCGATCGCCAAGCCCGCCGAAGCTCCGATGTCGGAACGAGCGCAGGCCATCGGGGGCGCGTCCTCCGTCGAGCCTCGTAGCTGACCTGGACGCGAGTCAGCGGTCTTCGGGATTGAGGCTCAGGAAGACCCAAGCGGCACAGGCGCCCGCCAGGAGCTCCGCGATCCAGTAGAGTGCTAAGCTCGGCCAGGCAATCAGCCCAATCCAGCCCAACCCGACGGCGACCGCCGGATTGAATGCTCCCCCGGAGATTGATCCTACGGCAAACGCGCCCACCATGACCGTGATGCCGATCGCCAGACCGTAGAAGGAGTTCCCAGTCGTTCCCTTGGCCGTCGCCACGTTGAGCACCACATAGACCAGAGCAAACGTAAAGAGGAATTCCGCCAGGAAGGCCGGCCCCATGGAGACCGTCATCCGGGTGACCGGAGCGTTTCCCTTGATCGCCTGCGCAGCGACGGACGCCACGATCGCGCCTGATACCTGGGCGAACCAATACGGAAGGACGTCCTGCATTGCGCATCGCCCACGCAGCCAAGCCCCGAGCGTTACCGCAGGATTGTAATGTCCCCCGGAAAGATGACCACCGGCAAAGACCATCACCATGAGCGCCGATCCGATCGCCAGCGGGGCGATGACCCCGGTGGACGCCCCGATCACGCAGCAGCCTACCGTGAGCATGAGAAAGAAGGTCCCAATCAACTCACAAATATACTTTCGCATGATCTTATCCCCCCTGTGTCCGGTGGTCCGTAGCCCGACAATCGACTGAGCGCACGGTCTCTTGCGTGAACCAGAAACCCCCATCTTGCTAGTACAACCTGGCGAAAGGCGGGGCAAGTTATCTTTCCCCGGGGCCCGTTGCTTCTTCTTTGACGATCTCCGGCCGCAGATCCGAACCCTGCTCGGCGGTTCGCTTCTCTCTTGGAAGGGAACGTAACTCCAGGGAATGGCCGATCGGAAACGTCCCCCTTCCGCTTGCCCGTAATGCTTGGTCACCGAAGGACCAGGAGAAGGACGGGGAGGGTGCCGACGTGACATCTTACTCAGCAACGAATGAGCGACAGCCTCGATGCTGGAAAACGGTCTTTTGTCCGACAAGCTTGCAACGGAGTCGAACGCTCTGCCGCCTGGCGTTCGATGAGCGGGCATCGCCTGCTGCTGGCGGTGCGCCGGGAGAGCCGCCGTTCCCGCTTGAACCTTGAGACTGAGGCGAGATCCCGCCTCCGGTCTATCTTAGCGCTGCGTTCCTGCCGGCGGATTCGGCATGGAGGGAGGCACCGGGCTCCCCGAGGAGGTCTCGGCTTCGTCCTTCTTTCCCTTTGACGAAGGAGGGGGAACGATGAGCTCCTGTCCGATTTGGAGCCGGTCGTTCTTCAACCCGTTCGCCTTGCGGAGCGCGTCGACCGTGATCTTGAATCGACGGCTGATTTTCCACAGGGAATCGCCCTGCTTGACGGTGTACTTCGTCGATCCTGGTGGCGGAGGTTCGGTCGGAGCTTCGGCGGACGATGGCGCTGCGGATTCCACGGCTTGTGCGGAAGGAGGAGTTCCCGCGCACCAAAGCAAGGCGATCAATCCCACGGGAAAAAAGAGACGAAAGAGATTCCTGCACATGCGATCATCATAAGTCGCTTTTGCGGCAAGAGAAGACGGAACCTTCCCGTTTTCCGGAAAAAGTGGCAGAATGCGCGCCCGCATGCTCGCTCGGATCTTTTCCACCGCACTTTGGGGAGTCGACGCGTTGCGGGTCGAAGTCGAGGTCGACAATTCCCCCGGAGCGTTTCTGACGAGGGTGGTCGGGTTGCCCGACGCCGCCGTGCGGGAAAGCCTCCATCGGGTTTCCACGGCACTGCAAAACGCCGGGTTTCGCTCGCCGATCGGCCGTACGACGATCAACCTGGCCCCGGCCAATCTCCGGAAGGAGGGGCCCAGCTTCGATCTTCCCATCGCTCTCGCAGTCCTTGGCGCCACGGGTCAACTGGAGAGCCCTTACCTGGGAGACTTCTGGGCGCTCGGCGAGCTCGCGCTCTCTGGAGAGCTTCGGCCCGTCCGCGGCGTCCTCTCCGCCACCCTGGAAGCCAAGCGGCAGCGCGCCAAGCATGTCCTGCTGCCTGCGGCCAACGCGGCGGAAGCGGCGGCCGTCTCGGGCATCCGAATCCACACGGCCGGAGACCTCGCGGAAGCCGCCGCCGTTCTACGCGATCCGGAGTCTTCGCCACTACCGGATGGCTCGGGGTCTCGCTTGGCCTCCGAACCTTCGACCGACCTCGACTTCGCGGACGTCAAAGGACAGATCGCCGCCAAGCGGGCATTGGAAATCGCCGTCGCCGGCGGGCATAACGTGCTGCTCATCGGCCCGCCGGGAAGCGGAAAATCGATGCTCGCCCAGCGGCTTCCCTCCATCTTCCCGCCCATGACGTTAGAGGAGTCGATCGAAGCGACCCGAATCCATAGTGTCGCGGGCCTGCTGCCTAACGACGGCGGGCTGATTCGCCACCGGCCGTTTCGCTCGCCGCACCACTCGACGTCCGACGCGGGCCTCGTCGGCGGAGGGTGTCATTTTTCGAAATTATTGCAATTTGGTACAAATAAATGCAATGAAGCCGCATCATCCCGCCGATTTGGGCGCCTTGGTCCATGAAGGTGATTCTTCGCAAGATCAAGAGCCGCGCCATTCCCGATGACAACCTTAGATCCGATCCGCGGCAACTGCTCGTCTGGTGGTACGGGCCCTTGACCACCAACAGCCAAGCCAAGTCCATCCCAAAGATCGTGGTTTTCTTCCGGCCCGTTCGGGAGGATGGATCGTTGGATGATCTCTTCCTTAAACGCGAAGTCGCGTTGGCGCACCTTGGCTTATTGCGCATCGGCACGGTCTGGCAGAACGGCGTCCGCGTCGCTCGCGTCGCGCGCGGCAAGAAACGATTCCGGGTATGGTTTGAAGAGAATGCCTGGCGGTTCGTGTCACCGTATGATTCAGTCCATAAGCACTTGGGTCCCAACCCGATTCCGAGCAGCGACTACCGCTTGGCCTACGTTTCTGACAAAAACTACCTGCTCGAGTTCAAGCTCCCAGAGGGTCGACACCTCTTCATTCCCTGCGTGGAGTTCTTCTTCCGCTGCTACGGGCGTTCGGCGGAAGTGAAGCGGGTCCTCGCCACCTACCCCTGGACCGAGGCGGAGCCTCGGCTGTACAAGCCCTTTGACGAAGGTGCCTCGCGGCCAGGAATGTGGCCGATCAAGCTGGCGAGGCGGATACACGACGCGGACGCCGTCTTCCTGGCACATGTGAAGTATGACCCATACGCATGCCGGGCGGCGAAATGCATCTACGCGCAGGCGGAGGCGCCCTTGTCCAACACCACCCGCTATGTTTTTCTCAAGGCCGGGCCCTGGTTTCAGGGGCCGGCGGAAATTGAGGTTGAAGGCATCCACTTGGAACGGGGCGGATCCTTCCTCGGCCTTCGAATCGTCGGTTGCAGCGACCCACGAGGAAAGCCGGTTCTCCGCGACCGGGAAAATCCTTATCTCTTCGATTCGGACGCGACTTCCAGACCTTGCGCCTCGGAGCACCTGCGGGCAAGCCTGCGGAGACCCCCGGACGTCGTTGAGTTGACCGAAGATGAGGAACCCGACGACGGACTCGCGTCGCTCGAGATCGAAGAAGAGGACGACTACAAGGTGCTAGGACAGCCAAGGGCGGTCATTCCGGTCCGCCGTGCGAGGCCGTCCGGCGGGAACGAAGCACTGATAATCGTGTCCGAGAGCGCCTCTCCGAGAATCTGTTCCACCGGAGAGCCACACGGTCGGGGGAAAGGCGTGGGTGCCGCATCCACCTGTGCGGATACCCTCTTGGAGTCACACGGGCTGCTGCACGACGTGTGGAACGCCGCGCGGCATCTGCAAAGGAAGCATCCCCACACGATCCAAGCGGTCCACTGGTACACCTTCAAGGATGGCTTCCAGGATGCCGACCATCCGCGGCTTATTGCGCTCAAGCCGTTCCATGCCGATGGTGACGGCCCGGCTGAAGGATCCAACGCCTGGGTTTACATTGACCCGCACACCCGGACGCCCAGAGGCGCCCTTGTCATCAGGCTCCAGCTGGCCGAGCGGCCGGTATACCTTTTCGAGCTCCAGCGCAGGTTTGTTTGGAAGCCGAGCGCCGCCGCCCCGGCCGATTTTCAGAAGACATTCCGGGGGCTCGTGTTCACTCTGGATGATCAAGCAAAATTTGTCCCGTGGCTGAGAGCGCTTTTGAGCGAAGTCCGACGCGTGAAGGGCGTGCTCAAGCATTTGCGGTGGTGTCCCGGCTCCGCGCACGTTTTCAAGCATGTGTCCGCCGCCAAGGAAGACCTGCCATGCGAAGCGGCGGTGAAAAATGCGCTTAAGAAGGTCGGGATCGATCTGCGGAGAGCTGACTGATGCCTCTCCGGCATTTAACATTGGGGGAGCATGAAAGATGTCCAAACCTGGATATGCCGGTTGACGCACGGATTTCCCGCCCGGACAACGAGGAATGACAGCCGCCTGCGAACCAAAGAACAGGCGAAGGGTCGCTCGCTCACGCCAAGGCATATGCTAATCCCGTCATGAACGCTGTCCTTGGGGCGAGTCGCACGGCTTTTGCCGGTGAAGCAGATGTCGCGCCGCATGAGATGAGCTTCACAGCACCCGTCAGTGGGGCTATCCTGACCAGCGATAGGCGGATGGGGCGTTCATCTGGGATGGTGTCAACTTTCTTCGGTGTCGAGGAACAAGATCACAAGACATTGAGTCTTACCTACCAAAATCGGACACATCCGAGTTTCCAGCATCATCACACGACGCCGTCTGTGAGCACCCGGTTCCTTGACGCACACCGGTGACCGATTGAATTCCCATTGCTATGGATATCGATCGCAAGATCAGCATGGCCATCGCTTCCGGCGAGCGAAACAAACAAGTAATGGAACTCATCCGTAACTGGTGTCGCCACGCGCGCGTCGAAAAGTTGGGCGGTGTCGGAATGGTGGAAGCGCAAACCGGACTACCCATTGGGCTCCACTCTGTGGCCTGTTCGTACTCGGCGGCCCGTAGCCTTGCGAGATGGGATCTGGCCGACGCCGCGCTCGACTTCCACGACCGCAACTGCGTGGGCTGCGCCTACCGCGACCCGATCGGTTTTCCGAACCTCTCAACACTTGTCTCCGAGCGTGATGCAACTCGCGTCAAAGAGGCTCGGAAGCGCCAGAGATGCGAGGAGGCGCTAGAGGCGCGGCGCACGGTTCGAAAAGAACGCCGGTCGGCGCTTCAAGCAATCTTGCCTTCACGCGCCGCCGACATCGTGGGCTACATCGATGAACTGGATGGGCCCAACCCTGGAGAGGCCGCCGAGAGGCTACTGCATGCCGCAAAGCTCGCCCCCGAGACGTTCGAGCCAGCGGTGATCGAGCATATGTTTGAACTGATGGAAGATGGCGAATCGCGGTTTTACGAGATTGGCCTTCAAGTCCTCCGGGAGCTCAACGTCGATCCTACACGCCTCACCCGGTGCGCGATGCGCGCCCTCGCGGCACCGTTCCCGGTTGACAAGGCGGCCGAGATTGTGGAGCTGCACGCGCCGCTAGTGGACCACACTCAGATCGCCGCCGCCTTGCCCGCGCTCATTGAGCTAGCCGATTTGAGACCAAACGCCATGAGTATACCGGCGGAGATCTTGATCCCCAAGCCGGGTCCCTTCGTCAGCTTGTATCGAGCGCACCCGCAGGCGGTGGAACTGGGCCTCCAAGGACTGCTCGCTCATAGCGAGCCCGATTATGTTAGCGCCGGGGCGCGCGGGATCGCGTGTTTGGCCGGAATTGAGCCATCGCTCCCATGCCGGTTTGCCCACTTTCTCATCGCAAGGCTGGTCCGCTCGAAAGATTCGATTCAACCCGAAACACATGCGCCCGTGGAGAAAGAATGGCCAATGGCGGATTTGCGGGCGGCCTTGGCGCTCGCGTTTCATGTCGAGCCCGATAGGACCGATACCCTCGCTCAACAGTTTCTCGCCACCGCCCCGGGCGAAGATGAACTAGAAATCCACAAGGTTTACGAGCTCGCACTCCGCGGCCGATGTCGCGGCGACCCGAAGATAACGGCGGACGAGGTGGATAGGACCATCCTTCGTCGATTGCTCTCGAGGGCGAACCAAACGAACTCTTACGACGTGCTCCAGGTGCTTCATGGCGCATTCACCTACGCCTCCGAAAGACTTGTCGCTCTCGGCCGGGAGGAGCTGACCCTTATTCTGGGCACTGCTCTTATGCTCAGTCAGAAGATTCACACGGCCGAAGGGCTGACCGAACCTCGGGCCAACCCTGCCTCGCCACTGGAGCGCATCAACGCTCGCGACCAGCGGATCGCTCTCCTGGATGCGCTCATCGATTGGGCCGCCTCGGCGGCGGCTGGCGACCCCTCTGCGACAGCCGAGTACATTGCTGTCCTCACAAACGTCCCTGACGAGGATGAGGAACTGCGCGCGAAACTCATAGGTCAAGCGCACCGGTTGATGCGAACTCCGCATGGGCTGAACGCGACGCTGCCGACCGTTTACAGGGCACTGTTCGCCTCCTCGGGGCGCGTCCGTGCTGCCGTCGCGGCTGCCATCGGCCAGCTCGACAGGAAGACAAAGGACGACCTTCCGAAGTTGGTCTACGAGGCTCTGGTAGCTCAACTTGCCGACCCTTGTGCGATGGCGCATCAGTCGGCGGTCCATGCAATCGAGCGCACGGACCTTCCGGAGAACTTGAAGGACGAGGCGCGTAGGGCGATCCTGAATCTCGTTGAGACCTATCATAAGAGGCGCCGGGATGAACGCGTTTTGGTCGATTGCATTTGCTTGTACATGGACCGCTACGCAACGGATGCTGAAAGAGACGAGCTTATCGATACATTCCTGAAAATCGTCGACGAACTGAAAGCGGACCATATCGTCGGTAAGCTTTGGAGGCTGGCTGCACATTTTTGTCATGAATCCCGCTTTGCTGACGTTGTGGTTCGCGTGGTTGAGGAAGATCGAGCCGTGCCCCATTGGGAGGACGAACTCGTCGAAACCTTGAACGGATTGCCGGAACACGAGATTTATCGACACCGGGCGCGTCTGGAAAAGGTCGGGAGCCAACCCAACGTTTCCTGGACCCTCTCACGCAGGCTGATCGAGACCCTAACCCGGGCAGGGGCATGGCCGGAGGCAGCAAGGCTTGCGAAAACGCTTTACACGCGGATACCTGCTACGGTTGAAAATCGAGCCCGAAAGCTCGCCATCAATCGATGGCGCATTGCCGCGCGTTTTGAGGCGGCCATCGCCGCGGGTGAACTCGAGAACATTGCCCAACTTTCCCAGGAATGGAGACAAAACGAAAAGGACATTGAAGCCGATCGGGTAGCACATGAACAACGTCGACGTCCTTTCCCGGGCGTACCCGGCACGCATTAGCGCCGTTGAGGCGCTTCTTCGGGCGTCGAAGCCGCGAGGCGCCAGTGCGGATGAGCTTCGTAGAATTGCGGAAGCGCTGGACGAGGGGGGAGCACGCCATGGGTGGCCAACGACGGCAGCGTTCGGGGGCCTGTTACGGATCGCGGCGTCGATGGTGGAGTGGCGAAACGCGAGATTGGCTGCGGAGCCCGATGCGCAACGCTTCCTGGATGCCGCGAAAGATGCTTATAAAATTTGGCGCAGCGAATACGGCAAGGCGCCCGAAGTGTCCGCCCTCCTGAGCGCCAGCGAGCAGATCGCCTCGGTAAGCTCCGTCGACGGTGTGGGTCCCGTCTGCGCAGGACTGGCGCGTGTTCCGCTGCCGATCGGAGGGTTTGCAGACAAGAGTCGAACGTCTTGCCATGCTCGCCACCCCGATGGGCAGGAAATCGAGCCGCCGAAGCCACTTGAACCTGTCTTCGCCTATCTCCTCTTCACTGTCGACAAAGAGCCGGCGAATGACGTCCACTTTTTGGAACCGCACGTGATGCACGATTTGGACGTAGAGATTCGAGTGTCTCACTGGCCCGAGGGCGCAAAGGAGCTCCGATTGTTTCCGGTCTCCGTCGAACCGCCTTCGTCCTACGAGTTTCCGACGTTCCTTTTTGAGCGCCCGCCGGGGGAACCGCCATATCGCTGGACTCAGCGGGGACGAGCGCAGTTGAAAGTCCCGCAGGCGGCGCAGGCTAGAGCGTACGAGTTTCGGTACACGGCTGCGTTCGATGTTCCACCTCATGAACCGATCGACGTGATTGGACAGCGAGACTTACGATTCAAGAGCTACGACCCTGCGCTGGCGAGTGTGACCGGGTACCAGGAGGTCGACAAGAAGCTCGAGCACATCCGCGACCAACTGAGCAAGGCGCGTGTTCCGCCCGAGGATATCAAGAATGCGCTGCTGGTGCTCAACTGCCTTGGGAACCTTGCGGCGCGCTCCATACAGGATGCTCTGTTCAAGACATCGACTCGGGAAGCGGACTTTCAAGCGCAAGTCCGAGACGAACTTCGCCGTCAGCCCCACATCGGGGCGCAACTGGAAGAGCATCCAAAGAGCTCGGGCGGCATTGCAGATTTGTCCTTCCGAGGAATCAGGATCGAGCTCAAGTATAGAGACAAAAGAGCTCTCTCGCTGGAAGATTGCAAACCGTTTCTCGCTCAAACCGCCATGTATGCCATGGGCTCAGGCAAGCGGGTCGCGATTCTGTGCGTGCTCGACAACAGCCTGAAGCCCAATGGACCAGGACCATTTCCGGCCCCCGATGGGATCGAGCTGCTCCCGCACTCCACAGGGACGGCGAGCGTGCATGTCGTGACGGTCTTGATTCAGGGCAATCTACCATCGCCCAGTAGGCTATCGCGCTGATTCTTTGGTCGGACGGGACACTATCCGCGCCAGCAACCCTCCCTCGCTCCGGGCATGGCCCTAGCCGCCATTTCTTACGAAGGCCGACCGTAGGCGGAAGCAAGAAAGCCGGCAAAAGAGCATAGGAAAGGCCGACTTTCTCTAGCATATTGAGACTTTTGGGTTTACAGCCCATTTTTCGCGTCGGGGGAAAGCGGGATTTCCCTAGGTCGGGTTTCGAGTGATGGGGGCGCGATCCTCTTACGAGAAGCGGATCGGAAGATCGGTTTATGAAGACGGCTGGAGCGTGCTTCCGGGATCGACGCCATCCGGGGCGCATTGTGCATCAGCTGCGGGAGATGCAGGTGCCGCGCATCTTTGGGATTGCGCCGGGCTACAAGGATCTCAATGACCACGAGCAGCTGCGTACCGATCCTTTGGTGCCTCTCCTGAGCGGCAAAAGGGATCGGGAAGCGGATCTGGCGGGCAAGAGCACGCTGGAGCCGCCTGGAACTGGTAGGTCGAAGCGAACGGTACCATAGGATCGATTCCTTGGCCGAGGCGATCGACCGGCTATTGGTGGATCTCTCCCTTCGCTTGGCATCCCCAGCCTCCCAAGGAGGTGGTGCTCGGGTTTGATGCGACCGACATCGCTCTTTACGGGCACCAGCCCGAGCGCTTCTTCCTTGGGGTTTCCGATGCGTATTGTTATTTGCCGCTCTCCATCTTCGCCGAAGATCAGCTCCTCGGCGTGCGGCTTCGGCGATCGAACCAGGATGCGGCGGAGGGATCCCTTGCCGAGATCCTCCGGATCGTGGGACAACTGCGCATCCATTGGCCCGAGGTCAAGATCGTGCTCCGGGCCGACTCGGGCTTCTGCCGGGAAGAGATCATGGCCTGGTGCGAAGCCAATCCGGTCGACTTCCTCTTCCGCCTGATTCGCAACGAGCGCTTGTGGCGACCCATTGAGGCGTCGATGGAGCAAGCCCCTCGTCTGCACGAGTCCACGGGCAAACCGGCTCGCGTCTTTTCCGAGTTTGCCGATCGCACCTTGAGCAGCTGGTCGAGGGAGCGCCCAAGTGCTCTCCAAAGCCCAGTACTTGGAGAAAGGAAAGAATCCGCGCTTTGTCGTCCCCTCTCTTCCCACCGAGGAGTGGGCCCAGGCCCTCTACGAGAAGCTCTACTGCGCCCGTGGAGAGATGGAGAATCGGATCAAGGAACAGCTTTACCTCTTTGCCGACCGGCTCTCGACCGCGCAAATGGCCAGCAATCCGCTTCGCCTCTCCTTCTCGGCTTTGGCCTATGCCCTGGTCGAACGGCTGCGACGGCTGGCTCTGCAAGGAACGCAGTGGGCCAACGCCCAGGTCGACACCCTCCGGCTCAAGCTCTTCAAGATCGGCACGCTGGTCCGTGTCAGTGTCCGAAGCGTCCTCTTTTCGATGAGCAGCGCCTATCCTTGGAAGCACCTCTTCCCCCATGTCTTCCGGATGCTGCGTTGCTGAGCATCCACAAAAACCAGAGCGCTTCCCCCCTTCGGCAAGAGCCTCCCATCGGGCGGAGCCTTGTTCCCAAAGCGGATTTTTGCCCTTTACAGAGCTCGCATTAAGCCAAATCGAGCAAAAATCTTGCTCCATCCCCACTCACGAAGACCATTTCCTCGCCGAACATCCTCTCAATCGACTCGGGGCTTCCTTTCTTGCGCAAAACCTCGCGTTGGTGAGAAATGGCGGCTAACCGCCATTTCTCACGAAGGCCGACCAAAACGGGAAGCAAAAAGCCTGCAAAAGAGCATAGGAAAGGCCGCCTTTCCCTGGTATAAAGTGCGTGAACGATACGTAATTACAACCAGGAAGGAAAGCGGCCTTCGATGACAGAGTGTAGCCAAGAGACTTTTGGATTTACAGCCCATTTTTCGCGTCGGGTGGAAGCGGGATTTACCGCGGGTCGGGTTTCGAGTGATGGGGGCGCGATCCTCTTACGAGAAGCGGATCGGAAGATCGGGTTGTTAAGACGGCTGGAGCGTTGCTTCCGGGATCGACGCCATCCGGGGCGCATTGTGCATCGGGTGCGGGAGATGCTAGCGCAGCGCATCTTCGGGATTGCGCTGGGCTACGAGGATCTCAATGACCACGAGCAGCTGCGTACCGATCCTTTGGTGGCTCTCCTAAGCGGTAAAAGGGATCTGGAAGCGGATCTGGCGGGCAAGAGTACGCTCAACCGCCTGGAACTGGTAGGTCGAAGCGAACGCTACCACAAGATCGACTACTCGGCCGAAGCGATCGACCGGCTGTTGGTCGATCTCTACCTTGAATCGCATCCCCAGGCTCCCAAGGAGGTGGTGCTCGATCTGGATGCGACCGACATCCCTCTTTACGGCCATCAGCCCGAGCGCTTCTTCCATGGCTATTATGATGCGTATTGTTATTTGCCGCTCTACATCTTCGCCGAAGATCAGCTCCTCGGCGTGCGGCTTCGGCCATCGAACCAGGATGCGGCGGAGGGATCCCTTGCCGAGATCATCCGGATCGTGGGACAACTCCGCACCCATTGGCCCGAGGTCAAGATCGTGCTCCGGGCCGACTCGGGCTTCTGCCGGGAAGAGATCATGGCCTGGTGCGAAGCCAATCAGGTCGACTTCCTCTTCGGCCTGATTCGCAACGAGCGCTTGTGCCGACCCATTGAGGCGTCGATGAAGCAGGCCCGTCGTCTGCACGAGTCCACGGGCAAACCGGCTCGCGTCTTTTCCGAGTTTGCCTATCGCACCTTGAGTAGCTGGTCGAGGGAGCGCCGAGTGGTCTCCAAAGCTGAGTACTTGGAGAAAGGAAAGAATCCGCGCTTTGTCGTCACCTCTCTCTCCACCGAGGAGTGGCCCGCCCAGGCCCTCTACGAGAAGCTCTACTGCGCGCGCGGAGAGATGGAGAATCGGATCAAGGAACAGCTCTACCTCTTTGCCGAGCGCCTCTCGACCGCGCAAATGGCCAGCAATCAGCTTCGCCTCTACTTTTCGGCTTTGGCCTATGCCCTGGTCGAAGCGCTGCGACGGCTGGCTCTGCAAGGAACGGAGTGGGCCAACGCCCAGGTCGACACCCTCCGGCTCAAGCTCGTCAAGATCGGCACGCTGGTCCGTGTCAGCGTCCGACGCGTCCTCTTGTCGATGAGCAGCGCCTATCCTTGGAAGCACCTCTTCACCCACGTCTTCCAGATGCTGCGTTGCTGAGCATCCCTGAAAACCAGAGCGCTTCCCCCTGCAGTAGAGCCTCCCATCGGGCGGAGCCTTGTTCCCAAAGCGGATTTTTGCCCTTTACAGAGCTCGCATTAAGCCAAATCGAGCAAAAATCTTGCTCCATCCCCACTCACGAAGACCCTTTCCTCGCCGAACATCCTCGCAATCGACTCGGCCCTTCCTTTCTTGCGCGAAAGCTCGCGTTGGTGAGAAATGGCGGCTAATCCTCTCGGACGCACCAGAGGATTGCACTTTTTTGGCGCAGCCTCTCCAGAGGCGTGGCGCGCGATGAATGAGGACATGGCGGTGCAATACCGCCGCCGTGTCTCGCGATCGCCTTGCGCTAGATTCGCAGCCTCACGGCAGTGCCGTCGGAAGTGTTCGAGCTGCGCTTGAAGGCTCTGCTGTGCGATGCAAGCGTGGCGCGCTGGCTTTCCCCCTCCCGCCCTCTGGGGGGTCTGCTCATGAAACGGAAAAAATCGTACGTTAAGCCTCGTCCCGGCGAAACGCAGTTTGATGACAGCGGGACATCCAAGTACGTTACATGTAACAAATGCCGTCTTACATCCAGGTTTGTCATGGTAACATCAGTCGCGACCCGCGTTCAGAAGCGCCGCAGCGCCCTTAGAGCCGCTGGAATGCGTCCAATCCAAATCTGGATGCCTGACACCCGCCAGCCCGGGTTCGCCCAAGAGTGCCATCGCCAGGCCGCCCTGGTGGCACAAGCCGAGGCGGGGAACCCTGAGCTGGCCAGGTTCATGGACGCCGCCCTGCGTGACGTACTGGATGACCATCCCGAATGAAGCTCGGTGACCTTGTCACCGTCGTCATTCAGGGGGACTTCGGTAAGCCACGTGCGCCTCTGGTTGTCCAATCTAATCAGTTCGCTGCCATCGTCACTGTGACCGTGCTGCTGCTCTCCGGCACGCTGGTGGATGCGCCCCTGATCAGCATCGATGTGTAGCTCTCACCGACAACCGGCTTGCATAAGACCTCCCAGGTGATGGTCGACAAGACCATGACCGTCAGGTCAGACAAACTCGGGAATACGTTCGGATACCTCGATGACCAGACCATGCTTGCCATCAACCGCTCGCTTGCCCTGTTCCTCGGCTTTGCATGACTGACTACGCCGATCGCGCGTCATGCCACCAAGGATCGCCAACGGGCTGTCCCCTGCCTCCGCACAAGTGTGCGTCGGTCTGCTGAATTTTTTGTCTGCCAGGGTGTCCCGAGGGATGCTCCCAAGCTCGCTTTCCCGTGGACACATCCTGTTGTCGTACCTGGGGTCATTTGCGGCTGTCGTTCGATGAGCGGTATAGGTAGGTTTGCCCTGTGCCAGCTCGGAGCTAAACTAAGATTTGAAGGTTAGCCCTCAGGAGATGAGAACCCCTTGGGAGATCTTGTGAAAAAGCCATATCTTCTTGCCGCAGCCATCTTGTGCTTAACTTTATCCAGCCTGCCAGCAGAGGCCAGAAACTTGGCGGAATTGGAGCAAGCGGCTAAGAAGGGGGATGCCGAGGCGCAATTCCTCATGGGCCGTGCCTATTATGTTGGTGCAGGCGTTCCCCGGGATTTTGCACAGGCGGTCTATTGGTTTCGTAAAGCGGCTGAGCAGGGGAATGCCGAGGCGCAATTCGATCTGGGAGTAATCTATGAGGAGGGCAAAGGCGTTGCCCGGGATTTTGCACAGGCCGTCTATTGGTTTCGCAAAGCGGCTGAGCAGGGGAGTGCCAAGGCGCAATTCAGCCTGGGCGCCGCCTATGCGCATGGTCAAGGCGTTCCCCAGGATTACGCGCAGGCGGTGTCTTGGTATCGAAAAGCGGCTGAGCAGGGGAATGCCGAGGCGCAATTCAGCCTGGGCACCGCTTATGCGCATGGCCAAGGCGTTCCCCAGGATTACGCGCAGGCGGTGTCTTGGTATCGAAAAGCGGCTGAGCAGGGGAATGCCGAGGCGCAATTCAGCCTGGGCGCCGCCTATGAGCACGGCCAAGGCGTTCCCCAGGATTACGCCCAGGCGGTCTATTGGTATCGGAGGAAAGCGGCTGAGCAGGGGAATGCCGAGGCGCAATTCAGCCTGGGCGCCGCCTATGAGCATGGCCAAGGCGTGGCGCAGGATTGCAACCAGGCGGTGTTTTGGTACCGGAAAGCCGCCGCCCAGGGGAATGCCAAGGCGCAATTCGGCCTGGGCTTTGCCTATGAGTACGGCCAAGGCGTAGAGCAGGATTACAGCCAGGCGGTGTCTTGGTACCGGAAAGCCGCCGCCCAGGGGAATGCCAAGGCGCAATTCGGCCTGGGCTTTGCCTATGAGCATGGCCGAGGCGTCTGGAAGGATTACAGCCAGGCGTTCTTTTGGTACCGGAAAGCGGCCGAGCAGGGGGATGACGAGGCGAAGAAACGTCTTGCTGCCCTAGAAGGGAGAGGACAATAGGCGGAATGGGGCGGTTTTTGCTAAAGCACAACAGCCGCAGGCAACTCTCCGAAGTCGTTGTGGGATAACTCCGGTGGGCGTCCGGAATCCCAAGCATTTCCTTAGCCGCATAAGCAGTTCCTCGGCCAGTCGGATCAAGGGCTGCTGGGAATGCATGCGCTCTCCTCATGGGCAGCCTCTCGAGAGAACGACGGTTTGGTGAACCCCAAGGAAACCATGCCGCCCAGCACATCGGTGGTGCGGAATGGGGGAGATTGCCCTGCGCGGGTCTGGAGATGAACTAGCCCCCATTTCTCACGAAGGCCAAGCGTGGGCGAGAGCAAGAAAGCCGGCAAAAGAGCATAGGAAAGGCCGCCTTTCCCTGGGATAAAGTGCGTGAATGAGACGTAATTACAACCAGGAATGAAAATAGCCTTTCCTGACAAAGTGTAGGCAAGAGACTTTTGGGTTGAGAGCCCATTTTCCGCGTTGGGGGAAAGCGGGATTTACCCACGGTCGGGTTGCGAGCGATGGGGGCGCGATCCTCTTGCGAGAAGCGGATCGGAAGATTGGGTTGTTAAGACGGCTGGAGCGTTGCTTCGTCGAGTAATTTGCCTGTCCATCGGGATTTTGTGGACCGTGTGCTTGAAACCGATCAGGGCGACTGCTCCGATGGTCACGGTGAACCGGCCGCAGGCACTCCTTCACCTTGGTGGCCATGATGATCTTGGCGGGTCGCTTTCAATGCCGCAGGTGCAACGGTCTTGAGAAAATAAGCTTCGCAGAACAGCTTAATGAAAGAGACCTCCTTCAGTGTGATCACGGCGCCGTCGAATTTCTTCGCCTCGAAGGCTTTCGTGAGCTCGATGAAGATGTCGCGTACTTCTTGTGGCATCGCAGGGTACAGATCGCCGAGAAGCTTGGAGAAGATTGCATCGAACGCCGTGCTCCCATCCCATTCGCCGACATCTCTCATCATCGCCTTGAGGCTTTCGTGGAAACTCCCGTAAGCCTGCAGCTCGCATTGCCAATGCACGTCGTTGAGGGAAAGGAAGGTGATGCCGGCGATATAAAGGTTGCAAGCGGTGTGCTTTTCGCGCTGGCCCGGCCCGGCCAGGGCCGCGAGACACATGGCGACGCGACCTAAATCTTCTTCTGTGAGGACACGGTTGGCGCCCCAATCGATCTTGAGCGAAGGACTGGGCTCGATCGTCATCCGCATCTTGGTGTCCAGGTCTTGAAGGGTCTCATAGTATCGGCTGGTTGGCTCGGGCATCCGCCACCACCAAAAGCCCATGGTGCCGATATTCAGCGCGGTGACGAAAAGCCGAGCCATAACCCAGCAGTGTAGCCACAGTGCTTCGGCCGGCACGTTATCGCCCAGGATCAGCTCCAAGATGAGCTGGTTTTTCTTGTCGGGAACCGGGCAGAGCTTTGGCCAATCGTACTTCTGGTTCCAGGCCTTCAAGACCTTGGGCCGGATGGAATGCCAGCCGCTCAAAATCTTTACGTGCATCTTCCACTTGTCGCGCGTCTTTTGGGTTGGAAGGCTCCGGCTGCGCTGTAATTCCTGCTGAATGGCGGCTTGACCCTTAGCTTCGGCATCGGCGAATTCCTCCCTGAGCCATCTTATCCAGCCGCGCACATCTTTGAGCTCGGCAAGCTTCGCCATAGAGGGGCCAGAAAAGAGATACGGGCTCCGTGCCGGGTCATCGGCGGCGTTGAGAAACCATTGCTGAATCTCCCGGTCTTCGCGCTCAATGGTGGGATGGGGTACCTGAGCCTCGGCCTTGCCAAGCAAGTCGAGTGCGAGCTTGATCAGCCGTTCACCTTGCTCGAATGAAATCTTCTCGCGGGGTATACCAAGCCCGTCGCTGTTGCTCTCCACATAGATGCCCGCGAGTCGGCTGGAGTGAATGACGCGAGCAAGCTTCTGCATTTCTTCCAACGACTCTTTCGTGACCTGGCGCTGGAGAAAGTCGGCGCCGAAGAATGCCCAGAACAGCTTCTTGACGTGATCTTGTGTATGCTTCGTCGGCCAGCTTGGAGGCTCAGGACTCTGGGCCGAAATGCTTTCCAAGCCAATAAGCTCGCGCCGCCCGAGTTCCTCCAGCGCGAGCGTTGCGAGGTGATAGGCGATATGCGGCTTGCCGCCGGATTGTGCGGCTCTCGCGACGTCGAGCAAATCGCGGGCATGGTCGACACATGCGTGCATCGCGGCAAGAGCCTGGTGTCCGATGGTCCCCGCAACCGTGTCGTTCATAAACGATGCGCCAGCCAAAGCGGCCCGCAAAGCCGTGAGCGACTCAGGATCTCTGCAAACCCCGGCATCCCGCTCGCGAGCCCGCCAGGATCGGGTGCGGGAATGAGGTGGCCTCCAAGGGCTGATGCAGGGATGAGTTGCTAGTGGCGGAGATCTCGGGTCCGGCCATTTCCCGCGCCAGCATGACCAGGGCATGATTGATCTGATCGAGCGTATCGTCGCGACAGGAGCGATAGAAATACCCCTGCACGGTCATGAATGTTGCGAACTCCTTCGGGATGTGCTGCCACTGGCAGCTGGTCGCCAGCATGTAAAAATTAGCCTCCACAGTCGTTCGCAGCGACACCGTTCGTGGAATCGGACCTCAATGCAGCGGTGCCGCATGAACGGTTTGATCAGGGTCTATTGGGCATTGATGATGCTGCTTGCGTAGAACAATCCGGCCCTGCAAGGTCGTTGCCAAGCGATTTCTCTCCGGGCCATCGTGTTTCCGTTTGTCCTTCCAAACGAACTGAATCACAACCTACTGAAAATCGTTCAACTATGCCTTTTGGGTCAGTTCCGCTAGCGGATGATTGGGTTAAGCCACGGTTTGGGCTCTCGTTCATGTCGTTCGGGGTGCGCCCCGCCACCCAACGCACTGGGCTAACCGCCATTTCTCATATCACTAAGGTTGACTGCGGCGGGCGGGAAGAAATCCTGAGGAAGAGCATGGGAAAGGCCGCCTTTCTCTGGCACCGAACGGAGTGGGCCCAGGCCCAGGTCGATACCCTCCGGCTCAAGCTCTTCAAGATCGGCACGCTGGTCCGTGTCAGCGTCCGACGCGTCCTCTTGCCGATGAGCAGCGCCTATCCTTGGAAGCACCTCTTCACCCATGTCTTCCGGATGCTGAGTTGCTGAGCATCCACAAAAACCAGAGCGCTTCCCCCTGCAGCAGAGCCTCCCATCGGGCGGAGCCTTGTTTGCAAAGAGGATTTTTGCCCTTTACAGAGCTCGCATTAAGCCAAATCGAGGAAAAATCTTGCTCCATCCCCGCTCACGAAGACCCTTTCCCCGCCGAACATCCTCGCAATCAACTCGGGCCTTCCTTTCTTGCGCGAAACCTGGCGTTGGTGAGAAATGGCGCCTAGTTCCGCGAAGCGGTGTTTCGGGGCCTGGCCGGATAATGAGGACGTCAACGACGCAGGCCGCCTTGGCCACAATCCGGGAATGATCAGGATCGTCCATAGAGGGACGAGTCCAAGGAAGGAAGACGGCAGTCACATCGATACGCCTCTGTTGCCGGTTGATGCACGGAATTCAGTCCGGCTGCAGCTTCGCGCCATAGACCGGAAGATAGCCCATCCCCTGGGTTGCTGGATCTGTCGCTTGACACAGCTCGCTGGCATCCAACGCCGCTGCACGAGAAGCTGGCCAAGCCAAGCGCAAAGCTCATTGCGCATCCCCGCGGCAGCATCTCCCTGTCCTCCAAGGCGACGGTGCCGCCCCATCTGTTCTGCTGCATCCGAGAATGCCCGACGGCCTTTAGCCACGAAGGTCCACGTCCTTTTGATATCACCCACGACGCCCCTCAATTAAAAAAACCGGAGGATCTCTGCCCCGTTCCAAAGGATGCAGCAAATCCGATTATGAAGTCGCCCCGGTCTGGGTGCTCTCTCTTTTTTACCTGGAGCAGATGCTCACCAGCCAAAAACGCACTTTACGGGACCTCTCAGAGGGGCTAGCCTGCTCCAGAGTGGACGAATGCGCCGTCTACCTACGATTGCTGCAGTGGTGTGCGGTCTGTGTCGCGCCGCCGAACCCTTTGCTTTATCGGCAAGCAGATGACTTTAGGAGTGTATGCTTATGGATCAGGATACTTCGGATTTCGGAAATCTGGGCGATTACGCATCCCCAGATGTCGTCGAGGCGCTGCGTCAGTTCTCTGACTTAGCAAACCGATGGACATTACATCCCCTTGATAGTAAGCGCTGGTATCGCTTTATTATTTTGTCACATTATGCACACAAGAAACTTAGCGCTAGCGACTTATGCCGGTGGTTGGAAGAGGTTGCAAAGTGGCCTGAGGACCGGGCGGAGCAACTCCGCGATGAATACGAAGACGGCCTGGAGCTTCTAGCGGCATACGACCAATTCCGACATGGCGTTGCACAGTGATGCCGCGACGGCCGCTGCTCCGGCAAGTGGCGACCCAATGCATTGATGCAATTGCTCTTCGGCAAGCAGCACAGCTTGTTAAAAGGGCCACGAGGAAATGCGGTTCCTCGCTGAATTGAGTGGGTAAGGGGGGAAGCGGATTTCGGTTAAGGGATGGCAAAAAGTGGGGTTCTTTCCATCCGTCTTCGACAGATGTTTGGGGAGAGAGGAAGCCGTCAAGGACACTTCGACTTCGTCGATCCTCCTTGACGGCGGATTGCCAGACCGGGCTGCCTGGTTGATGCTTGCGGAATGGACGCGAACAAGCTTTTTGCTGCGGCGCTGCAACTGGGTTCGGAAGGGAAGGTGAGCCGGAGTGAACTCTCCGCGAAGGAGCACACTCTGAAGATCTGGCTCGGATTTGGAGCAAGGTCATCGGTTCGCCTCTCCGGAATGTCGACGAGCTTCCCCCGTACACGACACGGTGGAAAAGCGGTGGAGGCAGATGCACTTCGGGCAGTACCGGACCGAGTGGCTCGCTCGGGTTCCTCGGATCGACTCTCCGGAGCAGGGAGTTCGGCTGGTGGAGGTTCCTTGGGTCAGGGCGGGGAGCGGGTTTGCTGCTTTCCGGAGGCCTCCAAAACGCTCAAAGAGCACGTGGCGGAAATCATCGAAGCGATCCACGAGCGGATCGAGTCGGCCCAAAGGATGGCCAGAGGCTTTCGGAGCTTCCGCTACCTGAGAATTGCCGCGTTACTCAAAACTGAACGGTTGCGGCTCGATCTTCTCGCTCTACCGACTTGAACCAGCAAAGAGATCCGAGTGGTTAGCCCTTCTTGCCATCCCTTTTCTTGATTGCGGCACGCGATGTTTCTGGCAGCCCGGCGAACAATGCTTCGATCTGCTTTGGGCGTGTAATTCTTTCTTGGATGATGAAATTGATCATCTCAAAGAGCTGCTGCGCGATCTCCGGAGTGTCATTGATGTCGATCGCTCCTGGATGGACCGCGTTGTTGCCGACCACACGGCAGAAGTCAAAGGCCTTCTGTACCTCAATGGGCAAGCCCTTATCTACCATGGACTTGATATCGTCGTTGATGTTTTCGCCCTTTTCTCCCAGAACAGACATCAGTTTCTGTGTGGCTAAGCGTAGCAACGCTGCGGCCGCGCGTGGTGACGCCGCAACGATGGCCCGCGCCTCTTCTACTTCGCGGCGTATCTCTTGTGGCATGTCCTCATGAGCTCGTGGTGCCGTGGAAGAGGCAGGCGCGACAAGCTTCTCGCAGTGCCAGTAGCTGACTTCATGGCAAGAGTCGCACTCACAAAAGTCAATCCCGGCTTCTTCGGTGCCTCTAGGGGCACGACAAAGATTGCCCCAGCGTTGCTTTGCGAAAACTCCGCAATGAACACAATGAAACGCCTCTTCTTGGTAAGCAGGAGGTATGAACTTCGACATGGCTTTAATAAAATGGCTAATATTCCAACTCAGCGGTTGGCCGACTAGTGTCCGCTCTTTTGTATGCTAGGCGTTTTTGTGGTCTTACTCTCTCACACTAAGGAGAGTTGTTCGCACGTTGTCAACCGGAATCGGCGAGACCGCTTCCGTAAAGCGGTCGGTCCTAGCCGGGCCGGTTGTGAATCACCAGCTTGGTGGTGATTCAAGAGGTGGGAAGCAACTCTCCACTTTCTCGTGGCTTCAAACGGCCTCCGTTGCAAACCTTGTTCCCAAAGCAGACTTTTGGTCTATACAGAGTTCGCATTAAGCTAAATCGACCAGAAATCTTGCTCCATCCCCGCTCACGAAGACCCTTTCCCTGCCGAACATCCTCGCAATCGACTTAGGCCTTCCTTTCTCGCGCGAAACCTCGCGTTGGTTAGAAATGGCGGTTAGTTGCTCCGCCCTCACGCTCCGCTCGCCCATTTCCCGGCAATCCAATAGCTCTCCCTTCCCATTACGACTCGGAAGCCATCCCTTTCCGCCGCAATGACACAGCGGCTGGCCTCCTTTGCGCTGATCTTCCTGTGGTGGAAATACTCCAACGCGACCTGAATCAACCGCCTGGGCAGGTGATTCTGGTCATAGCCATTCCGCAAGAGCAGCATGAGCTCCTTCTCAAGCCGTCTCCTGCGGGCCTGCGCGGTTCGCTTCCCATCACTCCTGGCCACGAGCGCAAGTCCATGCGTGCGGTTAAGAAAACCGACAAACCCCGTGATCGCCGCCTCCTGCCCAGGCGAATCGAGCATGTATCGGTCGAGCGCCACCTGGTCCGGAATAGCCCCTCCTTTCGGACCGGCCTTCAGCAGCAACGCCGCGGCGGGCCGCAGCGCGAGCCTGGCGGATCGGATGGATGTCTTGCCGACGTCTACCCTTGCCATCAGCGTTTCCTTGTAGGCGGCCAGCAACCGGGCTCCAACGGAGCCTGCGGGAAAAAGCATGAGCAGCGCATCGATGCGGCGCCGCTCGCAATCCTCCTCGCGCAGCGCAGGATCCGGCTCGACCGATCTCGCCGATTGCAGCCACCGCATCGGCAATCTGACACGGCGCAGCCCCTCCGCTCCAAAATGCCGCAGCAGCTCGCGGTAAGCCGGCGCCCGCCCCCAACGCTTCTCGATCTCAAGGAAGAACGGCAGGTAGCGATGAATCGCGAGCGCCGCTTTGTGGGGACCCGCCTCCAGGATCAGCCATTCTCCGAACTCGCTGAACTCATTGCCCATTTCCTTGCTTGAGAAGGCCGCCCGGTCCAGGCGAATGCGCCTCCGGCATGTTTCCGTCCAGTAGCACTTCTCGCAAACCTTGCCCCTGCCGGCCGGCATGGGCCTGCCGCAGGACCCGCAAGGCACCTCCCCCTTCTCCAGGCAGGCCTTGCACAACCTCCTCCCGTCCGGCGCCTCCACGAGCCGCCTGTAACGGCGGCAGGCTCCGCATGTGCCATGATCCGCGCAAGCGCACCGGGGGCACAGCCGAAGGTCGTGCCCCAGCCGCTTGACCCTCGTCAGCCTCGAGGAAGGCTTCCCGCACGCTTGGCAGGGCTCAGTCTCGCGGAAATGCGGCGCGCAGGCAGCGCAAACCGGACCGTAGGGAGTGATTTTGCCGATCTCGTACCCGGTCTTGCCGCAGCGCACGCACGCCTTTCCCTTCTCGCACTCGCGGCATGCGGCTCCGGGATCGCTTTTCGGGAGCCTCGCCATCTCGCCGCATTTGGGGCACGCCCGTCGCGTGAACACCCTGGCGTAGCATCTCGCGCAGTACCGGCGGCCCTTATGGACGCGATGAATCTTGACCACGCCTCTCCCGCATTCCCCGCAAGGCTGGAATCTTTTCCCCGTCACGCCTCCCCCGCCAGCATCTTGCGCCGTAGCCGCACCCAGGCCGCCATGACGGCGCGTTTGGAGCGCGGCCCCCTTCGCGTTGTTTGGCGCCCCTTGATCGGACCGCGTTTGCCGCGCGGAAGCGCCGAGAGCAGTTCGACGACAGGGGACGGAAGCGGGCCCCGGCCGTCATGGAGCGCTGAAGCCGCAACGCCGAATTCCTTGAAAGCCCTGGCAAGGTCCGCTGGACCGAACTCAAGCATGCGGTTCAGCGCCTCGAAGAGCGCCTGGCGCTCGCTTGCGGACAGCAGCTCCAGGGGCAGACCCGTAGGCAAGAGCATCCCGCCGTCAACGCGGATGCCCAGGGATCTGATCGCATCCGCCATCCTCGACGCATCTTTGCGGCAAGCCAGGCGTATCACGCCGACAAGGAAATGAGCGGCAGCGAACCAGTCGGAAGCCGAGATCCTCTCGCCGCCGAAACCCCCCTCGCCGTTCCCAAGCGCTTCATCGGCCTTGCGCTGAAAAGCTTCGGCGCCAGAGGAAAGGGGAAAGCGGCCCGCTTCGCTGAGGTCCGCCTTGCACCGGGCGCACAGCCGCAAAACGCGATCCTCGGCGACAAGGCGGTGCGGCTGGACCGGTGCGCCGCAGGCCTGGCACCGGTCCCGCAGCATCACGCCGTGCAGGAGACACCCCGTGTTCCACGCGAAGCGCCACCGCCTGCGGAAATAGGGCTTCACATCCTGCGCCAGGCATTCGGGGCAGTACTGCTGGCCGGCGCGCCTTGCGCGGTTTCTCGAACCCAGCGCCAGGATCCATGGCCATGCCGCCGCCGCAGGCAGGGTCCGCCCGGCGACGAGCTCGGCATCCCGCCGCAGGGCGCTCATCTCGAAAACCGCCTTCGGCAGCCCCGAGGCGTTGGAAAGCGCGGGAAGATGGCCGGCCGGAATCCCCCTGTCGACATCCACGGTCCATGCCCGCCACCCGCGCCAGACGGCACCGGTCAGGACCAAGGGGTCACAGCCTTGCGCGAGCGCGGCGCGCGTCAACCACGAAGAGATCGACTCCTCGGGCAACATGGGTACCGGGATCGTCCAAGGCATCACACCACGATCTCCCGGACTCCGCGGGTCGGGCGCACCCACGCCTTGGCTTGAATGATCTCCTTATCGATGGCCGCCTTCCCGCTCAGGATAGCTTCGATGCCGCATTCGACCAGGAGGCGGTGCAGGTCGCCCAAATTCCCGCCGGAAATCGCGTGAAGCGCGGAGGCCAACTCGGGCTGATGCAGCCCCGAGGGCTCCTTGAGCGGCAAAACCTGCTCGAACGAGGCCAGCAACTTCCGAAAATCGGCAGTGAGTTCCCAGAGTGGCAGGGGGAGAATATCGAAGCGACTGGCGTGCTGGGGGTCTGTGTGCAGCACGCGCACGGCCTCACGCGTGCCCACCCCGACAATCGGAATCATCAACTCGTTGCATAGCAGCTTGATCGCGTTCATGACCTCGCGCTGCTTGATCGGGCTGCCCGTCAGCAGGGAGTGAAACTCGTCGACGATCAACAACCGGGTGCGGCACGCGCGGAGTTGATGGATGACCTGGTAGCGCAGTTTCGGCGCCGGGTCCGCCGCGCGATAAGGCGCCCAGAATCGCTCCAGGATCCCGATGTAGAAACCCTTCTCGTCCGCGCTTGGCGGCGCCTCGGTCAGCATGACCGGCTTCACGGGCTCGCCATCCTCGCCGACATAGCCCTGGCCGTGCAGATCCACGAAGCGCCGCACGATCGTCGTCTTCCCGTTGTTGGGCTCGCCGACGATCAGGAGATTGGGCATGCGCGGCCGCGTGGGTCGATCCATCAGGCTGCGCAAGGCTTGGATGGTTCGGTTTGCCAGGCCGTAGCCGATCCATCGTGGCTGATCCATGAAGGCAATGCGCTCCTTGACCGGCAGAGCGATAATATGGCGGAAATCTGGATGAATATGTGCAAATGTGCTCATTGGATCTCTTCAAATGGCTCGACGCCGCCTTCGGCCCATTCCTGCGGAGCTGGTGCCGGCGGCGGCTGCGCGCTCGGCGCGGCCGGAGACACCTTCTTCTCGTGCTCGCGGCGGCGCTGCGCCAGCCGCCTCGCCTTTCTGGTCTTTTCCTTCGACTCCTCCACCTTGCTGCGCAGCTCGGTCACGGCGCGAAGGATTTGCACTTGGTTGATGGAACGGCAGCCCTCTTTGCGCAAGCGCTCCTTGGCCCGTTCGACCTCCCAGATGCTCATTGGCGGAAGGGACTGATCGGCGAACGGAATCTTAAAATACTGTCCAATGACGGGGTCCCTGAACCAGACCGCGCTGATGTCGCGCGGGTCCCTTCTGAAGATGAATTCGCGTTTTTTCCCGCTGCCGTCTGGATCCCGATCGTTGATCCAGGGCCGTAGCGCCTCGGCGTAGTAGGTCATTGCGTCAATCCTGACGCCGAATGTTTGAACCGTGCGCCGGAACGCGGGCAGGAAATCGAGCAATAGGCTGGCGGGGTCGGCTGGCCGGGGCGGCAGACCCGTTCCGGGCGTCTTCCCGTCGCCAAAAACCCCAAGCTCCCATTTCCTTCGCGGCGAGGTGCCGATCCCCGCGTGAAGTCGCTCGTGATAGACCTTACAGATCAAGGCGACCAACCATTCCTCGAATTCCGTCTTGGTCATCGCCGCGTGCTTTTCGGGGTTGTAACCCTCCTTGTCTTTCACCGACGAAAAGGTCGTGCCCGGCAGATCGTGGATTTCCTTGAGCAACGAACCGATGGCTCGCTCGACATGGCCTCCGTACCGGGGTTGGCGCACCGGCCGAAATTCCAGGTTGATGCCGTAGGCGAGGCACGACTGCCGGAAATTCTCGGAACGGAAATCCGCGTCGTTGTCGACATGGATCGTCCTGGGCACTCCCCAGACGGGCCACTGCGCGTCCACCTTGTGGCGCAGCAGCCATTCATCCTTGGGGAGAATGGCGTGGGCGACGCACAACGCGACGGAGGTCTCCGACGGCGGATCGAAGGACAGGTAGTAACCCGCGACCATGCGGCTGTAGACGTCGATCGCCAGCGTGATCCAGGGCCTGCCGATCGGCTTGCGGTGGATGTCATCGACCAGGATGATGTCGGCTGGGGTGTGATCGATCTGCACCACGGCAAGCGGATAGTCCGCATGGGGGAAAGCTCCCGCTGATGGGGTGAAACGGTTCTTGGCCCTTTCCCGGTAACCCCGGCTGCTCAGGAGATCGTGCTCGGGGATGCGGTTGATCCTGGCCCGGATCGCGCTGGGGCTTGGAGGATCGATGCGGCGCTCATGGCAACGGCGCAAAATCTCGATCACCGCCTTCTGCGCGGTAGGTCTCTGCGGCGTGAGATAGAAGCCGCGGATCACCTCGTCGACGATGGCCTCCGCGTCACTGGAGAGGCGTGACTTCCCGGCCTTCCAACCCCTGGCCCGCGGGATCAGGGACAAGACAGATCCCGTGGCCCGATAGCGCCTGAGCCACCGATAGAGCGTCACCGCGTCAACGCCGACCTCCCCGGCGCGTCTCTCCACGTCCCGCCTGCCCACCCGCTGGCGTTGGACGAACGGCTGGATCGCGGCGTAACGGCGCTCGGCCTCGCGCCAATCTTTATCGTCGATCTCCGCGAGGTCCTTTCGGATTTCAAGCTCATCCGGCCCATCCGCCGGGGCGAGTTCCGCCACGGGCAAGGAGGCGGCGCGGCCCGTTTCAACGTCCGTGCCAATCACCGTGTTGAAATCAATGACCTGGGCGATGCGGTAGGCCGCGTTGCCGCGCCGCACGTAGGCACCGGGTTGAATGACGATCTGCCGCCTCGACGGCGCCAGCCCAGCCGGAGGGAGATCCGTGCTCAGTTTAGGCATGCTCCGGGATCCAAACTTCCGTTGAATCGCCCAGGGGGCGCGAGATCTCGCAGTCGATCTTCCGGACGGCCAACAGGTGCCAGAGGAGCGCGATCCCCTCGGCCCGGCAAATGCCTACCAAGTGTCTTGCGATGAGATGAGCGATGCTGACTTTTCCTATCGCTCGCACGGTTTCCAGAAGGATGGCGCAGTCCTCCACCGGGAATGCCATGCGCTTGTACCGTCCGAGAAAGAGAATGTTTTCCAAGGCCTGATCCCGGATTCTCGTCTCGTCTTGGATGTGGAACGTCCAGCCCTGTTCCCTGGCGAAGCGTCCCGCCGCCTTCCACTTGGGCAACCACTCTCGCCAGTGTCTGCGCCACTCGGCCCCGGGTTTCACCTCGACCAGGACAGGCTTGGGATGGCTCCCGCAATGCTCGGGATCCCGCCGGTAGTAGACGAGGAAATCCGGAATGTATCTTCGCAAACAGCCGGTCCGCGGATCGGCATAATGAATCCGGCATGGCTGCGGAACGACATCGAGCACCGCGAGGGAGAACTCCTTGCGAATGATAAAATCGCGCTCCAGCGTCGATTCAAATTCGATTGCCGATTTTCCGCGGAACATGTACACGCCGGACACGCTCCGCCTGGTCGGCCCAATAGCGCGTGCCTGCTTGTGGATTGTGGGACGCATCGGTTGCGCTTATTTCGAAAAAACTCGCTTCGCGTTGCAGTTATTGGCTTAACTGTCGTTGCATTATTTTCCAACACTTTAAAATACTTTCTCTGGGAAGAGCAATCGTTTTGTTGCATCCATTTCCAAAAATGACAGAGGGCCTCGCCTGATACCCGGCGAAGTCAGCCTCGCCCACCACGGGGTTCTTTTTCTCGACGAGCTTCCCGAATTCAGCAGGAACGCCCTGGAGGCGCTCCGGCAGCCGCTCGAGGACGGAAAGCTGACCCTGTCCCGCGCTGCGGGAACGGTCACCTTTCCCGCCGGCTTCATGCTGGTGGCCGCCATGAACCCCTCACCGACCGGCGGCTTCGACGACGCCGTTCGCGGAAAGTGCACGCCCGGAGCGATGCGCCGCTACCTCAACCGGATTTCGGGCCCTCTGCTCGACCGGATCGACCTGCACGTGGAGGTCCCCGCCGTCGACCGGGAACTGCTCCTCCGCGCCGATGCGGCGGAGAGCTCGGCGGCGATGCGTGACCGGGTGGAAGAGGCCCGTGGAATTCAGACCCGGAGGCTGTCGGGTCGGCGCAAGATCCACACCAATGCCCGAATGGGCGCCCGCGACATCACGCGCTTCTGCGCCCTCTCTCCGCCCTGCGCGAGCTTTCTCTCCCAGGCTCTTTCCGATCTCGGGCTTTCGGCGAGGGCCTTCCACCGGATCCTCAAGGTCGCCCGGACCGTAGCCGACCTAGTCGGTCGCGAGGATCTGCACGAGGAAGACCTCGCGGAGGCGATCGGGTTCCGCTCGCTCGATCGCCGGATCTGGGGAGAGTGAGCCGTCTAGGAAAAAGGCCTTCGCCGTGCTTTCTCTTTGGAAAAATGGCGGAATCGAGTCTAGCTTAGGGTGGCTCGTTCGCATGACCGACATTGCTTCCCGGAATCGATCCTCTCGCCGGGCACTCTCGAGTGCCAAAGCCGCATTAGCCCTGGCTGGAGCCTTTTGGCTCTTCGGGCTTATCCCGCCCGCCCGCTCAGCGCCCGATCCCGCCAAACCCTGCCCGCCGATCGAATTTCTGCAGGGGCGCTTTTGGAGGAACTTCCGCCTCCAGGACTTCGCCCTGCACGGGGTGATCGAGTCGGAGCGGGAGAGTTACCCGATCCAACTTATCCTTCACGACCGCAAGATGATTTACGATTTCGAGAATCCTCCATTCCAGGTTCGCGTGGAGATCCAGCCGGAGCGGAGCATCATCGAGCGGCGCAGGCAGAAACGGGAGCCCTGGCAACCCGTTTCCGGCCGGGCACGAATGAGCCCGATTCTCGACACCGACATCACCTATGAGGATCTCTGCCTCGACTTCATGCGGTGGGAACGGATCCGTCCTCTGGGGACCGATCATGTGAAGACGTTGACCGCTTGGGCCTTTGATGCCGTTCCGCCTCCGGGCACGAGCGCGTATGCCAAGGTGCGCTACTGGATCGCCGCCGAGTATTACGCTCTCTTGCGGGCCGACGGATACAACGGGGCGGGCGAGCTGATCAAGCGCCTGGAAGTGAACGGGGTCCAGCGGATCGGGGAAGCCTACGTCATCAAGGAAATGCAGGTTTCCTCCTTCGACCCGAAGAAGGAGAGCTCCTCGCGCACCTTGATCAACATCCGCCGGGGAGAGGCGCTTCCTCCGGAAGCGCGGAGAGTTCCATCCGGCACCGGAGCCCGCTGTCGCCGGCCGCCGAACGTGGCCTCCCGCTTAGGAGACTAAAATTTCCTCGCGGCGGAAGGCAAGAAGCAGCCGCTCTTCCCACTTTTCCAAGACGTCCGGCTCGGGCCCCTCAATCAGGAGGCGGATCTTTGGTTCCGTTCCGGAATACCGGAGGAGGATTCGTCCCTGCTCTCCTAAGGCCCGCTCGGCCTCGGCAACCGCCTCTGCCACCCTCGGCATGCTCTCGAGCGGCTTCTTCTCCCGGACCGCCAAGTTGACCTGCCGCTGGGGATATTTCCGCAGGCAGCGGCGGAGCTCCGCAAGCGGGCTACCCGTTGTCGAGACGATCCGAAGAATTTCGAGCCCCGCGCGCAGTCCATCCGCACTCGACGCCTGGTCCAGGAGCAAAAGATGCCCCGATTGCTCCCCGCCGAGATTGAGCCCACGGGCACGCATGGCCTCCGCGACATGCCGATCCCCTACGTCTGTTCGCACGACCCGCACCCCGACTTCCTGCAGCATCCGATCGAGCCCAAGATTGCTCATGACCGTCGCCGCCACCATCTCATGGGCGAGGAGCTGCCGACGATGATAGTCGAGAGCCAGGATGGCCAGGAGGTCGTCGCCGTCGAGGACTTCGCCCTTATGGTCGCAGCAGAGCAGACGATCCCCGTCCCCGTCGAGGGCCATGCCAAGGTCCGCGTCAACCATCCGGACGAGCTCGGAGAGCTTTTCCGGATGCATGCTGCCGCAATCGAGATTGATGTTGATCCCGTTGGGGCTCGCGGAGAAGACGAACGGCTTGCCGCCAAGGCGAGCGAAGAGGGGGCCGACCAAGTCCGAAGCCGCTCCGTTGGCCGCATCAACGACGATTCGAAGCCGGGAAAGGTTCCCGCTGTCCGGCCAATGGTGCTGCAGCGAATCGAGATAGAGATCCCGCGCCTGCGGAAAGGGCTCGAGCCGTCCCACCCGAGAACCGACGGGCCCCTGAAAAGAAAGCCAGGGGTAATCGGAAAGCCGGCACGCAATCTCCCGCTCGGTCGCTTCCGAGAGCTTGGCCCCATCGGGGCCGAAAATCTTGATCCCGTTGTCTGGAAACGGGTTGTGCGATGCGCTAATCATCACACCCCCGGCGGCTCCCAGGGATCGGGCTAGATCGCCTACCGCCGGAGTCGGCAGCACGCCCAGACAGACCGCGTCGACGCCGACGGAAAGAATCCCCGAGACCAGGGCCGATTCGAGCATCTCGCTTGAAATTCTGGGGTCGCGCCCGACGACGATCTTTCTTTTTTCCCCTACCGCCAGAGAGGAGGCAGCGATCGCTCCCACCGCGACGGCAACCGCCGGGGTCAGCGGATGGCGATTCGCCGTTCCCCGAATGCCATCGGTTCCAAACAGTGGCTGCGTCATTAGCCTCATCTGCCGCTCCCGGGCTACTTCGCCAAGCCTAGCGAGGAAAGAATCTGGTCGATCGAGCCGGGTTCGATCGATTCTCGGAGGATCGCCCATACGGCGATCGCGAGAACCAGAGAAATCACCTTCTGTTTCCAATTCTCCAGCAGCCGGCTCATGAACCTGTCCCCCTCTGCTCGCGCATTGTCTGGCTAAATCAGGATCTCCGTCAACCGCGCACGCAGGCGGTTCGGATCGAAGTGTCGCTCCAGCTTTCCCTCCAGAGCAATGGAGATAGTGCCCGTCTCCTCGGAGACCACGATGACCACAGCGTCGGTCATCTCGCTCAAGCCCAAGGCCGCTCGGTGGCGCAGGCCAAGCGGCCGTTCGAGCCGATCGGTTTCGCTCAGCGGGAAAACCGCTGCCGCCACCACGAGGCGGTTCTCCCGGATGACCACCCCGCCGTCATGGAGGGGCGTGCGCGGGTAAAAGGTCGTCACGAGAAGGTCTGCGCTCAGCTTGGCGTCCAGAAGGGTCCCCGTGTCTCGAGCGGGACGGTAGAGATCTTCCCGCTCCATGGAGATGAGCGCTCCGAACCGCTCGCGCTGGCAAATTTCGGCCGCATTGACGATGTGCTCGATCACCTCCGCTTGCTGCTGCCTACCGGAAGTGGTCACGCTCCGGCGCCCCACTTCCGCGAGCACCTGACGGAGCTCAGGCTGGAAAAGCACGACCAGCGCCACAAAGAAAGACGGGGAAAAGAGCCGGATGAGCTCGGTGACCACCCGCAGATGGAGAACGGCGGAGAAGAGGGTGAGGACCACGAGCACAATCAGAAGTCCGGTCAGCACCTGCACCCCGCGCGTCCCCTGGAGGAGCTTCCAGACCTGATAGATGACGATGGCGATGATCAGGATCTCTACCGTCCAGGAGAGAGGCTGCGCAAAAGCCTTCACGGGAGCCCCCCCTCCAGAACGGCAAAAACCTCCCGGGCCGCGACAGCCCGGTCCACGTCATGGACTCGCCAAACCGCAGCACCCCGGCTCGAGGCGAGAATCGCCGCCGCCAGGCTCGCCGCATCCTGGCCTTCCTCGCCGACCAGCTCCCGAAGAAAGCTCTTCCGGGAAACTCCCACCAGCAGCGGCCGTTCCATCTCCGCGAACACGGGGAGATCGCGAAGCAACCGCCGGTTCTGCTCCCCCGTCTTGGCAAAGCCAAAGCCGACGTCGCAAATGATCCGTTCCCTGGAAATGCCGGCTTCGATCGACTCGGCCAGGCGGGTCATCAGCTCATCCTTGACCTCGCGGACCACGTCGCGATAGACGGCATCGGCGCGCATGGTCTTCGGCATTCCTCGGGAGTGGACCAGAACATACCCGGCGCCCGCCTCCTTCACCGCCTCCCAGACTCCCGTGTCCCATTTGCCGCCTGACACATCGTTGACGATCTCGGCCCCTTCCGAAAGGGCCACCCGGGCAACACCGCCCTTATAGGTATCTACGGAGATCGGGATCGCGAGTCGCCCGGCGACCTTGCGCAAAACCGGGAGGAGTCGGCGGAGCTCCTCCCTTTCCGAGACGGGCTCCGCGCCGGGCCGCGTCGACTCGGCGCCGAAATCCACCAGATCAATCCCGATTTGCTCCATGCGCAGGGCTTCGTCCGCCGCCTCCCGCACCGAGAGCAATCGACCCCCACCGGAAAACGAATCAGGAGTCAGGTTAATGATCCCCATGACGCGCGGCCTCTGCGAGGAGAGCTCGATCGAGCGGAGAGAAGTCACCCACCGCGCAGAAGTGGGTGGCGTCCTTACGCCATTCCCGTTCTGGACCGCTCCCCCTCCGAAGGCGCGCGAATCGGCGGTGAGGGAATCCGCGCGATCCGGTAATCGACCGGCTGCTACCTGCTTGCCGGGAGCGGAAGGGACCGATTGTCTGGAAGCGAAGATCTCCACTCCGTCAGCCGCCGTCTCCCCGCTTTTTTCTTAAGGCTCCTTCTACGAGCTTCAGCGAGAGTGTATTTATCACGTCTTCCCGGCGAAGCCAACCCTTCCTCGCAATGTTTACGCCGATGCGAAGGAACCCGAGCTCCCGGATATGGTGCGCATCCGGATTGATGACGCAACGTACTCCCTTGTCCCTCGCCGCGTGCCACCACCGCCAATCGAGATCGAGCCGGAGCGGCTGCGCATTGAGCTCGATCCAGGTCCCCGTCTCGGCCGCGCAGTCGAGGATCTTTTCCAGATTGACGGGATAGGCCTTCCGCATCAAGAGAAGCCGCCCGGTCGGATGGCCTAGCATGGTGACATAGGGGTTTTCCATCGCCCGAACGATCCGGCGGGTCATCTCCTCCTCGTTCCCGGAAAATCCGGCATGGACCGAAGCCACGACATAATCGAAGGTCGCCAGCACCGAGTCGGCAAAATCGAGCCGACCCTCGCGTAAGATATCGCACTCCGTTCCGGAGAGGAGCCGAAAGCCGCGAAAAGTCTTATTAAGCTTCCGAATCTCCTCCTGCTGGCGCTCTACCCTAGCCTCATCGAGGCCGCTCGCCTGGAACGAGGACTTCGAATGGTCGGCGATTCCCAGATACTCCAGCCCCAGATCCTGCGCCGCATCGGCCATCGCATCGAGAGTGCTGTGCCCGTCGCTCTCGGTGGTATGGCAATGGAAGGTCCCTCGCAGATCAGTCCACTCCACCAGGCGGGGAATCCGGTCGTTCTCGGCCGCTTCGATCTCGCCCAGATTCTCCCGCAGCTCGGGCGGGATGTAGGCGAGCCCGAGCTGGGCGTAGATCTCCGCTTCATCCCGACAGAGGATACGTTCTCCTGCCGCTTCCTTTTCGGGGAGGGCGTCCTCCGAGCCCTCGGACAAGTGGCCTCGACTCTCGCGGAAGAGCCCCCACTCCGAGAGTTTCTTCCCCTGGGCGATCGCGCGCTGCCGCAGGGCGATGTTGTGCTCCTTGCTCCCGGTGAAATGGAGGAGCGCGTACGGATAGTCCTCATCGGGCACGACGCGGAGATCGCAGGCGAGCCCGCCTTCCAGGACGACGCTCGATTTGGTCTCCCCATGATTGACGATGCGCTGCACCCCAGAGGACGAGACGAATGCCTCCATCACCGATCCCGACATCACCGACGAGCAGACCAGATCGAGATCCCGGACGATCTCCTTGCCCCGCCGGAAGCTGCCCCCCATGCTCACGCGAACCACGTCCGGATGGGATCGAAGCTGCTCGACAAGCTGCTCGGCCAGCCCGATCAGATCCCCGTACCGATGGTAGGAAGCGTAGGCGCGCCGCTGTTCGATCCCCGCAAGGATGGACCCCTCGGTCTTCGACCCGAAGCCCGGAAGCTTGCCGACCCGGTGGTCGCGGCAGGCGGCTTCGAGCTCGACTAGATCCCGAACCTTCAGTTTTTCCCAAAGAATCTTCACTTTCTTGGGTCCGAGCCCGGGAATGTCGAGGAATGCAACCACCCCCGGCGGGAAAGAGCGCTTGAGCTCTTCCAGATAGCCCAAGCGGCCCGTGTCGACCATCTCCTGAAGCTTTGCCCGGATCCCCTCCCCGACACCCTTGAGCTGGTCGAGCTTTCCTTCCCGAACCAACGACTCGAAATCTTCCGAAAGCGAGTCGATGGCCCGCGCCGCAGTTCGGTAGGCCCGGGATTTGAAGGGATTTTCCCCCCGCAGCTCGAGCAGCGTCGCAATCTCCTCAAGCACGGCAATGGCCTCGTCCTTTGTCATGCGGAGCCTCCTCAGACAAGCATATCGCGCCGGAAGCTGCTCGCCAAGTCGGAGAGCCAAACCGCCCCGGTGGCCAGCGCCTTTCCGTCGCCGCCAGACGATCCTCGCGTTGCGCAGGGCGCCTCCATTGAGTAGACTCTCTCCAAGGTGGAGCGCCGCTCATCCGCAAGCCTCTGGAAGAAGGCACAGTCTCTTTTCCCCGGAGGGGTGAACTCCCCGGTCCGCTCCTTTCGCTCCGTGGGGGGAGAGCCCTTTTTTGCCCGGCGCGCGGAAGGGGCGACCCTCTGGGACGAGGATGGCCGCCCTTATATCGATTATGTCTGCTCTTGGGGGGCGCTTGCACTCGGCCACGCGCACCCCGCGATCCAGGCCGCGCTCCGGGAGGCGATCGCCGAAGGAACGAGCTTCGGCGTTCCGAGCGCACGCGAAGTCTGGCTTGGGGAAAAGATCCGCGCTGCGGTCCCCTCGATCGAAAAGCTGCGCATGACCTCGAGCGGCACCGAAGCCTGCATGACCGCGATCCGCTTGGCTCGCGGCTTCACCGGTCGGGAGAAGATCCTCAAGTTTGCCGGCTGCTACCATGGTCACAGCGATTCTCTCTTGGTTAAGGCGGGGTCCGGAGCCCTCACGCACGGAGAACCCGATAGCGCTGGCGTCCCCCGGGCCCTGGCGGAGCTCACGGTCGTCCTGCCGTGGAACGATGCCGCCGCCGCAAGCGATCTCTTCGCCCGGGAAGGCGAGCGGATTGCCGCGGTCATCCTAGAGCCGGTCCCTGCCAACGCGGGGCTTCTCCCGCCCCGGAGCGGATTCCTCGAACGAGTCCGAGAGCTCTGCGACCGGTATGGCGTACTGCTCATTTTTGACGAGGTAATCACCGGCTTCCGCCTGAGCATGGGGGGAGCCCAGGAACGCTTTGCGATTCGGCCCGACCTCACGATTTTCGGCAAGATCGTCGGCGGCGGCCTGCCCGCAGCCGCCTTGGGCGGCAGGGCGGACATCCTCGACCGGTTGGCCCCGGAGGGCGACGTCTATCAGGCCGGAACCCTGAGCGGGAACCCGCTGGCCATGGCTGCTGGCCTCGCGCAGATCGAGGAGATGGAGAGCAGCGGGGCCCACGAGCGGCTGGAGCGGCTGGGGACGATCCTCGAGTCGGAAATCCAGGAGCTTCTGCGCCGCCGGGGGGAGAAGTCCGTCCAGTTTCAGAGAGCGTCCTCTCTCTTCTGCCTCTTCTTCACCGAACGCCCGGTCTTCTCGCTCGAGCAGGCGATGGCGAGCGATCGGAAGCGATTTACGCGCTTTTTCCACTCTCTGCTGCGCCAAGGGGTCTTCTTCCCGCCTTCCCCCTTCGAAAGCTGTTTTCTCTCCACCGCGCACTCGGAGAAGGAGATTGAGATGACGGTCGCTGCCGTCGGCCAAGCTCTGAAAGAGTCCCAATGAAGCATCGGTTCCTTCCGGGCCTTCTCCTCCCCCTTTTCTGGCTAGGCCTTGCGACGAGAATGCCGGCAGCCGCTCCGCAGGAATCGGTTTTCCCCAAGAGCCAGCTCCGTCCGGGCATGCACGGCCTCACCTACACCGTCCTGCAGGGCAGCAAGATCGAACCGCTCCAGACCGAAATCCTGGGCATTGCCAAGGATTTCGTCGGCCCGGGGCTCGACTTGATCATTGCCAAGCTTGTCGATTCCAAGACAGCGACGACCGGCGCGGTGCATGGCATGAGCGGGAGCCCTCTCTACATCGATGGCAAGCTCGTGGGTGCGCTTTCGCGGCGGATCGCATCTTTTGAGAAGGACGGCCATTGCGGCTTTACCCCAATTGAGGACATGTTGCGCGTGGAGCAGGAGCCGGCTCCGGAGCCCGCCCATCCCCTGCCGACCCAATTGCGCGATGCCTGGCACTGGGCGGGACCGCTTCCCCTGCGAGGGGCGGCGCTCCGAGCCGACTATTTAGGCATCCCGCTCTCGGTCGGAGGGCTCAACCCGAAGGTAGTGTCCCGCTTCCTGGAATCGCTCGGCCTCCGGGGAACACCGATGCTCGCCGTGCCGGGCGGGGGTACGACGACCGTCGCGGGCGGCGGCTCCGCCTTGGAGCCGGGGGCGCCGCTGGCCGCAGTCATGATGACGGGAGACATCAACATCTCGGGAACCGGGACCCTCACCTGGCGCAACGGCAATCGGGTTCTCGCCTTCGGTCACCCGATGTTCGGTTTCGGGAAGAGCGACCTCCCCATGGCCGCAGCGGAGGTGGTGACGACCGTGCCCAGCTACGAGACGCCCTACAAGCTCACGAATGTGGGAAGAGTCATCGGGACGATCCTCGAAGACCGGCTTTCCGCCATTGGAGGGGAGGTCGGACAGATGCCGAAGCTCGCGTCCTACCGGATCGAGCGTTCCCACCGGGGTCGCCCGTTGCCTCCGTTGCAGGGAGAGTTTGTCTCTCATCCGCTCTTGACTCCGCTCCTGGTGAACCTCGCCATGGGCCAGATCTTTTCGGCGACCGACAGCTTCGGCCGCAGCTTCACCCTCTCGGTCGATGGCCTGGTCCATTTCCGCAACCTCCCCTCGCTCCACCTGCAAGGGATCTACTCCGGCGAAGACGGAGATCTGGTGAGCGCGATCCTCGAAATGGTGCAGCCGCTGCAGCTGCTCTTTCAACAACCCTGGGTCGAACCAGTCGTCGAGTCGCTCGAGCTGAAGACCGCGTCCACGGAGGAGGAAACGAACTGGGGAATCGAAAGAGCCTCGGTGGACAATCCGCGATCTCCTCCCGGAGGAACGATCTGGGTCAACGTGGTCCTGCAAGAGCGGCATGGCCGCCGACTCGCGCGGAGAGTTCCGCTCCGCCTCCCGCCGGGACTCCATGATCAGCCCGTAGCCATCCGCATCGCGTCCGGTCACGCGCTCGACATGCGGGCCCTCCTTCGCAAGGTGCCCTCGGCGGAAAGCGCTGAGGAGCTCATCGCCTTGCTCAACGACCAGCATCCGAACGACACGCTCTACGTGCAAGCGATCACCGAATCCTCGGGGCTCGTCTCCGAAGCCAGTGACCTGCCCGCCCTTCCCCCGACCGTTCGGGCGACTCTTTCTCCCTCGACCTCTTCCAAGCAGGCCGCTCCCTGGAACGAACTGGTCTGGTCCGAGCAGTCCCTTTCGCTCCCGGGAGTCGTCAACGGCGAGCAGCTTGTCCGAATTGACGTGCGGTGAAGGGCGGCGCTTGACGGCCTTCGGCGGAAGTCGGTAAACAATAAGCACTACGATTTGCGAATGATCGCAGGCAGGGAGAATCCCCGGGTGCGGGATGCTCTCGAAGCGCTCGACAGGGAGGAGAGGATGAACGTGAAGCGTCTGATTCTTTGTGCTTTCGTCTTGGCGCATTGCTGCATCATCGGTTCCGCAATCGGACAAACGGTCGACCCGGATCAGGCCAAGCAGATCTTTGGCGTGCTGCCCCAGGTGGCGGAAAATCTGCAGAATCCCGTGACTCCAGAAAAGGTCTCTTTAGGGAAGTCGCTCTATTTCGACCGGAGGCTCTCCAAGAGCAGCTCGATCAGCTGCAGCAGCTGCCATGACCTGACCATGGCCGGAGTCGACGGACTCTCCACCTCGCTCGGCTACCGCTGGCAACTCGGCCCTCGCAATGCCCCTACCGTCCTGAACGCCGCCTTGGAGTTCGCGCAATTCTGGGATGGCCGGGCCAAGGACGTCGAGGAACAGGCCAAGGGCCCGATCCTCAACCCCAAGGAGATGGCGGCAACGAAAGAGTTGGTCCTGCATCGGCTCAAGAGCATTCCGGAATACGTCGATGCCTTTCGCAAGGCCTTCCCGGAAGAGAAGGAGCCTCTCACCTATGACAACACCGCGAAGGCCATCGCCGCTTTCGAGCGGACCCTGCTCACCCCCTCTCGCTTCGACCAGTACATTGCCGGCAATGCCTCCGCTCTCACCGAGCAGGAACGACTGGGGTTGAATACCTTTGTCGGCGTCGGCTGCACCACCTGCCACAACGGAGTCGGAGTCGGGGGAGGAAGCTTTCAGAAATTCGGCGTAATCCACAAGCCGGATTGGCTCAAGGACTTGGGAAGATATGAGGTGACCAAGAACGAGGCGGACAAATATGTCTTCAAAGTACCCTCGCTTCGCAACGTCGCCCTGACCGCCCCCTATTTCAACGACGGCTCGGTCTGGAGCCTGGAAGAAGCCGTCAAGACGATGGCCTTTGCACAATTGGGCCGCACGCTTTCGGAGGCGGAGGTCAAGAACATCGTAGCTTTCCTGCACGCCCTCTCGGCGGATCCCGCCTTCGTCGTCTCGCCGCCGACGCTGCCTCCCTCCTCCCTCTCGACGCCAAAGCCGATGCCCTAAGGGTTCCCTTTGCCGCTTCTCTTCCGTCGCAAGACTGTTGCTCTGTTCGCGGTTACCCTAGCGTGGCTCGTCTGCGTCCGGCAGGCCTTCGCCGTTCATCCGCAGCGGATCGTCCTCGACACCTATTCCGATTTTGCGCTGGGCACCGCCGAGAGCGTGACCGTCTGCGATGCGGGGCTTCTGCAGCCCGCGCCCTCGGTTGAGCTGATGGCGAGGCTGCCGGCCGACCAACTCTGGGCGATCCTTCCGGAAAACGACGGCTCAGTGCTCGTGGCGACTTCTCCCGAGGCGAAGATTTTCCGCATCGGGCAACACCGCGAAATCACCCTCCTGGCCTCCTTCCATGAGCACCAGGTCTACGCGATCGCCCGGAGTCCGAAGGGCGAGCTTTTTGCGGCAACTTCCCCGAATGGCAAGATCTACCTTGTCCCGGAGAAAGGGGCGCCGGTCGTCTACTTCGATCCGAAGGAAACGTACATCTGGTCCCTCCTCTTCGATCCGGATGGCGTCCTCTATGCCGGGACCGGCACTGCCGGGAAGATCTATCGCGTCGAGGGGCCGCAAAAGGGTGGGCTCTTCTGCGCAACCAGGGAGACGCATGTCCGCTGCCTCGCCTGGGAAAGACCGGGAGTGCTGCTCGCGGGCAGCGCGCCGCGAGGGCTTCTCCTCCGCGTCCTGCCCGGCGGGAGGGCGGTAGCTCTTGCCGACAGCGAGAGAGAAGAGGTGAACCAGATCGTCGTCTCCCCCGACGGCTCCGTCTTTTTTTCCGCCGTCGGGATCCACCATCCTCCCCGTGCGCCGGGGCCCTCCCCGGAGCCCGGCGCCGCTTCCACCGATCTCGGCACGCCCCCCCCGGAAGCTCCCGAATTCGAAGAGCCGCCGCGGGAACTGGGCCGCGGATTCCCGCTCGGGATGTTCAAGACCGCCGCACCCGCACCACTCTCCCATCTCTGGATGATCGATCGATCTCTCGTTCCCCGGACGATTTGGGGAAGTCGCGATCTCCTCTTATCTCTGCTCCACGCTCCGATGGGTCTTTTGGCCGGAACGGCCGGCGACGGCTACCTCTACCGGATCAGTCCGGAAGGAAGGAGCGACCGCTTGCTTAAGATCGACGCTCCCTCCGTTCAAGTCGCGGTCGCGACCCGTTCTCAAAGGCTCCTTCTCGGCGCCAGCAATCCCGCCCGGATCTTTTTGGCGGGCGGAGCTCCCCGCTCCGCAGGGCTCTACCGCTCCGCTCCTCTCGATGCCGGAAATTTCGCCCGATGGGGGCGCTTGCTCGTCGAAAAGACGGGTGCGGTGGAACTTCGGACGCGAACGGGGAACAGCCCAAGGCCGGACAGCTCCTGGTACGAATGGCTTCCGGCTCCCGACGGCCGCTGCCAGAACCCGCCAGGCCGCTATTTTCAGTTCGAGATCGGTCTCCCCCAGGGGAGTTCGGTCAATCGCGTCCAAGCGGTCTTTTTGCCCTATAATCTGCCCCCCAGGATCGAGAAGCTCCAAATTCTTCCGCCGGGAGTGGCCTACTCGGAGATGCCTCCCCCTCCCGCTCCACTGCAGGCGCGCACGCTCGATCAGCTTCTTGCCCAGGAAGACAAGCCCGAGCCGGTGGACATCTTCCCTCCCATGCCTCCCCGGTATCAGGCGAAAGAAGCCCGCGGGCTCCGCACTGTCGTTTGGAAAGCGGAGGATCTCGACGGCGACGATCTCCGCTATTCGGTCTGCTACCGTACCGAGAAGGAAGGCGCGTGGCATCTCCTCGTCAAGGATTGGGAGGAGGAGCTCTTCAGCTGGGACACCTCTGGATGGCCTGACGGACGCTATCTCCTCAAGGTCGAAGCTTCCGATGCTCGGGACAACGCACCGGGCGAGGGGCTTACCGGCTCTCTGAACAGCCGCTCGTTCCTCGTCGACAATACGCCGCCGCGCATCCGCGTCCTCTCTTCGGGGGAGGGAAGGCTCCGCTTCCGCGTGAGCGAGGACGCGAGCGGGATTCGATCAGTCCAGATTTCGCGCGACGGCCGCGAGTTCTTGCCGATTCCTCCGCTCGACGGAATCCTCGATTCCGAAGAGGAGGAATTTGACTCCCCCCTCGCAAAGGGGGAAACCCTGTTCATCCGCGCAGAGGACGAAGCGGGGAACGTCGCGAGCGCCTCCTCGGCAAGCAAGTGAGGGCTCCGGTCACGCCGCTTCAGGCCGGCGATCCTTCTAACCCGGGCAAAAGACCTCCCGTAGCCTTCTCTCCGGGAGCCGGAGCGGGTGTAACGTTCCCGGCAGCGGCTGGGAGGGCGCTGTCGGGAGGAGTCGGCCGCGGCGGAGGAGAAACCAGACGCCCGGTTCGGATAATCTCTTCCGCTTGCGGGGCATCCAATGTTTCGTAGTCGAGGAGCGCCTTCGCCAGCGCATCCATCTGCGTGCGATTCGCAACAATCAGATCCTTCGCGCGCTGATAGGCCGCTTGGATCAGCTGCTTGACCTCACCGTCGATCGCTTCGGCGGTGGCCTCGCTGTACGCCCTCGACATGCCCAAGTCCCGCCCCAGGAAAGTCATCGTTGGATCGTCCGCATAGTGGACCATGCCCAGCTTCTCGCTCATGCCCCACTCGCACACCATCCGCCGGGCATACCAGGTCGCCTGCCGGATGTCGCCGCTGGCTCCGCTCGAGATGTCGCCCAGGAAGACCTCCTCCGCTACCCGCCCCCCCATTGCAACGCAGAGACTGTCGAGAAGCTCCTTCTTCCTCGTGTTGTATCGATCGCTCGCCGGCAGCATCATCGTGACCCCTAGGGCCGGCCCCCGTGGAATAATGCTCACCTTATGCAGGGGGTCGGTGTGCTCCAGAAGCACGTTGAGGAGCGCATGGCCCGCCTCGTGGTAGGCGGTGATCCGCTTCTCCTCCTCGCTCATCGCCAGGCTCTTGCGCTCGCGTCCCCAGCGCACCTTATCCCGAGCCTCTTCCAATTCGGGCTGCCCGATCGACTCCCTCCCCCTTCCGGCAGCCAAAAGGGCCGCCTCGTTGATCAAGTTGGCCAGCTCCGCTCCCGAAAAGCCGGCGGTGCCTCTGGCCAAAGCATGAAGATCGGCCTTATTCGAGAGCTTCACCTTGGTCGAGTGGACCTTGAGGACTTCTTCGCGCCCCCGAATGTCCGGCAGATTAACGCGAACCTCCCGATCGAACCGGCCGGGACGGAGGAGAGCCGCATCGAGCACGTCCTTGCGGTTGGTTGCGGCGATGACAATGACCCCTTCCTGAGATTCAATCCCGTCCATTTCGACAAGCAAGGCGTTGAGCGTCTGCTCGCGCTCGTCGTGGCCTCCGCCCAGGCCGGTTCCCCGGCTCCGTCCGACGGCATCGATCTCATCGATGAAGACGATGCAAGGAGCATGGCGCCGGGACTGCTCGAACATGTCTCGGACCCGCGAAGCACCCACTCCGACGAACATCTCCACGAAGTCGGAGCCGCTGATGCTGAAGAAGGGCACATCGGCCTCGCCCGCGATCGCCTTGGCGAGCAAAGTCTTCCCCGTTCCGGGAGGCCCGACCATCAAGACTCCCTTGGGGATCCGTCCGCCCAGCTTCTGGAAGCGCTTCGGATCCTTAAGGAACTCCACGATCTCCTGCACCTCCTGCTTGGCTTCCTCGATCCCCGCCACGTCCTGAAAGGTGATCTTGGTCTTTTCCCCGGAGAGGAGCCGCACTCGGCTCTTCCCAAAGCTGAAGGCGGTCTTCCCCGCCATCCGGATCTGCTGCCGGAAGAGTAAGTAGAGGGCCAGGATGAAGAGGAGAAAGGGCAGGATGCTCAGCAGCGCCTGGCCCCAGAAATTATGGACGACCCGAATGTCGACCTCCGGGAAGCCCCTGGCGGCAAGAAGGTCGTGAAGATCCCGGTTGAAATCGAGATCGACGGTCGTTCGAAACGGGACGAGGACCATCGCTCCCGGTGAGTCGGGCGAGGGCTTGACGTAGCGCCCTTCCAGATAGGTTTGTCCGTTCGAAGTGTCTCGAACGAAGGCGATTGACTTCACTTGCTTCTGGTCGAGCAGCCGGACGAGCTGCGGCAGCGTCTTGCCCTCGATCGTCGGAGTCGGTCCCGCGCCCACGAAATAGAGCAGCGCGGAAAAGACGAAGGCAACCAGAAGGAAGAAGACTAACCCCTTCCATTTACCGTCTCCCGAGCCTTTCTGGTCCCGCAGCGGGGAGTCGTTCTTCTTGCCACGAGCGGGCTTGCCTCTTTCTGGAAACTGGGTCGGCGTCAGCGCCATCGTTTTGTTCTCCTTTGGTCAGAGTATCGGCCTAGACCATATCACCGCTCTCCTGGACTAGCAAACGGAGGCGGCGCTCCCGATCGTGCTTGGACGCCCCCGCTCCGACCACTTCCCCGGCCGGGCGGGCGACGGAAGCACACCGGTAGTAGGTATCACGCGCAACCGGCTCGCGGCCGTTCTCCCGGATCGCCGACGCAAGGGCGTCGGCTGTTTGCGAAACAGGGCTCCTCGAGCCCGCCATGTGAAAGATCTTTTCCTCCTCGATCGTCCCGTGGAGATCGTCCGCACCGAACGAAAGCGCGACCTGGCCCAGAGACAGGCCCGAGCTGATCCAGTACGAGGTGATATGGTCGACGTTGTCAAGATAGATGCGGCTGACCGAGAGAGTGCGCAACGTATCCAAGGGGCTCGCCCGCCGGAGGTGGGAAAGCTTCGTGTTGGTCGGCTCGAAGGCAAACGGGACAAAGCCGCAAAAGCCCCGGGTCTCCTCCTGCAGCTCGCGCAATCGCCGCAGATGATCGACCCGGTGCGCCAGTGTCTCCACATGGCCGAAGAGCATCGTAGCGGTGCTCTTCTTCCCCATCCCGTGCCAGATCCGATGGACCTCGAGCCACTCCTCGGCGCTCTCCTTCCCCCGACAAATCTGGTCCCGGACCTCGGCATCGAAAATTTCGGCTCCTCCTCCCGTGAGGGAGTCGAGACCCGAGGCGGCCAGATCTTCGAGCACCTCCGGAATGGAGCGGCGGGCAATTCGATGCGCCAAGTGGCGGATCTCCACGGCGGTAAATGCCTTGACCATCATCCCGGGGCAGCGCTCCTTGATTGCCGAGATCAGATCCCGGTAATAGGAAAACGGCAGCTTGGGGTGAAGTCCTCCGACGCAGTGAACTTCGACCGCCCCGCTTCTCCACGACCGCACGGCCTGCAGGACGAGCTCCTCGACCGAATGGAGAAAGGCGCCCGGCTCGCCCGCTCGACGGTAGAACGCGCAAAAGCGGCAGCTCAACAGGCAGATGTTGGAGTAGTTGAGATAGCGATTGACGAGATAGGATCCGCGTAACCCGTTCTTGCGGCGAGAAACCAGATCGGCCAGCGCACCGACCGCATTGGGGTCCGGGCAGGTGAAGAGCCGCAGGGCGCACACTTCATCGATCCTCTCCCCCGCGACGACCCGCTCGGCGATGTCCGCGATCTGCGCCTTGCGACAGGCATCCCAAAGGGCCGTCACAGCCATAGGCTCCCGACGACCCCCAGCAGAAGAAGCAAGCTCACCGCCACGTTGACTGCGAAAAACGCCATGTTCAGGGCTCGCCCATCCTTATCCCCATCCTTACCCTGGCAGAGGCGATGTTCGTAGAGGAGGGCTACCCCAGAAATCGCGCAAGCCCACCAATATGCTCCCGAAAGACCCGCCTGCAAGCCGAAAGCGATCCAGCCGACCCAAGCAGACCCGTGGAGAAGACGTGCCATCCGAAGAGTGGCGGCCGTCCCGAACCGGGCGGGAAAGGAGTGGAGCCCGAGCCGACGGTCGACCTCCTGATCCTGCAGTGCGTAGATCAGATCAAACCCGAAGGTCCAGGCAAGCACCGAAGCCGCAAGGAGGTAGGGCGCGGCGCTCGTCAACTCTCCCCGTACCGCCGCCCATGCTCCGAGCGGGGCCAGGGCGAGAGCGAGTCCCAGGAAGGCATGACAAAAGGCGGTGAAGCGCTTCGCATAGGAGTAGCCGAGAACAACCGCGATCGCCAGCGGGGCGAACAATCGGCAGAGCCCGTTCAGGAACAAGAGACCGACGGCGAAAACGGCGAGCCCGGCAAGACAGAGAGCCAGGGTTTCCGCTCGGCTCGCCAGCCGGCTCCTCTCCACCGTCCGGGGATTCTGGCGGTCGATCTCCCAATCGACATACCGGTTGAAGGCCATGGCGGCGGTCCGCGCGCCCACCATGCAGAGCAGGATTCCCAAGAGAATCGTTGCGGAGGGGAGCCCTCGGGCCGCGACCAGCATGGCGGACAGTGCAAAGGGAAGCGCAAAGAGCGTGTGACTAAACTTGATCAGCCGCAGCAGGTTGGCCAGCCGGACAGATGGAGAGCTGACGGTCGTCACGGCTTCTTCTCCTTCCACCGGACGGCCAGGTCGTGGGGGATCTGGAGGTGGTCGAGCACACGGGCGACCACGGTGTCCACAAGAGCAAGAACGCTCTGGGGCTTCCCGTAAAACGAAGGGCAGGCGGGAATCACAACGGCACCCGCTTCAATCAGGGTCACCATGTTTCGCGCGTGGATCAGATTCCACGGGGTCTCCCTGGGAACGAGGACGAGCGCCCTCCGTTCCTTCAGGAAGACGTCCGCCGCTCGCCCGATCGCCCCTTCGGAGACGCCGTGAGCGATCCGCCCTGCCGTGCCCATCGAACAGGGGATGATGACCATCGCGGAAAAGGGATTCGACCCGCTCAAGAACGGAGCTTCGAGTGAGCGCTGGCCATGAACCGAGAAACGAGGAGGAATGGCGAGACCGCCCTTCTCCAGCTCCTCTCTGGCTACTTGACGCGCGCAGTCGCTTACGACCACGTGGACCTCGTGGTCCCCGGTCTCCAGGAACGAAAGCAGCCTCTGCGCATAGAGCGCACCACTCGCTCCCGTAACCGCGATCACGAGGCGCATGGATCGCTCTCCCTCCAGCGAAGGTCAACCCGGACGTCGACCCGCCCCGCACGGAGGGAACCGACCGGGATCGCGCCGCTAGACCAGATCGTAGCCTCCGCCCGAATCGTCGGAATCGCTCGAATCGTCGGCGGCCAGATTCGCCGAAGAATCATCGCCTCCGTCCTGATCGTCGCAGCAGGACGAGGGCGCTGAGGACTCTGCAGGCGGCTGTTGCGGGCGCCCCTCCCCCCAGGACCCCTCCCGCGGCTGCTCTGGCTCGACGATCACGTCGAGCGGCTGCTGCGGGTGCGGACCGAAGACCCGATCGATCATCCCGCCCATGAGAGCGCCCAGACCCATAAAGCCCGCCGCCTTCGCCACCTCCCCAACGGGGTTGCCTGTCGTCGCCGCCGGAGGCGTCGGGGCCGCCAGATGTGCCTCCGGCCGGGGTGGCTCGTCAAACCGGGTTGTAAGGCCATGCTCCGGGGAGGAAGCACGGCCCGAGATGCGGGAGGCGATCGCCTCCCGCAACCCCTCCACGGAAGGGGCGGGAATCGGATGCGGAAAGATCAGCGAAGCCGGCTCATCGGAAGAAGCGCTCTCCCCCTTCCGGACGGCAGCGGCAAGCCACTCCCGTTCCGCCGGTGACAGAACCGCCGGGTTGAGGTCCAGGACGGTGCTCTCCGGCGCATCAATGCCTCGGCGCAACGCTTCCACGGGATCGACAGTGCAGCGAAGTTTCACATGTACCTCCAATAAACTTCCCAAGCGTAGCCCTCTCCGCTTGTCATGGCAAGCCGGGCCTCTGCCAGCGAGGGCGACCCGGCGCCCTCTTCTCCCTATCTCTCTCTCTCGGCCAACCCGAGAACATCCTCCATCGAGTAGATTCCGGGAGGCTTTCCCACCGCCCAGCGTGCCGCCCGAAGGGCGCCCAGGGCAAAGGTATCCCGTGTCTCGGCCCGGTGCGTGAGCTCCAGCACTTCTCCCGGACCCGCGAAGAGGACGGTGTGGAGTCCCACGATCCGCCCGCCGCGGATCGCGTGGATCCCGATTTCCCCCGCCTCCCGCGGACCTGTCTCTCCCTGCCTTCCGGAGCGCACGGCCTTTTCGAGAGAGACCCCGCGCACCTCCGCGACGATTTCCGCCAGGCGGCGAGCGGTTCCGCTGGGTGCGTCCCGTTTCGCCCGATGGTGGGCTTCCACGATCTCGGGATCAAACTCCTCCCCGAGAACTGTGGCCGCCTTTCGCACGAGGTAGAAAAGCAGGTTGACCCCCGTAGAAAAGTTGGGCGCCCAGACGATCGGAATCGACTCGGCCACCCGGCGCACCCGAAGGGCCTCCTCGGGCAGATGGCCTGTCGTCCCGATCACGAGCGCCTTGCCCGCCTTGGCACTCGCCTCGGCGAGCTCCGTGGAAAAGCCGTGCGCGCTGAAGTCGATGATGACGTCGCTCCCGGCGAGCGCCGGCGCGAGCGGATCTCCTTGATCGATCGCTCCCGCAATCTCCCATTCGCCCGCCAAGCGCGCCTGCTCCAGAACCGCCGTCCCCATGCGCCCCTTGGCGCCGACCACCATCAGACGAATCATGCCCGGTCCCCTCTATTCCATTCCCACGAGCGAAAGCGTCTTTTCGAGCCGGGCTCGGCTGCTCGGCTGCAGGGGGACCAGAGGAAGCCGGACGTCGGGCGCGATCCGCCCGCGAAGCGAGAGCGCCGTCTTGATCGGCACCGGGTTGGTTTCCACGAACAGATCGCGAAAGAGCGGATAAAGACGGCGATGGAGCCGTTCGGCTTCCGCGACCTTGCCCGAGAGGAAGGATTGCACGAGGTCGACGACCGCCCTGGGCAGAAGATTGGAGGCAACGCTGACCACCCCGGCCGCACCCACGCTCAGGAATGGCAGGGTGAGCGAATCGTCCCCGCTCAGCAGCGCGAAAGCGTCGGGAAGCAGTTGGCGAAGCTGGCTCAGCCGGTCGACGGAACCGCCGGCCTCCTTGAGCCCGATGATGCTCTTGTGCCCTCTCGCGAGCGCCTGGACGGTCTCCACCGCGATCTCGACCCCACACCGACCGGGGATGCTATAGAGGACCAGAGGCAGCCGCGTACTCCCGGCGATCGCCGCGAAATGGGCGTAGAGCCCGGCCTGGCTCGGCTTGTTGTAATAGGGGGCGACAAGCAGCGCCCCGTCGGCTCCCGCCGCTTCCGCAGCGCGAGTCAGCTCGATCGCCTCGGCTGTGCTGTTGGAGCCCGTTCCTGCAAGAACGGTCACCCTCCCGGCAGTAAATTCGACCGTCTTGGCAATGACCCGGATATGCTCCTCGTGGGTGAGCGTGGGAGACTCTCCGGTGGTTCCCACGGGTACGAGCCCGGCCACCCCTCCTTCAATCTGCGCCTCCACCAGGAGTCGCAAGGCCTCCTCATCGACCGCACCTCCACGAAACGGCGTCACGAGCGCGGTATAGGTTCCCAACAGCTTCATTCTCCCACCTCCATCTCTCCCGTAAAGACCGCCCTGGCCGGACCCTCGAGCCGAACCTCATGAAGTCGATCACCCGTCCGCTCGAATCCTACGCGAAGCCAATCCCCGCTTCGAACCAGGACCGAAACCGGGGAGGAATACCCTTTTACGCAATGAGCCACAAGAGCGGAAGCCGTGACGCCGGTTCCGCACGCGAGCGTCTCCGCCTCGACCCCTCGTTCATAGGTCCGCACTGAAATCCGATCGGACCCCAGCAGCTCGACGAAATCGGCATTGGCCCCTTCGGGAGCGAAGTCCGGGAGCCACCGCAGCTCCCGCCCCAGCTCCTCTACATCGATGCTCTTGACGCTCTGCACGAAGACGATCAGATGCGGCACTCCGGTATGAATCCAGTGCGCCTCCAGCGGTCCATGTCGAGTGGAAATGAGCTGCCGCAGCCGCGACTCTCCGGGATCGGGCATCGTAATGGAGACCTCCTCGCCCGCAAAGGTCGCCTCGACGAGGCCGGCACCGGTGAGAAAGGAGACCCGACCGCCCTCTTGTTCCTTCACCAGAGGCTCTAAGAAGCGGGCGAAGCAGCGGGCTCCGTTTCCGCAAAGGGAGGCTTCGCCCCCGTCGGCGTTGTAGTAGCGCATCCGGATGCGGTCTTGCCTCCCCTCGGTTTCCACGACGAGCATCCCGTCGGCGCCGATGCCAAAGTGCCGATTGCAGACCCGGGCGATCTGATCCGGGCGCAACCGGAGGCGGCCTTCCCGATTGTCGACAAGGACAAAGTCATTGCCGGCCCCGGTCATTTTCGTAAAGTGGATCTTCATTCGTAATCGCAAAGTTTTGATCGAATCGGATCTTTTGCAAAGGAATTGCACGAAAAACGTTGAACTCCCTTTCTCCTCAACCCGCTTCCTCCGGCTCCCGCCCTCTTCTGGGCGTCGTCGATTACGGCATGGGCAACCTCCGGAGCGTGGAAAAAGCGCTCGCGTTCGTCGGGGCGGCACCCCGACGGGTCACGAAGCCTGATGACCTGGCCGATCTGGCCGGCGTCGTCCTTCCCGGAGTCGGCGCGTTCGGCGACTGCGCCGCGCGGCTGACGCAAACCGGGTTGTGGGGTCCGCTGCGGGAGTGGGCCGGCGGCGGAAAGCCGTTCCTCGGCATCTGCCTGGGCTATCAACTCCTCTTCGAAAGAAGCGCCGAAAGCCCGGGGATTGCCGGATTCGGGCTCATTCCCGGCCAGGTGGTCCGCTTCCCAGAAGGGGTCGGAAAGGTCCCCCAAATCGGCTGGAACACCTTCCAAATCGTCCATGAAAGCGAGTTCACCCGCGAGGTCCGGTCGGGAGAGTTCGTCTATTTTGTTCACAGCTACTATCCCGTACCCCTAGATCCGGAATGGATCGCCCTCGAGACCGATTACGGGGTGTCCTTCGCAAGTGGCGTCTGCCGGGATGCCCTCTTCGCGGTCCAGTTTCACCCGGAAAAGAGCCAGCGGGTGGGCTTGCAGCTCTTGAGCAACTTTGTCCGAGTCGCCGCACGCCACGAGGCGACCCCTCTGTCCATTCCGTGAAGCTCTTTGCCGCCATCGACTTGCTCGGAGGAAAGGTCGTCCGCCTCCGGCAGGGAAAACGGGATTCCGCCACCGTCTATTCCGAGGATCCTCTGGCTGCTGCCCTTCGCTGGGAAGACGAAGGGGCCGATGGCCTGCACATCGTCGACCTGGCGGGAGCGTTTTCCGGTGCCTCCTCTTCCCTGCCCTGGGTCGAGGCGATCGCAAAACGGGTTCGGATTCCCATTCAATTCGGCGGCGGACTCCGGACCGAAGAAGCAGTCGAAGAAGCCCTCCGGCGCGGATCCTCGCGGGTGGTCATCGGTACTCGGGCGTGGGAAGAGGATGATTTCCTTCCGGAGCTCGCAGCCCGCTTCGGCTCGGAGCGGCTCGTCCTCGCCTTGGACGCCCGCAACGGGGAAGTCCGGATTGCTGGCTGGGAGCGCGGCACAGGAAAGAAGCTGATCGACGCGGCCCGGCATGCCCACGATTATGGAGCGGGCTTCCTCCTCTATACCGATGTCTCCGTCGATGGCATGCTCTCCGGCCCGGACCTGGAGCGAACCCGGCAGCTCGTCGAATCGGTCCCGCTCCCGGTCTTCGCCTCGGGCGGGATCGGGAAGCCCGACGATCTCCGCGCCCTGCAGCAAATTCCACGCCTCTACGGGGCGGTCCTGGGCCGAGCGATCTACGAAAAGACGGTCTCCCTGCGCGATTGGCGCGCGGAAGCCGGCGGAAAGAACGCTTAGGCCGCAAGGGGAAATCGCGCCTCGCGGCTGGCCCTGCATCTCCTGATCTGGGACAGCTTTCTCGGCGCTCTTTTGGGTTCTGCTCCCTCTTTGAGTGGCTTTCCTCTCTTTCCTCCTCCGCTGCTGCACGGCCTTGGGGGCCACTCCCCCCTTCTTCCAGAAGGCAGCGCGGCTCTTTGGAGAAGCCGAGGTGGCTCATTCCCGGGAAGAAGGGCAAGATGCTTGGCGGCTTCGATCTCCCTCTGACGCGGACGAAAAACGGAGGGTGATCTGGAAGATTTCCGAGCGCTGCCCGATCCGGATGGGCGGGCCCCAAGTGCCCGCACCCCGAGTGACCACAACATGGGTCTTCCCCCTCCATCCATAACCGTAGGCAAGGGAATAGAGCCGGGCGACAACGTAGTTGAGGGGCCAGAACTGGCCGTCGTGCGTATGCCCGCAAACGACCAGCGCCGCCCCGCAATCGGCCGCCTCGTCGAGCGCGGAAGGGCGGTGGTCGAGAACCAGGAGGGGCAGCTGCGGGTCGGTCTTCTCCAGGATCTGCTGGAGCGGGCGGCGCGGACGGCCGTCGCCCAGCACCGTTTTCGCCCGGTCCTCCCGGCCGGCGATTCGGAGAAAGCCTCTGACCTCCACACACCGGTCGCGCAGAACGGAGATCCCGTTCTTTTCCAGGAAGGTGGCGACTCCGTCGGCGCCGCAATAGTATTCATGGTTTCCCACGCAAGCGAAGACGCCGAGCGGGGCGCGAAGGGAGCGGAAGAGAGGTCCAACGCCGGCCTTCTCGAGAACCTCAGAGGGAGCATCAACCAAGTCCCCCGGCAGAAGGATGAGATCAGGTCCCGCCGACCGGATCGCTTTGAGGATGCGGGCGAGCCTTTTGGCGCCAAAGGTTCCGGTGATGTGGAGGTCCGAAGCGACGGCAACGGTCAGATGCGTGGGAGCGGAGGGGAGAGCCGTCGGCGTATTGATCGAAAGATCGAGCCTTCGGAGCTCCACTCGGCGGGCGTTGGCGGATCCCTTGAGGAGCAGGAGTACGACCAAGCCCACCAGGCCGAGAGCCGATGCCCAGGGGGGAAGGAGGCTCGTTTCGAACCGGGCGAAGCCCGGCAGGAGCCGCAGCAGATCCCAGAGAGTGATTCCAAGAAAGAGGTAGAGAACCGACGGAATCCAGAGCGAAGTGAGGAGGACCGCTGAATCGGCGAGCGAGGAAGGGTTCCGCTCCTGCCACTTCCGGGCCGCAGGATAGCCGAAAACGCAAGCGGCCGCGAGGCAAAGGTAGCCGACGCGGAGAAGGAGATGGGGGGGCAGGACGAGCCAGCCGCGCACGGCCACGTAAAGGCCGAGGGTCAGGTAGCCACCAATCAGGAGAGCCGAGAGGGAAATTCCCGGGGTCCTCCTCGCCACGGCACGCTCCTACCGGCGCGAAGCGAGCGCCGCGTGATGCTCCTGCAGCGCCTTGACCCGGAATTCCTTGTGCTGCAGGGAGCGGATCGCCTGCACGGTAGCCCACGCCGCCGCCATCGTGGTCATGACGGGGACTCCCGCGTAGAGGGCTCGGGTTCGGATCTGGATCTCGTCATGCCGCGCCGTGCGTCCTCCCGGACAGTTGATTACCAGCGCAATCTCCTCGTTCTTGAGCATGTCCAAGATATTGGGACGGCCTTCCGAGAGCTTGTGCAGGCGGTGGCAAGGGACGCCCGCCTCGGCCAGGGCACGGCCGGTCCCAGCCGTGCTGTAGAGAGTAAATCCGAGCTCCTGGAGGGCGCGGGCGATCCGGGCGCCCTCTTGCTTATCCTGATCCCGGACGCTCACGAAGACATTGCCTCGGAGCGGGAGGCTCGGCGAGGCCGCCGTCTGGGTCTTGGCGTAGGCGAGTCCCAGATCCTCATCGATGCCCATCACCTCACCTGTCGACTTCATCTCGGGACCCAGGAGAATGTCGACGCCGGGGAAGCGAAGGAAGGGAAAGACCGCTTCCTTGACGCAATAGTAGCTGGGAATTACTTCCCGCGTAAAGCCGAGCTCGGAGAGCTTCCGTCCAACCATCACCTTTGCCGCCAGCTTGGCCAGCGGCACTCCAATCGCCTTGCTCACGAAGGGGACGGTTCGGGAAGCCCGGGGGTTGACCTCGAGAACGTAGAGGCCATCGCTCTTGACCGCAAATTGAACGTTCATGAGCCCTCGAACCTCGAGATCGAGCGCCAGGGAACGAATCGCTCCCCGGATCTCCTCCTGGATGGCGGCCGAAAGGGTAGGAGCGGGAATCACGCAGGCGCTGTCGCCCGAATGGACCCCGGCCTGCTCGATATGCTCCATAATTGCGCCCACGACGACCGTCTCGCCGTCGCAAAGGCAGTCGACGTCCACCTCGGTCGCGTCTTCCAGGAAACGGTCGATCAGGATCGGCCTATCGGGAGAGACGAGCAGCGCCTCCCGGGCGTAGCGCCGTAAATCTTCCTCGGTGTAAACAATCTGCATCGCTCTACCCCCGAGAACGAAAGAGGGTCGGACGAGGATCGGATAACCGATCTTGGCCGCCCCGACGACCGCCTCTTCCTCGCTCCGCCCGGTCACGCTCAGCGGCTGGCGTAGGCCCAGCTTGGAGACGAGCGCGGCAAAGAGCTCTCGATCCTCGGCGCGCTCGATCGAGCGCACCGCGGTCCCGAGGATCCGCACCCCCGCTCGCTCCAGATCCGCCGCGAGGTTGAGGGGGGTCTGTCCGCCGAACTGAACGATAGCGCCGGAAGCTTGGGTCGCCTCGTAGACGTTGAGGACATCTTCGAGCGTGAGCGGCTCGAAGAAGAGGAGATCGCTGCAGTCGTAGTCAGTAGATACGGTCTCGGGATTGGAGTTGACCATGATCGCCTCCTTCCCCAGCTCCCGGAGAGCCATCGCCGCATGGACGCAGCAGTAGTCGAACTCGATCCCCTGTCCGATCCGATTCGGTCCTCCCCCGAGGACGAGAATCCGCTCTTTCTCTCCGACCGGCGGCAGCTCCCGGCATCCGCCCTCGTAGCTCGAGTAGTAGTAGGGAGTGTAGGCGGTGAACTCGCCCGCGCAGGTGTCCACGAGCCGATAGGAAGGCCGGAGGTTCCGCTCGATCCTCCGGGAGCGAATCTCTTCTTCCGAAACGCCCCACACGTGGGCGATCTGCCGATCGGAAAAGCCCTTGCGCTTGGCTCGAGCGAGGGAGTCCGAGTCCTGCGGCTCCTTCGGCAGACGTCCCTCCTCTGCGACTAGCCCGCGAATCTGCTCGAGAAACCACGGATCGATGCCCGAGAGCTCGGCGATTTCTGTGAGCTCCATCCCCGCCCGGAAGGCGTGGCGGATATAGAAGATCCGTTCCGCCCGAGGGGTGACGAGATAGTGACGGATCTCCTCCATCGAGGGAAGCGGGTCGGATTGAGCGCCGCCCCCTCCCAGGCCCCAAGCTCCCACTTCCAGGGAACGGAGGCCTTTCTGGAGCGACTCCTGGAAGGTCCTTCCCATCGCCATCGCCTCGCCCACGCTCTTCATCGAGGAGGTGAGCGTGAGGTCGGAGGCCGGAAATTTTTCGAAGGTAAAGCGCGGGAGCTTAGTGACGACATAGTCGATCGTCGGCTCGAAGCTCGCGGGCGTCTCCCGGGTGATGTCGTTGCGCAGCTCGTCGAGCGTGTACCCGACTGCCAATTTCGCCGCGATCTTGGCGATCGGATAGCCGGTTGCCTTCGAGGAGAGGGCCGAGGAGCGGGAAACACGAGGGTTCATCTCGATGACAAGCTGCCGCCCGGTCTTCGGATCGACCGCGAACTGAATGTTGGACCCTCCGGTTTCGACGCCGATCTCCCGGATGACAGCGAATGCCGCATCGCGCATCCTCTGGTATTCCCGATCAGAAAGCGTCTGGATGGGAGCGATGGTGATGCTGTCCCCGGTGTGCACCCCCATGGGATCGAAGTTCTCGATTGAGCAGACGACGACGCAATTGTCCGCCCGATCGCGCATGACCTCGATCTCGAACTCCTTCCAGCCGAGCAGGCATTCTTCGATCAAGATCTCCCCGATCGGAGAGGTCGCCAAGCCCCCGGCTACGATCCCTTCGAACTCTTCGCGGTTGTAGGCGATTCCTCCCCCCATGCCGCCCAGGGTGAAGGCCGGTCGGATGATCAGAGGGAACCTACCAATCGTCTCGGCAACGCTCCGGGCCATCTCAAGGCTTCGCGCGGTTCCCGAGTTGGGCACGCCAAGGCCGATACGCACCATCGCCTCCTTGAACAGCTGCCGATCCTCGGCCTTCTTGATGGCCTCTGGCTGGGCGCCGATCATCCGAACGCCATAGCGCTCCAAGAGCCCCCGGTCGGCCGCGGCGGTAGCCACGTTGAGAGCGGTCTGTCCGCCGAGTGTGGGGAGAAGCGCATCGGGTCTTTCCCGCTCCAAAATCTTCTCCAGCACCGCGACCGAGATCGGTTCCAGATAGGTGCGATCCGAAAACTCCGGATCGGTCATGATGGTCGCCGGATTGCTGTTGAGAAGGATGACCCGATATCCTTCCTCCTTGAGCGCCTTGCAGGCCTGCACCCCAGAATAGTCGAATTCGCAGCCCTGCCCGATCACGATCGGCCCGCTGCCGATCAACAAGATCGAATGCAGATCATCCCGCTTAGGCATAGTCTGAAGAAACTTCCTTTTCGGATCGATTAGGCGCTCGCAGAGGAGATCGTTTTCCGGCGGGGCGGGCCGACGGGGCAAAGGGTTCGTTCATGACAGGAGCTCGTACCAGTTGTTCCGACGTCTCGGTTCAAATCCCCCGTCGCGGATGAAGCGTTCGATCTCCTCCGCCGTCATGCGGAAGGTCGTGCCCGCCGCAGAGACAACGTTCTCTTCCATCATGACGCTTCCGAAGTCATTGGCTCCGAAGCGGAGAGCCACCTGTCCGATCTCCGGCCCCTGGGTCACCCAGGAGGATTGGACATTATCGACATTGTCGAGGAAGATCCGTGCGAGGGCCTGCATTCGCAGGTATTCGGAGGGGCCGAGCTTCTTGGCGCTCAGGGCCGTGTGGTCGGGCTGGAAGGTCCAGCAGATGAACGCGGTGAATCCGCCGGTCTCGTCCTGAAGCTCGCGGAGGCGACGGAGATGCTCAATCCGATCCTCGAGCGTCTCGACATGTCCGAACATCATGGTCGAGCTCGATCGCAGCCCCAGCCGGTGAGCGGTCCGCATCACCTCGAGCCACTGATCGGCGGTGCATTTGAGCGCTGCGATGCGCTTGCGCACTTGGTCGACCAGGATTTCGGCGCCTCCGCCGGGCACCGAACCCAAGCCGGCGTCCCGGAAGCGGCGTAGCACCTCTTCGAGCGGCATTTCGAACGTTCGGGAAAAGTGGACGAACTCCGGAGGGGAAAAGCCGTGGATGTTGATTCCCGGATGCTTCTCCTTCAGATAGTGAAGAAGCTCCAGGTAGTAATCGATTCCCAGGTCCGGATGGTGTCCGCCCTGGAGAAGGATCTGCGTCCCGCCGATCGCCTCGAGCTCGGCAACCTTCTCGCCGATCTGCTCCGGGCTGAGGACGTAATGGTCCGGATCTTTTTTTCTCCGGTAGAAGGCACAGAACTTGCAGCCGACGTTGCAGACGTTGGTGTAGTTGATATTGCGATCGACAATGTAGGTGACGATCCTCTCCCCGGCCCCTTCGTAGGCATCGTTCTTCTTCCGCCGGCGGAAGGCGTCCGCCAGGAGTCCCAGCTCCGATAACGGAAGGAAATAGAGTTCCCGCGCCTCTTCCGGAGTAATCCTCTCCCCGGCCAAAACCTTCGCCCCCACTCTTCCCTCGATACCGTTTCCGTTGCTCAAATCCATACGAGCTCCTTCCCATCGACTACCTTCTCTCCCAGAATCCGCAGCTCGTGGGCAAAGCGGCAAAGGCCCTCCCGTTCCCGCTCCCCCACTTCGTACCGGATGTAGCGAGTCAAATACTCGAGTTGGCTCTCGTCTTTCGCAATCGAAGCCCGCGCGGCAAGGCCACGCCGCTTCGCGTCGCGCAGGAGCGGAGCGAGCTTTTTGGCTTCCCCTCTCTCGCGCCGGACCGCCCAGGCGGCGAAGACGAAGGGGAGTCCCGTCTGCTCATGCCATCCTTGCCCCAAGTCGAGGAGTGCGGCTCCCGGGTTTTCCTTCCGAAACGCGAGCGCCCGATCCCCGATCAAGAGCCGAGCATCGGCCCGCTCCGTAAAAGGGAGGTACTTCGGATGAAAGCCAAGAAAATTCTCCAGAAGCACCCGAACCAAGAGGAAGGACGATCGCGTATCGGGGTCGAGGGCGACTGTCCGTACGTCGCGCAGGGAACTCTCATGGACGAGGATGACGCTTTTGACCGGACCGTCAGCCACGATCCCCACGCCGTCAACCAGGGCAAATTCCCCCGAAAGAGAAGCGCCCAGCGGCGCCAGCCCCACGTCGATCTCGCCCGCCCGGAGCCGGCCCGGCAGCTCGGCGGGCGGAAAGAACGACACGTGCTCCTCCAACCCGTAGATGAGAGGCTTCGCGTTGAGATAGGGGGCACACCCGATGCGAAAAGGACTCATGCCGCTCATTGCTCTCACCTTCTATCCGATCGCCCCTTCTCATTCAATCGTCGCGCTGCGCAAGCAGCCGCCCGGTTCGGCTCTCCAATCAACGATCCGCACCCGGATCCGTTTGCCCAGCGCATCCCAATCGAGATGCCCGGCAATCTGAAATCTCCCGGGAATGACGCGGCTCACCGCAAGGTCGAAGGCGAACGCCTCGCACCGCGCATCGCCCGAGCGGAGCAACATCCGCGTGCAACCTCGAGCCTGGACCGGTGGTCGCTCCAGGGAGAGCGTGGGAAAGGCGAAAAGCGGCCGGGCATTTCCCGCCCCGAAGGGGGCCAGTCGCTCTAACTCGTCGTAAAGCGGGAGCCCCGCGGCGGAGAGAGGCAGCTCTCGTGTGATCTTCAGGCGCTTGCGAAAGAGCTCGGGCGAGCCCTCTCGCTTCACCCACCCAGCCAAGCTCGCGCGAAAAGCGGGGAGATTTTCCTCCCGGACAGAGAAGCCGGCAGCGAGGTCGTGGCCGCCGAACTTCTCCAAATGGGCGGCAGCCACCCGTAACCCCTCGACGATCGACATCCCCGGAATCCCGCGAGCGCTTCCCTTCCCTTCCCCCGATTCGTCAAAGGCGACGACCGCCACTAGTCGATGGAACCGCTTGAGAAGACGCGAGGCGACGACTCCCGCCACCCCCGCGTGCCACCCCCTCTTTCCCACCACGATTGCCCCGCTCGTCAAAGCCGAAGGCTCTTTTTCCAGGACTCCGAGCGCTTCCTCAAGCATCTGGCGCTCAACCAGCCGCCGCTGGAGGTTCTTTCGGTGAAGAGAGAGCGCTCCTTCTTCCGCCTCGGAGGTCGAATCGGTCAGCAGGAGGTGGAGCGATTCCATCGCGTCGTCGAGCCTCCCACTCGCATTGAGACGAGGAGCCAGCCGGAAGGCGACATCGTCGACCGTCGGTTTCTCGCCTACGTTCGATACGCTCGCGAGCGCGCGCAAGCCGGGCAAGCGGCGGCGGCCAAGCTGCTCCAGGCCACGCGCGACCAGGATCCGATTGTCCCCGGTCAAGGGCACCACGTCCCCGATGGTCCCCAGGGCGACCAGATCGAGCTCCTCGCGCAGCACCAGCCGCTCGCGGTAACCCGGCTCCAGCTTGAGAAGCCCATGGAGCAGCTTGAAGACGAGCCCAACACTCGCCAAGTGGCTGCCTCGACCATCCTGGTGCGGATTCACGATCGCGCAAGCCCGCGGCCAGCGGCCAGCAGGTTGATGGTGGTCGACGACGAGCGCTTCGACTCCCTCTTCCTCGAGCCAGGCCAATTCCTCGACCGAAGTCGTGCCGCAATCGACGGCGACGACCAAGTCGGGTGTGCCCTTCCCTCCCGGCCCGAGCCGCTCTCTCTCCCGGTGGACAAGACGGAAGGCCCGCTCCAGTCCCTTCCGGGTGAGCCCGTAGCCCTCCGAAGCCCTCTCCGGAATGAAGGCCGTTACGGGAACTCCCAAAAGGCGCAAGGCCCGCACCAGAAGGGCCGTCGAGCTCACCCCGTCGACATCGTAGTCGCCGTACACCAGCGTCCATTGCCTCCGGGCGATGGCCTCCCTGAGCCGTTCGGACGCCTGCCGCAAGCCGGTCAATTGAAAGGGGTCTTCGAGCTCGGAGAGCCGGGGCTGGAGAAAGCGGGAAGCCTCCGCCGGATCACGATAGCCGCGCTCGGCAAGGAGCTCCCCAAGCAAGGGAGAGACGCCTAGGTCGCGAGCGAGGGCTTCGACCTCTTCCCCCGAGGCACCGATCTCCCAAATCGTCTCGGCTTCCCATTCGGCTCGATCGCTCATCGCAGCTTCGTCCATGGAGCACCTTGCCCTCCCGCCTGACCGGCCTCTTCCCCCTCCTTCCGAGGCGAGAGCCTGGGATCCGCCTAAAAAGGACGCACGAAATGCACGCCTCCGACCCTCACGCGCTCTGCGTGGCCGGGCGCCCCAACGGGTGGGCGCCCCTCCCTCGAAGCTCGTGAAACCAGTACATGAGAGCGGGTGTCAAAAAGTGGGAGGAAAACATGCCGCCCAATACGCCAATGAGGATCGCCAGGGCAAACGGGGAGATCACCGGACCCCCGAGCACCAGCATCGAAAGGTTCGCTAGAAGAACGGTGCCGCCCGTGATCAGCGTACGGGCTAGAGTCAAATTGACCCCGCTGTTGACATGCTCAGCGAAGGTGCCCGCCAGGCGCAGGCGAGCTGCCTCCCGGACCCGGTCGGAAATAACGATCTTCTCATTGATCGAATAGCCGAGGATCGTCAAGAAGGCGCCGACCAGCGGCATCGTAAATTCCTGACCCAGGATCGCCATGAATCCTACAGCCAGGAAGACGTCGTGGAGCTGGCCGAGTGCGGCCGCAGCGGCGAACGACCATTCGTAACGAATCGTGACATAGAGAAGGATGGCCACGAGGCCCAGGGAGAGAGCGAGCAGGGCGCGTCCCTTGAGCTCCTCCCCCACGACAGGACCGACGCTGTCTAGCCTGGCATTGGCGAATCGGGCGGTCGGGAGCTTGCTCTGCAGGATCTGCAAGGCGCGTCCCCCCTCGCCATAGCGGGTCTGCAAGGATAGCTGTCGGTACTCGCGCGCAAATTGCACCATGCTTGGATGGATCCCCGCTCCTTCCAGCGCCGCTCGAACCTCCTGGATGGAGGCAGCTTGCTGATAGCCGACGGTCAGGGAATCTCCGCCCACGAAATCGACTCCTAAGAGCTTATCGCTGCGGACAAAGAAGGTGGCCATCCCGGCGGCGAGCAGAGCGAGGGCCAGCCAGCACGCCGTCCGCCGCCAAGCCAGAAAGGGGAAGCTCGGGCGCGTCAAAATGCGCATCATGGAAAGGCGCCGCAGCCAGCCGCTCACCAGAAGCCACTCGAAGGCATTCCGAGTCACTACGAGGGCGGCGAAGAGGTTGGCCACGATCCCGAGCACGAGCGTGACGGCAAAGCCTTGGAGTGGCCCGCTCCCGAGCCACATCAGGATCACGGCGACCAGGATGACGGTGACATTCGAGTCGAAGATGGCGCTGAATGCGCGCTCGAATCCGACGGTCACCGCCTGCCGGAGCGGCTTCCCCGCGTCGAGCTCATCCCGCATGCGCTCATACACCAGGACGTTGGCGTCAACGGCCATCCCGATCGTCAAAATGACTCCGGCCAGTCCGGGGAGGGTCAAGGTAAAGTGGAATTGCGCCAGGAAGCCAAAGAGCAAAAAGAGATTCACCGCCAGCGCGAGCACGGCAACCAGGCCGGCCGCTCGGTAATAGGCCACCATGAAGAGGACGACGAGCGCCAAGGCTACCCATGCCGCTCTGGCGCCGCTCAAGATCGAGTCGCGGCCCAGCGACGGATCGATCCCCCGCTCCTCCAGCAGCTTGACCGGCATTTCGAGCGGGTTCTCCAGGATGCTCGCCAGATCCTCCGCCTCCTTGGGACTCATGTTGCCCCCGGAGATGACCGCGCTGCGAAAGATCGCCGACTGAATTACGGGCGCGCTCTTCACCTCTCCATCCAGTACGATCGCCAACTGTTTCCCGATGTTGCCGCTCGTTATCGCCCCGAAGCGGCGCGATCCCTCGTCGCTGAATTCGATCACCACGGTGGGCCGACCGACCTCGTCGAACCCTCGAAACGCCCGCTGTACATACTTCCCCCCCATCTCCGCGCGGCGCTTCACCAAGATCTGGCGTAACCCGGAGCTCCTCCCCTCCTCCGGAGCAAAGGAAAGCACCTCGTAATCGGGGGGAATCCGTCCCTGTCCCGCCTGAATCTCCGCGAGAAGCTGGCCGGCCTGCGGGTGAACCATCTTGAACTCGAGCTTGGCCACTTTCGAAAGCTGCTGCCGCGCCGCGTTCTTTTCGGTTTCGGCCAAGCCGGGAATCTGAACGCTGATCCGGTTGCGACCCACCGGCTGGATGATCGGCTCCGACAAGCCAAACTTATCCACCCGCTTCCGGATCACCGCCGTGGCCTGCTGCAACGCCCCCGGGGAAGGCTGGCCTTCCAACTCCAGAAGAAAAGCCGTCCCCCCTTTGAGGTCGAGCCCGAGCCGAATCGACTTGTCGAGCGGAAAGAGGGAGATCCCGGCGTTGGCCAGGAGCATGACGATGCAGAAGAGGCCCACCCATCGGCGCACCCGTTCCTCGGTCGAAGTGAAATACCAGATCAGGGCAATAAGGAAGAAGAGTGCCGTGACGAAGGACCAAAGCAGCATGGCGTTTCTCTCTCCTGAGGAGACCGGAGGCCTACTTCTCTTCCGCTTCTGCCTTCGTGACCGAAGTGAGACTCGTTTTGAGCACTTCGACCTTCACGTTCTCCGCTACCCGGATGAGCACGGTCTTGTCCTTGACGTTGGTGACCGTTCCCAGCAACCCGCCGCTGGTCACCACTCGGTCGCCGGTCTTGACACCCGCGATGAGGCGCTCCTGCTCCTTCCGGGCCTTCTGCTGCGGCCGGATCAAAAGGAAGTAGAAAACCCCGAAGATGAGTGCCAGCGTAATCAGCGACGAAAAGGCTGGCATCTCCGCCGGCTGCCCGGCGGCCTGCCCTCCAGCGGCTGATGGTTGTGCTGCGGCGATCCAGAAAAGTTCCATGCCCATGCTTTATGATCCTTCCTTATATTCCTTTCGACGCTTTCTCTGCTCCGCAAGGAACGCCTCCCAACGTCCCGCCTCCAGCGCCGCTCGTATTCCCCTCATTAGGCAAAGGTAGAAATACAGGTTATGCAGCGTGAGGAGCATGACGCCAAGAATTTCCTCCGATTTCAATAGATGGCGCAAATAGGCGCGGTGGAAATGGCGGCAGGTATAGCAGCCGCATTCGGGAGAGATCGGTTCCAGATCGAGGCGAAACGAGGAGTTCCGGAGGGAAAGGCGTCCCGCTTCGGTATAGGCAACCCCGTGCCTGGCTAACCGGGTGGGAAGGACGCAATCGAAGAGATCGACACCCAAGTTCACCATCTCGACGATCTGCCAGGGCTCTCCCAGCCCCATGACATAGCGGGGGCGCCGCCCGTCGAGATGGACGACCGTCTCCGCGACCGTGCGCAGGCCCTCCTCGGGAGGCTCCCCCACGCTGACTCCCCCGATGGCAAATCCGTCGAACCCGATCGCTCCCAGCTCCTCGGCACAGAGCGACCGGAGCTTGGCATCGCCTCCCCCTTGGACGATGCCGAAAAGGCCCGCTTCTGGCGTGGGAAACCGCGGATGGGATTCCCGCAGGCGCTCCCAGGCATCCTTTCCTCTCGCCGCCCAACGAACCGTTCGCCGGACGGCCTGATCGAGGACGCTGGGAGAAGCCGGCCAGGGTGGACATTCGTCCAGGCTCATGACCAGATCGCTGCCGGCGATCAGCTGGAACTCGATCGCCAGCTCGGGCGAAAGAAAAAGGGCGCTCCCATCCAAATGGGAGCGAAACGCCGCGCCCTGGTCATCGACATGGCGAAGGGAGGAGAGGCTGAAGACCTGGTAGCCGCCGCTGTCCGTGAGGATGGCACCGGGCCAACCGAGAAACCGGTGCAGCCCTCCCAGATCGCGCAGCACCTCGATGCCGGGCCGGAGCAGAAGGTGGTAGGTATTGCAGAGGATAACCTGAGCTCCCAGGTCAAGAAGATCGCGAGGAAAGACGCCCTTGACCGTCCCTCGCGTGCCCACGGGCATGAATGCCGGAGTGCGAACCAAGCCGTGGCCTGTACTCAGTTCGCCAATCCGAGCCGGGCTGCCGGGAGCGGATCCAATCAAGCGAAACTTCATCTCGGTCTAGGAGAAGGCCCTCGCGCTCGGCCCTATTCCCAGCAGCGAAGGAGGGAACCAATGGGCGTAAGCTCCGCCCATAGAGGGCGCGGACCGCCCTGTCCGCCCGAGCTCGTCTCGGAGCCGACGCCCTGAGGCGGGGCTTTGCGCCGGGACGATGCAGGAGAAAGATCGTGAGTCATTCCGCTTTATCGTTGAGTGGGGCTACTCTTTCCCATAGAAGAGAAGTCTCGCAACCTTTTTCCGGTAGATCCAAACCACCGGGCGGGATTACAAAAGCCAGCCAACAGCCAACTCATCGCGATATGCCGCAATTGCGCCGGGAACCGCTTTTCCCCAAACGGTGGGTCGTTTTTGCTCCGGAGCGCAAGCAGCGCCCGATCGATTACCCTCCTCCACCCGAGCCGCTCAGCTCGATCTGCCCGTTCATGGCGGGCAACGAAGCCCTCACCCCCCACGAAGTCTTCGCGATCCGCCCGGAGGGTGGACTTCCGGACTCCCCGGGCTGGAGGGTCCGAGTGGTTCCCAACCGTTTTCCGGCGCTTCGCATCGAAGGGGAGCTTCTGCCAGAAGGGGTCGGTCTCTACGACCGGATCAACGGGATCGGCGCTCATGAAGTGATCATCGAGACCCCCGATCCGGACCAGGAGCTCGAAGATCAACCCTTGGGAGCGGTAACCGACGTGCTCCGCGCCTACCGGGCGCGGATCATCGACCTGGTCCAGGATGTCCGCTTTCGGTACATTTTTGTCTTCAAGAACGTCGGCATGCTCGCCGGGGCTTCTCTGCGGCATCCCCATTCCCAGCTCATCGCACTCCCGGTGGTTCCGCGCGCCATCGAAGAGCAGCTGGAGACCGCTCGTTCCCACTTCGAGCTCAAGGAGCGCAGCCTCTTTGCCGACGTCTTGCAAGCCGAGCTCAAGTCGGGCGATCGGCTGGTCTACGAGAATTCGGCGTTCGCCTCGTTCTGCCCTTGGGCCAGCCGGTTCCCTTTCGAAACTTGGATCCTGCCGAAGTTTCCCGCCGCCCACTTCCACACGCTCGATGATTATCATCTCGGTCTGCTCGCCGAAGCACTCCGCCACGTGCTTCGCCGAATCCGGAAAGGCTTGCGGAACCCGGCCTACAACATGATCCTGCAGACCGCCCCCTTTCACCTCCCTCGCGTCCACGAATCGATTCCCCCGGAAATGGAGTTTCGCTGGCATATCGAAATCCTTCCCCGCCTGGCGCAGGCTGCCGGATTCGAGTATGGTACCGGGTTCTACATCAACACCACCTTCCCGGAGGAAGCCGCAGCCTTTCTCCGGCGGGTCCGCGCGGAAACGTAGCATGGGGCTTCCCTCGTCTTCGAAAGTCGGCAAAACTGCTCCCCGGGACTCTCCGCGAATCGACACCATAGGAGCCACTCGGTGAATCTCGTTCTCCTCTGGCACATGCACCAGCCGGATTATGTCGACCGGCAGAGCGGCAAGGCGCGCATGCCCTGGGTCCGGCTGCACGCGGTCCATAGCTACCTCGACATGATCGAGATGGTCGACCGCTTTCCCAACCTCAGAGTCGCCTTCAACTTCACCCCGGTTCTGCTCGAGCAGCTCGTGGAGCTGGGCGCAGGCGAGGTCATCGACGACTGCGAGGCCTGGAGCCGCATCCGGGCGGAGGATCTTACACAAGGGGAGAAGGAAAAGATCCTCGAGCATTTCTTCCGCGCCAACTTCGATACGCTCATCCGTCCGTTGCCCCGCTATTGGGAGCTGCTCAACCGGCGCGGCCGAATCGTCCATTTTGGCAACCTGGCGGAACTGACGAGCCTCTTCTCCGCACAGGACTATCGCGACCTGCAGGTGCTCTACAACCTGGCATGGTGCGGCTTCGCGGCTTATCGAACCTACCCCTTGCTCCAGGAGCTGCGCGCACAGGGACGGGACTTCACCGAAGAGCAAAAAGGCCAACTGCTTGATCTCCACCGGGAGATCGTCCGTACGGTGCTCTCCCGCTACCGGGCGGCCGTCGACCGAGGCCAGGTCGAGATCACGACCTCTCCGTACTGCCATCCGATCCTGCCGCTTCTGTTGGACACCAACTTCGCGCGCCGATCGATGCCTCACGTCAACCTTCCGCCCCAATTTTCCGCTCCGGAAGATGTGCGGAGCCAGCTCGCACTCGCCCAGGAGAAGATGCGGGAGGTTTTCGGAGCGCCGGCGCGAGGCATCTGGCCCTCGGAGGGATCCGTAGCTCCCGAGCTGATTCCCTTCTTTCGCGAAGCGGGCTTCGACTACTTCTTCACCGACGAGGCGATTCTCTTCCGCAGCTTGGAGATCGATCCGCGCTGGCGGGGAAAGGGAGTCGATCATATGGTCCTTTTCCAAGGCTGGGCGGTGAGCTGGGGTGGAGCCGCGGTTTCGGCTCTTTTTCGCGAGAGGCCGCTTTCGGATTTCATCGGCTTTCGCGCTTCGCAGAATCCCCCCGACCAGGCGGCCAACTATCTCCTCCACCACTTCGAGCACATTTGCGACGCGGCGGCTTCGCCGGAGGCGGCGCTCTTGATCGCCCTCGACGGCGAGAACGCCTGGGAGGCGTTTCCGGACGGCGGAGAGCGCTTTCTCTCGAGCCTCTATCAGGGGCTCACGACCCACAGCCGCCTCCACACCGCCCGTCCTGCGGACTACTTCGACCGTTTTTCTCCGAAAGTGGAGCTCGGAGCGCTCCACACCGGCTCGTGGATCAATGCCGATTTCGACATTTGGATCGGCGACGCCGAGGAAAATCGCGCCTGGGAGTGGCTCGGACGAACCCGCCAGTTCCTACGGCGTCTCGGAGAAGACCGTGCGCTTCCCGCGGAGCAGCTCGCGGCGGCGATGCGCTCGCTCTACTCGGCCGAGGGGAGCGACTGGTTCTGGTGGTACGGACCCGACTTCTCGACCGACTCCGACCTTCTTTTCGACGAGATCTTCCGCACACACCTACGAAACGTCTATCATGCTCTGGGCTTTTCGCCCCCTCCCTATCTCGACTTTCCGATTTGTGCGCCGGCCGCTCCCACGCCCTATACAACTCCGCGGCTCTACATCCATCCTCAACTGACCGGCCGTTTGGACAATTTCTTCGACTGGGTGGGGGCGGGAAGCATGGACGTGCTGGCGCAGCAGAGTACCATGTTCCAATCGAACCGATTGGGCCAAAAACTCTACTTCGGCTTCGACGAGGAGCGCTTTTACCTAAGGCTCGATCTCGCGGGCTCCCCGGAGGAGGTCGAAGTGGAGTTCCTGGCACCCCAAATCCGTCGAGTGACGGCATCCCTTCTCTCGTCCGGCTCCTGGCTGGTCCGCACCGAACTCTCCGATGACGCCGTCCTCTTCGACCCCGTCGACGATCGGGGCACGGCCGCATGGGAGGACTTTTTCGTCCTCATCGTGCCGGTGGCCTCCCTCGGATGGAAAGCGAACGATTCGGTCAGCTTTTTCGTTCGCCTATTGCGCGAACGGCTCGTTTTGGAACGTTACCCGGAGCGGGGAACGATTGATTTCCTTTTTCCGTCCAAGGACTTCGAAGCCCGCCAATGGTTCGTCTAGACTCGGTGCGGCTGGTTTGGGTCGTCCACTTTCACCAGCCCTTGGATAATTTCCCGGAAACTTTCCGCCGCTTCCTCGATCGGGTCTGCCACCCCTTTTTGGATGCCCTGGAGCGCCATCCACGGATTCGCATGGGCCTCCACTTTTCGGGAGGATTTCTCCACCACCTCGAACGCGAAGACCCCGGACTCCTCGAAAAGCTCGGTAGAATCGTCTCCCGTAATCAAGTCGAGCTCCTGGGGGGAGGCTTCTACGAGCCGATCCTGAGCATGATCCCGGCTGCGGATGCCGCAGCACAGCTCCAAAAGACAGCGGCATGGCTCCAAGAGCGATTTCAGGTTCTTCCTCGCGGGGCCTGGCTGCCCGAATCGGTCTGGGAGCCCTGGTTTCCGGCACTTCTCTCCGAAGCGGGCTACGATTATGTGCTGCTGGAAGACCGCCTGCTCGAAAGGGCCGGCCTCGAGCCGGCCGAGCTCTGCCATCCCTTTCTGACCAGCCACTTGTCCGCTCCGATTTTGATCTTGCCGGTCGCTTCCCGCCTTTCGGCGGAGATCCCCTTTCGGCCGCTCAAGGATATCCACGCTTCGCTCGTCCAACTCTGCCATCGCCCGGAGCCCCAAATGCTGATCCTGGCACAGAGTGCCGAAGCCTACGGATTCTGGCCATCGACCTTTCACCGCTTTTACGAGGAAGCCGTGCTCGAGGAGTGGCTGACCTACCTCGAAAATCAGTCGCAACGCCTGCCCATGGAGACGCCAGGCGAAGCGTCTGCAGGGAATTGGCCAGCGGTGTTCCTCTCGTCGGGCGCTCGCACCGACCTGGAAGGGTACGCGCTGCCTCCCGCCGCGAGCCGATCCTACTTTGCTGTGCGGGAAGACCTTTCCCACCGTTTCGATGCCGATCGTTTCTTCCGGTTTCTCCATGGCGGCGCTTGGCAGGAGTTTTTCGCGAAGTATTCCGAAGCGAACTGGATGCACAACAAGATGCTCGCGATCAGCCGGCGCATCCGCAGCCTCCCTGGCGCAGAGAATTCGCCCGGTTATGACCACCTCCTCGCCGCGCAGGAACATACCCCTTATTGGCACGCGCTGAGCGGCGGGCTCTTTGCCAACTATCTGCGCGATGCGGTCTATCGACGGCTTCTCCAGGCAGAAGAGGAGTTGGATCAGGGTTCCCCGCCTCCGGCAACGGATCGGGTCGACCTCGACTCCGATCGCCAGCCAGAAGTGATCCTGCGCACGAGTGCCTGCCGGGCCGTCGTCGACCCAGACTATGGCGGGTCGCTTGTGGAGCTGGCGTTCCGTCCCTCCCGCTACAACGTGGCAAACACCTTGCGCCGCTATGCCAAGGTCTATCCCGACCTGCCCCCGATGGAGCCGATCGAGGACTGGCATCGACGCCACCTCTTCCAAGAACACTTCATCCCCGGCGAAACGACACTCTCCCAATTCGAGAAGGAGTCCTACATCGAGCGCGGGGACTTCATCAATCTCCCCTACCAGATTCTCTCGCTCGAAGAGGAGGGCCCCATGCGACGGCTGTTGCTCGAACGGGAGGGGGGTATCTACCTCGACCAGGAGCGGAGGGCGCTCCGCTGCCGGAAGCTTTTCGAGCTCGAGGAGCCCGATTCCCTCCGAGTGCACTACACAATCACCAACGAAAGCGAGCTGCCGCTCGATCTCCACTTCGTCTGCGAGGCAAACTACACCTTTCTTACCCCGGAAGGGTCGCGTCGATTCGTCTCCTTAGGGGAAGATCGGCTCCCCTGCGGGCTCCTTTTCGAGCGGGGGGCGATTCAGTCCTGGGATCTCGTCGACGAAACCCAGTCGTTGCGATGGGAGTGGACCCTGCCCGAAGGGCCCTCCACTCTCTGGCACTATCCCGTCTACACCATCGGGTATGCGAACGGCCAGTTTGAGCACAATTATCAGGGCTCGGCGCTCGGGATCGTCTGGCCTCTCCATCTGCCTTCGAGTGAAAAGCAAGTGTTTACGATTTTCACTCGGTTTCGGCATCTCCAAGGTTGATCTCGGAAAGGCTTCTCACTACTCTCCTGCCCAAAGGGATGAAAAAGATCTTTCTGGTTTCATTGAGCTTCAGCTTCTTTGTCTTCGGATGTGCCTCCCCGTCAAAGAAGGTAAAGAGCGGCGAGGCTTCCGGCGCCAGCTCGGGGTCGATGCCCCAACCCGCGAATCAACCCGAGTCGACGGCCGCGAATCAGCCGGGCGGCGGAGGGCCCTCTTCGGGCGGTACTTCCGGGACCCCTTCGAGCCAGACGCCCGCCACCGGTCAATATAAGCCATGGGGTCAGGAGGGACAGGCTCCCGCAGGACCCTCCACGGCCTCGACACGGTATCCGAAGGGAACGCCCGTGGAGGGGAAGCCCGGTTATGTCAAGAGCCCCTATGCGCCTGATGCTGGCCTCGTCGACGTTCGAGGCTTTCCTCCGGGAACCGAAGTGCGCTGCCCCTACACCGGCAAGATCTTCGTGGTTCCATAAGCGGGTTGCAGGATTTCGCCTCCCGCCAGCGGCCAGTCGCGCCTGAGGTGCGACGAAGGCTCGATTCGTCGTGATTTCCGGCCAGGGCGGGAAGAGACGAGCGGGCTTCCCGAGCCGCCACCACACGGCTGTTTGCCCGCCCACGATCACGCCAGCTTCTTCCCGAACCGGAAGAGATTGGTTCCCGGATCTTCCGCTATCCCCTCCCTCCCCGATCGGGTTGGCGGTTCCGGTCCATTTCAGTCATCCCGCTTCCATCCGACGCGAAAAATGGCCTCTCCACCCAAAAGTCTCTTGGATCCACTCTGGCAGGGAAGGCCGCTTTCCCTCCCGGTTGTCATTACGCCGAGTTAAGACGGTTTGTACCAGGAAAAGGGGGCCTTTCCTTGGCTCTTTTGCGACCTTCCCTACCGGCCATAGTCAGGCTTCTTGAGAAATGCGGTCTACGCCCTGGCCCAGGAGCAAGCCTGCCCCAAGCGCCTGGCCTTCCTGCCCTGCCACCTTCAGACGATCTTTCACCGCATCAGGGCTGCTTCCGGTAGATGTTGCGGCGGTGACCGATGAGAAGGACAAGAATACGTAAAGCGCCATCCTCGATCTTTGCGATCAGGCGGTAATCGCCTACTCGATAGCGCCAAAGCTCTCCGAAACGGGGACCGTTGAGGCGCTCCCCTATGCCTCGCGGATCGTCGAGTGGTGCAACACGCTCGTGAAGAAAAAGGAGGATGCGCCGGGCAATCGGTGGGTCGAGCTTCTCCAGAGTTTTCCGTGCCAGGGTGGATAGCTCAACCCGCCATGCCATAATGTTTCATCACTTCTTCCAGTGGCAGAGATTCTGACCTCCCTGCGCGCATCGCCTCGATCTCTCCTTCTGCCAAGTAGATATCCTCCATAACCTCGATGTATTCTCGAATGGCTTCGATCACATAATAGGTTTTGCTGCGGCCAGTCCTATCGGCGAGGCTTTGCAGTCGAGACTCAAGATCACCTGGGAGGCGGACGGATAAAGGCATGGTGATTCGCTCTTTCGATTGAATACAAGTATCGCATCATCCCCTGAATTGTCAAGGCACCCAACGCTTGCCTCATCTCTCGCGGTCAAGCCGCATCGGCCTGGGTTGAGCCGGACTTGGCGTTTTTGCAGCAGTATGGTCACTCGGCAATCCTCTTCACCATGGTGAGGATCTGCTCCTCGCTGAGGACCCTCGTTTGCACAAGGGCCGCCAAATCCACCTTGGGTGGACTTCCTTCGGCCCACGAAGATTGGTGTAGACCAGCCCGGAGAAGAAAGAAGAAGCTGAGAGGAAGCAAGAGGTTCCCGCGGCGGTACCTGTTTCTTCTCAGGGGCATCGGAATCGCCTCGCTGGAACGCGCCAAAGCGGTTTATGCGGGAAGGATTGCGTTAGCGTCAACCCCCTTTCCCAACCCGTAGCGGCGGATCAACAGGACCAAATAGCCTCCGCTCCCCGGGCAATTCGAGCGGAGACCGCGTGCTTCCGCCTCTTTACCCGGCGAGCCCGCTCCTCACCCTACCTGGCCAAAACGAGCAGAGACTGAAGCTACGCGAAGATGAATTCCCGGGGAAATTCCCCAGGCTACCGCCGAGCCATCGACGTTTCGCCGACAGGAGGCTTGGTCTGCGAAAGCTGCTGCATCTGCTTGAGCCATGCCTCGTAGTCGCTCTCTGTGTCGACGACGAGAAAGCCCTTCATTGCAAAATGGCCGACGCCGCAAAGCTGGCCGCAGGCGATCTCGAAGCGACCCGTGTGGGTTGGAGTGAACCACATCGGGATGGTCAGCCCGGGGATCGCGTCCCGCTGAATCCGCATCTGGATCACGTAGTAGTTGTGCACCACGTCGCGGGAGCCCAGGTAGATGAGAACCGGTCTGCCGACCGGCACGTGCATCTCGTTCATCGTGATGATGTCGTCCTTGGAAGCCGGGTCGGTCTTGTCGAGACCGATCGGATTCATCCCGTCTGCCAGACGCATGTCCCGGCGGCCCATCCTCCCATCGGGCCCAGGATAGTGGAAGATCCAACCAAACTGTTGGGCCACCGCCTCGAGGGTCACCGCTTCTCCCGGCCCTGGCGGATTGAGCACACGGTTTCCCCAAAGCGGGACGGAAAATCCGAAGAGCAGCACCATTTCCGCGAAAATGATCGTCCACTCCAGATGCTTGGGCCAAGCGGCCTTCAGCCCCTCGTAGCTCGCCTTCGGGCTCTTGTCGGCGCGAAAGCGCATCAGAGCATAGACGAAAAATCCAAACCAGATGAGGAAGAGAATCAGCGAGAACCAGAGGATGGCCTCGATGAACTCGTCGATCTGCCGTCCATGCTCGGACATGCAGCGCGAAATGCCACTCAGCTCAAGAAGAAGTGCGAACACCATTCAACCCTCCCGATTGATTTTTAGACCGGCTAGCCCGAATGAAAAAGCGGATGAAGGCTCCGAAAACCAAGCCCAACAACACGAGCATCAGCAGCACCGCCGGCAAGATCCCCCGTGTCGCCTGGGACTTGGGCACGCCACAGATGGCGCAGGCCCAACTCTCGGCGGGCAAGGCAGCCAAGAGCCCCCCAAGCAGGAGAGCGATGCCGCTCAAACGTTTTCTCACCTCCGCATCTCCTTTCCGATGCTTGCGCGTCCCGCGCCCTCTTCGCTAGCGATAGCGTGCGCCTCCACGGGCTCCAACCGCATCCGAATCAGCTACTTCCAGGAATTCGGCGTAGGCCGGCGGCGGCTTTTGCGACCGCCGGTAGAGATTCCATATGAAGAACGCCACGCTGCCGATCGGAATCAGCACGATGCCCACCAGCATCCAAGCGACGGCATCTCCCGGCTCGTGCCCGAGCGCGGGTATGTTCACCATCGGCGAGAGCATGCGGTCCCCGATCGCGATGAACCCGAGTGCTCCCAGGAAGAGCAATCCCCCTCCCAGGGATAGCAGCGAGCTCAAGCGCATCTTCATTCGCCCAGTCCCATGCGCCGCGTCTTCCGCAGGAACCAGAAGCCGTAGACGACGATGCCAAGCGCAGCCGCCAAGGAGCACGCCCCGAACCAGAGCAGCGCAACTCCTTGGTGCTCCTGATACCCCATGAGCCCCCAGCCTCCCAGTCCAACGAAGAGGCAGGTGACGATCGCGACGAAGAGAATGTGAAATTGGCGTAGCGACATCTTTCCTCTCCTTCACTTCACTGAGTTCAACTGATCCACGTAGCAGCAAAGAAACAGGACAAGTAACACCGCAACGAAAACAACCGCAAGTCCCATGAGGTAATGCACGGTCTTCTTTTCGGAGAAAAAATGCATCAGGATGCCGAGCGCCAAAATCGCCTGCGTTCCCGCAACCAGGAGGCCTACCCCCAGGTTTCCGCTGCCGAGGGGGAGGTAGGACGCCGCGACGTTGATTACGGCGAGGACCAGGAGCAGCCCGAAGACCTTCACGTATGCGGGAATCTGCTTTGTTGGATCGTGCGTTTCTTCGTTCATGGCGTATCTCCGATGGAAAGGCTGCTTCTAGAGCAAGTAGAGGGTGGGAAAGAGAAAGATCCAGACCAAGTCAACGAAATGCCAGAATAGCCCGGCCACCTCGACGCGGTTGGCCAAATGTTCCGGGTTGGTTCGATAGAGCTTTGCTCCTGGCCCCCAGAAAAAGCCGAGCACCAACAACCCACCAATGATGTGGAGGCCATGAAGCCCGGTCATCGTAAAGTAGGTGGCGAGGAACGTGCTGTAGCGAGGCGTAAAATTCGACCACCATTGGATGTCGCTCTTCGGAATCTCAAGCACCTTCTCTTCCCCGGCGGCTGCCGGGCGTCCGAAGATGGACTGTAGCTGGTAACCGAAGCTCCCCGCGTCCTCGGCGTCCGGGAGGATGCGGAGCACGTTGCTCTTCATCGCTTCCTCCGGGGTCATTTCCAGATGCCCCGTGATCTCCTGGCCATTGTTGAGGATGACCCCGTAGTGATGAAGCTTGTCCTTGTACTCCAGGGACTTCACGCAGAGGAAGAGGACGCCGCAGACCAGCGTCGCGCCGAGCCATCTCCGGTAGCTCTGGAACTGGCGCATCTTGAGAGCCGTCCAGGCCATCACCATGGTGATGCTCGAGGTGATCAGCACGACCGTGTTGAAGAGCCCCATCGGCACGTTCAGCAGGTGGTGCGGCCAATGGGTCGCTCCCATGCGCAGGAAGATGTAGGCGGAAAAAAGCCCTCCAAACAACATGACTTCGGACGCGAGGAAGAGCCAGATGCCGATCTTGGCATTGTAGGCGCCCGTATCGGGACGCGCTGTGACGTTGTAGGGGATTTCGATTTCCATGGCTTACTGCTTCTTCGATTAGACGCTGGAGAGCTTGGGCTCGGGAACCTTCGATTCTTCCTCCACCCACTGAGGGAGGTAGTCGTGCGCTGCGCCGGGGACGCTGTATTCGTAGGGTCCGCGATAGACAGCCATCGGATGGGTAAAGTTCCCATGCCCGGGGGGGGTCGGGGCCGCCCATTCGAGCGTGTTTGCCTGCCACGGGTTGTCGGACGTCACCCTTTTTCCGCGCCAGATGCTCCAGAAGAAATTGATGATGAATGGAATTTGACCGATGGCGAGGATCCAGGCCGAAACGGACATCACCTGGTTGAGCCAGAGAACGGGTTGGGCCATCTGCCAGCCGGCGCCGCCATCGTACCAGCGACGATGCACTCCCGCGAATCCTTGGATCAGCATCGGGAAGAAGACCCCGTTGAAAAAGATGATGGTCATCCAAAAATGCACCTTCCCCCAGAATTCGTTCATCATCCGCCCCGTCGCCTTGGGGAACCAGTAGTAGATCCCGGCAAAGAGGCCCATGATCGAGGCTGGAGCCATCATATAGTGGAAATGGCCGATCACGTAGTAGGTGTCATGGAGCACCATATCCGACGCTGTCCAACCGAGCGGCAAGCCGGTCAATCCGCCAATGCCAAACATCGGCAGCCATGCGAGGGCGAAAAGCATGGGAACCGGGAGCCGGATCGATCCGCCCCAAAGAGAGAGAAGGAGCACGGTCCCCAGCAGTACCGACGGGATCGAAATAATCGTGGTGAAGATCTGGAAGAAGGTGGTGATGCTCTGTCCCATCCCGGTCATGTACATATGATGGGCCCAGACGACCATCGAGAGGAAGCCGATCGAAAGCAGTGAGTAGACGAAGATCTTATAGCTCCACAGCGGCTTCCGGGTGTTATTCGCGATCACCTCGCCGACGATCCCCATGGTGGGCAAAATCTGGACGTAGACCTCCGGGTGGCCGAGGAACCAGAAGAGATGCTGCCAGAGCAGGGCGGAGCCGCCCCCGCTCACTGGCCAATGGCGCCCTCCGATGACAAGGCCATCGGGCGAGAAGAAGCTCGTGCCGAAGAGCCGGTCCATGAGCTGCATGACCGCCGCCGATTCGAGAGGCGGAAAGGCCAGGAGCAGGAGAAACGCGGTGACCAGCTCCGACCAGACGAAGACCGGAAGTCGCATCCATTGGAGGCCCGGGGCCCGAAGCTGAATGATCGTGGCAATGATATTGACCGAGCCGAGCAGAGACCCGGTGATATTGAACGCCATGCCGATCAGCCAGAGAGTCTGGCCATTGAGGATCGGCTCAAAGCCCATTCCCGTGTCGGAAACGTTGGCCAGAGGAGGGTAGGAGGTCCAACCCGACTTCGCCGCACCTCCGGGCACCAGGAAGCTTCCGAGCATGATCAAGACACCCACGAAAAAGGTCCAGAAGCTCGCCATGTTGAGGCGGGGAAAGGTCATGTCCGGAGCCCCGATCTGCAGGGGAACGACGAAATTCCCGAAGCCGGCGAAGAGCGCCGGGACGATCGCCATGAAGATCATCATCGTCCCATGGATGGCCCCGAAGGAATTGTACAGGTTGGGGGTCATCACTCCGCCGGGAGCGAGGTTGGCTCCAAAAACGGCCGTCAAAAGGGGTCCGATCACAGGCACGGGCTTCCCCGGGAAGGAGAGCTGCCAGCGCATCACGACCATCAGCCCGAAGCCGAAGAGGGCGACCAGGAGCGAGGTGATCATGTACTGAATCCCGATCACCTTGTGATCGGTGGAAAAGACATAGCGCCTCCACCAGGAAAGCTCGGGATGATGTTCGTGATGGCCGGTTCCGTGGGAAGGGGCCTTACCCTCGCCGCCTTGTGGCTGTGCCGTCTTGTGCCTCTGCTCGTCCATATCCTGCCGCACTCCGTTTCGTGCTTCTTAGAAAATTCGGGGCGCAACCATAATCCCGTTGCCCCCTCCCGCTACAAGTGAATTATTTTCGTCCGGCCTGACAAGAACTTTCTGTGACACTTGTCCTAACAAGTTCGCCGCCAAGCAGCTCCAGTCTTCATCTCCCTTTGGGCTCGCAGGGTGGCGTTTGGAGCGATGTTGCCTAAGGTTTTTACCGGGGATTTGCTTCCGCTGGCTCTGGATGGCCTCCCCGCTCTGCGAGCTACTCACCCTTTTTTTCCGCCTTCTCTCCGGATAGGGACCCAAGCTCGTCGACCTTCCATGGTGCCGCATGGCCGCCACATTCGGCGCGGACCGCCTTCACCTCTCCTTCCTCGATGGCGGAGGCGTGACTCCCCCACGACTGACGCAGGAAGGTCAGGATGGCCGCGATCTTCTCGTCGGTCAGCACGGTTTTCCAGGCGGGCATCATCCCATTGTACTCGGCCCCCGACACCTTGACCGGCCCCTGCAGGCCCCCAATCAGGATCGCCGTGAGGACTCGCGGGTCTCCATTCACCCATTCCGAACCGGCGACCGGGGGGAACTGGCCGGTCATTCCCTGCCCGTTGGGTTGATGGCAAGCGGCGCAGTTCGCCTGGTACAGCTCTCGGCCGAGAGCTGTCGGATCGACAGCCGGCGCTTTCGCCGCCGCTCCCCCCGAGGCATTCGCCGCACTGCCATGCGCCGGCGGCGTCGGCGGCAGGCCAGCAAGGAGTCCGCTCGCGTCATAGACGTCCCAGCGAAATCCGCCACTATATCGGAAGAAATAGGCGATCGCGAAGAGGACCACGATTGCCGCAAAGGCGACGAAGGAGCAGGGGATCTGCTCTCGAGGCCGATCTCCCGCCACGCGCTTCTCCGGTTCGACTTCTTGATTCATTGGCTCTGATCGGCCTCCGCCGGGGGCACTCTCTGGAGGGAAAGCAGATAGGCGACGAGCGCCCTCGCTTCCGGCCTCGGCACGACTTGAAATCCAGGCGCCAGCGCGGCGCGGCCCGCAAGGGGTAAGGCATCGGGCAGCGGCGTCCCGAGCAGCGGGACGCGAGCGTAGAGATACCGGTAGGACGGCATCAGCGAGCCGGGAAAGATCGTTCGGGGATCGTATAACAAACGGTAATACCAACGGACGTCGGTGCGACGCTCTCCTACGTTGGCGAGGTCGGGCCCAAGGCGGAGCACGCCCAGCGGAACGATATGCTCCTCCCGGTACTCGGGCGGCGTCGTCCGACGCGCGCCCCACCCCCGGGCAATATCTGACCCGAGGTTTGCCGGACGAACGACCTGCGTGTGGCAGGAAGCGCACCCGTTGGCCGCATAGATTCTGCCGCCGACGGCGGCTCGCCCGAAGGGTGCTCCGCCGGGGCCGGCCGGCCCGAGCTTCGTCAGGGGCATCCAGACGAGAAGAGACCATCCCGCTCCTGTCGCAAGCAGGATGCCGAGGAGCAGACGTTTCGGTTCCGTCACGGCGTCCGCGCTCCTTCCATCGCCACACCCGGAAGCGCTGCCTTCTCCCCCTCGCGTCGATTCGCCCCGCTTTCCACGAGGAGCCAAAGAAGATGGAGACCAAAGACGGCGTGAGCCGCCAACAGAGCCATCGCCGGGGCCGCCGCGCTGCGCAGGAAGGGGAGAAGCGAAAGGATCACCTCATGGATGGGAACCTCGGCATTATCGAGCGCAACCCCTTGAAAAAGCCCCCCGACGGCGAGCAGGCCGGCCAGAAAGCTGATCCCGTAGCTGCTGAGCAGGAAGTGCGCCTTCGCCAATCCCACGGACGGCCAGGATCGGCCGAGCACCCGCGGCAAGATGGTGTAGAGCAGAGCAAAGAAGGTCATGCCCAAAAAGCCGTAAAGGAAGAGCGTCAACTGAGCTTCTTCCAGGACGGTGTAGTGCACGTAGCGGCTCCATGCCGGCAGGACCAGCACCGCACCAAGCCCAGCGGCTACCAGGAAGGAGCCCATGCCGAATCGCAGGAAATGCCAGCCGGGATCCCACTGTTTCCCCTCCGCCGGCGCTCCGCGAGCCGCCGCCCAAAACCCCAACCCGATCGCGACCGCCGCCGCCCAGAGCAAGAAACGGGAGGAGACCCCCGTCGAAACCATCCAGAGGGGGAACGGCCCGCCCACCAGATGGGCCATTCCGGCAAGATTCGCGAAGAGCACCCAAGCCCAGAAAGCCCAGCGGCCTAGCCCGGCGAAGGACGCCGGCCGACCGAGGAAGCCGGGGAGGAGCAGGTGCATGGCCCCAAGAGCGAACGCCCCCAACCCTGCGTAGAGGAGCCCGTCATTGAACCACCATTCGAGCGATCCAATGGCCACCCCGCGCACCGACGGATCGTGCAACCAGAGCGCCGCCGCTCCTCCAGCCCACGGAATCCAGACAAGTCCCAGAAGCAGGAATCTCGATGCGAGCGAACTCTCCTCCCACCGGCGCACCAGGACGGCGACGAGCCACCCCGCGGAGAGGAGATAGGCCATCCCGAGCGAAGGCAGGGAGAATGTCGGCAGTCCAAGCCAGGAGAGAGAACGGCTTTCCCCGGCCAACACTCCGGTGATCCCGCTCCACAATCCCAAATTCCAGAGGAAGGACGAGGCGAGAAACCACCGTCCGCCGGGAAGAGGAAGCCTCCCACCCTTCGTGACGGCCCAAAGAACCGCGCAGAGCCCCATGGGGATGCCGAATCCGTAGACGAAGCTCAGGAAAGCCGCCGGGCTGATCCGTCCGAAGGTGAGCCAGCCCCATGTGCCCAGAAATCGGGGATCGACGAGCTTGAGGCTGCCGAGCAGCGCCAGAATGCTCGCCACCCAGAGCCAGACGGCCGCCGGCACGACCAACCCAAGGACGGGGACGCGCAAGGACGATACCGCGTCCCGGGTTCCAGCCCTTACCGGCGTCTCCTCGCATTCCGAAGTTTCTGCCATGATTGCCATTCCTCCGCCATCAGGGTTTCGGAGCGGGAGAAGGCCGCTGTCGCAAGAGCGCACCGGGAAGAAGAACCTTCGATGGGCCGACTTCCTTGCTCTTCAGCCGCTCTCCTTCCAACTCCATCGCCCGCTCGATAGGCAGGGCGACGATCCCTTTGTCCCGATCGATCCAATGGTATCGGCCCAGCGTTTCCCGATCGGCCTTGCGCAAGGCCTCGAGCCGCTCGACCCGCTCGGTCAGCGCCTGCTTCGCGTCCCTTTCCTCCGCCTGCGTCAAGCTCCGGGTGATCAGAAAGACCCCTACAGCCGGCCAGACGAGCAGGAATACACCCCACCAGTACGCCATCATGCCCGGAGATCGGTTCCCTCCGGAAGGCTCTCGAACGGCTTTCCCTTCCCCTCTGCTGCCATCGTCCTCGTTCGGCATGCGGGTTCTCCTCTAGCTGACTACCTCCAGCGACTCGCGCAACCGGGGGTCGTGCTTGGGATAGAGCTCGCAGGAGACGAGCCGCCGCAAGAATGCGCCCGCCATGAGGCACCCCATTCCCGCCCAGACAACGACCTCGAGCACCCCGATCGCTACCGCCTTTTCGAAAACCGCAGGAAGGATGAGCCAATAGAGCTCGGCCGCCTGCATCAGAAGCACCCAGGCAGCGGTCAGCGCAAGCATCTTCGGATTGCGCTTGGTCGCTTGCGAGAGAAGCAGGAGAAAGGGCACGAAGAATCGGCCGAGCACCAGGCCGATCGCAAACCAGTTCCAGCTTCCCCTGTTGCGCTGGATGAAGAAATAGGTCTCCTCGGGGATATTGGCATACCAGATCAACATATACTGACTGAAGGCGAAATAGCCCCAAAGGGCCGTGAAGGCGAAGAGCAGCTTGCCCAGGAGGTGGAGATGTTCTTCGGTCATCTGCGGAAGGTAGCCCCTTCCCCGCAACCAAAGAAGGATCAGAATCCACAGCGCCAGGCTGGCCCCGGCCGCCCCCACGAAGACAAAACCTCCCCAGAGGGTCGAACCCCAACGGAAGTCGAGCCCCATCAACCAATCGATCGCCGCAAAGGTGATGCAGGCGCCATAGACGAAGAGAAGGCCGTAGGAGAACTTCTGCATGCGCACCGTGTGCCATGGATCGCTGTCGCGATCCTGGCTGCGGGAGCCGTTCCAGAGAAAGAGCGCGGCAAGGATCCAAAACCCGAAGAAAAATACCGCCCGGATCGTAAAAAACGGGAGATTGAGGTAGGCCGACTTCGCTTGAAGTGCCCGGTCGTGAGCGAGGGCGGGACTCGTCCACTCGTAGAGATAATGGCCCCAAAAGGCATCCCAGAGGATCGGCAGAAAGAGCAACGCAACCCATGGGAAGAGGCTGGCGATGTTTTCCGCCTGCCGGCGCAGGAGGACTCCCCATCCCGCATTGGTCACGTAGTGGAGCAGCACCCAGAAGAGCGCTCCGGCACAGAGGCTGAAGAAGAAAAAGAAGGAAAAGAGCCAGCCATGGAAAAATTCCTTGGGATGCCACCAGGCTCCTGCGAACGAGGCCGTCAGGAGCAGGGCGCCCGCGCTCTGGAGCCGCCCCCCGAGCGCCTTGATGTGCGCCGCCGGAAGGGGAACAGAGGCGCGAAGCTCGGGAGCAGATTCGGTGTGACCCATCGCTATTTCCCTTCCATCTCCGGACGTTCCGCAATCGGAACGTCCGCGAGCGTGGCCTTTTGACTGAGCTGCAAAGCCCGGATGTAGGCGACGACGGCCCAGCGCTCCTCCACGCTCAGGTTGGCTCCGTATCCCAGCATCAGCCCCTGTCCATGGGTGACGACGTAGAAGATCTGGCCATCAGGCATCTGCTGGGTGTGATCCGAATGGTAGTTGGGCACTCCGACAAGGCCGTACTGGGTCGCAATGCCGTTTCCCGATCCCGTCGCTCCGTGGCAGGCGCTGCAAAAGATTTCAAACCGTTCCTTCCCCTTCTTGAGCGTTTCCGCGGTCACGGAAATAGGGATCCCATCCCCCCAGTAATCTCCCATCATCCCGGTGTTCAGATAGGGGTGATCGACCGGAGCGCTCATCGGAATCGTCCCTGATACGGGGTAGCGGCTTGCCCGACGGTCCGGAAAGAAGAGGCTGGGAGCCTGCTCCTTCACTTTGGCCTGTCGCACCATGTCGGGGAAAATCTCGATGGGGTTGCGCGTCGTCTTGGCGCCGCGGAATCCGGTCACGCTGACCACCGCAAACACAAGGCAGGCGAGGAACAAGAGGAAGGTGCGCATGATTCCGAGCGGCCTATCGAGGAATATAGGTGAGTCGTCTCCCTCCCAACCGTTCCAGGAATTCCCGGCTTTCGGCCGGCGAGAACGCGGGATCCCTCGCCTCGATGACGAGGAAGAATCCGTCGTCGGTCGCCCGTCGAGAGAGCTCCCCCCAATTCCAGACCGGGTGGTGAGGTCTCGGAAGCCGCGAGAGGAGCACGACGGCCAGAAATCCGCTGAATGCGGCGAAGAGAATGGTCAGCTCGAGCAAAACGGGGACGAAGGCGGGGAGGCTGAAGTAGGGCTTGCCTTGGACGACGGTCGCGTAGAAAAGGCCCTGCAGTTGACCCGTCGTCAGGCTTCGGAGCAATTCGGGGCGCGGGACCGAGGTGACCGTCACCATGGCAATCCCGATGAGGAGGCCCAGCAAACCTCCCATCAACACGAAAAAGGAGACACGGGATTTGGGTAGGCGCATGGCCTGCTCCATGCCATGAATGGGATGGGGCGCATAGGCATCCCACCAGACGTATCCTTTCTTTCGGGTCTCCTCGCTCGCCCTTCGCAGCTCCTCTTCCGAAGAAAACTCGGCTCCCAATCCGTAGATTCCCTGGTCCGGCAGGGGCGCCGGCACCTCGGCCGCAGCTTCCGGCTCCCGCGGCCGACGCGGCTTCGCCAGCAGGGTCTTGATCTCCGCGATGGAGATCGCGGGCAAGACCCTCAGAAAGAGCAGGAAGAGGAAAAAGAAGAGGCCGACACTGCCGAAGAAGAGCCCCCAATCCACCCAGGTCGGCAGATAGTGGCGCCAAGAGGAAGGCAGGAAATCCCGCTCGAGGCTGACGACGATGATCGAGTAACGCTCGAACCACATGCCCACGTTGATGAGCACCGATGCCGTCCAGAGGATCCACGGATGGATTCGACAGAGCCGGAACCAGAAGATCTGAGGAAGGAGGACGTTGAATCCGAACATGAAGAAGTAGGTGGAGCGGTCGGGGCCCGTGATCCGATTCCAGAACGTGTATCGTTCGTAGGGATTGGCTCCGTACCAGGCCATGAAGAGTTCGATCAGATAGGAGTAGCCGACCAGCGATCCCGTCGCCAACAGCACCTTCGCCATATTGTCCAGGTGCTTCTCCGTAATCATGTCTTTGAGGCGAGGATAGGCGGCGCGCAGCGGAACCATGAGCGTGACGATCATCGCAAAGCCGCTGAAGATGGCTCCCGTAATGAAATCGGGTGGGAAGATGGTCGTGTGCCATCCAGGCAGCACGGTCGTCGCGAAATCGGTGGAGACCACCGAGGCGACGGAAATCACGAGCACGCTCACCACTCCCGCGATGCAGAGGTATCCCGCCTCGTAGTGGCGCCACGCCCGAAGCGAACCCGTCCACCCCCAGCAGAGCACATGGTAGAGCCGTTTCTTCCACAGCTTGGTTGCCCGGTCCCGAAGGGAGGCGATATCGGGAAGCAGGCCGAAATACCAGAACAGGCAGGAGACAGTGAAATAGGTTCCCACGGCAAACTCGTCCCAGAGGAGCGGAGCACGGAAGTTCTGCCAGACCGCGTACGACTCCGGGACCGGCACCATGTACCAGAACATCCATTGCCGACCGATGTGGAAGAGGGGGAAGACCGCCGCGCAGAGAACGGCGAAGATCGTCATGGCTTCGGCCGCGCGGTTCACGGAGTTCCGCCACCTTTGGCGCGTGAAGAGCAGGATCGCCGAGATCAAGGTGCCGGCGTGCCCGATCTCGATCCAAAAGACGAAGTTGAGGATGGCCACACCCCAAAAGACCGGGCTCTGCAGCCCCCAAACGCCCAAGCCCGTGCTGATGAAATAGACGACGACCAGCGGTACCGCTCCCGCCAAGAGTCCGAAAGCCACCACCGCAAGCCACCACCAGAGGGGAGCCGGCCTTTCCACCACGGAGCAGACGGCGTCATTCACCCAAGACGCTTCCCGCTCGTTCAAGACGAGCGCCGGGCGCGCCAGAAGCTCCCGACCGCTTTCCTCTCTATCGACCGCGTTCTCCACCCTCGGCATCTTCATTCCTTGGCTTGGCGCTCTGCTTAGCCCGCACGCCGGCTCGTATCCTCGATGGCTCCTTTTTGCTCTCCGGCGCTTGGACGCTCCTCCCCGCCTCCGAGATCGGGATTCGGATTCCGGATGCGCGCGAGGTAAGAAACCCGTGGGCGCACGTTGAGATACTCCAACACCCGGTAAGCTCGGGAGTCCGCCTTCCAGCGAGAAACCTGGCTTTCCGGATCGGCCAGATCTCCGAAAGTGATCGCTCCGGCAGGGCAGGCCTCTTGGCAAGCCGTCCGCACGCTATCCCGAGGAATGGATTGCGGCACTCCGTCGCGGGCTCGGACAAGGGTAGCAATCTTGGCTTCCTCAATCCGTTGGACGCAAAAGGTGCACTTTTCCATTACCCCGCGCATCCGGACGGTCACGTTGGGATTGCGCTGCATCTGCACGGTCAGCGGGCTTCCTAGGGATCCGAACGGACCCAGGTAGAGATTCCCCACCGACCATGGGCCGATCTTTTTCGTCTTCAGGACGTCGCGCTTGTTGAAATCGAAGAAATTGAACCGACGGACCTTGTAGGGGCAATTCGCCGCGCAAGCCCGCGTGCCGATGCATCGATTGTAGGCCATCACGTTCAGCCCCTCCTCGCTGTGTACGGTGGCATTCACGGGGCAGACCGTCTCGCAGGGAGCATTCTCGCACTGTTGGCAGAGCATCGGCTCGGGCATCGTGCGCAGATCGGCTTCGGTGCCCGTAAAGTAGCGGTCGATACGGATCCATTGCATGATCCGGCCACGGATCACCTGCCCCTTGCCCACGATCGGCACGTTGTTCTCGCTCTGGCAGGCGATGACGCAGGCATTGCATCCGACGCAGCTCCCCAGGTCGATCACCATTCCCCACTGGTAAGCGCCCTTGCTCACCCCTTCGGTATAGGCGGGTCCGGGCTCCTTGGCCCCGTAAGGGTTGGGATAGATCGAAACCTCCGGGACCGAGCGTGCCTCCCCATCCTCTCGCTTGGCGAAATCGGGTACCGCGCGGTACTCGGCCAGGCTTCCCTCCCGCACCAGGCCCCGATCGCCGGGATCCGCGTGAAGTTGCGCCTGTGCGATGGGGTAGCTCCTTCCGATCGGAATGACGGAAACCCCGGAGGCGTAGCGCAAGGTCTCCCGAGACCGGAGCAAGTAGGCATTGAACCCATGACCTTGCGCCACTCTCCCACCAAAGGAGCGTCCGTACCCGAGAGCGAGCGAAAGAGCGTTTTCGGCATGCCCCGGAACGATGAGCGTCGCGGCCTCCAGTCGGCGGCCGCCGCTTTCCAGCAGCACCAGTTCCGCCCGCCGGGAATCCCCGCCGCTGGAGGAGAGCCCCAGCTTGCGAGCCGTTTGCGGGCCCATGAGGACCGCATTATCCCAGGTAAGCTTCGTAATGAAATCCGGCAGCTCCTGCAGCCAACCGTTGTTGGCCTGGCGCCCGTCGCCGATTTTCGTGCAGGGATAGAAGGAAAGCTCGAGACCGCCCGCCGCCCGCCTTCGAGCCAGATCCTTCGCAACCACGGGTTGTGCTTGATCCCAGCGCGGCTCGGGAGAGAGCGGACTGGGGGCGCTTCCCGGCCAGAATCCGTCGTGAAGGCACCGCCGCCATGCTTCCGTTCGATCCTTTTCCTCGACGCGACAGAGCCGCGCGAAGTTCTCCTGCACCCTTCTCGCCGCGATGGGTAAGGGCAAGATGGGCGGCCCTCCGGCAAGGGGGGGCTGCGAAAGCTGCATCGGGCTCGCTTCTTCCGGCGCCGCCAAGGCGTCCGTCTCTCCGCACAAGGCGGCCAGGACATCGATCTCCGAGAGAGCGCCGAAAAGAGGCAGGATCATGGGCTGCGCGCTCAGATAGGTCCCATCCTGCCCGAAGGCATCCCCCCAACTCTCCAGATAATGAGCCATGGGAGCATGCCAGTGGCTCGCCTGCGCGGTCTCGTCCGCCAAAAATCCGAGATGGATCACCTGCGGCACGCTCCGCTGCAGCCGCAGCCAATCGAGATCCACAGGCGCTGTATAGACGGGATTGGCTCCGAGAATCAGAAGTGCCTGGACATCTTCCTTCCGGATCTGCTCCGCAAGGGACTCGAGCGGCTCAGCTTCGTCCTCCAGAGCCGGAATCAGATCGAGAGCCGAGCGTTTTTCGAACGCCATGTTCATCGTCAGAGCCAGCAGCGCTGCGGGGGCCGGAAAGTCTCGACCCATGACGATGAGAGGGCGCTTGGCTCGGACCAAATCCTGGGCGACGGCCTTCGCCCACTTGCGCACCGGCTCTCCCCAATCCTCCCCCGCCGCCCGACCGAAGGGCTCGAGCTGCGCGAGCCCGGCGGCCGCGAGCTCGCGCGCCACCAAAGCAAGAAAGGACGCCTGATCTCCCACCCGCAAAGCGAGCCGGTGATCGGCGATCGCGCCCGTTGAAGTCAGCCGCTCCTCGACCGCGTAAATCCGGCTCATCTCGTCCCCTGGATTCAGCAGCCTGCGGCGCGCAGCAATCCCGCGCACAGCCCACGGCCCTTCCTGATCTCCCGAAGCAAAGTCACAGCCGATGGAAAGAATGACATCGGCTTCCGCCCAACGAGGAAGAAGAGTCAGCCGTTCCCCGAAGAGCTGCCGGGTAGCCGCAAAGCGATCCCCATTCCCCAGAGGACTGTAGGTGGAGAGAATGGCTTCCGGATAGTGCTTTCGGAACTCCTCCCGCAGGCCGGCGAGGGTGGGAGAGACGGTCGGTTCGACGACGACCGCAAGCCCCGCCCCCTTGGTTTCTCGCCAGGAGCCGATCGACTTGCCCAGGAGCTCGACAAACCGCTGGCGGGTCGCGGGATAACCATTCTCCAGGAAGCCCGCCGCCCGATCCGGATCGTAAAGATCGAGGACCGAAGCTTGAAGCTGCGGGGTTAGTCCCGCGTCGGACGCAATTCGATTCGCTTCCAGATGCGTCGGCCGACCCTCATAGGTCGTCACAAAGAGAGGGACCCCTCCGTAGACCGCGGGGGCCGTCGTCGCATAGAGGAGCGGCTTCCCCGGAACCACCCACTCGGGACTCGCGGTGTACGGGACCAGATGACCTTCCGGGCGTCGACAGCTAGCCAAGCCGATCCCTCCGAGGGCAAACGACGCCCCCATGACCCGCAGGAAGTTCCGGCGGCTGATCGATTCCCAGGCAAAATCGCGGGACGGCTCGGTAGCCTCCAAGGAGGACGCCGCTCCGACCGGGGGCAAGGCATCGCTCCCCGCAGGCCTCGGCCTCGTGTTCTTGGGTTCCATCAACTCATCCCCTCCTTCGCGCAACCTACCGGTGGCAGGCAGAGCAGTTGTCGGACGGCTGAATTTTCTCCTGCTCGACCAGACGCTTGCCCATCTCGGCCTGCCGTTCCCCGCCCGGAGGCTCCCATCCCAGATCAAAAACCTTTTCCTGCGGCCGGACGAAATATTCCGGATTCCGATGACAATCCAAGCACCAGCTCATGCTCAGAGGCGTCTTATGATAAACGGTCCTCATCAAGTTCACCTCCCCATGGCAACTGAAGCAGCTCACCCCACGGTTCACATGGGCGGAGTGGTCGAAGTAGACGTAATCCGGCAATTGATAGACCCGAGTCCATCGCACCGGCTCCCCGGTCTCCCAGCTCTCGCGCAACGCGGCCAGCTTCGGGCTGTCGGCTTTGACCATCCGGTGACAGGACATGCAGGTTTGGGTCGTCGGCACGTTGGAAAAACCGCTCTTTTCCACGAAGCTATGGCAGAAGCGGCAGTCGAGCCCGAGACCCGTTACATGCAGGGAATGATCGAAGGGAATCGGCTGCTTGGGCATGTAGCCGACCCGCGTGTATTTCGGAGTGAAGTAGTAGGCGATCCCGGCGACCGTCAGGGCGGCGATGATGAGAATTCCAACGACGATCTTCCGGGGAAGCTCATTGGCCGCTTTCCCGAAGAGATTCGCCATTCGTTACACCCCGACCCCTGCGATTCTGCGAGAAAGACCCTCCCGTCCAGGAAGCTCCCGTCGCCTGGAACCTCCTCCCGCAATGAAAAACCGGCTAACACAGCGGCTTTCCAGCAACAAGCCTTTTGGCGGGGAAGATAGCGAAAACCCGAGCATGCTCGATGACATTTCCCTCTTTTCCGTGGCAGGGGAGAGAATCGAACTCTCGACCAAGGGCTTATGAAACCCCTGCTCTGCCGCTGAGCTACCCTGCCGGAGGAATCTTGACGCAACCTCTACCGCCCACATTCCGCGGCGAGCGGAGATCTCTCCGGGCGCAACCGAATTACCGCTATTCTTTTTGGCGCCAGGGGAAGGTCAACACAAATTCCGGAATCCACGAGGAGGAGAAAGAACTTTGCCTTTGGCCGAATCCCTCTATACAATGGATCTCAGCTTAGCGGGCTGTGGCGCAGTCTGGTAGCGCGCTTGGTTCGGGACCAAGAGGTCCAGGGTTCAAATCCCTGCAGCCCGAGTGGATCGTGCATGGCTTCGACATCGTCAGCCACTCCGCTCGATTCTACCGGGTCGGCTGATGCCGAACCGGGGAAGAATGCGACGTCCAGCGGCGTCCGGTCGTCATGGGAGTTTTTTCCTGCTCTTACCGCGGCGAAGCTTCCCCACGGCTTTTCCCTTCGGACCGGCGGAATCAACCATCCTCCTCCGGTTCGCGACCTGGGCATCGATCCCGACCGCCTGATCGGAGCCGAGCAGCCCCACGGCAATGAGATCGCTTTCGTCGAAAACTCCTCGCCCCGATTTTACCCGGGCGTCGATGGCCTTCTCACCCAATGCCAAGGAGTGGCCCTCAAGATCCGCATCGCGGACTGCGCCGCCGTCTATCTCTTTGATCCGGAGATTCCGGCCCTCGGCCTCGTTCACTCCGGACGGAAGGGGAGTGAAGCAGGGATCGTCGCCAAGGCGATCGAAGGCTTTCGGAATCGCTGGGGCTCCCCGGCCGAACGCCTGACGCTCCAAATCAGCCCTTGCATCCGTCCTCCCCACTACGAAGTCGATTTTGCGCGGCAGATTCGGGAGCAAGCTCTGGACATGGGAGTCCGCTCTCTGTTCGACTGTGGAACCTGCACGGCCTGCCACCTCGACCGCTATTTTTCCTATCGGGTGGAAAAGGGGAGGACCGGGAGAATGTGGGCGGTCGCCATGCTTCCGGTTTGAGCCTGCACCGAACGCCTCCCGGCGCGAGCGAGCAGCCTAAGAGGTCGCCATCGCAGCCTCGCCCGCTCAGAGGATGCCTTCGCGGCGCATGTCGGAAGCAATCTGGTCCGCTTCCCGTTTTCGCTCGCCGTTCTTCTTGGCCTTCCAAGCCTCGTAGGATCTCCCGTCGGCCGCATTGGCGCCGCTCTGCACGATCTCCTCGATCTCCCGATACGGGATGCTCACGGAGCCAGAGCCTTCCGAGAGCATCAGCTGGATGAAGGCTTCGGCCCCCTCGCCCGCACGGTTGAAGAGATAGCCCGTCAGGGTTCGTCCGCCGGAAAGGCGCAGGGTGACGTCTCCACGATAATGGAAGGCCATCTCGATCTGGTCCGCCAGCTTCCCGATCGCTGACGACCTGTCACGGGAGCGGATCGAATGCTCTTCCATCGTGTCGACCTCCCTGCTCCTGCTGCCTAGACGGCAACCGTTTCCTGCCGCTTCTCCGGGCGGCGTGGGGGCGTTTGGTCGATACCCGGCGACGGCGGGGATCCTCCATTGCCGAAGCTTGCACGAATCGTGCGGAGCAGCCCGGCAAAGGAACCGAAAGTATCGTTGACGGCACTGGGCTCGTATCCGGAATGAACCATGCAATCGGCACAGTGGGGATTCCCGCTCCGCCAGCCATATTCTTCCCAGCGGGTCGTCTGCATGAGTTCCGGGAAGCTCTTTGCGTAACCTTCCTGGAGAAGGTAGCAAGGGCGCTGCCAGCCGAAAATGTTGTAGGTCGGGTTGCCCCAAGGCGTGCAATCGTACTCGATCTTTCCTTGAAGAAACTCGAGGAAGAGCGGGGAGAGATTGAACTTCCAACTCTTCTTTCGCTCTCGGAAGACCTCCCGGAAAAGTGCCCGCGTTTTCTCCCTCTTCAAGAAGTGTGCTTGGTCGGGAGCCTTCTCATAGCTGTAGCCCGGAGAGAACATGATCCCCTCGATCCCCAGCTTCATCGCTTCGTCGAACGACTTGCGAATCCGCTCGGGATCCGCGCCGTCGAAAAACGTCGAGTTGACCGTTACGCGAAAGCCGCGGCGAACCGCTTCCTGGATCCCGGCAACCGCCGTCTTGTAGACGCCGTCCCGGCAAACCGACTCGTCGTGATCTTCTTCGAGGCCGTCGAGATGGACGCTGAAGGTAAGATACTTCGACGGACGGAAGAGATCGATCTTCTTTTTCAGGAGAAGCGCATTGGTGCAGAGGTAGATATACTTCTTACGCGCAATCAGGCCTTCTACGATGCGATCGATCTCTTGATGAATCAAGGGCTCGCCCCCGGGGATGCTCACGATGGGAGCGCCGCATTCCTCCACAGCTGCCCAACACTGTTCCGGGGTCAGCCGTCGGTTCAGGATGTGATCGGGATATTGGACCTTGCCGCAACCCGCGCAGGCGAGATTGCAGCGAAAGAGCGGCTCCAACATGAGGACCAGGGGATATCTCTTCCGGCCCGTGAGCCTCTGTTTAAGAATGTAGGAAGAAACCGTCCAAATTTGCGAGAGCGGGACCATAAGGTTTCCAGGGTACGACGAGACGGCGGACTGTCAATCCTCGAAGCGTCGCGCTCAGGAGGATTTCTTTTCCTCTCGGGGGATCGGCCCGTTGGAGGTCGCTGCGGGCACCGAAGGCGCGGAAGAGGGCTGTGCTGTGACGGGGGAACTGCCGACCTCGGGTTCTCGCAAGGAATGGTGCATCTCCCGTTCGAAGTCCTCACGAGCCTTATGGAACTCGCCCAGGGCCTTGCCAACGCCTCGCGCCAACTCCGGAAGCTTCTTCGCGCCGAAGAGAAGGAAGACGACGACGAAGATCCAAAACCACTCCGAACCCGACGGCAACCCGAATGCCAACCAGAGCATACCGGACTCTACGCTCTCCCCGGCACTTTGCCAACTCCGATCCGCCTTCCGTACAGGAGGGGCGCGGCTTTCCGGCGCCTTCCGGAAGAGGCGACGGGCATCAAGCCGAAGGCGGCTCTACCCATTTCCCTTCCCCGGCAATGAGCGAGATCAAGGAATCGACCGCCCGCTCCTGCGGGATGTTGAACCGGACCGCCTTCTTTCCGACGTAGAGATTGACCTTGCCCGGAGCCCCGCCGACGTACCCGAAGTCGGCATCGGCCATCTCCCCGGGACCGTTGACGATGCAGCCCATTACCGCAATCTTGACCCCTTTGAGGTGCCCGGTCGCCTTCCGGATCCGCGCCGTGGTTTCCTGCAAATCGAAGAGGGTCCTCCCGCACGAGGGGCAGGCCACGAAGTCGGCTTTGAAGCTCCGGTTGCCGGTTGCTTGCAGAATGTTGTAGGAAAGCTCGAGCGCCTTCTTCGGATCGGCTTCTCCCCGCAAGAGGACGGCGTCCCCAATGCCATCGCAGAGAAGGGCTCCCAGCTGGAGGGCGCTGTTGAGCAGAGACCGCAGTGGATCTCCCTCCTCGCGCGGGAGGAAGGTGTCCTTGAGCAGAATGGGGTGGCGCGCCGGGATCCGCGCGGCAAGCATCCGAAAGGCATAGAGCGGAGGATAAGGACAGCCATCCCGGACGGTGACCAATCGAGGAGCTCCGCTCTCCAATGCCGCCAGCTCTGCTGCATCCTCGGGATCGACCTCCTCGACAATGCCCGGCCGGTAGCCGAGCTCCGGGACAATTTCGGTTCCTGCGGATGCCTGCTCCAACGCGGCCAGATTCTCCTCGGGCACGGCGACGCGCACCGGCTCCCCTCCGCCGACCTTGGGATTCTGGTCCCAACGATGCGACTCCCGGCGCTGAAACGCAAACGGGTCGAATGGAGCCACGATCCCGTCCCTAGGTCGCGGAGCGGCCGCAAATTGCTCGACCAGCGATCGCAATGCCTTGGCCACGGGAATCTCCCGCACGCTATCCTCTGTCAAGGAGACGCGAATCGTATCGCCGATTCCATCCGCCAAGAGGGCTCCGATACCCACAGCACTCTTGATCCTGCCGTCCTCCCCGTCTCCGGCCTCCGTCACTCCGAGGTGAACCGGATAGTTCCAATCGGGGCCAAGCTCTTGGAGAGTGGCCGCCAGTCGCCGATAGGCTGAGATCATGATGCGGGGATTGGAAGCCTTCATCGAGAAGACGATCCGGTGAAAGCCCGCCTTCCGGCAGATCCGTGCATACTCAAGCGCGCTCTCGACCATCCCCAGAGGGGTATCCCCGTACCGATTGAGAATGCGGTCCGAGAGGCTGCCATGATTGGTTCCAATCCGCAGGGCGATCCCCTGTCGCAGACAGACCTCCACGAGCGGAAGGAAGGAGTTCTCCAACTGCTCGACGGCGGACCGGTACTCGGCATCGGTATAGCTCCGAACCATGAACTTCTTCCGGTCCGCGTAGTTGCCGGGATTGATCCGAACCTTGTCCGCCCACTGTGCAGCCTCCATGGCCGCCTCAGGCTTGAAATGGATGTCCGCGACGAGCGGTGCCGGGCAGTTGCGCCTTCGAAGCTCCTCTCGAATGACCCGAAGGTTTGCGGCATCCTTGACCGTGGGAGCTGTGATCCGCACAAGCTCGCAGCCGACCCCAACCAAGTCGAGAGCTTCCCGCACGCACGCTTCGGCATCCATGGTGTCGGAGGTCAGCATCGACTGGATGACGACGGGGAATCCACCCCCGATCGTGACCGGGCCGACGGACACCTCCCGCGAGCTGCGCTTGGTGTACCGGGAAGGGTCGGGAACGTAGGGGGAAGCAATGCGCGTCATGGCTACTTGGTTTCCGAAGACGGTGTGGAATGGACCTTCCCCGGGAACTGCATTTCCTGTCCCTTCGGCCCCTTCCAAGGGAGATCCTGAACATCGAAAAAGGTCACGTAGAGGATGAAGCCGACGATCAGGGTTGCAAAGATCACTTGGAGCGCCTCTAGGAGGCGGACGCTGAGCGGCCTGCCACGTACCCATTCGGCAAGCGAAAGGAGAATGTGCCCGCCATCCAGAACGGGAATGGGCAGGAGGTTGAGGAGGGCCACGTTGACATTGAAGAGCACGCTAAACCAGAGAGCGAGCCTCCAGCCATACGGGCTCTGAAAAAGCAGGTAGTACAAGCGCATGATACCCACAGGACCCGAAAGATGCTGCGGCTTGATGTCCGAGCGGGGCGAAAGCATGGCCGTCACGGTACTGGTCATCGCCCGCACGCTGACGAGAATCTGCTCCAGGGGATTCGGATGAACGATGCTCATCGTACCCGCTAAGTCCCACTGAATTCCGATCCTGGGGACAGTCTCCCCCGCCGGCACCTCGGGAACGATCTCGACCGCCTGGTTTCGGCCCGCTCGAGCAACTTCCAGGGAAAGCGGCTTGCCCGGGTGCTTCAGAACGTAGTCGTTGAGCGCGATTGGCGAGCGGAGGCGCTGACCATCGACGGAGAGGATCTGATCGCCCGGCAGTAGCCCCGCTTCCGCGGCGGGACTCTTCGCGAAGACCCGAGCGATGGTCGGAGTCTCTTCGGGCAGGATCAAGATCTGTCGCAAGCCCTTGCGCTGGAGGAAGCCCCGTTCCTCCCGAACGGGGGCAACGGAGAATGTGAGCGTCTTCCCTTCGCGTTCCACCGTTATGGGGATTTCGCTCTCTTCGCTTCGGACGATATTCCAGGTGATCGCCCTGTCATCCATCCCCTGAAAGCGGCGGACAGGATGCCCGTCCACTTGAAGAATCCGATCGCCGGCCTGGAGCCCCGCCTTCTCCGCCGGCGAGTCGGGAAAGACATAGCCGATCGTCGTTGTCGCCTCGCTCTGACTGACCGGTCGACCGACCACCCAGACGATGAGGGAGAAGAGAATGGCCAGCACGATGTTGGCCGCCGGTCCCGCCAAGGCCACGAGAATCTTGTCCCACGGCTTGGCCGGCGGAAGAGGCTCGGTGCCTGGTGCCTGCTTTCCCTCGAGGAGTTCCGCTCCCGCCATCTGGGGGAGCGCCACGAATCCCCCCGCCGGGATCCAGCCCAAGGCGTAGGTTACTCCGGCAATCTCTTTCTCCCAAAGAGCCGTCCCAAACCAGATTTGAAAACGCTCCACGTAAAGCCCCCGCAGACGAGCAACGAGGAAGTGCCCCAATTCGTGGACGACGATCAAGACATTGAAGAGAAAGAGAACCTCGAGCAGGGTCCCCGCGAAACGCACGATCTCGCCGAACAGAACCATGGTTAACGATAGCCCTTCTTGCGGATCCACTCAACTGCTGCAGTGCGCGCTTCCTGGTCGACCCGCTGCAAGACCTCCAGATCCTTTGCCTCGACCGGCTTCTGCGCGTCGATCACCGCTTCCACACATCGCGCGATCGCGGGAAATGGGATCCGCCTCTCCAGAAACGCAGCGACCGCCACCTCGTTGGCGGCGTTGAGCACGCAGGGTGCCGTCCCGCCCGCCTCTCCGGCCCGACGAGCCAGCCGGAGTGCCGGGAAGCGCTCCAGATCCGGCTCTTCGAAAGAGAGGCGGCCGACAGTCGCCAAATCCAGGAACCTCACCGGGCTCGGAAGGCGCTCCGGATAGGTGAAGGCATATTGGATCGGCAGGCACATGTCGGAATGGCTCAGCTGCGCGAGCTGGGAGCCGTCCACGAACTCGACCAGCGAGTGAACGATGCTTTGCGGATGCACGACGACATCGATCACGGAAAAGGGCGCGGAAAAGAGCCAATGCGCCTCGATCATCTCCAGCGCCTTGTTGAACAGGGTCGCCGAATCGATGGTGATCTTCTTTCCCATCTTCCAGGTCGGATGAGCCAAGGCGTCTTCGACCGTGGCCGCCTCGATCCGGCGGGCGTCCCAGGTGCGAAAGGGCCCGCCCGAGGCGGTCAAGATGATCCGGCGCACCTGGGCGGCCGGAGCTCCCCCCAAGCATTGAAAGACCGCGTTGTGCTCGCTGTCGACGGGCAAGATCGCGATCTTCCGCGCCCGAGCCTCCGCCATAACAATCTCTCCGGCCATCACAAGGACTTCCTTGCTGGCCAAGGCCAAGCTCTTTCCGGTTCGAATCGCGGCCAGAGAGGGGCCGAGTCCCGCGGTCCCCACGATCGCCACGAGCACCATCTCCGCTTCCGTCTCGGCTACCATCTCGGATAGCCCGACCGCGCCGTGGTAGATCTTGGTCTTCGCGGGGAAGCCCTGGCGCCAGGTATCGCCTGCCGGCGGGCTATGGAGTCCGACTGCTCTGGGACGAAACTCATCGGCTTGGGCCCGCAACTCGTCGAGCTGTCTTCCGGCGGCCAAGCCGACCACCTCGAGTCGTTCGGAGAGTTTCCGGACGACGCCGAGCGCGCTCTGCCCGATCGAGCCGGTCGAGCCGAGGATCAGGACGCGCTTTTTCATGCCGCCGGGACGGCCGGCAGGCAAACTTTCTCTTTGGCGAGGGAAACGATACGGGAGAACTGCGCCGGGGAACGGACGGCGAGATCGGCCAACACCTTTCGATCGATGCCGATTCCCGCTTTGGTCAATCCTTCCCAAAAGCGGCTGTAGGTCATCCCCTCTCCCCGAGCCGCCGCATTGATTCTAGCAATCCAGAGGCTGCGGAATTCTCGCTTTCGGGCCTTCCGATCCCGGTAGGACCAATACTTGGCTTTGAAAATCGCGTCTTTTGCGTACCGGTAGAGCTTGCTCCGCCTTCCGCGGAAGCCGCTCGCCTGGTCGATGACGCGCTTGCGTCGCTCGCGCGAAGCCGGCCCATTCGTTGCTCTTGCCATAATTCGTTCCTTTCTTTCGTGCCGCTTCCCTCATGCGAAGCGATAGCGGTGTCGCTCCGAGAAACCTGGGGATGTTGCCGGCTCCTTCCCGGAAAGTCAAAGAGGAAAGGATGGCATGCCGCAGCACCAGGAAGCGTTCCAGCCCGTCCGAGGACCCGTCCTAGCCAAACGGGAGGCTGTCGCGCACGTGTCCGACGTCTTCGCTCCGGACGGTCTTCGGCTTGCCGAGCCGTCGCATTCTCTTTCGATTCTTGCTGGAGGCCAGATGCCTCCTCCCCGCGCGAGGAGCAAGCACCTTCCCTCGAGCCGTTACCTTAAATCGCTTCGCTACGGCCTTCTTCGTCTTTCTGCGCGCCACTGCCTTGGGCATACCCTCTTCTTCCTTTCTCTTACGGATAGAGCTCAAGCGCTCTCCGCTTCCCCTTCTTCCGTATACTTATGCGTTCTCTTTTGCGCGGGCAGAGGGAGAAGCATCAAGACAATACTTCGACCGATCGCCTTGATCTCCTGGTCTGCCGTTCCGACGTGGCCGAGATCGTCGCGCACGCGCCTCATCAGATCCACGGCCAGTTCCTTGTGGATGTTCTCCCGACCGCGAAGCAGCAGATTGAAGCGCACCTTCATGCCCTTCCATAGGAATCCTTCCGCATGCTTCAGCTTAATCTGGTAATCGTTCGCGTCGATGTTGAGGTGGAGTTGCAGCTCCTTGAGCTTCGAGGTGCCCGTGCTCCCCTTCTTTGAATCCTTCTCCTTCTTGGCCTGCTCGTACTTATACTTGCCGTAATCGAGGATCTTGCAGACCGGCGGCTTGGCATTGGGAGCCACTTCCACCAGGTCGAGCATCCTGCCGCGCGCTGCCGCTTGGGCCGCCCCCGCGGACATGACCCCGAGCGGCTTTCCGTCGGAGTCGATGACATATACCTCCGGAGCACGGATGAATTGATTGATCCGTACGCGAGGCTGACGTTGAAAGGAACGAAACGGGGGACGCACGCTACAGAGACCGCCTTGCCACCTCTTCGGCTACCCGATCCACAAATGCCGTCAGGGTCATTACGCCGAGGTTCCCTCGCCTGCGGCTTCGCACCGAGAGATTCTTTGAAGATTGCTCGTTCTTTCCAACAATGGCCATATACGGGATCTTCTGCTTTTCGGCAATGCGAATTTTCGCATTCAGCGTCTCGCTTTTCTCATCGACGGTGACCCGAAGCCGCCGATGACGCAACGCGGCGGCGACCTCCCGCGCATACTCGAGCTGCAAGTCGCTGATCGGCAAGATCCTGACCTGCTCCGGAGCGAGCCAGACCGGAAAATCCCCGCCGAAATGCTCGGTCAGGATCGCCAGGAAACGCTCGAGCGAACCAAAGGGAGCGCGATGGATCATGACCGGACGATGTTCGCAATTGTCGGAGCCGACGAAGGTCAGCCCAAAGCGGATGGGCAGGTTATAGTCGAGCTGTACCGTGCCCAGCTGCCACTCGCGTCCCAAGCAGTCCCGCACCAGGAAGTCGATCTTGGGGCCGTAGAAAGCGGCCTCTCCCGCCTCCTGCGTAAAGTCGAGCCCCGCCAGCCGAATGGCGGAGGCGAGTGCGGCCTCCGCCTTCTCCCACAACTCCGGCTCGCCGATATATTTCTCGGATTCCGGCCCGCGCAGGCCCAGTCGGATCCGGCAATCCCGCAAATCGAGCGTGGCGAGCACGGCCCGGACCAGCTCCAGGCAGCCTCCCACCTCAGCCTCGACCTGGTCCTCTGAGCAGAAAATGTGCGCATCGTCCTGAGTAAACCCACGCAGCCGGGTCATGCCTCCCAGCTCTCCGGACTTCTCCCAGCGATAGACCGTGCCGAACTCGGCAAGCCGCACCGGAAGCTCGCGATACGAACGCGGGCGACTGGCGAAGATCCGGATATGCATGGGACAGTTCATTGGCTTGAGCAGATAGCCGCCGACCGCTCCGCTCTCCACCCGGTTGGCATAGTCTCCGCAGCCGCATCCCTCTTGAACCAGGCGCTCCCATGCTGCAGGCTCCGGAATCGGAGGGTACTGGGACTCCCGGTAGAAGGGAAAATGACCGGAGGTGCGATAGAGCCCGAGCTCGCCGATGTGCGGGGTAAAGACGGTCTCGTAGCCCTGCCCGGCCAGAAGCTCCCCCAGGAAGGCCTGAAGCTCCTGCCGGATCACGGCACCTCGAGGAAGCCAGAGAGGAAGGCCGGCGCCCACCGCCTCGTCGAAATAGAAGAGCTCGAGCTCGCGACCGAGCTTGCGATGATCCCGTCTCTTGGCCTCCTCGAGGCGTGCCAAGTGCTCCTCAAGCTCCCGCTCGGTCGCGAATGCCGTTCCATAGACCCGCTGGAGCTGGGGATTCCTTTCGTCTCCCCGATAATAGGCGCTGGCTACATGAGTCAGCCGAACCGCTCCCACCGAGGCGGTGCTTTTCACGTGAGGGCCCGCACAGAGATCGAGGAACTCTCCGTTCTGGTAGAGCGTGATCGGCTCATCCTCGGGAATGCCGCGCAAGATATCGAGCTTGAACTCGCTCGGCACCGGGCGTTCGGAGAGAGCACCAAGACGGCCGCGCAGGGCCAGCTTCTCGGCTTCCTCCCGGCCGGCGGGCACGCAGACGAACGGCTGCCCGGCGCGAACGATCTCGCGCATCTTCCCTTCGATCGTCGGGAAGTCCTCGGGGGAAATCCGGTGGGGAAGAGAGACGTCGTAGTAGAAGCCGTTCTCCACTGGAGGTCCGGCGGCCAACTGTACCTCCGGCCAAATCTCCAGTAGAGCGGTTGCCAGGATATGCGCGGCGGAATGCCGCAGGGTTTCTAGCTCAGTCACGATGTTTCTTTCGTTGTTTCCCTCTTCCGCGGCTCGCAAGAGTATGCCCGGTCCCGCCGATCGACAAGAAAGGAGGAGATGGGCGTTTCCATCCGGCTCGGGATGGCTCTTGCCAGCAACCTATTCCAACCCCAACAAAGCAGACGCTCTTGGATTTGCAAGCCGCGAGCGGAAATTTCGGAGGAAAGCGGACGGACGGAACCTTTGGGGTGGAGAAGGTCTCGCCGCAAGGGCCGCCTTGCCGAAAAACCGGCCGCGGCGTAGCCTCGGCCACCGCCGCCGATGCTCGCCTACTACGTCGACAACCTCAGCCCCTATCTCGTCCGCTTTCCGGGCGGCTGGGGAATCCGCTACTACGGCCTCGCCTATCTCCTCGGCTTCCTCTTCCTCTGGTGGGGGCTCCATTATCAGCAGAGAAAGGGCTGGCTTCGGTTAACCGACCGACAGATCGATGACTTCGTGTTCTGGCTCGCTCTCGGCGGCGTCATCGTGGGCGGCAGGCTCGGCTACTGTCTGCTCTATGATCTTCCCCATATTCTCCGCCAGCCGCTGGAGCTTTTTGCCCTCTGGCGGGGAGGAATGTCGAGCCACGGAGGCATCGCCGGTGTCCTGATCGTCCTCTTCTTGAGTGCGCGACGGTGGGGGGTTCCCTTTTTCCATCTGGCCGACGCTGTCGTCTGGTGCACGCCCGTCGGGCTCGGATTGGGGCGGATCGCCAACTTCATCAACGGAGAGCTTTGGGGTCGACCCTCCACGGTGCCCTGGGCTGTAATCTTTCCGGAGGCCCCACCGGTCCACGGGCTGCCGGTCCCGCGCCATCCGTCGCAACTCTACGAAGCGGCGCTCGAAGGGTTGCTTCTTTTCTCGCTGGTCGCCTGGCTGCGGGCGCGCGGCGCGCGCGAGGGTATGGTCGCCCTCTCCTTTCTCGCCGGCTACAGCATCGTGCGAATCCTGGCGGAATGTTTTCGCGAGCCCGATGCCCAGATCGGTTTTTATTTCGGTTTTCTGACGCAAGGGCAACTCCTTTCGGTAGTCACACTCATCCTCGCCGGGCTCCTCTGGTGGCTGCGAAGGCGAAGCTATCTCTAGCCCACCTCGGGGGATCGCTTCGAGCGCAGGAGCCAATACTCGATGCTGTCGACGAGCGCCTCCCAGGAAGCCTCCACGATGTTGGTCGACACGCCGACGGTCGTCCAGCTTGTGGTCCCCTCCGATGATTCGACCAGGACCCGCGTTACGGCTCCGGTGCCCCCCACGGGGCCCAGGATTCGCACCTTGTAGTCCCGCAGGCCCACGCGTGCGAGGCCTGGATAAAATCGCTCGAGGCCCCCGCGCAGAGCCCGGTCCAAGGCATGAATCGGGCCGTCGCCCTCGGCGACCGTGTAGACGGCCTCTCCCTTGACCGACAGCTTTACCGTGGCCTCGGACACTTCGTACTCCTTGGCGGGAAAGCGTCGGATCGAGACGTGGTACTCGACCAGTTGAAAGAAGGGAGGATAGGGGAGCAAGCGTCTACGAAGGAGCAGATCAAACGATGCGTCCGCCGCCTCGAATTCATAGCCTTTTCCTTCCATCTCCTTGATCTGCTGGAGCGCTTCGCTCGTGCGCACGTCATCCTCGCGGAGCGCCAATCCCAACTCCCTCGCCTTGATGGCGATATTGCTTCGTCCGGAAAGCTCGCCTACGAGAATCCGCCGGCGATTTCCCACGGCTTCCGGCTCGATGTGCTCATAGCTGCGGAAGAGTTTTCCGATCGCGTTGACGTGAGTGCCTCCCTTGTGAGCAAAAGCGCACCGGCCGACGAAGGGCGCCCGTGGATTCGGAGCGAGATTGGCCGTCTCATCGACGAAGAGGGAAAGCTCCTGGAGGCGCGAAAGACCACCGGGAGGAAGGGCGCGCCTGCCCATCTTGATTTCCAGATTGGCGATCGTCGAGATGAGGTTACAGTTGCCGGTCCGCTCTCCGTAACCGTTAACTGTCCCCTGCACCTGAGTCGCCCCCGCTTGGACCGCAGCCAATGCGTTGGCGACCGCAAGCTCGCCATCGTTGTGCGTATGAATGCCGATGCGGGAGCCGACCTTCTGCCGGGCCAGCGCGGTCAGCTGCGCGATTCTCTCGGGCAGGGATCCGCCGTTGGTATCGCACAGAACCACCCAGTCCGCGCCCGCCTTGGATGCGGCCGCAAGGCACTCCAGAGCATAGTCGGGATCCTCCCGATATCCGTCGAAGGCATGCTCCGCGTCGTAGATCACTTCTTTCCCGCGGGCTTTAAAGAATGCGACCGTGTCTCGGATCATCGCCAGGTTCTCCGCCGGAGTTGCGCGCAGGATTTCCCGAACATGCAGCAGCCAAGTCTTGCCGAAGACCGCCACGGCCCCCGTTCCGGCATCCAAGAGCATGCGAATCTGGGGATCCCGCTCCACGGAAATGCCCGCCCTTCGGGTGCTCCCGAACGCGACGATGCGGCTCGCCCGGAGCGGAAGGCGGGAAACTTCCTGGAAAAACGCCAGATCCTTCGGATTGCTTCCCGGCCATCCCCCCTCGATGTAGGAGATCCCCATCTCGTCGAGCTTCTGCACGATCCGCAACTTATCCGGAAGGGAAAAGTGGACATTCTCCCCTTGGGCGCCGTCCCGCAGGGTTGTGTCGTAGATCGTGACAACCCCATCGGAATCGCAAACCCGGTCTGTCTGGCTCGTCATCACTCGCGCCTTTTTCGAAGAAAACCCCTGGACAAAGGGAAAGCCAGGGAAGAGACTTTACAATGATGCAGATCCAATGGAATCCGCAAGGAATTAAGCTGACCGCGCCTCTTTACTCTTATATCGAGAAAAAACTACAAAAGCTCGAGCGTTACGAGGATAGAATCGTCGGGGCTCACGTGACCGTCCAGCATGATCCGCCCAAGGCTTCCCTCAACAAGCAAGCCTTCATCGTCAAAGTCCATCTTTCCCTCCCCGGACCGGATCTTCACGCGGAAGATCACGGGCACGACCTCTACCAAGCCATCGACCTGATCGCGGACCGTCTGGAAGGTCAGCTCCGGCGCCGGAAAACCGAACTGACCGAAAAGCGTCGACACGAATCACGAGAAGCGAAGGGTGAGGTCCACTCCGGGCCTACGCCGGAATAGACGACGGGCGAGCCTGCTCGCTTCCCGTCCGCGCCGCGACGCGGACGCCAACATCCGCCCAGGGGTTCCCTCCGTTCAGCCCGTTCCGTAGCCAAGACGCTCGAGCTCTTCCCCAGCCGCCGCGACGAGCGACCCTAGGTTGTCCCGTCCGAATGAAAAGGGCACTCCGGCAGCGGTAAAAAGCTCGGGAAGGGTCTTCGAGCCTCCGAAGGCGAGCGCCCGTCGGTACGCATCCAAGGCGCCGGCAGGGTCGCTCAAGGATCGCCTCCAAATCCCCAAGGCGCCCAGCTGGGCGATCCCATACTCGATGTAATAGAAGGGATACTCGAAGATATGGAGTTGCCGATGCCAGAGGGAACGCAGAACCCCTTCGTACCCGGACCAGTCCTCTCTTCCTCCGAAACGCCGCACCAACTCTTCCCAGGAGGCAGCCCTCTCGTCCCGGGAATGACCGGGATGGGTGTAGAGCCAGTGCTGGAACCCGTCCACCACTGCCATCCAAGGAAGGAAGCGAAGGATTCCCTCGAGATGGTTGCGGCGAGCCCGCCGCAGCTCTTCTTCTCCGTAAAATTCTCCCAGATGGGGGGCGGCCAAAAGCTCCATGGACATCGACGCCACCTCGCAAAATTCCAAAGGAGCGGAACGATAGGCATAAAGCGGCTGGGTACGGGCAAGAAGGGTATGAAACGCATGGCCGCTCTCATGCAGCAGGGTTTCCAGGTCTCGGTGGGTACCGACCGCGTTCATGAAGATGAAGGGCAGTCGAGCTTCGGAGAGCATGCTCTGGTAGCCGCCAGGGGCCTTCCCCTTTCGATTCTCGAGATCGACCAAGTTGTTCCGGTGCAACTGCCCGAAGAGATCTCCCAACGGTTCGTCGAGGGCGCGGAACACCTTTTCGGTCTTCTCCAGCAGCTCGGCACTCGCCCGAAACGGGCGAAGAGGGGGCTTCCCCTCGATGTCGACCGCCAGATCCCAGGGACGCAGACGATCCACCCCGAGCCGCTTTCCCCGCCGGACATCCATCTCCCGGCAAAGAGGCACGACCACTTCTTCGATCGTCCGACCGAACTCGAGGCAATCTCCCGGAGTGTAATCGAATCGCTCGGCGCGCGCGAAGGCATAGTCGCGGTAGTCAGGAAAGCCGGCGCCGGCAGCGATCTCCCTTCGCAAAGCAAGAAGGCGATCGAAAATCTCCTCCAACATTTCGGCGTCTTGCCCCCTGCGCCGGGCGATCTGCTCCCAGGCCGTCCGCCTCCTCTCTCGATTCGGCTCCTCGAGCACCCTTCCTACCTGGGCGAGCGTCTGCTCCTTCCCGTCGAAGAGGATCGTCATCGCCCCGATGACCTTTTGATATTGCTGAGAAAGGCGCGCCTCCTCCGTCTCCCGTGCGATATTCTCCTCGCGAAAGAGGCGGACCTGCATTTCCACGCTCCGCCGGAAGACCGCGTAAGAATCGGGGAGCGCATCGATGCACGGGTGCTGGCAAAAGGCGCGGAGGATTCCCATCTGCCGCGCCTTCCTCCACGGATCGACGACGGTGAGAATTTCCAGATACGCTTTCTCGCGCTCCGGATCGTCCGTCTGAGCGGTCATCGCGATGTAGCGCTTGGCCCGCACTTCGTCCATCGCCGCCTGGACCTCGTCGTAATGACCCAGCCAGGCTTCCAAAGCGGGCACCGATCGGGCGTCGCCCAGCTCTCGTTCGAGTCGCCCAAAATGCTCCTCGAGATCGGGTAGTGAGCAGAGGTCGGTCTCGACGGGGAGAAAAGTGCGAGGAGCAAAGGGAGCCACGGGGGCGAACGCGTTCATCTCGGGGGATAACCCTTGCCACCGGCGGAGGACGAGGGCAAGCCTCAATGCGGTCGTTCCGTCGGAGATCCGACCGATTCCCAAAATCGGCCGAAGGCCTGCTCCCAATTCCACGATCGCCGAACTTCTTCCGCTATCCTTTCCCGCTCGGCAAGAGAGGGAGCAGCAGTCAGCAGAGCGGAGACCGCGCGCGCCCATTCTTCCCGAGAGCCGGCTCGGCATGCGCGCCCCATCCCGAACTGGGTCAGAAGCTCCGGGGGGCCGCCCACATCCGATACCACGACCGGCAGCCCGGAGGCCATGGCTTCGAGAACCGCATTGCCGAATGTATCGGTCGTGCTTGGGAAAACGAAAATATCCGCGGAAGCGTAAGCCTGGCTCAGATCCCTGCCGGTCAAGACCCCGGTAAAGAGCGCTTCGGGAAGAAGGCGCATCAATTCCGGGCGATAGGGTCCTTCTCCGACGAACGCGAGGGTGAATTTCAGGCCTCGACTGCGCAATGCTTCGCAGACCGCCGGAAAAAACCCGAGCTCCTTCTCCTTGGAGATCCGTCCCACGTAGAGGAGCACGGGGCCCGCGGCCCCCCGTCGCGTCCAGAAATCGGGTTGCCGGAACGAGGGATGAAAGGAATCGACCTCGATGCCGCGCGGGAGAATCGCCAGCTTTTCCTCGGGCAGACCCCGCTTTCTCCAGGAACGGAGGTAGGTGGAAGAGTTCACATAGGTCTTCGCCATCTGGCCGTAAAACCAGTCCATGTAGCTCCATGCCAGCCCTTCCATCCACGAGTCCTGGCTGAGAAAGCGGGTGTACTGCGGGAAGTCGGTGTGGTAGATGCCCACCGTTCGCAGACCGAGGATCTTCCCGATTGCCAGCGCGGAGAGCCCGATCGGTCCGGGCGTGCTGACGATCAGTTCCGTAAATCGCTCCTTGTGCACGAATTCGAGGAGGTCAAAAAAAGGAGGAAACGCGAGTTTCTGCAACTCGTATTCCGGGATCGCAAACTCGCCGATCGGAGCAAAGTTCCGAAAGCGGATTCCGTCGACTTTCGGATGGGCCCGCGAGGTGACGACCGTCAAATCCGCACCAGCCCGGGAAGCGGCTCGGGCCATCGCCTGGATCGTCCTCGTCACTCCGTTGACCTCGTCAAGCGTATCGGTAAACCACGCCCGTTTGCACGAGAGGATCTCGGCCGGAGGCGAGGAGAGGTACCGGCGGCAGAGATCCCGCAGGAACCCACGATCAACGCCCTGGCGTTGAAAGGCCAGAAGGTGGGGAGCAGCCGCCGCCCCGACAGGCAGAAGCCCCGCGACGGACTGGAACGCTTCGAGCACGCTCCCTCGCCCCAGCTGGGCAACCGCCCCGCCCAGGAGACGATAGGCCAATTGGTTCACGAGATAGGAAGCGACGCGAAACGAAGCGTCGACCGGCGTTGCCGCCCGCCCGATGATCCGATCGATCTCTCCCCGAACCTCGGCGTTGGTAAAGAAATCGGCAAAGGCGCGTACCAGCGTCCCCTCCCCGGGCTTGAGCAACTCGAAGACTTGCCCGCTGCGCACCGCCGCCGCAAGGTGGCCGATCCGTTCTCCCAGGGAAAATGCCGTTGGGTTTTTCCCGGAGACAAAGCGCTCGGCGATCTTTTGCAACAGAGCCGCCGCCAAGGGCGCGGACTGTCGAAGCCGCTCCTGAGCATACTGGAATCCGATGTTGTAAAAGGCGATCGAGACGCACGCCGGGTCGCCAGGCACCCCGCCGCCCGTTCTTCCCCTCCCGGAAAAGAGCTCCCGGAAAAACCCGTCGATGGTGCCGTCGTCGCCGACTTCCGTCCACAATGTCCCTAGGGAAAGCCCCCCGTGATCATTCGATCCCCCCACGAAAATTTTGCGATGGCACTGGCCATCAACGGGAGCTATCCCTTGGTGCTTCGCCATTTCGGCGATTCGCTCGGGTGTCAAGGCAAGCAGGCAGAGACGAGCGATCTCCTGCGGTAGGCCGGGGCGGCTGCCGTCCGCCGTCTCGAACGCGCGAAAGAGCAAAATCAGCTTCTCGAAGTGATCGGGCGAAAATTTCCCGTTGAGATTTTCCAAAGGGTGAGCAACCGCATGAGGAATCCTCCTCGACCGGAGAAACGATGCCAGTTCCTCGATATCGGGAGCGAGCTCGTGAATGCGCGGATGGTCTGCCTCCCGGATGTTCCAGACCAACAGGTGAATCTCGCATCCGTCGGCAAAAAAGGTCGTTACCTCCTCGCTCAGGAAGACGTCGGGATGCCGCTCCCGCATCTCCAGGCACCCGTCGATGCGATCATGATCGGTGATCGTCTTCCAGGTCATGCCCGCCGCGGAGAGCTTCTGATAGAGGATCTCCGGATCGGTGTAGCTCTGCCGGCAGCCAATCTTCCGCAAGATCCACTCGGAAGGCCGGTCCGAATAACGGGAATGAAGATGGAGATCAGCTCGAGACATAGTGAAGATAGGTGAGAGGGCGGCCTCCTCGATCGAGAGTCCCCTTGACGATCCGTTCGATCTGGCTGCGAATCGGGCGATAGACGAAATCTGATGGATGGAGGCTCACGCGCATCACGTTCCGAACCGAATCCCGGGCAAGGAAGCCATTCCAGGCGAGAGAAGAGGCTCTGCGCCAACCCGCCCGGGTGCTCCAACAATGGGTCCGCGCGGGAGTCCATTGTTCCACCGGGCGTAGGGTCAGGATCCCCCCGATCCGCGTTGTATACCGAAAACCTTCCCGCGCCAGAAGCTGCGGCAGCCCCGAATCCATCAGCCAGCCCGGAGCCACGAATCCTTCGGTAGGCCAACCCTGCGCTGCAAAGAGCCCGCGGGCGAAGCGGAGGCGCTCACCGGCCGTGGTCTGCGGCAGGTCGAAAAACTCCGCTTCCCGCCGGGTATAGATCTCCGTCCAAAACCAGCTCCGCAGCCCCTTCGCCCCGGCCTCGCGCGAATGGAAGCAACCATGCACGACCAGTTCGTCTCCCTGTTGCCTTTGGAGATCGACCCACCGACAAAACTCGGGATCTTCGCAGAAGGACGGACCCTGGTGGTAGGCGGGAATGACGAGCAGGCTCGCTTCTTTCACCCCCCATTCCCGCAGCTGCTCCCGCTGTCGGGACACGAGCGCAAGAGACGCCGGGTGGAGGTCGTGGAGAGAGACGATCAGCGCTGTCCCCTCTTTCATTCGTGCGAAGGCGGATGGGAGCCGTAAAGCCGGGGGTTGGCCTGAAGGTCCTTGACCACCGTGCAGAGATAGACCGACCCCGGGAAACGGTCGCTATACTTGGTCACCGCCACCCGGTCCACCACTCGAAATCCGTAGCGCTCGAACATCTTTTCCCCTCGGCGGCGATCGAAGACAACGATCTGGCCATAGACCGCCTTTTCGCCCTTTTGGACGAGGTAGCCCAAAAAAGCGTCTACCAGTTCCCGGGTGCGCGTCACGCTGCGCCACGGCGCCAGAATATTAAAATGAAAATGGGGAATGCCCGGAAGGCTTCGTGGAGATTCCCGCCGCCCGTTCCAAATGAGCCAGTGCAAATAGCGACGGCTAGCGGGACAATAGAACGGATAACGAAGGAGCATGAGCAGGAAGAGCTGCACGTTATGGAAGGCATGATACCAAGACTTGGCACGCGGGTTCCGACATCCCGTCAGGTAGCCGACAATCGTTCCTCCCGCCTCGCAAACCAGCGTCGATTCCGGCTCTCTGTCCGTGTAGTAGGACGTCAGGTAGTCGGCGAAGAGCTCGCGATCTTCGAAGACCGAATCGATCGGGGAGCCCAAAAAGCCGGTATCCGCGCAGACCCGACGCACTCCCTCCCGATCGCTCGCCCGGTAAGGACGAATGGCAACGGCGGCCGTCTCTTTCCCCTCTGCGGTCGTGTCCATCTCCCCTCTTTCGCTCTGGCCCGCTGGCTACTCCGCCCGGACCGCTCCTAGCGGAAGTGCTGCGGTCTCCTCGGTCCGATCGGCCCCTTCGATCGCTAACCGATAGTACCGCCACAGCGCCGTGAAGACGTTCGGCCACTGGTAAATCTCTCTCGTCCGCAGGGAAGCGGAAAGCCCGATCTGCCGCAGGTCCTGACCGGCGGCATGCTCGATCGCTCCCGCAAACTCCTCGGGGCAGTTTCGCTTCGCCCACAAGTCGAGGCCGGCATAGATATGATCATCCATGTTGGTCCCGCGGATGCCGATGACGGGGCAACCGCAGGCTTGGCTTTCGACGGCGACCAGGCCGAAGGTTTCGACGACTCCGGGATGGACGAAAAGATCTGCCGCCCGGTAGCATCTCCGTAGCTCGGTCTTCTTTTCGATATACGGCCGCCAGATCACCGCATCGGTTTCCTTCTGCAACCGCTGCACCTGCTTCCTCAGCGGTCCGTCACCCACCACAAGGAGCCGGTAGTCACGTCGATGCGAAGCTCGAAGAGTTCGGAAGGCGTGCAGCAAGACCGATATGTTTTTTTCTCGAGCGAGCCGCCCCACGTAGAGGAGCAAGAAGGCGGGATCGGGCACCGCGAGCTCTTCCCGCCATACCCGATCATCCGGCCCGGGACAAAACGTCTCCGCATCGACCCCGAGATGAATCGGGATCGTGTTGGTCAGTCCCCAGGATTCCAAAAGCTTCCGGAGCCTGATCGAAGGCACGAAGGTGTACTGGAAACGGGAATACAAGCGGACGATGTATTTTCGGGCTGCAGAGAGGACCATCTCCTCGACCAGACGGCCCCCGAAGCGGCAAGCCGTGCGCAAATAAGCATCCGGAAAGTGGGAGTGATAGAAGCTGACGGCCGGGATGCCCATCTCGCCGGCCCCTCGCAGGACGGTCCAAGCTAAATGATAGGGGTCCCCGGACTCGACAATATCGGGACGAATGTCGCGGAGAATCGAGCGGACCAGGGAAACGTTGCAAAGGACTCGGTAGCGGGAGGTCTGGTCGACCTTCGGGGAAGCAATCGTGATCAGATGCGTCCTTCCCTCGCTCTGATGCGACGTCCTCTCTCCCGGGACGATCAGGTAATGCTCGTCCTCCGTTCGCCTCCTGACATGTTCCTGCTTTTCGCCGAGATAACGTCTCACCCCGCCGCTCCGCGGCGAATAAAATTGGGTTACGTCACAGATCTTCATCGGGGCGCCGCCCTTTTTCTTAACAGAACGCGATCATTGCATTCCCCCAGGCCGCCGCCCATTGAATACATTTTTCCGGCTGAAATGAAACAAGGAAAGGATAGGAAAGGTTTTCGGCCGGGCGGCTACGGCTCGGGAGAGAGCACATCGCGATTTGCCTTGAGGGCGAAGGGGGAAAGCGGAGTTTCTCTCCTACGGGAAACGAGGTGCACAAGCAACCCTATTCTGTTCCGGCAGCCTTCCGGGCGCCCCATTCGGATGTCCCTGCCAAGCAATGTCGCTTCCCTTCGGTCTCCCTGCCCTCCCGCCTCCTTGCCGCCTTAGCCTGGATCGGGCTCGCCTCCGCCCTTCCGGCAGAGGCCCAGTCCTCCGAGCCGCCCCTCTCCGCCAGTCCCGCCGCGCCGGAGGCCGCCGAGCTACAGAAGGCGCTGGAAGAGGGGGGGATCGCCATCCAGACCGCGCGCCCGGGAGTTCGACTCAGCGGATATCTCGACAGCTCCTTCGTCGACAACTTCATTCCCCCCAATGCCCGAATTCCGACCCGAATGGCCGACGACGGCATCGCCGGCGGAGGGTTCAATTTCAACACCGTCCGGCTCCTTCTCGAAAAGCCCCTCGATGACCAGAACCGCTGGGAAACGGGATTTCGCGCGGATGTTTTCGCCGGCCAGGATGCAGCTTCCATGGGGGGACCGGACAATCTGGCTGGCCTGGGCACCCCGACGGAGGCTGGAAACGCACGGAATAGCGCGAGCTTCCTGCTCGCCGAAGCCTATGTCAGCTTTCGGATCCCCGTCGGCAATGCCATCGACCTGAAGGTGGGAAAGTTCGTTCCTCCTTTGGGGTTCGAGGTGATGGAGCGTCCGGGCAACGTCAATTTCTCCTATGGAAATCTCTACGCCAACCTCATCCCGGAGATGGTCACCGGCATGGAAGCGGTCTATCGACCGCTCGATTGGGTGGAAACGACGCTCGGGGTGCTCGACGGATCCTTCAACGCCGCGCGAGCGGGATTCCCGTTTTTCGGCGAGAGCACAAATACCCTCGGCAATGGGGCAGCCTATCTTTTCCTCGCCTCCGCGGCATTCGATGCGCCGGCCCGAAATGCCCGCCTGATGGTGAGCGGCCTCTACGGACCGAACGGGGCAAACCCACCCGGCTTTGGATTGGCTCCTTCCCTTCCGGGTAGCGGAGTCTTTGTGGAAAGCCCCCTGAACCAGGCCGCACCGTTCTTTTTAGGGGATGTCTGGGGAGAGTGGATTCCCAAGGCCGCACGCGACCGGCTCCTTCTCGCCTGGGAGACGACGGGCGGCTTCTACGAAGGCGTCGGCGTCCCCGGAAATGGCCCGCTCCAGTCGTCGAGATGGCTCGGGGCCAGCCTTTGGGCCAAGTATCAGGTGAACAGCCTCGCGAGCATCGCCCTGAGGACCGATTGGATTCATGGGAGCGCCAATGAGATCCTTTCCGATCACGTAGGACCGGCCGACATCTATAGCGCCACCGGGACCGTCGCCTTCGACATCTGGGAGAATCTGATGGTGCGAACCGAATTCCGGATGGATTGGGGCGCCGCCGTCTACGGGACCCCGCTTTCCCCCATGGGAGCCCTTCTCTTTCCCATCTCGAGCGGCCCCGCTTTCCTCTGGGCGGTGGAAACCGTCTACTCGTTTTGACTATCGGGGCCGATGCGCGCCTCCGACCGATTGGCAATCGAGCCAGCGGGCGACGATCGGGCCCGCGATCACGAGGCCGACTCCCTCCACGGACAGCCCGGCCACCTTCGCAAAGCAGAGTCCGACCAGCTTTCCTTCGAGGTCCAGAACCGGCGCCCCGCTGTCCCCCTGATTCACAGGGGCATCCACCTGGAGAAGAGAGAGGGCAAATCCCTCTGGCAGATCGATGCGACGCGGTCGCGAGCTGAGTATACCCCGCGACACCGTGTTCCGATAGCCCATGCCGGAGCCGAGTACCAGCACCGTCATTCCCAACAGTCCTTCGGACAGATTGGAATAGGGAAAGACGGCCGGCAGCGGTCCGGGCTCCGCACGCAAGAGGGCGAGATCCATCCTCAAGTCGGAACGGATCAAATGAGCGAGCCGCACTCTCCCGTCAAAAAACGTGACGAGCAGCTCCCTCCGCACCACGCTCTTGCCGAGCACGTGCGCGCAGGTGACCACATCTCCTCTTTTCGACACGATCAGACCGGTTCCCATCCCTTCGATTTTCCGCGCCGGCCCAAAGAGTCCGCAGCTCTTTTTTTCGACCGATATGGAGACTACCGCCGGCAGCGTCTGCCGAATCACTGCGACCGTTGCCCGGTCGTACGCGGCGAGGGCTTCCGCAGGCTCCGGTCTCCCGACCGCGACGAGCGCTCCCAGCAAAACGGATACTCCGACCCGTGCCGGGCCCCGCCACCATCGGCCGGCTTGCCGATGGCTGCGTAAGGCGGGCACCATGAAGCTACTCTGATGGATTGCGGTCGAGATGACAATGCGTCTCCTGGGAGAGGCGTCCGACGAAGATCGCTCGGGAGAAGTGCCCCGGCTGGCACAATTATATGCCGGCTTGACAAGAGGCGAAAGGCTTTCCACCCTGACGCGTCGTGCGAATCGCGCAAATTGCCCCTCCGGTGGAGCGCGTTCCCCCAGAAGGCTATGGAGGAACGGAGCGGGTCGTTTCCTTTTTGACGGAGGCGCTGGTCGACCTCGGACACGAAGTCACTCTTTTTGCCAGCGGGGACTCCCTCACCCGAGCAAGGCTGCGTTCCGTCTGCCCGCAAAGCCTCCGCAAAATGCCCGATTGCCGGGATTACCTCCCCTATTTCATCCTGGAGATCGATGCGGCGCTCCGGTCGGAAGCCGAGTTCGACCTTCTCCATTTTCACACGGAGTTTCTGCACTTCCCCTTGTTCCGAAGCCGACCGAACCGATCTCTCACGACTCTCCATTTCCGGCTCGATACGCCCGAGGTGAGCGCTCTCTTCCATGGCTTCCCGGAAATGCCGGTTGTCGCCATCTCCGAAGCTCAGCGGCGCAAGCTTCCGCATGCGCGCTGGGCGGGAACCATCCACCACGGGCTGCCCAAAAACCTCTACGCCCTGGGCACTGGCGGCGGAGGGTATCTCTTCTTCCTCGGGCGCATCTCCGCAGAGAAGCGGCCCGATTTGGCGATCGAGATCGCCCGGAGGGCGGGACTCGACCTTGTCATCGGCGCCAAGATAGATCCTCGCCATGACGCCGAGTATATCGAGGCGGTTCGTCCGCTTCTCTCTCTCCCCCACGTCCATTTCCTGGGAGAAGTGAGCGAACGCGAGAAGCAAGCCTTGATCGGAGACGCGGTGGCCATGCTCTTCCCGATCAATTGGCCGGAGCCCTTCGGCCTGTCTGCGATCGAAGCGCTCGCCTGCGGCACACCCGTCATTGCCTTCCCGTACGGGGCGATCCCCGAAATTCTCGAAGCCGGGACAACAGGCTTCCTGGTCCAGAATGTGGAAGAAGCCGCCCAAGCGGTGCCCCTTGCCGCGCGACTCCCCCGGAAGCAGATCCGGCTCTGCTTCGAAAGGCGATTTACTGCGGAACGGATGGCCAGGGACTATCTGGCAATCTATGAAAAGCTGCTCGGTTAAAGATCGGGATCGGTTTCGTCACCTTTCCCGGTGAAGGCATAATCGAAAAGAGCCACCGAATCCCTCCACTTGTTGGGGCTATCGAGCAGGATCAGGGCCACCGTGCGTTCCCCGCGATGGCAGAGAGCCGCATAGGTGTGGCGGGCTTCCCGTGTGTATCCAGTCTTAGCTGGCCCCATTCCCGGATAGGGTCCCAGAAGACGGTTGGTATTCATCAGGTACTGAACAGGTTTTCCGTCGACCGTCAGAAGCGAGAAGCTCTCTGTCGAACAGATGGCGCGGAGTTCTTCGATGGCAAGCACTGCTTCGAAAATACGCAGAAGATCGCTGGCGCAGGTCAGATGTCCCGGCTCGCTCATTCCATTCGGATTGACAAAATGAGTTCGCTCGCAGCCGAGCTCCTTGGCACGGCTGTTCATCTCGAGGACGAAAGCGCCGACCGAGCCGGAAACCGTTCGAGCCAATGCTAACGCCGCTTCGTTGCTCGAGTTGATGAGAAGCGCCCGAACGAGATCCGACGTCGTGAAGCGATCCCCTGGCAGAAGCCGGACGGTGGGCACCTCCCCGGGTAGCCCGAGATCATCGAGCCGAATGGTGATCTCTCCCGCCAATCGAGTTTTCTCATAGACCAGCAAGGCCGTCATGAGCTTGGTCGTGCTGGCCGGCGGATGAAGAGCGTGAATATCCCGTTGGAAGATCGGCTTCTTCGAGCCCTCGTCCCAGAGAAGCACCGAGCCAGCCTGCACGCGGGAATCGAGGGAGTTTCCCGCTCCTTTCAGCGGTGCTGCGCAGCAAAGGAAGAGGCAGCCGGCTAGAACACAAATCCCCCCGCTCGCCCGCCCTCTCGGATTCCTCGATCGCATCGTTCCCCCCCTCCTCCCCGATCGGAACCTCCCCGGACCTCGGAAGCGGTGAAGGCTCTGCCCACGGTGGGACTCGAACCCACACGGGAGTTACCTCCCACGGGATTTTAAGTCCCGTGTGTCTGCCATTCCACCACGTGGGCCTTCCTCGATTCCCCCCACTCTTCTTCTACCGGTCCGGAGCCGCTCTGGGCCAGCCAATTGCGACGGGAAAGGCAGCGCCTCACTGGCCCTTCGGACCCACGATCACCCACCAGTAACGAAATTCGCTGAAACGGAGCGTGCCCTCCTGTCGCGCCACCCAAGCGGGAACATAGGGCTCCTCCTCTCGTTCGACCAGAAGGATGCCTTCCCCGCCGTTCTTCGCTGCGATTCGCGCCGCATGCTTCCGTGGGCGATTCGTCTCCAAGACGCCGATGCGCCGAAACGCTCGGCTGGGAGCAGAGCTCCAAACTGCAATCTTCCTCTTCGTTCCACCCACCGTGACCGTCACGTAGTCGTCGGGGGAAAGCTGCCCCGCTTTTCGGACAGAGGACGAGAGGGGTTTCTTGAGCGGATAGTAGGCGGTTTTGGCCGACGCGGACGGGCCGGTCACCACCGCTGCCAGGATTGCCACGAAAAGGAAGAGCCCATGCTGATGAAATGATGTTCGCATGGGATTTCCTGCATAAGCTACGCTTTTGCCACCGTCAACCTTGTTTTTTTCTCTCTTGCCCCTCTGAGATCTCGATCGATTCATTGACGGAATGGGCACCGGGTTCGTAGCGTCGGGCCAGAGCCCGATCCCATGGGGCGAATCCTTAATCCACTCTCCTTGACCGCGTCCGCGCTGATCGAACTCGGGAAGCGGGCTCCGCTCACATCCCTCCTCCTTCTTGGATTCGCCTTCTTATCCGCAGCGCTTTCCTGGCTCTTGCTCACCCAGTCGGTGCTTCTCTGGAACAGGCGCTTCGCCCCAAAAGCCCGGCGCCATCCGCTTTGCGCTCTTGCCGCCCTCTCCACTCTCTTTGCGGTACCGCTCTTTTTCGGCGCTTCCTCGATCCAGCCGTTCGTCAATCGAACCATCCGGGAGGGGGCTCGGAAGGCTTTGGCCGAGCCCCAATGGCGAGAATCCGCCTTTGACCAAGCCTGGGAGGCCGTTCGCCGGAGAGGGCTGGAGCCGCTTCTGCCGCCACGGGAAGCGCACTGCCTGGTGCTGACGACCGCCGCGGCTCGTGAGGCGGCGGCCGGCGCCTACTCCACCACTGCAGTCGCGCGCTTTTCCGGAGAGAGTCGCGTTCCGGCTTCTCTCCTCGGCTTCTCCGCACCGGAAACGGCGAAGGCACTCTCGGCGGACATGCAATCGTTTTTCGACTCCTCCCCAGGCCTCTATCCGGAAGCGCGAATCGAGCAGGTCATCGTCGAATCCTGGGATGCCACCGCCAACCGCCGCTGCAGAGAAGCTGCGAGGAAGGTGCAGATCCTTGCCGCACTCCTTCTGCTCCTCCCGCATCTGGCTGCATTCGGAATCGTCGGGTGGTCCGGCTATCGCGAAATCGGCTCGGGCCACGAAGCAGGGGATCGGTAGGAAAAAGAAAGGTGCTCGCGTGTCCACCGTACGATCGCTCGGGATAAAGGTGGTTTTCTTCCTCTGCCTGGGAAGCTGCCTTGCCTTGGCCCGGGCGGGCCCGCTGCCGGTCCGACTCCTTTTGGACAACGCCTATGCGCAGCTCATTCCGGGCAAGCCGGCCTCGACCCCTGCTCCCTCCCCGCGACTCGTCCCGCGCGTGCGCTACCAGGAAGAAATCGTCCTGGAGAATGGCGACCAGAGCGTGAAGCTTCGCTTTTATTCCGAGGAGGATCCGGCCAATCCACCGCTCTCCTTTCATGCATGGGAGAGGGAAAGAGCGGTCGAGCCCGTTCGGGAAATCGCGCCCGAAGAGCTGGTTCGTCTGGGGGAGAAGAGCGGAAACCCTGTGCGTTATGCCTGGACGATTCCCATGGTCTTCGCTCCGCGGGAAACCAAGCGCGTCCGGATCGAGGCCGAATACCCGGTGCAACCGGTCTCCGAGCGCCCGAGAAACGACCGTTTCGAAACCTACTTTTCTTTCTGGGGCTGGCGCCCTTCGACCGCCGGTCTCCTCTTCCGCTTCGATTTCGCCCCGATGATCTCGGCGATTCCCTGTCTTGGCCGCTCGCCGACGGCTGGGCTTGCCCCCTGGCTCCTTTCCTCTTGGTTCAGGATCCGACCGCCGGGTTATGAGTCAAGGGATCTTACGGTCTGGTGGCGGTTCCGGGAGGCGCGGACGCCGGAGCGGTGCGAGAGGATCTGCGTCGAATGGCCCGCCTGGTACCGATGACCGGCGGAAAGTGCCGTCGCTACCGCCGAAGAATCGCCTGAGCCCGTTCGTCAAGCTCTCGGGCTCCGGCGAGGGAAGGGGCAATCACCGAGTAGTGGCCCATTTTCCGCTTCGCCGCCGGCCGGCTTTTCCCGTAGAGATGGAGGCGCAGGCCGGGCAGGGAAAGGAGGGAGGCCCAATCGGGCTCACCCTGGGCCCATGCGTCGCCCAGAATGTTTCGCAGCAGGATGGGGCCCCGCAAAGAGGTATCGCCCAGCGGTAGCCCGGCGATGGCCCGCAGCTGCTGCTCGAATTGGCTCGTCACGCAGCCGTCTAAGGTAAAGTGTCCGGAGTTGTGCGGCCGCGGGGCGAGCTCATTCACGAGCAGCTCCCCCCCTTCGGCGACGAAGAACTCGACGGCGAGCACTCCGACCAATCGGAGCGCCGAAGCGATCGCGATGGCAATCTCTTTCGCGGTCCCTTCGATCCGCTCTCCCAATCCGGATGGAACCAGGGAATAATCGAAAATGCCCTCCCGATGAAAATTCCTGGGAACCGGGAAAACCGTGACGGCACCCGTAGTGGATCGTCCAACGAGTGCGGAAAGCTCTGCCACGAGCCGCACCTTCTTCTCCAGGATCGCCGGCGCCCCTCCCAACCTGCGCCACTCCGGCTCCAGATCCTTGGGCGCTGCGATCTCGGCCTGCCCCTTCCCGTCGTATCCGAGCCGCGTGGTCTTGAGCAAGGCGGGGGTCCCCACAGCCCGGATGGCTCGTTCCAGATCGCCTGCGCTCTCGATAGGCGAGAACGCGGCTACCGGGCAGTGCTGCCCAACCAAAAAAGCCTTCTCGCGGAGACGATCCTGACAGAGCTGCAGGATCCCGGCCGAAGGGAAGACCGGCCTTTTCCCTTCAAGGAAGGAGATGCTCTCCGCAGGGATGTTCTCAAACTCGTAGGTAATTACGTCGGCGGCAGTCGCAAATTCCTCCAACGCCTCTTGCTCCGTGAAGGGGTAGCACCAATGGCGATCCGCCAGCAGAGCGGCGGGGCTTTCCCGATCGGGGTCGAAAACCTGGACGCGGTAACCCATCCTTCTCGCTTCACCCGCAAGCATGCGCCCGAGCTGACCGCCGCCCACGATCCCGATGGATGAGCCCGGATACTGGGGACTCATAGCGTCTGATCGAGTACCCGCTCCGTCTGCGCGTTGCGGAATTCGCGCAAGCGCTCGGCGAGTTCCGGGTCATGCAAGCTCAAGATGGAAACCGCAAGCAGCGCAGCGTTCCGCGCACCAGCCTCACCGATCGCCAAGCAGCCTACGGGGACACCGTAGGGCATCTGCACGATCGACAAGAGCGAGTCGACTCCCCGCAAAATCCGTGTTTCGACGGGCACGCCGAGCACCGGAAGGGGGGTGTAGGCCGCCAGCATGCCCGGCAGATGAGCCGCGCCTCCGGCACCGGCGATCAGCACCTTGAGCCCCCGCTCGGCTGCCGACAGGGCGTAATCACGCAGCTTTTCGGGGGTGCGATGGGCGGAGACGACCGCCTTCTCATGGAGCACGGAAAATTGCTCCAAGACCTCGGACGCCCCCCGCAGGACCTCCCAATCCGACTGGCTCCCCATCAGGATGGCCACGACCGGCCCCGCCCCCAACCCTTCCCTCACGCTCAATCCCTCCGCTCTTCCGCTGCTTATCTCCAAAAGAGACAAAAACCCAACTCTCCCTCGTTTCGTTCCTTTTTACGCCCCGAGGGGCGACTCCTCGTTCTCGACCTGCGGACTCTTTGCTACCGCTTCTTCGCGGCCGGTCCCTTCTTGCTGTTCTTCGCCACCTTCTTGGCCGCCGGCTTTTTGGCCGCCTTCTTCTTTTCTGTCATCTCGTTCACCTCCTTTGCCTCCTGACCAGACAATGAAATCGCCTCCCGTTCGTGGATGACAAGCTCCTTCCCTGCGGGTTCTGGTGCGATCCCCGCAGAGGCGCTGGAAGGCCAAAGCTCCTCGACCGCGGCGAAGAGCCGGTCGACGGGCCAGAGCCGTCCAGGGCCCTCGGCTCCGCAGGAGAGAAGCCCCGACTCCGGACCAACCAAGCGCACGCCGCGCCCTTGGAGCAGAGCGACGTTGTCGCGAACCGCCGCGTGCATCCACATCTGGGTATTCATCGCCGGAGCGAGCACAACCGGAGCTGTGGTGGCGAGAAGCAGGGCGGAGAGGAGATCGGGAGCCAAGCCGCACGCGTATCGACCAATGAGGTCTGCGGTCGCGGGAGCAACAAGCACGACTCGCGCCCGATCCGCCAGCTCGATGTGAATGGCCCGACCCCCGAGCATCCCGGGACTCTCGTCGGTGTAGGCGGGGCGATGGGTTACCGCCTCGAACGATAGGGGGCGCACGAAATGGTGAGCCGCCGCGGTCAACACCACGTCAACGCGGTATCCACTCTGCGTCAGCCGGCTGGCCAGATCGATCGTGCGAAATGCGGCGACCGATCCCGCCACGCCGAGAAGAACGGTAGCTCCGTCATTCTCCATACAACGTCAGCCTGCGGCTCAGATATCGCTCGGCGCGCATGATGGCGCGAAACTTCGTCAGGTCCTCCTCCACCGAGCCCGAGAGGATGGTGTATTTGAACTCCTTCCACTCCTTCATCTCTTCCCGGCCTCGCTCCAGCCTTCGCGCGATCTCCTTTTCGTTTTCCGTTCCGCGCTTTCTCAGCCGCCGCTCCAGCTCAGCGAAGGTCGGGGGAATGATGAAGACGTCGACAAGGGACGATTTCAACTGGGCGTCCTCCTGGCTGCGAATATTCCTCGCCCCCTGAACGTCAATGTCCAACAGGACATCCTTCCCTTCGGACAGGGCGTCGAGCGCTGTCCGCCGCAAGGTCCCGTACCAGCAACCATGGACTTTGGCGTGCTCCAGGAACTCCCCTGCAGCGACCTTCTCAAAAAACTGTCGGTCATCGAGGAAAAAATAGTCCTCCCCATCCACTTCGCCAGGCCGAGGCTGCCGGGTCGTACAGGAGATCGAAAAGACGAAGTCGGGTGTGCGGCGCAAATTTTCGCAAAGCGTGCTCTTTCCCGTCCCGGAGGGTGCCGAGATGACGAACAAAATTCCTTCTCTGCGAAACGCAGCGGCTTCTTCTCCCTTGCCAGATGGCATTGCTTCTTCCACCAACTCGACTCTTTTCGGATCGCCCCGGGAAAGCCTAACCTCCCTCGTGGGCTTGGTTTCAAAACGGGGCAACCTCCCGCACCGCAAAGCCGCCCCCACCCGCACTTCGCTCGCCCTCCATCCGGACCACCTGCTCAACATCCTTGTCGCCTCGGCCCGAGAGATTCACGAGGAGCACCGCATCGGGAGGAAGCCGCTTGGCCAGGCGAACGGCGTGAGCAACGGCATGGGCGCTTTCGAGCGCGGGGACAATCCCTTCCCTACGCGCCAGCAGGAAGAACGCATCCAGGGCTTCCTGATCGCTCGCGGCCGTATACTCGGCCCTTCCGATCTCCCGCAGGTAGGCATGCTCGGGGCCGACCGCCGCGTAGTCCAGCCCCGCCGATATCGAGTGAGTCAATGCAATCTGTCCTTCGTTGTCCTGCAGGACATACGTTCTCGTTCCTTGCAGTACCCCGACGCTCCCGGCCGAGAAGCGGGCGGCATGATCTCCCAGCCGGGGGCTCCGGCCCCCGGCCTCAACCCCGATGAGACGGACCCCTGGATCGTCGAGGAATCCGTGAAAGATACCGATGGCGTTGCTTCCCCCCCCCACGCAAGCCACTACGGCGTCGGGAAGCCTTCCCGCGCTCTCGAGGATCTGCCGCCGTGCCTCCCGGCCGATGACGCTTTGAAAGTCCCGGACCAACGTCGGAAACGGATGCGGGCCCAGCGCCGAGCCGAGTATATAGTGGGTCGAGCGCACCGTCGCGGCCCAATCGCGCATTGCGGCGTTGACCGCCTCCTTGAGAGTACGCTGACCGCCCCGCACCGCCATCACTTCTGCGCCGAGAATCTCCATGCGGGCGACATTCAGGGCCTGACGCTCCATGTCCACCTCGCCCATGTAAACGACGCAAGCAAGCCCGAATCGGGCGCAGACGGTCGCCGTGGCCACCCCGTGCTGGCCGGCTCCGGTCTCGGCAATGACGCGCTTCTTTCCCATCCGCACGGCCAAGAGGGCCTGGCCGAGCGTGTTGTTGATCTTGTGCGCCCCGGTATGGAGAAGATCCTCCCGCTTGAGATAGATGCGTGCGCCTCCTGCGCTTTCCGTCAGGCGCTCGGCGAAGGTAATGGGGGTGGGCCTGCCTGCAAACGTCCGAAGCAGATGGTCCAACTCCTCCCGGAAGGCCGGATCCTCCTTGGCGACACGGTAGACTTCCTCGAGCTCAGAGAGTGCCGCCACGAGAGACTCCGGCGCGAACCTTCCTCCGTAGGAACCGAAATGACCTCCGAGGTCCGGCAGGCTAGCTAGAGACCCTTGCATCTTCGTACAAATTCCCATACACGCTTCGGATCCTTTTTGCCAGGAGCAAGCTCGACCCCGCTCGCCACGTCCACTCCGAACGGACGGGTCCGCTCGATGGCTTCCGGGACGTTCTCAGGAGTCAATCCTCCAGACAGGATCAAGGGCTGACGCACCCTCTCCGCAAACTTTCGCGCGAGCGACCAATCGAGCGTGCGGCCGCTTCCGCCCCAAGAGGAAGACGAACTATCCAGAAGGAGCGCCGCAGAAGGAAAGGAGAATTCCGCGGCGCTCGGCCAAGGTGGACGGAGGGCCTTGATGATCCTCCGAGGCCGAAGCGATGCGCAGAATTCCGCGCTTTCGCCCCCGTGCAGCTGCCAGCAGCTGAAGCCGGCCGTCGATTCGATCCGTTCGATCTCTCCGGCATCGGGATTGACGAGCACGGCCACCCGTTCCACGAAGGGCGGAAGAGCCTCGAGGATCTCCGCGGCGTCCGCCGGAGTCAGGTACCGCGGGCTCCCGGGATAGAGAACAAATCCGAGAGCGTCGGCCCCCGCGTCAATCGCGATCCAAGCGTCGACGAGAGAGGTGATTCCGCAAATTTTGACTCGAACCGGCATGCGTAGAACGTTCGGCGCTACCCCAGAGGCCGCCGCTCTCCCGACTCCCCGGCGCCCCTCCGGAGCTCCGCCACTTTTGCTTTCGGATCCGCAGACCGCATCAGGGCCTCCCCGACGAGAATGGCATCAATGCCCAGGGACCGGAGGTGCTCCGCCTGGCTCCGGGAAACGATCCCGCTCTCGCTGACGGCCACGCAATGTTCCGGTATGGAGCCCACGAGCCTCTCGGTGGTCGCCAGGTCAATGGAAAAAGTGCGGAGATTCCGATTATTGATCCCGATCAGCGTCGCATCGATCGAGAGAGCCCGGTCAAGCTCGGCTTGATCATGCACTTCGACAAGAGCTTCCACGCCCAAATCGACCGCGAGCGCATGCAGGTCGCGAAGCTCGGGCGGCGACAATGCCGCCACGATCAACAACACGGCATCCGCTCCCCATAGGACGCTCTGATAAAGCTGCGCCGGCGAGAGGATGAAATCCTTACGCAAAAGCGGGAGATCGACCGCCGCCCGGACCCGGCGAAGATCTTCCAAGGATCCGGAAAAGAAAGGCCCGTCGGTGAGAACGCTGATCGCCTCCGCACCGGCATCGGCATAGCGGAGCGCCTGCTGGATCGGATCGCAATCAGGCGCGATGAGTCCCGCCGAAGGAGAAGCGCGCTTGACCTCTGCGATCAGGGTCAAGCACTCCCTCTTCTTGAGGGCATGCGCCATCGAGCGGAAGCGACGGCTTGAAAGGCGCGCCTCCCTCCGCATTCGCTCCAGCTCCGAACCGAGATCCTCGATTTCGGCTCGTTTCCGCAGGAGGATCTGCTCTAGCCTGTCTTGCATCCTTCTTTGGCCCTTCCGTTCTCAAGCTCCGGATTTTGCTCCGTCCGCTGCCGGTTCCTCCAGCGCAATATGACGGTCGAGCGCTTCCTGGGCAAGGCGTTCGTGAGAAACCGCAGGCATGCGCAACGGGGGCCTCTCGCGTCTCTACAAATCCCACGCAAACAGGCCATTAATGAAAGACTGTTGACTTTTTACGCATCCGAAAGACACAATCCCGGACTCATGCGCCTCTCTCTGCGAGTTGGCGTCGCTTGCCTGCTCTTGGCGATCGCCTTTTCGGCCCATGCGGCCTATCCGCCGCAGGATCAGTTTTTACAAGCCTACCTGAGCCTGCAAGAAGCGGAGCAATTGGAAAAGAAGGGGGATAGGGTCGCCGCCCATTCGAAGTACCTGGACGTCGAAAGGAAGCTCGAGCTTCTCAAGAGAAACAATCCGGACTGGGAGCCGTCCATCGTCGCGTTCCGCCTTCGCTACGTTCGCGGCAAGATCGCCCTCTCCGAGGATGCCCGTCAGAAGGGAGCCTCCGAGTCCGAAGCTGCACAGCCGGAAAGGGGCGAGGCGGCCCCCTTGCCGACGGCACGGGACGGGTCGGGAGACCCGCGAGGGAGCCGTACCGCCTCTGCAAGAGGTGGTGCCGAATCCGGCGAGGGCGGTGGCAACCGGCAGCTTTTCCTCTTGCGCAGCAGAATCTCCCAGCTCGAAAGCGAGTTGACGTCGACGAAGTCCAGGTTGCAGGCGGCTGTTTCGGAGGCGGGAAACCTCCGCGAGCGGCTCCAGAGCGCACGCAAGGAGCTGGCCATCGCGCAGTCCTCGAACGTGGAGGAGAGGATTGCCGCGGTCCTCCAGGAAAACAACGCGCTCAAAGCGCAACTTGCGCAGACGGAAGGAAAGATCCGCGCCCTTCAGACCGGCAACAACGAGAATGCGGTGGTCGGCATCCGGGACCAGCTCAAAGGAGTGCAGGAACAGCTCGCTGTCCTTGAGCGGGAGAATCAGATTTTCCGGACGACAGCAGGCTCCTTGAAGTCCCAGCTAGAAACAGCGCAACAGCGGCTCGCCGAGTCGGCGCGCCAATTTTTGGCCTCCTCCGGGAACGAACAGCTGCAAAAGGAAAATGAGATCCTCCGGGGGATCATCAACCGACAGCTCCAGGAGCAGGCTCGCCACGAAATGGCGAAGAAACTCGTCACCGAGGAGCTCCAATCCCTCAAGGTCGATTCCCAATTTGTGCAAAGGCAGTTGGAGATTCTCTCCTCTCCGCTGATCTCGCTGACTCCGGAGGAGCTCGCCCTCCTCAAAGGCCCGACGGTCTCGCCACAAGAGCGCTCAGACAAGCAAGCATTCGTCGCCGTCCTGAAGCAAAAAGCCAAACAGATGGGCATCCTCCCCCAGAGCTCCGACTCGGTGCAGGCAAGCTCGTCCTCCTCGACCCCGGATACGATGTCGGCTACCGTCCCTCCAGCCTCTTCGGAGGAGCATCCGTCCGGACAGCTCGTTTCGCTGGCGGAAGGAACGCCAGCGCGCGCGTCCGGCGAGGCAAAACCGGAAGCCTCCGCACCAGCGCAGCCGACCGCCGCCGTTCCCGCTTCCGACGCCGCTTCCGAGGGCAACAATGCCTCCTCCCTCTCTCCTGAGATCCGGAAGCTGGCGGAACAGGCGGCGACCTACTTCAACGAGCAGCGGCATGACGAAGCCGCCAAGGTCTACGATGAGATCCTTCAAAAGGACCCGGGGAACGTCTTCGCTTGGGCAAACCTAGGGGTCGTCCGCTTCCAGCAGAACCGCTACGAGGACGCGGACAAGGCTCTGCAGCAGGCCATCAAGCTCAACCCGAACGACGCGTTCTCCCATTCCGTTCTCGGCATCGTCTACTACCAGCAGGGCCGCTATGACAATGCCATCTCCATGCTCACCCGCTCCATCGTCCTCGATCCGAACGATCCCCGCACCAGAAACTATCTGGGGATCGCCTGCGCGAAAAAAGGATGGCAGGAGGCGGCAGAAAAGGAGCTCCGCCGCGCGCTCGAGCTCAATCCGAACTATGCGGACGCCCACTTCAACCTTGCCGTCATTTACGCCACGCAAAAGCCCCCTGCCAAGGAGCTTGCCAAGCGCCACTACCAGGACGCTCTCAGCCTTGGCCTCCCCAAGGATACGGGGCTGGAAAAGTTCCTGGAATAGCTCTTGACATTACAACCTAGTCGAGGTTAACACAATGCTCGTTCAGGGAGCGTTCTGCTATGTCCCGACGGAGCGTACAGGTGCGCGGTCGCTTGGTTCTGGCGCTGCTATTGCTGACGTTCGTTCTGCCCGCTAGCGCCGACGTTACGAGTTACAATCCGAATCCCCCATTCCGGCTTGACCAGCTAAAGCCAGTCGAGATCCGGGACGAGGTTTCCCATCTCACCCTCAAGGCCTACCAGCCGAAGAATCCCTACAACATCCTCATCAACTACGAGCTGGGGATGCACTGCGTGGGGTTCGACATCTCCTACTGCTGCGTCATCCCTCCGTACAACTCCTTTCAAGCCCAGGCGGTCGAATCCGGCAGGGATGGCAAGCGACCGAAGCTGCTCTCTCCGGCCGATCAGGTCAAGCTCTACTATTTCCTGCGGGACAACAGCTATTCTGAAGGCAATAAGATGAAGTACTGGTCAGTCCTCAAGGATGTGAACGGTAACGGCACCATGTCCGACCCAGGGGACAACATGGCCAACTACGTCTGGGAGCATGTCTTCATCTACAAGGATCTCGAGGGAACTCTCCCCCAGGACTGGTCGATCGAGAAGCGGATTCACATCGGTAAGGACCTCGAGATCCCCATCGACGCAGGCCCCTCGGGCAAGCCGCTCGCGGGAGGCTACCTCGACTACGCTGGAGATCATGGCGGGGACATCGTCTTCACCGATTCCCTGATCCCGGACGTGAAGAATGTCCGTTTGACGCTGACGGCGTCGAATGTCTGGGACGCTCTCGGCCTGCCTTTGACGGCGTTCTACGACTCGACAAGGAAAGGCACGATCCGGAGCGTGACGAACGGAGATTTCCAACCCTACCAATATGCGACCGTTCAGCTACGGGGCAGAGAGGGCAAGCCGATCCTCGCCGAGGGGAAGCCGGTCCAGTTCTTTGGCACCAATCCGGTCGATATTCCCAACTGCGTCCTCTGCCACTCCTCGGACGGCAGGGGCGCGAAGCTCTCCAAGCAAGCGGGCATGACCTTGTTCGAGAAGGAATACGATTACTGGAAAAGAAACTATCCCGACGAGTCCGACTATATGGCGCGGCTCTCTTCCTCCTCCATCAACCTGCTCGAGATCCATGACAAGATGTTCCGGACGCAATTCCTCAAGGAGTACAATCCGAATGCGTCATCGAACCGTCTCGGAAGCGTCGGGTCGGTCAACTGCGCCGACTGCCATGGTGACAATGTCTCCGGCAACCTGCAGGAACCGCGCCCGGGAGCGACGGGATATCCCACGACGAAAGCCAAGCCGCTCGCCGCATCGATTCATGCCGCCCATGCGACCTTTTTGGCCGACATGAACGATAAAGCGGGACGAACGGTTTCCTGCCAGGCCTGCCACCCGACGCACTGGCAGAACCCGAAGAAGAACGACTTCGACACGAACCCATTTCAGATTACCGACTCCTACGGAAACAACAAGTTTGCGGAGTCCGACCAGAGGATCGCCGGGGGCGGCTGCTATTTGCGAAGAGACGCCCACACCAACCCGCACGTTCAGCCGCCGTTCTTCCTCAACTCTCTGGGGAAGTGGTATCTCGAGAATGTGAGCATGCGGGACGAGAACGACAAGCCTCTCCGGCAGATGAGGGGCCTGACCTGTACAAATTGCCACAACCAGCTTTCGATCGAGCTCTATACCCGGGACGACCTGGATGATGTCGTTTCACAAACGGGAAAAACCTTAAGGAACAAGAGCGTCGAAGAGATCCGGAATGAGGTTGCCCGTGGAGAGGTCGAGCGCTTCCTGGAAATGGCCGACCCCAGGGCTCGGAACGGAAACAACCCTGTCTACTCCTATTACGCCGATCACAAGGGAGCAACCCTCGTCAAGGCGTCGAAGGACAGGGAAGGACATCTCAAGCTCTTGCCGTGGAATGCGGGCGAAGGAGATCCCGTTTCTTACGACAGCGCTTCGGGGGGAAGCGATTGGTGGCTCTCCGCCAGCGAACCCAAGTGCGCCACCTGCCATGCGGCTCCCTTCGTGGAGAGCGAAGGAGGAAAGTATTTTCCGATCGACCAACCCCGCAAATATGCCCTCTACCGCTACTCGAAGGCGCATGGCCAGCTCTCCTGCCAGTCGTGCCATGAGTCGATCCACGGCCTCTACCCGGTCCGCTTCGAAGGAGACGAGAACACGGTCGATCTGACCACCCATCAGGCCGCATTGCAGTATTCTCCCGACGGCCGGTATGCCGGACCCGTCAGTTGCGCCGCCTGCCACACGGTCAACCAGAAAGGGGTGCCGACCCTGCTGGCGGGAACCGACTATGCCGACGACTACTGGGCATCGGTCGTTCTCTTGCACTACATGCGCGAAGGGGACGAGAAATTGCCGGTAAAGGAGCTTTTGCGCAAGTATCCTTACCGTGGCTCCCGGAACGTCGTTCTCCAGGGCTGGAAGTAGCGGAGCGCTCGCCAGCCGATCCCTGGATGGACAGGAGCATTTTTCTCGGCGTGTCACGACGCCCTCATGCTATGGTGGCTTTCACTTCGTGGTGAGATTTCCCGTCCACCGTCCGCGCCCCATATCCGACGAGTCCGCACCCTGCGGGAGCGCACCGTCTCCCGCACGGCGCGCCGCGATTCCGCCGCTGGCCGGGAAATGGGAGCGGCTCGCCTGGAGCTGCTTCGATATCGGCAGTTCCTCCTTCACCACCGTCATCGTCGACCTGGTTTTCGCCGTCTATTTCGTTCGCGTCATCTGTGCCCACCGGGTAGACGCGACCTGGCTATGGACTCTGGCTCTCTTCGCCTCCCAAGCCTTCGTCGCCCTTTCCTCTCCCTGGATCGGCGCGATGGCCGACGTCCTGGGCTGCAAGAAGCGAATGCTCTTCTCCGCCTATGCGGTCTGCATCCTCTCGTCGCTGAGCTTGGCGCGAATGGGAGAAGGAGATGTCTGGCCGAGCCTGATCGCCTTCGCCGTCACGAACATCTCGTTCTCCTTCGCCGACAATCTCATGGCCGGCTTTTTACCCGAGATCGCCAGCTTCGATTCTCTTGGCGCTCTCTCCGGCTGGGCGCGTTCCTTGGGAAACTTGGGTAGCTTGGTCAACTTGCTCCTGGTCTCGCCTCTGCTTGCCTCGGGCTTCACCGTCTCCAACGCAGGCCGCATCCAGATCGCCTTGGCCCTGACGACCGCCATCTATGCCTTGGCGGGACTCCCCGCACTCTTGCTTTTGCGTGAGCGAACGGAAGCCGTTGCCGGCGATCTCGGACAAGCCCTCCGGCAAGCCGCGCGCCGCCTGGGCGACTCGATGCCCGACGTGGTGCGCCCGGGAGCCTTGCGAACTTTTTTTATCTCTTCCCTTCTCTGCGGCGCGGGCGCAACCATCGTAATGGTTGTCGTGGCCATCTATGCCCAGATGGCCATCGGGATGGCGGACACCGAACAGGACCTGGTCTTGCTCGCCGTCCAGGGCGGGGCGTGCGTCGGGGCTTTCCTTCTCGGCAAGATCAAGGATTGGATCGGCTCCGCGCGGACGCTGCAGCTGGTCGTCCTCGTATGGGTAGTCTCCTCGATCGCCCTTGTCTGCGTGCAATCGAAGCCGCTCTTCTGGGCTACGGCCTTTTTGGTCGGGATCGGCAATGGATCTCTCTTCGCCGTCAGCCGTGCCGTCATGGGGCTCCTCTCCCCTGCTAAGGCGCGGGCCCAATATTACGGGCTCTGGTTTGTTACCGGACGGGTCGCTGCCGCAATCGGGCCTCTTCTCTTCGGAGCTCTCTTCCAGACGACTCATTCCTTCCGGCTGCCCATGACCATCCCTTTGATCTGCTTTGCCTTGGGGTTTCTCTTCCTGCTCGCCCTGCCATCGGACCGGGCGCAGCCAGCCGTTCCCTGCCCGCCCGCGATGCCTTGACAGGGTCTTCCGATCACGGTTAGCTCCAACAAGCGCTTCCTCAAGAAGACGCCCAAGACAGATCCCATGACCGACTCCCGTCCTACGAGTCAAGCGGCGGCCTTGTGGGCTTCCTTTCGCCAATCCGTCGTCGACCGGCCCGACAACAGCCGAATGCGGCAGGCCTTCTCCTGAACCGGTTTTTCCATGCACGCTTCCGAGAAAGCTTTTTCTCCCCCACTGCGTCAGGCACCCCCGAGCAAAGCCGAGAAGGTAGCATGGTCGTTCTTCGATTTTGCCAATACCGCGTTTAACACCCTGATCGTCGATCTGGTCTTCGGCACCTATTTTCTGCGCGTCATCTGCGCACATCGAACCGATGCGACGTGGCTCTTCGGTTGTGCCCTCTTCGTCTGTCAAACCCTGGTCGGAGTGATCTCCCCCCTTCTCGGAGCCCTGGTTGACGTGACCGGGAAAAAGAAAAGGATCCTCTCGATCTCCTACGCCATTTGCATCCTCTCCACGGCCAGCCTCGCCGCGATGGGAGAAGGCGACGTTTGGTCGAGCCTGATCGCGTTCATGGCGGCATCGGTCGGTTATGCGTTCGCAGAGAATCTCACGGCGAGCTTTCTTCCCGAGCTCGCTCCCCCGCAAGAGATCGGGAGGCTATCCGGACTAGCAAGGGCGCTCGGCAACGTGGGGGGCTTCCTCAGCGTAGTCGCTGCGTCTCCGCTCATGAGCCCAGGATTTACGCTCGCCAACTCCGGAGCAATCCGGCTGATTTTTCTCCTGACCGCTGGCATCTATTGCGCTGCGGGACTGCCCACGATCCTTTTCGTGCGGGAACGAGCGTGCGCGGCGCAGCAGGATTGGAAGGGCGCTGTGGGAGCTTCCCTGCTTCGTCTCTCCCGCACCTTTTCGAAGCTTTTCCGCGAGGCACGTCTCCGCCTCTTTTTCGGCGCATTCCTGCTCTACGCCACCGGAGCGGCCATGGTCATGGCGATGGCCGCCCTTTATGGCGAGATGCAGATCGGCCTCGCCGGCAACGAGCCGGTCTTTCTCCTTCTTGCCATCCAGACCGGCGGCTGCGTGGGAGCGATCCTTTTCGGGTTCATCGAGGATGCCCTCGGTTCCAAGAGGACTTTGCAGCTCATCGTTTGGATCTGGTTCCTGGGAATGGGCGGCTTTTACTTCGTCCAAGACAAGCTCGCCTTCTACGTGGTTTCCGCGATCCTGGGGATGGGCGCAGGCTCCCTGCACTCGGTCAGCCGCGCCGTAGTCGGCATTCTCGCCCCAAAGAACGAGCATGCCGAATACTTCGGACTCTGGGGGCTCTTCGGTCGGGTAGCCGCTGGATCGGGTCCTCTCGTCTTTAGTCTTCTTTCGCAGCGTCTTCACTCGTTTCACACGCCAATGCTGGCCTCGTTTGTTTGCTTTGCGCTTAGCCTCGGTCTGCTCTCCGCCCTGCCCGCATTGCACTCGGTCGACACCGACTCATAAGGGATTTCGACGGGCACGTTTCCCCGCAAGCGCCCTTCCCGACCGCTTCGTCCGACTCGCCGTTGGCCGTTCTCGGCCCTGGCGTTCGGGTTAATGCCTTGCTCTCTGGGCTCTCTCGTGCCGCCGCCCGGGGAGGGCGGTGCGGGCGAAGAGAAACGCGGACAGGGTGGGATTTGAACCCACGGTGGGGTTTCCCCCACGCTCGATTTCGAGTCGAGTGCCTTAAACCGCTCAGCCACCTGTCCGAGGCGACTGCATCTCTTTACACTTTCTGCTCCCCTGCCGCAATCAAGGAGACGAATTCGGCCGGGTCCTTGACGCGGAGAAGTCGCGCTCGGGAGGGAGCCTCGTGGACGACGCGAGCCAGCGCCCCTACAGCGATCAGATACTCCGTATGAAACTGCTTGGGGACACCGATCACGAAGACGAGCTTCACGACCGGCTGAACATCCTGTATCACGATCCCCTCGGAGCTCCTTCCCGCTGCCAGGACGAGATTCCTCACATGGCCGCTCCGCGCGTGAGGAAATCCGACCTCGCTATCGAACCAGAGCTGTCCGCTGCCCTGGATCGTGAGCAGTTCTTCCAGAAAAGCCGAAAAGTCGTCGATTTCCGGCGCTTCCCGCAAAAGCTCGGCCACCTCGCGGATCGCGTCAATCCACGTGCGAGCGCGGATGTCCAAGGAGACTCTTTCCGGCTTGATCCATTCGGCCAGCCTCACGACTGCCTCCCATCCGCTTCGGCTGGCCGTCCCGGCGTCGGCACGCTTGCCCCGCTCCAACGAAGCTTCTGCCGAAGAATTTGAAAGAAGTCCCGGCGCGCAAGAAAGGCGAGCGTGACCGGATGTGGGGCGGCACGGATCTCGACCCAGTCCCCCTGATGTAGGACCCCGCTCGATTGGCCGTCGAACTCCAATCGAACAGGGACGGCTCGCTCCGGCACCGCCATCCGAACTCGCGCATCGGCCGCAAAGACCAGAGTGCGATTGGTCAGGCTGTGGGGGCAGAGCGGCGTCAACCCAAAGACTCGAGCCTCGGGAACAACGATCGGACCCCCAGCCGAAAGAGCGTAAGCCGTCGACCCCGTAGGTGTAGCCACGACGAGGCCGTCGGCCTGAAACTCCGTTACGGGCAGATCCCCTGCCAGAACCTCGATCCGAGCCATATGGGATGAGCTCCCCCGGAAGAAAACAACGTCATTGAACACGCAAGGAATGTGCAATTCCTGGCCTCCGAGCGACCCCCGCACTTCAAGGGCCAGTCGTTGACTGCGACGCAACAGTCCTGCGGCCAGATCGGGCAGCGCTTCAAGAATTTCTTCCCGAGTCACAGCGGTCAGAAATCCAAGGCCGCCGATGTTCACCCCGAGGATCGGCACGGGATTCGGGTAGACCTCATGGACCACGCGCAACAAGGAACCATCTCCCCCCGCAACGATCAGAAGATCGATTGCAGCGATCAAGTGCGCCAGATTTCGCCCCTCCACCCCGATCAGCCGCGCCGTCTGTTCTTCCCAGAGAAACGGAAAGCCATGCTTGCCAGCAAACTGTTGGATTGCCCGAGCCAGCGCCCGAGCTCCTGGCTTCTTTTGATTGGCGATCACACCGATGCGCAGCATCTGCTTCCCACCCGCCTCGTCTTTGGAATTTCTACGGAGATACGCCCTCGTTTCCGGACGCCGGTCCCCAAGGCGCGCTCCCGCTCTCCCGCGCCGCAGCCGATTCGTCGAATGCACCGTAAAGGAAAAGCCGGACCGAATGCAACCTCGGCGGACCTCAGGGAAAGATCCGCGACCAAACCGTGCGGAAGCAGGGATCTCCACCCCGAGAGAGCTCTGGCAGCCGCTTAAGGGATTCGAACCCTTGACCCACGCTTTACGAAAGCGTTGCTCTACCTCTGAGCTAAAGCGGCGCGGCTTCGCTCCCGTTTCCCAGCCGACTCGGTGGCGCTAGAGGTATCACTATGCGGCAGCGTCGGCTGCTTGCGCAACTCGAATGTCTTCTCGGCACCCCTTCCGCACCTCCCGCGATCGTTCTTCCGATCCGATTTCGCGCTTGTCAGCCGGAGTCGATGAAGGCTTCATAGGCGCTGTCATGCGGAACCAGCGCCTCTCCTTTTCGCCGCTCGAGGAGGGCAGTCGGGGGAGCCTTTCCCTTGTTGCCGTACTGCTTCTTCTCGCGGCCGCCATCGCCGCCGGGATCGGAATTTACGCGTGGCAGAAGCATGAGCGGAGGCTCCGCTGGGAAGAGGTCGCCTCCGCATACGCCAGAGTTGGGAACCCTTCGGAGCGTTTGGCGCTGATCGAGCGCCATCGCGACATGCCCCAGAGCGCCCTTTGGCTTCTGCAGACCGCCTCAGCCCAGTTTCAGGAGGGAGCATACGGAGAGGCGACGAAGAGCTTCCGGCTCTTCATCGATTACTACCCCAAGCACCCTCTTCAACCCGCCGCGCTTTTAGGGTCGGCCGCAGGATTGGAGGCGGAAGGGAAGCGGGAAGAAGCCGCCCGCTCTTACCGAGCGGTGATCGACGAGCAGTCGACCGATCCGTACCGACTGATCGCGGAAATCAATCTCGCGCGGCTGGACATCGAGCAAAAGCAGTATGCTCCGGCGAAAGCGCATCTGGATTCGATCCGTCGGCGGAGACCTGTCAACCGCTTTGAAGGAGAAGTCCAGGACCTTCAGGACCGGTTGCCGCCGTAATCCGACGAAGACCTTACGCCTCTTTTTCAGGCCGCGACCGAGGAGTTGCCAACAGTTGACTAATCAATAGACATAACTCACGTTGCATGGCATTCTTTTCCCATGAAGCTGAGCGTCTGGGCAAGGCGGCAGGGGATTGGCTACAAGACGGCTTGGCGGATGTGGAAGGACGGGAAGATGCCGGTGCCGGTCGAGCAGTTGCCGACCGGGACGGTGATCGTGCATGCGGAGGAGAGGCAGCCCGGCGGAGTTGCCCTCTACGCGCGCGTCTCCAGCGCCGACCAGAAGGCGGATCTGGACAGGCAGTTGGCGCGGCTGACGGAGTGGGCGCTCGCCAAGCGGTTGCCGATCGTCGATGCGGTCAGGGAGGTCGGCTCTGGGATGGACGGCCAGCGCAAGGGGCTCTTGCGTCTTTTGCGCGATCCCAAGATCGGCACCATTCTCGTCGAGCATCGGGACCGGTTGATGCGCTTGGGATTGGAGCAGGTAGAGGCGGCCTTGGCCGCACATGGCCGATCGGTGCTAGTTGTCGATCCGGAGGAGAGGACCGACGACATGGTCCGCGATCTAGAGGAGGTCATCCTCTCCCTGGGTGAGAGGCTCTACGGCAAGCGGCCCGCCAGGAACCGCGCGAGGAAGGCGCTGGAGGCTCTCCATGAGTGACTATCCGGTCTTCACCTACCAGACGCGCTTGAGGCTGACGGATGGGCAGGTCGCGGCTCTCGACCGCTATGCGGATCTCTACGGGCAAGCCCAAGCGGGTCCTCTTTGCCAGGATGCGGGCGGGGATTCCGATGGGCGATCTCAAGTGCGAGTTCCTGCGGCGCTTTAGGATCACCGCCCGGCAGTTCAACGCGATTCGCGTGGGCCTCGAGGGCAAGATCGCGTCGATCCGGGAGCGGCTTCCGGAGCGGATCGCCGAGGCCGAATCGCGCATCCGGAGAGCCGAAAGGGTAATCCGCATTCTCTCGGCGAGGGAGCCAGGCTCGGAGAAGCTGCACCAGAAGAAGCGTCGGCTTGGGAACCTTCGCGCCAGGCTTGCGGCACGGATCGCCGACCGGGACTCGGGTCGCGTCCGCTTCTGCTTCGGCTCCCGCCGCCTGTTCCGCAAGCAGTTTGCCTTAGGGGAGAACGGCTACGCCAGCCATGCGGACTGGAAAAAGGAGTGGCGGGCGGCGCGGAGCGGTCAGTTCTTCGTGATCGGCTCGAAGGACGAGACCGCGGGCAACCAGTCCTGCCAGGCCTCGGTCGAGGAAGACGGCAGTGTCACGCTGCGTCTGCGCCTTCCCGACGCGCTAGCCTCGGATGGCAAGCTTCTGGTCATTCCCGGCGTGCGATTCGCCTATGGCCAGGAGGAGATTCTTCAGGCGCTTGCCGCGAGCCGGGTTGTCTTCTCGCAAACCAAGACGGGCAAGCCTGTCCGGAGGCGGGAGGGGGTGGCTGTGAGCTACCGCTTTCTGAGGGACTGGAAGGGCTGGCGGGTCTTCGCGAGCGTCCCGGCCAGGCCGGTTCCCATTGCGACAAGCCGTCTGGCGGGAGCGGTTGGGATCGACATCAACCACGACCATCTGGCCGTGGCGGAGACGGACCGGTTCGGCAACCTGCTGCGGGCCCTTCGGGTGGATCTCAACCTCTACGGCAAGACAGAAGATCAAGCCAAGGCGATCATCGGCGACGCGGCAAGGATGATTGTGGAGATGGCCCGGGAGCGTGGTCTTCCCCTGGTCCTTGAGCGGCTGGATCTCAAGAAAAGAAGGGCTGAGCTTGAGGTGGCGAGTCCATCCGCCGCCAGGAAGATCTCGTCCTTTTGCTACTCCAAGACCATTTCCCTGCTCAAGGCGGCCTGTTTTCGAGCCGGAGTCGAAGGGATCGAAGTCGATCCGGCCTATACTTCCGTGATTGGTGCCATGAACCACGCGCGTCGTCACGGTATGAGCTCTCACCAGGGCGCGGCCTATGCCGTGGCCAGGAGAGGCTTGGGCCTCTCCCAAGCGTCCGGCCGTGCGGGAGGCCGCCCGCGCCAGCCCGCAATGGCGGCCACCTCACCTTTGCCCTACCCGCGAGGAATCGGGCGAAGCCTGTCTGGTCGTTCTGGTCGGAGGTTCGGAGGAGGCTCAAAGCGGCGCATGCAGCGCATGCCCGGTCGGGAGGCTTGCGAGAGCCGCCCGCGCCTTTGCTCCCGGAAACGCGGGCATTAGGCGCAACCTGGGCATTGCCGGCGCAATCCCCACGCGAACCGTCGGCAGCACTGTTCGGCCGACGTCGTCGACGACCTTTCCTGGCAGGGGAATGGTTGTCTATGGTTTGAGGAACGGCTCAGGCGCGATTTCCTTCCGCTGCGGAAGCTCGCCCGGAAAGCCCGAAAGCGTCGTGGACCGCGCAAACGGCTTGTTCCGCCGAATCCTCGTCGATGACAACGGAAATCTTGATCTCGCTTGTGGAGATCATCTGGACATTGACGCCGGCGTCGGCAAGCGCCTGAAAGAGGCGCGCCGCCACTCCGCTGTGGGACCGCATGCCGATCCCGACGACCGAGAGCTTGGCAACCCCTTCCTGAGCTCGGGGAGCGGATGCCTGGAGTTCCTGCACGGCTGGCTCGATGATGCGCAGCGCCCGAGAGAGGCTGTCTCGATTCACCGTGAAGGTGATATCCGTTAGCCCACGGTCCGAGACATTTTGCACGATCATGTCGACCGAGACGCCGTGATCGGCGACCGACGAAAAAATCTTTGCCGCTACTCCCGGCCGATCCGGAACCGCCGGGATCGTCAACTTCGCTTGATTCCGCTCGAGGCTGACTCCTCGAACGACGACATCTTCCATCGATTTTGTTTCCGCTTTCACAATCGTCCCTCGCGCCTCGGAAAAACTAGATCGGACCTCGAAAACGACCCGAAACTTCTTCGCAAACTCGACCGATCGGCTCTGCATCACCTTCGAGCCCGCCGCCGCCATCTCCAACATCTCGTCGTAGCTGATCTCGTCGAGCTTCGTGGCAGCCGGCACCAGGCGCGGATCCGCCGTATAGACGCCCTCGACGTCGGTGCAAATCTCGCAAAGGTCCGCTCTCAGCGCGGCGGCCAAGGCGATCGCCGTCAAGTCGGAGCCCCCCCGCCCAAGCGTGGTAATGCTGCCTTGAAGATCCTGCCCCTGGAAGCCGGCCACGACCACCACGGAGCCTTCGTCGAGAAGCTGATGAATCTTTTTCGGACCGATATTCAGAATGCGGGCCCGGGTGTGCGAGCCGTCCGTGACGATCCCTGCTTGCGCCCCGGTCAAGGGTACAGCGTGAACTTTCTTGGCGTGGAGAGCCATGGCGAGAAGTGCCGTCGTCGTCTGCTCTCCCGTAGCCAAGAGGAGATCGAGCTCGCGCCCCATCGGATCCGGATGCACCTGCCGCGCCAACCGCAAAAGCGAGTCTGTGACGCCGGACATGGCGGAGACCACGACGACGAGCCGGTCTCCTCGTCCATGACGGGAAGCGATCCGGCCCGCCACACGATCGATGCGTTCGACATCGCCGACCGAAGTCCCGCCGTACTTCTGGACGACAAGCGCCATATCAGCAGCTCCCTCCCTTCGCCTCGGATACCCTGATCCCTCGGGACCCGACCCATGATCGCATCTCCGGGAGCACGGCTCGTCCGGTCGCTCGACATCCGATCGGCTTGCTGCGACGCAAGGAGAGGTGCCGAACCAAGGCAAGCGTGCTGAGACTGGCAGAGGAAGGTTTCTGAATCACCGAGCGCAATTCTTCTCTTGAGTGACGGAAGGATACGCCGAATCCGCAGGATAGGCAATGCGAACGCATAGCTTCCGGGAGGAGGAGAGAAAAAAGAGCGGCATGGGGTAGCCCATGCCGCTCACTCGGGAATCGTTAGAGGAGGAAAACGATTCGTTCGAGGTATCTGAAAGTTTTGACGCAGCCCCCTTCTCTTCCGTTCAAATCGTCGGCTTTTCCCTCTCCCTCCGCAACTAGTACGAATAGACCACGTCGAGCGCGAAGTACCAGAATGGTCCGTTGCTTAGCGCGGCCAGGCCATTTCCGCTCGTCGGCGCGACGCCCTCAGCAGGGCTATAATAGGTCATGAACCCCTTGCCATAATCCATCCGGTTCTCGACACGAATCATGAAATTGTCCGCGAGGTCAAACCGCCAGTCAACGGTCACGTCCCAAATATCCGCCGGAAAGAGGTAGGCGCTAAAGATCTGGTTGTAGTTCGTGTGGTCGAACTGCTCCCTCCATGCCATGCTGAAGAGCTTGTTAAACTTGTAGATCTGGTAGATCGAGACGCCAAAGAAGCTCGTCGAACCATTGTAGCCCCCCGGAGGGAGCCCTGCGCTGGGGAAGACGCCCAGGCTGCTCAACGTCGAGGCGCCCATTTGGGGCAAGCCGGCCGGAAGCACGGCGGCATTCGAGAATCCGCCGACGAGCTCATAGGCGAACTCCAGCTTCTGGTCTTTGACCCACTTCGGTATCCATGTGCCGAAGTCATTGAATTCCATGAAGAGGCCATTGTCGTTGTACGGAGAAGGAACGATATCCCCGCCGATGTCGTACGCCCCCGCATAGTTGCCGCTCGGACGGGTGCCGAACCCCGGGGGATTGACTCCGTCGGGCGCGACCGCGTACCCAAAGGTATTGAGGAAGAGCTTATCCTTCGAGACGTAGTCGAACATGTTCCAGATGACGTAGCTATTGCTGCTGTTGATCATGTTGTTCACCATCCCGTAGTAGGGATAGCCGGATCGCGATACGTTCCATCCGCCGTTGGTCACGCCAAACCGCGTCGTCCAGCAGTCGTCGATCTTATAGATCCCCTCTCCTCCCACCATCGTGAATGGCTCGAAGTTGTTGAAGAGGATGCCATAGCTAAAGTTAAAGTTGGCCGGGCGCTCCATGACCTCCAACCCGATCGGCGAGGCATACTGGCCAATGTGGAACTCGATGCTCTTGTCTCCGATCGGCACTTTGAACTGCACATAGGCCTGCTCGAGGAAGATGCCGCTGGAGTTGAAGCCGATGCCCGTATTGGTGAAGCTGCCGTTTCCCGTGACCGCGTCGGGCTCGCCCAAGGCCGCGTCCTGTCCAAAGATCACGTCGGTCCGAAAGCCCGCTTGCCATTTGTTTTCGTCCGTGAGCGCTTTCTCCAGGGCCACTTTGAGCTGATTCATGTTGAAGGAGCCCCCCGGAATCCCGTCCGTAGTGAACCGGAGAGGCATGGATGGATAGGAGGGAAGCGGTGTTCCCCTAGGCACCCCGGAGATCGCGGGGTTTGCCGCGATGACGGGCACTTGATTGAAGGACGGGGCATTGACCAGATTGTAGGTGTAGCTCGCCTCCACGTAGCCGGTCATCTTGATCCCCGGGTTCTGGGCTTGCATGGCCGCAATCCCTTGCTCTTCGAGCACCTTCTGCAGTCGGTCCATCTCATCGGGGCTCCCCTGAAGCGAGCCAGCGTCCGCAGAGCCAGCCGAGAGCTCCGGGGTACTTCCTCCCGAGGGAGCCTCGTCCGCCGCCCAAAGAGGGCCCAGCGACAGAAGAAGCAGCCCGAAACTCCACACGATCCCCTTCCCGCACAGTCTTCTTTTCATCCTCCTCCTTCTTTCTGCGCGTGGACTTAGTAGCTATAGACGAATTCGAGGGCGCCGAGGAAGATGGGGCCGTTGCCGGAGTAGAGGAGGGCGCTTGGGGAGGTAGTTCCTTGGTAGGGATAGCCGTAGTAGCCCATGACACCGAGTCCCCAGTCGATTCTTCCTTCGAGTCGCATCATGAAGTTCTCGGCGAGGTCGAAGGCCAAGGTGGTGGTATACTCCCAGATGTCGGTGGGGGCATTGTGGCCGGCCAGGATGCTGTTCCAGCCCGCCTGCATCCATTCGGCCCGCTGGGAGAGGCTGATGATCGAGTTGAACTGGTACTTCATGTGGAGGGCGGCGCCGTACCAGTTGGAGGGTCCGCTGTAGAGGCCCATCGGCAATCCGCTGACTGCGGGAGAGACGTAGCTCACGTCATTGTTGTAGAAGCCCCCGGTGAACTCGAAGCCCAGGAGGAGCCGGTCGTGGGCGAACTTCGGTGCCCAGGAGCCCCAGACATCGCCCAGGAAGAAGGCGTTGTTCTGGTTGAAGGTCCCCTCCCCGCGAATCCCCTGCGCGATTCCGTAGGGCTGGGCCACCCCATTGAGCGGAGAGGCTCCGAAGCCCGGAGGATTGACCCCGTTGAACCCGTACATGGCGGTCGCGCTCAGGATCGCGTTCTTCCCCTTGGCCTCCCACTGCCCGTTCCAAAAGAGCAGATAGGCATCGTTGCTATCGATCGTGTTGTTCAAATAACCGCTGTAGTCGTACCCCCCGCGGGAGACATTGAAGCCTCCGTCGGCCACCCCAAAGCGGGTCGACCACTGGTCGTCAAAATGGTAGATCGCCTGCATCCCCGTGAGCGTCGTCGGCAAAAGATTGCTAAAGAGCAGCCCGTAGCTGAAGTCGAGGTTCACCGGCCGCTCCACCACCTCGTAGCCCGCCGGATCGACAAACTTCCCAATCCGAATGTCGAGCCCGTTGCCCACCGGAACCCGGAAGACCACGTAGGCCTGCTCCAACCAGAAGCTCGAGGTGTTGAAGAGCACCAGCGAACTGGCGTTGGTCCCCAAGCCCCCAATCGTGTCCGGAGCCCCAATCGAGGCGTCCTGCCCCACGATCAGATCGGCCCGAAACCCCGCCTGCCACCGGTTCTCATCCGTGAGCGGCTTCTCCAACGCCAGCTTGAAGGCGTTCATGTTGAAGCCCCCGCCCGGAATCCCGTCCACCGGCTCCCGCCCCGGAATCGCCGGATACCCTAAAGCTTGCCCCGCCGCATTGGTCGGCCCCGCATACCCCCCCGGCGCCGCAAAACCAGGCACCTGGTTAAACGATGGCGCGTTAATCCCGTTGTAGGTGTAGCTCGCATCCACATACCCCGATAAAACAATCCCCTTGGTGTTCGCCTGTACTGGTATCCCCTGATCCTCCAACCGCTTGATCAACTCCCCCACCTGTGAACTCTGCGAGCTCTTCGTCGAACCGCTCGTATCGTTCGTACTGTTCGTATCGTTCGCACTGGCAGACTCCTCCGCGGCAAGCGCCGATGCGGCCAAGCAGATCCCCAAAAAGATCCCTGAAAGTCCGGAGATCGCATACGCCAGTCTCCGCCCGTACCTCAACGATTTCATCCTCCTCGTCCTCCTTCAGTCCAAGAAACCTGATCGACCATGACCTCCCAGGGAATCCCCGGGTCCAACCGTCCATGGACAAAGCAAAACGTGTGCCAGCTTTTCGCCGGAAATCCGCTGCTTCCCCTCAAAAGCTGAAGACCGCCTCGAGCCCCGCAAAAAAGAAGGGGCCGCTGGAAGAGCCCACGAGTCCATTGCCAGCGAGTCCAACGTCGGACGGAGGAATCCCGTTTGCGGGCGCATAATAGTTCATCATGTTGTTCCCCCAATCCATGCGCCCTTCCGTCCGCACCATGAAGTTATCGGCCAAGTCGAAGCGGAGGGTGGCCGTTGTGCTGTAGATGTTCGTCGGCGCAGTCATCCCCTCGAGGTAGCTGTTCCAAGAAGCCTGAAGCCACTGCTCCCGCAGGGCCAGGCTGACGAGAGGATTGAATCGGTAAATCTGGTAAAACCCGGCTCCCAGCCAGTTGGTCGGACCTCCGTAGCCGGCGGGATAGGGAAAGAGCGGAAAGATCCCCAGCGCAGTTTCCGTCGCCGGACCCAAGCCCGTGATTCCCGGCGGAGCGACGGCATTGTTGTAGAAGCCGCCGATGAGCTCATAGGCGAGCTGCAGCTGTTTCCGGTGGACGAAGGAAGGAGTCCAGATTCCATAATCGTTGAACTCCATGTAAGTTCCCGGAGAGTTGTAGGGTCCCGAAACGATATCCCCAGCCGCGTAGGCCCCCGGATAGAAAGTGCCCCCCACCATTCCTGGCGACGTTCCGAAGCCCGGAGGATTGGTCCCGTGCGGTCCATAGAGCATCCCATAGGTCGTGACAAAGCTCCTGTCGGGAGAGGTATAATCGACGTTGAAGGTCAGCAGGAAGTTCGACAGGCCGTTGATCGAGTTGTTGACCATCCCGAAGAAGGGGTAGCCCCCTCGCCCGGTATTGAACCCTCCATCGGTCACCCCTCCCCGGACGGCCCAGCAATCGTCCACCCGGAAGAGGAACTGGGTCCCTACGAGCACGAAAGGCTCGACGTTGTTGAAGAAGAGGCCGTAGGTCATGTTGAAGTTCGCCGGCCGCTCGAGGACCTCCAGGCCGATCGGGGCCGCAAACTTTCCGACATGCACTTCCAGCTTGCGATCGCCGATCGGAATTTGAAACTGGACGTAGGCCTGCTCCAGGAAGACCTCGCTCGTGTTGAAGCCCATTCCCGTCGAGTTCGCTGTGCCGGTTCCGGAAAGGAAATCCGGCACCCCGAGCGCGGCATCCTGCGCAAGCATCAGGTCCATGCGAAAGCCGGCATCCCAGCGGTTCTCCGCGGTCAGCGCTTTTTCCGCCCAGAGCTTGACTTGGTTGAGGTTGAAGCCCCCACCCGGAATGCCGTCGTCCGACAGCCGCATCGGAAGAAGCGGATAGCCTCCGGCCAGTCGGCTTCCCCCTCCGGCGGTCGGCGCAACGAAGCGCGGCACCTGGTTGAAGGACGGGGCATTCACGAAGTTCATTTCGAAGGCGCTGTCCACATATCCCCCCAACTTCACCCCCGGAGACGGCGAGCTCACCGCCATTCCCTGCTCTTCCAAAAGCTGCTGGAGATGCTGAGCCTCCGCCTCATCTCCCGTTCCTTGGGATGCCGTCAGATCCACATCCACCTCCGCCTCACTCCCTCCGCCCGTGGCACCGAAGAGGGGCTGCGGCAGCTCGCCGACAAGAAGCAAGGCAGCGACGATGGTTGCGGCGAAGGAGGCGTACCGGAACCGTCGGCTCTTGCGTTCCCTCCCTACGGCGGCGAATCTACCCCAGCGGCGAACCCGGTTGGGAATCAAAAGAGGGCCAACCCGCATCAACAGGCGATCAAAACCGTTGTCGGCTCCCTCCGCTAGCTTTTTGCAGTCCTGAGCGCCCTTGGTCGCAACCTCGACCTCACACGACCCGGTCTTCGAGATACACGCCAGCGATCTTGCGCAGGAGAGTCTTTCGGCTGATGCCGAGTTTCCGGGCAGCTTCGCTCCGGTTCCCTCCGCAGGAGTGGAGCGCCTGGAGAATCCACTGTTTTTCCGCCTCGCGCAGAGTCAATGAGGCCGGTTCTGTCCCGCGCGCCGCACGAAGGGCGGAGGGAACGCGAATTCTTTCCGGAAGATCCTCCGGCCCAATCATTGAGCCCTGCGTCATCACCACCCCGTGCTCCAGCGCCATACGCAGCTCCCGAACGTTTCCGGGCCAGTCGTACTGACGGAGCAGCTTTTCCGCATCCTTGGTCAGGCCGCTCACTCGCTTGCCGTTTTCCCGCGCGAACTCGCCGACGAAGGATTGAAAGAGAAGGGGCAGATCCTCCTTCCGCTCCCGCAGTGGCGGCAGGACGATCCTCACCACGTTGAGACGAAAGAACAGATCTTCCCGAAAGGCCCCGTCCGTTACCATCCGTTCGAGGTCGCGATTGGTGGCCGCGATGATGCGAACGTCCATGGGAATCGCCTTGTTGCTCCCCACCCGCTGAATCGTCTTCTCGCCGAGCACGCGCAAAAGCTTGACCTGGGTTGTCGCATCGATCTCTCCGATCTCGTCGAGGAAGATGGTGCCCCGTTGCGCTTCCTCGAAGCGTCCGATTCTCTTTTCCAAGGCACCCGTGAAGGCTCCTCGCTCATGGCCGAAGAGCTCGCTTTCCAGCAGCTGTGGAGAGAGCGCCGCGCAGTGAACGGCAACGAACGGGCAGGCATGGCGCGGACTTGCGAGATGCAGCGCGTGGGCGGCCAGCTCTTTTCCTGTCCCGCTCTCTCCTTCCAAGAGCACGGTCGCCCGGCTCCCCGCAACCTGCCGGATCTTCTCGACCACGGGTACCATCGCCGCGGACTTCCCGATGATCCGCTCCAAGCCGAACTTCCATCCGAGCTGCTCCCGCAAATTCTGATTCTCCGTCTCCACCTGCCGGGAGCGGACCGCCCTCCGCAGAACGATGGTGAGCTTCCCGAGATCGAGAGGCTTGGTGACATAGTCATAAGCCCCCCGCTTGATCGCCTCCACGGCGTTATCGACCGAGCCGTAGGCCGTCATGATCACGCATGCGGGAGAGGTCGGCAGATTTCGGCTGAATTCGAGCAGATCCAGGCCCGACTCTTTCCCCAGCCGAAGATCGAGCAGCACGACATCAATCGCCTCGTCTCCTAAAATGCTTTTGGCGGCGGCCACTCCCTCGGCCGTATAGGTCTCGAACTCCTCCGAGAAGGCGCGCCGGAGTCCCTCGCGGGCGTTCCGCTCGTCATCCACGATCAACAATCCAGGAAAATCGTTCATCGAGTGGGTCAGGCGCGCTCTCCGCTTGTCTCGCCGGAATCCGCCGGATCGGGTCCCATGGGCAAAAGGCGGACACGCCGCTCGCTGCGCGGGAGAAGGATACGCACGGTCGTCCCTTTCCCTTCCCGGCTTTCCAGCTGGATCTCCCCGCCGTGCTCCCGCACGATGCGGCGCACGACTAAGAGCCCGAGACCCGTACCCGCCTGCTTGGTCGTGAAGTAGGGCTCGAACGCCCGCCCCATCTCCCCCACCGACATCCCCGAGCCATTATCTTGAAAGCTGATCAGAAAATGGCTGTCGGAGAGCTCCGTGCGCACCTGCAGGATGCCGCCGCGATCCATCGCCTCGAGCGAATTCTTCATCACGTTGAAGAATGCCTGCCTGAGCTGATCTCGATCGGCCCGGACCGGGGGCATGACCTTGGCCAGCTCCATCTCGACCAGGACATCTCGGTTTTCCATCTGCGGAGTGAGGAACAGGACGGCGTCGCGTACGATCTCGTTCAACACGGTCCACGAGAGATCGGGCGGAGCGGGGCGAATCGCCCGGAGAAACTGATTGACGATCACGTCGAGCCGCTGCAGCTCCGACCGGATCGCGGCGAGCGATTCGGAAACCGCCGTCTTCGTCTTCTTCCGGGCAAGCTCTCTCTGGAGCAGCTCCGTGTGAATCTGCAGGGAATTGAGCGGATTCCCGAGCTCGTGCGCGACTCCGGCCGCGAGCAGGGTAAGAGCGTTGAGCTTCTCGGACTCGATCATCTCCAAGGTCTTCTCTCGGTTGGCGGTCATGTCATAGACGATCACCACGAAAGCCTCCGTCCCCTCTGGCCCCTTTTCGAGAGGGACCGACGAACAGTTCAGATACCTCGCTTCCGGATAGGTGATCTGCAAATCTCGACTGAAGATTTGCCCAGATACGAACAGGGAGGGCCAGTCGACGTCGGGCAGATAGCGACTGATCGATTTTCCGAGCGCCTTCTCCCAATCGATTCCCAGGAGCCGCTCCGCGCTCTGGTTTCCATACAAGACCTTCCCGCGGACGTCCACGACCAGGATTCCCTCCTGAAGAGCGTTGAAGACCGTCTCCAGAAAGCCCTTTTCCTGGGCCAGCCGTTGAAGATAGTTTTGGATCTCCGACGGGCCGAGTCGTTCGATCCGGCCTAGGAGTTTGTTGAGAAACGAATTCCGCAAGCTCATGCTTAGCGCCATCTTCTCTTCTCGCCCGAGGGGAATGTAGCGAAGAAGCGGGTTCCAGTCGAGATCGCGTGGGAGGCGGCCGCTCGGACGCTACCGCTGTCCGGCAGGCTAGTCCCCGGGAAGCACGCGCGCAGCCGAGGCTCGCGTGTGAGTCGCTTGGAAAAACCGACCCAGTCCGCGAGCCACGGCTTCGGCGAGTCGCTGCCGATACTCCGGACGATCGATCGAGGACGAATCGCTCGGGTCGGACAAGAACCCTCCCTCCACGAGGACCCCCGGCAGCGGATTATCCCGGAGCACGACAAATCGGGCTCGCCGGACGCCCCGGTCCATTTCCGGGTCGTCCGGCCGCAACCGGATGAGCTCGAGGTGAATTTCGTGCGCCAAGAGCGTATTGAGAAGGTCGTTCTCGTTCCCCACGAGGGGCAGATAGTCGACCCGTCGCACCCACGTCCCATTGTTGCTTGAGGGGGCACCCCGTGGAGCCAGGCAATAGGTCTCCACTCCGTGGCCGCTCGGTTCCGACTGGTTGTAATGGAGGCTCACGAAAACGTAACCCGGGTAGGATTGCGCAATCCGAACCCGCTGTTCCAAAGGAACAAAAACGTCGCTTGTTCGAGTAAAGACCGTTGGGATCCCTTGGGAACGAAGAATCGATCCCAGCCGCCGAGCGGTGTCCAAGGCGTAGTCCTTCTCGTACCGGCCGTTGCAGCTTCTCGCCCCCTTATCCTCCCCGCCGTGGCCGGGATCGATCACCACCCCGCGAAACCAAAGTCGGACCGGCACGTGAGAAGGACGAAAAATCGGATCGAACAGACAGGAGAGGTCCGTGCGCGAAAGATACCATCGCCCGTCCCTCTCCAGCAGCGGAAAAGAGAGCGCGTGACGGATGCCGTCAATAAAAACGTAGGGGCTTCCCTGCTTCCCCTCGACCGTCCCGATCCTGCCGGAGAGATGGATTTCCCCAACCACGGGCTCCGCGGCCGACAGGGCGTAGAAGCGGCAAAAATCCTCGATCGGCACATACTCTCGCGCCCCGATGGGCACGAGGCGCCATCCGGCAGCCCCTTGCGCCCGCGCGACCCCGAGCGGGAGAAGAGCGGTTCCCGCCAAAAGCAAGGCCTGGATTAGGCTTCGCATGGAAAATTGTCGATCAATCGAATCTTATCGATCCAGATCGCTCCGCACAAGCGGCCATCCGCTTCTTCGACGTAGTCAACGCGAAATCCCGGCACCCGGCTCAGCTCCGCAGACGCCCAAGCGCACCCGTCCGGACGCCGGGACGCCTCCGCAAGAATCTGGGGAAAAGTGGCCGCCTTCTTCCGCTGCTCAGGCGAAAGATACCGGTTCCTCGAGCTCCATGCCAGCCCGTCCCGATCCCGCTGGACTTCCACCGGCACGATTCGGACCGGAAACGCGAGATCCCGAACCAGGCGGCGGATCATGGAAAGTTGCTGCGCATCTTTCCATCCGAAGACCGCCGTTGCCGCCTGGGTTAGATTAAAGAGCTTGACGACAACGGTTGCGACTCCTCGAAAGTGGCTGGGCCGGCTTCTTGCGCACCGGCCGGCGGAGAGAGCTTCTTCGGTGACGTAGCTCGAATGGTCGGTCGCGTAGAGATCGCGGGGAGCGAAGAATAGATCCACCCCTGCGGCTTCGCAGGCCTGCCGGTCCGCCTCCCTCGTCCGTGGATACGCGGAAAGGTCCTCTCCCGCTCCGAATTGCAGCGGATTGACGTAGACGCTGACGATCACCGGAGTACCCTCCTCTTTCGCTCGTTCGATCAGGGAGAGGTGCCCTGGGTGGAGCGCCCCCATGGTCGGCACAAGCGCGGGAAACGCCCCCTCCCTGCGCAGACGGAGTCCGACCGCCTGCATCTCTTCCGCATCTTCGATGAGCTGCATCGGCATCCTCTCCTCCGACTGTACCACTTTTTCCTTGAGCCGAAGGCACCTTCGCTCCAAAAGAAGCCGGCCGCGCCAGGTCTCATGGGCTCTTTCTTTCTTGTCTTCCTCGGCCTCTTCTCCCTGCTCGCCCTGCTCGACGCGATCTCGGCCAAGAGCTCGGGGGACGTCTCGCTCGACCGCGCTCTCCTTTTGAGTTTCCTCTGGTTGCTATTTTCGCTGGGCTGCGGCGGGTATCTCTGGAAGGCACGCGGACCTTCCGCGGCCATCGACTTCGCGACGATCTACGGAATCGAGTATCTCCTGAGCATCGACAACCTCTTCGCCTTCTATGGAACCTTCCGTCTCTTCGGGATCCGAGGAGCGGCCCAGTCGCAGCTGCTCACGCTGGGCGTCCTTCTCGCCGTCCTCCTACGCGCCCTGCTGATCTGGGGCGGCTTGAGTCTGCTTGGGAAATATGGAGTAGCCTTTCCCCTCCTCGGCCTCCTGCTCCTGGTCGCGGCGTTCCGCCTCTCCCAAAAGCCCGGGTCGGAAGTCATCCTCCCAAAAGGACTGAGACCTGCCCTTCTCCCTCCTCAGGATGTCCCGGAGGCCCCTCGATGGATCATTCGCCGCGCAGGCAAGGTCCGGCCGTCCGCTCGATTGGTGGCGCTTTTGTCCATCGAGCTGGCCGATCTGCTCTTCGCCTTGGATTCCGTCCCCGCGGCCTTCGCCATTACGCTCGATCCCACGGTGGTGTTTCCGGCCAACCTCTGCGCCGTAATGGGTCTCCGCTCTCTCTATCCCCTGGTGCAACAGGCGGCGGAACGGTTGCAATGGCTGACCCGAGCGATCCCTTGGGTCTTGGCCCTGATGGGAGCGGAGCTCTGCGCCAAGCCGTGGATCTCGATCCCGACAAAGCATACGCTGGCACTCGTCGTCTCTCTTTTCCTAGGTGCCTTTCTCCTCTCCGCCGGGCGGAAAGTCTCGCGCCACCGATAGAGACCGATAGGAAGCAGGCCTACTTGGTCTCGCCGCCAAAGAACGGTTCGTCGGGCGGCTCCTGCTGCTTGCGCTGGGCCTCGCGCATCTTTTCCAAGAGCTCGCTCATGTCCTCCACTTCATCCCAGACTTCGCGAGAGACCAGAATCGGCCGCTTCGCCTGCAAGGCGAGTGTGAGGCAGTCGCTGGGACGAGCATCGATCTCGATCATCTTCTTATGCACTTCGCTTTCGGCGTGGAGAAGGAGCCGCGCAAAATAGGTATTGTTTCGTAAGTCATTGATTATGACTCGATCGATGGCGATCGAAAAGCCTTCGAAGATTAACCCCACCAGCTCGTGGGTCAGGGGTCGCTCGTTCCGCTCCCCACGGAGCGCCATCATGATGGCCCGGCCGACATAGCTGTCGACGTTGATCACGAATACCTTCTCCTCATTGCCCAGAAAAACGGCGAACCCCTGCGGCCCGGTCGGGAGAATTCCCGCGACCTCGACGGAAACGAGATCATTGTTCACACCTTTTTCGTATCATAATCCCGTTGCTTCGCAAGCAGGCGCAAAGGGGCTTGACTCCTAAGGGGAAAATTTCCCTTTCGCCGGGATTGCGAAGAGGGGAGAGCGGTTTTTATATAGGGTGACCGATGAGCGTCAAAATCCCCTGGAAGATCTCCCAAGCCCTGCAGACCTATCAGATTCCCAGATGGGGCGCGGGGTATTTTTCCGCCAATGAAGCGGGCCACATGACCGTTCGCCCGCTGCAAGACAAGGGCCCGGAGCTCGACCTGCTCGAAGTGGTGGAAATGGCGAGAGAGCGCAAGCTTCAATTCCCGCTTCTCCTCCGCTTCCAGGATCTCCTGCGCCACCGGGTCGAAAGCCTCAACCGGGCATTCCTCGAAGCGATCGAGGAAGCAGGCTACCGCGAAGGGTTTCGCGGCGTCTTCCCGATCAAGGTGAATCAGCTACAGGAAGTCGTGGAAGAGGTGCTCGACGCGGGGGCTCCTTATCACCACGGCTTGGAGGTCGGGAGCAAGCCGGAGCTTTTCGCCGCCTTGGCACTCCATCGAGACCCGGAGAGCCTGATCATCTGCAACGGATTCAAGGACAGCCTCTTCGTCGAAACAGCACTCCTCGGGCGCAAGCTCAACAAGAAGATCTTTCTCGTCATGGAAAAGCCCACAGAGCTCGAGGTCGCGCTCGAGGCCGCCCGGAGGTTGGGGGTCGATCCGTTCCTCGGGGTGCGCATCCGCCTTTCCGCCAAAAGCCGGGGACGGTGGGCGCTCTCCAGCGGAGAAGGTGCCAAGTTCGGTCTGTCCACCCCGGATCTGCTCGACGTCGCCGATCGGTTGCGCCAATCCGGGATGGAGCACTGCCTGCGACTCGTTCACTTCCACATCGGTTCGCAAATTCCCGACATTATCACCATCAAGCGCGCCGTCCGCGAGGCGACTCGGTATTACGCACGCCTGCGCCAATTGGGCTTCCCGGTCGCCTACCTCGATGTCGGCGGAGGCCTGGGTGTCGACTATGACGGGAGCCGCTCGACCGACTCGAGCATCAACTATACCCTGCAGGAGTATGCGCGCGACGTGGTCTACAACGTGGCCGAAATCTGCGACGAGGAAAAAGTCCCCCATCCTTGCCTCATTACCGAAAGCGGGCGTGCGGTAGCCGCACACCATTCGGTTCTCGTCGTTGACGCCTTCGGTACGATCGAGAAGGAACGTACTCCGTCCGCCGCGAAGGAGACCGAGGCACACAAGCTCGTTCGAGAGCTCCTCGAGGTAAAGAAGCTACTCTCGAGCCGAAAAAATCGCCTCGAGCATTACCACGATGCCGTCCAGATCAAGGAAGACGCGCTTTCCATGTTCGATCTGGGCCTCCTCGATCTCCACACGAAGGCGCACGTGGAAACGCTCTACTGGGAAATCAGCAAGGAGGTGCTCTCTCTCTACGAGGGCGCAAAGCAGGTCCCGGAAGAGATTCGCAAGCTCGGCAACTCGCTCTGCGATCAGTTTCTTTGTAACTTTTCCGTATTCCAGTCTCTGATCGACTACTGGGGATTAGGACAAGTCTTTCCCATTGTTCCCATCCACGAGCTTCACCGGCCGCCGACCCGTCGAGCCATCCTCGCGGACATTACGTGCGACTCCGATGGCAAGATCTCGACGTTCATCGATGGGGACGATGCCGTTCAAAGCACGCTTCCGCTGCACGATTTCACGGGGAAGCCGTACCTCGTCGGTATTTTCCTGATCGGCGCCTACCAAGACATCATGGGCGACCTCCACAATCTCCTGGGGAGAGTCAACGAGGCGCATGTCTTCCTCGACGCGGACGAACCGCAAGGATTCTACATCGAGGAAACGATCCCCGCCCTCACGATCGCGGAAGCGCTCGCGTCGGTGCAGTACGAGACCCACGCTCTTCAGCGGGCGTTCAAATCGCAGATCGACGCAGCGATCAAGGGCGACGTGCTCAAGCCAAACGAAGGCATGCGCCTCCTGGAATTTTACGAGGCCGGGCTCCGTCATCCGACCTACCTCGAGTTTCCCTATCCGGCGAGCCTCGCTCCGACCCCGGTACCGCCGCTGCCGTCTCTCGTGGCGGGCTAGTGTCCGCCCGCTCAGGCCGAACCCGAACTGACCGCTGCAACATACTGCGCTCTCTCGAAGTTTTCCGGATCGGCACAGTTCTTCTGGCTCAAGAGACCCTGCCACTGCTCGATCGACTCGTACCCATGGCGTTCCATCCACTGGGCCATGCCTTCGCGCAGCTGCCCGACCGACGCCGTGCCATGCTCCAGGAGCGTGGAACAGAGCATCGCGGCACGAGCTCCGGCAAGAATGACCTTGATCGCATCCGCGGTCTCCATGATTCCACCGGTCGCCGCCAGATCGATCGCCACTCGGCCGTAGAGGATCCCGATCCAGGTAAGGGGGATCCGGGTATCCCGAGAGGAGCCCGGCAAGATCCCGCTCCGCAGAGCCAACCGTTCAACGTCGATATCAGGTTGATGGAAGCGATTGAAGAGCACCGCGCCATTCACCCCTGCCGCATGGAGACGCTTCGCCATGTGCGCAACGTTGGTATAAAACGGGCTCAGCTTGACAGCCAGAGGAATTTGGATTTGGGCGCGGACTAGGCGAACGATGTCGAGCGTTTCCATTTCCAGATCGGCACCGGCCTTATCCGGATCGGTCGGCACCGAATAGATGTTGAGCTCCAGCGCATCGGCTCCTGCCTCCTCGAGGACCTTGGCGTAGCGGGTCCACCATCCCGGAGTCGCGCCGTTCAAGCTGGCGATGACCGGAATCCCCACCGACGATTTGAGCATGCGAATGTGGTCGAGATAGGCTCCCGCGCTGAACCGAAACTCTTCAAGCTTGGGGAACGCCTCCAGCGCACCGCCATAATCCTTGTACGAGCGCTCGGCAATCTCCTCCTTGAGAAGCTGCTCCTCGAAGAGAGAGGGGAGCACCACGGCTCCGATGCCTCCCGCCTCCATCTCCTCAATCCTTGCCGGCGAGGCGGTCAAAGGAGAAGAGGAGGCAATCAGCGGGGAGCGGAGCGATAAGCCAAGATAGCGCGTTTCCAAATTCAGCATGGGTCCTCCGTTTGCTCTCTTCTTTGCCCCTTTCTTATCCGAAGGCAAGCGCGGAGCCTCTCCCGCTGGAGAGGACGCCAGCTCCCTAACTCCCGGGCAGAAAGAGGGCCTTCGGTACCGACCGCAGCGGCCAGCGAGCCCTATTCGCCCACCGCTTGCCTCGTATCGGCATCAGCCACCCTATCGGTCCGTTCTTCTTGGAGAGTCTCTAGGAACCGCTTGACGGCGGGAGAAAGGATTCGTCCCGCCTTGCAAAGCAGGGCGATCGGCCGATAGCATGGTTCGCCCGAAATTTCCACCGCCGCGAGCGATCCGTTGAGCAACTCCTGCGCCACGGTTGCCGCGGGAACAATGGAGACCCCGATATCGATCTCGACCGCACGCTTCACCGTTTCAATGTTGTCAAACTCCATCACCGGCCGAATTTCGAGCTTGCGATCCCGAAAGAGCTGATCGATCCCCTTACGCGTCGGCATATCCGAGGTGAAGCCGACGAAGCCCTGCCGGGCCACCTCCTCCAACCCCACTTCCTTCCGCTTGGCCAGAAGATGCTGGGGATGACAGATGAAAATGAGGCGATCCTTCCGAAACGATACGGCCTTCATTCCTTTGCGGACGGCAGGAAACGCGACGATCCCCACGTCGCAGGTCCCGTCGGCCACATCTTCGTAGACCTGTCGCGAATGGCGATATTCCACGCGGACGTTCACTTCTGGATATTCGCGGAGAAACTTTTTCAGATAAGGCGGCAGCTCATAGAGCCCAACGCTGTAAATCGTGGAAACCCGAATCGTTCCGGCAATCGTGTTCCTCACCTCCGCAATGCGGTTTTGCAGCGCCTGGTAGAGGGCGACGATTTCCTTGGCCGTCTGGTAAACCAGAGCCCCTTCCGGCGTAAGGCCGATGCGTCGTCCCGCGCCCCGTTCCAAAAGCGGCAGCCGAAAGCGCTCTTCGAGTCCGCGAATTTGCTGGCTGACAGCCGATTGGGAAATGGAATTGGATTGCGCAGCTTTGCTAAAGCTGCGCGAGTCGACAAGATCACGAAAGACCTTTAAGGTCTCCAATTGCATTGCGTGAGTTTTAAACAAACCTAATAAACTGTCAATTTCATGGGGCTCCCCGAGGAAGCAACGTTGCAAGATCGGCTGACGAAGCTCCAGCAGCGGATCGAAATTGCCGCGAGCAAGTCCGGCCGCCCACCGGGCGCGGTCCGTCTGATTGCCGCCACAAAATTCCAGCCTCCGGAAGTCCTGGCCGAGCTGTTTGCTCTGGGAGTCCAAGATGTCGGAGAGAACCGGGTTCAAGAGGCCGCCGCCAAGCGCGAGATTCTCGGATCGAAGGGGACTTGGCATTTCATCGGCCATCTACAGAAGAACAAGGCGAATACGGCCGCTCATCTCTTCGACTGGGTGCAGTCGCTCGATTCGCTGGAGCTGGCGCACGCCCTTTCCCGAGGGGCAGTGCTCCTGGGACGCAGAATGTCGGTATTGATTCAAGTGAACATTTCCGGAGAACGGAGCAAATTCGGGGCACCTCCGGACGCGGTGGCATCGCTCGTGCGCGAAGTCAATGCTCTCTCCGGCCTGGAATTACACGGATTCTTCACGATCGCGCCGTTTGCCGAAGACCCCGAAGCAGCGCGACCCGTTTTTGGGAGCTTGCGGACGCTGCGAGATCGGGTTGAGGAGGAAACCGGATTTGCTCTTCCGGTTCTCTCGATGGGAATGAGCCACGACTTCATGATTGCGATCGAGGAGGGAAGCACGATGGTCCGCATCGGCACGGCCCTCCTCGGCCCAAGGCAAGCGCACGCCTATCGATGAGCTTCCGGCGGAGCTGGTCTTGCTCTCTCGTTTTCTTCCTACTCTGGATCGGCGCGAGATTGGCCCCAGCGGAGGGCTTCCGTATGGACTTTCTCTGGAAAACCGATCGGAAGGAAGAACGCCTGTCTCTCCTCCGGAGAGGCCCCTATATCCGCATCGATCAGGCGGCCAATCTCTTTTCCCTGATCTACAACCTGGAGCTCCAATCCTTCCTGGGGTTGGAGCATTTGGACGCCCACTTCTGGTCGTTCGACTGGCCGACGATCCATGCGAATGCGAGAGCCAGCCGGGAAAACGGATGGCGCCTCCGTTCCGATCCCTTTCCGGATGATCCGACTCTTCTCCCGTTCACTCCGTCCGCGCCGTCCACTTCGCCCCGAGCGACCGTCTTTCACGACTTAGCCCGCTTCTCCTGGTTTCGGGACCCGGGCCAGGGAGATCGCTGGATGGGGCGCTCCGACGAAGGCGAGCAGGCGGAGGTTCTGGCCACTCCCTTGGAAAAAGACCGTCGGGCCTTTTGGCTTTCGACGGTGCAGCAGATGAAGACACTCTCCCAGATTTTCCACTTTCTCCTGGGACGGGAAGCCTGGCCCGAATCCGCTCTGGCGGTCTGGCTTTCTCTTCCGGCGGATAGCGGCATGTCCTTGGAAATGTCCTGGCGGAAAGCGGGCGAGGAAGAGGGGAAGCTGCGGCTGCTCGCCCAGCAGTGGACCGACCCACCGGCCGACTCCTTCACGGCTCCGAAGGGCTATCAGCGCGAGAGCCTCGAGGAAATCGAAGGATTTCTTCCCTAGCCGGTTTTCTCTCCCCCCGGCCCCACCGGATTTTGTATATTTCGTCGATCACCGGTCCGGAGAAATGGTCCTTACCCGAAGAAGCAAATATGCCTTGCGCGCGCTGGTCTACTTGGCACGAGCGCGGGGAAAGGGTAGCGTCCTCATCGGGGAGATCGCGGAGAAGGAGCGCATCCCCAAGAAGTTCTTGGAAGCGATCCTGCTCGAGCTCAAGAACAAGGGCGTCCTGGAAAGCCGCCGGGGGAAAGGGGGGGGCTATCAGCTCGCCGAAGAGCCAGGCAAGGTCCTCGTTGGCCAGATCATCCGACTCATGGACGGGCCAATCGCTCCCGTTCGCTGCATCAGTAGGAGCGCCTACGCGGCCTGCGAGGATTGCCCCGACGAAAGGCTCTGCACGATCCGAGCCGTCATGAAGGAAGTGCGGGAGAAGATCTGCGAGGTGGTCGATTGGACCACTCTTTCCGACCTGGTCCGGAAGGAGGAAGAGCTGTGCTTAGCGACCCATCGCGCGCTCAGCTTCGACATCTGAGGTGGCCGCCCTCGCCCTTGACCCCCGCGGAGCGCTTGCGATCAGCCGAAGAACTTCGGCATCAGCAAACGCAGGAGCAGGATCGCGGAGCATCCGGCAAAGAAGCCGATCGCCAAGAGCAAGCCCACGGCCCAGAGGCGAAGGCCGGTAAGACGTTTCTGCAGGGTCCGACTCTGCTCCGTGATCTGCGAGACAAGACCGGTCAGTTGCGAGTTCTCCCGCTGCAACCTCTCTTGCCACTGCTGGGACGAGGAACCCAACAGATCCTGCAGATAGAGGACGTTCTGGTGGATCTGCTCCGTGATCTGCGAGACAAGAGCGGCCAGTTGCGAGCTCTCCCGCTGCAACCTCTCTTGCCACTCCTGGGACGAGGAACCCAACAGATCCTGCAGTTGGGTGGTGTAGTGGTGCAGGTATCCCAGGAACTGCTGCAACTCGTCCCGGCTGGGGGCCGTGCCGAGAGTAGGGTTGGAGGCGCTTTCCAGAAGCTCTTGCACTGCCCGAGGCACTCGCTCCAGATAGGCAGCATTGGCTTCGAGAAGAAGCAATAGGCCACTGAGGCTGTCGAAAGAGTGAGCGGGCTCGGAGCGGCTGCGGTACCACTCCCAGGCAGCTTCCCGCTTTTCCGGCGGGAGATGGGCGATCGCGGCCTTCCAAAACCGGTGCGGATCTTCGGGTTCTTCCGCCTCCGGATCATTCATAAGAGATTTTGCAGATTCACCTTCCCTCCTCTCCGAATTCCCCGTCGTTCCTGCCCGCGATCAGGCGGTGGGGGTGCAGTCCGCTCAACTTTTTCCGCCTCTTCCCCGGCCAACAGAGTCGCGGCGGCACGGTCATAGCGGCCGAAAAGCAGCCGCAGCCAATCCTCCAGAATGACTCGATGAATCAGGTCGAGCTTCACCTCCGGATCGACAACGGCCTGCACGGGGGTGATCGCCCGTTGCAATCCGATTTCCAGAGCGGCCAGTGCGTCCTTGGTGTCAGCGAGCAGCGTCGGCAGTTCGAGCGTCGCGGCACCAAGGGAAAGCAGTTCCTTCTCGAGATCGCTGCCCTCGTACATGCGAATCCGTGGAATTCGAGCGCGATTCCGAACGATCACGTAGTCCGCCTGACTACCCACTCGCTCCACCACTTCCGCGATCTCGTCCATCACCGCGAGATCATCCATCGGATAAAAGAGCATAGTGACCCGGGTATCCGGCTCTCGATCGCCGTACTGAAAAAAGCGCACGGCTTCCAAGGAGCGGAGCAGCACGCGAGAGAGATGCGCTCGCGGATCAATCAGGGTAAGAGGCGTTTCCGGGATGCCGCGAAAAAGGCGGATCAGATCGGTCTCCGGCTCCTCGGAGAGCTTGACCGCTTGAACACCCGGCACGGCTTTCGATAAGGTTTGATTATCCGAATCGAGGTCGAATGCCCGCCACGACAATCCTCGCGCCGACATCCACCCCAGCCGCGCAATCGCCTCCGTCGATTTGCCTACATTGCCCTTGCTCTGAATCGGGACGGTCAATCGATGCTTGATCATAGGTTAGCTGGTTCTCCAGAAAGAAACGGATGGGACGGTCGAACCGCTCCAGAACGCTGCCCATCGCCGAGACAATCATTTTCCCTGAACCGGGAGAATCGGATCGTGGAATGAGGAACGATCGTCGTCAATCGGATTTTTTCGCAGCTTCCTCGGGAGCGAAGGGATGCGTTTCCTCCGTCAGGCTGCTTGTGAAATCACCGCTCGCGGAGTTGGTTTTGCGCGGCGAGCCTACGGCATGCTCTGGGAAAGTAGACCAACGGAAATGATCTCTCCCTCCTGCGATCGATATCGGCTTCCCAACGCTGCCGTCGCCCACGCCACGGTGGGGCGGTCTTGCGGACCGAAGACGATGTGCGGAAAGGGGCGGCTCGTTCCGTCTCCGATCTGGCGTCTCCATTGGAGAGCTCCCGCAGAATCCAACTTCGCCAAGTAGACCCTTCCTCCTTGAGCCAACGGTTCGGTCGAAACCAGCGGGCCCTTGGCCTCCCCCAGCAGCCAGAGGCTCCCGTCGGCTCCGTAGCCGAGCGCCATCGGCCCGACGGAAAGATCCTTCTCGACTTCCCGACACCAACGGAGAGAAGCCGGGTCGCCACCGTATTCGGCGACGAAGAGCCGAAGCCCGCTCGGCCGCAGCGAACGATCGCCGGGACAAGCCCCCCATACGCTGCTCCCCGCGATAGCGACAGCTCCTTTTTCCGAACTCGCCACAGCAAACGCAAGATTGTTCCACATCCTGCCGAAAAGGTGTGACCAGAGCCTACGCCCAGATTCGTCCCAGCGATCGACGAAGATCTTCACCTGCGGTATCCCGCGGCTCCCCGAAGCAAGCCATCCATAGTCGAGCCTCTCCTTGGGGGTTCCCCGCAGAGGGCTTGGTGGATTGCCTGAAAGCCCGGCAAAATAACCGACGACGGCGATCCCTCCGGTTGGAATCGCGGCAATGGCCACGGGATTCTGAATCCCCAGAGAGCCCGTTGCGAGCCACCGTGCGCCGGGCTGCCTCACCTCTGGAACCGCAGGAAGCGCATGGCTCTGCAGGAGAATGCCCTTCTCCGAATAATGAAAGATTCGTGTCTCCCCTTCGGCGATCTCTGGGTGATCAAAGCCTCCTCTCCTGGAGGGAGGCTCGCGTAGGGCGATATACAATCCTCCCTTCCCATCGGGCGTCACCACCTCACTCGGATTCACCGGATCGGCGGCCAGCTGCCGCCCCCAAAGCAGCTCTCCCTCGCCCGAAAAACGCCAGATCCGAAAAGCGCCGCCCGACTGTCCAGCCACAACGATCTCCCCACCGGGCTCGGAGACAAGGCGCAGACGGATGTCGAACGGGATAGGGTCGGTGATCGGCCTAGCCCAGAGCAGGCGTCCTCCGGGCGCCCAGCGGCTGAGCTCGGCACGGGTCCTTTGGCCCTCCTTCGGAAGAGGCGACGCAAGGAGCCAGAGACCCCCGTCGCCGCGCGGCAGGGCATCGTATGCTCTCTGTATCCTTCCCGGCCCGATCGCCCAGATCTGCCCACCCGACCCAGCCGCGTGCGCTGGAATCGCCTTCACGCCGAGGAGAAGGAAGCCGAACCCGACGAGAAGCAACCAGAGAGGAAGCGCGCGCCGGGACGGGTAACGGCTCATGACTGAGTCTCTTGATTCGCGAGGGAAAGCAGATAGCGGATCACGAGGCGCACGCCGAAGCCCGTCACTCCCTTTTCGAGGTAGGGAAGCTCGCGATTGACCCAAGCCGGTCCCGCAATGTCGAGGTGAACCCAGGGGGTTGCTCCCACCCAGTGCTGGACGAACGCGGCGCCGACCGATCCTCCCCCCTCCCGCGCGCCGGAAACGTTCTTCACCAAGGCCACGTCGCTTTCAATGGCTTCCCCGAACTCTTCCCCTAGCGGCAGAGGCCACACCGGCTCTCCCGCCTCATCCCCGAGCTGCCAGAGCTGGTCCCGAAGACCGGAGTCCGGAGAGAAGACTCCGGCCCGATTTCGACCCAGAGCCACGATGCAGGCGCCCGTCAACGTGGCGAGATCGAAGAGCAGGCGCGGAGCGAAACGCTCCACGGCATAGCCGACCGCGTCCGCAAGAAGGATGCGTCCTTCGGCATCGGTGTTCAGCACCTCGATCGTCTTGCCCCCGTAGCTGCGGATCAAGTCCCCGGGACGATAGGCGCGGGCGCTCGGCATGTTCTCGGCGCTGGCGACGACACCGACCAGCGGAATGGGCAATCCAAGCCGGCTTGCCGCACGCATGATTCCCAGGACAGCGCAGCCACCCATCTTGTCGAACTTCATCTCGTCCATGTGCTCGCCAGGCTTGATCGAGATCCCACCCGAATCGAAGGTTACCGCCTTCCCTACGAGGACGATCGGCGCGGCATCCGTCGGCCGATGTTCCAAGACAATCAACCGGGGTGGGTTGTCCGACCCCTTCCCGACCGCGAGAATTCCCCCGAATCCGGCCTCCTCCAACTCCTTCGGACCCAAGACATGACAGGAAAGGCGACTCTCGGCGGCGAGCTCCCGGGCCTTGTCCGCCAGGACCGCGGGTGTGACGACGTTGGCCGGTTGATTCCCAATCTGGCGGACGTAGTTGACGGCCTCGGCTAGGGTCGAGGAACGCTCGACCTCCGCGCGGGCCTTCCCGGGACCCCCTTTGCCGACAGCCACGACGAGCGTCCGAAGCGGACCACTTTTCCGAGCCTCGGGCATCCGAAAATCTTCAAACCGATACGAGGCGAGTAAAGCTCCTTCCACAGCGAAGCCAGCCCGTTCCGGAAAGGCGGTGCAATCGAGATGGATCTCCTCCCCGCCCAGCTTGCGAAGAAGCTTGACTCCCGTCCCTGCGGCCTTGCGCAGAAGATCGCCCGTAACGGGACCATCCCCCAGTCCGACGTAAACGATACGCCCTTGCCGCTCCCGCCAAATCAGGGTAGCCAGCTTCCCACCATCGAATTCCTCTTGAGGCACTCCGTCTTTGACGAACTCGCCCTTGCGGACAAAGACGACGCGATCGCCCCGCTGCGGCAGATCCTCTACCGTCACGACCATACCCATTCGCTCCCCCCTTCGTTTTCCTTACGGCGATGCGCGCGCCGCGTTCAGCCACCGTGAACCGGAAGAATCGCCGCCACGTCGACTTCGCGCAATTCATAAAGGCGCTGGATCGTTTCTTCGATCAGGTTATTGGGACAAGAAGCGCCGGCTGTGATCCCGATCTCAACATTGCCATCGGGAAGCCAGGGCTCGGTGAGCACCTCGCATCCCTTGTGCAAATCCCAATGGAGAATTTGGGAAGTGGAAATGATCTTTTCCGCATTCTTGAGGAAATAGGTCGGGAGACGGCTTTCCCCCATTTCCGCCAAGTGGCTGGTATTGCTACTGTTGTAGCCGCCGACCACGATCAGGAGATCGAGTTTCCGGTGGTCCAGCATCTCGCGCAGGGCATCTTGCCGCTCCTGAGTCGCGCCGCAAATGGTGTCGAAGTAGCGGAAGTGCTCGCAAAGCTTCTCCGATCCATACCGATCGATGATTGCCTGACGGATCCGCCGCTGCACCTCCTCGGTCTCTCCCCGCATCATCGTCGTCTGATTGGCGACTCCGACGAACTGCAAATGGATGTCGGGGTCGAAGTCCGGAGAGATGGCTCCTTGAAACTTGCGAAGGAACTCCTCCTTGTTGCCGCCTCTGCGGATGTATTCGCAGACGAGATCGGTTTCGGCCAAATCGTACACGACCAGATATTGCCCGCTGCCATCCTCGCCGACAGCGCGGGAAGCGGTAGCCTTGGTCTCCTCATGCCAGGCCTTTCCATGAATGATCGAGGTCACTCCCTCCCGCCGATACTGCCGAACCCGCTTCCAGACCGTCATCACGTCTCCGCAAGTGGTATCGACGATCTGGCAGCCGATCTGGGCGATGCGCGCCATCGTCTTCACCTGGGCTCCAAACGCGGGCACGATCACTACGTCCGAACCGTCGAGATCGTCGAGATCCGATTCACCGCCGTGCTCCTGCAGACGTTGGATTCCCAGGGCGGTCAACTGGTCGTTCACCTCGGGGTTATGAATGATTTCGCCCAAGAGAAAGATGCGCCGATCTTGGAACACCTTGGTGGTAGCATAGGCCAAATCGATCGCCCGCTCGACCCCGTAGCAGAATCCAAATGCCTTGGCCAGCCGCACTGTGAGGCCCGCTGCGGACAGGCATCCTCCCGTTCCCTGGAGATACTCGACCAAAGGACTCCGATAGTGCTTCTCCACCTCCGCTTGAACGAGGCTCATGACTTCCGGGGTTCGCAGATTTACTTTTCCCGGCAAGGGGGCGGTCTTGCTCATAACGGAAATGATCTTGCGCGGCGAACCGGTCGCCGTCAAAAGCGTTTTTCCGAAGAGACCTCCTGCCACTCGAAGGAGACCGAACGCATGGCAACGCGTCTTGCAGCCGCAAGAACGACCGCCGAGAGCACCCCATTGCTCCTGGCGGAAAACCTCGTCCTCTCCCTTCCGCCCCATCCCCCGCTGCGCATCCCGAGGCTTGTCGCCCCTTCCGCCGGCTTCGTCGTGATTCTTGCGGCCGTGCGGGACCTCCCGCCGATTCTAGAGCAATCCCTGTTGCAGACGCTTGCGGGGGATCGCCGCGCCGAAGCCGGCCGCGTTCTTTACCTGGGCGAGGATCTCGCGCGAGCCTATCCCGGTTGGGCGGCTGCCCGCGGGCTTTCTCTGCTCGCCGAGGAAGGCTTTGAGGGGGCAAGTTCGGTCGAAGCCAATCTCCTCCGCGCCACAGGGGCCTCTCTTCCCACCTGGCTCTTCCGCTTCCTGCCTCTGCAAGAACGCCTTCCCGTTCCGGCTGACACGCTCTCGCCGGTCGAGCGGCGCTGGCTTGGGCTTGCCTGCGCCCTGGCGGTGCGCCCTCGGCTTCTTCTTTTACGGCGCCCGCTCGATGGGCTCCCTCCGCTGCCCCGGCAGGCCCTGCTCGAGCGCCTGATCCGGATCAATCTGGAAGAAGGCATCGCCTTCTGCTTCACCGCCGCGCCCAGCCCCCTGATCGAAACGGCAGCCGCCTCGGCTTACCGGATCGCCTCCGGTCTCCTGGCCTCCGCCTAATCCCCAACCCTCATTGCGGAGGCCTCTCCTCGGACGGAGGGGCCTCCTGCTGCGGCAGCTCCGGCTCGAGCGGAGGCGGGGGACCCTCGCGAGCGGGCGCAACCGCCTCGGGAGGCTGCGGGGAGAGCTTCTCAGTATGGGCCTTCTTTTCGGGCTCCGGAGGAGGGCCCTGATAAAACTCCTTGTGGCGGATCTGACCTCCCGCATGGCTCGTCCAGATCCCCAAAAGCAAGGAGGCGAGGCCGGCCAACACGGTGGCGGAGGAAAGAAAGCTCAAGCCCTTAGGGAAGAGAGCGGAAGAGACCAAGGTGAGAGCCGCGATGGCCGCGGTTCCGTAAAGCATCCATGCGGTTCTTTCGCCTCGCTCTTCGTGAACCGCAAACCAAGCTTTCTGCTTCTGCGTGATCATGGTTTCCACGCGGTCCTCCCCTTCGTGCCCGTAATGCTGCACGAGCCAGCCGGAGGCCGAGGTGAGGATCATGAGCGTGAGGGCAACGACTTGCGTGGCTCGGCTCTTGAACGCGAGACCGGCGAGGTAGGCGGCCAGCGCCGTCGCTAGACCGTAGACCGGAATCGGATGAAGAAGGACATGGACGTACTCCGGCTGTTTCAGGGTCTCCAAAAATTCGTGGAGCTCGTTCACGTCTCGTTTGGATGGAGGACGGCCAAGGCGTTTCTAGAAATTCGCGATGGCTCTCGCGCGTTCTTACGCTCAAGCCCCCTGCGACTAGACCGAGTAGAAAGGCCCTTCACCTGCGCCCCCCCAAAAAAAGGGGAGGGTTGCCGGCGAAAGGCTATCCCTTCGTAACCAGGATGGGCCTTACTTTTCGAACTCGGTGTCTTCGATCAGGTTGTAGCCTTCGGCACTCACCAGCTTTCCCTTGACCGTTACCTTCGCCGTCTTGGGAATCTCCGCTGACTTGAGCGGCTTGTGCTCTCCTGAGAGCATGTAGAGCTTGCCGTCATCCCCCTTAAGACCCACCGGCAATCCCAGGTTGATGCACTTCCGCGCGCAGCTTGAATGCTTGTCTCCCGCCGCGCCATGATCGAGATAGCAGTAGAGATCCACAAGCTCGCCCTTGACGGTGACCTCTTGCTTTTCCTCCGCGCGAAGCCCCGCCATTCCGGCACAGAGCAGCACCATTCCGCACAAGATACTTTTTCCGATTCGCATTGTCCCTCCCACGTTGAACTCTTGCACCGCCCGAGCATCCTACAAAGCCGCCCCATCTGTCACAAGGTTAATCGGTGCCGAGCCATTCCGACTCGGGCGGCTCTCTAGCGCACGGGACCGGCGGTTACGGATGCGTTCCGGACGGCGGCACAATCTCCCAGAGCGGTCCATTCCGTCCTTCCACCACGATCTTCTCCCTTTGACCGAGGTGATTCCGGATCAGCAGGACTATGGCCGCGCAAAAGAGGACAAAGACCAACAGGTCCGCTACGCGTAGCAGAGACCTCCTCACCCTACGCCCGAATGCACCCATGATCCATGCCTGTCGTCTTCCAAGCAAGCACCTCGGAAAACAAGAGAAGCTTGCGCCCACGGCGTCGCCTGTGCAACAGAAAGCCGATGGTCGATTCGCTGCAGAGCCTTGCGAAACTCTTTCGGGAGAAGAGCAGTTTCGTTGTCCTTTCGCACATCCGTCCCGACGGCGACGCGATCGGGAGCTCGATCGGCTTGGCCCTCATTTTAAAGGAAATGGGCAAGAAGGTGCGCGTCTTCAACGAGGAGGGGCCGAGCGATCCCTATGCCTACCTCTGCGGTTCGATTCCCGTCGAAAAGACCCCGGTCGAGCCTCCCACCGACTCCCCGAAGGTGATTGCGGTCGATTGCTCGACTCGGGAGCGGCTCGGAGAGAGCTTCCTGCGCTGGGGCATCCCCGTGGATGCGAATATCGACCACCATCCGGACAATCCAGGATACGCCGCGATCAACTGCGTCGAGGCTGGCGCGCTCGCCACCGCGGAGCTCCTTGCCCGGACGGCTCTGGAGCTCGGCCTTCCGCTCCGCGCGGATGCGGCATCCGCGCTCTACGTCGGCATCCTGACCGACACCAACTCCTTCTCCTTTCGACCCCTCCGGCCGGAAACCCTCGAGCTCGCGGCAGCCTTGATCCGCGCAGGTGCCGATCCCGAGACGCTTTCATGGCGAACCTTCCGAAACTTTTCGCTCAACCGTTTCGCGCTGCTTCGTGAGATCCTCAACCGGACACGTTTCGCCGCGGAAAATCGGATTGCCTTTTATCGCCTGACGGCCGACCTCTACGCCAGGACGGGGACGACTTCGCTCGAGGTCGAGAACTTCCTCAACTATCTTCAGCTCGTGGAGACGGTGCAAGTGGCCTTTATGGTCGAGGAGATCAGCCCCCAGCTCACTCGCATGAGTCTCCGATCGATTCCTGCGATCGACATCCGCCCCGTTGCCGCCCGCTTTGGAGGCGGAGGCCACCGGTGTGCCTCGGGGGCGCGCGCGTCGCTCCCCGTGGAGGAGGTCGAACGGCAGCTTCTCGGGGCAATCGTTCCTCACCTGCTCCCCGGCTCGTGATCTCACCAGAGCGAGCGATTCATGGAAATCAACGGCGTTCTTCTTTTCGACAAGCCCAAGGGATGCACATCCCACGATATGGTCGATTTCCTGCGCCGCCGCTTCGGGCTGCGGAAGGTCGGCCACTGCGGCACTCTCGACCCTCTGGCAACCGGGTTGCTCGTCCTGGTTCTCGGCAAGGCGACGCGCATTCAAGATCTTCTGATGGCCGAAGATAAGCGGTATCGCGGAGTCATGCACCTGGGCCAGATCACTGACACGCAAGATGCCGACGGCCAGATCATCGACGAGCGCCCCGTTCCCTCGCTCTCCCTGGATGAACTGGAGGCGGTCTTCGTCAAATTCTCCGGGGAGTTTCTCCAAGTTCCTCCGATGGTGTCCGCGATCAAGCACCATGGGAAGCCGCTCTACAAGCTCGCGCGGGAAGGGAAGGTTGTCGAGCGTCCGCCCCGCTTGGTCAAGGTCTATTCCTATCGGATCCTCGAATGGAAGCCGCCGTTTCTCGGCTTCGAGATTCGCTGTCGCAAGGGCTTTTATGTGAGGACTTATTGCCACGATATCGGGCTGGCCCTCGGATGCGGAGCCCACCTCGCCGAGCTGCGTCGGCTCCAATCCGGAAACTTTTCCGTAGAGGGAGCGCTCTCCTTCCCCGCACTGCAGGAAATGCATCGGGCGGAGGAGCTCCTGCCTCACGTCTTGCCTCTGCCCGAAGTATCTCGGATTCGGCGACAGTAACTTGCAGAACGGGGGATCGGGAAGCGGCGATTCCATGGATGGGTTAAGTCGAGAAGCTCTGACTGTATCGCTCTTCGAAGCCGATCCTCGTCCGGAGATCCGCCATCTCTCGATCGGATTCTTTGATGGGGTCCACCGCGGTCACCAGGAAGTCCTTCGCCAACTGCTCGCGCTTCCCCCTGATCCGACGAGCGCCTGCGGGGTGCTCACCTTCGAACCCCATCCTCTGGCGGTGATCCGCCCCGAAGAGTCTCCTCCCCGACTGACAACCCCTGCGCAAAAAGTCCGCCTGCTGGCCGCCGCTGGTCCAGGGCTCGTGCTCGTGGTTCGTTTCGACGAGAGGCTGCGCGAGTTGTCTCCGGAGCTCTTTTTCGAACGGATCGTTCGGATCTTTCCCAACCTGCGGACCGTAGTCGTCGGGCAGGATTTCCGCTTCGGCCGCGGCGCGGAAGGAGACGTCGAGCGATTGCGGCTCCTCGGGTCGAGACTGGGCTTCGCGGCGAGAATCGTTCCCCCTCTGCTCGACGGTGGCAGCCGCGTGGCGAGTAGCCGGATTCGCCGGGCGATTCGGGAGAGACGATTCGAAGATGCCGAGCGCTGGCTGGGACGCAGCTACGCCGTCCTCGGTCGGGTGGCTTCCGGCGCCGGCATTGGCCGTCAGATCGGGAGCCCGACGGCTAATCTTACGGGCATCTCCCAGCTCCTCCCTCCCGAGGGTGTCTACGCCTGCCGGGTGCGAGTCTCGGATGTGTTTCCCGCAGTGGCCAATTACGGACGACGCCCGACATTCGGAAGGGATTCCCTTCCTCTGCTCGAAGTCCACCTCCTCGACTTCACGGGAGATCTCTCCGGTGCCGAGATCGAGGTTTCTCATTGGCACTTTTTGCGGGAGGAGAGGCGCTTTGCCGGCGTCGAGGAGCTTCGCGCACAGATCGCGAATGACGTCGCGCAGGCCCGCAACCATTTCGCGCAGCCTCGCTGATCGAGGGAAGCCATGTCGTTCTCTCTTCTGGTTCTCCGAGCTTCCAAGACGATCCTGCCGTTTCTGGTCGGAGCCTATTTCTTCCTGGCCGGGATCGACAACATCATCGATCCCTCCGCAAACTGGTCCTATCTCGCCCACGTCCTTTCCATGGACACGGTGCCCGCCAACTCTTCCTTGGGCTGGCGCGCCTTGCGCTCGCCCACCGCCGGGCGACTCCTCTTCGGCGGGCTGGTCGCTTGGGAGCTGGGCACCTCCCTCCTCTGCTTCGTCGGGACCGTCCGGCTGTTCCAGGCTTGGTTCGGCAGCCGGTGGCAGTTTGCACGGTCAAAGAGCTGGGCGGTGGCGGGCCTCACCTGTAGCCTGGTGGAGTGGCTTTTCTTCTTTCTGATCCTGGCGGGCGAATGGTTCCAGCTTTGGCGGGGAACACTCTCTGCGGCACTCGATGTCGCCACCCGGATGTTCGCCATCACCGCTCTCTCCTTGATCTACTTGACCCAAGAAGAGTGCGGTCCGGAGACTATGGGTGAATCGCCGCGGAAAAGCGCCGGCTGAACCGTTCGGTCAGCGGATGGCGCCACCCTAGGACCTGGAAGAGGGCGCGACAGATCCGTGCCAGTTCTCCCTGGCGGAAGCTTCTCTCCTCTTCGAGGATCCCGAGCCAGGCCTCCATCGCCCGCTCAAGCTGTCCGCCGCGGAGGGCCTCCAGGCCCTCAAGATAACGAGAGAGACGCGCATCGGAATTCGCCTCCGGTGGAGCCGGGGAGAGAAGGGCTCGTCCCAGCTCGCGAATCGCTTCCGCAACCGTGGGATCTCGTCCGATCTCCTCCGAGCCAATCGCCTCCAAGGCCCCCTGCGGATCGGCACAGACGGTGGCGCGCGCATAAAGAAGGGAGGCCTCGGGGTCCCGAACTCCTGCCGTCCGCTCCTCGGCAAGCAGCTCGGCCGCCTGCCGCCAGTCTCCTTCGCCGAAGAGCGTTAGTGCCCTCTGGTAGCGGGCCGAACGGGAAATCGGAATCGCCTGTTCGAGCCAACGTTCGATCTGGCTTTCCGGAAGAGCTCCCACAAACCCGTCTATGACCTTCCCTCCGGCAAAGAGGCGGACATCGGGGATGCTGTAGACCTCGTACTGACGAGCGATCTCCGGTGCTTCCTCGGTGTTGATCTTTACGAGCTCCCAGCGGCCACGGGCTCGCTCCGCGAGCCGCTCGAGCACGGGTCCGAGAATGCGGCAAGGGCCACACCACGGGGCCCAGAAATCGACCAGTACCGGAACCGTACGGCTCCTTTCCAAGACACGCTGCGCAAAATTGTCGGTTTCACTCTCTCTGACCATGCGACCAAAATGTCATATCCACGTCGTGTCCGCAACGGAGGCTCACCGCTTCCGGCAGAGGTAGATCCCGTCGGCCACCGGGAGAAGCAGCCCTTCGATGCGTGGATCCTCCCGCAGCTTATCGTTCAAACTGCGGATCGCCCGTGTATCCGGGTCGTCCGGCCGGTCACTCTCGAGAACCCGTCCCTCACGAAGCATGTTGTCGAAAAGGAGCACTCCCCCCCGCCGCATCCGGGGAAGAAGGGCTTCGTAGTAGGCGTCATAGCCAGTTTTGTCCGCATCGACGAAGGCAAAATCGAAGTTGGGTTCTCCTTCGATCACTTTGAGACTCTCCAGCGCAGGACCAATCCGGAGCTCGATCCGGTCGGCGACACCCGCTCTTTCCCAGAAGCCCCGGGCAATCCGAGTCCACTCCTCGCTCCGATCCAGGCAGAGAAGCCTGCCCCCTTCGGCCAAGCCACGGGCGATCGCCAAGCTGCTCGCGCCCGTGAAGGTCCCGATCTCGATCGCCCGCCGCACACGCAGCGCGCCGACCAGAAAGGAAAGCAGCGCCGCCTCTTCCTCGGGAATCATCATCTCCGCGAGGGGCCCAAGCCGCATCGTCTCCGCCCGGAGAGCGGTCCAGACGGGGTCCGCCAACCCGCTCCGGTGCTCGCGCACATAGGAGCAGAGTCCATCATCGAGTCGAATATACTTCTGCAGAGCCATGACCGAACGTCTACGCCTCCTCCTCCAAGGCCTTTGCTCGACTCCACGCTGCGTCCAGAGCTCGCCGCAGCGTCTCCTGCCAGCCCTCCTCCTCCAAGACGGACAAGGCCGCGTTGGTAATCCCGCCCGGGGTCCGACTCTCCTGGACCACCTCCAACGGGTCGACTTCGGACTGCTTCAGCAGCGCAGCCGCCCCGGAAACGGTTGCCAACACCATCCCTCGGGCTTCTGCGGTGCGCAGACCCGACTCCGCGGCGAAGCGAAGCAGGGGAGCGAGAAAGGCGCAAAAATAGGCCGGCCCGCAGCCGATGAGCGCGGTGGCCAGGGGGAAGAGACGCTCCTCGAGCTCAACGGCATAGCCAAACCGCTTCAGCAGCCTCTGGGCCCACTCGCGATCGGCCGCCTCCCAGCCGGAACCGAGGCAATAGGGGATGACTCCTTGGCCGATGAGCGAAGGGAGATTCGGCATCGCACGGACGACCCGAGCCGAAGGATCCACCTCCGACACGATCGCCGCCAGGGAAACTCCGGCTGCTACGGAGACGATCCACTTACCGGCCGTCACCGGCCGGATCTGGCGCAGAACGCCGAGTGCCTCTTGCGGTTTGACGCAGAGAAAGACGATGTCGCTCTCCCGAACCAAGTCGCGATTCCGCTCCTCCGGATAGAGCCGTGCCTGCGGGAGCACCTTCCGGAAGGCCTCCCCGCCCTCCCGAGTCCGGGAAGAGGCGAACAGCTCCCAAGAGTCCTCGCCTCGCACCAGCCCGCCCGCCAGGGCGCGGGCGATCCGTCCGGCACCCAAAAAGCCCACCTTCGTCCTCATTCCGCCCCTTCGATTCGTTCGCAATAGGCCTGCCAGATCGCGCCCCCCAGCTCTTCCTCGCCCTGCTCGGCCACCCGAACGGTCAGATGGGCCATCCGATAGAAGGGCGCCCGCTTCTCCAAAAGCTCCTGAAGAGCTTGCCGACGATCCGCGGTCGAAGCCAAAAGCGGCCTCCCTCGGCTCTCGCGAAGCCGCGCCTCCAGCAGATCGACGGGAGCCTCGAGGTAGACGACGACACCCCGCTCCAGGAGCAGGCGGCGATTTTCTTCGAAAACAAAAGTGCCTCCGCCGGTCGAAACAATTCCCGGCGGTAGGGTAAGCGCCCGGCGCAGGGCCTCGGCCTCTCTCCGCCGGAAATAGGCTTCCCCTTTCTTTTCGAAGAGAGAGGAGATCGAGCGATGCTCCCGCCGCGACACCATCCGGTCCAAGTCGTAGACCGGCAAACCGGACCGGCGGCCCAGCCAACGACCGAGAACGGTTTTCCCACACCCCATCATGCCCACCAACACGAGATGCCGCCGCGCGGCAGCCACCGGGCGCGCGCGCTCCTCCCGTAGAGGAACCAGCGGCTCCTCCGCTCCTCTGACTTCTTCGGAAAGCTGTCTTGCCATCCCAATCCATTCCGAACGAGGTTGAAAATTATGGTAAACTTTTTGCGCCACTCGCGATAGGAACGATAAGACATGCCCAACACGTTCGGCCACCTCTTTCGGATTACCACCTGGGGCGAATCGCACGGCGGCGGGATCGGAGTGGTGGTCGATGGATGTCCGCCGCGCCTGCCCCTCGCAGTAGACGAGATCCAGCGGGAGCTCGACCGGCGCAGACCCGGCCAGAGCCGGCTCACCACGCAACGAAAGGAAAGCGATCGGGTGGAGATCCTCTCCGGTATCTTGGACGGCTTCACCTTGGGCACGCCGATCCTTCTCTGGGTGCGAAACGAAGATGCCCGGCCCGAAGCCTACGAGGAGATGCGGGAAATCTTCCGACCGAGCCACGCCGATTACACCTATCAAGCGAAATATGGGATCCGGAGTTGGATGGGAGGCGGACGGGCTTCGGCCCGCGAAACCGTCGGAAGGGTCGCCGGAGGTGCGGTGGCCGGGCAGTTCCTTCGCCGGGCCTTTCCCTCCCTCAAGGTTGTGGCCTACGTTTCGGAGATTTACGGCTTTTTGGCCCCGGAGGCGACCGCCCTCCTCGACGAGACGCTCGTCGAGGCCAACCCCCTGCGCTGGCCGGATCCGGACACCCTTTCCGAAGCCATTGCTCTTGTCGAGGATGCCCGCAAGGCGGGAGACTCCGTGGGAGGAGTGGTCACCTGCCGCGTGCAGGGCATGCCCGCCGGACTCGGGGAGCCCGTGTTCGACAAGCTCGACGCCGACCTGGCAAAAGCCATGCTCTCGATCCCGGCAGCGAAAGGATTCGAGCTGGGTTCCGGCTTTGCGGGCACGCGGCTCCGCGGCTCTCAGCATAACGATCCATTCTATTCCGAAGGGGGCCGAATCCGCACGCGGACGAACCGAAGCGGCGGCATCCAGGGGGGAATCAGCAATGGCGAGGAGATCTTCTTCCGCGTCGCCTTGAAGCCGGTGGCCACGATCGCCCTACCCCAGGAAACGGTGACCGAGAAAGGCGAACCCGCCATTCTTCGCGCACGGGGGCGCCATGATCCCTGCGTTCTTCCGCGGGCTGTCCCTATCGTCGAAGCGATGACCCGCCTTGTCCTGGCCGATCATGCCCTCCGACAGAAAGCGATCGGCTGGGAATTCCGGCCATGAGTCCGCTCCCCTTGAGCCATCCGGGATGGGTAGCCGCACTCCTTCTGGCGAGCTTCCTTCTCGGGTCGATGCCCTTTGGCTACTGGGTCGGTCGCCTCCGCGGCCTCGACCTTCGCACCCAGGGGAGCGGCAACATCGGAGCGACCAACGCCTGGCGCGTCCTGGGAGCGCGATGGGGTCTCTCGATCTTTTTGCTCGATTTTCTCAAGGGCGCGCTCCCGACCGGGGCGGGACTCCATTTGTTTGCGACCGCGCCCGTTCCGGTCGCCGACCTGCTCGGGTCCGTGGCCGGCTTAGCCGCCATCCTGGGTCATAATTTCACCCCCTGGCTCCGGGGCCGAGGCGGGAAGGGCATCGCCACCTCGGCCGGCGTGCTGCTGGTGTTGGTCCCCTGGGCCTTGCTTGTCCTCGCCGGGATTTGGGGCAGCCTCTTTCTCCTCTGCCGGATCGTCTCCATGGCGTCTCTTGGCGCGGCGCTGGCCTTTCCGATCGCCACGTGCCTCCTCTATCCGGGGCGCTGGGTGCTGCTCACCTTCTCCATCCTTGCTTCCCTGCTGGCCGTCCTGCGGCATCGGAGCAACATTCGGCGCCTGATCCAGGGAACGGAATCCCGTTTTTGCCGGAAGGACCGGGAAGACCTCTCCGGCATAGGAGGGAGCGGGACTTGAGAAAGGGCGATCCCCACCCGTGAACGTTTGTCTCCTGGGCGAAGGGCGCTGGGGCAGGGCTGCGGGCGCGATCCTCGCCGAAAACGGCCATGAGCCCTTTTTCGTCCATCATACGCTGACCGCCTGGCCGAAAGCCTTCGACCTCCTCTGCCTCGCCATCCCGGTGCAGCACGTGCGCGAAACCTTACTCCGGCTTGCAGCACCTCCCACGCCGGTCGTCAGCTTAGGGAAAGGATTGGAGATCCGGACGGGCTTCCGCGTGACCGAGATCGTCCGCGATGTTTGGGGAGGCAGATCTCTTGCCGCGCTTTCCGGACCGAACTTCGCTGCGGAGATCCTCCGGGGACTCCCTGCGGCAACTGTGGTGGCATCCGAAAGCGAGGAGCTCGCCACGCAGGTGCAACGACTCTTCCACAACCGGCGATTCCGAGTCTACCGCTCTTCGGACCTCGTCGGAGTCGAGATTGGAGGAGCTCTGAAAAACATCTACGGCATCGCCGGAGGGCTCTGCGCCGGCTTAGCACTCGGGGAGAACGCCTCGGCCAGCCTTCTGACCCGATGCCTGGCTGAAATGACTCGCTTGGGGCTTCGCCTGGGCGGCCGTCCTGAAACCTTCGCAGGCTTGAGTGGCCTCGGGGATCTCATCCTGACCGCACGCAGCCGGCAAAGTCGCAATTTCCTGCTCGGGCTTTCCCTCGCCCAAGGCGCTTCCTTGAAGGAAGCCCTGGCCATGGCGGGAAGCGTCGTGGAGGGAGTGCCGACCGCCGTCTCGGTCCACGAAAATCCCCTCTTCGCCGACGTCAAAAAACCGCTTGCCGACGAGATCTACCAAATCCTCTTCGAGGGAAAGGAGATCCGCCGCTCCCTTCTCGACTTGCTGGAGCGGGAGGCTGCGCCCGAGGGGCGATAGGTCGGGCGCTCCCCCTCTTCGGAGATGTCATGACCTGTTGCTTTACAGTTGACAGCGCACGAGATTATTCTCAATGGAAAGTCGAGGAGCGAGCCGATATGTCCATCGAACGAAAAGTGCGCGCGCTGGCGGGAACCATCATTCTGGTCAGCCTTCTCCTGTCGCTCTGGAGTTCCTGGTGGCTGCTTTTGACGGCCTTTGTGGGCCTCAACCTGCTCCAGTCGGCCTTTACTGCTTTCTGCCCGGCGGAAAATATCTTCCGCAAGCTCGAACGGAGCCACGGGTCGACGGAGAGGCCGGCCAAGTAGGAGTCGATCGTTTCCATGTCGCCCCTTCGCTCGGCAAGGAGTGTCCTTGCACTCCTTTTCCTGGCAGCCATGGCGATCCGAGGCGTGGGGAGAGCCGAGCCGACGGACCAGACGGCTTCTCCGCCCGAGGCGGCGCCCAGGGCGCAAATCATGGAGTTCCGCAGTCAGGTGCGCAACCCGCAGGAGGCCGACCCGCCCAGGAGGCCCGCTCCCCTCGATAAGAGCGCCGTCGGCTCCGATCATCCGCTGATCCGATTCTGGAAAAGGGTTCAGGCACACTATCCCGAGCTCAAGAAAAAGCACGCCAAGCTCCAGGAGATGCTTGCCCAGAAGGCCCTCGCTACCTCCGGCTTCCTGCCTCGGGTCTACGGCTGGGCAGACTCGATCACCACCGACAACCCGATTTTCGGCTTCATGTTTCACATGACCGAGCGAAACTTCTCGGCGGGCGATCTCAATCTCAATTCGCTCAACCATCCGGGAACGGTTTCCAACCAGAACATGGGCCTCATGGCCCTCGTGCCGATTTTTGACGCCATGCAGACGATCGATTCCATTCGCACGGCCAAGCACCTCATCCGGCAGAGCGAACAGGAGGAGCGATTCACGCGGATGGAGGCGAGCCTGCTCGCCATCGACGCCTATATGCAGCTCCTTTTGGCGGAACGCGAGGCGGCCCTCGCCCGACTCGATGTTCAGGCATCCGCGCACGACCTCGAGCAGGCCATCCACCTGATGGAGCAAGGGCTCGTCCTGGGCGCGGATTTTTATGCCGGCCGCTCGATGAGTGCTTCGATCGAGCAGAGCCAGAATGGCTATGTCTCCAAACGCAAGGTGGCGCTGGTTGCGGTCAACACGCTCCAGGGGGAAAGCGCAGACGCCGAGGTTGCTCTGGCCGGCTCGATTCCCACCCTTCGCAAGGGCCCGGTGAAGCCGCTCGAGCAGTGGGTGCAGGAAGCCTTCCTCTACCGAAGCGACCTGTCGGCCCTCCAGTCGTCGATTGCCGCCCAGCATTCGGAGGTAGGCAGGATGAAGGCCACGGCCCTACCTTCCGTCAACGGCTTCGCTTCCGGCATGGTCGACAGCGACAACTTCAATACGGGTGGGAGAAGCTATACGGTCGGAGTCCTGGGAACCGTCCCACTCTTCGATCCCGCCCGGGATCCCAAGGTCAAGCAGGCCCAGGCGGCAGAGGAGCAGCTTCGCCACGAAGCGGCTTCCTTGCGCGATCTCATCCAGAACAAGCTTGGCCAAGCCTATGCCGAGTATCAGGGCGCGCTCCAAGACGCGGAGATCCTGGGCCGGGCCAGCGCCGATGCCCGGAAGTCAACCGAGATGATGGCCGAGCTCTACCGGGAAGGTCGGAAGACGATCGTCGACCTCCTCGGCGTGCGCCAGATGCAGCTCCAAACCGAAATCGGGTACTGGGACAGTCTCGCCCGGCTCGAGCTTGCTCGAGCAAAGCTCCAGTTCTTGTCGGGGCAGCTCGATGACTATCAAGTTCAGCAGATCGCCCAGGAGATCGGAGGGGAGACCCCATGAGCGGGAAGCAAGACGGTGGGGGAATCGGCGGATTCATCCGCTTCTTCTCTTCCTCCCTCGTTACGCCCCTGCTCATCCTCGCCTCCTGGCTCCTGGGCTCCTTCGCCTTGATGGAGCTGCCCCGGGAGGAAGAACCGCAGATCGTGGTTCCACTCTTCGACGTTTTCGTCTCCATGCCTGGGGCGAGCCCCGAAGAGGTGGAAAAGCGCATCGTCAACAACGGGGAGCGCGTCTTTTGGCAGATCCCGGGAGTGGAATATGTCTATTCGACGGCCGTTCCCAACGGAGCCATGTTCATCGTCCGGTTTCAGGTGGGAGAAGAGATGGAGAAGAGCCTCATCAAGCTCTTTACCAAAGTCTATTCCCATCTCGACTTCCTCCCGCCCGGCGCGTCGATGCCGCTGATCAAGCCGCGCTCGATCGATGACGTGCCGATCCTTGCCCTCACCTTCTATAGCCCGACGCGGGATCCCCTGAGCCTGCGCCGCGTCGTCGCGACCGTTCGGGACAAGATCAACTCGATTTCGGACATCTCGGAAACCACGATCCTTGGCGGACGCAAACGGCAGTTCCAGGTCTTCTTCGATCCGGCCAAGCTCGCTGCGCGCCTGCTCACCCCGGCGGATCTCGTCGCGTTGATCCGGCAGAACAACGTCCGGCTGCCCGCCGGCCGCATCGAATCGGAGCCCAAGCTCATCGAAGTGGAACCCAGCGCTCTCATCATGACGAAGCACGACCTGGAAAACCTGGTCGTCAGCGTAAGCCAGGGGAACGTCGTCTATCTCCGGGATGTCGCTCAGGTAGTTGACGGACCCGACCAAGAGGAACGGAGCTTGACGATGCGCTTCGGAGCAGGGTTGAGCCGGCAGACCAAGGAACCGATCGACGCGGTTACCCTGGCGGTTGCCAAGAGAAAGGGCGCCAACGCCACGCTCCTTGCCGGAAAGATCCTCGAAAACATTGCTGCCCTGAGGCCGGACACCCTCCCCTCCGACGTCCAATACGTCGTCACCCGGGATTACGGGCAGACGGCTGCCGAGAAATCGAATGAGCTCTTGGAGCATATGGCCATCGCGATCTTCGGCGTGAGCCTTCTGATTGCGCTCTTCCTCGGCTTGCGGGCGGCCGCCATCACCATCATTGCCATCCCGACGACCCTGGCGATTACGCTCCTCACCTTCCACCTCTTCCATTTCACGATCAACCGGGTGACCCTCTTCGCCTTGATTTTCACGATCGGGATCCTCGTCGACGATCCGATCGTCGGCATCGAAAACATCGTTCGCCACCTCCATCTCCCGGGCAGTGCCGGGCGACCGCTGCTCGCCGTCGCGACCGAAGCCATGCTTGAGATCGTCGGCCCCTTGATCCTGGCGACATTTGCGGTGATCGCGGCGATCCTTCCGATGGCTACCGTCGGGGGCCTCATGGGCCCCTACATGCGCCCGATTCCCATCGGAGCGACGACCGCCATGATCGTCTCGATGCTCGTTTCCCTTTCGGCGACTCCCTGGGCCTCGGTCCTGCTCCTCAAAGGGAGCAAGCATGCGGGAGAGCGAGGCGAAGGCTTCCTCCTGCGTCTCTATCGCTGGTTTGTCACGCCGCTGATCTACAACCGCTGGCTCCGCCTCCTGTTCGTCCTCGGAGTTCTCCTCCTTCTCGTGGCTGCCGTGGCCTTGATTCCCCTCAAGCTCGTCCGCGCCAAAATGCTTCCCTTCGACAACAAGAACGAATTCCAGGTCATCCTCAACATGCCGGAGGGGACTCCGGTACAAGCGACTCGCACCGTGCTCGATCAGATGGCCAATGTCGTTCTTCGCCTTCCCGAAGTGACCAACGTAGAAATCCAAGCAGGCACCCATTCGCCTTACAACTTCAACGGATTGATTCGCCACTACTTCCTCCGGGAAGCCCCGCACCAGGGCGACCTACAGGTGAACCTCAAGGACAAATCGGAGCGCAAGCGGCAAAGTCACGAGATCGCGGAGAGCGTGCGGCCGGAAATCAATCGCATCGCCCAGGCAGCAGGTGCCCACGCGCAGGTCGCAGAGGTGCCGCCGGGTCCTCCCGTTCTCTCGACTCTGGTCCTGGAGATCTACGGCCCCTCCGCGACGGAACGCCAGGCGATGGCGACGAAAGTCGAAGCCCTCATGCGCGGGTCGCCCGAGATGACCGATATCGCCACCTACGAAGAGACCCCCCGGCCCTTGGAGGTCTACAACATCGACCTAGTCAAGTCTTCCTTGAACGGGCTGCCTGGGGAAGCGATCGCCCAGAACCTCGTCACCGCCCTCCATGGAGCGAGTCCCGGTCTGGCCCATACGCCGGAGGAACCCGAGCGCGTCGAGATTCTGGTCCGCCTGCCCGAGCAAGAGCGCCGATCCGATCAGGCGGTGCGCGACCTCACACTCCTGAGCCGTTTCGCGCGGTTGCTCCCGATCAAGGATCTCACCTCGGCGGAGCTAACTCACCAACACTATCCGATCTACCACAAGAACTTAATGCCGGTTACCTATCTCCTGGGCGACGTTACGGGCCAGATCGGCAGTCCGGTCTACGGCATTCTCGATTTCACCCCCGAGCTGGAGAAGCTCCGCACCCCGCAGGGGAAACCGTTCGAGATTCTGTACACCCACCTTCCCGACAGCCCGAACAGCTGGGCGATCAAATGGGACGGAGAATGGCAGGTGACCTACGAGGTCTTCCGGGATCTCGGCAAGGCTTTCGCCATCGTGCTTGTGCTCATCTTCATCCTGGTCGTCGGCTGGTTTCGCTCCTTCGTGACCCCCTGGGCCGTGATGCTCCCGATCCCCCTCTCCCTGATCGGCATTCTTCCCGCCCACTGGTACCTAGGCATGTTCTTCACCGCCACCTCGATGATCGGCATGATGGCCGGCGCGGGAATCGTCGTCCGCAATGCCATCATCCTCGTCGATTTCATCGAGATGCGCCTCGCGGAGGGCGATTCGCTGGAAGAAGCCGTGATTTCCGCGGGTGCCGTTCGACTGCGGCCGATCTTGCTCACCGCTCTGGCCGTGATCATCGGAAGTGCTGTGATCCTCTTCGATCCCATCTTCCAAGGGCTGGCATTGGCACTCATGTCGGGTGAGATCGCGGCGACGCTGCTCTCCCAGCCCGCGGTCCCCGTTTTTTATTACATGTTGCGCAAGCGCCAGATCGCCAAGCAGAAGCAGCTGTCCGCGAATCCCTCCGAGCCCGCGCGGAGTTGACGCTACTTCCCCCGGATTTCCTCGCGAAGTCGGCTTCGGAACATAAATACGCTTGCGCTACGTTTCTTGTGTTTGTATCCTTTGGACAAGTCGGCTTCTCCGACGGGAGAAATGGGTCCCGCTCGGAACTGGGAAGGATCTTCCTTGGACGACGAACGCCGACGGAGAAGGAAGTGGAGCTTGCCTCATGGAAATAGAACTCTTCTACTTCGAAAGTTGTCCCCACTGGACTGATGCCCTGCGCCGCGTTGAGGAAGTGCTCGTCGAGGAAGGCGGAATCCATGAGCTTCGTTTGATCCCCGTCCGGACGGTCGCGGAAGCCCAAAGGCACCGCTTCTTCGGCTCCCCCACCATCCGAATCGGCGAGCGGGACATCGACCCCGCCGCCTGGGGTCGAATGGACTACGGCTTTGGTTGCCGCCTCTACCCGGACGCGGACGGCTCGATTCATCCCGTTCCGTCCAAGGAGCTCGTCCGGCAGGCTCTCCGGTCGCACCGACCGCTTTCGCTCGCGGAAGCGCACGACGAGGTTCTCAACTCCATCAAGCATCAACACCCGCAATGGGTTGCCGGTCCGATGGAGGAGTGTTCCCGCTGTGTTCGCTACGAATACGAATTGGCCGAACCGCTCGTCGTGCCGTTGGAAGAGTAGCCGACGGCGAAACCCTGCACGACGGGAAAGGAAAGCAGCCCGCTAAGGCGTCTTTTCGCTCTTCTCCGTCTGAATCGCAATCCGCGTGATCCCTTGCTTGCGGATTTCGTCGAGCACGCCGATGACGCTGTCAAAAGTCGCCTTCCGATCGCTGTTCAGGAAGACCTTGGCCTTCTCCGAACCGACCTCGGCCTTTAGGGCGGCAAGCTTCCCCGGAAGCTCGGTTGTGGAGACCTTGTCATGGTCGAAATAGACGTCTCCCTTATCGGTGACCGTGAGCGTAACCTCCTGTTCCTTTCGTTCCTCGCTCCCGGACGTCTGGGCCTTAGGCAACTGCACGGCCACCCCGGCGTTTTTCACCATGGCCAAGGAGATCATCATGAAGGTGGCTAAAAGAAAGAACATCACGTCGATAAACGGGATGATCTCAAGACGCGGGCGATGGCGGCGGGGGGAGGAGACGCGCATGATGCTTACTCCGCCGTCAATTTCCTTGCGGATTTCCGGCGGCCCGCGCCTCCAGCTCTTCCGCCTCGCTCGTGGAGCCACCCTGGAAACGCAGCAGCAGCATTTCCAGCTTGGTGGAGGCCGCTTCCATCTGCCGGCGCATGGTCTCCATGCGGGAGCTGAAGAAGTTGAGGGGGACAATCGCCACAATCGCCACGGTGAGACCGAAGCTCACCGCAATCAGAGATTCGGCGACACCCCCGGTGATCGCCGCCTGCTTGCCCGCGAGCTCCCCACCTCCGACGATGCTGAACGCCCGCATCATCCCGGTGACCGTGCCGAGCAGACCGAGCAGCGGCCCTAGCGTCACGGCGGTGTCCAGAACGACGAGCCCTTTGTTGTAGCGGTCGAGCTGGGCGTTGGCCGCCTCCAGCAAGGCGTCCGAGATCGACCCGTCCTTGTGACGCATCCCTTCTACGAGCACGTGGATCACCGGATCCTTAGATTTCTCCCCGGCAGCCAGCGCCTGACCGATGCGACCATGCTCAATCAACTCGAAGATCTTCCGCACGAGACCGACATCCCTCCGCCGCGCTTCCGTCAGGAGGAAGAGAAAGCGCTCGAAGAGCACCGCCATAGTCGCGACCGACAAGAGGAGAATCGGCCACATGATCGGGCCGCCTTTGAGGAAGAGTTGATAAATCATGGCTCTACGGGAAGTTTCAGCTCACGCACCAGACCGGACCCGACGGCTCTCTCCACTACACGCGATCAGGGACAAACTCGCTTGTTTCTGAAGGCCGCCGATCATCAATGAATCGACCTGTACTCAAGAGACGAGATCGAAGCAAGCGCCAAATGCGGCATGCTTGGATCAGGCTTTACGATGACCCCTGCCCAAGAGGAGATGGCCGGCCCAGCGTCCGATCGTCCACGCCAGCCGGGTTCGCTCCGCCCAGGAGAGGAGGTGCCAAGCGGAAAGGAGAGAGCTTCTGGCTTTCCTGGGCGTCTGGAGGTTCCAGACGTCGCGAACCTCCTGGAAGAGTTGCAAGCCGGGTCGAATCACCTGCGCCAAGCGCCAGCCGACTTCGAGCAGGCGGACGGGCGTGCGCAATTCCTCGAGAGATGCGGCCAACTCCTCCCGTTGCTGGTCGCAGGCGGCAGCGAGCTCCCGCATCCTCCGCTCCCTTATTTCCTTGCGCGATTCTGCAGCCACGCAACATCCTTCCCCAGCTCGCGTATGGTCTCGGCAAACGGCGTGCCGAGCGCCCTGGTTCGTTTCCACACCCGCGTCCCCACGAAGATCGTGGCTCCCAGGCAGAGCGCCCCCATCGTCCCCACGGTGGCAATTCGAGCCGTCGGATCGTTCCAAGTCAGGGAGAGCAGCGCAATCCCGAGCCAAAGAATCGACAGGGCGCCCAGGAAAACCCCGACACCCAGCCAGAGAAGCAGGCGGAGCAGCCGCTCGATTTCCGATTGCAGCTCCACGGAAAAAAGCTCCAACCGGAGCGCAATCAGCCGAAGCAGGAGCGTGAGAAGCTTCTGCCCCGAGCCCGTGATGCCGCCGCGCTGCTGCGCTTCCGTCATCTATCGGCGGCTCAAGAGCGCTCCGAGCAGGACGCCGAAGACCACCCCCACACCGAGGGCCTGGTAGGGATGCTCGCGGACAATCCGGTCGACGTCTTGCACTCCTCCCACCGTGCGTTCCGCCAAGCTGTCCTCCCGCTCTCCCAGGTACTCCCGCAGCGAGCCGATCCGGGCGGTCAACCGCTCCTGCACGTCGCGAGCCTTTTCTCCGAGAGTGCCCGCCGATTCCTTCACGAGAATCTCCGCGTCGTGCACCACCTCGCGAACATCGTTGAGGAGCTTCTGCCGAGTGATCACTTCGTTCATGCCAAATCTCCTATCCCCATTTCAGGAAGGGTAGCAGACGAGTGCCTGGGGGCGCAAGCGAGGCTTTTCTCCTATCCGCCTTCGACCAAGCGCCCGAGCCCGCTCTCTCCCCGGCGAGAGGCACCGAACGCGACCCTTCTTTCGGATTTTTCGCGGGCAAACGGATCGGGCGGTGTTTATTTTTGTCTGGGGATACAGGAGATAGGCATGAGCAGCGATCCGTTGGATGAGCTTTTGCAGGGCTGCGGGCAGGAGGGTCGTCTCCCCGACGAATTTCAATCCGGGGTCTGGAAGCGGGTGGCCTTACGTTCCCGAATCGCCCTTCCTCCGATTCGTCCGAGCCGAGGGACGTGGGCGACGGTTCTTGCCGTGTCCCTCCTCGCATTCCTCCTTGCCACGGGCCAGGTGCTCCGATGGGAACGGGAGCGATCGATCGCGCTCAAAGCCCAATACTTCCAATCGATCGACCCACAGGCCCTCGCAGCCGCGCAGCGAGGACCATCGCCGTGAGGAGGCTCCTTTCGCTCGGCGCGCTGACCGTTTTCGTCGCGGCCGCCGTCTACCTGGCAACGCTCTTTTTGGAGACTCTGCCTTTCCGGCGCGCCACCCGCGAGCCCGATGCGGGGCTTCAATGGCTCCGCCGCGAGCTCCACCTCACCGACCAGCAGATGGACGCGATTTCCCGCTTGCAAGAAGCCTATCGCCCCAGCTGCCAGGCGATGTGCCGCCAGATCCTCGTGAGCGACTCCAAGCTCCGGGAGCTCTTCGCGCAAAACCGCTCGATCACGCCGGAAATGCTCGCAGCCTTGGCCGAGCGAGAACAGCTCCGCTCCGAATGCCGGCGGGCATTCCTACGGCACGTCGATGCGGTAAGCGGCGAGCTCTCCGCTCCGCAGCGGCAACGCTATCTCTCCCTCGTCTCCGATGAGCTCCTGGGCTCGGCGCAGAACGCGAGCGCGGGGCAGAGGAGAGAACGCGGCCCATGAGCGAGCCCGATCCCGACTGGCAACTCATGGCCCGGCTCGCCAAGGGTGACGATCAAGCGCTCAACGCTCTCATGGATCGCTGGCAGGAGAGGCTCTTCCACTTTCTCTGTCGGCTCACCGGCGACGCGGCGTCGGCCGCCGACCTCGCTCAGGAAACCTTCGTCCGCGTCTACGAAGCCCGCCACAAAGTCCGTCAAAAAGGCCGCTTTTCCGCCTGGCTCTTCACGATCGCCACCAACCTCAGCCGCAACTTGGCCCGGTGGCGCAGAAGGCATCCCACAGTTTCCCTGACCGAAACCGCGGAGCCGGACGGATCGCCCGCCCTGGAAGATCGTCTCGGCGAGGAAAGACCCCCGGGAGCGCGACTCGAAAAGGAGGAGCTCTGCACGCAAGTCCGTTCCGCGATTCTCTCGCTGCCCGCGCCACTCAAGGAAACCCTGATTCTTTTCCAGTACCAGGAGCTCTCCTACGAGGAGATTGGCCAGGCGCTGGGCTGCTCCCGCAAGATCGTCGAGATGCGGCTTTATCGGGCACGCAAACGCTTGCGGAGGGCGCTTGCCAGAGAACACCTTCTTTGATCACTCCTTATCGGTTTCCTCCGGAAACCCCGGTTGGACTTTTTGCTTGACCGGCGGAAGCTCTATTGCGACCGTTGTTATGTCAAGCGGAAGGACTCAACCCGAATTCTCATCTGGAGCTTTTCATGAGCGATAAACTGTCGATCGTCCTCTTCTCCGGCACAGTGGATAAGCTAATGGCGGCCTCCGTCATCGCTTCCGGCGCGGCGGCCATGCAAAAGGAGGTGACCATTTTCGCGACCTTTTACGGCCTCTTCGCCCTCCGCAAGGGGGATTGGAAGCAGAACCGGCGTGTCAGCAAGGACTTCGAGGATTACGGAGCGCAATTTCTGCGCGTCTTGGAGGAGAAGAAGGCGCCTAGCTGGCTGGAGACGCTGCGGAACGCCATGGACATCGGCGACGTCAAGGTAAAAGCATGCGGGCTCACGATGGACCTCCTATCGATCAAGCTTGAGGATTTGGAGCCGATCGTGAGCGAGATTGTTGGTGTTGCCCATTTCGTCGAGGAGGCCTCGGGCGGGCAAATTCTTTTCCTGTGAACCAAGGCGGCTCCTTCATCGGAAGACCGCGCAAACAAGGGAGGAAATCATGGAAGGCGTGAAGATTGCTAAAGAGAGCGATGCGCGGGGGAGCTTTTGCCCGGGGCCGCTCATGGAGATGATCCGGCTGGTTCGCTCGGCGAACGTAGGTGAGGTCGTCGCGGTTATTTCCGGCGACGAGGGGAGCAAGAAGGACATTCCCGCATGGATCAACAAGGCTCGTTACGAGCTCGTCGGAACGGAGGAGGTTGGCCCCGGAGCGTCCCGCTTCCTCTGTCGCAAGAATCACTAGGTGACACGCGCACTGCCGCGCTCGGGTTGATTCTAAGAGAGCGAAGGAATTGAGCATCATGAAAACCATCCTCATCCTCGGAGGCGGAACCGGAGGAACGATCGTGGCCAACCGGCTTGCCCACGGATTACGGCCCGATGATGTCTCAATCGAGGTCGTCAGCGATTCCCCCCTCCACTACTACCAGCCTGCGCAGCTCTACGTCCCCTTTGGGGAGGAGGATCCGAGAAAGATCGCGCGCTCGGAGCGTAAGTTACTCAATCCGAAAGTAAACTTTCGGATCGACACGATTTCCGAATGGATTCCCGACAAGCAGTTGCTCCGTACCGCCAAAGGGGAAAACCTCTCCTACGACTTCCTGGTCATTGCCACCGGCTCGATCGCCTGCCCCGAGGCCGTGGAGGGATTCGTCGCTGGCGCAGATCATTTCTATACGCCCGAAGCGGCCTATCGTCTGTATCATAAGCTCAGCGAGCTTGAGGGCGGACGCCTCGTCGTGGGAGTGGGTGGAATCCCTTACAAGTGCCCGGTAGCGCCCCTCGAGTTTACCCTTCTTGCCGAAGCCTTCCTCACCCACAAGGGGATCCGGTCCAACACCGAGATTGTCTACACCTTCCCGTTGAATGAGGTCTTCCAGATCGCCAGTGTGGTCCCCGTGGTGCGCTCTCTTTTCGAGCAGCGCTCCATCCGCGCGGAAACTTTTTTCAATCTCGAGTCCGTCGACCCCGAAAAGAAGGTCGTCAAGAGCCTGGAAGGAACCGAGCTTCCGTTTGACATCCTCGTGATGACCCCGCCTCATAAGGGTGCAGCCTTCCTTCGGGGGCACCCGATGGCGGATAACGACGGATGGGTGAATACCGATCGCAACACCCTCCGGGTGAACGGGCTCCCCAATGTCTGGGCACTGGGCGATACGACCAACCTGCCGATCAGCAAAGCCGGGAGCACCGCGCATTTCGAAGCACCGGTGATCGTCGAGCAGATTATGGCTACAATCCGCCGCCAGGAGCCTCCGCCCGGGAAGGCGACCTACAATGGGCACGTCACCTGCTTTATCGATGCGGGCTACGGGAAGGCAACCATTCTCGATTTCGATTACGATCACCCGCCGACGGTGTACGAACCGGACGAATTTCGCCATCTCCAGAAGATGGCGTTCAACAAGCTCTACTGGCATCTGGTTCCGACGGCGGTCATCTGACCGGACCGCGCGGATCGGTAGGCTGGCGAAACGGTAGGAAGCGGAAGCCGCGATCTCCTTCCGGCACTCCTTCCTCCTATCGGACTGCGCGCATGGCCACCATGCCCCCGACGAAGATCAACCAGACCAGCAGAAAGACTCGAGCGGCCTTTTTCGGAATGACCGTACAGGCATACGAACCTCCGATCGCTCCCAGAACCCCTCCCGCGACCATGGCGAAAATGAGTTGAGAGTCGCTCATGCCCTGGTGAACATGAATGCCTCCGCCTACCAGCGAGAGGAGCATGCCGAAGGCGATGTCCGTCCCCACGACCTCGCTCGGGCTGAGCTTAGTCAGGGTGAGAAGGAGGAGGCTCCCCAAGGCACCCCCGCCGGCGGAGAAAGAGCCGACCTCAAGTCCGATGAACAAGGAAAAGGCGGGAAGCCATCGCAAATAGCGGTGGAGATGGAGACGGTGCTCGGTCAGGGTAAACCAGAGATTGAGCAGGGAGGAGAGAACGACCGTCAGGCCGATCGCGAGCAGGATAAACGAGCCGAGGTGGCCTTTTCGCGAAACGTGGGCGAGCAGAAACGATCCGGCCACAACACCGGGAATCCCCCCTAAGGAGAGAAGCAGCAGAATCCGCTTGTTGATATCCCCCTTGAAAAAGTAGATGAGGGAGCTCGGGATCTTGATCAACGCCGAGAATCCCAACGCGACGCCGACCGCAACTGCCGGCTCGATCCCAAGGAAGAGAAGGATGGGGACCGTCAGGGTGCCTCCCCCGACTCCGGTCAACCCGATGAGAAAGGCGATGCAGAAGCCGAGGAAATAGAATTTTGTCACGTCGATTGTCTATTTGCTCTATAGACGTTTAGTGTTGTGCCTTCAAGCTTTCCCGCCGCCATCGGTCTTTCCCTGCCCGCCATGAGCAAAGGAGCACGCGGGGAAGGAGAGCACATGGGGAGCCGTTCGTCGATCTCGGGAAAGCCTGCCCGCCACCCTTGGTCTCTTCGGCTTTCGGCTCAAGATAGCGTCTGTTTCGCCGCCGAACCGAGCTCAAGTCCCGCCTCGGAAGAGTCGCCTCCCTCCGGCAGGGTCCGGCCGCGCCAGAGCAGGTAGAGGACGGGATAGAGGAGCAATTCGAGCACTCCCGACGTTACGATCCCGCCCACCATCGGTGTCGCGATTCGCTTCATCACGTCCGCCCCGGTTTCCTGGCTCCAAAGGATGGGAAGAAGCCCGAAGAGAATCGCGCAGATGGTCATCATCTTCGGCCGGATCCTGCCGAGAGCGCCCGCCTCGATCGCCGTGCGCAGGTCAGCGCGTGATCGCATCCTCCCTTCGCGACTCCGCTCTTCGTACGCATGATCCAAGTAGAGAAGCATGACGACCCCCGTCTCGGCATCGAGGCCGGCCAGGGCGATCAACCCGACGGCCACCGCGACGCTGAGGTTGTAGCCGAGCCAGTAGAGCAGCCAAAAAGCTCCTACCAGGGAAAAGGGGACCGCGAGCAGCACGAGCAGGGTTCGGCTGGCCGATCGCGTGTTCAAGTGGAGCAAGATCAAGATGATCATCAGGGTGAACGGAATCAGGAAAAAGAGACGATGCTTCGCACGGAGGAAGTACTCATAAGAACCGGCCCATTCGACATAATAGCCGGGAGGGAAGGCAACGTTCCGGGCGATCTGCGCACCGGCTCGGCGAACGTACCCAACGAGATCTTTGGCCATGCTGTCGACAAAGACAAAGCCGACGAGTTGGGCATTTTCGCTTCGAACCTCCGGCGGACCAAAGGTGAAACGGATGTCCGCCAGCTCTCCCAGAGGAACCTGAACGCCTGAGACCGGTGGCCCCAGCAAGCTTCGGGACGAGGATTCGTTCGAAACCGACGGAGGTGCCTCGCCCAGGAGAATGCGAGAGAGCGCGAGCGGGTCCTGCCGAAAGTCCCGATTGTAGCGGACGCCCACGGGGTATCGCTCCCGTCCCTCTACCGTGACGGTTACGGTATTTCCGCCGATCGCTCCTTCAATCGCCTGATTCACGTCCTCGACCGTGAACCCGTAGCGCGCGAGCGCCTCGCGGCGCACCTCAATATCCAGGTAACGCCCCCCTTCCACCCGCTCCGCGAAGACGCTTCGCGTTTCGGGAAAGCCGGAAAGAGCACGTTCGATCTTCTCCCCCAAATCGCGGATCACAGCGAGGTCGGAACCGAAGATCTTGATTCCCAGATTGGACCGAAAGCCGGTCTGCAGCATCTCCGTGCGAGTCTGGATCGGCATCCAAAAGATGTTGGCGACTCCGGGAAACTGGAGCTGCCGATTGAGCTCCGCAACAAGTTTGTTCCAGCTCATCCCCTTCCTCCACTCGGCTTCCGGTCGGAAGGTCACCACCGTTTCGGTCATGGAGAGCGGAGCCGCATCGGTCGCCGAGTCCGCCTGCCCTACCTTCCCAAAGACGGTGGCGACCTCCGGCACCTGGGCGATGATCCGGTCTTGTGTCTGAAGGATGCGAGCCGCTTCCGCAATGGCCACGCCCGGTACTGCGGTCGGCATGTAGAGCAGGGTTCCCTCGTTGAGCGGAGGCATGAACTCCGCTCCCAAGCGACGAATCGGGTAGAGAGTCGAGGCGAGCAGCGCAAGCGCGAGGAGAAGCACGGGAATGTTGTGGCGGAGAACCAGGCGGAGGATGGGGCCGTAGAGGGCGAGGAGAAGCCGGTTGAGAGGGTTTCGTCTTTCTGGAACGATCCGCCCCCGGATAAACCAGAGCATCAGCACAGGGACCAAGGTCACCGAGAGCACGGCGGCAAAAAACATCGCGAAGGTCTTGGTAAAGGCGAGCGGACGAAAGAGACGGCCCTCCTGAGCCTCGAGGGCGAAGACCGGCACGAAGGAGACCGTGATCACGAGAAGCGAAAAGAAGAGGGGTCGCCCCACCTGCTTGGCTGCGGTGAGCACTACCCGCAACCGTTCTGCCCCACGCGGATCCTCCCCCGTCCTCTCTCTGGCTTCTTCCAACCGCTTGTGAGCGTTTTCCACCATGATGACGGCACCATCGACCATGGCCCCGATCGCGATGGCAATGCCTCCCAGCGACATGATGTTCGCAGTCAGCCGCAGGCCGCTGAACGGGATGAAGGAGAGCACGATCGCCGCCGGGAGAAGGAGGATCGCCACAAGAGCGCTGCGAACATGCCAGAGGAAGAGAATGCAGACCAGGCTGACGACGAGGCACTCCTCGATCAGCTTCCTCCAGAGCGTGTGAATCGATCGATGGATGAGCTCGGAGCGATCGTAGGTGGGTACCACCCGGACTCCCGGAGGGAAGGAGCTTTCGAGGGTTTTCAGCTTTTGCTTGATGCCGTCGATCACCCGCAGTGCATTTTCGCCATGGCGCATGACGACAATGCCGCCGACCGTCTCTCCTTTCCCACCGAACTCGGCGAGCCCTTGCCGCAGATCTCCCCCAAGCGTGAGACTCCCCAACTGCCGGACCAGAACGGGAAAGCCTCGCGGGTCGGTTCGCACGACCGCGTTCCCCACATCCGCAAGGGACTGAAAGTAGCCCCGCCCGCGAATGTAATACTCCATGGTGGAGATCTCGAAGCTCTTTCCGCCGACGTCCCGGTTGCCCTTGCGAACCGCGTCGACGACCTCGGAGAAGCGGACCCCGTAGGCCACGAGCTTGTCGGGGTCGAGGTTCACCTGGTATTGGCGGACATAGCCGCCGACGCTCGCCACCTCCGAAACGCCGTGAACGGACGCCAGGGCGTAACGGAGGGTCCAGTCCTGAAAAGAGCGGATCTCGGCCAAGTCGTGTCTTCCGGACTCGTCGACGAGCGCGTATTCGAAGACCCAGCCGACACCGGTCGCATCCGGTCCCAGGGTGGGGCTGACTCCTTCCGGCAGTCGGCTGCGGGCGCCGTTCAGATACTCGAGCACGCGCGACCGAGCCCAATAGAGATCGGTTCCATCTTCGAAGATCACGTAGACAAACGACTTCCCGAAAATCGACTCACCACGGACAAACTTCACCTTCGGCGCCGAGAGGAAGAGCGTCGAGATCGGATAGGTGATCTGATCCTCCACGAGCGTAGGGCTCCGGCCGGGCCATTCGGTGTAGACGATCACCTGGACGTCGGAGAGATCCGGAATGGCATCCACAGGAGAGTTCCGCAGAGCCAAGATTCCCCAGGTAAGGCCGAAGGCGGCCAGTATGCTCACCAGGAATGGATTGCGCCCGCTCCACTCGATGAGGCGATCCAACACGGTTACATCCCGGGCATTCCCGGCATCCCATGGTGATGGTTATGGCCCGCCGGCGGAGGCGAGGACGGAACCGCCTTCCCGGGCACCACCCCTCCCTCGGACGGCTGTTCCCCAGACCAGATCTGCAAGGCCCCCTGGACGCGGGACTCGGCATCAATGAGGAAGTTGGCACCCGTCACGACCCGTTCCCCTTCTTCGAGGCCGGCCAGCACTGGGTAATCGTCGTCGAGCTTCTCCCCCAGGCGAACGAAGCGGGGTTCGAGATGCCCTCCCCCATGATCGACGAAGACGACGAAGCGCCGTCCCGTCGGAATCACGGCATCACTCCGCACGGCGAGCTGCACCCCGTAGTCGAGCCGAGCCGCAACATCGGCATACATTCCCGGGCGGAGCTTATGGCCTGGGTTGGAGAGAATGACCCGCGCCTGCAACCGGCGCACCGTCTCGGTGAAATGGGGTTGGACAAAATCGATTCGGCTCGGAAATCGTTCTCCGGGCAGTGCGGGCAGGGTCACCTCGCACGGCTGGCCTTCGGAAATAAAAGGTGCTTGGTCTTCCGGAAATTGCGCGAGGACCCAGACGCGCGAGAGATTGATGAGCCGAAAGAGGGTTTGTCCCGCCGAGAAGCGCATCCCCTCGACGACATTCTTTTCGTGCACATGGCCGGAGATCGGAGAGAGAAGATCAAAGGTCCCGCGAAGCCCTTTTCCGGTGCGAACATCATTGGTCGACATGCTCCACGCATAGCTTTCGAGCTCCCGGATCTGTGCGTCGGTCAGATCCCAGACGCGGATTCGGTTCCGGATATGCTCGAACTGCTGGTCGAGGAGAATCGGGTTGGCCTTTTGGACGAGCAGGCTTCTCCGCCAGGCGCGGTAGGCGCGGATATAGTCCATTTGGGCTTGCACCCAGTTCTCGGAGAGGATCGTCGCCAGCTTTTCTCCCTTGCGGACTTCTTTCCACAGATAGTCGGCATAGAGCTTGACGACATACCCATCGCCGGCCTTGACGTTGATATCGACCTCCTTCGACTCGTCGACGGCCACAATGGCGGGGGCGCGCAATTCGCGCACCAAGTGACGCCGCTCGACTACGCCCGTCCGGATGCCGATCGCTTGCAGCCGCTCGGGAGGGACAAAAAAGGGGCTGGTGGACGGGATCGAGGGAGCTGGGGGGATCTGTTCGGTCCGAGACGGCGCTCCGGGAGTCGTGGTCTCGGCGGGTTTCTCCGGGAGGGAGCCGCTCGCTCGAACCGGAACCAGGTCCATACCGCAGATCGGACACTTGCCGGGAGAGGGAGAGCGCACGCTCGGGTGCATGGTGCAGGTGTAATAGAGAATCCTTTGCTTATCCTTCGGATCTGCAGCGGTCGAACCGGCTTCGAGCCGGCCCCACGCGCCAAAAGCGAGAAGGAGAACCAATAAAGGTCGGAAGCGATTCATGGATGCGAAAAACCGGCTCTGGGAGACAAAAACACCCCTTCGTGGGGAAACCCTCGCATCTGAGGCGCGGAATCCGGCGTTGCGCCTCTCATCTGCCCGCGTTGCCGGGCTCCCGCAACGCCACGGGAGGGTTCCAGAGGATCTCGGCCCCGAGGAAGGCTTCCCGCGCTCCCGTCGGCTCGCGGAGCCGACGGAGGAATGCGACGGATGACCTCGCTCCCATGGAGCGAGGGGAGGTCGAAGGGGCCTCCGCGACCGGCGGGAGAGGGATTTCTCCTTCTCCGAAGACGAGAGCTTCTCCCCTGGGCGAAAGCTCTCTCGGAATCGAGGGAGCCACGGCCCTCGGGATCTCCCGATCCACCCCTCGGGGAGCGTTCGCCCCGGCTCGCTCCGCTTCCGGCGTGGGGATTCGCACGGGGGAGGGTCGTCGCTCTCCGCCCCGCGGAAGGGGCTCCACCTTCCCGCGGCGGTAGGCGAGAGCCGTCTGGATCGCCAGCAGGAGGAGAATCGCAAGGAGAGGACCCCACTCCGTTGAAAATGGGATCCCCGCTTCCACGATGGGGGCGACTGCGGCAGCCGAGAGCGAGTCGAGCATCGTTCCCCCGATTTTCCATCTCCCGACTATGGAGAAGGGATGCTCCCCTGACCGGTTCCCGCAGGTTCCCCTGCGATGCTCGAGCGCATCGCGGTATCGGCCTGGACGTTGCGCAGCCGGTAGTAGTCCATGACCCCGAGGTGTCCTTTGCGGAAAGCATCCGCCATCGCCAGAGGGATTTCCGCTTCCGCCTCGACGAGCTTGGCGCGCATCTCCTGCTCCAGGGCGACGGCCGCCGCGCGCCGCACCTCGGCTTTCGCTTGAGCAACCCGCTTGTCCGCTTCCGCCTGTTCGGCCTGAAGCTTCGCCCCGATGTTGTCCCCGATGGTGACTTCGGCAATGTCGATCGAGAGGATCTCGAAAGCCGTTCCGGAATCGAGTCCCTTCTGAAGAACTGTCTTCGAAATCCGGTCGGGATACTCCAAGACCTCCTTATAATTGAGCGCCGAGCCGATCGTCGTGACGATTCCTTCTCCGACCCGTGCGATGATCGTCTCCTCCGTCGCTCCCCCGACAAAACGTTCGAGATTGGTGCGAACGGTGACTCGGGCCCGCGCTTTCACGGAGATCCCATCCTTGGCCACTCCCGCAATCGTGTTTTGCCCGGACGCCGGATTCGGACAGTCGATTACCCTGGGATTGACGCTGGTCCGCACGGCTTCGAAGACGCTCTTCCCGGTGCCGATCGTAGCCAGATCGATAGCGCACGCCCGGTTGAAATCGAGCGAGATTCCCGCTCGGTCCGCCGCGATCAAAGCCCGCACGACCTGCTCCACGTTGCCACGCGCCAGGTAGTGGGATTCGAGCTGAGCTGTGCTCAGATCGATGCCGGACCGGACCGCAGTGACGCGATTGTTGACAATGAGGGAAGGAGGAATGCCGCGCAGCCGCATGGCCACCAGGTTGAAGAGGCTCACCCAGGCCCCGGAGACAAAGGCGCGGACCCAGATGCCGACAAAATTGATCACGAGAACGGCGAAAGCGAGCGCAACCAGGGAGAGAAAACCGAGCAAGAATAGAGAGATCATGGTGTGGCCTTTGCGATCCAGTGGCCGTCACGCGATCCCACCACGCGAATCTTGGTCCCTTCCTCCAGAAATCCACTCTCCGCAACAACCTCTGTCCGCTCCTCCTCGAATAGGGCGACTCCGATGGGATGGCAAGGCGAAACCAGAAGCCCCTCGCGACCCACCAGATCTGAACGAGAGCGCCCGATTCCGGACGGATTGCGGAATTCGAGAGCCATCCGCCGGCCGAGGCGACTCCTGGGCAGGAAGCGGAGCCAGGCCCACAGGAACCCGCTCGAGAAGAGGAGGCTCGCCGCGAGCACCGTCAGGCCCCCTCCCCATCCCGAACGGGCAAAGGCGAGGACGACTCCCGCGAGAAACGCGAGGAGCGCCAGCGATCCCAGAATCGTGCTGGGAAAGAAAAGTTCACCTCCGAACAAGATCAAGCCCGCCAGAAGGCAAAAGAGAATCGCGATCATCCTTCCTCGTCCAGCCCCTCGACGACGACCCGGACTCCCTCCACCGCAACGATCCGCAGCCGGCTGCCTGCGGGAACGAACGCTCCGGAGGTCACGACATCGACGACCTTTTCCCCAAAGCGGCCGGCGCCCGAGGGTCGCAGGACCGTGATCGCAATCCCTTCCTCTCCGGGATGAACGGGGGAAACGATCTTTTCCGCAGAGATCCCATCCGAACCCATGCCGAGGCGCCGCGCCGGGAGAAATCGCGCGGCGATCGCCCCCATGGCAACGGCTCCCATGACGGCCAGCACAAGCAGAAGGAGAGGTCGGGCGAGTCCTTCGGCTCCGATCCAAAGCGCCTCCTTGGGATAGCGATCGACCATCGCGTAGAGCAAGCCCAGAAAGGCGAGAATCGACCCGACCATCGTCGGCAGAAGAAGGCCCGGAAGGAAGAGGAGCTCAAGAGCGATCAGCCCTGCGCCGACGAGAAAGAGAAAAAGCGGCTCCCATCCGCTCAAGCCGGCCAGGTAGTGGCCAAAGAAGTAGAGAAGGAAGCAGAGCAGGGCCGCAGCTCCGAACAGTCCGAAAGAGGCACCGGTCTTGAGTTCCAAGTAGCCCAAGAGCAGGCCAAGCCCCAGCAATAGTGGGCCTACGGCGATCAGTCCGCGGGCAATGCGCTCGAAGCCCGTGGGGCGCAGCTCCCGGAGCTGCCCTCCGCCGATCGCGCCCACCAAGCTCTGCAGATCCGCGACCGTTCCCTCCGAGAGCAGAGGTCGGGGGGGATTGCCGAAGCGGCGCCCCGCCTCGACGTCGGTCAGCGTCAGGACCTTTCCTTTCGGCAGAAGGGTGGCCCCGTCGATCACAAGGCCGCTTTCCCGATCGACCATGGCTTCGAAGACCGCCGGGTTATGGCCGTGACGCTGGGCCGCAGCTCGCACCAGAGCCTGGTAGGCCGAAAGAATCTTCTTCTCATAGCTTTCGGGAAGCTGCTGAACCGACCCGCCTCCAGGCGACACCAAGACCGGAGTAGCGGCGCCGATGACCGAGCCGGGAGCCATGTAGATATGGCGGGTTGCGGCCGCGAGGAATGCACCTGCCGAAAGCGCCTTCGGGTTGACGTAAGCGTAGGTCGCATCCTGATTCGGGAAATGCTCGACGATCCGAATCATCTCCTCCATGGCATCCGCTCGCCCGCCGGGAGTATCGAGGTCGAGCACGAGTGCGGAGGCTCGCCGGGCAATCGCTTCTTTCACCCCGCGACGCACAAGGTAGACCAGCGCCGGCTCGATTTCGCCATGCACCGGGATCACGTAGACGAGGTTGTCCGCGAACGCCGAAGTCGCTTGGAGGAAGCAGGCAACGATCCAAGAGAGCTTCCAGGAGAGCCTTGACCGAACAGCACTCCTCATAAGCTCTCGTTTACCTTCCGCCAACGATCTCCTTCCGTCAATCCCGGCCCCAAAGAGGATTGACACACTTCAGCCTCCTAGGCGACGCTTCTCGTCAAAATCAGGATCCGATCGGGCAATGTCTACCGGCTTCGTTTCTCCGAGAAGGTCTGGCTCCTCGTCGAGAGAGAGTCACCCATTGCTTCCATCGATCTGCGGGCTCGCAGCACTTCTTCTCCTGTGGATCACACCCCCGCTTCCGGCGACCGCGGCAACCGGCGGTTCCGATGCCTCGGGCGGAACGACCGATGCAAGCTCGCAGAGTTCACAGGTGGGGGAGTTGATCAAGCGGTTGGAGGATCAGGGGATACCGGTACAGGCGAACACCAAGGGGATTGTCTTATCGGGGTATGTGGATGCGAGCTACACCTACAACGGGATTAACGCGCCATCGTTTAACCAGGTGCCTGGTTTTGCGGCGCCGGGGGGGTATGCGGGGCCGACCAATGCGGCGGGGCAAGCTTTAGGGTATCCGGCGATTCCGGGGCGGGAGCCGGTGGACGGGATTCCGGGCGGGGGCTTCAACATGAACGCCTTCAAGCTGGCGTTGGAGAAGCCGCTCACGGATGAGAACCGGTGGCAGGCGGGGTTTCGGGCCGATCTGATCGTGGGGCAGGACGCCTCGATTGGGGCTCCGGACACGATTGGGGGCTTGGGGACCAACGCCAGTTCGCTGGTGCTCTTCAACACCTCGAGCTTCTGGTTGGAGCAGGCCTACGTGGTCTTCCGGGTTCCGGTGGGCAACGGGCTCGACATTCGGATTGGGAAGTTTGTCGATCCGGCGGGCTACGAGGTGGTGGAGCGGCCGGTGAACCTCGACTTCAGCTACGGGCTGCTCTTTAGCAATCTTTTGCCGACGACGCTCACGGGGATGCAGGCGATCTACCATTTTGACGACCAGTGGTCGACCCGCTTTGGGGTGGCCGACGGAGGCTTCAATGTCTCCCGCGGGGGGTACGACTACAGCGGTTATTTGGACAACACGATCGATAGCAACGATGCCTATCTGCTCTTTTGGAACGGGCAGTGGGAGGCCAAGGGGAAGAACGCGATCCTGAGCGCGACCGCCATGTACGGGTTCAACGGGGTCAATCCTCCGGGCTTCGGAGCCTCTCCGCTCAATGGGGTGGCCCAGCCCTACGGAATCGCGCAGGGGATTCGCGGGGAGGGGACCTTCAACCAGAACAACGCCTTCTTCCTGGGCGATGTCTGGGGCTCCTGGGCACCGAAGTTCGCGCACGACAGGCTCCTCCTGGGCTTCGAGTTCACCGGGGGCTTCTACAACAATGACGTGAGCTACGTCTCTCCCGCAGTCAGCGGATTGCCGATGGGCCTCTACAGCGGACCCTCCAACTGGTACGGCGCCGCCCTCCACATGAAGTACCAGTTCAACTCGATCATCAGCCTCTCCCAGCGGGCCGAATGGATGCAGGCGGGCTGGAACAGCATCCTGGCCGGCCACAATGCCCCCACCGACATCTGGGAGTATACCACCACCTTGGCCTTCGACCTCGCCGAGAACTTCATGATGCGACTCGAAGGAAGAATCGACTGGGGACTCGGTGTCATGGGCTACTACGGCTATCCCTACCAAGGAACTACCTCCCCAAGCGCCCTCCTCTACTCCGGCAACGGCCCCATCTTCCTCGGCGCCCTCGAATTCGTCTATAGCTACTGAACGGAGCGGCCAAGGGAGCCGGGCCGGCGTTTCCCGCGAGAGCCAAAGCCGCTTCGGCTCTCTGGCTCTCCTTCAGAGGATAGCGTAACGAGCCAGGATCGCGCCGTCCCTTGCCTTCCGCCATCGGATCAGACGGAGCGGCAGCCGTGCCCTACCTTCTGGGGGCTCGTATCCGGAGACGAAGGAGTCCGCATCCCCATTGCTGAATTCCGGGAGCCATCGGATGCGGATCTCTCCCACACGCCCGCTTTCGAGTGCCACGCGATTCCAAATCGCATCTCCCAAGAGGCAGATCCCGCGCGACACGGGCTCGAGGAACCGCCCGAGCTGCCCGGCGGACCGCTTGCGGGTTTGCAGTCCGCCTGCTCGTGCCGGCAGCTTCCACGGGGTCCACAACTCCTCCAGACTTCCTCTGCCTCCGGTGCGGCAGAGGATTTCCACGAGGAATTCGGCACGTTCGGGACGGATCGAGAGACGTCCGTCAAGAAAGAGTTCCGCCAGCAGCACGATCATGGCCGACGGGAAGACCCTCTCCTCCGAATACCGAGCCCACCGATAGCCGCATCCCACGCGCAAATTCGGCCGCAGCCATCCGCCGCTTGCCTTCGAGCTGCACCTCGCGCAGCAACACGCCCCCGCTTCCCCCTGCGGCTACGAGGATCCCGTGCGAATCGATCCGGACGACCTCGCCCGGCCTTCCGGAAGCGCGAATCGATACGATGGTACCAAAGATCTTCAGTACCCGCACCTGTCCGCCGTCCCGAATCGATGTGCAGGCGATCGGCCAGGGATTCATCGCCCGAATGTGCGCATGAATCTCCCACTTGTCCCGAGTCCAGTCGATCTCCGCATCCTCCTTGCGTAATTTTCTCGCATAGCTCGCTTGGGACGGGTCTTGCGGCAGCCGTTCAGCGGAACCGGATTCCAGGCGATCGAGCGCTTCCACAACGGCCCGGGAGCCCAATTTCGCCAATCGTTCCTGAAGGGTCGCGGTCGTATCGGTGGAGCGAATCAGGAGCTTCCTCGTCAACAGAATGTCACCCGTATCCAGTCCCTCATCCATCCAGATTACGGAGACCCCGGTCTCCCGGTCGCGGCTTCGAATCGCCGCCTGGATCGGCGCAGCACCCCGATGGCGGGGGAGCAGCGACGCATGCAGGTTGAGCGCAGCGCGGCTCGGAAGCTCGAGCACCTCCCGTGAAAGGATCTGCCCATAGGCGACAACGACCAGAACATCCGGTTGCAGGAAGCGGATCTGCTCGACAGCGGTCGGGGCACCGATCTTCTCCGGCTGAAAGATGGGCAGCCGGAGATCGAGGGCGGCTGCCTTGACTGGGCAAGGGGTAGGGAGCCGGTGCCTTCCTGCGGGCCGATCCACCTGTGTGATGACCCCTTGGAGCCGATAGTCCCGATGGACGGCCAGCGCTCGAAGGGTGGGAATTCCGAACTCGCCCGACCCGATAAAGACGACTCTCATGTTCGAAGAAGAAAGCCTCAGGACGACCCCTTGCCGCGCTACGGTCGGCGGTGTCCCCGATGCCGATGCCGATGGGGATGATGCAGAGGTGCAGTCAAGGGCGAAGCCTCGCCGGGCGAGGCAACGACCTCCCGCTGCCCGAGTGAGGCCCCGCAGCCCGTGCAAAGATAATCGTAGATCTCCTTTCCCGGCAAGACGAGCAAAAGCCGTTCCCGGACAGCCATGGGCTTTCCGCACGAGGAGCAGTAAAGGGCAGAAGCCGAAAAGCTTTCGAAAGAACCGCTCATGAGCTAAACTTACTCATTGCTCAGGATGAGCCGCAAGGCAATTGCTGGTCCAGCGATCCGGCTCGCCTCCCCTCATCCCAGTGCGGGAATCGGCGAGGTCGGGGCGCGCCAGCGATCGAGTCAGGTCTGAAGACCGTGAAAGCCGAAAGCCCCGTGAAGGGAAAACGCACCGCGGACAGGTCGCTTCTACCGCACGTAGACTCGATCCTCGATCGAGCCACAGCTCTCCTGCATGCGGGAGAGCTCGTCGGAGTGCCGACGGAAACGGTTTACGGGCTCGCCGCCGACGCGACGAATCCCGTGGCCGTGGCCCGGCTTTTCGATCGAAAGAAGCGCGCTTCTTTCCACCCAATCAGCCTGCTTTGCGGCTCCGCGGAAATGGCCTTCGACCTGCTGGCCGACGTTCCTGAGAGTGCGCTTCGCCTTGCGGCTCGGTTCTGGCCTGGGCCGCTCACCATGATTCTGCGCAAGCGGGCAGAGGCGGTTCCGGACCTTCTGACGGCGGGCCTCCCGTTCGTGGGGGTACGCGTCCCCGACCACCCGCTCACTCTCGCCCTGTTGGAGCGCTTCGGCCGCCCCTTGGCCGCTCCAAGTGCCAACCGCTCAGGCCACCTGAGCCCGACCACGGCACGAGCCGTCGAAGACGAGTTTGGGGAGGAGATCGCTCTGGTGCTCGATGGGGGCCGTTGTCGTGTCGGCGTAGAATCGACGGTGGTCTCCCTTGTGCATCGGAGGCCCATCTTGATCCGCCCAGGAGGAATCTCTCAGGAGCTCCTCGAGGAAGAGATCGGCTCCGTCGATCACGAAACGGATTCCCCATCCGCCGCCCCGCGGCTCCCCCGGCACTACGCGCTGCGCACGCCTTTCTTTCTCGTCCGGAGCCCTGAGGAGATCCCCCTCCCCGAACGCAAGGAGGCTGGTTTTCTTGCTTGGGGGCCCTGCCCGGACGGGTTTGCCCTCTGCCGCAGCCTCTCCCCGATCTATCGGCTGGAGGAAGCGGCGGGAAACCTCTTCCGAGAGCTCCGCGAGCTCGACGAATGCGGCCTGAGGCGGCTCTATGCCGTGCTCCTGCCCGATCGCGGGCTTGGGTGTGCGATCAACGAGCGGCTGCGAAAAGCAGCCGAAGGTTCTGCCTCCTTCCGAAACCCTGACGAGGGCGGCTACGCGAGCAGCCCCTCTTCTCCTTCCTCCTCCTGATCGGGCACGACCCGGGCGACACTGATCAGCCGATCGCCTTGATCCAGAGCGAGGAGGCGGACTCCTTGGGTATTGCGGCCGACGCGCCGAATCCCCTTTACCGGCATGCGCACCGTCAATCCTCTCTGCGTGAGCAGCATCAACTCATCCCCATCGACAACCGACAGCGCGGCGACGACCTCCCCGGTCCTCTTGGTCATCCTCATGGTAATGACCCCCTTGCCACCCCGCCCTTGGCGGCGGTATTCGTCGAAGTCGGTCCGCTTGCCAAGCCCATTGGAGCCGGCCACCAGGAGCATGGCGGCGGGATCGACCAGGGCGGCCGCCACCACTCGGTCTTCCCTTCCCAAGCGAATACCCCGCACCCCCGCAGCGGTCCTGCCCATGGAGCGGACCTCTTCCTCCGGAAAGCGGATGCTCAAACCCTCCCGCGTGATCAAGACGACTTCGCGATCCCCCGTGGTGAACTTCACGTCGATCAGTCGGTCGCCTTCCGAGATGTGGATGGCCCGGATTCCCTTCTTGCGCATGTGGGCGAACTCAGAAAGGGGGGTCTTTTTCACCTGCCCCAGAGCGGTGCAAAAGAAGAGGAAACCCGGTCGATCCCAAGCCGCCCCGCCTTCGGAAGCGGAGGATCCGACACGAAGGAGAGCGGCAATCTCCTCGTCCGGCGCAAGCTCAAGCACGTTGGCAATGCTTCTCCCTTTGGCCGCTCGCGCCATCTCCGGGATTTCGTAGACGCGCTCGATGTAGGCACGCCCCGCCGTGGTAAAGAAAATCAGGTGATCGTGCGTAGAAGCGGTGAAGAGATGCTCCACGAAATCGTTTCCTTCGGTCCTCTCCCCTTCCTGGGCCACCATTCCGATCACCCCTCGGCCGCCGCGCCTCTGCACCCGGTAGTTGGCCAAGCCGGTCCGCTTGATGTAGCCCTTGTGTGTCAGGGTGATGACGACCGATTCCCGGGCCACCAGGTCTTCGAAGGCAACCTCCCCCTCCGCCGGCACGATCTCCGTGCGCCTCGGGGTGGCGCGTTTGGCAGCCACCTCCAGAAGTTCCGTTCGAATCAAGGAGAGCACTCGCGCTTCGCTCCCCAAAATCTCCTCGAGCTCGCGGGCCCGATCCATGAGCTTCCGATATTCCTCGATGATCTTTTCCCTCTCGAGACCGGTGAGCTGGTAGAGGCGAAGATCGAGGATCGCGTCGAGCTGCGCGTTGGAGAGCACGTATCGACCGTTCTCGAGCCGCTCCGCATGGCGAACGACGATTCCGAAGGCTTCCACTTGTTCCCGCGTAAACTCATATCCGCCCAGCTCGATCCGAGCGGCTTCGCGATTGGCGGCTCCCCGAATGATGCGGAGAAACTCATCTAGGTTCGCCAGGGCGATCAGATAGCCCTCGAGGATTTCCGCCCTCTCTTCCGCCTTCCGAAGCTCGAAGCGGCTTCGCCGCAGAACGACCTCTCTCCGATGCTCCAGGTAAGCAAGAAGCATCTCCTTAAGATTGAGGGTGCGAGGCCGCCCTCCGTCGATTGCCAGCGAATTGACGGCGAAGATTGTCTCGAGGGGGGTGAGTCGGTAGAGATTATTTTCGACGACCTTGGGCACGGCGTCGCGACGCAGCTCGACGACAACCCGGGTGTTCTCGTCGGATTCATCCCGGACGTCGCTGGCATCGATCAGCTTTTCGGTGATCAGATCACCAATCCGCTCCACCAGGGTCGCGCGATTCACGTTGAAGGGAATTTCGTCGACGATGATCGTCGCTCTCCCGTTCCGCGACTCTTCCACATGGAGGCGCGCCCGAAGCCGTACGCTCCCCTTGCCCGTGAGGAAATAATTCCGAATCCCCTCCTGGCCGACCACGATCCCTCCCGTCGGAAAATCCGGTCCCTTAACGAACTCGAGGAGATCCTCCGGTGAGAGCGCCGGGTTGTCGATGAGAGCGCAGACTCCTTGGGCGAGCTCTCCGAGATTGTGCGGAGGGATGTTGGTCGCCATCCCCACCGCAATGCCGGTGCTCCCGTTGGCAAGCAGGTTGGGAAAAGCCGCCGGGAAGACGACGGGCTCAGTCCGAGTTTCGTCATAGTTGGGGACGAAGTCGACCGTGTCCTTGTCCATGTCCGCCATGAGCAGCGAGCCAAGATGAGTCAGACGGGCTTCGGTGTACCGCATCGCAGCGGGAGGATCGCCTTCCACCGACCCGAAGTTCCCCTGTCCCTCGATCAAGAGGTCGCGCATCGCCCACGGCTGGGCCATGTGCACCAGAGTCGGATAGATCGCTTGGTCACCATGGGGGTGGTAGTTTCCCATGGTCTCACCGACAATCTTGGCGCATTTGAGATGCTTCCGATTGGGAGCAAGTCCGAGCTCGTGCATCGCGTAGAGGATGCGCCTCTGCGAGGGCTTGAGTCCGTCGCGCACGTCGGGGAGCGCCCGGGCGATGATGACCGACATCGCATAGTCGAGGAAGCAGTTGCGCATCTCCTCGGAGACGTCGCGCGCTTCGAAGCGCTCTGCTCCCAGAAGTGGCTGCCCCTCGCTACCCGTTGTGCCATCCGGCATTCGATCTTCCTTCCCGCTTATGCCCGCTGATGCTTCGAGCGCTTACACGTCGAGATTGCGAACGTGAAGTGCGTTTTCCTCGATGAATCGTCGCCGCGGCTCCACGATATCCCCCATCAGTGTCGCAAAAATCTCTTGCGCCGTCGCCGCATCGGCAATCTCAACCCGCAAGAGCTTTCGGCGCCCCGGATCCATCGTCGTCTCGTAAAGCTGCTTCGGGTTCATCTCACCGAGCCCCTTGAATCGCTTGATCTCAACCCCGCGCCTCCCAACCTCTTTGACGGCCGTCAGGATCTCGCCGGGGGAGTGGAGGAGGCGGCGGTTCTCCTCCTCTCCTTCGATGAAGGCGTAGAGCGGCTCCCGGGAGCGGACCTGAGAGATCACCATCCCGAGCCCGGCCAGCTGATCGAGCTTGTCCCGGATGCTCTTGCTCTCGTAGAGCTCGACATGGGTCGCGCGGCGGAATCGTGGTCTCGGTTCCTCCGGAGCTTCTGCGGCTTCCGCGGCTTCGACGGAACTTGTTGCCTCCGACGCGACTTCCGCTTCTCCGCTCAAGCCCGCTGGCCCCTCCCCGGAAGGAAGCCCGTCGCCGTCGACGGCCCCGACACTGCTGCTCTCGCCTTCAAAAAGGGCCAAGTCCGAATTCGCCTCGGCGAAACGGGCGAGATCCCCGTCCGAGCAGAAGAAATGGACCTCTTCCCGGTTGCCCTCCCGCACGCGGACAAGGTGGAGAGGCAGGGCTCCTGTCTGAGGGTCCCGACTTTCCAGGTAAGTCCCGAAATCCGCGCCGTGGTTCAGCAGGGAACGCGCAAACTTGTCGAGATCTTCCAACCCGTTGAGAATCTCCACAAGCTTTGGACCGGAAAAGAGATGACCCCCTCGGAGTTCCTCGACCTTGACCTCCTCCGCTCCCTGCTGAATCAGCATCTGGTTGAGCTCGGCATCGTCCCGAACGTACCACTCCTTCTTCTTGCGAGTCACCAGGTAGAGGGGAGGCTGCGCGATATAGACATGGCCGTTCTGGATGAGCTCCTGCATCTGCCGATAGAAAAAGGTGAGCAGAAGGGTCCGGATATGGGAGCCGTCGACGTCGGCGTCGGTCATGAGGATAACCTTATGATACCGAAGCCGGTCGCGCTGAAAGGCTCCCTCTCCGTCGCCCTCTCCAATGCCCGTGCCGACCGCGGTGATGATCGTCTGGATCTCTTCGTTCTGGAGGACGCGGTCGAGCCTGGCCTTCTCCACGTTGATCAACTTTCCGCGAATGGGAAGGATCGCCTGGAACTGGCGGTCTCTTCCCTGCTTGGCCGAGCCTCCGGCGGAGTCCCCTTCGACGATGAAAAGCTCCGCCTCGTCCGGGCTTCGGGTCGAGCAATCCGCTAGCTTCCCTGGCAAACCCCTGCCGGAGAGCGCAGTCTTCCGGACCGCTTCCCGGGCCTTCCGAGCCGCCTCCCTCGCGCGGGCCGCCGTCAGCGCCTTGTCCAAGATTCGTTTGGCGACGGCGGGGTTCCTCTCGAAAAAGGACATCAGCCCGTCGTAGACGAGCGACGCAACGACTCCCTCGACTTCGGGCGTGACCAACTTGACCTTGGTCTGGGATTCGAAGCTGGGATTGGGATGCTTGAGCGAGAGTACGCAGAAGAGGCCTTCCCGCACATCGTCTCCCGAAATGGGGGGTTCCTTGTCCTTCAACAGGTTGTTGGCCTTCGCGTACTGATTGACCGAGCGGGTGAGCGCGGTCCGGAAGCCCGAAAGGTGGGTGCCGCCGTCCGGATTGGGAATCCCGTTGGTGTAGCAGAGAATCTGATCGGCGTATCCCTCGGTATATTGCAGCACGCAATCGAGCAGGATATCGTCCTTCTCCCGAGCGATCACGATGGGCTTCGGATACAGCGGCTCCATGCTCCCCGTGATCTGCTGGAGAAACTCCTCGATCCCCTGCCGATAGAAGAAGTGCTGCACCTTCGGCTTGTCGGCATCCAGAACCCGTTCGTCGGAAAGAACGATCTCCAGGCCGGGATTCAGGAAAGCGAGCTCGCGGAGCCGGGGTGCGAGAATATCCGTCTTGAACTCCTGCGTGGCGGTAAAGATCTCGGGATCGGGCTTGAAGGTGACGTAGGTGCCGGTGGTCCGGCTTTTCCCGATGATCTCCAGAGGCTTGACCGTCTTCCCCTGGCGAAACTCCATATGGTAGACATTTCCGTCGCGGGAGACTTCGACCTCGAACCATTCGGAGAGTGCGTTGACGCACTTAGCACCCACGCCATGGAGTCCGCCGGAATACTTGTACACCCCTTGCCCAAACTTCCCCCCGGCGTGAAGGTTGGTCAGGACCAGCTCCACTGCGGGAATCTTGAACTTGGGATGAGGATCGACCGGAATCCCCCGGCCATTGTCGCGAACGGAGATCGACCCGTCGATATGGATCGTTACCTCGACTCGGGTGCAAAAGCCGGCAAGGTGCTCGTCGATCGAGTTGTCGAGTACTTCGAAGACGCAATGGTGGAGGCCTCGCTCGTCGGTATGCCCGATGTACATGCCCGGCCGTTTGCGCACGGCCTCCAGCCCTTCCAGCTTGTCGATTTTTGACGCATCATACGTAACCAAATTCGCCGGCAATTGGCGGGATAGCCCTTCGACAGACATCGTAGCAACTTATTCAGGAGCATACTACCGCACCCCCTTCTCGAAGACAAGCCGAACGCTTTCTCCCGACCCGGCCGTCTTGGACCTCCGGAGATTGCGCTCTTCTTTCCGTTCGGGTAGCTTCTGCTCCAGTACGATGGCTCCTCCCCGACAACACGTTGTCCTCGTCGTAGAAGATGAGCCCGACGTGCTTGAGCTGATCTGCCTCAACCTGAGGGCGGCGGATTTTCACACCGTCGGTGCGTCGAATGGAGCGGAGGGGCTGGAAAAAGCGATGAGCGACCTGCCCGACCTGATGGTTCTCGACCTCATGCTTCCGGAGCTCGGCGGCCTCGAAGTCTGCAAGACCTTGCGCCGCAATCCGACGACAGCGGATCTGCCCATCCTGATCCTGACTGCGAAAGCGGAACCAGCCGACCGGGTGCAAGGCCTCGAGCTGGGCGCCGACGACTATTTGACGAAGCCCTTCAGCCCGCGCGAATTGGTCCTCCGGACGCGTTCGTTGCTACGGCGCCGTGGAAAAGGAGCTCCGCCTGCGGAGCCGATCCGTCATGAAAATCTCGTCGTCTATCCCCAGCGGCATGAAGCGTTCGTCCGCAACCGCCAAGTCGACCTGACCGCGACCGAGTTCCGACTCCTCAGCGTGTTGCTTCGCGGGCGGGGACGCGTCCATCGGCGTGAGGATCTGCTGCGGGAGGTCTGGGGATACGACAAGGCGATGGATACCCGCACGGTCGACACCCATGTCCGCCGCTTACGGGACAAGCTGGCAAGTGCGGCCCACTATATCGAAACCGTTCGTGGAATCGGATATCGCTTCCGCGCCAAGCGCAGGGAAGCGGAAGAGCCCGTTCGGAGGCGCCCCCCTTGGCCCAAGCCCGACGAATGACGCTCTCCTCCTTCCTGATCGCCCTCCTTGGTTCGGCCCTGGCGCTGGCCCTTCTTCAGCTACTGGCCTGGGCGCGCTCGGCCGCCAAGCTCGAGCGCATTGCCGAAGAGATCGCCCAGGGACGCCATCCGCGCTCGTTCGTCATCTTCGGCCCGCACAGTCTCTTTCGCGTGGCGAGCCGCCTGGAAACGATCCTCACCGCACGGGAGGAGCTTTCCGGGCAAATCGTGCAGCAGGGCGAGAACTTCCACGGAGTCCTCCGGAACATGATGGAAGGGGTGGCGATCGTCAACCACGACCACCGGGTCGAGCTCGCCAACGAGGTGCTGGTACGGCAATTCGGACTCGACGCGGAGCCTTCGGGACGCACGATCCTGGAATCCCTTCGCGTCGCCGAAATCGACCATCTGATCCGCGAAGCCTTTGCCCGCCAAGAAGCCGTTTCAGGAGAGATCTCCCTTCGGGGACTTCCCCGTTCGGAAGCCGAGCTCTTTCTCATCGTCAACGCAGTGCCGATGTGCGGCGAATCGGGCCCGCCGACCCATGTCCTCCTTGTGCTTCACGACATCACCGAGCACAAGCGGAGCGAGGAGCGGCAGAAGGAATTTCTTGCGAGCGTCTCGCACGAGCTTCGCACCCCGCTCTCGATCTTTCGCGGATATGTCGAAACACTCTTGCATGCTCCGTCCTCGCTCGCCCCGGAGGAGGTCCGACGGGTCCTGAAGATCCTCCGGCGCCACTCCCTTCGACTGAGCAAGCTCGTCAACGATCTCCTCACCCTTTCCGCCCTCGAGCCGGGCCGAATGAATTTGGAGCGGGCCCCCGTCTCCCTGCCCCACTTCTTTCGCAGGATCGAGGCGGACCTGCGCCAGCAGCTCCACGAAAAGCGGCTCGACCTCATCGTCACACTTGCGGGGAATCTCCCGAAGGTCGACGCCGACTCCTTTCGCCTCGAGCAGGTCTTCTATAACCTCGTCGAAAACGCGATCCAATATTCCGAGCCCGGCTCCCCCATTCGGGTCGAAGCAGACGCCGAAAGGGAAAGAGTCTCGATTCGCGTGATCGATCAGGGAGTGGGCATTCCCCCCGCCGACCTCCCCTATGTCTTCGACCGGTTTTATCGGGTCGACAAGACCCGGAGCCGGCAGGCGGGAGGAACGGGGCTCGGCCTCTCCATCGTGAAGCAAATCGTCGATCTCCACCAGGGATGCATCGAGCTGGCGAGCGAGCCCGGCAGAGGAACGACGGTTACGGTAACCCTTCCCGCCTGGCCCTCCTCTCCTCCGGAAGGCCCCATCGCCTGCCAGCATATCCATCGGGTCGCGCAGGGCGAAAGTCCGGCGAGCGCCCCGGAGAGCCGCCCCGCCGATCGCCATCTCTCCCGCGCGTCCTGAGGGGGTGCCTTGGTCAAGTTTCTTCCGATGTCCCATGGAAAGCGTTTGACTCGCCATGGAGCGCGGTTGTCTCTATGGAGGCGCAGGGAGATCGTGCAGCATCTCCCCAAGGTAGAGGCTCGCGGGCAGGGAGAACCGGAGCGACAACCGAGCCCGTCGATCCGGACGCTTCGGAGAGGGAGGAGAGCCCGCCTCGCTTTCCGCACGCCCAGAAGATGAGGGGAGAGAGACATGCTGAACCGCATCAAGATTCAGGGTTACAAGTCGTTGCGCGACGTCGAGGTTTCTCTGAAGCCGTTGTCCGTCCTCTTTGGGCCGAACGCCGCGGGGAAGAGCAACTTTCTGGATGCCTTGCAGCTGCTCTCCAAGATCGTATCGAGCCGAACGCTCAAAGAAGCGTTCGAGCCGCCCTATCGGGGCAAGCCGCTCGAATCCTTCTCCTTCCCTCCGAACGGCCTTAAGGACCTGCTGGAGCAAGAACAAGCGAGTTTCCGGATCGAAGCCGATTTTACCCTCTCCGATGCGGTCGTTGGTGCGGTCAACAAGCAAATCCAGGAGATGAGAAGACCTTCGGGCGGCGGCTCGTCGTCTCCCTCCTCTCCAGAACCGATCCGAGAGCCGGTCCGAGAGCGCAATCTCCGTTATTGGGTGGAAATCGAGATGGTGCCGACATCCGGAATCTTGCGGGTAGTGGATGAATCCCTGGCCGCCTTGAACCAAAAAGGGGAGCTTGACGAGCGTCGCCATCCTTTCCTCTCACGACAAGGGGACAAGTTGCACCTGCGGCTCGAACGGCAGGCCCACCCCACCTACTTCGATCTTCATCTCGATCACAGCATCCTCTCTAGACCGCACTACCCGCCGCACTACCCGCATCTGGTGGCGGCACGCCAGGAGCTGGAGAGTTGGCTCTTCTTCTATTTCGAACCCCGTGAGCGGATGCGCGCCACCAACCCGGTCAAGGAGGTCCGGCACATTGGCCTCATGGGGGAGGAGCTCCCCGCCTACCTGAACACGCTGAAAGCTCTCGAACCGCGGCAATTCAACGCGGTCGAAAAGGCGTTGAAGACCATTTTGCCTCAGATCGACGGGATCGACGTGAGCGTCAATGACCTAGGAGAAGTCGAGTTGAGGCTCACGGAAGCGGGCATACCGATCCCGGCCCGCGTTCTGTCGGAAGGTACGCTGCGAATCTTGGGCATGCTCGCGCTAACCGGAGCGAAGGAGCCGCCTTCTCTGGTTGGATTCGAGGAGCCAGAAAACGGCATCCCCCCCCGACGCATCGAGCTGATTGCGGAACTCCTCAAGACCCGGGCGAGCCGTGGCCAGACCCAATATGTTGTGACCACGCATTCGCCGATCCTGCTCGACCTTATCCCGGACGACTCCCTCTTCGTCGTCCGCAGGTCGGAATCGGGCACACAAATCGAGCCTTTTGTCACCTGGGGCCCTCTGGGTGGGCGAGCCGACGTTGACAAGGCCTTGATGGATCGAAAGGAAGACCGCCTGCCGGTATCGGAACGGCTGCTCCGAGGGGACTTCGATGAGTAAGGCGATCGCCGCCTTTGGGGAAGATCGCGCGCACCGGGAGATCGTCGGCGCCTTGATTGCGCGCGTGGCCAAGGAGCTGGGTTTATCCGTCCAGGTGGATTGGCGCAACGCCCGCCGAGGCCATGGCAAGGTCGTCAGCGAGGTCCAAGAATATTTTCGGGATCTGAGTGCGCAAGGCTCCCGTTGCGACCTGATCGTCGTTGCCACTGACGCGAACTGCAAGGGACTCAACGAGCGGGCCCAGGAGATTCCGGCGCATTCGAGCCCCGTCGCGACCGTGCTCGCGATACCTGATCCTCACGTGGAACGGTGGCTACTGCTGGATGGAGAGGCCTTCAAGAAGGTTCTCGGGAAAGGCTGCGACGCGCCGGACCAGAAGTGCGACCGCGGCCGCTACAAGCAGGCGCTGATCCGAGCGATCTTGAATGGCGGTGTGGAACCGGAGTTCGGCGGCATCGAATGGGCCCAGGCCATCATCGATGCGATGAATCTTCCGCGGGCGGCGGGAGCGGACCATTCGCTGAAGCGTTTTCTCGACGATCTGCGGAAGGCTCTGCAGGCGGTTCCTTCCGACCGAGATCCTTGAGGGGATGCCCCGGCTTGCGCCGGCCGCTCACTCGACGGTCACGCTCTTGGCCAGGTTCCGCGGCTTGTCGACGTCCCGGCCCAGAGAGACGGCGGTGTAGTAGGCCAGGAGCTGGAGGGGAATCACGGTGAGGATCGGCGCGAGAAGCTCCGAGCTTTGCGGAACGTAGAAGACGTCATCGGCCAGCTCCCGAATCCGGTCATCCCCCTCGCTTGCGACGGCAATCACCGGTCCCCGACGGGCCTTGACCTCCGCGATATTGCTCACGTTCTTGTCGTAGACGCCGTCTTGCGGGCAGAGGAAGACGCTCGGAAGACGCTCATCCACGAGGGCGATCACCCCATGCTTGAGCTCGGCCGCGGGATGTCCCTCGGCCCGGATGTAGGTGATCTCCTTCATCTTGAGGGCACCTTCGAGGGCGATCCCGTATTGAAACTGCCGACCCAGGAAGAGCATGGCCTCGGATTGCGCATATTTCTCCGCGATCACGCGGACCTCCTCGTGCCGCGCCAGAACGCTCGCCACTTGATCGGGAAGATTTTCGACCGCTTCGATCAGCTTCTTCCCCTGGCGGGCGGAAAGGTAGCGCAGTCGGCCGAGCAGCACGGCGAGCAACAGGAAGATCAGCACCTGGGAGGTAAAGGACTTGGTTGCCGCAACCCCGATTTCCGGGCCAGCGTGCATGTAAACCCCTCCCTCTGTTTCCCGGGCGATCGTGCTCCCGACCTGATTGCAGATGCCCAGGACACGCATGCCCTTCCGCTTGGATTCTCGCACGGCCGCCAGCGTGTCGGCCGTCTCTCCCGACTGACTGACGGCGAAGACCACCGTCTCTCCGTCGAGCGGAGCATTCCGGTAGCGGAATTCGCTCGCGTAATCGACTTCCACCGGAAGATGGGCAAGCGATTCAATCAGATACTCTCCCACGACCCCCGCATGACGGGCCGTGCCGCAGCCAACGATCAGAATACGCTGGATCCGCAAGAGCTGCTGCGGATTCATGTTGAGACCGCCCAGCTTGGCGGTCGCCTCCTCGAGATCGAGCCGCCCCCGCATCGCATTCCGGATGGCCTCGGGCTGGTCGAAGATCTCCTTGAGCATGTAATGTGGATAGCCGGCCAGATCGGTCTCCGCCTCCGACTTTTCGACCTCGCTGATCTCAAATCCGACCCGAGGCCGCGTGAGCGAGGAGATGTCGAATCCGTCGGGGCGAATGGCGACGACATCGCCGTCGCTCAGGTAGACGACGCGCTGGGCCTGTCCCGAGATCGCCGTGACGTCGCTGCTCAGAAAGAACTCGCCGTTACCGATGCCCAAAATCAGTGGACTGCCCCGCCGCGCTCCCACCAGGAGATTAGGGCAGTCCACATGAATGACCGCGAGGCCGTAGGTGCCGATCACCTCCGCCAGCGCCGACCGGACCGCGTTTTCGAGCCTTTGGGGATCCGCGGAAGGCTGCCGATCGTAGGCCTCACCGATGAGATGCGCGAGAACCTCGGTGTCCGTTTCCGATTCGAAGCGGTGGCCAGAATCGGATAGCCTTTCCTTCAAAAGTTGGTAATTTTCAATCACTCCGTTATGGACGATGGCAAGCCGGCGCGACTGATCGAGATGAGGATGGGCATTAGCGTCGCTCGGGACCCCATGAGTGGCCCAGCGCGTATGGCTCACTCCGATCTTTCCTGGAAGGCCCTGTTTCTGAAGGGCGAGCTCGAGTTCGGAGATCCTGCCCTTGCGCTTGACCAAACCCAGGTGGCCGTCTTCGAGGATGGCGATGCCGCTCGAATCGTATCCCCTGTACTCGAGCCGGCGCAGTCCGTTGAGCAAAAGCGGCTGCGCTTCCTTTTGTCCGAGATAGCCCACAATTCCGCACATATTGGTTTCGATCATTATTCTTCGCGAATGACCCCCGTCAATTCCCATGACTCGCTGGAACGGCGCTAACTATTCTCCTTTCGATGTCATTACCGTGATTCTGGGCGGAGGCGCCGGCACGCGCCTCTTCCCCCTCACCAAGGAACGGGCGAAGCCCGCAGTTCCCCTGGCCGGAAAATATCGGCTCGTCGACATCCCCATCAGCCTGGCGATCCACTCGGACCTCAAGCGAATCTTCATCCTGACCCAATTCCAGAGCTCCTCGCTGCACCGACATATCCAGCAGAGCTACCGGTTCGACGACTACTCCCAGGGATTCGTCGAACTGCTGGCCGCACAGCAGACCATGAAGGGCGCGTACTGGTACCAGGGCACCGCCGACGCGGTAAGGCAGAACCTGAGCCATTTCACGAGCCATCCGCACGAGCTGATCCTCATCCTGGCGGGCGATCAGCTCTATCGGATGGACTTCCGGGCATTGATCGAGCAGCACGTGGCGAGCTGCGCGGATCTGACCGTAGCCGTGACTCCGGTCACTCAAAGCCGCGTCAGCGGTTTCGGGATCGTTCAAGTCACCGAGGAACGTCGGATTGCTTCTTTCGTCGAGAAGCCGAAGGATCCCTCGCTTCTGACGAAATTGGCGATCCGCGATCCGTTCACCTCCTTGCTTCGCCTTCCCGCCAAGGAACCCCAATATTGGGCCTCCACCGGGATCTATCTGTTCAACCGGAAGGTTCTGACCAACGCCTTGACGGGCGGAGAGCCAGATTTCGGCAAAGACGTCATCCCGCGGCTGATCCCGAGCCACAGGGTTTTCGCCTACGTCCACTCGGGATATTGGGAAGACATCGGCACCATTCGCGCTTTTTACGAAGCGAACCTCGATCTGTGCGAGGCCCATCCGAAGTTCGATTTCTACGACAGCCGACTCCCGATCTACACAAGGGCTCGCTACCTTCCTAGCTCGAAGGTCTCCCGCGCGGAGATTTCCGGTTCGCTCATCGCCGAGGGCAGCGTCATCTCGGACGCAAAAATCGAGCATTCGCTCATCGGCATCCGAAGCATTGTGCTCCCTGGGGCGACAATCAAGGACACCCTGCTCTTGGGCAACGACCTCTACGAGACGGATTCGCAGGCTCTGGGGGCGGAAGGACGCGGCCTCCCCCGGATTGGCATCGGCCGGAACAGCTTCCTGGAAGGAACGATCGTCGACAAGAACAGCCGCGTGGGCAATAACGTGCAGATCTCCCCCAAAGGGAAGCCCGCGAACATGGATGGAGATTGCTTCTTCATCCGAGATGGACTGGTCATCATCCCTCGCGGGGGGGTCGTACCGCATGGAACGATAATCTGAAAAAGCAGGCGTTCGTTTTCCCCGTGTGAGCGAAACGCTCTCTTCTTCGATTCGGGACAAGGGAAACTTTTGCTTTGCGTGAACCTTTTTTCTCGACAAATGATCTGCATGCCCACTTCCGAGCGTAGGCACCGCAGGCAGGCGATCCAATGCCGCTGTGCGGGCACCTGCTACCCAGCAGACGGGCGAAGGGCGCTCTCCTATTTCCGTTCGTTCTTTGCCGAGCCAGGTGTGCCTCCTTTGCCTCCACCTTCTGCTCAAGGCCCAACCGATCTTCTCGGCATTCTCTCTCCTCATATCGATTTCCGCGTCAGCCCGAAGGCGTATGCCCACGCCTTTGCACCGCTGGCGAACGCTCCGGAAGCGGAGGTCTACCTCATCCTGGGCGTAGGACACCGCTCGAGACTCGAATGGAGCGTCGACGATCGGGATCTGGTCACCCCACTCGGCCGTGCCCTCTGCGAGATCGAGTGGATCGAATGGCTGCGACACCAGGTCGAATTTCCCTGCGAGGATACGGAGGCGCACGATGGCGAACATTCGATCGAGTTTCCCGTCGTGCTCTTGCAAGCGTTGCGCGCCTTCCGGGGGAGCGATCGCCCGGTCCGCTTTCTTCCCCTTCTTTGCGGCGGCCTCTCCGATTCGGTGGGCCAGGGGAGAGCTCCGTCCGCAGACTCGTCGTTCGAACGGATCGCGACAGCCCTGCATTCCCTGCGCCGGGCTTATGGAGAGCGCATGCAGTTGATCGTCAGCATCGATGGGTGCCACATGGGCCCGCGCTTCGGTCATCCCTTCATGATCACCCCGCTTCTCTTAAAGGAGACCCGACTTTGGGAGGAGGAGCTTTGGCAAACTGTGGAACGTCGGGATCTGTCCGCTTTTTTTGCCCACCTTGGGCGCGAAGGCAATCTACGCTACTTTGATGGAGTCGGCGCTCTCGCCCTGCTCCTTCGCATCACCGACACGGACGCAGGGCTGGAACGCACCTATTATGAACAATGGTTTGAAGATTCGGATCGATCGGTGGTCACCTTCACAAGCGGCCTGTTGCGGCGGGCCGAAAGACGAGCGAACGGCGGAGGAGCGGCATGAATAGCGTTCGCGTCCGTTTCGCCCCTTCCCCTACTGGCTACCTTCATGTCGGCGGGGCGCGTACCGCCCTCTTCAACTGGCTCTACGCCCGCCACACGAAAGGAACGTTCGTCCTGCGGATCGAGGATACCGATCGGGCACGAAACAGTGCGGAGGCGGTGCGCGTCATCTTCGATGGGCTGCAGTGGCTCGGGCTCGACTGGGACGAAGGGCCGCTGCCCGATGGGAGCGTGCGCGGCGACCGAGGCCCTTATTTTCAAAGCGAGCGAAGCGGCATCTACGATCGGGCGCTGCGGCTTCTTCTCGATCGCAATCAAGCGTACGAAAGCGACGGGGCGATCCGCTTCCGGATGCCACGCAAGAAGATCGTCGTCGAGGACCTGATCTGCGGGGAAGTCGGCTTCGACTGCACCCTCGAGCAGGATTTCGTGATTCAACGAAAGGACGGATCTCCGGTATTCCATCTCGTGAACGTCGTCGACGATCTGGAAATGGGCATCAGCCATGTCATCCGCGGCGAAGACCATCTCTCGAATACGCCCAAGCATCTGGCGATCGCCGCCGCCTTGGGCGGGACGGCACCTCGCTATGCCCACATTCCGCTCATCTTGAATCGGAGCGGATCGAAGATGAGCAAGCGGGATGTCGGGGCTTCCCTTACCGAGTATCAAGACGGCGGCTATCTCCCGCAGGCGGTTCGCAACTACCTCTGCCTCCTCGGGTGGTCGCTCCGAGAGAATCGCGAGCTCTTTCCGATCGAGGAGGCGTTGGAGAGATTCGAGCTCGGCCAGATTCACCGGAGCAACGCCCGCTTCGACGCAGACAAGCTCCTCTGGATGAACGGGAGCTACTTGCGAAGCCTGAACCCTCACGAGATCCTGCCCCATGCAGAGAGGTGGCTCGAGAGCGCCGGGTACCCAACCGGGAAATGGGCACCGGGCTACATCCAAGAAGTCGTCCTCTTGGTCAAGGAGAAGGTGAAGACGGGGAAGGAGCTCGTCGAATGGGCCCGCCCGTTTCTCGAGGAAGAGGTCCGTTTCGAATCGAGTGCCGTCAAGCGGTTCTTGAACCCGGACGGCATCCGGGCGCTCCGAGAGCTCCTGGCCGATCTCTCGGATGCACCCGAATACACCTCCTCCGCGCTCGAAGCTCGTTTTCACAGTCTCGCCCAGGTGCATGGAACCAGCGTTCGGACCTATGTCCATCCCACGCGCGTCGCCACGACGGGACGCGAAGTAGGCCCGAGCCTCTATCCTACCCTGACGATCCTCGGCAAAGATCGGGTTCTTCAGCGCCTCCGCAGGGCGATCGAGACCTTTGCCTCATGACATGGGCCAATCGAATCACCGTCTTGCGCATGCTCTGCGTCCCGGCGATGGCCGTGATTCTCTGGCAGTACGGCAAGAGCCAAACGGCCGGATCGGCTGACGAGCGCCTTCGGATCGCAGGCTTCTCCCTCTTTCTGGCCGCAGCGCTGAGCGACGCCCTCGACGGATTCATCGCCAGGCACTGGAGGCAACAAAGCCGCTTGGGAAGGGTACTCGACCCGCTGGCGGACAAGCTTCTCCTGCTTGTCGCCCTCCTCTGCGTGACTACCCTTCCTTCTCCCCGGTCAGCGCCTCTTCCGCTCTGGCTCCTCGTCCTGGTGCTGAGCCGGGACAGCCTCCTGCTCGGGGGAATCGCCTTTCTGCGCCTCCTCAAGAGAGAGGTGCCCATCCATCCCCATTGGACGGGCAAGACCGCCACGTTCTTCGCTTTCCTTACCGTGGCCGCGGCTCTCCTGAAGCTTTCCTGGGCGATAGGCTCTTGTTGGATCGCGGCCGGCTTCCTGATCGCATCGGCCGGAGTTTACTTCTCGACCGGGTTGCGCATCCTGGGCCAAAGCGGCTGCTGCTTTCCTCTCCCTTCCTCGCGAAGCGGAAGCACCAGCCTTCGGTAGCCGGATTGGCCTATGCGAACTTTCGTCATCGTGGGACGGACCAACGTCGGAAAGTCGACCCTATTCAACCGGATCTGCGGCAAAGACATCGCACTAACGCACTCCGAGCCAGGAGTGACGCGGGATCCGCTTTTGGCTCGTGTCCGCCTGGGCGGGAAAGCAGCGATCCTGATCGATACCGGCGGAGTCACGCTTTCGAGCAAAGGGACGGAGCAGGCCGTGACCGACCTTGCCTTGGCCGCTCTCGATCAGGCCACCGATCTCCTTCTCGTTCTCGACTGCCGGTCAGGCCTCACTCCCCTCGATCGAGAAATTGCAGGACATCTCCGCAAACTCGGCAAGACGGTATGGGTGATCGCCAACAAGGTCGACGACGAAAGGGTCGAGCCGCTCGCCGCCGAGCTGTCCGAGCTCGGTTTCGGTGAGCCGATCCTGGTCTCCGCCGCGCATAATCGAGGCATTCGCCAGCTGCGCGAGAGACTGATGGGCGAGGGGGACTTTCTCCCCTCCGCTTCGCCCCGCGTGGAAGAGCCGGCGCGACGGCTTGCCCTCCTGGGGCGCCCCAATGTAGGTAAATCGACCCTCGTGAACGCCCTCATCGGGGAATCCCGATTGCTTGTCGCTCCCGAGCCGGGGACGACCCACGACGCCATCGACATCGAGCTGTCCTGGCGCAGCCGGCGACTTCTTCTCATCGATACGGCGGGGCTGGCTCCGCGGCACAAGCAGCGGGAGGGGCTGGAGGAGAAAACCGCCGGGCGGTCAATCCACGCGCTCGCCCGAGCCCATGTGGCGATTCTCGTGCTCGACAGCCACTTCGGTGTGACTCGCCAAGACAAGACGATCGCCAGCTGGATTCAGCGGATCGGCCGGCCTTGCGTGATCGCCCTCAACAAGTGGGACCTTCTCTCGGGACCGGCTGGGGGGAAAGAAACGGAGGCCATGCTAGCTGATGCGGTGAGGCGCGAGTTGCCCCTGCTCTCCTTCGCTCCCGTTGTTCCTCTGAGCGCCCGGGAGGGCACCAATCTCGACCGCTTGCTCGAGACAAGCCTGCGCGTCGACGAGGAGGCGAAGCGGGAGATCTCGACCGGAGCTCTCAATCGGTTTTTCCAAAAAGTCCAGCGCCGCCTCCCTCCTCCGGGCTCGGGCGGGAAGCGCCTCAAGATCTATTATGCCGTCAACGAAGCGCCGCGAGATTCCGCATCCGCCTCCCCCCTTTGTTTGCGCCTCTACGTCAACGATCCGAGGCTTCGGGTCGAATCCTACGAGCGCTTCCTGGAAGCCCAGATCCGGAAGGAATTCCCTCTCCTGGGACGCCCGGTTCACTGGAGATGGAAAAAGGCGGAGGGAAAGGGAAGAACCGTCAGCGGGAAGCGGCCCGCTCCCCTCCGTCCAAGCCGAAGAAGGAAAAAATCTTCGCGCGAACCAGGGTAAGCATCGTCAGGAAGATCGCGAGAACTCCAAGGAGCGTGATCACGATCGGCCACGGCAAGGGAGCCATGCCGACGCCGACCGTCGCCACGAAGGCCACGAGCACCACCCCTCCGAGAGAAGAGATTAAGAGCCAGAAGCCCGGCCGAGGGCCAGCCGTCCTGCGACGCTCGCGGACGACATAAACCATCCCCTGCCCGGAAAAAGCAAGCCAGGCGAAGATGAGAGTTTGCAGATGGTCCGTGTCGAGGCCGAGCCAATGGGCCCCGAGCCAGAAGATCGTGTAGGAGAGAGCCAGGAGGCAGATCGCGAAGCTCCCGGCGGCCAGCACTACGGAGCGGATCGGCCAGCGCCGGCAGCGGACCGGAATCCGAACGCGGTCGGAGGCGAGGGACATCGTGATGAAATCGTTCGTCAGGAGAAGAAGGACCCCCAGAAAGGGCGTAAGAAGGAAGATGCCGGCGGAGAAGAGTCCAATGGTGAGAAAGACCGCGACCTCCACTGTCTTGATGATCTTGTTCAGGATGTAGGTCAGCATTCGCTCGTAGATTTCCCGACTGGCCTCGACGGCGGCGACGATATCCATGAGCCCCGGATTCGTCAGAGCGATGCTCGCCGCTTCCCGTGCGACATCGCAGGCGGTACTCACCGCGATTCCCACGTCCGCCTGCCGGAGCGCCGGCGCATCATTCACCCCGTCGCCGGTCATCCCGGTGACATGGCCGGCCTTCTGTAGGCGGTCGACGATCCGAAACTTCTCTTCCGGAAAAACGTTTGCGAAAATGTCGCAGGAATCGAGCCAATCGTTCTCGCCAGCCGATGGGGGGATAGGGCTAGGGCAGACTCGGGAACCGATTCCAACCTCGCGCGCGACCGCACGGGCCGCCGGCACCGCATCGCCGGTCACGAGCAGCACTCGGATTCCCAGATCCTGAAGTCGGGAGACCAAGCTCTGCGAATCATTCCGGACGGGATCGGAAAAACCGAGGAAACCCGCAAGCCGCAACCGCTCCGGACTGCCCGACGCCACAGCCAGGACACGCAGACCCCGAGACGAAAGGGTTTCGACCGTCTGGGCGACTGCTGCGGAAAAGCCGCCCACGGTGCGCTCTATGGCGCTGGGGGCGCCTTTCAAGACGCGAAAGTGGTTCGCATCTCTCTGGAAATCGGCGCCGGAAGATTTTGTCGAAGGATCGAATGGCGTGAAGGAGAGCTGGCTCTCCTCCGGTAAAGGGAGTTGCTCTTTTTTTGCCAGGGCGAAAATGGCACGGTCGAGCGGGTCTTCGCTCGCTTCCAGGGAAGCCATTGCCCCCCAGGTTAGAAGCTCCTCTCTCGTAACGGGAGCAAGAGCCACCACATCCAGGAGAACCGCTTCGTTGTTCGTGACGGTTCCCGTTTTATCAGCGAGCAAGATGTCCATCGTCGCCGCATTCTCGACGGCGGCCAGTCGACGGACGAGCACCCCCCTTTTTGCCAACTCCTGCGCCCCCAGCGCGCTCGTCATCGCGAAGGTCGCCGGTAGAGCGGCCGGCACGGAGGTGATCAGAAGCACTAGCGCAAAGGGCAGGACTTCCGATAGAGGAAGGGAGTGGACCAGGCCGTAGCCAAAGACCAGAATCACCAGGACCGCATCGATCCCGACCAGCCAGCGAACGATCCGAAAAATCGTCTGCTCTACTTGACTCGGGGCCCTGGCCGACGACACGAGGCCCGAGATTCTCCCGAAGGAAGTCCTCGCTCCCGTAGCGAAGACTTCGCCGGTCGCCTCTCCCTTACGGATCACCGTCCCGCCGTAGAGGATGGCCCCCCCTTCCTTCTCTTTGGCGAACGGTTCCCCGGTCAAAGAGGATTCATCGACCGCCACCGCACCTGATTGCAGCCACGCATCCGCCGGAACCAGATCCCCGACCCGCAAATGAATCCGATCGCCACGAACGATCTCGGTTACGGGAATCCGCAGCCAGCTCCCATCCCGGAAGACGCGAGCCATCCCTACCCATTTTTGCCGGAGGAGGTTCAACGCTCGCTCCGCGCGATTTTCCTGAAAGAACGCCAAGGCGGCGGTCAAACCCAAAAGCAGGCCGATGCCGATCGCGTCTCCGACGCGCCCCAGGAGCGTTTCCACCGCGATCGCGGCTTCCAACATCCAGGGCACAGGAGACCAAAACTTGCCCAGGAAGACGAGAAGAGGAGGAGTGCTGCGCTCCGGGAGCGTGTTGCGCCCCTCCTCGGCAAGTCGTTGCGCCGCTTCCGCGCCCGTCAGCCCGACGCTGAGCTCTCTATCCCCATCTTGCTGGGAAGGACCTCCTTTCATCACCGGCTTTTCCGTAAAAGGTTCCGGATCCCTGGATCGATGCTTCGCCCAAGGCCGCACGGGAAAAGAGTATCCGTGCGGCTCCGCACCATGCTAGATTTCTTCGTTCTCGTCGGCGAAACACTCGACGAAAAGACCATCGCCCGCGATGACTGCCACTGGTTCCTTCGAGCTTTCTCGCATCCGGGAGACGCTGCTCCTGATGGCGAGTCTCGCCGCCCGCCATCTGCGCGTAGCTCTCCAAGCCCTCATCGAACGGAACGATTCGCTCGCCGATTGGGTCGAAGCGCAGGACTCCGAAATCGACTCGCTGGAGGTGAAGGTCGACGACCTGGTCATCACCTACATCGCGACGCATGGCCCCGTGGCCATTGACTGCCGTTTCGTTCTTGTCGCTTCCAAGATTTCCAGCGATCTCGAACGGATTGGAGACCAGGCCGTCACGATCGCTCGCCTTGCGCGCCGACTCAACGCGGCACCTCCGCTCAAGCTCCTCTTCGACATCCCTCGGATGGCGATGGTGGCCGAGGAGATGTATCGCGACGCCATCGACTGCTTCATCGAGGCCAAGGCCAAGGAGGCCATCGACATCGTCCGCCGAGACAAGGAAGTCGATCGTCTCAACAAGAAGCTCTCCGAGGAGTTGCTTCAGGCTATGCGCGACCAGCCGGGGGCAATCCCGCAAGCGACGAACCTGCTCCTGCTGAGCCGAGCGATCGAACGAATCGCCGACCATGCCAAGAATATCGCCGAAGAGGTCTTTTACCTCTACCGCGCCAGGGATATCCGTCATCGGGGCCGCGCGGAGGCGAGCTAGCCGGACCGCTCAGCGGGAGCCCCCGTTGCCGAGTGCGGGGTTATCATCCGCTGTCCTTGTTCAATCAATTCGGCGATCTGGGGCGCTGCGCGCTGCGTCCCGGCAATGTCCAGAGCGCAAACGGCTGGGAGAACATGCTGAAACCGGTCGTGGCGCGTTACAAAGGCCAGGTCTCACGCATCTACTTCCGCGGCGAGGCCCGCTTCGCTAATCCCGACATCCACAACGATCTCGAAGCAGAAGGTGTCAAATACGCGATCCTCTTGCCAGCCCACCACATCCTGCAAGAAGGGATCGCTCATCTACTGACGCGCCCTGCGGATGGCCGCCGCTCGCATCAACGGCTTAGCCCGTTCGGGTGTCGGAAGCTCGATTGAACTGAGGGGATAGCTCTGCCTCGATGACGGCAAACTCGACATTTTCCAGCGCTCGGCCCGGCATTCGCTGACCTGCAGCCCCGCTCACTTGGCCGGTTGGGGCTATGGGCTTGCGGAAGACCGTCAGTCGGATCAGGATAGGCTCACAGTCGTTGGCCATCTGGCGAATGCGGGGCGAACGAATGGAAATGACAGAATTGGAAGCGGCGAAAGCCAAAGCTGTCGCGGCTTACAACGCCGCGGCCGATTATTTCGATCACCCAGTCAGCTCTTTCTGGCACCGCTTTGGGCGACGCACGGTCGAGCGCCTCGGGTTACGGGTGGGCGATACCGTTCTCGATGTGTGCTGTGGGAGCGGCGGCTCGGCGCTGCCCGCCGCCGAAGCCGTCGGTCCGCAGGGAACAGTCGTCGCGGTCGATCTCGCCGAGAGGCTCGTCGCCCTGGGGGAGGCGAAGGCCCGGGCGAAAGGTCTCGGCAATATCGCATTCGAGGCGGGCGACATGCTGGCGCTCGGCTACGCCGACGCGCGCTTCGACGTGGTGGTCTGCGTCTTCGGGATTTTCTTTGTGCCCGACATGGTCGCTGCCACGAAGGAGCTCTGGCGCATGGTGCGCCCAAACGGACGGCTGGCCATCACCACTTGGGGGCCGAAGATGTTCGAGCCCGCCAACTCGGCCTTCTGGGGCGCTATTCGCGACGAGCGCCCCGATCTTTTGAAGAGCTTCAACCCGTGGGAGCGGATTTCGACGCCCGAGCGCCTGCGCGAGATGCTCGCCGAAGCCGGGATCGCCGAGCCGGAGATTGTCGCGGAATCCGGAAGGCATCTTCTCAGCTCCCCCGACGATTGGTGGCTGATCGCCATGGGAAGCGGCTATCGCGGGACGCTCGCCCAGCTCGACGCTGCAACATTGTCCCGCGTGCGCGAGCGAAACCTCGCGCTCTTGGGCGGCTGCACTGCGATTACGACCAACGTCCTCTACAGCGTGGCGGTGAAGTAGCGCATCCGTCATTGCCAGGAGCGCAAGCGACGAAGCAATCCAGAGCCACATCACGGCCGTGGATTGCTTCGCTTCGCTCAAAATGACGGGCTAACGCAAGCGTGCTTAGCTACCGCGATTCCCGCACTCCCCTTTGCGAACCCCAAGGCACTACGGAGGTGCCCCCATAGATCCCCCAAGCGAACCAGAACCCGAGCTCTGATGACTAGCCCACCGTCCTCTCATCTCCCAAACCTTTGCATGCTTCCCGGCGGCGAGCAGCATCCTTATGCCGATCCTCCCGACTAGCACCACCACGACGATCCGATTCTCACCGAACCCAACTTCCTATAGCGGGCGGATGAGAAACACTTTCGAGAGAGTGCGCGCAAAACCCCGCTGGATTTCGAGCCCTCTGCGGAGAGATCCTTGCAGGGCTCCGATCTACTCGGGCGCCGTCCTTTCGACACGCCCGATGGGGATTTAGCCCCGACCTCGATCAGGTTTAACGCTCTCGGGCGTAATATTTTGTAAAGAGTACTAAAAGGGAGTTGATTCCTTCCCGATGATGAGGCACTCTCATTTCATTGTGGAAACCTATTTCCAGAAGTATACGGATGCACTCCAACGCTACTTCGATCCAATCTGGGAACAGATCCGTCCTAAGGAAGGCTCCCCCACGCCCCTATACCACTACACCACGGGGGAGAATTTCATCAAGATCATTGAAAGCAGAGAGCTTTGGGCCACCCATGTCCGATGCCTGAACGACAAGCAAGAATGCTTGCTTTACTACAACCTCATCGCTCAGAAGGTGAAAGAAAGTACTTCCAAGCCTAATGGAACGCGAATCCCAGTCAAGATCGCTCAATCTCTCAGCGCTCCTCTAGCTGGGTTACTCGGCGACTATATTGTCCAGTCATCCGTCTTCGTCGCCTGCTTTTCAGAGCTACCCGATGACCTAAGCCAGTGGAGGGCCTATTCGAAGGGAGAGGGGGGTTACGCGATCGGCTTTAACGCCGACAAGCTCACGAAAGTATTTTCCGGTAGATCTCCCGATTGTAGGCTTATTCCTGATCCGAAGCTGATCCGTGCTCTCTATGAGCCCGACGAACACGAGAGGCTTGTCAACCACATTGTGGATGCTGTAGAAGCTTGCGTCAAAGATATGATGATTTTCAAGAGCGAGATTCTGCATCATCCGGATCAGGCCCTGCCTAACAGTAAGGAAGAGCGTGAGAGAGGGCCGGAAATTGGCGCAGCGGTTTCTTGTTTATTGGCAGCTGTTAACGATTTTGCCCCCTGCTTTAAAGATAAGGCTTACAAGGCTGAACAGGAATGGCGCCTCATTTACATTGCCACTGAAGGAGATCGAGAGCGCATGCGCTTTGCCCAGCGGCGAGGCTTCCTTGCCCGGCACGTGGCCCTCCCCCTTGATGACGTGGCGCGGGATAATAAGATTCATGGGGTCTTGGATCAGATGAAGCCGCTGATTGAGAAGATCGTGATCGGCCCCTGTGCCGAGCCGGCCGTTTCTCGTGCCAGCGTTGAGGCGCTGCTTGAGGCCAGATGGCATGCGCCGCTAGGCCGAGATCGTATAGAGACTTCTAGCATTCCGTTTCGCTCCGTCTAAGCCCGCTCTCGGTAGAGAGAAGGCTGGATGCTGAGGCTCTATCTTCTGGGTCCAATGAAAGAAGGGAGCCTCAATGACGAAGTGGCTTTGCCGGGAGAGTTGGCTCGACCCACGGGAAACCTCGTAGAAGCTGGCTTGATGCCCCCAAGCAAGCCGAGGCGGCTGCGCATCGCTTTAGGCGATTGCCCGCAGTCCTTTGGACTTCACCAGATTGAGCAACTTGAGCGACGGGCCATCCGGCCGTTTCTCGCCGCGCTCCCACTTGCTGACGGCGTCCTTCCGGACATTAAGGTAGCGAGCGAAGACGGTTTGGGAGACCCGCTCGCGTTCGCGCAGCGCCCGGATCTCCTCCGGGGCGAGCGGCTCGACCGGGGCAACGCACAAGGCGTCGAACTCGCGCATGGTCTCCTTGTCCAGGATGCCGGCTTTGTGCAGGCCGGCCGCGGTCTTGTGAACCGAGGCGAGGATGCCGCCTTCCATCTTGCTTTTTGTTGCCGCCATCGCTCTCAACCTTGCTCAACTCACCAGCGGCCTGGGCCGCCATGAGCTGCTCATCCGACAATCCGAGAAGCAGGTCCGCCAACCGCTTCAGGGCTTTTCGTTCCTTCGCAGAGACGTTCGCCTTGTCGCTCTTGGCGAAGCCATGCGCGAAGAAGCTGTGGCTCCCGGCTCGGAACAGGATCATCGTTCGGAACCCGCCGAACACAAAATGCTATAGCTCTTAGGACTACCTTTGGCAAGCAGGCTTGCTTGCGCTTGAGTGAGCACGTCCTTTTCGGCACGGTTTTGGACCGGCCAGGCCAGGATCACCTCGAGCTTGGCCCGCCGCTTCTTGTTGGATAGAGCCTCCAGTTCCTCGACCGACGCCGGCTCATGGAGGTCGTCGCGGAAGAGGGTGATGTCGATGTCCTCGGAGAAGCGCCGGATAAGGCCGCAAGCTTTCGAAAGCGACGTGCCGCCCTTGAAGAGGAGGTGGGGGCCTCCTGCGGGACCCTCATGATCAAGGGCAGGGTCCGGCAGACTCAGAAATCCTTCTCGATATTGCTAGCCGGCGCACCGATCCGATTGGCCGTGGCAACAAAGAGATCGAGCCGGTCAGGCGGCGCGACGGCAATGAGCTGTCTGTAAGCCGCGGCCGTCATGAACGCACCTCGGCGACATCGACCGACGTGAGCAGCCCGCTGACGAACTCCTGCATCCAGATCGGCAGAGTTGAATTCACCCGAACGGATCCAAGGGTGGAGCAAAGCCGCCAAGCCGACCGAGGAGGGAGAGCATAGCGGGCGCCCGGGCGATCGGACCAGTGAGGAGAGATCCCTTGCGCTGCCCGCGTCGGAAAGAGGAGTTGACGCGCGCACTCCCACGCTGACGACAGTGTCGCTCCCACCACGCTCAGCGAGAGCCGGTTGCCCCGTGCGGGAGATTGGGACTCCACTCCTTCCAGAGGAAGTAGAGGACCGCCGCGAGCAGAAGGAGGAGCAGGAAGAAGCGCTTTCGATCCCGCCTGCGCTGTGCGCTGTGTTGCCAGCCAAGGGAGCGCCGTCTCGTCTCGGCAAGCCGCGCTTGCGCGGCATCCGCCCCCTCGGAGAGGAAATGACGCGAACCGGCTTCCGGGCTCTGCCGCTGCGAAAATGCCTCTTCCCCGTCCGGATCGAGCGGCATGGTCCTACTTCTTCAAAAACCAGAAGAGAGAAACAGCGAGAAGAGAGAGGATGAGGGGAAGCGAATAGGCAAAGCCGCTCACGACCTTGTGCCAGAAGCCCCTTTCCTCCTCCTCTTCCGCAAGGACTTCTTCCGCACGAGGCGCGTTGCCTTCCCGCTCGCGACCCTCCCAACCCAGCCGGTCGATTCGCCCTTGAGCCTGCCGCAGAGCGCCCCGGGACTGATCGATCAACGCCAGTGCCTTGGCCAACTCCTCGGCCAGGTTCGCGGGTTCCCAGGATGCCGGCTCCAAAGCCTCCAGAGCCGAAAGCTGGCCGGCGAGCGTCTTCCGAATCGAGCGCACGTCTTCGAGCTCCCTCTCTCCTTCCTCTTGCTGCTGTTCCAAAAGAGCGATGCTCCGAGTGAGCTCCTCGGTCACCGCTCGGTGCCCGAGCTCGAAATCCCGTTGCTTCTGCCGCAACTCTTCGAGCTGGCGCTTCTGGCGTTCAATCTCTTCGCGTCTCCGCTCCAGGTCGAGCAAGACCTCGTGGGCTTGCTGAACCTTGATATTCAAATCGTCAACGGAGCAACCAGAGCCGGCTTCGCCTTCGCTCGGCAAAGATGCCGCTTCCCCAGACTTCTTACTCATAAACGCACGCTGTATTTTATACTATCGTGTCGCTTCCAGCACGCAAGCCTTTGCGAAGCTCAGGGCGCCTTCTGTTTCTGTACTACAAGTCGCGCGACCGGCCTCCCGTGGATGGAACGGCTTGACAAGGGAATTCGGTCTCGCCTTGACTCGAGTTGCGCGTGCAAGCTTCCTCCTCCCTTCCACTCCGCACAACCCCGCTGGACGACTGCCATCGGAAGTGGGGGGCGCGCATGGGGGAGTTTGCGGGATGGAGCCTGCCCATCGTCTACACCTCGGTTGCGGAGGAAGTATCCGCGGTCCGGCGAAGGGCCGGACTCTTCGACATCAGCCACATGGGGGAACTCCTGCTCTGTGGTCCCGATGCCCCGGATCAGCTCGACCGGCTATTGCCAAGCAACATGACCGCCCTTCCGACGGGTCGAGGACGCTACTCCTTGCTGCTGCAGGAGGGGGGGGGCGTCATTGACGATCTCTTTGTCTATCGGATCGAGCCGACGCGATTTTTTTTCGTCGTCAACGCCTCGACGACGCAGACCGATTTTTGCTGGTTTTCCGCAAAACTCGGCAGTTCCGAGACGACCGTTACGGACGAAAGCGAGCGCTGGGGCGGGCTGGCCATCCAGGGCCCCGAGGCGAGAAGGATCCTCCGATCGATCCTCCCGGAGGTTCCGGAAGCATTGGAGCGACGCTCGATCGTCGCCGCCTCCTGGAACGGGGGAAGCTTATGGGTAGCGCGCACCGGCTATACGGGAGAGGACGGGGCGGAGCTGTTTTTCCCCGTTTCCCTCGGAACGAGCCTCTGGGATGCACTGCTCGAGGCGGGCGCTTCCTCGGGATTGCGCCCCTGCGGCTTGGCGGCAAGGGATATCCTTCGACTGGAAGCCTGCTTGCCGCTCAACGGTCATGAGCTAAGCCCGGAGCTGACTCCGATGGAAGCCCGCTTGGCCTGGGTCGTCGATTGGGAGAAGGGCGCTTCCTTCCCGGGGAAGAGAGCACTGGAAGAGAAAAGGCTCCGGGAAACCGAAATCTCTCTGGTCGCATTCGCCGTCGATCGCCCCGCTCCCCCGCCCAGAACCGGCTACGAGCTTTTGATCGGGGAAACTGCGGTAGGGAAGGTGACGAGCGGAGGCTTTTCTCCCACTCTGGGCGCGGCGATTGGCATGGGGTACGTGCGCTCGGCCCTGGCTGTCGAGGGGACCCGCCTCGCCTACGTCGTCCGGGGAAACCGCTATGAGGCGATCGTGAAGGCAGCTCCCCTCTATCGAAGGAGAACCAGATGAACATTCCGACCGATCGTTTCTATTCCGCGTCGCATGAGTGGTTGTTGCTCGAAGGAGAGACCGGTGTTGTCGGCATTACCGATCATGCCCAGCGGGAACTTTCCGACATCGTCTTTGTCGAGCTGCCCGAGATCGGCGCGCACGTGCGGCAGGGAGAGGCCGTGGCGACGATCGAATCGGTAAAGGCGGCATCCGACGTCTACGCTCCGGTCGCCGGAGAGATCCAGGAGGTCAACGCCGGCTTGGCTCAGGAACCCGGCCTGATCAATACGGACCCCTATGGGAGAGGTTGGCTCTTCCGGATCCGTGTCGAAAATCGAGCGGAAACAGCACGGCTCCAATCGCCGGAAGCCTACGCGAAGTTAACGGCGGGCACGACGGGAACTTCCTCATAAGAAGCAGCCCGTCTCCCCAAGGAGTGGTTGCCCAGGTTAGCCGAGGGACGAAGATGAGCAATCGAGAAGAACCCGCCCCCTTTGTGAGTCGCCATATCGGCCCGAGCCCTCTCGAGCAGGAAGAGATGCGGAAAGCGCTCGGATTTTCGTCGGCGTCGGCGCTGGTAGACGCGATCATCCCGCAGGCCGTCCGCACCCGGACTCCGCTGCGGCTACCGGCGGCTCGCTCGGAGTCGGACGCCTTGGCAGCCCTGCAGGATCTGGCCAAGAAGAACCGCGTCGCTCGCTCCTATCTGGGAATGGGCTATTCCGCCTCGATCACCCCCGCCGTGATCCGGCGGAACATCTTGGAGAATCCAGACTGGTACACGCCCTATACCCCCTATCAGTCCGAGATCAGCCAAGGGCGATTGGAAGCCCTTCTGAACTTTCAGACGCTGGTTGCCGACCTCACGGGCCTCGACGTAGCGAACGCATCTCTTCTGGACGCTGACACGGCTGCAGCCGAAGCCATGATCCTCTGCTCGCGCGTCAGCGGCATCCCGAACGCGCATCGCTTTCTCGTCTCTTCCCTTTGTCATCCGCAAACCATTGCCGTAGTGCAGACCCGCGCGGAACCGCTCGGGATCGTCGTAGACATCCGCGATCCTCTGCGAGATGGCCCTCCCGAGGAGACTTGCTTCGGCGCTCTCCTTCCCTATCCAACGACCGAGGGCCTGATCCTGGACTACGCAGGTGTGATCGCCGCAATGCGAGAACGCCGGATGATCGTGGTCCTGCACGTGGACCCGCTCGCACTCTGCCTCTTCCGATCTCCGGGCGAGACCGGCGCAGACATCGCCGTCGGTTCCCTGCAGCGTTTCGGTCTCCCCCTCGGCTACGGCGGCCCGCATCCCGGGTTCCTGGCAGCTCGGTCGAGCTATCTCCGCAAGCTGCCCGGGAGAATCGTCGGCATTTCGCGAGACCGGGAGGGAAGGCAGGCGTTCCGCTTGGCCTTGCAAACCCGGGAGCAGCATATCCGGCGCGAGAAGGCCACGAGCAACATCTGTACCGCACAAGCACTCCCCGCCGTCGTCGCCGCCTTTTACGCGATCCACCATGGGCCTTCCGGGCTTCGGAGCATCGCCGAAGGCATTCGGGCGCGGACCCAACGTCTTGCGGGTGGGCTTACTGCGATCGGCGTCCCGCTCCTTCCCGGGACGCGCTTCGACACCGTCGTAGCCCTCCTGACCCAATCGCGGTCCGACTCCCTCCTTCGCCGCGCGCAGGCGAGGGCGATCAATCTCCGCCGGCTCCCCTCCGGCCTGGGGATCTCCTTGGACGAGACGACCGAGGAAGGGGATCTGATCGACCTGCTCTCGCTTTTCGCCGAGGAGTCCGGTCGCCCGCTGCCGACCCTGCCGCCGGCGGATGCGGAGTCATCCCCCATCCCGCCGAATCTCCAACGGAGCCTCCCCCTCCTTCCTCACTCGGTCTTCCGGCGATACCAGAGCGAGACCGAGCTCCTCCGGTACATCCGGCGGCTGGCCGGGCGCGACATCAGCCTGACGACCTCGATGATTCCCTTGGGATCGTGCACCATGAAGCTCAACGCCGCAGCCGAGATGCTGCCGATGCTTTGGGACGAATTCTCCCAGCTTCATCCCTTCTGCCCGATCGACCAGGCCAAAGGATACCAAGAGCTGCTCGGTGATCTGGAACGCTGGCTCAAGGAGATCACGGGGATGGCGGCCGTCTCCTTTCAGCCGGCCGCGGGGAGTCAGGGGGAGCTCGCCGGGTTGCTCGCGGTTCGCGCCTACCACAGGGCTCATGGGCAGGGGAGCCGAGATCTCTGCCTCCTCCCGGTTTCCGCACATGGGACCAACCCCGCCAGCGCCGCCGCAGCAGGTCTTTCCATACAATCCGTGCTCTGTGACGACGAAGGGCGGCTCGACTTGGTCGATCTACGGAGGAAGCTCTCCGAGGCAGGCTCTCGCGTCGCTGCACTCATGATCACCTACCCCTCGACCTACGGCTTTTTCGAGGAGACCCTCCCGGAAGCAATCCGCATGGTTCGGGAAGCGGGCGGGCTCGTCTACCTCGACGGCGCCAACGCCAATGCCTTCCTGGGTCTCTGTCGCCCGGGAGAGCTGGGGGTGGATGTTTGCCACCTCAACCTCCATAAGACCTTCGCCATTCCCCATGGGGGCGGGGGCCCCGGCGCCGGACCGATTGCCGTCTCTCCCGCCCTCGCTCCCTTCCTCCCCTCCCATCCTTTTCTGCCGCAGCTCCCGGAAGGAGGCATCGGCGCGGTCAGTGGTTCTCCCTGGGGGAACGCAGGAGTCTATCCTATCACCTGGATGTTCCTGGCGATGACAGGAGCTTCCGGCCTGACGCGTTGCGCGGAAGCCGCCCTTCTCTCGGCCAACTATGTCGCCCGCCGGCTCGCCCCTTGCTTCCCGGTGGTTTTTCGTGGTCGCTCGGGGCTCGTGGCCCATGAATGCATCATTGATCTTCGCCCATGGAAGGAGTGCGGGATCGAGGCGGAGGATGTGGCCAAGCGCCTCGCGGATTTCGGCTTCCATGCGCCGACGGTCTCCTGGCCGATCTCCGGGGCCCTGATGATCGAACCGACCGAAAGCGAGTCGAAGGAGGAGCTCGATCGCTTTTGCGACGCGATGATCACGATTCATGGCGAGATGGAGAAGGTGCGCAAGGGTGAGTTCCCTTCGGACGACAACCCCGTCCGGAACGCTCCCCACACCGCCACCGCCGCCACAGCGGAGCGGTGGAGCCATCCCTACTCTCGCCAGACGGCGGTCTTCCCGCTTGCCTGGTTAAGAGAGAGGAAGTATTGGCCGCCGGTCGCCCGGGTCGACAATGTCTTTGGCGATCGCCATCCCATTTGCACCTGGCCCGTGGAGGATGAAACGGCTTCGGAGAGCGGGTAGCCGGCACAAGCGGATCCGATTGAGGGCTCTGGAGGGAGAGAGAAGAGCCCGCCGGCCGTGAGCGTGCGACACTATTCCCGTTTTTGTCGATTGCTCGACCCTCCGCGACCAAACAGAATGAGCGTGCGAGATCCGCACCGCATCGCGGAAGAAGGAGCGCTCCTTCGGACGAGATTCGGCATGCGGTGATTCTCCAACAGATCCTCGGCCATGGGAAACATTCGGCGTCTCGGGTGGCTCCTCCTTCGCGTCGGCGTCTCTGTGGCGCTTCTGGCCGCGATCGTCTGGCGCATCCCTTGGCCAGAGATCGGCAAGGCCCTCCAAGCCGCCAGGCTGGCCTGGCTTTTGGTGGCCATTCTCCTGGCCGGCGCTCAAGTCACCTTTGCCTCGCTCCGTTGGCACGCTCTGCTCGGCGCACAAGAGATTGCGCTCTCTCTGGGTGAAACCCTGAGCCTTACCCTCATCGGCCATTTCTTCAACGCATTCCTTCCGGGCTCTACCGGAGGGGATCTGGCGCGGATCTACTACGCCGTCCGGGTGGCTCCTCTGCAAAAGGCGGCCGCCTCCCTTTCCGTCGTTTTCGATCGATTCGTCGGAGTCATCGTCTTGCTTCTGGTCGGCTGCACTCTCTGCCTCCCTCTCTATCCCCTATTCTCCAAGAGCTTCCTGGTTCGGAAAGCCCTTCTCCTCTTCCTCCTCGTCGCCGCAGGAATCCTTCTCTTTGCCCTGCTCGCCTGGTTCCTGCCTCGGCTGCTCCGACAGCGGCCGTTCCGGCTATGGGAAAAGCACGCCCCTTTTCACCGTCTGCTCGAGGAGCTTTCCCACGCTCTTCGCCGATTCGCTGCAGACCGGGGCGCCACGATCCGAGCGGTGCTCTTTTCCCTGGGCAGCCACACCGCCACCTTTGGATTTGCCTGGTGCGTAGCGACCGCGCTCGAGCTGCCGATCCCCTTCTGGATCTTGGCTGCCATTCTTGCCGTGGTGAGCGTCCTGGACGCCATCCCGATCAGCATCTCCGGACTCGGCGTACGGGAGGGCCTATTGGTTCTTTTTTTCCAGCCTTTGGGTCTCAGTGGAGCGCAAGCGGTGACCTTTTCTCTGCTCTTCTTTGGAACTACTCTCTTTTGGAGCTTCGCCGGCGGCATTGTCTACTGGCGCCGTAAGGCAAGGCGATCGGCTGAGGAGAGCAGAGCGCCGTAGGCAGCCGTCTCCCGGGCGACCGTGAGGATGCCCGGCAACTGGGAAAGACAAAAGATGTCGATGTGGCACATGGGGTTGCATCTAGTGAAGCGTTTACAGAGGGCGGGCTACGTCGCCTACTTCGCCGGAGGCTGCGTGCGCGACCGCCTCTTGGAACAGGAAAGTCACGACATCGATATCGCGACCACGGCGACTCCGGAGGAGGTACAACGGCTCTTTCCTCAAGCTACGGGGTTGCACGGCAAAGTCTTCGGAGTCGTGCGCGTTCCGTCTGGGGATTGCTGCTTCGAAGTGGCCACCTTTCGTCGAGACGTTGGGACGAGCGATGGGAGACATCCAGCCTGCGTAGTCTTTGCGCCCCCGGAAGAAGACGCCTATCGGCGCGACTTTACCATCAACGCCCTCTTCTACGATCCGGTCGCCGAGCAGTTGATCGATTATGTCGGCGGTCGGTTCGATCTTGCCGAAAAGAAGATCCGCGCGGTTGGCAATCCCTCCCGACGTTTTGCAGAAGACAAGCTTCGCCTCCTGCGGGCCATCCGCTTCGCCGCCAACCTCGGCTTTACCATCGAACCGGAAACCTGGCAGGCGCTCCGGGCACAGGCAATAACCATCCACCTGGTCAGTGTCGAACGCATCCGCGAGGAGCTCGACCGGATCTGGTCCGGTCCCGCGCCGGCCATCGGCCTCGATCTCTTGGATCAGAGCGGACTTCTCGTGCAGATCCTTCCGGAGATCTCGGCTCTGCACGGCGTCGAGCAACCGAAGGAGTTTCACCCCGAGGGAGACGTCTTCGTCCACACGCGCCTCTTGCTGGATCAACTCCGCAACGCTCCCCTCCCGTTGGCCTGGGCCGCACTGCTTCACGATATCGGAAAGGCGGTCACCCAAAGGAGGGATTCGAGCGGCCGGATCCGCTTTTTCGAACACGAGATCGTCGGCGCGCGAATGGCCCACGCGATCCTGACCCGCCTCCGCCAGCCCAACCACCTCATCGAGGCGGTCGTCCCAATGGTTGCCAATCACATGGCTTTCAAAGATGCCAAACAGATGCGCCCCGCAACACTCAAACGACTCCTGGCGCGCGACACGTTCCTTTTGGAGCTCGAGTTGCATCGGATCGATTGCCTTGCCTGCCATGGGAATCTGTCGATCTATGAGTTTTTGCACGCCAAGTTAGAAGCACTTCCGCCTGCGGACATTTCGCCGCCCCGACTTCTCACCGGACATGATTTCATTGCTCTCGGAGTTCCCCCGGGGCCACGCCTCGGCTCTCTTTTGGAGGCGATCCGTGAAGCCCAGCTCAATGGACAGGTTCAGTCTCGGGAGGAGGCGCTTTCGCTTGCTTCCCGACTCATCTCCTCCGGCTCCGAACTGTCCCACCGACACCCGGCTCCCGATAGCCCGCTCTGAGCGGGATTCCACCATCCAAGCCTCATTCGCTCCTCGGATCTCCCTGCAAGGAACTACTGGCAGCCCATTCATTCCCAGTCCTTCCCTAATAAAGTATTAGCATGATAAGCTATTGCTGGATAACGCGTTACAGTCACTACTGAATGCCCACAGCTATTGGATCCTGCTTACAGTACCGTTTGCCTCTCTTTTTTCATATTGACGCCTCTCACTCCCTTTGTCACAAACAGCCTGGAAGCGGATCGAATTTGCTTCCAGAAGGAGAGAGGATGAAAGAGGGAAAGAAGAAAGAGAAGCGTTGGAATCGGGTCGACCTCGTCGAACATGTCCAAAAAGAGATGGGGAAGGAGACCACGAAGGCGCTGGCCGAATCGGCCGTTGGCGCCGTCTTGGACGGCCTCAAGGTCGGCATTCGGAAGGCGAGCACCGTGCAGCTCATCGGATTCGGCACCTTTAGGGTCGTACATCGAAAAGCCAGGATCGGGGTAAATCCTAAGACAGGCGAACGCCTCAAGATCAAGGCCTCGAAATCCGTCCGTTTTGCACCTGGAAAGGGGTTGAAGGAGAGTCTGTAACCGGGCTCCTATTCCCGAAGGCTCCCCGTTCCGCCACCTTGGTTGGATCAAGGGAGTCGGAGCAGGGGGAGCATCTCATTCCGTCGTTCGTTGCCGCCTAACAACAGGAAGGCCGGAATCCCTTTCGGGGACTCCGGCCTTTTCTCTGCTCGAAGCAGCTCGTTAAGAATCGGGCGCTTCTACTCGTCTGCTCTACTCTTAATATTCCTCGCCCATTCCTGGGGTCGGGGGCGCGGCCTTCTTCTCCTTTTCGGGGATCTCCGTGACCATCGCTTCAGTGGTCAGAAGGAGGCTGGCGACGGAGGCCGCGTTCTGCAGAGCCGTCCTCGTCACCTTTGCTGGGTCTACCACTCCCGCTTTGATCATATCGACATATTCGCGGGTGGCGACGTTGAACCCTTCCTCGTCCTTCCGAGCCTTCACCGCATTGACGATGACGCTCCCCTCCAATCCCGCGTTGTTCGACAGGGCGCGGAGTGGCTCTTCCAAAGCCCGTTCTACGATGAGGGAGCCCACCTTTTCATCCCCTTTCAGGTCGAGCTTGCCGATTGCGATCTGGCACCGCAGAAGAGCAACCCCGCCTCCGGGGACGATCCCCTCTTCGACGGCAGCGCGGGTGGCATGCAGGGCATCCTCCACACGAGCCTTTTTCTCCTTCAGCTCGGTTTCGGTTGCCGCGCCGACGCTGATCACGGCGACTCCTCCGGCCAGCTTCGCCAATCGCTCCTGCAGCTTCTCGCGATCGTAATCGGAGGTCGTCTCCCCGATCTGGCGCCGGATCTGGTTCACACGCCCTTGGATTGCGCTGGTCGTGCCCGCCCCTTCGATGATCGTCGTGTTCTCCTTCTCGATGACGATCTTCTTGGCGCGGCCCAAGTCCTCCACCTGGATATTTTCGAGCTTGATGCCCAGATCTTCCGTCAGGCAACGCCCACCCGTCAGGATGGCGATGTCTTCCAGCATCGCCTTGCGGCGATCCCCAAAGCCAGGCGCCTTAACGGCGCACACCTGCAGTGTGCCGCGCAACTTATTGACCACCAGCGTAGCCAGGGCCTCGCCTTCCACATCTTCCGCAATGATGAGCAGAGGCCGACCCGCCTTGGCGGTTTTTTCCAGAATGGGAAGCAGGTCCTTCAGGCTGGAGACCTTCTTCTCATGGATGAGGATATAGGCATTTTCCAGCACCGCTTCGAGCTCTTCGGCGTTGGTCACGAAGTAGGGGGAGATGTAACCCTTGTCGAACTGCATTCCTTCGACTACCTCGAGCGTGGTCTCGATGTGCTTGGCCTCTTCGACCGTCACAGTGCCATCCTTCCCGACCTTGTCGAGCGCGTCGGCGATGATCTGACCCACGGAGACGTCCCAATTCGCGGAGACCGTGGCGACCTGCTTGATCTCCTCCTTCTCCTTGACCTTCCGGGCCACCCGCTGAAGCTCTTCCACGACTGCGGTCACCGCCTTGTCGATGCCGCGCTTCAGATCCATCGGATTGGCTCCGGCAGTCACGTTTTTCAGGCCTTCCCGGTAGAGAGCTTCCGCCAGAACGGTCGCGGTCGTCGTACCGTCTCCCGCTACGTCGCTGGTCTTGGACGCCACCTCCCGAACGAGCTGAGCGCCCATGTTCTCCCAGGGATCCTCTAGTTCGATCTCCTTCGCGACCGTCACACCGTCCTTCGTAATGGTGGGTGCGCCGAATTTCTTGTCCAGGATGACGTTGCGACCCGCAGGCCCGAGGGTGGCCTTGACGGTCTTCGCCAGCTTTTCCACGCCACGCAGGAGGGCATGACGAGCCGATTCATCGAAAATAAGTTGCTTAGCAGCCATAGATATAATTCTCCGCTTGTTCTTGCTTCGTTCTCTGAGATCGTTCCCGCCCTATCCGACCACGGCAAGGACGTCGTCTTCCCGAAGAATCTGATAGGCTTCCCCATCGATCTTCACTTCGGTGCCGCCGTACTTGCTGATGAGGATGCGCTCCCCTTTCTTAAGCTCGATGGCAATGCGCTTCCCCTCTTCCAGTCGGCCGGGGCCGACCGCTACCACCGTGGCTTCCTGCGGCTTTTCTTTCGCTGTGTCCGGGATGATGATCCCGCCCTTTTTCGTCTCCTGCTCCTCGATCAGCTTAACGAGGACTCGATCCCCCAGGGGTCGAATATTTGGTTCAGCCATTTGTTCTCCTTTCTTCTCAGTTACTTGGATCTCTCGCGAGCCGGTCTTCCAACCGACCTCGCGCAAAAAAAACCGCTTCCGGTTCTCTACGGCTTCTTGTCCTTGTCCTTATCGATCATCTCGAAATCGGCTTCGATCACGTCTCCCTTCGCCGCCGACCCTTCACCCGAGGCCGGAGGAGGCGTCCCTGCCGCTGTGGACTCGCTCCCCTGCGTCCCGGGTGCGGTCGCCCGATACATCTCCGTCGAGATGGCCTGGACCTTCTCGTTGAGCTCGTTCATGGCGGTTTGCAGCGCAGCCGTATCCTCGCCAGCGAGCAAGCCCCGCAAGCGGGCAATCAGGGATTCCATTTCGACCTTCTTGGCCGAATCGATCCGCTCGCCATGCTCCCGAAGAAGCTTTTCAGCCTGGTAGGCGAGGTTGTCCGCATTGTTCTTGGCCTCCGCAGCCTCCTTCCGCTTCCTGTCTTCCTCGGCGGAGTTCTCCGCGTCTCGGGTCATCCGGTCGATCTCGTCCTTGGAAAGCCCGCTCGACCCGGTGATCGAAATCTTCTGTTCGCGCCCGGTTCCCAGGTCCTTTGCGGAAACGTTCAGGATGCCGTTCGCATCGATGTCGAAGGTAACCTCCACCTGCGGGACCCCGCGCGGGGCGGGAGGGATTCCGTCGAGGTGGAAGACTCCCAGCAGCTTGTTGTCGCGGGCCATCGGCCGCTCTCCTTGGAGCACCTTGATCTCCACGCTCGGCTGATTATCGGAGAAGGTACTGAAGATCTGCGACTTTCGCGTGGGGATCGTTGTGTTGCGCGGAATCATGGGTGTGGCGATTCCGCCCGCCGTTTCGATCGCGAGCGAAAGGGGACTGACATCGAGCAGGAGCACGTCTTTGACCTGTCCGCGCAAAACCCCGCCCTGGATGGCCGCGCCCACGGCCACGACCTCGTCCGGGTTGACCCCTTTATGCGGCTCCTTACCCACTAACCTCCGAGCCGTCTCCACGATCTTCGGCATCCGGGTCATCCCTCCGACCAAGACCAACTCGTTGATCTCGGCGGCGGAAAGCTTGGCGTCCGCAAGACAGCTCATCACGGGCTTTACCGTCCGCTCCGCAAGGGAGTCGGTCAACTGCTCGAGCTTCGCCCGCGTCAGCTTCTTTTGGATATGCTTGGGCCCGGTTTGATCCGCCGTAATGAAGGGAAGATTAATCTCGTAGTCGGTGGAAGAAGAGAGAGCGATCTTGGCGCGCTCCGCCTCCTCCTTGAGGCGCTGCATCGCATCCGGCTGGCCGTGCAGGTCGATGCCGTTCTCCTGCTGAAACTCCTGGATGAGCCAGTCCATGACGGCGGCATCCCAGTCATCGCCTCCGAGATGGGTGTCGCCGTTGGTCGCCTTGACCTCGAAGACCCCCTCTCCAATTTCCAGGATGGAGATATCGAAGGTTCCTCCGCCGAGATCGTAGACGGCGATGCGCTCGTCCTTCTTCTTCTCCAGCCCATAGGCCAGGGAGGCCGCCGTCGGCTCGTTGATGATCCGCAGAACCTCCAGGCCGGCGATTCGTCCCGCATCCTTGGTCGCCTGCCGTTGGCTGTCGTTGAAGTAGGCGGGAACGGTGATTACGGCCTGGGCGATCTTCTCGCCCAGCTTTGCCTCCGCGTCCGCTTTCAGCTTCATCAGGATGAAAGCGGAAATTTCCTCCGGGCTATAGGCGCGCTTCTCCGCCCCGATCTCCGCTTCGACGGCGCAGCCGCCCCCCTTTCCTTCCACAACACGATAGGGGACCCTCTTCACCTCTTGCTGAACTTCCGAAAACCGTCGCCCGACAAAGCGCTTGATCGAAAAGATGGTGTTGCGCGGGTTGGTAATCGCCTGCCGCTTCGCCGCCTGCCCCACCAGGCGCTCCCCCGCCCTCGTGAATGCCACAACCGAAGGAGTCGTTCTCGCTCCTTCCGAATTCTCCAAGACGACGGGTTGTCCCGCCTCCATGACGGACATGCACGAATTTGTCGTGCCCAAATCGATTCCGAGGACGTGCGCCATGCATCTCCTTCCGCAATATGCGTACCAGGTAGGGAAAAGTGTTGCTACTCGTTCTTGTCTAGGTGCTTACAATATTTGCCAGCGCAGCGCGTTTTCGAGAGTTCTGAGTCAGAATGACGCAGTTATTGAGTCATTATGAGACAATCCCTCTGCAAAGCGGTCGTCAATTTTTCGTGGATCCCGTCGAACCCGCCATTGCTGAACACTACGAGGACATCTCCGCTCCGCACCAGGGGCACGATGTGGGTCGTGATCGCACTCGCGTCGGGCTCGAAGAATGCCAGCTTCCCTTTCTGCTTCAAGTCTTCGATGACCTTCCGCGGGTCGAGGCGATCCGAAGCGGGAAGCTGATCCTTCCTGGCAACATCGGCAAGAAAGATTCCGTCGGCTCCCTGGAGGGCATCGGGAAGCGCCTGCTGGAAGACCGCCCGACGCGTCGTGTTGCTCCGGGGCTCGAAAATCGCCCAGAGGCGCCGTTCCGGAAACCGGAGGCGGAGCGAGCGGAGCGTCTCCCGGATGGCGGTGGGGTGGTGTCCAAAATCATCGACGATCGTCACCCCTCCTATCTCCGCGCGAACCTCTCCGCGCCGACGCACGCCGCGAAAGCGGGGCAGCCCTTCTTCGACGATCGAATCGAGAGAGACGCCTCCATGGACGGCTGCCGCAACCGCCATCGCCGCGTCGCGCACGTAGAGCTCGCCTACGAGAGGGATCCGGAGACGGCGGCCAAGCATTTCAAACTCGGAGCCCTCATTGGTATAGCGGAGCACGCGGATCAGAATCTCCGCGTTTTCCCCGAACCCGACGCTGCTCACCGGCGCCAGGCTCCCCTCGCAAACCGCCAGGCTGTTCGGATCATCCGCGTTGACGAAGACCCGTCCGGTCCGCGGCACCAGGTGAACCAACCGCCGGAACGAGAGCTGGATCGCCGCGAGGTCGGGGAAGATGTCCGCGTGGTCGAACTCGATATTGTTGATGAGAACGATTTCCGGAAGATAGTGGAGAAACTTGCTCCGCTTATCAAAGAAGGCGGTGTCGTACTCATCGCCTTCCAGGACCCAGATGTCGCCTCTCCCCTTATGCCCGCCAGCGCCAAAATTCCCGGGCAACCCTCCGATCAGGAAAGAAGGGTCCTTCCCGGCGGCGGCGAAGAGCCAAGCCAGGAAGGAGGCCGTGGTCGTTTTCCCGTGAGTACCGGCGACAACGAAGTTTCGCGCCTTCCGGAGAAAGAGGAATTTGAGAGCTTCCGGGAGAGAGAGATAGAAGCGCTTCTCCTCCAACACGGCCTCCAACTCCGGATTCCCTCGCTTGATCGCGTTTCCTACGACGACGATCGCTTCGGGATCCTCCGGCAGGTTTTCCGGCCGATATCCTTCGTGCAAAGAGACGCCCCGGGATGCCAGGAAAGTGGAGAGGGGGGGGTAGACGCTTTCGTCCGAGCCGCCGACTTGCCAGCCCTCCTCCTGGAGCATGGCCGCCACCGCACCCATGGCGGTGCCGCAAATTCCCAGGAAGTGGAGGCGGGGGCGGCGCGCCGACGTCCCGCCGGATAGCCAGGATGGGGTACTGGGAATCAACGCCCGTCCACCCCTCAGGAAAGCCCGCCGAACTCGCCGCTCATCAGCGTCGATTGGCTCTTCACGAAATCATTGATGGCCCGGAGCGGAGGAGTGGGCAGCGGAAAAAAACCTTCCCAGCGACGAACCAGCTTCTCCAAGCCGCAGCTCAGAAGATTGAATCTCCAGCGCACCGATTCGACCACGTAGGGGTCGAAGCTGCAAAAACCGACGTAGCGTTCCTGGCAAGCGAGCCCCTCGCGCTCCCCGTTGCTCCGCCCCCGCCCGAGATACTTGCAGCAGACGAGCGCGGACCGGTCCGCTCCGGAAAAAAGATAGAGGCGATATTTAGCGAGTCGGGGATGGACGGAGACAACGAAGTCGATTTTCGAGCAGCGCTTCGGGGGAGTGCCCGGCGCCCAGACCCGGACGCGGCACGGTTTCCGGGCGAGTTGCGCATACCTTTCCCTCAGTGGCAGAAACGCATCAAGATCCGGAAAGAGCACGATCAGCTCTCCTCCTCCCGAATGGAACGCCAACTCCTCCACGGCGCGTCCCATGGCACGTACCTGGTTGCCTCCGAAAACGTGGAGTTGGTCCCCATTGGGGGACTCCACCAGTGAATGAGGAACGAGTTGCCCGTTTGCGGTCTCGCGCAAGCGGACGGCGTATCGCCCCGGACAATAGAGCGGAAGGGAGCATCGAAACGCCTGCTCGAAGGTGCGAATTACCCCAGTCCCGTCTACCATAACCGTCGACTACCCTAAGTAACCTGCCCCTTTTCGGGAAGCAACTGCCTTTTTCCGTCGACGAAGTTCGACGAAGAACTTTTGCAGGAGGGCCAGCGATGCGTCAGCCAGCAACCCTCCTGACACGGCCACTTGCCGATTCGCTCCTTCCCACAGCCGCCACCGACTCTCCACGGCTCCCCAGCGCGGGTCGGCCAAGCTGTAGACGATGCGCGCAATCCGCGTTTGCAACGCCGCCCCCATGCACATGGGGCAAGGCTCCTTGGTCACATAGAGCGTGCATGCCTCCAACCGCCAGTCGCCCAACCAGGCCTGCGCTTGCCGGATTGCCCGCATCTCCGCATGAGCGAGCGCATCCCGCAATCGCTCTACCCCGTTTGCTCCACGGCCTACCGCGTCGCCGCCGTACACGACCAAGGCGCCAATGGGCACTTCCCCCTCGTCCCCCGCCCGGCGCGCCTCCTCCAGCGCCTCTTCCATCCAACGAATATCGTCTGTTGCCGCTTGCATCTTTGCGCCACCTCCACCCGAGCGTATGCTATCGGCCGTCTGGGCGCTAGTCGGCTTCTCCCGCAATGAGCCGTTTCGCAACTGAAACCAGTGGCACGGGAGTTGCTCTCCGTGTGCTGTAGGCCGGGGAGAGGATCGGATCTCTCGGAAGGTGCGAAAGCGGCACGCCCGGCAACGGAAGGATGCCATGGACCTCGAAGCACTCTACGACGAAATTCTTTCAGGCAAGCCCGCGCACGCGGCGGTCGCTCATCGCACCCTGTGGAAGGTTACCGGCAGGGACCGCGTGCGCTACCTGAACGGTCAAGTCACAAGCGATGTGGCCGCCCTATCCGCCGGATCAGCGATCTACGCAGCACTTCTCACCACGAAGGGAAGGCTGGTTGCCGATCTTTGGATCGGTGCATCGGACGACGCACTCTGGATCGATGGTCCCACACCGGAGAGGGACTCACTCGAAGCCCGCCTGCGCCAATTTCTCGCCGCCGACGATGTGGAGATCGAGCGACTCGATGGCTGGACGCTCACCCGGGCTTTTCCCGACTCGTCGACCTTCGCCCTTCCGACGCCCTCCCCCTCTGTGGCCTTTCGCAGCGCACGGTTCGGCCTCCCTGGGCTGGATCTCTGGTCTCCCGAGGCGGGAGTCGGCGAGATCGGCATTCCTATCCCGGAAGCCCTGTTGGAATCGCTTCGCCTCGAAGCGAGATTCCCGCAATGGGGAAAGGAGCTGCATCCCGGGGATCTGCCGCAGGAAGTGGGGATGGATCCGCTCGCGATCTCCTACCGCAAAGGCTGCTACGTCGGCCAGGAGATCGTCTCGCGTCTCCACCATATCGGCCATCCGAACCGCATGCTCGTCCTCCTGACCGCACCCCCAGGTTCAGGAACCCTTCAAGCGGGAGCGGGCCTTTGGCAGGCGGAAGATGAGGTCGGCAGAGTCACCAGCGTGGCCCGCTCCTTTGCGAAAAAGTGCGAGATCGCCCTTGGCATCGTGAAACGCGGCTCGTCCGTTCCCGGAACTCCACTGAGCTGCAACGGATCGAACGTGGAAGTCATTGCGCCCTTGCGCATGCCCTGCGGACCATAGCGGGATTCGGGCCGGGCCAAGCCCGCGCCTTGCGTCAGGCGCCCGAAATCGCCTGCTCCTCGCTTTTTTCGGCCTGGGCCGGAGTATAGATATACTTTCCATCCGTCCCCTTCCCTAAATGGGCCACTTTCTTTCCCGTCGTGTAAAACCAGCTATACAAGTTGTTTGGCTTTACCCCAAGCTTCGCAGAAAGCTCTTTTACAGAGAGCCCTTCGGATCCGGCAGCCGCCAGCGCATCGAGAACCGCTGCTTTCAGCTTTCCAGGATGTCTCCCGCCCCTTCCTGGAATCCGCCCCCTGGGCGTCACGCCTCCGCTACGGCTGCGGCTATTGGAGGGCAAAAATTGAAGCCTCTTGTTGATCTCAGAAATTTTTTTCAAGAGGCTCTCCTTTTCCTGCACGAGCCTTCCAATCTCGTTAAGCTGTGCACTGGTAATCTGCGTAAGCTTCATGGAGTCAGTAATACTTACATGGAGAACCGATGCAATACTAATTTTCTCAGCTTCCCCGCTCAGTCGTTTCCTGCTTCCATGAATAGAGCCGCGCTTTGAGAGCTGCTTGCTCGGCTTCTGCGATGCGCCCCTGCTTCTGGCAAGCGAGCGAGAGCGTGGTCCAAGCCAGAGGCTCTTCCGGCCGCAGAGCCGTCGCGCGCAGGGCTGCATCCATCGCCTCTTGATACGCGCCGATCTTATATAGAGCCAGGGCCAAGGCATGTTGCGCGTCGAAATAGGCGCCGTCTTGATCAACCGCCTTTCGGTAGGCGGCGACCGCCTCCGTCCAATCTCCGACGGCAAGCGCCTCATTCCCGTTTTCCATGAATTTCTCTGCTTGAGGATCCGCCATGGAACTTTCTCCGCTATTTCCCTTTTGCATGAATTGTATCCATCGGATTGGGCTGGCATGGAGACCGGGACCGACTCTTCGCCGCACTGAACCGCCTCCTGCGGAGGCAGAGCCACAATTGGGAGGCGGGCCAAGCCCGAGCCGTCCGATCCCAAGTCCAGCCAGCTCCGCAGCCCCGGCCCGAGAAATGCATGGCCGGGCTTACTGTCCCTTCCGGACCTGATTGAGAAGGCATGTGACGAGCCCGTCCACCGAGTGTTGCTCAGCCTCGGCGGCAACCGCAATCCCGAGTCGCTGCAGGGTGCGAGTCGTGACGGGACCGATACTGAGAACCTGCGGCACAGTAGCGCCCTCGCACGGGCAAAGGCCAAGCTTTTGCCAATTTGTGGCGGCACTCGAGCTCGCAAAGAGAATCCACCCGGCTCCTTCGTGAACGAACCGATCTCTCGCACCCGCAGGATCGCTCGTTTCGGGCTCCGTATCGTAAAGAACCCACTCTTCCACTTGCGCTCCGAGTCGTCGCAGCGTCTCCGGCAAGCCCGGATTCCCAAGTGCGCTGCGCGCCAAGCAGAACCGGGAGCCCCTCGCCTCTTCCGCAGAAAAGCAGCTCGCCAGGGCGGCCGTCGTATAGCTCTCGGGAACCCGATCGACCGAGAGATGAAACCGTCGGACGACCTCCGCCGTAGCGCTCCCGACCGCAGCCAATCGGACGCTGCCGAGGGAACGCAGATCTCCGGTCGTCTCCAGAACATGTCGCAGGAAGAGATCCGCTCCGACAGGGCTCGTCAAGAGGATCCAAGCAAAGTCCGAGGCCAAGCGGCGCACCAGATGCCTCTCTCGATCGCCGAAAGCGCGAGGGAGGATCCGGATCGTCGGAATCTCCAGAACATCGGCGCCGAGATCGCGCAACCGTTTTCCCAAACGGCTCGACTCGCTTCGAGTCCGCGTAAGGACGATTCGCTGCCCAAAGAGAGGAAGCCGTTCCCGCCAGGAAAGCCGGCTGCGCAGCTTCACGACCTCACCGATGACGATGACGGACGGTGCCTCAACGGAAAACTCGCCGCTCGCCGCCTCCCGCAGGGTCGCCTCCCGTACCTCTTGCTTCCCCAAAGTGCCCCACCGGATCGCCGCGACCGGGCACTGCTCCCGCTCCCCCCCATCGAGAAGGCGTCGGCTGATTTCCGCGAGCCTTTCCGCGCCCATCAGGATGACCTTGGTGCCCTCCAGCCCTCCCAAGGCGGCCCAGTTCACCGACGCTTCCGGCTTCGTTGGATCTTCATGACCGGTGGCAATCGTCACCTCGGATGCGAGGCCGCGATGCGTCAGCGGGATCCCGGCATAGGCCGGAGCGGCCAACGCCGATGTGACTCCCGGAACGACCTCGAAGGGAATGCCCGCTGCCTCCAGCGTCTGGCCTTCCTCTCCGCCTCGCCCAAAGAGGAACGGATCTCCCCCCTTGAGCCGAACGACCCGCGCCCCTTCCCGCGCGTGGCGGACGAGCAGGGCCTCGATTTCCTTTTGAGAAAAGGCCTGCCGCCCGCTCGATTTTCCGACGAAGATCTTTTGCGCCTTGGGGTTCGCCCATTGCAAGAGCTCGGGAGAGCAAAGCGCGTCGTAGAGGACGCAGTCGGCCTCCGCGAGGAGTTCGCGTCCACGAAGGGTCAAGAGCCCCGGATCTCCGGGCCCGGCTCCAACCAGATAGACCTTTCCCTGCGACTGACAGAGGCTCATTCGATCCCTCCGCCGGATTTGGGCATGCATCCCGCCTCGTTCAGGATCTCCTCCGCAAGAGCTTTTCCGATCGCCTCCGCATCCTCCGCTCGTCCTGTCGCCCGTCCGCGATAGTTGCGCCCGGCCGTTTCGACCCAGATCACGCCGTCCATGACAAGCTCCCTCCTCTGAACGCTCGCCTTCGCTCCGACGGCTGAACGGCAGCCTCCGCCCAGGCTTCTCAGAAAAGCCCGCTCGGCCGTCACTTCCCAACCCGCGGCATCGTCATGGAGCCGCCGAAGAAGATTGCCGATCTCTTCGTCTTCGCCGCGGGTCTCGATCCCCAGCGCTCCCTGGCCCGGAGCCGGCAACATCGCCTCGAAAGGGAAGAACGCGAAACAAAATCCGCGACCGAGAACTCCCAGCCTCTTCAAGCCGGCGGCGGCAAGGACGGTGCCGCCCCAGTTCGGGTTCGCTTCGAGCTTCCGCAAGCGGGTATCGACATTGCCTCGGATTTCGCAAAAGGAGAGATCCGAACGCAACCCATGGAGCTGCCGCATCCTTCTCGGGCTGCCGATCGCTACCGTTGATCCGGGAGGAAGGGCATCCCAATCCGGGAAGCTTCGGCTCACCCAGACATCCCTGGCATCCTCGCGCAAGGAGACAGCGGCGATCCTCAATCCATCCGGAAGCTCGGTCGCTAGATCCTTCATGCTATGGACGGCAATGTCAATTTCCCGACGGAGCAGTGCGCTTTCGAGCTCCTTGGTAAAAATCCCCTTGCCGGGCAGCGTGGATTCCCCTCGCTCCGACCAGCGGTCTCCCGAGGTTTCGAGAAAGGAGATCGCGAAGCTCCATTCCGTGGACAAGCCTTCGAGCGCGCTCTTCACCCGCTCCGCCTGGATTCTGGCCAGACCGCTGCGACGGCTCCCGATGATGAGCGAGCGCGTCATGCCGTGCGAAAGTTTTCCATCACATCCGGATCGCGGGACTGTTTTTGCCGTTGCTCCGCCCAATGCGAAAAACGTTCGACATAGGGCTCGAGCAAGCGCCGACACCGGACAATTTCAGACGCTCGATCTTCGAGATTCTGACGGGCGATTGTTTGCAGGTCGTCGATATTATACAGGTAGACTCCGTCCAATGCGTGGACCGACGGGTCGATATCCCTCGGCACCGCCAGGTCGATCAGAAAGAGCGGATCGCCCTTTCTTTTCGCCAGCAGGGGGAGGAGCTTCTCGCGGGTCAGAACGGGATGAGGAGCGGCGGTCGAGCTGATCACGATGTCGACTTCCGAACTCCGACCCAAGAACTCCGACCAGAGAATCGCCTCCCCATGCAGCTCCTTCACCAGCTCACAGGCGCGATCATGGGTTCGGTTTGCGACGAGAAGGAGGCTCACACCGCGCCCCTCGAGGGCGCGCGCCGTCTTTTCGCTTGTCTCTCCGGCGCCCAGGACCATGACCGATCGTCCCGAGAGATTCCCAAAGAGCCGTTCCGCGAGCTCCACAGCGACGGAGCTGACCGACACATTCCCCCGAGTGATGAACGTCCTCGATCGCGCCGCCTTTGCCGCGGAAAAGGAGGTTTGAAAGAGGCGGTTGAGCCAGACCCCCGTCGCCTGGAGCTGGTGAGCGGCTTCGTAGGCCGCCTTCACCTGCCCGAAGATCTCCGTCTCCCCGATCACCATCGATCGGAGCCCGGAAACGAGCTCGAACAGGTGGTCGACGCAAGCGCGTCCCTGCCGAAATTGGGAGCAGTTCTCCCAATCCGCCCGAATGCCATGGTAGCTCTCCAGAAACCGACTCCACCCAGCCTGACATCGGCTCGCGTCCCGGCTGACTCCAAAATATTCGACGCGGTTGCAGGTAGAGACAAGAACCCCCTCTTCCAGGGCCAGTTCCTGAAGGAGAAGAGGAAGCGCCCGAACCAACTCCTCGCGGCGAAAAGCGACGCGCTCGCGGAGATCCAAAGGGCTTTGTTCGTAATTCAGCCCGCCACCCACGAGAAATTGCATAGCTTCCCGTTTCCGATTTTCCTCTCCAGAGCCTGTCTGCCGGGACAACACCTCTGCTCCGTCTCTCGCTCCTCCCACAGGGGAATCGCCTCCCGAGTCACGAAGAGGGCCTTGCCCTTCGGCCGAGACAGGTCACATCCGAAATTGATGAGCACGACTCCAACTATTGATGAGCCAAAACGTCAACATGACGAAAAGAAATCCCCACACCATTCCCTGGGCGACCCTCCGCTGGCTCCAACCGAGCACCCCGCGTGCGCACGCCAAGACAAGATAGAGCAGCCAGACCCCCAATGACCAGAAGAGCTTTACCCAATCCCAGCTGCCTCGCTCCGAAAGCAGCACCCCGACCAGCAGCCCGGCCGTGAGCAGGATGAAACCGAGGTGGAGCAGCCTTCTTTGCACGACGAGCAGATCTCCCAGAGCGGGGAAGGTGTAAAACCATCCCGCCACACGCCGACTCTTGAGCGTTCGGTCCTCGAAAAGATAGAGAAGCCCCGCGACCGCTCCGATCCCGAGCGCCCCATAGGCCAAGAGCAATACGGTTCCATGCACCTCCAAGGGCCAGCCCAGCTTGGGTAGTGGCTTTGCCCGATCGATCGGAGCGATCAGTGCGGCAAAATTAAGCAGGGCAACCACCGGAGCCGTGCAAAATCCCAGAACGGAGAGCCGGTAGGCCGATCCCACGAGCAGGTACATCAGGAGCAGCGCCCAACCCAGAAACGCGATCGTCTCCAGCAGGTTGGTAATCGGGCAGTGGCCGATCGTCCGGCCCCGGAGGTAGAGAAAGAGCGTCTGGCTTCCCCAGGCAGCCAAGAGAAAGAGGTCGACCAGCCGCCCGGCCCGGTTGGCGCGCGAGCCGAACCTATAGGCTCCCCGCAGTGCGCCAAGGAATGCAAAGAGCCCCGCCACCCCCAGCCAGAGCCGCTCTCCCATCCTATGCTTGGGCTCCCCTTACGAGCCTTGGGCTCCCAGAATCCGTTCAGCCAGGTCGCGGACCTGCTTTCCGTCGGTCCGGCCGCCAGCCTGCTGCAGAGCCACCTTGATCACCGCGCCCAATTGTGCCTTGCCTGTCGCCCCCGCCTCGCGGATCGCCCGACGAACCAAGGCTTCCAGTTCATCCGGAGAGAGCGGTTCCGGGAGAAACTCCCGCAAAATGGCGATTTCGCTCTCCTCCTTTCGGGCCAGATCCTCTCTGTGCCCGCTCCGGTAGCGCTCGATCGAGTCCTCTCTCTTTCGAACCTCCTTGGCGATCACGGCGATCACCTCCGGATCGGAAGGCTCCCCGGCCCGCTCCTTCTTCTCCAATCCGGCATACTGGATCGCCGATTTGAGCATCCGCAAGGCCGAGGTCCGGACCGCGTCCCGTTTTCGCATTGACTCCCGGAGTTCCTCGTTGATCCTAAGAAAGAGCGACATCCTCACAAGCTTAGCACCGCCTCCTCTTCCGAGGCATCCGGAAAATGACGCTGGTTGGATGAAAACGGTCTACCGTCTTCTCTTTCTCGATCTTTTCAAGGTCAGCCTGACCAGCACGGCCATTCTGACCTTCTTCCTCGTCTTGGCCAACGTATTTCGCGATGTCGCCGACCTCATCATCAACCATGAGGTTCCCCTCTGGGTGATCGCCAAGCTCGTTCTCTCCCTCGTGCCTTTCGTCCTGACCTTCACCCTGCCTTGGGGGCTGCTCATGGCGGTTCTCTTTGTCTTCGGCCGAATGTCGCAGGATCACGAGCTGATCGCCTTGAAATCCGCAGGAATCGGGATCGGCCCCCTGCTCGCTCCGGTCATCTGGTTCGCTCTGGCGTACAGCCTCTTCAGCTTTTCGATCAACGCCTATGTCGGACCCAAGAGCCGCCATGCCTTCAAGGAGATCTTCTCGGACATCCTCTTGCAAAATCCGCTCTCGTTCTTCGAGAGCGGCAAGTCGATCGACCAGTTCGACGGCTTCCGTCTCTATGCGAGCAAGCGCGCGGGTGCTCGGCTCGATGATGTCTACATCTGGGAAGTCGACAGCTCCTTCCGCCCTCTGCGCGCGATCCGGGCGGATGAGGCGGAAATCAACGCCGACATGCCGCACCAGAGAATCATCCTCACTCTGCGGAACAGCCGCCAGGAGGAACGAAGCGTGGCCAACCCCGAGGACGTGCAGAGCATCGTCGCCGGTTCCCGCGCCCTTCAAGTCCCCTACGAGATCTCGCTCGGCACCCTCTTCGATCGCCTGACCGTCCGAAAGAGCATCGGCCTTTCGACTCTGGGCGAGATCGGACAGCAGGTCCTGGGGCATCCCTCGATCACGCAGGACAACAATCCCACGCCGATCTTGACCGAGCTTCAGAAGCGTCTCGCGATTTCCCTCTCCTGCTTTACCTTCGCGATTGTCGGGGTTCCTCTGGCCATCCAGGTCCATCGGCGGGAAACCTCCGTGGGGGTCGCCTTGAGCCTCGTGATCGTTCTGGCTTACTATGCCATTGTCCTCTTGGCCGACGCCTTGAAGGCCAAGGCGCATCTCTTCCCGGAGCTCATCATCTGGATGCCAAACATCGTCTTCCAGACGATCGGCTTTCTCTTGCTCTGGCGAGCGAATCGCCGATGACGGCTCGGAGCTGCGGCTCCCGACCCCCTTAGGGGATGGGGGGTTCGTCGGGCAGGAACTGGGGAACCTCCGGAAAGTAGGGCGCCGGCGTAAACGGCTCTTCAGAAGGACTCTTCGGCTCTCCTGGAATTTCTCCCGGCATATGCTCGGGCATCAACGGGTCCTGACCCGGTTCGGGGTCGTCCTCCGACTGGAGGCGCTCGATAGCCGCTGCAGGAGAACCAAAGAGCTTCCCGGGAATCATCGACACCGCGCACCCGAGCAGGCATCCGAGCAGAAAGCCACGAAGGGAGCGGTTTTTCGGGGAGGGGGTTTTCACGTGGGTTCTCGCGTCCCGCAGAACCGGAGAAGTCGAGCACGAGTTCGTGGAACGCGTCAAGGAATTTTAAAGATCTCGGGGGAGCGGGTCAGGTTGCGAACGCCTTCCTTTTCGATGATCACCAGATCCTCCAAGCGCACCCCGCCGATGTCCGGATAATAAAGACCCGGCTCAACCGTCATGACTTGGCCTGAGCGAAAGCGGCCCGCCGCGAAACGAGGGGGCTCGTGGATCTCCAGCCCCAGGCTATGGCCGGTTCCATGGAAAAAACCGACCCATCTCCCTCCGCGCCGCTCGGTGGGATATCCCTCCTGGGTGAACCGGCGGACGAGCCGGCGATGCAACGCCCGTCCATCCGCCCCTTCGCGCATCTCCCCCAATACCCATTGCTTGCCTTTGGCAACGGCATCGTAGAGACGCTGCAATGGCTCGGATGGTTCGCCTTTGACGAAGGTCCGGCTCAAATCTCCGAAATAGCCACTCGCCTGGCTCCGAGGAAAGAGGTCGATCACGATTGCTTCACCGGCGCGCAAGGGGCCGCTCCCCTGCTCGTGCGGATCGCAGGCCTGTACTCCCCCCGCCACGATCGAATGCTCCGCGATCCCGCCGCGGAGAGCGATCACGGCTTCGATCTCCCCGCGCAACCGTTCGGAGGTGAGATCTTCCCCGTTCCACCGAAGAATTCCCCGGGCATCCGGGCGACTCGCTTGGAGGATCTCCCGGGCGCACTCCATCCCCGCTTCGGCGATCCGCAAGGCATCCGTGATCCAGCCGATCTCCTCATCGCTCTTTTGCTGGCGCTCGGGAAAAAACGGCCCCTGTCGAACGCGGAGCCGCAAGCCGCGCTTTTCGGCTCGAGCGGCAACTCCGAACGGGAAGGACTCCGGGACATCAATCACGCGGAACCTGAGCCTGCGCGCCAAGGCCAGAAGCAGCTCCACCGGATCAGAACGCTTCCTCTCCTCGCGGACGAGCTCCTCGGCGGGAATCACCGTGTCGACGTGCGCCGTCCTCCGTGCGCGGTCGACCTCGAGAGCGCTGAATACCGCATAGGTCCGTCCGCCCTTTTCTACCCAAAGGAACGGATCCGGGACCACCATGCGGACGGCATAGCGAAGATCCGCGTCACGCTCGCTCGAGCCGTAGAGTACCCGCACCATGAGCGGCTAGCCGCTTTTCTTCGCAGCCGGGTGCTGCTCCGGCGGGACGGAACCACCCTCCGGCCTCGCCGCCAGGGGCCGCATCGAGTAATCCTTCCACCCTCCCCCGAGGGCCCGGATCAGGGAGACGAGCGCGATATACCGCTCTCCCAGGATTTGGACATCGACCAACTGCGCCGTGAGCCAGACGCGCATGGTCGTGTCCACTTCGATATAGTTCACCATCCCTTCCTTGAAGCGGACGAGGGAGACGTCGTACTGCTGCTTGGAGAACACGACGGTCCGATTCTGCGCCTCCTGCCGATCGAAGAGAATCTTGATGGCCGCCAAGTTGTTTTCCGTTTCCTGGAAGGCGGTCAACACCTGTTGCCGGTAGTTCGCGACAGCCGCTTGGTACGAGGCTCGAGCAAACTCCACTCCAGCGACCAGGCGTCCCCCCTCGAAGAGAGGAATGTTGATGAACGGGCCGATCGACCAGAAACGGCTCCCTCCCTGGAACAGGAGCGAGGCGGCGTCGCTGATGAGCCCGCCCACGGCGAAGAGGTTCACTGAAGGGAAGAAAGCCGCGAGGGCCATTCCGATCGTGGCATTCGCTCGGGCCATCTGCCGCTCCGCCTGAGCGACGTCCGGACGCCGCTGGAGGAGATCGGAAGGGAGATAGGCGGGAAGCACCGGTGGGGCGTCCCGCAGGGCATTGGGCGCAACCCGGACGGTGGATGCCGGTTTGCCCAAGAGGGTGGCAATCCCATTTTCCGCCTGGGCTCGCGTGTTTTGCAAACCGATGTATTGGGACTGGGCGGTTGCCAGGTCGGTCTTGGCGCGCGCCAGGTCGAGCTCGTTGGCCACCCCGCCGTCATACCGGCTCTGGACCAAGTAGAGATTATCCCGAAAGACATCGACCATGTACTTGTACACGGTGAGCTGCGCATCGATGTAGCGCAGGAAGAAATATTGGATGGCGAGCTCCGCATGGAGGGAAAGGATGACGGTTTCGTAGGCGGCTTGCGTTGCCTGCGCATTCGCCTTGGCGGACTCGAGCCCACGCCGCAACTGTCCCCAAATATCCGCCTCGTAGACGGCATAGCCCGGAATCGCGAACTCCTGCCAGGATTGGGTCAAGCCGACGGGGAACTGCGTCGTTCCGATCTGCTGTCCGTTGGAGCCGATCACCGGTGCCTGTACTTGATGCTGCTGCAAGAAGAAGGGTTGATTCTGGGAAAAGCTGATGTTGGAATAAAAGGGAGCGACTCCCACGGTCGGGAAGAAATTCGCGAGCGCTTGGCCTACCTGGGCGCGGGAAGCCGTCGCCTGGGCGAAGGCGATCTTGATCTGCTGATTGCCAATGGAGAGCTGGCTTTCGAGCTGATCGAGCACCGAATCGTCGAAAAGCTTCCACCACTCTCCCTTGGCGATCACATCCTGGGGAAGAGCCTTCCTCCACCGGATATTTTGGGCCATCCCTTCCGGGGAGGGCCGCGCTGTGCCATTCGCCGTCTGGCCGTTCCGGCCGGTCGCCACCTTTTCGCCGCCAGGGGACTCTCCCCACTTGAAGCTGCTCGGGGTCTCCACGGTCGGCCGCTTGTAATCGGGCCCAACCATGCAACCCGCGAAGAGGGCAAGAAGGATCGCAAGAAGGGAAACCCGAGGAGCAGCGCCCAGGATTCCTTTCTGGCTTGGATTGTCTTGGCTTCTCAGTAAACGCTTACTCACCATTGTCGCGCCGACCTTTTCCCAAACATCGGCATATACGTTCCGGGGCGTAGCCGGGTCAAGCGGAAGCTTCCTTTGGCAGAGGAGCTTGGCCGGTTCCCCATGACACGCTATCTTTCGGTGGCTGCTCCGCCCAAGGCAGCGGCAGAACCGCTCATGGCTCATTTTTCAACCCGTTGCGGCAGTCCACATTCCTGATCTCCCCATGGAGCCGGCCACGATCCTCCCGGAAGAAAGCGGATGAGATCTCCCGCTTCTTCTCCGCATCCTTCCCTCTCCCTCCGCGGGGTGCGGGTCCACAACCTCCGATCGATCGACCTGGACATCCCTCGCGGCAAGCTCACCGTGATCACCGGACCCAGCGGCTCCGGGAAATCGTCCCTGGCCTTCGATACCCTCTATGCCGAAGGCCAGCGGCGTTATGTGGAAACGTTCTCGCCCTACGTCCGGCAGTTCCTCGAACGGATGGAAAAGCCGGACTGCGAGGCGATCGAGGGGATCCTCCCGGCGATCGCTGTCGGGCAGAGCGGGGGAGCCGCCACCTCGCGCAGCACGCTCGGAACGATGAGCGGCATCCTCGACTACCTCAAGTCGGTCTATGCCCGCGCGGGAAAGCCCGTTTGCCCGAACTGCCAGCTTCCGGTGGAGACGGCTTCCTCCGCCACGATCGCCGAGGAGCTCTTGAGGCGGTTTCCGGGCGAAATGATCGGGATCGGCTTCCCGGTCGAATTCCCCGAGGGGACCAGCCGTCGCGAGGCCTTCTTGTTCCTCCGCTCGCAAGGCCTTCTCCGCGTCTGGGACAAAGATGCCCTCATTCGGACCGACGAGGGACCGGAGGACGGCGCTATCGCGGGCCGACTGCTGGTCGCCCTGCGGCTCCTGCGCGTCGAGGAGAGGGAGAAGAGCCGTCTCGCCCAGGGTCTCGAGGAAGGGATACGGCTCGGCAAGGGGCGCGTGGCGATCCGGGCGGGTCGTGCCGAGAGCCGGATCTACACCGACCGCCCGCTCTGTTCCGGCTGCGGACGGGAATTTCCCGCTCCCGCCCCGTCCCTCTTCTCCTTCAACAATCCGCAGGGGGCCTGCCCCGCCTGCCATGGTTTCGGCCGGATCGTGGAATTCGACTGGAACCGCGCGGTTCCGGAGCCGAGCCGGTCGGTGCGGGGCGGCTCGATCCTGCCCTTCCGTTCGGCGTCGCTATCCTGGTGGCAGCGGAAGCTCGAGAGAGCCTGCCTCCGCCGAGGCATTTCGATCGATACCCCTTTTTTTCAGCTCTCGCCCGCGGAGCAGAAGTTCATCTTGGAGGGCGAGCGGCCGGAGCTCGCGGCAGAAGAGGCGGTGGAGGCCGAGCTCTGGTGCGGGGTACGCGGCTTTTTTTCCATTCTGGAGAAAAAGGCCTACAAGACGCATGTCCGCGTCTTCCTCTCCCGCTACCGCGATTACCGGACCTGCCCGGAATGCGGCGGCACCCGTTTTACGGAGCTTGCGCGCGCCTACCGGCTCCCCTTCCCCTCCGGCGACTTGTCGATCGCCGAGTTCTGTACGCTCCCCGCGCAGGAGGCGCGGCGGCGGCTCGCTTCGCTTGCGCCCGCGCCGGCCGACCCGGCCACTCGCCGCGCCTGGGAAGAGGTCCTGGTCCGCTTGCACTATCTGGAGGAGATCGGCCTCGGCTACCTCTCGCTCGACCGCCCCACCCGTTCTCTTTCGGGCGGAGAGATTCGGAGGGCAAACCTGACGATCTGCCTGGGCAACCAGTTGTCCAATACCCTGTTCGTCCTCGATGAACCGACCATCGGGCTCCATCCGCGGGACGTCGACCGGCTGCTGGGCGTCATGCGCCGCCTGCGCGACCAGGGCAATACGGTCGTGGCCGTCGAACACGAGGAACGGGTGATCGGGGGTGCTGATTATCTTGTCGAGCTTGGCCCCGGCAGGGGAGCGGAGGGTGGAGAGGTCGTCTTCTGCGGCTCGCCCGCCGAAATTCTGCGCTCCTCCCGGTCCCTGACGGGCGCCTACCTTTCCGGAAGAAAGAGGGTCCCCGTCCCCGCCGCTCGTCGACCGATCGACTCCGCGCGCCGCCTTCACTTGTCCCATATCCGTGTACATAACCTGGAGGATCTCTCCCTCGACCTGCCGCTCGGGCGCTTCGTTGCGGTCACTGGCGTCAGCGGCTCCGGAAAAAGCAGCCTGGTCCATGACGCCCTTGCCGCAACGCTCCGCTCTGCGATGGCCCATCCGGACAGGCCGACACCCTTTGCCGGAGAAGCGGCCACGCTCGCCGGATGGGAGGGGATTTCCGCCCTCTACGAAGTCAATCAATCCCCTTTGAGCCGCACCCCTCGCTCGAACCTGGCCCTGTATGTAAAGGCATGGGAACCCATCCGGAAGCTTTTCGCCCAGACCGAGGACGCCCTCTCCCGCGGCCTGACCCCTCTCTCTTTTTCCTTGAATGCGGGCGACGGCCGATGCCCCCATTGCGAGGGATCGGGGGTTGAGCGCGTTGAGATGCAATTCCTCGCGGATGTCTTCCTCCCCTGCCCGATCTGCCAAGGCAAGCGCTTCCAACCCCATGTCCTTGCCGTCCGGCTCAGCGGCAAGACCTTGGAGGACCTGCTCGCCATGAGCGTGACGGAGGCGATTGGCTTCCTTCGGCCAAAAGAAGGAACTTCCTCCTCGGAAGAGGGGCTCCGCCGCCAAGGGGTTCGGAGGCTCGGGGGCCTGGAGGAGATCGGTCTCGGCTACCTCCGACTCGGTCATCCCTTGAGCCAACTCTCCGGAGGGGAGAGTCAACGGCTCAAGGTCTGGAATCATCTGGCCGGCGGGATCCGTGCTGCGGGCGAAGAGGACTGCGCACGAAGCGAAGGCGGCGGTTCGGCACTCTTTCTTCTCGATGAGCCGACCACGGGCCTCCATGCCGACGACCTTCCGGCTCTGCTCCGCCTCTTCCAACGGATCGTCGACCAGGGCAATACTCTCGTCGTGGTCGAGCACAACCTCGATGTGATCCGCAGCGCCGACTGGCTGATCGAGCTCGGCCCGGAGGGTGGCGCGGATGGGGGGAAGGTCGTGGCCGAGGGAGATCCGGAAGCAATCGCCTCCCATCCAAGGAGCCACACGGGCCGCTTCCTCCGCCACCGGCTCGGAGTCGAGGCCCCAAACGCGGCGCCTCTCGGGGAAGGCCCTCTCCGGACGCCTCCCGCGAATCCCCTCCTCCCGGATCGCGTCTCGATCCGCAACGCGCACCACCACAACTTGAAGTCGCTCTCCTTGGATATCGCCCTCGGCAGCTTCACGGTCTTGACGGGAGTCAGCGGCTCCGGAAAGTCGACCCTCGCCTTCGACATCCTTTTCACGGAGGGTCAGCGGCGCTATCTCGACTGCCTCTCCGGCTACGCGCGCCAGTTCGTCGAACAGATGGAGAAGCCAGCCGTGGAGGCGGTGACCGGCCTGCCCCCGACCGTGGCGATCGAGCAGCGACTCACTCGCCCGGGCACCAAGAGCACGGTAGCAACCGTTGCCGAGATCTTCCCTTTTCTTCGCCTCCTCTACGCCCGATTGGGCATTCCCGCCGACCCAGCAACCGGAGAGCCGGCCAAGCGACAATCCTTGAGCGCACTCCTCTCCGAGGTTCTCCGCCGTCTGGTCCTTCCCCAACGCCTCCTCGCCCCCGTGGTGCGCGGCCGGAAGGGAAACTACGTGGCTCTCGGCCGCTGGGCAGCCCGCAAGAAGGTTGCCGGCCTGCGCATCGACGGACGGTGGGTCGATCCCCAGCGTTTTACCGGAACCCATCGCTACCGGACCCATTCGATTGATGTCTGGCTCGGGACCCTTCTGCCCGGCTCCACGGACGCAGAGGTCGAGCAGATGGTGGCGGAGGCGCTTTCGCTGGGACGGGAGACCATCCTCCTGGTTGATCCGCAAGGGAAGGAGTCGCTGTTGAGCACCCGTTACTTCTGCCCGGGCAGCGGGCGCGCGTTCGACGAGCTCGACCCGCGCCTCTTCTCTTTCCACTCTCCCCTCGGCTGGTGTCACCACTGCCAGGGAAACGGGACGCTCTTGAGCGGGACCGAGGGGGATAGGGAGGAGGCGATCCCCTGTCCGAGCTGCCGCGGGACCCGGCTCAATCCCATCGCCGGCGCCGTGCGCCTTCCCTTGCTCCAGGGAAGGGATGAGGCCGGGCCAACGCTGCCGGAGATCTGCCGGCTTTCCGTCAAGGAAGCCATCGCCTACTTTTCCCGGCTTCCCGTCGCTGGCCGGGAAGCCCCGGTGCTTGCCAAGATCCTCCCCGAAGTCTTGGCTCGCCTCCGCTTCCTGGATCAGGCAGGACTCTCCTACCTCGCGCTCGACCGCCCGGCTCCAACCCTCTCCGCGGGCGAGATGCAACGCATTCACCTCGCCGCCCAGCTCGGCAGCAATCTCCAAGGGGTGCTCTACGTGCTCGACGAACCCACGATCGGGCTTCATGCCCAAGAGAACGCCCGTCTGCTCGATACGCTGGGCGCACTGCAAGCCAAGGGAAACACCCTGGTCGTCGTCGAACACGACGAGGAGACGATCCGGCGGGCCGACCGCGTCATCGACCTGGGACCCGGCGCGGGACGTTTTGGAGGTCAAATCGTCGCCGATGGTCCCTGGACGAGTCTCGCTGGGGAGCCAACCTCGGCGACCGGACGGCTTTTGGGAAGCCCTCTTCGCCATCCGCTCCGCGGCCGGCGGCGACCCTGCGGCCGTTCCGGGCCCTGGCTGCGCATCGACGGAATCAAGGCGCATAACTTGCACGATCTCTCGGTCAGGCTTCCCCTCGGCAGGTTGGTGGTCCTTTGCGGTGTCAGCGGGTCGGGAAAGAGCACGCTTCTCCATCGGGCCCTCTATCCCGCAGTCTGCCGCTCCGCAGCGAAGAAAAGGTTGGAGGGAACGCGACCATTCCGCCCCTGCTGGAGTGCGATTTCCGGAGCGGATGCGCTCTCCGCCGCCGTCCTGATCGATCAGACTCCGATCGGCAAGACGAGCCGTTCGACTCCGGCGACCTACCTGGGCGTCTTCGACCAGATTCGCACACTCTTCGCCTCGCTCCCGACCTCTCGCGAGCGGGGATACGGACCGGGCCGCTTCTCCTACAACACCTCCTCGGGACGATGCCCGGTTTGCCAGGGGAACGGGACGCTCGCCGTGGAGCTTCCGCTTCTTCCCCTCTTCCGAATCCCCTGCGAAGCCTGCTCAGGAAAGCGCTACAGCCCGCAGACTCTCGAAATCGAATACCGGGAAAAGACGATCGCCGAGATCCTGGAAATGACCGTGGAAGAAGCCGCTTCCTTCTTTTCGGGTGTTCCCCGACTCCACCAGGCCCTCGAGCTGGTCACCGAAGCGGGCCTCGGCTACCTCACCCTCGGTCAACCGAGCCCCACCCTTTCGGGCGGGGAGGCGCAGCGGCTCAAGCTCGCCGCCGAGCTCGCGGCATCGCTCGCGCGCTCCCTCCCGCGCTCCCTCACGCCTGCGCCGACGAGGCGCTGCCTCTATCTTCTGGAAGAGCCGACGATCGGGCTCCATCTGGCCGACGTGGAACGACTCCTCCGGCTCTGTCAGCGGCTGGTCGACCTCGGCCACACCGTCGTCATCGTCGAGCATCATCTCGACGTGATCGCCGAGGCCGACTACGCAATCGAGCTCGGCCCGGGAGCGGCGGAATCCGGAGGGAAGATCATCGCCAAAGGCCCGCCCGAGAAAATCGCCCGGCTCAAGAAATCTCCGACCGCCCCTTTCCTGCGTCCGGTGCTGGAGCGCGCAGACCATTCTGGCTAAGTCGACCGATTTTCGCATTTCCCGAATGAAGCCTTTGGGGCAACCTTATCTCATGAAAGAAACCCCGAGCATCGCGGACTGTCTGGCGAGCCGTCTCCAGAGCGAGGGAATCGAGTATGTATTCGGGGTGCCGGGCGATTACGCCCTGGCCCTCTTCTCCACGTTTCGGAAACAGGGAATCGAGACGGTCAACACCTGCGATGAGCAGGGCGCGGGCTTTGCGGCCGACGCCTATGCCCGTATCCGCGGCATCGGGGCGGCCTGCGTCACCTACTGCGTCGGAGGCCTCAAAATTGCCAACGCGGTGGCGGAAGCCTATGCGGAAAAATCGGCGGTCGTCGTCATCAGCGGCGCTCCGGGCATGGGCGAGCGTAAGAAAGATCCCCTGCTCCACCACAAGGTGCGCAATTTCGACACTCAGCGGAAGATCTTCGAGGAGATCACGGTGGGGACAACCGTTCTCGACAATCCCGACACGGCGGCATCCGAGATCGACCGGCTGCTCGGTCTCGCCCGCCGCTACCACCGGCCCGTCTACATCGAGGTCCCTCGGGATCTTCAGTCGGCTCCTGCTCGCCGTTCCTCCTTCCCGCGGGAGCCCGAGGAGAGCGATCCGCAAGCGCTGGCGGAAGCCTTGGAGGAAGCCCGTCAGATGCTTCTCTCCTCCCGCTTCCCGTTGATCCTGGCCGATGTGGAGATCCACCGCTTCGGCCTGCAGAAGGAGCTGGTTGAGCTCACGGAACGAACGGGCATCCCCGTCGCCGCCACCCTGCTGGGGAAATCGGTCATTGCGGAGACGCATCCCCATTACGTCGGGGTCTACGAAGGAGCAACCGGACGGGCCGAAGTGAATGATTATGTAGAGGCGAGCGATTGCCTCCTCCTTTTGGGCGTCTTTCTTACCGACATCACGGTGGGCGGAAGCACTTCTTCGCTCGATATGAGCCGCTGCATCTATGCGACCAGCGAAAAGCTCTCCATTCGCCACCACTCCTTCGAAGGAGTGCTCCTGGCAGACTTCGTTCGCGGCCTCCGAAAGCTGGACATTCAAAAGAAGGTCTTGCCGAGCGGCTTCGCGCCCCCGGCCGAGCGGATCGCAAAGACCGCGTTCCGCCCGCAGGATCGGATCACGGTCGTCTCTCTCTTCGCGGAGATCAACCAGATCCTGAGCTCGGAGATCGTCGTCGTCGCCGATGTCGGCGAGGCGCTCTTCGGCGCTTCGGAGCTGGTCATTCGCGAATCGACCGAGTTCTTGAGCCCCGCCTACTACGCCTCCCTCGGGTTCTCGATTCCCGCCTCGCTAGGAGCCGCCCTCGCCAATCCACGATTACGCCCCCTGGTCCTTGTGGGAGACGGAGCATTCCAAATGACGGGGGTGGAGCTCTCCACTGCGGTCCGCTTCGGCTTGAGCCCGATCGTGGTCTTGCTCAACAATCGCGGGTACTCCACCGAACGCCACATTCTCGACGGTCCCTTCAACGACCTGCTGGAGTGGAACTACTGCCGCATGCCCGAGCTTTTGGGGGCCGGCCATGCCTGCCAGGTCCGGACCAACCAGGAGTTGAAAGAAACTCTTCAAGCCGCATTGAACCAAAGAGATTCGTATTGGCTCATCGAGGTGCGTTTGAGCCCCCACGACCATTCGCCCGCCCTCGAGAGACTGGCGCAGCGTCTTTCCCCGGGGAAGCGGGCGGGACAGGCGCGGTAAGCTCATGCCGGTCCGATCTCTAGTCGCTCCCTAGCGCCCTCTCCGTCCCGAGCGGCCGGAAGGCGATCCCACGGATGGGAAGATGAGGATCCTGATTGCCGAAGACGATCGAAAGATCTGGAAGCATGTCAAGGCGGCTCTTCAGGCTGAGGGATACACGGCCGAGGTGGCGGAGGACGGAGAAGAGGCGCTCTGGCTGGCCCAGAACTATCCTTTCGATCTCCTGATCCTCGATCTCATGCTTCCCGAGCGCGATGGCATCTCCGTGGTTCGCCAGCTCCGGCGTACTGGATCGCGCCTGCCGGTCCTCTTCCTCACGGGTCGCACCGACGTCGAGGACCGGGTGCGCGGACTCGACGCGGGTGCCGATGATTACCTGGGCAAGCCCTTCTCCACCCAGGAGCTGCTCGCTCGCGTGCGCGCGCTCCTGCGTCGGCAAAGCCCAACCTTGGCCAGCCGATTGCGGTTCGAGGACATCGAGATGGATCTTGTCGCACGTTCCGTGACCCGGGGCGACCAGCGCATCGACCTGACCAACCGGGAGTTTGAGCTCTTGCGGCTCCTGGTCGAGCACGCCCCCAACCCGGTAAGCAAGGCGCTCATCCTGGAAAAAATCTGGGATCGCTGTTTCGATTCGGAAACCGCGCTGGTGAACGTCCACGTCAACCATCTGCGGCAAAAGCTCCACCTCGCGGGGAAGCCGCCCCTGCTCCAGACGATTCGAGGGATCGGGTTTGCGCTGCATGCAGCACCCTCCGCTTCGCCATGAACCGCCGATGGCTCACGCTGACGGCCGTATTCGGCTTGGTGTTTCTCGGGGTGTCCACGATCTTTCACTGGGCAGCATCGGCGCGCGAGGCGCGCTTTTTGAAAACGCCGGAGCATCGGCGCGAGCTGGTCCAGTGGGAAGCCGCGTATGCCCTGGCGATGCTCGCCACCTTCCTGGGGGCCGCGCTCTTGGTGGCGACCGCCGGCAGACGACCTCTCCGAGCGCTCCGACGCCAACTCGCCCTGCTCGACCCGCAGAATCCCTGGCAGCGAGCCCATGCCGATGAGCGGGATCCGGAGATCGAAGCCTTGGTCCAGGAAATCAACCGGCTGCTCGATCGCGTCCAAGAAACCTTGGCCGAAGTCGACCGCGCTTCCGCGCGGATGGCTCACGAGCTCAAGCTCCCGCTCACCATGGCACGCCTCCGGATGGAGCGAGTGGTCGAACGGGTCGATCCCGCCATCACCGAGCAGATCGAAGTGGAGCTCGACCGACTCGGCCATCACCTCGATCGCGCCCTCCTCCTGGCGCGAGCCGAGAAGGGTAGGCTCGTCCTCCGCTGGGAGCGCCTCGACGTCAACGAGCTCTTGGAAGAACTCCTGGAAGGCTTCCGGCTCCTCGCCGAAGCCGAAGGCCGCACGCTCGAGACGCGCACGGAGCCTGCGGAAGCCGACGCGGACCGGAACTACCTGAAGCAGATCCTCTATAACTTGGTCTCCAATGCGCTCCACCATGGACGAGGCCCCATTTTCCTCCGCCTCCGCCGCGGTCCCGGTTGCGTCGTGGTCGCCGTCGGGAACCGGATCAAGCGGAGCGGTGCCCGCGGGTCGGGGCTCGGCGTGGGCAAGCGGATCGTCGCAGCGCTGGTTCAGAGCCATGGCAACATGCGAATCGCCTACCGGTCGTACCGCGAGTGGCACTGCACGCGGCTGGTGATCTTCCCGAAGACGCAGCAAGGCTGAGTCGTCCTATTCGTTGCTCTCGCCGCAGTCCCGCCAATGCGATCGCCGTTCCGTCAGATTCCGTAACTTAAAGAAAAGTTAAACTCCTGCCCCCGCTTTTCTTAAAGGGCGCAGGCATAAGGTAAGGGCAGTTTGAAAGAGCGCTCAGGGTGATTCTCGCGGGATCCGCCGGCCTGTCGTCGGTCTCCTCCCGGAGGATCGACGCCGAGCGAAAAAAAAGGAAGGAGGCTCGCCATGATCCTTCTCCAAGAGCGAAAGAGTCAAAACGTCGGGCACCGGCTGGTGAAGCTGCCGATCTTATTCGCCGGTGCGGCGCCGAAGGCGGCCGCGCCCGCGGGGCCTCGTCCTTCAGGGACCCAGGGAGTTTCTCCGTTCGCGGAAGACCCAGTCGAGCGGCGCGAGCGGACCGCCGGGTGGATTCTCTCTCTGGCTTTCCATGCGGCCCTGATCCTGGGAGCCGGAATCAGCCTGGCACCCAAGATCAAGCAGGCAGCAACGTCCATGTCCTTCTTCCCTCCAGCGACGGTCGATCTCGTGGCGTCTCCGGAGCCGACCACGCAGCCCGTCTCGGAGCCCCTGCCGCCCAAGCCTGGGGACATGGCTCAGGAGGTGGTGCGCAAGGTACAGCCCAAGAAAGCCATGCTTCCGCCGAAGCCGGCTCCGACGGCCGCCTCGTCCGCCCGACCGACCCGGCTCGCTCAGCCCGACTACCTACGGAATCCCCCTCCGGTTTACCCCGACGCGGCTCGGCAGAAAAAGGAGCAGGGCGTCGTCTACGTCTGGGTGAAGATTTCGCCAGTGGGTGGAGTGGAAACGGTGCGTGTCGTGCGCAGCTCGGGCTTTTCGGATCTCGATCAGTCGGCGGAGACTGCCGTCGAGCATTGGCGGTTTCACCCTGCCCTGGCGGGGGTGAAACCCGTCGAATCCCAAGCGGTCGTCCCGGTTCGCTTCTATCTCCAATGACGGGGCACAATCTCGGAAGGGCTTCCCGATCCGTAAGAATGGTTGACAAGGAAGCCCTTCCCGGCGCAGAGAGGCTCCAGCCGTCCAAGGCGCTCGCGTTATGCCTATGCTCCGCTCCTGCCTCGGCATCCTTCTCTCCGCCGTCCTTCCCGGAATCCTCCTCCTCTTGATGGGCAATCCGGCTCCGGCGCTCGGTGCCGAGCCGGGACCGAGCAGCGTCCCCGCCGAGGAGGCGGCGACTCCTTCCGCGGCAGCCACCCAACCGGAGAGCGCGCCCTCTCCTTCGACCGGCCAAGCTCCGGCGGCGGCTCCGGAAGGCCCGGAAGCGGGCCCCGAAGCAGCGGCGCCATCCGCAGAAGCGCCGGCGGCGCCAGCTCCTGGGCCTGCGGCCCCGGCAGCTCCCGCACCTTCCGCGGCCGCTCCTCCCATCACGGTTCCTCAGGGCCCCCTGCCCGGGGGGGAGCTACCCCCTGGTTTGGGTCCGGTTCTGGGCGAGGTGGATGTGGGGGCATCCACCCCTTACGAGTCGGTCGAGCCAGCCGAGCAGCCGGTCGGGGTGCTCGGCCCCGAGATGAGCGTCATGGAGACCCCGCGAACGGTTCAAATCGTGAACAAGGAGGAGATTCAGACCACCAACGCCCAGTCGGTCAATGATCTGGCCGCCTTCGTCCCGGGAATCAATCCGACGCAGATGACGGGCAGCCCCGTATCGGAACCGGTGATGCGGGGTCTTCCGGGGACAGCTTACCGCAACGGCATGCTCGTCGGGTTCAGCCAGTCCGCTCAATGGGGCCCGCTCATGAACATGAACGCCTACGACAACCTCGACGTCGTCACGGGCCCCGTCAGCATCGTCTTTGGTCCTCAAGAGATGGCCGGGGGGTTCGCCAACGAGGTCACCAAGCAGCCCTATTTCGACAAATTTCGGGGGACCGCGAGCTACACGGGCGGCATGTACAGCACCAACTTCTGGAACATCGACATCGGGGGGCCGATCATCAAGGACAAGTTGGCCTACCGGGTCGACTACTTCGGGCAGGACGGCTATGCTCCCTACAACTACTATGATGGAGCCTACCTCCAGCGGCAGTGCGCCCTTTTGGTACTCTCCGCCAAGCCCTACGACAACCTGACGATCGACTTCAACACCGAGTTCGACGTCAATCATCTCAACACGGTGGCGGGCATCAACCGTCCCGACCAGGCCCTGATCAGCGACGGCCTCTATCAGACCGGCTCGCTCGCCGGATGGTACGGCCCTCCAGGAGTCCTCCATCCCGGGCTCGGGAGTGCTCCGCCGGGGTCGGGCTATGCGATGAACTGGGGTCCGCAGGAGCCGATCAGCCGCCGTTCCAACCTCTTCGCCAATTCCGAGAACTCAACCCAGCAGCTCTACTATGTCGCCCAGGCGATCGAGACGCTCAAGATCGATGAGGGCCTCTCGCTCGTGAACAACTCGATGTTCGAATACTTCAGCAGCTACGTCGATCAGGCCATCCCCTCGACGTTCTGGGCGGTGTTGCCGGCGGGATACGACTTCGACGACCGGCTCGAGCTCCGCGCCTCCTTCGACACCCCGATCGGAAGGAGCGGCCAGCCCGCGGCCTCCAGCGACTCGAGCGCAGAAGCCGAGAAGGGGCTCGGGGCGAAGCTCCACCACACGATCGATACGGGCTTGGAATTCCGTTTTTTCAGCGACACCGAGTATTCGGGAGCCTGGCACTCGCCGACGAACATCTGGAACATGACGCAACCCCTCACCTCGAGGGACTACTCTCCGCTGATCCCCTTTTCTACGGCGACGGCGGCTCCCTACAGCAATCCCTACCTGACCGATATTCCGGTCCCCGGCTATCCGGGCGCCTACTACAACGTCTTCAACTACCTCTCGACCTCGGACACCTTTTACGAGCTTTCGCCCTTCTACCAGCACAAGGTCGACTTCACCGATCAGTGGAGCCTCCTTCTCTCGGGGAGGATGAATGCCTACTTCATCCAGGCTTCCCCGCCACCGGGAACCCCAGGCGACATTTCGGCGGCGGCCCCCTCTTTTGGGCTCCCGACCTTGACGTCGACCTCGATGAGCATGGTCCAGCCCGAAGTGTCGATCAGTCCCAGCTACAAGCCCTTTCCGTGGATGACCAACTACTTCACCTTCTTCTACGGACAGACCACCCTGCTTTCCCAGTTCGGGAGCTTCGGCCCCTCCTATCCCTCCTCCTACTACCATCAGAACAATTTTCTCTACGAGCTGGGAACCAAGCTCAACCTTCTCCACGACCATCTCTTCCTGGGCTTTTCCGCCTACATGCAAAGCGGATACATTCCAGCGCAGGTCATCCCCGGGGGTCCGATCGCAACCGCCCAAGCGGACATCAGCGGGATTCAGCTCAACGGCAGCTACCAGCCCAACCGGAACTTCTGGCTCAACTTCGGCTATGCCTACATCGCCGCACAAGAGCAGTGGGCCGGACTCTCCCAGGGTCCCTTGGCGATGCAGCCCTACTCCACCTCCGTGGCGCGTCAATACGATCTGCCGACCGATCCGTTGGTCAACATGGCGGCAGCCAATTACCAGTTCATCGGGTTTCCGACCAACTACGGCAACCTGATGGCGACCTACAAGTTCAACAACGGCTTCGGCGTATCCCTCTGGGGGATCACCGAGAGCGGCAATTACATCTTCTACACCTATTCGACCCGGATTCCGACTTGGTACACCTTGAACGCCCGCCTCTTCTATGCCACCAAGCGGTGGGAAGCGAGCCTCTACGTCTACAACCTGACCAACGAGGAGTACTGGCTTCCCGGAGCTCCCGGTTTCAGCAATGCGCGGTTCATGAACTACGACTATATCGTTGCGCAGCTCCCCTTCTGGATCCAAGGCACGGTCCAGATCAACTTTTGACGGCGTCCGGCCCCTTGACCTTGCCGCAGGGGCAGAGCTCCGCTCTGTCCGCCAGCGCTACTTGCGGGAGGGGCTCGCCGGGGCATTCACCTCGGCTGCCGCTTCCTCGTCGGCCCTCACGATCAGCTCGTCGAGCAGGGGTGCCATGGCGATCTCGAGCCGAAGCAGGGAAGGCTTGCGGGGATCGCCTTCTCCGCAATTCGACGTTCCGGCGAAGAGATAGGAGGCCAGCTCCTCCCGATCCGGCTCCGAAAGGGTGCGCAGCACTCGCACCACCAGCTCCGGTTCGGCCGAGACGGCATAGGCGGTCAGCATGGCCGCTTCCACGTCCTCGATGGCGAGCAACTCTTTTGCACCCAGAAGCACGCTCCGCATGGTCGCCTCCGCCCTGGGCCCTCCCTCGATGAGCGAGGCCCGGACCCGCCGCAGGAGCGGCCGAAGCCTCTGGTCGAGGACGCCGGGATACTCGGGAAGGGGGGCTTTCCGAAGGGCGCCACCCACGCTCTGAAACTCCGCTTGAAAATTCGCCGTGCTCTCCGCCGCCCGGAGAGAGCCTCCCGCTCCTACCAGGCCGATCCAGCACAGGCCAATGCTCACCCACCGTTTCTTGCTCATGGTACTCTCCGCTACCCCCCTGCCTCCGCCATCGCCCATTTTCCGCTGGGAGAGGGCGACGATGCCTTCTCTTCTTCCGCCCGGTTCATCATCCGGACGGCGGAAATCCCGCTCTGGACCGCTCCCTCGATGGTGGCGGGGAGGCTCGTGTCGGTCCAATCCCCCGCAATCCAGAGATTACGCCATTCGCTCCGCGGACCCGGTCGCAACCCGCATTCCGCTGGGCTCAGGGAAGGAGTGCCCCCTTGCGCCCGGTAGAGAAAGGAATGGAGGAGCCGAGCCTCGGCCGCTTCTGGCAGCCGCTTCCGAAGCTCTTCCATCACTCGATCCGCTACGGCCTCCCGTGATAGCTCCTTCCAGGACTGGGCGGCGCTGATGACCGCCGCGTATGCATGGCCGCGAGCCGAGCTCCTCCCCAAGATGCGTTCACGGGAAAAGAGCCAATGGAGGTCCGAGTCGAGGAAGCCGACTACGGTTTCCCGCGTCAGCGGCCGATCGGTCCAGAGGTAGAGATTGAGGATCGCTTCCTCCCCGATCGATCGGCAGATTGCTTGGAGCCGGCTCTCCGAGGGCAAGAGCGAGCGGAGGGAGTTCCAGGGCAGAGCGCTCACGACCTGGTCGACCTCACGACGCTCCCCGGAGGCATCTTCGATCGCCTCCAGCCGATCGTCGGCAAAGAGGAGCCGTCTCACCGGAGAACGACAGACGAGGCTCCCCCCACAGTAGCGCAAGAGCCGCTCGCACTCCTTCGCCAAGAGATCGCCCAGATTGCCACTGCAAAAAGCCAGAGCCGAATCCTTCCGGCCCCCCAAGAGAGCCCGGCGGATGACGGCCGCCAGCATTTGGGCGGAAGCTCGGCCAAGTTCCTGGTTGCAAGCGGCCAGGCAAAGAGGTTCCCAAAGGGTCCGGACGATCCCTGGGGACTGTTTTCTCCGCTGCAGCCAGCGCTCCGCCGTCTCCTCCGGGAGCGGCTCCTGTCCGAGAATGAGCGAGCCGATCAGCCGGATGGCTACCAGGCGATCTCCCCAGGATATCTCCCGATATCCGAGAAAGGCCCCCAGCAGATGCCAGGGAGAAGGAAGAGGCCAAGCCGCCAGGACACTCTCCCCGGCACGACTGCGAAACGGAATCCGGAGGGGATCGATCCAGAGCAGCTTCCGCTCCGCGCCTAAGGAGCGGAGCAGCCGGAGGGTCTCCCGGTAGCACCCCATCAGAAGGTGTTGCCCGGTGTCGAGCCTCTCCCCGGTCTTGACCTCGAGGAAGCTCCCCGCTCGGCCCCCGACCTCCGCCCGCGCCTCTCGGAGCGTCACCCGATCCCCCGCGATGGTCGCCTCCACGGCCGCCGCCATGCCCGCCAGCCCGGCGCCCAAGACGACGACATTTCGAGGCGGATTCCAGGAGAGGCGTCGCTGTCGAAAGAAGGCAAAGAGGGCGGCCACCATCCTCCCGGCGCGCTCGAGCTTCCCCATCCGGCCAGCACCAGAGAAGATCCGAAAATCCGCCTTGCGAATCTTCTCGAGGATTGCCTGATAGACCGCTCGCATCGCCTCGGAGGCGACCAGCTTCCGCTGATCCTCGGGATGAATCCACCGGCGCGAACGGGCAAAGTAATGCTTGGCCCGAAGATATTGGAAGAGGCAGAGATCGTGCATCTCCCGACTCCACTTGCCCTGAAAGACGTCCTCGACGCCGAGCCCGAACTCGGCGAGCTCCTCTTCCGGCAGATAGACCCGGCCGACGGCAGCGTCCTTCTGCACGTCGCGCAGAATGTTCGTGATCTGAAACGCCATGCCCAAGTCCTCCGCGTAGGAGCGGCTCTCGGGCCTTTGGCAGCCAAAGATTTCGATGCTCACGAGACCCACCGCGCTCGCGACCCGCCGGCAATAGACCTCGAGCTCGGCGAACGTCCGGTACCGGCTCTGCCCCAGATCCATTTCGACTCCATTGACCACCTCATCGAGCGGCTCTCGGGCGACCCGGTAGCGGCGAACGACCGACGCCAGCTCTTTCCCGAGCGGCGAGAGGGGCGCTCCTTGGTATGCCCGATCGATCTCGCCGCGCCAAAATGCAATTCCCTCCTGCTTCTCGGCGAGCGAGAGGGAAGAAGAATCGGCCACGTCATCCACGACCCGGCAGAAGCCGTAGAAGACGGCCATGGCTTGCCGTGTCTCCCTCGGGAGGCAAAAGAAAGCAGCGGCCAGATTCGACCCGCTGCGCGCCGTGAGCGATTGCCCCGTCTCCGTTTCCATTGATCGCGTCTCCTTATTAGCGATTCTCGAGGAAATGCCGAGAACGGATTTCCGTTCCCTTCTCCACATTCGATCGGGAGGCGGAGAGAGGCCGGCCTCGCTGACGGAAGGCTTGCCTTTCTCGATGCCTGGGAAATAATCGCATCGCTCGCACGAGCATCGTGCCGGCGCGAACGCACTTCCGATGCCGCCTATGGGACAGATTTCCGACTTTCTCGACCGAGAGTTCCGCCACTTCAATGCCGCAGCACTCGTCGACGCCGCCCGCGCCTACCGGGACCATCTTGCGGCGGAGGGAAAGATGCTGCTCGCCTTGGGAGGAGCCATGAGCACGGCGGAGCTCGGGATCTCGCTCGCGGAGATGATCCGCCAGGACAAGGTGCATGCGATCTCTTGCACGGGAGCCAACCTCGAGGAGGATCTCTTCAACCTGGTTGCCCACGACTCCTACGTCCGGGTTCCGCACTACCGGGAGCTTTCCGCCGCCGACGAGGAAGCCCTCTACCGGCGCCACCTCAACCGGGTCACCGACACTTGCATCCCAGAGGAGGAAGCGATGCGCCGGATCGAAGCTGCCGTGCTCGAGGAATGGATTCGCGCCGATCAGCAGGGAGAACGCCTCTTTCCCCACGAGTTCCTCTGGAACGTGCTCCGTTCCGGTCGACTGCACCCCTCCTTCCAAATCGACCCCAAGGACAGTTGGCTTCTGGCCGCCATGGAGAAGGAGATCCTCCTCATCGTTCCGGGCTGGGAAGACTCGACCCTGGGGAATATGTATGCGGGCCACTGCCTGCGGGGCAAGATCCGGGATCCGCGGACCGTTCGCGGCGGCATCGAGTACATGATGCAGCTGGCGACCTTCTATCAGCGGACGACCACCCGCCACTCCCTCGGCTTCTTCCAGATCGGCGGCGGGATCGCTGGCGATTTCCCCATCTGTGTCGTGCCGATGCTCCACCAGGACATGCAGCAGGAAAACGTCCCCTACTGGGGATATTTCTGCCAGATCAGTGATTCAACGACAAGCTATGGCTCTTATTCCGGTGCCGCCCCGAACGAGAAGATCACCTGGGGGAAGCTCGCCTCATCGACGCCCAAGTTCGTGATCGAATCTGACGCGACGATCGTCGCCCCTCTCCTCTTCGCCTACGTGCTGGGACGATAGAGTTGTCCGCCGCCGCTCGCTCCATGATCGCCGCCCCGGGTCGGGATCTTCGGAATACGGTGCTGCGCATCAACCTGTTCCAGCTCTTCAACACCGCTTCTTTCACCCTCGTCAACGGGGTCCCAATGATCCTCTTTTTCCGGGAGTTGGGGGCCTCCGATTTTCTGCTGGGGATCGTCGCCGCCCTCGGTCCTGTGCTCAATCTCCTGCAGATTCCGGCGACCCGCTACCTGCCCCGGATCGGCTACCGGCGCCTTGTGGTCGGAGGATGGTCGCTTCGCACCGGCTTTATCGCCGGTATGGCGCTCCTCCCATGGGCGGTCCCCCGGATCGGCTACGAAGCGGCAACGGCGACAATGCTCCTCTTGCTCTTTGCCTACAACGCGTCCCGAGGAGCCTCTCTCTGCGGCTTTCTCCCTTGGATGGCCTCCCTGGTCCCGGAAGGTTCGCGCGGCTGGTATCTGGCTCGGGATCTTTTTTTCTCGGCCGCGGCCAACCTGCTCATCCTGGCGAGCTCCTTCCTTCTTTTTCGCGGCCGTTCTTCCCTCACGACCTTTTCCTGGATCTTCTGGGGAAGCTTCGCCGCCGGGATCTGCAGTCTTTGGCTTCTCCGGCAAGTGCCAGACGTTCCAGTGGCCTCCGCTGACCGGAGTGGGTCCAAGGATGCCCAAAAGCCTTCCGGGAGTCGTGGGTTGCTTAATCTACTTGCCTTCAACGGGTTGACCGCAAGCTCCCTCGCGGCGGGCGCGGTCTTCTGGGTTCCTCTGCTGCAAGCCGAGTACCGGTGGAGCCCTGCCGCTGTCTTCGGGCTCTTGGCTGGCCAGAGCGGGGTGATCCTCCTCAGCCTGGCCTTCTTGCGGAACCGGATCGACCGGTTCGGCAACCGCCCGGCGCTCTTCGCTTCGGTCTTCGCGATGGTGATCTGCTTTGTCCTTTGGCTGGCGATCGCCGCTCGTCTGCTCCCGATCCATCCGATCACCCTGGCGATCCTCGTCTCTTCTTGGGGGATCGGGTTTTCCTGCTTTCAAGTCGGGAACGTTCATCTGGCGATGCAGCTCGCCCCTCGGGAAGGCCGCAGCGAATATTTCGCCCGTTTTAGCGTGGTCAACAGCCTGGCATTGGGAGCAGGTCCCATCCTTTGGGGGGCCTTCCTGGCCTTCTTTCCGGGCGGGAAGCGCTCGATCGGCCCCTGGGAAATCGACGCCTACGTCGTCCTCTTCCTCTGCTTGAGCCTGCTCATGGCGGCGAGCCTCTTCTTTTTGGCTCGCCTTCCCGGCGAGAGGACTCCGCAATCCTCTCCCGCACGATGAGCGCCGGCTCGTGGAGGCGACCTCCTGAAGGGTTGCGAAAACTCTTTTTGCTCCCTTGATTCCCGGAGAGGCGGCATCCTATAGTGGGTGCCCTTTTCCAAGCAAAAGACCGACCGCATGATCTTGGCAACTTGTCGCGAAACGCTGCCAGGGGAAAACCGGGTTTCTTTCGTTCCCGAGGGAATTCCCGCCCTGGCCAAGTTGGGCTTCGAAATCATGCTCGAATCGGGCGCGGGAGAGGCGGCCGGTTTTTCCGATCATGCTTATCGGGAACGCGGGACGCGCTTGGAAAGCCGCGGCGAGGTACTCCGCCAAGCTCAGATTCTTTGTCAATTCCACGCGCCCTCCTCGGAGGACATAGAGGCGCTCTCCCCTGGGGCCGTGGTGCTCTCGCTTCTCTACCCCTTCTCCCGCCTGCCGCTCGTTGAGGAGATGGCCAAGAGAGGGCTCACCGTCTTTGCCATGGAGCTGCTTCCCAGGATCAGTCGAGCTCAGTCGATGGACGTGCTCAGTTCCCAGAGCACGGTGGCGGGCTACCGTGCCATGGTGCTGGCTGCCTCCTCTCTGCCCCGTTTCTTCCCCATGCTGATGGCCCCCGCCGGAACGATCCCTCCGGCACGCGTCTTCGTCATTGGCGCCGGCGTGGCCGGGCTGCAGGCGATCGCGACGGCGCGGCGCCTTGGGGCCATCGTCGAGGCCCATGACGTTCGTCCGGTGGCCAAGGAGCAGGTCGAAAGCCTGGGTGCCCGATTTGTCGGGCTCGAGATGGAGCGGGAGAAGGCGGAGGACGCGTCGGGTTACGCCAAGGCTCAATCGGAAGAGTTCCTCCGACGCCAGCGCGAGCTGATCGCCACCCAATGCCAAAAGGCCGATGTCGTCGTCACGACAGCCCTCATTCCAGGCAAGCGCGCACCCGCTCTTATCTCCAAGGAGGCCGTGGAAAGGATGCGGACCGGGTCGGTCATCGTCGACCTCGCAGCAGAGCAAGGCGGGAACTGCGAGCTCACCGAGCCCGGGCAGACCGTCGTTCGCTCCGGAGTCACCCTGCATGGCCCGCTCAATCCAGCGTCCGCGCTGGCACCGCAAGCAAGCCTCTTTTATTCCAAGAACCTCCAGGCCTTTCTCACCCTCCTGGTGAAAGACGGAGCGGTGCAGATTCAACCGGAGGACCCGATCTTCGAGCAGACGCTAGTCTGCCGCGAGGGACAGATCGTTCACGAAGCCGTTCGCAAGGCGAGCGAAGCCGGTCGCCCCGCATCGGCGGGCTGATCGTTCGCGATTCGGGGAGGGCCTTGCTACGGGATTTGCGGGCATCGACAACGATCTGTTCCCGCTCCCGAAGACCAGGAACGTTTTCGCGGACGCGAAAAAGGACTTGAACCGGTGCGCCACCGGGCCTACTGCCGCTCTCTGGCTGCAGTTCAAGGGATCAGCACGATCTTGCCCAAGGCTCCGGGCTCCATCGCCCGCCGGTGCGCCAAGGGTGCCTGCTCGAGCGGCAGCTCCTCCCGCACGATTGGCCGGAGCATCCCGTCGGCGAGCCCCGCTTCGAGTGCCGCACGAATGCTCGCCATCTCTTTGTCCGAGGCGCGAAAGAGAGAAACCCCCAGGACGCAGGCCTCCCGGGAGAGGATGGCACGCGGATCGATCTCGACCGAGCCCCGGGAACCAATCACCATAACCCGCCCTCCGACCGCGAGGAGATCGAGATCCTGGCTGAGATTGACGTTGGCGAGCATTTCCAGGACCACGGCGACACCTTCCCCCTGCGCCCACTCCCGAACCTCCTCTCCATGCGCTTCCGAGCGATGGTCGACGACCCGCTCGGCCCCCTGCTCCCTTGCAAGCTTGCGGCCCTCTTCCGTCCCCGCGGACGCAGCCACACGACACCCGGCAGCCGTGGCCAGCTGAATCGCCGCGAGGCCCACAGCACCGCTCCCCCCATGAATGAAGACCCTCTCGGAGGGCAGGGCCCGAGCCTTTTGAAAGAGAGCGCGATAGGCGGTGGCATACGGAATAAAGATTCCGGCGCCCTGCGCATAAGAAATCGATTCCGGAAGCCTGCCGATCTGCCGTTCCTCGCACAGCGCTCGCTCGGAGTAGGTTCCGGAGAGGCTGCCCCCGACATAGACTCGGTCGCCCGGCTTCACGCCCAAAACCCCTTCTCCCACCCTTTCGACCAGGCCCGCGGCATCCCGTCCAGGAGTATAGGGCAGAGAAGGAAGCATGCCGAAACGGCCGGAACGGATGTAGGCGTCGAGCGGATTCACCCCTGCGGCCTCGACCCGCAACAGAACCTGGCCGGAAGCCGGCTCCAAGCCCGCCACATCCTCGAGCACCATCACCTCGGGCTCTCCGAACGCATGAACCCGAATCGCCTTCATCCTCCCTCCTTCTGCTCCCGCAACCGCGGTCGGAAGCCTCGGATATGGTCGAGGCATTCGGCGATCGCCGGGCCGAGAAGCGAAAGACACTCGCGCACCGCGGAAGGTCGCCCCGGCAGGTTGATGATCAGACAGCGGCCGCGAATGCCGGCGGTCGCCCGTGAGAGGATGGCGGTCGGTACCCGGGCGTACGAGAGAGAGCGCATGATCTCTCCAAACCCGGGCAGCTCCTTGTGAAGGACTTGGCGTGTCGCCTCCGGGGTCACGTCGCGGGGAGCGGGACCCGTACCTCCGGTGGTGATGGCCAACGCACACTCGCCCTGATCGGCAAGGCGGCGGAGTGCAGCGGCGATCGGCTCCTCTTCGTCGGGGAGCAGGATTCGGACAAATTCAATCGGTTCAGCAAAGAGCTCTGCGACCACCCGCTCGATCTCCGGGCCGCTGCGGTCCTCGTAGACCCCGCCATGGGCCCGATCGCTCAGGGTAATCCGGCCGACCTTCATTGCCCTTCCCTTCTCGCAACCGGTTCCTTCTCCTTCTTGAGGAGGCGTACTCCTTCGATCGACATACCCTTGTCGACCGCCTTGCACATGTCGTACAAGGTCAAGGCCGCAACCGCGACGGCCGTCAGCGCTTCCATTTCCACCCCGGTCTTTCCCACGGTCTCCGCCGCTGCGAGAATCCGGACCCGACCCGGCTCGAGCGCAAATCGAACTTCCACATGATGGAGAGGCAGCGGATGACAGAGAGGAATGAGCTCCGCTGTCTTCTTTGCCCCCAGGATCCCGGCTACCTGGGCGACGGTGAGAACGTCCCCCTTGGGGAGGGCCTCCTTCCGGAGCTTTTCGACCGTCTCCGGAGCCAGCCGCAAGAACCCTTCCGCAACTGCCCGACGATTCTGGTCCTCCTTTTCGGTCACGCGGACCATGCGCGCGCGCCCAGCGTCGTCGAGATGGGAGAAGGACGTGGAGGAAGAGGCAGAGGCAGGCTTCATAAGAAGGGGAGAAAGGAGAGGAGGTCCTTGGCCGCGAAGGGTCCCTGTCCTTTCGGGAGCCGCACGAACCCTTGAACGTGTGCCAGAACCGTTACGGAGGCCGAACCGGTCCAAGGGATGGGCTGAAGCCAGACCACTCCCTCTTGAATCGCCGTCGTCACCGGCCAGAAGGTCTCGCGGAGCAGCGGGCGGCAAGGAAGATCGACGCGGAGGCGTCCGGTCTGCCAAGGGACGGCGAAGGGCGCCCCGGAAAGAGCGTCGAGCAGGGGCTTCACGAACAGCCAGAATAGCGCCAGGTGGGCGCCCGGATTGCCGGGCAGTCCCAACACCAGGGTCCCTCCCCGAGAAGCAAAGAGAAAAGGCTTCCCCGGACGAATCTCCACCCCGTGGAAATGGATGGTGCATCCCAAGGACGCAAGAACCTTCGGCACGAGATCGGTTTCGCCGGGTCCCAAACCTCCGGAAAGGACGAGGAGATCAACCTCAGGGATCCACTCTCCGATCGCTCGTTCCATCGGCTCCGGGAGATCCGGGACCCACCGCTGTACGATCCGATCGACCCCGCTCCGCGCCCAGAGAGCGGCCATCATCGGCCCATTGACATCGTAAATCTTACCTGCAGAAAGAGGTCTCCCTACCGGAGCCAGCTCGTCCCCGGAGAGCAGATGCGCCAAGCGAAGCCGCCGGAAAACGGAGGCTTCGCTTCTTCCCAAGCTTGCCAGGAGGGCGACTTGGCCCACCCCGAGTCGGACCCCCGCGCCCAACAAGAGGTCGCCCGCCTTTGCATCCTCTCCCTTGGATTGAATGTGGGAGGAGCCCGGCGAAGGGCGAACGAAGACCGCTTCGCCCGCAGGCTCCACCTCTTCCTGCATCACGACTTGAGTCGCACCTTCCGGAACCACCGCTCCCGTCAGGATGCGCACGGCCTTGCCCGGAGGGAGCGTTCCGAAGAACGGCCGACCCGCCGCGGACACCCCGCAGACGGGGAGCGTACCGGGGAGATCCCCGGTACGCACGGCATATCCATCCACGAGCGAGCGGGAAAATGGAGGAAGCGGGGTCTCCGCTCGAATCTCCTCGGCCAGCACTCTTCCGGACAGATTGCCCAGCGGCACCCGTTCCGACGCGATCGGCTGAACCAAGCTTCCCAGGATGCGCCATGCTTCTTCCACCGCCACCATCGCTTTCCAGAAAAGCCTTGCGCCGCGGCCGGACGCAAGCGGAAAGCATGGCGAGTCCTCCATTCCCGCACCTTGCGCCACCCAACCGGAGCGCTTATGCTCGCGAGATGGACGAGAAGAAGAATGGCTCTGGTCAGTGGGTAGTGTTCGAGGCCCGCCTCCGCGAACTGCGGAGGTTTCTTTGACGCCGATCGCCTTCTTGCGGAACGTCGGCAACTCGAGGAGCGCATGGCATCCGTCGGATTCTGGTCCAACCGGGAAGAGGCGGAAAGGACGATCGCCCGCAACAAGGAAGCCCGCACCCGGCTGCAGGATCTAGGGGACCTCGAGCGCCGGGTGGCGGATCTCCGAGCCCTCGAAGAGCTGCTGGGCGAGCATCCCGATCCGGCGCTTCAGGACGAGCTCGACCGCGAGCTCGCCGCGACCGAGTCCCACTTTGCCGAAGCGGAGCTCCGACTCCTGCTGGCTGACCCGCTCGATTCCAAGAACGCCATTCTCGGCATCCACTCCGGCGCCGGAGGGACCGAGGCCTGCGATTGGGCTGGGATGCTCCTTCGCATGTACCAACGCTATGCAGAACGTCACGATTTCCGGTTCGAAATTCTCGATCTTCTCGCTGGCGAGGAGGCCGGGGTCAAAGCAGCAACCATCCTGGTCGAAGGCTCCTACGCCTACGGTTATCTGAAAGGCGAGAGAGGGGTCCACCGGCTGGTTCGCATCTCTCCCTTCAACGCCCAGGGGAAGCGGCAGACGAGCTTTGCTTCCGTCGACATCGTCGCCGAGGTCGATGACGAGGTCACGATCGAGATTCCTCCTTCCGATTTGCGAATCGACGTCTTCCGATCGGGTGGCCATGGAGGCCAGGGAGTCAACACGACCGACTCCGCCGTGCGGATCACGCATCTGCCCACCGGGATCGTCGTCACCTGCCAAAACCAGCGCTCCCAGCTCCAAAACCGTGCTACGGCCCTCCGAGTCCTTCACTCGCGTCTCCATGAGGTCGAGCTGGACCGGCGGCGGGCGGAGCAGGAGCGGATCTACGGGGAAAAGGGAGAAATCGGCTGGGGACGCCAGATCCGCTCCTACGTCCTGCAACCCTATCAGCTCGTGCGCGACCTGCGCACCGGCGAGGAGAGCTCCAATGTCGAGGGCGTTCTCGACGGGGAGATTGAGTCGTTCCTGTCGGCGTTTCTCAAAGTCAAGAGGCGCACCTCTCTGGCGGAGGACGAGCCATAGTCAGCATCGTTGGGGAGAGGTCGTGCTCCGTTTTCTCCGCGTCGAACACCTGCCTCTGATCGGCTGCCTCGAATGGGAGCTCGATCCCGGATTCACGGTCATCACGGGCGAGACCGGCGCCGGAAAGTCCTTGTTGATCGGGGCCTTGGGCCTCCTCCTGGGAAATCGGGCAGACCGATCGCTCTATCTCGACGGCGAGAAGACCTGTTCGGTCGAAGGGGAATTTTTCCTGGAAGAAGGAGCGGCGGCGGCCTTGAGCTCTCTTCTGGAATCGAGCGGCGCGGACCCTTGCGAGGAAGGCCGGCTGCTGGTGAAACGGAGCCTCCCCGCGTCCGGAGCGAGCCGACAGTTCGTCAACGGCTGCCCGACCACACTGGCCGTCCTGCGGCAGGTCGGCGATTCCCTCCTCGATCTCCACGGCCCGCATGAGCACCAGTCTCTTCTCCAGCGAAGCTCCCAGCTCTCCCTTCTCGACGCCTTCGGCGGCTTGCAGGAACTAGTCGCCCACATTGAGGAGATCTACGAGAGGCTCGAACGGGCACGAAGCCGGGAACGGGTGCTCTCCGATCCGGAGCACGAACGCCGCCGCCTCCTGCGAATGAGCGTCATTCAAGAGATCGAACAAGCGGCCGTTCGCCTGGAAGAAGAGGAGGAGATCCTCCGGGAGCTCGAGCTTTCCCGACATGGCTGGAAGCTGCTCGAGATGATCGGCGAGCTCGATGCGCTCCTCTTCACCGAAGAGGGCGCCCTCGAGCGCGTCTCCCGCGCGCGCCGGGTGCTTGCGGGCTGGTCGAGCCTCGATGCTCCGGGTGCTGCGAAAGCTGAAGAGCTGCTGGAAGCCTCTGCCGTCGGCCTCCGGGAGATGGAGACACTCCTCATCGATTATCGGGAACGGCTCGAAGTCGACCCTGAACGGCTTAATGCCCTAGAACAGCGGAGAAGCATCCTGGAAAGCTTGAAGCGGAAATATGGCCCCACTCTCTCCGACGTGCTCCGGACGCTGCGGTCTGCGGAACGCGAGCGCTCCCAAGAGGAGGAGGAGCTCCGCCACCATCGCGAGCTCGCGGAAGAGCGGCCCGAGCTCGAGCGCCTCTTCGAGGAAGCGCATCGCCGGCTGAGCGAAGCGAGACGGCGCGCGGGGGAAACGCTCACCCAAAAGGTTTCCCGCGAGCTGGCCGAGCTCGGGTTCCCTCGAGCGGATTTTCGCGTTGACTGGATCGCCCGATCGCAACCAGGGAAAAAGGGAGCTGAAGAAGTGGAGTTTCTTTTTGCGGCCAACCCCGGCCGTCCGCCTCTCCCTCTCCGGGAGACCGCATCGAGCGGCGAAATGGCCCGGTTCATGCTTGCCGTCAAGACCGTCCTCGCCGCGGTCGATCACGTTCCGATCCTCGTCTTCGACGAGATCGACGCGAACGTGGCCGGCGAAACCGCGTGGAAGGTGGGCGCCCACCTCCGAAACCTGGGTAGGCAGCATCAAGTCATCTGCGTGACTCACCTCGCCCCGGTCGCGGCTCAGGGCGACTCGCATTTCCGCGTGAGAAAAGAGCTGTCGGCAGAGGGAGCCTCGGTCTCGTTCGAACGCTTGAGTCCTCTACAAAGAAAAGAGGAGCTGGCGCGCATGTTAGGAGGCAAAAGCGAGGAATCGCTCGCCTTGGCCGAGCGCATGCTTTCGGGAGCTCTGCGTCCGGCATCCGCCTCCGTTCGACGGCAGGATGACTGAGATTGTCCGGCGGCTACGCGTGGACGCGAAAGAGAAGGCCAAGCGTGTACGTCGCGACCGCCTCCAACACACCAACCGCTGTCATCTCGAGCCCGGAGGACCACCAGGGACGAGTCGTAATCAGGGATTTGGCCGCACCGACGAGGAAATGAGCGATCAGGCTGATGGCAAACGAGAGCGAGATCGCCCAAAGGCCGCCGCAAAAGAAGAAGGGAAGGAGCGGAACCAAGGCGCCGATCCCCGTGGAGATCGATGCAGAAAGGCAGGCGGTCGCTGGGCGGGGAAACGACTCTTCGGAAAGCCCCAGCTCCGACCGAGACATCGCTGCCAGAAACTGGTCGGGACGGGCAAAGAGCTTCCCCGACATGGCTTGCGCCTCCTCCCGATCGAAGCCCTGGAGCTCATAAAAGAGCGCCATCTCTTCCTTTTCTTCCTCAGGGTGTCGTGCAATCTCTTCGGCTTCCCGAGCCATTTCCGCCTCGTAGACCTCCCGTTCGCTCTTTGCCGCGAGATAGGCACCCGCACCCATCGAAAGAGCCGAGGCGAGCATGCCCGCTAATCCGGAAAGGAGCACATAGTGGGTCTGGTTCTCCGTGGCGCTCGCCACTCCGGAAACGATCCCGAAGACCGCACCCAAACCGTCGTTTACGCCGTAGATCGCGTTGGCCACCCATCCGCCGCCCCGCTTATGCCAACGTTCCCGGGCAAGAATCCCCTCGGCGACGCTCTTGGGCCGGCTTGACGCTCCGAGCGCCTGCAAGACCTGGGAGTGGGAGCGCTCTTCTGCCGCCATCTCTGCGTAGGCGGCGCTCAACTCCTCGGGGATCAGGCCGGCCTTCCGGTGCCCCAGGTATTCCTCCTCTTGTCGATCCTCGGCCCTTTCCAAATTCCGGATGACCAGGGCCGGTTCGACCGCCCGTCGCCACCAGCGACGCCACTCCCGTCGCCAGCCGCCCGAGAGACCGGGCGGCGAAACTCCCCGTGCGTGCAGCTCTTCCTCCCACCGGGCCGCGTGTCTCTCCTCGGCTTCCGCCAGGCGGAGGAAGACTTCCCTTCGGTGGAGGTTGCTCTCCTGTTCGGCCAGATCCCGATAGGCCTCCGCACTTCTCTTCTCGGCCAGCCAGTACTTCCGCAGCAAGCCGGTGTCGTCCTGCTTCCCGCTCTTCACGGTCCATAGCCTAAGCGGCCGAATTCCCGCGGGAGCATGCCCAGTTCCCGATACGCCGCCAACTGCCACGGAGTCATCAAATGGGGCCGGGAAAACCACATGCGCGCCCAGTCCCGATCCTTGAACTCGCTCTTTTCGAATCGCGCGAAAACAAGGGCGATCATCCGCTTTTCCCCATCGCTCAGCCGAAAGCGATCCGGGATGCGGTAGGGCAGATCATCGAGGAAGAGGAACCGGGCATCGGTCGCCGTCGTTTCGAAGACCATGACCCCACAACTCGATTCGGTAGCCAACTCGATCTCGACGATCGACTTCCCTGCCACGTCCGGAACAGCGCCGGTCCCGATCAGGTCGTAGGAGAGCTCAGCGCGGAAGCGCCGCGCGATCTCCTGCTGCGCTTTCAGGGGCAGCTGCTGCAAATACCGCGCCAACCGAGGGGTCGTGTTGGGCAACAGAATGGACGACTCATCGGCCAGAGCTTGGCGGCAAAAGACCGAAAAGAGGACGGCGGCGGCAATCAAGACTCTCACGGGGTTCTCCTTGTTCCTTCTCCGGGCTACGAATCACGCGAAAAAAGACCACGTCGAGCCCCAGTCGGGTTTCGAAATACTGTTTCCACTTCCGGAGAGACCAGCTCGGGACAAAAAGATGATTCTGCGCCCAGTTCGCATAGATCTCGAAATCGGGATAGCTGCTGATACTTCTTCCGATGATTCCCGCTTGGCCCGCGACGGTGAGCGAATGGGGCGAGAGGATAATGTCGCCTGGTTGCAATTGGCGCATGTCCGCAATCCGCTTTCCGTTCGCCTCCAGCCACTGCTCGAGCTCCGAGAGATAGGGGCTTACCTTGGGCGAGCCGAGAACCCGGTTCAACACGAAGCAGACCGCCGACGCGCACGAAAAGCTCCCCCCCCCCGGCAAGCTCCCCGTATCCATGCCGGCGCTATAGATCGCCTCCCGATAGATCCGTGCGCTGAAATCCCGTGCGGGGCCCGCCCCAGCTTCCGGTCCCGGAAGCTGGGCTCCGGGAACCACGGGTGGTGCCTGCTCGGGCAAAAAGTCCGCGTGCGTTGCCGGCGTCCCAATCGCGAAAATCGAGAAGCCTACGCTTAACGTCCATAGCAGATTGATCAACGGCTGCAGCATAAACGGCCCTCACCATACGAGGTCGCCCTCCCGACCGCAACCCGAAGGGAGCGTCACCAGCCGAAAAGCGGCTCCTCCGGCGCAATCCGTCTGGCGACCTCCTCCAAGGCCGGAAGGGAGACCTCCGGCGGCTCCGGTAGAGGTCGCGCTTCGACTCTTCCGACAAGAGAGGCCCTCCCGATCAACCGAATTTGCGGAGTGAGAATGCGCGCCGCCCGAAGGCTCCCTCCGTCCTCCACCTCCAGGCCGCGCAACGCCACGATCCGACCGCTTTCCAACCGTCCCGCAACCCGCAAGGAGCAGGCAACGATGGAGGCGGCGGAGGCACTCGTCCGAGAACAGACCTCCACGTCGGGGGCAACGACTCCTCCCTTGACGTCTCCCTCCTTCCGGAACTGAACGGCTTGGCTTCCCCGCACCTCCGCGTCGATCCAGCCGCTGATCCGCACCTGACGCGCCTCCACTCGAGGCCCACGATACTGGCAGCCCGGATAAAATTCGACATCCCCGAGCGTTCTCAGCCGCTCCGAAGCCCTGCCGCGAACCCGGTAATTGACCAGGTTCAGGTCACTCCCGCAGGCGATGCATCCTGAGGAGAGCGCGGCGGAGTAGACATACTGGCCCGCCCCGCAGCCGGGGCAGCGGACGAACCGGTCCCGCACCGGTCGGCCTTTGCGAGAGGACTCGCCCCCCAGCTTCGGAGAGAGCGAGATATATTGATGGCACTTCCGACACATGGTCGAGAGCGCGGCGGGCGCCTCCCACTGCTCCTGTCCGCAATGAGGACAGCAGATCTGCTTTTGGCCGATCCGAGTTTTCCTATCGGTCATTCGGGCCTCTCCGCTTCCCGGTACCGCCTCCATTCCTCGATCCCATGAGGACCGATGAAGAAGATACCCTCGATGCGAGCGCCCCGCTCGACATCGATGCTGCCTGCGACAAGCACCCCTCGCACCTCAGCCGACTGGGAAACCACCAGCCTCCCGGCAACGACCAGAGTACCGGAGAACTTCCCGCCGACCCAGCCATCCCGCTTGGCAAAGAGCTCGCCCTGGAGATCGGACCCCGGCATGAGGCTCATTCGTTCTGCGCGATCCATCCCCACAAGCTCCTTCTCTGCGTTGCTCGGTAGCAAATTTCCCCACTCCGCAGAGGGGATGCCTTGCTATGATCGCCGAGAGGACGAAGAATGGCAAAAGAGAAAAGCGGACCGATTTCGCTCTGGGAGCTTCTTGGCGGCCCGGAGGGCCGAAGGCGCTGGGGCGAGCTCCTTTTAGCCCTGGGAGCGGGTGAGGAGAACCGCTTCCGTCGTCTGGCGCTCACCCTCTGCGAGGCGCAGGCGAGGCATGTTGCGCCCCTAGAGCGCCTGTTGCGGGCCCAGGGCGACGCCCCCCGCGATTGGCGTGAGATCCCGCCTCTCCCCCAAGAGCTCTTCAAGCAGGCGTCCCTTTTCGCACATGCGCCCCGGACTCCCCAACGAGTCTTCGAAACGAGCGGAACGACCGCCCGAGATCGCGGACACCACTCCCTCATCGACGTCGATCTCTATCGGGTCGTGAGCACCGAAGGAGCCAGAAGAGCGGGCGTCCCCTGGGAGGCCGTCGACCTCCACTTTCTCGTCGCTTGCCCGGAAGAGGCTCCTCGCTCTTCGCTATCGGCGATGTTTGGATTTTGGGCGGAAGCCAGCCCTCAGCCGTCCCATTTCTGGATTCATCGGGGTCTCCTCGATGAGACGGGGCTGCGAACCGCGCTCACAGGCGCGGTTCGGGAGGACCGGCCGGTGGGGCTTTGCGGGACCGCCTTTGCCTTCGTCCCTCTTCTCCAGGGCGAAAAGGGCGCGCCCCTGCCGCTGCCCCGGGGAAGCTTTCTCTTGGAGACCGGCGGGTTCAAGGGCCGGACCCGCGAGCTCTCCAAGCGCGACTTTTATCACGCGCTCGAAGCGACGTTCGGCATCCCGGCAAGCGAAATCTGGAGCGAATACGGAATGACCGAGCTCTCGAGCCAGGCCTACGCTCAAGGCGTGGAAGGAATCCATCGGACTCCGCCCTGGGCCCGCGTCTGGGTCGTCGATCCCCTGACCGGCCAGGAATGCCCGATCGGAGCGAGGGGCTTGGCGGCCTGGATCGACCTCGCCAACATCGATTCGGTTCTCGGGGTCCAAACCCAGGACGAAGCGATTGCTACTGCAGACGGATTCCGCCTCCTCGGTCGATCCGGTGCCATACCCTTGCGCGGCTGCTCCCTCACCGTCGAGGATCTTCGATCGCAATGACGGCTGCGGATCGCATCCAAGAGCTGGCGCCGATCTGCCGTCTCTTCCCGGAGCTCGGAATCTCGGCTCCCAAAGATCTCCGCACGCTCCTGGAGACCGCCTTAGGGAGCCCGGAAGCTCTCGACGGCTTCGTGCCGCATGGCGACGGCTGGAGCCACGCGATCGCACCGCGACGGATTTACCATGTCTTGGCGGGCACCCTTCCCGTTTCGGGATGGCGCTCTCTCCTGGAGGGTCTGCTCCTGGGCTCCGAGAATCTTCTCCAGTGTCCCGCAGAGCAGCAGGGTGCGATGGCCCGTTTTCGGGCGGCTCTCCCCCCGGCTCTCCGGAAGCGCGCCCGGATTCTGCCGTCGTATTCCGAGGAGATCCTCGCCTCAGCCGACGCCGTCGTGGTTTTCGGGCGGGACGAGACCATCGACCTCTTCCGGTCGCGCTGCCGCAAAGAGCAGATCTTCGTCGGCTACGGGCATCGAGCGAGCCTGCTCTGGCTCGGCATGGTCCGCCGTCCGACGGCCGTCCTCGCGAAAGCCGTCGCTCGAGACCTGACGGCCTACGATCAGCTGGGCTGCCTCTCCCCGCAGAGCCTCATCCTCGAGCCTGGAGCCGCGGTCTTCTCCTTGGCGAAGCTCTTGATCCGTGCGCTTTCCGAGGAGGCTCGGGCTCGACCCGTTCGCCGTCGCGCCGAGGAGGCCGCCCGGATCCGCGAAGCCCGCACGGTCGCCCGAGCGCTCGGCTGGCCCATCTGGGACGACGGGGAGGAGCTCCAATGGACCCTCGCGGTCCGCGATCTGCCCCAATTTCAGCCCACCTGCGGCCATCGGGTACTCTACCTCGACCCGGTTCCGAGAAAACGGCTCGCGGATTGGCTGGCTCCGCTCCAGGGCCATCTCTCCGCAGTCGGAGTCGGCTCGCCGCTGCCGGCTTCCCTCCGCAAGCTCTTTTGCCATCTTGGAGCGAGCCGCTTCTGCCCGGCGGGAACGATGCAGTCTCCCCCTCCCCTCTGGCATCACGACGGAAGGCCGCCGCTGACCGACCTGATCCGCTGGATCGATTGGGAAGGATCCCGCCCGCCGGCTGGCGCAGAAGCAAGAGTCGGAAGTGGCCGCTAACCGCGCTCTTCCCAGGCGCTCTTCAAAGGCGCTCTTCCAAACGGGAAACGGAAGCCCGCGCCCCCTTTCCGCTCAGGGAGCTTGTCGGTAGACCTTCTTGGGATCGAAGACCTTTTCGAGCTCGACGAACTCGAGATCGCCCGCAGTGCCCGGCTTGAGCCGTCGGTAGAAGCAGCTCCGATAGCCCACATGACAAGAGGCCCCGCCCTTCACGGAAACCTTCAGCAAAACGCAATCCTGGTCACAGTCGACCCGCAGCTCCAGGACCCGCTGGACGAAGCCCGACTCTTCCCCTTTCACCCAGAGCTTCCGGCGCGAGCGGCTATAATAGGTCGCCAAGCCCGTGCGAATCGTCTGATCGAGCGCCTCCCGGTTCATGTAGGCAACCATGAGCACCTCGCCCGTCTCGGCGTCCACGGTGATGCAAGGGATCGTTCCGGCCGCGTCAAACCGGGGTTGGAGGCGGCTACCCTCCTCGATTTCCGAACCGACGCTCATACGATGCCGCATCGTCGCATCGGCTCCGGACCGGGACAAGGAGAAAGCCGTGCGGGGCCTCTCCAGAGGAGCGGTCGACCTCATCCGACGCGATCTCCCTCCTTCCCGTTCTGTCGCTGCCAGCCGGGGAAGAGGGGGAGATCTTCGGCCTCCTCGCGGCGCCGCCGCCGACGAGCCTCCATCGCCTTGCTCCTCGGATCCTCCTCCTCGGCTTCGAGCCCCGAAAGCACCTCCGCCGCTCGGGCGATCGTCCGCTCGGGCAAGCCCGCCAGCCGGGCCACCTGGAGTCCATAGCTCTTGTCGATGACCCCTTCGACCACCTTCCGCAGATAGACCGCCTCCCCGTCGATCTCCCGGACCGCCAGGGAGAGATTGCGCACCGCACTCCGGTTCCGGGCCAGCTCGGCCAGCTCGTGGTAATGGGTGGCAAAGAGAGTGAGGCAGCGGTTTCGGTCGCAGAGCTCCTCGGCCACTGCCCAGGCGATGGAGAGGCCGTCGAAGGTGCTCGTCCCGCGGCCCACCTCGTCCAGAATCACCAGGCTTCTTTCGGTGGAGTGGCGGAGAAGATTGGCGGTCTCCTGCATTTCGACCAGGAAGGTGCTCTGGCCGCTCGCGAGGTCGTCGCTGGCCCCGATCCTCGTGAAGATCCGGTCGAGGATTCCAATCTTCGCTCGCGCTGCGGGGACGAAGGAGCCGATATGGGCGAGCAGGCAGATGAGGGCGATCTGCCGCAGATAGGTGCTCTTGCCGGCCATGTTCGGTCCGGTAAGAATGGCCAAGCGCGCATGGCGGCCGTCGAGGTAGGTGTCGTTGGGAACAAAGCGTTCGCCAGCCAGAGCCTGCTCGACAACCGGATGGCGGCCTCCGACGATTTCGACGATCGGCTCTTCCACCATCTCCGGACGAACATACCCCCTCTCCCGAGCGAGCTCGGCCAGAGCCGCGGCGACGTCGATCTCGTTCAACGCCCGCGCAGCCCTCTGGAGCGCGGGGAGCCGCTCGCAAAGGAGCTGCTGCAGGGATCGGAAGAGCTCCCGCTCGAGCTCGCGCGCCCGCCCCTCCGCACCGAGAATTTTCTGTTCCATCTCCTGCAGCTCCGGCCGCGTGAATCGCTCCGCATTCGCCAGGGTCTGCCGCCGGACATAGTTCGAGGGGACATGCGCGAGCTGGCCGCGAGGCACTTCCAACAGGTAGCCGAAGACCGGATGGTAGCGGAGCTTGAGCGACCGGAGGCCCGTTCGCTCCCGTTCGCTCCGCTCGAAGGCCAAAAGCCACTGTTTTCCGCTCTCGGCCGCTTCGCGCAGGGCGTCCAAGGCAGGGTCGAAACCCGATTGAAAGATGCCTCCTTCCCGGCAGGAGAGAGGGAGGTCGGCCACAAGGGCCCGCTCGATCTCCGCTACCAGGTCGTCCTGCGGCTCGAGATCGCCCCGCCGGCCTGCCCACTCTCCGGAAAGAGCCAGAAGATCGCGGATCTTCGAGAGGGGCTTGAGAGAATCCTTGATCGCTCCAATCTCCCGGGGGCTCGCCGATCCCTGCGCAACCCTCGCAAGCAGCCGCTCCAAATCCCGGATGCTCGGAAGAAGCTCCCGAAGCTCCCGCCGGCTCCGATCTCGCTCCGCCCAAAACGCGATGCCATCCTGGCGGGCCTGAATCCTCGTCCGGTCGCCGAGAGGCTCGCAGACCCACTGGCGCAAGAGCCTTCCCCCTCCGGGAGTGAGCGTCCGATCGATGGCCTCGAGAAAGCTCTTTCCTTGGCCCAGGGCGGAGAGAAGCTCCAGGGTACGCTGCGCCACGGCGTCCAGGACGAGCAGGTCGGCCCGGCAGATCGGGGCGATGTCCCGCACGTGAGAGAGATCTTGCCGGAGCTCCTCCCGCAGGTAGTGAAAGAGCCCCCCCGCGGCCGATAGAGCCAGCGGGGCCGCAGCCAGCCCGAATCCCGCCAGGGATTTCGTTCCGAAATGAGAGAGCAAGAGCGTCGAAGCATGCTCCTCCGTGAAGGCCCACTTCTTGTGCCGGGTCAGCACGGGCTTGGCGCAGGCTCCGAGAAGGGCTTGGAGCCCCTTGTCCCGAGTCCGGCCCGTCCGCGGATCGGTCGCCTCTTCCGGCAGGAGGATCTCGCTCGGCCGCAGGCGGCAGAGCAGGTCGGCCAGCTCCCCCTCTCCTCCCAGCTCCCCCGCGCGAAACTCGCCTGTCCCCAAGTCGATGGCTGCCGCGCCGATCCGATGGCGACCGGGAACCAGAGCCAGGCAGAAGTTATTCTCCTTCGAGCGGAGCGAGCTCGGGTCGAGCAGGCTGCCCGGGCTGATGACCCGCGTGATCTCTCGCCGGACCAGCTTTCCGGGCCTCGGCGCTTCCACCTGCTCGCAGACCGCTACCCGCCTCCCCGCCTCGACGAGCCGGGCGATGTAGCCGTCTGCTGAATCGACGGGCATTCCGCACATCGGCGTCTCTTGCCTGTGGGTGAGAGCCAGGCCCAGAAGGCTCGCCCCCGCTTGGGCGTCTTCCCCGAAAAGCTCGTAGAAATCCCCCAGCCGGAAGAGGAGCAGGACATCCGCGGGCAGCTCGGCTTTCCTTTCACGGTACTGCGCCATCATGGGCGTTTCGGGCGAACCCTTGAGCTCTTGTTGGGATTGTGACGATCTCATTCTTCTCCTACAGTCGGCTCTGGCCCGGCATGAGAAATTATCTCGAGCTACTGAAAACCGTTCTCCGCGAGGGCGCCTATCGCCCGGATCGCACGGGAACCGGCACCTATTCTCTTTTCGGCGCCCAGCTCCGATTCGACCTAACCACCCACTTCCCTCTCCTGACCACCAAGAGAATCCATTGGAAGTCGGTCGTCCATGAACTTCTCTGGTTCCTCCGTGGGGAAACCAATGTAGCCAGCCTGCGAGCGAACGGGGTCACGATCTGGGATGAATGGGCCGATGCCGAAGGGAATCTGGGTCGGATTTACGGGGCGCAATGGCGCGACTGGCGCGGCTCCGACGGAAGCGCGATCGATCAGATCCACGAGCTCCTGGAGCAGATCCGCGGCAATCCGTCCAGTCGACGTCTCCTGGTCACCGCTTGGAATCCCGCCGAGCTCGCCCAGATGGCGCTTCCTCCCTGCCATGTCCTCTTTCAATTCTATGTGCAGGAGGGCCTTCTCTCCTGCCAGCTTTATCAACGGAGCGCCGATCTTTTCCTCGGCGTACCGTTCAACATCGCCTCCTATTCCCTGCTCACCATCCTGATTGCGCATGTCTGCAGCCTCCGACCCAAGGAGTTTGTCCACACCTTCGGCGACGTCCACCTCTATGTCACCCATTTGGAACAGGCCCGAATCCAGCTCGGCCGCTCCCCAAGGCCCCTGCCTCGCCTCGAGATCGCTCCCAAGATCCGCCGGCTCGAGGACATCCATTACGAAGACATTTCGCTGATCGGCTACGATCCCGAGCCCTCGATCCGCGCTCCTGTCGCCGTATAGCAGAGCGTAATCTATCCGAATGTAACCCGGGCGGATGTCATGGCGACTGTGCGCAGAAAGGTGGATCTGGAGGTGAGTGCGGACGTTGCGTGGGCAGCGCTCCGACGGTTTGGCGATGCGCACCGCATCTTCGCGGGCGTGCTTGTCGACTGCCGGGTCGACGGGAATGTCCGCACCGTGACCTTCTCAAACGGACGGACGGTCAAGGAACGGCTGATCACGCTGGACGATCAGGCTCGGCGGCTCGTCTACACGGTGCTGGACGGCCCGTTCACCCAGCATAGTGCTTCGATTGAGGTTCTCCCGCAGGGAGAAGGAAGCTGTTTGGTCTGGACCTCCGACTTCCTGCCGGAACAAGCCACGGAAATGGTCGCGCAACTCTCGGACGCCGGCTGCGCTGCCGTTCGCCACAGCCTGTCGGGAGGTCGCAAAACAGCGGCGTAGTTCGGCGGCTGGGCTCTTTGCACTCCAGCTCCTGCAGCTTGCGATCTCGAAGAGCGCAAGGTCGGGCTCGGCATCGTCGGTCGGCGGTAGCAGGCAACCCAGCGCGATGGCGCGCACCAGCATCAGGGACTTCCTGCCCTTCCAGCAGGAACCCAAACCCCTCAGGGTCTGCGCCGCCATCATCTTGCGTTCTGCCTGCGCCTGGAAGGGCACCTTCTGCGCCGGAAAGACCCTCTCGATCAGGGCCCGGGCTTCTTTGAGGACAAAAGGGATGAGGCCAGCTTGTTGGGAGGAGTGGATGTATGGCTCACACTTGGCGGATCGAGCGCATGGCGATCGACCTCACGCGGAACATGGGCTTGGTGGGTTTCTCTGCACTGACGAATTCATCCACACCTGCTGCGAGCGCATGCGCCACGTGGATGGCGTCCATGGCATCGATGCCATGGGTTTCGGCAAGCGCCTGGGCTTGGCGCAATGCATTGGCATTCCAGCCGAGATTTTGCGCATCCGCGAAGACCGCTTCATAGAACTCAACTTCCTCTTGCTGGCAGTGGTAGCGCGGCTTCGGCAGCACCTCCAGTCGAACCGCGTCGCTGACAACCAAGATGCGGTCTGGATCATCAAGGACTGCCAAGGCCTTGCGTCCAATGTCATCTTCACCCCGGAAGGCCGCTATCAGCAGGCAGGTATCAATATAGGTTCGCTTAGGCACGGTTTACTCCGCCTCGGCGCAAACGCAACTCTTCCTCCAATCCCTCAGCCGATAAAAGCTGGCCGCCGCTTTGCACGTAGGCCTGACGCAGTGCCCAAAGTCGCTTGCCGAGCTCCGTCCTGGGCTGAAAGCTGAGTTGGGCGTTTTCACGCGGCTCCAAGCTAGAGTGTGCTGTTGTCACGGCATCAGCATGGTAGTGTATGGTCCAGTCGTTGTGAGGCTGGCATTCCCACGGCTGTCTCTGAGGCTCCTGCCGATAGGCGATGACCGGTGTATCGGAGCGCGGGAATGGCGGCATGTCCAATGCGAGGTCCCACATCGTCACTGCTCCGGTTCGAGTTTCTGGATCGTTTCTTCCGTCAGAATTTGTTGGAAGAACAATGCCCTGGATCGGTCATGCAATGCGTCGAGCTGCTCACGCAAGACATTCCAGTTATCCGGCGTGTTTGCGGGCAACGTCTCCAAGTCGATGATGGAGCCCGGTATTAGCTCCCCTCCCAAATTGGCTTGTGCCCCGGTGGCGATTTGTATGACGTGCAGATACTCTGCGTCGGCGATTTCCAGGCGCATCTGGACACGATCCCTGATCTCATGATCGCCAAGATTCATGCGCAACTTGAGCGCTGCGAGATCGCCAGCCAATTCGCCCGTCAGCAAGTCGATGTAGCGCAGCGAGTGACGCTGAGGGTGAGGAATGAGTCCGCTACCTTCGACAATGTGCGTCAAGGCCACCACGGTTTCCTTGAATCTCTCCCAACCGACGTAGGGCTTGCGGCAGTTGAGGGTGAGCACTCGATCCCCCACCTGCCAGGCAAATGGCCCACCACGATCTTCCATGAGCATCTTCGGAGCAAGACGCAGGTTTGGATCGAATTGCGCGATCTGCGCTGGAATGTCGGCCGATGGCAGGCGCCGCAGTTGGAGCGCGGCATGTTTTTTCCTCAGCTTAGTGAAAAGGATGCCAGGCAACACGTCGCCCATGCCCTGTTCAACCTCGAACTGCACCTGCCAAATTACTTCGATCAGGGGCTCTTTTTTCAGCCTCTTGGGTAATGGCTTCATTGGGTTGTCCCATTTGGGTTGAGCGATTTTCAATCCAGCCTCGCTCCATAAGCCGACTGGATGCAATGGGAATTTGCCTGGGCGTGAACTGGCGCTTGCGGGGGTTCCCTGCGTGGATGCGGATGGCTACGTCATCGAGATGACGGGCTCCCTCCCTCTCTGGTCGGCCTTCGTGAGAAATGGCGGCTCATGACCTCAAGCATGGATCTGGCCGTACGAACAGTCGCTGCGACAGCCAAATCATTCGGATTCGGAGAAGGCGGTCTAAAGGGTCTGCAGGAAATGGATGAGCTGCTCGCGGGTCGGGCTTGCCGCATGCCGGACATAGAAGCTGGCGCAGGCGATTCCTAGCTGCAGGCAATGGCCGGCCTTCCAGCCGAGAAGCCGGCCGGCGGAAAATCCGGCATTGAAATGGTCTCCGGCTTGAGATGCGATTTTTGGCTTTGCCGTATGGGGGCATTCCAACCCCTTCTCGCCTTCTCCGTCGGCGGCGACGGCATACCTTGGAGAGTGGATAACGACGGTAGAGATCCCGATCTTTTCCCGGATGGTCGCGGCCAGGGAGAGCGCACTCGCAAGATCGAGGGCGATTCTGGGGAGGTGGAGAACGCGAGCGACCGTTTCGCTTTCTTGATCGTTCAAGCTCAAGATCACGTCGTGGCGCGCCTGAAACTCCTCAAGAATCTTGAGCACCGACAGGAGGTCGGCGTCGGTCGGGTGGCGAAGATCCCCCAGGTCGAAGAGGAGGAGCTTCCGCGGGGCGCCGGACGCATGGCAAAGCTCGGAAAGCAGCCGTCTCCAGAGGAGAGAAAGATGGGTGAGGCGCGACCAGTTCAGGAACGCTCCGAGATCCGCCTTGGCCCAGAGATCGCGCAGCGCCGCTTCCCCGACACGCTCCTCCACGAGCTCCCAGGTGATCTCCTCCAAGGGGCGGTAGTCGCCAAAGGAGATGCGCTCGTCGCCGAATTCCAGGACCCGCTCATAGGCGGGGGGAGCCACGGGATGAACCGAGGCCCGCTTCTCGACCTCGGTAAACGCCCCATGGACGCATCCCGGCTTTCCGCAGGCGCCGAGGAAGTGGACTTGAGCTCCCAGAGTGCCGAGAGCCGAGGAGAACCAGGGAGCGCTCCCGCTCATACGGGTACGGCCCTCGACCAGCTCGAAAGCCGGATCCCCTCCTTCTTGCTCCTCGCCGCGGAGCCGCGCCAAGAACTGTCCGACCGAAGCGAGAACGGAGTATTGCTCCTGCGAGCGGCGATGGTCGATCACTCGAAACGACTCCTGCACCAGGCCGTCGAAGCCCACCAGGCAAAGCCGCTTGAGGAGCTGCGCGCGAGCTCCCAAGAGCCGTTCCCGGGTCTGTCGGGCGATCTGTCGCTGGGACATGGCGATTCTGTTCTGCTATATGCGCTTGCCGACCTCTTGACAATGCTGCGGCGGAAGGAAATGGCTCGGTCTTCGATCACGGGCTCGGAGGGCGCAAAATCGGCTCGACAGGGGAGGCCAACCTCACGGACAAATCTCGCAACAGGACATCCTATGAATCGTTTTCGAGGGTTCTTCGCCGGCCTGCTCGGTTTTCTGGGGATCGCCGCGGCGACGTACGGCGCGCACCGGCTCTCCGTCTCTCCCCTTCTGCCCCATGCCCAGGAAACCTGGAAAACGGCCGTCTTGTACCAGTTTGTCCATACGCTCGCCCTGCTCTCCCTGAGCCGATATCCGAAAGGCTTTGCCGTCGCCTCCCTCTGCTTCCTGATCGGCGTCCTCCTCTTTTCCGGGAGCCTCTACGCATGGATTCTCACCGGAAACGCCGGATGGACCCGAGTGACCCCGTTTGGCGGCAGCCTCCTGGGCATCGGCTGGCTCGCGTTCGCACTCGAGGCTCTCTTCCGCAGGTCCGATCCGACGGGCTAGCCGCCTGGAGGCCATTGTAAAAGTTTTGCGCTTTCCCGTCGGCGTCCGCTAAGTTGCCGAAGGGAGCCTTTTTCCTATGAATCGATTCACAGAAAAAGCGCAGGCGGCCATCGCCGAAGCGCAAAATCTCGCGGTTCGCCACTCACACCAGTCGGTGGACGTCGAGCATCTCTGCGAGGCTCTCCTGGCGGAAGGGCAGGGGCTCGTTCCCCGCTTACTCGAGCGCGCGGGAGTCGATGTCGGCGGGCTGCGGGAACGCCTCGGTCAGGAGCTGCTGCGGCTGCCCCGCGTTACCGGGGCCAACACCGGGGCCTATGTCACCCAGCGTCTTCGCGAGGCCTTGGTCAAGGCTCAAGAGGAGGCGAAGCGGTTAAAGGACGAATTCGTTAGCGTCGAGCACCTCATGCTCGCTCTCCTGGACGAACCCTCCGCCACGGTCACCGGACGTCTTCTTCGCGAAGCGGGAATCAACCGGGAGACCTTTCTCCAATCGTTGACGGAAGTGCGGGGCCACCAGCGGGTGACCAGCCCCAACCCCGAAGAGACCTACGAGGCGCTCCAGAAGTATGGGCGCGACCTGACCGAGCTCGCGCAAAAGGGAAAGCTCGATCCGGTGATCGGGAGGGATGCGGAAGTCCGGCGGACGATCCAGGTCCTGTCCCGACGGACGAAAAACAACCCCGTCCTCATTGGCGAGCCCGGGGTCGGCAAGACCGCCATCGTCGAAGGGCTGGCGCAGCGCATTGTGGCGAGCGATGTTCCGGACAGCTTGAAAAGCAAGCGGATCGTGCAGCTCGACATGGGGGCGCTGATCGCGGGAGCCAAGTACCGGGGAGAGTTTGAGGAGCGACTCAAGGCGGTCCTCAAGGAAGTGACGGCGTCCGAAGGACAGATCATCCTCTTCATCGACGAGATCCATACGATGGTGGGCGCCGGGAAGGCAGAAGGGGCGATCGACGCGGGCAACATGCTCAAGCCCCTCCTGGCGCGGGGCGAGCTCCACTGCATCGGAGCCACGACCCTCGACGAGTATCGGAAGTACGTGGAGAAGGACGCCGCTCTCGAGCGCCGTTTCCAGCCCGTCCTCGTCTCCGAGCCGACCGTGGAGGATACGATTTCGATTCTCCGCGGGCTGCGCCAGCGGTACGAGCTCCACCACGGGGTGAGGATTCAGGACAGCGCCCTGGTGGCGGCGGCGATGCTCTCCCATCGGTACATCACCGATCGCTTCCTCCCCGACAAGGCGATCGATCTGATGGACGAGGCAGCGGCCAAGCTGAAGGCCGAAATGGAAAGCATGCCGGAGGAGCTCGAAGGACTCGAGCGGCGCGTGCTCCAGCTGGAGATCGAAAAGGAAGCTCTCCGGAAGGAACGCGACGACGCCTCTCGAAAACGGCTCGAGATCCTCGACGGAGAGCTCGCTAACCTGCGGAGCGAGAGGGATCGGATCCGTGCCCAATGGCAAGAGGAGAAGGGATCGATCGGCGGGCTACAGAAGGTGCGCGAGGAGCTCCAAGCCGCTGAGCACGAGATGGAGATCGCCCAGCGGGCGTACGATCTCAACCGCGTGGCCGAAATCCAGTACGGGAAAATTCCTGAGCTCAAACGGCGCCTCCAGGAACAAGAGGAAAAGCTCGCCAAGGGACAGGCGGGCGGAGGGCTGCTTCGCGAGGAAGTGACCCCCGAGGAAATTGCGGAAGTCGTCGCGCGATGGACCGGGGTCCCCGTTTCCAAGCTCCTGGAAGGCGAAAAGGAGAAGCTGCTCCGGCTCGATTCCATTCTCCACGAGCGGGTGATCGGTCAAGACGAGGCGGTTGCCGCCGTGGCCGACGCCGTGATTCGCGCTCGCTCCGGCCTCAAGGATCCCAAGCGCCCGATTGGCTCCTTCTTCTTTCTGGGACCCACGGGCGTCGGAAAGACCGAGCTCGCCCGAGCTCTGGCGGAAGCGCTCTTCGACAGCGAGGAGAACATGATCCGCCTCGACATGAGCGAATACATGGAAAAGCACCAGGTCGCCCGCCTCATCGGTGCCCCACCGGGATATGTTGGATTCGAAGAGGGAGGCCAGCTGACCGAGGCGGCGAGGCGCAAGCCCTACAGCGTCATCCTGGTCGACGAGGTGGAGAAGGCCCATGCCGATGTCTTCAACGTCTTCCTCCAGATTCTCGATGACGGCCGGCTCACCGACAGCCAGGGCCGCACGGTCGACTTTCGCAACACAATCATCATCATGACTTCCAACATCGGAAGCGTCTACCTGACCGAAGGAATCGAGCCCTCGGGAGAGCTCCCGGAATCGGTACGGGACCGCGTGATGGAGGAGCTCCGAGCCCATTTCCGTCCGGAGTTTCTCAACCGTCTGGATGAGATCGTGCTCTTCAAGCCCTTGCAGATGCCCCAGCTTCAGAAGATCGTCGATTTGCAGCTCGAGGAATTGCGCAAGCGACTGGCGGAACGATCGATCACCGTGGAGCTGACCGCCGCCGCCAAGGAGCATCTCGCCCGCATCGGCTATAGCCCGGTTTATGGGGCACGCCCACTGAGGCGGGTCATCCAGAAGGAGATCGAGACCCCGCTCTCCCGCAAGATCGTCTCGGGAGAGATCCAGGAGAAGACGGCGCTCGCCGTCGATTATGCTGGCGGGCAGCTCATCTTCCGTGCAGAGCCGGAGGCTGCCGCATGAAACGGTTTCCCCGGTTGCTTGCGCGGCCGAGCGGATCGAGCGAAGTGGAAGAGGGCTTGGCCTCCCTCTCCTTTCTGCTCGAGGAGACCGCCGCGCACTACGTGGCACGCTTGCAGCGAGAAATCCGTCAGCTCATCCTGATCGCCCGTGAGCTAGAGCGCTCCGACGACCCGCTGAGGAAGCGGGGGCAGAGGCTCTTGGCCAAGGTCGCCGCCAAGCTCGTATCCTTGCCGATCGCCCCCGAAAAAGGCCGCAGGAAGGACTTGCGAAAGATCGACCAGTTGATCGGCGAGCTCGAGGAGCTGCTCGAAGAAGCCTCTCGGGAAGGAGGAGCGAGATCGCCGTGACGATCGAACCTCTCCGCCCCGCTTATGAAGGAGGCGGGCAAGAGCTTCCTCGGACGCCCACTCCCCTGCAGACGGTGCCAGCTTCGCCCCGCTGCGCGGTCTTCGACATCGGGAGCAATTCGGTCAAGTTCCTCGTCGCCGAATGGGACGGCGGCGATCTTCGGACGCTCGATCATTGCAGCTTTACGACCCGCTTGGTCGAAGGAGTCCTCACCACGGGCGAGCTCGCAGAAGACGCCGTGGAACGGACCGAGGCGGCACTCCAAACGCTCCGCGCGGCCGCCGATCAATGGCGGGCCGAGCGCCGCATCGCGGCAGCGACTAGCGCCGTTCGCGACAGCCGAAACCGAAAGGGCTTTCTCAGGCGGGTCGGACATCTGCTCGACTGTCCGGTTCTTTTGCTTTCCGGTGAAGAAGAAGCCGCGATCACCTTTCAGGGCGTTGCCGCAGACCGTGCCTTCCACAACCAAGAGCTTCTGGTCACGGACGTTGGGGGTGGGAGCTCGCAATGGACGCAAGGCCGGGACGCGGCCATCGGCGCCCGGTTGAGCCTTCCTCTGGGCTGCATTCGCGTCCGCGACCGCTTCGTCTCGGGATTTCCGATCGGCGGGAAGATCCTGGCGTCGATGCTCCTCACCCTGGAGAGGCAGATCCGGGAAGCACTCCGGGACTTTTCCGCTCGCAATCGCACCCTGATTGCCGTCGGAGGAACCGCAACCGCCCTCGCCGCACTGGTGCAGGAGCTTCCGCGATTCGACGCGGAGAAGATCCATAAGTTCTCTATCTCCGCCGACACACTGGAGCGCACCCTGGAAGACCTTGCGCGGCTTGATCTTTCGCGATTGCAAGGTCTTCCCGGAGTTCCCGCCAGGCGGGCGGACATCTTCGTCCCGGGAGTCGCCGTTCTCTTTTCCACGCTCGCAGCCTTGAGCACCGATCGCTTGACCGTCAGCGTACGCGGCCTTCGCCATGGCTTGGTCGAGCGACTTCGCAACGCCTGACCGCCTACCAAGAGGTTCATCCCCATGCACAAGGTCATTTTCCACCCTCAGGACGCCCCGGAATCCTTCCTTTCCCCCGCTTACGCGCGGAGAGCCATGAGCCAGCCCGCGCCGAGCCATCGCCTGCCGGAAGGAGAGATGCCCCCCGAGGTCGCCTATCAGCTAATCCACGACGAGCTCTTGCTGGACGGGCAGGAGAGGCTCAACCTCGCCACCTTTGTCACGACCTGGATGGAGAAGGAAGCCCGCGACCTCATGGTGGAGAGCTTCCCCAAGAACCTGGTCGATAAGGACGAATACCCCCAGACCGCGGAAATCGAGCAGCGCTGCGTCAGCATCCTCGCCCATCTCTTCCATGCCCCCGCTTCCGGGGAGCCGATGGGGACCTCGACGATCGGCTCCTCGGAAGCGGCGATGCTCGCAGGCTTGGCGCTCAAATGGCGCTGGCGGCAGCGACGGCGGGCGGCCGGGTTGCCGACCGATCGACCGAATCTCGTGATGGGCGCGAACGTCCAGGTTGTCTGGGAAAAGTTCTGCCGCTACTTCGAGGTCGAGCCGAAGCTGATCCCCATGACCCCCGGCTGTTACGTCACGACCCCGGCCGGGGTCTCCACGCAGATCGACGAAAACTCGATCGGCGTGATCGGCATTCTGGGAACGACCATGACCGGAGAGTACGAGCCGATCGAGGAGATCCACGATGCCCTGGTCGCCTCGGCGAGAACCACTGGGTGGGAAGTTCCTCTTCACATCGATGCGGCGAGCGGAGGGTTCGTCGCTCCCTTCCTCGACCTGCACCTCCGTTGGGACTTCCGTCTCCCCCTCGTCCAGTCGATCAACGTGTCGGGTCACAAATACGGCTTCGTCTATCCCGGCGTGGGATGGGTGCTTTGGCGCTCCCAGGAAGCGGTGCCCGAAGAGTTGATCTTTCGCGTCAACTATCTCGGAGGAGAGATGCCGACCTTCGGCCTCAACTTCTCGCGGCCCGGCGCTCCGGTCATCGGCCAGTATTACAACTTTCTGCGTCTCGGCCGCGCCGGATACACCCGTGTCTTAAAGGCGATGCGGGAAACGGCCCTCTTCCTTTCCGATCAAATCGCCAAGATGGGCCCCTTCGCACTGGTCAGCGATGGCTCACAGTTGCCGACCTTCGCCTTCAAGCTCAAGGAACCAGAGCCGATGTCCGCGTTTGTCCTGTCAGAACGCCTCCATGAACGGGGCTGGCAGGTGCCGGCCTATACGATGCCCCCCGATGCCGAGATGGTTTCGGTTCTCCGCATCGTCGTCCGTGAGGGATTTTCCCGAGATATGGCGGACCATTTCCTGAGAGATCTCCACTGGGCCATCCAAACCGGCGAGGGGAAGCCCGCAACGCATCCCGGAAGGCGAAAGCGGGCGACCCGCTTTTGTCACTAGGCGCTGGGATGCGATTAGGCCGCATCGGCTCTTCGCACCGCTCTCGCACGAAGAGCGGGTGAAGGGAATCGAACCCTCGCATGCAGCTTGGAAGGCTGCCGTTCTACCATTGAACTACACCCGCAGTATCTCCCGCCTGGGCCCTGTAGGATTTGAACCTACGGCCTTCTGATCCGTAGTCAGACGCTCTAATCCACTGAGCTAAGGGCCCTGCGACCGCTCATCCATCATGCACCGGGCAGCGAGCTTGGCAACCCGATTTTCTCGTTTCCGCTCTGTCCCGGAAAGGGGAACGCTCCCCGAGAGGCTCTGCGGCCAGCCTGCGACGGCCGCCTCCTTCCTTCCCTCGACGCCGCCCGCCCGGGAGAAAAGACTCCCGTAAGACCTCCAGGGCAGACATCCGCGGTAGAGGGCATAGCGGCCCAGGATTTCGCGGACGTACTCCCTCGTCTTCGGAAAATCGATTCGCGCGAGAAAGGCACGGCCGCTTTTCGGGCGAGCGGGATCGACCCAGCGCATGGCGTTCCGGCGCCCGGCATTGTATTCGGCAAGGGCGAATACGTAGGGATTATCAGTCTCCTTCCAGTGGCGAAGCGCTCGCGCCAGATACCAGCTGCCGGCCAGGATGCCGATCCGGGGGTCGGCGAGCTGCTCCGGCCGGAAATCCGCTCGCCTCTCGCCGCGGGCCCAATCGAGTGCGGTCGTCGGACGGACCTGCATGAGACCGAGCTCGCCGACGCGCCCCACCTTGTTGGCACGAAAACGGGTCTCCTCCCAAATGACCGCGCGGATCAGCAGAGGATCGACCCCGTAGCGTGCGCTCGCCTCCCGAATCTGCGCGTCGTAGCGGCTGTCCTTCCGCTCGATCGAGCTTCGCCAGGCCCACAGGAGGAGCAGGGAGAGCAAAAGGAGAAGGGCAGCCCATAAAAACGCCCGGCGCACCCCGGCATTTTCCGCCGGCCGCCTGGCCAAGCAAGCCAATTGCGGGAAGGGCTGGGCTCGACAAAAGCTTGCTGCCGCTTTGCCTGCGGGCGGAGAATAGCTCCATAGCCATGAAACCATCCGAGCGCTCCAGCAAGAAACAGAGTCGACCGAGCCAGAAGCGAGGGAAGTGGACCGTCGCTCCGGAAAAGGAAGAGGCGGCCCTTCCCGCGAAAGCCGAGTTGCAAGCCGTGGCGGACGAGGCGCTTCAAGCCGCGAAGGAGAAGCCCGCTCGCAGTCGGAAGACCTCTCCCCAGGTAGCCACCCTTCACCAAGAGCGGCCTCCCGCTCCCGCTGCGGAAATTCGGCGCAAGATCCTCTTCGTAGCCGCAGAATGCGCGCCCTTGGTGAAGGTCGGGGGGGTGGGCGATGCGGTGGAAGGGCTGGCGCTGGCTCTGGCCCGACGGGGCCACGACGTTCGCGTCATCCTCCCCTTCTACGCCGGAATCGATCGAGGAAAGGCCGCCGCCTCCCTCTTGGGCTCGTGCTGCGTCCACATGGGCGCCGGCCAAGAACATTGGATTGCCGTCTGGGAAGCATTTCTCGGCGCGGAGCGGGTGCCGGTCTGGCTTATCGACTATCAGAGCTATTTCGGACGGGCCGGCGTCTACGACGAGCCGAGCGGGGAGTACGCGGACAATGCGTTCCGCTTCGCCCTCTTGGCAAAGGCGTCCCTGGAAGTCTGCAAGTCTTCGGCCTGGATTCCCGACGTCTTTCATGTCCATGACTGGCCGGCAGCACTCGTCCCGGTCTTCTTGAAAGCCTGGCCGCATCTCCTCTCTCCGTTCCGCGCGAGCGCAAGCGTGCTGACCCTCCACAACGTCGGTCATCAAGGGAAGTACGGATCGGTGGTCTTGCCCTATCTCGGATTGGAGTGGGAGCGATTCCGGCCGGATTTCATCGAGGACCACGGCCAGATCAACCTGCTCAAGGCGGGAGTGCACGAAGCCGATCTTCTGACCACCGTTTCTCCTTCCTACGCCGAAGAGATCCTGGAGCCGGTCGGCGGCTGCGGGCTCGCCCCGTTTTTCTCCGAGCGGAAGGCCCTCCTGCGCGGGATCTTGAACGGAGTCGACGAGTCGCGATGGGATCCGACCTCTGATCCCCTTCTTCCGGCCCACTTTTCGGCGCATGACTTGGCGGGCAAGAGCCGCTGCAAGGAAGATCTCCAGCGCCATTTCGGCCTGCCCGCCAGCCCCGACCTGCCCCTCTTCGCCATGGTCAGCCGCCTCCACCTGCAAAAAGGAATCCACCTCGTTCGGGATGCCCTGCCCTCCCTTCTCCGTGAGGAGTCGATCCAGTGCATCTTCCTGGGCTCGGGAGAACGGGAGTTCGAGGAGTTTCTCCGCGGGCTCGCCCGGGAGTTTCCCGACAAGGTGGCCGCTTCGATTGGTTTCTCGGAGGAGCTCAGCCATCGGATCTTCGCGGGAAGCGACTTCTTTCTCATGCCTTCCCTCTACGAGCCTTGCGGCCTGAGCCAGCTCTATGCGATGCGCTACGGCTCAATCCCCATTGCACGGGCTACGGGAGGAATCAAGAATACGGTGATCGACACCGAAGACCCGCGAGGGAAGGGGACAGGGCTCCTTTTCTTCGATCCGACAGGAGAAGGGCTCGGAGCCGCCTGCCGGCGCGCGCTCCAATTCTGGAAAGGCTCGCCGTCGACCCTCGCCGCGCTGCGCGCCGAGGGGATGAAGGGACTCTTTTCCTGGTCCGAGACCGCACGGCAGTACGAAGAGATCTATACCGAAGCCCTGCGCAGCCGCCGAGCGGCCGCAGATTCCTTGAAACAAGGGGGGGATGCGCTTCGCTCGATCCCATTCCGGGGAGTGATGCGCCCATAGCAACGGGTGCCTTGATTCGGCGGCTTGTTTGCTTTTTTCTTATGCCCTAAACCAAAGCTCTACGAAAGGAGACTCCAGCATGCTGACAGTAGGCGATCATTTTCCCAAGTTTAGCCTGAAAGCCGTCCAGGGGGGGCCGGAAGGTCTGAAGCTCGATACGGCCTTTACGGACATTTCCGACGAGACGCATAGCGGCAAGTGGAAGGTCCTCTTTTTCTGGCCGAAGGACTTCACCTTCGTCTGCCCGACCGAGCTCGTCGGATTCGGCAAGCTGACGAAGGAGTTTTCCGATCGCCACGCCGTGCTCTACGGCGTCTCGACCGATAGCGAGTTCGTCCATCTCAATTGGCGGCTCCACCATCCGAGCCTCAAAGGGCTTCCCTTTCCGATGCTCGCCGATATCAAGCGCGAGCTTTCGAACGCGCTCGGCATCCTGGACAGGACCGAAGGGGTCGCGCTCCGGGCGACCTTCGTCGTCGATCCGCACAACGTCATTCGGTTCGTGTCGGTCAACGATCTTTCGGTCGGCCGCAACCCTGCGGAGGTCGTGCGCGTGCTCGACGCCCTGCAATCGGGCGAGCTCTGTCCCTGCGACTGGGAGAAGGGCGAGGAGTTCCTTCGGCCGGCAGCGGTCTGAACGGAACGGCCCCAGGGTTGACCGGGCGCGACCATCGGGCTACAGGAACTCGACCGGGTCGACGTCTACGACGAGATCAGCGTCCGCACGGCGCCCTCGCTCCTCCGTCCACCGCTTGAGCAGCCGAGCGGCCTCCGCGATCCGAGGCGTCTTGAGGAGCAGTTGGTAGCGGAAGGCGCCCTGAAGCCGCGCGATCGGAGCGGGCAGGATCTCCCCGGCCTCCGCCACGCCCGCGAGCCTCCGGCGAATCTCCTCGGCCTCGACTTCCGCCACCTGCCGGCAGAGACCCTCGTTCGGACTCTTCCAGACGAGAAGGACCAGCCTGACTGCGGGCGGGTAGCCGAGCGATCTTCGAAATTCCAGGTCCTGCTCAGCAAAGCCCCGATAGTCATGATGGCGAGCAAACTGGATCGCCGGGTGAACCGGGCAGCGTGTTTGGATCAAGACCACTCCCCGCTCTTCCCCGCGCCCGGAGCGGCCCGCGACTTGGAGAAGCTGCTGGAAAGCCCTTTCCGCCGAGCGGAAGTCAGGCATGTGGAGCAGCCCGTCGATCTGGACGACCCCGACCAGGGTGACGCCGGGAAAGTGGAGCCCCTTGGCGACCATCTGCGTGCCGACCAAGATGTCGAAACGGCGCTCGGCGAAAGTCCGCAACGCCTCCGGGAGAGAGCCCTTCCTGGCCATCGAGTCCGAATCCATGCGTAAGATCCGAGCCGTGGGGAAAGCCTCCTCCACCGCCTCGACCACGCGTTCGGTTCCGGTTCCGAGTGGATCGAAGTGCGCGCGATGGCAAATCGAGCATGCCTTGGGATAGGGCTCGAAATGGCCGCAGAAGTGACAGCGGAGGCTCTCTCCCGCGCGATGATAGGTCAAGGCGACGCTGCACTGAGGGCACTCTCTTACGGCACCGCAGTCGGCGCATTGGAGCACTCGCGCATATCCCCGCCGATTGACATAGAGAATGGCCTGCTCCTGCCGGGCGAGTCGCTTGCCCAGCTCCTCCCGAAGCTCGCGGGAAAGCCAGGGGCTTTCGGTCACACCTCCGGCCGCAGCCGCCTTCCGCCGCCTCCCCCGCCCGCGGAGATCGACGATACGGACCCAGGGGAGAGACCGATCCTCGACGCGGCTGCTCAATTCGAGAAGACGATATTTTCCGGCGAGCGCGTTGGCGTAAGACTCCAGGGACGGGCAGGCTGAGCCCAAGAGCACGGGAATCCCTTCCCGGCGGGCGCGCATCACCGCGACATCCCTCGCATGGTACCGCGGAGTCTCCCCTTGCTTGTAGGCGGGCTCGTGCTCCTCGTCTACGACGATGAGCCCGAGGTCTGGCAGCGGGGAGAAGACGGCGGAACGCACGCCCACGACGATGCGGACACGACCCGAGCAGACATCCCGCCACTGGTCATGTCGCTCTCCGGCCGAAAGCCGGCTATGCCAGAGAGCCACCCTTCCGGGGAGATCGCCGAAACGGCGCTGCACCTGCTCCACCAGCTGCGGGGTCAGGGCGATCTCCGGGACCAGGACTAGGGCGGAGCGGTTATGGGCAAGTGCTTCCGCCACAGATCGGAGATAGACCTCCGTCTTTCCGCTGCCGGTCACTCCGAAGAGGAGAAACGGCGAAAACCCGCTCTCCCGAATGGCCGAGCGAACCTCTTCGCAGGCTGCGGCCTGGTCCTCGGTCAAGACCGGAAGCGCCGCCCTTTCCGGAAGAAGATCGATTAACGGATGCCTCGATCTCTCCGCTTTCCGCAAATCGGCGAGTCCCCGCTTCGCGAGCCGCTTCCAGACCTGCGGTCCGATTCCGGTGCCGGCGCAAAGCTCGGAGAGCCAAGTCGGCCCGAGCGCGTGCAGCCGCGTCCACGCCTGCTTCTCGCGAGGGGAGCAGCCCAATCGATCGAGCTCCTCCTCCCCCTGCTGCGGAAGACAGCTCACCAGCAGCTGCTCCCGCGTTCGCGCCCGCCTCACTGGAGCGGGCAGAAGGCAAGCGAACGTGGCGGCCAGAGGGGCGCAATAGTAGCCGGCGGCCCATTCGGCAAGCGCCAAGAGGGTCGCGGGAAGAGGAAAGGGTTCGGCGGGAATCCCGGCAAGGTCGCGCAGGCCCTCGACGGCGGGCTTCGCCGGGAAACCGATCACCCAGCCCGTGGCCTGCCCTCCCCGCAACGGCACCCGGACGTGGGAGCCGATCCCGATCTGATCCGCCAACCGTTCGGGAACGGCATAGTCAAGCAGGCAATCCCGCTTTCTCTCCAGGAGCACCCGGGCGATGGCGCCTCGCCGTTCCGGCCGGAACCCCTGACCCTCGAAAAGCTCGCTTGCCATAGCCTGGGAGCCGGTATCGTACTCCGCTACAACTCCCGCACCAATCTTCTTATCCGCCCGCTCGAGCGCAAAACCGGGAGATGACAGACGGGAGCAGAGGCTCCACATTGGACCAGGAAATTCCATGAACGCCACCATTGCGGCCCTCGCCACCCCGGCGGCACCAGCTGCCCTGGCCGTGATCCGCGTGAGCGGCCCCCGGTCGCGAGAGATCACCGACCTTTTGCTGCGCAAGCCGGTCCGGTGGCATCCCCAGAAAGCGTGGCATCGGGAACTCTGGGACGGCGCGGAACGATTGGACGACGTCGTCCTCCTCTATTGGCAACAGCCCCGCTCGTACACCGGGGAAGAGATGGTCGAGGTCTCCTGCCATGGGAATCCCCTCCTGGTCGACCGGATCCTGGCCACCTATTTCACCCACGGCGCCCGCGCAGCCCTTCCCGGAGAGTTCACTCAGCGCGCCTTTCTTCACGGCAAGCTCGACCTGACCCAGGCGGAGGCGATCGCGGATCTGATTCACGCCGGTAGCCTGCGCAGCCTGGCGGTCGCCCAAGAGATGAAGGAGGGAAGGCTGGGCCGGATCCTGGTGGAGGCGCGCACGACACTCCTGGAGCTCGTCGCGCACGCGGAGGCCTTCCTCGATTTTCCAGAAGAGGATATCGATCCTGAGGTCGGGGAGGAGATGCTCCTTCGCATCGACCGGTTGAGGAACGAGCTGCTCGGCTTGGCGGGCAGCGCGCCGACGGGCCGCCTGCTTCGGGAGGGGATCGCCGTCGTTCTGGCGGGTCGGCCGAACGTCGGAAAGTCGAGCCTTTTCAACGCGATCCTGCGGCAGAGCCGAGCGATCGTCTCTCCCCATCCCGGAACGACTCGGGATACGATCGAATCCCTCTGCCAGATCCATGGCTTTCCCGTCCGCCTCATCGACACGGCAGGTCATCGGACCGCCGAACACCCGGTCGAAGCGGAAGGAGTTCGCCGGGCAGAGGAGGCCCTGCGCTCGGCGGATATCGTCGTCCACGTGTCGAGCGCACCGGAGCCGCCGGAAGCCGATCCAGTCTCCCGCGCTCCCCTCCTTCCCCATCAACGGCTCCTGCTCGTGGGAAACAAGTGCGACCTGGGCGTCCACCCGGAACGCCGGTCGCAGATCTGCGTCTCGACGCTCACCCGCCAAGGCTTGCCCGAGCTCGATCATCTCCTCCATCAAGAAATCGCCGCCCTCGCTCCCGATGCGTCCGCCGGGAGTGCCGTCAATGCCCGGCAGGAAGCCGCCTTCCGGCGCGCTGCGGCGGCATTGGAGCGGGCCTCCGCCGCCTTCCGAATGGGCCTGGCCTGCGAGCTCTGGTGCCTGGAGCTGCGCACGGCCCTGCAAGCCGTGGGAGAGGTGATGGGGGCGGTCACCAGCGAAGAAATTCTCGACGAGGTCTTTCGGCGCTTTTGCATTGGAAAGTGAATCCAGGTCCTCTTTGGCGCTTTCGAGAAGTTCTTCGTTTGACCGGTCGGCCGGCCGGATCGGCGAACAACGAGGCCGATCGCGCGGCTTTCCTCCCGATCCGCTCGCTTCCTGATCCTGTCCAGTCCATAATTTCCTCGAGGACTCCAGCGGGTAACGGTGGTTTCAGAGTCAGAAATCGGTGCGGCGGTCGCCGAGAAAAAGGCGAAGCGAGAATCCTTCGGCGGCTGGGAATATGTCCGCCTTCTCCACGATTGGCAGGGATGGCCCCGCGGCACGATCCTGGCGGAGGGCCGGGTCATTCCCGGCTATCCGAAGATCGGACGGGTACAGACCCTGGTGGGCATCCCCGCCCTCTTTCACGCCCCGTTCTGGGCCGAGGAAAAGGTCGACGGCTACAATGTGCGCCTCTTTCGGGCAGGGGATTCCCTCTACGCCGCCACCCGTGGGGGCTTGATCTGTCCCTTCACGACCGACCGGCTGGCCGATCTGATCGATCCCGCTCTGTTTTCCGCGCATCCGGAGCTGATTCTCTGCGGAGAAGTGACCGGGCCTGAAACGCCCTACATCGAAGGCACATCGCCCTTGGTGGCCGAAGGGGTCGGGTTCTTCCTCTTTGATCTGATGCGGCAAGGAGTGGAGGGCTTTCTCTCGATCGAGGAGAAGAGCTCGCTCGCCCGCTCGTTCAGGCTTCCCACGGTGCCCGCTTATGGCTGGATCGATCCGAAGGATCTCGGCGCTTTCCGGGAGATCGTGCGCCAGCTCGACGAGCAGGGCCGGGAAGGAGTCGTCCTCAAGGAGAACTCACCCCGCAGCTTCCGCGTCAAATATGTGACGGGTAGTGCCGAGCTCGCCGATATTGCCTCGATGACCCAGCGTTACCTCGACGTCCCTCCGGAGTATTTCACCGAGCGGGTCTTGCGGCTGGCTCTCTTTCTCGAGGATATGGAGGCGACGGATCGGGAAGGGTGGAGCCGCCGGTTGGGAGAGGCCTTCCTCACCGCTCTTCGGGAGCGAATCGGCTCAGCCCGACGAGGGCAATGCGTCGGCTCCTTCCGCTGCCGCTTCCACTCCCGAGAAAACGCCCTCCGGCTGCTCGACTCCCTAGCGCAGATCCGTGGCCACGAAGGGGAAACCCGCCTGGTCGACCTCCGGGCGGAAGAGGGATTTTGGGTTCTCCGATTCGAAAAGCTCTACCGTTCAACCTCGGGTTTTCTCCGCAACGCCCTCGGCGGTTCTCTTCGTTTCGATTAGGTGGCAGAGCAGCTCCCGAAAATGGCGCGCATCGACGACTGTCACCCCCATCCGATCCGCCCACTTGCGCATCCCCTCGTCGGCTGCGACCAGGCTGCCGTCGAGCTCGAAGGAGAGCAGCACCACGTCGACATCTCCTCGGCTGTCGAGAATTCCCCTCCGCAGCGATTCCCGATAGCGCTCCCGGAGCTGGTGCAGCAGCTGCCCGATCTCGGCCGCCTCTCCTGCCCGCTTGGCATGTTCCTCGGCGATCCGCAGCCCATGGTCGATCCGCTTCCGGACCTCGTCGATAAAGTCGTAGAGAAAGTCCCCGGGGATCTGCAGGTCCGATCTCCGCGGGGAGCGGATCCGAATCACCGACTCGAAGTACCCGATCAGCGAGTCGAGATCGCGCATCTTCCGCAGCTCTTCGTAGACGGAGAGCGGCATATAAAACTCCGCAGGGACCTTTCGCGCCAGATCGAGAAAGCTTCCCACCGCCGCCTCGTCTTCTCCGAACTGAGAGGCGACGTCCGGATTGGTGAAGATGCTGGTATCCAGGACGAACCGGTGCATGATCTCCTTCCGCATCCTAGACTAGGATGCCTGGCACCGGCAATCCAGCCGTTTGTTGCTCCTTCCGCTTCTGAGGCTTGCGGATTGTCAACGCTTCCCCACTTCCCGAAACTACCCTTGTGCTCTACCGCTTGATCCTTCGCCGTTTGCTCTTTTTTCTTCCTCCGGAAAGCGCGCATCATCTCGCCCTCTCTCTCTGCGCAAAGGGCTGGACGGAACGCCTGCTGCGGCGGCTCTTCCCGCCTCTCCCCTCGGGTCTCGAACGGACAGTATGGGGACTCCGTTTTCCGAGCCCGCTCGGGCTCGCCGCCGGATTCGACAAGAACGGGATCGCCCTCGGCGCGTGGGAGGCGCTGGGGTTCGGATTCTGCGAGATCGGCACGGTGACTCCCGCCCCGCAAGGTCCGAACCCCCCTCCCCGCCTCCGCCGCCTCCCCCGGTCGGAGGCCCTCTGGAACCGACTGGGATTCCCAAGCGAGGGGGCGGAGCGGGTCGCTCGCCGGCTGGCACGCCGGCGCACCGAAGGACGATGGCCTCGATTTCCGGTGGGGATCAACGTGGGGAAATCGAGGCAGACGGAGCTCGACCGGGCTGCTGAGGATTACGCGCGCGCCTTCTCCCTCCTCCGCGCCTACGGCGACTTTTTCGTGCTCAACCTGAGTTCGCCGAACACCCCCGGGCTCCGCTCCCTTCAGCAGGAAACCCACTTGCGATCGGTGCTTGCCGCGGTCGCCGCGGCCAACCCCCCTCCCGCGAAGCCCGTCTTGGTGAAGATTGCTCCCGACCTCGAGGAAAAAGCACTCGGGCGAATCCTGGAGGTGCTTCTTTCCAGCCGCTGCGACGGCCTGGTCGCCACGAACACGCTGCCGACCCCGGATCGAGGCGGCGTCATGGGAGGGCTGAGCGGCAAGCCTCTGACCCAGCGAAGCACCGAGGTCATCCGCTTCCTGGTTCGGGAGAGCGGCGGCCGACTGCCTATTATCGCCGCTGGCGGAATCTTCGATGGCGCGGATGCCCGGGAAAAGCTCGATGCGGGCGCAAGCCTCCTCGAGGCATACACCGGCTTTGTCTTCCGCGGAGCAGGATTTGCCCGCGATATCGAGCGCGATCTCTTAGGAACCGTTCCGTAAGCGCATCCGGAGGGTTTCCGGGTCGGAAATTGGCTCCGAGCAGGAAAAGGATTGGCAGAGGTAGGCGACTGGCGTTCCGCTCGGCAAGGGCAGCGAGAGGTAGAACCCCTCCTTTTCCCCCAAAAAAGGGAAGCGCCGGCCCGGCTCGATGCCGAGAAGCAGCCTTCTCCAGGAAAGCAGACTCGCCCCGGCGGCCAGAAGAGCACGGGTCCGCGGATCGGATCGGGCGCCCACGACAGCCACTGATACGGGCGGTCGGGTCGAGTCAAGATAGGCCGCGAGAAGTTGCGGCAGAGCGGTGGGGCCGTGGACGAGCTGGTCCGCCTCCGCACCGAAGAGGGCATCGATCCGCCCTGGCCATCGTTCTTCCGGAAGAAGCGCGGAAAAGCGAAGGAGGTTAGCCGCTGCCAGCGAGATCGGCGCCGGCTCCGCACCGTCATATTCCTCTCGCATCCGGAAAGGAACGGCTCCCGGCTCCTCCCCGTCGGCTCCGCTGGTCCAATAGGCGCCGGATTCCGGATCCCGGAACAAGGCTTCCATTCGGTCTTGAAAAAAGACCGCCTTTTCGACCCACCCGGCCTCCTGCGTCAGCTCGAAGAGATCGAGGAGCGCTTGCACAAGCATCGCGTAGTCTCCCGCAAAGGCCTCGACCTCGCCTCGCCCCTCCCGATAGAGGCGAAAGAGCTTTCCGGTTGCCGGCTCGAAGAGCGTCGAAAGAAGGAAGTCGACCGTCCGCTCTGCGGCTGCCCGATAACGCTCCTCACCCAGGAGCAGTCCTGCGCGGGCAAGAGCCGAGGCAGCGAGGGCGTTCCAGCCGAGCACGACCTTGTCGTCCTTCGCGGGCCGCGGCCGTTGCCCCCGTGCGTGGAAGAGCTTGGCGGCCGCGCTCTTCCGGATCCGCTCGGCTTCTTCCCGGGAAAGACCGCGCCGGGCGGCGATCCCCTCGATCGGCTCCCGCTCGAAAAGAATATTCCTGTCGGCCAGCTCCTGGTGCGGATCGGCATCCGCCGGGATGTTTCCTTCCGGCCGCACTCCCCAAAGATCGGCGGCCAAGGCCAATTCCGCCGGCTCGAGAATTTCCGAAAGCTCGTTCTGCGTCCAAAGATAGAAAGCGCCTTCCCGGGCCGGGCCGCCTTCTGGAGGGAAGCTGTCCGCATCCTCAGCAGAGGCGAATCCTCCGCCGGGAAGCTCCAGATCGCGCAAGAGATAGTCGAGAACCTCCCGAACGATCCCCTCCGAACGGGCGTCCCCTTCGGCTCCGAAGCTTTCCAGGTAAATAGAGGCCAGCTGCGCCTGGTCATAGAGCATCTTCTCGAAATGGGGCACCCGCCAGAAGCGGTCTACCGAATACCGGTGGAAGCCTCCGCCGATCTGATCCCGGATGCCCCCACGGGCCATCGCTTCCAGGGTTTGCTTGGCAATCAACCGGGCGCGCTCCCCCTCGGGCCGATGGGAACGGCTCGCGCCATAGCGCAGGAGGAAGTGGAGTGCCGCGGGTCGCGGAAACTTGGGTTTGGGACCGAACCCGCCCCACTCGGGATCGAAGGCTCTCGAAAACTCCTCGAAGGCCCGTTCCACCACCCGCTCTCCATCCACGATGGCTGGACGGCTTCCAGCCAAGGACTCTCGGAGCCGCCCCGCGATCTCCTCGGCTCGGTGCGCCAGCTCCTCCCGATGGCGGGACCAGAGCTCCGCGATCTGCTCCAAGACAGAAAGGAATCCCACGAGCCCCCACCGGTCGCTTTTCGGGAAGTAGGTTCCTCCATAAAACGGCTGAAGATCCGAGGTCAACCAGACGCTCATCGGCCATCCCCCCTGTCCCGTGGTTGCCTGGACGAAGGCCATGTACGCCTGGTCCACGTCCGGTCGTTCCTCCCGGTCGACCTTCACCGGCACGAAGGCGCGGTTGAGGAGCTCCGCGACTTCGGGATCCTCGAAGGACTCATGGGCCATCACATGGCACCAGTGACAGGTGGCATAACCGACCGAGAGAAAGATCGGCTTCCCCTCGGCCTTGGCCTTGGCGAAGGCTTCGCTCCCCCACGAATACCAGTCGACCGGATTCGCCGCATGTTGCCGGAGGTACGGGCTCTTGGCCGTCGCCAATCGGTTCATTTCCCCTCCGAGGAGAGGTCGGCTCGCGAAACGCTCAGCGTTCCACCAATCGGCAGGAGATGGAGATTGAGCTCCGCCCCCGAGAAGGCCTCCCGCGCCGCGCGCCTGTCGATCCGAATGCCCTCGAAGGTATCGTAATGAACACCCATCACGTTCCGGCAATCGAGAAGCTCCGCCGCCCGAATCGCCTCCTCCACCCCCATGGTGAAGGTATCTCCGATCGGAAGAATGGCGAGAGCGATCGGATGATGCATCTCCCCCAGCAGCTTCATGTCTCCGAAAAGGGCGGTGTCCCCGGCATAGTAGACCGTCCCTTCAGGCGCGTGGATGACGAAGCCCCCCGCCGGGCCGCCGTAGCCACCGTCCGGAAGGCTGCTGGAATGGAAAGCGGGAACGTAATGGACGACCCCGAATGGCCACCTCTTCTTCCCTCCCAGATTCATGGCGAAGACATGCTCGACCCCCTGCCGGAGCAGCCACTCCGCCACTTCGAAGCTCGACACGACGAGCGCCCCCGTCCGCTTCGCGATGTCGGGGCCATCGCCGATATGGTCCGCATGCCCGTGGGAGAGGAAGAGATAGTCTGCGGGAATCTCTTCGGCACGCAAACCGGCCGCGAGGGGGTTTCCGGTGAGAAAGGGATCGAAGAGCAGGCGCGTCCCGCCGATTTCCAGCCCGAAGCAGGAATGCCCATAGTAGGTGACCTCCATGCACCTCACTCTATCCGGTGCGCCGGGGTCCGAACAAGGGCGGGGGCAAGCAAGACTCCTTCGCAAGTCGCCGCACGAGGCGTTAACCACCCGCAAACCCAAAGATCCTTCGGATGGGGCCCCTCCTTCTTTTCGAGGTGCGAAGACCACCGCCCGTCGATCTAGGGGGGAATCCCGAACCTAGTCCGGGAGTGAGGTCGATTTGACACCGCCTGCACGCCCTGGGTAGCATTGGCGGCGACGCAACGGCGAACTTGCGAAACTGGAATGGGAGATGACTCATGAAGGCGTTTGTCATGCGCAAGATCGGGGAAGTCGGTTTCGTGGACAAGCCCCTCCCGAGACCGGGACCGACGGATGCGGTGATCCGGACCACGGCCGCGTTGATCTGCACCTCCGACGTCCACACCCTCCACGGCGCGATCGGCCCGCGGCAGGATTTGACCCTGGGGCACGAAGGGGTCGGGGTGGTCCATGAGGTGGGGAGCCACGTCAAGGACTTCCGCCCGGGCGACCGAGTCCTGGTGGGAGCCATCACTCCAGACTGGAGCGACCGCGCTTCCCAGGCTGGCCACTCTTCTCAGTCCGGGGGAGCGCTCGGCGGCTGGAAGTTTTCTAACATCAAGGACGGAGTCTTCGCCGAATATTTCCACGTCAACGACGCTGACGGCAACTTGGCCCGCATCCCGGGCAAGCTAAGCGACGAAAGGGCGGTTTATTGCGCCGACATGATGAGCACGGGCTTCATGGGAGCCGAAAACGCGAACATTCCGATCGGCGGAACCGTTGCGGTCTTCGCCCTCGGGCCGGTCGGGCTGATGGCGGTGGCCGGGGCCCGGCTACGCGGGGCGGGGCTGGTGCTCGGAGTCGATTCGGTGCCGGGGCGCCTCGAGCTTGCTAAATACTATGGAGCGGATGAGGTCGTCGACCTAAACCAGGGCGACCCGGTCGTCCGCATCCTCGAGATCACCGGAGGCGAGGGAGTCGATGCCGCGATCGAAGCGGTCGGAATGGATGCCGCTTTTCAGAACGCCGTGCGGGTGACCAAGCCGGGAGGAACCATCTCGAACGCCGGATACCATGGCTCCGGCGAGTTCGTCCACATCCCGCGGACGGCATGGGGAGTCGGGATGGCGGAAAAGACAATCCGCACGGGCCTCTGCCCCGGCGGCCGTCTGCGGATGGAGCAGCTCCTCCGCGTCTTGCAGAGCGGCCGGCTCGATCCATCGCGATTGACGACCCACCGTTTCCCCTTCGAGGAGATCGATCGCGCCTTCGAGATCATGGCCAAGAAGCTCGACGGCGTCCTCAAGCCGCTCATCACGTTTTAGCCCGCCTCGGGGGCGATCTGCCGCTTGCCTTTCCTCGCCCGCTCTGGCTCGTTTTGCGTCATGGGCAAACGATACCCGAACCTCTCCCCAGAACTGATCGACTTCATCGCAGCGCAGAAGCTCTTCTTCGTCGCGACCGCAGCCGCGGAAGGACGGATCAACCTTTCGCCGAAAGGATTGGATACCTTTCGCGTCCTCTCCCCTTCGCAGGTCCTCTGGCTCAATCTGACCGGGAGCGGGAACGAGACGGCCACCCATCTCCGGGAAGACGGACGGATCACGATCCTCTTCTGCGCCTTTGACGATCCCCCGCGCATCGTCCGCCTTTTCGGCCGGGGGCGAGCGATCCATCCGCGCGATTCCGAGTGGGTCGCTCTCTCCCGACTTTTCCCCCCGTTTGCAGGAGCCCGTCAGCTCATCGACGTGAGCGTCGACCTGGTCACGACCTCCTGTGGCTTCGGCGTTCCCTTCCTGCGCCATGAACGAGACCGGCCGACGCTTCCGCAGTGGGCCGAAGCCAAGGGGCAAGAAGGGATCCGCCGCTACTGGCACGAGAAGAACGCGCGCACGCTCGATGGAAAGCCGACCGGCATCGAGCCGTGAGCTCCCCCTACTGGCTGCCCATGCTGTAATTGGGCTTGAGCGAGGGAAAAGCCTTCAAGGTCGCGCCGATCGATCCCATGATAATCGACTGGGCTCCAGGAAAACTGTAATCCTGGAAATTTAACGAGAGCATCCAGTCCCCTAGATCCCGATAAATCGAGACCGTTTTCATGATCACGGCACCAACTTCGCTCATGTACAGCAGGCTCCCGCTCACCTGCCAATTCTCATTGAGCCTCCAGAAATCCGACAGATAGATGCTGCTCTGCGTGTTGGGAGAAATTTGCGCCAGGATCGGCAGAATGTTATTGATCGGGAGATACCCGCCCCCGATCTGCTGCACCGGGAAAAAGCTGCTCGGAATCGTCACATGATTCAGGTACTGGTAGCCGACCGTGATCATGTTCGATTTGTCAAAGTTCCAGGACACGCTGTTATTGATATTGGTAAATCCTTGGTCATACGTGGGTAGTGCCAGATCGGCGTGGTACATCAACCAGGGCACGGGCATGAAGTCGAAGGTACCGTAGACCTCGTTCACGGTATCGGTCGTCGGCATGAGAAGCGTATTGTATTTCCGGTCCCAGTTTGCATCCGTGAAGAGGGTCAGCTCCGCCAGATCGTAGTTCTGGCCATTACGCTTGGTCTGAATCCGCTGGGTCATCCCCGCGCGCAGGTAGGTCATGCCAAAAAAGGAGTCGACCGACGGATAGTCCATTGGATTGATGAGCGAAGGGGTAATCGTCGGCATGAGGCTGTCGAATCCCAGGATGTCGTAGGGATTGCCGTAGGGGTTCGGGATATACTGGAAGGTCGCAAAGGGCTGCATCACGTGGCGCAAGCCATGGATCCCCAATGCCTCGCTCTCCACGTCATTCCAGGTCTTCGACAGCTTGAAGGACGCATCCAATCCCCCAATGAGCAGGCCGCGATCGAAGGTGAGCTGCGATTGATTCATCAGCGGCAGCAGCATCGGTGCATTCGCGTTGTTTAGGAACGCGTTGCCGTAGACGTTCTGATCCGACCAGTAGGTTCCCTCGACGCCGACACGGGGGGTGAGGGAAAGCCAATGGAAATACTCCCTTGGGTAGGAGATCTGCTGCAAAGTGTCCCAGCGCCAGCCGCCATAGTTGCTGAGGAGGTAGGCGTTCCCCAACCCCTGCTGCTGATAAAACCGATTGAGGGGAAACCAGGGGTAATACATCCCGAAGAGATTCCCTTGCAGCGGATTCAAGTTGGAGAACTGCTGTTCGAAATTGACCATGCTCCAGCGGCTTTCGTAAGCGATCGGGCTGTGGAAGATCTTCGAGCGATTGGTTTCGAAGTCGAGCTCCGGCAAGCGGTTGAGCCCGTTGAAGAAGGACATCAAGTTGTCTTGGACGAGGAGATCGAGCGTGAAGCCGGTATGATAGTAGTTGAGCCAGACTACGTTGTTCGGCTGCCGATTGTACGGATAGAGTCCGTAAAAAAAATCCTCCATGATGTAGGGATCGGTCCAATAGTTCAAATCGGTCGTCAGCGTGAGATCCTGGCCGAGCTCATACCGCTGCTGCAGGCTCGCCATGAACCGATTGGGACCTACGTCGTAGCGCGGTAGCGACGAATAGTTGAGGAGGTAGCCGTAGTCGTAAGGCAAGCCGAAGAAGCGAAGATCCGCATAACCGTTCTTGGGCCGATACCGGACGAGGCCGCCGAGCCCGATGCCACGGTCTTGATAGTAGGTCAGATTAAACCGCGCGGAGAGCTCCTGGTTAAATTTCCAGGTGTACAGGACGGAGGCGAACCAACCCCAGTAGGCATTGTCTCCGGCCGTAAAAAAGATGGTTTCCTGATCGCTCTCGAGCGATTGGCTGACGGCGGGAAGCCAGAGGATCGGAACGTGGCTCACGTAGATGACGACATCACGCATGACGATCCGGTCCCCGGAATAGATATCCATCGTCCGGGACTTTACCTGGAGCGAGGGATGATCTCGATTCTGCACCGTGTACATGCCGTGATCGACGTGATAATGATCGGTTTCCGGTGTCGTGAGCTTTTCCCCACTCGCCAGGAGCGGAAGGTCGACCGAGCCCCAGTCGTTCGCTGTAATCGACTTGGTATCGATGTTGAAAACCATGTGTGCGGCTCGGAAGATCTTTTCGCCCGTGTAGACGCGGACGTTCCCGTCGGCGAAGATGTTGCGCGTCCGGTTATCGAAGCTGACCCGGTCGGCGTACAGAGTGGTGTCTCCGTAATGGACGACCGCGTTCCCCTCCGCGGTCGCGATTCCCCCGACGAAGTGGGTCTCCTGCGCGTTGATTTCAATCGGCACCTGCCCTGGCGGCGTGTTGGGATCGGTCGCCGGGAGAGCCGGCGCGGAGCTGGGGAGCTCTCCGAGCCAGACCGAGAGGACGAGAAGGAGCCAGCCAAACACAACCCGCATGGAGGCTTCTCGCCGGAACGGGAGAGAATAGGTTCCGCCCCCCTCCACGGGTGCTCGCCTTAGGGCTCGCATGGCTGCCATCGGTTCTCTTCCCTCTCGCGAAATGCCGGAAGCGACGGGCGCCCCTCCCTTTCTACGCCGTCCTGACCGGGCGCGAGGCAAAGCGAACGGTGAGATCAACCACACGGCGGATCTCGTCGGGCGTCAGGCCGGGAAAGATCGGAAGGGCGAGCGACTCACGGGCGAGGAGCTCGGCTACCGGAAGCTCCTCGACTTCCCGCTCCTTGTCAAGAAAACAGGGCTGCCGATGGAGCGGCAAGGGATAGTAGACCTCCGTCTGCACCCCTTCTTCCGAGAGGAACCGGCGGAGCCCATCCCGGTCCGCTGGATAGCGGATCACGTATTGGTTCCAGGTGTGCTCGCCCCGTACGTTGCGCGGCAAGAGGATCGGGCAGGCGATCCTCGGAGCCCCCGTCTCCTCCCCGTGGCAACGGCAGGGATCGGGACAGGGAGCGGCCGCACCACTCGCCAGGAACGCCTCCTCATAGAGGGCGGCATTTCGCCGGCGCACCTCGAGCGCGGAATCGACATTCGGCAGTCGCGCCCGAAGAAACGCCGCCTGGAGCGCATCGATGCGAAAGTTCCCTCCGATCCATTCGTGCCGATACTTGACGCGGGAGCCGTGAACGCGGAGGGCGCGAATCTTTTCGGCGAGCGCCCCGTCCTGCGTCGTAACGAGGCCCGCATCGCCCAAGGCTCCCAGGTTTTTCGTCGGGAAAAACGAGAAGCAGCCCAAGAGCCCTTGCCCGCCCACCGGCTTCCCTTCGGAGCGGGCCCCGAAGGCTTGCGCCGCGTCTTCGATCAGCGCCATGCCGGTTTCCTGGCTCAGCGCAAGCAGGCGGCTCGTCGCCGCCGGCTGACCGAAGAGGTGGACCGGGATCATCGCCCGGGTCTTCGGGGTCCGCTTCCGCACAACCTCCTGCGGAGAGAGATTCCAGCAGCCGGGGCAGGAGTCGGCGAAGACGGGCTTCGCCCCCGTCCGAGCGATCGAGCCCGCCGTGGCAAAAAAGGTGTAGGCGGGGCAGATCACCTCGTCACCGACGCCGATCCCCAAGACCTCAAGCGAGAGGAGCAGCGCGTCGGTTCCGGAGGAGACGCCGATCGCATGGGCTACGCCTAGAAAATCCGCGCACTCCCTCTCGAAGGCGGCCACCTCCTCTCCCAGGATGAACCGTCCGCTTCCGAGCACCCGGCGAAAGGCTTCCTCCAGCCTCCCTCTTTCTTCAGGAGCCATCCGGCCGAAATCGAGCAAGGGAATTCTCATCATAAAGACTCCGCGGACCTCCGATCGTCTTCCTCCACGAGCTTCCGGAGATAGTCTCCATAGGCCGAGCTCCCCATCCTCCGAGCTTGGGCAAGCACTGCTTCGCGGTCAATCCACCCTTTGCTCCAGGCGATCTCCTCCAGGCAAGCGATCTTCAATCCCTGGCGGTGCTCGATCGCCCGGACGAAGGCGCTCGCATCCGCGAGCGCATCATGGGTTCCCGTATCGAGCCAGGCGATTCCCCGGCCCAGGACTTCCACCCGAAGCGTTCCTTCCGCCAGGTAACGGCGGTTGAGATCGGTGATCTCGAGCTCCCCCCGGGCTGAAGGGAGAAGGGCACGGGCAAATTCCGCAGCCCTTCCGTCGTAAAAATAGACGCCGGGGATTGCATAAGGCGACTTGGGCCGCTTGGGCTTTTCCTCGAGCGAGAGCACCCGTCCGCTCTCGTCAAACTCGACGACACCGTAGGCGGTGGGATCGGAAACCCGATAGGCGAAGATGGTCGCCCCCTCGGAAGCCTCGGAGATTCGGCCAAGGATCCCGCTCAGGCTGTGCCCGTAGAGGAGATTATCTCCGAGCACGAGGCAGGCGGGCCTCCCTGCCAGGAACTTCTCCCCGATCACGAACGCCTGTGCCAGGCCTTCCGGACGCGGCTGCTCCGCGTAGGAGAAGCGGAGGCCGAGCGCCCTTCCGTCCCCCAGAAGCCGCTCGAAGAGGGGCCGATCGTGCGGAGTCGAGATGATCAAAATCTCGCGAATGTCGGCGAGCAGGAGAACCGACAGGGCATAGTGGATCATCGGCTTGTCGTAGATCGTCAGGAGCTGCTTGCTGACCGAAAGGGTGGCCGGATAGAGACGCGTCCCAAGCCCCCCGGCGAGTACGATCCCCCTTCGCTCTCCCATATCAGCCTCAAAGAAGCCCTAGCCGCTCGCGCGCAAAACCATCCCGCCGGACCCCCTCGCGCCAGACTCCATTCCCGCAGTACCAATCGATCGTTTTGCGAAGGCCGTCTTTCAGGGTTTCTCGCGGCTTCCAGCTCAGCTGTTGCCGGATCTTGCTCGAATCGACCTCGTAGCGGAAGTCGTGTCCCGGCCGGTCGGTCACGTAGGTGATTAGTTCGCGGTAGGATCGCCCCGAGAGGAGGGGCCGGATCTCTCCCATCAGATCGCAGAGCTGTTCGACGAGCTCTCGGTTCGAGCATCCGGCGCCGCTGCCGATATGATAGGTCTCCCCGGGCTTTCCCCGGAGGAGCACCTCGCGGAGCGCACGGCAGTGATCCGCGACGTAGAGCCAATCCCGCCGATTGCGGCCGTCGCCGTAGACCGGTAGCGGTTTTTGCTCAAGGAGGTTGAGGATCATGAGGGGAATCATCTTCTCCGGGAACTGCCGGGGCCCGTAGTTGTTCGAGCAGTGGGTCACCATGGCGGGGAAGCCGAAGGTCTTGGCGTAGGCCCGCACGAAATGGTCCGACGCCGCTTTCGACGCGGCGTAAGGGCTCGATGGGTCGTACGGGGCCCCCTCCCGGGTCGGCGTTTCCTCCGCATCGAGCGACCCATAGACTTCGTCGGTGGAGACATGGAGGAAGCGAAAGCGCTCCCGTTCTTCCCCTCGGAGCTCCTTCCAATAGCTCCAGGCCGATTCGAGGAGACGCCAGGACCCAACGACATTGGTGTCGACGAAGGGCTCTGCACTCTCGATCGACCGATCGACATGGGTTTCGGCCGCAAAATGGACGATGGCTCCGATCCGGTTCTCCCGCAAGAGACGGTCCACGAGCGCCCGATCCCCAATCTCGCCCTGCACGAACTCGTGGCTCTGATCGGGGAGGCCGGTCAGATTCTCCCTTCTTCCCGCATAAGCGAGCTTGTCGAGCGTCACCGCTTTCTCGGGTCGCGGCCCCTCGCGAAAAAGAAGATGGAGGAAGTTCGACCCGATGAATCCAGCCCCACCCGTTACCAGCCAACGACCCGTTCGCCCCATCACCCGCCTTTCCTCCCCTGCGTCGCCGCCTCGGGCTGCCACTGATTCCATGCCCGCTCCACCGCTTCGTGAACCTCCTCCAGAACAATTCCAAGGCTCAGGAGCTTCGAGCTATCGAGCACGCAATTGGAGCGCGGTGCGCGTGCCACCCTGCGAAACTCCTCTTCATCCGAGAAAAAGACGAAGCGCTTGCCTGCGGCAACCAACTTCCGACCGAAGGGAGATCCCTCCAGGAGCTCGATGACCTCCCGCGTCGTCACTGAGCCCGGGTTGACGACATTGTAGATCCCGAAGGGAGCGCGCCGCTCCCAGCATTCGAAGGCCGCCCGAACGAAGTCGTCGAGCTGCGAGAGCGAGTTACGGGCGTCGAGGAGCCGTTCATAGCGCACCAGCTTGGTCAGGTAGTTCTTGGAGGAATCGACCCCGCTGAAGGGGATGCGGAGTCTCCAGAGATAGCAGCTCCCGTCGGCCGCCAGGATTTCCTCCCCGAGCGCCTTGGTTCCGCTGTAGAAGCTGCCGTTGTTGGTCCGGAAGCAGAAGTTGGGGGGATCCTCTTCCCGGAAACCGAGCCGCTCTCCGTTCAGCCCGACACCCCGATCGCCTGTGTAGAGGCAGCCTGAGGAAACATGGCCCCAGGGAAGCCCCCGCTCCGCGCAGACGCGAGCCAAGACTCCGGGAAGCACCGCGTTTCCCAGGAGACATTCGCTCTTATGGTCCTCGCACGCATCGACGTTGGGTCGGCCGGTGTATCCTGCTGCATTAATGAGGAAGGTCGGCTTGACCTCGTCGAGAAAGCGGGCGATGGATTCGGGGTGCAGAAGGCCGACCTCCTTGCGGGAAGGTGCTGCGTAGGGGAGCTCCCGGCGGCGGAGATACCGCTGGAAGGCGCTTCCCACGTATCCCGAACCGCCGAAGAGCACAATCTTGTCCAATTCCGTCTTTCCTCCTGATCTTCCGACAGTTCCAGGCCAGTCCGCCATCGGAGCGGACCATTCTCTCCAAGAGCTCTCCTCCACGCAAGCCGCCATCGCTGAGGAAGGAATTGCCTCCTCTGGCTAAATCGCTTATCTCTTAGAGCAGCAAACGGTATGTTGCGCGCCGGAATCGTCGGACTACCCAACGTGGGGAAGAGCACGCTCTTCAACGCGCTCACGAAAAGCCACAAGGCGGAAGCGGCCAACTACCCCTTCTGCACCATCACTCCCAACGTCGGCGTCGTCGAGGTGCCCGATCCTCGGCTCGATCGGCTCGCCGAGCTCTTCCGCTCACAACGTATGATCCCGGCCGCGATCGAGCTCGTCGATATCGCGGGGCTCGTGGCGGGAGCCAGCAAAGGAGAGGGCTTGGGAAATCAGTTCCTTGCGCATATTCGCGAGGTCGACGCCGTCATCCATCTCGTCCGCTGCTTCCCGGGTGCGGAGGTCCATCACGTGGCGGGCTCGATCGACCCGGTCCGCGATGTCGAGATCATCCACACGGAGCTCGCGCTGGCCGATCTGGCCGCCCTCGATCGTCAGCGGGAGAAGAGCCGGAAAGCCCCAGGCCGCATGGACGCACGCGCCTCGCTTCGGAACGAACTGCTGGAGAGGGCGATGGAGATTCTCAACCGGGGGGTTCCGCTTTTCTCCGAGAGATGGACGGTCGAAGAAAGGGACGCCCTGCGGCCCTTTACCCTTCTCACGATAAAACCCACTCTCTACGCATGCAACGTAGGGGAGGAGGAGCTTGCCCAGGGAGCAAAGAACCCTCGGGTCGAGGCCCTCACCCGGTTCCTGGGAGGCCGAAGCGATTCCGAGCTCGTCGTTCTCTCCTCTCAACTGGAGGCCGAGCTCCCTAACCTCCTTCCGGATGAGCGGCGATCCTACCTCAAGGCTCTCGGCGTCTCCGAGAGCGGCGTGGAAAGCCTGATCCGCGCGACTTATCGCCTGCTCGGCCTTCGCACCTACTTTACCGCGGGCGAAAAGGAGGCAAGGGCTTGGACGATCCGCGCCGGGGATCGAGCCCCGCAAGCCGCCGGGGTGATCCATTCCGACTTCGAGCGTGGATTCATCGCCGCCGAATGCGCCTCGTTCGAGGAGGTAGAGCGGTTCGCCTCCTTTCCGCGCCTCCGGGAAGCAGGGAAGCTCCGCGTCGAGGGCAAGGACTACGTCGTCGCGGACGGCGATGTGATCGAGTTTCGTTTTAACGTCTAGGCCCGCGTTCCGATGTCCGCCTTCCGTCTTTCCCGCCGGTACAGGGTGCCCCTCGCCCTCGTCCTGACGCTCTCCTTCCAGGCTCTTTGGAGCACGGTCCTCGCCGATCCCCCTCTCCCCTCGGCCGCCCCAGTGGAGAGCGACGGGGTCGATGCCGAGACGCTCCGCAAGCTGGAAAAGCGGGCCGAGCAGCAGAGGGCTCGGCAGGAAAAAGAGATGCGGAAGATCGCGGAGCGTGAGCGGAAGCGCTTGGAGAAGGAACGCCAGAAACAGGAGAGGGAGCTGCACCTCCATCCGAAGCCACCCCCCCCTGGCCAGCCTCAGGTTCGGGTGGCCATCCCGGTGGGGCCTGTAGGGCCGCAAGCCCCTCCCCGGATCCTCGCGGCAATCTGGTCGCAACTGGTTCCCTCGCAGAAGATCTCCTCCCTGGTCGTCCATGTGCGAGCGCAGAAGCTCTATGCCTACCAAGGGAAGAAGCTCGCCGCCATCGTGCCCATCTGCACCGGGAATGCCACGCATCCGACGCCCGTGGGTCGATTCACCATCATTCAGAAGGACCGCAACCACCTTTCGAGCCATTACGGCTGCTTCGTCGACAACACGACGGGCCGAATCGTCGACGGGAACGCCGTGATCGGGCAGCGCCCGCCTCCGGGCACGCACTACGAAGCGGCCGAAATGCCCAACTTCTTGCGGATCACCTCGGACGGGGTGGGGCTTCATGGCGGCTACCTTCCCGGGTTCGCCGCCTCGCACGGCTGCGTCCGGCTGCCCAAGAGCTTCGCCTCCGAGCTCTTCGAGCTCGTTCAGGACGGCACTCCCGTCACGGTCGTCGAGTAGGCGACTATCCAAGCAAGTCGCAGCCGCCGGGGGAGCCGGCTCTCCCGAACCGACGCTCCAACTCCCCGTAGGAGAGTTCGATCCAGGTCGGGCGCCCATGGGGACAGGTATCCGGGTTCCGGCAGGCAAAGAGATCCGCGAGCAGCCGCTCCACCTCCTCGGAGGAGAGCTGGTCATGGGCCTTCACCGCTCTTCGACAGACGATCCCGGCCAGCGTCTCCGCCTCCGCTCTTCCGATCGCGCAGGGTCCCTTTCGAGCCGCCAGATCGGCTGCCAGCCTTTGCACGAAGGGGATCCAGTCGAGGGCGGCCAACCGGGCCGGGACCGACTCCACCGAAAAGGCTCCCCTGCCCATCTCGTTCATCTCCAACCCGATGCGGCGCAGAACCGGAAGCTCCTCGCACAAAACCGCGGCATCCCGCGCCGGCAGAGTCACGACGACCGGTTGAAGAAGGGGCTGCATGCCGCCCGCGCCGCTCTCCCAGCTGGAGAGCAGCCTCTCGAAGAGAACCCGTTCGTGGGCGGCATGCTGATCGACCAGAATCAGCCCCCCGCCTGTCTCCACCAGGAGGTAGAGCGAGCCGAGGATGCCGAGCGGACGTCCTCCCCTCCTCGGACCTTCCGCCCCTTCTCGCCGGCCGGGTGTGACGAGCGGAGGCAACTCCTCCTGGATCGTGTGCGCAGAAAGGTCTTCGTCCTCCCGGAATCGGGGGGAGACCTCCGGATCCGCAAACCGGTAGACGGAAGGGGCGCTCTCGGCCACGGCCCCGGGGACAGCGGGCTCGGGGAACGCGACCGAAGGCTGCCGGCCCAGGCTCTGGCCGACCGCATCGACAACAAGGCTCCAAACTTCCCGTTCCTCGCAAAAGCGAACCTCCCGCTTGGCCGGATGGACATTGGGATCGATCCGGGCCGGATCGATCTCGAGCCAGAGGACGGCCGTCGGGTAGAGGCCCCGCAGGAGCGAGTGGCGGTAGCCCTCTTGGAGGGCCGCCGAGAGCATGCGGCTTTCCACAGGCCTCCGGTTGACGAAGAAGAACTGCTCCTCCCGACTCGGCCGCCCGATGCCCGGGCGGCTCAGAAAGCCGGAAAGAGCGAGGCCTGGCCGATCTCCTTGCAAAGGCAGGAGCGCTTCGATCCATTCGGTCCCGAAGATGGCGGCCAATCGATCTTCTCGGACGGCGGCCGACGGCCACACCGTCCCCTCTCCTCGGCTCCCGTGCCGGAAGCGAAACGTGGTCGACGGCTGCGCGATCGCCGCGAGGACGAGCTGCCGCTGCAGATGCGCCTGCTCCCGAGCGGGGGAGCGGAGAAAGCGGCGGCGGGCGGGGAGACGGGAAAACAGAGAGCGGACTTGAACGGTCGTGCCCCGATCTCTCCCGATCTCCCGCACCGAGAGCAACTTTCCAGCCTCGACCGCCACCTCGGTCCCGACCGGTTCCTCCTCTTCTCGGGTCCGGAGGAGAAAGGAGCTGACCGATGCGATCGTGGGAATGGCCTCCCCGCGGAAGCCGTACGAGTGCAGCCGCGTCAGGTCCTCGAAGCGGGCGAGCTTGCTCGTCGCGTAGCGCTCCAGGCAGAGGAGAGCGTCCTCCCTTCCCATGCCGCAACCGTTGTCTGCAACCTGGATGAGGGCGGATCCGCCGCCCTGGGTGAGCAGCTCGATCTCCGTCGCACCGGCATCGAGCGCATTTTCCAGGAGCTCCTTGACCACCGACGCGGGCCGCTCGACTACCTCTCCGGCAGCGATCTGAGAGGCGAGGGCCTCGGGCAGAACGCGAATCTTCCTTGCCATCTTTTCTTTCTTCGTCAGCTTCGCGCGGCCGCTCGACTTGTGCGATCCGTTTTTTTTCGCTTCTCTTCTCCTCGATGTCCCGCTTCCTTTGGCGATTCCTGCTTGCGGCGGCAGCCGTGCTCCTGCTTTCGCCTCCCGGCTTGCCCGGAGCCGTCCCCTCCTCCGATCTTCCTTCGTTTCGCGAAGCGTTGCTTGGCCGGATCAACCAGCTGCGCATGCAGAACGATCGGCCGCCCCTGGAGGTCGATTCCCGGCTGGAAGCCGCCAGCCAGGAGTGGGCCGAGCGCCTTGCCGTCGCTCGCCGCTTGCAGCACCGCTCGGACGACTCCCTCTCTTCCCTCTTGGAAGCGGGAGGCTGGGAGACCATCAATGAGAACCTCTACTATAGCTCCTCCTCTCCCGACCCGGCGCGGATCGTTGCCGATTGGGAGAAGAGCCCTCTGCACAGGAAGAACCTATTGAATCCGGAGCTCCGCTTCGCAGGTCTCGGAAGAGCGATGACGAGCCGCGGAGCCGCATACGTCGTCTTCAATGGGGCCGGAGGCGAGAGGCGAAAGAGTTGGGAGGATCTTTGGAAGAAGCTGCCGTTCCTCCCTCGCGAGGAATAACCGCTAGCCGAGCCCGAGAGAGTGGAGCAGCCCGTCGAGCTCCTCCGCCGAAAAATAGCTGATCTCGATCTTTCCCTTCTCCGCCTCCCCGCGCACCCGCACGCGCGTGCCAAGCCGCTCCCGCAGCCTTCTTTCCAAATCCCTTCGCGCCAGATCCGCTTTGCGCCTCCGCTCCCGCTCGGGCGGCTCTCGATGGCTCTCCCGGCGGATCTTCTCGACCAGCGCCTCCGCCTGCCGAACGCTCAGCCCCTGGCGCGCAATCGACCGGGCGGCACGAAGTCGATCGGATGGGGCCGCCAAGCCGAGGATCGCCTTCCCGTGGCCGCCCGCCAGCTTGCCGCTTGCCAGGAGCTCCTGCACTTCCTTCTCCAAGGAAAGAAGCCGAAGCGCGTTGGCCACCGTACTCCGATCCTTCCCCACCTTCCGGGCGATCGCTTCCTGGGTGAGAGCAAACTTTTCCTGGAGGAGCGCATACCCCTGCGCCTCCTCGAGAATCGGCAGATCGCTGCGCTGGAGATTCTCCACGAGCGCGAGCTCGAGCATCTCCTGATCGCTCGCCGAGCGGACGATCGCCGGCACCTCAGAAAGCCCGGAGCGCACGGCTGCACGCCACCGGCGCTCGCCGGCGATGATTTCGTACTTCTCGTCGACCCGGCGGACGATGAGCGGCTGCAGGATCCCCCGCTCCCGGATCGAGCGGGCCAACTCCTCGAGCGCGTCCTCGGCGAAGGTCTTTCTCGGCTGAAACGGGCCGCTGACCAACCGGTCAATGGGAAGAAGCTCGATGCACTCCCCGCTCTCCCGATCCGGTTGGGCTGCTGAGACAGCGCGAGAGAGAAGCACCTCCAATCCACGGCCAAGTCCTCTCTGTGCCATATTCCCTGCCGCTTCTCCCTGCTCTGGACTCGAAAGTGTGCGCGGGAAAGCGCCTCCTGGCAAGGCAAGAGGAGACGCATGCGCATTCTCCGCGAGCCTCGGGTCCATGGATTCGCCCTTGCCGATGCTCCAGAGCTGTGGCATCAAGGGGGAGAGGGTAGGCGCGGTTAGCTTAGTGGTAGAGCGCTCGCTTCACACGCGAGAGGTCATAGGTTCGAACCCTATACCGCGCAAGGAGCGGGATCAGGTGGGCTCGCCTCCCGGACCTTTCCCTTCTCCCGGCAACCGCAAGGCAAGAACCGCCTCGTTCTCCCCCGTTTCTGCGTTCCTCCGAACCTGATAGCCCAGGGAGAGGCAGATCCGTTTCATCCGCTCGTTTTCCGGACGGATCCTCCCGATGATCCAGCGAAGACCTTCCCGTCGACCGATTGCGGTCAGCCGTTCCAGGATCATCCGTCCGATGCCCTTTCCTTGCCACCGGTCGACCACTAGAAGGGCGAACTCCGCGGCTGAAAATCCGTGCAGCTTCCCCAGGCGCCCGACCGCGACGATCTCTCCCGCTTCCGAATGGGGCGGAAGAATCTCCGCCACCAGCACCGTCTCGATATTGTAGTCGGCCAGGCAGATTTGGGCGAGGCGCTCATGCGCGATCCTCTGCTCGAGCTTCAGATGCTCGAAATAGCGGGAGAAAACGCTCTCTTCGGAGAGCCCCCGATGAAACGCGATCATCTGCGGCTCGTCCTCGCCCCGGATCGGCCGGAGTCGGAGCAAGGTTCCGTCCTCCCATCGGATCGTCTCGATCTGGTCAATGGGATAGGGCCGGATCGCGGGACGCGGAAGGTCGCGCGCGGGGACGCGGCAAGGGAAAAGCACCATGCGCGCGTCGAGGGCCGTGATCTGGCCACCGCCCGAAGCCAAGAGCGGATTGATATCGATCTCTCGGATCCGGGGAAGGGCGAGAGTGAGCGCGCTGAACCGAATCAAGATCTCCTCGAGAGCCGCCTCGTCTACCGGAGGGATCCCCCGCATCCCGCGCAGGGCGCGCGCGACCCGCGTCCCCTCGATCATCCGACGGGCCGAGGTCGTGTTGAGTGGGGGCAGGCCCGTCGCCCGATCTTGCAGGAGGTCGACGAAAATCCCTCCCGCGCCGAAGACCAGAAGCGGTCCGAGCTGTGCGTCTGCGGCACTGCCCAGGATCAGCTCGATCCCCCGGCCCGCGGCCATGGCCTGGACCGTCACCCCGAGGAACGCATCGGCGCCCGAGTGCGCGGCGACGGCCGCACGGATCTCCCGGAAGGCGTCGCGCACGCTCGTTTCCTCCCCAAGCCCGAGGCGTACTCCCCCGATATCGCTCTTGTGGGAGAGCTTGTGGGAACGGAGCTTCACGGCTACGGGAAACCCGAGCGCCCGCGCTTGCGCTACCGCCTCCTCCTCGGTTTCCGCGAGTCGGGTGGCGATCACGGGGATCCCGAATGCGCGGAGAATCTCCTTCGATTCCCACTCGTCGAGCAAGACGCGGTCCTCCCGTTCCGCCCGACCGAGGATCTCCTCGCTGCGGCGGATCGCCTCGCCCAGGGTCTCCGGGTCCACCTGCAGACGAGGCGTTTCGTAGAGAAGCTCGAGGTTGCGACGATGTTGCCAGATGAGCGAGAAAGCGCGCGCGGGGGCCTCCGGATAGCCGAAACAGGGGATGCCGGCACGATGGAAGGCCGCTCTTCCCTCCTCTACCGCCTCCCCACCCATCCAGGCCGCGAGGACGGGCTTCCCGTAATCTTTCACCGCCTCGCAGAGGAGCTCTGCCGTCCGCGTGGGTTCGGTCATCGCCTGCGGACAGAGGAGAACGAGCATCCCGTCGCTCTGCGTCTCCTGCGTGAGCAGCTCAGCCGCTTGCCGGTAGCGATCGGCATCCGCGTCTCCGAGGATGTCCACCGGGTCGTTGCGGCTCCAGCTCGGGGGCAGGACCCGATCGAGCTCCTGCCGGGTCTGCTCGGAAAGGGGGGCGAGCTCTCCGCCGGAAAGAAGCAGGGCGTCGGTCGCCAAGACGCCGGCCCCGCCGGCGTTTGTCAGGATGGAGAGGCGGGGACCGGCGGGCCGAGCGTTGCCGCCCAGAGCCTCCGCCAAGGAAAAGAGCTCTTCCACCGTCTGGGCGCGGATCACGCCGACCCGACGGAAGGCCGCATCGAGCGCTTCGTCGCTGCCGGCGAGCGACCCGGTATGCGAGAGAGCCGCCTGGGCCGCCGCCTTCGTCCTGCCAACCTTGAGGACGACGATCGGCTTTTGGCGGCCCATTGCCCGGGCGGCCGAGAGGAAGGAGGCCGGATCGCCAATCGACTCCATGTAGAGGACGACGCTGCGAGTCCTCGGATCGTCCGCCAGGAAAAAGAGGACATCCCCCCAATCGACGTCCGCCATCGAACCGAGGGAAAAGAAGGCGCTGAAGCCGATCTTTTCCTGGAGGCTCCAATCGAGGATCGCCGTCCCCACGGCACCGCTTTGACTCAGGAAGGCGATGCTTCCGGGCAGAGCCGCCTTCGCGGCAAAGGTCGCGTTGAAACGCGCATGCGGGAGCATCAGTCCCAGGCAGTTCGGTCCGATCAGCCGCATCCCTCTGGCTCGGGCGGTCGCGACCATCCGCTCTTCCCGCTCTTTTCCGGCCGGACCCGTCTCCTTGAAGCCCGCGGAAAGGATCAAGGCCGCCTTCACTCCCGATTCCGCGCACTCCTCGACAATCCCAGGAACGGTCGGCGCCGGGGTGGCGATGACGGCCAAGTCGGGAGCGGGCGAGAGATCCCGGACGCTCGGGTAAGCGGGGATGCCCAACACCTGGGTATGCCGGGGATTGACCGGAACCACCTTCGCGGCGCCCTCCGACAAGTTCTCGAGCACAGCTCGGCCGACGCTCCCCGGGCGCTCGCTTGCTCCGATGACCGCCACCCGCCGGGGCGGAAGGAAGGCGGCCAACCCGTACGCACCCGCGGAGAGCTCTGATGCCAGATCTTCTCCTTCGGGCCCCATTTAGCGTCGCTCCTGCAGAAGCTCTTTCTCTTTCCGGAGAACCAGCAGAGTGGTCTTGACCACCGTGTCGGGATTCAAGGAAATGCTATCGATCCCCTGCTCGACGAGGAACTCCGCGAATTCGGGATAATCGCTCGGCGCCTGTCCGCAAATCCCGATCTTCCGCCCCTTCGCCTTGGCGGTCTGGATCACCTGCGCGATCATTCGTTTCACGGCTTCATTCCGCTCGTCGAAGATGGGTGCGACGATCTCCGAATCCCGATCCACCCCGAGGACGAGCTGGGTGAGGTCATTGGAACCGATGGAGAACCCATCAAAGATCTCGGCGAACCGTTCCGCCAGGATCACGTTGCTCGGGACCTCGCACATCATGTACACCTCGAGCCCGCGCTCCCCTCGCACCAGTCCGTTCTTCTCCATCTCTGAGAGAACCCGTCGTCCCTCCTCGACGGTTCGCACGACCGGCACCATGAGCTTGAGATTGGCCAGCCCCATCTCATCGCGCACTCGCTTGGCGGCGGCGCATTCAAGCGCAAAGCCTTCCTGGTAGCGGGGATTGTAGTATCGGGAGGCGCCCCGAAAGCCGACCATGGGATTTCGCTCCACGGGTTCGAACTGCTTTCCTCCGATCAGATTGGCGTATTCGTTGGTCTTGAAGTCCGAAAGCCGGAAGATGACGTCCTTGGGATAAAAGGCCGCGGTGATCATCCCAATTCCCTGGGCGAGCTTCTCGATGAAAAACTCCCGCTTGTCCCCGTAACCGGCCGTCAGCCGCTCGATCTCGGCCTTCGCCTCCCGATCCTCCAGCCGATCGAAGTGAATGAGCGCCAAGGGATGGACCCGGACATAGGTGGTCAGAATGAATTCCATCCTCGCCAGCCCGACCCCATCGTTCGGAATAAAGGAGAGCGAAAATGCCTGCTCGGGATTCCCCACGTTCATCAGGATCTTGGTCTTGGGCCGCGGCAGCTCCTGCAGGTCGACGCGCTCCACCGTGAAGGGAAGCTTCCCCTCGTAGATCGTCCCGACCTCGCCCTCGGCGCAGGAAACCGTCACGGCCTGACCGTCGCGGAGGACCTCCGTGCCGTTCTCGGTGCCCACGACCGCCGGTACTCCGAGCTCCCGGCTCACGATGGCGGCATGACAGGTGCGCCCGCCCCGGTTGGTGACAATCGCCGCGGCCCGCTTCATCACCGGCTCCCAATCGGGATCGGTCTTCTCGGTGACGAGAATCTCCCCGTCCCGAAAGTCATGAAGGAGTTGAACGCTCTGGATCACCCGCGCCCTGCCGCTGGCCACCTTCTCACCGACGCTTCGCCCCCGGACGAGCGGCTTGCCCTGCTCCTGCAGCCGGTAGACCTCGAGAACGTTCCGATTTTTCTGGGATTGGACCGTTTCCGGCCGGGCCTGCAGGATGAAGAGCTCGCCCGTCAGCCCGTCCTTCCCCCACTCCATGTCCATCGGAGTGGGCTTCCCGCGCTTCTTGCCGTAATGCTCCTCGATGACGCACGCCCACCGGGCGAGCTGCAGGATTTCCTCATCCGAGATCGCGTACCGCCGCCGCTCTTCGGGCGGAACCGGCACGTTCTTGACGAACTTCGAGCCGCCGAGATCGTAAACCAGCTTGAACTCCTTGGAACCTATCGCCTTTTGAAGGATCGGACGAAAGCCGTCGTGCAGGGTCGGCTTGAACACGTAGTACTCATCGGGGTTGATCGCCCCTTGGACCACGTTTTCGCCGAGTCCGTAGGAGGCATTGATCAGCACCGCGTTCGAAAATCCGCTCTCGGTGTCGATCGAAAACATGATTCCCGAGGCCGCCAGATCGGATCGGACCATTTTCTGGATCCCGATCGACAGCGCGATCCGAAGATGATCGAACCCCTTGTCGATCCGGTAGGAGATGGCCCGATCGGTAAAGAGGGAGGCGAAGCAGCGCTTGCAAGCGACCAGCAGCTGGTCCTCCCCCTGGATATTCAGATAGGTCTCCTGCTGGCCCGCGAAGCTCGCCGTCGGAAGGTCTTCGGCGGTGGCGCTACTGCGGACGGCGACGTCCGCTCGCTGCCCGCCATTCCCATCGAGCTTCCGATAGGCCTCCCGGATCGCCTCGGCCAAGTCCGCCGGCATTTCCGCGGAAAGGATCGCCTGCCGCGCCTGCTTGCCCCGCCTGCGCAGGTCGTCCAAGTCGCGGCTGTTCACCTCCCGGAGGATTTCCTTGAGCTGCTGGTCGAGCTCCGCCTTTTGCAGGAAGTAGCGGTAGGCTTCCGCCGTGGTCGCAAAGCCGTTGGGAACCTTCACCCCTTGAGCCGAAAGCTCTCGGAACATCTCCCCGAGCGAGGCGTTTTTTCCGCCGACGCTCGGCACGTCTTCAATGCCGATCTCCGAAAACCAGCGGATGAAGGAATCTTGGGCGGCGGGCGTCTTGGGAGAGGATGGATCGGCTTTCATGGGAATCTCCTTTTGGTGCGAAGAATGGATTTACGAGGTGCGAGGAACGCAAGGAGTCTTCCCCGCGTCCCCCGCGATTCTACCGCCGGGCCTTCCGCAGCGGCAAGCTTTGCCCCGGGCACCCGGTTTTTTAGCTCGTGAGCGGACGTCTCCCTTCCTTATCGTTCTTTCCTGGGGAAGAGAGACGCCGGCCATGGCCATCGAGAAGGCGCAAAACTCCAGGCTGGCGTCCGTCGCGCAGTCGATCGCCAGGATTCTGGCCCGCTTCCTCTTCCATGTGGAGGTCCGCGGCTCCTCGGAGTTGCCCTCCCGGGCCATTTACGTCGCGAACCACCTCTCTCTGATTGATGCTCCCATCCTCTTTCTTTTCCTCCCGGTTCGGCCGGTGTTCGTGGTCTACGCGGGGCTTCTCCTCAACCCCTTTTACCGGTGGGTCATCGGTCAAGCCGACCGCTTTCTCATCGACGGAGGCCGTCCGTTCGCCTTCAAAGAACTCTTCGGCGTTCTCCGCCGCGGCCATTCGGTTCTGATCTTTCCCGAGGGGCGCATGTCCCTTACGGGAAGCCTGATGAAGATTCAGGAGGGCGCTGCGTTCCTCGCTCTCCGCAGTGGAGCTCCCGTTGTTCCGCTGATCTTGCGGGGGACCGATCGCTTTCTTTGGGGCAGTCCCGCTCCGATCGCCAAAAGGCTCTTTCCGAAAGTCTCGATTACGGTAGGCCGCCCCGTCCCGATCGAGGCTCGGGCCGGCGTCGGCCGTCGAAAAGCGCGTCGGCTCGCCTTCCTCCGCCTGCAGGAGATCATGGAGGCAGGCTTCTTCCAAAGCACAGAGCTTCTTCCTCTCTTCGAGGGGGTGCAACGGGCGGCGCGCCTTTCCGGGTTTTCCCGGATCGCCCTCGAGGATCCGATCGTGGGCTCCTGCTCCTATGACCGCCTCCTGACCCTATCCGCCCTGCTCGGCCGTTCCCTCGGCCGGCGCAGCAAGCCGGGAGAGAGGATCGGGATTCTGCTTCCCACGAGCGTCGCCGGAGTGGCGACGGTTCTCGGGCTCTGCATGCGGCGGAGAGTGGCCACCCTGCTGAACCCGGCCACCGGGCCAGCCGGCCTTCGACACGCGGTAGCCATCGCGTCCCTGCGCCTGGTGGTGACCAGCCGGCGGATGCTCGCCGAGCGCGCACTTGCCGGAGTAGGTGAAGACCTTTCGGCCATCCCCGGACTCTCGCTCCTCTTCCTCGAAGATCTGCAGGAAGAGATTCGACTCCCGGAAGCCCTTTTGGCTCGGCTCGAAAGCCGCGTCTCTCCAGCCGGGACGAACAGGCCTCTGCTCGACGAGCCGGCGGTGATCCTGTTTACCTCCGGCTCCGAAGGCCCGTCCAAGGGAGTTCTGCTCAGCCACCGAGCTCTGGCAGGCAATGCCGCCCAATCTCTCGCCGTCGCGGGGGTAGGCGCTGGCGACAAGCTCTTCTCCCCGCTGCCCCTCTTTCATGCCTTTGGGCTCACCGTGGGAGCGCTCGTGCCTCTTCTCGGAGGCTTCCCCAGCTTCCTCTACCCTTGGGTTCTCCGCTCCCACGCCATCCCGCAGGCCTGCTATGCTTCCGATGCGACGATTCTCCTCGGCACGAACACCCTTCTCTCCTACTGGGGCCGGTATGCAGCCCCCTTCGACTTCGCGCGGATCCGCATGGTCATTGCGGGAGCGGAGGTGCTGCGCCCCGAAATACGGCGATTCTGGTCGGAGGAGCTGGGCTTGCGGCTTCTCGAAGGCTATGGGGTGACCGAAGCCGCTCCCATGGTCGCCGGCAACACGGTCGCCCTCTCGAAAATCGGCACCGTCGGGCGGCTGCTTCCCGGAATCGAAGCTCGCTTGGTCCCGGTTGCGGAGATCACCGAAGGCCAGGAACTCTGGATCCGGGGCCCGAACTTGATGACCGGCTATCTCCCGGGGGGAATCACCGGGAACGGCATCCGGGAAGGCTGGTATGCCACAGGCGATCTGGTCGAGCGAGATGACGAGGGCTTCCTGCGGATCGTCGGCCGGGTGCGTCGCTTTGCCAAGATCGCGGGCGAAATGATCTCTCTCGACCTCTCCGAAGAGCTCGCGCGGAAGATCGCTCCGCAATCGACCCACGCGGCGGTCGCTCTCTCGTCTCCGGAGCGCGGGGAGGAAATCCTCCTGGTTACGACCGATCCCTCGCTTACGCTCGCCGATCTGCGGCAAGCTGCGGACCGGCAGGGGGCGCCGCATCTCGCTCTCCCCTCCCGGCTTCTCCGCCGGAATGCCCTGCCCCGTCTTCCCAACCAAAAGATCGATTACCCCGCCTTGAGCTCCTGGTTGAAGGAAGCCCTCGCCTCAGGCCCGGGGCGTTCCTGAGACGGATCGACCGCCCGCGTCCGGTTGTGCCCCATTTCCCCACGGGTGGATTGCAGAAGCTCCGTCCCGCCCTCGACTCTTAAGAAACCAGCTCCCGGACCGACGCCACTCCCAAAACCAACTCCCGTCAACGCTCGCGCCGCAGGCTGTGCTCCACGAGCCCCTCGACCGCGCTATACTCCTTCGGCTCGAGGTTCTGCCACCTGGCTAGCTCCATCCCGTACCGATCGTAGACCGTCGCCCGGAGCCGCCCCCGATCGGCCCGCCAGCCGAGGCTGCGGACCGTCCGTCCGTTAAAATCCGGAATGGCGCAGACGAAGGGATGCCAGCCGGGATGCCTCGCATCCTTCGCGCTCAACATCTGCATCCGGGCTGCCTCTCGCCGAAGATCCTCCTGCATCCGGCGCGACACATACCCCGGCATCCAGGCGGCGACCGAGCCGTGCAAATCGACCAGCACGATCAGCCGAAAGCCCGGCGTCGTCTGAAAATGGTCAAGCGTCCCGGCTGCGCGCCGCGTGGCCTGCTGCGTCTTCTCGGTGGAGCTCAGCACGACCGTCACATAGCCGGGGGCATTGAGCACCACCTCTCGGCCGAAGGCATCCCGCGCCGCGATCGGGACGCTCGCCCGCGGAGCGGAAGCACCGATCCCCCATTCCGAGGAGAGGAGAAGGCAGGCGAGGATGAGCGCCCCTCCAGTTCGGGAGAGGAGCCCCCGGAGTCGAAGCCGCCCGCTTGGCCGGATGGCCCGACATTGGCCGCGCATTGCGCTAACCTAAACGGAGCCGCCTGGGGAGCGCAAGCACCGAGAACGCGGCCGCTCCCCCTTCAGCCCTTCGTCCACGCACCAGCTTACGAGGAAAATGGCCTGGGATACCGGAGCAAGCAGAGAGGGCGGCGAGCCCTTTTGAGACCCGTCGCCCTCTTCCCGCCACCACCCCACCGGGCGATAGCTTGTAACTCTTGCGAGCGTCCTTTAGAACGCGTAACCGATATTCATCATGACGACAGGCTCGTAGAGGTAGGAGCTACCGGTCGTCAGGTTCGTCGTCGTGGCACCTCGGCTAAAGCCATTCATATCGCCCATGAAGATGAACAGGGCCTCCGCACCGATGAACCAGTGGCTGTTCGGAATGAAGTAGCGCATGCCGACGGCAGGCGAGAACCAGTAGCCGAAGACGTTCCCCATGTTGCCACCGACCCCGACGCTATTAGTAGCACTGACGTTGCCGAGCGCGCCGCCGCCGTAGAACCCGACGAAGGGCTCGAAGGACTTGGCGATCCGGTAGCCGAGCGTTCCACCCATGCCGAGCAGGCCAACGTTGAGACTCGCGCTGCTCGCGCCCAGGCCACCGGAAGCACCCATAAAGGCACCGGAATAGAGCCCGATCGCCTCTGCGCTGAAGCTCAGGTTGCCCCACTTGTCGGGATCATGCCAGTAGTAGCCGCCCTGCAGGCCGCCAGTAAAGACCTGGCTCGCATTGACTCCTCCCTGGGGGCCACCAACCCCACCCGTGACGTTCTGAGCCCCATCGGTCTGCGGCCAGCCCATGCCTGCGGCGCCTGCCATGAACCAGGCTCCGGACTTGTGCTCTTCCTTCGGAGCCTCCTTCATCTGCTCCTTGGCCGCCTCGTAGGCCTCCTTGTGGCCCTGGGGCACGGTCACTCCGTCTTCCTCGTTCTCCTGGGTAGCGGCCGTTCCCGCACGCAGCGGCAGAGCCCCCAGCGTCAACAAGCAACTCACCCCGGCGAGCAGGGCCGTTGCTTTCCATGTTCGTCGCTTCATTTCTTTCCTCCTTCGTTCCCTCATTCTTCGATTCGTCCGCCGGCTCTTTCCACCTGCGGCTCCGCATCGGTGATGCTCAATAGCCTCCGAGCGATTGAGTGATACGATTCTATTTTCTTCGACCGCCGTCAACAACAATTTTGCTCAGCCCTTCCCGCGCCCAGCGATGGCCCAGGGTTCCGCGACCCCCGTCGTGTCGTTGCCGCCCTAAGGTTTCTCCTCACTCCCTTCCCTATTACCGGAGGAGCCACTCGTTGGCAAATCCGGAAGGGCACCCGTGGGGCGAAGCCAGGGTTTGCTTGCGCCATCTTAACAAGAAGAAGATCGGCTCCCGTCCGCTCGGGCAGGCGGCGGAACAAAGGCCGATTCCCAGGCCGGGTGAAGCTGGCTTTGTGGCTGCGTCCAGAGGCGGGCGTGCAAGGATCGGACGGAAGCCGGGTCGGAAAGGAGGGCGGCGAGCTCGCGAGGAGCCAGTGCCCCCGGGCCTTCTTCCAAGAGACGCCTCTCCAAGGGCCGCAGGGCCTCCCTCGTCCGCTCGGACCGTTTCCCCCTCTTCCCCAGGAGCGCCAGGTGGAGGGCATTGGCGAGGGGATCGGCCATGAGGGAGAGGAGTGCTTGGACATTTTCTCTCCCCTCCTTGTCCCCCAGCAGATCGAGCCCGGCGAGCTCGGCGGGCGGAGTCGTCTCCTCCGGTGTGAGGAAGAGGCCCGCCTTCCGGGCAAGGTCCCCGAGGCGGGAGCCGCTGGTGAGCCACGCCAAGGGGACCGCACAGAGCCAGGCGAAAAGAATGGGAAAGAGCGGCCAGAAGAAGAAGGGCATCCCCCAGCTGACGAGCCCGAGCGCGAGCCCTCCGGTCAAGCTGATGGCGCCGTAGTCTCGCGCCACCGCTCGGAGCGGCAGAGCCTCCGCCTCGCCCCGGCTCTGGGTCCGCCACGGGATCTGCCGCCCGAGGCTCGCAAGGAGGACGAACCGGCTGTAAAAGAGCATCAGGACGGGAGCGAGCAGTGCGGAGAAGCAGAGCTCCAGGAAGGCACTGGCGGTCAGGCGCAGGAATCCGCCAAAGCGTTTCCTTTGGAAGAGCCCGCGGATCAGCCCGAAGAGCTTGGGTAAGAAAAGGAGAAGAAGGGTAAGTCCCAGGAGCTCGGCGGTCGCCCGGTCGGCAAGGCTGCCGGAGCGGCGCACGAGCGCGCCCAAGGCGGCGAAGCGCTCCACGTCGTAGGCCTCCCAGGTCGTCAGCCCGAGAAAGAGGAGCCAGAGCGGGGAGCTCAGGTAGGAAAGGAGCCCCACATAGACGTGGATCCGGCTCGAGAAGCGGAGTCCGGGGGCAAAGAGGAACCAGAAGTGCTGGAGATTCCCCTGGCACCAGCGCCGATCCCGCCCCAGGCTTTCGGTCAGGTGGGGGGGGCCTTCCTCGTACGAACCCTCCTGGGCATAGGCGAGCCAGGCCTGGTAGCCCGCCTTCCGCATCAGGGCGGTCTCCACGGTGTCGTGGCTCATGATGTGAAGCCGCAGCCTCCCGGGCCCGGGAAGATCGGGAAGCGCGCACGAGGCGATGAAGGGAGCCAGCCGGAGGATGGCATTATGGCCCCAGTAGGGTCCGCTTGCGAAGTGCCAGTAGTGGGAGCCCGCGGCGAAGAGCGGCCCCATGAGGGATGCCGAAAACTGCTGGATTCTCCGGAAGAGGGTCCGCCCATGCACCAGCCTGGGCACGGTCTGGATGATCCCCGCCTTGGGATTGGCCTCCATCGCCTCGACCATCCAAGCCAAGAGCTTTCCAGAAAGAACGCTGTCCGCGTCGAGAACGACCATATACCGGTACTGGCTCCCCCATCGCCGACAGAAGTCAGCGATGTTGCCGCTCTTCCCGTGGGTCGAGAGCCGCCGCTTCCGATAGAAGATCCTCCCGAAGGCATCCTCCTCCTTGCAGAGGGAGAACCATGCCTGTTCCTCGGCGGCCCAGATTTCCGGGCTCCTCGAGTCGCTCAGCACGAAGAAGTCAAAGCCCCCGCCTCGGCCGCTGGCGGCCAGCGAGCGCCACATATTCCGGATGGCGCCGAAGACGCGGGCGACCGGCTCGTTGCAGATCGGCATCACGATCGCCGTAGCCGGCAAGGCCAGCTCGCCTCCGGCGGATCCTCCACCCAAGAGCCGGGAGGGCTCGTAGGCGTCCCCGCCTCTCGCCCACTCGAGAAAGCCAAAGAGGGCCAGGCAGCCGCCGAAGACGACCTGCGCAAAGAGGAAGACGAAGAGCCCCAGCAGGAGAAGACGCCGGACGCCGAAGCCGGGCGCTCCCAGGGCTTCGAGCATGAGCCAGGTGCCGACGCCGACCAGCAGGAGGAAGAGTCCGAAGAAGAGGGAGCGTCGGACGGGCAGGACATCCCGGGGAACGAGCATGGCCGGGGAGGAGGAATCGTCGGGATGGCCATTCATGGGGAAATCAGGAGGAAAAGAAGAGAAAGTAGAGCGCGCAGGCCAATCCGAAGAGGCCGATCCAGAAAACGAGGATCGCACCCACCTCTTTCCAGCCCACCTGCTCCCACGCTTCCCTGGCCAGCCGCGCGAAGGGGCCGTAGTCGATCGGCCTCGAAACCATGTGCGAAATCCGGAGGGCCGGCCCGGCTTGAAAGGAAGGCTCGCGCAACCGCTGGGCAAGCTCGGGTGGAATGTCCGGGGAGAGAAAGACGCGCGGCCACCGGTCCAAGCCACCGTTCCGCGCGAGGCTCAAGGCGGCAACGGCAGCCCGCTCGAGGCTTCCCTCCTCCGACGCCGAAGGGAGCCCTTCGAGCCAGTCGGTTACTCTCTCCTGCGCAAGCTTGAGGGTGAGCTCGACGGGCGGATGGCCCGGACTCCTCTCCTGCTCCCGGATCGCCAGCGCCAGGAGGCTGGCTCCCACGATCCGCTGGTAGAGCGGGTCCGCAAGCTTCCAGTAAGCCAGGTAGGCATCGAGCCGTGCCGCCGCCTCCCGCCAATCAGCGAGGGTCTCCCTCGGCAGCCGAGCCGAATCGACCGCTTCCACAGTCAGGGAAAGAAAGGGTAGATCCATGTTTCGGTCAGCGTCTCTTGCTCGAGCTCAAGCCGGCACCGGAGCCGGACAGGCGAGGAGGAGGAGGAGGCCCGCCCGGCGGTAAAGATTACCCTCCAGGACTGGTCGACCGGGTTCTTCAGGACATGGATCTCCCCGATCTCCGCCGAGGGCTCGCTTTCCACGACGGCGCGCAGCGGGGCGTCCTCTGCCAAGGCGCGGAGCCGGTTCCCCCCGAAATCAAGGACGAAGCGGGGGAGAGAGTCCCCGACGACCCGCTCCACACGGGTCGAGAGGCAGCGGCCCATGGGAGGAAGCTGCGGACTGTCCAGGAACCAGTGCAAGGTGTACTCCAAGGCAAACGGTACGCGGGGCTTCGGCCGCTCCTCGGGAACGAAGTAGGCAACGATGTTGTCGAGGTTCGCATCGACGGTCGAGAGCTCGACCAGGCGGACCTTGCCCGAAGGCCAGCTCCCTCCCGGCTCCACCCAGCAGCTCGGCCTCCGCTCGTAGAGCATGTCGGGGTCGTCGTAATGCGCAAGCTCCCGGTCGCGCTGGAGAAGTCCGAAGCCGCGAAGGTCCTCCGCCGGAAAGTCGCTCACCCTTCGCTCCTTGCCCGATTCGAGCGGGCACCAATACCAGCGATCCTCTCCCTGCCGAAAGAGAAGACCGTCCGAATCATGAACCTCTGGATGGCGGTTGCCGACCGGGATGTTTGTATTCTCTCCGTACCAGAACATGCTGGTCAAGGGGGCGAGCCCGATCTCCTCGCGGTCGCGTCGGAGAAAGAGAACCGCCCGAACGTGGAGAAGGGTCTCGGCCCCCGGCTCGAGCTCAAACCGGTAGGCTCCGGTTACGGAGGGCCCATCCAGGAGGGCGTAAAAGAGCAGGCTATGGGCGCTCGACGAGGGCTCGCAGAGCCAGAAGCGGGTAAAGGCGGGGAACTCCTCGCGGTGCTTGGCCACCGTGTCGACCGCGAGCCCACGGGCCGAAAGTCCGAAAGCCATGTTCTTTCCGACCATCCGGAAGTAGCTCGCTCCCAGGAACGAAGCCACTTCGGCCAAGCGATCCCTCTTCTCCAGGGGATAGTAGATGCGAAACCCGGCATAGCCCAGGTTCGCGGGCAGCTTCTGCAGGGGCACCCCTCCGCCGAAATCGAAGAACCGCGGCAGATAGGGGATCGGCTGCACTCCCTTCCGATCGACCTCGAAACAGCGGATCGGCTGGTTGAAGAGATAGCCGGGATGGAAAAACCCGACCTGGAACGGCAGGGCCGCATCCCGCCAGAGGAGGTCCTCATCGCGCCAGCGAATCTGCCGGTACTGGTCGAAGCTGAGCGCCGAGAGGAAGGCGGGCACGGTCGCCGCGGCATAGGGCTCCGAGCACTTTTTCCTGGCCTCCTCGATCACATCCTCGAAGCGAAGCGGTGGGCGGTAGCGGGTCTCCCGGACAATGAAGAGAAAGAGCAAGAGTGCGGCCGTTCCGAAGACCAAGTGGATCTTGAACGTCTTTCGGGACAGGAGCGCCATCGTGATCGTGCCGGTTCGTCCGAGCCTGGAGGCTCCCAAGGGAGATGACAGGAAAAAGACCGCCGGCAAGAAGAAAATGACCGAGGACTCCCCCTGGGCTCTTCTTCCGACGGCCCTGCTCCTTTTCCTGATTGTTACCAGGCTACCCCCGCGCTATCTCCTCTCGACCAGGCACCCCTTGAGGTATTCGGTTTCCGGGATGGTGAGCAGGATCGGATGGTCCGAGGACTGGCTGAGGGTTTTCCGAAGGCGAAGGGCCACATCGGCCTCCCAGGAAGCCCGGCCGATCATCTCCTTCCATTCGGCAAGACCGAAGTGGTGGGAACAGCAGAAGCTGGCCAGGACTCCGCCCGGAGCCAGCAACCGCAGGGCCCGCAGGTGGAGCTCGTGATAGCCCCGGAGTGCTGCCGCGCGTTGGGCCTTGGTCTTCGTAAACGAAGGGGGATCGAGGGTGATCAGGTCGTACTGCTCCTTCGCCCGCTGCGCTCTTCGCAGCCAGTCGAACACATTCTCCTGCACCCAATCGATCGCAATGCCCGCCTTTTGCGCCGCCGCCCGGCCGGCCTGAAGGGCGGCATCCGACTGGTCGACCGCCGTGCAGGAAATCGCACCCGCCGCGGAGCAGAAAAGAGCGAAGGCCCCCTGGTAACAAAAGAGGTCGAGCACCCGCCGCCCTGCGGCCAACGCCCCGACTTCGGCATAGTTTGCGCTCTGATCCAAGTAGAGCCCGGTCTTTTGCCCCTCGAGGAGCCGCGCGGGCAGCAAAACCCCGTTTTGCCGGATCCAGAGCGGGTCGTCGTAACTGCCGGACAGCACCTTCTTCTCGAGAGGGAGGTTTTCCTGCAGCCGGACCGGCGCGTCATTGCGCAGGATGACGCGGGAGAGTCCCGTCTTTTCCTGGAGCAGGGAGACGACCTCACCAGCTCTCCGCTCCATGCCGGCAGTGAGAAACTGCGCGACCAGCCAATCCTGATAGCGATCGACGACCAGCCCCGGAAGACCGTCCGACTCCGACCAGACCAGACGCGCCGCATCGGCTGCCTGCGGCTTCAAGAGGCCGAGAGAATTCCGAAAGGCGAGGGCGGCATCAAGCCGCCGGGAAAGGAGAGGGCCGTCGAAGGCTTCCTCCCGACGCGAATAGAGCCGGATCGAGATCTGCGAGCGGCTGCTCCAGATGCCGCAACCGATCCGGTCGCCCCGGGCACTCTTGACCTCGACGCAGTCCCCATCGACCGGATCGCCCTCGATCTGGGCCAGTTCGCTCCGATAGATCCAGGGGTGCCCCTGAAGAGATCGGTGCGTCCCCTGCTGCTGGAGCAGGACTCGGCCGGAAATCCCCGGGGGAAGAGGAGGCCGGATCGGCGGTAAATCAGCGGGCACGAGCCTTCTTGCTTCCTATTCCCATCCGGAGATGCGCGCTTCAGGAAGCGGGATCGGGCTGTTTCTCCCCGGACTTCTCCCGAAAGAGACGGGGAGAGGGATACCGATACTCTCTCCCCAGGAAATTTCGGAGGAGGATCTGCCCTCCCTCTTCCCCGACGATATATTCGGGGTTGAGCGGGATCTTGCCCCCGCCGCCCGGTCCGTCCACGACGTACTGCGGGACGGCGAAGCCGGTCGTATAGCCCCGAAGCTGCCGAACGATCTGGATGCCCTCCTCGATCGGCACGCGCAGGTGGTCGGTCCCCTCGATCAAGTCGCACTGGTAAAGGTAGTAGGGGCGGACCCGTGCCCGAACCAATTTGTGAACCAGATCGCGGACGGCGTCGACCGAGTCATTGACGCCGCGCAGGAGAACCGACTGGTTGCCGAGGGGAATACCCGCATCCGCCAGACGCCCGAGCGCATCGCGAACCTCCGCGGTCAGCTCGGCGGCATGGTTGGCATGGATGTTGATCCAGAGCGGATGGAAGCCCCGCAGAAGATCGCAAAGGCTTTCCGTCACGCGGTGCGGGAGGAAGATCGGGACCCGGGTGCCGATTCGCACGATCTCGATGTGGGGGATCTCCCGCAGGCGGCCGAGCAGATCCCGCAGCCGAGCGTCGGAGAGGAGTAGCGGATCCCCTCCGGAGAGCAGGACGTCCCTGACTTCCCGGTGCTCCCACAGGTAGGCCAGCGCCCGGTCGACGTCGACCGCCAGATGCTGCTCGCCCACCCCGCTCACGATCCGCGAACGGGTGCAGTAGCGGCAGTAGCTCGCGCAGCGATCGGTAACCAAGAAGAGAACCCGATCGGGATAGCGGTGAACGAGCCCTGGAGCCACCATGTTCCCATCCTCGCCGCAGGGATCGCTCATCTCGTAAGGAGCGCGGAGAAGCTCTTCGGCTCGTGGAATGACCTGGCGCCGGATGGGGCAGTCGGGATCGTCCGGGGAGAGGAGCGTGAAGAAATACGGAGTGATGGCCAGAGCCAGCTTTCTCGACGAAGCGAGCAGGATGCCCTTCTTTTCGGAGTCGGTCAGCCGCAGGCGCCCTTCGATCTCCTCGAGCGACGTGAGCCGGTGACGAAGCTGCCACCGCCAATCGTTCCACTGCTCGTCCGGAGTGTCGGCCCAGAAACCTTTACCCGCCGATCGAAAATCGCAATCGCGGCAGCTCAAGAGAAGGTCCTTCCGTACACAGAAGCCAAAGCTAAGTCTTTTAGCATCCTTGTCAACCGCCCGTTGCCTCAAAAAGGGGAAGCTGGTTGCTTCGTGCCAAGGGGTCTCCGTCGATGCGGACCCGAGGAACCCGCACCCGGAGGGCGAGGGGAGCCGAACGGTGCCGACGCCTTCTTCCTCCTTGCCAAGCCGATGCCAAGGTGCTTTGCTAACCCTCCATCGCTCGAGAGAGAGGGGATCCACCGCCTTCTTTTCTCCCTCGGCAAGACGGGCAGATACCGAAGCGGCCAAACGGGGCAGACTGTAAATCTGCTGGCTCACGCCTTCGCTGGTTCGAATCCAGCTCTGCCCAAGAAAGCGGCTCTGCTTACTCCGAAGAAGCTTCCCGTTCCTCGGTCTCTTCCTCTAAAGCTCGCCGCCAGTGCGGGGAAAGGAGCGGCCGGACGATCCCGAAGAGGAAGTAGGCAAGGAAGTCCACGGCGAGCATCCATTTATAATAGACGACCGTCAGGGCGACGGTCGCCAAGACCAGCAGGAATTTCGGCAGCGAATGCTGGGTCCGCAGCCCCACACCCTTGAAGCTCGGATAGCGGAGCTTGCTGAACATCATGAAGGAGAGGAGCAGGAGCAGGACTGCCAGGACATAACGCCCCCACCCTTGCTTGAGATCCCGATCGGTTTCGTAGAGGGAGAGCAGAAAGAGGGTGAGGGAGGAGACCAGCCCCGCTGCGGCGGGGATCGGAAAGCCCGTGAACACCTCCTTGCTCTCCTCGGCCCGCGCGGCATAGACGTTGAAACGGGCCAGGCGAAGCGCACCGCAGACAAGGTAGATGGCCGCGACGATCCATCCGAGCCGATGCGGAAACTGGTAGAGGACAATCTCAAAGACCAGCAGGGCGGGGGCCACTCCGAAGGAAATCAGGTCGGCCAGGGAATCGAACTCGCGCCCGAATGCGCTCTCCTTGCCGCCGAGGCGAGCTACCCGTCCGTCGAGCAGGTCGAAGACGAAGGCGGCCAGGATGAAGTCGAGGCTCGTCTTGAAGGTGTGAATCCAGCCGGAAAGCTCGCTGTCGCGCAGGATGCTTCCTTCCAAGATCTTGAGGATGGCGAGAAACCCGCAAAGCAGGTTCCCTGCGGTCATGAGGCTCGGCAGCAGATAGAGCTTGCCCTCGTTTTCGTGCTCTTTCACGGCCACCGGCCTACCACGGTCTCGCCTGCGTGAACGACGTCTCCCGGCGCGACAAGAATGTGGCACTCCTCGGGCAAGTAGAGCTCCGTGCGGGAGCCGAACCGGATCATTCCGATCCTCTCCCCCGCCTGCACCGAATCTCCCTCGCCGACCCAGCGGACGATCCGGCGAGCGACCAAGCCCGCGATCTGCCGCACCCCGATCGTTCCGCGTGGGGTTGCGATCCACCAATCCTGTCGCTCATTGCGCTCCGCCGCCTCTTTCCGGCGCGCGTCCAGGAAGCTTCCGCGGGCATACTCGATCTTCGTCACCCTTCCCGCCGTCGGAGCTCGATTCACATGCACATCAAAGACCGAGAGAAAGATCGCGACTCGGCGCATAGGCCGGGAGGAAAAAGGGCTCTCCGGGACGACGTCCACCGCGACCACCTTCCCGTCGGCAGGGGCAAGGATAGCGTCCGGATCCCGGATCGGCCGCCGATCGGGATCCCGGAAGAAGAAGATGACAAAGCCGAGCAGGAGAAGAAGCAAGCTTCCACAAAGCCGGCTCCACCGAAAAGGGAGGACGAGAAAGAAAGCCGTCGCGGCGGCCACGATCCCCAGGAGCGGCAATGCGTCTCTCAGCGCAGGGGGAAGCATGTTGTTCGTCTCTTCTTCTCTCCGCTCGTCTTCTGCATGCCTATCGGGGAATCCACGACGACGCCGCTCCGCCGAATCGCGCCAAGCCGTAAAAGTAGAACGCCGGTGCCGCGAAGAGCAAGCTGTCGACGAGGTCGAGCGCTCCCCCGATCCCCGGGATCCAGCGGCCCGAATCCTTTACATGCGCATCGCGCTTGGCCGCGCTCTTTGCCAGATCGCCCAAGACGCCGAGGAAACCGAGACCCACCCCCAAGAAGACCGCGTCGAGCAGACGAAAGCGGACGAGACCGCCGCAGAGGGAGACGATGGCCAGGCTGGCTAGAAGTGCTGCCATGAGGCCGCCCGCCAGGCCCTCCCACGTCTTCTGAGGGCTGATCCGAGGCAGAAGTCGATGCCTCCCCAAGAGTGAGCCGGCCACGAAAGCCCCGGTATCCCCGAGCTTGGTGACCAGCATCACGAAGAGCACAGCCGCTCGCGGATCGGCGTAGTTGTTCGGCTCCAAGGCAATCCTGCACAAGAAGCTAAACAAGAAAGGGATATAGACTACTCCCAAGAGGGTGAGGCCTCCGGCCTCCAAGGGCAAGAGACTTCCCTCGGAACCCAAGACGACTCGGAAGAGAAGTGCCACGACCGTCAGCACGAAGAGCGCCTCCTCCCAGGCCAGGAACGTCTTCGCCGCCTCGGGGTGGGCGACCCAGCAAAACCAGAGGATCGCGTAAAACAAGAGCCCGGCGATGATCCCCAGCCGTTTGAAGACGATGGTCCCCTTCTGCTCCTGCATGCGGTAGAATTCCCACTGAGCGACCATCGAGAAGACGGCGACGATGAGGATCTCCCCCGTGCGCCATCCGAGCAGGACGATGCCGAGCGCAACGCTCCAGAGGACGGCAGACGAGCCGATTCGGGCGAGCCAGCCGGGTCGCCGGTTCATTCGAGCGGCTCCCTCTCCTCCAGGCGACCGAAGCGCCGCTGTCTTCGCCCATATTCTTCCAGGGCCTGTAAGAATGCGTCCCGACGAAAGTCGGGCCAGAGAATGGCGGTGAAGTAGATCTCGGAGTAGGAGATCTGCCACAAGAGAAAGTTACTGATCCTCATCTCCCCGCTCGTTCGGATCAGCAGGTCGGGATCGGGGTCCTCGCCCGTGTAAAGGTAGTGGCGAAACGAGACCTCGTCGATCTCCTCCGGTTGCAGGCTCCCCCGCAAGACCTCCCGGGCCATCCGCCGGACTGCCGTCACGATCTCAATTCGACCGCTGTAGCTGAGGGCGAGCGAAAGGGTAAGCTTTCGGTTTTGGGCGGTCCGGAGGCTCACCGCTTCGATCTTCTCCCGCAAGCCCGCCGGCAGATCGGCGAGCCGTCCGATCACCTTCAGGCGGACATCGTTCTTGATCAGATCGGCTTCCGCCTCTTCGATAAAGCTGTTCAGCAGCTCCATCAGGGCGTTTACCTCCTCGGGAGGACGTTTCCAATTCTCCACCGAAAACGCATAGAGCGTGAGGAACGCGACGCCGACCTCGGCCGCCGTACGCACGACCTCCCGAGCCGCCTCGAAGCCCGCTCGATGCCCTTCGACGCGGGGCAGGCTCCGTGCACACGCCCACCGGCCGTTTCCGTCCATGATGATGGCCACGTGGGTCGGCGGTTTTAAAAGCTCGCCCGACCTCGTCTTTCTATTCGACAAGGAACGTCTGCTCCCTTCCTGCTCCCACGGAGACCAGGCGGACCGGAGACCCGGTCAACTCGGAGAGAGCATCCAGATATTCTTTGGCCAGATCCGGCAAGTCGGCGAAGCGCCGGACGCCAGATGTCGGCTGCCGCCATCCTGGAAATTCCTTATAGACGGGCGCGCATTCCTGCCAGTGCGCCGCGCAGGTCGGCGGATGGGAAAGGCGTCGACCCCGCCACTCGTAGGCAATGCAGACGGGAATCGTCGCGAGGGTGTCGAGGCCGTCCAGATTCGTTACCGCGAGCTCATCGAAGCCGTTGATCAAGCAAGCATAGCGGCTCATCACCCCGTCGAACCAGCCGCATCTCCGGGCCCGGCCCGTAGTGGCCCCGTATTCCCGCCCGATCTGATGGAGCAGGTCCGCCAGCTCGGCTGACTCCACCGGCATCGGTCCTGCGCCGACGCGCGTCGTATAGGCCTTGAGGCAGCCGACGACCCGATCGATCCGATGTGGAGGCACACCGGTTCCGGTCACCGCTCCTCCCGCCGTCGTGTTGGAGGAGGTGACATAGGGATAGGTTCCGAAATCGATGTCCAAGAAAGTGCCTTGGGCGCTTTCGAAGAGCATGTCTTTGCCTTCGCGCATCGCATCGGCCAGCCAGATCGCCGTGTTCACGATCATCTCCCGTAGGAACTCCGCCGCCTCGCAGCAACGATGAACCACCTCTTCGGAGTCGATCGGCTGTCCGCCGAGGAAAGAAAGCAGCCGATTCTTCTCTTTGATTCTCTCCTCGAGCTTGTTGCGAAGCTCCTTCGGTTCCAGGAGATCGTGAATGCGGAGCCCGGTGCGGTTGACCTTGTCGACGTAGGCCGGGCCGACGCCACGACCGGTCGTTCCCAGTTTCCCCTTGCCGCGCAGGCTTTCCAGCTGCTCGTCCATGCGCCGGTGATACGGGAGCACCAAGTGGGCCGAGTCCGAAACGAAGAGCCTCCCCTTGGGCGCGATCCCCCGAGCGGCCAAACCCTCGATCTCGCTTACGAGCGAAGTCGGGTCGATGACCATTCCGTTCCCCAAGACGCACTCCTTCTCCGGCCGAAGGATGCCGGAAGGAATCAGGTGGACGACGAACTTTTCGCCTTCCACCTTCACCGTATGGCCGGCATTGTCCCCCCCTTGGCAACGGACGACTACGTTGGCATCCCCGGTGAGGAAATCGATGATCTTTCCTTTTCCCTCATCCCCCCATTGCGCTCCGACAATTACCGTGTTCACTCCACTCACCGCCCCCGTCATCGACCGATTCCGCGATAAGCAAACCCCCAGGCGGCCATCTTTTCCCGGTCCAAAAGGTTGCGTCCATCGAAAACCAGCGGGCTCACCATCCGCTTTTTCATGGAGAGCCAGTCGAGCTCGCGGAACTCTTCCCATTCCGTCGCCACGACGACGCAATCGGCTCCCTGAGCCACCTCCTCTCCATTGGAGCAGAGATGGAGCTTCGGAAGAAGCTCCTTTGCCTTCGCCATCGCCTTGGGATCGAAGGCGCGGACCAGGGCACCTTCCTGGAGGAAGCACTCCGCAAGCGCCATGGCGACACTTTGGCGCGTGTCGTCCGTGTTGTTCTTGAACGCCAGCCCGAGCAGGCCGATCGTTTTGTCCCGGAGAAGCCAGATCTCTTCTCGAATCTTCTTCAAGAAGTGTTCCCTCTGCTGCCGGTTGATCGAAGCGGCCTCCTTCAGCAGACGGAAGTCGCAGCCGAGCTCCTCGGCGATCCGAATGAAGGCGGAGACATCCTTAGGGAAGCAGGAACCGCCCCATCCCACTCCCGCCTGCAGAAAGGAGCGGCCGATCCGCCGGTCGAGACCCATCCCCTCCGCGACGAGAAGCACGTCGGCCTTCGAAGCCTCGCAAATCTGCGCGATCATGTTGATGTAGGAGATCTTCACCGCCAGGAAGCTGTTGGACGCATGCTTGATGAGCTCGGCGGAGTTCAAATCGGTGATCAGCATCGGCGTCCGAAAAGGCTCGTAAATCTCCTTCATGATCGCGGTTGCTCGTTCGGAAGAAGCCCCGATCACGATCCGATCGGGCTTCATCAGATCGCCGATCGCCGAACCTTCCCGGAGAAACTCGGGGTTGCTCACCACGTCGAATTGCGCCTTCCGCTTGCTGTAGCGTTCGATCGTCTGCGCCACCTTCTCTCCGGTCCTCACGGGAACCGTGCTCTTGTCGACGATGACCCGATACTCCTGCAGGGGCCCGGCGATCTCCCGAGCCACTCTCTCCACGTAATGCAGATCGACGCTCCCGTCCTCATGAGGCGGGGTCGGCACGGCGATGAAAAGGGCAAGACAGCTCTCCACCGCTTCCGTAATCGACTCCCCGAACCGGAGTCGGCCTGCGGCCACGTTCCGCGAAATCATGGCTTCCAAGCCCGGCTCGTAAAAGGGGACGCTGCCCTCGCGCAGGCGCTTCACCTTCGCCTGATCGCTATCCACACAAAGCACCTCGTGGCCGACTTCGGCAAAACACGCCCCCGTCGTGAGACCAACATATCCGGAACCAATGATCGCAATTTTCATAGTGGGAAGCGAAAGTCCCAACCGGCTGGCCGGGACGCGACGTCCAGCCCATCCCTGGGACAGACTATCTCCTCTCGTTTTACCTCATCCTCTCCTTCCGGCTCGGTGGACTTCAGCCGCCGCGCTCCCGGCCCCGCCGCCTCCTGCCGCTGGCTTCGTGCCGAAAGACTTTGTCCTGCCTAAAAGAGCCAACAGTCTGGAAGCAGTGGAGTCGATCTCCCTTACTTGGCGCTCCAATCGAGCATCCGCTGGATCGGGAGGCGGGCCCGCTCCGCGATCTCCCGAGGCACGACAATTTCCGGCTCGCCAGATTGCAGGCTTCGACAGACCTTTTCCAGCGTAATCTTTTTCATGAAAAGGCAGTTGGCGCAGGCGCACCGCTCCGTGGGAGCGGGGAGGAACACTTTGTCGGGAATCTCGCGGCCCAGGCGGTGGAGCATCCCCGACTCGGTGGCGATAATGAAGCTCTTGGCGGGACTCTTCCGGCAGAACTCCACCATCTTCTCGGTCGAGCAGATCTCGTCGGCCAGCATCCGGACGGCCACATCGCATTCGGGATGGGCGACGACCGGCGCTCCCGGATGAAGCTGCCGCATCCGGACGAGGCTCGCATGGGTAAATTCCAGATGGACGTAGCAATGCCCCTGCCAGAGACGCATCTTCCGTCCTGTCTGCTGCTTCACCCACTCCCCGAGGTTTTGATCCGGGACGAAAAGGATCTCGTACTCTGGGGGGATCTGGTTGACGATCGTCACCGCGTTCCCGGAGGTGCAGACCACATCGCTCAGCGCTTTCACCGAGGCGGTCGAATTCACATAGGTGACGACGAAGAGGCGATCGGAAGCCTGGCGCACTTCGGCAAGCTCCTCGGCGCTGCAGGAATCGGCAAGAGAGCAACCGGCTTCTAGATCGGGAAGAAGAACCTTCTTTTCCGGGTTAAGAATCTTGGCGGTCTCCGCCATGAAGTGGACGCCGCAAAAGACGATCCAGTCGGCTCCGGTCCGGTGAGCCTGGTAGGCAAGGCCGAGCGAATCGCCCACGAAGTCGGCGACCTCCTGTACCTCGCGGACCTGGTAGTTGTGGGCCAGGATAACCGCATTCCGCTCCCTCTTGAGGCGTCGAACCTCTTCCTGTAGCTCTTTTGCGTCCATCGTGGATGATCAGGCTCTCGTCCCCTCTACTCTGTCCGCTCCAGGAAGGCTTGTCTAGCCGGCATCTTTCTGGGGCGCGCCGGCAGCGTCTTTCGCATCGGATCTTCCCTTCGACCCGGATGCCGCTCTTTCCGCTTTGCGGACGGAAGGATGAATACAAATTCACCCCGATTTCGTCTTCTCTTCATGTTTGCGGGAGAGGATGAGGCAAGCTCGCGACCACCTCGCAGAACGGGGCTCGCCGACGGTCTTTCGCCTCGCAGCCATGCATCTCCCTTCGAAAACCCAAGAAATCCGAGAGGCATTCCAACGCAGGAGCATCCGGTACTTCCTGCCCGCCTTCGTCGATGTCCACGGCGTCCCCAAGGGGAAGCTCCTCCCCCTTTCCGCCATCGAGCGATCCCTCCGTGGGCGGGAGCTTTTTTCCGGCCACGCGCTCGATGGCCTTGGTTCCCACCCGGAAGACGGAGAAGTGGCCGTGGCTCCCGACTGGGAGCGCGGCTTTCCTGTACCCTGGAGGCCAGAGCTGGCCTGGGTCCCTTCCCATCTCACCTTTGCGGACGCTCCGTTTCCGGCCTGTACGCGGGCGGCCCTGAAGCGAGCTCTGGAGAAGGCGCAGGACCGAGGGTTCCAGCTGCGGCTCGGGATTGAGTGCGAGTTCTATTTTCTTCGAAGAGGCGACTCCGGCCGCCTCCGCGTTCCTCATGCGCGGGAAATGCTGACAAAGGGAAGTTACGACGCCGGAAGGCTCTTCGACGGCTCGAGCCTCATCGACCCGATCTTGGAGGCACTCGAGAAGCTCGGCTGGGAGGTCTTCTCGGCGCAACACGAAGACGGACGGTCTCAATTCGAATTTGTCTTCAACCATTGTGAGGCGCTCGAGATGGCCGACCGCTTCGTCTTTTTCCGCTGCCTGGCCGGACGGATTGCTGCGCAGCAGGGCCTGACAGCCGTCTTCATGCCGAAACCGTTCGCCGACCAGCCGGGGAACGCTGCCCACTTCCACCTCTCGCTCGCCGACTCCCGCACCGGAGCAAACCTCTTCTCGGTGGAGCCGGGCGGCGACCCGCACGGGCTGGGTCTTTCCTCCCTGGGATACTCCTTTCTTGGCGGCCTGCTCCGGCACGGCCGGTCGCTCTGCGCAGCATTTGCCCCCACGGTCAACAGCTATAAGCGCCTGATCAAGAAGGGAGCGATGAAGTTCTATTCCTGGGCTCCCGTCTTCAACTCGCTCGGTCAAAACAATCGCACCCACGCCTTCCGGATTCCGCTGGGCGGCGGCCAATGCGAAATCCGGATTCCGGACGCTGCGTGCAACCCCTATCTCGCGGCGGCCCTTGCCCTGGAAGCCGGCCTCGAAGGCGTTCGACAAAAGCTTGATCCGGGCATCCCGGAACGGGAGAGCATCTATTCCTGGCAGGAACGCCGGGAGAACTGGCTGCCACACGAAGCCCTGCTTCCCCGGTCGCTGGGAGAGGCGCTGCTCGCGTTCGCCTCCGACCCGCTCATCGAAAGCGCATTGGGCCCGGCTCTGCGGGAAGAGTTCCTTCGGTGCAAATTCGCCGAATGGGACGAATTCAACGCCGAGATCACCCAGTGGGAACTCAATCGCTATGCCTCCCTCTTCTAGCTCGCGGCGGATAGAGCTGCGGTCCGAAACGCCGCCCGGCCTCCCCTCGCCCAACCCTTGGATTCTCAAGCTCCACTTTTCTTCCTACCGCGAGCTTTGTCCGATCCGAGATCTCTTGCCTCGCCATGTCCCTCTCATCCGCCTCGACGCCAACGAGAACCCTTTGGGACCCTCCCCGCTCGCCCGGGAAGCGATTCAGCGGGCGGCCGAAGAGTCTCACCGCTATCCCGAGATCGCCGGCGAAGGACTCCGAGAGCTCGTGGCGGCAGAGCTTGGGGCTGGCCCGGAGCAGATTGTCTTCGGCAGCGGCTCGACGGAGCTTCTCGAGCTGCTCTTTCATGTTTTTCTCCGGAGCCGACGAGACGAGGTCGTGGTACCGCGACACTCGTTCCCTTTGTATGAAATGCTCGCGCACCGATTTGGCTGCCGCGCGCGTGTGGCGCCCGACCGAAACTTCGCCGTAGACCTCGAGTGTCTGCGTTCCGCCATCACGCCCCGCACTCGACTCGTCTTTCTCGCCAACCCGAACAACCCGACGGGCACTTATGTGGATAACAGAGCACTGCTCGACTTTGCAAGGAGTCTTCCCGCCCACGTCCTCTTGGCGCTCGACGAGGCCTACGCCGACTATCTGGAGAATCCGCCGGATCTGGTCTCGGCCATTCGGGACGGAGCTCCCATCGTGGCTCTGCGGACCTTTTCCAAGCTGCATGGCTTGGCGAGCCTCCGGATCGGCTACGCTCTGGCGTCACCTGCAATCGCCCATGCCATCCAAAAAGCGGCTCTCCCCACCAATACGAGTGGGATTGCTCAGGGGGCCGCTGCCGCTGCGCTGAAGGACGGGCGACACCAGCAAGAGTCGAAGAGGATAGTTCGGGAGGGGCGGCTTCGCCTCCAACGGTGCTTCCAGGAATCTGGCCTCGCCTGTGTGCCCTCGGGCGCCAACTTTGTGATGGTCCGCCTTCCCCACGCCGAAGAGGTCTGGAAGGCGCTGGTCCGCAGAGGCGTTCTCGTTCGCAGCCTGGATAGCTGGGGCCTGCCCGGCTGGTTGCGCGTGACCGTAGGATGTCCGGAGGAGCTCCTACAGTTTATCGGCGGTCTTCACGCTTCGCTCCGTGAGCTTCATGGGAAACCGCCTTCGCTAGCGCGAGAGGTGGGAGTCGCCTAGCCGGCCGGAAAGACTCTCCCACGGATCATGCGGGACAGACATGCGGTCGCTGCCAACCTGGAGATCCTTCGGCTTTGCCTCTGCCTCGGATTCGGGCTTTGCGTGTTGGCCGTTCCTCTCCTGGCAGCGGAAGAGACGGAAGAACAGCGTCTCTTTCTTCCGGAGAAGGGAGCCGACTCCCACGGCCGAAAGCGCTGGTATGATTATGTGATGGACCCCGATCCGGGCTCATGCACTGTCCGGATCAGCCCGGATTTTGCCGAGCGGGCTCCCAGCCGGATCGCCGTGCTTCCGTTCATCGATGAGGGAGCGGGCAATTATGTCCTCGACGAGATCCGGTGGCCGGGCCGGAAAGGAGAGGCGCTGGACGAGTGGCGGTGGACTCACTCTCAACGCCTCCGCCGCATGGTCCACGGCTATCTCGCCGCGCGGGAGTTCGATCTGATTCCGGTCGCCTTGGTCGATTCCACTCTCGCCGCGCGCAAGATCTCGTCGGATCGTCTTCTCGAGAGTACCGAACCTCAGACCCTGGGTCGTTTCCTGGATGCGGATGCCCTAGTTTACGGCTCGGTCTACGTCTATCGCAGCTATTACCTGTTCCTGGCGGCGGGATGGAGGGTGAAGCTGGCCATCCGGATGGTCTCGGCAATCACCGGCCGCGAGATGCTTACCGGCACCGCCACCCGCAACATCATCGGCCTCCGCATCGCGACCAACCCGGTCGATCTCGCCATCGCCTCGATCGGCAATCTGGTCCATTTGCGTGATGTGACGCTGCGGCGCGGGGAAGACGAAGCCTGTCGCGAGCTCGTCCTCCGCGTGCCGCATCCACCGCGAGCGGCACGCGCTGTGCCTCGTGCGATTCAGAGGGCGCTGCCAGTGGCGACAGCTGCCGCCCTCTCCCCGGAAGAGGGGGCGCTTCCGCCCGCCGCCTTCACCCTTCCCTTCCAACCAAGGACGCCGGCTCCCCATCAGAATCTTCCCCCAGAGCGCTTCTTCCTCCCCGAGCAGGAGGAATCAACCCATGGGAAAAAGAATGCCCTGGATTATCTCATCGATCTCGATCCGTCCCGATTCGAGACGGTCGCTTCTCCCAGTCTGGCGACTGAACGCCCATTCCAACTCTCCGTCCTCCCTTTTGTAGACAAGGCGACCCGAGGGCACTTTCTCCTCGATGGAGTCCCGGCAAGACCGCGTTCCCGCGAGGAGCGGGAGCAATGGCGGTGGACGACCGCCAACCGCCTCCGACGGGGAATGGCGACCTATTTGGCGCAGCGTGACTTCTGGCTACAGAGCCCTGCCCTCACGGACAAGATTTTGCAGGAAATGGGCTGGCGAACCTCGGCGGACCTCTTCCGCGAGAAAGCGGAACAGGTGGCCGACTGGCTCGGCGTCGACGCACTCGTCTATGGAGAGGTTCATGACTCGGTGGCGATCTACGCCTTTCTCTATGCCGCTTGGCGGGTCGGGCTGAAGCTGAGGATCGTATCCGGACGGACTGGACGCTCCCTCATCGAGGTGAGCGGTCAGCGGCAGGACGCGACGCTTCTTCCCGCCTTCTTCCCGATCGATATTGCGATCTCATCGGTCATGGCTGCCGGATTCCTTCGCGACATCACGCTCAAGAGAGCGGAAGACGAGCTCTGCCGAGAGATTGCGCTCCGCATCCCCATCCCGACGCCTCCCCCACTTGCCTCCACGACCGAAAGCGTCCGGACGGCCTCTCCTCCCCTTCTACCCGCCGCGGAGCAGAAGGACCCTCCCAAGACCGACTAACCGGATCCACTCGCACGGGAAGCTTGCGCCGGCTTCGACTCCTTGCGCGACGCTACGCCCGTGCCGAAGCGGAAGAAGGCGGCACGTCGGCGACTTTCTCGGCAGGCGGAGGAGCGGACTTTTCGGCTTTACCCTTCGGGAGCCAGACCGTGAAGCGATTCCAGCCTTCGCTCGGATTGTCATACCGAATTTCCCCTCCGTGGGCGGCAACGATCTCCCGACAGAGGCTCAAGCCGAGTCCGCTGCCCTTTGCATGACTCCCCCTCGCGCTTTGCGTCCGGTAGAACCGTCGAAAAATGTCCTTCTGGTCTTCCGTCTCGATGATCGGCCCCGTGTTGGCGACGCTCAAGACGTTCCAAGGACCATCTTCCAGGAGCGTAATCCAGATGAAGCCACCGGGGGTATTATATTTGACCGCGTTATCCACCAGATTCCAAAGCAAGCGCATCAGCAGATCGCCGTCCCCATGGACCGATTGATCCGGAAGGATTGAGGTAGCGACCGAAAGCCCTCCGGGAATCGCGAGAAGCCGGGCGTCCTCCACCACTTCCGCTACCATTCCGCTCCAGGCGATGGGTGCTATGCGGAGACGAAGCTGCCCGCTTTCGGCATGGGACAGAAAGAGAAGATTTTCGGTAATCGTGGTCAGCCGCTTGACTTGCTCCAAAAGGGAGAGAAAGACTTCTTCCCCGGAGGATTGCCGGCCTTGGGATTCGGCCAAGGCTGCCTCCAGCTGGTTTCGGAGGATCGTGAGCGGCGTTCGAAGCTCGTGGGACGCATCGGCGGTCAATCGCTCCTCTTGGAGAAACGCCTGCTCGATTCTCTCCCACATCGCATTAAGGATTTGCGCCAGACGCGCAAGGTCCGGATCCTCCGAGGGAACCTCGACTCGACCCTGAAGCGCATGCGGGCCAATCTTCTCGGCCGCCGCAGCGATTGCCCGCACCGGTCGCAAGGCGTAGCCCGAAACGAGCCACCCCCCCCACACGGCGATCACCAGTGCGAGAGGAAACGAAAGCAGGTAGGCGATTTCCGCCTTCCGCAGGATCTCCTTCCGATGCCGGGTGTCTCGAGCAAGCACCAGGCGATGTCCGTCTTGGCGCTTCACCAGGACGCGAAAGGTCCGTTTCCCCAGGGCAAAATCGAGAAAGCCGTCTTTGGACAGCCAATCGCTCGTTCGAAGGAATGGCGCCCGATAGAGGATCGCCCCTCCCGCACGATCGACCTCCCAGACGCTGCTCTCCTCGCCCTCCAAACTCTCGGGAAGGCTTCCCGCCGAGAACGATCGCTGCTTCTTTAAGGCCAAAAACATTTCCCGTGCGTCCGAGATCATCTCGAGATCGGCCTCTTGGACGAGCTTCCGATCGAGGGTCCAGTCGGCTACCGCTCCAGCCAGCGCGAGTGCGAGCCCTACGGTAGCCCCGGCGAGAAAGGCGAGCTTCCAGCGGAGAGGAATGCGTTTCATGCGGAAACCTCGATCTTATACCCAATTCCTCGGACCGTTTGAATGAGCCTCGGGCTCTCTCCCTCGTCGACCTTCTTCCTCAATTTCTGAATGTAGACATCGACGAGATTGGTTCCCGGGTCGAAATGGAAGTTCCAGACATGCTCGCAGATCTCGGTTCTTGTAAAAACCTTTCCGGGAGAACGCATCAAGAGCTCCAGGAGCGAAAACTCCCGGCCCGTCAGCTCGATTTTCCTCTCTCGCCTCACCGCAACCCGGCTCACCAAGTTGAGCGTCAGGTCGCCCACCTGGTAGAGAGAAAGCCCGACTCCGGCAGTTCTTCGCAGGAGCGCACGCACCCGCGCAACAAGCTCTTCCATGGCGAACGGCTTGGGAAGATAATCATCGGCACCGCTCTCGAGCCCTTCGACCCGTTCGTAGAGTTCCCCTCTTGCGGTCAACAAGAGCACTGGGAGATGGATCCCGCGTCGCCGAACGGCTCGAAGCACGCTGAGACCATCGCGGCCTGGCAGGAAAATATCGAGGATCGCCGCGTCATAAGGCTGGTTAACCAGGGCAAGGAGCGCCTCGTCCCCGCGCGCCAGCGTGTCCACGGCAAAGCCTTGCTCTTGCAAGCCCTTTCGGACAAAGGACGCGATCTTCTCTTCGTCTTCGACAACCAATAGGCGCATGGGAGGATCGGCTTCCCGGCAAGGTCGAGGGAGAGGAATCGACTTCTTCTCCTTCGGCCCATCTGGTCGGGATCAGGGTCTCCTTCTCGGAAGGAGAGCCCATCGAAAGATCATCCAGAGAGAAGCGAGACAAAGGCAGCTGTCGGCGACATTGAAGCTCGGCCAGTGCCACAGCCCGACGTAGGCGTCGATGAAATCGACGACGAATCCATGAACGATCCGATCGCTGATGTTTCCCGCCGCACCCGCCGCAAGAAGGGCGCCGATCACGTTGATCTCCCGCCGATTCCAATCGAGGCTTTGCCCGACCAGGAAGCCGGTGAGCAGAAAGGAGGCACCCACCCCGATCCATAGCCAGTTATGACCCGAGAAGAGACCAAAGACGATTCCGGTATTGCGGACGGAAACGACATTCACCATCCCGGGAACCAGAGAGAGCGGGAGATCCTTTCCGTGCCCGAGAATCCACCCCTTCGACCCCTGATCAAAAAGAAGCAAGGCGAGGAAGAGCGACCAGAATAATATTCCCGGCGCCCTCCGTTGCGAGAGGCTAGGATTCTTCCGCAGCGCCTCGGGCTCTCCTCCTCCCGGCGAAAGGGAGCCAGGAGAGGCGCCGCTCAGGCGGAGAAGCGACCTCATAAGATGCCTTCGCGCTCCAACTGCGCTAAGCGCGCTTCATTCTTCTCATCGATGATTTCGTAAATCCGCGGGAGCTCGAGAAGAACCTCCAGGCAAAGAGGAATTCCGGACGTCGAAAAACCCGTGGTCTCGATGCTCTTCCGGCGCAGGGAGAGATAGACCCAGGCAAAGGCCTCTCCTTCGGCGATTCGAAACTGGGGATATTCCTCCCAGAAAATATCCGAAGCACCATGGATTTCCATGGTCGCCGTCCCTCCTCTTACGCCTCCGGGAAGAGCCTGCTCGACCCTTTCGAATCGGGCAATCCAGTGAGCAACCATCTCCTCGACCCCTTCCCGGTCGAGCAGTTCCTCGAACAGAGCGACGAATCCGGATCTCTCAGGCATTGCGCATCGGCATGACTACGTAAAGGAACGCTTCCTCATCCTGGAAGATACACGGTCCGGAGGCTTCACCAACCTGAAGAGCGACTTCGTCGGCCATGCTCTCCCGCAGCGGATCCATGAGATAGGCGACATTGAAGGCCGCTCGGATTTCCTCGCCGCCGTAGCGGATCGGAATCGCCTCCTTCGCCTCCCCCACCTCAGCGGAGCTGCAGGACAGTTCGAGCTCGTTCTCTTGAAAGTGGAGGCGTACAGGAACGACCTTTTCGCCTGCGACAATAGAGACCCGCCTCAGTCCGGACCAAAGCGCCTCTCGAGACACAGGTATCTTTTCCCGGACGCCTTCCGGAATTGCCGCACGATAGTTGGGATATTTTCCATCGACGAGCTTCGAGGAAAAGACGAGGTCTCCGGATTGGAGAAGGAGCCGGTTCGGCTCGAGCCATATCGTTACTTTCCGCTCATCGCTTGCGAGAATGCGCAGAAGCTCGGTAATCGCCCGTGCCGGGACGATCCCCTGAATCTCCTCCGCCGCCTTCTCCGAAACCGTACCGCCCATGAGAGCCAGCCGCTTTCCGTCCGTCGCCACCACGGTGAGGCTGTCACCCTTCCAACAGAAAAGCACTCCGTTGAGGACGTAGCGGCTCTCGTCGTTCGACATGGCATAGGCCGTTCGGCGAAGCAACCGGACGAACGAATCTTGCGAAAGACTAAACGAGGGGGAATCGCTCAAAGCCGGGGGAGCCGGGTAATCGACAGCCGGCAATCCGAAGAGGCGGAAAGAGGAGCGGCCGCCCATGACGGTGCTTTCCTCTTTCTCGTTGCAGGTCAAAGCCAGCGCCTTGGCGGACACCTCCTTGGCGATGGCAAAGAGCCGGCGAGCCGGTAGGGTCGTCCGCCCCGCTTCCTTCACATCCGCGTCGATACGAAGCTGGAGGGTCGTCTGAAGATCGCTGGCGAAGAGGGAGAGCTTGCCCGCCGGATCGGCTTCGAGGAGGACATTGTTCAAGATCGGCAACGTGGTGCGGCTGCCGACGACGCTTTGTGCAAGGCCAAGAGCGTCCAGAAAGGAGGTTCGAACGATTTCGCACTGCATGGCTGTGGTTAATTTAGGAGAAGAAGGGATAGACAATCGTAATCGTCATCTTATGCTTCGGAAAAGTGTTAAAAACTACACAACCAGTTTCTGTCCAGCGATTTACAGTGTGAAACAATTTGTGGATAACTTATTGCGCGCCGTCGGAAAGACTAACAAGAAGAACCGGCCCCAAGAAAATCGATCGAGTTATTCACCTTTCCCCTTCGCTTGTTTAACTGGGACTCTCCAGCTTTTCAATCAACTCGCGGACGATCGTTTCAAAACGGGCTTCCGATTGCAGCTTTTCCGCGATCACTCGTTGGGCATGGAGGACAGTGCCATGATCTCGACCACCAAAGTTTTCCCCGATTTGCGCGAGAGAACAGGTGGTGAGTTTGCGGCTCAAATACATGGCTACCATACGCGGCAGGGTAATATGCGCCAAGCGTCGTTTGCTCGTCATGTCGGCGAGACGAATGTCGAAGGCCTCGGCGACCTGCTTCTGGATTGATTCGATCGTGACGCCCTGCACCGAATTGCTGCGGAAGAGATCCTTGAGAAGAAGCTGCACCTGTCCCGCAGTCAGCTTCTCCGGATGGAGGGCGGCGAAAGCCGCGACGCGATTGAGGGCGCCCTCGAGCTGGCGGACGTTGTTCTGAATCCGTTCCGCAATCGTGGAAAGGATTTCATCGGGTATGACGATCGATAGGCGCTGCATCTTATGGCGCAGAATCGCTAGCCGGGTTTCCAACTGAGGAGGAAGAACTTCCGCGGCCAGGCCCCATTCGAATCGCGAGGTGAGGCGTTTTTCCAGCGTCTGCATGGCGCTCGGGACCGCGTCGCTGGTCAAGACGATCTGCTTGCTCCCGTCGAACAGGCAGTTGAAGGTATGGAAAAATTCTTCCTGCGAGCGTTCCTTCCCCGCCAGGAACTGGACGTCGTCGAGGAGGAGAACGTCGACTTCCCTGTACTTCTTGCGAAAGCGGAGCAGAGAGCTCTTTTGGATGGCGTCGATGAACTCGTTGGTGAACTGCTCGCAAGTCACATACTGCACGTGAAGGGAGCGCTGGAGCCGATGGATTTCATTGCCGATGGCCTGCATGAGATGCGTCTTTCCGAGCCCGACCTTCCCATAAAAGAAGACGGGGTTGTACGCTCGGGAGGGTGCGCCAGCGACCGCATGGGCCGCAGCGTAGGCAAATTCGCTGTTGGCTCCGACGATGAAAGTCTCGAACGTGTACCGGGGATTTAAGCCGTTCGAGGGGGGAGCATCGCCGGCGCCGTTCGCGCGGCGCTCCGACTTTACTTCCTTTGCGGGGTGCTCCGGAGCGGCCGCCTTGCTACTAGACTGGGCCGCAGGGAAGCCGACCCGGACCTGCCGCCCGAGGACCTTCGCGAGCGCCCTCGTAAGTTGGGGGAGATAGTTCTCCTCGATCCAATAGCGATAGATCGAGTCGGGCGCTTCCAAAACGACCTCCTCGCCGGAAAGAGCGAGGATTCGGAGGGGAGAAAACCAGCGTTCGACCGCCTCCCGAGAGGCGATGGTTTGCATCTCCGCGCAGACTTTTTCCCAGAGCCAGGCAAGATCAACCGACGAGTTATTCACAAGTTGTACACACGAAAGCATTCTTTCCCGCGCTTCCTCTGGGCGAGAATTATAATTAATTGATGCCGAACGGACTAGAAATACAAAAGCAACGAAGTGAATCCGGATCCAAGGGAAAAGCAGGCGCGGATTTTGCTCGGTTATTCACGGCGATAAGAAAGCCGGGTTGAAAGCCGGTTTGTCTGGTCTGGTATGAGAAAATGCATCGTAAAAGCGGAAAGCGCATCGGACAAGGGAAACCCCCGTTGGGGAAACTTTTTTTCCTTTCCATTGACGATCCAATTTTTCGTGCTCCTGCTCAGTCGGAAATGAAGAAAAGATCCCTCAACTAGGAGTCGAGCGCGAAGGCGGCTCTGCTCTCTCTTACCGGGCGTGCTTTTCTCCCCTCCGAGCGGAGAGGGCGGTGGCGAGCGCCTCGCGCATGACGGAGAGCGGGGCGGGAGCGCAGGTCCAGAGTTCGAAGGCTAGAGAGGCCTGGTGGAGAAGCATCCCGAGCCCGTTTGCGGTGCGGGCTCCCCTTTGCCGGGCGGCTTCGAGCAGCGGCGGCTCGGGGGGCCAATAACGCAGGTCCAGAACGAAAAGACCCGGACGAAGAAGACGATCGAGAAAGCCTGAATTTCTCAAGAGGGGGGGATCCTCAGCGAGAGAGGAGACGAGAAGGTCAGCGTTCGAGGCCGCTTGAAGAAGGGCAGCTTCCTCCCAGGGGATGAGCTTAACTCGCGAGCGCGACTCGATCTCTCTGGCAAGGGAGAGCGCTTTGGAAGCCGTGCGGTTCGCAAGATGAAGGAGAGGGCAACCTTCCCAGGAAGCTTGACGCGCAAGTGCCGCGCCTGCGCCGCCGAGCCCCAGAAAGAGAATGCGCAAGTCGGAGAGGGAAACCGAAAAGTCTTCCTCCACGGCGAGCACCCATCCTCGCCCGTCGGTGTTGTGGCCCTCGAGAACTCCGTTCTCGTGCCGCACAGTGTTGACGGAGCCGAGCCGGAGCGCGGTTGTCGCCCGCCGATCACAGAGCCGAAGCATCTCCTGCTTGAGAGGAGCCGTACAGTTCCATCCAGAAAAGCCGATCGTCTTCAGACGATCGATGACCGAGCCGAGCCCGCCGATGTCCACTTCGATGCGGCCATATCCCCCGGGCCAGCCGATCGCGGCGAACGCGGCTCGATGGATGGCCGGAGAGAACGAATGGGCGATCGGAAAGCCGAGAACCGCATAGGATTTCGGCCAGGGGAGCACCCGAGGGAGGCTGGGAAGACGCCAAATTGCGCTTGCGAGGTCGGCCATATGAGGGAATCCTCTGACTGTAGAGGAGAAGAGAGGGATCAACAACGATCTCTCACGGGAAATGTCCGAGCATTCGCAGAATCGAGTCCCGCGGGCAGGGAGCGAGAAAAGAAGGAAATCCGTTGGAGGGATGAGGCAAGGCTCGTCCGATCGGTGATGCCACTTCCGGGAATTTCCGAAGCGCTGCTCCGCTCCTATGACAAGGATGGCGGAATCAATCGGGCCGATCGCGCCAATTTTCCTTCCAAGCCTGCGGTCGCGCGGATGATGGAGGATCTGTTGGCTCTGCTCTTCCCCGGATTCTATTCCCCTCCTCCCCGCTCCTCCCGCGAGCTCTCCGACTTCGTCGAGGAGCGTCTGGCACGCCTCCATCGCAGCTTGACCGAGGAGCTTCGCAAGAGCCTGGGCCCAAAGGCCGAACACGGTGGGGAAGATGAAGCGGTGGCCACCTGGTTTTTGGCTCGGCTTCCCGAAACACGGGAGCGGCTCGCGACTGATGTGGAAGCCACATTTGCGGGCGACCCGGCTGCGGCAAGCACCGAGGAAGTCTTGCTCGCCTATCCCGGAGTGGAAGCGATCGCCACCTACCGGCTGGCGCATCTTCTTTACCTGCGCGGGGTGCCGCTGCTTCCGCGCATGATGACCGAGTGGGCCCACGGCCGGACCGGAATCGATATCCATCCCGGGGCGGAGATCGGCCCCTACTTTTTTATCGACCACGGCACAGGCATCGTGATCGGAGAGACCTGCCGGATCGGAAAAGCCGTAAAGGTCTATCATGGCGTTACCCTTGGGGCCCGGTCGACGGCCGGGGGGAGAAGGCTTCAGGGGAGCAAGAGGCATCCGACCATCGAGGATCACGTGACGATCTATCCCGGCGCCACGATCCTCGGAGGCGAGACGGTCATCGGAGCGCACAGCGTGATCGGAGGAAACGTCTGGCTTACCGAAGCCGTACCGCCCTATTCCGTGGTGACGTTGGTCCAGCAGGAGGCCCAAGTACGGAAGCGGGGATCGGATCCCGGAGCCTCCGCCAGTGCATGAAGCGGATCTACCTCGACTATAATGCGACCGCTCCGCTCGATTCCCGGGCCCGAGCGGCAATGGAGCCCTACCTCGACCTGCGGGGCAATCCCTCGAGCCTGCATGCGGAGGGAAGACGGGCGCGCGCTGCGATCGATCTGGCTCGGGAACGAATTGCCGCCTTGTTACGGGTGAAACCGAGGGAGATCGTTTTCGTGTCGAGCGGCAGCCAGAGCGACTCTCTGGGCATCGTCGGCCTGGCACGCGGGCTGCGCAACAAGGGCAGTCACCTGATCTGCTCGGCGATCGAGCATCCCGCGGTGGCAAAAGCAATGGCCTTTCTGGAAAGGGAGGGATTTTTTGTGTCGAGAGCGCCCGTCGATCCATTTGGGACGGTTGATCTGGACTGGTTGAAAGCAAGCTTTCGGCCCGAGACGACTCTGGTCTCCATTCTTTCGGCCAGCAACGAGATCGGTACGCGCCAGCCGATGTCGGCGATCGGGCGGCTCTGCACGGAAAGAGGGGTCGTATTCCACAGCGATGTCGTCCAGAGCGCCGGAAAGGAAAAGCTCCGCTTTGCAGAGTGGGGCGTTTCGTCCGCTAGCATGGCGGCTCATAAGTTCGGAGGTCCGCTGGGAGCGGCCTTGCTCTACGTGCGCGCCGGACTCCCTCTCGACCGGGTCGTCTTCGGGGGAGAGCAGGAAGAAGGCCGATGGGCAGGAACGGAAAACGTGGGGGCGATCGTCGGCATGGCGGAAGCATTGGGCCGGGCCGAGGAAGAGCGGGAGAGTGAATCGGTGCGTCAGTGGGAGCTCACGGAGCGGCTTTGGCAGGGGATCGCGGACCTTCCTGGCATCCGAAGATGGGGCCATCCGATTGACAGATTGCCCAACACTCTTGCGGTCGGCTTTTCCGAGTTGGACGGAGAAAGCCTATTGATCGGCCTGGATCTGGAGGGAATTGCCGCTTCGGGAGGGTCCGCATGCTCCTCCGGCGCCTTGCGACCCTCGCCCGCTCTCTTGGCGATGGGGGCAAGCAAGGCGCAAGCCCGATCGATGGTCCGGTTTTCCCTGGGAAAGGGAGTCGGCCGGGAGGAGATCGAGGAGGCGATCCCTCGATTCCGCAGAGTCGTCCTGAATCAGTCGTCCGGCTAGAACTTTTCTTCCCCGCTCCGGAGGGCGCTCGAGAGGCCTTCGCGAAACGGCAGGAACTCGATGCCGAGGTCCCTGGCGGCGAGGGAGGGATCGCCGATGTTTCCTTCCTCGAGCATGAGAAGCGCCTCGCGGCCGATGGGCAGCTTCGAGGGGAGCCCTTCGGCGAAATGCGCCAGGGTGCGCGCAAGCGGCCAGGGTACGGGAAGGAAAAGGATGGGGCGCGGTCGAAGGCTCAGCAAGCCCATGCTACCCCAAGCCGTGAGCAGGATGCTCCACCCCTCCGGAGGAAAGCCGCCGGCCAGCCCGAGGAGGGCAGAGAGGGGAAAAAGGAAGAAGATCGCCGCGAAGAGGAGGAGGCGCGAGGCGAGCCGAGCCGGGGAAGGGATAGAGCAGACCGGCTGGCGCCCGCTTTTCAGGAGAAGGGAGCAGATCTCCGAAAGGCTCACGCGATCCGGTCCGCAGATCACATATTCCCTTCGAATCGTTTGCGGGAGAATCAACGCCCGGGTGAACGCCGTGACGACATCCCCTACAGCGACCGGTTGGAGCGGAGTCGCTCCGCCTCCCGGAAGGGGAAGGATTCCGAAGTACCGGAAGAGAGGCCGGGAAAAGAGATCGCGGAAGACGCTCAAAAAATGATCGTCCGGTCCGTAGATGACCGAAGGCCGAAAGATTGTCCAGTGAAGATCGCTCGATCGCACCAGCTCTTCGGCGGTCCACTTGGTCTGGTGATAACGGGAGGGTGCGTAAGGACGCGAGCCCAAGGCGCTCATGTGGAGCCAGCGGCGCACGCCGTTTTCCTTGGCCGCGGCCAGGAGGAGCCGCGTGGTCTGGACGTGCGCTTCGCGGTAAGAGCCGCCCCGGCTCTCTCTCAAGATCCCGATGAGGTGAATGACCGCATCGATTCCCTGGGTCGCCCGCCGGCAGACATCCGGGTCGAGCGGGTTGCCTGCAACGATCGTGCAGCCATCCAAGGGAAGGCCCCTTTGGCGACCGGTCCCACGAGTGAGGACCCGGACTTGGTATCCGAGCTCGACGAGGCGACCGACCAGACGACTCCCGATGAAGCCGGTGCCTCCGGTAACGAGAATGGTGGCCATCTTCTTCCCTCCTCGAACTGCCCGGATGAACCCCACCGCCCTTTCCCAGCGAGCGGATTCGGCGGCTAGGAGCTTCGGTACCCCCGGACCTGCCCCTCTGGCAAGCGATAAACTCGCCTTCTCGCGGAGACGGAGCCCCCCTCCCTCATCGATTTCACTGTGGAGCCTCCGACGCCACGGGCAGGAGAAGGCCAGCAGGAGAGGGAAATCGGAAAGGAGGTTTGCGAAGGGGCTCGATTTTCGCTATTGGGCAGATTCTATGAAACGACGGTTTGTCCTGATCGCTCTCTGCTTTCTGCTTGCCTATGTGGATTCCTTTGCCAAAGCCCCGCAGGCTCCCACGCGGGGCAGGAGCGGCACGCCGACGGCCTTTTCGGCGATGCTGGTTGCACAACAGTACGCCCCCGAGGGGTCGCAAGCAAAAATGCTGGCCATCATCGGCCCGCGCAGTCGGACCGCCCTCACCCCGACGACTTGGGAGTTCCTCTATTGGAACCAGGGCGGATGGAAGAACCTCAAGCGGATCACGGTCATCGGTGGCCAAGTGCGTGACGTGCGGGAGGGGGTTGTCGAGATCGGACGGCGGGGCGTGTTTCGCTACAAGGAGTCACAAGCCTTCGATCCGAACCGGTTAAAGGTTGACTCGGACCGCGCCCTCCAGGTTATCCTCAAGACGGGTGCGGTCGGAAAGGCCAGCTTGAGCACCGTGCTCTTCGAGCTCGCTCGAAGCGGAGAGGAAGGCGAACCGAGTTGGCAGATGCATTTCTACGCGGATCGGCGGGGAATCGAGGCGGACATCGGGGTGGCACGCGTGGGAGCTGTTTCTGGAAAGATTCTCGAATTGCGCCTGAATCCAAGCCGAGCGACGGAAGGGTCGTAGTCGCGTGACGAAGGGCGAGCGGCGGCAGAACGCTCGGTTGCGCGGGAGCTAGCGAACTCTGGGGACGAAGAAGGCAAGAATGGACTTGATCGTACGAAGGCTTGCATTCACGGGAATCGCCCTGATCCTGTGCGTCTCCCCTCTTGCTTCGCGGGCGGAATTGAGCCCGCTGGCCCCCGAACCCGATTGGAGCGCCTTGGATGCGTTCCAGGAAACGATGACGCGGGAAGAATTCGTTCACTGGATCAACACGCTCTTCTGTCCGGACGGCTCCTTCTGGAAATTCACCGTCATCAACGGCAACGAAGTTACTCTCTTTGGAGACACGGAGCACACCCGCCTCCTCTATCGGCTTCGGTTGGCTCCAGATCTGGATTCGCAGCTTCCCCTGCGAGCAACGACGGTGAGCGGCTGGAAGCTTTCCAAAGCGGGGACGTCGACCACGAAGCCGCTGCGCGGCCTGGTGATCTGCCTCGATCCGGGACACATCGGGGGCCGTTGGGCGAAGATGGAGCAGAGATTCTTCCAGATCGGCTCGGATCCGCCGGTCATCGAGGCGAATCTCAACATGCTCGCGGCCCAGCATGCGGCCAAGCTTTTGGAGACCGCAGGCGCCACAGTGGTCTGGACCAAGCGATTCTTCGAACCGGTCACGGCGATTCGCCCGGCTGGGCTACGAGAGGAAGCACTGGCCTCCCTCTATCCCTCGGGCGGGCCGGCCGCCGTGCCCGCGAGCTTTTCCCCCGAGTTGGAGCGACGGGTGGGTCGGGAAGAAGAGCTTCTCTTCTATCGAAACGCTGAAATTCGGGCGCGTGCGGAGGTGGTGGCAAAGCTCAATCCCGATCTGACCCTCTGCATTCATTTCAATGCGGACAAGTGGTCGAGCCATCCGACTCGCGCCGAGCTCATCCCGCAGAGCCGCCTCGTCGCGTTCGTCCACGGCAATTACTCCGAGGAGGAGTTGCGGTGCGACGATGAGAAGTGGGATCTCCTCTACAAGCTCCTCTCACGCACGAGCATTCCGGAAGCCGAGGCGGCGGAATCGATTGCCAAGCAGATGGAAGCGACGTGGAACTTCCCGCCGGAGAGCTACTCCAATTGGGCTGCGGCTCGGCGGGTGGGAGCAAGCCCCTACGTGTTTGCACGGAATCTCCTGGCAAACCGTATTTATCACGGGCCAGTCGTTTTTGTCGAAGGCCCCTACATGAACGCCCAGGACTCCTATGACCGGATCATCGCGGGCGATTATGAGGGAACACGGATCATCGGTGGGCGTACCTATCGGAGCCTCTTCGCCGAGTTCGGGGAGATCCTGGCGCGGGGCGTAACTGCCTGGGCGGGCGGGTCGACCTCAACCGTAGTGAAACACTGAGGAGCCCGCACTCCGGCGCCCGCAGAGCTTTCGGAGGCTTCCCGTCCGCGGGAAAAAAGTATCAGGAATACCAGGCTAGACCAGCCCGAGCTGCATCTTGCCCTGCTCGCTGATCATGCCGGGATTCCAGGGTGGGTCCCAAACGAGATCGACACGAGCTTCTGTCACGCTGGGAATCTGTTGGATCCGGGCTTGGGCATCCTGTGCGATGACGACTCCCATGCCGCAGCCGGGAGCGGTGAGAGTCATCTTGACCACGACCTCGAAGGTTCCCGCCTCGCGAGGCAAAACCTGGCAGTCGTAGATCAATCCCAAATCGACGATGTTGACCGGAATTTCCGGGTCGAAAACCTGTCGGAGCCGGTTGTAAACCATCTCCTCGTCGAGGTGTGCGCCGGGGGTCGGCTGGTCGGGCGAGCCCACGACAGGAGAGGCTTGCCCGATCGCGTCGGCATCCTTGGCATCCAAGCGGACCAAGCAGCGAGAGTCGTACAAAAGGGTGTACGCTCCTCCGAGCGATTGGGTGATGACGACGGGTCTGTCTTTTGCTAGTTGGATCGGAGCACCGCTCGGGATCTGCACCGCATCGACGGATCGGGTTAGGAAGACGGACTCTTGTGCCATAGTTTCCCTTGCTTCTCCAATCGTGTCTCAATCGCGGGTCATCGCACCCTTCTCCATCGCCTTCTGCAGGCTAGCTTCTCCACCGACGGGATGCAAGGCTCAAGGGAGAGAACATTATTGGCATCCCGGAACGCTTGGCGAAGGAGGCGCTTACCGCAGCGAAGCCTCTAGCTCCTCGGTAAGCGCGCTCTTGATCTTTCCATCTTCGAGACGAGCGAAGACATCGGTTAAAAAGCCGAGCACGAAAAGCCGCTGAGCCGCTGCGAGCGGGATGCCGCGTTGCAGACAGTAGAAGAGCTCTTCCGGATCGACCTGCCCGACCGTCGAGCCGTGGGTACAGCGCACGTCGTTGGCCAGAATCTCAAGGCCGGGCAGCGAGTTGGCTTCAGCGTCGTGGCTCAAGATGAGATTACGGTTGCTCTGGTAAGCGTCTGTCCGTTGCGCCGCGGGATCGACATCGATCATGCCGGCGAAGATCGTACGGGACGCGTCGTACAAAGCGCTTTTGTAGAGAAGGTCGCTCTTCGTGTCGGGTGCGACATGTTCTTGGAACGAGCGCTGGTCGAATTCCTGCCGACCGCGCGCCAGGGTGGCGGAGAGCATCACGCTCCGGGCGCCGGGTCCGAGGAGGCGGCTTCGACTTTCGGTTCGCGTGTAGCTTCCTCCTTGATTGAGCTGGAAGGTCGTGGCGCTGGCGTCGCGAGAGAGGCGGATGGAGGCGAGGTCGAAGGAGCAGACTCCCTCGGCCCAGTTCCGGTGGGTCAGCAGGTCGAGACTGGCTCCGGGTCCGACGAAGAGCTCTTGCACCGAGCAGGCAAAGCCGCCTCGGGGGTTGGTGGAGCTGAAGCGGAGGTGAACCCGAGCGCGCGCATTCTCTTGGAGGATGACGAGGATGTGGGGGAATGTCGCGGCATGTGCCTCAGTCATCCAGAAGGAGAGATCGACCGGCTCTGCCAGCTCCACTCCGGCAGGCACGTACAAGGCAGCTCCGGCGGTGGCGCAGGCGCGATGGAGGGATTCGAGCTTTTCCGCCCCGAGGCCGACCCGCTCCTGGAAGAGGTGACTCTGGAGCAGATCCGCCTCCTTGGTCGCTGCTTCGAGGAGGGGAGCAAAGACGACCCCCTTTTCTCTCGCCTCTGGGGAGAGGCCCCGGGAGAAGAGAAGGGCATCATTGGCAAAGAGCAGGGAGGGCGCCTCTCCGGAGGAAAAATACCCTTGGAGGTCGGCAAGCGCTGGCGCGGCGACAGGGACTCCCGCCGTGCAGCCGTTCAGCGCTACCTTGCTCAAATCGCTGAAGCGCCACCGCTCGTCCTTTCGGCTCGGCATGGGCAGGCGTTCATAGTCGATCCACGCCGCATCCTGTATCTCTTTCCACCAGGCGGGAAGAACCGCCGGCTTCGCGCTCCCATTCGGAGCCTCAGTGATCACTCGTTTTGGCAGATCCACGTCTCCTCCATGGGCACCGGTCAGCCGACGGAGCCTTCCATTTCCAAGTCGATCAGCCGCTTAAGCTCCACGCTGTATTCCATCGGGAACTCGCGGACGAGGTCGTTGATGAAGCCATTGACGCTCAAACTCATGGCTTCGGACTCCGGCAGCCCCCGCTGCTGCATGTAGAAGACCTGTTCGGCGCTGATCTTGCTCACGCTGGCTTCATGTTGGACCGCGCTCTGGTTCCCGCGGAGCGTGATGGCCGGATAGGTGTCGGTCCGAGAAGTCGTGTTGATGAGGAGCGCATCGCACTCGGTGTTGTTCTTGCACCCCTTGAGGTGCCTGGGAATCGTTACCTGGCCGCGGTAGCTGGAGCGCCCCGCGCCGATGCTGATGCTCTTGGCAACGATGTTGCTGGTGGTCTCGTCGGCGAGATGGATCATCTTTGCCCCGGTATCCTGGTGCTGGCCGTTGTTGGCCAGCGCAATGCTGAGCACCTCTCCGCGCGCCTTGCGGCCGCGGAGAATCACGGCGGGATACTTCATGGTCAGGCGCGAGCCGATATTGCAGTCGATCCAGCGGATCTCCGCATTCTCCATGGCCATCCCCCTCTTGGTGACGAGGTTGAAGACGTTTGGACTCCAGTTTTGGACCGTGATGTACTGGATTTTCGCTCCGGGGAGCGCAACCAGCTCCACGACTGCGCTGTGAAGCGTTGCCGAGTCGAAGCGCGGAGCGGTGCAGCCCTCCATATAGGTCACCTCCGATCCCTCGTCGGCGATGATGAGGGTGCGCTCGAATTGGCCGAAACTTTCCGCATTGATCCGGAAGTAGGCCTGCAGCGGGTGGCTTACCTTGAGGCCGGGAGGGACGTAGATGAAGCTTCCGCCGCTGAACACCGCGCTGTTCAGAGCAGCAAATTTGTTATCTCCCGGCGGGATGACCTTACCGAACCATTTGCGAAAGATTTCCGGGTGCTTGTGAAGCCCTTCGGTGCTCCCGACGAAGATGACCCCCTGGTCGCGAAGAGCGTCCTTCATGTTGGAATAGGCCGCTTCGCTGTCGAACTGGGCCTCCACCCCCGCAAGAAACTTGCGCTCTTGCTCCGGCACGCCAAGGCGCTCGAAGGTGCGTTTCACCTCGTCCGGAACCTCTTCCCAAGTCCTGCCGGCCCGCTGCCCATGGGCCAAGTAGTATCGGATTTGCGAGAAGTCGATTTCTTCCAATTGTTTGCTTGCCCAATGGGTGGGTAAAGGCTCGCGAAGAAAGATCGCTAGTGCGCGCTTGCGGAACTCGCGGAGCCATTCCGGATCGCCTTTGGCGTCGCAGATGTAGTCGACTGTCTGCTCGGAAAGTCCCGTTCCGGCGTCATAGGCGTACTTTACATCATAGTGAAAGTCGCCCAGGTTTCGGTCGAGTTGGAGCAGGTTGGTTCCGGCGGCGTCTGGCTGTTCTGTCATGATTGCGTCTCCTTCTTCGAAAGACTATGCCTAAACTCCCGTCTCCGCTAGGGGAGAAAGATTCGGGGAGCCGTAGCGCTCCTCGAGGGAGCCGTACCCGCGCCGCTCGAGCTCCAAGGCGAGTTCCGGCCCCCCGCTCTGGACGATTCGCCCCGCTACCATGACATGGACGAAGTCCGGGGTGATGTAATCAAGGAGCCTCTGATAGTGGGTGATGATCAGAAAGCCCACTTCGGGGCCCCGCAGGCGGTTGACTCCATTGGCAACGACCTTGAGAGCGTCGATATCGAGACCGCTGTCGGTCTCGTCCAGAATGCCGTAGCGGGGGCGGAGCATCGCCAGTTGCAGCACTTCCGCACGTTTCTTCTCTCCTCCCGAAAAGCCGGCGTTCAAGGAGCGCGAGCTGAATTGGCGCTGCATCCCGAGAGCGTCCATTTCGTGATAGAGCTTCTGATAAAACTCGGTCACGGAGAGGGATTCTCCTTCGGGAAGCCGTGCCTGTGCCGCGGCCCTCAGGAAGTTAGCGATGCTCACCCCGGGGATTTCGCAGGGATATTGAAAAGCGAGGAAAAGGCCCATCCGAGCGCGCTCATCGGGCTCGCGATCGAGCAGCGGGACACCGTCCAGCGAGACGGAACCCTGAGTCACTTCGTAATCGGGATGGCCGGAAAGCACCTTGGCCAGCGTACTCTTTCCCGACCCGTTGGGCCCCATGATGGCATGGGTCTCTCCCGCCCGAATCTCCAGGGAAATGCCTCGCAGAATTGGCCGTTCGACTATCCTTGCATGCAGGTCGCAGATTTGGAGGCTCATGGCTCGAGTTGTTTTTCCTGTTCTTCGTTCGCGTGGAGCAAAAACCGTGCCGGCTTCGCGTCTCCGGGAATTCCCTATCTCTGTCGGAGAAAATGCTACACTTTGTCGGAAGAGTAACATGGCAAAAAGAAGCAGGTGCAGCAATTTGTCTTTTTTTATGCCACGGGCAGGATACTGTTTGAGGCGGATCCGCCGCCGGGATCCGCAAGGCGGCTTTGTCCGGCAACACGGAGTGTAGCTCAGCCTGGTCAGAGCGCTTGCTTTGGGAGCAAGAAGTCGCAGGTTCGAATCCTGTCACTCCGAGTGCGAGCGAACTGGTTCGTATCCTATTCTTTCGATGCCGAGCCGCCCAGCATCCCTGTGTCGAGACGGGTTAAGAAGCGCTCCTTGTCCCGAGCATGCCGGAAGGACTCCTCGGCGCCGACGATCCCGGAGTGACAGAGATCCCACAAGGCATCGTCAACGTGCTTGCCTCCCTCCGCTCCCACTTGGACGAACTCTTTGAGGGTGCCGGGCGCTCCGTCCCGAATCGCAGCCGCCACTGCGGGATGGACAGGAAGGGTTTCGTAGAGGACGGCGACTCCCTTCCCGTCCAGACGCGGAAGGAAGGTTGGGGATAGGACCAGGCGTAGCGTCGCCGCCAAGCGCTCAGCACCTGTATTCTTTTCGCTTTGCCGGAGGGTGTGAAGCAAGCTTGCCACCCCAGCCGGCCCTCCCTCGGCCTCATGGGTCGCGAGCACGAGCTTTCCCGATTCGGCCAAATCGAGAGCCGCCTCGATCGCCGCCGCCCCGCGCAGGGGATCGATGGCCACCATGTCCGCGTCGCGAGCGAGAGGCGAGCCGAGTGCCGTCGCCATGTCGGGAAAATCCCGTGGAGCCTCCCAATGGCTGATCCAGCTTCGTCCGGGAGGATAGGAAAAGCGGGCCGACTCTTCTTCCAGTGCGAGGATGCGCCAGCACTCGACGTTGCCCAGCCAGGCAACCAGGCTTGCAAGGAGGGTCGTCTTTCCTGCGGCGATTCCGCCCGCGAGCAGGACCAGTCCCCGGAGGTCGCCCAAATGGCGAAGGGGGGGAGGAGCGATACGCGGGTCGAATGGGGGTGGGGAAAGGAGAGGGAAGAGAATCATGCCGGCCGCTGGCTTTGCCGCGGCGAAGCGACCGCGAAAGCGGACGCCGCCGGGGCCCGGATAGAGGAGGATCCGGCCACTCCCTACGCGCTCCGCCTCGCTCCAACCGTCGGTCCCAGCCAGGGATTGTAGCCAATGCGTCGCTTGCTCGGGAGAAACCGGAGGAAAGGGCAAGGGGCCGAGCTTCCCGTTCACTCGCGCCGCAGGCGCTTCGCCCTCGAAGAGGTGAACGGCGGTCGCGCCGTTCGCAAGGGCCGACGCGAGAATCTCGTCGAGATCGTTCACAGGGCACCGGGAAAGTCGGGTGCGTGCATCCTCGCTACCCATCGCGGTCGATATCGACAGCGCGCATAGGCCGCCTCCATCGTGATGCGGCTCTCTTGGAACAACCGCCACAGAGAGTCGTCGATCGGCTGAAAATGCTTTCCTTCGCCGACATCGAGAACGCTCTCGATCCGTTCCGGCTTCGCCTTCGTCAAGGCGGCCGAGGCCGCCGGAACGTTCCGGAAGAGCTCGGTCGCGGACACGCGCTCCTTGCCTGTTGCTCCGGGGATCAACTCCAGGGCGATGATGGCCCGTAGCGTTCGAACGAGCAAGGAGCGGCTCGCCTCTTGGGGCATCTCGGCGCAGAGACTCCGCAGTACCTCCGCCACCCCGCAAAGACCGAGGGTCGCCATCACCAGCGCGCCGCTGCGAGCCGTCTCCTCCACCAATAGCGGGAGAGTGCTCGGGCCTATGGAGATATCCAGAAGCAAGACGTCCGGATCCATGGTAAAGGCTGCGCGAAGCACTTCATCCCTCTCTCCGTGGAGCTCGGCGAAGGCGATGCGGATGGGTCGAGGTGGGGCGTCCTCCCAGGCGTGCTCCGGCAGATCCTCCAGAATGACGACCCGCCCGGGGCGCGACCGGCGGACTTGCCGACCGAGCGCGGTGAGGAGTGTCGATTTTCCCTGGCCGGGGCCGCCGGCCACGATGATCAGCCCTGAGGGAATCGTCGCCAGGGCCATCGTTGCTTCCATTCCGAGCTCGCTGAGCTCAGGAGAATGAGGAAAGGGCAGGCGAAAGCTGAGAAAATAGCCGGTTGCATCCCGGCCCACGGTCAGCCGGGCCCGCATCCGGCCTCCGGCGTACGGGAGAGAAGCCCACCCCAGTCGGGCCAGCGATTCTCTCCCGTGGGCCGAGAGGGTCCGTTCGACGATCTCTGCGACGTGCTGGGCGGAGAGAGCGCTCCACCCTCTGCCCAGGCTTCGGAGACGTCCATGGCGACGGCAGAGAGGAGGACGATCCGGGGCCAAATGGAGGTCCGAGCATCCCTGCAGGGCGGCTTCCCTCAGGCATTGATCCACAAAGGGCTCTCCATGGGCCCTCTGCGGCTCGCTTGCCTCTTGCTGCCGCAGCCAAGCCCTCTGGGCGGAATCGATCATTCCCTGCTCATGCAGGAGATCCGCCGCGTTCGCCTCGGGGAGGGTAGCCAAAGCTGCGCGTATCGCGGGAAGCCGAGCCTCCTCGAACCAGCGGTGGCCGATGGCGATCGCAAGAATGCGTTCGTTGCCTGAATCTTGCGCGGGGGGCATCCGACTCCACACCTTAGCGGAACGGGCGACCGATTCCAAGGCCGTGTCCGGGGGAGCCGAGCGGATGCGGCGACGACAGGGACTCGGGCCGATGCACTTCGCCCCAAGGCCATTGTTCTTTGCGGAGGAAGCAGCTTCTGCTACGGAATGTGTGTGGCCCCCCATCGAACAGCGAGGGTCGAGCGATCGACGAAGGAAACGGAAATCTCCCTCTTGCTCGGCCTGGACGGCACCGGAAGAGGCGAGATCGGGACGGGCATTCCCTTCTTCGACCATATGCTCGAGCTTTTTGCCCGCCATGGGCTCTTTGATCTCCAGGTGCATGCCCGTGGCGATCGAGAGGTCGACTTCCACCACTCCGTAGAGGACGTCGGCATCTGCCTCGGCCAGGCGGTGCAAGAGGCCCTCGGCGATAAAAAAGGCATTCGCCGCTACGGATTTGCCCTGGTGCCGATGGACGAGGCATTGGCGCAGGCGGCGATCGACGTGAGCGGCAGGCCGTTCTTGGCCCTGCGAACACCCGATCTCCCCCCCCTCGCGCTTCTCCATGCGGGCGCATTTCCCGCGCAGCTGCTCGAAGAATTTCTCCGCGCGTTGACCGTGCATGGGATGCTGACGCTCCATCTCGAGATCCGAGCCGCCCGGGATCCGCATCACCTATTGGAAGCATCGTTCAAGGCCGTGGCGCGCGCGCTTGCCATGAGCGTGGAAAGAGACGGACGAATCGTCGACGTGCCAAGCACAAAGGGAGTCTTGTAGCGGAAAAGCGGAAAGGGTTGGCTGTGCTCTCGCTGCGTGATTTGGGTGCTCTCGCCAGTCGCTACGCTTCGCTGCTCGACCGGCCATCCCACGAGTTCGAGCTCCGGGGCCGCACCTTCGGAGGCCGAGAGGCGGCCGCTACCCCCCAGCTCATGGGGGTGATCAATCTCTCTCCCGACTCTTGGTATCGCGAGAGCGTCGCCCTCTCGTCCGAAGCCGCGATTCGGCGCGGGCAGCTCTTGGCCGATGCGGGAGCGGTCCTTCTCGATGTCGGGACGGAGTCTTCCCTCGATTACGCGGCGCGGGTTGCGCCGGAAGACCAGATACGCAAATTGATGCCGGTCATCGAAGGTCTGGTCGCTCGGCAGCTCTTGGTTTCGATCGAAACCTACCACCCGCTGGTGGCGCAAGCGGCACTGCGCGCGGGGGCGGCGGTCATCAACTTCACCGGAAGAGAAGGTTGGGAAGAGCTCCTTCCGCTCCTTGCGAAGGAAGACGCGGGGTTGATTGTCAACTTTGTGGAAGGCGCCCATGTGCGGGACCCGCGCGCGGTGCGCTTATCGCACGATGCGATCGGCGACTTGCTGCCCTATTTCGAAGAGCGCTGCCGCCTCGCCGAAAGGGCTGGGATACGCAGGCTCTGGATCGATCCCGGCCTGGGGTTTTACTATCCGAACCTTCAAGACGGGGCGGTGCGGATCGAGCGACAGATCGAGATTTTCCTGGGAAGCTTTCGCCTGCACGAGCTGGGATGGCCGGTCTGCCATGCCCTGCCGCATGCCTTCGAATGTTTCGAGGAGGAGGTCCGTTGTGCGGAACCGTTTTTCGCAGTGCTCGCCATTCTGGGGCAGACCGATCTACTCCGCACTCATGAAGTCGCTCGAGTCCTTGGGGTCGTCCGCGCTATGAGGCTCTTCGGCGCTGGACGGAGGTCGGATCCTTTTCGTCGGGAAGGCTTCCCAGGATGACGTCATGAACGGTCATGCCCGCCGGGATCATCGGCAAGACATGTTCGGTGTAGGGCACGCGGACGTCGACGACGTAGGGAGTTTCGGCCGCCAAGAGGCGCTCAAGAGCGGGACGAAGCTCTTCGGGCCGGTGAACTTCTTCTGCGGGAACGCCGAAGCCCTCGCAGATCCGATGGTAGCTCGGGTAATGCCGCTCCACGTTCCGGGGATCGCCGAGAAAGGTGTGGCCGCGATTCCCGGCGAAGAAACGATCCTCCCATTGGACGACCATACCCAGGTGCTGATTGTTCAGGATGACCGCCTTTGCCGGGATATCCTCCGTAACTGCCGTGGCAAGCTCTTGGATGTTCATCAAGAAGCTTCCATCGCCGTCGATATCGATCACCTGACGGTTGGGAAAGGCCACCTTTGCTCCTAAGGCTGCGGGAAATCCGAAGCCCATCGTGCCCAGGCCCGAAGAGGAAAGAAAGCTCCGAGGCTCGGTAAATTGGTAGAATTGAGCCGCCCACATCTGGTGTTGCCCCACACCCGTGGTGATGATCGCCTCGCCCTTCGTCAGGCGGAAGAGTTCTTCGACGACCTGCTGCGGCAGGATGGCGCTGGGGACGGCGCGATAGGAAAAGGGATAGCGCGCCTTCCATTGGGCGATTTGCGCATGCCAGGGTTTACGATCCTTTCGCGGGCGCCGCTCGGCCTCGAGCATCGTGTTGAGACGCTCCAGAGCGTCCCGGACGTCGCCGAGAATCGGTAGATCCGCTCTCTTATTCTTGTTGAGCTCGGAGCTGTCGACATCCAGGTGGACGATCTTTGCACGTTTGGCGAACTCCTCCACGTTGCCGGTAACCCGGTCATCGAATCGGACGCCCATGGCCAAGAGAAGGTCGCAGGCGTCGGCAGCGTAGTTCGCATAGACCGTTCCGTGCATACCCAACCAACGGAGTGACAATTCGTGCGTTTCGGGAAAGCAGCCGATTCCCATGAGGGTCGTTGCCACCGGTACGCCGGTCCGTTCCGCGAAGCGCCGGAGCGCTTCCCAAGCCTCGCCGGAGAGAATGCCGCCCCCGACGTAGAGCAACGGGCGCTCGGCCCTTTCGAGCGCAACCAAGATCGCTTCCAGCTCCTCGTCGGAAGCCCTCGGCACCGGCTTGCATCCGCCGAAAGTTCCTTCGCGCACCCTTGGTTGGACGGGGGCTTGCTGCACATCTTTCGGGATGTCGAGCAGAACCGGACCGGGTCTCCCGGTCCGCGCAAGCAGAACCGCCTCTTGGACGAGCGAAGGGATATCATCCGCGGAGATGACCAGGTAGCTGTGCTTGACGATCGGAAGCGTGAGGCCGAAGACATCGGTCTCTTGGAACGCACCCCGGCCGATCATCTCCCGCTTCACCTGACCCGTGATCGCGACGAGCGGCACGGAGTCCATGTAGGCATCCGCAATGCCGGTCACAAGGTTGGTGGCACCCGGCCCACTCGTCGCCATGCAGACACCCACTTTCCCGCTGGCGCGCGCGTAGCCCTCGGCCATGAAGGCTCCGCCTTGCTCATGGCGCGGCAAAATCGTGCGAATCTTTCGGGAACGGGTCAGCGACTGATGGAGCACCATGCTCGCTCCCCCTGGATAGGCGAACACGGTATCGACGCCCGCCTTTTCCAGGGCGGCGACAACGGCGTCGGCGCCGTTCTTGTAGCTTCCCCCAGTGAGCTCGGCTGGATGGGAAAAGAGGTTGCTGTGAGGGGTGGTCTTCTCCAAGTCCTTGCGGCTCATGATCGGTTCCGTCCCGAAGGATCTGATTCTCCTGACTTCATTTCTTTCCTGGAAAAAGGGATTCCCATAATAAGTTCAAAACCGTTCCCCGTCCAGGCGGGACTTTGCCGAAGGCCGTTTCCCCGGAAGGGGAGGTGGAAAAGGCGGTGCATCGGCCTTGACAAATATTTCGATGTTCCTTACGGTCTTCTTTCCCGTGAAAACGTTCAGTGCGAAACCCGCCGAAGTCCGGCGTTCTTGGTATGTAATCGATGCAGCGGATCAGCCGGTAGGCCGAGTCGCCGAGCGCGCGGCAGTCTTGCTTCGCGGCAAGCATAAGGCCGAATATACGGCCCATATTGACACCGGTGATCATGTCGTGGTGATCAACGCCGCGCGGGCGGTTTTCACCGGGAAGAAGGATGTGACGAAAACCTACATGCGGTATTCGGGCTTCATCGGTGGCCATCATTCCGACACCGTTCGGGAAGTCCGGGAAAAGAAACCCGCGTTCTTGATCGAGCACGCCGTCAAAGGGATGATCCCCCACAATCGTCTCGGGAGGAGGGCCTTTCAGAAGCTTCACGTCTATTCGGGAGTGGAACACCCGCATGCGGCCCAGCAGCCTGTCGCCGCGCCCAATTTGTAAGAATGCTATGACGACGCAAAGTGAATGGAAGGCGACGGGTCGACGGAAAACGGCGGTTGCCACGGTAAGGCTGCTTGCGGGGACGGGGGCATTTCAGGTGAATCGACGGGCGCTGGAGGACTATTTTCCGGAGGCCGCGCAGCGCTTGGCGGTCTACAAGCCTCTGGAGATCAGCGAAACGCTCAAGAAGTTCGATCTTGAAGCGCATGTGCGCGGCGGCGGCCTGACTGGCCAGGCCCATGCCTTGAGCTTGGCGCTGAGCCGGGCGCTCGTTCGCTGGCAGCCCGAGGTCCGTCCGAAGCTGAAGGAGGCCTCTCTCCTCACCCGAGATCCTCGGATGAAGGAGAGAAAGAAGTCCGGCCAGCCGGGCGCCCGGAAGCGGTTTCAGTTTTCCAAACGGTAGGGCGAGCCGGCTTTGCCGGGCATGCCCGGGCGGAATGCTCCTCCCGCGTTTGCGAAACGGATGGCATCATGGGTTCGTGTCGAGTCGCCGTGGTCGGTGCGGCGGGCTATGCGGGGGAGGAGCTCGTCCGGATATTGTCCCGCCATCCGGGGATTTCTCTCGCCCTCTTGACGTCCCGAATGCACCAGGGGGAACGGGCGGGCGAGGTGATTTCCGGGCTTCCCGACGCGGTCGGCGGGCTCGTGTTCGAGGAGCCGGAGCTTCCTCGCCTGTGCGAGGCCGACGTGATCTTTTTGGCCCTGCCGCATGGGGCCGCTTCGGACTATGTCATTCCGCTTCGGGAAAAGGGCAAGATCGTGGTCGATCTGAGCGCGGATTTTCGCTTGCGAAATCCACGCCACTACGAGGCGGACTACGGTTGGTCTCACCCTGCGCCGGCACTCCTTTCCGGGGCGGTTTACGCCCTGCCGGAACTTCATCGGGATGAGATTCGGCGGGCGGATCTGCTGGCAGTGCCGGGCTGTTATCCGACCAGCATTCTCTTGGCTCTCTACCCCGCGTTGGCCGCCGATTGGCTTCGCGAGGAGGATATCGTGGCGAGCTCGCTCAGCGGCACATCGGGGGCGGGTAGGCGGCCGGAAGTGGCGCTGCTCTTCAGCGAAATGAGCGAAAATGCCCGCCCTTACGGGGTTCCGCGCCACCGCCATGTGGCGGAAATGGAACAGGAGCTCGATCGATTGGCGCGCAGGAAGGTCGGGCTTGCCTTCATCCCGCACCTGATTCCCCTCGCCCGCGGCATGCTTTCGACCATCGTCTGTCCGTTGCGAGCCGGGATTGGAGCAGAGGAGGCCCATGCGCATTATGTTTCCCTCTATCAGGGCGATGCGTTCGTTCGCGTGTTGCCTTTGGGGACGCTTCCCGCCGTCCGGGATGTCATTCGGACGAATCGTGCGGATATCGCCGTACAATGCGACGAGGCTCGGGCCCGGATGCTGTTGTTTTGCGCCATCGATAATCTCGGGAAAGGGGCTGCCGGACAAGCGGTGCAAGGCATGAACCTTCGGCTCGGGCTTCCCGAGGAAGAGGGGCTCCTGCGGTGAAGGAAGACATTGCACCGGTGGAAGAGGGGGGCGTAACCACGCCGAGAGGGTTTCTCGCCTCCGGGGTGGCCTGTGGGATCAAGGCGGGCGGGGAGAAGGACCTGTCGCTGATCTGCTCCGAGCGGGCCGGGCGCGTGGTCGGGCTCTTTACCCAGAACCGGGTGCCGGCGGCGCCTGTGGTGCTCTCGCGGCGTCATGCGGCGCTGGGGAGTGGGCGCGCAGTCGTCATCAACTCCGGGAATGCGAACGCCTGTACCGGTGCCGCCGGAATGGCCAACGCGACCGAGATGGTCAACCGGGTGGCTTCCGGAATCGGCTGCCCCCCCGAGGAGGTCTTCGTCTGCTCGACGGGGCGCATCGGAACCCCGTTACCGATGGCGAAGGTGCGCAAGGGCATCGATCTGGCGCTCGAGCGGTTGAGTCCGCAAGGCGGGAAGGATGCGGCCCTGGGAATTCTCACGACGGACACCTATCCCAAGACGATGGCGCTGCGAGTCAGCTTGGGAGAGCAGGACCTCTTTCTCGGCGGGATCGCCAAGGGTGCGGGAATGATCGATCCTCGCCTAGCGACGATGCTCTGCGTCGTTACGACCGATGCGGACGTCTCGGACGAGTCCTTCACCCTTGCGGCGCGTCGAGCGGCGGCCGAGAGTTTCAATCGGATCAGCATCGACGGAGATTGTTCGACGAACGACACAGTGCTGGTGTTTGCCAACGGCTTGGCGCGCAATCGCACCTTGACGCCGGAGAGCGGAGAGTTTCGCCTCTTCCAATCAGCCCTTTCCCTGCTCATGGGGCGATTGGCCCGCATGATCGTGGAGGACGGCGAGGGAATATCCAAGGTGGTCGAGATTCTGATTCAGGGAGCTTCCGATGAAGAGGACGCGGAACGAGCGGCCCGGGCGGTGGCTCATTCGCTTCTGGTCAAATGCTCGTGGCACGGAGAAGATCCCAATTGGGGCCGAATCCTCGCCGCCATTGGCTATTCGGGGGCTTCCGTGGACGGGAATCGCGTGGATATCTTCTACAACGGAGTGCAGGCGGTGGCGGCCGGCGTGCGCGCGCGCACGCCATCACGCCTTGTGCGGGAGGCGGTGCGTTTGCCGCAATTTACGATTCTCATCGATCTGGGGATCGGTCCCGGCCATTGCCGGCTCCTAACCTCCGATCTGACCGAACGGTACGTTCGTCTCAACAAGGGGGAATAGCTGCCGCTTTTTCTTGTGAGGAGCGGACTGCGTTACTACGGTAAGTGCGGACCGCTCTTCGAACGAGCCCATGACACCCGCAGACAAGGCTAAGATTTTTCTGGAAGCGCTCCCCTACGTACAGCGCTTTCGTGACGCCTGCTTCGTCGTCAAATATGGCGGTGCGGCCATGGACGATGCGGAGCTCGTGCGCCATACCCTTCGCGATGTGGTTCTGCTGGAGGCCGTGGGAATTCATGTGGTGTTGATTCACGGCGGGGGCCCTGCGATTGGCCGGGCGTTGAAGGAGGCGGGCATTTCCTCGTCGTTCGTCGACGGCCTGCGAGTCACGGACGCGGCGACCCTGCGGGTCATCGAACAGGTGCTTTCGGGAGAGGTCGGCCCCGCACTCGTAGAGATTCTCGAAGGCCTGGGCGGGCGGGCGCGGCAAGTCCTGGGTCAAGGGGTGTTTGCGGCAAAGCCGCTTGTCGCCCCCCTCTCCTTGGCGGGAAAGCAGTCCTTGGGATTCGTGGGAGAGCCGACTTCCATGGATGCGCAAGCAATTCAATCGCTTCTGAGGGAGCGCGTCATTCCGGTCGTCTCTCCCATCGGACGAGGAGAGGATGGGCAGCTGTACAACATCAACGCCGACGTCGCGGCCGGCTGCCTGGCCGGAGCCTTGCGGGCCGAAAAGCTGGTCTACTTGACGGATGTCAACGGCGTGCTTCGGGATCCGCAAGATCCGAAATCGACGATCTCGGTGCTGACTCCCAAGGACGTGGCCGTCCTCCAGGACCGCGGAGTGCTGCAAGGAGGGATGTTGCCCAAGGTCGAGTCGGCCTTGTCGGCGCTTCGGGCCGGGGTCGGCAAAGTCCACCTCTTGGATGGACGAATCCCCCATGCCCTTCTCCTGGAAGTATTCACCGATTCCGGGGTCGGAACGGAACTGGTCCTGTGAGGGAGATCTCCGCCGCACCGGTGCCTCCTCGGCCGGATTTCCTCTGATGACCAACCGCAGATCCAATCCGGGCACCGCGCAGATCCTGGAGGGCTATCGTCAGTATGTCGTCCCTTCTTACGCCCGTTTCCCCGTAGCCTTTGTGCGGGGGAAGGGCTCCTACGTCTGGGATGTCGAAGATCGTCGCTACCTCGACTTTTGCTGCGGGATCGCCGTGAATGCATTGGGCCATGCGAGCCCGATTATCGCTCAGGCGCTGGAAGAGGCGGCCGGACGGTTGATTCACTGCTCCAACCTCTACTATCACCCGATGGGAGCGGCGCTCGCGGAAACCCTCGTGCGCTGGATCGGAGCCGGAAAGGTGTTTTTCTCGAACAGCGGCGCGGAAGCAAATGAGTGCCTATTCAAGCTCGCCAGGCGCTTCGGCGAAGCCCGCGGCGCCTTTGAAATTTTGACGGCGCAGGGCTCTTTCCACGGGCGAACCTTGGCGGCCATGGCCGCGACCGGACAGGACAAGGTGAGGCGCGGATTCGGCCCACCGATTCCGGGCTTTCGGTATGTTCCCTTCCTCGACTTGGCGGAGACGGAGCGGGCGGTCGGGCCCGCGACGGCGGCGATTCTCGTAGAGCCGATCCAGGGCGAAGGTGGGGTTCGTGCCGCGACCCGGTCGTATCTGCAGGGTTTGCGCGAGATCTGCGATCGGCATGGTCTTCTCCTGTTTTTCGACGAGGTGCAAACGGGTGCCTTCCGTTCCGGGCGCTTCTTAGCCTTTCAGCGGCTCATGGAAGGCTGCGAGAAGGACGAGGACGGCTTCCTGCCGGACGGGATTGCGATGGCAAAGGGGCTGGCGGGAGGGTTTCCCATCGGGGCGACCTGGATTCGCGATCCGTATGCGGATCTGCTTGGCCCGGGCTCCCACGCGTCGACCTTCGGCGGATCGCCCCTCGCGTGCGCGGTTGCCTGCGCCGTTCTTCATCATTTGGAAAAAGAGGCACTCGGCAGGCAGATCCGGGAAAAGGGCGAACGGCTCAGTCTCGAGCTGCAGGCGGCAGCTTCTCCGGATCGGGGATGGATCGAATCGATTTCCGGAGTCGGGGGGCTTCTGGGCATACACGTTCGGCGGGACGCCCGTGCCATCGCCCATGCACTATTGGCTCGGGGGCTCTTGGTCGCACCCGCGGGGGAACGCGTGGTCCGGCTGCTTCCCCCGCTCAATGTATCTTCGGAAGAAATCTCGGAGGCAATTGCGATCCTCCGCGCAGCGAATGAGATGGAGGCCACCCCTTGATCCGATCGTGGTGGAGTTGGCACCCACCCGGGGCCTCCCAGCTCGATCCGATCGGAGCAAGACGCGACGGGCTGCGGAAAGACGGCCGCCAGCGGATGGCGGGCGCGAGTCGCAAGCAACCCGCATAGTGTGAGCCGATCATGGCATCATCCCTTCCTCTTCGTCATCTCCTTTCCGTTACCGATATCAGCGAGGCTGCGGCCCATGCCGTTTTCGAACAAGTGACGCTCCAGAAGAGGAGCTTGGGGAAGAGCGGCACAGGCGACCTGGCATTGCGGGGCCAAGTGTGGGCGCTTCTCTTCCGCAAGCCGTCCACTCGGACCCGCGTCTCCTTCGAGCTGGCGGTCCGTCAGCTCGGCGGCTCCGCCCTTTTCCTGAGCGCGGCCGAGCTGCAACTGAGCCGCGGGGAACCCATGGAGGACACGGCGCGCGTATTGGGTCGGATGGTCCAGGGTGCAGTGATCCGCACGTTTGCTCAAGAGGAGATCGCGACATTCGCCCGTTCCAGCGGCATCCCCACAGTGAACGCGCTGACCGATCAGGAGCATCCCTGCCAGGTATTAGCGGATATCTTCACCTTTGAGGAAAAGCGCGGTCCCCTCGCGGGTAAAACAGTTGCCTTCCTGGGCGATGCTTCCTGCAATGTGGCAAGGTCCTGGGCGCTGGCTGCACCGCTTTTCCGGTTTCATCTCCGATTCGGAGCCCCCCGTGCCTTCTTCTGCGATGTGGAGAATCCCTGGATCGTGCAAACCGAATCGTCCGAAGAAGCGGTCCGCGGGGCGGATCTCCTCTACACCGATGTTTGGATCTCCATGGGAAGGGAAGAAGAAGGCGTTCTTCGAGAAAGAGCCTTTTCCCCTTATCAGCTCAATCGCCGGCTCGTGGAGCGGGCAAATCCCGAGGCATTGGTGCTCCACTGCTTACCCGCTTACCGGGGCAAGGAGATCGATGGAGAGCTGTTCGAGGAAAGGAGCCAGGACATTTTCGACCAAGCGGAAAATCGGCTCCACGTCCAAAAGGGTCTTCTCCGCTGGCTGGTGAATCGGTAGCGAGGACCACCCTGAACGGATTCAAGCGCCTTCGGCGAGAGGTTTGCCCATCTGGGCGGCGACGTAGCGGGCGAGGATATCCACCTCAACGTTGAGAAGATCACCCTGCCGCTTGGCCTGAAGATTGGTCGCCTGCCAGGTGAAGGGGGTGATCCAGACCGAGAATCGGTCTTCCCGGACAAAACCAACCGTGAGGCTGATGCCGTCGAGAGCGACACTCCCCTTCGGAACGATCACGGCCTTCCAATGGTTGGGACGTTCGAACCAGAGTTCATGCTCGGTCCCCTGGCTTCGAACCTCCAGAAGCCGCGACAACCCATCGACGTGTCCGGTGACGAAGTGGCCGTCGATGCGGGATCCGACGGCGACGGAGCGCTCCAGATTCACGAGAGCCCCCTGCTCCAGGCGGCCGATGTTGGTTCGTCTCCGGGTTTCTTCGAGAGTGTCGAACCGGAGTGAGGTCGCTGCGCTTTCCGTTACCGTGAGGCAACAGCCATTGACCGCCAAGCTGTCTCCCGGCCCAAGGGTCTCCGCGAGCGCCCCTCCGTCAATCCAGAGGGCAGGACGATTCGGCACGGGCTGCTCTTGCACTCTCCCCAGCGCTTCCACGATGCCCGTGAACATGGGTCGGCTTCTATCGGAGGTTCCATCCACCGCTGACGACGATGTGAGAGCCGGTGATGTAGCCGCTTCCTTCGTCGATCAAGAACTGAATGGCTCGCCATAGATCCTCGTAGGTGCCGAAACGGCCCGCCGGGATCTTGGCGGGAGGCGGAAGGTTGAGGCTCTCCTCAAGATAGCCGGGAGAGACGACATTCACGGTAAGGCCATGGCGGGCCTCTTCGCGGGCAAAGGAGCGGGAGAGGAGGTAGACACCGACCTTTCCAATGTGATAGCCCAGCGCCATCTCCCGTGCGCCGAGCCGGTCGCAGGCCGAGTCGCCGATGTTCACGATTCTTCCCGCGCCGGAAGAGCGGAGCAAGGGCAGGGCCGCCAGAGTCGTGAAAAGCATCGCCGTCGCCGTCGTCTGCCACCCGAGCTGCCAGTCCTCCTCACGGGTTTCGAGGAGGCCGACCGGCGGATAGATGCCCGAGTTGTTTATCAGGAGCCTCAAACCGCCGAAACGCTTCTCCACCTGCTGGAGCAGGCGTTCCGCTTCGGCGTGACGGCCCAGATCCGCCCGGAACGCTTCGGCGTCTCCGCCCTCTGCGATCAGGTGCCGGACGAGTTCCTGAGCACCCTCCTCGCTTGCGTGGTAGTGCACGGCGACCGACCAGCCCTCGAGACCGAGCCTGCGAGCCAGAGCCGCCCCGAGGCCGCGTCCAGCTCCGGTCACGAGCGCCACCTTTTTGCGTTGCGATTGTCCCATCCTCCTGCGCAGCTTCTTACAGAAAGAGGGAAAGCACCATGAAAAAGGGGTTCACCGCTATCGAAGTCGCCGATTCGCATCTGCCCTCGGCTTGGCTCTCTGCTAAGCGTGCTTCCCTGGAAAATGGGGAGATTGCCCCACCCTTCCACTATGCGACGGCCCGGCAGGCCAACCTCTGGATGGCCCTCTTCCGGCGCTACTCCCCCTTTTCCGCGAAGGAGGGAAGGGCGCTCTACCTTCGCATGGCTCGCGAAGTGTCGGGGCTCCTCTCGGAAAGGCCCGCCCAACTGGTCTCCCTGGGTTGCGGGACCGCGGAAAAGGATCTGCTCGTCTACGGCGCGCTTCGCGCTCGGTCCTGGAGTCCGGATTGGGTCTGCCTCGATGGCAGTCTCTCCTTGCTGCTCGAGGCGGGGCGCGTGAGCCGGTCCGGCGGAGAAGGAGCCCGACTCGTCTTGGCTGACGTCCTCCTGCCGGATCTTTTGGATCGGCTGGGGCGGCCGGAGGGAATGCCGCGTCTGGTGACCGCCTTCGGCTTGATTCCGAATGTGGCTCCCGACCGCTTCTTACAAGGGTTGCGGGCCCAGCTTCTCTCCCACGATCGACTTCTCTTGGGCGCCAATCTCGCTCCCGTTGTAGTGGAGAGTGCGCAAGCCTTTCGCGAGTCGATCGGGCGAATCCTCCCGCAATATGCGAACCGCCCGACCCGCCTCTGGTTGACGGAGCTGCTCCGGGATTGGGGTCTGCGCGAGCGGGTCGAGGGGTATGCGATGAGCGCGGTCGAAGGCGGCGGGTGGTTCCGGTATGAGGCGACGGTCCGATGGAAGAGAAACCAAAAGGTTCTGCTCGAAGACGGTTCTTCCGTGGCCGTTCGCTCTGGGTCGGCCCTTCGGCTCTTTTCGAGCTATCGCTTTACCCGGGAAGGTCTCGGCCAGCTTTTACGGGCGAATGGATTTGAGCCTCTCTCCTATTGGACGGTTCCCTCTGGCGAGGAGGGGATCTGCTTTGCGGCCCCTTCCTCCTCTGGAACGGGGCCGACGGGATAGGAGACGCCTTGTCCTCGATAGGGCCGAAAGTCGATTCGGTCAGAACCGAGCTGGACCTCGACGGCCGAGTTTCCCAGGCTGCGCACGCTTCCCGGGTGGTTCCGCAAGCCAAGCTCCCCGAGCCATGCCCCATCTGGCCTCAAGGCGAGCCGAAGGCGGCCTGTCGGGCTCTCCTTCCTCGGCGTGACGAAAAGATCCATTGTTGCTTGTGGAGTCGCTCCGCCGGAGGACGGGGTGAGGGCGAGAGCAAGAAGAGGCAGGCGCTCTCCCGCGATGAGCAGCACCGAGGATGCATCGCTCCACTCCTCTCTTCTTGCAGCATCGAATAGGGGCTGCAGACAAAGAGACGCCGTCGGACAGAGTTGCTCGAAGGGTGCAAAGGGCCGGTCAATCCCCCACGGGCTGCGCGGTGCGGCCACCCATCTCTTCCCCTCTGCTCGCATCTCTCCATCAAGCCAGTTCCACCCGTAGAAACGGCGGATCGGTTCGATTTTGGCGAGGCAGCCTCGGCTCTCGCCCCCATGAAGCAGGAAGGCCCTTCCTTCGGAGCGGATCAGGCAGGCTGAGCCCAGAGGGATTGCCGGAAAGAGGAGGCGGAGGCCCGAAGATCGGGAGAGGAGGGTGCTGGGGTCCGCGGTGGCGATGCCCGCTGCGGGCAGTTGCGAGGCGAAGGCGACGGTAGCCAGGAGGCTGCGAGCGAAGAGCCAGTTGGCATTGTTGAGGAGTGCGCCGAGGGTGGACCAGAGGCTGCCGAAGCAGAGAGAGAGCGTTCCCGCGGTTACGACGAGTTCCGCCAGGGGCACAACAAGCAAGTTGGCCAGGGGGCCTACGAGGCTGACGAAATGGAAATGGATGACCTCGAACGGAAGCGCGCCCAAGGACGCGGCAAGGGACGGCGCCAGGAGGAAGGCCGAGCTCGCTCCGAACGTTTCGATGAGCCGCGCCGCGCGCGGAAGAAGGACGCGGGGGATGAACGGATCCGGGCGAAATGGGGCCGCCATCCATCGCGAGAGCGGAGCGCTCAGCAAGAGCAGCGCCAAGACGACGCCGAAGGAGAGTTGGAGGCTCACGTCTCTGACGGAAAGCGGATCGAGGGCGAGGAAGAGGAGCAGAGAGACCCCCCAAAGGTTCAGGAGATGGATCGGGCGGCGTAGCAGCCAGGCAACCAAGACGAGAGAGGAGAGAAGGGCCGCCCTCCCCACGCTGGCGGAGCCGCCGGAAAGAAGCGCGTAGGAAATGACGACGGGCAAGAGCGCCCAACCCCATCTCCATCGGGAGACTCTTCCTGCCTCGAATAGAGCGAGGCCTACGGCGAGGACGGCGCCGACGTTTTGTCCGCTTACGGCGAAGATGTGATAGGCCCCGGCCAGCCGAAATTCTTCCTCGGTTTTCGCGGGCAATCCGCCCGTTTGGCCGTAAATCATGCCTGTAAGCAGGGCAACGGCTTCCCGATCGCTTTCGATGCCGGTCCGCAAGACGCGCGAGGCCCATCGCCTCGCGGCGCCGATTTCCTGACCCAGCCAGCTACCGCCATCGATCGGCCGGAGGTCGCTCCAAGAAGTTTTCAAGCGGTAAGCAATGCGACGAGCCGCTAAGATCTGCCGCCAATCGGGGTCCCCTGGATTGCGCGGTTCGCCCGGTCGTCTCAGGCCTCCCCGAACGCAAAGGCTCTGCGAGAGCACGACCCCGCCAGCGGGAGCGGAGAGGACCTCGAGAAGCACTCGGCCGGAGGCGGGCCACCAGCCTCCGGAAATCCATACGCGGCGAATGGCGAGGATCGCCGTCGTGGCCGTCGCGCCTTCCCGCTCTTTCTCGACGGGCACGCTCCGGATCGTCCCTTCCCAGCGGCAATCGGCTCCGAATTTTGCCTGGGGAAGGCGACGAAGATCGTCCGCCGGTCGCCATCCCTTATGGAACGAGGCACTGCCGATGCCCAGGAAGAGAACGGTGCCGAGGAAGGGGAGGAGGGAACTTCTTCTCCAACGAGAGCGAACCCAAAGAGCGCCCAGGAAGGCGGCCATCGCAAGGCCGGGCAAGAAAGGAGCCGTTGAGCTGGAGCCACAGGCGCAACCTGCCGCGAAGACGAGGGCGGGAACGAGGAGGGGAGCTCGGGCGGAGCTGCTGCGGTGACTTGCGGAGGGCGAGAGCGGCGAGTCGGCGAGCTGGTTTTCTCGCATCGTTTCCCTGCTTCGCGTGGGAAGGCTTGTCGGCATCCGCGTCGGGAGTGAGGTCCCGAGGGGATCTTAGGGATCGTCCGTTGGCTCTGGAGGCTTGCGGCGTTGAAGGGCCCGAAGGTTAAACTCGCGGATCGCGTGATCGCTCGGCCACGAGGGGCCGAGGGCTCTCCGCAGCTGGATCACGACGTCCGCGTCCGAGTCGGCGGAAAGGACGATCTGTTCCATGGTCTGGGGGTCGACGCAGAGAAACTCCATGAGCGCGCGATCCTCTTTGCGCACGAAGGGAGCGATGGAGGGCGCGAATCCCGTGGAGAACTGTCGGATGGAGTCGATGAGATGGGGAAGTTGCGCGAGCCCTGCCAAACGCTCGTCAGGGCGGCGGCAGACGGGAAAGACCCCGGGCTCGACCGGAAGTCCCGCTTTGTGCCATGCCTCCCAGCCGCCGGCAAGGGAATGAGCGGTGGCGAAGCCCATTTGCACGAGCAAATCTGCGGCGAGGAGCGATCGATCGCCGACGCGGCTGTAGCAGAGGACCGGAGTCTCGCCCTTCGAGATCTTCGACTCGACTTCTCCGGGAAACTGGCCGAACTCGAGGTGGATCGCCTTTGGCAGGTGTCCGGCGATCCATTGGCGTGGGTGGCGCAGGTCGATGCAGATGCCCCTCCCCTCTCGTATCCAGTGGAAGGCTTGAGCCGGGGAGATCTCCGGGATCCGTTGCCGCAGAGAAGCGAGGAAGAGTCGATAGCGGGGAGCCATGGTCATCGTCCGCCCCTGGGAAAACTTTCCGTCGGTGCGGAAGTTCCCTCGCGAGTCCCTTTCTTTAGGGCGACCATCAGCACCGCGAGATCGGCCGGGTTGACTCCGGGAATCCGTGCGGCTTGCCCCAAAGTCGCTGGACGGATCTGTTGGAGCTTTTCACGTGCTTCCTCTTTCAGGCCTGAGATCGTCTGAAAATCGATCCAAGGAGGAAAAAGCACTTCTTCCATCGACCGGGTTCGTTCGATCTGTTGTCGTTCTCGATCGATATAGCCCGCATATTTGACTTCGCATTCGATGTGCGCGGCGATCTCCGGTTCCACGCTCCGGAAAGGCTCCGGCAGGTCCTTCCAACCAAAATCGGGACGTCGAAGCCATCCAAAGAGCGTGCATCCTTCTTTTCTGGCTTCGATCAAAGCTCTTCTGAGATCTTCGATTCGCCGCATTTTCGCAAGCCACTTCTTCTGCCGTGGGGGCGAAAGAGATCCGACGGCGGAGCCGATTTCGCAAAGGCGGACATCGGCGTTGTCCTGACGCAAGACGAGGCGATGCTCCGCTCGCGCGGTGAACATGCGATAGGGCTCCCGAATGGAACGAGTGACCAAGTCGTCGATCAAGACCCCGACATACGCTTGGTCCCGGCGCAGAAGGAGCGGCGGCTCGCCGCGCACCGCTCGGGCGGCGTTGATGCCGGCGATGATCCCTTGCGCCGCCGCCTCCTCGTAACCAGAAGTCCCATTGATCTGTCCAGCCAGAAAGAGACGGCCGATTCGCTTGGTTTCCAGGGAGGGAGAAAGTTGCGTGGCGGGGCAATAGTCATATTCTACCGCATAGCCGGGTCGCAGGATGTGAGCCTTTTCGAGGCCGGGAATCGTCCGAAGGAAAGCGCATTGGACCGAAAAGGGGAGGCTCGTCGAAGCGCCATTGACATAAAATTCTTGGGTCTGCCTTCCCTCGGGCTCGAGAAAAATCTGGTGGCGTTCGCGTTCGGCGAAGCGGACGACCTTGTCCTCGATCGACGGGCAGTAGCGCGGACCTACGCCTTGGATCTGTCCCGAATACATGGCGGAGAGATGAAGGTTGTCTCGGATCACCCGATGGGTATCCGTTGTCGTATAGGTGATCCAGCAAGGCAATTGTTCCACGTGGAACAATCGGCCATCCCACCGGTTGAGGGTGAAGATCTCTCCCTCTCTTTCCGACAGCTCGTCGGGAAAAAGAGAGAATGTGGGCGGAGGAAACTCCCCAGGCTGTCGCTCGCAAGCTCCGAAGTCGATCGTCCGTCCGTTCACGCGCGGCGGGGTGCCGGTCTTCAGGCGACCGATCTCAAACCCCAGCCTCTTCAGCTCGAGGGACAAGCCGCTGCTGCCCTCTCCCGCCCTCCCGCCTGGACGCTGCTCCGATCCCACGTGGATCAGCCCACGGAGGAACGTCCCTGTGGTAATGACAAGCGCCTTTCCCAGAAACTCGACCCCGAGGTCGGTGATTAGGCCTTCGACGACGGCGTCCTTTACGCAGAGTTTTGCGACCGAGCCCTGCTGGATGTCCAAGTTCGGCGTCGACTCGCAGATCGCCTTCAGCCGAAACTGGTAGGCTTTCTTGTCGCACTGGGCTCGGGGAGCCTGGACGCTCGGGCCTTTTCGGCGATTGAGCATTCGGAATTGAATGCCGGTCGCATCGGCGTTTTGCGCCATAACGCCGCCCAGGGCATCAATCTCCCGAACCAATATCCCTTTTGCCACCCCTCCGATCGAGGGATTGCAGGACATTTGACCGATCGCATCGAGCTGGAGGGTCAGGAGCAGCACCTCGCACCCGATCCGAGACGCCGCCAAAGCCGCCTCCACGCCCGCGTGCCCGCCCCCGACCACGATCACATCGTATTCCTTGGGCCAACGCATCCTTTTCCCTGGGCTGAAAGAGAGTTTCGCTCTCGGTGCCGTTATCTTTCTCTGTTATCCTGACTGAGTGTCCCGAGCCAAGACCGTCGTCAAAGAGTTTTCCTCCGGTGCCTCCCTCCCTGCCATTCTCTATAGCGCAGAGGCGGAGCGAGCCGTTCTCGGCTCTCTGCTCCTCCACCCAGATCTCGTTCTCAATCAAGCTATCGAGACCATCTCGTCTGACGACTTCTTCGTCCCCGCACACCGCATGCTCTTCGACCTCTTCCGATCGATGGACGCGCGCCACCAGGCGATCGATGTGCTCACGGTTCACCAGAGCCTAGTCGATAGCAATCTTGCCGCCGAGGTCGGAAGCCCCGCCCTCCTTGCCGAATTGACGGCTTCCTTTTCGAGCCATCTCAACATTGGCACCTACCTTCAGCTGGTCAAAGATAAAAGCCTTCTGCGCCACCTCCACCGGGCCTGCAGCAACATCGTGCAGCGCATTGTAGACGAGCCCCAATCGACCAGCGCCGTGCTCGACCATGCGGAGCGAGAGATCTTTCGTGTGACGAACCTTTCCCTGACCCGATCGAGCGTGCCGGTCTCGGTCGAGCTCCGGCGCGCTCTTGAGCTGATCGACTGCTTTCATCAGCGGAAGGGCAAGCTCTTCGGCATTCCGACCGGCTTCTACGAGCTCGATGCGCTGACTGCGGGTTGGCAAAAAGGCGACATGGTCGTCCTGGCTGCTCGGCCTGGAGTCGGGAAGACCGCGCTCGGGCTCACCCTTGCGCGCCAAGCGATTCGTCAGCGGTATGATGCCGAAAAGGACGCCTGGGTCCAGCCGGGACACGCGGCCGGCTTCTTTTCCCTAGAAATGACGAATCCCCAGATCATGCTTCGCTTGCTCGCTTCCGTAGCCAGCGAAAGCCTGCAAAAGATCCGACGCGGCGAGCTCGACGATTCGGCGCTCGAAAAGCTGCGTCGCATCTCGGCCGACGCGCAGGAATGGCCGCTCTATCTCGATGACTCCAGCAGCCTGACCATTCATCAGCTTCGCGCCAAGGCACGCCGGATGAAGGACCAATATAAGATCGAGTTACTCATTGTCGACTATCTCCAGCTTCTTCGATCCGACTCCCCGCAAGCCCGGGAAAACCGCCAGGTCGAGATTGCGGAGATTTCGCGTGGCCTGAAGGGGCTCGCCAAGGAGCTCGAGATCCCGGTGATTGTATTGGCTCAGCTCAACCGGCGGGTGGAAGAGGGGAAAGCGGAGCCCGCCCTCCATCACCTCCGCGAATCGGGTGCGATCGAGCAGGATGCGGACGTGGTCTTGCTGCTCCACCGCCTCGACGCTGAAGGGGCGCCCTCTCCGACGGAAATCCCCTATTCTCTCCATGTGGCGAAACAGAGGAACGGGCCGACCGACAAGATTGCGATTCGCTTCAATGCCCTGTACACCCGTTTCGAGGATCCCGTGCGGCACAACGGCTAAGTCGCCTGGACGGGCATCCCGCGTCCCGGATATGACCGAGGAACGGGGGTGGCCTGCCTCTTGCGTCCGTTTGGAGGTTGGAAGGATTTCGCGGATTGCCTATAAGTTGGCACCCAGCAGCCAGCCGGCGCGTCTCGCCGATCGGCTCTCCAAGGCATAAACCTGAGAGGCGTGGGTACGACGTGAGCTGCCGGGCTAACGCGGGAAATGTTCGAGGGGAGAGAGCAGCATGGAAGACCGAGTGGAGCGCACCAGCCGGGCCCATCGCACCCTCCTCGGACGAAAGCTTGGGAGACATGCCGGCTAAATACGGGAACGCCTTGCACTCCTTCCTCTTTCCGCACTCCGACACCCGCTCGCCCTTTCCGACAAAGCTGCGGCGGCGGATGCGCCGCTTTTTCCTGCGCGCCCAGTTCCTTTTCGGGGATGCCTTGAGGGGCTGGCTTCGCCATAAGTCTCCCAAGATGGGAGCGGCTCTCGCCTGCTATACGATCTTTTCGATCGCCCCGATGATCCTCTTCCTCCTTTCGTTCACGAGCATCCTTTTCAGCATCAAAGAGGCGCAGTCTTATCTCGCCCAGGCCCTCCACGATCTCGGCGGAGCACCCATGGCGTCGGCCGTTCAAATGCTTCTCACGACCGCATGGCCCCCCCATCCCGGTACACCGGCCGCGCTCACCGCAACCGTCTCTCTGCTTTTTGGCGCCTCTGGCGTTTTCGTCGAGTTGCGGGATTCCCTCAACACGATCTGGGGGGTGACGGAAAAGCCGCAAGGCCCCCTGCTCGCGCTGATCTGGGATCGAGCGGTTTCCTTTGCGATGGTCGCCGTGGTGGGCATGCTTCTGCTCGTTGCTCCGCTCGCGGTTACGACTATGGATGCTCTCTCCCAGCCGCTGGCGAGCGCCTTCCCTTGGTATCCCGCTTTCTACGATGTCGCTCGGGTGCTCACCTCCTTCCTGGTGGTGGTGCTCCTTTTTGCGGTCCTCTTTCGCGTCCTGCCCCAAGGGCCCGTGACGTGGAAGGAGGCGTTCTTTGGAGGGGTCGGCACCGCCCTCATGTTCGAAGTCGGTCGCTCGGGCTTGGGCTTCTTGTTGAGCCACAGTTCGATCGCTTCTCTCTACGGTGCGGTGGGATCGCTTCTCGTCCTGCTCCTCTGGATCTACTATTCCGCCCAGATCTTCTTCCTGGGCGCGGAGTTGACGCGGGCCTACGCGTACCGCTTCGGCTCCGGTCGTGCCACGCACCGGCACCACCCGACCTGAGGGAAAGCGGCTCTCCTCGAGGCCGCGAGGAGAGCAAATCAGAGGAACGCGGTGAGAGGGCTCGTCGGGACTGCCTGGGGCTGCCGTTGCGGCCGCCCGGAACGGTAGGCGATCCGCCCCGCTTCGACGGCCATCCGGAAGGCCCGTGCCAGGGCGCATGGATCGTCGGAGACAGCGATCGCCGTGTTCACCAGGACTCCGTCGGCGCCGATCTCCATGGCTGCGGCTGCATGGGAAGGGGCGCCGAGCCCCGCATCGACGATCACGGGAATCCCCGCCTGCTCTACGATGATCTCTAATTGGGCCCGGGTCTCCAAGCCGCGCATCGAACCGATCGGGGAGCCCAGCGGCATGACCGCTCCGGCCCCCACCTCTTCCAGCCGCTTCGCCAGAACCGGATCCGCATTGATGTAGGCGAGCACAACAAAACCCTCTCGGACCAGCAGCTCGGCCGCCAGAAGGGTTTCCACCGGATCCGGCAGCAGATAGCGGCTCTCCGGGTGAATCTCGAGTTTCACCCAGCGGGGCATTCCGGCGGCGGCACCGAGGCGAGCCAATCGCACCGCCTCTTCCGCATTGGCCGCCCCGCTCGTGTTCGGCACGATGAGGTATCGTTCCGGATCGAGGTAAGAGAGGATGTTCTCTTCCGGGCGAGCTTCCCCAAGTTCAGCCCGGCGCAATGCGACGGTCAGGATCTCGGCTCCGCTTGCCGCGAGGGCTTCCGCCATCAGCGCATGCGAACCAAATTTTCCAGTGCCGATCAGCAGGCGCGAGGTAAAGTCCCGACCCGCAATATGGAGTAGTTCCTGTTGGTCTTTCATCCGCATTGGTTCGTCCTGTCAGCCGGGCATCCGCTTGTGCCAAATCCTCGAAGCCTCGAAGAATGGCTTTGTCTCATTTATACCACATCTCGCAGACAAACGGCAGCTGGACTGCATCCGATCGGGAGTAGGACGGTCTCTTTCGGAGAACGGCAAATGCCTTCTTCCTGGGGCCTATGCCGGCACCCAGTCGACGCCGGCGCTGGCGGGCAATATCCCTAGCGCCCGGCCCCGCTGCAAGAACTCTTCGATGGCCTGTCGGCCATCGGCGCCATAGTCAAAGGTGCGTTCATTCGCGTACATCTCTACGAACTCATCGACTCTCTTCGGGCTCAATCCTCGGGAGAAGCCAGCTGCATACTCCAAGGCCTCACTCCGGTGTTCCAGACCCCACCGGATACTCTCCTGGAGCAGCCTTGTGCATTCCTTGGCGATGCCGATTCCGAGCTCTTTTCGGATGGCGTTGCCGCCCAGGGGGAGCGGGAGGCCCGTCTCTTGCCTCCACCATTGGCCGAGATCGACGCAAAGGGAGAGGCCCTCGTCCGCATAGGTAAGCTGTCCTTCGTGAATCACCAGGCCGGCCTCCGCCTCTCCCGACCGGACGGTTTCCAAGATGCGATCAAAGGGATGGACTTCCAGGTGAAGCTCCTCGGGATGGACCCCGAGATAGAGGCTGAGGGCCATTACCGCGCTCGTCTTGAGTCCGGGAATCGCCATGCGAGCGCGTGCCAGTTCCTCTCGGGTCTTTTTTTGCGCCGAGACAACCCGGGGCCCATAGCCCTCCCCCATGCTTCCGCCGCACGGCAGGAGCCAGTAGTCTTCCCGCAGAAAACCGTAGGCGTGAATGGAAACGGCGGTCAGATCGATGGCCGTCTTCCTCGCCAGCTCGTTGAGGCTCTCGATATCCGTCACTTCCTGACGAAACCGAAGGGTTTCGCTGGAGAGCTTCCCGGCCACCAAGGCGTAAAACATGAACGCATCGTCCGAATCCGGAGAATGCCCCAGACTGATTTCCCTATGTGTCATCTCTTCCCTATCCCAACGGACCCCGCGTAAAGTCAATCATCCGGTGGATCCGGCTTTCCTTTGCCTCAATCCGGCGGCTGCACAATTCTCTTGGCTCTCTCTTTCCCCTGCGGCACAAAAAGAGCAACGCAAGCCCACCGTCGATTCCCTGGAGAAGTCGGCGCGAGCCCGGTAGACTTATGCCGTCTCCCACCATTCTTGTCACGCATCCCGACTTTGCCCTGCATCCCACCCCGCGTGGCCATCCGGAGAGTCCGGAGCGGATCACCGCAACCCTCCCGCTCCTCCGCTCCTCCCTTCCGAAGACCATCTGCTGGGTCGAGCCTGGCCCGGGGACAAGGGATCTTCTGCGGAGCGTCCATACGGAAGGCCATATTCGGCGGGTCGAAGAGGCTTCGCGCGACAGGTTGGTCCTCCTCGATCAAGGGGATACCTATGCCGGACCGCACTCTTTTGACACGGCGCTCTTGGCGGTCGGTGCGGTGACGACGGCGATCGACCGGGTCGCTTCCGGTGAGGCAACCAACGCCTTTGCGCTCCTCCGTCCGCCGGGCCATCACGCCCGAGCCAATGCTCCCATGGGATTCTGCCTCTTCAACACCGTAGCGGTTGCCGCCCGCTATCTACAGAGGAAGCATGGGTGCCGACGCATCCTGATTCTCGACTGGGATCTTCACCACGGGAACGGCACACAGGAGATCTTCGAGGAGGACGCGTCCGTCCTTTACATTAGTCTCCACGAGCACCCGCTCTATCCGGGCACTGGGAGCACCCTGGAGCAGGGAAGAGGGGAGGGAGAGGGCTTTACCTTGAATCTGCCGATGGAACCCGGATCGGGCGACGCCGAATACAGAGCCGCCTTCGAGGAGAAGGTTCTTCCCGCCGCCGATGCGTTCGAGCCCGACTTCGTTCTCGTTTCGGCGGGATTCGATGCACACCGGGACGATCCCTTGGGGAATCTTCAGCTCAGCGAAGATGGGTTTGCGGAAATGACGAGAGCGATCCGAGGGGTCGCCGAGCGGCACTGCCAAGGCAAGCTCGTTTCCGTGCTGGAAGGGGGCTATCAGATCGCCGCTCTCGGCCGCTCCATCCATGCGCATCTCTGCGCATTGGAGAACCGGTAACGGCCGCTCGCCTTGCGCCTTACGGCTGTCCGGGCTGCGCTCCGGACGGCGGAGCCGCCGGGTTGCTCTTCAGCCCTTCCAAGTAGAGCGTGATGGCCAAGGCATCCGCGTGGCTCATTCGGTAGGGAGGCATCGGCAGTTGCGGGTATTTGCCGGCAGGAGTCATCCCCGTCTCCAAAAATTGGACCATGTCCGCCTGGCTCCATCCTTCCGGCAGGCCCGCGACCGGGGGAGCCGTTCGCGCGAGCGACCCGGCGTTCTCCGCGCTGAGCCCGGGAACGAAACCTCCTTGCAACCATTTGTCGCGAAGCAGCTCTCCCCGTTCGTTGCGGGGAGTGTGGCACTCACCGCAGAGGGCGACGGCCTCTACGAGATATTTTCCATGTTGAATTTTCTCCCCGGCGCGATCTCCCGGGCTCTTTTCGGCCGGCCGCTCCTTGTCCGCATTGGCCGTTTCCGTCGGTTCGTCCGGCAGCGGTCGGAAGAACTCCTCATCCTGCCCGAAGCAGACTTCCCAAGAGAGAATCCCGACCGCCCCAAGAATGAGTCCGACAGGACGCGACCACCTAAGAAACATGCTTCTGCCCTCCTTGCGCGAGGCGGCGGGATAGCCGCCGCAACCAAGCCTTCGCCCCTTGATTCTCCGCCTGAATCCGGCGGCAACTCCCTTTTAGGCCTCTCTGGGCGGCAACGCGCGTCAGCGCCGTCGCCACCTCCGCTCCCCGCCCCACCGCAAGCGCCATCAGGGTCGAGCCGGCTCCGCTGAGATAGAATCCGATGGCGCCGGCTCCGTAGGCGCTCTGGCGCATCTCCTCCCATGCCTCAATGCGTTTGACCCGAGCGGGTTCATGCCAGCGGTCCTCAAAGAGCCCGCTCATCTCCTCGTATCGGCGCAAGCAGATGGCGGCGGCGATCCGGGAGGCCCTCTGAAGATTCCAAACTGCGTCTGGCAGGGACACGGTTTGCGGGAGGACCGAGCGAGCCCATTCGGTTTCCATTTCCATATCCGGGACGAAAGCCACGAACTCCAGGCGGCTCCCGAGAGCGACTCGTGTCTGGCCGTTATCGGTCGAAATGGTGAATCCTCCCCGGACGGCCGCCGCAACATTATCCGGGTGGCCTTCGAGTGCGCTGCCAACCGTCACCAGCTGCTCGCGCGAGAGGGGTCTTCCGCGCAACTCGTTCAATCCGACGAGAACCCCTACGCGTACGGTTGCGCTGCTCCCCAGACCCCTCGCGCAGGGAACATCTCCGGAGATCGCGCACTCGAAGAACGGGAGCGGCTCGCCCACCGCCTTGCCAAACGCTTCCGCGGCTTCCCGCACCATGGGGGGGAGGCTTTCAGCAGAGCCGCTGTTGCCGACCCGGAGCGTTGTCCAGTTGTACAAGCGCAGGGCCGCTCCAAACGCATCGAAGCCCGGTCCAAAATTCGTGGTCGTCGCCGGCACCCGGACACGGCATTCGATAGGGACTCTTTGCTCTTCCACAGGTTGCCGAAAAGGGGGATGCATGAGCGCCGCGAGGATGCGTGAAGGTCTATTATGCTGTGATCCTCAAGGAAAAATCCATCGCCTTCGCGCTGTGGGTCAGGGCGCCGACCGATATGAAATCGACGCCCGTTTCGGCAATAGCGCGGATGCGTTCGAGCGTGACACCGCCCGAAGCCTCGAGCCGCATGCGCCCGCCTATGAGGGCGACCGCCCTGCGCAGTTCTTCCAGGCTCATGTTATCCAGCAACAAGAGATCGAGCGGGAGGGTGCGCAACTCCGCCACCTCCCCCAGGCTCTGCGCCTCCACTTCGATTCGGGCGAGCGGCCGCAGGCGGCGGACCCTTTCCGCTCGCAAGCCCACCTCTTTTGCCCATGAGCCGGGAAAGGCCGTCTTGAGCAAGGCGAGGTGATTGTCTTTCAGGAGAACATGATCCCCGAGCGAAAAACGGTGGTTGGACCCCCCGCCACAACGCACCGCGTACTTTTCGAGAGAGCGCAAGCCTGGGAGGGTTTTCCGAGTGTCCAGGAGCCGAACGCCCGTTCCGTCGATCGCTTCCACAAAGGCTCGCGTGAGGCTGGCAACGCCCGAAAGATGCTGGAGGAAGTTCAGCGCGGTTCGCTCGCCGGCGAGGACCTCGGCCGCCGGGCCCGATAGCGACAGGACGGTCGTTCCGGCTTCAATGGCATCGCCTTCTTCGCAACTCAATTCCAGGCGGAGATCCCCGCAGGAGACCTCTCCAAAGACGGCTTGCGCCACCGGCAGCCCGCAGACGACTCCTTCTTCCTTGGCGGAAATCTCCGCCCGGCAAACGCTTCCTTCCGGAATAAAGCCGCTCGAGGTCACATCCCCTTGACTCAAGTCCTCCCGCAGCGCCCTGCGCACGGCCTCCCGAGCCTCTTCTCCTAGAAGATCCATTGCCTTAGGCTAATGAAGAGGTCGGAAAGAGGGAAGTCCATCGTGACGCAAATGCCGTCTTTCCACTTGCGGGAGAGGGGACATCATGCCAAAAGATTGACCCATCCGGGCACTCTTGAAGCGTTGTGAATCTCAAGCCAGCTGAGCGCCACGCGTTGGCTCCAGGCTTGGGAGGCGGTAGCCAACCAGTGGCTTTTGTCGCAATGCTCCTGTCGTAATAGGATCGATTCGCCATGCCTCTCTCCGGCAACCTCAAGGAAGTGCCTTTTCCCGAAGTCTTGCGCCTGCTGCGCGATCGAACCGGAACTCTGGAAATCGTGGAGAAGATCACCGGGGATCGCTTTTCGTTCGTCCTTTCGGCGGGGAACCTCGTCTCCGCTTCCGCGACCGGCCGGCCGATCCCGGACACGCTCGCGCTGCACTCGGTGCTTCAACGGCTTTCGGACGATCCATCGGCTTCCTTCGACTTCGAGGAGAGTCACATGGGCGAGCGGGTCGGTCCGTTGAGCATCTCCCTCGACCGCATCCTTTTGTCCGCTCTGGCCGCAATCCGGTCTCCGGAACGCTATACGCCCTATCTTCCGCATCCCGGGACGCGGTTCCGCGCCGAGGCGGAGGCCACCGCGTGGCTGACAGGAGACCTGCTCGCCTTCTGGGACGGCACGGAGCGACTCTTTCGTTCCGGGATCTCGGCGCAGGAGATCGTCGCTGCCCTCGGGCTCCCGCTGCCGCAAGTCCTGCTCGAGCTTTACAAGCTGCGTCTCTTGGGGATGATTGTCCCTGTCCAAGCCCAGCCGCCGCCATCCGCGTCGGCTCCCTCCTTGAGTCCCGCGCTTCGCATTCCGGAGCTTCCGCCCGCTCCGGCACCGGTTGGTCCCTTGCCACCGCAGGCATTGCCCGCCGCCACCCCTGATCCGATTTCACCACCCCCTCGTCCTGCTCCCGTGGCAACGGTTCCGAGCTCCCAGCTGGCAACGGTTCCTGAGAGCCCAACCAAACCGATCGCGCGCCGACAGGGCGTCTTGGCGCGGATCGCCTCCGGGCTTAGGCGAATTCTCGAAAAAATGTATGAATGAAACCACGATTAAGATCCTCGTAGCCGGCCCTTGCGGAGCCGGTAAAACGACTTTCATCCGGACCTTGAGTCAATCTCCGGTTGTCAACACCGACGTTCCGTGTTCCACCGCGAATCGGGCGACGACCGTGGCCATGGACTTCGGCCAGCTTTCCCTCGACCGATACACCATTCATCTCTTTGGCGCCCCCGGCCAGGATCGTTTTGAGTTTACGTGGGAAGTTCTCCTGGAGGGCGCCTTGGGGGTGCTCCTGCTCGTTTCCGGGAACGACGCCACCCACTTTCCGCAAGTTCGCCGCATCTCGGACTATCTCCTCTCCCGGAATCCGGTGCCTCTTGTTGTCGGCGTCACGCACCAGGATCATCCCAACTGCTGGGACTGCAAGGAAGTGGCCTCCTACCTCGATTTGGATCCGACCGAGGTCATCCCCATCGATGCCACCAATCTCGAAAGCGCCAGCGAACTGCTCGTGCGCCTCTTTGACTTGGTGGAACGGGCCTGAGTCGGCCTCCGAGAGGCTGCAGTTCGCTTACATTTCGCTTGCCAAAACAATCTCGTTCCGATTCAGTGATTGGCTCACGAGGCGTCGGGCTTTGCGCGATCCGCCCTTGGAACGAAGAAAGCTGAGAAGGGGAGAAGGATATGGCTATTGCCGAGGAACTGAATACTATTTTAGGCCGGATGCGCACCTCCGTTCCGGAGTTGAGCGCCGCGCTCGTCGCCACGACCGACGGGCTTCCCATCGCTCATTCGCTCAACTCCGGGGACGCGAATCGCCTAGCGGCAATGGCGGCGACCGCCTTGGGGCTCGGGCGGCGCATTTGCGAAAGCTTCGGGGGCGGCGGATTTCGGGAGACGAGCGTCTCCGGGGACGAGGGCCAGATGTATATTTATTCGGCTGGACCTAAGGCCGTGCTCGGGGTTGTCGCCCGGGCGGGGGCCAACGTGGGGTTGATTCACCTGGAGGCTCGGGATGCGGCCTCTCAGGTCGCACAGATGCTTGAGCGGCGATAGCCGGAGAGGCAGGCGGGGATGGCGTCACATATCGCCGAGGTGACAGAGGACGTTTTTTCGCAGTTGCCTCCGGCCGCTCGCTTCACCGGGGAGGACGAGGCGCTCTTGCTTCGCCTCGGACCTGGCTTGGCCTCCCTGGAAGATCATCTGGTGCAGGGTTTCTACGATATCCTTTTCGCGCATCCAGAAACGGCACGCATCTTGAGCTCGGGCGCCCGGTCGGAACGAGAGAATGCGCTGCGCCGCTGGTGGCGACGCACGCTCGAGGGTCCGTTCGACGCTCACTACTGGCAGTGGCAGGCGGCCGTCGGCCTCATCCACGTTCGCCAGAACGTGACTAACCCGATGATGATCGGCATGTGGGGATGGATCCTCAATGCCCTTCAGCAAGCGCTTCTGGAGACTCTGAGGCTTTTGCCTCACGAGGCGGCGCGTGCCATGGAAGCGCTCCATCGCCTGGCTGCCACGGCACAGGCTCTGACCGTGGAAAGCTATATGCGCCATTATCTCGTTGCCCTTTCTCAATCCACCGGGGTCTCCACGGACCTCATCCAGCGGCTGGTCGCGGTCGAGCTCTCCTCGCTCGATCCTTCCGCCCAAGCGTAGGGACGCCAGGGCTTCTCCGGCCTTTCACCTCTCGATTTTGTCGTGTTTTTTTCTTTGCATTGGCTGCATTCCTCCACTACAGGAGGATGCTCCATGTTTTTCCTAGCGACAGCCGAGCCCACCAGCCATGCCCCGCTCGTTCATCCAGCGGCGCCCACGCTTTTTCATCTGGGCCCGCTCCCGATTACTGCGTCGATGGTCCATAGCTGGGTGATTCTTCTGCTTCTTTTTCTCGTGATCCGCCTGGGAACCGCCCGACTGCAGATGGTGCCCTCGGGCCTCCAGAACGCGATCGAGGCTGCTGTCGAAGGTTTGGAACGCCTCACGCGAGGTCTCCTCGAGCCCAAGGTCGCCGACTGGTGCTTTCCCCTCGTCGCCACCTACTTCATCTTCATCGCGGTCTCCAACCTGACCGGGCTGCTACCCGGTGTCGGCACGATCGGCTTTGGAACCGTGAAGGCTGGCTCGCATTTGCCCTACTCCGTCGAGCACCCTCACATCTCCCTTTTGCGGCCTCCGACCTCCGACGCGAACATGACGAGCGCGATGGCCGTGATCTACTTCTTCGTGAGTCTCTATTGGGCTCTCAAGTACCACCACGGCCCCTGGGGCCTCCTCGTGCATATCTTTGGGGTGAAGGGCGGAATGAAGGGATGGATTCTCATCCCGCTCGCGGTCCTCTTCTTCGCCGTGGGCCTGATGGAAGCCCTTTCGATCGTCATCCGGGCGATCGCGCTGGCGATGCGGCTCTATGGAAACGTTTACGGGGGCGAGTCGGTGCTTGTGCTTATGACCGGCATGCTCGGCGGGCTCGCGGCTGTTCCGTTTTACTTCTTCGAATTCGCCGTGGCGCTGATCCAGGCCTTGATCTTCGCCCTTCTTGCGATCGTCTTTACGGGGACTCTTTGCTCCCATGAGGAGTCTCACAAGTGAGATGCTTTCAGGCCGCGGCATCGGCCCGAAACAGAAACCAGAGTAAGCCAGCTACTACAATCATCTAGGAGAGTGACAAGTATGATGTTCCTTGCGGAAATGAGTGGAAATATTGCGGTGGGTCTTGCGGCTACCGGCGGCGCCATCGGCGTCGGTCTCGCCGCCTTGGGGGCCGCCGGAGCCATCGGCCGGAATCCGGGCTCCTTCGGGCTCGTCTTTACTACGGCGCTTTTGGGCATGGCGCTTTCCGAAGGCCTCGCCATTCTCGTCTTCTTTGTCGTCGGGAGGTAATGCCCCATGGGCGACGCACTTGTTCAGCTCGGAATCGACTGGCCCAGGTTCATCGCGCAGACGATCAACTTTGCCATCGTTCTCTGGGTGTTGAATCGGTTCGCCTATCGGCCGGTCCTGCGGCTCCTCGAGGAGCGCCGAACCCGCATTGCGGAGAGCCTGCAGAACGCCGAACGCATTCAGAAGGAGCTTGCGGCCGCGGAGGAAGCGCGGCGCGAAATCCTCCACCAGGCGAACGAGCGTGCTTCTCAACTCATCGCCGAAGCCGAACAAACGGCGAAGCTGCAAGGCGAGAAGCTCCTCAAGGAGGCGGCGGAAGAATCGGAACGGATCCTGGCGAAGACGCGGGCTCGGGCGGAGCAGGAGCAGCAGGAGAGTCGTGCCGTCGTTCGGCGGGAGGTGGGGGAGCTCGTGCTCGCGCTCACGGCCAAGGTTTCCGGAAAGGTATTGTCCGTGGACGATCAAGAGCGCCTGCGAGCGGAGACCATGGCCCAGCTACCCGTCGCGGCACGGACCGATCTCCATTCCGCGTCCGATTCCCAGAGAAATTAAGGACCTGTCCAACGTGAAGCTCCCTCGACAAGCCCGGCGCAAGGCAAAAGCCCTCTTCCGACTCTGCCTCGATGGGGAAGTTCTCGATCCGAACAGAGTTCGTCAGGTCGTGACGGTGCTCTTTGAGCAAAAGCCGCGCGGCTACCTCCCGATCGTACAGCGGCTGCGTCAGCTGGTGGCCTACCGGATCGCCGAAAACACGCTCTCCATCGAGAGCGCTGCCCCGCTGCCCGATCAGGGCAGCTCCCTGTTCGCGGAGCTCGAAGCCCGATACGGCAGCGCGCTGGAGAAGCGCTACTTGGTGCGACCGGAGCTGATCGGAGGCATGCGCATCCAAAAAGGGAGCACGGTCTGGGATGGCTCGATCTCCCAGAGGTTGCAAACGCTGGAAGCTACGCTAGGCTGATGGTTGCCGCTTTTTCTTACTCAACCCACTTTACTTCACTACGATGAGCACCTTACTCGAAGAGATCGAAAACCGCATTGCGGACCTCCGGCGGGAAGTCGCCAAGACCAACGTGGGCACCGTCCGCGAAACGGGCGACGGCGTCGTCAAGATCGAAGGGCTTGGAAATGTCGGCATGAACGAGATTCTCGAGTTCCCGGATCGCCGGGACTCCTTCGGCCAGCCCATCCGCGCCTTGGCACTCAATCTGGAAGAGACCGAGGTCGGCGGGGTCATTCTTGGAGAGTTCACTCAGATTCGCGAAGGTGACCAAGTTCGCTCCACGGGAAAGCTCCTCCAGGTCCCAGTGGGCAAGGGGCTGTTGGGAAGAGTGATTAGCCCCTTGGGTCAGCCACTCGACGGAAAGGGGGCGATCGAATCGTCTCTCTCTCATCCCATGGAGCGGATCGCGCCTGGAATCATCCAGCGGCGCTCGGTCAGCCAGCCGGTCCAGACCGGCATCGCCGCCATTGACAGCATGATCCCCATCGGCCGCGGCCAGCGCGAGCTGATCATCGGGGATCGCGCGACCGGGAAGACCACGATTGCCGTGGATACGATCCTCAATCAGGCGCGGATCAACCGAGCCAACGAGAGCAACCCCGACTATCGCCCTCTCTACTCGATCTATGTCGCGGTCGGTCAGAAGAACGCCAACATCGCCCGGGTCCTCGACGTGCTCGAATCGCACGATGCATTGTCGAGCACGATCGTCGTAGCGGCGGCGGCTTCGGATCCGGTGACTCTGCAATACCTGGCCCCCTTCGCGGGTGCGGCGATCGGCGAATGGTTCATGGAAAACGGAATGGATGCGCTGGTCGTCTTCGACGATCTCTCCAAGCATGCCGCCGCCTATCGCCAGCTCTCTCTCGTGCTCAAGCGGCCTTCAGGGCGGGAGGCCTATCCGGGAGACGTCTTTTACCTCCATTCCCGGCTATTGGAGCGGGCGGCCCGGCTCGGCGAGCGCTATGGCAACGGGAGCTTGACGGCCCTGCCGATCATCGAGACTCAGGCTGGCGACGTTTCGGCCTATATTCCGACCAACGTCATCTCCATCACCGACGGGCAGATCTATCTCGAAACCGATCTCTTCTACCAAGGGATTCGACCGGCGATCAGCGTCGGACTCTCTGTCTCGCGTGTGGGATCGGCCGCCCAAGTGAAGGCGATCCGGCAAGTTGCGGGAAAGGTGAAGCTCGAGCTCGCCCAATTCCGGGAGCTCGCCGCCTTTGCGCAATTCGCCTCGGATCTCGATCCGGCGACCAAAGCCAAGCTCGATCGCGGCGCGCGGATCGTGGAAATCTTCAAGCAGCCCCAATACAGCCCGGTGCCGTTGGAGGTCCAGGTAGCGACTCTCTGGGGGGTCCAGAACAACTTCTTTGATTCCGTCCCGGTGCCGCAGGTAAAGACGTTCCAGGAAAAGCTGGTCCAATTCCTCCAGAGTCGGTACCCGGGCGTTCTCGACGAGATCCGTCAAAAGGGCGTCCTTGACGAAGGGCTCACAAAGTCGCTCAAGTCGGCGTTCGAAAACTTCGCTCAGGCCTACGCGGCCTAGAGCCGCTACCCGCCTCATCGCTCTTCTGCTATGGCCAGCACCCGCGAAATTCGCCGAAGAATCCGGTCGGTCAAGAACACCGCTCAGATCACCAAGGCGATGCAGATGGTAGCCGCCTCCAAGATGCGCCGCGCCCAGCTTCGCGCGCTGGAGGGAAGGCCGTATCAGAAGCTCCTTGATGAGGTCACCCAGAGCCTCGTTCCTCAAGTGGGACAGCTGCGGCACCCGCTGCTCAATCCGCGGCCAGTGCGGCGCCGAGCGGTGCTGGTCATCTCGACCGACAAAGGTCTTTGCGGCTCCCTGAATACGAACCTCTTCCGCGAGCTGTTCCGTCGTCACGGCCCCGACCGGGCCTATGTGAGCGTCGGGCGAAGGGGAAGGAGCTTCCTCGCCAGCCTCCCGAACTCGACCGGGGAAACGCTGCTGGCCGATTTCGAGTTGCGGGATAACCTCACCTTTCGCGACGGCAAGAGGATCAGCCGATTCCTTCTGGACAAGTTCTCGTCCGGCGCGATCGACGCGATCGACGTCGCTCATACCCATTTCGTCAACGCGCTCGTGCAGGCGACGGTGATTCGCCCGCTCGTGCCGATCGCTCCGCAAAACCTCGCGCCGAGCGAAGCGCCCGCAACTCCGGTGGTGCCGGACAACTTCGAGCCCTCTCCCGAGGAGCTGCTTGATGCCCTGTTGCCCTTCTTCGTCGATTGGAACATCTACCAGGCCCTGCTCGACAGCCTGGCATCGGAGCACAGCGCCCGCATGATCGCGATGAAGAATGCGACCGAAAACGCCAAGGAGCTCGTCGGCGACCTGACACTCGAATACAACAAGGCGCGGCAAGAGGGCATCACCCGCGAAATTCTGGAAATCGCCACGGCGCAGATCGCGCTGGAGTGATCCGTGCGCGGACAGGAGAAATCGTTCATGAGCACAGGTAAAATCGTTCAAGTCATCGGTCCGGTCGTAGACCTGGAGTTCCCGAAGGAGAGCGTTCCGGCGATCTATAATGCCTTACTGGTTCGCCTCGAAAGAGAGGGAAAGGCGATCGAGCTCACGCTCGAAACGCAACAGCATCTGGGAGAAGGGTGGGTGCGCGCTGTGGCGATGTCGAGCACCGATGGGCTCCGCAGGGGCATGGAGGTGGAGGACACGGGGCAGCCCATTTCCGTGCCGGTTGGTCCCGCTGTCCTCGGTCGGATCTTCAACGTGCTGGGCGATCCGGTCGACGAGCGGGGGCCTGTCGCGGCGACCAAGCGTTACCCGATCCATCGCAAGGCGCCCGACCTGGCCGCTCAGAGCACCAAGACGTCGATCCTCGAGACGGGGATCAAGGTCATCGACTTGATCTGCCCCTTCCTGCGAGGAGGAAAGGCGGGCGCCTTCGGGGGAGCCGGTGTCGGCAAGACGGTCGTGATCATGGAGCTGATCAACAACATCGCGAAGGCGCACGGGGGGTTTTCGGTCTTTGCCGGCGTGGGCGAAAGAACGCGCGAGGGGAACGACCTCTACAACGAGATGGCGGAGGCCAAGGTCATTAACCTCGAAAACCTCTCCGACTCCAAGGTGGCATTGGTCTATGGACAGATGAACGAGCCGCCGGGCGCCCGCCTCCGGGTCGGACTCTCCGCTCTCGCGATGGCAGAGTACTTCCGGGACGAGATGAATCAGGACGTCCTGCTTTTCATCGACAACATCTTCCGCTTTTCCCAAGCCGGTTCCGAGGTCTCCGCCCTTCTCGGCCGCACGCCGAGCGCGGTCGGCTACCAACCGACCCTCGCCTCGGAAATGGGTGCGCTGCAGGAACGGATCACCTCGACGCGCACCGGCTCGATCACCTCTTTCCAAGCCGTCTACGTCCCGGCCGACGACCTCACCGATCCCGCGCCGGCGAACACATTCGCGCATCTCGATTCGACGATCGTGTTAGAGCGGGCGATTGCCGAGCAGGGGATTTATCCGGCGGTCGACCCTCTCGCCTCGACCTCCAAGGCACTTGCCGCGGATATCGTGGGAGAGGAACACTACAACGTGGCCCGCGGCGTGCAGCGCGTCCTGCAGCGGTACAAGGATCTGCAAGACATCATCGCAATTCTCGGTATGGACGAACTCTCGCCCGAGGACAAGCAGACGGTCTATCGCGCCCGGAAGATCCAACGGTTCCTGAGCCAACCGTTCCATGTGGCCGAGGTGTTCACCGGAACCAAAGGGGAATACGTGTCTGTGGCCGAAACCATTCGGGGATTCCGCGAGATTCTCGACGGGAAGCACGACGAGGTGCCCGAAGGAAATTTCTACATGAAGGGGACGATGAGCCAAGTCGTCGCGAGCGGCAAATGAGCTCACTCCACGTGGAAATCGTCACTCCGGAAGGGGTGCGTTTCGCCCAAGACGTGGAGATGGCGACCTTTCCCGGAGAGGAAGGGGAAATGGGCGTCTATCCGAACCACGAACCGCTCATCACGCGCGTCGTGCCGGGAGAGCTTGTCCTGCAAACGGGAGAGGAACGCAAGGTCCTGGCGGTGGGAGAAGGGTTTGCCAAGATTTCGGCCGCACGCCTCGTGCTTCTGTCCGACATGGCCCTCTACGAAGAAGAGATCGAGGAGGCTAAAGTGGCCGAGGCCATCGAGCGAGCGCAGCAGGCTTTGCGGCAGAAAGAGCTTGGAGAGGAGGAGCAGGCGGCGACGGCGGCGCTGCTGGCGCGCTCGCTTGCGCAGCTCAAGGTCAAGCGCCGACACCGCTCGGCCTAATTCCCGTGTCCGCTCCTTTGGCTCTCGCCGATGTGCAAGCCATCGGTACCGAATTAGCGATCCGATGGCGGGACGGAAGGGAAAGCTTCCTTCCACTGGAGGCTCTCCGTCGCAACTGTCCTTGCGCTCTCTGTCAAGGCGAGAGCACGGCGACGACCACCTATTCTCCCAAGCGGAAGGACTACTCTCCGGAGAGCTTTGTGGTGCGGTCCATTCAACCAGTCGGAGGCTATGCGCTCCAGATCATCTGGGCCGACGGGCACGCAACGGGCCTCTATCCCTACTCGTATCTTCTCTCCCTCGGCGAGGAGTCGCCTCCACCGCGCTGATCGGCTTCCTGTGGGGATGGCGGGCCCCCGAGCCCTTGCATCGCTGCGTGAGACTCCTTATGCTTCTCCCTGCCACCGTGAATGCGGCTCTCCTTTTCTCCCCAGCTCTCGACGCGACATGCTCGGCTGTGGCAAACCTTCCTGTCCGGCTCCTGGCTGCGGTCTCGGGGGGGCTCGATTCGTGCGTTCTGCTCGATGCTCTGGTTCTCTCCGGCAAGCGTCCGACGGTTGTTCATTTTGATCATGGTTGGCGTCCCGACAGCGGGGAGGATGCCGCCTTCGTTGGGCAGCTTGCGGCATCGTACGGGCTCACATTTTTGGAAGAGAAGGGCTGCTCGGCTGGCAACGAATCGGAAGGGACGGCGCGGAAGCGGCGGTACGAGTTTTTTGCGTGCGCCGCCCGCACGGCGGGCTGTTGCGATCTGGCCTTGGGACATCACGCGGAGGATCAAGTGGAAACTCTTCTCTTGCAGCTTCTGCGGGGCACCGGCTCCCACGCGCGGGGCATGCGGGAGAGCGAATCGCGCGACGGACTGCGTCTTCACCGTCCGTTTCTCTGGCTTGATCGGAGCCGGATGCGGGAGCATGCGCGAGTTCGCGGCCTGTGCTGGCGGGAAGATCGTTCGAACGACGACCGGCGCTATCTCCGGAACCGGATTCGGCACGAGCTGCTGCCCTTTTTGGAGGAGCGCTTTTCGCCCCATGTCCGACGATCTCTGCTCCGCTTCTGCCGCGTGCGCATCGCGGAAGAGGAGTGGATGACGGAGCTGGTTCGCAAAGAGGCTGAAGGAAACAGCCTTTCCATCGCGGACCTCGGGCATTCTCCCCTCGGCCGACAGCGGCGAGTGGTCCACCTTTGGCTGCGTCGGCGAGGCGTTCCGGACATTTCCCTGGCGGATGTCGAGTCGGTCCGTGGGCTAGCTTGCGGCGAGCAGAAGGGAAGGGAATATCCCCTTGCTGGCGGGTGGCATGCGGTCCGAAAGGACGGCGAAATCTCCCTCAAGCATCTGGCACTCCCGTGCGCCTCAATCAATACCTAGCCCGCTGCGGTCTCGGATCACGGCGGGGAGTAGAACGGCTCATCCTCGACGGCAGGGTGACCGTCAACGGCCTCGTCCAAGATCGCCTCGCCATTCAAGTCTCCACGGGGGATGCTGTCGCCCTCGATGGTCGACCGGTACGCCCATCCTCCACCCTGACGGTGCTCCTTCATAAGCCGAGGGCATTTCTGTGCACCTCCCTCGATCCTCGAGGACGTAAAACCGTTTATGACCTCCTGCCTCCCCGCTGGAGAAATCTCCGTTACATCGGTCGTCTCGATCGGGACAGCGAAGGGCTTCTGCTCTTTACGAGTGATGGCCTCCTCATTGAGCGGTTGGCGCATCCGCGCCATAAGGTTCCTAAGGTTTATGAGGTGGAATGCGACCGTCCTCTCGAGAGCGCCCGGATCGCTACCCTCCTTCACGGATGCCGCATCGAAGCTCGGACCGCCACCATCGACTCCTTCCAGCTTCTTGGCTCCCGGCGTGTCCGCGTCGTGCTCCATCAAGGGATCAAGCGTCAAATCCGGCTGATGTTCCGTTCTCTGGGATATTCGGTGACTCGGCTGGTGCGGGTCGCCTACGGCCCGCTCGTCCTCGGCTCGCTCCCTGTCGGCCAATACCGGCTCCTTTCCGGCGCAGAGGCGGAAGAGCTCCGCAGCGCCGCGGCTTCCGCTCCGCCGGCAGCCCGGGGAAGAACCCGCGCCCGTCCTTTATGAATCCCTCGACTCCACCTTGGGGAGGGCGCTTCCAAGAGAAGCCCGACGCCCTTCTCAAGCGCTTTTCTGAATCGGTGAGCTTCGATCGGCGTCTCTATCGGCACGATATTCTTGGGAGCATCGCCCACGCGACCATGCTGTGCGAAGCCGGGCTGCTCAGCGCCCAAGAGCGGGAGGAGATCGTGCGCGGGCTGCGGGAGATCGAGGAGGAGATCGCGCGGGGCACGTTCCCTTGGTCGACCGACTGGGAAGATCTCCACATGAATATCGAACGGGCACTGACCGCCCGCACTCCCGCCGGAGCAAAGCTGCACACGGGCCGGAGTCGAAACGACCAGGTCGTTACGGGCTTGCGACTCTGGCTAAAGGAAGAGATCGATTCAGACCGCAAGGCGATCCTCGCCGTCCAGCAGGTTCTCATCGATTGGGCGGAGCGAGATTTCGACGTCCTTATCCCCGGCTACACCCACCTCCAGCGCGCGCAGCCCGTTCTCCTTGCCCACCATCTGATCGCTTATGTCGAGATGCTCTCCCGCGACTCGGATCGCCTGCGCGACGCTCGCCGAAGGGTGGACATCCTTCCCCTCGGGAGCGGCGCCCTTGCCGGGAGCACTCTGCCTCTCCATCGTCAGCGGGTGGCGGAGCTCCTCCACTTTTCCCAAGTGGCCCGTAACTCGATGGACGCGGTGAGCGATCGCGATTTTGTCGTCGAGTATCTCGCCGCTCTCGCCCTGTTGGGAACCCATCTTTCTCGGTTCGCGGAAGACTTGATTCTCTGGTCGACCAGTGAGTTCGGATTCGTGTCGCTTCCGGAAGCGTTCACTACTGGATCGAGCTTGATGCCCCAAAAACGGAATCCAGACTCTCTGGAGCTGATCCGCGGGAAGGCCGCCCGGCTCTCCGGAAATCTTCTCTCACTGCTGATCCTGCTCAAGGGGCTCCCGCTCACTTACAATCGCGACCTGCAGGAGGATAAGGAGCCTCTTTTCGACAGCGCCGACACCGTTCTGGGCTGCCTGCAGATTCTGGCGGCATTCATTCCCGGGATCGTCGTCCATCGCAACCGATGCGAGCAGGCTTCTTCCGATCCCGCGCTGCTCGCCACCGATCTGGTCGATTGGCTCGTCAACCACGGGATCGCTTTTCGCGAGGCCCACCATGCGGTCGGCCGCTTAGTCGCGCTTGCCGAAGCCCAAGGGGTCGCCCTCTCGGAGCTTTCGTCCGAGGACGTCGCCCCACTCCACCCTGATCTTCCCGGGGAATGGTCCCGGCTTTGGAACCCCCGAGAGGCGATGACAAGGAGGCAGACCGAGGGCTCATCCCGCCCGAGCTTCGTTCGGGCCGAAATCGAGCGATGGCGACGGACATGGAGCGAAGAGCCGTCGTAGGGGTCGGTCGGCTCCAGTGAGGGAGAGCCGGATCAGGAGCGGCCGAGGTCCTCTACCGAGAGAGGAGTAGCCGGACCTCTTCTCTCCCCTGCCCGTCGCTTCCACCAAGCCCATCCGCACCAGAAGACGAAGAGCAGTTCCGCGAGCGCGAAGGCCGCCACGGGACCGACTGCTCCGCTGCCAAAGCCATAACTGTGCAGTCCCTTCCCCAGCACGAAGTTGACCCCATACCAAGCCATGAGGACGCTCAGAAAGCAGAGCACCGCTCCGATCGCGAGCCCAAGCTCACTCCACCAGCCGGCGATCCGGCCATGAAGCAGGGCCAAATAGCAGAGAAGAGCCACCAGAGCCCAGGTTTCCTTCGGATCCCAATCCCAGAACCGCCCCCAGGAATAATTGGCCCAGACCGCTCCGAGCATGACCCCCGCAGCAAGGAAGAAGACCCCGATCTGCAGGCAACGGTAGATATATTGCGCAAGAAGCGGCTCGCCTCCCCGGCCGCCGACACCCCGCCGCAACCATCTCCAGAGATAGAGATCCCCCATCCCGAGCGCCAGGCCGAAGGCGGCGTAGCTCAACGTCACGCTCAGGACATGCACAGTCAGCCAAAAGTTATTGCGGAGAACTGGCATCAAGGGCTGGAGAGAGGGATCAAAAATCAATGGTTGGGTCTGGACGAACAGAAGACAGAGAACCGCAATCGGCATCGCAGCCAGGAGAAGATACCGGGAGCGGTAGACCGCCTCGAGCAGGAGCGCAAAGAGGACGACCCCGAAGGCGACCCAGATGACGGACTCGTACATGTTCGTCACCGGGGGCCTGCCGGCCAAGGCGATCCGGCAGTAGAAGCCGTAGACCTGGAAGAGAAAGCCTGTCAAAGCCAAGCCCCATCCGATGCCGTAGCCGACCCGGCGACGCCATGCGCTGGTTAGGGCGAGGCAGATCGCCGACGCGGCGTAGCAGATCCACGCCCATCGCCATGGCTTGAGCTCGTGGTAGGCTTGCTCGAAGCGCAGCATCGCGGCGTCCGGATAGCGGGCGGGGTCCACGCTCCGAATCGCCTCTCCAAGACGGGATGCGGCGGCGCCGGCCTCCCCGTTCTTGCCCGCAAGGAAGGCGGCCCGCATCGCTTCCCAAGCCTCGTCGAGCTTCGCCGTCACCTCGGCGGGATAGACCGCTCTCGCTTCGGGGAGAGAGAGCCACCTCCCCTCCTCTGCCCCCGGCGTCCCCGGAATGATCCGCAACGCGCGACCAGATACGATGCGGGAAAAAAGATCCATGCGTTCCGTCAGGCCACGCACGGCCCGCTCCAACTGAGCCTTGGACGGGTCCTCCCCCTCTGCCGCCCCCCCGGCTCCAAGGCGGAGGGCGAGCGCCCGCAACGCTTGGTTGCTTTGCAATTCCTCGTAGGAGACGTGCGTCCGAGAAGGCGAAAGACCGAGGGCATCTCGCAGCATCGGCTCGCCAACCAGGAGGATGGGCTCCTTTCCCCATCCATCGGGAGAAAGCCAGAGCGCGAGCAACAAGGGAACTGCACCGATCTTTCCGCCCCGGTCCGGCAAAACGATGCTCTGCTTGCCGGAGAGGAGGAGACAGCTTTCCTCAGCGAAGCTCGTCAGAGGCTTCTTCCTTCCATGATCCTGCACGGCGATCTGCGCGAACCCGCGCTCCCAGCCGGTTTGAGCTTCCCCTAGGCTAGGGAACGCTACCCAGAGCGAGAAAAAACAGGCGAAACGAAGGAAAAGCGCACGCATCAATTGCCCCGAGAATAATCTTCCGCTATATAATAGACAATCTCTCAAAAAAGAGAGGCTTCTTGCAATGGGCTTCGCTTCCGCCGTCCGTTCCGGGTGTTTCGTCTTTCGTCTCTTTCGGCCGGCTACGGGGTTGCGTGCCTCCGGATCGTCGGCGCAACGCGGACGGCTCCCGTTCCTATGATCCATTCGTCATTCTCCTCGATTGAAGAAGCGCTCGGCGATCTTCGCCAAGGAAAACTTGTGATCGTCGTCGATAACGAGGATCGGGAGAACGAGGGGGACTTCATCGCCTCGGCGGATCTTTGCACGCCCGAGACGATCAACTTCATGGCGCAATACGGCCGAGGGCTGATTTGCGTGCCCATCACTCCTGAACGAGCGGATGATCTCAAGCTTCCTTGGATGGTTTCTCCACAGCAGAATACGGCCCTCCAGGGAACTCCTTTTACGGTTTCGGTCGATTATACGATCGGGACCAGCACCGGGATTTCGGCGGCGGATCGCGCCAAGACGGTTCGGGCTCTGGCGGATTCCCATGCGGCTCCGGCGCATTTTTGCCGCCCCGGCCATATCTTTCCGCTCCGTGCGGCCGAGGGAGGGGTGCTTCGGCGCGCCGGCCACACGGAGGCGGCGGTCGATCTCATGCGCTTGGCCGGGCTCTTCCCGGCGGGAGTCCTCGTGGAAATTTTGAATGCCGACGGGACGATGGCGCGAGTGCCGGATCTTCTGCGTGTCGCTTGCAAGCTTCAGCTCAAGATCGTGACGATCAAGGACTTGATCGCCTATCGGCTGCGGACCGAATCCCTGGTGGAAAAGGTCGTTACCGTCTCTCTGCCGACCGTCTTCGGCGAGTTTTCTCTGACGGCCTTTCGCGACGTCTTGACGGGGGACGAGCAGTTGGCTCTCACGAAGGGAAGCTGGTCTCCGGATGAAGCCGTGCTGACCCGTGTCCATTCGCAATGCCTTACGGGAGATGTCTTTCATTCATTGCGCTGCGATTGCGGAGAACAGCTTGCCCTGGCCTTGTCGCGGATCGAGCGGGAGGGGAAAGGCGTCCTTCTCTATTTGCGGCAAGAAGGTAGGGGCATCGGTCTGCTGAACAAGCTGAAGACCTACAAGCTGCAGGAAGCGGGGCTCGATACCGTCGAAGCAAACGCAGCCCTCGCTTTCGCTCCGGACAATCGGGATTACGGGATTGGCTGCCAGATTCTCCGCGCCTTGGATGTTTATCGCCTGCGGCTCTTGACGAATAATCCGGTGAAGCGGATCGGGATCGAAGGCTATGGCTTGGAAATCGTGGAGCGCATTCCTCTCCATGGGGAGCCGAATCATTACAACCGACGCTACCTACAAGCGAAAGTGGACAAGCTTGGTCATCTCATCCCGGCCGAGCTTTTCCAGGCTGCCTCCCCTGAGGCGAAGCCCAGCGATGGTTGACTCTTTCCCTACGGTCCCTCTCCGTCGGCGGCGGAGCCGTGGACCCCTCCGGCTGGGTCTGACGCTTTTGTCGGCTCTCGTGTGGATGAGCGGGTATCTGCCGCTCTCGGCGCGCGATTTTGCACAGCAGGAGTGGATCGTGATCAGCGGCGGACCGGCGCTCCGATTTTTCGAGCACGGCAAAGCCGATTCTCATGACAAGTACTGGGGCAACTTCATCCGAGCGGCTGTTGCCCGACTCGAACAGCTCGAACTGCAGGCGCAGGGGAAGCCCGGCATCACCCTTACCTGGCTCGTCTATCGACCCGCCTATGCCTCTCGCGGTCGGGAGGAGAAGCTCGACATCCTTTCCAATATCGTGAGCCAGGCAAACGCGCTCAAGATCCCTCTACTCTGGTTCGACACCACCGAACAGCTGATCAACTATCTCAATGGCGGGCATGATCGGAAGGTGATGCCGATCGGCGGCTTCGATTACTTTGGTCATTCGAATCGAGCCTGCTTGATGTTCGATTACAGCAACGGCTTTGACAACATGTCTAAGGAATGCCTCCATGAAAAAGACTTGCGTCAGATCGAGCGAAAGGCGTTTCTCCGGCAGGCTGCGGTGAAGAGCTGGGGCTGCCATTCCGGGGAGGATTTTGCTCAATGGTGGAAGCGCCGGTTTGGGGTTCCCATGGTCGGTGCTGTCGGACGAACGGATTACGCCACGGCCAGCCTCCCCTATCTCTCCAAAGGGGCGAAGTGGACGCAATAGCCAGCATCTCTTCCAAGCTTTCTCCGGCGGCGAGCTTGGCCTGCTGCCTCTTTTTGCTTGTCTGCGTCCATATCTGCGCCCGCGGCGAGGAGCTGGCCCCGCAAGAGGGCGCGCCGCTTCCCGCAGCGAGTGCGAACGGGGCTCCGGCCGCTGCGGCGGGGGAGGCCGTCGCTCCCGTGCAGCCCGCGCTGGCACCCCCGCAGGAAGCCCCGGAGCCGTTAACTCCACCGCCGGGCATCCAGGTCGAGGAGTTTATCGGACACCGGTCAGTCGACAAGGATGGGAGCGGATGGGGTTGGGTGAGGCGCGCGAACGAGAGCTGGTCCGCAGCCAAGTGGGTTGTGTTTGAGGAGACCCCCGGGGGGATAGTGGCTCCCTGGCGGTTGCTCAACAGGAAGCGGACGGCCGACAACGACATCGAGTATCGTCTCCGCGGCTACCTGGCTCCCTTCTCCGCCTATGATCCCCATACCGACGAGTTTCTCGCCGTCTTCGTTCCCGAACGCGTAGAACCGATTGGTCCGGCCGCAGCGCCGCCGGAGCATCCCGGAGCTCCTCCCCATCGAGTGCGGGTCCGGGACTCTACCTCCCCGGTGAACGTGGAGGATCCGAACATTCAAGCTCCCTCGGCCTTGCGGTGATCCCCCGGCCGGCCGAGCTACCGGCTCGACCCCTCTCCCGGCTCTTCTTTCTCCCTCCAGCTTCCATCCGACTTCTGGACGAGCTCTCCGGGAAAAGCGTCGTCTCGCCACCGTTTCCCATAGAGCGTCTCCACTCCAGAAAGGCTTTCTCCGAGCTTCTTGGACTCGCTCGCGTAGAGGAGATAGCGAGCTCGATTCTCTGCCTCGACGATCCGATGGACATAGGAAAGATAGCCGGCCTCCTTCGGTTCGGTGACGATTTGGAGGTAGCCGTTTCTCGTCTCGCCGATGACGCGGTCATTCTTCAAGGCTTGCACCTCGCCCATGCGTGCCCGCCTCTTCTGTTGCAGGTCGCCTGCGGACGACCCCGTTCGGGATTGCAGCGGCGGACTTCGGATCTCGGTATCGAGGTCGACGTCGAAGAGAAGGGGCTCGGGGGATTGAAGACGGAGCGGGGCACAAGCGCTCAATCCGGCAAAAAGGGAAAGCGCCGAGAGGAGGTTGCAGAGCTGCGTCAGGCTGTTCTGCATTCGATGCGGCCGAAAAGGTCCTACTTCGCTTCGCGAAGGAGAAATCGGTGTCGTAGTCGGCTCCACAGGTGGACGAATGCCGGAGAGAAATGACCCGGAACTGCCCGCAGCTCCTCTTCCAGAGCGGATATCTCGAGGAAGCGGCCCTCGGAGATCTCTTCCGGATCCAGAACAAACGGTCCATCGCATTCCCCCTGGTAGACCCAGATGAACTCGTTTCCGGTCTCCTGTCCGGCGGCGAGCTTGCCGACCGGTCGAAGGGGAATCGGCTCGGCAAGGCCGAGCTCCTCGGTCAGCTCTCTCCAGGCGCCCTCTTCGTAGGTTTCTCCCGCGTGGAGATGCCCGCTGCAGGACGAATCCCAAAGCCCGGGGTTCAGATCCTTCGAAAGTGAACGCTTTTGCAAAAAGAGTTCTCCACGCGCGTTGAGCAGGAGGATGTGAACGGCGCGATGGCGCAGGCCGAGACGATGCACCCAGGAACGCGGCTTCTGATCCACGACGCGATCGTTGAGATCCACGACGTCGAAGATCTCGGGAAGATTATTCATCCGATTTCCATTGCTCCCGTCGCTTTCCTGCCATGCTCTCGCCCCGGCCGCAAGGCAAGAGCCCGGCCGTCAGCTCATGGAGGCCTTTTGACCTGCCGCCGCCGCTTCCCGACAGAGGGCAGGGAGCGCTCGCTCATCTCTCCCCATGGAGGCCATTTCTCTCGGCGGGACCCTCCCGTCGCCGCCGCTCTTCGAGGCGCCGTAAGGCGCCTTGCAGGCGCGCCAGGGAGGAAGAGGGAGGGATGGGTTCCACAGAAGCGCCGGAGGGGGACCAGATCGGGTTGACCTCGATCGGGTTAGATGCGTCGACGGGGGGCTCCGTGGAAGAAGCGACCTCCACGACGGTTGCCGGCTGCTCGAATGCCTGCTTCTGCCGGAGCGGGGAAAAATTCCAGAGGCGAACGGCCGTGCCGCAGATGAGGGAGCCAACGGCCGAAAGGAAAAGAGTAACCAGAGGAAGGGCCAAGCCGACGAAGAAGAAGGTTACGACGGAAACGACGACCACGCCGGCGAAGAGGACTCCAATGATCGGCACCGCGCCGAACGCGGGCAGCCTAACGAGAAGCTGCGCACCCCAAAGGCAGAAGATAAAGGCCATCGCTGCCGTGAGAAGCCAGGGCAGTGGACGGATAAACTCTGCGTCGACGATCTGCCGGGCAATTTGCATCTGGAGCTCTACCGGCGTCATCTTGCCGACCGGGGTAGGGAGCTTCGGGACGATCTCACCATCCGTCACTCCGATCCAGACCTGCCGGCCGCGAAGGGGGGGGAGCTCGTCGCCGCTCAAGACCCCTTGAATTGCCTGGTTGGCGGAGACCAGGTAGCTGTCGTAGTCGACACGGGGGATGGTTTTGGGAGAGCGACGATAGCGTACGGAGATCCGCCCGTCGGCATCGATCGGAATCGTGCGGATTCGCTTCCCCCGCCGGTCGCGAAGGATGATGGCGTGGCCCAAACGGACGGTTGCCTGGCGCAAATCCGCATCGAGGAAAACGGCGGCCGCCTGGAGGGCGAGGGAGGGGACCAGAGCGTCCTTGACCCGGAAAACCAGGGGCAGAGAGCGGACTTCCCCGGAGCCGATTTCGAGGTTGGCCAATCCGACAGGGCAGTCTCTGGCGAACGTCGCTCCCGGCCAGATGACGGATCGATACTCCGTCAGGTTGTCGAGCCTCGGCAAGCCCGGCAGTTGCGTCGCTCCGGAGGGGAGTGAGTCTCCCTGGTGCTCGGCCAGCAGGGCATCCGCCGCGAAACAGACATGATCCATGCGCCGGACCAGAGAGGCGAAGGTCTGGTCGAAGGAGCTCATCTTCGCCCCCTTCTCGCTGAGGAGGACTTCGAAGACGATGCTCTGGGGCAGCTGCGCAAGCAGCCCGCGAAGGCAGAGGGCATACTCGAGACGGGGCCAGGGCCAGGGCCGGTCAGACGGAATGTGGTCGATCGCGATGAGGGCGAAATGGCTGCTCTTCGATTCAGAAGGAACGAAGTCTTCCCAGCGGGCGATTCTTTCCTCCCAGTCCGACAAGAATCCTTCGTAGACAAAGATTGCCAAGAGAATCGACCAGAGGGAAGCAAGCAGTGCGGCAATCCGAAGACGCTTTTTCTCGTTCTGCCGCGACTGAGCCGCGGCAGGAGAGGGAGGTTGCTTGTCAGCGGACATCCGAAGCCCTTGGTCGTTCACGATCTTGCTCCGCGCGAAACATCCGCTCCGACTCCCGCTGCCATTGCCGGGTTCGACTCTTGAGCTCGCGCATCTCCTTCCTTAAATCGGCTAGCCTCGCCCGAAGCCAAGCCTCGACCTTTGGTCCTGCCGTCGATTCCCAGCCACTTCGTCCACAGCCCCACGCCGGATCCCTTCGGTAGCACCGGAGTTCGCGAAGCGCGCGTGCCAGCGTTTTCTCCGCCTGGGATACCCTTCCCGTCAGCCAGGAAAGCGATTCTCCTTGGCCGAGGGCGCCGTCGTCCTGCAGGCAAAAGGATTCCAAGAGATCCAAATCCCCTGCCTGATAGGCGAGTTGGACGGCCCTCCACCGCTCCATTCGCTTCCCGTCTCCGCCTCCGTTCACGTCGGGATGGAGCCTTCTGGCCAGGATTCGGTAAGCCTTTTTCAGGCGCCGCCTCGTTTCCCCGATCTCCGCGCTCTCCCGGAGTCTCGAATCGAGAGGCTCCTCTCGTGGGTCTCTCTTGGGATCGAGCCTCCCTGCCGCTCGGCAAGAGGAGCGTTTCTCCAAGACCTTGCGATAGGCCAGGGCGAGTCCCTGTCCTTTGAGCCAGCTCATCGACTCGACTTCGAAGACGAGCCGCCTGAGCTCGTGCAGGGATCCTTCCGCCTGTTCCAGTTCACGCGATAATTCAGGGAAGTGCTTTTCGGTCCAGGAACGGAACTGTCCCCGTTCATGGGAAAGAAACGTGCGGATGCGCTCGCTCACCCGCGCAAGACGTTGCAGAAGAACCTGATATCGTTTCTCCCAACTTTTGCGGATCGCTCCCTCTTCGACGAGGAGAAGGGAACGGCAGGGCGGAGAGAGGGACGGCGAAGAGTAAATTCGGAAGCGAGACCGCCGCAAACAGGAACCGCCGTTTTGCAAGTTAACTGGCTCCTCCCTGGTATCGGCCTAAGGCGCCGTGCCGCCCTCCCCATAATAGAGGATGGGCTCGGCCGAGCGTTCGGCGCTCGGATGAGAGCCTCCTTCGCATGGGGCCGACGGGTGAGCGTAGACTAGGCGACCTTTTCGGAAATTGCCGTCCTGCCATGAGTGACGCGGTCCGCATGCTCGGTCCGTTTGACGACAAAGCCCCAAACGCGCATGCTCCTTCCAGATTATGGAAAGGCTTGGCTTGGTCAACTATTTTGCCGCCGGTGGCCTCGTCTACGCCTTTGAGAAGGCGACGCTGGCGAGCAAGTTGATCCTCTTCCTGCTCCTCTTGGCGTCTTCGCTGAGCTGGACGGTGATCTTCGTGAAGCTCGGCCAGCTCCGTTATGCGCGTCGGCAGACCCGGCGCTTCCTCCAAAGGCTACGCGCCGATGCGTGGCATCTTCCGTATGTCAACGGGGAGAGGTTCCCCGGTTCTCCGGAGCACGCTGTCTATTTGGCCGCCTTTCGCGAGCTCCTTCACCAGGCCCGCCCCCTCGCTGCCACTAGGGAATCTTCCCTGGAAATGCTGCTTCCCGAAATTGTGGTGAAGCCGTCGGCAATGAAGGCGGTCGAGGGGGCCATGGAACGCGAGCTGGGTACGCAGGGTCTCTGCCTGGAGGAGCAGATGGTGCTTTTGGCGACCGCCGCTTCCGGAGCGCCTTTTCTCGGTCTCTTGGGAACGGTGTGGGGGGTCATGGACGCATTCAGCGATATTGCGATTGTGGGCAAGGCGTCCCTCGCCGCGATGGCGCCGGGAGTTTCCGGCTCTCTCATCTGTACGGTCACCGGCCTTCTGGTGGCGATTCCGGCTCTTTTTGCCTACAATTTCCTGGTTGCAACCATCCGTTCGCGGATCGTTCGGATGGAAAATTTCGCGGCGGAGCTCCAAAGCGAGATCGAGAGCATATTCCTGGAGCCGGAACGATGAAGCGCTTTTCCGAACGGCCTTCGACACGCGGGTTTGCGGAACTGAACGTGACTCCGATGCTCGATTTCGCCTTTACCCTTCTGGTAATTTTTTTGATCACGACTCCACTCCTGGAAAGCGGCATTGATGTCTCCCTGCCGCAGGCAGCCGCCAATCGCCACCCTCCCGATCCCCGTTTTGTGCAGACGATCACGATCGCCCGAACCGGAGCCCTCTATTGGAATCGGGAGCCGCTCACGAGGGCGCAGCTCCCCGCTAAGATTGCAGAAGCTCTTCGTGCCCATCCGGATCTGGCGGTCGCTGTCCGCGCCGACCGCGATCTTCGGTACCAGGAGCTGGTGACGGTCTTCGATGCGCTGCAAGCCGGCGGAGTTCCTCAAGTGGCTCTGGTGCATGCGGATGAGCAGCTGGGACGCTCGCCTTCTGCCCCTTGACGCGACTCCCCCTCCCTGGTCAGAATAGCGAACCGTGCCGCGCGACTCGATCTCCCGTGAGCCATCCGTTCCGCAGGGCGAATCATTTCCGATCCGCTCCTTCCGGCGAACCTATCCGCTGGTTGCCGCTGGCCACCTCCTGGCGCTGCTGCTTTTCCTTCTGCTCGCCAAATTCGCGTCGAAGCACCCGCCCGCACTGGCCTTCTTTTCCCCCATCTCCGCGGGAAGGACGGGGGAGGCCTCGGGTCCGCCGACGCAGAGCCACCCGGCCCCGGGAAAGCCGCCACTCCCTTCGACTTCCGGAGCGGAGCTCACACCGAGAGCGATTTCCCCGGGGGAAAAGCTTCCCGTTACCGATGGGAAGCCGCCGCTCGCTCCGACGGCAAAAAAACATGGCGAGCCGCCCCGGAAACCACCCATTCGGCCCAACCTGCAGGAAGTCACGCGCACTCTTCCCGCGGCCGAGCCGCCTGCGGCTGCACCTCGCCGTGCCGAGCCTTCGACAAAACCAGCCTCTTCGCGGACGAGCCCGCCCGGCAACGGAGAGGGAGCCGGGCCCTCAACCTCGAATCCTTCCTCGCTCGGGCCTGGCTGGTACTACTCCCTCATCCGGGATCGTCTTTACGCGGCCTGGGATCAGCCTCTGCGCCTCTCGAATCAAAACCTTGTGGCAAAGGTCCAGATTTTCGTTGCCAAGGATGGCCGCATCTCTAAACCTGTCCTCCTCGTCTCATCCGTCAATGAGGAGTTCGACCGCACCGTCCTGGAAGCGGCCCATCAAGTGGATACGGTGGGGGAGCCTCGTCCATCCGATGTGCCAGAAATCGTCACGGTCACCTTCCGCATGGTGCATTGATTGGATTGGCTCCGGAAGATCGCGAGCCGCGCTTGGGGTCTTGTTCGTGCTCCTGTGGGCCTTGCCTCTCCCTCCGTCCTGGAGCCAAGTGGAGGTGACTGGCGGCAAGGTGGGCGTTGCGCTCCTGCCATTCACCGGACCGGAAGCGGCCAAGGCTCATGCCATCGTGAGCGCCGATCTAGCCCGGACCCTTCTCATTCAGGTGGCTTCTGGCGGGCGGGAACACTTCGAAGCCACCGCCGCGGTGGGCAGTGGGTCGCTGACCGGCCGGATCGTCGACCGACTCCAGAAAGGGCCACCGATGGAACGGACCTTCGACGGCGATCTGCGCACGATCGCCCATCAGTTTGCCGACATGATTACCCAGCAGGCGACGGGCGTCTCCGGCTTTGCGACCAGCCGCATCGCGTTCATTTCGCAGGACACGGGTTTCAAGGAGCTCTATATCATGGACATCGATGGAGCAAACGTTCAGCGCCTTACCGCCGATCGATCGATCAGCGCCCATCCTCGTTGGAGCCGCGACGGCGCTCTTTTGGCCTATACCTCCTACCGAAGCGGCTACCCGGATGTGTTCATCGTGAAGCTCGGCAAACGGACGCGCAGCCGAGTGGCCTTTTTCCCCGGCATCAATTCGGGCGCCGCTTTTTCGCCCGACGATCTCACCCTGGCGCTCACGCTCAGCAAGGACGGGAATCCGGAAATCTACCTCATGCCGGTCGAAGGGGGGATTCCCCGTCGGCTGACTCATAACCGGGCGACCAATACCTCTCCGAGTTGGTCTCCAGACGGAAAGGAGATCGTCTACACCTCGGACGAACGAGGGAGCGTCCAGCTATTCGTGATTTCGGCTCAAGGGGGATCGGCTCGCCGCCTGCTGACCGGGACTGCCTACAGCTCGGAACCGGATTGGTCTTCGGATGGAAAGAGAATCGCCTATGTCGCCCGGATCTCCGGGGAATTCCAAGTCGGCATGTATGAGCTTTCTTCCGCAACGGCGACGCTGCTGAGCAGCGGCGGGGGGGAAGACCCGTCCTGGACGAGAAACTCTCGCCACCTGGTGTTTGCGCACGGCGGTTCCCTCTATCTCATGGATTCGGTCACCAAGCAGATCGTGGCTCTTCCGAACGGTCTTTCTCGTTGCTCCGAACCGTCTGTCTCACCCTGAACCAAGATGAAATCATATCTCCTGCTTCGCCGTTTTCTCCCGACGATCGACTCTCGCCAGCTCTTCCTTTTCCTGACGCTCCTCGTGGGCATCTCTGGCTGCGCCGGCCCAAAGAAAAGTGGGGGAGTCCCGGCTCCGGAAGAGGAATCGCTCACCACTTCTCCCCTGCCAAGCCGTGGAGATTTCAATCCGGAGACCGATGTCAACTATGCGCCACTTCACGCCGAGACCATCTATTTTGCTTTCGACAGCTCGGCGATCCCGAGCGGAGAACGGGGCAAGCTGGAAAAGGCGGCGCAATGGATGACCGACAATCCCGACAGCTCTCTCCTTTTGGCGGGCCATTGCGACGAGCGGGGCACGGAGGAGTATAATCGCGGACTCGGAGAGCGCAGGGCGCTCGCGGTCCGCGAATATCTCATTGGCCTTGGCATCTCGCCCCAGCGGCTTCATACGATCAGTTACGGAAAAGATCGACCAGCTTCCTCCGGCCACGGCGAGGCGGACTATCTCCGGAATCGCCGAGTCGAGCTGGGAGTCATTGCACGATAGCGGCTCCCTAGAGTCGCTTTCGCGCGGACGGTAGGAAGGCTCACTCTTTGTCGCACGCACCGACTTGGGGTATCATGGAAGAGTGGACGAACTCTTCCCGACCGAGAGCGATTCCTTCGCACGTGATTCGACAACCATGCCCTTGGCGACCCGGCTTCGTCCGCGCAGCTTGGAAGAAATCGTGGGGCAGGAGACCCTGCTCGCTCCCGGGGAGCCGCTGCGCCGGCTCGTCGATGCCGACCGGCTCGGTTCGGTGATCCTGTTTGGACCGCCGGGTAGCGGCAAGACGTCTTTTGCCGAGGCTGTCGCGTCCGCAACGAAGCGGCCTTTCGCGCGACTCAACGCGGCCGATTCCGGCGTCCCGGAGCTTCGCAAGATCCTGGAACGCGCCTCCCTCCATTCTTCCCGACGGGGAGAGCCGACCGTAGTATTTCTGGATGAAATCCATCGGTTCAATCGGGCGCAGCAGGACGCGCTGCTTTCCGGGGTAGAGGAGGGGGTGATCCGGCTGATCGGCGCGACGACGCACAACCCATGCTTTGCGCTGACGGCACCCCTTCTTTCCCGATCCCAGGTCTTTGAGTTTGCTCCCCTTTCGCCAGCCCATTTGGATCGCATCCTCTCCCGAGCCCTGGAAGATCCAGAGCGCGGCCTCGGCCGGTTTCGCTGCCGATTGGATCCCACGGCTCGCAAGCACCTTCTTGCGACCGCCGAAGGGGATGCCCGGCGGCTCCTCAATGCTGTAGAGGTGGCCGTTCTCACGACCCCGCCTTCCCCCGACGGGATGATCGAGATCGACTTAGCGGCCGCCGAGGCTTCGTGTCGGCGGAAGATGCCTCGCTACGATCGGGACGAGGACGAGCACTACGATACGATTTCGGCGTTCATCAAGGCGGTCCGGGGGGGAGATCCCGACTCGAGCCTCTACTGGCTGGCGAAGATGCTGGTCGCCGGCGAGGATCCGCGATTCCTTGCCCGGCGGCTCGTCATTCTCGCGTCGGAGGACATCGGACTTGCCGATCCCTCGGCCCTCCCCCTCGCCGTTGCCGCCTCGCAGGCGGTCGAGCAGATCGGGATGCCCGAAGGCCGGATCCCGTTGGCCGAGGCGACGGTCTACCTGGCCACTTCCCCGAAGAGCAACGCTGCCTATGCGGCCATCAATCGGGCGATCGAGGCGGTGGAACACGGAGAGACCGTTCCTGTCCCCGCCGCCCTCCGCGATGCCCACTACGCAGGCGCGGCCCGGATGGGACGTGGGGTCGGTTATCAGTACAGCCACGACTATGCCGAGGCGATCTCTCCGCAAGGCTACGGCGTTGCTCCCGGGACCTTTTATCAACCCACGGATCACGGTGCGGAAAAGGAAATCGCCGACCGTCTGAAGCGATGGCAGCTCCTGCGCTCGCAGGCGAGCCGACGGTCCGTGGGAAACACCTCGCCTTCCGAAGAGCGTTAGTGCCTTTTTTTCGGCTATGACCTGGCGTTCTCCTTCTTGGCTCATTCTGGGAGTTCCGCTCGTGGCCACGGCTGCATTTCTTTTCTGGCGGTCGAAGGCGGCCGCCCCGAAGGGGAGATCTTTCCTCCGTCTGGTTCCCGCAGAAGGGCACTGGGCCATTCGGAGCGGCCCGCGCGTTTTCCGGCGGCGCCCTTGGCTCCTGATCCTCTCCGGCCTCTTGTCGATCCTTGCGCTCGCCGGGCCGCAGTGGGGCAAAAGCCCTCGGCAACTCCTTCGGCCATCGAGCGACGTGATCCTCGCCTTGGACCTCTCCCGGAGCATGACCGCTACGGATCTGGCCCCCTCTCGCCTCGATCGCGCCAAGCTCTTGATTCGAACCTTTCTTCAGGAAGCTGCGGGACAGCGGATCGGCCTCTTGGTCTTTTCCAGCTCAGCGCAACTCGCCGTGCCTCTGACCACAGACTATAGGGCCCTCGAGGAGCTGCTGGACGAACTCAGTCCCGCCAGCCTTCCGGAAGCGGGGACCGATTTCACGGCTTTCTTGGAGGAGGCTTGCGATGCGTTTTCCCAGAGCGATGCTGCCCGCCGGATTCTTCTCGTCCTGAGCGACGGCGAAGACCACGGAAGCGGTTGGAAGGAGCGGCTCCCGCGGCTGATCGGTGAAGGAGTGCGCGTTTATGCCATCGGCCTGGGCACGGAACGGGGCGGGTTGATTCCCGATCCCAGAGGGGGGTTCCTCAAGGACGACGGGGGCCATACGGTTCTCTCGCGCCTGCAACCGGAGAGTTTGCGCGCCTTGGCTTCCGCCACCGGCGGGCGGTATTTTCGAGGGGACAGGTGGGTAAGCTTGTCGGAAATCTTCGGCTTTGACGCGAGTGCGGACGCTTCCCGACTGGAGAGGACTCTCGGCCGGACGGAACGGTTCGGCTATTTCCTTCTTCCCGCTGTTCTCTGCTGGTCGGCCAGCCTGCTCTGGGAGCTGCCCGCTTTTCGTTCCTCTCCTCGCGTGCGCTCGCCGGTCCGCCCTGCTGCTTTCGGATCGAAGGTTCCCCTTGCTCTGCTTCTCGGGCTGGCGGGACTTCTTACCCTTCTCGGTTTCACCCCGGCTCATTGCGGTCAAGCCCCGGCGTCCGGCCGCGAAGCGGAGGAGCCGCTTGTCCGATACGTCCAGGCCCTTGCTGGGAAGGATCGGCTTTCCGCGTCCGATTGCGGCTCTCTCGCCCGGGAAACGATCTCCTGGTGCCGGAGCCGGCGGGCGCAAGGGCTGCCCGCCGGAGTGATTTTGGACGGATTGGCTGCGGTCAACCAAGGAGAACAACTGGATCCGCGTCTTTTCCCTTGGGAGCAGATGCGCAAAGAGCTCCGAGCTTTGCTCGAGTCGGCTCATCCTCCCGACGCAGCACCAGCGGGTTCTTCCCCTTCTTCCCAGAGCCAGGGAGCGCCTTCTCGGAAACCGATCCCGTTTCGCCCCTCGTCGGCCGTCCGGCCTGTGCGACCCGACGGCATCGGCCGTCCAAGCCCATCGCCTGGAGCTTCCGACGGAAAGGAGCAGACTTTGCCTCCGTCCTCGGCGTCGGTCTCTTCGGTTCCCAAGGATGGGGAGGAGCCGCAGGCCCGTCCGTCGCCTTCGGAGCCCCGGAACGGAGCCAGAGCGCGCCTGCGCCAAGTGGAGCGTCTCGACCGCCCGGCGCTCCTCTTTGAGCGAATGCGGCAAAAGGAGGCGGAACAGGGGGATGCCCCGCCGGAGCCGATGGATTGGTGAAGGTGAAGCGGCTTCTGGCTCTTCTTTTTCTCGGTGCGATTTTCCCGGGCACTCCGCTCCATGCCCAAAGCGCTCACTGGAGTCCTCCCGAGAGCAGGGCCGCCCTCGATTCGCCCTGCCGGTTGCAGCTCTTCGTGGAGGGCGGGGTTCCTCCGATCGATCCCGAGCTTCCGGTGGTCCCCTATCTGGAGGTGAGCGCCCCAAAGAGGGAGCCTCCCGTCGCGCGAGGGCAGGCTGTCGCGTCCTCGGTCGCCTATACCTACACGCTGCACCCGCTTCGCGCTGGTCCCTATACGGTCCCCGCGTTTCCCCTGGTGACCGATCGAGGGGTCGTTTCCGTCCCGGCCCTGACGTTCTGGGTGGGCGAACCATCCTTCGCTCCTGCCTTTACCTCATCGTCCGAGGCGTCGCTCACCCTCTTCCGAAACGAGGTCTGGCAGGGAGAGCCGTTCCCTGTCGAGTATCGACTTCTCGCTCATGCGGGTGCCTTTCTCGAGATCACCGGCCAGCCGGAGTGGACGCCAGCCGATCTTCTCGTCGACCGTTGGAGCCGCCCGGAAAGGGTGAGCGGCGAATCGCGCGGGGCTTTCTTCAGCGGCCTCCGCTATTCGGCGCTCGCAATCGCCCTCAATCCCGGAAAGATCTCCCTTCCCCCGGTCAGCCAACATGTGACCATGGAAACGGGAAAGTTCGGCCAAGGGCTTTTCTCCCAAGCGATCATTCGGCCGCTCATTCTCCGCTCCTCCCCCTTCTACCTCCGGGTCAGGTCGTTGCCCTCGCCGCCCGACGAAGGGTTTAGCCAAGCTGTGGGAACCTTTCGGTTAACCAGCCAGATTTCGCCCTCCGACGTCCAGGTCGGAGAGCCGGCCACCTGGACGCTTCGGATCGAGGGCATGGGCAACTGGACATCTCCTTGGAAACTCTCACCCCCGGCGGTTCCCTCCGGGCTGCGCGTGATCGCGCCGGCTCCGCGGCGTCAAAACGACCCCGACTCCCTCTTCTGCGCCTCCCTGGTCATGGAGCGGATTCTCGTGGCTAACCGCCCCGGCCGGTATACGATCCTTCCCTATCGGTTTATCTACTTTGATCCTCTGGCCGGTATCTATCGGACGGCTCTGGCACCGTCCGCCGTCTTGACGGTCACACCCGGTTCCTCGGCCTCAGCGGGCTCTCCACCGGACCGTTCGTCCATCAGCCGAGAGGAGCTCTCCGCTACCGAAGTGCCCGGAAAAGATCGAAGCCCGAGAGAACCCCATTCGGGGTCAGCGCACGGCCTCGCTCCGATAGAGAACGGCTGGCTTTTTGTTGAAGCGGGTGGACTCGGCGCGGCGCTTCTTGTTCTTTGGTTCTCCCTGGCGCGACGGCACGCTCGGCTTGCCGATCCTCTGCAACGCCGCCGCGCCGGATTGCGCCGCCTCCGGCGGATTCATCGAGAGATTCGTCGATCGGTCTCGCCGGGGGAACGGCAGAAGCAACTGTTTCGCTGGCAATCAGCGATTCGGGATGCCTGGCTCGTCGTTCCTGCCGCCCCCGAGCTGGCGGAGCTGCAAGCGGCTTTGGAACGCGCTCAGGCCGATCCTGTCGTCCGTCCGGCTTGGACGACGCTCTGGCAGGAAGCAGAGGTTCATCTTTACGCGAGAGAGGCGAGTCTTCCTCCCGATTGGATCGAGCGATCCGAAGAGCGGGCTCGGGAGCTCCGCATTCCTCGATCATCCTGGAGAACGACTTTTGCCCTACGCCATTTTTTTCCCCTCTTGACGATCTCGGGCCTCTTCCTTTTCTCGGCTTGGGGGATCAGCGGCCCAACGCCCGAGCGCTCCGGGCGTTGGGCGCATTCGGGAGAGCTCCGGGAGAGGCTGCCCCGCCCGACCGACTGGATCGCACGGAGCAACGTTGGCGCTGCGCTCGCCCGGGAGGGACGCTGGCCGGAAGCTCTCGCCCAGTGGTCTGCCGCTTTTCTGCTGGCGCCCCGGGACTCCGCCGTCCGTTGGAACTTTGCCCTGGCGCTCTCCCGCTGCCCCGGGGTGGATGAGAGACTCTCGGCCTTGGTAAATGGACCTCTTTGGATTCGCTGGATCAGCGTCGGATCTCCCGCGGAATGGCAGATTCTTCTCGCGGTCGCTCTTGCGGTTCTCTGCCTCGGCGGGGTCCTGCTGCTCCTGACGCGCTACCGCTTGATTCCACCGGCGCTTCCGCTCCAGAGGGCATCGCTTGCCTGCGGAGCGAGCCTCTCGGGGATCGCGGCCATCGCCGTGGCCCTCTACGGACCGATGTCCGATCCTCGGGTGGGTCTTGTGACCGAAGAGGCTCTTCTCCGTGCGGTGCCGACGGATGCCCATCCGCAGAGCAGTGCCGTGGTCGCTCCGGCACTCGTCGTGATCGGAAAGCCGTTCCTTCAGTGGGTCCAGGTACGCCTTGGGAACGGCCGCTCGGGATGGCTGCGCACGGAGGCCGTCGTCCCTTTCTTCCGTCCCCCGCTCCAGGCTCCGATCTCCCTTGGCGCAAGGGGCAAAGAGGCGATTCTGCCATCTTCTTCCCGTCCTCAGTAGAGACGCTCGAGGAAACGGTGAGTCAGAGCTGCTCCAGCAGGCGGCCGATGACCTTTCTGGCATCGAGCTCCTCTTTCGCAAAAGAACGTGCTCCCTCTGCTTCGTCGGAGTAGTGGGCTTCGGCCGTCTCGATGGCCCGAGCCGCCTCGTCGATCGTGGAAAAGGAATGGAGCCCGCGCGCGGGTAAGAGCAGCGAGCTCCAGCCGGTGTCCTGGAGCACCACCGGCTTGCCCAGCGCAAGGTAGCAGGCGCTCCGATCGCTGAACCAGCCGCAACGGGAGATCCGGTATCCGCCTTTGACGACGGAAAATTCCCCGCGGCTCCCGCTCAAGAATTCGCGGTACTGCTTCCAATCGTTCGCAATCCCGCGACTAGGCACCAGCCCCCATCCTGCGGCACGGAGTCTTTCGGAGACATCGTCCTCCTCCAGGTCGGAGGCGATGCGAAGGGGGACGCCGACGAGTCGGGGCAGGTCGATGAACCTTTCCCATTCCGGAGCTTTGTTCGTAAAGTTCGAACGGCCCCAGCGGACTTCCGGGTAGGCGCGCCAATGGGTAACGGTGGTCCAACTCTCTCCGCCGCCCGGGGCCTCCGTCCAGTAGTCAAGAGCCACGGGTGGCAAGGTGGGAAGCCAGCGCACGCCCAGGTCCGGAGCGCGAACTCCGGGTGCATTCATGCACAGCCCGACGGTCAAAAAGAGGTCGTGGCCGCCGAGGCCGACATCGCATCCGTACTCTCGCACCCAGATCGATGTGAATGCCGGATCGAGATCGAGGTAGATGCGCCGTCTGGGCAGCTCCAAGAGATCTCGACGGCGACAGACGCCCGATATGTTCAAGATTAGATCGGCCCCTCGGGCGAAGTCGCGCAGCTCATCCCACTCCGCTTTCCCTCCCTCTCGAAAAAGCGTCGCTTTCCCGCTCCACCCGAATTCTTGGACCGCCTCTTGCCAACGGGTCACATTGATGGAACGGTCGGCGGCGGTGGGGTTCCCTTCGGCATCGACGCAAGCCGAGGCGGGAAGCTCTTCGACGAGCCAAGTATCCCAACCGAGCGCACGGAAGCCGAGCGCCCATTGGAGGAATGCCCAGGTTACGCCCGCGGCATTTTGGGGATAGCGGGCGAAGGCCGTCGTGAGGATCGCCTTACCGCTCAAGGTGCCTCCCCGGCGACGGATCGCCTAGCATCCTCGAAAAAAGGCTTTTCGGAGGACCCCTCCTCTCGCTAGAGTTCCTTGATTTCATGCGACGTGTAGGCCTGGGTGGTAAGCTTTGCGTTTGCGCCCTCGCGGCCCTGCTCTCGAGTTGCGTCACTACCACGACCTACAAGCCGACTACCGTCGTGAGGGTGAGCGTGCACGATCAAGCCCTCGAAGTGGTCAAGGACGGGACTCCGACGCACCGGTTCCCGGTATCCACCTCTCGATTCGGCCTGGGAGATCAACCAAACAGCTTCCGTACGCCGCTTGGCCGCTTCGTTGTCCAGAACAAGATTGGCGACGGAGTGCCATTGGGAGGAAAGTTCTATCATCGGCACTATACGGGGGAACGGGTCGACTTGGAACGGGGAAGTGCGCTCAGCCACGACAGCCTGCTCACTCGGATCCTCTGGCTTCGCGGTCTGGAAGGGCAGAACCGCAATGCCTATGGCCGAGGAATCTACATTCATGGAACGAACCAGGAGGCCTTGATCGGGCAGCGCGCGAGCTATGGCTGCATTCGCATGCGGAATCGGGATGTCCTTTCTCTTTACGAGAGCGTGCCCCTCGGAAGCTTGGTCGTGATTCAGCTCGACCCCCTTCCTCCCCCTCCTCGCCCTCTGATCGCGTCCGCCGCGGCGCGACCGGCCGCCGCGTTACTATCGCCAGCCGGCGCGACCCAGCCTTCGGCTGCGGCCAATCTTTCACCGGTTCCTCCCAAGGCTCTCCCGGTTCAGTCTAGCGCTCCGTCGCACCCCGCCGCCGCTCCCAACCAGCGGCCGCACTCCACTTCCTCTCGGGCGGCGGACCGGCATGCCGTGGTCCACCATGCTCGGAGCCAGGGGCATCCTCGCGGCGATCGCTCCCTCCGAGGCAAGCATCTGGCCAAGGCAGCCACCCGCAAGGACGTCTGACCCCCGCCCGCGAACGTGCTCCCTCCGGGTATAGGCAAGGCGGAAAAGTTTCCATCGGCAGGTTTTTCGTGACAGATGCTCGCTGCTTTGCGATAAGCGGCTCTCTCAGCCTTTTTTTGGGGGGCAATCGACATGTCGCAACATCGGAGTCTTCGCAGAGGTTCGGAACTCGCCACCAAGCGGAACGTGCTGAAACGCTTTGAGCGGATCGCCCTTCTGAAGAAACGGGGTCGCTGGAAAGAGGGCATGCGCTTTTTCGGGCTGCCCAAGACTCGTCCGCTATAAGCGCTCCCGCAGGAGCAGCGCCCTATTTTTCGGAAGCATATACTTGACAAACCCATATCGGCAGCCAACAATTGGCCTGTCTGAAAAGGGAATGTCATGGCCGAAGCGATCCTGAACCAGCCGCAGTTCCAAGAGGTCGACAAGGCGCGTGAGTATATGGAGGCGCTTCGCTGGCCGAACGGCCCGGTCTGCCCCCACTGCGGCAGCGCCGGGCAGCATTACAAGCTGGAAGGCAAGGCCCATCGCCCTGGGCTCTGGAAGTGCAAGGACTGCCGCGAACAATTCACGGTCACGGTCGGCACTTTGTTCGCCGACAGCAAGGTTCCCCTGAACAAGTGGCTGCAAGCCTGCTACCTGATGTCGGTCAGCAAGAACGGCGTCAGCGCCAAGCAGTTGGAGCGCATGCTCGGCGTCACCTACAAGACCGCTTGGTTCATGGGCCACTGCATCCGCGAAGCGATGACCGGTAGCCATGACGCGCTGGTCGGCGGTGACGGTGGGTCGGTGGAAGTGGATGAAACCTACCGGCGCAACACGGGCAAGCAGGCCAAAGGCGCTCGCGGCTACGCTCACAAGATGAAAGTCGTATCGGTCGTCGAACGCAACGGCCACAAACGATCCTTCCATGTCGCCAACGTGGCGGCGGCCACGGTAAGGCCGATCCTCAAGGCGCAGATTTCTGAGAAGGCCCGTTTAATGACCGATGCAACGGCCGTTTATAAGAAGATCGGCCGGAAATGTTCGGAGTACAGTGTGGTCACCCTAGTGCCGGCGAGTGCGCCCACGGGGACGTGACGACGAAGACTGTGGAGTCGAGCTTTGCGATCCGGAAAGAGGGTCTCTATGGCACATTCTACCACGTCAGCGAGAAGCACCTGCAACGCTACGCGACGGAGTTCGACTTTGAACCACCGAGCGTCGTTGGGATGCACTGATGTTCAACGCGCCGATGTGATGCTGGAGGGTATCGCCGGCAAGAGGTTGATGTACAGGCACACATCGTGGCTGGAACACTGCCGAGGCAACTGAGAATGGCCATTGAAACGAAGCAGATCGACACTGAAATTACTCTTGAGCTAGACGAAGAGGAAATTTCAGTGTCGGATTTTGCCAAAGCCTTCGAGAACTTCTCCGGTCTTGTGCGGGAGATGTCGAAGCAATTCGCTCCTCATAAGGATGCTTCCGCCTGGCTGGTAAAGGTCTATCCGGGTAGTGTCGGCATCGGGCTTTCCGGGAAACCTGGCGTATATACGGCCAACGAGATCCACCAGATTCGCACTAATTTAGTTAGCGGCTTGCGGCAGTTGGAATCTGGCGTCCGCCCCTCGTTCTTCAGCGACAAGTCCGTGGAATGCAGCAAGGCCCTGGGAACGCTGTTCAAGAGCAAGAAATCGCCTGGCAACGTGCGCATATGGTCCAGGCAGGACGAGGCCGTGAGCATCGGTAGGACGATTGCATCCAGGGCGGAAAATCTTCTGGAGATTGCCTACGAGGATGACGGTTCCGTTGACGGGTTTTTGCAGAGGCTCTCCGCTCACGGTCAACTGGAGTTCGTCGTCTACGACGTACTTGATGACCGTGCCATAAAATGCGAAGTAGAAGAAAGTACGCTGCAAATCGCTTGGGAGTCGTTCCGCAAGCGCGTCGAGGTTCTTGGTAAGGTTCGCTACCGGAAGGATGGTATGCCGGTGAGCGTGAGAGCGAAGGAGATTATTCCATTCCCGCCTAAAGAGGAGGTTCCCTCTCCCGCCGAAATGCGGCGCTTGCTAGCCGGAACCTGATGACGCTGCAGATCGTCTATTGGGACAGCAACGCATTCCTCGGCCTCCTAAACGGTGAGGAAGATAAAGTCCAATCGTGCGAGGACGTGTGGGCGGCTGGGGAGCGAGGACTCCTTGCCATCGTGACTTCGACATTGACCGTCGCCGAAGTCATCTACGCCAAGGGAGCGTCAAAACTCGATCCGGCAAAGAGACCGATGGTGAACAACTTCTTCCGGGCAGCGCATATCGTCCAGAAACCGCTGACACGCACCATCGCGGAACTGGCGAGAGACGTTGTATGGGATTCCAACGTGCGCCCGAAGGACGCGGTGCACATCGCCACGGCCGCTTACTTCAAGATCAAGGAATTTCACACGTTCGACAAGCCGCTGCTAGATTCCAAGCTCATTACGGTCAAGGGTTTTGGGGTGTCAATTCAGATGCCATACGTGCCGCGACAGTTAGAGATTTTCGATGGCAGCGAAGGCGAGTAAGAGGAAGGAGCCCATGAAATCACCAGCCCCCGGCTTCAACGACTTGTTGCAGCGGATGCTGTCGACGCCGCCTAAGCCGCATCCAAAGGCATCGAAGAAGAAAACCGGGTAGACAGCCGAATAATTGGTCGCGGGCCTATCGGCTTGACGCAGACCGCCACAATCCCTAGATTTTGATCATGATCGGCACCGCCCTCACGCTCCGCGCCTTCCACGATCTCTTCCCGGACGAGAACGCCGCGCGGGCGTGGTTTGAGCGCGCCCGCTGGCCGGACGGCCCGATCTGCCCGGTGTGCGGATGCGTCAACCACGCCTGCTGGCTGCGGACGATCCGCCGCTGGCAATGCACCGCCTGCCACCGGCAGTTCTCGGTCACCGCTGGCACGCCGATGCACCGCACCCACCTGCCGATGCTCACCTGGGCGCAGGCCATCTACCAGATCGTCGCGTCGAGCAAGGGCCTCTCCGCCGTGAAGCTCTCGGAGATGCTGGGCGTATCCTACCAGACGGCGTGGCACCTCGGCCACCGCATCCGCGCCATGATGGCCGAGGATAGCCCATTGCTGTCCAACCTCGTCGAGATCGACAAGACCCATGCCGGAGCGCTGCCGCGCAAGAGCGCCAAGCCGGAACGCGCGGACGACGACTGCGACCCGCCTCCGCCCAACCCCGAGGGGCGCGGCCCCAAACGTCCGCTGCTGCTGGTCGCCGCAGAGCGTGGCGGCAAGTTGGCAACCAAGGTCATTCCAACCCACGGCAAGGCCGCCGTCGCCCGGGCTCTGGACGGCGTGCTCTCCGCCGATGCGCTGGCGATGACCGATGGTCTCCCGGCCGACAGGCACCTGGGCGCGGAACGCACCCACTTGTCCGTCAACCAGAGCCAGCGGGAGTACGCCCGCACCGACTCCGCGACCGGCCACCGCGTCCACGTCAACCGCGTTGAATCCTTCAACGGGTTCCTGGGACGCGCCGTGGTCGGCCTCTTCCATTTCGTCTCGCCAAAGCATCTCGGACGCTACGCCGGCGAAGCCGCCTTCCGCTGGAACCGCAAGGCCGACGCCTGCCGGGAGCGCATGGCCCTGCTCGTCCGGGGCGGCGTCGGGCGCACGCTGCCTTACCGCTTTCTCACGGGAACCGCCTGATGGCCCGCACGAAGCCCGAGCATCCGCCCGTCCATCGGACCGACCTGCTGCCGTCGAACCTGACGGCCAGCAAAGAGGCGGCGGTGCGCGCGCTGCTCAGAGCCTACCGCCGGGGCGCGGTGCTGCTGGGCCGGGAAGAGTGGCGGCTCTTCTTCGAGACGGGCCGCTTTGACAAGAACCACGACGCGGACAAGGTCACCTTTGCCGCCGTCATCGGCGCGGCCAACCGCGTCCAGATGGCCCGCTGGCAGATCGTCGGGCAGCTCCAGGGCTGGATCCGTAACCGGGCCAACGAGTTCCGCGATACGGTCAACCACAGCACGCTGGCACCCGCCACCAAGCAGATGCTCCACGCCATCAACGGCCTGGGCGCGTGGTTCTGGCGCGGCGAGGTGGCGAGGAGAGAGACGGGCGAGGTGATTCCGGTTTCCGTGCGACGGCTGGCGCGCGCCATGATGCGCCACTGCATGGCGCGGCATCGCCGCCCGGACCTCTCGCGCATCTCCATGCGCCTCGACCACCGCGCGGGGAGCATCGCCCGCCCCATCCAGGCGACGCAGGGCGGCAGGGTCGGCTGGTGGGTGAGCCTCTCCACGCTCGAGAAGGGGCGCAAGATCGCCATCCCGCTGCTCACCTACGACTACCATGCCAAGCGTCCTGGCCGCGTGACCAACGGCATCCAGGTGAACGAGCGCGAGGGTCGCCTGAGCTTCGGCGTGGTGACCGACATGGGCGAGGTCTGCGCCAAAAGCCGCGCCGCCTACGACGGCCACGGCGCGCTGGCGCTTGATTTTGGGCTGTCCACGCTCTTGGCCACATCCGACGGCCGGCTGCTCGGCCAGGGCTGGCTCAAGCGGCTCAAGCGGTACGACGCGCTGCTTGCCTTGATCGCGGCCAGCCAGCAGCGTGCCGGACGCAGGCCACGCGAGAGCAAGCGGTATCGGGCGCTGGTGGAGGACGTGCGCGGCTTCCTTCGCACCGAGGTCGGCCGCGTGCTCAACCGCCTTGTCGAGCAGGGCAAGCCCAAGGAGTTGGTGCTGGAGCGGCTCGACTTCCGCCACTCCGACCTCTCAAGGCGGCTCAACGCGATCCTGCGCAACTGCGGACGCTCGATCGTCCAGGAGAAGTTGCGCGACCTGGAGGAGCGGTTCGGAATCCCCTCCGCCGAGGTCAACGCCGCATACACCTCTCAGGCATGTTCCGGTTGCGGCTATGTGGACAAGCGGAACCGCCGCGACCAGAAGACCTTCGTCTGCCTTTGGTGCGGTCACCAAATGCACGCCGACCTCAATGCGGCGGCCAACATCGAAGCGCGCCGTGCGCGCCCCAATGGTTGGCTCTTCCAGGGGAAGGCTGCGGTCCTTGCCGAGCTCGTGCGCGAGTTCGGGGAGCGACCTGTCCGGGCGCTGAGCCTGGGCAGAACCGGGAGCCGGGGTGCCCCCGCCGACCCACGATCAACCAATCCCTACTTCGGTGGAGTGCCGTTGCCCGTGGTGAGGTCATCCGAACGCCGCGAGGCGTCCATGAAATCGCCCGATCCTCCAGCCCTTGCGGCTGCCTGAGTCAACGCGATAGTACCCATTGGTCGCTTGGGTCATACGCGACGCCGCCGAGAAGTACATCGTGGAACAGTGGCCCTTGCTGGAAGGGCGTCGATTCTCGAGAAAGGCATGGCAAGAACAAAAAAATCTGCTCCCCTTACCCACTCAATTCAGCGGGGAGCCTTGACCGGAAACGTCCGGGGAGGAAGCCAGAGGTAGTCGGCAAGCGGGCGGTCGACGAACCCGAGTGCAGCATGGGAAAGAAGGAGAGCGGGTGCCGGTCTCCGAGCGAGGGGGAGAGCCGAAGCTCTCGCACGCTCCGGAGGGGGCGCGAGCAGAAGAATCCGCTGTGGAATCGATAGGCGGGAGGCGACATGCTCGGGCAAACCCAAGCCGAAGCGCAGATGGCCCGCCCCGCAAACGACCAGCGCGCGTTCCTTGCGTCCGCGGGTCTTGCGCAGAGCCTCGGCGATGCGCTCCGCCATCCAGTCGTCACGAACCTCCTGCGCCTTGGCGGCGTGGACTTGCCACGATCGCCCCATCCCGGGATGAATGGGAAGGAAAAGCTGAAGAAGGCGCTGATAGAGCGGATCGAAACGGACCTGATTCAAGCCCAGGCGCTCTCGTTCGGCGGGAGGCACCGACCGCCACCCTTGCCGAGCGATCCGGTGGAAGAGGAGAGCGGGTCCGTCGAGACCGAAGACCCGAACGTGCTTTTCTCGGGCCGAAAGACAGAGGACGCGGTAGTCCTGATAGTTGCTCCACCGTCTTGGCCAGTCGATCTTTCGCGCGAACTCCTCGAAGGAAAGCTCCCCAGCCAGAAAGCGGGAGAGGATCGGTGCATCCTTCGCATCGAGTGCCTCCAGAAAGAGGGAGAGCGGAGCATTTCCGGCGGCAAGCGCGCGGAGCAGTCGCTCTTCGATCCGGTGGTGAGAGGGAGCGGTGTGCATTTCCCCCAGGTAGATGATTCGCGCATTCTGCAGGTCGGAGAGAAGGTCTGCGTCCGAAACGGGATCACCGGCCAGGAGATCAACCCAGCCTTGGCCGGATGCTTTTCCGGCAGAGCAGAGAAAGATCAGGGCGAGCGCAGCGAGCGTCTCTCGAAGCGAAACCAACCGGCCGATCCTCCTATCCTCCTGAGGGCGCGTTCGGGTCAAGCGGTCGCGCGCGACGGCTCCTCTGGCGCAGAAAGCCGGAGCGTCCGAATCGCAGCGATCCGCTCCATGGTCCGAAAAGGATCCCCGAGCTGACAGACGAAGCGTTCGACGTCATCGAGGAGGCTATCGGAAAACGAGCGCCACTCCCACTTCAGCAAAAGGACTAGAAGGCGGCGGATTCCGAAAAGAGCCAGGGAATCTCCCGAGAGTCCGGATTGGGCGGCGGTCAGTCCTTCGGAAAGGGCACCCATGCGAAAGAGAACCAATAGGATCAGGTAGGCGACGGCGCCGTAGCCTCGCTGCCCCTGGAGCCGCTCGCAGAGGGCCGTCCGGAGGCGCGTGCGCTCCTCCTCGGAGGGGAGCCGCGAAAAAAGGCGGAGCAGGGCCTCCACGTTCGGAGAGGAAACCTGCCGTTGGGCGGAGCCTGCGGGCTGGTTTTGCTCCAAGACTAAGCCATCGGTTCCATTCTCCTGGGGGGCCGACAGGCTGCCGAGCTGCGCTGGGCCGCGAGAGCGAAGCTCGACGAGCTCGAATTGGAGCACCGAGGTCGCATTTTTCTCGATGGGATCGGAAATTTGAAAGCCGGGCTCCTGTGGCAGCTCGACGCCGCTCAGAATTGCCGCAAGGGGGCGGAGGACCAGGTGGATCGGCACGTGGAGCTTGCCCTCGCTTCGGAGAGAGAAAGCGACCCAGAAATCGGTCGTTCCGGCCGGCGGCGCTCCGCGCAAGCCCATTTCCAAGGAGAGATCGAGGGCTCCTTGCGGCGGAACCTCGACCTCCCGATTGGCCGGCGCATGGGAGGAGAGAATCGAACGGTAGCAGAGATCGGCGCCGACGCGAGACGAGACGAGGCGAACGTCGAGCAGGCGAAAGGGCTTTCGGGTGTGGTTGAGAAGGGAGCCTCCCGCGCACAAATAGGATATTTTGCTCTTTCGAGGAAAGAGATCTACCCACCAGCAGCGATCCCTTTTCCATTCCACCTCTATGCCGGGACGGCCCGTCAGTGGATAGAGCCGGTGGACCCAATCGAGCGCCGAATCCGCGGCTACGCCCAGGGATTCTGGGGAAATCCACTTGTCCAGCCAGGCGAAGGCTTCGGATTTCGCCTGCTTGTCCTCCGGCGGTGCTGCTTGGGGATCTGCCACGAAGGCTAGTACTAGCCGATTCATGACAGACTGTCGAGCGGCGCATGGCGCCGGAGCGCCGAAGGGGGGCTCGCTTACCGTTGATGCGCGCGCCATCGGTGCCCGGGAGCTTTGCGAGGCTCGCTGCGAGGAGGTAAAGTCAAGCGCGACGAGGCGGGCAACCCCGGATCCTTTGCTGGAGAACCCTTGCCAGAGATGCCGACCAGATATCGCGGTTGTCGCTGACAACGGCTTCGCCTATCATCTCTTGACGAGAAGAGCCTTCGCAAGGCAGCAAGGGAGTCGGAAATGTGGCTCGTTCGTACCGCCCTCAAGAAACCCTATACGATTGGGGTGCTTGCGATCCTGATCCTCTTTCTCGGGTTTTTCGCCATCCGAAAAACGCCCACCGACATCTTCCCGGAGATCGACATTCCGGTCGTGATCATCGCTTGGCAGTACCTGGGCCTGGTGCCGACCGACATGACCAACTACATCACGACCTTCAGCGACTACCAGATCGCCAACTTTGTCGATGGGGTAAAGCGGGTCGAGTCGAACGTCTTCTTCGGCTTTTCGGTCACGAAGGTCTATTTCCAGCCGAACGTCAACATTTCCATGGCCGTCGCCGAGATCACGGCGGTTCTCCAACCGCTCATCAAGCGGATGCCGCCGGGGACTACGCCTCCGTTGATCTTTCGCTTCAATGCCTCCTCGGTTCCGGTCGTCCAGATCGCCGTCTCCAGTCCCGTCCTCTCAGAATCGAAGCTCTATGATTACACGGTCTGGCAGCTCCGCCGGGACCTCCTGGCGGTGCGTGGAACTCTTCTCATTCCCCCGTGGGGCGGCATCGTGCGGTGGATGACCGTGGACTGTGATCCCAACCAGCTCTTAGCCCGGGGCTTGACGGCCCAGGATCTGCTGAACGTCGTCAACGGGCAGGTGATCGACTACCCGTCGGGAGACGTGAAGATTGGGGAGCGCGACTATTTTGTCACCCTCAACAACGTTCCGAAAGACATCTTCGAGGTGAACAACTTCCCGGTGAAGCTCGTCCCGGATCCGAACACCTCGGTCGTCCGGAAGAACATCAACGACCGCGTCGTCTACGTGCGCGACATTGCCAATGTCCACGACGGCGGAGTGCCGCAATGGAACCTGGTCCGGCTCAACGGACGGCACGGGGTTCTGATGACGGCGCTCAAGATCGCCGGGGGCTCCACCATCCAGATCATCGACCAGATCAAGGCGCTTCTGCCCGAGATCCGCCGGGCCAATCCGCAGATCGAGATCCGGGAGCTCTTCGACCAGTCGGTTTACGTGGAGGCGGCGATCAAGGGGGTGGTCAGCGAGGCGGGGAGCGCAGCGTTCCTGACAGGGGTCATGATCTTTCTCTTCCTGGGGAGCTTCCGGACGACTTTGATCGTCGTGACCTCGATTCCGCTCTGCATCCTTCTGGCGCTCTTCGTGCTCAGCAGCCTGGGGCATACCCTCAATCTGATGACCCTCGGGGGGCTTGCGCTCGCGGTCGGAATCCTGGTGGACGATGCAACGGTAGCGATCGAGAACATTCACAGAAATCTCCAGTTGGGAAAGCCCTTCCGGCAAGCGATCCTCGATGGGAGCCAGGAGATTGCTGCACCCGCGTTCATGGCGACTCTTTCCATTTCCGTCGTTTTCACTTCGGTCATCTTCCTCGAAGGCCCGCCCCGCTTTTTGTTCATCCCGATGGCGCTGGCCGTCGTCTTCGCGATGCTCTTCTCGTATTTTCTCTCCCGGACCCTCGTTCCCGCGATGGCGGTGCTCTTGCTGCGCGAGGAATCCGAAGGCGCTGAAGAGGCACGGGGCTCGGCCATGCAGCGATTCAACGCAGCATTCAACCGAGCGTTCGATGCGCTCCGCGAACGGTACGCACGAATCCTCGCCTTCCTTCTCGCTCATCGCCAGCGCGTCTTCGAGACCGCGGCCATGCTCGTGCTCGTGAGCCTGGCGGTGGCGTTCTGGGTGGGTCGTGACTTCTTCCCGGTCGCCGACGCGGGGCTCTTGCGACTCCATGTCTATGCGCCTACCGGGACTCGGATCGAGGTCACGGAAGGAATTTTCGCCGATGTGGAAAAGACCATTCGGGAAGTCATTCCTCCCGAAGAGTTGCAGACGGTCGTCGATAACATGGGAATCCCGATCTACTTCATGTCGACGCTCGCACTTTCCGATTCGATGAACGAAGGGGTCTTCGACGGCGAGATCTTCATTCAGCTCCAGGAGCGACACCGTCCGACCGCTCAGTATGCCAAGCGCCTGCGGGATCTCCTTCCGAAGCGATTTCCCAGCTGCGAATTCTTTTTCCAGCCGGCGGATATGGTCAACGAGGTGCTGAATTTCGGGATCGCCGCTCCCATCGACATCCACGTCAGCGGCCTGGATCTCGACCTCGCCTATAAGTTCGCCGCCGAGATCCGCGATCGGGTCCGAGCGGTGCCTGGGGCGGTCGACGTCCATATCCACCAGCGAATCGATTATCCCACCTTACATCTCGAAATCGATCGAGTTCGCGCGGTCGAAATGGGGCTCAAGCAGGTGGACATCACCAACAACGTCCTCAACAATCTCTCCAGCAGCTTCATGGTCAGCCCGACCTACTGGGTCGATCCGCGAACGACCATCAACTATCCATTCCTGGTCTTCACCCAGCAGAGAAAGATCTCCTCGATCAACGATCTTCTGAACATGACGCTGGCTCCCACGACGACGGAGACGGTTCCTCCGGCCGCGTCGACGCAGACCCTCCTCGGAAACGTTCAGAATGCGGAGCTGCTGGCGAACGTGGCCCAGTTAACGGAAACGCTCCAACCGGCCATGATGAGCCGCTCTACCATGAAACCGGTCTTCGACGTCTTGGCGAACGTCCAAGGCCGGGATTTGGCGGGGGTGGCGGCGGAGATTGAAAAGATTCTGCGAGACGTGCGGCACAGGCTGCCTCCCCTCTATCGGGCCGAGGTCATGGGCCAGGTGGTCAGCATGCACGATGCGTTCGCCCAGCTCGGGTTCGGCGTCCTGTTCGCCGTCGTGCTCGTCTACCTGCTGCTGGTCACGAATTTTCAATCCTGGAGGGAGCCCTTCATCATCCTCTCGGTCCTGCCGATCGGAGCTTGCGGGATCATCTGGATGCTCTTCTTGACGGGAACTACCTTCAGCGTGCCCGCCTTGATGGGCACGCTCATGACGGTCGGGGTGGCCAGCTCCAACAGCATCCTGTTGATCACCTTTGCCAATCAGCGCATGGCGCAGGGATTGACGGCGGTCGACGCGGCCGTGGAAGCTGGCAGAATCCGGCTCCGCCCCGTCTTGATGACGGCCGGAGCGATGATCGTGGGAATGCTTCCAATGGCTTTGGGAGTGGCGGAAGGAGGTGAGCAGTATGCTCCTCTGGGACGCGCCGTTATTGGAGGATTGGTCTTCGCAACCGTCGGCACGTTGATCTTCGTCCCTACCGTCTTCGCCTCGATTCGGAGCCGGGAGGCTGGGAACCGGCGGTAACCCAAAAAGGAGAGAAGTTGCGGAAAGAACCGGCATCGCATCAGCGTATTCTCCTGCGGTTTGTGCCCGCTTTGCGGCCGGGAGGCCTACCGGCATTCTGGGGGCGGTTCCTCAGGTCCGTGGCCGGGATTGCGCGGAGGCGGCATCCCGGCTGGATCGTGGGCGCCATACTGGTCTTCTTGTTCGCGGTCGGGCTGGTGAAGCGGGCCATCGATTGGACGGCCCTGCAGCGGGTCGTTGCGGAGAGCAAGAGGATCTACGTGGAGCTGGTCACCCCGGAACCGACGCCCGCTTCTCTCCCTCTGGCCTTGCCGGGCACAACACAGGGCTTCTATGAGACGCCGATCTGGGCTCGGGTCAGCGGATATGTTAAGAGGTGGTATCATGATATCGGAGAGCGAGTGAACGAAGGGGATCTGCTCTGCGAGATCGACGCGCCGGAAGTCGACCACACCGTGTCGAACTTGAGAGCAAAGGCCGACATCGCCCGAATCAACTACGATCGCTGGAAGGCGCTGGTGCGAACCAGGGCCGTCTCGCAGGAGGAATACGATGTCCAGCGAACCGGGTACGACGCGGCCCTTGCGGAGCTCAACCGGTGGATCGAATGGCAGAAGTTCGAAAGGGTGACCGCTCCCTTTGCGGGCGTAATTACGGCTCGAAACATCGACATCGGAACCCTCGTCGCGGGCCAGGGCGAATTTCCCTTCGGGGCGCTGCGACAGCTCTATCGGATGGCGCAAATCTCGCTTTTGCGCATCTACGTCGCGGTGCCCCAGTCCTACTCCTTCGCTGTCAAAGAGGGGATGGCGGCGAAGGTGATGATCCCGGAGATGCCAAACGAGAGCCGGAATGCTCTCGTCGTCCGTACCGCGATGGGGCTCGAGTCGGCCTCGCGCACCCTTCTCACCGAAGTCGACCTGCCCAATCCCGATCAGAAGCTCTTGCCGGGTCTCTACGTGCTGGTCACTTTCCAAGTCCCAAGCCGGGCTCCCTTCACCCTGCCGGTCAACACGGTCTTCGATCGGCCCGATGGCCATTATATTGTCGTCGTCGATGCGTCTGATCGGTGTCATCTCCGGAAGGTTGATCTCGGGAATAACGACGGATACAAGGTTGAGATTCAATCCGGCATCCAGGCGGGGGAGCGAGTGGTCTTGAGCCCCCCGGACCGCGGGAAAACGGAGGGGGCCACCGTCACGGTTGTCTCGGTGCGGGAAAGCCCTCGGCCAAAGGCCGAAGGGAAGAAGTAGGGACCCGAGCTTGCGCTGTCCGAGAAGGGGGTCTGTAGCTCAATCGGTAAGAGCAGGGGACTCATAATCCCTTGGATGCGGGTTCGACTCCCGCCGGACCCACATTAGAGGGAGCGCGGAAGCAGGGCGCTCTTGCGGCAGGCTACGGCACCACAGTCAAGGAGGTAGCCGCGGTGACCTCGGGATACCCGGCCAGGGTCATCTCGACGCGGTAGGTCCCCGGAGAGAGCGGACGGTCGAGGTCCTGGACGGGCAATACATCCGTAAACGTCAGGGAATCGCCCGGGTCGAGCATCGACATCCCCTCGACGGAGAGAAACTCCTTATCCTCTGACCAGACGTAGATCGGCTGGTTCGCTGCGTCGCGCAGCACAAAATTGTAGCGCTGAGCATTGGGAAAGTTAAACAAGTAGGTTCGCTTCCCCTTGTTCAAGACCTGAAAGGTGAGCCGTATCGTAGCCGAGTCGAGCCGATCGTGGAGCAAAGCTAGGGAAAACGGATTCCGCTCGACCTGCAGGCGCGCTTCTACGTTGCGAAAATTGACCTGGTTTGCCTTTTCGATTCGCTTCGGGTCTCCAAAGCGAAACGAAAAAGGGCTCCAATGCTTCCTCGGCGTATCGTCGATGATGTTGGGATGGGTGTTCTTGCTCGGGCTTACGTCGATGCTCCATGCCGGAAGCACGGCGAGCAACGAGGTGAGCAGCACGATCGCGCGTTTCAACAGGATAAAGTTTACTTCGTCCGAAGCCGGCGTCGAATGGTTTCTTTAGCGCCCCACCGCAGGTTTCTCTTGCTCGTGGGGGTAGATCGGAGGCTTACTGCGATGAGCGGTGGCGACTGCCAAACAGTGGAACCTCCCGAACCAGATCAGTCTGGCAAGGCTCTGCATCTGCGGGCTCTTCGTCGCGGATGTCAGCGTGCCTTGGCACTATTCCACTACGACGGCGCTGGTGCTTTTCGCTGTGGGGAGCCTCACGGATTGGGTGGACGGTTGGATCGCGCGGAGGAATAACCTCGTCAGCGATTTGGGGAAGCTTCTCGATCCCCTCGCCGACAAGATTTTGATCTGCGCCGCCTTCCTGGTTTTGCTCGAGCGTGGAGCCGTTCCTCTTTGGGTTGTGGTCGTCATCATGGCTCGGGAGTTTCTCGTCACGGGGTTGCGTGCATTGATGGCCGCGCGAGGCGCGGTCCTTGCGGCCGCATCGTCAGGGAAGTGGAAGACCTTGGCGCAAATGCTCTACGTTCTCCTGGTGCTGACGCAGATGACCCTAGCGGAGCTGGGGGGTGGAAAGCAGACGGCGATCCCGCCGCTGCAAGCTCTCGCGAGCGTACTCCTCTGGCTGGCCGTAGCGATCACCTTTGCCTCAGGCGTGCTCTACTTTTATCGTTGCCGCGCCCTGGTTTTTTCGGGAGAAAGCGTGACAGAAGGAGGGGAAGAAGGCCTTGGTTGCCGACGATATTCGTCCAGCTCGGGGAGGCGGATGGCCCGCTCTTAAGGAGGCGGAGCCGATCGTCCGGGCTTTAGGAAAGGGATGGCAGACGCTGATTCTTCGAAAAGGGGGAATTGCCGAAGGGCGCGGCGGCTTCACGGCAAACCATTCCGATTTCTGGCTCTTGCCCACTCGTTTTCATGCCCAGTCCGACAAGATCCGTCCGGAATTCCGCTTCCTGGCGGAAGAGCGAGAACGAGGGGGGCCAGAGGAAGTGGAGCTGCAATTCGTGGCCAAGCTTCTCTGGTCGCGGTTTCTCGCGGATTGGGAGAGCGTCCGCCGGCTCGTCGTTTTTCAGCTCTGGGAGGAAGAGCTGCTTCGGGAGAGATTTGCCTACGGAGCAAAAGAGGGGTTACATCTCTTGCTGGTGCGCATCTACCAGAGCCGGAAAGCGGCCTGTCCTTGGGAGCGTAGCCTGGCGGGATGCCGCTCTTGGGTGACGTTGGGGCATCCGTGGAGCGACCGGTTGGTTCCGGTGGTTTCCGATGAGGAATTCGTCTCGCGGGAACGGGAGGTGCTGATCGCGATTGAGGGCGGGATGAGGGAAGAGACGGAACGCACCGGAGGAAAAGAGGGAGAAGAGAAATGAGCACGCTTTTCTTGGCCGACATCTCCTGGTTGGGAGTGCACTGGAGCCTCATGAAGGTGATCGGGTGGGCCGGCAACCTGCTTTTCTTCTCGCGCTTCGTCATTCAGTGGCTGGCCACCGAGCGAAAGAGGACCGTGGTCATCCCGGTGGCCTTCTGGTACTGCAGTCTGGGAGGTTCGCTGCTGCTCTTGATCTACGCGCTTTCGCGGCGGGACTCGGTGTTCGTCTTCGCCTACCTCTTCACCTGGATTCCCTATATCCGGAACCTCTACTTTGCTCATCGGGAGCGACGGTTGAACATCGCCCCCGTCTCGGCTTCATCGGAGGCCGAAACGGTCGCGCCTCCCGCAGGGCAATAGCGGAGAGCCGCCCTGGGCTCCTCGCTAGTCCGGAGGCTGCTACTCCGACAGAGCCGGAGTCATGGTGCCTTTGTAGGCTTCCCGGGGCTCTTCGATTCCGAAGTTCCCGGCGAGGAGCGCGTCAATTCGGTCGAGCTCGTTCCGGGAAAGGGGAGGGGCATCGGGGGCTGCGGCGAACTCCTCGAGCTGCTCCATCGTGTAGATGTTGGGGAGGCAGGAGAGAATGCGCGGCTCGCAGAGAATCCACTGCAGGGCGGCTTGCCCCAAGGTTCTCCCGGGCGCTTCTAGAAAGCGGAGCTGCTCGACCTTCTTGAGGCCGTTCGGGAGCCAATGGGCCGGCCGATGATTGCGATGGTCTCCCTTCGGAAAGATTGTGTCGGTGGTGTATCTTCCTTCGAGCAGGCCGCTCGAGTGAGGCACGCGGACGAGAAAGCGCGGGCTCAGGTCCGGAGCCGCGTCCATGAGCGGCCGCCCGGGGAAAGGCTCGAGGAGATTGTAGATGTGTTGGACCACGTGAGGCCTGCGGCGCCGGAGTGCTTCGATCCCTTCATAGAGCCAGCCGATCGCCGGTCCGAGAGCGATGCCGTAGGAGCGAATCTTGCCTTCCTGGCGGAGCGTTTCGAGCAGTGCCCAGATCCGGTCGTCCTGGATGTGCTCCATCCGGATATTGTGGAGCTGAATGTTGTCGATTGTCTCCCGACGGAGGCGGCGCAGGGAGCTTTCGACAGCCTCCCGGAGGAAGCCCTCGGAAAAGTTATGGGGGAGTTCGCGCTGGCCGCGACTGCGGGCAGGACCCGAAAAATCATACCCGACCTTGGTAGCGATCACCACCTCGCGGGGATCGTGGTCGAAGGCCTTGCCGAGCAATTCCTCTCCGTATCCATGTCCGTAGACATCGGCCGTGTCGAAAAAGTTGACTCCTAGATCGAGCGCTCGGTGCAGAAAGGCGAGCGCCTGCTTTTCCGTATATTCCCCCCACCAACCGGTCGAAAGCGTCCAGACGCCAAAGCCGACCTCGGAAACGTTTTGTCCCGTCTCGGGCAGCAACCGATACTTCATGTCTTTATCCTGAAGCAGCCTAGGGTGGGAGGAAAAGAAAAAAGGCTGACAGCAGATCCATTGCCGGTAGAGTAGCGTCATGATCGTCGTTCGCAGGCCCGATCTCTCTTGGGTCGAGAAGCTCTATCTGCCTGGTTTCTGGGAGGGGTTGAGAATCACTTGGCGCCATTTCGTGGCTCGGCTCGCGGGGAAGACGCACGTCACTCTTCAATATCCGGAGGAGCGCCCACCGATCCCTCCCGGATACCGGGGCGCGCCCGTCCTGGTGAAGGATGAGGATGGCCGGGAAAAATGCGTGAGCTGTCAGCTCTGCGAGTTCATCTGCCCGCCGCGGGCGATCCGGATCGCACCGGGGGAGATTCCGGAAGATTCGCCCTACGCCAAGGTCGAGAAGGCGCCAAGGGAGTTTTGGATCGATATGACGCGCTGTATCTTTTGCGGCTACTGCGAGGAGGTCTGTCCGGAGGAGGCGATCTTCCTTCTGCCGCAAAACTACTCCTTGAACGGCCGGAGCCGCAGGGAGCTTCTTCACGACAAGGCCAAGCTCTACGAAATGGGGGGGGTCTTGCCGCTGCCGATTCGGAAGTGGGCGAACAAATAGGCCCAACGCATCGGCGGGCACATGTCTCTGGAAAGCGGAGAGTTTTTCAGAATCGCTCTTGATTTTCTGTGGGGAGTCGCTAACCACGGAACAGTCAGAAAGAAAAGATGGAAGGATTTTTGTTTTGGTTTGCGGCCCTGGTGCTCTTGGGGAGTGCTGTGGCAGTCATCGTCAATCGGAGCCCCGTCGCTTCGGCGTTGAGCTTGGTTACCATGATTCTCGCGCTGGCCGGACTCTTCGGTCTCCTGGGGGCCTACTTTCTGGCCGCCGTCCAAGTCTGGGTCTATGCTGGGGCGGTCATGGTCCTTTTCCTCTTCATCATCATGCTGCTCGATCTGAAGGCCGAAGAGGGGACCCCGCTCCGCCCGCTTGGCGTCGGAGCGGGACTGCTCATATTGGTCCTCCTCGGGGCCGGGTTCTGGAGGGCCATTCCGTCCTCCGCTTGGGAGGCGAACAGCGCCCGCGTCGCGGAAGCGAATGATGCGACGAGCATTGGGCACCTGCTCTTCGGTGCCTACGTGCTCCCGTTCGAGGCGGTGGGGCTGCTCCTCCTCGTCGCGATGGTTGGGGTGATCGTCTTGAGCAAGAAAGACGTGTAGGAAAAACGGACGCATTGGGAATGGGAACGCCTACTCTCGGTCATTATTTGGTTTTAAGCGGGCTGCTCTTCGCCATCGGCTTGGCGGGGGTCATTGTCCGGCGGGACTTGCTGATCATGTACATGTGCCTGGAGATCATGCTTAACGCCGCAAACCTCTCCTTGGTCGCCTTCAGTCGGTTTTCGCATCAGGTGCGAGGACAAGTGCTCGTCTTCTTTGTCATCACCGTAGCCGCAGTGGAAGTGGCCGTGGGCCTGGCGCTCCTCGTCTCTCTCTATCGGATGAAGCGGACGACGAAGGCGGAAGAGATTACCGCTCTCAAATTCTAAGCGCTTATGGCCTGGCTTCTTCTTCTGGCTCCTCTGACTTCCGCCTTTCTCGTCTGGGTCGCCCTCCGGCCCTATCCCCGGCTCAGCCAAGCGGTTTCGATTGCAGCGAGCGGGCTTGCCTTCTTGACCGCCCTGGGGATCGCCCTAGGTAAGGTCGGGGCGCCCGCAGCACTTTCCTGGGTCGACCTGCCCGGACTCCGAATCGAGATCGGAATGACCCTCGATTCCCTGGCTCGCCTGATGCTGCTCATGGTGACCGGGGTCGCCTTTCTCATCCACGTCTATTCGCTCGGCTACATGGCCGAAGATCCCGGCCGAGCCCGGTTCTTCGGCGAGCTCTCGCTCTTCCTCGCCTCCATGATCGGGATCATCGTCTCGACGAATTTCGTCATGATGTACATCTTCTGGGAGCTCGTTGGGGTAAGCTCCTACCTGCTCATAGGCTTCTGGTTCGAGAAAAACTCGGCGGCGGATGCTGCCCGGAAGGCGTTCCTGGCGAACCGAGTCGGCGACTTCGGTTTCCTCCTGGGAATTCTGACGTTCTGGGCGACCTGCGGAACGGTTGCCTTCGATCCCGGAGCCGCGAGGGGGCTTGCCGGGAACTGGCTTGCTCCGGTGGCCGCACTCCTTCTCTTTTGCGGTTGCGTCGGTAAGTCGGCGCAAATTCCACTTCACGTTTGGCTGCCGGATGCGATGGAGGGACCGACTCCTGTCTCCGCTCTCATCCATGCGGCCACAATGGTGGCGGCAGGCGTGTACATGCTCTGCCGCATCTTCTTTGTCCTCGAGCTTTCCCCGGAGGCCCTTTCGGTCATTGCGTGGACCGGCGGGATCACGGCACTCGTGGCGGCTCTGATCGCCACGCAGCAGAACGACATCAAGCGGGTTCTTGCCTATTCGACGATGTCGCAGCTCGGCTACATGGTTCTTGCCGTTGGCTGCGCCAGCACGACCGCGGCGATGTTCCACTTGACGACCCACGGCTTCTTCAAGGCTCTCCTCTTCATGGGTGCGGGCTCCGTCCTCCACGCGCTCCATCACGAGCAGGACATCTGGAGAATGGGCGGGGTCGGACGAAAGATGCCGCTGACGTTTGTCACCTTCGGGATCGGCGCGGCGGCGCTTGCGGGAATACCGGGCCTATCGGGATTCTTTAGCAAGGAAGAGATTCTGCAGGCGGCGGCACGCAACGAGCCCGTCCTGTTCTGGATGGCGGCCTTTACCGCAGCCCTGACGGCTTTCTACATGACCCGCATCACCTTGGTGGCTTTCCTCGGGAAGCCCCGGACGAAGGCCGCTGAGCATGCCAAGGAGTCGCCGTTTGTCATGGGGTTTCCCTTGATCGTCCTATCGGTGCTGGCGGTCATTGCTGGATACTCGTTCTTCGGGATCGAGCATCTGCTCGGAGGTCACGAGGCGGAAGGGAAAAACCCGCTGGTCCCGATGGCGTCCTTGACCGCCGTCCTCCTGGGCCTGACAGCGGGCGCAATCACCTACGGGCGGGCCAACCAGGAGCGAATTGCCATTCCTCTCTTTGAAAGGAAATTTTACTTTGACGAGATCTACGACTGGACCGTTCTCAAGTTGCAGGAGGAGTCAGCTCGGCTTCTGGCTTGGGCCGATCAATGGATCGTGGGGTTCGTCCTGGTGCGCGGCGGAGCTTTTGTGGTCAGCTTGGGAGGAGAAATGCTGCGGCTGCTCCAGGCAGGAAACTTGCGGGAATATGCCTTTCTCTTCGCTTTAGGGGCTGGGGGAATCCTCCTGTTGCTGTTCGGCCGCTGAGGAGGCGACCGGGCTAAACGGAGGTTCGAAGGACCACGCGCTGAATTGCTTATGTCACCTCTAACTATCTTGCTCCTTGTCGAGGCCGCAGCCATCGGACTGATCCTCTTGGGCGCTTCCCCTAAAAAGGTCTCCCTGGTCGCTGCGGGCACGAACTTCCTCCTGAGCCTCTGGATCTACGCCCAATTTCCCGCCGGCGTCGGCGGGTATCATTTCGTGGAGAATCACAGCTGGATCGCGCTGGGCGGGCTTCCGGAAATTCGATACCACGTGGGCGTCGACGGGATCAGCCTCCCTCTGGTCCTTCTCACGACGCTCGTCACCCTCGCCGCGATTTGGGTGGCACCCGCCAAAATTAAGCGCGCCAGCGAGTTCTACAGCTATCTCCTGCTCCTCTCGCTCGGGGCGTTGGGAGCGTTCGTCTCCCTCGACCTCTTTTTCTTCTACGCCTTCCACGAGTTTGCCCTGATCCCGACGTTTCTCCTGATCGGGATCTGGGGGGCGGAAAATCGCCAATTCGTGAGCCTGCAGCTCACTCTCTATCTTGGCCTGGGGAGTCTGGTCCTCCTCGCCGGAATCATTGCGCTTCTGGGCGTGGTGCCTGCGGAGGAGCGAACCTTCGACATTCCCCGGCTGACGGACTACCTGCGGGAGAATCCGCTAGCGACAAGCCAGCAGATGTTGCCCTTCCTGCTTCTGGCGATCGGCTTCGGGACTCTGGTTTCGCTGTTCCCGTTCCATTCCTGGGCCCCCTTTGGATATGCGTCGGCTCCCGCCTCGGCTGCCATGTTGCACGCCGGAGTGCTCAAGAAATTCGGTCTCTACGGCCTCCTGCGTGTGGCCATGCCGCTGCTTCCTGGTGGGGCGGAGGCATGGAAGCCTTGGATCCTCGCCCTGCTTTTGGGCAACATCCTCTTCATCGGGCTCACGACGATCGCGCAGAAGGAGCTTCCCGCCATGCTGGGGTTCTCGAGCGTGATGCACATGGGCTATCTCTTTCTCGGGCTGGCCTGCTGGAATGCCCTGGGGGTCAGTGGGGTGGTCCTCTTGATGGTTGCCCATGGCTTGAGCGCCGCTCTCCTTTTCGCGGTTGCCGGAGAAGTGCGGGAGCGAGCGGGAGAGATTCGCTTTGCCGAGCTGGGTGGACTCGCCCGCCGGATGCCTTTCGTCGCGGTCGCCTTTTTGGTCGGCTCGTTTGCGTCGGTAGGCGTTCCGGGCCTCGCGAATTTCCCGGGGGAGCTCCTGATCTTCTTCGGATCATGGAAGAGCCAGCCGCTGCTCACCGCTGTGGTGGTCTGGGGGATCGTGATTTCAGCGGTCTACCAACTGCGGGCCGTTCGGGCGGTATTTTATGGCGACCTGCCGCAACATCTGGCGGAGACGGGCGATGTGGAAGGGGTGGCGCGGATACCCTATGTCCTGTTGATGGCCGCACTATTGATTCTGGGAATCTGGCCCGGGACACTCCTTGGAGTCGTCGGATCCGGAGTCAAGGGTTTTCTCTCGCTAAATTAGGGAGAACACGGAAAAGGAGCGGGAGGGGCAACGGCATGCACGAAGGACTATGGATCATTGCGGCGCCGGAAGTCATCTTGGCGGCGGGTGGGGTATTGCTCTTGCTGGTGGAGTCGGTAGTGAAGCTCCAATCCAGAGCCGTCGGCGTCCTGGTCCTCGGTGTTCACCTGATCGCCGGGCTCTGCCTCCTGCCGTTTGCTCGGACCGGAGCGGTGCTCTGGGACGGGATCTACACCTGGGATCGGTTCGCGGTTTCGGGGAAGGCCTTCTTCCTGCTGGTGGGCATGCTCGTCACCTATCTGAGCCTGGAAGGGGAGCAAAAGATCCCGACGGCGCGGGCTGAATTCTACATTCTCCCACTCTTTTGCACCGCAGGCATGGCCCTGCTCTGCTCCGTGCGCGACTTTGTGCTGCTCTTCGTCGCCCTGGAGCTCGTGACCGTCACTCTCTTCGTTCTTGTCGCCTATCGCCGAACGGACGCCTCTTCTCTGGAAGCTGGCGCTAAGTACCTCATTGTCGGCGGCCTGGCGACCGCCTTCCTCGTGATGGGGATTGCCTACCTCTTTGGTGCCACCGGCTCGACCCAGTTCGATGGGGTTGCTCGTTCGGCGGAGAGCGAAGGAGTCGGACCCGTCCTGCTCCTGGGTTTGGCTTTCCTCTTGGTCGGACTGGGCTTCAAAGCGGCGGCGGTCCCCTTTCATATCTGGGCACCCGATGTTTACCAAGGCGCGCCCACACCCATCACCGCCTACCTTTCGGTTGGCTCCAAGGCGGCTGGCTTCGTCGTGCTGCTCCGGGTCCTTCTTTTACCCTTTTGGAACTCCGCCTTCCAAAGCCATTGGGTGCCTTTGATCGGATTGCTCGGCGCCCTTTCCGTTCTCCTGGGGAACCTCGCTGCTCTGCCGCAACGGAATTTGAAGCGGCTGCTGGGGTACTCGAGCATCAGCCATGCCGGCTTCCTCCTCCTGGGGCTGGCGTCCCACAGCTTCCTCGGCTTCGCTTCCATGCTCTACTATCTATTGGCTTACCTGGTGGCGACCTTCACCGCGTTCCTGGTTTTGGTGCTCCTGGAGCAGGAAAAAGCGGGAGAGACGATCAGCGACCTTTCCGGCCTCGCCCAAAGGAGCCCGCTCCTCGCTTGGTCGATGGCGCTGGCGATGGTCTCGTTGGCTGGGATCCCGCCGCTCATGGGGTTTTTCGGTAAGCTTCTCGTCTTTTTTGCAGCTTGGCAGAGCGGGCTGCACCTTTTGGTCATGATCGGAGTCGCTGCAGCGGCTGCGGGAATCTACTATTATATTGCGGTCGTGCGGGCGATGTTTTGGAGCGAGCCCGTGCAGCATGGGCCGATCGCCCTCCATCCGGCTACACGGACGCTACTCGTCGCGCTGAACGTGGGGAGCATCCTCTTCGGCTTCTACGCCAAGCCGATCCTGGCCCTGGCCGCAGGAGCGGTGGCAGGAATCGGAGGGTAGGGCCTTCCGGTTTTACTTCGAAGAAGCATCGGGCAGTTAGCTCAGAGGCAGAGCGTCTCGCTTACACCGAGAGGGCCGGGGGTTCGAATCCCTCACTGCCCATTGTGATAAAAAACGGGGGAAGAAGAAAAAAAAGGGGGATTGCTCCCTCTCGCGGGCGCATGATTGCCGCCGCGCCCCATGCAACAGTATCTGATCGATCACGCGCTCGGGCTCTCTATCGGCTTTGCTCTCGTAGGGATTGCTGCAGCCATCGCTTTGGCTTGGCAAGTACGCGGAATGGACGCCGGCAATGAGCAGATGCGCTCGATTGCCAGTGCCATTCAAGAGGGAGCCGCGGCGTACTTGGGCCGACAGATGCGAGCCGTGGCGGGAATCGCCGTCGTCCTCTTCCTTCTCATTGGTTTCTTCAAGAGCTGGTGGGCCGGCGGAGGCTTCCTTCTGGGTGCGGGCTGCTCCTTCCTGGCGGGATTTATTGGGATGCGCGTAGCCGTGCTGGCGAACGTGCGAACGGCGCAGGCGGCCACGGTGGGGCCGGAGCCGGCGATGCACGTCGCCTTTCGTGGGGGGGCGGTGACCGGGTTGCTCGTCGTGGGGCTCGCCCTCTTTTCCGTGGGGACCTTCTATTTCCTGTCGCTCTCCCGCCAAGGTCTGAGGGAGACCGTTTCCGCGCTCGTCGGGTTGGCGCTAGGAGCTAGCCTAATCAGCGTCTTTGCGCGCCTGGGAGGCGGCATCTACACCAAGGCAGCCGACGTGGGAGCCGACCTGACCGGCAAGATCGAACAGCGACTGGAGGAGGATGATCCACGCAATCCGGCCACAATCGCGGACAATGTCGGCGACAATGTCGGCGACTGCGCGGGAATGGCGGCGGATGTCTTCGAGACCTATGTCGTCAGCCTGATCGGAGCGGTTCTCGTCGCGGCGATCAGCCTGGACGGCAATCCCGCCGCGATGATGTATCCCTTTCTGGTCGGCTGCGTTACCATCCTGGGTGCCCTTTGCGGGATCGGCTATGTGAGCTTCTCGAAGGCACCGGCGGAGAAGGCTCTGGTTCAAGGAGTCATTGCCAATGGAGTCGTGGCCTCTGTCCTTTTTCTGCCCCTCTGCTTCTGGCTCTTCCCGGACCGGTGGGCGCAAGAGTATGGCTGTTCGGTGATCGGGGTGCTGATGACCGCCGCCATGGTCATCATCACCGATCACTATACGAAGACCTCGGCGAAGCCGGTGCAGAAGATCGCGCGCGCCTCTCAAACGGGCCACGCGACGAACATTATCGCGGGATTGGCCTTGGGGATGGAGGCGACCGCTTTTCCCGTCCTCTTCATCGCCATCGCCCTGCTCGCCACCTTCTGGCTCGACCATCTCTACGGCGTGGCCATCGCCGTTCGGTGCATGTTGAGCATGGCGGGGGTCGTCATCTCCCTGGACAGCTTCGGACCCATCACGGATAACGCTGGGGGAATCGCCGTCATGAGCGGACTGCCGAAGGAGACGCGCCAAGTGACCGACGAGCTCGACGCGGTGGGCAACACGATGAAAGCCGTCACGAAGGGCTATGCCATCGGGTCGGCGGGGTTGGCAGCCCTGGTCCTCTTCGGCTCTTATGTCGAAGAGCTTCGCCACTACAGCTCGCAGCCCACGGCCGAAGGATTGCAGTTCCGGCTCCAGGATCCCAAGGTGATCGTGGGCCTCTTCCTAGGCGCGCTCCTCCCCTACCTCTTCGCCGCCCGGAGCATGGCTGCGGTGGGAAACGCGGCGGGCGCCGTCGTCGAAGAAGTCCGGAAGCAAATTGCGGAGATCCCGGGCCTCCTCCAGGGGACGGCCCGCCCTCTCTACGGCCGGTGCGTCGATATCGTGACCAAGGCCGCGTTGCATGAAATGATCTTCCCGGCCCTTCTGCCGCTGATTCTGGTGGTCGCCATTGCGGCGATTCCCGGACTCGGTCCCACTGTTCTCGGAGGCGCTCTCATCGGCACCATCGTCACCGGTCTCTTCGTCGCAATCTCCATGACCTCTAGCGGCGGCGCATGGGATAACGCCAAGAAATATATCGAGGAAGGTCATTACGGGGGCAAGGGATCGGAGGCGCACGCCGCCTCGGTCACGGGCGACACCGTGGGCGACCCTTACAAGGATACTGCCGGGCCCGCCATCAACCCGATGATCAAGGTCGTGAACGTCCTGGCGATTCTGGTCATCGGGATCTTTGCCCACTACTGGAAGCTCTAGGGCAGTCTCGCTCGGGCGAGATGCAAACCACGGGCGGGTCCGGAGAGGTGGACGAAGACGTGGTTGACTCGCCGGCGGGAAGCGGTAGAGTGTTCCCCAGCGAGGACCCTCGTATCGCACGTGCGAAAGAAGGTCTAGCCTACGGGCAGACAGCCCGAAGGCACCGAACGGCAAATCCCCATGAAAGCGACGCAAAAACTACACGACCTTGGACAAAGTCTTTGGGTAGACAACATCTCTCGGCAGATGCTCGATGATGGGGTGCTCGATCGATACATCCGGGAATATTCCGTCACCGGATTGACCTCGAATCCGACCATCTTCGACCATGCGATCGCGAAAAGCCATTGGTACGACGAGGCAATTCAGGAGCACGCTTCGCGCGGGCTGGAGGGTGAATCGCTCTTCTTCGCTCTTGCCATGGAGGATCTTCGAAGAGCGGCGGACTTATTTCGCCCGACCTACGAGGCGACCGAAGGGGGCGACGGTTGGGTCTCCCTCGAGGTTTCGCCGCTGTTGGCCTACGACGCGAATCGCACCCTGGAGGAAGCCAAGCAGCTTCACGAAGCCATGGGGCGCCCCAACCTGCTCGTGAAGATCCCAGGCACGCGGGAGGGGCTGCCTGCAATTGCGGAGTCGATCGCCGAAGGCGTTTCCGTAAACGTGACTCTCCTTTTCTCCGTCGATCATTACGTGGCGTCGGCCGACGCTTATATGACCGGCCTCGAGCGGCGAAAGGCGGCAGGGCTCCCCTTGGGGGCTGTTTCTTCCGTTGCCTCCATCTTCATCAGCCGCTGGGATAAGGCGGTCATGGGCAAGGTGCCGGAGCGGCTTCGAAACCGGCTGGGAATCGCCGTCGCCGGGCAGACCTATCGTGCCTATTGCGAAGTGCTGGCTTCGGATCGCTGGCGCTCGCTCGAGGCTGCGGGTGCGCGACCTCAGCGGGTTCTCTGGGCCAGCACCGGCACGAAAGACCCAGACGCTTCGGACATTCTCTACGTTCGCGCCCTTGCTTCCCCGAAGACGATCAACACGATGCCGGAGGAGACTCTGCTGGCCTTTGCGGATCATGGCGAGATTGGAGAGCTCCTTCCGGCCGACGGGGGGGAGGCAAGCGCTCTCCTTGCCGAATTCCATGAGGCGGGAATCGATGTTCCGGCCCTGGCGGCGCAGTTGCAGCACGAGGGGGCACAATCCTTCGTCTCCTCTTGGAAAGATCTCCTGCGATCGCTTTCGGAACGAAGCGCGCTTCTGCAGAACGCCTAAGGGAAGGGGATCGCCTTTCGGGCGATCTCGTCCCAGCAAGCGAATGGGCTATTTAGGGTATTGGCAAACCGGCAGCCCGCTGAGGTCGAGCTGTCCGTTGGTCGCCGTTACGCGAAACGTGTCCGCACCCGGATTCCGAAATTGGTGAATTCGGCCTCCCGCTTGCTGGAGGAGCAGGACTCCTGCCGCAATATCCCAGAGGTGGATTTCCTGCTCCAAGTAGGCGTCGATTCGTCCGGCGGATAGGTAGGCTAGATCGAGGGCCGCCGAACCAGTGAGCCGAACCTTCCTGACGCGGGGGACGAGGTATTGAACGAGCCGTAGCCCCTGTTCGATTCCCGGTCGGCTTCGGGAAAAGCCGACGACGCAGACCGCTTCGGAAAGGCGAGCTCGCTTGCTTGCGGCGATCGGCTTCCCGTTGAGTCGGGGAGAGCGATCCCGTTCGGCGGTGAAAAGCTCCTGGCGGATCGGATCGTAGATCACTCCCGCGAGCAACTCTCCTTCCAGCCGGACGGCGATCGAGGTGCAAAAGTGGGGAATTCCGTAGGTAAAGTTCACCGTCCCGTCGAGGGGATCGACGATCCATTCGACCGCTCCGGTCGGTGACCCCGCGTTGCCCTCTTCACCCAAGATGCGATGATCGGGGAAGTCGTGGAGGATCATCTGGGAGATCAACGCCTGGCACTGCCGATCCGTTTCGATCTTGATGTCGTAGGCCTTCTCCTCGCAGACGACGACGGGCCCTCCGAAGCTCCGCCGGAGGAGATCTCCGGCAACGAGGGCGGCGTCGATCGCCGTACGTGCGCATCGCGCGGAGAGGGAGGAAAGTTCAGCAGGACGGTGACTCATAGGCTTACTCCACAGGGCGGGTGTGAGGAAGGCGGGCGCAACGCGGCTTGGTCCAGCGCCTTCGGGCTCTGCTTGTCCTCATTATGGAAGCCCGGAGGGGTGGTGGAGCGAGTAGATCCGGGACGCACCCCGCTCCGGCATCCTCCCTCCGTAAGCCCGATCGGCTGTCGCTACGGTAGGGAGATTCTCTCGGAGGATCAAGAACTCAAAAAGAAGCTTCGAAAAGGAAGGATCAGGCCAGCCGGGGCGAGCAGCAGGATTCCCATCGTTGTTGTCTCCTAGGGGAAAGGATTGCGTTTCCTTTGGCCTGAATTCGTCAAGCCGATTCTCATGCCCGATGAGGCGATCCAGTGGGCTATTGCCGCTTCCCACCAGCGGGCGTATTGTCGAAACCGAGGGAAGTAGCTTTCCATGGCAACAGCGGCTCTTGGACCGTACACGGTGAAGGATTGGCTCTCGACTCCCGAGGGAGAACATTGGGAGCTCATCCACGGGAATCTCGTCATGACGGAGGAGACGGCAGGCAATAGCAAGCTGGCGCGGAAAATCCTGGTTGCTCTGGACAACTATCTTGAGCGGCATCCTCTAGGCGAAGCGGCGCACAACACGGCCTTCGGCTTCCCCGAGATCATCGATCTGGACCGTGAGGGCGTCGTTCCCGACCTCTGCTACATCCCAAACGACCAGCTCTCGAAATGGGATGATGAGGCCAACGTCCAAAAAGGCGTGATCCCGGCTCTCGTGGTCGAAATCCTTTCCCCTTCGACTAGGGAGATCGACCTTGTGGACAAGGTCGAGATCTACCGCGAGGCGGGCGTCTTGGAGTATTGGATCCTCGACCGCTCCCAGGAGGCGATGCGGATTTGGAGATTCTCGGAGAATCCAAATGCGCCGATCGCGGTCCAAAGCTTCGCCGAGACCATCACGACTCCACTCCTGCCTGGCTTCGTCCTGGATCTGCCGAAGATCCGGAAGGCGCTGGTGGTGGGAAGAAAGTGCCCGGACCAGTCGCGCTAGGCGTTGGGCGTGTTGCCGCCGCGATCAGCGGCCTTCTCTATGGACAGGTGATTCCCAGCAAGCGATAGGCGGTCCTCTGGAGAGGCGCCGAATGAAATTGGCGGTTGGCAACCATGGCCTGGAGAGCGTTCCGCCCCTCGCTGTTCAGTTCGTGCTGAGCCCAAAGGAGAGCCACGCAGATCGCCTCTTCCTGAGAAAGGCCGATCTTCGGAAGCTCAGCGTAAGGGCTGGAGAATGAGAAGTAGTGGAGGAAGCGGAACTCGTTTCCGCTGCTGGCGAAGAGAAGGTTGCCTCGCCGCTCGTTTCCTCTCTCGATCACGAAAAAGAAGCCCCGCTTTTCGCACATCGAGGGTCCCACGAGGGAGTGAGTGCAGTCGAAGGCGAGGTAACTGCGAATCAACAGCTGATTGCCCTCGGGTAACGTATCCAGAAAACGGGCGAGCCGCTCCGTCAGAAAGGGGGTCATCGCTGCCCGGCGAGCCTCCAGGGGAGCCGGATGGATGAGAATCAGGAACACCAGGGAAGCTACGAGCCAGACTGCGCCACGTAGCCCACGAAGCTGCGGCCGGGAGGGTTTCCGACCAAAGCCGGATACGATGGGGAGGGTGTTCATGGGGAACCTGAGTCTTTCCTCAACGGGCGACGGTGTTCATGGGCCGGGCGAATTCCCGGTCGGCTTGGCCAGACGGTAATCGACGAGCTCGATCTTCTGTCGCTCATGCCGGGAAGCGAACGGAATCCGAACTCGATAATGAAACACGACCGTCCTGGGAACATAGCCGAGAGGGATGCGCTGAGCGACATAGGAAAAAGCGAGGCGTTCGAAGCGGACGAGAAACCAGGCGACGCTGACCGGTTGGGCCAGGAACGCGTGCGTTTCCAAAATCGAATAGTCGCTCGCGCTTACGTGCATCTCTCCATGCACTTGGTTGAGAATCTTCTCCAAGGGAGTTCGATAGGGCTCGTCCGGCTTGCCGGAAAAGCCGAGGTGATAGGCTGGCTCTCCATGCCAATCGCCGTGGCCGAGGAGCACCACGCGGAACCGGGGAACCGCCCTTCGCAAGGAATAGACCGTTTCGATCCCCCGGCGAGCTCGTTTGACCTCTGCCTCCGACATCTCCCTTCTGGCCTTCTCGTCACCGCGCACATCCGTGAGGATCAGAGCATGGCTGTTCGGGAGAACCCGGATCACGAAGTGAGAGCGCTTTCGGGGGAGATTGTCGAATCCGAGCGAATCGACCTCAATCTGCTCGAGAAACTGATAGGCATTCAGCTCATGAGCCAGCGACTCTTGCCTCTTGACCATCCGATCGACAATCGAAGAGAGGGGCGGAATCGGAGTGGAAGAAGAGGCGGGCTCAGTCTCCGCTAGCAAGCCCGTTTGCAGGGCGAAGCCCCATAGGCAAAGGGAAAGGGCCACGCAACCCGGAAACGGCTTCAAGGGAGGAAGCCGCATAGACTTTCCTAAATAGCAAGTTGGATTGGCTCGATCGCGATCGTTCGTCCGGAGGGATCATCCAAGGTGAGCAAGACTCCGTCGGCCTGAAGGCCCTTCGTAGCCAAGCCAAAGCGTTGGGGAAGAAGGGTGACATACCTCTGAATCACGGGCCCGACCTCTCGCCCGATGACCGAATCGTGCGCACCGCAGAAGCCGACGTCGGTCAGGTAGGCTGTGCCTCCCGGAAGAATCTTGCCGTCAGCCGTTTGCACATGCGTGTGCGTACCGACGACCGCCGACACCTGCCCGTCAAGGTAGCGGCCGAACGCGATCTTTTCCGAAGTCGCCTCCGAATGGAAATCCACGAGAATGCAAGAGGTTTCCCTTCGAATCGCTTCCAAGGCGGGACGGACGGTCAGAAATGGATTATCCGTTTGCGGCGTCATGAACGTGCGCCCAAGTGCACATAGGACTCCCAGCTTCCTTCCGTTGCCCTGGACGACGATCGACCCGCTCCCAGGAGTATTTAAAGGGTAGTTGAGTGGGCGGAGCAGGCGAGGCTCGTCGGCGAGAAACGGAACGATTTCTCGCTGATCCCAGGCGTGATCACCCAAGGTGATCACGTCTACGCCATAGCGGAGAAGCTCGTAGGCGATCTTTGAAGTAATTCCATTGCCGCCGGCAGAGTTCTCTCCGTTTACGACGACAAAATCGATCGTCCTCTCCTGGCGCAGCCGGACGACGGCGCACCGCACTACCTCTCGTCCGGCTTCACCGACGACATCGCCTAAAAAGAGAACCTTCACCGAGTCAGCGTCGTCTCTCGCGGACTCCGCCGACAGGAGAAGTACGAGAAGAGCGAGTGTTCTCCAAATTGCGAGACTCGGCTAGCGCCGATCCCGCTTACGGAAACCTCCCGAGCCGGAGCCGGAGCCGGAGGGTGCGAAACGTTCCTCCTTCGGTTTGGCCTCGTTGACGACGAGACTTCTTCCTTCGACTTTCGTGCCGTGCAGCTTGTCGATCGCCGCCTTGGCCTCTTCCGAGGTTTCCATCGTGACGAAGGCGAAGCCACGGGACTGGCCGGTCATACGGTCGATGATCAAATTTACCTCAGTGACTTTTCCGTGCTGGCCAAAGAGCGCGCGAACGTCTTCCTCTCGGTGAGTGAACGGGAGATTCCCGACATACAATCTTGTATTCATGCAATCTTTCCTTAGTACAAACTACATCCAATCTGCCGGGTCTCCCCGATCGCAGCGGCCACGATAAGGAGCACGTTCAACCCTTGATGCCCGGCCCTCTCTCGCAGACCTCGTTCAGCATCCCATATCGCGGAAAAGAGTCAAGCGGAAAGCGGGGGAGCCCGGTGCGATTCGTTACAGGCTTTGCCGAACCGATGGCCGACGTCCCAGCTCGGTCACAGTTGGTCGTAGAGGCGTCCGGGATTGAGGATTCCTTTCGGGTCGAAAGAGGCCTTGAGTCTCCTGTGAAGGGAGAGCAGAGCCGGCTCGAGGGGTTGGAGGCAGGATCGGCCCGCGTCGAGGAGAGTCGCATGCCCGCCCCTGGATCGAGCCCACTCCCAGAGTGCGGCGGGCTCGATTGACCCTTTCCACCAGCGCTGCGCACCGGCCCAGTCGATGAAGGGGGTGCCCGCGCCCGGCACCGGAGGCTGGGTCGCTGGAGGCACGGAAAGCCGCCAGAGCGGGCCGGGGCGGGCGAAAAAAGGATGGGTGCGCTCGCGGACCGACTGCCAAAAGAGCTCTGGTTCGGCCAGGCGCTCCCCTCCGATGCGGTTGGCTGCGGCTTGTACTCCTGCTTTCGAGCCGCTCAGGCGCAGGAAGAGCCGTTCCCCATCGTGGCAGGCCGCGCTGAGCGGGAAGGGCTCTGCGGCGAGCCGGCAGAGCCGGCGGACGGCCGTCTCCGGTGCCTCTTCCCACACGAGCGTTGCCGAGGTCGGCGGCCTCGGACTCACCTTGAGACTGATCTCCAGGAAGATGCCGAGAGTTCCTTGCGCACCCGTCACGAAGCGCGAAACATCGTATCCGGCCACGTTCTTAATGACTTCCCCCCCGAAGCGGAGAACCTCTCCCCTCCCGTCGAGCAGGCGCACGCCGAGTACGAAGTCCCGAGCGGCTCCGGTGAAGGGGCGTGCGGGTCCGGAAAGGCCGCAGGCGATCGTGCCGCCGAGCGTCGCGGAAGCACCGAAGGAGGGCGGTTCGAAGGGGAGCCACTGGTCCTGCGAGGCGAGCAGGCCATGGATCTGGCTCAAGGGTGTGCCGGCTCGGGCGGTCAAGACGAGCTCGGTCGGCTCGTAGCGGAGGATGCCGCGATGCTCTCCCAGAGGAAGGCGTCGGCCTGTCACGGAGCGCCCCAGGAAAGGCTTGGTCTCGCCACCGACGAGGGAGAGCGGAGTTCCGGAGTCATAAGCTCGCCTTACCTCCCCCGCCAAGGCATCCGTAAGATCCTGGTCCTGGAGGCTCACGAGCTTCTCCTATCGTGTAATCGGTCAACGGCTCTCGTCGATCCCCTCTTCGACATCAGTACCGTTCAATCTCGGGAAAGGGTAGAGCGCCCTGATGGACGTGCATCGCGCCAAGCTCGGCGCAACGATGGAGCAGCGGAACCGCCTTCCCCGGATTGAGAATGCCGTCCGGATCAAACGCCTCCTTGATGCGGTGAAATTGCGCCAACTCCGGCGCACGAAACTGGAGGCACATGGACCCAAGCTTTTCGACTCCGACGCCATGTTCTCCTGTGATGACCCCTCCCAGCTCCACGCAGAGCTCCAGGATCCGGCGGCCGAGGCGCTCGGCTTGCTGAAGCTCGTGAGGGTGGCTCGCATCGTAGAGGATCAGCGGGTGCAAGTTGCCATCTCCCGCATGAAAGACGTTAGCAACCGGCAGCCGGAATTCCTCCGAAAGCCGGGCGATGCGGAGCAGAGCTTCCGGAAGGCTCCGTCGGGGAATGGTGCCGTCCATGCAATAGTAATCGGGGGCCATCCGGCCCGCGGCAGGAAACGCCGATTTCCTCCCTTTCCAGAGTAAGAGTCTCTCCTCTTCAGAGGAAGAGGAACGCAAGAAGTCAGCGCCGCTCTCCCGCAATCGCTTTTCGGCAAGCTCGATCTGGTCGTCCACCTCCTCGGGTCCTCCGTCGAATTCGCAGAGCAGGAGGGCAGCCGCCTCCACCGGATAGCCAGCATGGACGAACGCCTCGGCCGCCCGAATGGCCAAGTTGTCCATCATTTCCAAGCCTGCCGGAGCGAATCCCTCTCCGATCAGCTTCCCCACCGCTGTGGAGGCGGATTCGACCGAAGGGAACGCTGCGACGATCAAACGGGCCAAGGGAGGGCGCGGCAGGAGCCGAACCGTCGCTTCTACGACTACCCCAAGCAGTCCTTCGGACCCGATGAGGAGGGCGAGAAGATCGAAGCCGGCGGCGTCGTATGCTTCCGATCCAAGGACGAGCCACTCTCCCTCAGCGGTCAGGATCTTTACGGAAAGGACGTTGTGAACGGTCAGCCCATATTTGAGGCAGTGGAGTCCGCCCGCGTTCTCCGCAATGTTGCCTCCAATGGTACAGGCGACTTCCGACGAAGGGTCAGGAGCGTAGAAGAGGCCGAAAGGCGATGTGGCTTCCGAGATCGCGCGATTGGTCACCCCGGGTTCGACCCGGGCCGTCCGGTTGAGCGGATCGACCGCAAGGATCTTTCGAAAGCGCGTCATGCTCAGGACCAGCCCGGATCGATTCGGGAGAGCACCCCCCGACAAGCCCGTACCCGCCCCGCGGGGAATCACCGGCACGCGGAGAGTACGGCAGACGCGGAGGATCTCTTGGACCTGGGCGACCGATTCCGGAATGGCTACCGCCAAGGGGATCTGGCGGTAGGCGGTCAAACCGTCGCATTCGTATGGTCGTAGCTCCTCGGGGTGGGAAAGCAAGGGGCAGCCGGGCACGGCACCGCGCAATCGGCGCAAGATCTCCCGAGGGGAGCAGGAAGGGCCTCCCGTTCCCGGCGTCCCGTACGGGCGATCCCCTTGCTCCCCCCGCGCAGCGAGGACGCGGCGGAACGAGCCAAGAGACGGATGAGTCACAAGAGACGATTGCCTAAAAAGGGAGGCTTTGACAGTTCTTCCTACGTCTGAACGGCGGGGCAAGCCTCGCGCCCATGCCCATTTGCCTCGCCTCGGGTGGGAACTCCATGAGAAGCGCCGGCTTGCGTCTGGCATTCGTCGATCAACTCGATCCAGTGGCGCACCCGGAGCTGGCTCCCGCTCGCAAGATGGATCTGGCAGCCGATATTCGCCGTGAGAATCTCTGCGGGTGCCCCCGCTTCCAAGGCGGATGCCTTCCGTGCCCGAAGCTGGTTGGAGAGCCTCGGCTGCAGGAGCGCATACGCTCCGGCGGCGCCGCAGCAGGCGGGGGAGTCGGGCTGCGGCACTAGGGGAATTCCCAGCTTCCGAAACAGTGCTTCGACGGCACCCGGTTGCTGCGTGCATGGGCAGTGGATCGCGATCGCTCTCCCCGGGGGAGCGATGGGAAGGCGCAGTCCCTCGGAAAGGAGCAGATCGGCTGGGTCCTTTACGGCGTCCGCGATCCGGCGGGCGCGGTCGGCGTAAGCCGGATCCCTTGCGAGAAGGTCCGGGTATTCGCGAACCATGAGGGCACAGGCGCTTGCGGGAATGAGGAGCGCTTCGGCCCCCGCCTGCAGCTCTGGCCACCAGAGGTCGATGTTTCGCCGGATTTGGCGAAGGGCCGCTTCTTCGGAGCCGAGGTGGTGGAAGAGGGCGCCGCAGCAGCCCGATCCCGGGGAGAAGATGGGTTCGATCCCCAGCCGGTCACAGACGCGGGCCAGAGAGAGATGGGTGGCGGGAGAGAGAACCGATTGGGCGCAGCCGGGAACGAGCAGCATGCGGCGGCGGTGAGGATGGAGAACGGGGGGAAGTGCGGCCGGAGGAGGTGTCGGAAGCTTGGCCGCCAGGGAAGCCGGAAGGACTGGGCGGATCCAGCGGGCGACGGCGACGACGCGGGAGAAGCGGGCGGGATAGGGGACGATGGTGCGGATCAACCAGCGGAGCAGTCGATCCCTTGGGCCCCGAGGGCTCTGGGCGGCAAGCAGGCCCCGGGTCGTTGCCACAAGCCGTCCATACTCGACCCCGGAGGGGCAGGCCCGCTCGCAGGCCCGGCAGAGGAGACAGCGATCGAGATGCGCCCGGGCGATGACTCCCCCCCGGCCCTCCAGCACTTCCTTGATCAGGTAGATCCGGCCTCGAGGGCTATCCAGCTCGTCTCCCAAGAGCTGATAGGTCGGACAGGCCGGCAGGCAGAAGCCGCAATGCACGCAGGCGCGAATCAGCCGTTCCCCTTCCCGAGCGGCAGCCTCCCCTTGCAGGGAATGGGAGAGGTGGACTTCCATGGGGGCTCTTGGCGGAGGAAGCTACCCACTCCGGCTCTTTCTTGCAAAACCGATCGTAGCGCTCGCGTTCGCCGATGGGACGGAGAGAATGGATCGAGCGCGCAATCGGCTCGGAATCGGCGGACAAGAGAGGCTCACATCCGAGGACCCGCGTCGGCAAGGTCGGCAGGAACATCGGTGCCGAAGCGCGCGAAGTTCTCCCGGAAGAGAGCGGCGAGCTTTCGGGCCTGGCCCCGATAACGCTCCGGATCGTTCCAGGTCGTTGCGGGAAACAGCATGGCGGTGTCGACATTCGGGCAGGCCCGAGGGATTCGGAGCCCGAAAAAGGGCTCTTCGACGCAGTCGGCCTTGGCAAGCGAGCCGTCGCAAATGGCGTGGACGATGGCGCGGGTCGTTGACAGGGGGATTCGACGGCCTTCTCCATAGGGTCCCGCCGTCCAACCCGTATTCACGAGCCAGACATGAGCGCCGTGCTCCTCGAGCTTTTTCTTCAGCAACTCTGCGTAAACCTTGGGAGGATGGACGAGGAAGGGAGCGCCGAAACAGGTGCTGAAGGTAGCTTCCGGGCTCCGAACGCCGACCTCGGTCCCCGCCACCTTGGCGGTGTAGCCCGATAAGAAGTGGTAGAGGGCCTGATCCCGCGTGAGTCGGGCAACGGGTGGCAAAATGCCGAAGGCGTCGCAGGCGAGAAAGACGACCTGTTTCGGATGCCCTCCCATCCCGTTTTCGGCAGCATGCGGCAGGTAGTCGACCGGGTAGGCTGAGCGTGTGTTTTCCGTCAGCGAGGCGTCGTCAAAGTCCACGCGGCGGCTGTCCACATCGAGCGAGACGTTTTCCAAGAGGGTGCCGAAACGCTGGCTCGCCGCGAAAATCTCAGGCTCGCCATGGGCGGAGAGGTGAATCACCTTGGCATAACAGCCTCCTTCGAAGTTGAAGATCCCGGAATCAGTCCAGCCGTGCTCGTCGTCGCCGATCAGCGTCCGATGCGGATCGGCGGAAAGGGTGGTCTTGCCGGTGCCGGAAAGCCCGAAAAAAATGGCCGCCTCCGCGGGAGATGCTCCGAAGTTGGCCGAGCAGTGCATGGAGAGGATTCCCTGCTGAGGGAAAAGATAGTTGAGGATCGTGAAGACTGATTTTTTGATCTCCCCGGCGTAGGCGGTCCCGCCAATCAGCACCAAGCCCTGGCCGAGATGGATCGTAATAAATGCTTCGGACCGGATTCCGTCGACGGCGGGATCGGCGCGGAAATCGGGGACGTGGAGGATCGTAAAGGCAGGATTCGCGTGGGGTAGCTTCGACCGGTCCTTCTCTCGAACGAAGAGAGTTCGAGCAAAGAGGGAGTGGACCGCCCGCTCCGTGATGATCCGGAGGGGGATGCGGTAACGGGGGTCGACACCGCCGTAGCAGTCCTGGATGAACAAGTCCTTGCCCTGAAGGTAGGCAAGGAGCCGTCTCCGCAAGAGCTCGAAGGCCTCCGGAGAGAGTGGCTGATTCACCGCTCCCCACCAGATCTTTTCCCGGGAAGTAGGCTCCTCAACGAGGAACTTGTCCTTCGGAAGGCGGCCGGTGTGCTCACCCGTCCGGAAGACAAAGGGTCCAAGATGGCTCACCATTCCCTCGTAACGGCGAATGGCGGCCTCGTAGAGGGCTGGCGTCGTCAGATTCCAATAGACTTCGCGGACGTTCCGGATGCCGAGAGATTCCAAACCAGCGGTATAGGCCACGTACCCTCCGTTCATTGTGCGCCGGGCTCCGCCAGTGAAACGGAGCCCGTTTTGGGTCGGCGAAGAGCCGAGCCTAGACGCTAGGCGCCTCGCTGAGCGAGGATCGCCTTGCGCACCGACTCGAGCTGCTTGGCGCAACCGAGCTTTTCGCTCTTGTGCGCGATGAAATTCGCATACTCGGCCATGTAGGTCCGGCCCGCTCCCCGGAAGTCGAAGTCCTCCGGATGGTCGCGCAAATGCTCGCGGTGCACGCGCATCCATACCAAGCGTCCGTCGGTGTCAATATTGATCTTGGTGACTCCCAGCCTGGCCGCAGGGAGGTATTCGTTGTCGTCCACGCCGCAGGCGCTCGGATCGAGCTTCCCGCCCGCTGCGTTGATCCGACTCACTTCCTCCTGGGGAACGCTCGAGCTGCCGTGCATCACGAGCGGAAAACCGGGCAGGCGCTTGGAGATCGCTTCCAGCACGTCGAAGTGGATCGACTGTCTCCCCTTGAACTTGTAGGCCCCGTGGCTCGTTCCGACCGCGGAGGCGAGGGAATCGCAGCCTGTCTGCTCGACGAACTCCTTTGCCTGTTCCGGATCGGTGAGGCAGGCGTGCCCCTCTTCGACCTTGATATCCTCTTCGACCCCGCCGAGCATTCCGAGCTCGGCCTCCACGCTCACCCCTTTGGCATGGGCCCGCTCGACCACACGGCGGGTCACAGCGACGTTCTCTTCGAACGGGTGGTGTGAGGCATCGATCATGACCGAGCTGTAGAAGCCCGAATCGATGCAGTCATAGCAGGTCTCCTCGTCGCCATGATCGAGGTGGACGGCGAAGATGCTCTCCGGGTAGATGCTTTCGGAGGCCCGGATGATCGCTTCGAGCATCCGCTTGTCGGCATACTTCCTTGCTCCTCTCGAGATTTGGATGATGAAGGGAGCCTGCGCCTGCGCGCATCCCCGGAAGAGGCCGAGGGACTGCTCCATGTTGTTGATATTGTATGCGCCGATCGCATATTTTCCGTAGGCGCAACGAAACAGTTCCGCTGTCGTGACAATCATGCCGTCTGCCTCCTTCTCCTTGGCTTGCCGGAACCCATCCGGCGATCTTTGCTCTTGTAGGGTATGCGCCAGAGTACGTTCCCCTCTATTCCTGAGCAAGCGCGAAGTAGCGGGATCGGCGCGGGCGAAGAGCGGGGGCGGCGTCTGAGCAAGTTCCGCGATCGGGCCCTCGTCTTGGCGGGTCACGGTTCGATGTTCGCACCCGAATCGGCTCTCCCAATCTACCGGCATGCCGCGTCCTTGCGAAGGTCGGCGACGTTCGCCGCGGTCTACGAGTGCTTCTGGAAGGAGGAACCTTCCTACCGCACCGCCTTGTATGGAGTGGCAGAGGAGTGCATCTACCTCGTTCCCGATTTCCTCAGTCACGGCTATTTCACCCGAGAGGTCCTTCCGCGGGAGTTCGGGCTGCTTGGGCCCCTCACCCGACGGGGCTCTTGCGAGATCCGCTATTGCGAGCCGCCGGGGTGCCATCCGCGCATGGCCGAGGCGATCGTCGAGCAGGCTCTCAGGGCACTCCGGGAAGCTGCTTGCCGTGACGTCGCGCTGCTCCTGGTCGGCCATGGAACCGACCGGAACGAGAACTCCGCAGAGACCGCAAGGGAGCAAGCCGAGCGCATTCGAGCGTCCGGGCGTTTCGCCGAATGCAGCGTGGCGTTCCTGGAGCAGGAACCGCGCGTCTCCCGATGGCGCGAGCTGGTGAGCATGCGCGATCTCGCCGTCGTTCCGTTCTTTCTTTCCGAAGGGAAGCACTCATACACCGACATTCCCCGCCTGATGGGCTTGAGCCGGTATCCGCAGGAGCGCGAGTTCTGCAACCCGCAAGCGACCGAGGGGGGGCGACGGGTCTACTATGCGGGAGCTGCGGGAATGGCTTCCATCGTGGATCAGGTAATCCTGGCACAGGCACTCGCATTCGATGAAGCTCACGGACTGGTTTGAAACTCGGCTTGCGCGGACCCACTCGCCCTGGATCCTGGGTGAAATTCGGATCTCTCCCGGCTACCTTCTGACTCATCGGGAGGACGTTCCGGAAGATCCTCGGCTGGAGCTCGTGTCGAGTGGCGAAGCCTTTCTGGATCTGGTCCGCTTCGATTCGGCCGGCCGTTTTCGGCCGCTGCGCGGAGCTCCCGGATTGCGCAAGGGGTGGCGGCGCGGACCGTTTTCGGCCGCTGCGCTCATCGCCGACCTCCAGCTTCTCTATCCGGGAGCGGTAGCACTGCTCGCTGCCTGGGAGGAAGAGCGGCTCGCGCCGACGCCTTTTGCGGAGACGGCCGGCCGTCAGACCGGCCTCTACCAGGTCACACGGCGGCTCTCCTCCGAAGACCTGCCCCCCCTGGTCGAGGAGATCTGCGCGCAGGGCTGCCTACGCCGACCTCTTTGGCATGCTTCGAAGCTCGGATCGGATAGGGCAGGGGATCTCTCTCTCCTCTGCCCCGAGGCGTGTCCTTTTTTCCTCCACAAGGCCCGCTCACGAGCTAAAAGACCTGCTTGAGGAGTACCTTCGAGCGCCGACCGCTCTGCTCGTAGAGAAGCCGGCGGCTCGGCGGCAGATCGTCCGGAGTCCCCTCGCGGAACCCGACCTTTTGGGTGAAGAAATTGTAGGTCCGGGCCGAGAGCGCGAAGAGCTGCCGAATTCCCTCCTCGCGCGCGACCGAATGGGCGAAATGGACGAGCTTTCGTCCGAGCCCTTGGTTTTCGTAGACCCGGGCGACGGAAAGACAAGCGACTTCGGCCTGCGAGAATTCAGGGAAGCGATGGAGGGCCACGCAGCCGACGAGCCCCCGGTCGATCTCCAGTACGTAGTAATCGCCCAGCCGGGCCAGAATGTTCTGTCGGGTGCGGGGCAACAGCTCGGCGGCATCCACCGATTGAGAGATGAGCTGGAGGATGGAGCGGACATCTTTTTTCTGCGCCTTGCGGATCGACTCGTACCCCTCGGCGTAGACCATCGTGCCCACCCCCACCTGGGAAAAGAGCTCCGAGAGCAGGGCTTCGTCGATCCGAATGTCGAGGAGGTGAATTCGCCGCACCCCGCTCCGGCAGGCGGCAATCGAGTGGGAAAGCTTGGAGAGCAGGAGCGGGGAGGTCGTGTTCGCATGACGATGGACGAAGGACTCGGCCTCGCTCACGGAGAGCTGTCGCGCCAAGTCGGTTTCCTTGGCGTAATCGATTTCTCCGGAAAGGTAGATCAGCTTCACGGCGCGGAGGGTCTCTGCGATCGCGACCGCCACCGCATCGGAGTTCACCCGGAACAGGTTGCCCTCTCGGTCGGAGCCGATCGGGCTGATGATCGGCACGATGCCACGATCGAGAAGGTCGTGAAGGAAGGCGGCGTCGACCCGCTCGATCCGTCCGGTCAGCAGGTAGTTGACTCCGCCAACGATCCCGAAGGGGTGAACCACCAGGGCGTTCGGCAGAGCCGCCCGCAGATCGGCGGCTCCGAACGCGGCGAGAATCTGCTGCGCTACTTGGCAGGAGGCGGTCAGGCTCACCTTCAAGCTCGCGGCATCGGTGGGACCGGTTCCATCCGAGGAAGAGAGAGGGACCGAACGTTCGACGGCGAGCTCCCGCATCTGGTGGCCGACACCGTGGACGACGATCACCCGGACGCTCAGGCTGCGGAGAACGGCAAGGTCGAGCGCGAGATTCGCAAAGTTCTCGTGGGTGACCACCGCACCGTCCATAGCGATGACAAAAATCTTGTCTCGAAACTCGGGTACATAGGTGAGAATCCCCCGCAGGTTCGTGAAGTTCATCGGCTTTCTCCGGCGAGTTTCTGCTTCTGTCCGGCTTCCACCAGGCGTGCGGCCAGCCGGATCGCGGCAATCATGCTTCTGGGATCTGCGGCCTCCTTGCCGGCGATCGGGAAAGCGGTTCCATGATCGGGAGAGGTTCGGATGAGTGGGAGGCCGAGCGTGACATTGACCCCGGTGGCAAAGGCCACCAGCTTGAAAGGGATGAGGCCTTGATCGTGATAAGCGGCCACGACCCCGGCAAATTCCCCGCGAAAGGCTTGGCGGAAGACGGAGTCCGGAGGCAGAGGGCCGGAAACGTCCCGGCCTCTTTTCCGCAAGAGGGTCATGGCCGGCTCAAAGAGATCTCGCTCCTCCGATCCAAAGAGGCCGCCCTCTCCGGCATGTGGATTGAGACCTGCGACAGCGATTCGCGGAGCCGGGCGTCCGAGTCGGACCAGGAAGTCGGCGAGCAGCTCGGCCGAAAGCACGATCTTTTCGGGGCAAATCGAGTCGATCGCCTTGCGGAGGCTGCAGTGCGTGGAGAGCAAGGAAACCGAGAGCCTTGGATGCCAAAAGCCCATGACGGCTCTTTCCGCCGCGCATCCGGTCCGTTCGGCAAAGAACTCGGTCTGCCCGGGATAAGGGAAACCGGCCGCCTGTAAGCCTGCCTTGTGCACGGGACCGGTTGCGATGGCTTGGATCGCTCCCTCCTTCCACAGGAGGAACGCCTCTTCCAGCCATTCCCGCGCGGCTCGGGCGGACGAGAGGCTCGGCTTGCCGGGGGGGAAACCCTGGTCGGAGCCGATCATGCGATAGGCGCAGCGAGCGGCAAGTCGGCCGGAGCGAATCGCCTTGCGGACGACTTCCGGGCCGATGCCCGTGGGTTCTCCTACGGGGATGCCGATGACCCATTTCTCCATGCTACGACTTCCTGATGAGGATTCGTTCTGCGGGGGTGAAGCCCGTACAGAACCCGGGTTCATGTCGGATGGGGAACGTACCAGGAGGAAGCGCCTGTGCCATAGAAGCTAAAACATCTTGATGAACGCCTTGACTCGGAGGCTGTCGAGCCATTCTTGCTGGCGCTTCTGCCGCTTTTCTTGCAGGAGCGCGGTCTCGATCTGGGAGCGCACGCTCGAGATCGGCTTGACCCGCTCCCGCCGCTTGTCCTCCAGGTGGAGAAGATAATAGCCATCGGGAGTGGGGATTACGTCGCTTGTCTGTCCCGGAAACATCGCAAAGGCGGCGTCCGCAATCTCGGGTCGCAGCGTGTCCCGGGTCACCCAACCGAGATCGCCCCCCTCCTGCTTGCGGGGTCCTTCGGAATAGCTGCGGGCCAGGTCGCCGAAGTTCGCTCCGAATCGAAGCTTCGTTTCCAGATCTTTGGCGGTCTCCAGCGGCTGATCGTACTCTTCCTCCTGGCCGTCGGGTCCGACGCGACGCTCTCTTAAAGCGGATTTTTGGAGGAAGATCAACCGCAGCTTTACGCTCGGGGGTTCGACGAAAACGGCGAGGTGATCGTGGTAGTACTGTTCGACTTGATAGGGGGAAATCACGATGCTGTCGGAGACATTCTTCATCCGCATCGCCTGAACGACGATCTGGTCGAGGAGGTTCTGCTTATACCGCTCTTCGGTCATCCCGCTGGCCTGCAAGGTCCGAATGAAGGCGATCCGGTCCCCATCAAACTGGCTCCGGATCATGTCTCGGACGCGCGTCTCAATGAAGGTGTCCGGGATCTGGTATCCTTTCTTCTTGAAGTCCTGAATGATGAGCTCTCGCTCGATCAGCGCCCGCAGCGCATTGAGCCGCGCATCCTTGACCCGGTCGACCAGTTCCGGGCCTTGATAGGTTTCCCGGAGGACCGCCTCATTCGGCTCGACCTGCTTCTTCACCTCGGAAAACGTAATCACCTTGTCGTTGACGATCGCAGCAACGCCGTCGACGCCAGCCTGTGCGAAAAGGCGGCAGGGGATTGCCGCCAGGACGAGCAGCAAGCTGACGAAAGACGCCGACCGGCTCGCCATCCCGGTGGGACGCCCGATAGGGAAGCTCCTTGGGCGAAGGCCGAGGCGACCGGCCCAAAACCGGGTTTGGGGCAGGCGCAGCATGGAGGAGTGGGAAATAGCCCGACCGCTCAAAGATCTCGTCTCAATAACGAACAGCACCCCTCAAAGGAACCCGCCGCAAGCCCCACCTGCATGGAACCGGACAGGAAGAAGCCACCGTTGGTCCTGCGGCTCCGATGCTTGGTGGCGCCTAGGCCAGGGTCAGGATCCACTTCTTGACCGAGGCGAGCTTACTTCCCGCATCTTGCCCGGTCAAGCGAGGGAATCGGCCGCGGACCATCAGGTAGCTGCCTTTCCGCTGCAAGAGCAGCTTGTCTCCTTGTACCTCGATGCGTTCCAGTGAGCGCTCGCTCCCTAGGATGCGAAGCTCCACCTCCTCCAGGAGGAGATGTGCGGGTACGGGCAGCGGGCCGAATCGGTCGCACCAGGATTGCTCGAGCTCCTGCCGTTCCGCGACAGACGCCGCTTCCGCAGCTTGACGATGCGCTGCGATCCGTTCTTCGGTGGAGGAGATGTAGGATGCGGGGAGCCCGGGACGATCGAGACCGCTCTCCAGAAAGTCGATCGAGACCTTGCAGGCGAGCGGGCTTCGGACCTTCTTTCCTTGTACTCCGGCAACCGCCTCGCGGAGCAGGCGGCAGTAGAGCTCGAAGCCGATGGCAGCGATATGGCCGCTCTGGGCCGTTCCCAGCAGATTGCCCGCTCCGCGAATCTCGAGGTCGCGAAGGGCGATGCGGAAGCCGGCCCCGAGCTGGCTGTATTCCTGCATGGCCCGGATGCGGCGCTTGGCGTCTGCGGCAAGGAAGCGGTCGCGGGGCAACAGGAGATAGGCGAAGGCCTTTTGGTTGGATCGGCCGACGCGCCCCCGGAGCTGATAGAGGTCGGCCAAGCCGAAGCGGTCCGCCCGATCGACGATGATCGTATTCGCATTGGGAATGTCTAGGCCGTTTTCGATGATCGAGGTGGCTAAGAGAACGTCGGTCTCGCCTGAAACGAATCGCTGCATCACGCTTTCCAGATGCTCCTTGTCCATCTGGCCGTGCCCAATTTCGATGCGGGCTGCGGGAATCAGCTCGCGAAGACGACGGCAGACCCGATCGATCGAAGCGATCCGATTATGCAGGAAATAGACCTGTCCGCCGCGAGAGAGCTCCTTTTCGATTGCAGAGCGGATCGTCCGCTCGTCGTAGGGGCAGACCATCGTTTCGATCGGGAGGCGATTCGGCGGCGGAGTCTCGACGAGGCTCAGGTCACGTGCGCCCGCCAGCGCGAGATAGAGGGTGCGGGGAATCGGAGTGGCGGAAAGAGCGAGCATATCCACGGATCGGAAGCGCTCCTTCCATCGCTCTTTTTGGTGTACCCCGAATCGTTGCTCTTCGTCGATCGCGACGAGTCCCAGAGAGGCGAAGCGAATGTCCGGGGAAAGGAGCCGATGCGTGCCGACTACGACGTCACATTCACCGGATGCGAGCGCAGCCACTACCCGTCGCTCCTCGGCGGCGGAAGCGAGACGGCCAAGGAAGGCGACTTGAATGGGATAGTCCGCAAATCGCTGCCGGATGGTCTGGTAGTGTTGGTAGGCGAGCACGGTCGTCGGAGCGAGCAAGGCGGCCTGCCTGCCGCCGACGGCGGCTTTGAAGATGGCACGAATGGCGACCTCGGTCTTGCCGAACCCCACATCGCCGCAGACGAGTCGATCCATGGGCCGAGCCGCTTCCATGTCCTCCTTGGTCTGGGCGATGGCGCGGAGTTGATCGGGGGTCTCCCGATAGACGAACGATTTTTCGAACTCTCGTTGCCAATCGGAGTCGGGAGGGCAGGCGTTTCCGGAAAGAACCTGCCGTTCCGCCTGGATGCGCAACAGCTTGGCAGCATAGTCTCGAATCGCACCCTGGGCGACCGCCCGCGCCTTTTGCCATCGGGTCCCTCCGAGCGTGTCCAGCTTCGGGGCGCGACGGGTTCCCCCGATATAGCGCGAGACCAGGTAGCTCTGATCGATCGGCACGAAGAGCTTTGCGGCATCGGCAAATTCCAGGAGCAGCGCCTCACCGCCTTCGTCTGGGAGGGTTTCTACGCCCCGGTAGCGGCCGATGCCATGCTGCAGATGCACAACGAAATCTCCGGGTTGCCATTCCGCAAAGGGCGTTTCGACCGCGCGGACCTCTACGGCTCCCTGCGCCTGCTTTGCTCGCTGGGGGATCGTCTGATAGCGGCCGAAGATCTCGGCGTCGCTCAGAATGGCAAGCCGAGCCGCAGGCCAGGAGAATCCTCGCGTCAGGGCTCCCGAAATCCAGGTAATCCCGGTGGCATCGATCCTCTCCGCGGTCAAGAGCTCCTCGAGCCGTTTCTCTTCTCCTTCGTTGTTGACGAAGATCCCGACCTCCCACTCCTCGAAAAGCCAACGGCGGAGCTCGGCGGAGAAAAGCGTCCAGCGGCCCTCCCGCATCAGGCGGTCTTCCCTCGGCGCACCCAGGAAATCATGTTCCCGAAAATCGGGCTCGGGCTCCAAGGAGTCGCCTGCGATCTCGGCGCAAGCGCCGTCGATCAGGAAGCGACACGGCTCATCGGGGAGGTAGTCCTGCAGGGTGGTCGCCTGCTCCTCGGCGAGCTCGGCCGGGGGGAGAAGGGAGATCGTAGCGGAGGGGAGGATGCGCAGAGAGCGCTGGGAGACGGGGTCGAATTCCCGAAGGGAAGCCAAGGCGTTCCCTTCCCATTCCGTTCGCAGAGGGCAAGCAGCCGTCCAGGGGAAGAGGTCGAGGATGCTTCCGCGCAGGCTCATTTGACCTCGGACGCTTACGCGCGAGCACCGCTCGAACTGAGCGGCCGTGAGCTCATCCAAGAAGGTTGCCCGATCCGGCGGGAGTGCGGGAGAGAGCCGGAGGGTGCTTTTTTCCAGAGCCTGCGCCTTAGGCACGGGGTGACGCAGGGCGGCGGGAGTCGCGATCAGGCCGGGAAGCTCCTTGCGGAGAAGGGATGTGGCGATTTGCAGCCGGGAGGCCGCCAAATCGAGATCAGGAAGAGCGCCTTCCGGCACGGGAGCGCTTTCTGGAAGGATAGGAATTCGCCCGTCCCACGCTTCCAAGGCGGAGGCCAAGGCGGTTGCCCGCTTCGGAGAGCTGGTGAGGATCAGCAGGAAAGGCGAAGAAGCACGGAAAAGGCCGGAAAGAACGAAGGCCTGCGCGGATGTCGGGATCGACTCGAGGCTGTAGGTCCCTCCCGGCCGCACCTGCCTTCGCCACCGGTCAAACGGGCTTGCGGCGAACCAGCGCGCCATGGGGTGCGTGCGTTGCGTCATCTTCCTGCGAGAAATCGGATGTTGTCGATGGAAAGCCTCGTCTTCCGTCCTCTACGGGAGGAGCTGCACGCTCATGCGCCCGGCTTGGGGCTCGAGATAAATTGCCAGCCGTCCAGAACGGGGAATCTCGTGATAGCCCATCTCCTCCTTGGCGATGCCCAAATCACAGCAGGCTGACACCCGCTCCGCGAAGGAGACCGACAAGACCGCCGCGACCCTGCTCCCGCTCGTTCGGACTTCGTCGATATGCCCCCGCCAGGGTCCGGGCCATCCGCACTCTTCGCAAAACGACTCAAGCGGAAGCCGCTCGGGATGGCGTTCCAGGCGATTGAGGATGGCCAGACCCGAAGCCCGTTCGTCTCCCGGCCATCTATCCGTGTCGAACCACATGATCCCCTTTTTTGTTCGCCTTCTTTGGTGCCTGGCGGAGGCTTCTACAAGCTAAACCTGACGGGAGGGAAAGAGAAGTCAAACGGTGGTGAGTCCGCCGTCCGTTCCCACCTTCGGAAGGCTCGGCCTCACTGCCGTTGCGAGACGAGGCTGCGGTACGCTATTGCCGTCATGGTGTAGCAGAGGGGAATGCTCACCAGGGTGCCCACAATCAGCAAGGCCCCGATCTCGACAAGGCCGAGCACCAGGATGGCGACCGCCAGCACCTGGGCATAGTGGGAGACTCCCAGGCGAAACGAGGCGACAAACGCATCCGCTGCTTGGGATACGGCTCCGTCGGCGATAAGAAACGGCCCAAACATGGTCAAGGGGAGCAGGCCCAAGACGAGCAATAAGGCGAGCGGAGCCCGCCCCAAGACCAGCAGGACCAGCAGGATGAACGTTCCGACGAGCCAGCCGAAGAGAGTTCCCGCCAAGATCTTCCAGGGAGCGCGGAAGCCATCCAGGAGCTCGCGGAAGTCCGGATCGTTGCCCTCCGATAGGGAGAGGAAGAAGCGGGCAAGGCCGACGATCAGAATCCCCAGGAGCCCCTGGAAGAGAAGAACAGCGACGATCACGGAGAACCTGCCGGGCAAGAAGCGAAGGGAAGCGATCCACTGAAGCCCCAAAGTGAGGGCAAAGTAGGCACCCCCGACAGTGAGCGAAGGACCGGCCGCAGCGCGAACGCGGGCGAATGCCGTCTTCAAACATTCGAGCGCGAAGCGGAGGGATGGGGTCATGCGCCATTTAGGCCGCGTCGGAAATCCCGGTCAAGGATTTGGGATTATCGACATTCCTTCATGGTGGTCTTTCCAACAGGAGCTGCGGTTACAGGCTCGTCTGTGTGTAAGCCGAGTAAGAAGTTAGGCGCACCTAAAAAAACTTGTCCATCTTGGGCGACGCCCTACACTTTGCTCCCATGTTCGTGGGGAGAAGCATCTCGCGGAAGGAAATAGGCTTCTTCCCCTGGGTGCTTGCCGTTTGCTTCTGCTTCAAAGCGCTTCCGCTCGCTGCTCAAGAACAGGCCGCTCCTGCACCCGGAGTGCCGACAGCGGGCTTCCTCCCCGACGGCGGAACCCCATCCGAGCCGCCCTCTCCGGCTGCGGCGGCAGCGCCCGTTCTCCCCGCCCAGGAGAATGTCCCTACTCTCTTGCCGGAAGTGGAGGTGACCGAAGGCCTGCCCGGCCCGGCGTCGACGCCGACGAGCGCCTACGGCACCGAGATGAGCATCCTCGATACGCCGCGGGAAGTGACCCCGGTATCGCGAGAGCAACTCGACACGGTGGCACCCGGGAACCTCATGGGATACGACGACCTTGCCCCACTCATCCCTTCCCTCACTACGATGGCTCCCGCCGGGGACTATTCGGTGGAGCCCTTCATTCGGGGGCTTCCCGGCACGGTCTTCCGCAACGGGATGATGGTTGGCCTGGAAAGCTACGGAACCTCAGGGCCCATGCCCAATTTTTTGGCGTATGAGAACATCGATGTGGTGCAAGGGCCCGTGGCTGCCGTCTTCGGCGCCCGCGAGATGGCGGCGGGCTACGTCAACGACGTGACCAAGCAACCCTACTTCGACCGCTTTCGCGGAGATGCTCAATACAGCATGGGGATGTACGATCAGAACCGGTGGAACGTCGATCTCGGGGGGCCTTTCGCCGGGGGGAAGGCGGCCTACCGCTTCGACTACTCGGGGCAAGACTCGGGCAGCTACTACGAGGGGGCCTACATGCATAGCCAAGCCTTCTACCTGGCCCTCTCAGCCCATCCCATGGAGAACTACACGATCGACTCCAATTTCGAGTTCGACACCCTCGGCTTCAATCTGCCGCTCGGGATCAACCGGCCCGATCAGGCGTTGATCAATAGCGATCTCTACCAGAGCGGAAACATGATCGGATGGCTGGGGCCCAACGGCACCTTCCATCCCGGAATCGGTAACACCGGAAATGGCATGGTCATTCAGTGGGGACCGCAGGTGCCGATCAGCTTGAGGAGTAACCTAGCGAATCTCGCCGGCTCGGGAAATCGGAGCGACTACGGAGTGGCCCAGGTGATCCAGACCCTCAAGCTTTCGGACGACCTCCGGATCGTGAACAACACGATGTTCGAATACTTCAACATGCTCCAGGACCCGCTCGCCAACTCCAATTGGAGCTACTCACCGGGTGATTGGCTGATCGAGCATCGGATCGAGGCGCAGGCCAAGGCCGAGACCGGGCTGGCCAAGCTCTCCCTGGTTCACGAGCTCGACGGAGGGATCTTCCTCTGGTTCGATAGCCAGGTCGACTACGCGGAAACGAGCCGAATCGCCGACAACAACTGGAACATGGCCCAGCCGCTCTCCCGGTCGGGCATCCTGCCGCCGATCACGATGGCCGAAGCCCTGCATGCCAACAATATCTATCTCACGGACATTCCGGTGCCGGGTATCCCGGGAATGACCTACAACGTGGATAACTTCTCGAGCGCTCAATCCCAGTTCTTCCAGGTTTCCCCCTTCATCCAGGATAATATCCGCCTGGGCGACCATTGGAGCCTGCTTTTTGGAGCCCGCTTGCAATGGTATTCCGTCGCCAACAGCACTCCCCCAGGGACCCCAGCTCTCTTGACGATGCAGAGCAACTATTCGATCCTGGAGCCGCAGGCCAACGCGAGCCTGAGCTACAAACCCTACCCGTGGATGAACGCCTACTTCACCTATTCCTATGCGCAGACTGCGGCCATGGACGTCTTGGGTGCCTTCTGTCCGGAGTTCACGAGCTCCTACTACCACCTGCCGAACATCCTGTACGAGTCGGGCGTCAAGCTGAACCTGCTCCGTGACAAGCTCTTCTTGAGCGCCGAAGGCTTCTACTACTCGACCTTCTTTCCCGTGACGGTCCTTCCGGGAGGGCTTACCCCCATCACCCCAGCCGATGTGCTGGGAGCGGAGCTGGCCGGCACCTATCAGCCGAGCCGGAATTGGACCTATACCTTTGGCTTCGACTATCTCACGGGCGAGGAGTTTTGGACGCAGAGCGCGGCACAAACCGGCCCTACGATCATCCAGAGTTACTCCGCCGCGACCGCGGCACGCTACGGCCTCCCGGTTGATAACTATCCGACCCTTCCGATGGGTACATACCCGTTTATCGGCTTTCCCCACGAGCACGGGACGGCGATGGCAACCTACAAGTCAGACCAGGGGTTCGGTGCCTCTTTCTGGCTCTGGATTCAGAGCGGCATGTTCCTCTCCTACGACTACTCGACGCGGATTCCGGTCGACTACACTCTCAACGCGAGCGTCTTCTATGCCACCAAGCGGTGGGAGGCCCGGGTGCAGATTTATAACTTGACCGATAACCACTACTGGTTCCCCACCGGGACAGGCTTCCAGGGTGACCGGGTTTATAATTACGACAAGGTCCTGATCGGCCTTCCCTTCTGGGTGATGGGAACCGTCCGTGTCTTCTTTTGAGGAACTACCCCAGCTTGACGGCGGAGGAAAAAGTGCTCAGGCTGTACGCTTCCGGCACCCATAGCTCAATTGGATAGAGCACCGGGCTTCGGACCCGGGGGTTGGGGGTTCAAATCCTCCTGGGTGCAACCGATGCTCTTCCCTTAAAACTTCCAAGTCACCGTCCCCTCGATCCAAAAGGGCCATCCCGGGTAGATCGTGTCGAGGTTGAGCGTGCGCACCCGGCTGAAGGCAAAGCCGTTGGGCAGCCAGTAGTGCTCATCGGTGAAGTTGAAGAGGTAGAGACGCGCCTCCCAGCGTGGCCGAGCGTAGAATGCTTGGGCGTTGAGCACGAATTCCGGCGGAATCCGCACCTGGTGCTCGTAGCCCAGATACATGTCGCTAAAGAAGAGCCCTCCGACGGTCGCCCCAAGGCCATTGTCGAGTTGGTAGGTTGCCATGCCCGAGACCGTCTGTTCCGGCCAACCGATCAGCGCGTAGCTCCCCGGCGGGAAGTTGCCCTGGTTGTCGAGGGGCAGACCGAGCCGATCCGCCTGCGCGGTCGAATAGGTCTGCACAAGCGGCGGCCCGTAGGGCGAAGCGCTCCAGTTCTCGACTCCGCTCATGAAGAGATAGTTGGCGCGGATCCAGAAACTTTGGTTTGGCTGGTAGGTCGCGGTCGTTTCAAACCCGTTGATCTGCGCAGGGTTGGCTGGCTCCAGGTAGTTGAAGAGGTAGGTGTCTTCGTGGAAGACGTCCGCGGAGAGGAAAAGCCGGTTCCGAGCGAGGCTGAACTTTACCCCCAACTCCTCGAGTTCGTTGAGGAGATGAAACGCCTGGTTCGTGAATGTCGGCGAGTAGCCGCCTCCGCCGCCCACGTCGGTCGCTTGAGCCCAGTTGAAGTTGAAGTAGGTGGTCATCCAGGGAAAAGGCTTCCAAGTGGGGCTGACGTTAAAAAGCGGCAGGGCTTGGGTTGTGTTGAGCTGCTCGAAAAGCACGGCGGGCGTACCGGGGGGTGTCTCCGCCGAGATCATGTAGAGGTCGAGACGCGCGCCCAGGATGAGCGAGAGCGTGTCCGTGAGCTGAATCGTCTGCTGCCAGAAGGGGGAAGCCTTCCAATAACGCGTAAAATTGGTGCCGGTGGAGCCGTTGAGCGGCTCGAAGTAGAAGGGATAGGGCCCTCCGGGAACCAACCACTCCCCTCCTCCGGGGGCCGAAGGATTGCGTACCCAGGCTTGAAAGTAGGGGGAAAAGGCGCCGTTGCGGAGATCAGGATTCTCGAAAACGCTCCACTGGTTCGGGACCGTAAACTCGAGGGAGTCGTAGGCGAGCACGTACTGATAGCGCCATTCGACCCCCGCATCAATGAAGTGCTTCATCGGTCCGAAGAAGCCCGGAGTCGTGAACCTCTCTCTGAGCTCGGTCCGGTTATCGATTTCGTAGCAGCCCTTCCATGCCTCTTGGAAGAAAATCTCGTCCTCGCTCGCGATATGATCCGCGTACCAGAAGAGGGTGTTGTTGACCAATTGAACGTCATCGCTCACCTGGACCGATTGAACGAGCTGTGCCATGCCGGTGATCGCCCGTCCGAGGTCGCCGGGATATTTGATCGTCTGCCGGGGGCTCACCGGAACGGGGGTGCCGAGGAAGGTGTTTGCTGGCGGGGGCGTTGGGGAACCTACCTGGGAAAGCGGCGGATAGCCCGGATAATAGAGGCCGTCTTGGATCAGGGATTCCGTCGGACGGTTCATGAGCACGTCTTCGAGCATATACGAGTAAGTGCCGAAGTCGGCAAAAAGGTCGGCATGATAGCGGTCGTTTGGGTGCCAGCCGATCGCGCCGTAGAAGTTCTCCTGCTGATCGAAGATCGAGTCGTAATAGCTGCCGTTATTCATGCCCAGGTAGCTCAACCGGTAGCCGAGCGTGGAGGACTGGCTTGCGGTCGGATGGTCGATCGGTCCGCCGACCTCGGCACCCCACATATACTGATCGTACATCCCGATCGTCGCCCAGGCGTCGCCGCGGAAGCGGTCGAAGTAGGGCTGCTTGGTAATGTAATTGACGTAGCCGTTGGAAGGCTGGGTAGCTCCAAAGACGGCACCCGGCGGGCCTTCCACAAGATCCATGCTTTCCACCATATTGAAGTTCCAAGGAATATCCTGCAGTCCGAAGTTCACGTTTTCCTCGATTCCGTTGAGGAAGGTCAGGCCCTGCCGCCCGCGGATATCGGGGGCGGAAGCGCAGGCGGCTTGCGAGGGATCGACCATTGCTGCGGGGTTGAGGTAAGTGATCGAAAGCGGGTCCCATTTTCCCCACTGTCCGATTCCGGCCGCTTCCATGAGCGTCTTCGAAACCGGAGTAACCGCCCTGGGCGTATCGACCACATCCATGGGAATGGCGTAGGCGGAGGAGCAGCTTCCCGGAAGGATGCCGCCCGTGCTTGGGACCGCCTCCACGATGACTGGCGAGAGCGTGGTCGTCTCGTCCGGAGCTTCGCTAACGCCATCGGCCGCCCGTCCAAGAGCGGGTCGGAATGTGAGGGACGCAAGGAGAATCGCCAAAGGAGCCAAAAAGCCGCGCACAATACAGAGAGATGATTATCACATATCAACAATAGGCAAGAGGAATCCGGTAGCACGGTAAAAAAAAGCGGGCCTCCTCGCCTTGGAGGAAGCCCGCTTGTTCTTCTTCTTCTTCTCTAAAGGGTATGACTGCGCGTCTCTGTCGGGGCCCTACTTGCGGTACGGCGCATTGAGCGCGCTGATGAGCTCCTTGGCTCCCGCCGGAGGGAGCACCTTGCGCTCCAGGATCTCGCGGGTCGTGACCGCCTTGCCGTAGTACTCCTTGTCGGTTCCCCGATCCGGTTCCACGCTGCTCTCCTTGAAGGAGACCGCGGTCCAGAACCCTTTCTTTCGGGTGTAGACGTAGACCGGAGCGATCTTGTGGTGCTTGACTTCTTGTTCCGAGGTGGGTCCCGCCGACACGGCGAGATCTACGCCGAGCTTGAACTTATGCCCCTTGGCAAAGTGCTCGACCGCTTCCGCAGTATTCAGGATAAAAAGAAGCTGCTCCGTCTCTCCCCCTACTTCGAGTCCGAAGCTCATTCCGCCGCTCTTCATCGCTGCAGGGCCGGACCAGCCATGGGCCGTCTTTGCCATGACCAAGCCCTTTCCGGAGGAGAAGCCGAGGATGAAACCCTCTTCCTGCTTCCGGAGATAGGCGACTCCCTTGGCATGCTCCAGCACGGAGCGGGGGATCGTGTGCTCGCTCCGGCCCTTAAAGTGGCGGACATCCTTGGTGGCCCGGTTGACCGTGTCTTGCAGATCCCATGCTGCCCATCCGGAGGTGGTGAACCCGAGAAAGCCCAACACCGCTACCGCACCTGCGAGAATTCGTGTAGACTGTTTCATTGCATGACGTTGATAGCAATCGATGCGAAAAACGCAAGCGCCACGGAAAAAAAGTTGCCGGAAGGGGGGCGTTCATAACTTTGTCTTGACGGGATTCAAGATTCACGGTCTGTTTGCGGGATCGAGGATCAAGACTGGTAACGCCGTCTTCCTCGTGTCTACTGTTCGTGAAATTTACTAATTTGACTCGCGCCAACGAGATTGGCGCCAACTCGTACCTTCTTGAGTTCGATGGCGAAGGGCGGATCGTCCTGGATGCGGGGCTGCATCCTCGGAAGGAAGGGGAGGAGGCCACGCCAAACTTCGGAGCTATGGGAGAGCGGCCCACCGATGCACTGATCGTGAGCCATGCCCATCACGATCATATCGGGGCACTCCCGCTTTTTGTCCGTCGCCGGGAAAAGATGCCGGTCTACTTGAGCGAGGCGACCTACCTTCTTGCGGAGCCGCTCTTGCACAATTCGGTCGAGGTCATGCTCAAGCAGAGGGCGTCATTGGGGATCACGAGCTACCCGCTCTTTACCCACAAGGAAGTCGATCGATCAGCAAAAGCTTACCGGGTCTGTCGGCCCGGACAGGAGTGCTCGATTCAGGAAGATTCCGATCCAAAGGGCGCGCCGCTGAGCTTTCGGCTCTACCCGGGCGGGCATGTTCTTGGGGCGGTAGGAGTGCGCTTCCGCTATCGGGATCGCCAGATCTTCTACACCGGGGATGTGAGCTTTCAGGAGCAGACGCTCATGCCGGCCGCGGATTTCCCTCTCGATGGGATCGACACGCTCATCACTGAGGCGACCCGGGGAGGCAAGGAGACACCGGAGAACCAGAGACGACCGATGCAGATCGAGCGCCTGATCTCCTCGATCGAGTCGACATTTCGGCGGGGAGGTGCTGTCCTCATTCCGGTCTTTGCTCTCGGGAAGACTCAGGAGCTCCTGGCAACCCTCCATTTGGAGCAGAAGGCGGGCCGCCTTCGCCGCTGCCCCATCACGATCGGAGGCTTGAGCCGCAGCTTCACGCAGATCTATGACCGGCTGGCCAAGCGCTCCTTTCGCCGACATCCGGGGCTGAGCCTCCTGGGGGATGTAGCTCCGACGGTGCTCGACGGACGCCTCGCCCGCCAACTCTCGCCCAAGCCGGGGGAACTCTACCTGATCTCCTCGGGGATGATGACCGAGCACACTCTCTCGAATATTCTTGCGCGGCGCTTCCTTCCGGAGGAACGGCATTCGATCTTCATCGTGGGCTATTGCGATCCGAATTCGCCCGCGGGGCAGCTCTTGCAGACCTCGCGCGGCAACCTTGTTGCCCTCGATTCCGAGTTGCCTCCTCAGCCGCTTCTTTGCGAGGTAGAACAGTTTGATTTGACTTCCCACGCCATTCGCGAGGACCTGCTCGCTTATATTTTGCGAGTGAATCCCCGGCTCTGCGTGCTCGTTCATGGCGATCCGCCCGCCCTTGCCTGGTTCCAGGAACGACTCCGCGAAGAAAGGCCTGGCTTGGAAGTAGTCGTGCCCGCGCCGGGCGAGCCGCTGGAGTTGTAAGCTCCGTCCGGACCGCTGAGGAGCCAGAAACGGAAATACTCGATCCGTCGGCCGGTCCATTGCCGCCAAGCTCCGCCGAGGCATCGGGCCTTCGGAAATTCACGGAGCAACTCCGCGGGCACGGTCCCCTCGGTTTCGCTGGAGATGTAGAGGGCGCGGCTGCCGGGAGTGGGGCGGTAGCCGGGCCAGAGGGCGAACTGGGTTCCCTCCTTCCGGAAGTTCGGCACGAAGACCTCTCTCCTGTGGGTGTAGAAGGCGATCTCGCTCGCCACCGCATAATCGTTCGCAATCCAGAAGTCGGGGTGACTAAGCAATGCTTGCCGTTCGGCTTCTCGGGCGATCTCCGTCCAGCCGCGAGCGCGGAGGAGCGGGTTCTTCGGGCCCAGCAGACCGGAGCCGAATCCGTGAAGGAAAGCGGTCTCGATCAGGGCCAGCGTCAGAGCAGATCCGACCAGGAGTCGAGCCGACGAGGAGCGGCGAGCGCGGTCACCCCAATAGGCCACTGCCGCGAGAAGCGCGGCCGAAGAGCCAGTGACGGTCCAGTTGGCTTTGGCCGCCTGGTGCAGGCTCAAGATCGCGTAGAAGAGGAAGACGGGAAAGAAGAGCGAGGCCAGGAAGAGGGAAGGGGCTGCGGGCGACCGGTCTCGAAGGCCGGCGGCGGCCGCCCAAAGGAGGGCGAGGAATACGAGGGGCGAGAGCGAGAGTGCCTGTTCGATCCAGAATTGCTCGATCTCCTTCGGTTGGAGGGTGAATGGCTCCCGCAATCCACCTCGGTGAAGGAGATGGTCGACCGTCACGCCCCCGTGCGTGGCATTCCACACCAGGAAGGGGACGAGGCCCAAGGCGGCTGAGCCAAGCAGGAGTAGGAAGCGGCTCGAGAAGAGGTCGGACCGTGCGGTGCGGCTGTGCAGCAGGAAGAGCGCAAAGGAGAGCGGCTCGAACCAGTTGACGAATTTAGCCGCAAATCCTGCGGCCACCGCCAAGCCCGCAGCCGCCCAAGGCCACCCGGACGAATTCTCGTGCCCCTCCCAGAAGAAAGCGGCCGCTAGGAGCCAAAAGAAGACCGACGGAGAATCGATGGTCATCAGCACCGATCCCACCGCAAAGATGGGTAGGATTGCGGCGACCGCGGCTGTGGCTACGCCGCACCAGGAAGAGAAGAGCCGCTGCCCCAGCCGGTAGAAGAGCCAGCCGGTTCCGACCGAGAGCAAGATGCTGGGCAGGCGGACTCCCAGGACAGAGTCCCCGAGGAGGGTCGTGCCGAGCCCAATCAGCCAAGCCACGACCGGCCCCTTGGTGACATAGGAAAGCGCCGGGTGCTTGGCCCAAAGCCAGTAGTGCGCCTCGTCGGGAAGGAGATCGAGAGTCACCGCGTAGCGGAGCCGGCAGAGCGCGACGACCAGCAGGCCGGCGGCCATGGCCCAATCGAGGCGCGTTACGGGGAGGAAGAGAGGGGGAGCCGAAGATTCGCCCCGCACTTCCCGTGAATGAGCATCCACGTTCGCTCTTCCCACTACCTCGCCCCCCTCTTCGCAGGAGCCGCCGGGGAAAGGCGGAGGCGAGAGCAGAGCAGGCGCATACGGATCGCACGAAGGCCGAGGCTCAATCTTTCCGGGAGAAGAGCCGAAGAATCTCTTCGCCCTCTCTTCCCGGATAGCACTGCCCAGGCAGCCATTCGGCTTCGAGCATGAAGTGGGAGCCGAAAAAGGAGTCGAGCTCCTCGAGTGTGAAACAGTGTGGGGGAGGATCGAGAGGGCCCGTCCGGAGAAAGAAGGCGCCAAGGAGCTTTCCACCGGGCCGTAGCGCTCGGTGGGCCGACCGCACGTAATCGTGCCTGCGCTCCGGCGGGATGGCGCAGAAGCAGGTGTGTTCCCATACCAGGTCGAACGTTCCGGAGAGTCGTTGCGGCAGGGTGAGGAAATCGGCCTCCTCGTACGCGATGCTTGCCGGTCCCCCATGGCCTCGGGCCTGCGCAAGGGCCGCCGGCGCGAAGTCGACTCCCACCGCTTCCCAGCCGCGCACGGCCAGCAGCCGGACATCGTGACCGCATCCGCAGCCCGGGACGAGTGCGCGGCCGGGCCGCGACAGGCGCAGAAGGGCTTCCTCCAGGGCGGGAGAGTGGCTCCCTCGATTCCAGGGAGCATCCCCCTGCCGGTACCGGCTGTCCCAATAGTTGGGATTATCCAGCGGCGCTGCGGACATAGGCGGTTCCAGACTCAGCGCCGGAAGGCAGAGAGCCGACGGAGAGAAAGAGCCTGAGCCCGTCGGTCGAGGCGAGCAGGGGTTCGCAGGCGCGCTCCGGATGGGGCATGAGCCCGACCACGTTCCCTTCCTCGTTCGAAATTCCGGCAATATTGGCAAGCGATCCGTTCGGATTGGATTCGGGTGTCGGTTCGCCTCGGGCATCGCAATAGCGGAAAAGGATGGAGCCCGACCTTTCGAGTCGATCGAGCGTCGATGGGTCGGCGTAGTACCGTCCTTGGCCGTGCGCGATCGGTATTCGGACCACCTCCCCGGAGGCATAGCCCCGGGTAAAGAGGCAGCAGCTGCTTTCGACGCGCAAGCGAGCCGGATGGCAATGGAAGAGGCCGTCAGCATTAGTCAGCAAAGCGCCGGGGAGGAGGCCGGCTTCGCAGAGAATCTGGAAGCCGTTGCAGATCCCAAGGACCGGCAAGCCGTTACGAGCAGCCCGCGCCACTTCCGCCATGACGGGGGAAAAGGCGGCGATCGCCCCTGACCTTAGGTAGTCGCCGTAGGAGAATCCTCCCGGAAGCACGACGGCATCGACGGTCGGCAGGACTCGCTCGTCATGCCAGATTGCAATCGCCTCGTGGCCAAGGACGCCCTGCAGCACCGCAAGGCAGTCGCGATCGCAGTTCGATCCGGGAAAGATGACCACGCCCCATCTCATGGAAGCCCTTCGATATGGAGCTCGAACTCTTCGACGACGGGGTTGGACAAAAAATCGCGGGCGATCGCTTCCAGCCGGGCGCGTATTGCCGCCGGGTCTCCATCGCCCGGAATCTCCAACTCGATTTCCTTCCCGACGCGCACTCTTTCCACAGCGGCCAGCCCGAAGTGGACCAACGCGTGGCGAACGGTCTCTCCTTGGGGATCGAAGACGGTGCGTTTCGGCAGAATCGATACGCGGGCTCGGATCATCGCCATCGCAATCTACGGCTCCGGCGCTTCCAAGCCAACTCTTTTGAAGGTCTCCCCGACATGGCGGCAATAGGTCTTCCAATCGCACGCATGCTCGATCTCCTCGGGGGAGAGAAGCCCGGCGATCCTCGGCGTATCGCGCAGGTAGGTGACAAACGGCTCTTTCCCCCGCCAGCATCGCATCGCCGCCTCCTGAACCAGCTCGTAGGCATCCTTGCGCGACAAACCCTTTCGAACCAGGGCGAGAAGAATGCCCTCCGAGGCATAGAGTCCCTTCGATCGTGCCAGATTCTCGGCCATCCGCTCGGGATAGACCGACTGATCGGCCACGAGGCGGTCTAAAATGACGAGCATATAATCGAGGGTCGCGGTGGCGTCGGGAAAGAGCACTCGTTCGGCGGAAGAGTGGGAGATATCGCGCTCGTGCCAGAGCGGCACATTCTCCATGGCGGCCAGAGCGTAGCCGCGCAAGAGGCGCGCAAGGCCGCAGAGCCGTTCGGAAAGGATCGGATTCCTCTTGTGCGGCATGGCACTGCTCCCCTTTTGTCCCTTCGCGAAAGGTTCTTCGACCTCAAGGACCTCAGTTCTCTGTAAATGGCGAAACTCGATCGCCCACCGCTCAATGCTGCCGCCGATCAGAGCGAGGGTCGTGGCCAGGCTGGCATGACGGTCTCTCTGAATGATCTGGTTGGAAGCGGGGGCGGGGATGAGGCCGAGCTTGCGGCAGACCTCTTCTTCCACTGCGGGGTCCAAATGGGCGTAGGTCCCGACCGCACCAGAGAGCTTTCCGACCGAAATTTGCTCCCGAGCGGCGAGAAGCCGGTCGGTAGCGCGGCCGAACTCATCGTACATCAAGGCCAGCTTGAGGCCGTAGGTCACCGGCTCGGCATGGACGCCATGCGTCCGGCCGATCATCGGCACGAAAGCATAACGGCGTGCCCGCTCGCCGATGGTAATGCGGAGGGCGAGCAAGTCTTGGTGAAGCAGATCGCAGGCTGCCCGAAGCTGAAGAGCAAGGGAGGTGTCGAGCACGTCCGAGGATGTGAGGCCATGGTGGAGCCAGCGGCCCGCCGGCCCCGCATGGGAGGCGACCTCCTCCAAGAAGGCGAGGATTTCGTGTTGGGTCTGCTCTTCCCTCTTCTCCACGTCGGCTGGGGAGACGTTCACTCGCTTGCGAAGCCGGGCCGCCTCGTCGGCGGGAACAAGCCCCAGGCGCGCCATCGCTTCCACGGCAAGGAGCTCGATTTCCAACCAGAGCTCGAGGCGGCGTTCTTCGCGCCATATGGCCCGCATGGGCTCTCGGCTATATCGTGCCAGCATCCCTTCTTCCGTACGGGCTTCCCCGGGAAAATACAAGAGGAGTTCGTCCTAGGCGGACGCCGGTAGAGCCCAGGAGGCGAGCAGGGTGTAACGGCTGCCCTCGGGCCGCGTCTCCGAGGAGACCAGCGCCAACTCCCGAACCGCCCAGTCGATCGGCGGCGAGAGGCGGCGGAGCAGAACCGGCTGCCGCCGGCCGCGCTGCGGTCGACGCGGCAGGAAGACGCGCCGCGCCAAGGTGATGTGAGGGGAGAAGGGGCGTCCGAACGATAGAGAGCAGCCCATGGCGAGGAGCCGTGCCCGCAAAGATTCGACCAGATGCGCCAGCTCGGAGTGACCGCTCGGAACCAGCCAGAGGAGCGCCTCCTGCCCGGCGGGCTGGAAGAGCAGCCGGTCGAGCCGGAGGAAGATTTTGGGGAGAAGCGAGCGGTCCACCAGAGAAAAAAGGGGACCGATCCGCTCCTCGTCCACAGAAGGCAGAAAGAGGAGGGTGAGATGCAGGTTCTCCCGTGCGGTCCAGCGGCCGGAAACGATCGGCTCCAGGTCTTGCGCGGCGTCTCGGAAGCGCATTTGCTCCTCCATGGAGGGCCAGAGTGCAAAAAAAAGTCGCATGCGGCTCAGCTATGTTCCTTCTCCGCTCTCTTTGGAGAGCCTTCCGAGCGCCCACGCAGGGAAAAGAGAAAAAACATGCTTCCCCCATAGGGGGCTTCCTCGTAGGGTGTGTCGCCGGAGCTTGTCATGGATCTCGATTACGTCCCAGTTTTGTTCCAGATGGTGATCGCGGTCGTCGTTGCCGTCTCGATGCTCGGAGGAGCGATCTTGATTGGCCAGCGGGGACGAAGGACCCCGGCCAAGGATACCCCCTACGAGTGCGGGAAGGACCCGATCGGTCCGACCAATCCCCGCTTCTCGGTGAAGTTTTACATGGTGGCGATGCTTTTCATCCTCTTCGACATCGAAACGGTCTTCTTTTTTGTCTGGGCGGTTGTCTATCGTCAGGAGCTGGCCTACGGCCTCCGGATTCTTTTCGCCATGCTTTTCTTCTTGGCCGTGCTGGGCGTCGGCCTTGTCTACGAGCTGCGGAAAAAGGCGCTCGACTGGACCAGGCAGGGATAGCGGGTCAGCCCCGGGCGGACTGGAGGGCGGCGACCCCCACGATGATGCAGGCGATGCCGAAGATCTTCTGCCAGTGGAAGCCTTCGCCCAGGAGCAGGATGCCGATCGTCGCCGTTAGGGCGGTGCCCGTTCCCGCCCAGACCGCGTAGGCGACCCCCATCTCGAGGCTCTTCATCGCGCGCGCAAGGAAGACAAAGGCTCCGGCGTAAAAGACGATCACGAAGGCGGCGGGAAGGGCGCGCGTGAATCCGTGCGAGATCTTCAAGCAGGTTGTGCCCGCTACCTCGAGGAGAATCGCACCGGACAACAACCACCAGGAGACGGAGTTCATCCGGGGAAGCCTTCCTCAAGGCCGGACGGCAGGGGTGTTTCGAAGATCCTCCGGCAGTTGATCCGCGGAGAAGACCTCGATGGGCAACCGGAGAAGAGAAAAGAAGGGGGCCCCGAAATCGATCGGCTCCGGGCTCCGGTCGACCAGGCAGGCGATCCCGACGATCCGCCCCCCTGCGCGCCGGGCTGCTTCCATGACCTCCCGGACCGCTCCTCCCGTCGTCACCACGTCTTCGGCCACGAGCAGCGCTTCGCCCGGAGCGATCGTAAATCGTTTCAAAAGAAGCCGATCCCCTTCCTTTTCCGTGTAGACGTGCCTTCGGTCGAGCTGGCGGGCTAATTCCTGCCCGAGGGGAATGCCCCCCAACGCCGCCGAAATCACGGTGGGGAACGAGAGCTCCCGGACGCGCTCGGCGAGCAATGCGCAGATTTCCGAGGCCAGCCGAGCGTGTTGCAGGAGAAGCGCGCACTGGAGAAATCGGCGGCTGTGCAAGCCCGAGCGAAGGAGAAAGTGCCCTTCCAGGAGCGCTCCCGTGACGCGCAGCTGGTCGAGAAGGTCCATGGGCGTTTAGCGGTGGGCGATCGCTTCGATCTCGATCCGGCTCCCCCGGGGGAGCCGGGAGACCTCGACGACGGTGCGGGCGGGTCGCGGCGCGGGAAAGCGCCGCGCGTAGATCTCGTTCATCGCCGGGAAATCGTCGAGATCGCTCAGGAAGAGCGAGACTTTGACAACGTGGGCCAAGCTCAACCCCTCTTCGTTCAGCACGGCCTCCAAGTTGCCGATTGCCCGCTCGGTTTGCGCTTCGATCCCTTCGGGAATCGGCTCGCCATCGGGAGGCAGCGGGAGCTGACCGGAAACAAAGCAGAATTCTCCAATTGTGACTCCGGGCGAATAGGGGCCGATCGGAGCGGGGAGTCGGGAGGGGATGACGGCCTTCTTGGCAGGCATTGCGGCTATTGAGGACCAAGGACCTTCCTTTGACAAGGAATTGCTGCTTGCGGTTGAAGGGTCGGTTGTCCAGAGTGCACGAGTCGAATCCATGGAGGGGCTCACCGCACAGAAACTCGGACAAGACGTCTTGATCTTCTTCGCGACGATCAACCCCGTGGCCACCCTGGGCTTCTTTCTCCAGCTGACCCCGGGTTTTTCCGACCGCGAGCGGGCTTCGGTCGCCCGGCGGGCGGTCCTCTACGCGACGCTGGTCTTAGTCGGGGCCCTCGTCCTCGGCCAGCTCTTGCTCGAGGCGATGCACGTGAGCGTGGCCTCGTTTCAAGTTGCCGGGGGGGTCGTCCTCTTCCTTTTCGCCTTGCAGATGATCTTTGCCCACCACGAGGATCCGAAGGGAATGAAAGGCCAGGACCCGGCGATTTTTCCTTTGGCGATGCCGGTGATTGCGAGCCCGGAGGCCATCCTGGCCGCCGTCTTGCTGACCGACAACCACGTCTATCCGATTCCGGTCCAAGCGATCGATGCCGGCTTGTTGCTCGGAGTCCTCTTGCTCACCTATCTTGTCCTGCGCGCAGGAGCCCGCATTGCTCGGCTGCTCGGACAAGGAGGGATCGCGCTGCTCGTACAGATCACGGGGCTCATCCTCGCCTCTCTTTCCGTCGAGATCGTCGCGCACGGGGTCTTAGCCCTCATGGCATCCAAGGGTGCTACGGCGGTCCGCACCGCATGGTAAGCCTCGCCGACGGTGAGCGAGACCCATGAATCCAGACGATGAGCTTGGCTTTGTTCCTCTCTGGGGACGAGGGGGCCGCTATCTCCTGGCGGAGGAGCCCGTCGAGATCGTTCGGGGCGCGGGCGAAGAGTGGGAGCGACTGCGGGAGGCCTACCTGGCCCATGCAGGAAGCGGCCCGCTCGGCTCTTCCGGCGGGCTGCTCGGCACGGTCTCCTTCGCCGGTGACTTTCGCTTCGGCGTCTACCCGACCTGGCACAGGAGTGCTGCGCCCTGGCGGGAAGAATCCTGGCGCCGGAGGCGTCCCGGGGATCGGGTCTCTCCTTGGCCGCTTCCCGCCGCTTCTTCTCGAACGGGGCGGGAGAAGTTCCTTGCGATGGTGCGGGAAGCCCAGGAGTATATCCGATCGGGGGACATCTACGTGGTCAACCTCGCCCGGCGGCTCTTTTGGGAATTTGCGGCCGATCCTTTTCGGCTCTGGGAGTGCTTGCTTGCGCAGGATCGTCCCGCAGGCAGGGGCTTCCTCAAGACCGAGAACGGATGGCTTCTCTCCGCTTCTCCAGAGCTCTTCCTGAGGATCCGAGGCAGGCGCATCGAGACGCGACCCATCAAGGGCACCTTGCGCCGCTCCCTGCGCGCGGAGGCCGATTCTCCCCTGGCGCTCCAGGCAAACCCGAAGGAGCGGGCGGAGCTCCTCATGGTTACCGACGTCGAGAGAAATGATCTCGGGCGGATCTGCCGTTTTGGGACGGTGCGAGTCCGGCGGTTCGCGGCGACGACGCGTCATGCCCATCTTTGGCATCTCTATTCCTCAGTGGAAGGGCTCCTTCGCCCGGACATCGATCCCGTCAGCGCTCTCTTTGCTTGCCTGCCCGGAGGATCGATCACCGGAGCGCCGAAACGGCGTGCCGTCGAGGTCCTCTCGCAGCTCGAACCCGAGCCGCGGGGGCTCTACACGGGGGTTTTCGGATATATTGCCTTTTCGGGAGACGCGGCGTTTACCATGACGATCCGTTCGTTGGAGGTGACCTCCGAAACCGTTTCTCTCGCGGTCGGCAGCGGGATTACCATCGATTCGAACCCCGAGGCGGAATACGAGGAAACCTGCTTAAAGGCGAGAACTGGGGAGGACGCGCTTCGCGCATATGCGGCGGGAGAGAGGAGGGTGCGGGGATGACGAGACCAAAAAGTACGCTCGGCTCGGTGCCGAGAGTTACGGCCAGAGAGTTCTTTGCGCAGCATGAGGACGCCCTGCAAGGAAAGCTCGTTGCCGGCCGCTCGGGCTTGGGGCGGATGATCCTGGAAGGCTCCGTGAACCGGCCGGGACTCCAGCTTTCGGGATATTTGAAGAACTTCGCCTGGCAAAGGGTTCAGATCATCGGCGCGGGGGAGACTTCCTACTTGCAGAGCCTGGCGACGGAGGAGGCTCGGGCGAGAGTGCGCGCGATCTTTCTGCGGAAGATCCCCTGCCTGATCGTCTCCCGCGGACTCGTGCCCCCCGACTTTCTGATCGAGGAAGCGGAGGAGACCGGTACCCCTCTCTTCCTTTCGAGCTTGCACACCATGCGACTCATCAACACGGTGACGATCTGCCTCGAGATGGATTTCGCCCCTCGGGTCAACGAGCAGGGCAGCATGGTTGATATCCAGGGGATCGGCGTTCTGCTCAAAGGGGCGAGCGGGGTCGGGAAGAGCGAGTGCGTCCTCTCTCTGATTGCGCGAGGCTATTCTCTGGTTGCGGATGACATCACAACCATCTTTTGCCTGGAAGGGAGGGAGCTGGTGGCGCGTGCGCCCGACATCAGCCGGTTTTACATGGAGGTCCGAGGGATCGGCATCATCGACGTAACGAGCCTGTTCGGCTTGCGCGCCATTCGGATCGAAAAGCGGGTGGATCTGGTTGCTACCTTGCGCGAGTGGGAGCCGGGCGACGAGATCGAGCGGGTCGGCCTCGATCAGGATGAGTACGAGATCTTGAATATCCGCATCCCACATGTTACGGTTTCTATTCGTCCCGGCAGAGACTTGGCAACCCTGGTAGAGGTGGCGGCTCTCGATCAAAAGCTTCGATCGATGGGGCATAATGCTGCTCATGAATTCAATCAGAAGCTGACGAAGCTCACAAAGAGAAAGCAATAGCAAGCGCCATGGAGAAATCGGCTGCTGGCAACGCAAACGGAACGGAGAAGGCCGCTGCAGGGGAAGCCGAGGCGGAGGTCGTGATCCGCAACAAGCTTGGGCTTCATGCTCGTCCGGCGGCCATGTTCGTCAAGGTCGCGAACCGCTTCGTCTCAACTATTCAGGTCGAAAAGGACGGGGAAGTCGTCAACGGCAAGAGCATCATGGGGATCATGATCCTCGCCGCGAATCAAGGATCCCGCTTGAAAGTATCCGCAAAAGGGCCAGATGCCGCGGCTGCGGTAGTCGCGCTGTGCGAGCTCGTCCAGAGAAATTTCGATCAGGAGGCTTAGCCGGGCGTTCCTCTTCCGGGTGGCGGGATTGTCGTGCTCTCCGATTTCCGGCTCTTGCCTTTCGCCGGAAACGACTTTTCTTGCTCCAACGATTCTCTTCATGAGCGGCAGAGCGGAAGAATGCTTCGCAGGCGTGGCGGCTGCGCCGGGAGTGGGAGTCGGGCCGGCGCTTGCGGTTCGCGGAGATTACCCGTTTATCCGTCGACGGCCGATCGTGGCGGCGCAGATCCCGGAGGAGCTCGAGAGGCTCGAGGCCGCGTTGCTCAGGACTCGGGGAGAGCTCTTGCGGGCCAAGGAAGATCTCGTTCGCTCCTGGTCCCAGGCAAGCGATTCGCTCTTTGAAGCGCATCTGCTGGCTGTCGACGATCCCACGATCCTCGAGGCGGTGAGAAGGCGGCTCGAGTCGGAGAAGGTCTGCGTCGAGGCCGCCTATCAGGACGTGATTCGCTCCTTCGTCGCGCAAATGGAGCGCATTGATGATGTCTACCTGCGGGAAAGGGCGCTCGACGTTCGCGACGTCGGAAAGCGGGTGCTCCGAAACTTGCGGGGGGGCGAGGAGGAAGGCTTCGCACTCGACAAGCCCCGCGTCGTCATCGCCGACGCTCTCCTGCTTTCCGATCTCGTCTCCCTCGATCGTCGCCTGCTCTTGGGAATGGTGACCGAGGAGGGCAGTCAGACCTGCCATGCGGCGATCCTGGCGCAATCGCTGAACATCCCCGCCGTCGTGGGCGTTCGCGGCATTCTCGAGCGGATCGATGAGGAAGTGGAGGTCTTGGTTGACGGTTTCGCCGGCGTCGTGATTCTCCGCCCTTCGGAGGAGAGGAAGGCGCAGGCGCGGGCCGATCAAGCGCGCTTCGTCGCCCAGACCCGGGCGGCCAGAGAAAAGCGAGGGCCGGCCATCACGAGAGACGGGCAGCAGATGCGGATCTCGGCCAACGTGGAGCTTCCGGAGGATCTGCCTCTCATTCGTGAGAACGATGCCGACGGAGTGGGGCTCTACCGAACGGAGTTTCTCTTCCTTCGCTCCGAGAATGGGCCTTCCGAGGAAGAGCAGCTGGCCGTCTATCGTGAGGCGGCCGAATGGGCGAAGCCCCATCGGCTCGTGATCCGCACGCTCGATGCGGGCGGAGAAAAGCTTCTCCCTTGGCTTGCCGTCAGGCCCGTGGAAAGAAACCCGACCCTGGGTTTCCGCGGGATCCGTCTTTCTCTGGAAAGACAGGAGATCTTTCGCACGCAGCTCCGCGCGATCCTTCGCGCGTCGAGCCAAGGCAACGTCTCGCTCATGTTCCCGATGGTGACCGACGTGGGAGAATTTCGCTGCGCCCGCAAGCTGTTGCAGGAGGTTCGCCAGGAGCTCGTGGCGGAAGGGCATGAGCTTGGGGAAACACCTTGCGGGGTCATGATCGAAACGCCGGCCGCCGCCCTCATGGCCGATCTGCTTGCCGAGGAAGCGGATTTTTTCAGCATCGGAACCAACGACTTGGAGCAATACACGCTGGCCGTCGATCGGCTCAACGACCGAGTTTCCTCTCTCTATCCGACCCCTCATACGGCGGTGCTCCGGCTGATCGAGAGTGTCGTGGGGCATGCGCGCAAGCTTGGCCGTTCGGTGAGCGTTTGTGGGGAGATGGCGAGCAACCTCGCGCTGCTGCCTTTTTTTGTTGCGCTCGGCGTGGAAGAGCTAAGTATGGGCTCCGTTCTCATTCCTCGGATAAAGACCGCCGTCCGGCTCGTTTGCGCCGCAGACGCCCGCGACGGGGTGGCTGCTGCCCTCGTGCGGAAAGAGGCCCCCGAGGTGTTGGAGGAGCTGAACCGGCTGGCGGAGCGCTTTTATCCCGAGCTGCTCGCCCGGTAGAATGGGAGGACGATGCGTGTACTGATTCTGGCGGCTGGCTATGCAACGCGGCTTTATCCCCTCACGCTGAATCAGCCCAAGCCTCTTCTGCCCATAGCGGGGCGTCCCATCCTCGAACACATTCTCGACCGGGTGCGCTCGCTGGACGGCCCCGTCGAATGCCTGATCGTCACGAATCACCGCTTTGCCGAAGCCTTCGAGGAGTGGGGCCAACGCTACCGAGCGAATCGGCCTGGGCTTGATCTCAAGATCGTGGACGATGGATCCATTTCGGAAGCGGACCGCCTGGGCGCCATCGGTGATCTCGCCTTCGTGATCGAGGCGGAGAAGATTTCCGAAGAGCTCCTGGTCATTGCGGGAGACAATCTCTTCGATGCGCCGCTCGACGATTTCGTGGCTTACGGACGGAAGACTGGCAACCCCGTCGTCGGAGTCTATGACGTAGGCGATTGGGAGGCGATCCGTCGATACAACAACATCCGGCTCGATGGAGAAGGACGCATCGTATTCTTCGAGGAGAAGCCGAAGAATCCCGAGGGAACCCTCACGGCGATCGCCCTCTACTACTTTACCTCGGAGACCTGGGCTCACCTCCGTCAATACCTGGCGGAAGCAGAGAGTCGAGATCAGCCCGGCCGATTCATCGAATGGCTCTATCGGCGTCACCCCGTCTTTTCCTGGCGGCTTCCGGGAAGATGGTTCGATATCGGTGACTTCCAGATGCTCGAGCAGGCCGATCGCGCTTTTGTCGAAGGTTGAGCGGATTGATGTCGGGTCTGTCGAGAACGGGTTGGCGGCGCTTCGAGGAGCTTTGCTACGAAGGGTTTCGCTACCGGCTCCACAAGAACCGGATCTCCGTGCTCTTTTCCTTCCGCTTGGGCGATTCCCTGGTGTTTCGTCCACGCAGTTCCTTCCCCGTCACTCCACCTATTCCGGGCAAGGAGACGCTCGACCTGCTGATTTTTAACCTGGGGCTCATCGAGCTCGTCAGCTACTGGAAGGCAGCTTGCCCGCCGCGGATTCGCGTCGAGGCGGGGCGGTTGACCGACGAGCAGATCGCCTGGTGGAAACGGCTTTATTTCCGGGGGCTTGGCGAGTTCTTCTTTCGCAATGGCCTTGTCGTCACCGAGGAAGAGTTCGCAGAAATCAGAACCTCGGGGCCCCGCTTCGCTCCGTTCGAGCGGCGCGACTGCACCGGAGCCCTCGTTCCGGTGGGTGGCGGAAAGGATTCCTTTGTGACCCTCGACCTCCTCCGCGCAGGGAAGGCGCCCGTGATCCCCTTTCTCCTCAACTCCTCTTGGGAGCAGCGAAGCACGCTTTCGGCCTTTGGGTTTCCCCTTTCGTGCACCGCAATCGCGAGGCGAACGATCGATCCCCTGCTTTTGGATCTCAACCGGCGAGGGTTTTGGAACGGACACACGCCCTTTTCCGCTCTCTTGGCCTTTGCGGCCCTCTTGACCGCCGTGACGCTCGGCAAACGGTGGATCGTGCTCTCCAACGAAGCGAGTGCCGAGGAGCCGACCGTTTTGGGAAGCGGGATCAACCATCAATATTCGAAGAGCTTCGCCTTCGAGCGCGACTTCGCGGAATACACGGCCCGCTGGGTTACGCCAAGCGTGGGCTACTTCAGTCTCCTGCGTCCCTGGAACGAGTTGCAGATCGCCGAGCGATTTGCCCGCATTCCGGGAGCGTTCGAACGGTTTCGGAGCTGCAGCTCTCCCGGACGGAGTTGGTGCGGCCGGTGCGCGAAATGTCTCTTTGTCGCCCTGATTCTCTCCCCTTTTGCGGAAAGGCGGAGGATTGAGGAGATTTTCGGCCGGGAGATGCTCGAGGATGTTTCCCTGGCCCCGCTCTTTTTTTCCCTTCTGGGCGGAGAGAAGAGCAAGCCGTTTGCCTGTGTGGGAACGCTCGCCGAGTGCCGGGCGGCGGCGGCGCTGCTCGCACGTCGGCCTGCTCCTCCTCTTTTGGTGAGGCTCGCCAAAGAGCGGGGCCTCCTGGAAGTTGCCGATCCCTCGGTCGAAACGCTATTGGCTTCCTGGAATTCCGCTCATGCTGTTCCCTCGGAATTCCTTCCGCTGCTCGATCCCTCGCGGCCGGCTTCCTTCTTCGCATGACTCCCAATCTAGAGCTGATCCGCTTTCTCGAAGGGAAAAAGATCCTCGTCTGGGGCCTGGGCCGGGAGGGAAGGGCGACCATCGATCTCCTCCAGCAGCTTCTGCCCGGGCAGCCCTTTGTGGCCGCGGATCGCAGCTTGGCTGCTCTGGAAGCCGCCGAGCTCGTCCCGCTCCCGGTCGATCGGCTTGAGGAATCCGAAGCGCTGCGGCGGCTTCCGGAATTTGACCTCGTTTTTAAGGCTCCGGGCATTCCGACGCGCCACCTCGCTCTCGATGGTCAGGCGGGGAAGATGACCTGCCAAGCCGATCTCTTCCTCCAATTTGCCCCTTGCCCGATCATTGGCGTCACCGGAACCAAGGGAAAGAGCACAACCGCATCCCTGCTGGCGCATCTCTGTCGGTGCGCGGGCCGGCAGACCTTTCTTGTCGGCAACATCGGCATTCCGCCGTTTGCGGTCTGGAGCGATCTCCGGCCCGGATCGATCGTGGTTTGCGAGCTCTCCTCCTATCAACTCGAGCTTGCGCGAAGCTCTCCCCATATCGCTCTTTGGACCAACCTCTATCCCGAGCATCTCAACTTTCATGGAAGCTTCGTCGCCTACGGGCTGGCCAAGAGCCGGATCGCCCGTTGGCAATCCGCGGACGACGTCCTGATCTACTCGGGCGACGATGCCAGGATTGCCGACCGCCTCCGGATCGAAGGGGGTTCCGCCCGGAGAATCCCCTATCGAGGACCGGAGGATCTGCCGGAGATCGATTTTTCCCGCTTCCAGCCACTCGGTCAGCATAATCGGAAGAATGCGGCAGCCGCTCTGCTGGCCGCGAAGGTCTTGGGAATCCCGTCATCGGCAATGCAGGAGGCGATCGACTCCTTTTCGCCCTTGCCCCATCGGCTGGAGCCGGCGGGCTCGGTCCGAGGGATTGCTTTCTACAACGACTCGATTTCGACCGTTCCCGAGTCCGCTCTGGTGGCCCTTGCGGCCCTTCCCCGCGCCCAGACCCTGATTGTGGGAGGGCAAGACCGGGGGTTGCCGCTGGAAGGCTTTGCGCGTTCTCTGGCGGTTTCTCCTGGCTTGCAGTCGATCATCCTTCTCCCGGAGACCGGTTCCCGGCTCGGGGATCTCCTGCGGGGGGCCAACGTTTCGTTCGCCGGAGAGCTCTTCTTCGCGGAAACGCTCGAGGCCGCAGTTCGCACGGCGATCGCGGAAACCCCGGAAGGGGCATCCTGCCTCTTTTCGCCCGCTGCTCCCAGTTACAACGCCTACCGTAACTTCGAGGAGCGCGGCAACCATTTCCGGGCCCTGATTCGCCGGGCACAAGGCGAAACCTGAAAAAGAGAAGAACGACGCGGCAGAAGCGATCCTGGGCAGGCAGGGATTCGAACCCTGAACCAAGTGCTTAAAAGGCACCTGCTCTGCCGTTGAGCTACCTGCCCATGGGTACGCTAGCGAAGGGGAGAGGCCCCTCCAAGTGAAAAGCGCGCCTGTGCGCGCGGAGCGCGGGGACAAACTCTCTTTGCGGCGGGCGACGGAATGGATATGCTGAGGGACTTTCTCGCTTATGAACAGCAAGAACCAAGGAATACTTCTCGCCGATTGTCAAAGCCAGCAGGACCACCGGCGCATCCGGATCGATCGCGTTGGCGTCAAAGGGCTGAGGCATCCGATCGAGGTTCGCGACCGGAGCTTCGCCACACAGCCGACAGTGGCCACGGTCAGCCTTCTCGTCGATCTGCCGCACCATTTCAAGGGGACCCACATGAGCCGGTTCGTCGAGGTGCTCAACGCCCATGGACGGCTCATTCACGTCAAGAACCTTTTTTCCATCGTCCACGCCCTCCAAGAGCGGCTCGATGCGGAGGTGGCGCACTTGATCATGGAATTCCCTTATTTTCTGGAGAAGAAGGCCCCCGTGAGCGCTGCGACGGGGCTGGTCGACTATCAGGTGCGCTTCGAAGCTGCCGCCTGCGGCCCGGAGACCGACTTCGTGATGACCGTGATCGTCCCGGTCACGACCCTCTGTCCCTGCTCCAAGGCGATCAGCGACCGGGGTGCTCACAACCAGCGGGGGTATGTGACCGCCTCGCTCCGGTCGGGCGAGCCCATTTGGATCGAGGAGGTCATCGACATTGTCGAGGGTGCGGCGAGCAGCCCCATCTATTCGCTCCTCAAGCGACCCGACGAAAAGTTCGTGACCGAGCAGGCCTATGACCATCCGGTCTTTGTCGAGGACTTGGTGCGCAATGTGGCCGTCTGCTTGAATGCACGCAGCGACATCCTCTGGTATCGGGTAGAGGCCGAGAACATGGAGAGCATCCACAATCATGCGGCCTATGCCCTGGTGGAGAAGCATCCGGGAGTCAACAGCTCACTTTCCTCTTAAGCTTCGGTCGATCTCCCCAACATCCTTCTTTCCCTGGGGAATCCGCACCGCTGCGCGATTGCAAATGGCCGAAGATCGGTTAGGATCTCCTCATACAGCGCGGGGAGCCGGAAACGGCTGAGAGGCAACTCCTCCAATCGGTGTCAGGCGCAAGGATGTCACCGGGGGAATGGCGACCCGAGGAACCTGATCCGGGTAATTCCGGCGGAGGGAGTGCTAGGACGCTCTGTACCCGTCGGAGCCAGATCTGGTTGCTCCTCGCAAGGGAGAAGACTATGGCAAAGAATGAACAGCGGTCGGAAGGGACGACCCTTCTCAATCGGGAAACGCTGCTTTCCTACTTCCCGCAGTCGGAGCGCGTCTATGTCTCTGGAACGAATCCCGGCGTGCGCGTCCCCTTTCGGGAAGTGCGTCAGGAATCAACCCGGCTGGCCGAAGGGGAGTACGAGAGCAACCCAAACGTCCGTTTTTACGACACTGCGGGACCCTATGCCGATCCGGCGATGCCGCTCGATCTGGCCAAGGGTCTTCCCGCCATCCGACTTCCCTGGGTTGAGGCGCGTGCCGACAGCGAGCCCTACGCCGGGCGTATGTCGCAGCCGATCGATGACGGCTATCTGAGCTCGACCCACAAGGAGAAGGCAAAGGACCGGAACGGCATGTCCGGCCAGGCGCCGCTTTCTTCCTTGTCCCGGAGGCCACGGCGGGCGAAGGGAGAGGCGGTCACGCAACTCGCCTATGCGCGGCGAGGTATCGTGACTCCTGAGATGGAGTTCGTGGCGATCCGGGAGAATCTCGGTCGAGCGGCCTATGCCTCTGAACGCTGCGATCGCGAGGCGCTCTCCTTCCAACTGCCCGGAAACCCTCTGGGCGCGCGCATTCCCGCCCGGATGACGCCCGAATTTGTCCGGGATGAGATTGCCGCTGGCCGTGCTATCCTGCCGGCGAATATCAACCATCCGGAGAGCGAGCCGATGATCATCGGACGGAATTTCCGAGTGAAGATCAACGCCAACATCGGCAACTCGGCGATCGGTTCTTCGCCTGAGGAAGAGGTCGAAAAGCTCGTCTGGGCGATCCTCTGGGGAGCGGATACGGTCATGGACCTTTCGACCGGGAAGAATATCCACCAGATTCGGGAGTGGATTCTCCGATCGAGTCCCGTGCCCATCGGTACCGTGCCGATCTACCAAGCGCTCGAAAAGGCAGGAGGGAGGGCCGAGGATCTCTCCTGGGAGATCTATCGCGATACTCTGATCGAGCAGGCCGAGCAGGGGGTCGACTACTTTACGGTCCACGCGGGGGTGCTTCTCCGCTATGTGCCGCTGACCGCCCGGCGCCGCTGCGGTATCGTTAGCCGTGGGGGCTCGATCCTGGCGAAGTGGTGCCTGGCGCATCATGAGGAGAACTTCCTCTATGCTCACTTCGAGGAGATCTGCTCCATTCTGCGGGCCTATGACGTGAGCATATCCTTGGGAGACGGACTGCGCCCGGGAGCGATTGCCGATGCGAACGACGAAGCGCAGATTGCCGAGCTCAAAACCCTCGGGGAGCTGACCCGGGTCGCCTGGAAGCACGACGTTCAGGTCATGATCGAGGGGCCGGGCCATGTCCCCCTCCAGCTGATCCAGGAGAATATGGATCTGGAGTTGCGCCACTGCTGGGAGGCCCCCTTTTACACCCTCGGGCCGCTCACCACCGATGTCGCTCCGGGATACGACCATATCACGAGTGCGATTGGTGCCTCTCTGATCGCCTGGCAGGGATGCGCGATGCTCTGCTACGTGACTCCGAAGGAGCATCTCGGGCTCCCGACGCGGGATGACGTGCGGGCAGGCGTCGTCGCCTACAGGATTGCCGCACACGCAGCCGATCTGGCCAAAGGATTTCCGGGGGCCCAGGAATGGGACAATGCGCTCAGCAAAGCGCGCTTCGAGTTCCGCTGGAACGATCAGTTTGCTCTCTCCCTGGACCCGGAGATGGCGCGGTCCCTGCACGATGAGGCCATGCCGCAAGAGGCTGCGAAGAGCGCCCATTTTTGCTCCATGTGCGGGCCGCAGTTTTGTTCAATGAAGATCACCGAGGATGTGCGCCGTTACGCGCGAGAGCGGGAGATTTCTCCGGAAGACGCACTGGCCCGAGGCTTGGAGCAGAAGGCCGAGGAATTTCGCAAGAGCGGAGCCGCAATCTACCCCTGAAATTGGCCCTTCGAGCGGGAAGCGGGCTCGGGGAATGATGTTGAAAAGCCTTCTCTCCGACGCTAATTTGACCCCGGGCGCAGGCTGGGGACGAGGCAGGCAGGACAAAAAGCCAGACCCCCCTCTCTGGCCGTCGCTTGTCACTATGACTACTCTGCCGCCACGCGCGGAGCGCCCTTTGGCACCGGCCGTCGCGTCGCTCGCTTATAACGGCACCCTCATCGAGGCGTACTACGCCCAATGGGTTCGGGATCCCGCTTCGGTCGATGCGAGTTGGCACTCCTTCTTTGAGAGCTCGACGCGCGGCGCCTCTGCGCAGCTGGCAGGCCCGGAGGCCGGAGGATGGCCCTCCCTGCGGGTGGAAGGCCGCTCCTTGGTCAAGCAGCGGGGGGTCTACGAGCTGATCTTCGCCTATCGTACCCTGGGTCACTTCGTCGCCAAGCTCGATCCGCTCGGTTTCAATCGCTATGCCTTCGACGAGCTGGAGCTCGAACGGTTCGGACTCGGGGAGGAAGAACTGGAGAGCGTGTTCGATTCGGCATCGCTGGCGGGGGGGGGCATGCGGACCCTGCGGGAGATTCTGAAAATCCTCCGCGAAACGTTTTGTGGGACCCTGGCCGTCGAATTCATGCACATGCACTCCTTCGCGCAAAGGCGGTGGATTGCCGAACGGCTGGAGGGAGTCTCCATTCCGAAAAGCTTTTCCGGAGAGGAACGGCGCCGCATCCTGCAGGCGATTTTACGGGCGGAGGAATTCGAAGCGTTCCTCCATACCCGCTATGTCGGTCAGAAGCGCTTTTCCTTGGAAGGCAACGAGACCCTGATCCCGATGCTCGATGCGGTCGTCGAAGCCTGCCCGTTTCACGGAGTCGATCGCATCGTGATGGGGATGGCGCATCGCGGGAGGCTCAACGTCCTGGCGAACGTACTGCAGCAGGGCTTCAAAACCATTTTCGACGAGTTCTCGGAAAACTACATTCCGGAGGGCGTCTTGGGCGACGGCGACGTTCGCTACCATTTGGGGTTCGAAGCGGTCCGCAAGACCGCTTGCGGATCGGTCGTCACCATCGGGCTTGCCCCCAACCCGAGTCATCTGGAGGCGGTCAATCCCGTAGTCGAGGGGAAGGCGAGGGCCTGGGAAAGAAGGTTGGGAGACATGACGGAGCGCCGCAAGGTGCTCCCCCTCCTGATCCATGGCGACGCTTCCTTCATGGGGCAAGGGACGGTGCAGGAGACCCTCAACCTCTCCCAGCTCCAAGGCTACCGGACCGGAGGCACGCTCCACATCGTGATCAACAACCAGATCGGGTTCACCACATTGCCCCAAGATGCCCGATCGACTCATCATTGCACGGGCATTGCGCGGATGCTCGGGATCCCGATTTTTCATGTCAACGGCGACGATCCGATGGCGGCTGTTTTCGCGCTCCGGCTGGCTTTCGAATATCGTCAGCTCTTTACGCGAGACGTGGTCGTCGATCTTTTCGGCTACCGGCGGCATGGGCACAACGAAGGGGACGAGCCGAGCTTTACGCAGCCGACCCTCTATCAGGAGATCGCCGCACATCCGAAAATCAGCGAGGTCTTTCTCGAGCGTCTGATCGCTTCCGGGGAAATGAGCCGGGACGAAGCGCAGGCCTACCGCAAGACATTCGTAGAGCAGCTCGTCGCCGACATGGCGCAGTCGAAGCAGTTGGCGACCCAAGCCAAGCCGAAGCTCCGCGAACGACTGTCGTGCCCTCGGCTCTTGGAACCCGTCCGGACTGCCGTGGCGGAGGAAGAGCTGCTCGCGATCGGCCGGGCGATCACGCAAGAACCCCCGGACATTAGCCTCAACCCCAAGATTGCCCGAATGCTTCAGGATCGCCGGGCGATCTTGGAGGGCAGGGGTCCCATTCTTTGGCCGCTGGCGGAGGCGCTCGCGTTTGGCTCTCTGCTCAAGGAAGGAGTGCCGGTCCGGCTCTCGGGGCAGGATAGCCGGCGCGGCACCTTCAGCCAAAGGCACGGAGTCCTTTACGATCTCCATTCCCGGGCGAGGTATGTGCCCCTCGACCATGTCAGCCCGGATCAGGCGACCTTTTGCATCTACAATAGCCCTCTTTCGGAGAATGCCGTGCTCGGGTTTGATTTCGGCTACTCTCTGGACTATCCCGAAGCCTTGATTCTCTGGGAGGCGCAGTACGGCGATTTTGCGAACGGGGCGCAGGTGATCATCGACCATTACCTGTCGAGCTCGGAATCGAAATGGGGCACGGTGGCAAACCTGGTCGTCCTCCTCCCTCACGGATACGAGGGCCAAGGGCCGGAGCACTCGACCGCGCGCGTCGAGCGTTTCCTGCAGCTCTGTGCCGAGGACAACATGGTCGTGGCGCAATGCTCGACTCCGGCGAACTACTTCCATATCCTGCGCCGTCAGGCCCTTCGAGGTTTTGTAAAGCCTCTGGTGCTCTTCACGCCAAAGAGTCTCTTGCGCGATCCGCGCTGTTCCTCCCCCGTTTCCGATTTCTCGCAAGGCGGCTTCGAGGAGCTTCTCCCCGATCCGGCCAGGCCGGAAGGAGCGCGTCGCGTCCTCTTCTGCTCCGGCAAGATCTATTACGATCTGGCCGCTCATCGGGAGAAGCTCGGGGAGAGCGAGACCGCCATCCTTCGGGTCGAGCAGTTCTACCCGCTCCATCGGGAAAAGCTTTCCCGCTTGCTCGCCGCTCACCGCGCGGACGACCTGATTTGGTGTCAAGAGGAGCCCGAGAACATGGGCGGGTGGCACTTCATGGAAAGGCAGCTGCGTGCGCTCCTTGGCCGGGAGGTCCGCTACGTGGGTCGCGAGGCTGCGGCGAGCACGGCGGCCGGGAACCTCGGAGTCCACCGCTTGGAACAGGAACGGATCTGCCGGCAGGCCTTCGGGGAGGGCTAGGGAGGGGAATGGCGGTCGAGGTGAAAATGCCCTTCCTGGGCGAATCGATCCAGGGAGGCGTGCTGGGAAAGTGGCTGAAGAGCAAGGGGGATCGAGTCGAGCCCGGAGATGCTCTCGGCGAGATCGAGACCGAAAAGATCACCTCGGAGATTTATGCCGAGGTCGCTGGCTCCTTTACCCCGCTTGTCGAACCCGGGACGCAGGTCGAGATCGGACAGGTCGTAGCGCAAATCGAAGAGAGTCAGGGCGACGGGGAGAATCAGCCGAGCAGCCAGGCTGCAGCATCGGCGCAAAGGCCTCCCCGGACGGTGGAAGCCCGGCCGGTCCCCGTCGAAGCGCCGGGTGCTGCGGAAGCCCGTAGGGAAATGTCCCCCGCTCTTCCGGTTGCGCCGGAGCCCCTGCCGCCGTTCCGCCCTCCCGACGGCGGGCGGGTGCTGCGGGAGGAAGAGTGGCAAAGGTTTGCTCCCGCCGAGAAAGAGCCGGCGGCGGAGCAGGATGCTTCTGCGAGACCTCCGCATCGCAAGCCGATGAGCCCCATTCGGCTCAAGATTGCCGAACGGCTTTTGTCTGCACACCGGAACACGGCCCATTTGACGACCTTCAATGAGGCTGACCTTACGGCGGTGAAGGATCTGCGGGAGCGATTCGGGGAACGATTCGAGAAGAGGCACGGAGTCCGACTCGGCTTCATGGCCTTTTTCGTCCGGGCGGTCGTCGAGGCGCTTCGGCAGGTGCCTCAGGTCGGAGCGCAGATCGACGGAAGCGATCTCGTCTACCCCGGTCGCTACGATATCGGAATCGCTGTCTCGACCGATCGGGGGTTGATTGTTCCCGTTCTCCGCGATGCGGAGGAGAAGAGCTTTGCGGAAATCGAGCGGGCGATCCGCGACTTCGCAGAGCGGGCCAAGTCGGGAAAGCTGACCCTTCCGGAGCTCGACGGCGGCCTCTTTACCATTACCAACGGGGGAGTCTTTGGTTCCCTGCTCTCGACTCCGATTCTCAATCCCCCGCAAAGCGCCATCCTCGGCATGCATGCGATTCAGGATCGCCCCGTGGCCGTTCGCGGCTCCGTGGAGATTCGTCTAATGATGTACCTGGCCTTGACCTACGACCATCGAGTGATCGACGGGAGGGAAGCCGTCGGCTTCCTGGGGCAGCTCAAGTCATTCCTCGAACATCCAGGGATCGTTCTGCTCGACCTCTGAGCAAGGCGAGAAGGGAGTCTTTGGTGGCCAAGAAAACCGCGTTGGATCTGGTCGTCATCGGAGCAGGGCCGGGAGGCTATACCGCCGCACTTCGCGCCGCCGAGCTCGGCCTGCGAACGGCACTGGTCGAGCGCTGCTCTCAATTGGGAGGGACCTGCCTCCGGGTCGGCTGCATTCCCAGCAAGACCCTTCTCTCTTCGACGGAAGCCTATGTGTACGCCCGCGATCGGCTTTCGCAGAACGGCATCGCGGCGAAGGGCTTTGAGATCGATCTACCGCGGCTTCAGGCGCACAAGGAAGCAGTCGTGGAGAAGCTAGCCAAAGGCATCGCCTTCCTGATGCGGCAAAACGGCGTCCACGTATGGGAGGGGACAGCCCGGATCGCTGGGCCGCAAGCCGTTGCGGTAGAGCTGGCCGAGGGGAAAGAGATCCTGGAGACCCGCGCGATACTGCTCGCCACAGGCAGCGAGCCCGCCCAGCTTCCATTTCTCCCCTTCGACGGGAGGCTCGTCGTCGACAGCACCGAAGCCCTCTCCTTCCGGGAGGTTCCCAAAAGACTTCTGATCATCGGAGCGGGTGCCATCGGGCTTGAGCTTGGATCGGTGTGGGGCCGCTTGGGAAGCGAGATTGTCGTCGTGGAGCTGCTCCCCCGCATCGCTGCGGGGTTCAGTCCGATCGTGGCCAAGGCGCTCCAGCGGGAGCTCGAGAAGCAGCGGATGCAGTTTCTTCTTGGAGCTCGGGTTACCGGTGCGGAGATCGGAGAAGCCGCCGTGACGGTACGAGTCGAGGAGGGAGGAAAGGAGCGGACTCTCGCCGCCGAACGGGTCCTGGTCGCTGTAGGGAGAAGACCGCACTATGCCGATCTTGCGCTGACCGAGGCGGGGATCCGCTTGACGGGGAGCGGTCGGGTTGCGGTCGATCGGTTCTGGCAGACTTCTCTTCCCTCGATCTATGCCATCGGGGACCTGATCGAAGGTCCGATGCTGGCCCATCGGGCCCAGGCCGAAGGAAGGGCTGTCGCCGAGCTGCTGGCGGGTAGACCGGCCCGGGTCCGCTACCGGAACATCCCGAACGTAATCTACACGGAGCCGGAGGTGGCCAGCGTCGGCTTCTCGGAAGAGGATCTTCGCGCAGCCAGGCACCCCTATCGGCGAGGAACCGCTTATTTTCAGGCAAACGGGAGGGCGCTGGCGGCGGATGCGCCCAATGGGTTCGTCACGGTCTGGATGGACGAACCGTCGGGTAAGCTTGCGGGACTGGAGATCGTCGGCAATCGCGCCTCCGAGCTGATCGGTGCCGGCGTAGTCGCTCTGGAGACGGAAGCCACCATCGAGTCCTTGGCGCAGGCGGTTCCGGCCCATCCCTCGCTCATGGAAACCGTCCATGAGGCTATGCTTGCCGCGTTAAGCGAGCGGCGATCGGGCGGTTCTTGACGCTCCGCTCCGAATCTTCGGAGGAAGCGGAGCGGGCCTCTCGCGCTCTTTCCCGGCTGGCTTCGGCAGCTTTCCGCTTCCGCTGCGCCTCTTCGCCTTGCGACAAGAAGTGAAAATTCCGGTAGATCCGAGGGACGCGCGCGCCGACGGCGGTGACGATTTCGTATCCGATCGTTCCGGCGATCTTCGCCAGCTCCTCCGCGTAGATGACCTGATCGCCCTGGGAGCCGAGAAGCACGACCTCATCACCGACCTTGCATCCCGGCACGCCGCTGACATCGACGATCGACTGGTCCATCGTCACTCGCCCGCGAACCCGACAGCGACTCCCGCGCACCAGGACTTGCGCGCGATTCGAGAGGGCGCGGAAATAACCGTCTCCATATCCGACGGCAAGCGTCGCCAGATTCTGCGCCTTGCGAAGCACGTAAGCGGCTCCGTAGCTCACGGTTCGACCGGCCGGGAGGTGCCGGAGGAGAGTAATCCGCGTTTTCCAGGACAGGACCGGTCGAAGCAGTCGCCGAAGGAAGGGCATGGGGGGCAATCCATAGAGAGCGAGACCGACGCGGACAAACGAGCAGGCGTAGACGGTCTTTCGCCAAAGGGCAGCGCTGTTGGCGACGTGGAGCTTCTTGTCGGCGAAGTGCGATCGCCAGCGCATGAGCTCGTTCCACTGCTCCTCCGTTCTCTCCGGATCCTCATCCGCCGAGCTAAAGTGGGTGCAGACGGCTTCAATCTCGACGGCCGGAAGGCGCTCCGCGCGCTTGAGCTCCTTCACGGCCTCGGCTCCCCACAGGCCGAGCCTGCCCATGCCCGTGTCGATCTTGAAGTGAGCCGCGGCGCGCACTCCGGCCTTCTGAGCCGCCACATCGAGCCGCTTCGCCTCCTCGTAGGTCGAGATGGTCGGCAAAGCGCGGCATTCGATCGCCCGTGTGAACTCTTCCGGAAGGCAAGCGCTCAGTAAGAGGATGGGAGTCGCCACGACACCCGCCGCTCGAAGCTCGGCCGCTTCCTTGACGTTGCTCACGCCGAGGATATCCGCCCCTCCTCCGACCAGCTCCTTGGCTACCGGGATCAGGCCGTGGCCGTAGGCGTTGGCTTTGACCACCGCAACGAGCTTGGTCTCTTCCGAAATCCTGCTTCGTACCACGGCCAGATTGTGGCGAAGCGCGGAACCGTCGACTTCTGCCCAACAGCGTAGAGCGCGATCTTTCATGAAAACCTAGGCAGGGGTTCCGGCCAGAGAGGGAACCGGGCCCCGCAAATAAATGGGTTCGGGAAACGGCTCCTCCGAAAAGGCGGCGCTCTCTTCCTCGATCCGTAGAAAATCCTCGGCTCGCGGGAAGGCGCGGTGCAAGTCTGGCCCAAGCTCTTCGGATGCAACGGCCAAATCCAGGCTTTGCACCCGGATCGCCAGCTCCCCCTTGGGAAAGACGAAGGTGGATCGCTCGAGTCGACCGAAGGAGAAAAGCGTTCCGTAAAGCTCTCCTCGCCTGGCGTCGGAAAAGACACCAAGCCGCGCCATATCGGGGAATTGAAGGGCGAGGGACCAGGCGCTGCAGATGGAACGGAGACGGGCGCCCTTGGAGAAGGCGATTGCCTGGGCTGCGGCAACGGAGACGCGGATCGAGGAGAAGGAGCCCGGTCCCACGCCGACGATTACGGTCTGGATGCGGAGTGAGGGAAGCGCCAACTCTTGCAAGGAGGAAAAAAGAGCAGCGGAATGGCGTGCGCCTTCAAATTTCCAGGTCTCGACGACTCGTCCCGGCTCCCCAATCGCCAAGCTGCCCGAGGACGAGGACGTTTCCAGGGCGAGAATCATGGGAGTGCGGAATCTGAAGCGGGACTTTGTCCGAACGAGTCATTACCCCGCTCTTCGCCGGATCATCCGCTCATTTTCCGAAAGAAGCAAGAGCTCCCATCGCTCCGTTTGCGGAGGAAGAAGCCCTTCCATCTTCTCGGGCCACTCGATCACGACGACCGTCGGCTCGTTCCAGAACTCCTCGAGATGAAGCGCCTCCGCCTCCCGAGTCCACTCCAGTCGGTAGAGGTCTACGTGAGCAAGGGGAAGCCGCCCGCTTCGATATTCATGCACCAGCGTGAAGGTCGGGCTGGTCACCGGCTCCCGAACGCCGATCCCGTGGGCGATGCCGCGCGCGAGAGTCGACTTGCCGGCTCCCAGCCCGCCGTAGAGGGCGAAGACGGTGCGAGGAGAGGCCTCTTCCCCCAAGCGGCGGCCGAAGCGCTCGGTTTCTTCAGGAGAGGCGGAAATGATCGAATCCATGGAAGGAGGGCGTCTTTCCGCAGATGGCGGAGGAGGGGTGGAGGCAGACACCGATCCGGGTCAATCGGGTCGAGAACGGCCACTCGTTGCGAAGGGGGCCCTCCCGATCCGGTTCCACGGTGAAGAGGAGCTCGTAGTCCTCTCCGTCGCAGAGCGCCTGCTGGAGTGAGCAGCCCCGGCGTCGAGGGAGACGCTCCTCGTCCAGCGACCAGTCGACCTCGGAGGCCTGGGCGAGCCGAGGCAGGTCCGAGGCCAATCCGTCGCTGACGTCCATCAGGGAGGTGGCCCAACCGCCTTTGGCGAGCCATTGCCCTTCGGCCAGCCGTGGCGGGAATCGAAGGTGACGACCGCTCCCCAGGCTTCCGCCGAGGCTTCCGGTCACATAGAGCCCTGCGCCCGGGCTGGCGCCTGAACGCAGGACCGGAGGATAGCCTGCGGTCTCGCCGATCAGAGCGATCGTGAGAACGATCTGGCGGCTCCGGCTGAGCTCACCACCGACCAGATCCACGGCGAACCGCCGGGCCAAGCCCTCGATACCTCGATAGATCTCTTGGGCGACGGCCGGGGCGGTCGTAGACGGCAGGGCGAGCGCGATCAGTGCGTAGAGCGGACGGCCCCCCATGGCGGCGATATCGCTGAGCGCCCGGCCGAGCGCCTTGCGTCCGACCAGCCGCGATGGGGTTTCCGGAGAGAAGTGAACCCCCTCGACCACCGAGTCGGTCTTGAAGAGCAGGGAGTCTTCCTTGCTCCGCCCTTCGAGAACGGCGCAGTCGTCGCCGACCCCCGCCCGCACGGTGGGGCCATGCCGCCAGTGCCGGGTGAGGATGCGGAGCAGGCCCTCTTCGCCTAGCGCAGCCAAGGACCGGCACTGGGCGATCGGTTTCCGCAGGGTCATCGAGCGTTCGCAGTCCTCTCTTCGCTCCCTCAACCGAATTTCGCCAGGAGCAATAGGCCTGTCGTAAAGCTATTGAACCAGCAGTGAATCGCAATGGAGAGCAGGAGCGAACCCGAAAATTCGTAAGCGACGCCGAGTAGGAGTCCGAAGAGAAAGAGCGGGAGGAAGGTCGGCCAGTTGAAGTGGAGAAAGGCGAAGAGGAGAGCCGTTACGATGAGTGCGGTCCTGCGCGAGAGCCGGTTTTTCAGATAGACGTAGAGGAATCCACGGAAGAGCACCTCCTCCCCCAACGGGGCCAGCACCAGAATGAAGAGGAGGAGCAGGGAGAGGGACGGCCAGTTGTGGGTGCGCACGAAAATCTCGACCGCGGGCTGGGGAGGGGCGGGCACGCCGAAGACCTTCCCGAGGAATTCGGCAAGAGCCGCCACGAGGCGGAGAGGAAGGTCGGCCGCCAGGGCGATCCAGAAACCGGCTCCGAGGATTTTCCAAACGGGGAGGCGGTTGGTGCCGAAGTAGGTGCCGAAATCAAGCCGGTGAAAGCGGACCAGGAGCAGGACGGCGATGAGGGCGAGAGTCGAGCCTGCGGAAAAGAAAACCCCGGAGATCAGGAACAGGAATACGGTTACGAGCTCGATCGAGGAAAAGGGGATCGTCGGAGCCTGCCCATACGGTAGCGCTCCGGCATGGCGGAGCTTGCGGAAAGCCAGACCCAAGGCCGCCGCCGCTGCCGCGCTGGTCAGGAAAAAGCCTGCGACCAGCCCTCCGTATTGGTGCAGGAGCTTGGCGGTGACCTCGTTCATTTCCGGAGGTGGCGCAGCTTGGAGTTTCGCCGGCCCGTGAGCAACCCGGAAAGAGGAGAGGCCAAGGAGGCAAAGGAGGCCAAAGAGAACCGCCGGAATCTCACGGGAGGAATCCGCCGGATCCAAAGACGGTCGGTGCCAGGTAGTAGAGACGGCCGGAGATCAGAGGAAGCCGATCGGAGGAGAGGAGGCTTTTCGCCCGAGCTTCGCTCCCGAAAAGGCCTCGGACCAGCGCCGAGAGTCGGAAGGGGGGAGCGTACCGGACCACGCGGGCTGTCTTGACCTTGCCGAGCTCCTTGCATTTGTTGACGGCGTCTTCAAAGTAGCCGAGCTCGTCGATCAGCTTGGCCTGCAGAGCCATCGACCCGGAGAGAATTCTCCCGTCGGCCCAACGGGTCTTCAGTTGCTCCAAGTCCAAGTGCCTTTCCCGGGAAACGATGCCGACGAACCGATCGTAACTGGCGTTGATGAGTCCTTGAACGTAGGCCTGCTCTTCCGGAGTCATTTCCCGCGTCGGATTGAGGATGTCCTTCATTTTGCCCGACTTGAGGGTCAGCGCCTTGACGCCGATCTTATCGAGAAGGTCCTTGACATTGAAAGTTTCCAGAATGACCCCGATGCTCCCGGTGAGGGAGAGGTCGTTGGCCATCAGGTAACTGGCACCCATGGCGGCATAGTAGCCGCCCGAGGCGGCAACTGATTCCATGTAGACGACGATCGGCTTGACTCGCCGAGCCCGATCGAGCTCGTGATAGAGGACATCACTCGCATCGACCTCCCCGCCCGGGGAGTTGATTGCCAGGAGAATGGCTTTGACCCGACGATCCTCGCGGGCCTGCCGGAGCTGGAGGGCGATGTCCTCGATCATGCTATCCGAGAATTGGCCCGGCTCCTCTCGTGCGATCAGCCCTTGTAAGCGAATCAGAACGATCTTCTGATCGCGATCGGGATCGCCGGCGACATATTCCTCCGGGAACTCCGGAGGTTTCATGTCCGGGTTGGCGCCTTTCTTCATCTGGAGCGCATTCCAGAAGATCAAATTGAGCAAGAGACTGACGGCCAAGAGAACGAGGAAAGAGACCGTCCCGCATCCCACCCGTCTCTCGGCGCTCATGGCGCATGAGAATGACAGAGAGAGCAATGCTGGGCAATGGCAAGCTCGTGAGGGGCCGGAAAATCTTCCGATTCCTCGGCCCCTATCCTTCGATCCGGGGGAAAAGGGGCTCGGGGGCTCCAGCGGAATAGCTTTCCCTTGGCGGCGCAAAGGCGGCACGGGAGAGGAGCGGGGGTTCGGTGGCGCCGAGCTCGGTCAGCAGCTTTCGGCTGCTTCGGGGAAGTGCTGGTTCGATGAGAATGGCAATCCGCCGGAGCGTCTCCGCCAGGATCGCCAAAATGAGATCCAACCGCTTTTCCGAAGCGGGAGCCCGGGCCACTCTCCAGGGAGCGGCTTGGTCGACGTAACGGTTGGCTCGGCCGATGAAGGCCCACGCAACGGCGAGGCCTCTGCCGGTGTCACCCTGGTCGAAGGCGCTCCGATAGGCCTCTTCGTCGAAGGCCGAAGCGAGCTCCTTCTCGGACTGCTCGGCTTCCGAATCGATCCAGCCGGGGACTCGTCCTCCCCGGTAACGCGCGATCATGGAGAGAGAGCGGTGCGCGAAATTCCCTAAGTCGTTGGCAAGATCACTCTTATACCTCTGGAAAAGCTTCTCGTCCGAGAAGTCGGCGTCGTTGCCGAGGGTCATCTCTCGCAAGAGAAAGTAACGGAGCGCGTCGGAACCGAAACGGTCAAGATAGGGCAGGGGATCGATCGCGTTCCCGGTCGATTTGCTCATCTTGGCTCCCCGATTGAGCCACCAGCCGTGCACCAGGAGCCTCCGCGGGAGCGGAAGCTCCAACGCGTCGAGAATCGCGGGCCAGTAGACGCCGTGAGGCGGCACGAGGATATCCTTTCCGATGATCTGAAGGTCGGCGGGCCACCAGGAGCCGCCATCCCCTTCCCGGGCAAAGGAGACGTAATTGAGCAGAGCGTCGAACCAGACATAGGTTACATAGTCCTCGTCGAAGGGGAGCGGAATGCCCCAGGCAAGGCGGCTTCGGGGCCGGGAAATGCAGAGCTCCTGCAGCGGACGTTGCAAGGCGGCGAGCAACTCGTTGCGGCGAAATTCGGGGACGATCCAGTCTGGTCGGGATTCGATTTCTCGCCGAATTCGCTCTCCGAATCGCGAAAGAAGGAAGAAATAGTTCGGCTCGCGCATCGGGACCACTTCGCCGAAGATCTCCGGCCAGCGGCCGTCCACCCTCTCCTTCTCGGTGACGAACTGCTCTTGCCGCAGGCTGTAAAAGCCCTCGTGCTCCTCGAAGCGGAGCAGCTCCTTCTCTCGGAGACGGCGCAGATACGATCGAACCACCTCCTTGTGCTGCAGTTCGGTCGTGCGGGCAAACCGGTCGAAGGAGATGTCGAGTCGTTCCCAGAGTGCGCGGAAGAGGCCGCTCTGCCGGTCGCAGAAATCCTGCGGATCAAGCCCGAGAGCGCGGGCCGATTGCTGCACCTTTTGCCCATGCTCGTCGACCCCGGTCAGGAAAAAGACCGAGCGGCCGCAGAGGCGCTGGTAGCGCGCAAGGGCATCGGCAAGCGTCTTTTCGTAGGCGTGCCCCAGGTGAGGGGAGCCGTTGACATAGTCGATCGCCGTCGTGAGGAAAAAGCGCTCTCCCATAAATAGAATTCCCCTTAGCGAGAATGCCGCCGCAAGAGGTGGGTGAAAAAGGACATGCCGAGCCCAACAAAAAGCAGACGCATCCCGATTTGCAAGCCGCAGACACAAATTTCGCGGAGGAGGCGCTGCAAATGGAGGTGCGCCGCCGGTGTCAAAGGGCACTTCGACCGCTTTTTCTATTGTGCAACCTTCTTTTCAGATTATTCTTTCCGTAGAAAGGGCTTCCGGAGAGGGGAGTCGCAACGGATTGATCTATGGGAAACCTGACGCGAAGGGATTTGGTGGTGCAGGTTGCGGAAGAGACCAATCTACCGCAGCAGCAGGCGGCGAAGGCCTTGGGCTCCTTATTGCGGATTCTCATGGAGAGCTTCGGGAACCGTCAGAACGTCGAGTTGCGGAATTTCGGCGTGTTCGAAATCGCGCTGCGCCGCGCCCGCGTCGGCCGAAACCCTCGGAGTCCGGGACGTGACATCACGATTCCTCCTCGCGCGGTCGTACGCTTCAAGCCAGGGAAGCAGGTCAAGCGAATCCTGCAAAAGGTTACGCAAGAACTTCTGGAGGAGGGTGCGGGGAAAAAAAGCTCGCCCTGAGCCAGGCGGTTGGGGATAGTGCCTGATCTCGCTATCCCGCTTGGAAGTTAGAGCGGGCCGCCGCGCCATGCAGCCTCTTCCCGGATTTCGCGACTTTTACCCGGAGGAATTCGCCTTCCGGGAAGCTATCCTATCCCGCTGGCGGAGCACCGCGCGGCGCTACGGCTTCGTCGAGTACGATGGCCCGGTCCTTGAGCCGCTCGATCTCTATCGGAAAAAATCCGGCTCCGAGATCCTCGATCAGGTTTACCAGTTCAGCGATCGCGGAGGCAGGCTGGTGGCCATGCGGCCCGAGATAACGCCCACGCTCGCGCGCATGGTCCGAGTGCGCCACCGCGACTACCGCAAGCCCTTGAAATGGTTCTCGATTCCCCAGGTGTACCGCTACGAACGGGCGCAGAGGGGCCGGCTACGGGAGCATTTCCAGTGGAACTGCGATATCCTGGGGGAGGAGTCCCTGGAAGCCGATATCGAAGTCATTGCCCTGTTGATCGACCTGCTCCGCGGCTTCGGGCTGGGGCCGGAGGATTTTGTGGTGCGGTTGAGCGACCGAGGGTTCTGGGCCCGGTTTTTTGAGCAGCACGAGGTACGGGAGGAAGAGCGGTATGGGCTCTTTCAGGCGATCGACAAGATCGAGCGTCAACCGCGCGAAAAGACAGAGGAGGCGCTGGGCCCCCTGGCTGCTCCGGTCTTTCGACTGATCGAGGAGGGTGAACCTTGGGAGCCGGTGGAACGAGTGTTGGCCGGGTTGGGGGCGCGTGGGCTCGGGCCATTCGCGGAGCAGGATTACCGCGTAGTGCGCGGTCTTGCCTATTATACCGGGACCGTCTTCGAAGCATTCGACCGGCAGGGAACTTTTCGGGCCATTGCCGGAGGGGGTCGGTATGACGATCTTCTTGAGCGTCTCGGCGGCGAGCCGATGCCAGCCGTTGGATTTGGCATGGGCGATGTGGTGCTGGGAGAGCTGCTTCGAGAGAAAGGGAAGCTTGAGGCGATGCTCCCGCAACCGGAGATCTTCGTCATCATCTCCGAGGAAGAGGTTCGTCCGGCGGCCGTCCGGCTGGTGCACTCGCTGCGGGATCAGGGATTTTCGGTCGATTACCCTCTCCACGCCGCCAAGCCTAAGAAGCAGTGGGAGCGGGCCGAGTCCTTGGGCGCTCGTCATGCCGTCGTTGTGGACGTCCGCGTGATCGAGGGGATGGTAGAATTGCGGGAGATGGCTTCCCGCAAGAGCCGGGTCGTTTCGCTGGAAGCGATCGGATCGCTTCTCAAGGGGGAGAGGACGGTGCCCGCATCAGAGGGAGAATCGACGATGCTCGGGCTTTCCGGGGGGAAGGGGTTGGGATGAGAATCGCGAATCGGTGGCGCACGCATCATTGCGCTCAACTGCGGAAGACGGACGTGGGCCGGAAAGTGCGGCTCTGTGGCTGGGTCGATCGCCGGCGAGACCATGGCGGGCTTGTCTTTGTCGATCTCCGGGATCGAGAGGGAATCTCCCAGATCGTCTTTCATCCGGAGGAACATCCGGAGGCGGCGGAGATCGGGAAGGCCCTGCACGCCGAGGATCTCGTTCAAGTGGAAGGGGTGGTGGCGAGACGGCCCGAGGGGACCGAAAACACCGGCTTGGCGACCGGGGAGATCGAGGTGGTTGCCCACTCGGTCCGGCTGCTCAACTCCTGCTTACCGCTGCCGTTTCCCCTCGATGCGGCCGTCGAGAATGAAGAGTTACGGCTCAGCTTCCGTTTCCTCGACTTGCGGCGTCCGCGGATGCTCGAAAACCTCCGGCTCCGCCATCGGATCGTCAAGGCGGTGAGGGAATACCTGGACGGGCAGGGCTTTCTCGATGTCGAGACCCCCATCCTCTCGAAGAGCACACCCGAAGGAGCGCGGGATTTCCTCGTTCCGAGCCGGTTGGCTCCCGGCTCCTTCTATGCCCTGCCTCAGGCTCCCCAACAGTACAAACAGCTTCTCATGGTCGCCGGAGTCGAGCGTTACTATCAGGTCGCCCGCTGCTTCCGCGACGAAGACTTGCGGTCGGACCGGCAGCCCGAATTTACCCAAATCGATCTGGAGGCGTCCTTCGTCGAGCCCGAGGACATTCAGTTCTGGGTCGAAGGAGTGCTCGGGAAGATCTTTCGCGATGTTCTCGGTACCGATCTCCCGCTCCCCTTCCCCCGAATGAGCTATCATGAAGCGATGGATCGTTACGGGAGCGACAAGCCCGATCTGCGGTACGGGATCGACCTTTACGATGTTGGGGAGATCTTTCGGGAGTCGGACCTGAAGGTCTTCCGGACGGTCCTGGACGGAGGCGGGGTAGTCAAGGCGGTGAACGGGAAAGGGCTGGCGAACATCGGCGCCTCGGAGCTGGCGGCGCTCGAAGAGCTCGCTCGAAGCCTAGGGGCGAAGGGACTGGCCTACATTCGGGTGGAGAGTTCCGGCTGGAGATCGCCGATCGGGAAATTCCTTACCTCCGGGCAACGGGATGCGCTTGCGCGCACGCTCGGTGCGACCGAAGGGGATCTGCTCCTCTTCGCGGCCGATCGGTGGGAGCTCGCCTGTGAAATTCTTGGCCGCGTCCGCCTTCGGCTGGCGGAGCTCTCCGGGGAGCGAAGAGCTCATTCCGAATGGAAATTCCTCTGGGTGACCGACTTTCCTCTGTTGGCGTTCGACCGGGAGGAGGACCGGTGGACTTCGATCCATCACCCTTTCACCCGGCCACGATCGGAAGATCTGGCGCTTTTGGAGGAAGGGCGCTTCGGAGAGGTCCGGGCCTTGGCCTATGACGTCGTTCTCAACGGGACGGAGCTGGGCGGGGGCAGCATCCGAATTCATGAGGCGGACCTGCAGCAGAAGATCTTTTCGATCCTCGGGATCGATCCGGAGACCCAGGAGGAGCGTTTCGGCCATCTGCTCCGGGCCTTCCGTTACGGAGCTCCTCCTCATGGGGGCGTCGCGCTCGGCCTCGACCGGCTCGTCATGCTTTTGGCCGGGGCGGAATCGATTCGGGACGTCATCGCCTTTCCGAAGAACCGGCATGGAATCGATCCACTGACGGGCTCTCCTTCGGGAGTCGAGGCGAAGCAGCTTCGGGAGCTGCGGATCACTGCGGGGAGGGGAGACGCGTGAGCGCGCGAACCGACCGTCCTGGACCGCACCCCTCTTCGGATCGATGGGCTTGGACGTCTCAGGGAGAGGAGAAGAGGAGCGGAGGGAAGTAGCCGTGAGCGAAACGATACGGAAGCGAAAAACGCGGATCATTGCGACGCTTGGGCCGAGCACGGAATCCGAAGAAATGATCGGCGAGCTGATTTCCCGTGGGGTCGATGTCTTCCGCTTCAATATGTCCCATGCTTCCCCGGATTGGGTGCGGAGAAACAGCGCCATCGTGCGCGAGCAGAGTCGCCGCTTCGGGAGACATGTGGGCCTCCTTCTCGATACCCAGGGGCCGGCCATTCGCACGGGCGATCTGTCGAACCGGCTCGAGCTTCATCCCGGCGACACCTTTACCTTTACGGTGAGGGGAGATCCGAACGTCGATGAGCGCTCGGTCTCCGTAAACTACGACGAACTGGCCCAAGATCTGCGAGTCGGCGACGTGGTTTTGGTGGACAACGGGGTCATTCAGATGAAGGTGCTCGAGAAGCAGGGGTTCCGCGTCCGCTGCGAAGTCGTCACACCTGGCGTCATGGGGAGTCGACGCCACATCAATCTCCCCGGCGTTCGAGTGAACCTTCCTCCTTTGACCAAGAAGGACTTGCTGGATATCGACCTCGGGGTGGAGTGCCAGATGGATTATTTTGCCCTCTCCTTCGTGCGGGAGGCGAACGACGTCGATCTGCTGCGGCAGATCCTGATTGCCAGGGGATCCAAGGCGGTGATCGTCGCAAAGATCGAGGACCAAGCCGCCGTCCAGAACCTGCCGCAGATTCTCGAGTCGGCCGACGCGATCATGGTGGCCCGCGGGGATCTTGGGATCGAGTGTCCCTTCGAGGAGCTGCCGATCATCCAACGGCGGATCGTGAAGCTCTGCCTCCAGAAAATGAAGCCGGTCATTGTGGCGACACACCTGCTGGAGAGCATGACCCAGAATCCCGTGCCCACCCGAGCCGAGATCACCGATATCGCCAATGCGGTCTACGAGCAGGCCGATGCCTTGATGCTTTCGGGCGAGACGGCTGCGGGGCGCTATCCCCTCGAGTGCGTCTCCATCCTGGACCGGGTCATCCGGCGGACTGAGCGGAGCGGCGGAGCGGGCTACGCGGCGTGTGCCGAGCTCATCGAGGATCAGCAGAAGATTGCCAGCGCGGCCGTTCACTTAGCCGATCAGGTCCGTGCGGCAGCCATCTGCGTGTTCACCCGCCAGGGAAAACTTACGGCGACGGTGGCCAGCCTTCGACCCCGCTATTCTCCCATCTATGCCCTGGCCGGCGAGGAGGACCTCTGCCGCAGGCTCGTCCTCCGCTACGGGACCGAACCGATCCCTTCGCGCTATCCGACGAGTCAGGAAGAGGGGATCGTGATCGCGGAAGAAGAGCTGCGGAAGCGAGGGGTCATTAGTTCCGGAGACAAGGTGATCCTCCTTTCCGAGGTCCCCCTTCGCAGCGAGAGGGCCCGTTCGGTCGTCTTCTACCAAGTCGAATGAGGAGAGCGGTGAAGCATTCTTTTTCAGGTGCTTCGGCATGGATCACCGGAGCCTCTTCCGGCCTGGGAGCCGAGTTTGCCCGGCGGCTCGCTCCAGAGGTTGCCTGCCTGATTCTTACGGCTCGCCGAGAGCAACGGCTGCACGAGCTCTCCAGAGAGATCGAGCGGGAGCACCGGAAGGTGCAGATCATCGTAGCCCCAGCCGACTTGACTGCTCCGGACGGCATCGAAGGGGTGATCGACCTGATGGCGGCCAAGCGGGTCGAGGTCGATCTACTGGTCAACAACGCGGGAATCGGAGATTTCGGGTTGTTTTATCAGGGCGACGCGAACCGCCTTCGCGACATGCTCGATCTCAATGTCAACGCCTTCACTTTTCTTCTCTGGTGGTTGTTGCCGGGAATGATTCGGCGAGGGAAAGGATGCATCATCAACGTCGGATCGATCGCCGGGCTGCGCCCCGTTCCGTCTTATGCGGCCTATGCGGCGACCAAGGCCTATGTCCACAGCCTCTCTCACGGATTGGAATGGGAGTTGGCGGGAACCGGCGTCACCCTGACCCAAGTCTGTCCCGCGTCGGTGGCGACCGAGTTTTTCGAGCGGGCGGTCCGAAGCCCGGAAGACCGCAAGAAGGTTGGCGGCCCCCCCTTCATGTGGACCTCCCCCGAGGAGGTCGTCCGCTGCTCGCTCGCAGCGGCCAAGCGAGGCAAGCCGCAAGTCACACCGGGCTTTCTTCCCGGGCTTTGCGCATCCATCTTCTCCTACGTTCCAATCTCTCTTCTGGGGAAGGTCTACCGGGCAGTTCTCTCAGGAAAGCGCAAGCCGGGAGGGGAATTGGCGGAAGAGCGGATGCTCGTGGAGAAACGGAGCCATGGGCGTCCACTCTGACTCTTGGATCCGCCGAAAGGCTCTGGAGGAGGGGATGATCGAACCCTTCGTCGAAACCCAGGTCCGAAAAGCCTCCTCTGAAGAGCCGGTAGTCAGCTACGGGCTCTCGAGCTACGGCTACGACCTGCGCGTGTCGAATGAATTCAAGATCTTCACGAACGTATTCCACACCGTGGTCGATCCGAAGCTCTTTGACCCCCGCTCCTTCGTCGATGTTACCGCCGATGCGTGCATCATTCCCCCCAATTCCTTTGCGCTTGCGCGCAGCGTCGAGTACTTCCGGATTCCCCGAAGCGTCATCACGATCTGCCTGGGAAAATCGACTTATGCTCGGTGCGGGATCATCGTGAACGTGACCCCGTTCGAGCCGGAATGGGAAGGGCACGTCACCTTGGAGATTTCGAACACGACCCCGCTTCCGGCGAAAGTCTACGCCAACGAAGGCTTGGCCCAGGTCATCTTTCTGGAAGCGGCCGAGCCGTGCGAGGTTTCTTACGCCGAGCGTAACGGCAAGTATATGCGGCAGAGGGGAATCACCTGCCCAAGGCCGTAACGGAATGGTTGGAGCCGAGGCGTACGCGGAGAAGACGACCTGTGATGAAACAGCATCTCCTCGACCAGACTCCCGAGGAGTGGGAGATGGGAGACGGTCCGTCCTATCAACGCACGGTCTTGAGCCAATGGGTCTTCGAGAAGCGCGTTGCTTCCTTTGAGCGGATGACGAGCCTACCCCTCTCGCTACGAAAGGAGTTGGCCGACCGGTACCGGCTCCGCACTCTGCGTGCGGCCCGCCGGCTCGAGAACACCGACGGAGTTCAAAAGCTGCTCTGGGAGATGGAAGGAGGGGATGCCGTCGAAAGCGTCTTGATCCCATCCGACGCGGACCCCGGCTCCGGGAGGCTTACGCTCTGCCTTTCCAGCCAGATCGGCTGTGCCTACCGATGCGCCTTTTGTGCGAGCGGCCTTCTCGGCTTCCGGCGTAACCTCTCCTCGGGAGAGATCGTCGAGCAGCTCCTGCGAGCCGAGGAGGCATCGGGGCGGCGCATCGACAATCTGGTCTTTATGGGAATGGGGGAACCGCTGGCCAACTGGGATTCGCTTGTGCGCTCCCTCCGCCTCCTCACGGCACCGTGGGGCTTTGCCATGAGCCCCCGGCGGATTACGGTGTCGACCAGCGGCTTGGTGCCGGAGATTCGAAGGCTGGCGGAAGAGCCTTTGGCTGTTGGGCTCGCTGTATCACTCCATGCCGCAAGCGATAGCCTTCGCTCCCGTCTCATGCCGGTCAACCGCAGGTATCCCCTTCCCTTGCTGCTGGAGACCTGCGAAGAGTACAGCCGAAAGAAGCGGCAGCCGATTACCCTTGAGTACATCCTCCTGGCTGGGGTCAACGATTCGGACGAAGAGAGCGTGCGCTTGGGCCGGATCGCCCGCCGGCTTCGGGCAAAGATCAACCTGATCCCCTATAATCGGGTTGAGTCCTTGCCTTGGGAGAGACCCGAACCCGAGCGCGTCGACCGTTTCGAGCGCTTGTTGCTGGAGGGCGGTTGCCGTGTCACGGTGAGGAGGCGGAAAGGGGAAGAGATCCTTGCGGCTTGCGGCCAGCTTCGTCTGGCTGCCCCGGGGATTCGCAAGGCGTAGGATCTACCCACCGCTCCAGCGATGCGCCTTTCTTGCGTCCGCCACATTTGTTGCTCGTCGATCCGCGAAAAGGTCGGTAGATTTTCCCGCAGATTCCATGGAGCACCGTTTTCCCCGAGTTGCCGCTTCGCTGCGGCTCGCCATTGTCTTTGCGGGAGGACTTTTCCTTTGCGGAGCCCTGCCCGCGTCGAGCGAGCCGGCGAAGGAACCGTACCGTCTGGCCGATCAGTTCTCCGTTGTCCAGACCGTCCAGGTCGATGGCGGGAAGTCCTTCGTGCAGCGCCTCTATCGGGATGGCGACAAGCTTCGGGTCGACGTCCAGGAGGGTCCAGAGACGCAGATCATCGTCCTGCGCAAGGATCAGAAGAAGATCTACACGATTCTTCCGGAGCAAAAGCTCGTCTTGGAAAGCACCTACCGGGATACCGGAGGGTCGGCGAATTTTGGCCTCCCGGGAGAGGCGGGCGCCGTCTGGGAGTTTCAAGGGAAGGAGACGATTCACGGTCATTCCTGCGCGAAGTATCTGGTACGGGAATCTTCGAAGAGCCTCTATGTCTGGCTGGACGAAGCCGGCACCTATCCCTTGCGTGTCGCCCTGGCGGACGGGAAGACCATCATCGATTGGGACCAGTATCAAGCGGGCCCGCAGCCTTCCGCTCTCTTTGAGCCGCCGGCGGATTACCGAAAAATGTCGATGGGCTTTCCCGACAAGCCGCGGTAAAGCCCTCTCCCTTTCCGTCCTGTGGCGAAGGCGGCAACGCCCTGTCGGCCTTCGCTGCATTGCCGGGAAGCATTCCGGCTCGGCATGAAAACGATCCTTCTGCTCGTCGTCTCGAACCTATTCATGACCCTTGCCTGGTATGGGCATTTGAAGTTTCGCGAGCAACCGCTTCTGCTTGTGATTCTCGCGAGTTGGGGGCTCGCCTTCTTCGAATATATCTTTCAGGTGCCGGCCAACCGGATCGGATCGTACGAGTTCTCCGTGACCCAGCTCAAGGTCCTCCAGGAGTGCATCACCCTCCTGGTCTTCACGGTCCTGGCCTATTTTCTCTTCGGCGCAGTCCCCCGATGGAATCTTCTGATCTCCTACGGCTTCCTGGTTGCCGCAGTCTACTTTGCCTTCAAAGGGTAGCCGGAGGGCCGGCTAAGGAAACTGGAGGATCGAGTAGACCGGATATCGGGAGAGCCGCTCCTTGCCTTTGAGCCCGCGAAGCTCGATTAGGAAACCGAGCTCGATCGGGGTTCCGCCGCAGCGCTCGATCAGCCGGGAAGCCGCCTCCGCCGTGCCGCCGGTGGCGAGCACGTCGTCGAGAATCAGCACCTGCTCGCCCTTTTCCACGGCGTCCCGATGGATGGTCAACGTGTTGAGGCCGTATTCGGAGGTGTACGCGACTTCGAACGTCTGATAGGGAAGCTTCCCCTTCTTGCGAATCGGGATGAGCCCGATGCCGAGGATATGGGCCAGCGCTCCGGCAAAGATGAATCCCCGGGCGTCGATTGCGGCGATCTTGTCGATCTTTCTCCGCTGGTACCGTTCCAGGAAGATCATCATCACCAGCCGGAAGAACTGTCCATCACCGATGAGGGGGGTAATATCCCGGTAGAGAACCCCCTTTTCCGGAAAATCCGGAATGGTCCGAACCTTCTCTTTAAGCCGGGACAGGGTGCTTTGCAGAAGGAAGGTCATCGGGCGAGTTGACGCTTCTCCTTCTTCTCCAGGGCTCGGCGCACCTTCCGCAAGGCGATGTTCTGGAGCTGTCGAATCCGTTCGCGTGTCACATGGAATCTCTTGCCGATCTCTTCCAAGGTCATCTCTTCGTTCCCCTCCAGCCCGAAGCGAAGCGCCAGGATCTTGCGTTCTCGGGCGTCGAGGATGGGCAAGAGCTCCATCACCGTCCTTTTCAAGTTCTCGCTCTGGATGATGGATGCCGGATCCATGGCGCTTTCATCCTTGACCAGCTCTCCCAGCGAAGTGCCGTCCTCCTCCTCTCCGACCGCGGCGTTGAGAGAGGCGGGCTGAATAGCGATCGTGCGAAGCTCCCCGACTCGGGAGGTGGAGACGCCCAGCTCATGTGCCAGCTCTTCGTCGGTCGGTTCCCGGCCCAATCCCTCCGCCAGGCGGATCGCCATCCTCCGCATCCGCGCGATCTTGTCGACCAGGTGAACGGGTAGCCGAATCGTTTTGCTCTGGTTGGCGAGCGCTCGCTTGATCGACTGCTTGATCCACCAGGCCGCATAGGTGCTCAGCTTCCCTCCTTTGGATGGATCGAAACGGTCGACTGCCTTCATCAAGCCGATGTTTCCTTCCGAGATCAAGTCGAGCAGAGGCAGGCCGCTGGTGGAGTAATCGTGCGCAATTTTCACGACTAGGCGCAGATTGGCCTGAATCATCTTCTGACGGGCGGCCGCATCGCCTTTTTGAATGCGATGGGCCAGCTCCACCTCTTCTTCTCGGCGCAAGAGGGGGATTTGGCTGATTTCCCGCAGATAGAGCTTGAGCGCTGAATCGTTATCGATCATGCCGAATCTTAGATACGCAAGGAGCTGCCCAACCGTTTAGGATTGAGCCAGAGGGCGAACTTCGCAATCAAAAAGCGCGGCTCCACAAGGCTACCGAAGACGTAGTGGTGGGGGAATGAGCGGGGCGGCGAACGCGACCCCAAGCCGGAGAAGCAATGGGGACGATCGCGGCTAAGGCGAACCCACGCGGCGCCGGGCGTCTTCGGCGAGTGCGGTGCTCAGATAGCGCTCCCCAGTGCTGGCGCCAACCGCGACGATCAGCTTTCCCCGATTTTCCGGCCTCTTTGCGACTTCGATTGCCGCGTGCACGGTCGCCCCGGTAGAAATCCCTGCCAGGATCCCTTCTTCGTCAGCGAGGCGTCGCGCCATGATGAATGCATCGGCGTCGGCGACGGGAAAGGCCTCGTCGACCACCGAGAGGTTGAGATTCTTGGGAACGAAGCCGGCTCCAATGCCTTGGATCTTGTGGGGACCCGGCTTAGGCGGCTCCCCACGCAACGTCTGCAAAATCACGGGCGACCCGGCCGGCTCCACGGCGACAGTGCGAAACTGGGGCCTTCGCGCCTTGATCACCTCACCGACGCCGGAGATGGTACCTCCGGTACCGACGCCGGAGACAAAGATGTCGATTGCTCCATCCGTATCCGTCCAAAGTTCTTCTGCAGTGGTGAGCCGGTGAATCTCAGGGTTGGCGGGATTTTCGAACTGCTGCGGAACCCACGCATTGCCTCGCTTTTCTTTCAAGGCCATGGCTTGGCGGATGGCTCCGGCCATCCCCTCGGCTGCCGGGGTGAGCACCAGATGAGCGCCCAGGAGGGCGAGCAGGGTGCGGCGCTCCAGGCTCATGCTTTCCGGCATCGTCAAGGTCAGGTGATAACCCTTGGCTGCGGCGACGAAGGCGAGCGCGATACCCGTGTTGCCGGAGGTCGGTTCGATGATTTCGGTCTCCGGGCTGAGGAGACCGTCGTTTTCCGCAACCTCGATCATCGCGGCTCCGATCCGATCCTTGACGCTGCCGAGCGGGTTGAAGAACTCGGCCTTGAGTGCTACCGTGGCGTCAATCCCCTGCGCGACCCGGTTGAGCCGAATGAGGGGCGTCCGCCCGATCGTCGCGATGACGGAGGGAAAGATTGACATAATTGATTCTCTATAGAGTTCTGGAACATATGTCAAGTGGAAGCCTCTGGCAAACGGGATGAGTGGTCGGGTGGCCAACGCTCGGGTCGGACGGATCGGGGAGGACGAGCTCTCCCCGAAGAAGATCTTGATCCTCAAGTTCAGCTCGCTGGGAGATGTCATCCAAGCCCTGCCGGTAGCGCCCGGCTTGAAGCGCCGATGGCCATCGGTTGAAATCCATTGGATGGCCTTCGCTCCCTACCGGGAGCTACTGGCGGACCATCCGGCGATCGACCGGTTTGTGGAGTTCCCCCGTCGAAGAGCGACGCGGGGCGGGCTCTTTCGCGATCTTGCGCGCTGCCTTGCCTCCGTTCGAGGCGAGCAGTACGACCTGCTTCTCGACCTGCAAGGCCTCCTGCGCAGCGGCGTCTTCTGCCTTTTGAGTGGGGCAAAGCGTCGGATCGGCCCCTGGAATGGCCGGGAAGGCTCGATCCTGCTGTACCGCGAGCGGATCATGCCTCCCCCTCCGCCGGCCCAGGAGCGGTACCTCGCCTTTCTCCGCTACTTGGGAGTACCCGAGGGGCCTGCGGACTATGGGCTGGCGGCGGGACCGCTGGAGATGCCGGGGTTGCACAAGGGCATGTACGTGGTGCTGCATCCCTACGCTCGGTGGAGGACGAAGCTCTGGCCATGGCGGTACTACGGGGAGCTGGCACGCTCTCTTCCGGGTCTCGCCTTCGTGGTGATGGGGATGGGGCCATGGTTTCCGCTGGAGGCGAGGAATGTAGTGGATCTTCGTGGCACGCTTCCCATGCGGCAGATGATGGCGGTCCTGGGGAATGCGGCCGCAGTAGTCAGCCCTGATTCCGGCCCCGCTCACCTGGCGGCCGCTCTCGGGGTGCCGACGTTGATTCTTTTTGGTCCTACCGACTGGCGCGAATCCGCGGCGGTGGGTGAGAACGTGCGGGTGCTCTCCGCGCCGGCGAGCTGTGCGCCTTGCTGGAGGACCCGGTGTCCGCAGAAGAGACCCGTTGCCTGCCTCTCGGAGATTCGGCCCGGCTTGGTCCGCGAGGAGCTGAAGGCAATCTGCGCAGAAGCTTTCTAAATGGCATGCGACGTGCTTCCATTAGGGAAGATAATTGACAGCGATCGCAGCAAAGACTATTCTCTTGGATTAAGACAACTATGAAAACGACCGAAGCTCCGGCTGAGAGCGGAAATCGGGAGTGGAGCGAAGAGATACTCCTGCGAGAGATCCGTGCATGGCGTCGCCAAGGGAGGCCGCTCTACTCGCATTACATGCGTCAGCATTATCAGGAACTTCTCGCCGCGGGAATCCGCTACTTCGGTAGCTGGGAGAAAGCCGTGGAAACGGCGGGAATTTCGTATGCGGAGGTGCGGCGCTACCAACGATGGTCCAAGGAGGGCATCGTCGAGAAGATTCGTGCGCTCTACGCGCAGGGAGCGGATCTCTCCTTCCGGGCCTTGATGCTGAGCCCCTATGCTCCCATGGTGTATGCCGCAATTCGTCCGGTCTACTTCGGGAGCTGGAAAAACGCTCTTCTGGCCGCTGGGCTTGCCCCTGCCGATATCTACCGATACCGGTCCTGGAAGGATGCGGATATCCTGCGGGAGATCCGTCGTCTCCACGCCGAAGGTGCCGACTTGAGTTCCAAGCATATGGATGAGCAGGCCAACTCCTTGATCGCCACCGCGAGGCGGCGGTTCGGATGCTGGGGCGCCGCCGTGGAGCGCGCCGGGCTCGATTATGCGAAGATTCGGAAGCGGAAGCGCTGGAGCGAAGCCGAAATCATCGAGCAGATCCGCGCACTCGAGGCACAGGGAGTGCGCCTGACGAGCACGGAGGTGCGTAATCGGGAGCCTTCCCTCTTTGCGGCAGCGTGCAAGCGGCGCTTTTTTGGAAGCTGGCGGCAGGCGGTCCAATTGGCCCTGGCCCCCGGCAAAGCGGAGAGAGCTGGCCATTGCGATACGGCTGGCCTTGGGTGTAACAGCTAGGGCGGCAGAACTCGATCGATCGGCTAGTCGTGCCTGCCGGTGGAAAGGCTTAGCGCGCTGCATGACGCGCGGTCGCGGACAAGAAGGGTTTCGCTATCGGCGACGAGTCTCTCCCGGGGTCGGCGCAGCAGCGATCCTCGGATGGGTTCTCCTTTCGTCGGCAATAGCCGCAACGGGACCCTCCACGGTCTCCAAGCCAGCCGCAGTGCTGCGCGTCGGAGTCAGCGAGGAACCTCCGTTTGCCCTCCGCGATTCTTTGGGAGAATGGCGAGGCTATGCGATCGACTTGTGGCGGGAGATTGCGGGCGATCTGGGCTTGGCCTATCGCTTCGTCGATGTACCGGGCGACTCCCAAGCGATGCTCCGGGCGCTGAAGGGAGGCCGAGTGGACGTCGTGGCTCTGGGGGTCGCCGTGACGCCGGAGCAGGCTCGCGAGGTTTCCTACAGCTACCCCTACTATCCATCCGCTTTAGCCTTGGCTTTTCGCTCGGAGCGATCGAGCACCGCATGGGCGGTGCTCCACTTTCTTCTCAGCCGCGAGTTCGCCTATGTCATGGGCGGCCTCCTCCTTGCCACCTTTCTTGCGGGAATCTTGATCTGGGCTGTCGAGCGCAAGGAGAATCCGGATCATTTCGGGGGCAAGACCCTTCATGGCATTGGCAGCGCCTTCTGGTGGGCAGCCGTGACGATGACGACGATCGGGTACGGGGACAAGGTGCCGCGAACGCCGAAAGGGAGGGCGATCGCTCTGGTCTGGATGTTTGTGGGTGTGGTCTTGGTCTCCTTTTTCACCGCTTGGGTGACGGCGGCCGTCGCCGTAGAAAAGGTAAGCAACCGGTCGCTACAGCACCGGAGCCTGGAGGAGCTGCGCTTGGGGTGTGTCCGGGCTGGCATGGGCGAGAAGTTCCTGGCGGCGGAAAAAATCCACGCGCTCTCCTTTCCCACGGCGCCCGACTGCTTGGCGGCGCTGGTCGCCGGAAAGATCGATGCGGCCGTTTTGCGTGAGCCTGAGCTGCGCTACTTGGTCCGAACCGCGTACGCCGGAGAGATCGACATCGTGCCGCGGTCCCTGGAACGGATCGACTATGCCTTTGCCTTCCCGCGGGGCAGCCCCTTACAAGAACCGGTCAACGAGGAGATCATCCGCCGGATCGGCCAGTTGAGCTACCGGGTGCGCCATGGGCTTTGAAACCGGAGGCGGCCGGAGGCCGTCAAAAAAGAGGGATAAAAGCCAAGACAACCAGCGCGAGGAGCGCGTTGACGGCAACTCCGATCGAAGGGGTAACTTTCGAGGTCTTTCCCTGGCTCAAGGCAAGGCCACCGACCAGGACCCCGGATGCGTTGAGCATGAAGCCCGTCACGGCGCATAATCCGAGGAATTCGGAAGTGAGCTCCGTCTGGCTGTCGGTGGAGCGAAGGATCAGGTTGAGAAAGCCTACGGCGATCCAGAAGAAAATCCCACCGATTGCGAGAGTGAGGGAAAGGCGACCCCCGATCGGACTCAGCTTCTCTGCGGCTTCCGGCAACTGGATTCCCATAGCGAAGAGAGGATAGCAAATGCGCTTCTGTGCCAAAAGAGAAAAAGAAGCAAAGGCTCTGAAAATTTGCCCTGGGGCGCACGGCCGGCGGCTTGACAAAGGGAGATGGCGGTCGCATGAATCCATCAATTAACGCGTTCTTAAACGAGCATCGGTATTCCTTCGCCGCTTAGCTTGGTTCCCTCCAAGCGACAAAGAGCATTTTCACTATGATGGCGCTTGTTCGATTGGCGTTGCGGAAACCTTATACCGTTGCGGTGATGGCCGCGCTGATCTTCGTGCTCGGTCTGCTGACCATCACCACGACACCCACGGACATCTTCCCCGAGATCGACATCCCCGTCGTCAACGTCGTCTGGTTCTACCAGGGTATGACGCCGGAGGACATGACCAATTACATCACGACCTTCAGCGAGTTCACGTTGACCCAGTACGTCGACAACGTTCAGAGGGTGGAATCCCGGACCCTGTACGGACTCAACGTCATTCGCATGTACTTTCAGCCGGGGACCAGTATCGACATGGCACTTGCGGAGACCGCCGGGATCTGCCAGACCGTTATCAAGCGGATGCCCTTGGGGACGACCCCCCCCTATGTGCTCCGCTACTCCGCTTCCGAAGTTCCCGTGATCCAGGTGGCCGTGAGCGGAAAGACCAAGTCGGCCGCAGAGCTTTTCGACTACTCCTGGTACGGGCTCCGTAGGGATCTGGCCACCATTCGCGGATCGACCTGGCCTCCCCCGTGGGGAGGCACGCCGCGGTTCATCATGGTCGATACGGACCCCAATCAGCTCTTGGCCCGAGGGATGACGGCGGACGGCGTCATGACCGCTTTGAGCGATCAAAACCTCGACCTGCCCTCAGGAGACATCAAGATCGGCGACTACGACTACCTGGTCAGCGTCAACAACATCCCAAAGAAAGTCGTCCAGCTCAACGACTTTCCCCTGCAGAAGGTCAACGATCAGATCGTCTATCTCCACGACATCGGCCACGCGCGCGACGGGGGTGCCGTCCAGTGGAATGTTGCCCACGTCGATGGGGTCCCGGCGGTCGTTCTGCCGATGCTCAAGAACGGCATGGCTTCGACCCTCCAGCTGGTCGCGGACCTTCGAAAGCTTCTTCCCAAGGCGATGGCGGCTGCGCCCGAGGGAACCGACATCCGGCCGATCTTCGACCAGTCGGTCTTCGTTCGGGCCTCGATCGAAGGGGTGGTGAAAGAAGGGCTGATCGCGGCGGGACTGACCGGAATCATGATCCTGGTTTTCCTGGGGAGCTGGCGGAGCACCCTCATCGTTCTTGCCTCAATCCCGCTCTGCATCCTGGTCGCCCTCTTTCTCATGAGCCGGATGGGCTATACCATCAACATCATGACCTTGGGCGGACTGGCGCTCGCGGTCGGGGTGCTGGTGGACGATGCGACCGTGGAGGTGGAAAACATCCACCGGAACCATGGGATGGGGAAGCCCCTGATTCAGGCGATCCTCGACGGTGCCGCGCAGATCGCGAACGCCGCATTGATGGCAACTCTCGCCATCTGCATCGTCTTCACCTCCGTGATCTTTCTCGAAGGGCCACCCAAGTTCCTCTTTACCCCAATGGCGCTGGGCGTCGTCTTTGCGGTGCTCTTCTCCTACTTTCTCTCCCGGACCCTCGTGCCGACGATGGCGGATATGCTCATCGGCGCGGAGGAGGAGGAAAAGGAGCGCCGGCTGGCGGAGGGGAAGCCGCCGAGTTGGTTCGAGCGTTTCCACCATCGGTTCGAAGAGGGGTTCGAGGCCTTTCGCGACCGTTTTGGTGGCATGCTGCGCCTAGCCCTCGACCACCGTTCGGCGGTCTTCATTCTGCTCGCCGTTCTGATCGCCGTGAGCGCTCTCGTCGTCCCGGTGGTTGGGAGGGATTTCTTCCCATCGGTGGATGCAGGGAAGTTCCGGCTCCACGTCTTCACTCCGCCGGGCACCCGGATCGAGAGGACCCAGCGGATCTTCAGCGAGATCGAGCGCTACATTCGAAGGATGATCCCGGAGGAGGAGATCGATTCGATCGTCGACAACATGGGCATCCCGTTCTTCTATCCGGCGGCCCTTGCCTACAGCGATACGATCAACGAAGGAACCTTCGATGGGGAGATCCTCGTTTCGCTCAAGGAGGACCACCGTCCGACACCCTACTACATGAAGAAATTGCGGGTAGAGTTGCCGCGGCACTTTCCCGGTTGCCGCTTCTTCTTCCAGGCCGCAGACATGGTCAACCAGATCCTCAACTTCGGATCGGCCGCCCCGATCGACATCCAGATCGCAGGGAAGGACGAGAAGCTCCTGAGCGGCGTAGCCATAGAGATGCAGAAGCGCATCCGGAAAATTCCCGGGGCGGTGGACGCGATCGTCTATCAGATGAAGCAACCCTATCTCCACATGGAGGTCGACCGGATCCGGGCGCTCGACTTGGGAATGACCCAGAAGCAGGTCGCTGACAACGTCTTGAACCATTTGAGCTCGAGCTACGTGGTTGCTCCCAACTATTGGGCGGATCCGGAGACGACGATCAACTATCCGCTCGTCGTGCAGAGTCCGCAATTCAAGCTCGACTCCCGAAACTGGTTGATGAATCTCAACGCCGGCTATCCCTCGAACGAGATCTATTCGCGGCTCCTGACCACGCATCTCGAGCCACAACTCATCAGCAACCTGATGGAGATTCACCGGACGAAGAAAACGGCCGTGATCAGCCACTACAACATGAAGCCGCTCAAGAACATCTTCGTGAACATCCAAGGCCGTGACCTTGGCGGTGTCGCCGGCGACGTGGAAAAGGTGGTCAGCGAGTTTCAAAAGAAGCTGCCGCCCGGCAACGAGATCCACGTCCGGGGCCAGGCTCAAAGCATGAACAGCGCCTTCCTCCGGCTGGGCTTGGGCACGGTCTTCGCGATCATGATGGTCTATTTCCTGCTCGTCGTGAACTTCCAGGGATGGCTCGACCCGTTCATCATCCTGACCGCACTTCCCGTCGGCGGCTGTGGGATCGTCTGGATGCTCTACCTGACCGGAACGACCTTCAACGTCCCCTCGCTCATGGGAACGATCATGACGGTCGGAGTGGCGACCTCGAACAGCATTCTGCTGATCACCTTCGCCAACGAAGCGATGCGGAACGGGAATGACGCCACCACGGCGGCGTGGCTGGCTGGGAAGATTCGCTTGCGGCCGGTGGTGATGACGGCAGGGGCCATGATCTTGGGAATGTTGCCCATGTCCCTGGGATTGGGCGAGGGCGGAGAGCAGAATGCGCCCTTGGGAAGGGCGGTCATTGGCGGGTTGCTTTTCGCCACGGTGGGCACCCTCTTCCTAGTGCCGGTGATCTACTCGCTCATTCGAGGACGGACGAAGGGAGGGGAATGAGCTCGCCCGAAGGCTTGGATGGAATCGGAGACGGGAGCGAGCTGCCGAACAAGGAGAGGCCGATGCTGGAAGATGCCGTGAAGCGTAGGAGCCTGGCTCACCATGGGGAAGACGAGGTCGTCGAAACGCGGGAGCCGGGCATGAACTCGGATTCGCCCGGGGAAGTGGATTTCGCCGGGGGAGCAAATGGAGCGCCTTCGAAGGGAAGGGGAGTCCGCCGCTTCGCGGTCCTCTTTGGAGGCGCCTTGCTCCTTCTCTTCCTGATCGGGCTGATTCCCCGCTTCTTCAACCAGATCTCCCTCCGGCGGGCGGTGGTGGCAAGCGAGAAGACCCCTGTTTCCGTGATCCTGCCCGAAAAGCCCAAGCCCGAGAGCGACCTCCTCCTGCCTGGGACCGCGCGGGGCTACTACGAGACGCCGCTCTGGGCCCGGGTCAACGGCTATATCAAGAACTGGTGGGTCGATATCGGCGAGCGGGTCCAGGAAGGGCAACTGATGGCGGAGATCGATGCCCCCGACATCGACAAGTCGGTTGAAGCCTACGAGGGGGCTCTTCACCAATCGGAAGCAAACCTCGTGATCGCTCGGATCACGCTCGACCGGTGGAAGGGGCTCATCCTGACGCGGGCAGTCTCCCAACAGGCGCTCGACGAAAAGCAGGCGATGTACGACGCCGCTCTTGCCCGAGTGAATGCGGCCCGAGGGCAATTGCAGCATTACGAGGAGCTCCAGAGCTTTAAGAAGATCGTTGCCCCCTTCTCGGGGATCGTTACCGCGCGCAACATCGACATTGGGACCTTGGTTTCGCTCGGAAGCGATAAGGCGGTTCACGAGCTCTACCGGGTCTCGGTCAATGACCTGATGCGGGTCTACGTCGCCGTTCCTCAGAACTATGTTCCGCAAATCCAGTTGGGAACTTGGGCCGATGTGACCGCCACCGAGCTTCCGGGCGTGATCTACCATGGGCTCGTCGTCCGGACGGCCCAAGCCGTGGATCCCCTCTCGCGGACCCTGCTTACTGAGGTGGACGTCGGCAATCCGGACGGAAAGATCGTCGTCAACATGTATGTCGACGTCATTTTCCATCTTCCGACCGCGAGCACGCTCCTGCTCGTGCCGGTCAATGCGGTTGTCTACCGGTCCGACGGGACCTTTCTGATCACCGTGGACAAGCATTCCAAGATCCATTACGGGAAGGTCGAACTCGGGCACGACCTCGGGAACCAGATGGAGATCGCTTCGGGCCTCCGCCCCGACGAGAGGGTGATTTTAAATCCACCGGAGTCGCTCGAGGAGGGAGAGGAAGTACTCGTGGCAGCCGATCTCAGTAAATCTAAATCAAAAAGCGAAAAAGCGGAAACGGGGGAGGGGAAGAAACACCATGCCAGCCGGTGAAGCGATGAGCTATGGAGCAGGGGCAGCCAAGGAGGGCGGGGGCATTCGGCAAGCGGAAGAGAGAGTCGCCTTCTTCAGCATGGAATCCCCGGGAAGGAGCTGGGTCTTTCCCTACAGCCGGGTCCTCTTCGCCCATGCAGACACCGAGGGGCACCGCTTCTTCATGCGCACCATGAGCCATGACCTCTGGGTGACCGGCAAGAAACTCGGAAGCTTGATCCTGCTCTTCCAGCGGGAGCAGGTCGCGGAGATTCGTACGGGAAGTAACGAATGGGGAACGGTCGAGGAGATCGAGATCAGCGAGAACCCGGCGGGAATGTTCCAATAACGCCCGTTATCCTACGTCGGAGTAGGTCGAATCGGTCTTGTTCGTCGGTGTGAAGGTCGGCATCGTGGGATCGGGGGCGGTAGGCTCTTACTACGGGGCTCGGCTGGCCCGGTCGGGCTGCGATGTCGTCTTTCTCCTGCGCAGCGACTGGGAAGTCGTCATGCGCCGTGGATTCTCGATCGAGGAGCAGACCGAGGAGTCCTTTCAGATCTACCCGGTGCGGGGCTATCGTCGGACAGAGGAGATGGGGACCTGCGACCTGGTCATCATCGCCCTCAAAGCGACGTCGCGAGAGGCGCTGCGGCAGCTGTTGCCTCCGCTCCTCGGGCCGGAGACGGCGGTCGTGGCCCTGCAAAACGGCCTAGGCAACGAGGAGTGGTTGGCCCGGGGGTTTCCCAATCGTGCGATTCTGGGCGGGATCGTCTTCGCCTGCCTGACGAGGACAGGACCCGGGAAGGTCAAGAACACGGGTTTCGGCAAGATCGAGCTCGGCTCTCATCGGGGTTCAGATACCGCCCTTCTACAGGATGTTGCTGCCCTTTTCGAGCGGGCGGAGGTGCCGTGCGCGGTCGTCGCAAGCCTCGAAGCCGCCCGTTGGCGCAAGCTCGCGTGGAACATCCCTTTCAACGGCATTTCGGTGGCCGCCGGCGGATGTGACGTCGGGGAGATTCTGCGCGATTCGGAATTGAGGCGGCTGACCGTCGGGCTCATGGAAGAAATCGCGGCGGTCGCCGCAAGGCACGAGCTTCCGCTGCCGGAGGGCTGGATCGAGCGGATGATGGCCGACACCGCGCGAATGGGGCCTTACCGGCCCTCTAGCCTCCTCGACTTTCTGGCAGGGAGAGCGATCGAGGTCGAGGCGATCTGGGGCGAACCGCTGCGGCGCGCCCAGAGGGCAGGGGTACTCACCCCTCGGTTGCAAACGATCTACGCCCTTCTCCGCGCTCTCGATCGGCGGGCGAATACCCCGCAGGGCATTACGCCGTCGTAGCGGGAGAGGGCTCGGTCGGCTCGCTCTGGGCGCCTCCAGGCGTGAAGGTCAGAACCCCTTCGCGAACATCGACCACGATCGACTTGGCGCCTTCGAAGCGTCCTCGGAGGATCTCCTCCGCCAGAGGATGCTCGACATGCTTCTCGACCGCACGCCGCAAGGGCCGAGCCCCGTAGGTCGGATCGTAACCTTTCTCGATCAGAAAGTCGGTTGCCGCCGCGGTCAGCTCCAACGCCAGCTTGCGGCTCTTCAAGCGGGAGGTCACCTTTTCCACCTCGAGAGCGACGATCTTGACCATGTCTTCGCGGTTGAGGGGTCGGAAGACCACGAGGTCGTCGACCCGGTTGAGGAACTCGGGCTTGAAGGTGCGCTTAGCCGAATCGATCATCCTCTCCTTCATCTGACCATATCCTGCCTCATCGCGCTTGGCGGTGAATCCGAGGATCCCCTGCTTGAGACCGACGTCGGCCCCGACATTGGAGGTCATGATGATGATCGTATTGCGGAAGTCGATCTTCCGGCCAAGGCTGTCCGTCAAAATGCCGTCCTCCAAAATCTGGAGGAGAACGTTCCAGACGTCCGGATGCGCCTTCTCGATCTCGTCGAAGAGGACGACGCTATAGGGTCGGCGTCGCACCTTCTCGGAGAGCTGCCCGCCTTCCTCGTAGCCCACATATCCAGGAGGAGCGCCGACGAGCCGGGAGACATTGAACTTCTCCATGTATTCGCTCATGTCGAGCTGAATCAGCGCGTCGGGGCTCCCGAAGACCTGTTCGGCCAATGTCTTGGCGAGCATGGTCTTTCCGACGCCCGTGGGTCCGAGGAAGATGAAAGAGCCAATCGGCCGCTTCGGATCCTTGAGATCGGCGCGAGATCGCTGCAGGGCGCGAGCCAGAGCGCCGATCGCCTCGTCCTGGCCGATCACACGGCTTTTGAGATCTTCCCCAATGCGAAGGAAGCGGTCCTGGTCTCGCTCCGTGATGCGGGTAATCGGGATTCCGGTCGATTTCGCCACGACCTGCATCATGTCGTCCTCGGTGATGACGACTTCCTTCTCGTCGCGATTCTGTCTCCATTCGGCGAGCACGCGCTCAAGTCGCTCCTTGCTCTCGCGCTCCTTGTCCCGAAGTGCGGCTGCCTTCTCGAAATCCTGCAGCTTGATGCATTCGTCCTTCCGGCTCCGGACCTCGGCCAACTCCACTTCGAGCTCCTTGACGTTGGGAGGCCGCATGGTGGCGGAAATCCTGGCACGCGCTCCCGCTTCGTCCATCACATCGATCGCCTTGTCGGGCAGGAAACGTCCGGTCAAGTAGCGTTCGGAGAGCTGAACAGCGGCTTCAATGGCGGCATCGGTGAAGTGGGCCTTATGGTGCGCCTCGTACTTGGGCTTGAGGCCATGAAGAATCTGCACCGCCTCCTCCCGGGAGGGAGCTTCGACCAGGACGGTCTGGAATCGCCGTTCGAGAGCCGCATCCTTCTCGATGTACCTCCGATACTCGGCCAGGGTCGTGGCTCCGATGCACTGGAGCTCGCCGCGGGAAAGAGCCGGTTTAATGATGTTCGAGGCATCCATTGCCCCTTCGGCCGAGCCAGCTCCAACGATGGTGTGGAGCTCGTCGATGAAGAGAATGACATTCTTACTGCGGCGGATCTCCTCCATCACGGCCTTGATGCGCTCCTCAAATTGCCCCCGGTATTTCGTCCCGGCCACCATGAGGGCCAGATCCAAGGTAATGACCCGTTTTTCCCGCAGCATCTCGGGCACGTTATCGGCCGCGATCTCTTGCGCCAATCCTTCGACGATCGCCGTCTTGCCCACACCCGCTTCCCCAATGAGCACGGGATTATTCTTGGTCCTCCGACAGAGGAGCTGCATCACCCGCTCGATCTCGTTCTTTCGGCCGATGACCGGATCGAGCTCCCGGCGGCGGGCGAGGTCGGTCAGATCACGACCGAAGGCTTTGAGTGCGGGAGTCTTGACCTCCTTCTTCGTCCCGGGCTCGGCTCCTCCGGCAAATGCGGGCTCGGAACCTTCCTCTTCCGTCCCTTCGGAAGCGGAAAAATTCGGATCGAGCTCCTTGAGGATCTCGTTGCGAACCCGCTCGAGATCGATCTCGAGATTCTTGAGCACCCGCGCGGCGACTCCTTCTCCCTCCCGCAAGAGGCCAAGAAGAATGTGCTCGGTCCCGACGTAGCTATGGTTGAGCCCTTTGGCCTCCTTCTGCGCGAGGGCGAGCACCTTCTTCACCCGCGGCGTATAGGGAATTGGAGGCGTGGGCTTGCCCTCGACCTCCGTGGTCATCTGCTTCTCCAACTCGACTCGCACCGTCACCAGATCGATGCTGAGCTTCTGGAGGACGTTGACCGCGACTCCTTGCGCCAGCTTGATGAGTCCGAGAAGAAGATGCTCGGTTCCCACATAGTTGTGGTTGAAGCGCTCCGCTTCCTTCCGGGCTAAAGCCAACACCTGCTGTGCTCGCGGAGTGAAATTCGTCATAGGTTTTCCTCTTTCTTAACTATGCAACGGCGGGGAGAGTTGTCCAGTTTCCGGAGGCGGCACATCCCGCAAGCGCGCCCGGAGAAAGTCCGCCCGAAGAGCGTCCCGCTCCTCCGTGGAAAGTTTCTTTTCTTGGGAAAGCTGCAAATGAGCCGGCTGCGTGTTGATCAGGCACTCCTCGTCCGCAACCATTCGGCAACGATCCGGGAAGAGCTGCATGTCGATTCCCAGGCGCAGCAGCGAAAGGAGGTTGAGGGCTTCCTTGGAAGAGATCGTGTAGGCATTGCTCAAGGCCCCGTAGGCCCGGCTCACCTGGTCGACGACGAGCCTCGGGCGCTCTTCCATCAGCTTCTGCCGGGCATTCTCCTCATGTTGGACGACCTGGCCGATCACCTTGTGCATCCGCTCGAGAATCTCCTCTTCGCTTTCCCCGAGCGTCATCTGGTTCGAGATTTGGAAGAGATTGCCCAGCGCCTCGGTCCCCTCTCCGTAGAGGCCGCGGACGGCGAGGCCGATCCGGTTGACCGCCTTGACGATCTGGCCGATCTGCTCGCTCAAGACCAGTCCCGGAAGATGCATCATCGCAGACGCCCGCAAGCCCGTTCCCACGTTGGTCGGACAGGCGGTCAGGTAACCGAGCTTGGGGGAGAAGGCGAACTCGAGCTTCTCATCGAGCTCCGTGTCGGCTTTGTCCGCAATCCTCCAAGCGGCCTTCATCTGGAGGCCGCCCTTGAACGCCTGGATGCGAAAGTGATCTTCCTCGTTGATCATCAGGCTGATCGTTCGGGCCCGGTTGACCACGACCCCGCTCCCGGCGTTGCGGCCCGCATGCTCCCGGCTGATCAGGTGCTCCTCCACCAAGACCTGCTTCTCCACCGGGGTGAAATGGTCCATCGAGTCGGAAAGAACCGCTTCCTTCATGCCGGTCAATCCCACCGCCGTTGGCAGAGCCAAGGCTAAGACTTTCTCCCGTTCGGTTCTCCTCGCCCAGCCGGGGAAGGGAAAGCGGCTGAGATTCCGAGCAAGGCGGATGCGGCTCGAAAGAACGATGCGGCTGTTCTGCTCTCCGGCATGGAGCCATTCGCAGGGAGACTGCAAAAGCGCCTGAATCTTCAAGTTACCTCACCTTATCCGAAGGAGGGCCCTCCCGCAAGGAAGCCCTGTTCATTTCCGCACGTTCCTCGGGTGGACGCGGACAGAGGCCGACCGGCCATGCGCCGCGAGCCCTTCGATCTCTGCGAATTGCGCGATCTTGGGCTCCACGCGCGCGAGCGCCGCCCGCGAATACTCGACGAGGCTCGTGCGCTGGAAGAAGTGCTCCATCCGCAGCCCGTCGAAAGCGCGCGCCGAACCACCCGTAGGCAAGGTGTGGCTCGGTCCCGCCAAGAAGTCACCGGCGGCAACGGGTGAATAGTCGCCCAGGTAGATCGCTCCGCAGTGGCGCACCTCTTGGGCGGCCAACCGCGGCCGACGGACGGCAAGGCTCAGATGCTCGGGCGCAAACTCTCCCGCCAGATCCAATGCCTCCTCCAGGTTCCGGGTCAAGACGAAGAGCGCATGCTCGGCCAAGACCGATTCGACCATGCTTCGGCGAGGCAGGGTCTGCACAGACTCCTCGATCTGCGTGAGCACCTCTTCCAAGACCTTTGGGCTCGGGGTCAACAGCAGGATACGGCTCGAGGAGCCATGCTCGGCTTGCGCCAGCAGGTCGGCAGCCACGAACTCCGCTCGCGCGCTCTCGTCGGCCACGACGGCAACCTCGCTGGGGCCTGGGAGCAGGTCTACGGCGACCAGCCCGAAAAGCTGCCGCTTGGCTTCCACGACGTAAGCATTGCCGGGTCCAAAAATTTTATCGACCGGGCGAATGCTTTCGGTGCCATAGGCCAAGGCGGCGACGGCCTGGGCGCCCCCCACCGAGTAGACCTCGGTGGCTCCGGCGCTACGAAGAGCGTAGGAGAGAACGGGGTGGATCGGCGGAGGGCTCACCGCCACGATCTCCTTCACTCCCGCTTCCCGGGCAAAGGGGATCGTCATCAAGGCGGTGGAGATCAAGGGGGCGGTTCCGCCGGGGACATAGACGCCGACCCGGTCGAGGGGAAGAAAGCGTTCCCCGACCCAAGCGCCCTCCCGGTTGCGCATCCTCCAGTCCCGCGGACGGGATGCCCGGGCAAATCGGCGCACGTTGGAAAGCGACCAAGCCAGAGCCTTGCGGACCTCGGCCGAAGGGGCCTCGGCCAGCTCCTTGCGGCACAATTCCGACGGGGCGAGGGTTACCCGGTCGAGCTCCTGGGTGAGCTCGACCAGCGCCTTGTCCCCTTTGGCTGCAACGCGTTCCAGGATGCCGCGGACTCTCTCGGCAAGCTCAAGGCTGGGAAAGGCGCGTCGGCGAAGCTGCTTTCGGACCAGGCCCGGGTCTTCCCGGTCGCAGTAAAGAATCCGGTAACGGCTCGTCATAACCGATTCATTGTAGCAGATCATGCGCCAATCTCCCGCGAAATTTCCCCGGCGTCGTCGTCCCTCGGACGTTCGCTTTCTCTCCGGAGCCTGCAGGCGCAGGTGGGCAAGGGAATCCTGGAAGCGGGGGAGTCCCACAGCCCCTTGCGGCGCCTCGACCAACGCTCTTGGTTTTGAGGGAGGGAAAAAAGACTCGCTCTTCGTCCGGCGTTCTGATGTAATGTCAACCACTCAAACCCCTGGGAGAGGAAGGATGGGGCCCATGGCCTTCCGATTCTCCACAGGTTCCGGGAGAAAAACATGAAAAACACCGCGTTTGTCAGGAAATCGACCCTCCTATTGGGTGCGCTCGGTCTGCTGGGAGCCTTCTCCCTTTCTCCGCTCCACGCCCAGCACCAGCATCATGACGGAGCCAAGAAGGGCGATACGGAGCAGTCCGCCGAAGATCAGGACGAGCACGAAGGCCATCAGATGGAGGGAATGGAGCATGGCAAGAAGAGCAGCTGTATGGGTGGCATGGGAGGTATGGGTGGGATGGGTGGCATGAGCCACGGCATGGGCGGCATGGGCGGTATGGGCGGCGGAGGCGGGGAGAATTGGGATCAGATCATGCACGAGGTGGAAACCACGAAGAACCCCAAGGCCACGGCTCGCAAGCTCCGGATGAAAGCCGATCTCATGAAAGCCGACGCCGAAGTCCTGCAGAAATACGCCAAGGAGCTCGAAACCGGGAATCCCTGACCCTCCCTCTGTTCTCAATCCCGCTCAATGGCAGCGGGGCGTGGAGAGGAGGCGTCATGGACATTCCGGTAGGCGTCGCCATTCGGCGGCGGCCGATGCCCCAAGGGACAGCGCGTAGTCGGGGGTATATCAATCGCCGCAGTCAAGGAGGACGCCGCCGAGCGACCCAGATGCGTCTCGGTCTCTGGAAGCCTCTGGCCATTCTATAAAGGAAGCAGGGAGACGTTCAGTCTCTCAACTGTCTCTCTTTGGACTAGACCATTGAGTCCAATGGCGTCACGATCTCTCCATGCCGAAGGAGACGGAGCCTGGACGTCGGCTCACCGCGCGCGGCGCTGCGATGCGCGGTCGCTTGATCGAGGTGGCGGCCGCGCTGATCTACGAAAAGGGAGCCAGCCGGACGAGCCTCGACGACGTCCTTGAGAAGAGCGGAGCGAGCAAGTCGCAGCTCTACCACTACTTCGCCGACAAGGACGCCCTCATCCTCGCGGTCATCCGTTGGCAGATCGAGCGGGTGCTTGCGCTGCAGCAGCCTCACTTGGCGCAGCTCGACTCCCTTGAGGCGCTCTGGCGATGGCGGGATGCCGTTCTTGCCCTCGCAACAGCCGCACCCGGGTTGCGGGGTTGTCCGCTCGGCTCGCTTGCCAATGAATTGGCCGGCCGGTTCGAGAATGCCCGATCGCTCTTGGCCGGCGGCTTCGACCGTTGGCGAGAGGCGCTCGAAGCGGGTCTGGGGGCGATGCGGGCCCGCGGGGAGCTCGCAGGCTCGGCGGACCCCCGCGCGCTGGCGCTGGCCATCCTCGCGGCACTGCAAGGCGGGCTGCTTCTTGCCAAGACGGCCCAGACGATTGAGCCACTCGAAGCCGCGCTCGAGGTGGCCCTCGAGCATGTCGCCCGCCACGCGACCAGGAAATCCGCTCGCAAAGGCGGAGCTGCGGCTGCGCGATCGAGCCCAGAACCCAGGAAACCTTGAGCGATGGGCTGGCATTCTGCCTCGCGGTTCGGCTCGCCCAGCGGCTCCCAGGTCTGAAATGCAATGCGATGGTGCGGATCTCGCGTGTCTTGCCCTTCCCGATTCACTCGACCTCTCGCCCGTCCTCGAACAGGATGAAGCGGCATTTCACCGGCACAGCCTTGCCCTGCGGATTGAGATTGAATCGGTCGCGCTCTTCGAGCGCGCTGAGCTCGCAGGCTTTCTTCGCGGGTTGGCCCTCGACGGGCCCATCTGTTTATTGAGCCGGCGTGGCACGGTTGGCGACCTCGAGGATGGCATCGAGCATTTGGATGACCTCGGGGGCGATCTGTTCCAGTGGGATGACTTCGGCCAGCCGATGGTAATCGCGCTTGTAAGTCCGCTGGGGCGTGCCCAGCCGCTGGTAGAAGTTCTCGAACAGGGGATCGAGGAAGTCGTCAGTGACCTTGATGTCCGGTCCCCAGGGATCGGGGCGGTGCGCCACGGCCAGGGCCTGAGTCAGTTCGTCAATACAGTCCGCCATGATGGCTGTGCGGCGCTGGCACTCGGCCCGCTCGATCAGGTCGTCCTCTGACAAGTCAAGTTGAACGAAGGCGAGGAGGCTTTTGCGCGTCACGAGGTAGTTTTCGATCTCGCGGCGGGTCCACATACGCTCGGCAAGCTGCGATCCGGTGTGTAGCTCGCCTTCGAGTCGGTCAAAGACGGCGATGCCGACCAGGTCGGGCTTGGCCTCGCGCAAGCCTTGGAAATGGCTGCGGGCATCCTGGGGCTTGTTGCCATCGGTATAGATGACAGGGACCGAGGCCGCAAGGACAGATTTGGAGGAGTGCTTCAGCCGCAGTGACAGGCTGCGCAGGACGGCCAAGTCGGTGGAGCCTTCAAGGTAGAGCATCCAGCCTTTCTGCTCGGCCAAGCAGTAATCGTCCATGCGGATACTTTCCAGAGCCTTTTTCACTTGGTTGCGCGAGTGGGTGTCGATGCGGTGCGGTTTGCCCACAAAGGCCATGACGACATCACGCCGGGCGGCCTCCTGCAAGACGACCTCGGAATGGCTGGCAGCGACGATTTGGGAGCCGTTGGCCGCGGCGATGTCGGTGAGCAGGTTGTAGACGTCACGCTGGCGGAGGATTTCCAGGTGCGCATCGGGCTCGTCGAGCAGCAGCACGGCGCCCGGATTGGCTAGCATGAAGGAGAGAAGTAGCAGCACCTGCTGGCAACCGCGCCCAGATGAGGAGAGATCGAGCTCGATGCCGTTGCGTTGCTTGTAGCTCAAGGAAAGCTCGGCTCGTTCCTTGATGTAGAAGGGATCTTGCAGACGGATGTGGAATAGCGCCTCAATGCGCTCCACCAGCTGTTGCCAGGCAGCCTGATCTTCTCTGGAAAATATTTGCCAACAGAGATTGCGCAAGACTTGAGCGGTCTGACCTTCGCCGATCAGCACGCTGATTTCGCCCGGTTCCTTGCGGTGTTCGCGCGCGACTAAGCCGGACATGGGCGGCAGGAAAACTACGCTGTGCTTGCGGGCACCCTCAGGGATCTGTCCGTCCTCCCCGCTCTTCAACCGACAATAGAAGGATTCCTCGTTGGCATAATAAAACTCCAGCGCGCAGGACCAAGGCTTGTCCGCATGCACACCTTCGGCTTCTAGGGTGATGTAGACCTTGGCCGTCTTTCCCGCTTTGTCCTGCGCATGGGTATGCAGATCATTCCAAAGCAGCTTGGAGCTCGGCACTGGAATGGCATACAAGTCGCGCCGGTTGATGGTGACGCCCTTGCGCTCGGCAGGCGAACTTTTGTCGCGCTTTTCCGCCCAGCGTTTCCAGCCGATGTCCCACAGGGCCAGTGCCTGCAAGGCTGTGGTCTTGCCGGAATCGTTCGGACCGATGAAAACGACGGAGTCGCCCAATTCCAGCTCGGCCGATTCCAGCCGCTTGAAATTGGCGATGCGGAAACGGGTAATCATTGGTTGGTACTCCTGAAGATTCGGCCTCTTCGCTATTTCAACCGGGGAGAGCCGGAAGATCGAGCCGCAACTTTCCGGCTTTGAGGAGCGCAGGAAGTCTTAGGTAGCGGAAGCTCCGAAAGCCTCTGGCCATCCTTGTGGCCGGTTGGATCAGCCCGTTGATCGCTTCGATGGGTCCGTTGGCGATCCAGCCCTGGAGAAAGGCGATGATTTCCCCCAGGTGTTCTTTGATGGTTTTGGAGAGCCTTCGGAAGCGGGAAGCTCGCTCCCCGCCCTGGCCCAAGGAACCTCCAGCAGCCGAACTTCATGCTCCGGGCAGTCGATTCGAGGAACCCGAGCGATCGACTCGGTCCGGTACTGCCAGCAGTTTATGTGCCGGTACCGCTTCTCCCCCGCGTTGTGTACGGGGGAAGGTCTTCGACATTCCGGACACGGGAACCGACGACCTTGCTCAAAACGTGAGCCAGATCTGTAGAGTATGTATGCTCTTTCGCGGAGAGCTCGCTCTGGCCCATCTTCCCTTCCGAACCCAGTGGCAGTACCGGAGCGAAACTCTTCTTCGCGTCCGTCCCGCAAGCGTCAACCAGGCATCCTGGCCTGGCAGTCCACAGTTGAGGAGGATCGACAAAGGCGAAGTGCCCTTGACGGCTGTCCGGCCTCGTCCCTTCCCACAATCCGTTGAAGGCGGATGGCAAGAACCCCGCTTCTTGCCATCCCTTAACGGAAAATCCGCTCTCCTTACCCACTTCATTCAGCGAGGAACCGATTTTCGCGTCATCTCTCGCGCACTGGGCCGCACCACGATAGCCTTGAAGAGATTCCCGGTACGATCATCGATCAGTTCAATCTGAGGCCAGGCTCGCAGTGCCCGCAGCAGGCCGCTGCCCAAGCCACGGTAGGGAAGAAGCTTGGCGGCAAAGGAAGCCAGGATGGGATTGCGCATATTGGAGTTGCCGGCCTTGACGTTCTCGATGGTCAGGTTGTTAGGCAGGTGACCGGGGCTGATGATCTCGACGCGATCCGCAAACACCAGGACGCGGACCGGGGCGCTGATGAAATAGTCGCGATGGATGAGAGCGTTGACGACCAGCTCTTCCCACACGATGCGTGGAATCTCGGGTTGACCCTGGGAGTTGAACCCCTGCTCTCCCTGCTCCGCGCGGGTGTTGGCGATGATGAAGCTCAACGTCTGATGGAACAGATCCGCCAGCTTGCCGGTGATGTCACGGCTGTCGATGTAGCATTCGTCCACAATCTGTGTGCCGACAAAGGCGACAGCCTTAACGATGAAGGCAGGCAGCGTGTAGTGCGGCGCTTTAGCGAAGAGCAGGCCGCCCGCCACATTGAGCTGCCCACGGCTCATCAGCTTCATGTTGGTGAGCAACTGCGGCAGTGGCTGGTTGTGCTGGGCAAGCGGCTCGCCGAATTGCTCCTTAAAGAACTCTTCGAAATAGGACATGTCCACATCGCCCGCGCCCAGGCCTGCCACCAGTGTTTCGTCGCCATGCACCAAGCCCGACTCCTGGAATAGGCGCTGAAGCTCTTCGCGCGAGGTTGCGCGGCGCTTGTCTGAGGCACTCTTCACCCAGAAAACACCGTTTTTATCCTGGTACGGCTTACTGATGCCTTCAGGAATGGAGACCACCATCACTGTGCCATCTGGGTGCGGCACAGTGTCGGTCAACAGATTGACAGCGGGCTTGACGTTCTGCGAGGCCGCGTTGGCGACAAGTTGATTGAGGCGAGCCAAGTCGGCAGCGGACAGACCGCGCACCGAGCCATCATCATTCACGCCGATGAAGATGCGTCCACCCGAGCTGTTGCTGAAGGCGACGATCTCGGCCGCTAGGGCATCGGGATTCTTCACGTCCGCCTTGAACTGCTGGCGGCTGTCCTCGCCCCGTGTGAGGAGGTCGATCAGCTCTGTGGCTTCCATAGGTTATAAACCTCTTTGCGACGGTCGAACGCTTCCCGGCCTCCTTCCATGATGTTGATGATGGCTTCCTGCACCGGACGGGCATCGATGCTGCCGCTTTGCACGGTGACTTTCTCGTCCTGGTAGCTGCAGGCGAGCACCTGTTCCGCGTCGCCCAGAACCGGGAAATTGGCGTTGTGGGTGGCAAAGATGAATTGAACGTGCGGTTTCATTTCGCGCAGCAGCTTGATCACATCGTCGTAGATGGTCTGGTTGTCCAGATCGTCTTCCGGTTGGTCGATGATGATTACGTCATTCTGACGTTGGCTGAGCACGTAGAGCAGCAGCGCCGAAGCGCGCTGCCCGAGCGAGTGGTGCTTCAGCTCCTTGCCGCGATAGCGGATCTCGAAACGGTTCGGCACCTGCCAGGTGACGAACTCGACCAGGTTCTGCATGAAGGTCTTCTCGAAGATCTCGGGGCTGCTGCCGGCCTTGGTCAAAGCCCCTGACAGGTTACGCAGGAGGCCGCCGAAATCGGCATAGTCCTCCATGACCGCGTGCAGGGTGGTTTCTCGGATGTTGCTACCCTTGAAAAGCTGCTGCATGAAGCGGATGGCTGCTGCCTTGTCACCTTTGAAGTCGGCTTCGATCTGCAGGGATGTCTGACCCGCGTTCACGCGGTCCAGTTCCTGCTTGATGGTGTTGAACTCGTGCAGCCAAAGCTCGTTGAGCTTTTCGATCTCAGCAAACAGCAGATCACGGATGCTGATCTGCTGTGATTCCTGCTTGGTCAACGCCTGCAGCGTCTGTTCCGCCTTGATTTTGCGCTGCTGCTGGACCAGGAACTCATCCGGCTGGATGGCGGTCATGCCGGTCTGCTTGAGCTCCTGGGCAAGTTGCCGCTCGCGTTGTGCAAATTCCTCCTGAAGGCTCGTGCGTGCGCCTTCAAACTCGCCTTGTTTGGCGACGAGACGGCCAGCAATGGTGCGTGCCTCCCGCTCAATCTGCTTGAGCTGATCGACCTTGGCGATGAGGTCGGCAAAGTCGGCGTAGTAGGCTCTGAAGAAGTCCGGGTTCTGCTTGGATACGTAGCTCGTTGCGTTGCGCAGCTCGTCCTCGTGTTCGGCGATCAATTGCCCTAAGGCGAGGATGAAGTTGTCTGCCCGGTCTTTCATGCGCGCAAGCGCAGCGGCGTCCTGCTCGAAGCCGAGACGCTTTTGGAGCTTATCGGCGATACCGGACTCCTCGAACTTCTTCAGCCGGAAGTTGGCATCGGTGAGTTGCGCCTCGAAATCGCGCTTGCGTTCGGGGATGTTGCTGAGATTGAGCCATCTCCCTGCGGCTTCACGCACGCGCTGGCGTTGAGTCTCGATTTCCTCACGCAGCACCCGCAGCTTCTCGCCGACCAGCTTTTCCACCAAGTCGGTCTCGAAGCCTTCCCCGGTACTGGAAAGATCTTTCTGTCCGAAATAGATCGGGCGGCGCAGTACGGTTTCTCGGATCGACACGCCGGGCTGCAACTCGCCACCCAAGTAGACGTTTGGCGCCTCGCGGAAGATGCGGGAGATGGTGAACTCCTGCCCGTACAGATCGCAGGCCGTCAGCGTCGCCTTGCCGCCGCTGCCTAAAGCATGGCGGATCAACTCGTCTTTGTACTTGGTATCCTGCGCCTTCTCGCCCCGTGGGATGTCGAGGGCATAGCGCACCACCTCCAGGATGGACGACTTGCCACTGCCCCGGATGCCGATGAGCGTGTTCAGTTCGGGGGAGAAATGCAGCGTCTGCCCGTCGAGGACGCCGCCCTCGAAGAGGATGCTGCGAATGTGCGATGCCTGATGTTTGGGTGGCTCCTTGGCTACCCGCGCAGCGGGTTCGCTCAAAGCGAACTTGACCGCCTCGAAGGAGAGCTCGCCCAGCTTCAGGTAGCCGGCTTTGCCCCGACCGATTTCCTCAATGCGCTTGGGGTCGCTGCCCTCCACTTCGGCGGGGTACCAGGGCTGCAGCCAGCTTTGAATCTTGGTGCGACAAGGCTTGTCTTTGCCTGCACCATCGCGCGTGCGAACCTTTTGGAAGCCAAGGGTTCTGCGCCGAAAGCGCTCGTCCTGCGCTAACTCAGCAAGTCGGCCGCCAGCCAGCTCCGCCCATAAGCCACTGGATGCTTCGACATGGGCGAAAACGAGGAAGAAATCGCGGTGCTGGTTTTCCAGCTTCGTGATTGTCTCCGAGAGAGAACAAGAAGTGCGGCCGTTCTCCTGCTCGTACTGCGCAGGCGTCTTGCCTTCGAATGCACTGGTCAGGAAAGGGTTGATATAGTCGTGTTCATTCAGCCATTCGTCTGAGAATACAACGAGCGTGTGGATGCCATGGGCCCCGTCGCTGACCGATAACTCGACGCCGGGAAGCAGCGCAATACCCTTCTTCAGAACGGATTTGCGTAGTGCTGTGAATTCATCGAAGTCGAATTTATTGTGGTTGGTGATGACGCCAAGACGGATGCCTGCTTTCTCCAACGCAGCCATGTAGTCGCTGTTGTAGACGTTGTTGGCGCCCGTGTACGTGAACTCGCGATCTGCACGGGTGTGTAGATGGAAGTCTGCGCGAATCCACTGTGCCCCTTCTGGAAAGACAACGGATCGAGTCCCTGACTGCTTTGGTGGCAGACTTTCCTTCATCGCCCCTCCTCGTGCGCTGACCGTCCCGCGATCTTGGGCCGCTGCGAGCGCTTGTGCTTCATCGAAAAGATTTGCTTTGCGCTATTTCAACTGGGTTGAGCCCGAAGATCGAGTCGCAACTTTTCGGCTTCGAAAAACGCGCCAATTCCCAGGTAACGGAAGCTTCGAAAGCCGCTGGCCATTCTTGGGCAAGCCGGATCGGCCCGTGGGTGGCTTCTTCGATGGTTCCGTTGGCAATCCTGCTCCGGGGAAAGGCGTCTGATTCCTCCCAGGCGTTCTTTGATTGTTTTGGAGGCTCTTTGGAAGGGCGCAACCCGACTGCGATCCCCTCACGGGCATCACCAGCGGGTCTCTTGGAAAGCCTTTGCAACCCAAAGGCTCTTCCCAATCGAGGATAGGCGGCGCAAAGGGAACTCCGCAGACCCTTCTGCTCCTCGCTTCGCGTCCATTCGTTGCCTCGGAGCGCCCAGAGGCTTCCTTTCGGCAGCAACCCTTGACGCCCGAACTCCTTGCGCACCTGGTCGACCGCCTCTCCCGCCATCTGCATGACATGGAAATGATCGAAAATCCTCTCCGCCTTCGGAAAAAACTCCCGGGCTCCAGAGATGTAGGAGGGGCTCATATCCATGCAGACCGCTTCGATCTGCCCCGGATCGGCATTATGTTCCTCCATCTCCTTGGCGAAGGCTTCCAGAGCCTCCTTTCCTCTGCCCTCGGCAAGGAAGAGCAGCTTCCGGCTCTCCGCATCGGTAACGACCGTCACGTAACGGTGGCCCCGCTTGCTACTGGTCTCATCCACCAGGATCTTCTTGACCTCGCTCCAGTCCTCGCGTCGGTAGGCCTTTTCCACGTAGTGCCCCAAGACCCGCCAGAGCCGGGTATCTTGCTCCTTGAGCATCTCCGCCATCGCGGAAACCGACATCTCCCGGGAAAGCATCCAAATGACCGCCTCCATCATGAGAGTAAACCCGCTCCCCGCCCTGGCCCAAGGAACCTCCACCAGCCGAACTCCATGCTCCGGACAGTCGATCCGAGGCACCCGAGCGATCCACTCGGTCCGGTACTGCCAGAAGTTCATGTGCCTCCACCGCTTCTCCACCGTGTCGTGTACGGGGGAAGCTCTTCGACATTCCGGACAGGGAAACCGATGACCTTGCTCACAACCCAAGCCAGATCTTCAGAGTGTGCTCCTTCGCAGAGAGCTCACTCCGGCTCACCTTCCCTTCCGAACCCAGTTGCAGCGCCGCAGCAAAAAGCTTGTTCGCGTCCCTTCCGCAAGCATCAACCAGGCAGCCCGGTCTGGCAATCCGCCGTCAAGGAGGATCGACGAAGTCGAAGTGTCCTTGACGGCTTCCTCTCTCCCCAAAAATCCGTCGAAGACGGAGGGCAAGAACCCCGCTTCTTGCCATCCCTTAACCGAAATCCGCTCCCCCCTTACCCACTCAATTCAGCGAGGAGCCATATATTTCGACTGATAGTCAGTAATCATAGCCTGCATCACCTTCCCCCCGACACGTCAAGGAATAGGCGCACAAGGTCCGTGTTGACGTAGTAGTTGCTCCGGCCCGAGCGATGCTTGGCGACGAAGCCGTTCTCCGCCAGCAGATCGAGATACTTGGCCGCCGTCTGACGGGAGACCTTGAGGTCTTTCACCACGAAGTCGATGCGTGTGTAAGGGTGGCGGAACAGGTTGTTCAGCAGGTCTTGCGAGTAAAGGTTCGGCAGATCGTCGCGCAGCCGCTTCTTCCCGCTGGCCATCTGGGTTCGTATGCCCTCGACCAGCGCGAGCGTGATTTGCGCCGTGTTGGCCACGGCCTCCAGCATATAAAGAATCCAGTCTTCCCATGCGCCTTTGGTGCGCACCGCCTGAATCAGGCGGTAGTAGTCCGCCTTCGTCCGCGTGATGTGGCGCGAGAGATAGAGGATCGGGGTTTCGAGAAGCCCGGCGCGCGTGAGATAAAGCACGTTTAGGATGCGCCCAATGCGTCCGTTCCCATCGGAAAACGGGTGGATGCTCTCGAACTGGTGGTGGATGAGCGCCATCTTGATAAGCGGATCGAGGGAAGAGCGTTCGTCCTCGTTGATGAAGCGCTCCAACGCCGACATTGCCGCTTCGATCTCGCGCGCATCCTGCGGCGGGACATAGACTACCTCGCCGGTGGTGTCGTTCTTGAGCGCGGTTCCGGGCGTGACGCGAAACCCGTCGTCCCGGCGCTTGAGAAGGCGGAATATCTCGATCAGCGTGCGGTTGGTGATGAGGCCGTCGGACGTAAGCAGCCGGTCATAGCCAAGCTTGAGGGCGTCGCGGTAAAGGGCGACTTCCTTGGCGGCTGGGGAAACTAGCCCCTCAAGCTGAAGGTCGGCCTGGAACAGTTCGTCCTGCGTGGTGACGATGTTTTCGATTTCGGAGGACGTCTTCGCCTCCTGAAGCGCGAGCGTGTCGATAAGGATGCCCTGATTGGGGATCGTCGCCGCGCGCCCTTTCAGTTCGGCCAGGGCGCGGTTTGCCTTGGCAAGCGCCTTGAGCACCGGAACCGTTTCGAGGTTCACCGGCGGCGGCAGGGCGGGAATGGCATAGCTCGGCTTTAACATGTCGGCCAGTATGTGTTAAAAATATCATATATCCTTAACACGTCAGAAGCGACAGGTATAGGGAAATTGCCTGTCGTTGACAGATCGCCAAAGCTTGGCCGTGACGCGCTACACTAGAGAAAGTGAACTTTCACGCATGTCAGATGCAGGAAAGTTCACTTCGCAGGGTGAGGAAGGCTCCCTTTGGGCCGGAACCGCCGCAGCATCGTATTAAAAAATGCGCCCTGAAAGCGGATTTTCAAGAATGATCCGATTATAGAGTCATATTGCCCATTCCGCGCTAAGAGCGGATAATGAGATATGATCAGAGTTGAACGATCAGCCCTGTCCTCCTACGCTTCCGGCCTGCTTGCCAGGGGCCGAGGGGTCTTTTCTGCGGACGAAGCGCAGAAGGAGATCGGCATTAGCCGGGGCGCATTCCTCGATGCCGCCGAGCGATTGCAGCGGCGCGGCCAGCTCATTCGGCCCAGGCGCGGCTTCTACGTGGTCGTGCCGCCACAGCACGCCACGACGGGAGCGCCACCGCCCGAGTGGTACATCGACGCCCTGATGCGCCACGAAAAGCGGCCCTATTATGTGGGGCTGCTGGCGGCGGCGGCGGCCCACGGCGCTTCCCATCAGGCCGTCATGGAGTTTCAAGTCGTCACAGATAAACTCCTGCCCGACATCGAGGCCGGACGGACGCGGATCGTCTTTTCCTACCGCAAGGACATGGCGGCGGTGGCGGCGGGAATCGAGGATCGCAAGACGCAATCGGGCTATATGAAGCTGTCCTCGCCGGAACTCACGGCGCTCGATCTGGTGCGCTACCCGCAATCCGGCGCGGGCCTGGACAACATTGCGACGGTGCTTTCCGAGCTTGCCGAACGGCTGCAACCGGAAAAGCTCGCCTCCCTGTCGGGCGCCTTCGAGAAAGCGGTCGTGCAACGCCTTGGGCATCTGCTCGGAAGGCTGAGGCATCCGCAGATTGCGGAGCCGATGTTCGTGGCGCTGTCGGCGCGCGGGCCGCTGCCGTGGGTCGAACTCGATCCCAAACAGGCGGGCGATCCCGATTTGTCGCCGCCGCCATCCGAACGCGATGAACGCTGGCGCGTGATCGTTCGCCGACCGCCGGAGATTGACGAGTGATCCCGCAGGATTATATCACCGCCTGGAGCCGCGTCGCGCCGTGGGCAAGCCAGCGGCAGGTCGAGCAAGACCTCGTCATCAGTCGCGCGCTTGTCGCCATCTTCTCCGATCCATTCCTGCGTGGCGAACTGCGCTTTCGTGGCGGCACGGCGCTCAACAAGCTGCACTTCCCGGCGCCGCTGCGTTATTCGGAGGACATCGACCTTGTGCGGACGACAGCCGGTCCCATCAGCCCGCTATTGGACCGCCTGCATGACGTTCTTGATCCGTGGCTGGGCAAGCCGCGCTTCGATCAAAGCCCCGTTGCGCCCAAGCTCAAATACACGGTCGAAGCCGAAGACAGAGATTCACCGAGCCCGATAAGGCTCAAGATCGAAATCAACACACGCGAACGGGAAGCCTACGATCCGCCCATCGAGATACCGTTCGGCGTCGAAAATCCGTGGTTCGCCGGCGAGACCGCCATCCCGACTTTCTCGCGGGAGGAAATGCTGGCGACTAAGTTGCGGGCTTTGCTTCAACGCAACAAGGGCCGTGATCTATTCGACTTCGATCACGCGCTCACTGTGTTCGAGGGGTTGAACACAGCCCGGATCGTCGAATGTTTCCGGCTCTATCTTGAAAAGGCGGAGGTGACGCTTTCCAGGGCCGAAGCGCAGCAGCGCATGTTCCAAAAACTCGCCAATCCGACCTTCTTCACCGATATGCGCCCGCTGCTTTCGACGGATCGCGCCAAGGCCCTGACCGACGAAACGCTCAAGGCCACGTTTGTCCGGGTGATGAAGGAACTGATTGACCGGATACCCGGCGACGAATGGGCAAAGGCCGGAGAAATGCGGGAGCGGTTTGGCGTCTAACCGCCATTTCTCACGAAGGCCGACCAAAACGGGACGCAAAAAAGCCTGCAAAAGAGCATAGGAAAGGCCGCCTTTCCCTGGTATAAAGTGCGTGAACGAGACGTAATTATAACCAGGAGTAAAAACGGCCTTTCCTGACAGAGTGGATCCAAGAGACTTTTGGATTTACAGCCCATTTTTTGCGTCGGGTGGAAGCGGGATTTCCCTAGTTCGGGTTTCGAGCGATGGGGGTGCGATCCTCTTACGAGAAGCGGATCGGAAGATCGGTTTGTTAAGACGGCTGGAGAGTTGCTTCCGGGATCGACGCCGTCCGGGGCGCATTGTGCATCGGGTGCGGGAGATGCAGGTGCCGCGCATCTTCGGGATGGCGCTGGGCTACGAGGATCTCAATGACCACGAGCAGCTGCGTACCGATCCTTTGGTGGCTCTCCTAAGCGGTAAAAGGGATCGGGAAGCGGATCTGGCGGGCAAGAGTACGCTCAACCGTTTGGAGCTGGTAGGTCGAAGCGAACGCTACCACAAGATCGATTCCTCGGCCGAAGCCATCGACCGCCTGTTGGTCGATCTCTCCCTTGAATCGCATCCCCAGGCTCCCAAGGAGGTGGTGCTCGGGTCTGATGCGACCGACATCCCTCTTTACGGTCACCAGCCCGATCGCTTCTTCCTTGGGGTTTCCGATGCGTATTGTGATTTGCCGCTCTCCATCTTCGCCGAAGATCAGCTCCTCGGCGTGCGGCTTCGGCCATCGAACCAGGATGCGGCGGAGAGATCCTTGACCGAGATCCTCCGGATCGTGGGACAACTTCGCACCCATTGGCCCGAGGTCAAGATCGTGCTCCGGGCCGACTCGGGCTTCTGCCGGGAAGAGATCATGGCCTGGTGCGAAGCCAATCCGGTCGACTTCCTCTTCGGCCTGATTCGCAACGAGCGCTTGTACCCCCCCATTGAGGCGTCGATGAAGCAAGCCCGTCGTCTGCACGGGTCAACGGGAAAACCGGCTCGCTTCTTTACCGAGTTTGCCTATCGCACCTTGAGCCGCTGGTCGAGGGAGCGCCCAAGTGCTCTCCAAAGCTGAGTACTTGGAGAAAGGAAAGAATCCGCGCTTTGTCGTCACCTCTCTCTCCACCGAGGAGTGGCCCGCCCAGGACCTCTACGAGAAGCTCTCCTTTGCTCGGGGAGAGAGGGAGAATCGGATCAAGGAACAGCTCCACCTCTTTGCGGACCGGCTCTCGACCGCGCAAATGGCCAGCAATCCGCTTCGCCTCTCCTTCTCGGCTTTAGCCTATGCCCTGGTCGAAGCGCTGCGACGGCTGGCTCTGCAAGGAACGGAGTGGGCCAACGCCCAGGTCGACACCCTCCGGCTCAAGCTCTTCAAGACCGGCACGCTGGTCCGTGTCAGCGTCCGACGCGTCCTCTTGTCGATGAGCAGCGCCTATCCTTGGAAGCACCTCTTCACCCATGTCTTCCGGATGCTGCGTTGCTGAGCATCCACAAAAACCAGAGCGCTTCCCCCTGCAGCAGAGCCTCCCATCGGGCGGAGCCTTGTTCCTAAAGCGGATTTTTGCCCTTTACAGAGCTCGCATTAAGCCAAATCGAGCAAAAATCTTGCTCCATCCCCGCTCACGAAGACCCTTTCCCGGCCGAACATCCTCGCAATCGACTCGGGCCTTCCTTTCTTGCGCGAAACCTCGCGTTGGTGAGAAATGGCGGCTAAATATCTATTGCGCAACAATAAATCATCGCTCTGTCTAGTCGCTGCAATCGTCAGAAACATCCGGCAGGAGGCAGCGCAACCATGCTCGTAGCAGACCGTATCGTCCGCATGAAAACCGTTCTCGCCCGCACCGGCCTGTCCCGGTCCACCATCTACCGCAAGATCGCCGAGGGCACGTTCCCGCCTCGGATCAAGATCAGCATCAACGGCGCAGGATGGAAGGAATCCGACATCGACCGCTGGATTACCGATCCCGCTGGCTGGCGGGCCACAATGACAACGACTGGCAGAATAGACGTGAGGCGCACGCAGTTCAGAGATCGTCGTCCAGTTCGTCGTCGTGGACCTCGGCGGCACGCTGCTTCGCGTCGGCGATCAGGTCTTTTGCGGATTCACCCTTTCCCCAAGCGTCGAGCATGTCAGCCCGGCACTGAAGCATGATCTTCCGCTCGGCGAGGTAGCGGTTCACGTTGTAGACAGCCGCGATCCGGTTCCGAGGCGCGTGAGCCAAGCTCATCTCGATCCAGCGATCATCGAACTTGGCGCGGTTCAGGCCGGTCGAAAACGTGCGGCGCAGATCGTGAACACCGAAGCTCTGAAAGTCCGGGTCATTTTCGCGGATGCGCTCTACAACCGTGTCGATCACGCGGTTGAGCGTAGCGTTGCTGATAGGCACATCACCGTCGTACCGGCCGGGGTGCAGGTATCGGCTGAGGCCGAACATGGTGCGGAACGCCGTCAGAATGTCGAGCGCCTGATCGTTGAGCGGGACGACATGCGGCTTGCCGGCCTTCATGCGTTCGGCCGGGATCGTCCAGCGCGCGGCAGCGAAGTCGATTTCCTTCCAGGTGGCGTCGATGAACTCCGACTTGCGGACGCCGGTCAGCAAGACAAACTTCACCGCTGAGCGCAGCGTGGGCGCGGCCGTCACATGATCCAGAGCCGCCAGGACCGCGCGGACCTCGGACGGCGACAGAGCGCGGTCGCGCGGCTCGAACATAGCGATGGCGCTGGTGCGGATCGACTCGGCCGGGTTGCTCACGTCCAACCCGCTTCCCTGGGCAGGGCGGAACACCAGCAACACGACCTCGCGGACATGCACGGCGACAGCCGGCCCGCGCTTCTCTTTACCCTCGTCGCACAGGCGTTTGAGACGCTGCGGCGTCACCTCCCCCAGCTTGAGCTTCGACATCTCGCCCGCGATGGCGCGATCGTAGACCGATCGGCGCATCGCCAAGGTATACTATCAGCCGGTCTCTCGGCTCCCGATTTGGGATCGGCTTTGTGCTTGAAATAGGCTTCCGCCCACCCGCCGAATGTCAGCGCCTCCGCTGACGCGGTGCGCTTCTGCACTTTGGCTTTCGACGGCGATTCGCCCCGCTCGACCTGACGCCTGGCGCGCGCCAGCAGCGTCCTGGCCTCCGCAAGCGACACGTCCATTCCGTATTCTAGCGCGTCGGGTGCGCGTATGACCCCGGTCGGCGTGACGGCCGCGTGCATCCCGTCGCGGTCCGTCATCTTGTAGAGCTTGGCTCTCGGCTTCAGAGTTTTCAGTTCTTTATCAGTGAGTTCTCTCATAAATCCGCATCCGGTCGGGGGGCGAACGGACACCATCAAGAGGAGCTGGTGGTATCGGAAGCCCGTTTTCCGACCAGCCTGCGCCATACCAACATCGGTACCAACGAAGTGGCTCGGCTGGCGTGACATGCAGCGATACGGGGTGGGAAAAATAATCCTTGTCAGTCAACGGGATCGTGCGATTTCCGGCACGGAGCGGGATGGTCTGAAACCACCCCAATTCACTCCCACTCGATCGTTGCAGGGGGCTTGGAGGAGATGTCGTAGACGACCCGGTTGATCCCGCGCACTTCCTGGATGATCCGGTTGGAGATCCGGGAGAGCACCTCGGAAGGGAGCCGGGCCCAGTCGGCGGTCATGCCGTCGACGCTCTGCACCGCGCGGACGGCGGCGGTGAGCTCGTAGGTGCGAGCATCCCCCATGACGCCCACGCTGCGGGCTGGGAGAAGGACGGCGAAGGCCTGCCAGACCTCCTCGTAGAGGCCGGCTCGCCGGATCTCCTCGACGACGATGGCATCGGCGGAGCGGAGCAGGGCGAGGTTCTCCGGGGTGATCGGGGCCAGGCAGCGGACGGCCAGGCCGGGGCCGGGAAAGGGGTGGCGGTAGAGGATCTCCCGGGGGAGGTCCAAAAGCGCGCCGAGCTCCCGGACTTCATCCTTGAAGAGGAGCCGCAAGGGCTCGACCAGCCGCATCTTCATCCGCTTGGGAAGGCCGCCCACGTTGTGGTGGCTCTTGATCACGGCCGACCTGCCGTGGCCCGCGGCAGCACTTTCGATGCAGTCGGGATAGAGGGTGCCCTGGGCGAGGTAGCGGACCGGCCCGAGTTTTTGGGCGGCTTCCTCGAAGACCTGGATAAACTCTCTCCCAATGATCTTCCGCTTCCGTTCGGGATCGGCGACTCCCCGGAGCTTGGCAAGAAAGCGCGGAGCCGCATCAATGACATGGAGCGCAAAGCCCATCTCCTCGCCGAAGAGGTGGCGCACGGTCTCGGCCTCGCCCTGGCGCAAGAGCCCATTATCGACGAAGAGACAGTGGAGCCGGTCTCCGATGGCCCGATGGAGCAGGGCCGCGGTGACGCTCGAGTCGACTCCCCCGCTCAAGCCGAGGATCACCTGCTCGCTCCCCACCCGCGCCCGGATTTCGGCACAGCTTCGTTCCAGGAAAGACGAGAGCTTCCAGCTGGCCGGAGCATGGCAGACCCGGAAGAGAAAGTTGGCGAGAATCTCCTTCCCCAGATCGGTGTGGGTTACCTCCGGGTGGAACTGGAGCCCGTAGAGCCGCCGCTTCGGGTCGGCGATCGCCGCGTGGGGCTCCTCTTGGGTCCGGGCGAGCACGAGGAACCCCTCGGGCAGCCGGGAAACCCGGTCCCCATGGCTATTCCAGACCGTCGAATGGTCGGGCAGCTCGGTTGAGAGGGGGGAAGGCTCCCGCCATTCGAGGATCGCCCGCCCGTACTCGCCGGATTTGGCCCGTTCGACCTCTCCGCCCAGGATCCGCGCCATGGCTTGGAGTCCGTAGCAGATGCCGAGCACCGGAACCCCCAGGTTGAAGATCGCCGGATCGGGCAGGGGCGCTCCTTCCTGGGCGACGCTCGAAGGTCCCCCGGAGAGGACGAGTCCCCGCACATGGGCTCGAGCCAACTCTCCGGCGGGGGTCTCCGGGGAGACGATCTCCGAGAAGACCCCGAGCTCCCGGATGCGGCGTGCGATGAGCTGAGTGTACTGCGAGCCGAAGTCGAGAACGACGATCCGGCTTTCGGCCTCGCTCTCGCCTGTCCTGCGCATGCTCAGCTCTGCTTCTTCTGGCGTTCGGTGCCGATCGCTGGGCGGATGCGCCATTGCCTTAGCGGCTGCCCATCCCCACCGACTGCACCATCTGAAAGAGCTTCCCTTCCGACTGGATGCTCGGTGCGATGATCACCTCGGTCTCTTGGAATTGCGCAACCGTGGCGGCTCCGACATTGCCCATCGAGGTCATGAGGGCGCCGACCAGGTTCTGCGAGCCATCGTCGACCGTTGCGGGCCCGAAGAGGATCTGCCGCAAGGGGCCGCTGATCCCCATCTGAATGCGCGTGCCGCGGGGAAGGTTCGCATGGGGTGTGGCCATCCCCCAATGGCTTCCTTGACCCGGGGACTCTTCGGCCCGGGCGAAGGCCGATCCGATCATGACGGCATCCCCTCCGCAGGCGATCGCCTTGCAGAGATCTCCCCCGCGGCGCATGCCGCCGTCGGTAATAATCGGGACGTAGCGCCCGGTCTTCTTGTAATAGGTATCCCGTGCCGCCGCGCAGTCGACGGTCGCCGTGACTTGAGGTACCCCGAGCCCGAGCACCCCGCGCGAGGTGCAGGCGGCGCCCGGCCCGACTCCGATCAGGACGCCGCTGACCCCGCATTCCATCAGATCGAGGACGACGTCGTAGGTGACCGCATTTCCGATGATGACCGGAGCCTTCATCTGGCGGCAGAAGGCCGCAAGGTCGAGGGAAGCATAGTGACGGGAGACGTGCGTAGCGGTGCTGACCGTCGACTGAACGAGGAAGAGATCGACTCCCGCCTCCTGGGCGATGGCGCCGAAGGCCTGGGCCTTTTGCGGGATCGCCGACACGGCGGCCGGCACCCCTTGGGCTTTGATCTCCTCGATTCGCTTCCCGATCAGATGCTCCCGGATCGGAGCCGAGTAGATCTTCTGGAGGAGCTCGGTGACCTTGCTCTGGTCCGCCGAAATGATCTCTTGGATGACCGCGCTCGGGTCGTCGTAGCGGGTCTGCACCCCTTCGAGGTTGATGATGCCCAAGCCCCCTAGGCGGGCCATCTCGACGCAAAACGGTACGTCGGTTACGCCGTCCATGGCGCTGGCCAGGATCGGGATCTTGAGCTGGATCGGCTCGCCCGAGGGGTTGGGGATCGTAAAGCTCGTATCCACCTCATCGGGATTGATCGTGATTCTTCCCGGGACGAGCGAAATCTCGTCAAAGCCATAGCACACCCGTGCCTTTCGATTCTTTCCAATCCACATTCCCATGATCAGATTGCCCCTTTCTCCTCATTGGCGATCACTCGTTGCTCCGCCGAGCAGGACGGGCAACGAAACTCCTGGCGATTCGGCGGAATCGTGATCCTCTCCCCGCAGAACCGGCAAACGACCCTTATTCTGGCCGAACGCCGCCAAGCGCCTCTCCTTGCGCTAAAAGACAACCATACCCAAAGAAGGACCGCAAGAGGAACGGCGACGTAGAGGAGAAAGGCCTCCGGCATCGTGATTCGCATCATGGCGCGCCCTGCTCCCGAAAATGCCAAAACACCTTGGCGCGGCCCCAGGTCAGGGGTGCGTCGGAATCGGGCAGGAACCGGAGCCGCTGGATCTCCCGAAGAGCGATCTCGTCGACCTTCCGCTCCCCACAGCTTTCCTGGAGCAGGACAACGCAGGGAGACCCTTGCCCATCGACTGCCAGGCGAACGACGGTGGGGCCCGTCTCCGAAAGCAGTCGGACGGAGACGGTTGGGGGTTTCCACGGGCTGCGGAGACGACGGGAGAGCGCCTCGTCGAACTCCGCGACGCTTTCGGATGGCACCGTGGCCTGCAGGTCCGTAGTTGCCGGGGAGGGGACAGGGGGGAGCGGGAGCCAGAGCGCGCTCCGGCTCTCTGCGGATCCCACGGGGAAGAGTTGCGGATCGCTTGGAGTGGCTGTCGGCTCATCCACCCTCTCCCGATCGGCAGGGAGCGGGTTCAAAGGAACCGGCTTCGGAGCGGCGAGGAGCGCCTGGCGGGGTCGGATCAGACGGCTCGGATCGGCCAGATTGAGCCAGAGGGTGACGTTACGGGCGAAGGTCGGATTCGGGTCCGAGGGCGAAAAGAGATAGACGTGGCTGGTCGGAGGGAGTTCCAGGAGAGGGGGCACGTAGGTGACATCGCAATAGATCAGGACAAAGAGATGGACAATGGCAGCGGCCGCGCAGGTCAAGACCAACCGCAGCCGGAGCTCTCCGACGGTGGGCTGGCTTCTCACCGCCGAGGTCACGGCCCTCCTGGGTGTTCGCCCTCGGGCTGAGTTGCTAATAAAACCGACCAATTTTGAGCGAGGGCGACGTTCATGATCTCCACCAGAAGCCCTGCTGGAGCCTCTTTGTCGGCACGAATCACCAGGGTTTGCGGAGGGCGGCCGCGGCCCGCTTCCTCGAGCAGCTTGCGGAAGCCGGGCAGGTCGAGGAGCTCATCGTGGCAGAAGATCAGCGGCTTTCGGCCGCCGTTTCCCTTCGTCTCGGGAGTCAAGGTGACCGAGACGATCCAGCCCTCGGAAGGCAGCCGCACCCCGAGGGAGCTTTTGGGGAGTTCGACCACGAACCCCGGCTGGGTAACAAACGAGGAGCCGAGGAGGAAGAAGAGCAGCAGGAGGAAGAGGACGGTGACCAGGGGAACGAGGTCAGTCGTCCCGCGCAGAAGAGCCAAGCGAGGCTGCAATCTCGTCGGGGAAGGGGGCGTCACGGTTGGATCTCTTGCCGTCGGCGAGGGCGTGCAAGACCTCAATGGCTACTCGATCGATGTCCTGCGCGATCGCCGTAAGGCGCGTTAAAAGATAATTGTAGGCGATCGAGGTGGGAATGGCTACCGCGATTCCCGCCGCGGCGCTGACCAGGGCCACCCAGATGCCCGAGGCCAAGTCGCTCACGGAAACTGAGCCCGAAGCTCGATTCATGGCCAGAAATGCTTCGATCATGCCGGTGATCGTCCCCAAGAGCCCAAGAAGAGGGGTGATGTAGCTGATCGTGGCCAGGATGGGCAGGTGGGCCTCGAGCGGGGGCAGGGCGAGCTGGGCCGCCTCCCGCGTCATCTCTCGCAGCTCCGTGGGCGGATAGTCCCGCCGGAGGATTGCCTGCCGGGCGATCTCGGCTGCTGGCGCGGGCGTTTCCTGGCATCGGAGCAGAGCTTCCTCATATCTCCCCTTGCGCAGCAGGTTGCCGAGACCCGTCAGGAAAGAGTCCACGTTGCACTCCGCCTTTCGGTAGAAGAGCATCCGTTCCAGGAAGACTCCAGCGGCAAGAACGCTGCAGAGGAGAATCGGCCACATCACCAGGCCTCCTCGGTGGACGATCTCGAAGAGGCTGATCGCTTCCGGGACGACGCGAGGATTAGCCTGGGCGGTCACCGAAAAGAAAAGAGCGTAGGAAAACATGGATTACCAGATAAAGGACTTGGCTTGGGCGAGAATCCGGTTTCCGTCAACTAGCGTAAAGCGCCATGCGTAGATCCGCCCATGCTGCATGAAGTCGTCCCCGGTGACCATGAAGACCGACCGGATGGTGCCGTGGGCCCCTCGGGCGAAGTCGACCTGCGACCAGACGGCCTCGCGCGTTCGCGTCTGGCGATACTCGAATCGGGCGAGTAGATCCCGGCTCTTCCCCCCGTTCTTCCAGTTGAAGATGTAGATCTCCCCCTGTCGCACGGCCATCTCCTCAGGGGTGATGGCGCCCCAATTCCAATAGGTCCTCTCGAAGACCATGCTCTGGTTGCCGAGCTGCTTTCCCTTCTTGGCGGGAGCGTTGAGGAAGTTCCAGATCTTCCCCACCTTGACTCGAGGGTCGGGCGCGAGATATTCCCCACCCGGCTGCATCTCGTAGGCTCGGCGCACCTCCCCGGCAACCCCGGACGCCGGGAGCCCGAGCAGCCCAAGCCAGAGAAGAAGCCAGAACTTCGGCACCGTTCCTTCCTTCTACACTACCTGGGTCGGCCTGAAAAGAGCGGGATCAGAGGAACCGCTCGTCCTCCCGCGGCAGGCCGCCTCGTCCGAGCCTTCCACTACGACGCAGAACTCCCCCCTCGGTTCCCGACGCTGGAACCCCAGGAGAAGAGCTTGAGCACTCCCCCGGAGCACCTCTTCAAACTTCTTGGTCAGTTCCCGGGCCAGGCAGATTCTCCGGTCTCCTAGAGCCGCCGCGTCCTCGAGGGAGCGGCGGAGCCGGTGAGGGGACTCGAAGTAGACGGAGGTGCAAGCGCGAGCCTGCACCGCCTCCCACTCTCTCTTCCTCGCTCCCCCTTTGACCGGGAAAAACCCTCCGAAGTAAAACGGAGTGGTCGAAAATCCCGAAGCCAACAGGGCGGTCAACACCGAGGAGGGTCCCGGGACTACCTCCACCCGGATTCCCTCTTCCGCGCACCTCCGGAGAAGCCGCTCTCCCGGATCGGAGATGCCCGGCATCCCCGCGTCGCTGACGAGCGCCACTTTCTTTCCTTCCCGCAGGGCCGTCATGAGTCCCGCGAGCCGCTGGGCTTCGTTGAACCGGTGGCAGCTCACGAGCGGCTTGTGGAGCTCGTAGTGGCGCAAGAGCTGGTTCGTCCTCCGGGTGTCCTCGGCCGCGACCAGGTCGGCTTCCCGCAGGATGCGCAACGCGCGCAGGGTGATGTCCTCGAGGTTCCCGATCGGGGTCCCAACGACCCAGAGCCGGGGCTCCTGCCCGGTTGCGGAAGCTGGGGAGGCGGTCTCTTCCCCTGCGTCTTCCCGGCCGGGCGCATGCTTGCCGGCCTTCTCTCCCTTTCGTTCGCGCGATGGGTTGGCTCTCCTCACGATCCTTTTCTCATTATTACCCGAGAACGGTTGCTCCGGCGAGCCTCGCCTCGACAGGGGGGTACGGGCACGCTACGCTCGCTGTGACCCTGGGCTCGTGGCGAAACGGTAGACGCGCTAGACTTAGGATCTAGTGGGGCAACCCATCCGGGTTCGAGTCCCGGCGAGCCCACTGGCGGACAATCGGCGAGGCGGGAATGCGGACGGACGCGGTCCTATCCCCGACAAAGGCGGTCCCTCGCAAAGGCTCTAGTGGACCGGAGTGGATTGGAGGATATACTTGACTACTCTGTCCACGCCCAGCGGAGCTTTTTCCAGCCGATCGGTTGCCGCGCTCGGCCACGCGACCAACCTCGTGGGAATTCCTTCGGCCCTGCTGGCAAGCCCCGCCTTCAACGAGCGCCCGATCCGGATCTCGATTCACGGCGTGCGCGAAATGAACCCGGGACTTTTTGGGAAGCTCGGGGAAGCACGAGATGCGGCGGAAGCGGCGCAATTCTTCGAGGACTACATGGATGTCCTCTTTGGGCTCAACGAGGAGCAGCGGGTGCGCTGCGACTCGGGCGGTCGGCGACGATACCGGGCGAGCTACCAGCGACTTCTCGGAGGTTGGGCTTTTGATTCGAATGGCCCGGAAGGTGCTGTGCTCAAAGGGTGGGTGGAAAGCCGCTTCGGCCTCTTTCCGACGTTCCACAAGAGCCTGATCGAGCGGTTCTCCTCGCCTGCGTGGATCCGCTACGTGGAGGAAAAGATGTCGAGCCGCTTTCACAACAATGCAATCCAGATGCAGCTCGACCTCCTCTACGAGTTTGCCCAGTGGTCGCTCGATCGGTCGGAGGCGAGCAGGGAGCGCTACCGGACCCTCTATCGGGGCGTCGAGGGATTCGAGGAGAACCAGATCTTGGAGCGCTATGGAAAAGGACGTGCCCTGGTCCTCCTCAACAACCTCGTTTCCTTTACGGACGAGCGGGGGGTGGCTGAGCAGTTTGGGGGCTGGATTCTTACCGCGCGGGTGCCGTTGGTCAAATTACTCTTCTTTCGGGAGCTTCTTCCTCATCATGTCCTGCAGAGCGAGGCGGAGCATCTGGTCATCGGAGGAGCCTTCGTGGTCGAGATCGAGCGGCCATGACTGGGGTTTCGCGCCAGGAGCGGAGAGCGCGGGCGCTCGGAGCCTATCTCGGGTTTGCGGTCGGCGATGCCCTGGGTGCGACGGTCGAGTTTCTCTCGGCGCAGGAGATCGCGGAGCGGTACGGAACCCACCGGAGGATGATCGGCGGCGGGTGGCTCGGGCTCAAGCCGGGACAGATCACCGACGACACGGAGATGTGCCTGGCCTTGGGCCGGGCGATTCTCCGGTGCGAGGGTTTCGCTCTTCCCGCGATGGCGGAGGAGCTCGTCCGCTGGTATCGTTCCCGACCTGTCGACATAGGTGCCACCTGCCTGCGGGGCATTCGTCGCTATCTGAGCTGCGGATCTCTGGCGGCGGAGCGAAGCCGCTGGGATGGGGGCAACGGCGCTTGCCTGCGGAATCTTCCCGTCGTTCTGGCGACGCTGGGGGACGAGGAATCATTTCGGCGCTGGACGGTCGACCAGTGCCATTTCACGCACAACCACCCCTTTTCGGATGCGGGAACCGTTACCCTCGGGGAGATGGTTCGGAGCCTTCTTGCCGGAGGCGGGATTTCCGAGGCGCGAGCGGCGGCCGGGCGCCTGATCGCCCTCCATCCGGTCTTCGCTTTCGACCCGTATCCCGTCAGCGCCTCGGGCTATGTGGTCGATACGCTGCAAACGGTCTTCTTCACCTTCTTTGGGACCGATTCTTTCTCCTCTTGCCTGATTGCGACAGTCAACCGCGGAGGAGACGCGGACTCGACGGGTGCCCTTGCGGGGATGTTGGCCGGAGCGCATTACGCCATCGAGGGGATCCCGAAGGGATGGCTCCGGAAGCTCAATCCCAAAGTAGCCGCGGAGATCGAGTCCCAGGTGGATGGTCTGCTCACCCTCGCCGACTCGCGGATGGGGAGAGGTGCGACGGGGGGAGGAAGGGCGGGAGTGGGGGAAAAGGGGTTACCAACAGTTGACTAATCAATAGACATAACTCACGTTGCATGGCATTCTTTTCCCATGAAGCTGAGCGTCTGGGCAAGGCGGCAGGGGATTGGCTCCAAGACGGCTTGGCGGATGGGGAAGGACGGGAAGATGCCGGCGCCGGCCGAGCAGTTGCCGACCGGGACGGTGATCGTGCATGCGGAGGAGAGGCAGCCCGGCGGAGTTGCCCTCTATGCGCGCGTCTCCAGCGCCGACCAGAAGGCCGATCTGGACAGGCAGCTGGCGCGGCTGACGGAGTTGGCGCTCGCCAAGCGGTTGCCGATCGTCGATGCGGTCAAGGAGGTTGGCTCTGGGATGAACGGACCTCGCAAGGGGCTCTTGCGGCTCTTGCGCGATCCGAAGGTCGGCGTCATTCTGGTCGAGCATCGGGACCGGCTGATGCGGGCGAAAAAGTCGCTGGAGGCTCTCCATGAGTGATCGTCCGGTCTTCACCTATCAGACGCGCTTGAGGCTGGCGGCAGAGCAGGTCGCGGCTCTGGACGGCTATGCGGATCTCTACGGGCAAGCCCAAGCGGACACTCTTTGCCAGGATGCGGGCGGGGATTCCGATGAACGATCTGAAGTGCGAGTTCCTGCGGCGCTTTGGGATCACCGCCCAGCAGTTCAACGCGATTCACGTGGGCCTCGAGGGCAAGATCGCTTCGATCCGGGAGCGGCTTCCGGAGTGGATCGCCGAGGCCGAGTCCCGCATCCAGAGAGCCGAAAGGGTAATCCGCATCCTCTCGGCGAGGGAGCCAGGCTCGGAGAAGCTTCATCAGAAGAAGCGGCGGCTTGGGAGCCTTCGCGCCAGGCTCGCGGCACGGATCGTCGACCGGGACTCGGGGCGCGTCCGCCTCTGCTTCGGCTCCCGCCGCCTGTTCCGCAAGCAGTTTCACCTCAAGGAGAACGGCTACGCCAGCCATGCAGACTGGAAAAAGGAGTGGCGGGCGGCGCGGAGCGGTCAGTTCTTCGTGATCGGATCGAAGGACGAGACCGCGGGCAACCAGTCCTGCCGGGCTTCGGTCGAGGACGACGGCAGTGTCACGCTGCGTCTGCGCCTTCCGGATGCGCTAGCCTCGGATGGCAAGCTTCTGGTCATTCCCGGGGTGCGGTTCGCCTATGGCCAGGAAGAGATTCTTCAGGCGCTTGCCGCGAGCCGGGTTGTCTTCTCGCAAACCAAGACGGGCAAGCCTGTCCGGAGGCGGGAGGGGGTGGCTGTGAGCTACCGCTTTCTGAGGGACTGGAAGGGCTGGCGGGTCTTCGCGAGCGTCCCGGCCAGGCCGGTTCCCATTGCGACAAGCCATCTGGCGGGAGCGGTTGGGATCGACATCAACCACGACCATCTGGCCGTGGCGGAGACGGACCGGTTCGGCAACCTGCGGCGGGCCCTTCGGGTGGATCTCAACCTCTACGGCAAGACCGAAGATCAAGCCAAGGCGATCATCGGCGACGCGGCGAGGATGATCGTGGAGATGGCCCGGGAGCGTGGGCTTCCCCTGGTCCTTGAGCGGCTGGATCTGAAGAAGAGGAAGGCGGAGCTTGAGGTGGCGAGTCCATCCGCCGCCAGGAAGATCTCGTCGTTTGGCTACTCCAAGACCATTTCCCTGCTCAAGGTGGGGTGTTTTCGAGCCGGAGTCGAGGGGATCGAAGTCGATCCGGCCTATACTTCCGTGATCGGCGCGGTGAATCATGCGCGTCGTCACGGCATCAGCTCTCACCAGGGCGCGGCCTATGCCGTGGCCAGGAGAGGCTTGGGCTTCTCCCAAGCGTCCGACCGTGCGGGAGGCCGCCCGCGCCAGCCCGCAATGGCGGCCACCTCACCTTTGCCCTACCCGCGAGGAATCGGGCGAAGCCTGTATGGTCGTTCTGGTCGGAGGTTCGGAGGAGGCTCAAAGCGGCGCATGCAGCGCATGCCCGGTCGGGAGGCTTGCGAGAGCCGCCCGCGCCTTTGCTCCCGGAAACGCGGGCATTGGGCGCAACCTGGGCATTGCCGGCGGAATCCCGGCACGCGAACCGTCGGCAGAACTGTTCGGCCGACGTCATCGACGACCTTCCCTGGTAGTGGGATGGTGGTCTATGGTTTGAGGAACGGTTGACTCAGGACCCGCGGGGCCGGGCCGTTTATGGTTTTTTGATCCCTGGCCGAGTCCTTTTGAGTCTACAGGACCGCCGGGCTGGGGTAGCGTTGGGAAAGCAGCGATGGCGGACTTGTTTTACATAGCCGGAACCCTCATCTTCTTCGCGCTGGCGATGGCCTACGGGGAGTGGTGCGACCGAATCTAGCGAGGAAGGGATGCTAGCGTTTCTGGGCGTCGTCTGCGTGGGGCTTCTGGCCTATCTTTTCGTGGCCATGATCTGGCCCGAGAAGTTCTAAAGTCTTTCGGAAATGACAACCTCCTTTTGGCTGACCGTCGGGCTGTTTTTTGTGCTCCTGGCGCTCGTCAGCTGGGCTTTGGCCCTCTATCTGCGAGCGGTGCTCGATCCGAACGGCAAGACCTGGCTCGACCCGGTCTTGAGGCCGCTCGAGCGGTGGACCTACCGGCTTTGCGGGGTCGATCCCCGGAAGGAGGAGAACTGGAAGGGCTACCTCGCCTCCCTTCTGGTCTTCAACCTGGTGGGTCTCTTGCTCACCTACCTCATCCTGCGGATCCAGCAGTGGCTCCCCCTCAATCCCAAGGGATTCGGCCCACTTTCGCCCGACCTGGCCTTCAATACGGCGGTGAGCTTTGCCACCAACACCAACTGGCAGAACTATGCCGGGGAATCGACCGTCTCCTATTTCTCCCAGATGGTGGGGCTTGCCTCGCATAACTTCACCTCCGCAGCCACAGGGATCGCCATTGCCGCGGCGTTCCTTCGGGCGCTCGCCCGGACCAGGGCAAAGACGATCGGCAACTTCTGGGTCGATCTGGTCCGGATCACCTACTATCTGCTTCTCCCTCTTGCCTTCGGGATGGCGATCGTTCTCGTTTCCCAAGGGGTTCCGCAGAACTTTGCGCCCTATTCTCGGGCGCAGCTCGTGGAGCCGGTCTCGACCACGGGCGGCGATGGGAAGGAGCGCCGGATCGAGGTGCAGGAGATCGTTCAGGGGCCGATCGCCTCCCAGGAAGCGATCAAGCAGTTGGGCACCAATGGGGGAGGATACACGAATGCTAACTCGGCGCATCCCTTCGAAAACCCGACTCCCCTTTCGAACTTGCTCGAAATTCTAGCCGTGCTCTGCATTCCCGGGGCTCTCGCGGTCTACCTTGGGCTCGCTGTAGGCCGTCGGTCCCACGGATGGGCAGTCTGGGGGGTGATGGCGATCCTCCTGCTCGGAGGCATTCTGGTTTGCTGGCATGCGGAAGCGGAAGGCAATCCGCTTCTGGTGGAGCTCGGGCTCTCTCCCTCCGAAGGCAACCGCGAAGGAAAGGAGAGCCGCTTCGGGATCCTCGATTCGGCACTTTTTGCGGTCACGACGACGGCGACCTCCTGCGGAGCGGTCAACTCGCTGCACGACTCCTATATGCCCCTGGGTGGCCTGATCCCCCTGTTCAACATGGAATTGGGCGAGGTCGTCTTTGGCGGAGTCGGATCGGGGCTCTATGGGATGCTCGTCTTTGTGGTCCTCGGAGTCTTTCTCTTCGGGCTCATGATCGGGCGGACTCCGGAGTATTTGGGGAAGAAGATTGGAGCGAGCGAGGTCAAGATGGCCGCCCTGAGCATTCTCGCGCTGACCCTCTCGATCCTCGGGTTGAGCGCCTGGGCGATCGCAAGCCCCTGGGGCTTGGCGGGAATCGCCAATGCGGGCCCCCACGGATTGAGCGAGGTCCTCTACGCGTTCAGCTCGACCACGGGAAACAACGGGAGCGCCTTTGCGGGCCTTTCGGGGAATACCCCATGGTACAATACGACCCTCGGGATCGCCATGCTCGCCGGGCGCTACCTGATGCTCGTGCCGGTCCTGGGGCTGGCGGGACTTCTGGCCGCCCAAAAGACCGTGGCGGCGAGCCAAGCGGCCTTTCCGGTCTCCGGGGGGCTCTTCATCGTCCTGCTGCTGGCCACGGTCTTCATCGTGGGGGCGCTCAACTTCTTCCCCGTCCTTGCGCTGGGGCCGATCCTCGAGCACTTCCTGCTCCATGCGGGCCAGACGTTTTAAGGGAAAAGACGATGAAACCCAAGCAGTTCAGCTTTGCCGATCCCCAGCTCTTGGCCTTTTCGCTACGAGGGGCGATCCTAAAGGCCAACCCTTTCGTTCTCTGGCGCAACCCGGTCATCTTCGTCACCGAGATTGGGGCGATGGTGAGCACTCTTGAAATCTTCCTTTCCCCTGAGTCGAAGTTCTTCACCGTGCAGATCTCCCTCTGGCTCTGGTTCACGGTCCTCTTTGCCACCTTTGCCGAGGCGATTGCGGAGAGCCGGGGGAAAGCCCAAGCGGACAGCCTTCGGCAAGCGAGGACCGTCACGATGGCCCGGAGACAGCGGGAAGGCAGGGAAGAGAGCGTCTCGGCGAGCGAGCTGCGGAAGGGAGACCTGGTGATTTGCGTCGCCGGCGATCTCGTCCCCGCCGATGGCGAGGTGATCGAAGGCGCGGCGACGGTCGACGAATCGGCCGTCACGGGAGAGTCGGCGCCTGTCGTCCGGGAGAGCGGCGGCGATCGGAGTGCCGTGACGGGCGGGACGAAGGTAATCAGCGACCGGATCGTGGTGCGGATCACGAGCGACCCTGGGCAGACCTTCTTGGATCGGATGATTCAGCTCGTCGAAGGAGCCAAGCGGCAAAAGACGCCCAACGAGATCGCCCTGGGCATCCTTCTCGCGGCGCTCACCTTCATCTTCCTCTTGGTCATTCTCACTCTGGTCCCGTTCTTGCTCTACCTCCATGCTCCCGTTTCGATCCCGACACTGGCCGCTCTGGTCGTCTGCCTGATCCCGACGACAATCGGGGGCCTCCTGAGCGCCATCGGGATCGCGGGAATCGATCGGCTGGTGCAGCACAACGTGATGGCGACCAGCGGCCGCGCAGTCGAGGCGGCCGGGGACATCGACGTGCTTCTTCTCGACAAGACCGGGACGATCACGCTCGGAAACCGGATGGCAACCGAATTCGTTCCGGCGGCGGGAGTCGATCTGCTGCGGCTTGTCGACGCAGCGCAGCTCGCTTCCCTCGCCGACGAGACGCCCGAAGGCCGCTCGATTGTGATCCTGGCCAAGCAGCAGCACGGGCTTCGGGGCCGGGAGGTGTTGGAAAACCAAGCCCGGTTCGTTCCGTTTTCGGCGCAGACCCGGATGAGCGGAGTCGACTTTCCCGAGAGTGACGGCGCTCCGGCTCGGATGATCCGCAAGGGATCAGGTGATGCGATCGAGGCCTTTCTGCGCAAACAGGGGGGAGAGCTGCCCGAGTCGGTCCAGCAAGCGGTCGATCGGATCGCTCGGGATGGCGGGACGCCCCTGGTGGTCGCCGAGGGGAAGGAGGCGTTAGGCGTCATCCATCTCAAGGACGTAGTCAAAGGGGGGATCAAGCAGCGGTTCGCGCGGCTGCGCCAGATGGGCATCCGGACGATCATGATCACGGGCGACAATCCCCAGACCGCTGCGGCGATTGCGATGGAGGCGGGGGTCGACGATTTCCTGGCGCAGGCGACGCCTGAGGCGAAGCTCGCCCGCATTCGGCGTGAGCAGGAGGGTGGGCACCTGGTAGCGATGACCGGGGACGGCACCAACGACGCGCCGGCACTCGCCCAGGCCGACGTGGGGGTGGCCATGAACACGGGAACGCAGGCCGCCCGGGAGGCGGGCAACATGGTCGACCTCGACAGCAATCCCACCAAGCTCATCGAAGTGGTCGAGATCGGCAAGCAGCTCCTGGTCACCCGCGGAGCGCTGACGACTTTTAGCATCGCCAATGACGTTGCGAAATACTTTGCGATCATTCCGGCGATGCTGATGGGAACCTTTCCGGTAATCGCGCCCCTGAACATCATGAAGCTGCGGAGCCCGGAAAGCGCGATCATCAGTGCGGTGATCTTCAACGCCCTAGTCATCGTGGCGCTGATCCCGCTCGCGCTGAGGGGCATTCGCCTCCGCGGCCTGACGGCCCAGGTTCTGCTCGTGCGCAACGCGTTGATTTATGGGTTCGGCGGTCTGGCGGCCCCCTTTGTCGGGATCAAGGGGATCGATCTGCTGCTGAGTCTCTTGCCTTGGAAATAAGGAGGCTACCGATGAAGGGTCTTTTGTCACGCATCCGGGTCTCTCTCGCCCTCACGGGCGTGCTCTTGGTGGCCTTGTGCGGGATCTACCCCCTGGCCGTCTATTGGGTCGGCCAGTTCCTCTTCCCTTTTCAGGCGAACGGGAGCCTCGTTCGATCTTCTGATGGGACCGTCTTGGGTTCCGCGCTGCTGGGGCAGAACTTCCGAGGCCCGCAGTATTTCCATCCCCGCCCCTCGGCGGCGGGCGCGGCGGGCTACGATGCTACCGCTTCCGGCGGGCGCAACTTGGGGCCGACCTCGAAAGGGCTTGTCGATGCGGTATCTCGGAGCGGCGCGGATTACCGGAAGGAAAACCTTCTCTCCCCGGACCAGAGGATTCCCGCGGATGCGGTCACCGCTTCCGCGAGCGGCCTCGATCCGCACATCAGCATCGCCAACGCGCTTCTCCAGCTCCCCCGGGTCGCCCGAGAGAGGAAAAAATCGCACGAAGAACTGCTGCAGATCCTGGCTCGGTATACGAGCAAGCCCTGGCTGGGACTCTTTGGTGATCCGGTAGTCAACGTAGCGATGGTCAACTGGGCACTCGATGGAAAGCTGGGCGGCCGGTGAAAATGGAGGAATGGGACTTCCGACCGAACCTCATCCCTCTTCCCGGTCAAAGCCGTTGCGATACCGCGCGTAGACGACACCTCTCCTTTCCGCTTCCCGCCTGGCGGCTTCGGAAATTCTCTTGCCGACGACCAGAGCAACGGATTTGCTGGGAGGGACGGGAAAAGTCTCCCGGAATTTCGAGGGTTTGGAGGCTACGGCGCTCTGTAGGGCCTTGAGCAAGAGCTTCGCTCGGCGGTGGGCTCTCTCCACATCGCTCACGTCGACCGTTCGCGAAACCTCCACTGCAGCACACGCTGCCTCCCCCGTTTCTGGATCCTCCCCGGCCGCCAAGACGTCGGCATTACCGATCTCTTCCCCCTCCTTCTCACTGATGGTCCCCTCCATCAAGGCGATGTCGATCGCCCGATTCTGGATCTTGTCCGAAATCACCTCGACCATCCGAACATATTTGCGGAGGTAGTTGCCAAGCTTCCTTTCCGCGTCGAGTTCGATCCTCTTTCCATCCAGCTCGTTCATTTGGATGCCTATTCCTCTCAACTCCTGCTCGATCGCGACGAATCTCCTCTCCGAGGCGTCTTTGAACTCCTCCATCGAGCGGCGGAACTCCTCCATCGAGCGGCGGAACTCCTCCATCGAGCGGCGGAACTCCTCCATCGAGTGCTGGAACGCTCGCGTCGACTCCATAAAGGATTGGAGGGTAGCCTCGGTCCGGCGCTGACTCTCCGCCAGGGCGCGGACGGTAGCCGGTAGCTCCAGAAGTTCTTCGGTCAGGAGTTCGCGGCGGACCTCATTCTTCCACGCCGGATGCGCGCGGAGCGCTTCCAGGATGTCAGCGGTGGAGCGGATGGGCAGGCTCACTAAAGCAACGATAGCTCGGCGAGGAGTGGCTGGCAACGTGGGAGCGGGACAGGAATCTTCCCCGAACGCGGGGTTGTCAAGAGCCGGGCTTTTCTTCTAAGGTCCTTCGATTCATCGCCATGCGCTCTCTTTCCTCTTTTGGCCTTTCTCTTGTCCTGCTCGGTGTCGGGCTTTCCCAGGTCCCGGCGCTGCTTTTGTCCGCCCCATCCGACCGAAAGGCTGCCCCCCTCATCCCCCTTCGGGTGCTTTTCGAGGAGCCGAAGTGGGCCTCGCCGCGTCTCTCTCCCGACGGCGGAAAGCTAGCTTATCTTGCTCCGCACAAAGGTGTATTAAATATCTGGGTCCGCTCCTTGGGATCCAAGGACGATCATCCGATCACGGCGGAAAAGGGACGGGGCATCCGCTCCTTTTTCTGGTCCCCGGATAGCCGAACGATCTTCTATCTCCAAGATCAGGGCGGAAACGAGAACAACCACCTCTTCCGTGTCGATCTCGCCAAAGGCTCGGCGAGCGACCTGACCCCGTTCAAGGACGTCAAGGTTCATCTCCAGGCGGACGATCCCGCCCATCCCCGATCCCTTCTCCTCGCGTTGAATCGGCGGGATCCCAAGGTTTTCGACATCTACCGCCTTGCCCTCTCCGACAATCGGCTCAACCTGCTCGCGGAGAATCCCGGGAACGTGATCGAATGGGAAGAGGATCATCAGTATGCCATTCGCGCCCGGCTTTTGATGGTGCCGGGTGCGCGGCAGGAAGTGAGTGCGCGGGCGTCAATCGAAGCTCCCTGGAAGGCGTTGGCATCCTGGGGGCCAGACGAATCAGGGGGTCTGGCGGGATTCACCCCGGATGACCGCTCGCTCTGGATCCTTTCGACCGTCGGAGCGAATGCCGAGCGGCTTTTAGAAATCGATCCCGCGAGCGGAAAGCAGGTGGTCGTGGCGGAGGACCCCCATTACGACGTAGCGGCCATCCTGACCCATCCCAGGACCTATCGGCTCGAGGCGGTTGCCTTCGAGCGGGAGAAGCTCGAGTGGCAGTTCTTCGACGATCGCATCCGAGAGGCATTCGACTATCTCCAGAGACAGCATCCCGGCGAGGTGATGATTTCCAGCCGCGATTTCGCGGACAAGTCTTGGGCAGTCGCCTACTCCTCCGACGTTGACCCCACGAGCTTTTATCTCTTCTCGCCTCACGAGAAGAAACTCGAGTTTCTCTTCTCTTCCCGACCCGAGCTTGCTTCCTATCGCCTCGCTCCCATGGAGCCGATCACCTTCCCGGCGCGGGACGGGCTTCTCCTCCATGGCTACCTCACCTTGCCACTTGGGGCGACGGGCAAGGTGCCCTTTGTCCTTCTGGTCCATGGGGGCCCCTGGGCGCGCGACAGTTGGGGTTTTAGCCCTCTGGTTCAGCTCCTGGCCAACCGGGGTTACGGTGTCCTGCAGGTCAACTTCCGCGGCTCAACAGGCTATGGGAAGGAGTTCGTGAATGCGGGTGACCGGGAATGGGGCGGAAAGATGCAGACCGACCTGATCGATGCAAAGCACTGGGCGGTCGCGCATGGGTACGCCGATCCGAATCGGTTCGCCATCATGGGGATGAGCTACGGCGGCTATGCGACGCTGGCAGCCCTGGCTTTTGTTCCCGGGGAGTTCACCTGCGGGGTCGAAGCGATGGGCCCGTCCAACCTGCTCACTATGTGCCGCTCGATTCCGCCCTATTGGGAGCCGATGCGGGCTCTCTTTGAAAAGCGCCTCGGGAGCCCGGAGAAGGACGAGGCGTTCTTGCATGAGCGATCCCCCCTCTTCGCCGCGGACCGGATCCGGACGCCTCTCCTGATCGCCCAGGGAGCCAACGACGTCCGGGTCAAGCAGGCCGAGAGTGATCAGCTCGTCGAGGCGATGCGCAAGCAAGGGCTTCCCGTCGAGTATCTGCTCTTTCCGGACGAGGGCCATGGGTTTATCCGTCCGGAGGATCGTCTCCAGTTCTTTCGGGCGACCGAACGGTTCCTGGCGAAGCATCTCGGCGGACGGTCCGAGGAAGGTGCGGAGGCCAAAGAGGTGGTCCGCTGAGGCTATGGGATCAATACCACCACTGCCAGGAGACGGTGGTCATCCAGCTCATTCCGTACTGGACACCATTCCAGGATTGATAGCAGGGCACCACGATCTGGGCGGTGAGAAAGTTCCCCTGAAGGGCGCTTTGGGGTGAGGTCGCAATCTTTTGAAACCCATCGCTCGCAAAGCCCGGCATCCGCACGTTGACCCCTAGGCCGACCCCGGCCCACTCTCCTCCCGTCCAGGCCGCCACGATGTCGGGCATGGCGATGAAGGGAGCGGTCCGGACGGAGAGCTGGTCGACCGCGTTCGATCCGTGGATGCCCCCTTGGTAGTTGCCGAGCCCGCTGAAATTGAGGGAGATCGCTTCGGTGAAGTTGTAGCTGAGCCACCCGGTGCCGGTGAAGCTATTTCCCCAGGCGTACCCTTGGGAGTTTCGTCCCACGGGGATCGTGGCATAGCCCTGGACCCCCCAACCCCAGTGGCGATCCTCGCTCTGCCCGAGGTAGGTGGCTGCCGTGATGAAGGCGGGCACGCCCAGGCCAAGCTGCATGTCGTAGGGATAGACATGGTGTCCAGCCATGTCGGGCATGGTCTCGTCGATCGAGCCCGTCGGAACCGAGAATCCGTAGTTCATCTGGAGACGGTTCCGGTGAAAGTCCAGGACCTTCCAGATCGCCTGGAAGTTGACATCGCCAAGTCCCAGCGCCGTCATCCCCATCTCCGCTCCGGGAGGCATCATTTGCAGGGGAAGGCCGTTCTTTCCCATCGCATGGCCCATCCCCATCCCGTGGTGCATGTAGCCGCCCATGGGCAGCCCGACCATGGTCATCTGCTTGTCCCAAATCGGGAACATCGCCATGAGCGTGAGGTTATCGGTGATCCCCATCATGAGCATCGGCATGTACTGGGCCATGAACATGTTGACATTGCCCATGGCGACGGGCTTCCCGCCATACTGGACCGCGCCGAGGCCGTTGAGATTCATGGCATTAGAGCCCTGGTAGTAATCGGGGCCCATGTTCATGTTCATCCACCAGAACCCGATCATCGGCTGGTACTTCCGGTGCATGTGCCCGGTTCCCATGAGGTTGGCCGGGGTGTCGCTCGCAGCGAGCTTGTCGCTCCAGATCTCCGGAGAATCGAGGCTCCATTTCGAGTTTTCCCAGGGTGCCAGCGGCGTGGGTTCTTCGCCGTAGACGACCGTCTCCGCGGCGTTCGACGTCGGAAGGTTCTGGGAGAGGAGGGGCTTCCTTAGGGATTGGCCTTGGGATGGGGGTTGCCCCGATGGGGTGGACGCTTCCTCGCCGGGAGAGATCTCCGAGGGGATGCTGGGGGGCAAAGCCGCATAGGCTTGGCTCCCCGGCAGCGGCGAGAGGGCCAGCAGCGGGAGAAGGAGGAGAATACGGGGGACCGGGCGACCCCTTCTGCAAAGAAGAAGTCGCCCGCCGACGGAATGAGTGTGCGTGGTTGTCATGATGCCTTTCGAGCTTTGCCTGAAAGGTTAGCCGGGAGCAGAAAAGTCGGCTACCGACAGGCACACCGTCTGCTTACGGGTGTGATGGAAAATCGCCCTAATCCAGGGATCGGGGTAACCCCTAGTGAGGGTGGGGAAGGGCGCACTTTTGGCCCGTTGCGATGGGCGAGCCGCTCAACGCCGGGAGAGGCTCGCCCTGCTCAGATCAGAATTGCCGATGGGCGCAAGCAAATGACTTCGTACTACAAAGACCAAGCCGGCAGACCTGTTGCCGGGCTCCCTCCCCGACACGACACCCCCAGCCTCCTGTCGCAGCGCTTGGCCATCCAGAAGAGGACGAAGAGGGTTATGCCCGTCCGGGTGGAAATTCCGATTTTCGTGGCCTTCCGGAAACCAAGGGAGCTCAATCTCATCCAACGGCTTTTGATCCCGCTTTGTGGGCAGAAACGGGCCTACGGAAGAACCAAGTTAGAATTTCCATATTGCGGTTCCCTCGATCCAGAAAGGCCATCCCGCCACGATATTGGTTTCGTCGAATGTCCGCGTCCCGCTGCTGCCGACGCCGAATGGCAGCCAATAATTTTGATTGGTCATGTTATACATGTAAAGCCGAAGCTCCCAACGCGGCTGCGTGTAGAAGACTTGCAGGTTCATCAAAAACTGCGCCGGTATGTAGGTATCGTAAAAGTAGTCCAGATATTGCCGACTCATGGCGATCCCTTGCACGGTCACGCCAACCCCGGCATCCGAAGTATACGTGATTGTGCCGCTGGCGTACTGGTCGGGAAACCCGATCATGTTGTACATGCCCGAAGGAAACACGGAGCTCGTGTTCAGCGCTAAGCTCTGCTGTAAGGCCATGGCAGTTGAGTAATTCTGCGCCATGGACGGACCGTGAGGTAGGGAGCTCCAGTTTTCGACTCCGTGCATATAGATGTAGCCGAGACGTGCCCACCAGTTGCGATTCGGCTGGTAGGCGATGTTGACCTCGTATCCGTTGATCTGTGCGAGGGTGGCCGGAAGGCTGATGTTATTGAGCGCCTGGTTTTGGCTGAATCCGGCGGTGGTGATGAAGAGCTTGTCATCGAGCAGGCTGAACTTCATTCCGCCTTCGATCAGCTGGTTGAGGAGGCGAAAGGAGGCGGCGTCGAACGTTGGGGCAGCGCCTCCGAAGGCGGCCGCATTCGTGACATAGGACCAATTATAGGTGAAGTAGGTCGTCATCCAGGGAAAGGGCTTGTAGACGGGGCTGATCTCCAGGAGCGGGTTGAGGGAGCTTTGGTTGAGGCTGGCGTAGGTGAGGTTGGGGATTTGCGGCATTCCGGCCGGACCTGGTGGGGTGGAATAGTCCCAGAAATAGCCTGTGGCTCTCACGCCAAAATAGAGGCTCAGCTTGTCCGTGATATCCAGGTTGTTTTGAAAGAAGGGGGCGATGGACCAGTAGTGGCCGAAAGTGGTGCCGCCGGCGCCATTGAGCGGCTCGTAGTAGTAACCCGCGGGCGCGCCGGGGATCCGCCATTCTCCTCCTCCGGATGCGTGCGGGTTGTTGATGTAGCTTCCAAACTGCTTGGTCGAGGCGAGATTGAAGAGGGCGGGATTGGTTAAGCCTGGGGCCGTGGGATTGGCGATGCTCCAGGCATTGCTGTAGTTCATAAAGTTCTGGGAAAGATAGTCATCGTTGTATTGGTAGTGCCATTCCAGGCCAGTATCGATGACGTTATGGAGGCGGAGCTTGCCGAAGGCGGTTTCCAGGAGGTCTGTTTCGTGGCGCTTGCTCCGGCGCTCGGATTGTCCCGCGAGGGGATCGTAGCTCCAGCGGACCTCGGTACGGTTGTCGATTTCGTAATCCCCGGGAACATACTCGGAGTAGTAGACCTGGGGCTCCACAAACTGGGCGCCGGAATACCAAAACATCGTGTTGTTGACGATGGCGAGGTCCTCGGTGACGGTTAGACGCTGAATGAGCTGGGCCAGGCCGGTCGTTCCCTGTCCTCCGCCATTGGGAGACCAGAGGGTGGCGCGGCGATTGATGGGGACGACGGGACCCGCATAGGTAGAGTACGCGGGATTCATGGCGGAGCCGGTGATCGGGCCTCCTTGAGCGACGGTAGCCGGGAACCCAGGCACGACGCCGGTGTTATACAGGCCGTCGCGAATGAGGGCGTTGGTCGGACGGTTCATCATGTCGACGAATTGCGGATAGAAGTCGTAGCTGCCGTAGTCTCCGTAGAAATCGATCTTGTAGTTGTCGTAAGGCTTGGCGCCCACAGCGACGTAGAAGTTTTCCTGCCGGTTGTACATATATTGATAGTAGCTGCCTTGCTCCTGGCCCATGTAGGAAAAGCGCCAAGCGACCTTGTCATTGACCGGACCTCCCGCATCAGCGCCCCAGAGATACTGCTGATACATACCGGTCGTATCCCAGACGCGCCCGCGAAACTGATCGAAGTAGGGTTGCTTGGTGATATAGTTGACGCTTCCGGTGGAGGCCTGGGTCGCCCCGAAGACCGCGTTTGCCGGCCCTTCCTGGATGTCCATCGACTCGACCATGTTCCAGCTCCAGGGAACCATGGCCTGGGCGTTATTTTGCAGAGTGACTTCGATACCATTGATATAGGGGAGGGCCTGGCGTCCGCGGATCGTGATCGAGTCGTTCGTCCCTCCGTTAATCTGGGTATATGCAGTAGGGAGAATGGAGGAGAGGGAGATCGGATCGATATAGCCCTGATACAGAGTGCCGGCGGCCTTGAGCAGTGTCTGGTTCACGGGAGTGATCTGGCGGGGCGTATCCATCACGTCGGTGGGAACGCCATAGGTAGAGATGACGGGCGCGGCGGTGGGCAGGATCGGGGCGTTGGGTTCGCCCGAAGTTAGCTCCGGGGAGGTCCATTCGGTGGTGGCGCTGACATTGACGGTCGGCAGGGTGACGGATGGGGCTCCCGAAGACGCGGCGGTTCCCGGAGAGAGAGCGGGGGGCTTGGTCTTCTGAGAGGCGGAAGGGAGCGGGTCGTCCTCGGTCGAAAGACTCGGATCGGTTGCCGAGTGGGCGGCGTGGCTTAAGAGGAGCCAAGAGAGAATTGCGATGCAAATCAAGGGAGAACGCCAAGGAGAGCAAACGTTTGTCATAGCTTCCGTACGTAAGGTTGGAATTACGTAGGAAAGCAAAAAGCATTCCACGCTTGCCGTTCAATCAGAAATTTCAGGCTGAATTCGTTTCGCCCGTTCGGAGCGCGTCTTCGAGGGCGTGCCAGGAGAGCATCGCGCAGCTCACCCGCTGCGGGAAGCGCCGGACCCCCGCGAGGGCGGCGAGGTCTCCCGAAAGCTTGTCTTGGGGGGCGGAAGCGCCGGTGAGCAGCCGCTGGACGCTTTCAACAAGCTGCAGGGCCTCCTCCACGCTCTTCCCTCGAACAGCCAGGGTCAGGAGGGAAGCCGAGGCGGTGGAGATGGCGCAGCCCGACCCGCAGAAACGGATCTCCTCGATCCTGTTCTCGCGGGAAATCCGGAGAGAGAGTCGGACCGCATCTCCGCAGCTCACGTTCTTGGCGGCAGCCGATCGGTCGCATCCTTCGAGATCGCCGAAGTTGCGCGGGTGTCGAGCGTGATCGAGGATCGCCTCCCGGTAGAGTTCGTCGAGTTCCATCGCTGCCGTGCGTCCTACTATGCGCTCCCGGCTATCCCGCGAAATAGCGGCGCGTCTTTTCGACGGCTTCGACCAGCCGGTCGACCTCTTCTCGAAGATTGTAGAGGTAGAAGCTCGCGCGGGCCGTGGCGGCGAGCCCGAACTTGCGGAGCAGCGGCTGGTTGCAGTGGTCTCCCGCGCGCAGTGCCAAGCCTTCCTGATCGAGGAAGGCCACTAGATCGTGCGCATGCACTCCTTCGAGGACGAAGCTGACGATTCCGGCCCGATGGTCGCGGGGACCGAGAATCCGGATGCCAGGAATCGAGGCAAGGCCGGAGGCCGCGTAGGCGGCCAGGGAGGATGTGTGCTTCTCCACCATGTCGAGCCCGACGGTCTGGAGGTAGTCGATCGCTGCTCGGAGGCCGATGGCTCCGCCGATGTTGGGCGTGCCCGCTTCGAAACGGTGCGGGGGAGCCTTCCAGCTGCTCTGGTCGAGCCGGACCTCGGCGATCATCTCCCCACCGGTTTGATAGGGGGGAAGGGAGGACAAGAGCTCCTGCCGGCCGTAGAGAATACCGATTCCGGTCGGAGCGCACATCTTATGGCCGGAAAACGCGAGAAAGTCGCAGCCGATCTCCCGAACGCTCAGGCGCTGGTGGCCCGCGCTCTGCGCGGCATCGACAAGCGTCAAGAGGCCGAGCGACCGCGCCCGGGCGCAGATCTCCGCGGCGGGATTGACCTTGCCCAGGGAGTTGGAGACATGGGTGAAGGCGAGCAGCCGAACGCGGTGTTTTTTGGCGATTTCCTCGATCCGGTTCCAGTCGATGGTCCCCTGCTCGTCCTCGACGGGGAGGAAAGAGAGGCGAATCCCCAAGGAGCCGAGCATCTGCCAGGGGACGAGATTGGCGTGGTGCTCCATTTCGGTGAGGAGCACCCCATCCCCGCGCTGGAGCAGGGAACGGCTGGCCGTGGCGGCGAGGAGGTTGATCGCCTCGGTCGTTCCTCGGGTGAAGACGATCTCTTCGGGCGAGGCCGCTCCGATGAAATCCGCGACCCGGCGCCGGGAGGACTCGAACGCTTCGGTCGCCCGGACGCTCAGGTCGTAAAGACCCCGGTGGACGTTCGCGCAATCCTTCTCGTAAAAGCTACGTACCGTGTCGAGAACGGCTTTGGGCTTCTGAGTCGTCGCGGCGTTGTCGAGATAGGCGAGCGGATGGCCGTGCGCGGTCTGGGAAAGGGCGGGGAAGTCGGTGCGAAGCTCTTCTGCCGGGCGCATGCCGTGGGAAGATACGGCGAAGCGCTCTCCCACACAAGGGGAAGGAAGCAGCGTCTCCCTCAAGGCGCTTGGGCTTCGTGGAGCGGCGACAGATCTCCTCCCTTAGCTCCGCTGGCTCCCTGGGAGAGGGCAGGGGCCGCCTACCCGATGCGGATCGAGCCTATCGTCGAAGGTCCATGCATCGGATGCCATTACGAGCATTGACATCGAGGAAAACCCGAGGTAGCCATTCCGCATGGCTTCAACACTAGAAACAATCCTGGACGCAAATCGGCGATATGCGGAAGGCTTTGGGGAAAAACGCAATCTCGCGATGCCTCCGTCACGTCGCTTTGCGATCCTGACCTGCATGGATGCGCGGCTGGACCCGGCAAAGTTTGCGGGCTTGGAAGAGGGGGATGCCCATGTGGTCCGCAATGCTGGGGGACGGGCGAGTGACGACGCAATCCGCTCCCTTGTCATCTCGTATAAGCTCCTGGGAACCCGGGAATGGTTCGTCATCCACCATAGCGATTGCGGAATGGAGACTTTTTCCGATGAGATCATGCGCGGATTGCTCGCGAAGAGCCTCGATCACGCGGTGCTGGAAGCCGATGGATGGCATGACCGAGGATCGGGCCCAGGCACTTCGGAAGGGCAGTATATCGACTGGCTGACGATTCGAAACCAGGAGGAGAGCGTCCTGGAGGATGTCCGGCGCCTCCGGGGGCATCCGCTGGTCCCCCCGTGGATTCCCATTCATGGCTTTATCTATGATGTACGCTCCGGCGCCTTGCGCCCGGTTGCGGCGGCGAGCTCGGTTGGCAGCGCCAAATAATAGCCTCTGGCGGGGCGCGCCTGGACGACTGGCCAGCGGATCGTGCGAAGCATGCTCCTTCTCGCTGGCCGGTTTGATTTTTGCGCCTCTTCGCTGTTTGAGGTGGGTAGAGCCGGAAGATCGAGCCGCAACTTTCCGGCTTTGAGGAACGCGGCAATTCTCAGGGAGCGGAAGCTCCGAAAGCCTCTGGCCATCATTTTGGCCAGTTGGATCAGCCCGTTGATCGCTTCGATGGTTTCGTTGGCCATCCGGCTCTGGAGAAAGGCGATGATTCCACCCAGGTGTTCTTTGATTGTTTTGGAGAGTCTTCGGAAGGGGCTAACATGCTCCCCGCTCTGGCCCAAGGAACCTCCACCAGCCGAACTCCATGCTCCGAACAGTCGATCCGAGGAACCCGAGCGATCCACTCGGTCCGGTACTGCCAGAAGTTCATCTGCCTCCACCGCTTCTCCACGGTGTCGTGTGCGGGAGAAGGTCTTCGACATTCCGGACAGGAGAACCGATGACCTTGCTGGAAACCTTAGCCAGATCTTCAGAGCATGCTCCTTCGCGGAGAAGCTCACTCCGGCTCACCTTCCCTTCCGAACCCAGTGGCAGCGGCGCAGCGAAAAGCTTGTTTGCGTCCATCCCGCAAGCATCAACCGGGCAGCCCGGCCTGGAAATCCGCAGTCAAGGAGGATCGACGAAGTAGAAGTGTCCTTAACGGCTTCCGGCCTCCTCTCTTCCCGAAAATCCGTCGAAGACGGATGGCAAAAACCCCGCTTCTTGCCATCCATCATCCGAAAATCCGCTCCCCTTACCCACCCAATTCAGCGGGGAGCCAAAAGCGGACACTACCACCTCCCGCATGCCCGAGTCGCGGCTTGTCCTCGCGATCTTCACCGACATGCCACGCAATCTGTCCAGCGCCGCCTCAATTGAGGCCGCCTGGTTGTCGCCGTCTCCTTGCTGGCAGAACTTGAGGATTTCCGGCACCTGAGGACGCCGGGTGCGGCCTAGCATCGGCCGTTCCTAAAACAATAGACAACCATTCCTCTACCAGGGAAGGATCGTCGACGACGTCGGCCGAACAGTACTGCCGACGGTTCGCGTGCCGGGATTCCGCCGGCAATGCCCAGTTGGCGCCCAGTGCCCGCGTTTCCGGGAACAAAGGCGCGGGCGGCTCTCGCAAGCCTCCCGACCGGGCATGCGCTGCATGCGCCCGAAGGATCTCCTCATGGCGATAGGCGAACCGCACCCCGGGAATGACGAGAAGCTTGCTATCCGAGGCCAGCGCGTCGGGAAGACGCAGACGCAGCGTGACACTGCCGTCGTCCTCGACCGCGGCCCGGCAGGACTGGTTGCCCGATGCCTCGTCCTTCGAGCCGATCACGAAGAACTGGCCGCTCCGCGCCGCCCGCCACTCCTCCTTCCACTCCGCATGGCTGGTATAACCGTTCTCCTCCAGGGCAAACTGCTTGTGGAAAAGGCGGCGGGAGCCGAAGCAGAGGCGGACGCGACCCGAGTCCCGGTCGGCGATCCGTGCCGCAAGCCTGGCGCGAAGGCTCCCAAGCCGCCGCTTCTTCTGATGAAGCTTCTCCGAGCCTGGCTCCCTCGCCTCGAGGATGCGGATGACCCTTTCGGCTCTCTGGATGCGGGACTCGGCCTCGGCGATCAACTCCGGACGCCGCTCCCGGATCGAGGCGATCTTGCCCTCGAGACCCACGCGAATCGCGTTGAACTGCCGGGCGGTGATCCCAAAGCGCCGCAGGAACTCGCACTTGAGATCGCCCATCGGAATCCCCACCCGCATCCTGGCAAAGAGGACCCGCTTGGGCTTGCCCGTAGAGATCCGCATAGCCGTCAAGAACCGCGGCCTGCTCTGCCGCCAGCCTCAAGCGCGTCTGGCAGGTGAAGAGACCGGACGATCACCCATCGAGAGCCTCCAACACCTTCTTCGCCCGATTCGTAGCGGATCGCTTGTCGTAGAGCCTCGCGCACATCGACTCGATGACCTCGTGCAGATCGCGGACGATGTCGTCGGTCCTCTCCTCGGGATCGACAACCAGCAGGGACCTCCCATGCGCAGCCAAGGCCGCCTCCACATGCTCGAATCCCAAGCGCATCAGCCGGTCCCGATGCTCGACCAGAATGACGCCGACCTTCGGATCGAGCAAGAGCCCCTTGCGAGGTCCGTTCATCCCGGAGCCAACCTCCTTGATCGCATCGACAATCGGCAACCGCTTGGCAAGCGCCCACTCCGTCAGCCGCGCCAGCTGCCGATCGAGATCGGCCTCCTGGTCAGCGCTGGAGACTCGCGCGTAGAGAGCAACTCCGCCGGGCTGCCTCTCCTCCGCATGCACGATCACCGTCCCAGTCGGCAGCTGCTCGGCCGGAACGGGCAACTTTCCGTCCTTCCCCATCCGCCATGCCGTCTTGTAGCAAAGACCCTGCCGCCTCGCCCAGACGCTGAGCTTCATGGGAAGGGAAAGCCATAGGCAGTGATGAGTGGCTATGGAGTAGTCAACTGGTGGCAACCCGCGACCTCCCCGGAATCGGTGCATCGCCTCCTTGAGGTGCGAGATCATCATGATCACGATGTCGCAATCCCAGGTCGTCGCCATGCCGACAGGACCCGATTGGACCTCGACGTATCCGTCGGACAAGTTGTGCCGAATCACCTGCCCAGCCATTCTGGAGCTCCTGCGAATGGGAAAAACGGCCGCATCCGCAATGGATTGCCCGTCTGTTGCGCTGGTAAGATCTTGGTTCGGCGCTTCCGCGTCAGGAAGGCATCGACTCCGCGATTCCTGACTTCTCTAAACCTCTCCGCTACTTCCCTGCACCTACACCAGCTCGATCGTGACGCGGCGGCCCACGATCGCCGCCGCCCGCTGCAGGCTCGACAGGGTAATGTCGTCCTTCGCATTCAGAAGCCGGTCCACCTGCGTCCGGCTCGTTTTGAGAAGCGTCGCCATTCTGTTCTTCGAGATCTTCTTTTTCTTCATAGCCTCCGCGAGCTGCCAGGCGACGACCTCCTTGACGGCCTGCGCTTGCGCCTCTTCGAAAATCCCCTCCTCTTTGAGGAAGTGGTCGATGCTCGAACCCATGTGTTGCTTGCTCATTCCTCCAACTCCTTCTTGCGTCTTCGCGCCAACGCCAAATCCTCATCTGGCGTTGTGCGCGTTTTCTTGATAAACCCGTGCAGCGCTACCAGGTGCTTGCGGTAAAGGCAGAGCAGCACGCGCGCCGTCCTTTTCGTCGGCAGGTCCGTCCGGACCTCCCACAACCCGCTTCCCATCGGCCGACACAGCGGCATGCCCACCGGCCAATGCCATTGCGCCCGCAACAGGTCCTTCCCTATTGCCTGGCGCTCCGCTTCGGGCAATTCCTTCAGCCACTCCCGCACAGGCTCGCTTCCCGCACGCGTGCGGAAAAAGATCAGGGGGATTTTCTGCGGCTGTGGATCATCCTCGGCCACCATGCACCTTATGCAGTGTAATGTACCTTAAAAGGTGCAATCCGACAAGGCTTATTTCTCAGCGAACAAACGGCTGGTCCAGAGAAGCGAACAAGCTTTCCGCTGCGGCGCCGCAACTGGATTCGGAAGGGAAGGTGATCTTCCGGCTCCACCCGCTTGAACAGCTGCCCGCGCATTCCCCCTGCTAGGCTGAGCCAGGAGGGGGTCTAGCGGACGCGCACTCGGCTCCTCGCTCGAGAAACATGGCGTCCACGTCAGTGACGGCGGTGGGCACGACACTACGCTCGACATCTTGGAAGCCCTGGCAGCGGGCGGCTTGCGCTTCGGGGGATTCGCGGACGACGAAGGCAAATATCTCACGCGCTGGGCGAACCTGAACACGAAGCTTGGCGACCTGCTTTTCCGGTGGCCGTCGCGCTGCATTGAAGAAAACATCATCGCCGTTGTGCCCGACAACAAGCTGGAAGAGTTCATCACCTATCCCAGCGGCGAAAAAACTGGCGGCCGATTGCGTATCTTGGCCGATCGCCTGGAAATCGCCGATAAGGACTGAAAATCCGCTCCCCTTACCCACTCAATTCAGCGGGGAGCCCAGAAATCTTGCTCCATCTCCGTTCACGAAGACCCTTTCCCTGTCGAACATCCTCTCAAGCGACTCGGGCTTTCCTCGCGCGCGCGAAACCTCGCGATGGTGAGAAATGGCGGTTAGGGCTGGAGGGGGCTTTCGGGCTCGAGTGAGGCGCGGCCAGAACGGATGAGGGCTCGGGTCTGTCGGGCGATCATCAGCTCCTCGTCGGTGGGGACGACTCGAATCTCGACGGGGCTTGCTTCGGAAGAGATGACCGGCTCGTTCTTCCGGTTCCTCTCGGGATCGAGCTTGAGGCCAAGGAAACCGAGCGGGGAGCAGATCCGCTCGCGGATCTCGGGCGCATGTTCGCCGATTCCGCCCGAGAAGACCAGGAGGTCGAGTCCTCCCAGTGCGGCGGCCAAGGAGCCGAGGAACTTGCGAGCCTGATAACAAAAGATTTCGACCGCGGCGGCCGCCTTCTCGTCGTTTGCTTCGGCGGAGAGGAGGTCGCGCATCTCGCCCGAGGACTCGGAGAGGGCGAGGAGTCCCGACTCTTCGGAAAGCAGCCGCGCGACCGTGGTCAGGCGAAGGCCCCGCTCGCGCAGCAGGTAGAGGACGATCCCCGGGTCTAGATCGCCGCAGCGGGTGCCCATCACGAGTCCCGACGTTGGCGTGAAGCCCATCGTGGTGTCGACGCTCTTTCCTTCGCGCACAGCGGTCATGCTCGCTCCTCCGCCGAGATGGGCGAGCACGATGCGGCCTCGCGCCCGCTCCGGCGGCAGGATCGTTTGGAGGACGGAGAGGAGATATTCGCAGGAGATCCCGTGGAAGCCGTAACGCACTAGACCCTCCTGCCGAAGAGAGAGGGGTAGGGCGTAGGTGCGCGCCCAAGGAGGCATCGACCGGTGGAAGGCCGTGTCGAAGCAGCCGACCTGGGGAAGGTCCGGTTTGAGCTTCCGAATGGAACGGACCGCCTCGAGCTCGTGCGGAAGATGTTCGGGGGCTAACCCAGAGAGATCCTGAAGGCTCTGCAGGACGGGGGAGGTGAGAAGGCGGGGAGCGCCGAAAGCGGGGCCGCCGTGGACGAGCCGGTGGCCGACGGAGTCGAGGCCGCCCGTCGGAGAGACCGATTCGAGCCAGGAAAAGAAGCGGGCGAGCCCAGCCCGGTGATCGGGGAGAGGAATGCGTTCCTGCCAGACCGCGGTTCCTTCCGCATCCTTGGCTTCGCAGAGCCCCTCACCGGCTCCAATGTGTTCGAGCTTCCCGGAAAAAAGTCGCCTCTCCAAGAAAGCCATCTGGAAAAGAGCGAACTTGAGGCTCGTCGACCCGCTGTTGATCGTGAGGATCTTGTCAGGATCAGCCATCGCACTTCCTTCGACACCCGCCGCGGCTGCGGCGTTACGGACCCTGGAAAATGGTCCGGCCTCTCCGCTTGCGCTGATCGAGGGCCCCGTGGATCAGCAGAAACTCTCCGATGTTCTCCAAGGAGAGGAGGCCCGCGAGCTCCCCGTTGCGCATGACGACCGCTGAGCGTTGCCCCTGCTGCTGGAGGCGGGCGATCGCCACATCCGCCATTTCCGCTGCGTCCACCGTGAGGAAGTCTCGATTCATGACCCCTTCTACGGAAGACTCTTCGCCGAAGCGGGAGAGCCCTTCCACGAGATTGTTTCGGGTGAGGATGCCGACGACGGTGCGGTCGGAGACTACGGGGAAGTCGAGGTGGTAGCCGGCCAGGAGGTGATGGACGGCCGTCCGGAGGGGGTCATCGGGCCCGAGCGTATGAAACTCGGTCATCATCAGGTGGCTGACCGAAATGGCACCGAGGACCGATTTTACCTGGACGAGGCTCGCTTCCTGGGCGGCTCCCATCCAGACGAATAGGGCGATGAAGAGCAGGAAAGGATTATGGCCGAAGAAGCCGTAGATGCCGAAAAAGAGAGCCATTCCCTGCCCGACCGTTGCGGCGATCTGGGTCGCTCGAACGGCGTCCATCCGGGAAGCGAGCAGGGCTCGCAGCACGCGGCCGCCGTCCATCGGGAACGCGGGCAGAAGGTTGAATCCGGCCAGGACAACGTTGATCCAAAAGAGGTTGAGCAAAAGGTTTCCGCTCATCCAGCGGAGGTCGGTCCACGATTCGACGTGTCCACCGAGGAGCAGGATCGCATAGAGGAGAATGGCAAGGACGACGTTTACCGCGGGTCCGGCCAGAGCCACCAGCAGCTCTTGCCGGGGATCGTCTGGCATCCGCTCGAGCCGAGCGACCCCTCCGATCGGATAGAGCGTGATGTTGCGCGTCTGGATGCCGAACCGCTGGGCCGTCAAGGCGTGGCCGAGCTCATGGAGCACGATGATGGCGAAGAGCGGAATCAGGAAAAGGACGGAGGAGACGACGTCGGAAAAGCTCCCCTTCGACGCATAGGCGCCGACCGCCACCCAGACCACGAGGAGGAGGAAGGTGACGTGAACATAGATGCCGATTCCCCGGACGACACCGATTTTCCATGCCCATCGCATAAGCGCTAGCCTTTCACGCAGATCAGCGGCTCGAGTCGAGCCACCCTATGGGCCAGCCCAGCCCCCTCGGCCGCCTCGACGACGGCTGAGACATCCTTATACGCTCCGGGGGCCTCTTCGGCTACTCCGCGGTGAGATCGGGCTCGGATGAGGATGCCTCGGCGCTCCAGCTCTCCCAGGAGCTCCTTCCCTTCCCAAGTCCGGGCCGCCTGGTTGCGGCTCATCCGGCGGCCGGCCCCGTGGACTGCCGAGGAGAAGGCTCTTGCCTCACTTTCCTGAGCCCCGGCGAGGATGTAGGAGCAGGTCCCCATGCTCCCTCCGACGAGAATGGGCTGTCCCCAAGCAGCGAAATCGTCGGGAAGATCGGGGTGGCCCGGGCCTAGCGCCCTCGTCGCTCCCTTCCGATGGACAAAGAGCCGAAGGGGTTTTGCCTCGACGGAATGGATCTCCTCCTTGCAGGTGTTGTGGGAGACGTCGTAGAGGAGGGCGAGGTGGCGATCGGGGAAAAATCGCCCAAAGACCTTCCGGATCAGATCGGTGAGAATCTGCCGGTTGGCCAGGGCGCAGTTGATGCCGGCGCGCATCGCTCGAAGATAGCGCTGGCCCAGCTCGGAAGAAAGGGGGGCGGAAGCGAGCTCCCGCTCCGGCTGCAGAAGCCCGAAAGCTTCCGCAGCGGCCGCCATCTCGCGCAGGAAGTCGGTGCCAATCTGGTGGCCCAGCCCTCGGGAGCCGCAGTGGAGGGAGATCACGAGATTGCCCGACTCGAGGCCGTAGGCCCGGGCGATCTCCTGCTGATAGAGCTCCGTTACTTCCTGGATTTCGGCGTAATGGTTTCCCGAGCCGAGCGTTCCCATCTCATCCCGCCCTCGTCTCTTGGCTTCCCGAGAGACCGCGGCGGGATCGGCCCCATTCATGCAGCCCCGTTCTTCGATCCGATCGAGGTCCTCAGGCTCGCCGAAGCCCGATTCGACCGCCCAGCGCGCCCCGCCCCGGAGCATCGCGTCCATTTGGGAATCGTCCAGGTGGATCTTCCCGCAGGCCCCGACTCCCGCCGGGATCTCCCGGGCCAGCGCCGCGGCGAGCTCCTCCTCCCGGCCGGTGATCGATCCTCTTGGCAGGCCTGTCAAGAGGGTTCGGACCCCGCAGGAGATGTCAAAGCCGACTCCTCCCGCCGAGATGACCCCTCCTTGCTCCGGGTCGAACGCAGCCACCCCGCCAATGGGGAACCCGTAACCCCAATGCGCGTCGGGCAGCGCGTAGGCCGCCCGAACGATCCCCGGAAGCGAGGCGACGTTCGCGACCTGCTCGGCAACCTTGTCGTCCATCTGCTCGAGGAGCGACCGGCTACCGTAGAAGAGTGCGGGAACCCGCATCGTCCCCTGCGGGGGAAGCTCCCAGGCGGTCTCGGAGAGTTTCTGGAGGCGAGCAAGGTCCATGAGAAAGCGGAGGTGACTCTCCTGCTCTAGACATCGACAACGCACTGCGCGACCCACTCGCCGGCTGGGTTCCGGAAGAGCCGCAGCTCGGTGTAGGTGGCTCCCTTCGCTTCGACGACCGGTTCGTGGCGTTCGGGGTCGAGGGGCTCTCCCCATGCCTCGGCTTCGAGGCGATGGTCGAGGAGTTGAACCGAAAACCGGGAAAAGAGCATCCGGCGGGTAGCCATCTCAAAAATTATGGCGTTGAGCCAATCGAAGAGCAGGGACTCTCCGCTCGGAGCGGTGCAGGAGATGGGAACCGGCTCCTGCGGCGTTACCCGCTGCGGATCGGTGATGACCGCCGTCAAGGCAACCGCGATTTGGGCAAAGGCTTCCTCGCGGGAAGAGCCGATGCCGCGAATGCCGACGTCAGCAATGTGGGCGAAGTGCTCCCAGCGCGCGCGGGAGGCAGCGTGCGGAGGTTCGGCGGTCGCCACGGGCGCGAGTCTCCCGCTTTCCTCTTAGGGTAGCAAGAGAATCGGGCAGAGGGCCTTTGCGCAGATTGATTCGATCTCCTCGGGAGGGAGGGGCGAGTCTCCGATCGAAAGCGCCAGGAGGCCAAGCCCTTCGCACGCCGCCGCCCTCAAGATCCGTTGGGCCTTCGGAGCGATGCCGGTAAGGAGGGTCGAGGAGGGGGCGTCTTGGAGAAGCTCCTGGACTTCGGGATCGAGGGAGACCCCTCCGCCCGAATCCAGCGAGAGGACGACGAGCTTTCCGGGAAAGTCACGGGCCAGGGCTGCGACCAGCCGCAAGGTCGGGATTTCTGAAGCTTTTCCCGAAAAGACGACCCCAAAGGGCGATTGGACCGGGGTCCCATCGGAGAGATAGAGAACGGCGGCTCCCGAGCGGGAGACGATTTCTCGGGCGAGAGCTTCTCCCCGCGTCGGGATGCCAACATAGGGCTGGGAGCGGACGAGAAGAATCAGGTCGGTTGAGGAGGCGGCTTCCGAAAGGGCCTGAGAGGGGATGCCGCGGAGCACCTGAAAGGACCAGGGGATGCGCAGGCGCCGCGCCACGCTGCTGACCGCCTCCTGGGCCTGAGATGCCAACGTGCGCAATGTTCGCTCAATCGTGGAGAGCTCGAGCTCGTGCCAGCAGGCGGTGTCGATCCCGATTTCGGAAGCGAAGGGAAGGCCAGCCAACCGGAGAAGGTTGCTATCCTCCAGGAACAGATAGGCGAGCTTAGCTTCAAGGCGCGCGGCGAGATCGGCGGCCGCCTCCGCTCCCCCTTCGGAGAAGGCTTGCCCGAACAAGACGATCCGCTCGATCCTCACGTCTTTGCCTCGCCGGACGAAAGGGAGCGTGCCCTGCGGGCAAACTCGCCGAGCTTCCGTTCCACCCGTCCGTTGATGCTCTCTTCTGGATAGCGGCCCTCCGGGCTCCGTTCACCCGCGGGAATGCCTGTCAAGAGTTCCATGGCTTGGTCAACCGTCTGCACGGCGTAGAGGTGAAAAAAACCCTGCTCGACCTTTTCGAGCAGCTCCCGGCGGAGGACCAGGTGGTCGACGTTGGCTGCTGGGATGATTACTCCCTGGCGACCCGTGAGAGAGCGCGCGCGGCAGATGTCGAAAAAAGCCTCTACCTTTTCGTTGACGCCTCCGATCGCCTGCACCCGCCCTTTCTGATTGATCGATCCCGTGATTGCCAGCGACTGCCGGATCGGGAGTTCGGCCAGCGTCGAAAGAAGAGCGCAGAGCTCCGCGCAGGAAGCGCTGTCCCCTTCGATCATCCCATAGGACTGCTCGAAGACGAGGGTCGCTGCGAGCGAGAGTGGCTCCTCCGGCACGTAGCGGCCAGCCAGGAATCCCGAAAGGATGAGGAACCCTTTGGAGTGAATCGGACCCCCAAGCTTGGCTTCGCGCTCGATGTCCACCACCTTCCCGCTGCCGAAGCGCACACGTGCGGTGATTCGGTTGGGATGGCCGATGAGTACGCCTCCCGCTTCGAGGACGGCCAAGCCGTTGACTTGGCCTACGCTCTCTCCCTCGCTGTCGACCAAAAGGGTGCCACGCAGCACCTCTTCCCGCAGGCGCTCCCGGATCCGGCCCGAGCGCGCCTCCGCAGCGGCTATCGCCTTCTCGACGTGGGCTTCGGTGATGATCGGCGCCGAAGCGTCCCGGGCCCAAAAGTCGGCTTCCTGGAGGAAATCGGTCATGGTTCGTCCGCGCAGCGAAAGTTTCTTGGCATCCGCGGCGATCCGGCTCCCTTCCTCCAGCAGGCGGGCCACCGCCCGGCGGTCCAGAGGCAGGAGCTTCCCCTTACGAGCCTCGTCCGCCAGGAACTGTGCGTAGGGCACCACGATCGCCTCGCTCCGATCGACGTCTTCCTCGAAGTCGACGACGACCTTGAACAGCTCGGAGAACTCGGGGTCGAACTCGTGCAGCAGATAGTAGAGCGACCGCTCTCCCAGCAGGATCACTTTCAGGTCGAGCGGAATCGGTTCGGGCTCCAGCGAAACCGTGCTGAGGATCCCGAGAGCCTCGCCCAGCGGCTCGATCCGGATCTGCCGGCTGCGGAGAGCCCGTTTGATCCCTTCCCAGGAAAAGGGGTGGGAGAGGAGACGGAGGGCGTCGATGGCCAGATAGCCCCTGTTGGCCTTGTGGAGCGAGCCCGGACGAATGAGGGAGAAGTCGGTGACCAGCGCTCCCATTTGCGCGATGTGCTCGACCGTGCCGAAGAGGTTGGAAAAGGTTGGATTCTCTTCCAGGACCACGGGAGAGCCTTTGGCCCCGCATTGATCGACGACGACGTTCACTCGGTAGCGGCGGAGGAAGGCGTCGACCGCATCGGGGCCGATGCCGGAAAGGATCATCCCCGGAGGCAGGGCGTCGGCTTCCTTGGGAAGACGGAAGCTTTCGGCGTTCTTGAGCGCATCCCTTTCGACCGACTCCAAGTGGGCGCAGATGGCTGGCATCTCCGCATACTTGGCCTTGAGCTCCTCGAGCAGGTTCGAAACCGTCGAGCGGACGAGCGAGCGGTTGAGCTCGCGTAGCTTGCCCTGCGCTTCCCTCCGCCACTTGGGAATCTCCCGGATCACCTTGGTCAGCTCTTCCTGCAGAGCGGAGACCCGCGACTGGATTTTCTCCTTTTCCTCGTCCGGCAGCTTGGAGAAGCTTTCCGGGTCGAGCACCTCCCCGTTCTTGAGCGGGGCAAACGCGAAGCCAGCCGGCGTCTGGAGAAGGGCGATCGCGTCCTTTAGTGCGCGCTCCCGGAGCTCCGAGAAGGCCTGCTCCCGCCGCTCATGGAAGCTCTGCTCGATGTCCTGTGTGCGCGCTCGGTATTCGTCGCTGTCAAAAACTGCGGGAATGCCGACACGGAGATCCTCTACGAAGCGATCCATGTCCTCGGCGAACTCCCCCGCCTTCCCGGGCGGAAACGCCAGCGCCCTGGGCCGCCGCTCGTTCTCGAAGGCAAACACGTAAGCCCAATCTCGGGGAACGGTCCGACCCGCCGACCATTCCTCGAGGAAGCGGAGGATCAGAGAGCGCTTTCCGATCCCGCTCGGCCCCATGACGAAGAGGTTATAGCCCGGCTGCTCCATGGCGACGCCGAAGCGTACCGACTCCATGGCTCGTGCCTGGCCCAGCACACCCGGACTCTCGTTCAGCTCCGCCGTCGTCTCGAAGGGAAGCCGGCTTGGGTCGATGCGGCGATCGAGAGTCTTGGCGTCCAGGCGGAGATCGGATCTCACAATGGCTTTTTCGGGAACAATCCTCTTCCTGTAAAGGGTTTTTGCAGTGAGGGAGATCCGGAAGAGTGGAAATTTTCCTTCGAAAAAGACCGCGCCATCGCCTTCCTCGGGCGATATGGTTTTTCGATTAGGCCCGCGACATGGAACGAGTCATCCATTCAGCCATTCTCGGCCGGCTTCTGCCGGATAGCTCCGAGGCGGAGCGGAGGCGGCGGGAGCTTCGCCGGATCCATCGTCTCATGGGGAACCTGAGCTGGTTCCGCCGTCAGGTGCGTCGGCGCGTAAAGGAGTTTACTCGCGGCATCGAAATCGGCCCCGGCGACGGTGCGCTGGCTCGACTGCTCTACTTGGACCCTAAGCTTCGGGACAAGCTGGCTTTGACGGGGCTCGATCGGAGCGCCCGTCCGGCAGCCTGGCCGCTCCCCTGGGAGTGGCGGCGGGAAGACGTGCGGGAGTTTGCCGGATGGGGAGACTACCCCTTGGTGGTAGCGAACCTCGTCTTCCACCGGTTCGCCGATGAGGACTTGGGGAAGATCGGCAAGGCGCTCGATCAGTCCTGCCGGCTCCTGCTGGCGGTCGAGCCGGCTCGGCGCGGATTGCATTTGGCCGAGCTCCGTCTCCTCCGCCTCTTTGGCGTAAGCCGAACTGTCTATGAGGAGAGCCGGGCCGCTATCCACGCGGGCTTCCTGGGGAGTGAGCTCGTGGAGGCCCTGGGGCTCTCGGCCCGGCGGTGGAAGTTCGATGTGGAGGGCACCTTCCGCGGAGCCTATCGGCTGATCGCCGAGCGCCATTGAGGCGAGGGAGCAGGATGGGGGGAAGGTCTCGGCCTTGCCGTGGAATCGAGGCGCTAGTATCGTCGAAAGGGAAGGAGACGGACATGACGACGACTCTCGGACCCTACACCGTGAAAGAGTGGCTTGCGACTCCCGTGGGAGAACATTGGCAGCTGATCGGTGGGAATCTGATCATCACCGAAGAAAGTTACGGGAATAGCCGGTTGGCAAAGGAGATCGAGCTCGAGATCGGATTTTATCTTCGCCAGCAGCCTTTGGGAACGATCGAGCGCAACGTCGCGTTTCGTTTTCCTGAGATCGCAAATGCCGACCGCGAAGGAGTGGTTCCCGACCTGTGCTACATCCCGAGCGACGAGCTGAAAAAGGCCAATCTCAAAGCGAACGTCCAGGAAGGAGTTGTTCCGGCTCTTGTGATCGAAATTCTCTCTCCGTCGACCGAGAAGATCGACCTGGGACCCAAGGTGGCGATTTACCGGGAAGCCAGGGTTCAAGAATATTGGATTCTCGATTGGGAAGAGGAAACGGTGCTGATCTATCGTTTTGCGGAAGCCGGCGAGAAGCCCGTCGCCGTTAAGAGCTTCGACGACACCTTGACTACGCCTCTGCTTCCCGGATTCTCCTTGGAGCTGCCCAAGATGCGAGAGGCGCTCGATGCCATACGGCGGCAAGGGTAAGCTTCCCCTCGTTCGCCGCCGTCGTCGCGCATCCGAGCCGGAGAGGGACTCAGATTGAAAAGGCGGGAACCGTCCTGGGCGATGCGCTTGGCAAAGCCCGAAACCGTCCAGCAGAGCCGACTAGTGGCTCGATGGTGGTAGTTCATGAAGTTCCGATTCCGCTCGGTTTGCTTCGAGTGGGGACGCTGCTCTGGGCCATCTCGGTCAAAAGGAAGACCGAACGGATGTCGACCCGGATCCACCGGAGCGCGGCTGCAGGCGGAAACTTGGGCTTGTCTTCGCCCCGGCCGGTTGCCCGTGGCCCTCCGCGAATGGCCGCCCGGCAGGATTCGATGCGAGAGGAGAGGTGGGCTTCCCGTTTCCCACTCAAGCCCTAGCCGCCATTTCTCACCAACGCGAGCTTTCGCGCAAGAAAGGAAGGGCCGAGTCGATTGCGAGGATGTTCGGCGAGGAAAGGGTCTTCGTGAGTGGGGATGGAGCAAGATTTTTGCTCGATTTGGCTTAATGCGAGCTCTGTAAAGGGCAAAAATCCGCTTTGGGAACAAGGCTCCGCCCGATGGGAGGCTCTACTGCAGGGGGAAGCGCTCTGGTTTTCAGGGATGCTCAGCAACGCAGCATCTGGAAGACGTGGGTGAAGAGGTGCTTCCAAGGATAGGCGCTGCTCATCGACAAGAGGACGCGTCGGACGCTGACACGGACCAGCGTGCCGATCTTGACGAGCTTGAGCCGGAGGGTGTCGACCTGGGCGTTGGCCCACTCCGTTCCTTGCAGAGCCAGCCGTCGCAGCGCTTCGACCAGGGCATAGGCCAAAGCCGAAAAGTAGAGGCGAAGCTGATTGCTGGCCATTTGCGCGGTCGAGAGGCGCTCGGCAAAGAGGTAGAGCTGTTCCTTGATCCGATTCTCCATCTCTCCGCGCGCGCAGTAGAGCTTCTCGTAGAGGGCCTGGGCGGGCCACTCCTCGGTGGAGAGAGAGGTGACGACAAAGCGCGGATTCTTTCCTTTCTCCAAGTACTCAGCTTTGGAGACCACTCGGCGCTCCCTCGACCAGCTACTCAAGGTGCGATAGGCAAACTCGGAAAAGACGCGAGCCGGTTTGCCCGTGGACTCGTGCAGACGACGGGCCTGCTTCATCGACGCCTCAATGGGTCGGCACAAGCGCTCGTTGCGAATCAGGCCGAAGAGGAAGTCGACCTGATTGGCTTCGCACCAGGCCATGATCTCTTCCCGGCAGAAGCCCGAGTCGGCCCGGAGCACGATCTTGACCTCGGGCCAATGGGTGCGGAGTTGTCCCACGATCCGGATGATCTCGGCAAGGGATCCCTCCGCCGCATCCTGGTTCGATGGCCGAAGCCGCACGCCGAGGAGCTGATCTTCGGCGAAGATGTAGAGCGGCAAATAACAATACGCATCATAATAGCCATGGAAGAAGCGCTCGGGCTGATGGCCGTAAAGAGGGATGTCGGTCGCATCCAGATCGAGCACCACCTCCTTGGGAGCCTGGGGATGCGATTCAAGGTAGAGATCGACCAACAGCCGGTCGATCGCTTCGGCCGAGTAGTCGATCTTGTGGTAGCGTTCGCTTCGACCTACCAGTTCCAGGCGGTTGAGCGTACTCTTGCCCGCCAGATCCGCTTCCAGATCCCTTTTACCGCTTAGGAGAGCCACCAAAGGATCGGTACGCAGCTGCTCGTGGTCATTGAGATCCTCGTAGCCCAGCGCAATCCCGAAGATGCGCTGCGCTAGCATCTCCCGCACCCGATGCACAATGCGCCCCGGATGGCGTCGATCCCGGAAGCAACGCTCCAGCCGTCTTAACAACCCGATCTTCCGATCCGCTTCTCGTAAGAGGATCGCGCCCCCATCACTCGAAACCCGACCCGCGGTAAATCCCGCTTCCACCCGACGCGAAAAATGGGCTGTAAATCCAAAAGTCTCTTGGCTACACTCTGTCATCGAAGGCCGCTTTCCTTCCTGGTTGTAATTACGTATCGTTCACGCACTTTATACCAGGGAAAGGCGGCCTTTCCTATGCTCTTTTGCAGGCTTTTTGCTTCCCGTTTTGGTCGGCCTTCGTGAGAAATGGCGGCTAGGATCGATTCGCAGCCAGAGGGTGGCGGGTCCAGTTCCTTCGGGCAGATCCACGGGACGCGCCAAGGCGGGCAGGCGCCCGATCCTCGCTCCCGCCTGGTGACAGTCGCGGGACACTTCGCGGAAGAGGTCGTCTGGCTGCCACGGCTGGTAGTTGGTCGAGAGCAGGAGAAGAGCGCCGGGCTCGCAGAGCGGGAAAAGCCCCGAGAGGAGCCCCCCGAGATCGCGGGGAAGGGAGAAGTCGCCGCCCTTCCGGCCATGGGCGTAGGTCGGAGGATCGATCACCAAGGCATCGAAGCGCAACCTTCGCCGGAAGAGATAGGGGACGATCTCCCGAGCATCCCGCGCGAGAAACCAGTGAGCGTTGGGGTCGAGGCCATTCAAGCGGTAGTTTTCTTTGCCCCATTCGAGGACGCGGGGGGAGAGATCGACATTCCAAGTTTGGGCGCCCGCGGAGGCCGCCGCGACGCCGAAGGAGCAGGTGTAGGCGAAGAGGTTGAGGAGCCGCGCCGGCTTCGATATTCGGAGAAAGGCGCGGTTCTCCCGCTGGTCGAGAAAGAAGCCGACTGAATCTCCGGCGTCGAAGCGGAGACGGTAGGTGAGCCCGCTTTCCTTGGCCGTCGTGGTCATCGGGAGAGCTGGGTCGCCGGAAAGAAGGGTCAGCTTGGGGCTTCCCTGTCTTTCCCACCGCTTACGCAGGAAGATCCGGTCGATCGGCAGAGCAAGCCGGCTCCGCCGACCTTCGAGCTCGGCCAAAAGAGAAGGGAGGGTTTTGTGGGAGCTCCAGGAAATCAGAAGATCTCGGCCCAGCTGTTCAATCCAGCCACCGGGGCCCGAAAAGAGCCGATACATGGTCGTGCCGCTCGCCGCGAAGGCCGCGATCTGCTCTGGCCCGACCCAACCGGGTTCGGCTTCCGATAGGCGGGAAGGAGGCATGGCCACTAGAGAGAGGGAACGGCTGCGAGGAGCTTCCTCGTGTACTCGTTCTTGGGATTCCGGTAGAGCTCTTCGGGCGGTGCCGCCTCGACGATTCTGCCCTCGTTGAGTACCAGCACCTCGTCGCTCATGTGCTCGACGACCGCCAGGTCGTGGGAGATGAAGAGGTAGGCGAGGCCGAGCTCTTGCTGGAGGTCCTGGAGGAGATTCACGATTTGCGCCTGGATGGAGACATCGAGAGCGCTGACCGGCTCGTCGCAGACGATGAGCTCGGGCTCGACCGCAAGCGCGCGGGCGATGCCGATCCGTTGCCTCTGGCCTCCGGAGAACTCGTGCGGGAAGCGGTCTAGGGAGTCGGAGGGAAGCCCTACGCGCCGGAGCAGGTCGGCCGCCCGAGACCGCCGCTCCTGCGCACGAAGGGCGGGAAAGTGGATCTCGAGGGGCTCTCCGAGGATGCGGGCGATCGAAAGCCGGGGATTGAGGGAGTTGTGCGGGTCCTGGAAGATCATCTGGACGCGTTTCCGGTAGGGATGGAGCCGGGCGCCCGAGAGGCCATCGATCCTCTCCTGCCGGTAGCGGATCTCCCCCGAGTGGGGCGCGATCAGCCGGACGACCGCCTTCCCGATCGTCGTCTTCCCGCTTCCGCTCTCGCCCACGAGGCCGACTGTGCGGCCGGCCCGGATGCGGAACGAGACCCCCTTGACGGGCTCGACGAAACGGCGGGAGCGGAAAAAGAGGCCGCCGGGCAGTGGGTAGCGCACGACGAGGTTGGCGACTTCGAGCAGCATCGGGGAGCGGTCCGCCGAATCAGGAAGGGGTGAGGAGGCTATCGAGTCTGGCATAGTCGATCGTGGCGAGCCGTTTCTTGGAGTCTCCGAGGCGGGGGACGCAGGCGATCAGCGCCTGCGTATAGGGATGACGAGGACTGGCGAGAAGGGAATCGGTGGGACCCTGCTCGACGATTTTCCCCCGGAACATGACGACGACATGATCCGCGAATCCCTTGACGAGGCCGAAATTGTGGGTGATGAGCAGGATCGCCATCCCGAAGCGGCTGCGAATCTCGCGCAGCAGACCCAGGATTTGGGCTTGAATGGTGACATCGAGGGCGGTGGTCGGTTCGTCGGCGACAAGAAGCCGCGGCCGACAGACCAGTGCCATGGCGATCATCACGCGCTGCTGCATCCCGCCCGAGAGCTCGTGCGGATAGCTCCTCCAGCACCGTTCGGGGTCCCGGATGCCCACCTCGGTCAGTGCCGCGAGCCCCGCTCCGCGCCGATCCGCGAGATCGTGCCGGTGCAGCGCCATCGCTTCGCTCAGTTGGAAGCCCACCGAAAAAACCGGGTTGAGCGAGGTGGAGGGCTCTTGGAAGACGTAGGCGATCTTCCCTCCCCGGTAGTGGCGGAGAGCCGGCTCGGGGAGGGTCAGGAGGTCGATTCCCTCGAAGACGACCCTTCCCGAGCGGATGCGGGCCGGCGGCGAGGGAAGGAGCCGGCCGAGCGAGAGAGCGGTGACACTCTTGCCGCTGCCGCTTTCTCCAACGACGGCGAGGGTCGAGCCGGCTGCCATGGAGAAGGAGACGCCGTCGACCGCGACGACCGTCCGTTCCGCGCTCTCGAACTCGATCGAGAGATCGGAAACCTCCAAAAGGGGTGTGGCATTTGGGTCGGGCATGGCGAGGAAAGGGTTATCGATTGCCGGTGCGAAAATGGGGGTCGATCACGTCCCGGAGAGTATCCCCGAGCAGGTTGAAGGCGGCCACCGTCAGGAAAACCGCTGCCCCAGGTGTGAGGAGCCACCAGAAGTTACACATGAAGACCTTCATCTCCTGCGCTTGTGCGAGCATCAGACCCCAGGAAGCTGCTGGCTCCTGAATGCCGATGCCGAGGAAGCTCAAGGCTGCTTCCCCTAAGATGTACCCGGGAATGCTCAGCGCCGAGGCGACCAGGAGGTAACTCGCCAGATTGGGGAGCAGGTGCCTCCAAAGAATACGCCAGGGCGAGAGACCCGTCACGATCGCTGCGTCGACAAAGGTCTGTGCCCGTAGGGAGAGAGCCAGCCCGCGGATGACCCGAGCCGCGCCTGACCAGCCGAGGAAGCTCAGGATGATCACGATCAGCAGATAGACCTCGCCCGAGCTGAATTGGCTCGCAAAGGCTCCCCGGAGGGCCAGGAGCAGGTAAAGCCCCGGAATCGCCATCAAGAGCTCGGTCGTGCGCATGACGAGCGAGTCGAACCAACCGCCGAAGTATCCAGCGAGGCCTCCGGCGATCAGACCCACGCCCAGGCTGATCGAAATCCCGATCAAGCCGATGCTCAGCGAGACCTGCGCCCCGTAGAGCAGGCGGGAGAAGACATCCCGGCCGGTGCTGTCGCTGCCCAGAAGATAGATCTTTTGCTTGGATTCGACTCCGAAGAGATGCCGGCGGCAGGGGAAGAGGCCGAAAAGGCGGTAGGGATGGCCGAGCGGCAGCCAGCGGACGACGGCTGTCTTTCCGGGGATCGGCTGGTAGAGCGCCTGGGTGGGATCGGAATTCTTGTAGAGGCGGACAGAGAGGCCTTCCCGCGTCCAGGTCAAGGCCGTCGGGGGATGGTAGGTCCTTTGGAGATCCTGGTCGCTGGGACCGTAGGGGGCCAGAAAGGGGGCGAAGAGGGCGCAGAGGTAGAGAAAGGCGAGCAGTCCGAGGGCTAAGGCTCCCTGCGGGCGGGAGATCACCTGACGCCAGAGACCGGAGCTTTTTGCGGGAAGAGAGCTCATCGGGAGGGGAGACGGACGCGGGGATCGACCCACGCGAGCAGGATGTCGGAGAAGAGGTTCCCCAAGACGAGCAGGATGCAGCTTAGGACGACCGAGGCGAGGACCACGAACTGATCCTGGCGAATGAAGGCCGAATAGATGAGCTGCCCCAGGCCGGGATAGCTCATGACGTTTTCCACGAGCAAGGAGCCGCTCAAGAGTCCTGCGACGACGTAGCCGAGCGTGCTCAAGAGTGGATTGACCGCGTTCCGGAAGACATGTCGCCAGATCACGACATTTTCCGGGAGCCCTTTGGCCCGTGCGGCGGTGACATATTCAGCGCGGATGACGTCGAGGAAGTTGGCGCGCAGAATGCGCATCAAGGTGGCGACTCCGCCGAGGCCGAGGACGAAGGTTGGGAGTACCAGATGGTAGGCGATGTCGGCGACGCGGCCGACGGGGGAAAAAAACTCATGTTCGATCGACATGAGGCCCCCGAGCGGAAACCAGCCTGTACGTGCGGCGAAATAGATGGCGAGAAGGGCGAGGAAGAACTCCGGGATCGAGAGGGAAGCGTAGGCCAGGAAAGAGGTCAGGCGATCCCACCAGGAGTTTCGATGAACGGCCGCGAGGACTCCGAGAGGGATCGCGACCGTCCAGGCGAAGGCGAAGCTCGTCAGATTGAGGAGGAGAGTCGCAGGGACCCGTTGCCAGAGCAGATCGATTACAGCAACCTTATAGGTCCAGGAATAGCCGAAGTCCCCGTGCAGCACGTTGCGCAACCAGAGGAGATAACGGGTGTACCAGGGCTGGTCGAGCCCAAAGCTCTTCTCGAGAGCGGCGAGAAACTCGGGGCTGATGTCGCGCTGAGCCTTGATCGGGGTAAGAAAGTTTCCTGGTGTGAGCGACATGAGGAAAAACACCAGCAAAGTTACGCCGAGGAGCAGGGGGATTAAAAAAAGCAGCCGCCGGAGAACGAAGAGAACCATCGGAAAGAGGCTGGTCGCCTTTCGGGTTTTGCCTCTTGATAAGGGGTCGGAAGTGGGGGAAAGACAATACTTTTCCTCGGGCGGGAAGCGGGCCGGAGCTGATCGCGGGAGGGGAGAGGATTGAATCTTTCGGAAGGTTGGGGAAACGCGGGCGGTAAAAAGATGGCGAAGAAAATTGTTGGGCTACTGGGATTGGTCTTCCTGGGGGCCTTGGCTATCGTCTTTTGCGTGGTGGCGGCCTACTGGAACGGAGAGGGCTTGCGCTCCTCCCTCTCCCGGGCGGTGGCGAAGGCGATCGGGGTCGAGGGGCGGTTTGCTCCGCTTCGGTTTCAGGGCCTTGCGGTCGGCAGCGACGAGTTTTCCGGGGTCGGCGGCTCCGGCTCCCCGATCGCGGAGCTCCGGGCTGAACGTCTGCGGGCCTGCGTTCCCCTCTCCGCGCTGGCCCGGGGAATCTGGCGGATCGATCCGCTCCGGATCGGCCATCTGCAGCTTGCCTTCCGCTCCGCGGGGCCGGAGGAAAAGCCCATGCCCGCCGGCGCCCGGCCAGGCGCGCGGCAAGAAGCGAGCGGAGCGCCGGAGGTGTCGGCGAGGCTCAGCCGGGTGAGCCTCGATCGGGGAGAAATCGAAACGGCGGATCTCCGCTGGCCCGCGTCCATCCTTGGCGGGGGAGCCTTGACGGGAACCCGCGTGGCGCTTGAGGCGGACGCGTCGGCGTGGAACGGGAGGGCGAGAGGAGGCAGGCTCGCCTGCGCCTCATTACCGAGCCTCGCCATCGAAGAGCTCCGGTTTCGCCTCGACTCCGGAGCGGTATCCTTGGAGGAGGGAAGGCTCCGCCCCGAGGCCTCGGGATTGATTCGCCTCGCCGGGAGCTTTCGATGGGAAGAGGCGGAGGGTGGCGAGCTCCATTTTTTGTCCTCGGGAGTCGCGCTTTCCCCCTGGCTGCCCCAGGCGTGGCGGAATCGGGTCGAGGGAGATTTAGAGGCCAAAGGGGAGCTGCACGCCGCCCGCGGGCGGCCTTGGAATGTAGAGGCCGATCTGTCCTTGTTGCACGGAAAGCTCGAGGATCTCCCCTGGCTCGTGGGGCTGGCGCTCAAGAGCGGAGCGGCGGAGGCGCTTCCCCTCGAACAAGCAGAGGCGCATCTGAGGGCGGGACCCGAGGAGCTCGCCCTCGAGCGGATTGCGATCGAATCCAAGGGGCGGCTGCGGATCGAGGGGGACCTCCGGGTCCAAGGGGAGCAGCTCCATGGCAGCTTGATGGTGGGGCTCTCCCCGGAGCGGGTGGCCCTCTTGCCGGGCGCCCGGGAAAAGATCTTTTCCGAGGAGCGGGGCGGATATCTCTGGGCCCCGGTGGCCGTGACCGGCACGGTCCGGGATCCCCAGGAGGACCTCAGTCCGCGGGTCGCCGCCCTCGCGAGGGAAGCGGTGAAGGCCGGAGTCGAGAGGGCGATCCGCTCGGCCTTGGACTTCCTGCGGCGCTCCCAGGGGCCGCCCAATCCCTAGCCGCGTTTTCTCGTGCGCCCTCACTCATGGTGGTCACCCGGGAAGGGAGAGTGATTCCCAGGTGCGCGGGAGGCAGTCGAGTGGTTGAACCGGGCCGCGGAGCAGGGACACCCGGAGGTGAGGCTCGACCTCGTTTGGATCGCCACCGGTTCTTCCGGTGGGGTGTGACGCAGGATTGGTCATCGGCTGCGGGCTTTCACTCATGGCTACCGCTCGAAATCCCCGATGCAGGGAAGTCTCGAGCCTTGTCAATTGCCTGCGGGCAGCCGCCGAAATCGACGGAACGATCGTTCGGTCTCTCGGAGGTGGCGGAAGAATCTCCATGTGCGCGACTTTTCCTGTCGAGCCCATAAGATGGTGTGCTTCGTTTCCGCTTCGACTGCCCGGAGCAGGGGAATGACTCGATGGAATTCGGTGTGGAGGGCGAGCATTCGGGAGCTGGCCGAGCGGGGATCCCGATCGACACAGAGATCCTCGAGCGCCGCAAAGGTTTCGACGACTAGCGGCCAAAGGTTCGTTCGGTTCGTGAGCTCCTCTGGCTTTCCCCGGGCATGGCGCAGGGTGGGGGCCAAAAAGCTGCAAGCCGCAGCCAGTGCTTGCGGATTCCAGGGGAGCCCCAGCCGACCGGTCAATCGCCGCAACTCGGCCTCCGGACGGTCGATCAGCCGGTCGTAATCGATTACGACGAGCGGCTGGGCAGCGATCCGTGGCCAGTGACCGAGGTAGTGCGCAGCCCAGATCAGGGTAGATCGATCTTCTGGCAGGTGGTCACGCAGCCCGATCGAGCGCGCGCAGGCCAGGGGGTGGCGGACGACGACGACTGGGTGAATCGAGATTCCTGCCTGCGTCAAGGCCTTCTCCCAGAAGGGTAATGCCCGTAGGGTCCTGGGATCCTTGAAGGCCCACCACGGGAGGGAGCCGAAGTGGGTGCGGATCGTTTCGATCGCCTCGGAGAGAAGAGAGCGGATGGGAGGGGAATCGAGCGGGATCTCGAGGGGAAGGAAATGCTCCCACCAGTGATCGTCCTTCTCTCCCAGGGCCTTGGCGAGCCGCTGGTTGAGGCTCAGCATGCGGAGGTCTTCCCAATAGCCGGAGGGATTGGCGGCGTCGGGCGGCAAGAGCTCGGTACCCAACTCTGCGCCGAACAAACCGACGCACCGGGCCACAGCACTTGTTCCGCAGCGGTGCATCCCGAGGATCAAAGCCGCCTGTGAATCCACTTCAGAGGGAGAAACCCGAGGAGCGCCCCATTGTCTCGACCTTTTTAGCCGCCAATCCGTCCAAGGGTTCTGCCGCGGCGCGTGCATCTCCGAAAGGGGTGAAAAGGTGGGCCTAGGGGCACCAGACCTCTTCCAGATTCCAGACGACCGAGCCGATCTTTGGAATCTGGACGTTGCGCCATTTGTCGCGCAGCCCCGCGTAGATGTTGGGTGTGACTAAATAGATGTAGGGAACTTCTTCGCTGAGGATCTGCTGGACCTCGTCCCAATCGCGCTTGCGGAGCGTTTCGTCGAGGGTCGTGAGTTGGGCGAGCATGAGGGAGTCGATCCGGGCCTCCCACGGAGTGGCGGGAACGGGCTCGCTCGGGTACCACTGATGCAGCCGTCCCTTGCTCATGAAGACCGACATGCCGTCGGCGGGGTCTCCCCCTCCCGTCAAGCCGAGCAGACAGGCCTCATAGTCGAAGGAGTCGCTGATCTTGGTCACCAGCGCGCCGAAGTCGAGGAATTGGAGCCGCGCATCGATGCCCAACGCCTTCATGTTCTGTTGAAAGACCGTCGCCATCGCCGTGCGCAGGGAGTTTTCCTGGTTGGTCAGGAGGGTGAAGCCCACCAGATGCCCCTCTGCATCCTCGAGCGTGCCATCTCCCCGGCGATGGAAGCCCGCCTCGGTCAGCAGCTGCAAGGACCGTGCGGGATCAAAGGGATACTGGCGGATTCGCGGGTTGAACCACTTGGTGTTGGCCGGACTTTCCGGTCCCCAGAGGGGCTGCCCGCGGCCGAAGAGGATGCCCTTGACCATGCCTTCCCGGTCGATCCCATAGGAGATCGCCTGTCGGAAGCGGCGGTCCTGGAACCAACGGAGCTTGTAGGGGGTCACGAAGGGCTTGTCGCTCTTGTCGCGACCCGGATTCTGGTTGAACCAGAGGAAGGTCGAAGCGGTGGAGGGGCCCCGGTCGTGCATGGTGTAGTGGTAGATCCGCTCCCCGCGACGGACCCAGGCGACGTCGTCGGGAGGAATCGTGTCGGCGTCGGTCTGCCCGGAGGCGAAGGCGACCACGCTGGCGTTCTGGTCCTTCACGAACTTGACGATCAGAAAGTCGACGTAGGGGAGTCGGCGACCTCCCGAATCGACCCGCCAATAGCGGGGATTGGCATCGAGAATGATGAGCTGGCCGGGTCGGTAGCTGTGCAAGCGGAAGGCGCCGCTGCTCGCAATCGCCCCGGGCGTCTTTTGCGCGGTAAAGATGCTCCAGGCACGGAGCAGGGTTCCGTCCTTGTAGGCCGCTTGGAGGAGATGCTTCGGCATGATCGTCACCCCGGACATGTAGCGCAGGAAGGGGGCGAAGATCTCTGGGGTGCGGATCCGCACGGTGTTGCGGTCGAGCTTCTCGACCAGGAAGGGCTTGCCGTTGACCGAAAGATCGTAGGAATTCCGGTTGGGATACCGGGGGTCGTAGGCGCATTGAAAGGTGAAGAGAACATCATCGGCGGTCAGCGGGACGCCGTCGCTCCAAGTCAGGCCTTCGCGGAGGTGAAAGGTGAAGGTGCGGCTATCCGCCTCGACCTCCCACGATTTGGCCAGTGCCGGAACAACTTCTTCCCGAATCGGGTTGTACGAGGTGAGCCCATCGAAGAGGAGGCCGAGAAAGGAGGCCGAGGAGGCGTCTTCGGCGACAAGCCAGTTGAAGGTATTGGGCTCGCCGGGGCTGACCTCGACGAAGAGGCCGCCCCGTTTTCCCGGCTGAGCCTTGGAGATGTCGGCATCCTTGGGAATCGGGAAGCTCGGCCGTTCTCCGACGGTGGCCGGCCGGGAGCAGGAGAGGGTTGCCAGCGCCATGCCGACCGAGAGAAGCGCATGGAGGAGGGGAAAGCTTGTCTTCTGGTCGATCATCCCCTATGGCATACCGCAATCTGCGCGCTTCTCGCCAGCCGAGTCTTGCCTCCGTCGGATGGCAGGCCGCTGGGAGCAAGCCGGGATGAGAAGAAGCTTTTCGTTTCCTGGATCCCAGGTTAGACGAAGCAGGAGGAGAAGGGAGTGATTCGACAAAAGACCTTGCGGGAGCCCGTTCGGATCGAAGGCAGCTCCCTGCACACGGGCCAGCCGGTGACCTTGGTGTTGCGTCCAGCTCCGCCCGACACGGGTTACCTGTTCAAGCGGATCGATCTGCCTGATGAGCCCACGGTCGCCGCCCGCATCGAGCATGTGCGGCAGACGGAGCGGGCCACGACCTTGGGGGAAGGCAACGTGAAGATCCACACGGTCGAGCACGTGTTGGCGAGCCTGCGGGGAAGCGGGGTCGACAACGCCCTCATCGAGCTCAGCGCCAACGAGCCGCCGATCGGGGACGGCAGCGGAAGGATCTACGTTGAGGCGATCGGGCGCGTGGGCCTTGTTGAGCAGGATCGCCCGGTCTCATTCTTCGAGTTGCGGGATCCTCTCCATGTCCAGGGCGAGGATGGAGCCTACCTCGTCGCTTGGCCGAGCTCGTCCTTCTCTCTCACCTGTACCCAGGTGACGCATACCGGAAAGTTTACGCAATTCCTCCATTGGGAGCACGACTCCAAGCGCTTTGCCGAGGAGATTGCTCCCGCCAGGACCTTTGTCTTTTACGAGGAGGTGCAGCCTCTGATGGAAAAAGGATTGATCAAGGGGGGGAGTCTCGAAAATGCGATCGTGATTCGCGGAGACACCGTCTTTTGTCAGGAGCCGCTCCGGTTCGAGGATGAGTTCGTCCGCCATAAGATCTTCGATATGATTGGGGATCTCGCCCTTTTCCCGCACCGGCTCAAAGCGCATGTCATCGCGGCAAAGCCGAGCCACACCCTGAATGTGGAGATGGCGCGGGCGCTCCAAAAGGCGCATCGGGATTACGTCTCGCAGCTCATGCCGCTCGAGAATATTCCCACCGGCGAAGGCGCCTTGGACATCCGGGAGGTCCTCAAGATCCTTCCGCACCGCTACCCTTTTCTCATGATCGACCGTGTCCTCCGGTTCGAAGGAAACGCCAAGGCGGTCGGGCAGAAGGCGGTGACCATGAACGAGCCCTACTTTCAAGGCCACTTCCCCGGACATCCGATCATGCCGGGTGTGTTGCAGCTCGAGGCCATGGCTCAGTTGGCCAGCATCCTCTTGCTCCGTCAGGCGGGCAATGCGGGGAAGCTCGGATTCTTCATGAGCGCAGACAAGGTGAAGTTCCGCCGGCCGGTGATGCCGGGGGACACTCTCATCGTCGAAGCGGAGCTAATCAGCTTCCGGGGCAAGATCGGCCGGGCTTCGGGAAGGTGCCTGGTCAACGACCAGGTATCCTGCGAAGGGGATCTCCTCTTCGCGCTGGTCGACTCGATTTGACGGCGGATGATGGCGACCTCGGTCCATCCCACGGCGATCCTGGAGCCTGGGGCCCTGCTGGCAGACGGCGTTGAGGTGGGACCCTACGCCTTCGTCGGCGCGGAGGTGCGCCTGGGGGAGGGATGCCTCCTCCACCACCACGCGTCGGTGGCGGGAAGAACGGAGGTCGGGCCCGACAACGAGTTTTTCCCCTTCGCCTCGATCGGCCAGAAGAGCCAGGATCTCAAGTATCGCGGTGAGCCGACCTTCCTCTCGATCGGCTCGGGCAATCGATTCCGGGAATTCGTGACCGTCAATCGAGCGACGGGCGCGGGTGGGCGAACGGTAATCGGCTCGGACAACGTTTTTCTTGCCTATGCCCATGTTGCCCATGATTGCGTCGTCGGAAGCGGCTGCGTCTTCTCCAATAACGCCACCCTGGCCGGTCATGTGCAGGTCGGGGATCATGTGACCATCGGCGGGTTGACGGCGGTCCACCAGTTCTGCCGGCTCGGTGCGCACTCGATGTTGGGAGGCTGCACCAAGGTCGTTCAGGATGTGCCGCCCTATTGCCTGGTCGATGGAAATCCGGCGCGCCTTCGTGCCCTCAACCTGATTGGGCTCAGGCGCCGCGGGTTTGTCGAAGAGACGGTGCAGAGCCTGCGCCGGGCCTACCGGCTCCTTTTCGAAGAGGGCAAGAACCTGAGCCAGGGGATCGAGGCCGTGGAGGCGAGCGGAGAATCGACCGCGGAGGTCGCGATCCTTCTCGCGTTCTTGCGCTCCTCCGAGCGGGGCGTGACTCGCTGAACGGGCTCCCGAGCCCATCTCGCGCCGGTCTTGCCAAGCCGGTACGGCGTCGCTAAGCTGATTCTCATCCAATCCCGCCAGCCCAAGGCGAACCCGCCCCAGGGCATAGCCGGGCCAACCCCCAGGAGGAACCATGAGTCTATCGCCCATCCAAAAAGCGCCGCTCGATGTCCCGAGCGATCTGCGGCGGCTCTATGAGCAGAACTTCGAGGAGATGACCCGAGGAACGGGGCGGCTCATGATGATGGCCGCCGACCAGAAGGTCGAGCATTTGAACGACGACTTCTACGGGCGCGGCATCTCCGAGGACGATGCCGACCCCGAGCATCTCTTCCGGATCGCCTCTCGCGCTCGAATCGGGGTCATGGCGACCCAGCTCGGCTTGATCGCTCGCTATGGAGCGGACTACCCGGGCATTCGCTATGTGGTCAAGCTCAACAGCAAAACGCATCTGATCCCCACCAAGCTGGGCGATCCGGAGAGCTACCAATGGCTTGATTTCGAGCAGCTCGACCGGTTTCGAGAAAGCTCTTCCCTGCCCGTTTTGGGTGTCGGCTATACGATCTATCCCGGCAGCCGAGCGGAGCCGGAAATGCTGCAGGAGGCGGCTCGCCTCGTTTTTGAGGCGCACCAGCGCGGCCTGCTGGCCATCCTTTGGGCCTATCCCCGGGGGGAGGCTGTCTTAAGCGAGCGAGACCCTCACCTGATCGCCGGAGTGGCCGGACTCGCCGCTTGCCTGGGAGCCGATTTTGTGAAGGTTAATGAGCCGAAGGCGGAGGACGGCCGGAACGCGGCGGCACTCCGGGAGGCGGTCCGCGCTGCGGGGCGGACTCGCCTGATTTGTGCCGGAGGCAAAGAAGAGAGCGTGCCCGACTTCCTGGCGCGGCTCCATGCACAGATCCACGAGGCGGGAGCTTCGGGTAGCGCGACAGGCAGGAACATCCATCAACGGACCCTGTCGGAAGCTGTGGGGTTCTGTAACGCGATCTCGGCGATTACCCTGGACGGGGCGAGCGTGGAGGAGGCGACGGCCTTGTATGAGAAGGAGCTCGCTCACGCTTCTGCTGTCGGATAGAGGCGCGCAGAGGAGCGGAAGCAGAGCCCGACCAGGAAGGTCGAGGAGCTTCCTACGAAGACCCGCCAAGGGAAGGAGACGCTGGGGAACCAGGCCAGCCGGGCCGCGTCCGCATGCGAAACGATGCCCAGGAGGGCCTGCGGCGCCCCGCTGAGCAGGGCGACCACCGTTAGGCCGCAACTCATCGCCAGGCAGTTCCCGAAGTCGCTTCCCCGGCTTCGGGTGAGAACTCCGAGGAGAAAGACGCCCAAAAGAGGGCCGTAGGTGTATCCGAAGAGCCCGAGGACGATCGGAAGGATACGGGATTTCGGGGAGTGGAGGGCGAAGAAGGCGGTCGCGCAAGCGATCGCAACGCTCAGCAGAGCGAAGAGCACCGTAGAGCCCCGGAGAAGACGCACCCGCGCCTTCTCGTCGGAGGCAACGGGAAGGAATCGGAAGGCCCAGTCTTCGCAAAAGGAGGTCGCCAGAGCATTCAACGCGGCCGAGAGCGAGCCCATGGCGGTCGCGAAGATTGCCGCCACCAGGAGGCCGCGCACGCCCGGAGGGGTTTGGCAGAGGATGAAATAGGGAAAGACCTCGTTTGCCTGCGCAGGGAGATGGGGATCGCTTGCGGAGCGCGCCAGGAGGCCGAGAAAGATTCCGATCGTCAGGAAGAGGAAGACCAGTGGTACGTCGGTCAGCCCGGAAAGGATCAGCGAGAGCCGGCTCCGGTGATGGTTCTTGGCCGTGAGAAGGCGCTGCACCAGGTCCTGGTCGGCTCCGTGAGTCGCCATCGTAATGAAGGTGGAGCCGATCAGTGCGGCCCAGATCGTATAGTCGGAAGAGAGCACGAAACCGAGGTTCTCCCAGAGGTTTCGGTGGGGGTCGATTCCCGTTTCTGCCCAAGGAAGGGCGGCCAGGAGGTGAGCGGCTTCGGTGAGCGGAGAGCTCGATCCCCACGGGATCTTTTGGAAGAGAAGCAAGAGAGTCAGGATGCCGCCGGAAAGCATGAGGCCTGCCTGGAGCAGATCGGTCCAGATCACCGCGCGAATCCCTCCGGCGACCGTGTAGAGCGTTGTGAAGAGAGTGAGCAGCAGGACCGAGGCGGCATAGATCGAGAGCTCCTGTCCGGGGGAGAGGCTACTTCCCCAAAGCAGCTTAACGGCGAGCACGGGCAAGATGGCGGCTACGTAAAGGCGGGCGCCCGAGGCGAGCAGCCGGGTCAGGAGAAAGGTCGCGGATGCGGCCGACTTGGTCTTTGGGCCAAAACGGAGATCGAGGAACTGGTAGATCGAGGTGACACGGTAGGTGAAATAGGGCTTGACGAACAGGTAGGCGACCAGGACGCGGGCGAGGACCGTTCCCAGCGAGAGCTGAAGATATTCATAATTTCCGAGCGCGTAACCTTCCGCAGGGGTTCCCAGGAAAAAGGCCGCGCTGGTCTCCGCGGCGATCAGGGAGCCGAGAACCGCCCACCACGGCATCTTGTGCCCGCCGAGCGCGAACTGCTCGACCGTCTTCGGTCGCTTCCCCGCCCGGAGTCCTATCCAGAGGACGGCGATCAGGTAGAGGAGGAGAACGGCGGCATCCATTGCGGGGACGCCGCCGGAGAAAGGAGGCCTCATCGGGAAAGGCGCGACTCCACCTCCGCCTTGATGGTTTGCCACCAAGAGGAGAGGCGCGCCTCCGCCCGCTTTTCCTGAGCGCGGAGGTCGTCTTCCGCCTCGGCCCGGTGGAAGAGATAGAACTTGATCTTGGGCTCAGTACCCGAGCACCGGATCGCCAGACGCTCTTCCCCGGGAAAGGAGAAGCGCAGAAAAGCTTCTCTGGGCAGGAGATCTCCGTCGGCATCCCAATGGTTCTCCCGGTCGAAGTCCTCCGTGTCCACGGGGGGGCCGCCGGCGGTTCCGACGGGAGGTGTCTGCCGAAACGACAGCAGAAGCCGGTTTCTCCGCTCGGATCCGTCGGCGCTTTCCAGCGTCAGGCTCTCCAGCCTTTCGGCGAAGAAGCCGAAGCGTCGGTAGAGGGAGTCCAAGAGGCCCAGGAGGGTCTTCCCCTCTCTGGCAGCCCATCCCGCCGCCTCGACGAGCTGAAGAGCCGCAGCGTTGCCGTCTTTCTCGCGCACGCGATCGGTCGCCAGGCTGCCGTGGCTCTCTTCGCCTCCAAAGACAAGCCAGCGGCGGTCCTGCGGATCGCCTGCCGCAATCTCCTCGTACCGCCGGAGCTTCGCCGCGATATACTTGAATCCGGTCAGCGTCTCCACGCAGCGGACCTCAAAGGCCTCGGCGATCGCGCGGAGTAGGTCGGTCGTCACGAAGGTCTTGAGCAGCACGGGCGTTCCGGGGATCCGACCCCTTCCGCTTCGGCTGAAGGTTCGCTCGCATCGGTGGTAGGCGAGCAAGGCCGCGATCTGATTGCCAGTCAGGATGCGCCATCCGGCGGCGGGATCGAAGGCCGCGGCACCCAGACGATCGGCGTCCGGATCGGTGCCCAGGACGAGATTGGCTCCCTCCGCTTCCGCTTGCCGGATCGCCTGTGCGAGCGACCGTGGATCCTCGGGGTTCGCCGAAGAGACGCCAGGAAATCGTCCATCCGGTGTTTCCTGGCCGGCCACAAGGGAGCAGGCAATCCCTTGGCGGGCGAGGAGAGCGGGAACCGCGTGGAGCCCGACCCCGTGCAAGGGCGTATAGACGATCCGGATCGACCGCCGAGCGGTCCCGATGGCATCCGGCTCCAGAATCGTCGATTCGATCGCCTCAAAGTAGGCCTGGTCGCAATCGGCTCCGAGGTAGCAAAGGGTTCCGGGTGCTTCTCCTTCCGGCATTGGGGTAGCGAGGGAGATCGCATCGATGGAGCGGCTCACTTCTTCGGCGGCCTCGGCCGTAATCTGGCTGCCGTCGGAGAGATAGACCTTGAGTCCGTTATCCCAAGGCGGGTTGTGGCTCGCCGTCACCATGATGCCGGCGTCAGCGGCGAGCCGGCGGATCGCAAAGGAGAGCTCCGGGGTGGGGCGCTCCTCGGGAAAGAGCCAGATTCGGAAGCCGAGCTTTCGGAGGGTCTCGGCGCAGACATGAGCGAACGCGGCCGAGAAGAGTCGGGTGTCCCGAGCGATTACGACAGAGAGATGCCGTTTGCCCGACGCGCGGCGCAGATACTCTCCGAACCCGAGGGCGGTTCGGCGGACCGTTCTCTCGTTGAGCATCGCGCTTCCGACCGCTGGGAAGCGCGGGGGATCGTCGGGAAGGGCGCCTCCTCGCTCCGCCACCGTGGGAAAGCGGCCGATCGTCCTGCTGCGAATGCCGCCGGTTCCAAAGAACAGGTGTCTCCCAAACCGGTGCTCGATCTCCTCCCATCGCTCGTCGCCGAGCAATTCGGCGATGCTCCCCGCCTCGACAAAGGAAAGATCGGGAAGGGCGAGAAAGCCGAGGAGAAGCGCTGCGGTATCCGGCGAAAGCTTATCCTGCGCCCGCTCGGGTAACCGGAATGAGGTGGGGGAATGAGAGGTTTCGAGCGGCCGCACGCAATGGACACCCTACCGAGCGAGAGAGCGGCTGACAAGAGAGCCGGCGGGAGAACTTGCCCTGCTTCGGGCCTGTCCGCCGCAGCAGCGGGCCTGCATCAAGCTCGACCGGAAGCCCGCATTTCCTGCTTTCCCGAGGCGAACGCATGCTAGCGTGAGAAAACAATTGGCCAAGCGGAACCTTTTTGATTACCTTGGCTACAAAAAGAAGAAAAAGCGATGCTCGATCAGGAGAAGAAACAAGCAATCATCACCGGGTTTCGTTGTCACGATGGCGACACGGGATCGGCAACTGTACAGGTTGCCCTCCTTACCCAAAGAATCCAGCAACTCACCGATCACCTTCGACAGAACCAAAAGGATCATAGCTCGAGGCGCGGACTATTGCGGATGGTGAGTCGTCGGCGCAAGCTGCTGGATTACTTGAATCGGACGGAGCCTGTCAGCTACCGCGACCTGATTGGTCGGTTGTCGTTGCGCAAGTAGCCGTTGCTACTGGAGCAGCGGGGCCCTGCATTTTGGGCTTCCACGTATCGCAGAGAAGAAAGGATTAGGAATGGAACTTCCAGTACGCGTATCGGTCGCTTGTGGCGAATCACCGATCACATTGCAAACAGGGGAATTGGCCAAGCTCGCGGACGGCGCAGCTGTGGTCAGTTGCGGAGAGACCGTGGTCTTGGCGACCGTGGTTTCCACAAAATCGGTCAAGCCGGAGCAGGACTTCTTGCCTCTCCAGGTAGAATATCGGGAGCGGGCGGCCGCCGCAGGTCGGATTCCGGGAAGTTATTTTCGGCGGGAGGGGCGTCCGAGCGAAAAGGAGATTCTTACGGCGCGGATGATCGACCGGCCGCTACGACCTCTCTTTCCCAAAGGATATTTTTACGAAACACAGGTCATTATCGCGCTGCTCTCGGCGGATGCCCAAAACGACCCGGACATCCTGGCGATCAATGCCGCTTCTCTTTCCCTGATGGTATCGGACATTCCTTTTGCCGGTCCCGTGGGTGCGGTCCGCTTGGGCCGACTGGAGGGGAAATGGGTGGTCAATCCTACCCACCGGGACCGCGAGTTCAGCGATCTCGATCTGGTCTACGTGGGAACGGAGACCGAGGCGCTCATGATCGAAGGGAGCGCTCGGGAGCTGCCGGAGGCCGACTTCCAGCGCGCTCTCGAGGTAGCGCAAGAGGCCATCGAGGGGTTGATCCAGGGTCAAAAGGAGATCGCGGCCAAGGTCGGCCGGCCAAAGAGGAGTTATTCTTGTTATCTGGCGGATCCGCAGATCGTCGCATTCTCCACCGAGCAGATGGGCAGCCGGCTGGAAGAAGCGCTCTACCTTCCTCAAAAGCAGGATCGGGAGAATGCACTGGATCGCCTGAATGCCGAACTGGCCGAAAAGATCCGCGAGCGTTTCCCGACGGCTTCGGACGCCGACATCGCCAGGGCGTTCACAAAGCTCCAAGTGCAGATGTTCCGCCACCGGGTCTTGGAAGAAGGCAAGCGGTGCGACGCGCGAAGATTTGACGAGGTGAGGCCTCTATCGGCCCAGACCGGGATCCTTCCGCGTGTCCACGGAGCGGCCCTCTTCTCCCGCGGGGAGACCCAGGCGCTCTGCATGGCGACCCTGGCTTCGCTGAGCGAGGCACAGGAGATTGACGCCTACGGGGGTGGGGAGACGACCAAGCGATTCCTCCTCCATTACAACTTTCCCCCGTTCAGCGTCGGGGAGGTGGGGCGAATCGGAGGGCAGAGCCGACGGGAGATCGGCCACGGCGCGCTGGCGGAGCGCTCCATTTTGCAGGTCGTCCCTCCCGAGTCGAGCTTCCCCTACGCCATTCGGGTGAACTCGGAGGTTCTCGAATCGAACGGTTCGACCTCCATGGCTTCGGTCTGCGGAGGCACGCTCTCCCTCATGGACGCCGGGGTGCCTCTGAAAGCTCCCGTTGCCGGGATTTCCGTGGGGCTGGTGACTGAGCCGGACGATGCTGGCGGCATCCGGCGTTACGTGCTCCTCACCGACATCCTTGGCTTGGAGGATCACTACGGCGATATGGATTTCAAGCTGGCGGGCAGCGAGCAGGGGGTCACGGGGTTTCAGCTCGACCTGAAGCTTCCGGGGATTCCGATCCGGCTTTTGCAGGAGGCGATCGGGCGCGCCGCCGAAGCCCGGCGCCAGATCCTGGCCTTCATGCAGCAGGTCTTGCAGGCGCCACGCAAGGAGCTTTCCAAGCATGCGCCTCGTATCGACACGCTCAAGATTCATCCGGACAAGATTGGGCTGTTGATCGGACCGGGTGGCAAGAACATCAAGCGGATTACCGCCGAAAGCGGAGCGGAGCTCAGCGTGGAAGACGACGGGACCGTCCGCATCTATTCGCCGGATGGCAATGCGATGGCGCTCGCCCGGGAGATGGTGGAGGAGCTGGTCGGCGAGCTGGTCGTGGGGGGGCTCTACCGGGGACGCGTGAGCGGGATCAAGGACTTCGGCTGCTTCGTCGAGATTCGTGGAAAGGGAGAGGGCCTGGTCCACATATCGGAGCTTGCGGAGACAGCCGTCCGCCGGGTGGAGGAAGTCGTCCGCATGGGAGAAGAGGTCTGGATCAAGTGCATCGGGATTGACGAGCGCGGGCGGTATAAGTTCAGCCGCAAGGCAGCTCTGCGCGACAAGCGTCTGGAGGAGGAGCAGGCGACCCCGCAGTAAGGCTCGGGCGCCTGATCGCTTTTTCTTTCGGCGGAAGAAGACCAAGCAAGTTTAGGGAGGGGGAAGGAGGAGCCGATGACGCCACCTGTGGGAACAGCAGCACCCGACTTTGCGCTCAAGAGCAAGACACCAGAAGGACTCGTAGAGGTGTGCCTGAGCGCCTTTCGCGGGAGAAAGGTCGTCCTTCTCTTCTTTCCTCTTGCGTTCACGAGCGTCTGTACCGAGGAGATGTGCCGCATGACCGAGGGGCTCAAGGCCTACGAACGCCTTGAGGCATCGATCCTCGCCGTAAGCGTGGACAGCCCGTTCGCGCAGGAAGCGTGGGCACAGCGGGAAGGAATCCGGATTCCTCTTCTTTCCGATCTCAACAAGGAGGTTGCCAGGGCCTACGGGGTCCTGCTTCCCGGGGTTCTGGGCATCGGCGATGTGGCCGCCCGGGCGGCCTTCGTAATCGACCGGCAGGGGAAGATTGCCTATGGGGAAGTGACCGCCAATCCGACTATTCTGCCCCGGTTTTCCGCGATCGAAGAGGCCGTGGGGAGTCTCGACTGAAAAGCTGACGAGAGGAAGAGACGGGGGACGCGGGCAATAGGGCGGTATGGCGGCGTTCCGTGTCGGAATCCTCACGAGCGGCGGAGACTGCCCGGGTCTCAATGCGGTGATCCGTGCTGTGGTTGCGGCCTCCTCTCAGCGCGGCTGGGAGGTCTTCGGGTTTATCGATGGCTTCGAGGGGCTCCTCTCTCCGGTCCGCTATCGAGTCCTCGAGGATGCCGCGACCGTGGGGATCGCGAGCCTCGGCGGCACCATCCTGGGCACGACCAACCGCGGCCGATTTGCGACCCGAGTTGGGCTTGGCGAAATCCACCAGATTCCCAAGGCGGTGCTCGACGAGGTGTGGGAGACGGTCGAGGGTCTGGAAATTGGAGGACTGATTTGCATCGGAGGGGATGGCTCGCTCACCGCCGCCCAGCAACTCTTCGAGGCGAAGCTACCGATCGTCGGCGTTCCCAAGACGATCGATAACGACATCTCGGCCACCTCGATCTCCTTTGGCTTCTACTCGGCCGTCGAGTTTGTCACTCAGGCTCTTGACCGCCTGCGTTCGACGGCGGTCAGCCACAAGCGGGTCATGGTCGTCGAGGTCATGGGAAGGTATGCAGGTTGGATCGCGCTCTTTGGCGGCCTGGCAGGGGGTGCGGACGTGATCCTTTTGCCGGAGATCCCCTTCCACTATGAAAAGATCGCCCATGAGGTGCGCAAGCGCGTCGCGGAAGGGGCGCTGCAGACGATGATCGTCGTTGCGGAGGGGGCTCGTCCGAGTCACGGCCAGTTTGTGACGCAAGACGACGAGACGGAGAAGGGATTCCTGGGGGAAATTCGGCTGGGAGGAATAGGCCGGCATGTAGCCAAGATGGTCGAGCAGATGACCGGCCGGGAGAGCCGGGAGGTCGTGCTCGGACATCTCCAGCGAGGCGGTCCTCCCACGGCGCTCGATCGGAATCTCGGAATGCTCTTCGGGGTCGCCGCCGTGAAACTTGTAGAGCAGAAACGCTTTGGAGAGATGGTCGCCTTTCAGAACGAGCGCGTGGGGTCGGTGCCGATTCAGGATGCGATCCGGCAAAACAAGACCGTTCCGCTCGATTGCGAGGAGATCGCCGCCGCGCGCGCGGTCGGCATCGCGTTCGGGGATTGACCGGAGCGCATGCATGCGACGCGCTGACCGGGCATCCGCAACGGAAGCCTGATCATTGAGGAACGGTCATCGGAGGAACCGAGCCCCAGGTATTGCTCCAGCCCCTCCAGGGATAACCCCAGACCCAATCTCGCCTTGGGTAGCCCGCAGAGTCGCGTTGCCCTCCGTATTGGGGCCACAAGTGGATCTCCGTCGCGGCGATCAGGGGGTAGGTGTAGGGCCGATCGCCGATCTGCCCCGCCTGTGCACCAACGACGTGCCCCAAAACCGTGACATCGCGTCCCTTGCGATAGACGGACGGATCCAGGAAAGTCGAGCTCCTTGCGAGGAAACGGCCGCCGATCCGGTCGGAGGTGATCGGTCGATCGGAGCCGTCAAGCCGCTCCTGGAGAACTTCGAGCAGTGTACCCGCCTCGAGGTTCGTCGTTCGCGTGATCGCACCTCCGAGCATGACGATGCGGCCCTGGTAGGAAGAGGGCTTCTGCACAAGCGCGCTGAAGGAAGGCTGATCGTGGATCCGCTTCTTCTCTTCGCCGGCAAATGGGCTGCCGCAGCCGGCAAGAAGTACCGCAAGAGCAAGGCAACCGATTGCCCTCCCCTCGCCTTCGAAGAGCCGATTCATCGACGCAGTTCCTCTTCCGATCCCTACGAACGCCGCTCCCTTCGAGCCTCCGCTTACCAGAAGGTCATCGGGGGCATCATGGGCCAGCCCATGCCCCAATCCATCCCGGGATAGCCCCAGCCCCACTCCACCCGTGGATCGTTCCAGTGGTCGTCCTCCACGTGCTCGCGCCACAGATGGATGCCTGTCGCGGCGATCAGGGGATAGGTGTAGGGTCTCTCCCCGATTCGGCCCGGCTGGCGCCCGACTACGCGTCCGACGATCGTGACCTCGCGGCCCTTGCCATAGACCTTGAGGTTGAGAATGGTCGAGGTACCCGCCACGAAGCGGCCTCCCGTCTGATCGGAGGCGATCGGTCGGTCGTAGGCATTGAGCGCCTTCTCGAGCACTTCCAGATAGGTGCCGCGGTTGCGATGTTTGGCGTAGAGGATAGTTCCGCCGAACATCACCGTTCGGCCCCGGTAGGCAGAAGGATTGCCTCGAATCACCGCGAAGGAGGGTTGATTCTGGACCTCCTGCTTCACCTCGTTGGGAAATGGGCTGCAGCCGACGCCGACCAGGGCGAGGAGAGCGAGAACAAACCGCCCCTCCCTCCTCCGGAAGAACGAGTTCATCGATTTCGATCCTCCCCGGGGGATTTGGATCGGCACGCGGAGCCGGCTTCGGCATTCACGGATCGCCAAGCGGCATTCTACCCGCTCTTTCTTGCCGGTGCGAGCTTTCGTGCATGGGAAAGCCGAGAAAGGCAGATAGGCTCGCTAAAGAGAATCTTCGGCGGGCAGGGGGAGTTTCTTCGAGTATGCGGACGGGGGATTTAGATTTTAGGAAAGGAAAGGGATGAGGTGCGGAGCGCAGCCGGTTTCGTTGTGTGCGTTACCTGCCGGGTCGCGGTGATACCGGAGCTGCGGACGGGCGGCAGCTGGGAGGCGATGCAAGGCTCAATGGGACTACTCCCACCAAGAGGACTACCACCAAGGGCCGAAGCCCCACCCCATGCCCATTCCCATCCCCGGGTAGCCCCAGCCCCACCCCATGCCGGGATAGCCCCAGTAGGAGTCGCCGGCCGTGTATTGCGGCCACAAGTGGATGTGAGTCGCGGCGACCACGGGATAGGTGTAGGGCTTTTCGCCGATCACCCCCGGCTGGGGCGCGGCTAGGCGTCCGACGACCGTGACGTCGCGTCCCTTGCTGTAGACTGACGGGTCGAGAAAGGTCGAGGTTCGTACAAGGAAGCGCCCGCCGATCTTATCCGAATCGATCGGTTGATCGGAGCTGTCGAGCTTTTCTTGGAGTACTTCGATCAGGGTGATGTCCTTGAGGTTCTTCGTTTGGGCGATCGTCCCTCCGAGCATGACCATTCGACCCCGGAAGGCGGAAGGGTTGTGCCGAATCGCGGCAAAGGACGGCTGACCTTTCACCTCCTCTTTCACTTCGCTCGAGAACGGGCTGCAGCTGGACAGGAGCGTCGCAAGAATCAGGCAAGCGACAGACCGCGGCCACTCCTGAAATCGCGGATCCATACAAGCAAATCCCTTCTGCCGTTCACCACATGCCGAAACCCGGCATCCCGAAGCCCATCCCCGACCCCCACATGCCCGGCTCGTAGCCCCAATTCATCATCGCCCAGTCGTAATCCGACCCCACGCTGCTCTCGGGCTGCCAGAGATGGATCTGGGAAATCGAGACGACAGGGTAGGAGTAGCTTCTCTTCCCGATGGTTCCCGGCTGAATGCCGCTGACGCGGCCGGCCACGGTGACCTCGCGGCCACGCTTGTAAATGGAAGGATCGAGGAACTTGGGAGTCACGGCGAGAAAACGCCCGCCCGATTGGTTGGTCGAGCTTGGGCGTTCGTCGCCTCCCAAGGGCCTTTGGACGATTTCCAGGACAGTCGCATTCTTCCGGTTCTGGATTTGGGCGATTTTCCCACCGAAGATCACAAGCCGATTCTTGTAGGCGGCGGGATCCTGACGGAGGGCTCCGAAGGAGGGCTGGTCCTTAGCGGCCTCCACGGTGGATTCGGAAAAGGGCCCGCCACATCCCGCGAGGCTGCTGAGCAGAACTACCGCCAGAGCCACGCCGAGAGGAAACCGCACTTGTATGCTTCTCATCGTGATTGACCTATGGGCGATCGGCGGTCCCTCCGTCAAGGCCAAAGCGGCCTTCCGCGAGCATGGACGAGCTCATCCTTCGAGCGGCAAAAATGTCTTTGGCGGCAACCGGATCCGTGCGAATGTATGCCGTTGCCAAACGGTTGCCTACGGGCGGTGGGACAGGAAAAGATCAGGGGATGGAACGGAGAAGGTGGATCGCTCTTTTGGCCTCCGTGGCGCTTCATGCGGGCATCCTGCTCGGATCCGATGCCTGGGTCGTCAAACGGGCCGAGTATGGGATGGCGCTGGGGCAGAACTCGGTCGCCGTCGACCTGGTAGAAGGGGCGGCCGAACCGGAAGCAACACCGCAACCGCTTCCGCAGCCCGAACCGTTGGTTAAGCCAACGCCCGAGGAGATGGCGCAGGCGGTCGAGCAGAAGCCCACTCCCGTGGCCGCGATGCCCAAGGAGCCGGAAAAGGCTGCGCGCAAGTCCCATTCAGTGGCTGCGCGAGGGAAGGGCGTTTCGGGAGCGGGGCAGGACGCGATTACCTTGAGGCGCGCAAGCGGCACCAGCGCCCAGCCGGACTATCTCAACAACCCGCCCCCTCCTTATCCCGAGGAGTGCCGCTGTCGGGGGCAGCAGGGAACGGTGGTGGTGAAGGTCCTGGTCTCTCCTCGCGGAATGGCGCAATCGGTCGCGCTGAGCCGAAGCTCGGGGTTCGGCCCGCTCGATCGCGCCGCGCTTGAGGCGGTCCGGCGGTGGCGGTTTCGGGCGGCAACGATGGGAGGGCTCCCCATCGAGTCCTATGTGATGGTTCCGATTCGCTTCGTCCTCGAGAATTAGCGTGGATATCCTCCGGGCAGGCCGCATCAGGTCCTGACCTGGATGTCCTCGTAGGCGGCCCAGCCGATGAGAGTAAAGGGAACCGATTGGACAGCGAAGAAAAGCAGCAAAAGGAAGAGCCGTAGGCGGGGAACGAGCTTCGGTGTCTGCTCATCGAGCTCCCGCTTGATGTAGTTGGCGACAATCTCGATTGCCCGACTGCTCGGATAGATCGATGACACACCGGACCAAAAGTATCGCTGTACGTCCCGGGAGACGGCCTCTTCCGCCGCGCCAGTCCGTACGGAGAGAATCCAGCTCAGGAAGGGATGCATCCGCTGGAAGTTCCGAGCGGCACTCTTCGCGTAGATTTTGGCGACGACGAACTTCGTATTTGGGTTATTGAGCGGGACGACCGGGGCTCCACTCTGATCTTGCCAGAGGGCCGGGGTGTGCGGCTCCTGGCCAAACTGCCAGACGGTCTTCCGAGCCTCCTGGAAGGTGCTGTCTGCCCAGGCTTGGTCGACCTGAAGTGAGGTGGCCCAATGATTGACGAACTGCTCACCGGCTGTCTTTGCATGACTGAGGGCGAAATAGAGGAGTACGCCCAGTAAGGTGGCCAGTGCGGCGACACCGCAAAACATGTGGTGAATCGGGCTCGCGTGAAAGAGGAGATTCCAGAGCTTGGTGTAGTTACTCGCCAGCCACCAACAGCCGCCCGCCAGGAGAACGGCGATCACACAGGCCAGCACGAACTGCCCCGTTGCCTCGAGCAGGAAAAGAAGGATGCAGGAGCTGGTTACGGTGATCAGATCTCCGATCATAGGGAGGCCTTCGGGTTGTAAGGAGAGGGAGAGGGGCGAGTCAAGACGCAGGGTAGCCGCTCGATGCGTTCTTGATCGGTGTTTCCCCGGCGTCTTTCCAGGAGAAGAGACGCTCGCAAGGCTTCAAAGCAAAAGGGATTGCTTTTTTTTCCTGCGCGGGTAATCCGATTCAGGATAGCTCTCGATCGCAATCGATTTTTCTGGAGCGGAGGAAGTTTCCCCAGTTGACGCGAAAAGGGGAGAATCGGTCGGCGAAAGCATCGGCAAGGGGAGGGTCGGACGGTTTGAATCAAAGCAGGATACCAGGCGAATTGGATTGATGAATCCCAACCACATGATTATCGGCCTCGGCGGAACGGGAGGCAAAATCATCCGCGCCGTCCGAAAGACTATCTTTCAGGAATTTCGAAGCTTGAGCCCGGAAGAGGTGAGCGTCGGGTATCTCTACGTCGATTCGAGCGATGAGTTGATGCGCCTCGACGATCCGACCTGGAAGATCCTGGGGCAGAGCGTTCAGCTGGGCCCGAGCAGCCAGCTTCACATTCGGTGCGCCAACCTCTCGTCCATTCTGGAAAACCTGACCAACTACCCGGGAATCCGCCCGTGGATCGGCGATCGCGCGATCTGGAACGATATCTTGGGAGGGATCGTGGGTGATGCGATCGGCGGACAGAAACGGAGGCTCGGCCGATTCCTCTTCGCCAACCATGCGACCGAGTTTTGCGATCGGCTGACCGCGCAGGTGCGCGAGCTCCAATCCGGCGGGGAGGCCAGCGTTACCTTTCACGTCTGCACCGGTCTTGCGGGAGGGACGGGAAGCGGGACGATCGTTGACACCCTTTGTCAGATTCGGCGCCTCTATCCCGATTCGCTGCAATATCGCATCATCGGGTATCTCCTCCTTCCCGAAGAGCATCCGAAGCCCAATTGGAACACCGGGAACTACCATGCCAACGGCTATGCGGCGCTGGCGGAGCTCAACGCGCTGAGCATCGGGAAGTTCGTTCCCTGCAACATTGCGGGCAACGGCGGCAAGATGACTGATCTGCAGACGCCGTTCAACGGCGCCTATCTCTTTACGACTCACAACGAGAACGGGCTCGCGCTCGGCGTCGACGACATTCCGAACGTGGTCGCGGATTTTCTCTATCAGAAGATCGTCACAGTCCGAAAGGTGAACTGGGCGAGCCTTGCCCGGCAGGAAAATGCGGAAAATGGAGACGGGATGCCCGAAACCGTCCCGGGAACCAATAGCGGCGTCCGATCCAAAAGGTGGCTCACCTTCGGCGTGAAGAGGATCGCCGTGCCGGAGGAAGAGATCGCCGAATATCTCGCCTACCAGTTTGCCCGGCAGGCGGCCCTGCAGCTCCGCTACAACAACTGGTCGGAGACCGAAGGCTACCTCCCCAACGCGAAGAACGTCGATCTGATGAGCTACGTCGCCGCCCCGGAACAGCTCGAGCGGTGGCTCCTTTCCGATGAGCACCTGATTTTATCGGCCGCCGTCCTGGAGGCGGATGGAACGCAGGGCCGATGGCAGCCGATCACTCGGTACTGGACGACCGTTGCCGGGGCTTTTAAGCGGGAGATCGAGGAGAGGGAGGAGGGAGCCAAGTGGCTCGACAGCCTAAAGGGGAGGCTCGAGGTCCGTTTCAGCGATCAATACCGCGGGCACGGCGTAAAAGCCTTCTATCAGACCGTGTCGGCCTCCGCTCGGGAGCGGGCGCGTGAGATCCGGCAGAAGCTCGAAAGAGAGCTTTTCGGCAACTGGCGCGATGGCATTCGGTCCGTTCATGAGATCAGCGGCCTGGTCGGTGCTGTGATCATCTATTTACGCAACCGCTTCGAGCGCTTCGACGACGATGTGACGAAAGCGAAGTCGCAGGAGGAGGCTCTCGCCAAGAAACTCAAGGATCAAGAGAAGGAGTGGGTGAAGGTCGGCGTCATTTCCGACATGTTCGGGAAACGGAAGCGGATCTTCGACACCTGTGCTTTGACGCTCCAGGACCTCTACGCCGCCCGGACCCGCATCGAAGGCTGGCAGTTCGCCAAGAAGTTTACCCCGGTTCTCATCGAAGAGATCACCCAATTGAAAGCCGAGCTCGACCGAAGCTCGGCGATGATCTCGGAGGCGGTCAAGAGTTTCGAGGAGCAGATCGCCGAGCGTTGCATCGACGAGGGTGGGGAGGTCGACTATCGCAACCAGATCATCCGATTCTATGACCCGGACCTGGTCCGGACGGTGACGCGAAGGTTGACCAAGGACGCACGAGAGCAGCTCACGCAGACGCAGCGCGTGCGCTCCGCGCTCGTGGCCATGCTCGGCGACAAGCTCGATTTCCGCACCTTCAACGAGCGAATCAACCGAACGACCTTCTTGGACGTGCTCGAAAACCAGTGCATGGAGAATGCGAAGATCTCTCACAACAACCTCATCGAAAGCAGCAAGGAGAAGCTGATCGGTGTCAGCATCATCGACAAGCTGCGCGACCGGTATGGCGATCGGCAGGCGCTCCGGCTCTTTATCGACGGAATCGTCAAGGCCGCCGGCAACTACTTGATTTTCAGCCCGGACGAGATCAAGAGATCGGCCCCCGGAATCAATCCGGGAGCGCAAGTCTGTGTCTCGACCTTCACGGTGATCCTTCCCAGAGCGCCAGAAGCGGAGGATTTCGTGAAGATGCTGCGGGAGGTCTTTTGGGAGTGCGTGCAGACGACGGCTCGGGAGTTTCTGGATGGTAGCCGACCCAACGAGATCATCTTGACTAGCGTCACGAATCTTTTTCCGCTTCGCGTCGTCCAGCTGCTCTCCTTTCTCCGGGCTCGCTATCTTGAGCGGGTGAATGGTCCCAATCCGGCGCGGGCCCGGATGGAGATTCATATCGAGGATGACGGGCAAACCCTTCCGAGCGTCTTCCTCCCGAGCCGGGGGGAGCTCCAGGACCGCGTTGCGCCCTGTCTGCTTCTCGGCAGCGCCTTGGGGCTGGTGGCCGATCGGGAAAACGAGCGGGGTGTGAAGGAGCTGGCGATGATCGTGAAAGACGAATTTGGGATCGAAACGCCGGTCTTCCTGGAAGGAGCGACGATTCCCGAAACGTTAGTCAACCTTCCCGAACCGAAGGCTCTCGTCTTAGAAGAAACGGTGGGCAAGCAGCTCGCCGATCCGGAGCTGCGTCGGGAGCCGAGGCGTACCGAGCTGACCCAGAGGTTAGCCGCCATGGTCAATGAGCTCTCGCGTCAGCTTCCTCCTTCGGATCCCCGGACCAAGCTTTTTCCGGACTGGGGGCGGAGGGCGATCAAGCTTCTCCGCGGGGAGGGATAGAGATATGTCTTGCAGGCCAAGAGGGCCGCTGCGTCGGGCGGGCAGCCGCAGGAGAAAGCTTGGGAGATATGCCGGGTAGACGAGGCCTTTGTCAGAATTACGGAAATTGTCCGACGCGCGCGGATACGCGCGAGGTCATGGAAATTCCCGAAGGCAAGGAGTTTGTCTGCCCGGACTGTGGGAGCCCTCTGGTGCCGGAAGAAGAGGCCAATCGCCGTCCGAGGAGGAGGAGAAAGCGAGGAGTCGTGCTCTTCCTGCTGCTCCCGCTGTTGGTTTTCGGCGGGAGCGTGCTCTGGCTCATTCTTCGCGGGCATCCGCAACCTGCTGTCGCTCCGGCTCCCCAATCCTTGCCCCCGTCCCGGAAGGTCCCTCCCGCGGCCGAGCGGACGCTCTTTACGATTGCCGGCTCGCGCATCTTGGGGGGCAAGCTTGTTCCTGATCTGGTGAGGGCTTTTCTCTCGGACGAGCTTCGAGCGGACGGAGTCACCATGCGGCGGGAAAAAGACGGACAGTCCCTTGCGGTCGTGGGGAAGGTGCCCGACGGGAAGGAAGAGATTGCTGTCCGGATCGTTTGCTCGAGCACTTCTGACGGATGGAAAGATCTGGCGGGCGATGGGGCGCAGATCGCGATGGCCTTTCGCAAGATTACTCCGGAGGAGGCGGCGCTCTGCGGCAAGACGGTCAACCTCACGGCTCCGGATTCCGAGCATGTCATCGGGGTCAGCGGTGTCGTGGCCGTCGTTTCGGCCGCCAATCCGGTTTCGAAGATCTCTTTGGCCGAGCTGCGCAAGATCTTCGGAGGACCAGTGGCAGACGGCAAGGCGGTTGGCTTCCCTCCGGGAAAAATCGTCCTCTATGCTTCTCCGTCCGCCTCGGGGAGCTGGCAGCTCTTTTCCCGACACGTGCTGGAGGGTTCTCCCGGATCGGCCGACATCATCCGCCTGGAAAACGGAGCGGAGATCTCCTCTCGAGTCTCGGCCGACGCGCACGCCCTGGGAATCGTTGACTTTCCTCACGTCGGGAGTTGTAAGCCCTTGGCCCTTTACGAGAAGGGAACCATGCCTCTTGCCCCGACTTTCGTATCGCTCGAGTCGGAGGCCTACCTCCTTTCGACCCGACTCTACCTCTACACCAAGGGGAGCGGACAAAATCCCGATGTCGACGCCTTCATTCAATTCGTTCTCTCCGATCGAGGGCAGCAGGAGGTGCAGAAGGCGGGCTTCGTTGGGGCGGCGACGAAGTCCGGCAACGGGGCCGAGTCCTTGATTCAACCGGAAACGGCAATCCCGCACGATGCTCCCGCAGGGTACCGGGAGCTCGTCAAGGGGGGAAACCGAGTCGCCTTCGACGTCCGTTTTCGGACCGGGAGTGCGGAGTTGGACAACAAGGCACTCGTCGACATCCGGCGTCTGGCGAAGCTGATGGGCGAAAGGGAAGAGAAGAGCCAAGCGGTTCTCCTGATCGGGTTTACGGACAACGTGGGGGATCGCGCCTATAACCTACCCCTTTCGGTCGAACGGGCGCAGAGCGTCGGGCAGGCGCTTCGTGTCCTGGGCATCCCCGTTGCGGCGACCGCGGGAGAGGGAGACCAGATGCCCGTAGCCTCGAACGGCACTCCGGAAGGCCGGGAGAAGAATCGCCGCGTCGAGCTTTGGATCGTCCGCGGGAAGGCTTCCGAGAAGCCTTGAGAGAGCGGCCGACAGGGCGAGGAGAGGGTGCAGGAGAGAAGGGGCCACGGCCCGTGCAATCTGGTCTTTCGGTCTTACTTTGACAGAGCTGCGGAAATGAGAGAAGATGCAAGAGAGGGAAAGGGCCAGGAGACGCATGAGCGATCTTGTTGATCCCGATGCGGATGTAAAGCCGAGAAGTCGGCCGGCGGATCCGGGGGCGAATGGATACGCCAACGGAGCCCCCCCGCGCTCGGGGGGCGCTTCCGGACGGACCCAGAAGGGGAGATGCCCCAATGTAGGAGAGTGCCCGAACGGCGGAATGGTCGTCGAGGTACCGAAGGGGGCGTCATTTTCCTGTCCGGAATGCGGCAGCGAGCTTCTGCCGGAGCGAAGCCGCGGAGCCAGAAGCCGCAAGAAGCTTCTGGCGTTGTTTGTGCTCGTGGGAGCACTCTGCCTTTTGGGGGCCGTCTCCTATTTTGCCCTGTTGCCGTTCGTCGTCAGCCTGACCGGGAAAAAGACGGCCGACAGTTCCGGGAGAATGGTCGGAAGCGATGGGCCTCCTTCCGGCTCTCAGAAGAGCGAACCTCCTCCGCCTGCTCCTCCGGAGAAAAAGCCGACCCTCACCGAGGCGGAAGCGGCCTTGCGGAAGGATCTGCCCAAGGGAATCGAGCTCGTCTCTCTCAAGCCGGGCGAGGGACAGAAAAACCCGGATGGCTCTTGGAACCTCGCCTACGATGCGACCGTCGTGGCCGAGAATGGCCAATATTGGGTCCCCATCGCCGACCTCGATGCGGCCAACCTCACGAAGCGCTTGAACGAAGTTCCCTCTCCCGAGCGCTCCTGGGCGCGTCGGCACTTGAAAGATCTGGTGCTGACGCAGGATCAGGCTCCCGGGCAGCAGTATCTCTTCAGCCGGAAGAAGCCGCTTGCTTCTCTGACCCCGGGCACCCCATTCCCGTTTGCCTGGAAGGTAGTGGCGACGCCAAGGGAGGTTGGAAGCTGGAAATTCGTCCCGACCGCCCCGCTGCCTTTCACGGCACCCGCCCCGAGCGAGGGGGGAGCAGACACGCGGGTCGTTCTGCGGAGCAGCTCTGAGCTCGAACAGGCGCAAGTGCTCGATGAGCAGCGCTGGAATCGATTCGTCCAGCGCCTCAAGGGGATTGAGCGGGAGGCCCAGAACCGATACCGGGAAGTCATAGATAATGCGCCCGCTCGAGTCCGGAAAGCCGATGTCTTCCGTGCGGGCAGCGGCGGACCGACGACCATGGGGGAAGGAGCTGGGATCGGTGCTGCCGGTGGAGCCCTGGGAGGAGCGATGTTTGGCGGCGGGGAGGGAGCGGCGATCGGTGCAGGGGTCGGCGCCGTCTTGGGAGCGCTGGGCGGAGGAATCTACTCGCATCAGAAGCAGCAGAAGCAATACGAGGCGGCACTGGCCGAGCGAAAGACGTACGAGCGACGGGCGGCCTCCGCCGAGCGCGAAGCGCGGGAGCAGCTGCTCTCCCAATATGGACAAGATCTGGAGGAGCAGGCACAGCGGCAGCTCGCGCAGTTGGCGGGAGGAACGACCGGGGCTACCAATCCGTCGTCTTCCGGGGGAAGCACGGCTAGTCCGGCGAATCCTCCTTACTCACCCTATGGTTCCTCACCATCGAGCTCGGGGCCTCCACCCATGCCTCCGTTGCCGCCGCAACAACCGTATGGAGCTTCTCCGGAGTCAACGCAAGCCCCTGATTATGGTGGACCGCCCCCGGGGCAGAACCCGTTTGGCGGCGCTTCCTCGCTGCCTCCAGCGGGTGATGGGCCTCCACCGCCGCCTCCCCCTCCCCCGCCTAATTAAATTGGGGATGTTCGAGGAGGAAGCGAGGTCCGGCGGAGAACCGAGGGAGCGGCTTGCATCCAGATACCCTCTGCGGGGCATCGGAAATACCGAATATTGTGAAAAATGGGGCCTATCCGCCGGCGACGACGTGCAGGATCTCCACGCGGTCTTCTGGCTGAAGCCGGCGTTCAGCCCATTCTCTCCTGGGAAGGACCTCTTTGTTCAGCTCGACGAGCACCATCTTGACGGGATAGCCGAGCAGGTGCAGGAGATCCGAGACGGAGCTCCCGGCTGCGACCGCCCGCTCTTTCCCGTTTACGTAGATGCGGCACTCGTCAGGCATTCGTCCCAATCCTTCCATACGGGCTCATAGCCGAGCTCGCGAATCCGATCGGCGATCGCGCGTGGAGACCGTTCATCGGAAAGCGCGAATTGCTCCTCGGCCTTCTCGGCCGATTCCATGGGATTCGGAGGCTCCGAGCGACCGCCGATCGTCCGATGAAGCCGCTCCCTTCCCGCGCCGGTGTAGCCCCCGGGATCGGTACGCGATCCCGCGCTCACGAGCGTGACACCCAGAGGGATCAGCCGATCCCGCAGTGAAGGGGATTCACGGGTCGAGAGGACGAGTCCCACCTGAGGGAAAAGAATCCGGAGGGCGCAGTGGAGCTGAGCAAACTCTCGATCGGAGAGGGGATATTCTGGAGAAAAGCCGCCGGCAGCTGGCCGCAGGCGGGGGAGCGAGATCGTCAAATAGGATCGCCAAGCATGCTTGAGAAGCCATGCGGTATGCGCCGCCAAGGCGAAGGCATCCTCGCGCCAGGGAGCCAACCCGAGGAGAGCCCCGATCCCGATCCGGCGAAACCCGGCGCGATAGGCCCTTTCCGGCGCCTGGAGGCGCCAGGCAAAGTCGCGCTTGGGTCCGGAAAGATGAAGGGAGGAGTAGGCTTGAGGGAGATAGGTCTCCTGGTAGACGACGACTCCCTCGGCTCCGGAGTCGACGATTTCCCGATATTCCTCGGTTTCCAGAGGAGCAATCTCGATGGAGATCGAAGGGAAATAGGGGCGAATTCTCCGTATGCAAGAGGCCACATAACCGGGGGAGACCCATTTGGGGTGCTCTCCGGCGACGAGGAGAAGCGATCGGAACCCTTGCTCGGCCAAGCAGCGTGCTTCCTGCTCCGCCTCCTCTGGGCTCAAGGTAAGCCGAAGAATCGGGTTGGATCGGGAGAAGCCGCAGTAGCGGCAGACATTGATACACTCGTTGGAGAGGTAGAGAGGAGCGAAGACCCGGACGGTCTTCCCGTAGAACTGGATGGTCTGCGCATGTGCCGCCTGCGCCATGGCCTCCAGCTCAGGCGGCGTCTTGGGTTCCAAGAGAGAGCGAAAGCGATCTTGCTCGTGAAAAAAGGGGAAGGTTCCCGCCTGAAGCGCTTCGAGAAAGGACATAGTGAACCCTAGCGCAGGCGGGAAGCGGCCACAAGAGACTGAGTCGGAATCGTCGATCGAGAAAATCCTCTCTCTTGCGCCATCCGGAGCCTATTGTTCCCTGTGCTCTCCGATCGCCTCCCCTCGTCCCGGCGGGAGCCGATCGCCCTGCGGGCTGGCTCGAAGCCGATTCGGCACCTCTATGTGCATACTCCGTTTTGCGCGACGGTCTGTCCCTATTGCGCCTTTTATGTCCACACCGGATCGGCGGGGGAGATGCGTTCCTTTGTCAACGCCCTCTTGTGCGAATGGGAGAGGCTCAGATGGAGCTACCGGGTCGAAATCGAAACCCTCTATCTGGGTGGAGGCACTCCCTCTCTCCTCCCCCTCGATGCCTTCCGCCGGCTGGCGGACGTTTTTCGTCCCTGGGAGAGCGTTGAGGCGACTCTCGAGGCAAACCCCCGAACGGTGACTCGGGAGAAAGCGGCGGCATGGCGAGAGCTTGGGATCGGGCGGGTAAGCCTTGGGGTTCAGTCGCTTGATCCTGCCGTGCTCCGCACGCTCGGACGCCGGCATGCTCCGCAGGACGTGGAGAGGACGGTGGCGACCCTTCGGGAGGCGGGGTTTGGGAACATCAACATGGATCTGCTCTTCGGGGTCCCCGGTCAGTCGCTGGCTTCTTGGGAGGAGACTCTGGCGCGAGTCATTGCGCTCGGGCCTGAGCACGTTTCCGCCTACGAGCTCACCTATGAGGAGGATACGCCCTTTTTCGAAGCGCGAGCGGCGGGAATGTGGCGCGAGGACGAGAATCTCTCGATTGCCATGTATCAGACGGCTGGGAGGCTTTTGGAGGGTGCGGGGTATCGGCAGTACGAGGTTTCCAATTATGCGCGGCCGGGCTGGGCGTCCCTGCATAACCAAGGATATTGGAAGGGGAACGACTATCTTGGACTCGGTCCGGGCGCTTGCTCGACGGTCGGCTTCCGCCGCTGGCAGAACCGGCGGGATACCGGCGACTACATCGCCGCGCTTTCCGCCGGCCAAGATCCTCCGAGAGAGGAGGAAGCGCTCTCCAAGGAAGTGCGGCAGAGAGAGCGGCTGCTGCTGGGTCTCCGGACGAGCTGCGGCATTCCCGCGTCCTGGATCAAGGGGGAGGAGGAAGAGGCGCGCGCTCTGATCGGACAAGGTTTGGCCGAACTCTCGGACGGAACATTCCGGCTTACCGCCGAGGGGAGGCTCTTGGCCGATGGAATTGCCGGTCTTTTCCTCGGATAGTCAGGGCAGCCGTTGTTCCGCAGGGAAATCCTATTTAATCTCTGGCCACCTCTCGATCGGAGGGGAGAGGGAAGGGGTCGAAGCGGAAGATCATCTCTCCCTTCTTCCCCATGCTCAGCCGATCTCGGGCGATTCGCGTAAGATAATTTGGGTCTGACTGGAGAAGCTCGAGCTGGAGATTGAGATCCCGATTGCGACCCTGTTCGTCCGCGACTTGGTGTAGGATCTGCTCCTTCTGGCGCTCCAAGCGGTCGATCTGCTGGACCAGCGGCCAGAATGCCGTCAAAAGGAGGCCTCCCCCGGCGAGCAGGATACCGATTCCGAGCAGATGACTCAACTTTGCCCAAACCGTGCCGCTCTTCATGTGTCGTTCCCCCCTACGGGCATCCCCCCCCAACGGCAGAGGCTCGGCGACTCAAGCCGACGGACTGCCCAGAGCGAGATCACCAATGCCCGTATCTACCGTTCTTTCCCAAATCTTCTTCGATCCGCAGAAGCTCATTGTACTTGGCGACCCGGTCGGAGCGGGCAAAGGAGCCTGTCTTGATCTGACCGGCATTGCAAGCGACCGCCAGGTGGGCGAGGAAGGGGTCTTCTGTCTCTCCCGATCGGTGGCTGAGCATGACGGCATACCCGCTTCGCTTGGCGAGATCGACGGTTTCCAGGGTTTCCGAAAGGGTCCCGATCTGATTCGGCTTGATCAAGATTGCATTGGCGACGCCGAGCTCGATCCCCTTCCGCAGAAATTCCGGATTGGTGACGAAGAGGTCATCTCCGACGAGCTGGATATTCTTTCCCAGCTCCCGCGTGAGGATCTGCCATCCTTCCCAGTCGTTTTCCGCGGCTCCGTCTTCGATCGACAGGATCGGAAACCGCTTGCCGAGCTCCTTGTAGTACTCGACCAAGTGGATCGCCGGCATGCGTCTCTGGTCGGACTTGCGGAAGACGTAGGCTGCGGTGTTTGGATCAAAGAATTCGCTCGCCGCCGGGTCCATGGCGAACCAGATCTCCTTGCCGGGAGTATATCCGGCCCGCTCGACGGCGGCGCAGAGCAGCTCCAATGCTTCTTCCACCGAGGAGAGGTTCGGCGCAAACCCTCCCTCGTCGCCGAGGCCGGTTCCCAAATTGCGCTCCCGAAGAAGCCCGCGCAACGCATGAAAGGTTTCTACTCCGTAGCGGAGCGCCTCCGAAAAAGTCGGAGCGCCTCGGGGCACGATCATGAACTCCTGGAAATCGAGCGGGGCATCGGAGTGAGCTCCGCCATTGATGACGTTCGCGAAGGGCACGGGCAGGAGAGCGCTACCCGCTCCGCCGAGGTATCGATAGAGAGGGATCTGCAAGGCGGACGCAGCCGCCCGAGCGACCGCCAGCGACACCCCGAGCGTGGCATTGGCGCCCAGATCGCCCTTGTTCTTGGTGCCATCGAGCTCGCGCAAGAGGCGGTCGATCTCCAGTTGGGAGAGAGCATCGCGCCCTTGCAAGGCCGGAGCGATCCGCTGCTGCACGTTCCGGACCGCTTTTCCAACCTCCTTGCCCCCGTAGCGTGCCTTGTCCCCGTCGCGCAGCTCGAGCGCCTCGTTGGCCCCCGTGCTCGCTCCGGAGGGAACCATGGCTCGCCCGCACGTACCGTCCTCGAGGGTGACCTCCGCCTCGAGCGTCGGGTTGCCGCGTGAATCCAAGACCTGCCGAGCCCAGATCCGATGGAGAGAAAAGCGACCCATATCGCCAACCTTCTTGGCTCCGAGCGACTTTCAACACAAGCCAATTCTTGGAATCGGCCGGTCAGTGCATCATTCCCTCGCTCGACGGCTTGGCCCCCTTGGCGGGAGCGAGGAAGATGACCAGCGGCAGCGACGCCAAGCAGATCCAGCCCGACCACTGGAAGATGTCGACGTAGGCCCAGAGGCTCGCTTGATTGGTGAGGGTCCGGTAGAGCACGCCGAGCGCCTGCTCCGCCCCCGGGACCGTTCCGGATTGGCTTGCGAGATAGCCTTGGACCGCGGCAAGGGTGTCCCGGTAGTTCGGGTTTTCCGGGGTATAGTAGCCCGCCAGGAAATTCTGATGAAGCTGGGCGAATCTCTGGGAATAGGTGGCGATGAGCGAGGTGCCGACACTGCCGCCGATGTTTCGGAAGAGATTGAAGAGCCCGGTGGCGTTTCCCATCTGTTCCCGACGCAGGGTCACGACGGCCGCCGTGGTCAACGGGACGAAAACCAACGGGGCTCCGAAGCCGTTGAGGAGGTTAGGGATCACCACGTTGAATTGACCAATCTCGATGTCGAAGTTTCCCATGAGGAACGAAGAGGCGGCCAGGAGGAGGAAGCCGAGGGCGACCAGGGTGCGGGCGCTCATGACACCGAGCATCCTTCCGGCGAAGATCGCTCCGGCCACGGCACCAATTCCGCGCGGGCTTACGGCGAGCCCGCTCTGGAACGCCGTATAGGAGATCAGCGTCTGGAGAAAGAGCGGAAGAGCGGCCAGGGTTCCGTAGAGGACGATGCCGATCAGAAAGACGAGGCTGACTCCGGTGGCGAAGCTCCTGTCCTTGAGGATGCGGAGATCGACCAGCGGCTCGCGCACGGAGAGCTGCCGCATCACGAAGCAGATCAGCCCGACAACGGAGAAGAGGGCCATCCAGCGGAGCCAGACCGCTCCGAACCAGTCGTCCTCCTGCCCCTTGTCCAGAAGCACCTGCAGGCAGCCAAGCCAGACGGTGAGGAAGAAGAGCCCCCAGACGTCGACCATTCTTGGACGATTGTTGCGGAGATAGGGCGGATCTTCGACGAAGAGGCCCGACAAGAGCATCGCCAAAAGGCCTACAGGCAGGTTGATGTAAAAGCACCAGCGCCAGTTGGCGTTGTCGGTCAACCATCCGCCGAGGACGGGCCCGAGGATCGGCGCGACCACGACCCCGAGTGCAAAGAGGCCCATGGCCTGGCCCCGTTTGGAAGGGGGAAAGCTCTCCAGGAGGATCGCTTGCGAGATCGGCTGGAGCCCTCCTCCGCCGACACCTTGGAGGATGCGGAAGAGGATCAGGGAGCCGAGATTGGAAGCGGCGCCGCAGAGGGCCGAGCTCACGGTGAAGAGGGCGATGCAGGCGAGGAGAAGGTTTCTTCGGCCGAAACGCCTGCCGAGCCAGTCGGTGAGCGGCAGGACCACTGCGTTGGAGACGAGGTAGCTGGTCAGGACCCAGGTAGCCTGCGAATTGCTTGCCGCCATCCCCCCCGCAATATAGGGGAGGGCCACGTTGAGAATGGTCGTGTCGAGCACCTCCATGAAGGTGGCCAACATGACGGACAGAGCGACGACCCAAGGGTTGTGCTTCGGGTGCCAGCCGGCGTCGGGATTGTTCGCGGGGCTTCCGTCCATGGCGAGCGCTGAAGCGTACCCCTCTTCGGAGGGGGAGCCAAGGACAAGATCCTCCCCCGCGCCCTTTCTGCCTGGATGAGGTGGCTTCCTCTGGTATCGTCTCTCCGGTGAATCTCTATCTGGTGGCGCATGGAAGTGCTGTATCGGCCGAGAAAGATCCGGAACGGCCCCTTTCCGAGGCGGGAATCGCCGAATCTTCCCGTCTGGCCCAGATGGTGCGAAGCTGTGGGGTTCGCGTCCAGCTCCTCGCCCACTCCTCCAAGACGCGGAGCCGACAGACCGCTCAAATCCTCTTACCGGCCGTTCATCCGGGCGGGCGCCTGACTTTGTGGGAAAGCCTCGATCCCGATGATTCCGTCGGCCAAGCTCTGAGGGCGATCAAGAAGGAGCGGGCCGATCTTCTCCTCGTCGGGCACGAACCGAGCCTGGCCAAGATCGCCACCCGGCTTCTCGTCCCCGAGAAGGTCCCGCCCCTGCTCTCGCTCTCGCCCGGCAGCCTGCTCTGGCTTCAACGTCAACGGACCGAAGAGGGAAAGGTCTGGCGCCTGTTCGGAATGTTCCGGGCGGAAGCGCTGCGGGCCTGGGAGCGGAGATGAATGCTCCGCCGGCTGCGTTCAGAAGCGGTACGTCCGGCGGGGAACCGTGCGGCGAGTGGCCACTCCATCCAGCAACGGCGATGGCTCCGGAGGTAGGATTCGAACCTACGACCAAGCGGTTAACAGCCGCTCGCTCTACCACTGAGCTACTCCGGAGTGAGAATGACAAATCTAGTAAGTCGTGGGGCATCTTTCCAAGGAAAAACGGTGGCAGACAGCGATGGCTCGGGATCGTCTCGATTCCGCAATCAGGGCGAGTTAAGAAGAAGAAATGCGCCTGCTTCTCGTCGATGGTAGCTACTATGCCTACCGCTCCTTTTATGCGATGCCCGCCTTGCAGACGAGCGTGGGGCAGCCGACGAATGCCCTCTACGGACTGACCGTGGTGCTCCGGCGGATGCTCGCCGACCTGCGTCCGACTCTGGCCGGCTGGGCGGTCGACGATGGTCTCTGCGCGGAACGGGTGGCGCTCTGCCCGGAATACAAGGAGAATCGGCCCGCGATGCCCGAGGCGTTGTCGGTCCAGCTCGACCAGGTCGAGGAGCTGATGGCGGCCCTCGGGTTCCCGGTGCTGCGCGTCGCCGGAGAGGAGGCCGACGACGTAATGGCCAGCTACACCGCCGCCGCAAGGCAAGAGGGCGAGGTTGTCCTGGCGACGAACGACAAGGATCTCCTGGCGCTGGTCTCTCCCCGCGTTACGATCTACCAGACGAACGGCAAGGGTTTCCATCTTCTCACGGAGCAGGAGGTCGCCGAAAAGTGGGGAGTTGCGCCCGCGCAGATCCCCGATCTGCTCGCCTTGATCGGCGATTCGGTGGACAACATCGCCGGGGTTCCGGGGGTCGGCAAGGTCACGGCGGCTCAATGGCTTCGCCGCTACGGCTCTCTGGAGGAGCTTCTTCGAGCGGCTCCCCAGGCGAGCGGGGCAAAGTTGCGGCAGCTTTTGGGCGCCCAGCGGGAGCGGGTTCTCCGCAACCGGAGGATGATCGAGTTGCGCACAAACCTCCCTCTGCCGATCCCGCTGAAGGAATTGACGATTCGCCCCGATTTGGCGAGGCAGGTCGAGCTGTTTGGCCGGTGGGAATTTCGGAAGCTTTCCAAGGAAGCGGAAGAGAGCCTGGCGAGCGAGCGGGGCCAGCCCGAGCTCTTTTCCTGACCGAGGGGCTTGACCCGGTTGGACAAGCGGGGGAACATTTCGGCGGGCATAAGAATTATGGAAGGGGCATCTTCGGTTCCCTACACGGTTGGCAACGAGAAGCTCTGCCGAATCACGAGCGAGGCGGCACGGGAGCTTTCCCGGCTTCTCCAGGATTCGGAGAAGCCGGGGGGAGCGCTGCGGATCGCCGTGGTGGGGGGCGGCTGCTCCGGACTCCAATATCAGATGGATCTGGTCGATCGACTTCGGGAGAAGGATATTCTGATCGAAGCAGGCGAGGCGCGGCTGATTGTCGATCCGAGAAGTGCTCTCTTTCTCGCCGGCTCGATCTTGGATTATTCGGAAGATCTTCAAAACCGGGGATTTGTTGTGAGAAATCCGAACGCATCCTCGCACTGCTCTTGCGGGAAGAGCTTTGCGGTATAGCCCGCCGCCTCCATGAGCGCAGGCGCCCGGAGCCAGCCCTCTTCCGAAGGTGCCGTTCTGCGCGTCATCCTGCTCTTCGGAGCGGTCAGCCTCTTTGCCGATATGACCTACGAAGGGGCGCGGTCGATCCTCGGCCCCTTTCTGGGCAGCTTGGGCGCAACCGGAGCCACCGTGGGCCTGGTTGCTGGCATGGGGGAGCTTGCAGGCTATGGGCTCCGACTTTTTTCGGGGGTGCTGGCCGATCGAACGCGCTCCTTTTGGCGGCTGACCTTTTTGGGGTATGGTGTCAACCTCCTGGCCGTGCCGCTTCTGGGCTTGGCATCCGCTTGGCCTGCGGCGGCCGCTCTGGTGGTCGCCGAGCGGTTGGGAAAGGCGATCCGAACGCCCGCTCGGGATGTCCTGCTCGCGATTGCGACGCGGGACTTCGGGCGGGGACGGGGCTTCGGAATCCACGAAGCGATGGACCAGATCGGCGCCGTTCTCGGTCCCCTGTCGGTCGCTCTGGCCTTGGCCTGCCACGGAGGCTACCGGAAGAGCTTCCTTTTGCTCGCTCTGCCCGCACTCCTTTCGTTTCTGGCGCTCGGGTTCGCTCGGAGCTCCTATGGGCGGTGGAAGAGCGCGCAAGGGGAGAGCCACCGCGCGCAAGAAGAGGTCGAGAGCGGCTCACGGCCCTTGCCCCCTGCTTTCTGGAGCTATCTCGCGGCGGTCGGCTGCGTCGCGGCGGGCTACGCCGACTTCGCCCTGGTCGCCTTCCATGCGGCGAAGACGGGAGTGGTCGCCCCACAGGGCGTTCCCTTGCTCTACGCCCTGGCGATGGGGATCGATGCGGGTGCGGCATTATTGGCCGGCAGGCTCTTCGATCGGAAAGGGTTCGAAGCGCTCCGATGGCTGGTGGTTCTCGGGGCTCTGGCAGCGCCGTTCCTTTTTCTGGGGCGCGGGATGGAATTTGTCCTGGCCGGAGTCCTTTTTTGGGGAATCGGGATGGGTGTCCAGGAGTCGGTGATTCGGGCGGCCGTAGCGGAGCTCGTCCCGCACGGGAGAACGGGAACCGGATACGGGATTTTCAATATGGTTTACGGCTTTGCTTGGTTCGGGGGGAGTTCTTTGATGGGCCTCCTCTACGACCACTCGCCGAGGCTGCTGGTCGCCTTCTCCTGCGGAGCGCAACTTCTTTCCCTGCCCCTGTTGGTGCGAACCCAGAGGCGGTTCGCCGCGAGCCGGGCCGCCCGCGCCGGTAGCGGATAAGGCCAGGAAGCCTTGGGAAGGATTCCTTGACCCTTTGTGGCGAGTGCCTTTGAATACGGAGGTCACGTGCGGATCATGGGGATCGATCCTTCCCTGCGGCGAACGGGCTACGGCGTCCTCGAGCTGCTTCCTGGAAGTGAGCGGCTGCTCGATTTCGGAGTCGTCGCCATCGGCCCCAAGGAGTCCGAGCTCGACTGCCTCCGGGAGATCTATCGGGTCATCAGCCGGGTCCTCGTGGAGCAGAAGGCGGAGGAGATCGCGATTGAGACGGTGATCTACGTGCAGAACCATCGAACCGCGATCCAGTTGGGAGGTGCCCGAGGGGTGGCGCTTCTGGCTGCCGGGAATGCCGAGGTGCCCGTATTTGAATATCCCCCGCGCCGGGCAAAGGCGGCGGCCACGGGTTACGGAGGCAGCCGAAAGGCGCAGGTGGCCTTTATGATCCGTAGTCTGCTTGGGTTGCGGCAGAATCTTCCGCCCGATGCCGCCGACGCGGTGGCCGTGGCCCTGGCGCATGCTGCCGCGCGGAGACATTCCCTTGTCACGCGGAGACCCCTGTGATCGGATACGTGCGAGGCCGGCTCATTCATGCTTCTCCCGCCAAGGTCTGCCTCGAGGTTCAGGGAGTGGGCTTCGATCTCTTCATCTCCTTGATCTCCTATCAAAAGCTTCCCGCCCCTCCGGCCGAGGTGCAGCTCTTCACTCGTCTTCAGGTCCAGGAGAAGGGTGTCGAGCTCTACGGCTTTGCCGGGGAAGAGGAGCGGGCGCTTTTCAGCCTGCTCGTCGATCACGTTCCCGGCATCGGGCCGAGAACGGCTCTTTCCGTTCTCGGCGCTGCCCCTCCAGAGGAGCTCCGAGGCGCGGTCGCACGGGGCGATCTGGCGTGGCTTTCGCGGATCAAAGGGGTGGGGAAGAAAACGGCGGAACGGTTGATCGTAGAGCTGCGCGATCGCTTTCCAGGGGTCGATGCGGAGCTTGGCTCAGCCGGAAGACCGGCCCGCGACGATTCGGTCGGCAGAGATGCTCGTTTGGCCCTCCTCGCCTTGGGCTACCGGGAGCCCGAAGCGGACAAAGCGGTGTGTCTGGCGCGGGAGAAGCTGCCGGCTGCAGGGGTTGAGGAGCTCATTCGAGAGGCGCTGCGGGGAGCGGGAGGAAAGGCGGTCCGGTGAAAGAGGTTCAGGACGCACAGATTCGCGGTCGTCCGGACGAGCGCTTGGAGGAGGTCTTGCGCCCCTCGTCGCTCGATGCCTTTGTCGGTCAACCGCGCATCAAGGAACGGCTGGCGGTCCTGGTGGAAGCGGCCAGGCGGAGGCAGGAGCCGCTGCCCCATCTTCTCTTCAGCGGACCCCCGGGGCTGGGAAAGACGACACTCGCCCATATCCTGGCCAAGGAGATGGGGGCCAACCTCCGTTTGACCTCGGGCCCCTCCCTTGAGAAGGCGGCCGATCTCGCCGGGCTGTTGAGCGGCCTTGAGCCGGGAGACATCCTCTTCGTGGACGAGATTCACCGTTTGAGTCGAGCGGTGGAAGAGTACCTCTACCCGGCGATGGAGGATTTTCGAATTGATATTGTGATCGACCAGGGGCCTGCCGCCCGAAGTGTCTGCTTGAGCCTGCCCCATTTCAGTCTCTTCGGGGCGACGACCCGGGCGGGCATGTTGACGGCCCCGCTGCGCGGCCGGTTCGGGCTCGTCAATCGCGTCGAGTATTATGCGACGGAGGACCTCGTCCGGGTGGTTCGGCGCTCTGCGCGGATCTTGGGGGTGGAGACGGCGGAGTCGGGGGCCTGGGAAATCGCGCGACGCTCCCGCGGCACTCCTCGCCTGGCCAACAACTTGATCCGCTGGGTCCGGGACTATGCCGCGGTGCGCGCAGAGGGTGAGGAGATCTCGGAGGCCGTGGTGCATCATGCCTTGGAGATGCTCGACATCGACGCGGACGGCCTGGACGAGATGGACAAGAAGCTCCTGCAAGCCATCGTCTACAAGTTCGAGGGGGGGCCCGTGGGATTGAGCAGCCTCGCGGTCGCCGTGGGGGAAGACGCGGGGACGATCGAGGAGGTGCACGAGCCGTACTTGATTCTCGAAGGTTTTCTCCAGCGTACTCCGCAAGGGCGGGTGGCGACCGGGAGGGCCTATCGGAAGCTCGGTGTTTCGGGAGGAGGGGAGAAAGGGGAGCAATCGGAGCTCTTTTGAACGCTTGCCGCGCACCAACGGGCGCATGCCGTTCTCTGCATCTACTGGTAGCGCTCGCGATCTACGGAGCGGGGCTCGTTTGCCCGACCGCCCAAGGACGGGCTGAACGGGAAGGGCCGGGCTTCGCGGCGGCATCGGCTTATTCTGCTCGGCATGGCGGATCGGCCCTGCTCGTGCTCGAACGGGGCAAGGTCCGCTGGGAAGAAGACGGGGAAGGGCCGCCTTGGGACGGCAGACGAAGAATCTTCAGCGGCACCAAGGGGTTCTGGATCCTCGCGGCGTTGCGCGCGGTCCAGGATGGGCTTTTCTCGCTGGACACACCCGTTTCGGAAACCTTGGTGGAGTGGCGGAGCGATCCTGCCAAGAGGCGGATCAGCGTCCGGGAGCTCTTGAACTTCACCAGCGGCCTTGATCCCGCCTTCTTCCTCCATGCCGACGGCCTTTACAATCGAAACGCCCGTGCCCTCTTTCTGCCGCTTCTGGCCCGTCCGGGGCAGGTCTTCCTCTATGGCCCGGCGTCGCTCCAGGTGTTTCACGAGTTCTTTCGAAGGCGCCTGTTGCCGCGCCGGGAGACGCCGACCCATTTCCTGGAAACCCATGTGCTCTACCCGATGGGGCTTGGGCGACAGCGCTATTTAGAAGATGGTTCCGGGAACCCGCTCCTGGCGACCGGTTTTCTCCTGCGCACGCGGCAATGGGCCGCGATCGGTGAGGTCCTCGCCCATCATGGGATGCCCATCGTCGAGCCTGATGTCCTGGAGGAAGCGCTGTGCGGCTCCGCTGTCAACTCGGCCTTCGGCATGGGGTTTTGGAACAATCGCGCCGCCTCTTTTCCCGGAGCCCGAGAGGTCGATGTGGAGACGATGCTTTCCCGGCCCTGGCGAAGCCAGGACTGGCGGAATGCGTGCCTTTGGCGCGGCGGGCCGACGGATCTGGTGGCGGCGATCGGCTCGCACGGTCAGCGGCTCTACGTCATCCCATCCCGCGGGCTGATCGTCGTGCGCCAAGGGTTCAGCGATGCCTTTTCTGACGGGGATTTCTTGCGGCTTCTCTTTCGCGGCTCTTACGAGCCCCATCCGGTCACTGCGGCCGGCTCGGATTCGCCTGATCCCTCGGAAAGGTAGGCGGAGGATGTGGGGCTCGGGTCGCCACGATCAGGGAGGCTTCCTCCCGTTTCCATCGGTAGCCGAAACCAAAGGGGAGGGGGGAGGGGTGGGCGTTGACGGTCAGGGCCGCCAGATCGGGCTGGTCAAACTCCCGGAAGATCTGAATGGGGCCCTGGTAGAGGCCGAAAAAGCGGAGATTCCATCCACTGGAGAAGAAGCGGACGGGGATTCCCGAGTCGTCCTGGAGAACCAGCGTGCTCCGGGTAAGGATGAGTCGGCGCAGTTCGGAGAAACCGCTGCCGTGCAGCAGATAGGAAGCGGCTTTGATCAAGGTCGGACCGCCGGGAAGGTGTCTCAGGTACGTGGGCAGGCCGGAAGCGGAGATCGCCCCGTCCTCCAGGTTGACCGAAAAGTAGCAGAGGCGCTGCTCTCTTCCTTCGGGTCCCTGGAACAGAAGGCAGGTTCCTCGACCGGAGGGACCGCGCTCGATCGAGAGCAGGCGGCAGCCGTCCCGGACGAGGAGCAGCGAGTAGAGGGGGAGCATGCCGCCCAGCACGGACGAGGCTGTCAGGCGGCGCGTCTCCTTCGTCACGGAAAAGCTCCATTGGAGAAGCCATTGGAGGGACTGGCGCATTCGAGGGAGCTCCGAGTCGAGGTTGGCCGAGAGCAGGCTGGCGAACGAAGGAGGAAGGCCCGCTTCCTCCCGGGAGGCGAGCAGATAGATCGAGGCGTAAGGGAAGAAGGAGCGAGGGTAGATCGCATCGGGTCCGCTGAAGGGATAAAAGACCGGATCGGTCGATGAGGAGGAAGCTTCGAGGAACTCGGCCGACCACTGGCGGATCGGGTCGAGCTGGAAGTGGCGGAAATATTCCCAGAGCTTCTCCATCTCCTTGGCGTGCTCTTGCCAGGCGGGACGCGCGGCGAGGCTCTCCAGAGGGGAGCCGGGAAGAGGGGGCAGGCCAGCCAGGAAGCGGGCGGCCTCGTCGAGCTCGGTCAGCGGCTCCCGGGGTTGCGCAAAAGACCCGAGCGCAGAAATCAGGCTCAGGGCCGTGGCGAGAGGAAGAAGGAGGAGGCGGGATTTCATGATGGGGTCGAGGAAGCGCTCGGCGGGGTGCTTGACCGCTGGACCAGCGCGTAAATCGGCAGGCCGAGGAGTAGAGTGCCGAGTCCGGCCAGGGATTCTCGGGGCATGACCCGGAAGAGATCCCAGAGCATCCAGAGGCAGACGGCGAGAAAGAACAGAGGCGTCCACGGATAGCCCCAGGCGCGATAGGGCCTGGGCAAGGAGGGCTCTCTCCAACGGAGGACAAAGATGCCGAGGACGGTGGCGAACCAGGAGAGGGTGAGGGTGAACTGGATATAGGTCAGAATTTGGGCAAAAGTTCCCGTCGCCAGGAGGAGCACGACCACCCCGTACTGAAAGAGGAGGGCACGCGAGGGAACGCCCTGCCGATTGCGTCGGGAGAGCCAGCGCAGAGCGGGATAGTCCTCTCCCACCGCCATGGCGACGCGCGGTCCCATCCAGGTCATCGCCGCGATCGAGGAGAGGAGCCCGAGAGCAATGGCGCCGGCGACGATCCGTCCCCCGGCCTCGCCGAAGATATGGCGCCCGGCGATCATTCCGACTTCAATGATCCCACGCATCTGAGCCATGGGAGCCGCATGGAGGAAAGAGACGTTGAGAGCGACATAGAGGCCGGTCACGATCGCGGAGCCGATCGCCAGCGAAAGAGGGACGGTTCGCTGCGGATTCCGGATCTCCTCGGCGATGTAGACCGAGGCGTTCCATCCCGAATAGGAGTACATGACGTAGACAAGGCTCGCGGCAAAGGGGGCTCCCGCCAATTCGTGGAGGGCGGGGAGGGTGGGCGCAAAAGAGATCGCCTGGCCTCGGGCGAGCAGGAAGCCCGAGGCGGAGAGGAGCAGAATCAAGAGAACCTTCAGTCCGGTCGCCGCTTCCTGAAAGCGAGCGCGAACCTCCACGCGGCCGAGTTGCAACAGGCTCAGCAAGGTGGCAACCGTCCAGGCGAGCCAGCTGGGGGAGGAGCCGGGGAAAACAGCGGACGCGTAGGCGCCGAAGGCCATGGAGGCGAGGGCGATCGGAGCGGCGAAGCCCACCGTCGATGAGAGGAAGGCGGCGAGGAAGCCGACAATCGGATGGTAGATGCGGCGCAGCAGGCTATATTCTCCTCCGCTCCGGGGAATGGCGGCGGAGAGCTCTCCGTAGGCCAGCGCTCCGCAGAGGGTGGCCACACCGCCGAGGAACCAAAGCAGAATGATCGAGAATCCCGTAGAAAGATGCTCGAGCTGGAATCCGAGGCTGGTAAAGACTCCGGTCCCGACCATATTGCCGATGACGAGAAAGATAGCGGTGCGGAGAGGAAGGCGGCCCATGCCAGACAGTCTCCAATTGGCGCTTTCCAGGAAAGAGGCATAAGCGGCTGATCGTCAATCCAAAGCCGATGAGAAACCTTTCCAGAGGCTTGCAATGGCTCGAAACGCTGGTAAAAGAGGTTCTCCTATTGGGTCCGCTCAGCCGCCCTCGCCGACGGATGGGAAGCGGCCGATTCCGAATGGATGAAAAGCTTTCGCGAGGAACTCTGGTTCGAGCTTCCGGCTCGGCGAGCCTTCGTGAACATCACGGGCCAACTCGAGGAATGTCTCCAAAAAAGCGGCATCCAGGAGGGGCTTCTTCTCTGCAATGCGATGCATATCACCGCCAGCGTCTTCATCAATGATGACGAGCATGGGCTTCACGAGGATCTGGAGCGTTGGCTGGAGAAGCTCGCACCGGAGAACCCTCACTCCCAATATCGGCACAACGTGGGCGAGGACAATGCGGATGCCCATCTCAAGAGGACGATCATGGGGCGAGAGGTGGTCGTCGCCATCACGAGCGGAGGGCTCGACCTGGGGCCGTGGGAACAGATCTTCTATGGCGAGTTCGACGGGAAGCGGCGCAAGCGCGTCCTCGTAAAGATCGTGGGGGAGTGAGCGCGAAACCTCTGGTTCAAGCGGCTTGCTTGCGCTCCGTCTGGCTTGCTCTGGGCATGCTCTTGTGCGGGTGCAGCTTGGTTGGTCCCCCTCCAGAACTTTCTTGGGAGCGGGTCTTGCCGGCGATCCACGACCGTTTCCCCGACGTTCCCACAATTTCGACGGAAGAGTTGGCCAAGGAGATGGAAAGGCCTCACGGGGAACGGCCCCTATTGCTGGATGTGCGGACCGTCGATGAATATGAGGTGAGCCATCTCAAGGGAGCGATTCGCGTCTCGCCCAATGAGCGGATCGGAACTGTCATGCGCGGCCTGGGGAAGGACCAGCCGATCGTCGTATATGACTCCGTCGGCTTTCGAGCGGCCTCCTTTGCGCGGCGGCTCCAGCAGGCGGGCTACACGAATGCCAAATATCTGGACGGCGGAGTCTTCAAGTGGGCTAACGAAGGGCGATCTCTCTACCGTGGGGAAAAGCCGGTTACGGTCGTCCATCCTTCGGACTCTTATTGGGGCCAGCTTCTCAAGAAGGAGCGCCGGTCCGCCTCTCTCTTCGATTTGAGTGGTCCCGTCTTTTGAGGAAAGCCGCCGCGCGAAAAGAGAGTTGTTTTTCTCCTCTCTCTGGTCTACGTCTATCCACGACAAGCTCTCCGCCCAATCTGCCTCGGTAGCTCAGTTGGTAGAGCAGGTGACTCTTAATCACTTGGTCGTAGGTTCGAGTCCTACCCGGGGCACTTCGCCAAGCTTGGGTGGAGCGCGCGGGAATCTTGCGCTGCACCACGCAATCGGCTACCCCTCTCCTCGAAAGATCGGATGGTGAAGCAACTTTGGTTGCGGCCCGAACGGAGCAGAGCGGTCGGAACATCCGTAAAGCGCGGCGGCTTGCGTCGAGAGAGCCATGGTAGCGGCGAAAGGCGAGAGCAAGCAGGATGGCTTGGGGGGGCACACTCTCCTTCCTTTTCTCTTTCTTCTGATCCTATCCACCTCTTCTTGGGCCCAGGAAGTAAGCGTCGACGCCATTGGCCGGAGGGTGCAGCCATCGGTGCTGCTGGTCTTGGAAAAGGCGCCTTCGGGCGAGGTCGTGGCTGCCGGATCGGGATTCCTTGTCTCCCCCGATGGAAAAGTCGTGACGAGCGATCACGGGGAAAAAAAGGCCGAGCAACTTTCCGTTCAGGGATCGGATGGACGGGTCTACCGGGTGGTGAAGATCTTGGAGAGAGATCCCCGTGAGGGGAGAGAGTTGCTGCAGCTCGACGCAACCGGCCTGCCCTTTCTTCCCCTCTTCTCTCCAGTCCCGGTTCACGATGGAGAGCGAGTAGTGATCGTGTCGAGCCGTTTTGCCTGGAATGGCGGAATCTCTTCGGGGAGGGCGATGATCGACAATGGCTTCTTGAGAGCGCCTCGATTGCAAGTCATCACCGGTGCGGTCTCTCGTCTTTATCCCGGCTCACCCGTCGTCGGAGAACGTGGAGAGGTCTTGGGGGTAGCAAAGGCAAAGCCTCTCATTTCGAAGCCGGGTAAGCTGGTCATCTTGGTCGCGACCATCGGTGCGCTTTCCGTGGCACCGAAGAGCGATCGTTCCAGGCCGACCGGGACGTCCTCTCCGAAGGCGACAGCAGAGAAGCCCGTCCGTTCCCTCGGGGTCGACTCCTCGACGGCGCCGATCCCGCTCGCCGAAGAGGAGGGTGATCGGGAGGTTGCCCAACTTTTCTCCCGGAGCATGAGCGATCAAGAAGCCGCTGCTTGGGCTTCGTTGCAGCACGGCAACGATGCCAATGCCGCCGCGGCTTTCGAGGAGGAGCTCCGCAAGAGGTCCTCCGAGGCGCGGATCTGGCTAGGCTTTGGCTTGGCGAAACGAGGGCTCGGGCAGGCAGAGGAAGCGAGGATGGGCTTCCAACAGGCGATTCGTCTCAACCCGGCGATCGAGCTGGCTTGGCGCGAGCTCGGCGAGGTCGATTTGCAGATCAAGCGATATCCGGAAGCCTCCGATTCTTTCGGTCGGGCGGTGCAGATACGCCCGAAGGATGCTCGCGCATGGTTCGGCGTTGCTGCGGCCGATCTGGCCTTGCAGAAGCGCCGCGAGGCGGGGGAGGCACTCGACCGGGTGTGCGCTCTCGCTCCTCGGGATGCGGAGCTGTGGATGGGTGTCGCCAAGGCCTATTCTCGGCTCGACAGGCAAGAGGATGCGGCGACCGCCTACCAACATGTCCTCGACCGCAATCCCAAAGATGCTCGTGCGTTGCTCGGCCTCGGCCTGGTTTCCATCGAGCTTGGGCGGACAGAACGGGCCGAAGAGATTCTCTCGCGGCTTTTGGAGCTCGACGAGCAGATGGGAATGGAGCTCGTGGAGGCGTTGAAGAAGCGATAGACGAAAGAGAAGCCCTCCCAGGCGCTTGTTGCCCCCTGGCAAGTCGGTTGTACCCCATCCTCGGGGAATCGCCTTCGCTCCCGGAGGCGGGTCGAGCCTATTCGACGGGCCGGCCGGGCGAGGAACGGAGCATCTGGGTGCCTTCTTGCCTTCCCTCCGGGCCTGTCGCTTCAGGCGCTGTCGATGGCTCCCCGATCCCATGCAGGAGCTCGTTTTCCAGCTCCCGAGCGAGGGAGACCAGAGGAATCGAATCCATGCTATGGTCGAAGGGATTTTCCAGATTACGGCCGATCTGATTGAGCATCAGCAGGACCAAGCCGACCAAGGGAGCGGCGATCATGGAGAGCGGACCGGTTTCGTCTGCGATGGCGATTGGAAGAAGCAGGCAGTAGGCGTAGGTGAGGATCTGCAGGTAGCCATCATACTCCCAAGGGAAGGGGGTGCTCCGAATCCGTTCGCAGCCTCCCTTCGCGTCGGTCAGGGCGGTCAGGGTAAGATCGAGCGCGCGCATCTCCACCTCCGAGACCATCTCCCGCCGACGGAGAGCAGCCGCTCCGCGACCCAGAAGGATCAGGAGGCTGTTGCTCACCTGCGTCCCTTTCCCGACGATCTCGCTGGTTGCGGTCGGGGGAAGAAAGCGGAGAATTTCGGGCAGGGCCTCTTTCCCGCGCAACTCCGCACTCATCGCGTGAACGAAAGCGACTTGGAGATGAACGAGTCTTCGTTGCATGGGCTGCGCTTCCAAGGAAGAGGAAGGGTCCACGAAGCTCTTGATCTGGCGGAGCCAGGTTCGCGAGGCGCTGGCGAGATTTCCCCAGAGAGTGCGCGCTTCCCACCACCGGGCGTAGGCGAGATTGGTGCGGAAGGCCAAGACGACGCCGATCAAGGCGCCCATCAAAGCGAGGGGCTGATCCGGAATGGAAATCGCGCGCAATACGTGAGTGGGCAGGTCGGCAAGGGTGGCGAGAAGGGAGACCAAGAGGATCAGCAAGACCGGTCGGGCGATCGGCGAAAAAGCTCGCCGAAAGGTCGGGATGAGGCCGCGCGCTTTCGAAGGGCTCTTCATCCCAGAACGTTCTATGCGCACCTTATGCGAAAAAGCGAGGGCATGCGATGGAGCAGGAAGAACCATGCTACTGCGGGGGCGAATCGAGGGAACATTTTTCGGAAGGCCCGAGCTTGCCGAGCGTTCCCGGCCTGCTTCACAAAATCTTTGACAGCGACCGGGGGGGTGTTGAACGCTACGGAATCGTAGGGCTCCGAGGCTTGGTTGCAGCAGCGACCTCTCCCTATCGGAACGGAGTTGCCACGCGTTCGGATGAAGCTGCCCTCATTACCCTCCTGGCAGGCGCGATCCCTCGAAGAGGGGGTGATTGCGGTTGGAATTCTCGCGTTGACGGGGCTCATCGCCACCATTCTGAAGCGCTGGCATCGGCTCCCGATCCGCTGGCGCGTTCCGGGAGAGGCGGAGGGGTGGAAGGACGCGATCCTCTGCGCGGCCTATCCTCCGCTCCAAGCGGGCCTTCTCGGAACGGCGGCACTCCTGGCCGTCCTCGCTCTTTCCGATTATTTTCGTCGAGAAACTGGCTACGGCCCCCCGCGTCTCTCGATCGAGGTGGGACTGGAAATCGTCTGGTCCCTGGTCTTCTGGTGGTTTCTTGCCCGCTTTGCGGCGATCGGCCTTGGCTGGGTTCATCGGCGCACCGGCATCGGCCGAGGGGATCTGGCCCTTATCGTCTTTCCGAGGCTGGTCCGTTTTGTCTCTTTCCTTGTCCCCGCGATCGGCCTGCTCGTCGTGGAGAGCTTTCCGCTCGCCCACCTTTATCGCCTGATTCTTCACAAGACTCTGGCGATTTATGCCATCGGGTTGGTCGGTCTTGCCGCCGGGCAGACTGTCGCGGCGGGTGCTGACTTGATCTTGGGTCGTCACCCCTTGGGCCAGTCGGATCCCGCAGCCAGCCTGCGCTCCCGCAAGCTCCATACGCAGGTGCGGGTGGCGGGCCGAGTCCTCTTCTTCCTGATTGGTCTGCTCACCTTTGCGGCAATGCTGATGCTTTTTTCCGAGGTGCGACACCTGGGAGCAAGCCTACTTGCCTCCGCGGGCATCGTCGGAGTGATCGGTGGCCTTGCTGCGCAGCGGACGATCGGCAACATCTTTGCCGGACTGCAGATTGCTTGGACGCAGCCCGTCCGTTTGGGAGATGTCGTGGTGGTCGAGGGGCAGTGGGGAACGATCGAGGAGATCACGCTCACCTACGTCGTGGTTGCGGTCTGGGACCAGATTCGGCTTGTCCTTCCGATTTCCTACCTGATCGAGCATCCCTTCCAGAATTGGACGCGAAACTCGAGCGAGCTTCTCGGCACCGCCCACGTCTTTGTCGACTACACCATGCCGGTCGACGAGATGAGGAAGCATCTGCAGGAAATCTGTCGAAACAATCCTCTTTGGGACGGGAGGGTCGCGGTCACGCAGGTCACCCACGCCACCGAGCGGACCATGAACGTCCGTCTGTTGGTGAGCGCCCAGGATTCCTCGAAGCTCTGGGATCTGCGGTGTGCGGTGCGGGAGCAGATGATCGCCTTCGTGCGGGATCGATTTCCGGAATGTCTTCCCAAGATCCGGGCGGAATGGGATGCTCTTCCTCATACGGCCAGGAGCGACCTTCTTGATGGATAAGCCAGGGGACCAGCGTCAGGGAAGAACGCTAGCGCCTCGGGCACGACCGGAAATCCACCGAAAGGTGGGCAAGCTGCTGCACCGATTGAGCCTGCCAAGGGGCGCTCGGGTGCTTGATGTTCCTCTCGGGCCGGGAGCGATGGCGGAGAAGCTGCTCCAGGAAGGGTTTGCCGTTTGGGGCGCCGATCTCGATTTGGCACAATCGGACGGAATCGCTCCGGCGATTGGGCGGGAGCATGCCGACCTCAACGGCGCCCTGCCCTTCGCCGACCAGTTCTTCGACCTGGTGCTTTCCCTCGAAGGGATCGAGCATCTCGAAAATCCCTTTCATTTTCTTCGGGAGCTGGCCCGAGTCTGCCGTCCGGGGGGTTACCTTCTTTTGTCCACTCCCAACATCTGCAACCTCGAGGAACGGTTGAACTTCCTGGTTCGAGGGGCCTTTTATCGCTATATCCCGGCGGGGGAGTATGCGAAGCACGGCAGCGGGTTTGACCATCAGAACCTCATGACGTGGGTAGAAATCCGCCAGCTGCTCGATTGGAACGGCTTTTCCCCCGTCGGCCTCTTCCGCGACAAGATCAAGTGGAGGCAGTTGGCTTTCCTCGGGCCCCTGGGACTGCTCCTGTGGGCTTTCGGCAGGCTCCAAAGCGAGGCGAGGCGAGAGAAATATCGTTGGAGGGAAACGGAGTCGGGCCCGCTGCTCTTCGGGGGGAGCACGCTCATCGTGCTCGCAAAAAAGGAGGGGAAACGGGTAGAGTGAGCACGGAGGCGATCTACCGGGCGGTGATCCCCCTGCTGCGATCCCATCTCCCTCCAGAAGGGCGCCACCTGGATGTGGGGAGCGGCTCGGGCGAGCTCATACGGCGGCTGCATGCCGGGTGGAGCGGAGCGAGCTTCGGGTGCGACTATACTTCGGAATGGATGCGGCTTCCGGGGCAAAAGGTCGATGTGGTCGATCTCGACGAGGAGCCGCTCCCCTACCAGAGCTCTTTCTTTGATGCGGTGAGCTGCACGGAGGTCGTCGAGCATCTCGACGATTATCGTCGGCTGCTCCGGGAAACCTTCCGGGTGCTCCGGCCAGGAGGAGTCCTCATCCTTTCGACCCCGAACATCCTCAACCTCAAATCGCGCCTCCGCTTCCTCTGGTTCGGCTTCTGGAACCTTTTCGGACCGCTCCCCTTCTCCCACAAGATCCGCGTCGACACTGACGGGCACATCACGCCCGTCCACTACTTTTACCTCGCCCATGCGCTTCACGAAGCGGGGTTCACCGAGATCGCACTCTCCGCCGACCGCTGGCAACGCTCCTCTCTTCTCTCCCTGGCTCTCCTCTACCTCCCGGTCCAGATCTTCGGTGGACTCGCCTATCGTCGCGAGGTGGAGCGCTACCACACCGTCTCCCCGGAGAACGAGCGGCATCTGAAGGCGGTCAACTCGATGGCGCTGCTTTTGGGCAGAACGTGCATCGTCTTGGCGAAGAAGCCCTCCTGAATGGGTTGGGGTGAGCCGGAGGCTCGCCACGAGAATGAAACGACCTCGAATCGCCGTCGTCAGCCTTTTTTATGGGGAATCCGGGGGCGCCGAGCTCCTCGCCAGCGAGGTGTCCGATCGGTTGGCGGAATCGGGGGAGTTCGAGATCCATGTCCTGGCTCATCGCTGGAAGGAGAGGACGGGAAAGATCGTCTATCACCCCATCGATTTCCGGAAATGGCCCAGGATGACGCAAAAGCGGTCGCTCTGCCTTTCGGTCCGAAAGGCTGCGGCGGAGGAGCGGTTCGATTTGATCCATAGCCACGAGCTGATCGACCTTGCCGACGTCGTCACCTTTGGCGCTCCGGTCGGGCTCTGGCCGAGAATCCAGGGGAAGAGCGGGGTGGGGCTCCGAACGATCGTCAATCGGCGGATTGAAAGGCGCCTGCTCTCTTCCCGTCGGCTCCGGTGGATTCTGGCGAACTCGAATCAGTCCGTGCGATGGTTGAGGGAGGAATACCCCGAGCTGACCCGGCGGCCGGTCGAGGTGCAAACCCTCTATCCCGGAGTCGATGGCGGGCGGTTTGCTCCTCCCGGTCCGGAGGCACGGGAGGCGGCGCGAGCGGAGCTTGCGGCGCGCTTCGGCTGGGAGCCCTCTGATCCGGTCGGGCTTTTCGTCGGGAACAATTGGGAGCACAAGGGGCTTGGCAGTACGCTGGAAGCCCTGCGCATACTGCGACAAAGAGACTGCCCAGTGCGGCTCCTGGTAATGGGAAGCGACCGGAAAAAAGAAAGGTGGCTTCCGGTGATCCGCAGCATGGGCTTGCCTGTGGGGGATATCGCCTTTCTCGGGGAGGTCGGCAAGGGCAGGGAGGCCTACTTTCGTGCCGCCGATTTTCTGGTCCTCCTTTCCCGCTTCGAGAGCTTCGGAACGGTCGTTCTCGAAGCCGTAGCCTCGGGCCTGCCCGTTATCGTGAGCGCCCGGGTTCCCGCCCAGGAGATTCTTCTCGAGCGCGCGGGAAGCGTGATCGAGGATCCGATGGATGCGCTCGGGGCAAGTCGGGCCATGGAGGAGTGGATTCGGAATTGCGAGGCGAGGGAGCGGCTCGTCGCGGGAGCCCTTCGAGTAGCCAGGACCCATTCGTGGGACGCGGTCGCAGCAGCGACGGCGGCGGTTTATCGCAATTGCCTGGCCCGGAAGATGGGATAACAGAAAAGGCTTTTCAAGCTTCGCAAGCTTCAAATCGGGAGAGCGCTTCCGCGATTCCCGCGGAGGCCGGTCGGCTGGCGAGAAACCCACCTTGGCCACGGACCCGATCTTTGACCTCGGGGATGGCATTCACCGGACAGGTCAAGAACGCCGCATAGCGGCGATCGAGCATGGGAAGGTCGTTGTGGTGGTCTCCGGCAGCGAGCGTCACGGCGGCGTCCAAGCCGATCTCCTCCTGCACCGCTTGGAGCGCGCTGCCCTTGTGAATTTCCCGATGAGAAAAGCGAAAGCCCGCGAAGTTGCGCTGGACGGAAAGGTCGGGGAAGGGTGCGATCCAATCGAGGATCTTCTTGTGAATCCGGTCGGCTTCGCCTGCGTCGGCGGCTAAGATCTCCAGGGGCGACCATTCCGCCTGGCCATAGACGGCCCGCGTCTCGTGCTGGAGAAAGCGACGCATGCCTTCCCAGAAAGAAGTCGTTGCCGCGAAGAGCTCCCGGTGGAGCTCGGAGCAGCGCTGATTCCAGGCCCGATGGGGAGCGGGAAGCCGGCCCTCAATCCGGTAGACCTCCCGTTCCCCGAGCACGACCCAGTCCGGCCAGTAGGGGAGACGCTGCCGCTCGAGTTCGCTCCGGAGGCTCTCCCAGGGCCGTCCTGTATTGATGACCCAGACAACGCCGCTCCGCTTCTTGAGTTGTTGGAGCCGGGAGAAAAACTCAGGGCAGATGGAGCGGTCGTCTTCCTCGCCAGCAGGCAGCAGCGTTCCATCGAAATCGGTGCAAACGAGACGTAGGTTCATGCGAACCCCCGAGCCGAAGCTTCCGCGGGTCCTCCATTTCTAGCATGAGTCAGGGACGATGATAAGCTTCCGCGGCGGACGACCCATCGAGGGGAAGTGGTGGATCGACCCAAAACACATTTGGGCACCGGTTTGAAAGAAGCGAATCCAGAACGGGTTACAGAAGAGAAAGAATGTCACACAATTGTAACATTCGTTCTTGGCCACAACGAGGTAGAATCCCGTCAGGCGTTAACTTCCTTGCCAGATGACTCGGATCGCAACCCCCCTCCCCTCGTTGAAGGAGAGTGGGTCGTCATCGCGGGCAAATCGTAAGCGCCGGGAGAGGTTCGAAAGCTAACCCAAGAAGGAGAGAAGCATGCTGACAGAGCTTTTTTTTAAAGGCGGGCCGATCATGTGGCCGATCCTGGTCCTGGCCGTGGTCACGACCGTCATCCTGGTCGAGAGAGCCGTCTTTATTCTTCAAACGACCCTGCAGAGGGATCCGAAATCGGTACGGACCGTATTCGACTTGGTAGGGCAGGGTGCCATCGAGGAAGCCGCGGACTCGGCAAGCCGCTCGAAGGATGTGGTCGCCCAGGTCTTGGGGGAGGGGCTCCGGCACCGCGACAGCTCGCTCACCGAGGCTTTGGCCGAAGGAGCGAGTGCTCAGATCCATCACTTTCACCGCGGGCTTGTGGTGCTCGACACGGCCGTCACTCTCGGGCCGCTTCTCGGCCTCCTGGGCACGGTCACCGGAATGATGCGCGCGTTCAGTCTCGTCGGCGGGGGCGAGCTGGCGGGAAAGCAGGCGGCGATTACCGGCGGGGTCGCGGAATCGCTATTGGCGGTCTGCTTTGGCCTGGGCGTCGCGATCGTCGCGATCGTTCCGCTCAACTTTCTGAATGCTCGGGCCGAGCGGGTGCGTCGGGAGATCGAGGCCTCCGCAACGCGTCTCGAGATGATGCTCGCCCAAAAACAGAATGGCTCCGACGCGCTCGTGCTCGATCGGGCGGCCTGAGGGTGACGATTCCAAAGGAGAAGATCATTCCATGCGTGTTGTTCTGCAGGATCGCCACCGGCCCAGGCTTGAGATCATCCCGTTCATCGACGTGATGTTCTTTCTGCTGGCCACGTTCATGATCGTCTCGCTCTCGATGACGAGAAACGAAGCCATCTCGATTCGTCTGCCGCAGGGAACGACCGCTGTGGTGCAGAACCCCAACGATCAGATGATCGTGACCGTCCGGGCCGATGGGGATTACACGCTCGGAAAGGACAAGGTGCTCGCCGCCGACATGCCCAGGAGGCTTGCCGCCCTGAAGGCGACCAACCCCGATCCGAAAGTCTTCGTGACGGGGGAGTCTGACGCCCCCTTTGAGCGAGTGATCCAAGTGATCGACGAAGGGCGGAAGCTCGGGATCAGTCGAATTGCGATTCAGACGACCAAGCCGAAGCCGGCTGGCCCTGCTCCTACTGGACTCGGCGCACCGGCGAATTCGAACACGCGGGCTCCGGCGGCGCCCGCCCGGGCGCATGCAGCCTCCGCTGCTCCACCCGGGTCGGCACCATCCCAGCCGCCTCCGCACAACTAGGCAAACCAGGCAATTCGCGTTCGGAGACAGATGGAACGAAACGACTATCTCGGCTATCTCTTTTCCGTTGTTGTACACGCAACGATCCTCTTCGCTGCTGGTTTCTTCTTTATCCAGACGATGGAGTACGGCATGCAGGCGGGCTCTCCCGCCGCAACCGAGGTCGATCTTGCCGAGCCGCCGGCTCCCGAACCCGTTCCTGAGGAGCCGACCCCTCCTCCTCCACCTCAGCCGGAGGAGATGGCGCTTCCGACTCCAGAGGCCAAGCCCGCCCCTCCTGCACCTGTCATCAAGCCTCGACCGGTGGCCAAGAAGGCGTCGGCGAGCCCTGGAGTCAAGGCACCAGCTTCGGCGGGCAAGCCGACGCAAATGGCGGTGCCCGATTATTTGAGCAATCCGAAGCCGAATTATCCGGCGGGCGACCGAGCGGCAGGGCACCAGGGGCGGGTGATCTTGCGGGTGCACGTTTCCGCGGAGGGAAGGCCCGAGTCGGTCAACCTGCTGCAAAGCTCCGGATACAGCGGGCTCGACATGGCTGCGCTCGATGCGGTGCGTCGCTGGAAGTTCCGACCGGCCCGAATGGGGCCGCTTGCGATCCCGATCAACGCGGATGTGCCGGTCAATTTCGTTCTCAAAAAATAGGCGGGGCTCCCGCTTCGGGAGCCTTGTGCTCCTGGCCCCGTGCCGCTAGCGTGGAACTGTGGTAACCCCGGGGCGGAAGGCTTTCCTAGAGCTCGCGAAGAGGGGTAACCTCATTCCCGTCTACCGCGAGATCGTCGCCGACCTCGATACTCCCGTTTCGGCCTTCGCCAAGCTGGGAGCGGATCGACCGTTCGGCTTCCTCTTGGAGTCCGCGGAAGGAGGGCGCTTTGGCCGCTACTCCTTTCTCGGGGTCGATCCGCTCCTCGTGCTGACGGTTCGGGCGGGCCGAATGCGGATTGGCCATCGCGACGGACGGAGAGAAGAGCTGGGGTGCGGGGAAGACCCGCTCCACGAGCTGCAGCGGCTGATGAGCCGGTTTGAGCCCGTCTTGCTCGAAGAGCTCCCCATGTTTAGCGGGGGGGCGGTCGGATTCCTCGGGTACGAGGGGGCCACCTACTTCGAACCGACGATTCCTCGCGCGCGCCTCGCGGACCTCGGCACGCCCGACCTCCTCTTTCTCCTGGCGGACACCGTGATGGTCTTCGATCATCACGAGCGCCGGATCAAGCTCGTCGCCTATGCCTGGGTCCAGGGAGACCCGGAGGCGGCGTATGCCGAAGCGGTGGAGCGAATCGACCGGATGCAGGAGGCGCTCAGCCGCGGGATTGAGCGGCCTTCGCTCCTGCGGCCGGAGCCGGCGGTGGACCTGCCATACACCGCCAACATGGAGCCGGAGGAGTATGTCCGGATGACCGAGAAGATGGCCGAGTATATCCGCGCCGGGGACATCTTTCAGGTCGTTCCTTCCCAGAGGCTAGAGGTGAAGTTCGCCGGCGATGCCTTGGATCTCTATCGTGCGCTGCGCCTGGTCAATCCCTCGCCCTACATGTTTTGCCTGCGCCTCGGGGAGTTCGCCCTCGTCGGCTCTTCTCCGGAGATCCACGTCCGCTGCCAGGAAGGGAAGGCTCTCATGCGTCCGATTGCGGGAACCCGGCCCCGGCCTGAGGATCCTCGGGAGGAAGAGGCCGTCATTCGGGATCTCCTTTCCGATCCGAAGGAGCGGGCGGAGCATATCATGCTCTTAGACCTGGCGCGCAACGATCTGGGACGAGTCTGCTCCTACGATTCCGTGCGAGTGGCTGATTTTTTCTCTGTGGAGAAGTACAGCCATGTCCTCCATATCGTTTCGAGCGTGGAAGGGAGGCTGCAGCCGGGCAAGGATTCCTTCGACGTGCTTCGCGCTACCTTCCCGGCGGGCACGGTCACGGGCGCTCCGAAGGTTCGGGCGATGCAGATCATCGCGGAGCTCGAGCCGACCGAGCGGGGGCCGTATGCCGGCGTCGTCGGCTACTTCGGCTTTTCGGGAGCGCTCGATTCCTGCATCGCGATCCGGACGGTCCTTCTCCAAGATGGGAAGGCCTTTCTTCAGGCCGGAGGAGGCCTTGTGGCCGACTCGACCCCATGGGGAGAATATCGGGAGTCGCTCAACAAGGCGAAGGCGGGCCTAAAGGCCCTTGCCCTGGCAAGCTCCCTCCGTTAGCCTGGGCTTCTCGCGCACATGCTGCTGGTGATCGACAACTACGATTCCTTTACCTACAACCTCGTCCAGTACTTCGGCGAGCTCGGGGAGGACCCCGTCGTGATCCGTCATGACGCGATCGACATTCCGGGCGTGGCCCACTTGGCGCCGGATTGGATCGTCCTTTCACCGGGGCCGAAGACTCCCAGGGAGGCGGGCATCTGTTGCGAGGTAATTCGTTCCTTGGGGGCGAGCGTGCCGATCCTCGGAGTATGCCTCGGGCACCAGTGCATCGGGGAAGTCTTCGGGGGGCGTGTCGTCCGCGCCGAGCGCTTGATGCACGGCAAAACGTCTCCCATCCACCACCAGAGCCAAGGAATCTTTTCCGGAATTCCCTCTCCCTTCGAGGCGACCCGGTATCATTCGCTCTTGGTCGAGCGGGAGAGCCTTCCCGACTGCCTGACGATCACTGCGGAGAGCGAGCTGGGGGAGATCATGGGCTTGCAGCATCGCAGCCTGCCGATCTATGGCGTGCAGTTTCATCCCGAATCGATTCTCACTCGGGAAGGAAAGCGGATTCTGGAGAATTTTCTCTCCCTGCACCCCGCCGCCCGCAGCAGGCGGGAAGCAAGTACGGGCAGCGAGCCCGCCAAGCCCGGACGTTCCGAGTAAGGGAGGCGGGCCTCGCGATGCGCTTTCTTCTGGACAATCCCACTTTTGCCATGGCCTGCCGGCAGTTCGATCAGGCTGCGGATCTCCTCGATCTTCCCCGAGACCTGCGGGAGCGGACGAAGTGGCCGAAGCGGATGGTGGCTGTTGCGGTTCCGGTGCGCATGGATTCGGGGGAGGTGAGCGTATTCAATGGATACCGCGTGCAGCATCATCTTTCCTTGGGACCGACCAAGGGAGGGATTCGGTATGCTCCGAGCGTCGACTTAGGCGAGGTTTCGGCGCTCGCTATGTGGATGAGCTGGAAGTGCGCTTTGATGGGGCTCCCCTTCGGCGGAGCTAAAGGGGGGGTCGCCTGCGACCCGCAGAAGCTCAGCCGAAGGGAATGCGAGGCGTTGACTCGGCGGTACACCCAGGAGCTCATCTCGTTCATCGGCTCCCGGTCGGATATCCCCGCCCCGGACTTGGGTACGGACGAGCAGATCATGGCCTGGATGATGGACACCTATTCCAATCATGCCGGCTACGCCGTCCCGGAGATCGTCACCGGAAAGCCGGTTTCGATCGGCGGGTCTCTGGGGCGCCGGGAGGCAACCGGAAGAGGGGTCGCCTTCCTCGTCAATCGGGCCGTCGAGATGGGCAAGCTTTCTTCGCCCGTGCGGGTGATCGTGCAAGGGTTCGGCAACGTGGGCTCCCATGCCGCGCTCGACCTTGCTCGTACCGGAGCGAGCGTCGTCGGGGTCTCCGATCGGACCGGAGCCATCTATCGCCCCGGAGGGATCGATCTCGCGGGCCTGCAACAGCACGTGGCGCGGCAAGGCGGGGTTCGAGGATTCCCGGAGGCCGAGCCGATCGACGATCGGGAGATCCTGCTTCAGCCGTGCGATGTCCTGATACCGGCCGCCGTGGAACGGGTGATCACCGAGGATGTTGCAAGAAAGGTCCAATGCCGCATCCTGGCAGAAGGAGCGAACGGTCCGACGACGCCGGAAGCGGACGAGGTGTTGGCGGAGCGTCCCGAGATCTTCGTCTTGCCCGACATCCTTTGCAATGCGGGCGGGGTCGTCGTGAGCTACTTCGAGTGGGTGCAGGATCTGCAAAGCTTTTTCTGGTCGGAGCGGGAGGTGTATGACGCGCTCAACCGGATGCTGACCGACGCCCTTGAGAAGATTCTCAAGCGGGCGGAGAGGCAGAGGGTCTCCACGCGAATGGCCGCCTTGATGATCGGGATCGAACGGGTTGCGGCGGCCAAGAAGCTTCGAGGCCTTTTTCCCTGAGTCGTCTTTTTGCTTGCTCCAGAGTTACGTCGTGGGATGCTTTGCAAAGCACTCGAACGTGCATGATTCCTTCGGCCGTGCGTGGTCTACCCCTTTTGGTTTCGGTTGGTTCTCTCTTCGCGATGACCGCTTTCGGTCAGGAGAAAACAGGAGAACCGGGAACGACTCCGACCTCAGCCGAGTCTTCCGCTTCCCCTGACGCCGCGCTTCCTGCGTCGGCGACCTCCCCTCCGGTCGTCGAGACGGCCAAGCCCGCGCTTCGGGGGGCGATGGTGCGATTGAGCGATTTCGGGACCGATGATGTGGCCTACCTCTCGATTCCCGACAGCCCTCCGGTCGCCGCGGTCGTCTTGGTCCCGGGCACGTGGGGGCTCGACGACCGGATCAAGCTCTATGCCGACCGGTTGGCTCGCCAGGGTTTCGTCGCGCTCGCCGTGGACCTCTTCAACGGTCAGGTTCCTGCCGATGCGCGCATCGCCTCTGACTTGGAGCGCGGTCTTCGGGGCGAGTCGTCCTTCCGCGTAATCCGAGCGGGCCTCCGGTTCGTGCGGGAGAGCCCGCGATTCCGGACGAACCGGGTGGCGCTGATGGGCTGGGAGATCGGTGCGGGCTTTGTGCTCGAAATGCTTTTGACGGAAAAGGGGATCGATGCCGGAGTCTTGTTCTACGGTCCCCTCGAGCTCGATCGGGGAAAGCTGGCAAAGCTCAAAGTTCCGGTCTGCGGGATTTATGGTGACCGCGACCCTTCGATTCCCAAGGAGGAACTTCTTCGATTTACCAAGATCGTGGAGGAAGAGCATAAGCCCTTCGACTTGCACGTCTTCCCTGCGGGGACTAGCTTTGCAGACCCACGGAGTGCCGGCTTCGATTCGGTTAGTGCGGAGGCTGCGTGGAACATGGCGGCAAACTTTCTCGATCGCCATCTTGCGGAGGGTGTGAGCAGCAAGAAGGACGGCGGGTGGCGCGATCTCTTTCGCATGAGCGAAAAGAAGTGACGGTTCCGCTTGCTTTCCGGGAGGGCGGAGAGGCCAAGCGCTGGCGGCTCCTCCAGCATGGTACCGGCAGACGTGGCTGGAACATGGCCGTCGACGAGGCCCTTCTCCGATCCTCTCCCCATCCAGTTCTCCGAATCTACGAATGGGAGGAAGACGCCGTCAGCATCGGCTACTTTCAGCGATGGGAGGAGGTACCCGCGGGCAGAGCTTTCGTTCGTCGCTGGACCGGAGGGGGGCTCGTCGATCATGCTGCCGACCTCACCTACACGGTGATCGTCCCGCGCTCTCACCCCGTAGCCCATCTCTCGACCTTGGACGCTTATCGGCTTTTCCATGCGGCCGTTTGTCAGGCGCTTCTCTCGCTCGGATTTTCAGCCGAGCTGGCCGCCGATAGCGAGCGCGAGCCTTCGGCCCGGTGCTTTGCCCGCCCGGTCCGTTTCGATGTGATGGCAGGGGGAAAGAAGGTCGCCGGAGGCGCCCAGAGGCGGACTCGCGAAGGGCTCCTTCACCAAGGCAGCATCCTTTGGCCCGAAGAGGCGGAACGCTCTCGAATCGCAGCCGCTCTCCCCTTGGGGTTGGCTTGCTCCATGAGGGCAGATCTTCTGCCGGACCGGCTTACCCCTGAGGAACTTCGGCTGGCGGAGCGGCTCGAGCGCGAGCGATACGCAACCGACTCGTGGAACCGGCAGCGGTAAAGGTTGTGAGGAAGGGTACTATCGCGTTGACTCAGGCAGCCACAAGGGCTGGAGTATCGGGCGATTTCATGGACGCCTCGCGGCGTTCGGATGACCTCACCACGGGCAACGGCACTCCACCGAAGTAGGGATTGGTTGATCGTGGGTCGGCGGGGGCACCCCGGCTCCCGGTTCTGCCCAGGCCCAGCGCCCGGACAGGTCGCTCCCCGAACTCGCGCACGAGCTCGGCAAGGACGGCAGCCTTCCCCTGGAAGAGCCAACCATTGGGGCGCGCACGGCGCGCTTCGATGTTGGACGCCGCATTGAGGTCGGCGTGCATTTGGTGACCGCACCAAAGGCAGACGAAGGTCTTCTGGTCGCGGCGGTTCCGCTTGTCCACATAGCCGCAACCGGAACATGCCTGAGAGGTGTATGCGGCGTTGACCTCGGCGGAGGGGATTCCGAACCGCTCCTCCAGGTCGCGCAACTTCTCCTGGACGATCGAGCGTCCGCAGTTGCGCAGGATCGCGTTGAGCCGCTTCGACAGGTCGGAGTGGCGGAAGTCGAGCCGCTCCAGCACCAACTCCTTGGGCTTGCCCTGCTCGACAAGGCGGTTGAGCACGCGGCCGACCTCGGTGCGAAGGAAGCCGCGCACGTCCTCCACCAGCGCCCGATACCGCTTGCTCTCCCGCGGCCTGCGTCCGGCACGCTGCTGGCTGGCCGCGATCAAGGCAAGCAGCGCGTCGTACCGCTTGAGCCGCTTGAGCCAGCCCTGGCCGAGCAGCCGGCCGTCGGATGTGGCCAAGAGCGTGGACAGCCCAAAATCAAGCGCCAGCGCGCCGTGGCCGTCGTAGGCGGCGCGGCTTTTGGCGCAGACCTCGCCCATGTCGGTCACCACGCCGAAGCTCAGGCGACCCTCGCGCTCGTTCACCTGGATGCCGTTGGTCACGCGGCCAGGACGCTTGGCATGGTAGTCGTAGGTGAGCAGCGGGATGGCGATCTTGCGCCCCTTCTCGAGCGTGGAGAGGCTCACCCACCAGCCGACCCTGCCGCCCTGCGTTGCCTTGACGGGGCGGGCGATGCTCCCCGCGCGGTGGTCGAGGCGCATGGAGATGCGCGAGAGGTCCGGGCGGCGATGCCGCGCCATGCAGTGGCGCATCATGGCGCGCGCCAGCCGTCGCACGGAAACCGGAATCACCTCGCCCGTCTCTCTCCTCGCCACCTCGCCGCGCCGGAACCACGCGCCCAGGCCGTTGATGGCGTGGAGCATCTGCTTGGTGGCGGGTGTCAGCGTGCTGTGGTTGACCATGTCTCGAAACTCATTGGCCCGGTTACGGATCCAGCCCTGGAGCTGCCCGACGACCTGCCAGCGGGCCATCTGGACGCGGTTGGCCGCGCCGATGACGGCGGCGAAGGTGACCTTGTCCAGGTCGTGGTTCTTCTCAAAGCGGCCCGTCTCGAAGAAGAGCCGCCACTCTTCCCGGCCCAGTAGCACCGCACCCCGGCGGTAGGCTCTGAGCAGCGCGCGCACCGCCGCCTCTTTGCTGGCCGTCAGGTTCGACGGCAGCAGGTCGGTCCGATGGACGGGCGGATGCTCGGGCTTCGTGCGGGCCATCAGGCGGTTCCCGTGAGAAAGCGGTAAGGCAGCGTGCGCCCAACGCCGCCCCAGACGAGCAGGGCCATGCGCTCCAGGCAGGCGTCGGCCTTGCGGTTCCAACGGAAGGCGGCTTCGCCAGCGTAGCGTCCGAGATGCTTGGGCGAGACGAAATGGAAGACGCCGACTACGGCGCGTCCCAGGAACCCGTTGAAGGACTCAACGCGGTTGACGTGGACGCGGTGGCCGGTCGCGGAGTCGGTGCGGGCGTACTCCCGCTGGCTCTGGTTGACGGACAAGTGGGTGCGTTCCGCGCCCAGCTGCCTCTGTAGGCCGGGAGACCATCGGTCATCGCCCGCGCATCGGCAGAGAGCACGCCGTCCAGCGCCTCGGCGACGGCGGCCTTGCCGTGGGTCGGAATGACCTTGGTTGCCACCTCGCCGCCGCGCTCTGCGGCGACCAGCAGCAGCGGACGTTTGGTGCCGCGCCCCTCGGGGTTGGGCGGAGGCGGGTCGCAGTCGTCGTCCGCGCCTTCCGGCTTGGGGCGCTTGCGCGGCGGCGCTCCGGCATGGGTCTTGTCGATCTCGACGATGTTGGACAGCAATGGGCTGTCCTCGGCCATCATGGCGCGGATGCGGTGGCCGAGGTGCCACGCCGTCTGGTAGGATACGCCCAGCATCTCCGAGAGCTTCACGGCGGAGATGCCCTTGCTCGACGCGACGATGAGGTAGATGGCCTGCGCCCAGGTGAGCATCGGCAGGTGGGTGCGGTGCATCGGCGTGCCAGCGGTGACCGAGAACTGTCGGTGGCAGGCGGTGCATTGCCAGCGGCGGATCGTCCGCAGCCAGCAGGCGTGGTCCACGCATCCGCACACCGGGCACATCGGGCCGTCCGGCCAGCGGGCGCGCTCAAACCACGCCCGCGCGGAGTCCTCGTCCGGGAAGAGATCGTGGAAGGCGCGGAGCGTGAGGGCGGTGCCGATCATGATCAAAATCTAGGGATTGTGGCGGTCTGCGTCAAGCCGATAGGCCCGGTGAGGAATATGGGCCGGGGTCAGCGAAGGATCCTCTTGGGATCAATCGCCTTCCACCCGAAGGCCTCGGCGACGCCCGGGCAGGTCACTTCCCCGCCGATCGTGTTGATCGCGGAACGGAGCTCCACATGCGTTTTCGCCGAGGCGATTCCTTCCGAAGCGAGGGTCAGGATCCAAGGAAGGGTCGCGTTGGTGAGCGCAAAGGTCGAGGTCCGAGGGACGGCGGAGGGTATGTTGGCGACCGCATAGTGGAGGATGCCGTCCACGGAGAAGACTGGATCGTCGTGGGTGGTGGGATGCGTGACGGTCTCGATGCAGCCGCCTTGATCGATCGAGACGTCCATCACCACCGATCCGCGCCTCATCTGCCGCACCATCTGGCGGGAAACGACCTTTGGCGCTCGAGAGCCGGGTACGAGGACCGCTCCGATCACCAGATCCGCCCGCTGCAGCTCCTCTTCCAAATAGTACGGGGTGACCACGGAGGTGCGGATCCGACCTCCAAAGAGGTCGTCGAGAAATCGCAAGCGGATGGGGCTCTGATCGAAGAGCAATACCTCGGCGCCCATGCCCGCTGCGATTCGAGCTGCCTGCGTCCCGACCGTCCCTCCTCCGAGGACGACCACCCGTCCGGGAGGAACGCCGGGTACCCCGCCGAGCAGGATTCCCGATCCTCCCTGCGCGCTTTCGAGAAAATGCGCCCCCGCTTGGACGGCTACCCTGCCGGCTACCTCGCTCATCGGGATGAGCAAAGGCAAGCTTCCATCGGAGAGCTGCAGCGTCTCGTACGCGAAAGCCGTCACGCCGCGGGAAACCATCGCTTCCGTCAGGGAGCGGCTCGCGGCCAGATGCAGATAGGAAAACAGGAGTAGTCCCTTGCGGAGAAACGCCAACTCCGACTCGGCTGGCTCCTTGACCTTTGCCACGAGATCGGATTGCCAACACCCCTCCCAATCGCCGATTTGCGCTCCCGCACGGGAGTACTCCATATCCGAGAAGCCACTCAGGAGGCCGGCTTCCCTTTCGACCGTGATCGTGTGGCCGGCTTGCACCAGGGCATGGGCGCCGGCGGGGGTGAGGGCGACCCGATTTTCTCCTTCCTTTCGCTCCTTGGGGATGCCGATGCGCATGGTTACGGTCCTTTTGCCTTTTGGGGTTGCGGGCAACAAAGCAGGCCACAAGGAGATCGACAAGTCTTTTTGCGGTTCCCCTGGGAGCGATTCTGCTCTCTCTTGGGAGCCTCCGCTTGCCTTTCAGCGACAAATCCCCTCACCATCGAGGGCCGTGATTGCGATCTTGATTGGAACGAATCGTTTGGGAAGCCGGACGCGGCTCGTCGGCGCCCAACTGGTCCGCCTCTACACGGCGCTGGGAGAGCCAACGCATGCGATCGACCTGGGGCTCCTGCCGGTCGAGGTGGGCAGCCCTCGCGCGTACACCGAGAAGCCGGCGGAAGTCAGTCGGCTTGCTTTGAGCCTGGGAGCGGCGCGGGGCCTGGTCGTCGCTCTGCCGGAATACAACGGGAGCTTCCCCGGCGTCCTGAAGCTCTTCCTCGATCTTCTGCCGCACCCCAGCCCTTTGGAAGGCAAGCCGATCTGCTTGGTGGGCGTGGCACGCGGCCGGTTCGGCGGCCTTCGCGCGGTCGAGGATCTGCAAAGGCATCTCCTCTACCGGAGAGCCTATCTCTATCCCCATTCGATTCTTCTCTCCGATATCGACGAGCTTCTGGGGACGGAGGCCAGGATCGAGGATCCGGCTGCCGTAAAACGCCTGCAGGAGCAGGCGGAAGGGTTTGTCCGCTTCGTGGACAGGATTGTTCCGCCAACGGAGAGCCGGGAAAAGCCGCGCTTGGCTTCTCCCTGATTGCTCACTCGATCAGCCGACGGTAGATCTCCTCGTAGGACTCAGCACTCTGCTCCCAGGAGAATTCCTGCCGCATCGCCTCCCGGCGCATCGCCTGAAGGGAGGAGGGGTCTTGGTAAACGGCTTTTGCTTTCCGCACGGCCTCGGAAAAGGAGTTGGCGGTCGGAGCTCGAAAGAGAAAGCCCGTTCCCAGTCCCGTCGCCGCATCCCAAGGGACGATGGTGTCGGCTAAACCCCCCGTCTCGCGCGCGATCGGGAGCGTGCCGTAGCGAAGAGCATAGAGCTGGGTGAGGCCGCACGGCTCGAAAAGAGAGGGCATGAGCAGGAAGTCGGAGCCGGCCATGAGAAGGTGCGCAAATGCCTCGTCGAAGCCGATCTGTGCCGCGACACTTTCGGGGAATGAGCGGGCCAGGTCTCGCACCCTCTCCTCCAAACCGGGATCGCCCTCTCCCAGCACGACGAGGCGTCCGCCTTCCTTTTGGAGCTCGCCGGCAGCGTCGAGCACAAGAGGGATGCCTTTTTGCTCGGTGAGCCGGGAGATCACGCAAAAGAGCGGAGCCTGGAAGGGCTCCCACCCCACCTGCTTTGCAAGGCGGTCCTTCGAGAGCTGCTTGGCGGCCGGGTTGCTCGCCGAGTAAGGAGCAGGCAGCACGGGATCCCGGCCGGGGTCCCAGCGGCTATAATCGGCGCCATTGAGGATTCCAGAGAGCTTGTACCTCCTTTCCCGCAGGACGTCGGAAAGCCCGCAGCCAAATTCCGGCGTCTGAATTTCCTCGGCGTAACGTGGGCTCACCGTGGTGAGGCGGTCGGCAAAGACGATGGCTGCCTTCAGGCAGTTGATGTGCTGGTGAAACTCGATTCCGGCAGGAGAAAAGTAGGCTGTCGGCAGGTTGGTCAACGGGAAGTCCAATCCCCAAAAGTTGCCCTGGTAGGCGAGATTGTGAATCGTGAACGCCGTTCGGAAGGGGAGACGCTCGGAGCGAACGAATGCCGGAACGAGGCCGGTGTGCCAATCGTGGAGATGGAGGATCTGCGGCGTCGGTCGAATATGGCGGGCGAGCAGGGGCACGATCTTGGAAAAGAAAAAGAAGCGGCTCGCATTGTCGGTGTAGTCGCCTGTGGGGGGGCCGTAGAGGTAGGTCCGGTCGAAAAACTCCTCCTTTTCGACCAGGAAGACGCGAACGTCCCGGTCGGTTCGGCCTTCCCAGATCCGGGCGCTCTGCAGGCCGGCGCCCAAAGGTACGCTCAGGATGAGATCGGTGAGACGCAACTCCGGAAGCGTTTCCCGGATCGACCGGAAGAGCGGGAGCACGCAGGCCACGGAATGGCCCCGCTGGCGCAGCGCTGCCGGAAGAGCGGCCAGCACGTCGGCTAGTCCGCCGGTCTTCGCATAGGGAGAAAGCTCCGTGGCGGCAAAGAGGAGGTTCATTTTTGCTGCGGATCCGGATGGAGCGGGCGCGCGGGCCCGATTTCGATTTGCACGAGTGAGGGCTTGAAGATAGTTTACTTCCGGATAAAAAGATTGAATCGAAATGTCAAAGGCTTGCGCCTTGGCTCGGCAGTTCCGTGATCGTCGTGTCCTCGTCTCGCTTTCTTCCGCGAGATCTCTCGAGGGGGTGGCTTTTGTCTTGTGGAGGGCCTTGACGCAAGGGTGATGACACGGGAGACCCTTGCGTTCGACGGGCCGAGGGATGTAGCGGCAATCCTCGGAAATGAATCGAAGAATGTTCGCATTCTCGAAGAGGCGTTCTCGGTAAAAGTGACCACACGAGAAGGATGGGTCTGCATCGAGGGGGAAGCCGACGGAGTAGCGAAGGCAACGCAGGCTTTCCGCCAGCTCGAAGATGCTCGCCATCATGGCGTGAACATCGGAAAACGGGAGCTGCGATACACTGTGGATGCCGTCGGACGGGGGGAGGGGATCGATCTAGCCACCTTGCACAAGCAGGGCTTGCACCCCTCGAAGAGCGGCGTGTCGATCGTGGCGCGGACTCCCGGTCAGCGGGCCTATTTGGAGGCATTGCGCACTCATGAGCTTGTGTTCGGCGTAGGGCCGGCGGGAACGGGCAAGACCTATTTGGCGGTCGCCGCGGCCGTAGCGGCCCATCGGGCACAAGAGGTGCAGCGGATTGTTTTGACGCGGCCCGCTGTGGAAGCGGGGGAAGCCTTGGGTTTTCTGCCGGGACAGGTGGAGGAAAAGGTCTTTCCCTATCTCCGTCCGCTCTACGATGCGCTGGAGGATATGCTTCCTCCGGAAGAGTTGCAGCGCTATCTGAGCCGAGGTTGGATCGAGATCGCCCCTCTCGCGTTCATGCGAGGCCGGACCTTGGCCCACTGCTTCGTCATTCTGGACGAGGCGCAAAACACGACACCGGAGCAGATGTTCATGCTCCTGACGCGCATGGGTCTGGACTCCCGCTGTGCGGTCACCGGCGATCCTACCCAGATCGACCTTCCCCGGGGTCGACGGTCCGGTTTGCTGGAAGCGGTTGCCGCCCTTCGCGGAGAGCGGGGCATCTCGATTTGCGAACTTTCGGAAGGGGACGTGCTCCGTCACGATCTCGTGCGGCGAATCCTGGGGGCTTACCGGGCGCATCGCGAGCGCGAGGGGCTACGGGCGGACGGCACATGAGCGTTTTCGAGCATTGGCGCTTGATGCGCAAAGGGTGGGCCTGCGGACGCTCTCGGCGTGCATCGAGCTCTCCCAAATGGCGGGAGAAGCTGGAGAAGGACCGGCGCGTCCGAGGATTCATCTTCGTCCTCTTTACCGCTCTTTGCGTCGTCTGCGGCAGTTGGTCTCACGCCCATCCGACCTATGCGGTGGCGCTGTTGACGACCGTCCTGGCGGCGGGGATCTTCATCCCGATGCGGATCGGGCTTCCCGAGCTTTTCAAGAGCAACTCCAAGCTGGCGCTGGTGTTAATCGCCGTCCTCATCAACCTTTACGTCGGCAAGGTTATCTATCTCTGGTCGATGCGCCAGCCGGGGGCGGAGTTCCATGCTCTCTACTTCTACGTTCCCACCGCCTTCGCCCCGCTGCTGACCACCTCGCTTCTCGGGGCTTTGCCTGGCCTCTTTACGGTTTTTGCTTCCTCCCTGTTCAGCTCGGTCTTGATCAACCAGAGCATTCCGCTTTTGGTGAACAATCTCATGTCCGGGTTTATCGGCGTCTACATGACCCAGCGGGTTCATCGCCGCCGCGACATCATTCAAGCGGGAATGGCGGTTGGCTTGGTGAGCCTCGTCTGCGCGATGGCCTTTGGTTACGTGGGCGAGACGGAAAGTGGGGTATTGATCGAGCAGGGTGCCTGGAGCGTGGTCCTCGGTTTCCTGACCGGGGTTTTCGTCAATGCGATCTTGCCCTTCATGGAAGAGCTCTTTTGCGTGAATACCGACTTCACTTGGCTCGAGCTCTCCGATTTGAATCATCCTTTGCTGCGGCGACTGGCGACCGAGGCGCCCGGAACCTATCACCACAGCCTGATGGTGGCGAATCTGGCGGAAGCGGCGGCGCAGAAGGTTGGGGCCAACTCGGCTCTCTGCCGGGTGATGGCCTACTTTCACGACATTGGAAAGCTCGTGAACCCTCAATATTTCGTGGAAAACATCGACGGGGGCGAAAACCCGCACGACCGGCTCTCGCCCTCCTTGAGCGCGCTCGTCATCCTCTCCCATGTCAAGGACGGGGCAGAGCTGGCCCAGCGTTACCATTTGAAGCGTCCCATCGTGGATGGCATCGAGCAGCATCATGGCGACTCCCTCGTCTACTATTTCTATGAGCGGGCGCTGCGGACCATCGAGGACTGCAAGGCCGGGGTCCGGATTCTTGGGGCGTCGGAAAAGGATGTGCCAGGATTCGATGAGAGCCAGTTTCGCTATCCCGGACCCAAGCCGCAGAGCCGGGAAGCCGGGATTCTCATGCTTTCCGACGTGGTGGAAAGCGCGTCGCGGAGCTTGGAAAGACCGACCGCGCAGCGGATCGAGCAGATGGTGCGCGAGCTCGTTGGGAAAAAGCTTGCCAGCCATCAGCTCGACGAATGCGACCTCACGCTTAAGGAGTTGCATTCGATCGAGGAAAGCCTGAGCTTTACGTTGAAGACGATGCTGCACAGTCGTCTCCGCTATCCGCAGAAGGAACGAGATGGGATCGAAGCTCTCGCTCTACAATCGGCAACGCCAAGTGCGCCTGTCTTGTCGGGTCTTGCTACGGCGGTGGCAGATGGCTCTTCGACGAATCAGGACGCGAGGGAAGCCGTTACCTCCGACCATTGAGCTTTCCCTGGTCTCCTCGCGGGCCATGGCAGCTCTTCATGCCGAATGGCTTCAGGTGCCTGGGCCGACCGATGTCCTCTCTTTCGACTATGGGGAGGTGGTCGTCTGTCCTGGGGTCGCCGAAAAGGAGGCGCCTCGGCACGATCTGACGACCGAGGAGGAGGTGCTGCTTTACGGGATTCACGGTCTTCTCCACCTGGGAGGATGGGATGATCGATCCCGAGAGGATCGTCTGGCGATGGAGGCGGAGCAGCGGCGTCTTTTTGCCTTGGCGCGGGGAGTGGCTTCTCGCTCGGGCTCTCGAAACTCCCCAGGGGAGTGCTGAAGGATGGAGCGGGAGCGGCAGACCGAAGCCATCCTCTTGCGTCGGCATTCGTATTCCGAGAGCAGTTGGATCCTCGGCTGGATGACTGCCGATCTGGGCTGGATTCAGACGCTGGCCAAGGGTGCAAAAAAAGGATCGGCTGCCCTTCGGGGGCCGCTCGATCTATTTTATCTCTGCGAGATCGCGGTCCTCGCTCCCCGAACGGGAGATCTCTATCTGTTCAAGGAGGCGCGCGTCAGGAATCCCCTTTTGGCCCTCCGGAAAAGCTGGGCCACCTTCTCCTGCGCGCACTATTTCGGGGAACTGATGGGTAGCTCCGTGGAGCGGGGGACGCCCTTACCCGAGCTCTACGACTTGCTGCGCAAGGCGCTCACCTATCTGGAAACGCATCCCCCCTCCCTGCTTCTGATCGAGCGCTTTGAGCGCCGGCTTCTGGAAGTCAGCGGCATGAAGGGAGCTGGGCTCGGCGCTCTCGGCGACCTGTTGGGGGGCAGGGCTTCCCGAATTTTCGCAACCAGGAAGAGGCTGCAAGAAGCTGTCGAGCCGACCGGATAGCCGGCATGCTCCGGGGATGATCACTCCCCTTCGGCGAGCGCGATCTCCCGGATCTTTCGAAAATCGACTTTCCCTAGGGGAGTCTTTGGGATCTCCGGTCGGACGATTACCTTCCGAGGACTCCAGAGAGAAGAGAACCCCTGGGCGGTCAGCTTGCGCCGAATGGTCGACACAACCAGGGGCCGATTGGAGAAAAGAACGAGCTCTTCCCCTCGCTTTCCATGCGGGATCCCAACGACCGCGACTTCCAAGCCTTCGCCGAGCTCCGAACTGAAAGCGCGAAGAATCCCCTCTTCCACGGTTCCGTGAGGCACCATCTCCCCGGCGAGCTTGGAAAAGCGGCTGATCCGTCCTTCAATCTGAAGAAAACCCGCTTCATCCAGGCGCCCGACATCTCCGCTCACGAGCCAGCCGGCCGAGAGCGCGCCTTGGGTGCGGACCGGATCGTCGAGGTAACCCGCGAAGATATTTGCCCCACGGAAACAGAGAATCCCCCGATCGAAAAGAGGAAGATCGGCCCCGGTGTCGGGATGCCGGATCCGCAAGCTGATTCCCGGAGCAATCCGACCGACGGTACCCGGCCGGTTCCTCTCGCTATAGGCGGCGGTACCCGTCGGGTAACGAAGATCCATGACGTTCGTCGAAATCACCGGAGAGGCCTCGGTCAGGCCATAGCCTTCGCAGACGGGGGTGCCGAACTTCGCCTGGAACTCGGCCGCCAACGCCTGCGGAAGCTTTTCGGATCCGACGATGACGAGCCGCAGGCTGCGCAACTGATCGGGTGCCGCCTTTCGCAAGAGCGTGCGCAAGAACGTGGGGGCCGTAATGAGAAGGTCGATCCGGTGGGTGTCGATCAGTTGGGCGAGCTTCTCCGCCTCCGTCGGACTCACGTAGGTGACGGCGTGCGGACCGCCCATGAGCGGCCACCAGAGCGTGGCGGTGGCGCCGAAGCTATGAAAGACCGGTAGGCAGGCCAACAGTCGCTCGATCCGGATCTGACCCAGGATCGCTTCGATCTGGCTCACGTTGGCCAAGAGATTTCGGTGCGAAAGGGCAACCCCCTTCGGATCGCCGACCGTGCCGCTTGTAAAGAGAAGGGCTGCCTCCCGGTCCCCTCCGCTCGTGGGAATGTCCGCCATGCGAATCGCAAGCCTGGCCGGAGCATAAACCGAGACGAGGAGGTCGCGGAGGAAGGAGAGGCGGGAAAAGCCGCTCAGAAGGCTTCGCAGGTCGACCGTCCGATCGGTCCAGGGAAAATCGGGTAGCTTTGCCCGGATGGCCTCCGCTGTGAGGATCGTCCGGAGGCCGGAATTGCGGATGGCCACGGCGTTCATCGTCCGCCCGGCCGTGAAGTTGAGGTTGACCGGGGTCTTTCCTGCCAAGATGCAGGCAAGATTGGCGACGGCAGCGCCGATCCCATGAGGCAAAACGAGCCCGACGCGCGGCTCGGGAACCGAGCGGCGCAGCCACCGGGCCAGGCGTAGGCCGACGGCGAGCAGCTTGCCTCCGGTCAGGGTCCGTCCTTCTTGGAAACCATCGGTCAGGATGACTCGGGACCGTGCTTGGCGCAGAGCCAGGAAACAGGCCAATCCCAGGCTTTCCTCAATCTCGGGCCTTTCGGAAAGCGCCCGCTCGCCCAAATCGTACCAACTCTTGAGAAGCCAATCGAGAGAAGAGGTAGGGGAGGGACAAGGGGGGCCGAGATAGACGAGGAATGACTCCTTCCCATCTCCTTCGCTCGGAGCCCAGCGGCGCAGGAGCTGGACCCATAGGAGGTCGACCCATGCGGGGCAGACCGGTCCTACGTACTCCTCGAATACCTTCTGGAAGATCGAGTTCGGGGGCCGGATCGTCTGGTCGGAATCCGACCGGATGCTCTCCGCCAGGGCGACCGTCTCGCCAGATCCGGTTCTCTCGCGGACCATCCGTGCGATCGCGGGAGCTTCCTCTTCCCCAAACACACTCACCCCGCCGCGTTGCAGATCCGCGACCTCTTCCGCCGAAAGCCCGGCGTCCGGTACCGCCAGGAGGAGCGGCCGGGGAAAGTCAACGGCCAAAGAGAGAAGCGACTTGAGCGAGGTGCCGGCGACGGCCAAGAGGCAGCCGGCCGAAGGGAGCCATTCTTTTCCGAGCCAGCGGGAAGTCGACATCCGAGAGGAAAGAAACTGTGCTAGAACGCGGCTAATGGCAACTGCTTTGCGGAGGCGTTCCCGGAGAAGAGAAACCGATCCCTTTCCTCAGAAGGTTTCGACCGGGGAGCGTTTAGCCTCATTGAGCGTGGGAAGGCTTGCCTTTTCGCGAGAAAGGGCATCCGCCCGCAGCCGTCCCACCTGGATGTCGACGTTGACGAACTGTTCGAACGTAAAGGGAAGGGGATCGGCGAGCCGCTCGCGCAGGGTCTCAATCCGCCTTTCGGCCGGGGTTCGGATGGAGTCGGGCAATCGGCTCAGTCGTTCGGCGACTTCCCATCCGAGTTGCGGTCGATGGCAGATAAGCAAGAGATCGTTTCCGGCACGAAGCGCGAGTTCGGCGGCATCCGGGAGAGCATACAGATTGGCGATAGCCCCCATATCGAGGTCGTCGGTGACGATCAGTCCGGAATAGCGCCACTGTTGCCGGAGAACCCCCTCGACGACTGCCGGGGAGAGAGAGCTGGGGGCTCCGGAAGGGTCGAGAGACGGACAGCGGACATGCCCGACCATGAGGGAGTCGCAAGCGGGAAGGAGCTCGCGGAACGGCTTCCACTCCTCCGACTCGAGCTGAAGCGGCGTCCGATCGAGGATGGGGAGGGTTTCGTGCGGATCGACATGCACGAAGGTGTACCCAGGAAAATGCTTTCCGCAGGAGAGAACCCCTTCGGCGCGCATGCTTCCCAAAAAAGCGGCGGCGAATCGAGCGACTTCGTCCGGAGTGCGGCCATAGCACCGGTTCCGGAGGGAGTTGTCGGCCTCGTCGTCGACTCCGAGATCCAGGACGGGCGCCAGATTCCAGTTGAGTCCGAAGAGCCGAAGGAGCTGGCCGGTGAGCGTTCCATGGCGGCGGACCAGGGAGAGATCCCCGCGCTCGCGTAGATCGCGGGCGCTCGGCGGCTCGATTCCAATCTGCCGGAGGCGGGAGACGCGGCCCCCTTCCTGATCCACGGCGAGGAAGGGGCGGAAGGGCAAAAGCTCGCGGAGCTCGTCAACGAGGAGACGGAACTGCTCCGGTGAACGGATGTTCCGGCTGAAAAAAATAAAGCCCGATGGGCGAATGGCCTGCACGAGCTCCCGTGTAGCCGAGTCGACTTCCGGCCCGGGAATCCCCAGGATGAGAAACTTCCCTCCGTCGGCTAATGATAACGCATCAGACATGGCCTTCTTCCCTCTGTTGGGAAACATTGTCCTTCGGCATCGGGAGCGATAGGTAGACGGGCGCGCCAGGCGTCGTAGGACGCGATGGGCGGGATCCTGCTTTTCCGAGCATGAAAAAACGGTTGCGCGCCATCTACTCGGGTAGGGTCCAAGGGGTCGGTTTCCGCGCGACGGTGGCTCGCATCGCGCGAAAGCTCCCTTTGGAAGGTTTAGTCTGGAATCGCCGGGACGGCCGTGTCGAGCTGCTCGTCGAAGGAGAGGAAAGCGCCATAGCTCAGTTGTTGCGGGGAGTTGGCATGACCCCAGTGGCCTCGGGGATCGAATACGTCCATACCGCCTGGGAAGAGCCCGCAGGGGACCTTCGCGGTTTCGTCATCGCTTGGGGAAAGGAACCCCTTTCAGGATGTTGAGGTCCCCTTTTCCGCCAGCTCCTTCCGGAGACGCTTGGCTGCTTCGACCATGTGACGCAGGGAAGGAACGACTTCCTCGGCACTCCGCGTCTTGAGTCCGCAGTCCGGATTGACCCAGAGGGACGCTGCAGGAAGGACCGCCAAGGCGCGCCGCATCACTTCGGCCATCTCCTCCACCGAAGGGATCCGAGGCGAATGAATATCCCAGACGCCAGGGCCGATCTCGTTGGGATACCGGAAGTGGACGAAGGCATGGAGCAGCTCCAGGCTGGAGCGGCTGGCCTCGATGGAAATCACATCGGCATCCAGGGCGGCGATCGCGTCGATGATGTCGTTGAACTCCGAATAACACATGTGCGTGTGGATCGCCGTCGAATCGGCAACGACACTCGCGCTCAGTCGGAAGGCCTCGACCGCCCAGGTGAGATAATCAGGCCAATCCGCCCGGCGAAGCGGCAGTCCCTCTCGCAGAGCCGGTTCGTCGATTTGAATGACCGAGATCCCTGCCCTTTCCAAATCGGCAACCTCATCCCGAATGGCCAAGGCGATCTGACGGGCCGTAGAGGCCCGGGGCTGGTCGTCCCGAACGAAGCTCCATTGAAGGATCGTGATCGGGCCGGTCAGCATTCCCTTCATCGGCCGTTGCGTCAGCGATTGAGCGAACTGCGACCAGCGGACCGTCATCGGCTTCGGTCGCGACACGTCCCCGAAGATGATCGGAGGCTTGGTGCAGCGGGAGCCGTAACTCTGCACCCATCCGTTTTCGGTGAAGGCAAACCCGGCGAGCTGCTCTCCGAAGTACTCCACCATGTCGTTGCGTTCGAATTCGCCGTGAACGAGAACGTCGATGCCGATCTCCTCCTGCAGCTCGACGACCCGCCGAATTTCTTCTTCCAGAAATGATTCGTATTCGGCGGTCGTCAACCCTCCGGCACGCCACCGCGCCCGGGCCTTCCGCACCTCGGGCGTCTGAGGAAAGGAGCCGATCGTGGTGGTGGGAAGCAGCGGCAGCGGATGGAGGCTCCGCTGCGCGTTCCTTCGCGTCGGGTAGCCGCTCTTCCGCTGGAGGTCGAGGGGACCAACCGAGGCCACGCGCTGAGCGACCGCAGGATCGTGTACGCGACTGCTCGCTCGACGAGACTCCTGGATCCGTCGATTCTCCTCAAGGATGGGCAGGGAGGCGGGATCGTGGACGGCGAGGCGGGCCAAGAGGTGCACTTCGCGGAGCTTTTCGTCCGCGAAGGCGAGCCAACTGCGTAATTCCGGATCGAGGCGCTTTTCCCCTTCCAAGCTCACCGGGACGTGGAGCAGAGAGCACGATGGCGCGAGCCAAAGGCGATCGTGTCCCAGTACAGCGAGGGCGCGCTCGACGGAGCGGAGCGATGCGGAGAGCGCGTTGCGCCAGATGTTCCGTCCGTCGACGATCCCGAGCGAAAGGATCATGCTTGGGGGGATTGTGCTCAAGACGCTTTCCAGCTCCGAGCCCCCTCGCGTGGCGTCCCAGTGGACGGCGTCGACCGGCAGGGAGAAGACCTGCTCGAGGTTGTCCCGCAACGGACCAAAGTAGGTGGCCAAAAGGATCCGGAGATTCGGCGCGGCTGCTCGGAGTCCCCGATAGGCGACGGCCACCGCATCCTGAAAGGCGGGCGAGAGATCGAGAACCAGTGCGGGCTCATCGATTTGAATCCATTCGCATCCCAGCTCGCCAAACCGCCGCAGGATTTCCTGATAGACGGGCAGAAGGGCGGGAAGAAGCGAGGCCGCGTTCCCGTTTCCCTCCACCTTGGAAAGGCGGAGAAAGCTGATCGGTCCGAGGAGCACCGGCTTCGCGGGAAATCCCGCTTGACGCGCCTCGAGAAAGTCGGCGAAAGGCTTCCGGGAGGAGAGACGAAAGGTTTGATCCGGTTTCAGCTCCGGCACGATATAGTGGTAGTTCGTGTCGAACCACTTGGTCATCTCCATCGGAGCAATGCCTTGGGAGCCATGCCCATGCTCGCGCTCGAGCAGGCCGCGAGCCATCGCGAAGAGCTGATCGACGGAGACCTCCTCTCCGAACGGGCCGAATCGGGGAGGAATCGCGCCCACGAGGGCGGCCGTGTCCAGGACGTGGTCGTAAAGGCTGAAGTCCCCGGTCGGAATCCAGCGCATTCCGGCGGCTTTCTGGCGGGTCCAGGCCTGGCGGCGAAGATCGGAAGCTGTTTGCAAGAGCGAATCGAGCGCCGAATCTCCCTTCCAGTAGGATTCTACCGCTCGCTTGAGCTCGCGGTTGGGACCGATCCTGGGATAACCTAGATTGTGGGCAGTGAGCTCCATGGGGAGCCCATAACAGAGTGGGCGGGGAATCGCAAGGAACGTTTTTGCGGCTTCCGGTCGTATTTCCCTCCGTGAGGAGCCGGGCACCGAGAGGATGAGCGGGAGTCGCGAGGAAGGATGAGCATACGAGAGATCCGGGAACAGCTCGCCGCGTCCGCGCTGTGCCCTCAGCGCCGATTCGGCCAAAACTTTCTCCACGACCGGAACATGGCCTGTTGGATCGTTGACTCCGTGCTTCGAGACCTTTCCCAGCCGTGGAGGGTTTGGGAGATCGGGCCCGGCCTGGGGGTTCTGACAGCACTTCTGTTGGAGAGAGGGGCGGAGGTTCGAGCGGTCGAGATCGACCGCGGGCTCTCCGCGATCTTGCGCGATCGCTTTCGGGGCGAGGCGCGCTTTCAACTCTGTGAAGGGGATGTGCTGCGAGAGGAATGGCCCGTTCCCGCCGCCGACTGGATGTTGGTCGGAAATCTGCCCTATTCGATTTCCGGGCCGTTTCTCGCTTCCCTCTTTCGGCAAGAGGCCTTGTTCCGCCGTGTCGTCGTGACCCTCCAGCGCGAGGTGGCCGAGCGTCTCGTAGCCGAGCCGAGGCAGCCCGCCTACGGAAGCCTTTCGGTCATGGGTCAATCTACCTATCGGGTCGAAATCCGAAAGCGGCTGCCCCCATCGGTCTTCTATCCGGCTCCGAAAGTGGAGTCGGCGCTAGTCTGCCTCGAGCCCTTGGCGGAGGTGCTGATTCCCCGAGAGGGGCGGCAAGACTTTTGCGCCTTTGTCCGCGAAAGCTTCCAGCAGCGGCGGAAGAGCTTGGGAAGACGATGGGGTCGGGGGGAGCGGCGGCGTCCGGAGGAATTGAGCGTCGCCGAGTGGGTGTCGGCCTACCGGGAGTTGCACAAGGCGGCTGAGAGGGAAGCGGGAGGATCTTTTGGTTTGACCTAATCCGGAAGCGGGTGTAGGGATGAGACAGGATGGGGCCGTACACGCGATCGGTAGTGTTCGGGAGACTAGCGGTTTCCTGAAAGGGCGTGGATTCGGCACGAACGGTAGCAGGAAGCGATCCCGCCTTTCCAAGGAAAAGGCGGGTTTTTTGTTTATGGAACAGGGGAACGTTCCCGGGAAGGAAGCGGAAGCGCGAATGCGGCACACCATTTCGGTGCTGGTAGCGAACCGATTTGGAGTGCTCACCCGAATTGCGGGTCTGTTCAGCGGACGTGGATACAACATCGACACCTTGAATGTCGGTCCGACGCACGACGAAAAAGTCTCCCGGATGACGATCGTCGTGAAAGGGGATGATCAGGTGCTCGATCAGGTGACGCGGCAGCTCAACAAGCTGGTGGACGTAATCGCCGTTCAGGATTTTCGGGAAGGGGAATACATCGATCGCCAGCTGATCCTGGTGAAGGTCAAGAGCACGGAGCGTTCCAGGGCAGAGCTCATGCAGATCTGCGACATCTTCCGTGCGAAGATCGTTAATGTGGAGCCGGAGCATCTGACGATCGAGATCACCGGCGATGAGAGCAAGGTGGAGAAGTTTCTCTACCTGATGAGCAGCTTTGGAATTCTCGACATTTCCCGGACAGGAAAGATCGCCTTGCCGAGGCAAGGAAAATAGCAAGGAGGAAACGGAGACTATGGCGGCGAAGATCTATACGGAGCGGGAGACCAGTCTGACTCCGCTCCAGGGGCGGGTGTTCGGAGTGATCGGGTTTGGGTCGCAAGGGCATGCCCATGCGCTCAATTTGCGGGACAGCGGGATCGAGGTGATCGTGGGCCTCCCGGAGAAGAGTCGTTCGGTGGGCGTCGCACGCGAGCTGGGTTTCGCAGTTCACAGGAATGGGGAGGTGGCGGCTGAGGCCGACGTACTCTTCTTTGCCGCGCCCGATCTGGCGATTGCCAATATCTATTCGACCGAGATCGCTCCGCGTCTCCGGCCCGGGCAGACGCTGGGCTTCGCCCATGGGTTTGCCGTCCATTACCGGACGATCGTTCCCCCGGGAGAGGTGGATGTCATCCTGGTGGCTCCCAAGGGCCCCGGCCACCTGGTGCGGCGGGAGTTCACCCAAGGGAAGGGGGTGCCCGCCCTTGTTGCCGTGGCACAGAACCCGTCCGGAAGAGCGCTCGAAACGGCTCTCGCCTGGGCCGCCGGCATCGGATCGGCGCGCGCCGGGGTGATCGAGACCAGCTTCCGGGAGGAGACGGAGACCGATCTCTTCGGAGAGCAGGCGGTGCTCTGCGGCGGAATGACTGCGCTGGTGCAAGCGGGCTTTGAAACCCTGGTCCAGGCCGGCTACCAGCCGGAAATGGCCTATTTCGAATGTCTCCACGAGATGAAGCTGATCGTAGACCTGATGTATGAAGCAGGGATCGCCGGCATGCGCTTTTCGATCTCGGAAACCGCCAAATGGGGGGATGTGACCGTCGGCCCGCAAATCATCGACGAGCATGTGCGCGAAGCCATGCGGAAGGTCCTAGGCCGCATCCGGGATGGGAGTTTCGCGCGGGAATGGATTGCCGAGGCTCTCGGAGGGAAGAAGCGTTATCAGGAGCTTTTGCAGCAAGGAGCGGGTCACCCGATCGAGCAGGTGGGCGAGCGGATGCGCTCCCTCATGCCGTGGCTGAAGAAACGGGACATGTCGGGGGCGCAGGCGGCCTACGAGAAGGGTTCGGGAAAACAGGAAGCCACATGAGAGAGGCCAATCGAGTCACGATTTTCGATACCACGTTGCGGGATGGAGAGCAGTGCCCCGGGGCGAGCATGACGCCTCGGCAAAAGCTCGAGGTGGCCCGTCAGCTGGCGCGGCTCGGCGTCGATGTGATCGAGGCGGGCTTTCCGGTGATCAGCCAAGGAGATTTTACCTCGGTCCGGGATATCGCCGAACAGATCGAAGGTCCGAAAATCTGCGGCTTGGCGCGCTGCATTGCCGCCGATATCGACGCTGCGGGAGAGGCGCTGCGGCCCGCCGGAAAGCGTGGACGGATTCACGTTTTCCTGGCGACCTCGTCGATCCATCGCGAGCACAAGCTGGCGAAGAGCCGGGAGGAAGTGATTCGCATCGCCGCGGAGGCGATCCGTCGAGCACGCGGCTTCGTCGAGGACGTGGAATTTTCTCCGGAGGATGCGACCCGAACGGAGCTCGACTTTCTCTTGCGCATCGTGACGGAGGCCATCGCGGCGGGGGCGACGACGATCAACATCCCCGACACCGTGGGATACACCACACCCGGAGAGTTTGCGGAGCGGATCCACATGCTCCGGGAGGGAGTCCCCAACATCGGGATGGCCGTATTGAGCGTTCATTGCCACAACGACCTCGGCTTGGCGGTCGCCAACTCGCTTGCGGCGCTCCAAGCAGGAGCGCGGCAGGTCGAAGGGACGATCAACGGGATTGGGGAGCGCGCCGGGAATGCCGCGATCGAGGAAATCGTGATGGCGCTTCGCACGCGCGGCGATGTTTTCGGCGGGCTTGAAACGGGCATCCATGCGAAGGAGATCGTTCGGACGAGCCGCTTGGTGGCTCGGATGTCCGGTCTCCACGTCCAGCGCAACAAGGCGGTGGTCGGAGAAAATGCGTTTGCCCATAGCGCCGGCATCCATCAGGACGGGGTCCTCAAGAAAAGAGAGACCTACGAGATCATGGACCCCACCGCGATCGGTTGGGGAGAGACCGAGCTGCCCTTGACGAAGCACAGCGGCAGAGCCGCTTTGGAAAAGAGGCTCGTGACTCTCGGGTTCGGGCTGAGCCGGGAGGAGATCGACGCGATTTTCGGCAAATTCAAGGAGATCGGAGACAAAAAGAAGTTTGTCTACGACGACGATCTGGTCGCTCTCGCCGAAGGGCAGATCACGCGGATTCAGGAGACCTTCGAACTGGTCTACTGGAGCGTGTCGACGGCATTCCAGGGAGTTCCCACCGCCACGGTCCGCCTGCGCAAGGGAACCGAAGTCTCGACCGATGCGGGAGTCGGGGGCGGATCGGTCGATGCGGCGATGAAAGCCATTGATCGGATCAGCGGACAGCGCGGGCACCTGGTCGAGTATTACGTGCAGGCCGTCACCGAAGGCAAGGACGCGATCGGCGAGGTCACGGTCCGGGTCGATTTCGGCGGAGGCCGGCTCATCACCGGGAAAGCGGCCTCCACGGACGTGGTCGAGGCGAGCGTTCGAGCCTATCTCAACGCGGTCAACCGTTCCTTCCTCTCCCGAACGGTGGTTCCGGGGAAAGAGGAAACCGCTTCGTCCAGAGAAGACAGGGTTGCTTAAGAGCCGACGTCGGAATCTCCCTCGCGGAGCGAAGGACCAGTCCTGCGCTCTCGTCGATCGGCGGATCTTGCGACCTTTACGAGCCGAGAATCCACGAATGGACGGCTCCGCCGAACGGGGCAGCGCTCATAGGAGCGGGAGAGAAGGGGCGACCGGAGAGGGCGGGGGCGCACCTTCCGGCAGAAAGAGGGTGATCAGACGGTGGAAAGTCACGAAGGCCATGAGAAAGAGATAGCCGATGACGATGATCAGGATCAGTCCTGCCGTCATATCGCGACGCCGATGTGCGTGAACCGAATCGTGGTGTTCGCCGGCTCCCACCGCCCGCACGCCGTTCTGATTGGTAAGCACAATGTAATTAAGGCTCGTTCCGCGCCGGAATGCAAATTCATTTATCGATGCTCAGGCGAACAATTTTGAAGATTACAGAAACGACTCATCCCGTATTGCGCAATCCGGAGCTGATCCCGTTCACCGTGAGCGCGATGACTCGTCGCAGCGCGCGCTCCTCTTCCTCCTGTCCGGCACCAAGCGAACGGAGGCGGCGGATCGTCTCGACCTGGATGTAGTTGAGAGGGTCGACATAGGGATTCCGAAGCCGGATCGAACGTTGGAGGACCGGCTCCCGGTCGAGCAGGGCTCCAATCTGGCAGATGGCCAGCACCGAAGCGACCGAGCGGTCGTATTCGGTCCGAATCTTCGAGAAGATCCGCTCTCGGATCTCACAATCGCCTACGAGCGAGGCGTAGCGCTCTGCGATACTCATGTCGGTCTTGGCAAGCGATTGCTGCGCATTGTCCAGGGTGGTGCGGAAGAACGACCATTCCTCGTACATCTCCTGAAGCAACCCGAGTGCTGCCGGGGATCCCTCGCAAAAGGAGGCTAAGGCACCTAGGCCATACCATGCGGGCAGAACAAAGCGGCTCTGGTTCCAGGAGAAAACCCAGGGGATCGCCCGCAGCTCCTCCAGGGTGTCGATCCGGGAGCGAACGGCCGGTCGGCTTCCCAGGTTGAGCTGTCGCAGTTCATCGATGGGGGTTGCCTCCCGCCAGAATTGGAGAAAGTCGGGATCCTGACGCACGAGGTCGTGATAGAGCAGAACGCTTTGAGCCGCGATCTCGTCCATGGCGTTGGTCCAGCGGGCGGGCAGATGCGACGGGGATCGGGAGGCATGGATTCCCGTCAGGGTTCCGTAGGTAATCTGCTGCAGGATGCGGAAAGCGAGATCAGGATCGTGGTAGCGGGTGGAGAGCACCTCTCCCTGCTCGGTGATCCGGATCTTCCCTTCGACCAGCCCGCACGGTTGGGCGAGAATGGCCTGAGCTGCAGGCCCTCCCCCACGGGCGATCGTTCCGCCGCGACCGTGAAAGAGTATGGGGGTTACTCCCTTCCGGCGACAAGTCTCGGCAATGGCCTCCTGTGCCTTGTAGAGCGCCCAGCTCGCGGCGAGATAGCCGCAGTCCTTGTTGCTATCGGAGTAGCCCAGCATCACGATCTGCTCGTTCCCTCGTCGCTCCACCTGTTTCCGATAAATGGGATGGGAGAAAAGGCTTTCGAGGATCGCCGGAGCCGCTGCGAGATCGTCCAACGTTTCCACCAACGGAGCGATGGCGAGGTCGACTTGAGCAAGAGAACAGAGAAAAAGCACTTCCAGAACATCGGAGGGCTCCCGGGTCATGCTGATCACGTAGGCCCCCGCGCACTCCTTTCCATAGAGCGCCTGCGCTCGCGAGACGGTCAAAAGAGAGCCGAGGGCATCACGGCCCGCCTGGCCGCAGCGCTCCCATAGCCGGCGTAGGTCGCCCGGCGGCGGCTGCCGGAGAAGGGCCGAGAGGACTGCTACCTTTTGGTCCTCGTCCAGCCGCGAGTAGTTCTCGACTCCGCCGCAAGAGGGCAAGATCAAGTCGAGCGCCTCCTCGTGCACGCGCGAATGTTGACGGATATCGAGGGCCGCCGTGTGGAGGCCGAAGACTCGCACCTGTCGTTGGAGCCGGAGCAGATCCCCGTCCGCGAGAACGGGAGCGCGGCCCCGTCCGAGCGTAGCGGCGATGGCGTCGAGTTCCCGGGAGAGATTGCCCAGCGTGAGCTGAGGCTCGGGATGGGGCCCGAATAGGTCGAGCAGGTCGGAGGCCCGAGCGCTTTCCCGTTCCTGAAGGACTTCCTCGTGCAGTGCGGCCAGCAGCAGGCGATACGGCTCGTTCGGATAGAGGAGAGCCAGACGATTACGCTGAAGAATGCGGTGCTCGCGTTGCGAGAAGAGATCGAGCAGCGCCGCCGCGGAGGGGTCTCGGCGGAGGGAAATGGTCAGGAGGCGGGAAAGCCGGTCGAGACCTGCGGCGATCTTCGAAAGAGCCAGGCGGCGATGGAGAACGAGGCTTTCCGCAGTTACCTCGAAGGTCACCGATGGATGCCCGTCGCGATCTCCGCCGATCCAAGAGCCGAAGGAGATCCAGCTCTGTGGCGGGCGCACCGTCGGATAGTGGCGTGAGAGCGCTCTTTCCATCTCGGTCTGAAGGTCGGGGAGGACCTCCCAGAGCGTGGAATCGAAAAACCAGAGACCGGTCCGAACCTCATCGAGAACCTGGGGACGTTCTGTGCGGTTGCGATCCGTAAGCCACAGGGAAGCGATCTCGCTGGCGAGCGAGGAAGACCAGTCGCCTGCCGGATCGACGGAGATTTTCTCCCTCTCGCGAAGCAGGTTCGCCAACCGCTGAAGCTTGACGAGGATCGTGCGCCGCTTGGCTTCCGTCGGGTGCGCCGTTACGACGAGGGTGATGTGGAGCTTGTCGACGATCCGTTGCATCTCTTCCGGCTCGACCCCCTTGGCCTTGAGCTCCGCCAGGGCCGCCTCGATCGAGGCGCGCGGAAAGGGGCCCGATTCCAACTGCTGCTTCCGGCGGCGACGCAGCAGATCGATCCGGTAGTCCTCCTCGGCCAGATTCAACAGCTCGAAGTAACTGGTGAACGCCATGGCGATTTCGTAAGCGAGGGGCGCCGATAGCCGGCTGACCGCTCCGGCAAGGGAGTCGGAGGCAGCGGCTTCTCCGGCCCGGCTGGCCTTCGCGAGCAACCGGATCTCCTCTTCGACGGAGAGGACTTCTTCTCCCTCGATCGTGGAGATCACACGGCCCAAAGCGTCTCCGAGCAGGTGAATGGCCCGGGAGAGACGGTCGAAATCGTGATCCGGCGGCAGCGGTCGAGAACTCATAGGTGGTGAGAATCGAAGGATAGTACACCGCTTTCCCTTCCTGCCAAAGGGGAGTGGCGCTGCGTCTGACGGATCCAGAGAAGGACCGCAGTTTTCTTGTGGCCGGAAGCTCCTTGCGCACGGTAATCTCTTTTCTGGGTTCTAGGGTGGTGAGCACGCGCCGTCAGTCGTCCCGGGAGAGCGGGAAGGAAAAGAGAAGAGACGGGGAGGAGGCGAGGAGATCCGGATCCGAGCTTCCGGAAAGCGAGGAGCGGGAAATCGTGAGCTTCCTGGCCTTTCTGCAGGACCAGAAGGGCTATTCCCCCTTTACCGTTCGGAATTACGGGCAAGCCTTGCGGGAGTTCGCCGGCCAGCGGCGGGGACAATCCTGGTGGTCGGTAGGACCGCAGGATCTGCGCAGCTATCTTTACGAGCTCTGCCGTCGGCCGGAATTGGGAGCGGCTTCCATCCGCGTCCGGTTTGCCGCGCTTCGCTCGTTCTTCACCCGGGCCGTGAAACGGAAGCAGATGGCGGACAATCCCGCTCGCACCCTGAGCCTCCCGCGGCTGGCCCGTCGCCTGCCGATCTTCTTGACGCAAGAGCAGACCTTGCGGCTTCTGGAAGCGCCTCGGAGAAAGTGGATGGATCGGGAGAAGCGAAGATCCGTTCGCGGCCCTGCCTGGAAGGAATGGCAGATGTGGAGGGACAAGGCGTGGCTCGAGGTGCTCTACGGCGCCGGTCTGCGCTTGCGGGAATTGACCGGTCTGCGCCGGGGCGATTTTGATCCAGAGCAAGAGCTAGTCCGGGTGCTCGGGAAAGGGGGAAAGGAGCGGATCTGTCCGGTCGGGCCCTCCGCGACCGAAGCGATCCTTCGCTATCTGGAGCTCTGCCCCTACCAGGCTGATGCGCTCTTTGTCTCCGGTCGAGGGAAGCCTCTCTCTCCCCGATTTATCGAATCGGCGTTCCGGCTCTACCTGACGGAATCGGGTCTGGAAGGGGCGTACAGTCCGCACAAGCTGCGGCACAGCTTCGCGACGCACCTGCTCAACAATGGAGCCGATCTGCGGAGCGTGCAGGAGTTGCTGGGTCACGCTCGCCTTTCAACCACCCAGATTTACACGGGGGTATCGACCCAGCGGCTGCGGGAGGTCTATCAAGCGGCCCACCCCCGCGCATCGGCGTGAGCTCTCTTGTGAAGGTTCCTCTTCTGCGCTGGTGTTACCGGCTCTTGTTCCCGGTCGTCGCTGGCCTGGCCAGCCCGTATTATCTCCTTCGACTCTCCAAGCGCGGCAGTCCTCGAGAGGGGTTGACCGAGCGGATGGCCTTCTATCCTCCTTCGATCCGCGACAGGGTAGGAGGGGGTGTAGACCTCTGGATCCACGCCGTAAGCGTGGGAGAAGTGCTGGTGGCTCTCGCCCTGCTTCGGGAACTGAGGCGAACGGCACCGCTGCTCCGAGTCGCCTTGAGCGTAACGACGATCACCGGCCGGAGGGTGGCCTTGGGCGCTGCGGATGCGCAAACGATCGTTCTCTGGAGTCCCATCGATTTTCCGGGTGTGGTCAAGCGAGCCTTTGACCTATTGCGACCGCGAGCCTTGATCCTCGTGGAGACGGAGGTCTGGCCGAATTACCTTTGGGAAGCCAAGAGGCGACGAGTTCCGGTGCTCTTGCTCAACGCGCGGCTCTCCTCCCGAACCGAACGTTGGTATCGCCGCTTTCCCGAAGTATTTCGCCCGATCTTGCAAGGGTTTTCACTCGTGCTGGCGCAGGCGTCGGAGGACGTCGACCGTCTGGCTGGCGCCGGCTTTCCACCGGAGCGCATCTTCGTCATGGGAAATCTCAAGTACGACGTCGCCAACGTGGGGAGCGGGCAGGCGGAGCCGCGTTGCTCCTGGTGGGAGGAATGCGGATGGCCCCCGGACGCTCTCGTTCTGCTGGCGGGCAGCACCCATCCTGGAGAAGAGGAGGTCATGCTCGAGCTCTACCAGGGGTCGAGGTTGCGTCACCCCAATTTGCGCTTGATCCTCGCGCCAAGGCATGTCGAACGGACTCCCGAGATTCGTGAGCTCTGTCGGAAGGCCGGGCTTTCCGTTGCCTTGCGCACCGAGCTCGGGCAAATCCCTGCGTCCGGTTCTCGACCGGATGTCCTGCTCTTGAACACGACGGGGGAGCTCCGCTTCCTCTATGAGAAGGCAACGGTCGTCTTTATTGGAAAGAGCCTCTGCGCTCATGGGGGGCAGAACTTTTTGGAAGCCGCTTGTGCGGGAAAACCGATTCTCGTCGGTCCCCACATGGAAAACTTCGCCATGCTCGTTCGGGAATTTCGAAAGGAGCGGGCCCTGCTCCAGGCGGCCGACCAGACGGAGCTCCTGTCTCTCCTCGAAGAGCTTCTTTCCTCCGAGGCGATGCGCTTGGAATTCGGGAAGAGAGCGCACGGGGTCTTCGGCAGGAATGTGGGCGCGGCCGCGCGAGCGGCGGACGTCGTGGCGGGACTGCTTCGGACACAACGGGAAGCCCGGGCTGGATAACGAGCCGTCGCGTCTGGACGTTTGACAGGACGGCAGATTCTCTTTCAAGATAAAAGGGAATGACCGAGTCTGCTCCGCGGGCCGTGGCCAGGGAGATTGCGCTCTCCGTCGAAGGGCTTTCTTACGCCTACGGGCACCGGAAGGTGCTCGACCGCGTCTCCTTTCTGGTGGAAAAGGGAGATCTCATCGGGATCCTGGGACCGAACGGAAGCGGGAAGACGACCCTCTTTCGCCTGCTCTCCACACTTTACGCCGCACCGTTGGGGATGATTACCCTGGCCGACTGCTCCTATCCGACGCAGGCCGCCGCGGCGCGGCGACGGATGGGCGTCGTCTTCCAGTCTCCCAGCCTCGACAAGAAGCTCACGGTCGCAGAAAACCTGGTTCACCAGGGTCATCTCTACGGATTGCGCGGAAGCGCATTGCGAGGGAGAGTGGGGGAGCTTCTCCACCTCTTCGGCCTGGAAGAGCGGTCGCGGGATCTGGTGGAAACCCTTTCGGGAGGACAACAGCGGCGGGTCGAGGTCGCCAAGGCCCTTCTTCACGAGCCCGAGTTGCTCCTCTTGGATGAGCCGAGCACGGGAATCGACCCGGCGGCGCGCCGGGAGTTTTGGCGCCACCTCTTCGCGCTCAAGGAGCAGAAGGGGTTGACCATTCTCGTGACGACCCATCTGCTCGACGAGGCCGAACGATGCGACCGGCTTTTGATCTTGGATCGGGGAAAACGGGTGGCCTGGGACACTCCGGGCCAGTTGCGCGCTCTCATCCCGGGGTCGGTGCTCTCCATCCGGTCCCCCAAGCTCGCGGAGATCGAGGAGGAGCTTAAACGCCTCTGGCCAGGCTCTATCGTTCGCCGCGCCGACGGCGCCTTGCGAATCGAGCCCCGCGCCGAGGAGTCGACCGGAGAGGCGATGCGGGATGCGGCGGATCTTCTGCAGCGGTTCGGCGGAGACGTGACCGCGCTGACCGTCTCCCAGCCGTCCCTGGAGGATGTGTTTCTGCACTTGACCGGGCATCAGTTTGACGGCCAAAACGAGGGATCGGATGGAACCGAGGAAGACTAGCGTCGCTTCCGGTAACTTCGGGCTGGGCGTCTACACCCTCTGGAGCCGCGAGGTTGTCCGGTTTCTTCGGCAGAAGAACCGGGTTGTGGGCGCTCTGGGTACTCCATTGGTCTTCTGGTTCCTGATCGGCTCCGGGGTTGGGAGTTCCTTTCGCACGGGGGGAACCGGTTCGGGTGACTACTTTTCCTATTTCTTTCCCGGGATGCTGCTTCTGGTTGTCCTCTTCACCGCGATCTTCTCGACCATCTCCTTGATTGAGGACCGTCGGGAAGGGTTCTTGCAGGCGGTGCTCGTGGCTCCCGTCCCCCGGTCGGCCGTAGTTGCGGCGAAGCTTTTGGGGGGAATGACCCTGAGCGTCCTCCAGTGCGTACTGATCTACGTTTTGGCGCTCCCCTTGGGTCTCCACTTTTCTCTCGGGTCCTTTGCCTTGGTAGTCGTGACCCTCTGCCTCTTGGGGCTCGCGCTGACCGGCCTCGGTTATCTTCTCGCCTGGCCGCTCGATTCGGTCCAGGGTTATCATGCCCTTATGAACCTGTTGCTGATGCCTCTTTGGCTTCTTTCCGGGGCTCTCTTCCCCCCGGAAGGCTCGGTCGGCTGGATGCGGCTGATCATCCACGCCAATCCGCTCTACTACGGGTTGGAGCTCTTGCGGGCGGCGCTCCGACCGGAACGGCCGGGCGCTTCTCTTTGGCTCTTTGGAGCGATCACCCTCCTTTTTACCGCAGCGGTGGGCCTAGCGGCGGTCGTGATCACCGATCGGGTCCGGGTGAAGCATCCATGAGCGAAAGGGTCACGCGGCGGTTCGGGGTCGGGCTGATCCCCTTCGGGCTGGCGACGGCCGTTCTCCTCTCCCTATTCCTGAGCCTGGGCTATTATGCGCTCCTTCATCGGAAGCAGGGGGGCATGTCGCTGCCCGTGCTGCGGCGGGTCGAGTCTTTTTCGTTGACCGACTCATCGGGGAAGACGGTGACTCGGGAAGACTTGCAAGGGAAAGTCTGGGTGGCGGATTTCATCTATACCTCGTGTCCCGGGCCCTGTCCGGCAGAGACTCTCCGGATGAAAGAGATTCAAGATCTCGTGGCGGGTCTGCCGGATGTCCGGTTGGTTTCGTTTTCCGTCGATCCGGGGATGGACACTCCCGAGGTGCTCAGGCGCTATGCGCAAGCCCACGGAGCCGACCCAGCCAGGTGGTTCTTCTTGACGGGTACGGTCAAGGAGATTTGGCGGCTGGCCTTGGAGAGCTTCGCCTTCGCCGTAGGGGAAAACCCTCCCAACCGCCCGGCTGAGGAAGGCCCCATTTTCCATTCGACCCAGTTTGCGCTGGTCGACCAGGCGGGACGAATCCGGGGCTATTACGACGGATTGCTCTCGGCTACGCCGGCACGGGTGGCTCAGGACATTCGAGCGCTTCTCGAAGAACGGCCCGGAGCCGTGCCGGAGAGGGTCGCGCCCGCCCCAATCGGTGGAGGAGGCAGGTAGCCATGGTTTCGCATCTCCCCGCAGTCAATGCCAGTCTCAATGCCCTCACTGGATGTTTTCTCCTCGCTGGGTTCGTGGCGATCAAGCGCAGGCAGATCCCCGTTCATCGCAACTGCATGATCGCGGCCTTCGCGACCTCCATGGTGTTTCTGGCCTGCTACCTAGTGTACCATGCCATACACGGGGCGACCGCATTCCCTCGGCATGACTGGTCGCGGCCCCTCTACTTTACGATTCTGGTCTCGCATACTTTCCTTGCGGTCGTGAACCTCCCCTTCATTTTCGCGGCGCTCTACTTCGCCTCTAAGGGACGTTTTGCCGCGCATGCCCGTGTCACCCGGCTGCTTTGGCCTTCCTGGATCTACGTCTCGGTCACCGGGGTCCTCGTCTACTTCATGCTTTACCACTGGTTTCGCGCGCCTGCGTCGTAGCCCTCTTCGTCGGCGGATGCAGGCGAGGGCGCCTCCGGAGTCGGCCGGGCTGCTATCGGCTGCTCGACAGAGCGCAAGGGGAAGCAGTACCTTGGCAGAGAGGAGTTCCTTGGGAATTGCAGGATGACGGCTCGCCAGCTAGCGTGGCTCGGACAGACGATTGGAGGCAAGGCATTGCCGACCGCAGTCGTCATTTTCGGGGCTTCTGGAGATCTGACCCACCGGAAGATCCTGCCGGCTCTTTACCACCTCCAGAAGAACGGTCATCTCCCAGAAGGGATGGCGATCATGGGTTTCGCGCGGCGCGAGCAATCGGAAGAGCAGTTTCGAGAGGGGTTGCGGCAGTCGCTGGAAGATTATTCCCACACCCAACCGATCGACAACGCGGTCTGGTTAGCCTTGGAGCCGCACATCTACTACCAGAAGGGGGATCTGTCGAACGTCGAGGATTATGTTCGGTTGGCGGAACGGCTTCGGACTCTGCCGGAGGCGAGCGCTTTCGGGCAAAATCATCTCTTCTACTTGGCGACCGCTCCCAATTTCTTCCCGGTGGTCGCGGAAAACCTCGGCAAGGCCGGCCTTCATGCGCGGGAGGGAGTCGACCGGTACCGGCGGTTGATCGTGGAGAAGCCATTCGGAACCGATCTTCCCTCGGCCCGGGCGCTCAATGAGACGTTGCACCAGGTCTTTCCCGAGCACTGCATCTTCCGCATCGACCATTACCTCGGAAAAGAGAACGTTCAAAATCTCCTCTATTTCCGCTTCGGCAACTCGATCTTCGAGCCTCTTTGGGATCGGCGATACATCGATCATGTGCAAATCACCGTGGCGGAAACGCAGACCATCGGCACCCGGGGCGTCTATTACGATATGGCCGGAGCGTCCCGAGACATGCTACAGAATCACTTGATGCAGCTCTTCACCTTGATCGCCATGGAGCCGCCCGCCTCCTTGGAGGCGGAATCCATCCGTGACGAAAAAGTCAAGGTGCTCCGGTCGGTTCCGACTCCGAGCTCCGAAGCGGTCCTGAGAAACAGCGTGCGTGCCCAATATGGTCCCGGCATCCTGGGGGGGAAGACGGTCCGCCCCTACCGGGAAGAGGATCGGGTCTCCCGCCGCTCCTTGACAGAGACCTACGTCTGCCTGCGGCTCGAGATTGACAACTGGCGTTGGTCCGGGGTCCCTTTCTATCTCCGCACCGGGAAGGCGCTCAGCCACCAGTACACCGAGATCTGCATTGTCTTCCACCGGCCTCCGTGCGTGCTCTTTGCGCACAGCCTCAAGCATATCGCTCGGAATTGGCTGAAGATCCGGATCCAGCCGAGCGAGGGGATCCACCTGCTCTTCAATACCAAGGTACCGGCGCAGCCGGTGATCGAAGAAGCGCGGATGGACTTCTACTACCGGCGTCAGGATCACTACTTTCCGGAAGCCTACGAGCGCCTGCTCTTGGATGCGCTCATTGGGGAATCGACCCTCTTTACGCGGTCCGACGAGGTCGAGCAGGCATGGCGCATCGTCGATGCGGTGGAAGAGGCGTGGAAAGAGGAGGAGCTCGACCGGCTGCCCCTGTACGCTCCCGGCTCCATGGGGCCAGTGGAGGCGGAGGAACTCTTGCGCCGAGAGGGACGGCGATGGGGTGATCCTCCCTGCGAAGAGGAAGAAGTGGTGCGGGAGTAGGGATGGCGATTGCGGTTTTTTTGTCTTCTGATCTCGAAAGTTGGCTGAATCGCCTTACGGCTGATCTTTGGGCCATGCTCGACGAAAATCGGAAAGCCCGACGGCCCTTTTACGTCGCCCTCTCCGGCGGAACCACTCCGATCCCTCTTTACCGTTACTGGGCCAAGCTCGACCTTCCCTGGGAGAAGATCGACTGGTGGATCGGCGACGAGCGCTGGGTTCCCGTCACCGATCCGAAAAGCAACGAAGGGATGATACGGGAAAGCCTAGGTGTCGGGCCAGGGGATCGCTTCCGGTTGAGGAGTTGGCACGGCTCGGAGGATCCGTCCGAGGCGGCGAGGCTGTGCGACAGGGCCTTGCGGGAGACGCTGGGCGATCCCCCTGTCTTCGATTTGGTCCTTCTGGGTGTCGGTGAGGACGGCCATACGGCATCGCTCTTTCCCGGGAGCCCGGCATTGGAGGAACGCAAGGCTTACGCCGTCCCGAATCCCGCTCCTGAGGGAAATCTTCTCCGGCTGACCCTCACCTATCCCTGCCTCGATGCGGCTCGCTCCATCTGGTTCCTTGTCGCCGGGCGAGCCAAGGAGAAGATCGTCGAGCGCTTGGCAGCCTCCGATGCCAGACTTCCCGCCGCCCGCATCCAGGCTGTTGATCAACGGCTCTATTGGATTCATGACGGATGAGAGGCTTTTCTCTCCCTTCAGGCCGTTTGGTCGCGCTCATCCTCGCCACCGCATGGGTTTTGCTTGATTGTTTTTCGGGGCGCGCCGCATCGGGCGAAAAGAAGGCGCTCTTCGCGCAGGCATACCAGGATGCGCTCGTCGCCTTTCATCGAAAAGATTGGCGGGCGGCAGAGGCGGCGGTCGGCCGTGCGCGCCAGATCGATCCTGACGATCCGCAAGGGTGGGTGCTCACGGCCCGGATCCTGCTCAAGAAGAAGGAGTACGAAGGAGCGCAGACGAATCTTCAGGAGGCGCTTCGGCGAAAGCCCCAGTTCGCACCCGCGCTGCGCGTCTCCGGGGATTTGGCTTTCGACCAGCGGCGATTTGCCGAAGCCTTTCGGCTCTACAATGAGGCTCTTCTGCGGGAGCCCGGCGACAAGAACCTCATTCTCAAGATGCTCTATTGTCAGGTGATGGTGGGTAATCTGGGAGCGGCGGAGCGCCTGCTCGCGCAAATGAGTCCGTTCGACGAAGCCAATCCGGCCTACTACTTCGGGGAGGCAGCCATTTTCCACGTCCGCGGCCGAGAGCCGAGAGATGGAAAGGATCTGTTGCAGACGGCGCGGGTGATGTACGGCAACGACGTCTTTGCCGAGTATTTGAGCGACTATGAATTCTTATTTGCTGATCCCTGATAGAGTTCGTAAGCTATGCGCTTCTGCCGGAGCCGGCTGAGGCTCTCCGGCGGGGTAGCCAAGTGGTAAGGCCGGGCTCTGCAAAAGCCCTATGCGTGGGTTCAATTCCCACCCCCGCCTCCCATCCGTTCCGCCTTCCCGATCGAGGCTTGACTCGGCCCGCGCACTTTGCGAAAGGTGAAGCGGCACTTGTATGTCCTTCTACCCGGGCGGTAAGAACCACTCGCTCCCTCGGCGGCGGAGCCTTGTCGCGGCCGCTCTGCTTCTTCTTCCGGGGTGCTTGATGTTCCTGTTGGGTTGCGCGAGTGGGGGCAGATCGACCATGGGCGGGGGGGGCGGACGCACCACGTGGGGAAGCGTTCCCTCAGGGCCAGTTCCACCGAATCGGGTCGTCAAGGTCTCGCTACAACGCCAGTCGGTCTATGTTCTCGATGGGGATCAGGTAATCTGGGCTGCGGCGACCAACGTGGGGAAGCCTGGCCATCCAACGCCGACCGGGGCGTATCGGGTCGGCCAAAAGCTTGAACGCAAACGGTCGGGCTCATACGGCTTCTGGGTGAACGGTGGCCGAGTCATTCCTACGGAAGGCGGGGGACGTCCCGGAACCGGTTGGCGCTACGTGGGCTATCCGATGCCCTACTGGGTAGAGTTTCTGCCGGGATATGGTTTTCATGAAGGATATGTCTGGGCGCAACCCCATACGCACGGCTGCTTGCGATTGCATGGCACCGCCGCCGGGGAATTTTATCGTCTGGTCGAGGTGGGGACTCCCGTGGAGATCCGCGCGAGTCAGCCGGAAGACAAGACGATCGGCCCGCAGATCCATCGGTTCGACGATTCCCGAGCGCCGGATCCCGCGAACAGCTTCCTGATTTCGGACGCCGTATTTTCCCAACCGTGGAATTAGTTCCGGGCTACGCGGAGTTCCGCCTCGCCTGGACGACCGAAGTGCAGCGGGGGCAGAGCGCAGGATGAGCGGGTTCGGTCTTTCCGACTTCTTCGGAATATTTCCAGCATCGAGCGCACTGACGACCTGAGGCACGCCGCACTCGGATCGCTGTCGGTTCGTCCCGGAAGAGGCGTACTTGGGAGACGATCAGGACTTCGGCGAGAAGCTCCGCGTCCGTCGGGAGGAAATGGGGAGAGTGAATCTCCACCTCCGCCTCCAAGGATTTCCCGATCTCCTTGGCCTGACGGCTGCCTTCCAATGCCTCATTCACCCCGGTTCGGAGCTCAAGAATGCGCGCCCAGCGATCGGAGGAGGCGCCGTCTCTAGGAGCCTCCTCCTCCGGGAAGAGCTCCAAGTGGACCGAGGCGCTCTTTCCCAGAGACTGCCAGGCTTCCTCGGCCGTAAACGGGATCAGAGGAGCAGCGAGCCGGAAGAGGCTTTCCGCCATTCGATAGAGGAGCGTTTGGGATGCGCGGCGGGCGGTGCTGTCAGCGGCGTCGCAGTAGAGCCGATCCTTGAGTACGTCGATGTAAAAGGCGGAAAGCTCGGTCGAGCAGAAGCGGGTGAGCGCATGATAGACGGTCGGGAACTCATAGCGCCGGTAGCCGTCTACGACCGTCCGAATGAGGCTGCGCAGCCGGTCGGCCATGTATCGGTCGAGCTCAGGAAACCTCTCTTCTGCGACCGAGTGTCGGGAAACGTCGAAGTCATGAAGGTTGGCCAGCAGGATCCGAAACGCGTTCCGCAAGAGGCGGTAGGTGTCGGAGATCCGCGAGAGGATCTCTTGGGAGAAGGGAACGTCATCCCGGTAGTCTTCGCTCGCCACCCAGAGTCGCAGGGTGTCCGCCCCGTAGAGCGCGACGAAGTCGGAGAGGCTCCGCGCGCCCGCCATCTTCGCGAGCTTGCGTCCGTCGAGATCCAGGACGAAGCCGTTGGTCAGGACGGTCCGATAGGGAGCCTTGCCGCTTCGGGCGACCGAAAGCAAGAGAGACGACTGGAACCAGCCGCGATGCTGGTCGCTTCCTTCCAGGTAAAGATCGGCCGGGAACTCCCCGCGCGGCGCAAGAACCGCCGCGTGGCTGCAGCCGGAGTCGATCCAGACATCGAGCGTGTCGGTTCCTTTCCGGAGACCGCTGGGCAGGCCGAGCTCTCGGGCCAGGCTCGCATCGTCGGTGGCGTACCAGAGGTCGGTTCCGCTGCGGGCGACCGCTCGCGCGAGCTTCCGGATCGCCTCCGGGTCGAGGAGTGCGCTCCCATCCTCCCGGTAGAACACCGGTAGCGGGATACCCCAGGAGCGCTGCCGGGAGATGCACCAGTCCCTGCGGCTTTCGACCGCGCCGCGGATGCGATTACGCGCGCGGGAAGGGATCCACTCGACTTCGTCGATCAGCCGAAGCGCCTCCGGCTGAAACGACTGGACGCGGATGAACCACTGCCGGACGGAGCGAAAGAGGATCGGGGTCTTCGATCGCCAACAGTGGGGGTAGTCGTGAAGGTAGGCCCGCTCCGACCAGAGCAAGCCCTCCGCCTGGAGCAGAGCGATGATGCGGGAATTACCCTCCCAGACGGTGAGACCCACGAGCTCCGGAATCCCGCACTCTTGGGTAAACCGCCCGTCATCATCGACTGGGGAAAGGGGGGGGAGTCCGTGCTCCTGGCCGAGCAGATAGTCCTCCATTCCATGCCCCGGCGCGATATGGACGAAGCCGGTGCCGCTATCTTCCGTCACGAAATCAGCGGCATAGACCGATCCGGTCCGAGGCAGGAGGGGATGACGATAGCGGAGGCCGCAGAGCTCCTCACCACGCGGAAAACGGCGCACTCGGGGAGCCCTCTCGAGTCCGGGAATCACCTCCGCCCGCGCTTCCGCCACGAGGAGATGGCGTCCGCCGACGGCGTAGAGAGCGTACGGTAGGGCGGGATGGAGCGCCACAGCCAGATTGGCGGGGAGCGTCCAGGGAGTGGTTGTCCAGATCAAGAGTCTCGTGTCCTCGGGAAGGCCGTGCTCCCGGCAGCTTTCCGGCAGGAGAGGAAACTCGATGTCGATCGCCGGGTCGGTTCGCTGCAGGTACTCCACTTCGGCTTCCGCAAGGGCGGTATGGCAGCCGGTGCTCCAGAACACGGGGCGAAGTCCTTCGAAGACCAATCCCTTCTCCGCCAGGTCAGCGAAGAGAAGCAGGACTTCCGCCTCGTAGGCGGGGTCCAAGGTGCGGTAAGGCCGCTGCCAGTCTCCGAAGATGCCAAGCCGTTCGAACTGCTCGCGCTGGATGCCGAGGTAGCGAAGCGCATAGGCCGTGCACTTCCGGCGAATCGTCAGCGCATCCCGCCCCTCGGGAGGGAGGTCCGCCATCACCTTGGCTTCGATGGGAAGACCGTGGCAGTCCCAGCCGGGGATGTAGGGGGCGAAGAAGCCCATCATGTTCCGAGACTTGAGAACCAGATCCTTGAGCGTCTTGTTGAGCGCATGCCCGAGGTGGGCATTGCCGTTCGCAAACGGAGGACCGTCATGCAGGATGAACCGGGGACCCGAGCTGCGTGCCTGCAGGATCTGCTCGTAGAGATGGTCCCGGCCCCACCGTTCGAGAAGGACCGGCTCCCGTTTGGGCAGCTCGGCGCGCATCGGGAAGGAAGTGCGTGGCAGAAGGACCGTGTCGCGGTAATCCATGGAGCTTAAGCGGGGGAGCTTTGGTTGTGGAGGAAGCGGACGTCGTTTTCGGTAAAGAGCCGGAGATCGGGCACCTCCTCGACGATCATCAATAGCCGCTCGATGCCGAATCCGAAGGCAAATCCGGAGTAGCGGTCCGGATCGATGCCGGCACCCGCAAGCACCTTGGGGTGGACCATTCCACACCCGCAAAGCTCAAGCCACTCCTTCCCCGCTTTCGATCGGCCAGGCCGGAAGCCGTCGATTTCGAAGCTCGGCTCGGTGAATGGGAAATAGTGCGGACGGAAGCGGAAGCGAGTCTCCTGACCCAGCAACTCCCCGAAGACCAGCTCGAGCGTTCCTTTGAGGTCCTGCAGGCTCGTGTTTTCTTCTACGACGAGCCCTTCGACCTGGAAGAAGGCGATCGAGTGGGTGGCGTCGATTTCATCCCGCCGATAGCAGCGCCCCGGAGCGAAGATGCGAATGGGCGGTCGCTGCCTCTCCATCGCCCGGATCTGCACGGGGCTTGTCTGGCTGCGGAGCAAAAGCCGACCGCCGCCACGGGATGGAGTCGCGGGGAGGAGGCTGGAATCCTTGAGGAAAAACGTATCCTGCTCGTTGCGTGCCGGATGGTCGGGAGGAGTGTTGAGGGCGTCGAAATTGTAGAATTCCGTCTCGACTTCCGGGCCGTCGGCGAGCGCGAAACCGAGCCGGTGAAAGACCTCCACGATCCGCCGCGACATGCGGGAAACCGGATGAATCGAGCCTTCGGGCACAGGACGGCCCGGAAGAGACGGGTCGAGGGCGGGTCCCCGGGGACGGGCGGGAGCCAGGGCCCTGCGTCTCTCCTCGATCGCCGCCTCGGCCCAAGCCTTGAAGCGGTTGATCGCCCGACCGGCCTCCCGTCGCCGCTCCGGGGGAAGGGTGGAGAGGGAAGCGAGCTGACGCAGGATCTCTCCCTGCCGACCGAGGTAGCGGATGCGGATCTCTTCGAGAGCGGCTTCCGTCTCCGCCCCCCTCAGTGCGGCCTGAAGCTCGGCTTCCCGCTCTTGTATTTTCCTGTCCACGAATGACGCTCCTTGCTAATCCGAAATTGTCCTTCCCGATCGCGGTTTCGGTCGGCTACCGAGCCGGCGTTGCGCCGGCGCTCCGTTCCGAGCGTATCTCTCCGGGCGGTAGAACCGTGGGGACGGGAGCCGGATTCTTTCGCGATTCACGATGGAGGAACATGAGGAGAATGCCTCCGCAAATCAAGAGCGAGCCGACCCACTTGCAGGGCCAGCCTGGATCGTAGAGCACCTGCAGGGTGGTTTCCTGGAGATCCTGGGGGTTCCAGGATGCCTGAGAAAACTTGTAGTTACGCCCGAGCGCCGATCGCCAAAAGCCCCCCGGGAAGCTCGCCGGCGAGTTCATGTGGGCGGTTGCGACGCGGGTGGTGCCGGTCTTCGGATCCTCAAAGCGGACGGTCGCCTGAAAGTCGACGGGAGCATCGCTTCCCTCTTCCCGGGGAACAACGAACTTTTCCAGCGCAATGCGGAAGGGGAGGGATCGGCTCTCCAGCCCGTAGGCGACCCGGATGGGGATCCCCTCCACCGTGAGAGTCTGGGTCAGCCCCGAGAGAATCCAGAGTGGAGTGGATTGAGCCTTGCTCTTTGGATCCTCCACCCACCCGCGAACGCCCGAGCCGATCGCCATCGTGAAGGCCGTCCCCGGTTCTCGCTTCCGGATGACCGATTGAATCGACGCGTGAGCTTCGTAGCGGAGAACCGAGGCCTCCCAGTCGGCCCATCCCAGGGAAAAGTTCTGACCGAGGGTTGCCTTTCCTTCGGCCGAGATCTCTTCCCGCCGATTCAAGGCTCGATAGGCAATGCGGTCACCATCCGGGGACTTCCAGAGCGAAAGACCGGTTGACGCGCCTCCGCGTTCCGTCCAGCGGAGCTGCACCAGGACGGCGGGATTTTGGGGACGATCCGAAAGGGAGGTCGGCTTCCCCTCCCGCATGGCGAAGTCGGGCCAATAGTCGGTTAAGAGCGCTTGTGCGCCGCCGGGCAAGTCGAGCGCCTTGCCGATATGGGAGGTCACTTCCCAGGCGTTCTTTTGTCCCGAGGGGGAGATCGCGACCAGAAGCATCTGTCGGCTCTGCTCATCGGGAACGAGAAAAAAGCGGTAATGGGAGGGGATTCCCTCGGCCGCATGAGTAATCGGCTGCTCGGGGGAGCGGGCGAAGACGACCTGGGCCTCATGCACGGTCCGCCCGGGAGAGGAGACGGGCGGTTCGGAGAGCCAGTGAACCTTGGCAAGGCCGAAGAAATCCTGAGTTTGGTGGGCGGGCTCCTTTTCCAAAAGGGCGAGCAGCGTCTTCTGTCTGGCCATCCGGCTCTGCAGCAGGAGGGTGATCCCGGGTCCAGAGGAGGGATCGGAGGATGGGGCGACTTCCTCCGCAAGCGCCAAGTCCGAAGAAAAATCATCGACGACCAGCCGGAGGTCCGTTCCGGGAACCGCGAGCTTCCGTGGATGGCCGGGACGCGGACGCCAGAGCTCCGCAGGGAAGCTCACCCGGAAGATCTCCTTGCGGAAGGGGTCCTCCAGGAAAAGAGCGGTCTGATTGAGCGTGACCCGATCTTCGGGAGGCTCGCCCAGCCGCAGGTGGACAAATCCCTCGAAGCCCGCGATCCGGCCGATCATCGCCCCGGAAAGCAGCAGGATGATCCCGTAATGGGTGATGACGAACCCGAGGTGGCGCGGCTTCCAGGGGATCCGGGTCAGCGTGACCGCGAAGAGATTGAGACAGAGGAGAACGAGCCAGCCGAGGAACCAGGGAGACCGATAGACGTAGTACTGGGCGACTGTCGAATCGAAGCGCGACTCGATCAAGGTGGCGGCGGCGCAGGCCGCAGCCAGGCTGAGAAGCAGGCCAACGGCGATGGGGAGAGAGCCCAGAGCATGGATGACCCTCCATGGGGCGGAGTTCCGCTTGCGCTCGGTGATGAGCTCCTGGCGTGCCTGATCGGAGAGGGATGTGAAGAATTTCACCCGGACGGAAGGGAAGCTTGTCGCCTATTGGGAGGCGTTTATGGTAGTCGGGAGTGCGCGGAAAAGCCAAGCGGAAATCCATTCGCCAGACAGCGACCAAGAAACCAATCCGGGGGGAAGTGCCATGAGTCATCCGTTCACCGATCTCGCCATCGCGCAGCATGCCCGCCCGGCTCCTATCGAGGAGATCGGGGCCCGGCTCGGTATCCCGAAGGAGGCGCTTCTTCCCTACGGAACGGGGTCTGCCAAGCTGCGCTGGTCTTTCCTCAAGAATCTCCGGGATCGACCCAAGGGCCGATTGATCCTTGTGACGGCGATCACCCCGACTCCGGCCGGGGAAGGGAAGACGACGACGGCGATCGGCTTGGCCGACGCCTTGCGTCGGCTCGGGCAGAAATCGGCGGTCTGCCTGCGCGAACCGTCGATCGGGCCGATCTTCGGTAGGAAAGGAGCGGCGACCGGAGCGGGTTGGGCACAGGTCGTGCCTCGGGAGGAGATCAACCTTGAGTTTACCGGTGACTTCGGCGCGGTCGGGCTCGCGCACAACCTGCTTTCGGCTCTTCTGGACAACCATTTCTATCAGGGGAACGAGCTTCGGCTCGACCCGAGCCGGCTCCAATGGAAGCGCGTGGTCGACATCAACGATCGGGCCTTGCGGCAGATCGTCGTCGGCTTGGACGGCCACAAGGGGCTGGTCCGGCGGGACGGATTCGAAATCATCGCCGCATCGGAGGTGATGGCGATCCTGTGCCTTGCCCGTGACTTTATGGATCTCCGAACCCGTCTTTCGGGGATTCGTGTCGGCGACGGGTCGGTGACTGCGGGAGATCTGGGTGCTGCCGGAGCGATGGCGGCGGTCCTCCGCCACGCCTTCCTGCCCAACCTGGCGCAGACGCTCGAGCAGGTCCCCGCGTTCATCCACGGGGGGCCGTTCGCGAACATCGCTCATGGGTGCAGCTCGGTGGTCTCCATAGAAGCGGCGTTAAGCCTTGCGGACTGGGTCGTGACCGAGGCGGGCTTTGGGAGCGAGCTCGGGGGGGAGAAGTTCGTGGATATCTTCTGCCGTCAATCGGGCTTGCGTCCAGCGGCGGCGGTGATCGTGGCTACGATTCGGGCGCTCAAGTATCATGGCGGGCTTCCCTTGGACGCTCTCGACCGAGAAGACTTCGGAGCCTTGGAATCGGGGATGGCGAACTTGCGGAGGCATGTGGGGATCCTGCGGGATCTCCTGGGGCTCCCCGTGGTCGTTGCGTGGAATCGCTTCGCCTCGGATACCGATGCGGAATTGCGATGCGTCGAAAACGGAGCCAGGAGCCTTGGCGTGCCTTCTGCCGAATGTCGGCACTGGTCGGAGGGAGGGGCGGGTGCGGAGGAGCTCGGACGAAAGCTGCTGGAAGCGGCGGCCGAGCCCGCCTCTGTCCGTTTCCTCTACGACGACGATACCCCGCTCTGGGAAAAGATCGTTACCGTGGCCGAGAAGGTCTACGGCGCCGGGGAGGTGAGGGCCAAGCCCTCGGTTCGGCGCGCACTTGTCCAGATGGAGGAGGAAGGCTTCGGCAACTTGCCCGTCTGCTTTGCGAAGACCCAGTACTCGTTTTCCGCTGATCCCCGGCTGCGCGGAGCGCCGGAAGGGCACTCGCTTACCGTTCGAGAGGTTCGCCTGGCCGCCGGTGCGCGCTATGTGCTCGCTCTATGCGGAGAGATCCTCACCATGCCCGGGTTGCCAGAAGAACCCTCCTCCCTGCGGATCGATATCGATGAGGATGGACGGGTCGTGGGCGTTCTCTAAGCGGGCTCGAGCGGGAATGGAAACGTCGGCCTAAGCGAATTTCAGCAAATGTGGTCTTTTTCCGCGGGAGACCTTAGACTACTCTTTCGGTGGCCCTTGTGTATCACTGCTTACTCGTGCCGCTGGAGCAGAGCCTCGTCGATGACGCGGTGCTCGGGCACGCGCGCGAGTTCGCACAACTCTCGGGCGCGCGTCTGGTGCTTCTTCATGTCTCCCCGCTTCCGGCCTTTCCGCTCGCCGGCATTGAGGAGTGGACTCTCGAATCGGGAGAACGGATCGCCTTGCGCCAGGACGAAGCAATGAACCGGGCGCGGCAATATCTCGAAGAGAGGGCTCGCGATCTGCGAAGCCAAGGACTCTCGGTCGAGGTGGAGCTTGCCCTGGGGGATCCAGTCAACCAGATCGTTCGGACCGCGAAGGAAAAAGGAGCCGATCTCATCGTCATGGGAAGCCATGCGCACACGATCCTGGGGGCTCTCTTCGGCCGGAGCACTACCTTTCCGGTTCGAAGGCTGGCCGAGGCTCCCATCCTGCTCGTCCGAACCGAGGACCAAGCGGCCGCTCAGTGAATCCAGCCCCAGCGAGGGCTCAGCGGCCAGTAGACGAAAAGCCCGGTCCCTACGAGGTCGTTTCGGGGAACCGGCCCCCAGAAACGGCTGTCCTGGCTATCGGGGCTATTGTCGCCCATCGCCCAGTAACCGTCCTTGGGAACGACCACCTGCTCTTCTGGTGAGAGGAGGTACTGCTGTCCGGGGAGGACGACGTAGCCGTGGTACCCGGTACGCCCCGCTTCGACCCGGGCCATGGCAGCGTTCGGAGGGGTAGTACTCCCGTTGATCCGGAGCAACGGAGGGTCGATCTCAAGCCGGTCACCGGGAACTCCGACGCATCGTTTGATGTAAAAGAGCGATCCGTCCAGGCCATGATCCCGCAAGGTGGATTCGATGCCTTCGATGCCGGCGGTCCGAAAGACGAAGACCTCGCCCCGTTTCGGGGGGCGCAGGTTGTACACCGCCTTGTTGACCAAGACTTGATCTCCCGCAACGCTCAGGAAGTTGAAGACGGGCTCTCCGGCATGAAAGGCGAGACCGGGCCGGAGTCCGACCTTGTAGACCAACGTGGGTGCTGGTATCCAGACGCGTTGCTTTTGACCGTCGTCAAAGAGGAGATCGGTGTATTCGACGAGAAACTTTCCGGGGACCAGATCGACTAGCGCGGCGTCGCGGGAGAGGCGAAGATAGTGGTATTGCTTGCCGAAGAGAAGCAGGTGCAGGAGACGGACGGGAGCCGATGGCGGTGGCCCGGTCCGGGCGACCGTCTGGATCCCGTAGAGGGTCGGCTTCATCGAATCGGTGGGAATCTTGAATGGCTGGAGGAAGTAGGCGCGGATGGCCAGCGCTGCGGCGATCGCGACCAGGAAGATCTCGACGTTTTCCCTCAGCTCCCCCCAGGGCTTTCGCGGAAAGAGCTTTGCAGCGAGCTTGTCCCCCCGTGCGAGAAGAACGGGAGCGGCCGTAGAGGACGAATCCGGATCGGCGAGGTGGGAAGCAACCTCCTTTTCGAAGGTTTCCGCCTCTTGCCGGGCTTCCTCGGAAAGCAGATCCCTCTGACGGACGCACATGCGATGAATCGCCTTTCTCAGCCGGTCGAGCGCCTTTCGGTGGCGGCGGTGTTCCCGCTTGTCCGAGAACGATAATGGGGTCGATCTCATGAACCGCTCTCCGTCTTGAGAATCTGCAGAAAGGCTTCCTGCGGAATGTCGACGCGACCAAAGGTCTTCATTCGCTTCTTGCCCTCCTTCTGCTTCTCCAAGAGCTTTCGCTTCCGGGTGATGTCTCCGCCGTAACATTTTGCCGTCACGTTCTTTCCCACGGAGCCTATATCCTCACGTGCGAGAATCTTGCTGCCGACCGCCGCTTGGAGCGCGATCTTGAAGAGATGTCGGGGGATGAAATCCCGCAGCTTGGCCAGGATCGCCCTGCCCCGAGCTTCCGCCCGGCTGCGCGCCACGATGCAGGAGAAGGCCTCCACGGGCTCTCCATTGACGAGGATATCGAGCTTGATCAGGTCTTCGGTCTGATAGGGGGCCGGCTCGTAGTCCATCGAACCGTATCCTTGAGTGAGCGACTTCAACCGGTCGTTGAAATCGACCAGGATTTCGCTCAGGGGAATCCGACAGCGCAGGATCACGCGGTTTTCTCCCGCCGATTCGGTCGATTCGCAGATCCCGCGTTTCTCTAAGACGAGCTGGAGAATCTCCCCGATTCGTTCCGTCGGAATCAGCAGGAAGGCGTGCACCGTCGGCTCTGCGATCGTGTCGATCTGAGCGGGATCGGGCATCCGGAGCGGGTTTTCGACCTCGATCGCCTTCCCGTTGGTAAGATGCACCTGGTAGACGACGCTGGGATAGGTAGCCAGGATCTCGACTTCGTGCTCGCGTCGGAGCCGCTCCTGGACGATCTCCATGTGGAGCAGGCCTAGGAAGCCGCATCGCAGGCCCGACCCCAACGCCGCGGAGCTCTCTTGCGTGAAGACGATGGCTGGATCGTTGATTTGCAACTTGCAAAGAGCGGTCTTGAGCTTCTCGAAATCCGCTGGGTTGATCGGATAGATGCCGCTGAAGACCATCGGGCGAGCTTCCTGGAAACCCGAGAGCCGTTCCGTTGCCGGATGGAGAGCCGAGGTGAGGGTGTCCCCGATCTTGACCTCGAGCGGGCTCTTCATGTTGGCGATCACGTAACCGGTGGCTCCCGCCTTGAGGCGATCTTGCGAGGCCATCTTGGGAGAGAAGATTCCCACTTCCTTGATCTCATAGACGCCTTGCGTCGCCATGAGGAGGATCTTCTGACCCCGGGAGAGCTCTCCGGACCGGACGCGGACGTAAAGGACGACCCCTCGGTAGGGATCGAAGACCGAGTCGAAGATCAGGGCTCGGATGATTCCGTCGGCGAAGGGAGCCGGCGGAGGAATCCGGTGAACCACCGCTTCCAAGGTCTCGGTAATGCCGATCCCCGCCTTGGCGCTCGTCAGGACCGCTTCCTCTCCAGGGATTGCGAGAACTTCCTCGAGCTGCCGCTTCACCGAGGCAGGATTGGCGGTGGGCAGGTCGATCTTGTTGATGACCGGGATCAGAAGGAGATTTTGCCGCGCGGCCAAGTGGACATTGGCGACCGTTTGCGCCTGCACCCCTTGGGCCGCATCGATCACGAGGAGAGCCCCTTCGCAGGCCGAGAGACTTCGGGAGACCTCGTAGGAAAAGTCGACATGGCCGGGCGTGTCGATGAGGTTGAGCTGATAGGTTTCCCCATCCGCGGCCTTGTAGCGCATGGTTACCGGGTGGGCCTTGATTGTGATCCCCCGCTCTCGTTCCAGGTCCATGGAATCGAGGAGCTGGTCCTGCATCTGCCGCTCGGGAATCGTGCCGGTGGCCTGGAGAAGGCGGTCGGAGAGGGTCGTCTTGCCGTGGTCTACGTGCGCGATGATGCAAAAATTGCGAATCCGGGATGGGGGAAACATGCGGGCGTTCTTTTCTTCTTATAATCGGAAAAGAGCGGGCCGCAAAAGGTTAAACCGTAGACCGGCGGATCGTTCGAACCTCCGTCGACGGGGCCTGCCGCCGGCTAGACGAACGCCTTTTCGATCTCCTGGTGGAGTTGATTGCAGCCGATCTGAAGTTCCACTAGGAGGTAGCTCAGCCGATTCTTGGAGGTGCCTCCCAAAGATGCGAGAGCCGTTCCGAGCGCGAGAGCCGCCTCGGAAGCGGGAGAAAGAGAGTAGGCGCTCTCCTTCTCGAGCCGCTCAAGCGAGGCCGAAATCGATTGCAGGAGGGCGGCGAAGCTCCTGGGAAGCCGCCGGTTGCCCAAAAGGGCGCGGCAGACAGGATCGCTTGAGTAACAAGGGCCATAGGTTCCGCGGTAGGCATCAATGGAACAAAAGCCGCGGAGAATCGCCGCTTCTTCCTCCGGGGAGGGAGGCGGGCTTCCCGATTCATCCGGGACGAGTGCGCTCAAGGCCGCAGTGAGGTTCCCCATCCCTTCGATCGCCTGACCCAAGGCGAGGCAATCCGGAGCAGCTCCTTGCACCAGGGAGAACCGGGTAATTTCGTAGATCGCGCTGATCCCCTGCACCCGGTGGAGGAAGACGGTCCAAGGGAAGGGCGTTTCGGAGATCAGCTCGGGCGAGGCCGGGAGCCCGGCGGGGAACTCGCCGAGCAGTTCCCATAACTCTTCCGGGAGTTCTTCTCGCAAGAGGCGCGCGTTGGATCGCGCGGCTTCGATCGAGCTCCTCACCGAGAGAGGGTTTTCGGTAGCCTCCAGAAACCAGAAGAGCTCGCCCGCCGGTCCGAAGATCGGGCCGGGAACCGACATGCGCAACGCTTGGCGCAGCCGCATCAGCGAAGCCTCGCCCCGTCCCTTTTCGCCGTCCCAGCAGAGGGGCCAATAGGCTTCCACGAGCCGGATCGTATCGAGCGCCCGAGTCAGGTAGCGGGAGAGCCAATAGAAGTAGGCCGCCTTTCGAAAGATCATGGCTTTGCCTGGTTCTGCGGCCTTTCGGTAGGCTTGTCGGCGCGCAACACCCAGGTGTCCTTGCTCCCGCCCCCTTGGCAGGAGTTTACGATGAAGGATCCTTTTCGCAGGGCAACCCGGGTAAGTCCTCCCGGGATGACCGTGGGAGTGGGTCCGAAGAGAACAAACGGACGCAGATCAATTCGCCGGGGCTCGAGGTGTCCGTCGATCCAGCAGGGGACTTGGGAGAAGGAAAGAACGGGCTGTGCAATGTAGTTGCGCGGCTGGGCGAGGATCTTCTCGCGAAAGGCGGCGCGCTCCCGAACGCTGCTCGTTGGCCCGAAGAGCATCCCGTATCCTCCCGCTTGGCTCACTTCCTTGACGACGAGGTCCTTCAAGTGGACGAGAACATGGTCTCGCTCGGACGGCCGGTCGCAAAGAAAGGTCTCCACGTTCGGCAGGATGGGCTCTTCGCCGAGATAATAGCGGATCATGGACGGGACAAACGGGTAGATCGCCTTATCGTCCGCGACCCCGGTCCCGATCGCATTGACCACATTCACCCGTCCCGCTCGGCAGGCCGCCACGAGCCCCGATACGCCCAGGAGCGATTCCGGGCGGAAGGCGGCCGGATCGAGGAAGTCGTCGTTGAGCCTGCGGTAGATGGTGCCCACCCCCTTCCAGCCAGAAGAAGTACGGAGCTGCACCTTCCCGTCGATTACCGCTAGATCTTTCCCTTCCGCCACGGGGATGCCCATCTCCTGCGCAAGGAAGGCGTGCTCGAAGTAAGCTGGGTTGTGGATCCCCGGGGTTAGAAGGACGGTGAGATCGTCGCCTGCTCCCTCGGGGCGGAGGGCGGCGAGAGCGTCCCGCAAAAGGGTGGGATAGGGCTCGACGGAGGCCACCGGGCCCGCTTGGAAGAGCGAGGGGAAGACCCGACCCAGCACGCGGCGGTTGGAGAGCATATAGGAAGCGCCGCTCGGGACGCGCAAGTTGTCCTCCAAGACGACAAAGCCCTCCCGTAGTCGCAGGAGATCCGAGCCGGCGATCACCGCATGAATTCCATGGGGCATCACAGCCCCCTCCATTTCTTTTCGAAATTGGGAAGAGCCGAAGACCAGATCGGCCGGGATCACTCCTTCGTGCAAGATGCGGGCCCGGGTGTAGACATCCCGGAGAAAGCAGTTGAGGGCCGCCACCCGCTGGATCAGTCCTCTCTCGATCGGAAGCCATTCCGAGGCGGAGAGAATTCGAGGCAGAAGGTCGAAGGGGAAGATCCGTTCCTCACTCTTCGAGTCCACGGCGAAGGTGACTCCGCGGCGTAAGAGCAGTTCGGCAGCGGCCCGCTGCCGATCTTCCCACATTTCCGGAGAGAGCCTTTCGAGAAACTTCCAAAGACCCCGATAGGGAGGCCGCGGCTCTAGCTCGCCGTCGACCATCTCATCGAAATCGGCATGGAGCCGGTAGTCGGGACCGGGCAAGCAGTTCTTTTCCTGAGGGCCAACTCCGGCCCGAACCGGAAATGTAGAATGCATGGCCTTTTTTGGAAAGCAGAAACCATGCCGAGGAAGGAAAGTCGGGAGAACGGGCGGCCGTTCAGAGCGGCGGAGCCATGAATTCCGGGCCGATCGGCTCGGGAATTCGCCGTGCGAGAATTCCATCGATTTCGGCCAACTCCCGCTCCGAGAGCAAAGAGGGGGGGGATCGCCGCCGCCTCCAAGATCTGTTCCGGGTTTCGCGCTCCCCAGAGCACGATGGAAATTCCCGGCTGCTGCAGAGCCCAGCGAGCGGCCAGTTGACCCAGCGAGCAGTCCCGGGCCCGGGCGATGAAGCGGAGATCCTCCGCCGCAGAGAGGTAATGGCGGAAAGCCTCCGCTTGGAACTTGGGATCGAACCCGCGAAGATCGCCCGCCGGAAAGCTGTCGCCTGCGGAAAACTTGCCTGTGAGCAGGCCTCGGCAGAGAACGCCGTAGGCCACGACGCCGATGCCGTGAGTGCGGCAGTAGGGAAGGACATCCTTCTCGATCCCGCGCTCAAAGAGGTTGAAGGGAGGTTGGTCGGTATGAAGGGGCGCGACGCTCCGCCACGCTTCCATCTGACTTGGGGAGAAGTTGCTCACCCCGAGTGCCCGAATCTTCCCCTGGGCCTGTAAATCGAGCAGGGTCTGCGCCGTCGCCTCGATCGGCACGCGGGCATCAGGCCAGTGAATCTGGTAGAGGTCGATCGAATCGATTCCGAGCCGGCGAAGGCTCTCGTCGATCTCCTTTCTGAGCCGTTCCGGGCTCGAATTGCGCCGGATTTCCTCCCGCTCGTTCCATTCGAGGCCGCCTTTGGTGGAGAGGATGACCTTGTCTCGACCAATCCTCCGAATCGCCTTCCCGACGATCTCCTCCGCGCGCCCGAAACCGTAGACGGGAGCGGTGTCGAGGAAGCAGATGCCTGCCGCGACCGCCGCCTCGATCGCTGCGACCGCATCCGCTTCTTCGGCCCCACCCCACATCCAGCCTCCCATGGCCCAGGTTCCCAAGCCGATCCGGGAAGCCTGCTTTCCCAAACCGGGCAGCGATGTGTATTCCATGGCGTTATGCTAAAAAAACCGGAGGCTTCGCGCAACGGGCTCTCCCCGAAAGCGGCTTTCTTTTAGGATGCCGTGTCCGGGCGGAGCGCTTCTTCCAAGGCGTCCCGGCAGGCCGCGAGCTCCGAGGGAGAATCGTTTCTCGGCGGAGCGATCAGGCTCCCCACACGGATGGTGCATCGGGAGAACGGGTGGGGAATTTGAAAGCGATCCCAGCTCCGCAGCTCCCACTTTCGGGAGAAGCGGCAAGTGATGGGAAGGACGGGGCGTTGGAGCAGCTGGGCGACCTGGAGGACGCCGTCCTGCAACTGGTAGCGGGGTCCGCGTGGGCCGTCCGGCGTCACCGCGATATCACGGCCTTCCCTTCCCAGCCGAAGGATCGTCCGAAACCCGAGGCTTCCTCGTCGCGAAGATGAGCCTCGGGCCGCTTCGAATCCGAACTGGGCGAGCAGCCGGGCCAGAACCTCGCCGTCGTTGCTCGCGCTGACCAGCGCGACGAGCTTGCGTTCGGGAAAGTGGCGAGAGTAGAGCGCCGGCATGACCAGGAGCCGGTTATGCCAAAACGCAAAGATCAGAGGCTCTCGGGGGGGGTGGCTCACGATTCCCTGAGGGTCTTCGATGGTCGGGCGAAGCGTCCGCGTCAAGCGACGGATCAGGAGAGCCCCGAGCACCGGAGAGAGGTTTCTACGGAGAGAGCGGCGTCGGGCGGTGATCCAAGCGCCCAGATCTTGCGGACAAGCAGGTGCGGATCGGGTGCGTTTCGATTCAGGGTCGGAGCTCATGCCGATTCGTCGGCCGTTTCCGGAAACTCTTCCCTGAGACGTTCGATTCGAACCCGCCGGAATTTCTGGGGGAGCACATCTTCCGCGACCAAGAGGAAGCCGTCGACACGGAGGGTTTCGAATCGTCTCGGCTGCCGGCCCCATTGGGCCAGGCACCATTGGGAGACGGTCTGGGTCGTTTCGGTGGGCAGGGGCCAGTTCGTTTCGATGGCAAGATCGCGTAAAGGCAGATCCCCGTCGACCGTCGCCGAGTCTTGGGTCAACTCGTAGATGGGGCTCTTTTCGATGTCGAACTCGTCCCGAATGTCGCCGACCAGCTCTTCGAGGACGTCCTCGAAGGTCACCAAGCCCATCATGCGGTTGCCGGCATCCGTCACGATCGCCATATGCGTCCGCGCCTTGCGGAACTCTTCGAGCATCGCGGGCAAGAGAATGCTCGGGGAGAACAAAAGGGCGGGACGGAGGATCGAGGCCAGGGTGGTCTGCTTTCCCAAGGCGATGTATTGCCAAAGAAGCTCTTGCAAGAGAATGATTCCGACGACCTGATCCTTGTTCTCTCCGCATACGGGGAATCGGCTGTAGCCGGAGCTTTGCGCAATACGGATCGTCGCCTCGATCGGGGCATCCCGCCAGAGAACAACCGCCCGCTCCCGCGGAACCATGACATGCTCGGCTCGGGTTTGACGCAAGCGAAGCGCCTTGACCATGATCTTGTTAATCAGCTCGTCGAAAGGATGGGCGTGAGGAGAGTGGATGAGGATCTGTTGGAGCTCCTCGCGGCTGAGCGAAGGGCCTCCGCCTTCGGGTTGCGGGAGGGCGAAGCCGAGGAGCCGAAGAAGACGGTCGGCGGTCTCATGCAGGATCCAGACGAAGGGAAAGAAGAGGTAGTAGAAGGCGACCAGCGGAGGGCTGAGCAGAAGGACGATTTTTTGCGAGTACTGCAGGGCGAGAAACTTCGGGGCGAGCTCACCGAATGCGATGCAGACGAAGGTGATCAGGCTAAAGCCAAGGATCGAGGAGACCGAGCTGAGGTAGGGACCCTTCGGCAAGCCGATCGAGAGAAGCAGCGGGTTGATGCAGTCGGCCATGATCGGTTGCCCCGCCCATCCCAGACCGATGCTGGCCAGGGAGACCCCGATCTGGATGGCAGGAAGAAAGCGATCGGGTTCGCGAACCATCCGTAACGCGAGCGGAAGCCTCCAGTCGGAGCTCTTCAGCAAGGGCTTCAACTGGGTGACGCGGACCTTGACGATCGCGAATTCGATGGCGACGAAAAACGCATTGGCTGCCACCAACAACGGCAGCAAAAGGGCTCTCCACCCGGCATCCGCCCCTGTATCCATTCTCTGTTCGACTTTCCGTTTGCTGAAAGTTGCGCCCCGCCCGAATTCCCTTGGGTAAAAACAACTTTCCCGTTAAATGGAGACTGGACGCTCCCTCATGAATCCTGCGGCCTCACCCTGCTCTGGTCGTCCACGAGGCTTGTCAGAGGAGGATGCGTACCGGGAGGCGCTCGCCTTTCTCGGCCGGTGCCGCCGATGGGGAATGAAGCTCGGGCTCGAGAACATGGAGCTTCTGGCCCGAGCTGTAGGATCGCCGCAGGACGGCTTGCATTTTCTTCACATCGCCGGAACCAACGGGAAGGGCTCGACGGCCTCCTTCCTGGCTTCCGCTCTCCGCTCCGCCGGCTACCGTGTCGGTCTTTATACTTCGCCCCATCTTTGCACTGTCCGTGAGAGAATTCAGATCGACGGGGCCATCGCTTCGCATGCTCAGTTTACGCGTTGGATCCGGATGGTTCAAGCGGCAATCCGGGAGCTGGAACAGACGCAGCCGGGATTTGCTCCGACCTTCTTTGAGGTCCTGACGGCTGCGGCTCTGCTCGCCTTTCGGCAGGAAGAGGTGGATTGGGTCGTTTGGGAAACGGGCCTGGGAGGAAGGCTCGATGCGACCAACATCGTCCGCCCGGAGGCCTGCGTCATCACCACGATCGCTCTCGAGCACACTCGTCACCTCGGCTGCTCCTTGCCCGAGATCGCTCAAGAAAAGGCGGGCATTCTCAAGCCGGGAGTTCCCGCCGTGATCGGCATCGGCCCGGGGGAGGCTCGGAAAGCGATTGAGGAGAGGGCTGTCCAGGTGGGGACTCCGCTGCGGGTGATCGGAGAGATGGCGGTGGAGACCGACGGGGAAGAAGTGCCCTTCCAGCGGGTGCGGATCGAGGGGCAGCGGCTCGTCCTCGGGCTCCTGGGCGAGCATCAGCTGCACAATGCGGCCTGCGCCTACGCGCTCCTCCGATTGCCTCTTTTTTCCGGAAGGGCGCTTCCGCAGAAATCGATTCGTACCGGCTTCCGGGCGGTGTCCTGGCCGGGCCGCTTTCAGGTATGGAAGAGGAATCCCCTCTGGATCCTGGATGGCGCCCATAACCCCCAGGCAACCGAGGCCCTCGTCCGCACTTGGCGGACCTGCTTCGGGCAACACCCCTATCACTTGGTTTTTGGCGTCTTGGCAGACAAGGACTTTACGGCGATGGCCGGCATTCTCTCCCGGCAGGCTCGCCGTCTGAGCTTGGTCAAGCTCTCCACCGAACGCGGGCTCGATCCCGGCCGCCTCGCCGGATGCTTTCCCGCATTGCCGTGCAAAGTCTACGCCTCGTGGGGAGAGGCGAGGCGGGAATTGGCCAAGGGCCCAGGCCCCGTGCTGGTGACCGGTTCTCTTTTCCTGATCGGAGAGGTGCTGGCCGATCATGGCGGGCTCGACCTCGATCTCGAATCCAATGAGCTGCTCGAGCCTGCGCATGCCCATTCGCATGGTTCTTTTTGATCTGGTCGGGACGCTCCTTCTGCCGGCGGTCCCCATAGGGGAGACCTACGCGGCCGCGGCCGCGCGGCATGGGCTCCCAGTGGATCCCGCAGTTGTGACGGAAAACTTTCATCGGGCCCTGGCTCGCCGCCGGTATCGCCCTCAGGCGACCGTTCCCTCGGATGGGGAGGACCGCGACTATTGGCGGGTAATGGTCCGGGAGAGCCTCGCTCTGGCGCCCGGCGCCTTGCCAGAGAGAGAGAAGCGGATTGCCGAGGATCTCTACGCACACTATGGGCGCGGCGAGGCGTGGCGGCTCTATCCGGAGGTTCGCGTTGTTCTCGCCGCTTTGCGGAGCTCAGGAAGGCCGCTGGGGGTTCTTTCGAATTGGGATCGGCGAGCGAGGCGGGTACTGACCGCTTTGGGGCTGATCGAGTCGTTCTCAGCCATCTTTTTGAGCGCCGAGCTGGGTGCGGCCAAGCCCGATCCGCACCTCTACCGTCTGGTTGCCGAGCGGCTGGGACTCCCGCCGGCGACCCTTCTCCTGGTCGGCGACGATCCGGAAAACGATGGCGCCGCGCCCAAAGCGTGCGGCTTCTCGACGTGGGTCTTCCGGCGGCCGGAGAGCTGCCTGGAGGGCTTGCCGCCCCTGTTGGCGAGCGGTTCGTTTGGGGGACCCGACCTGCGCGCGTCGGGCTCCGGTCCCACATAAGATCTCTTTGCGTTTTTTGCCCCGCTGTGCGATAGCAGAGCCCCGGTGACTGAGCGGACGAGCGTCTCAACGATCGGCCTGAAGGTCCTCATGGGGGCGACGGGCTTGATCCTGGTAGGCTATATTTGCCTGCACATGCTAGGAAACTGGCAGGTCTTTCTTCCCGCAGTCTACATCAACCAGTACGCCTATCTCCTCAAATCAGTTCCCCTCGTTCTCTGGACCGTGCGCTTGGTACTCCTTGGTTCGTTCGTCATCCATATCTGGTGCGCGGTTCGGTTGGCCCAGCTCCGCCGAGAGGCGCGACCAGCCCCTTACGACCAGCGGAAGCCCAATGGCGCGAGCTGGGAGTCCCGTTCAATGCTGCTGACCGGGATCGGGATCGGTCTCTTCGTGGTATTTCACCTCTACCATTTTACCTGGCAGCTCCCTCCCTTTTCCGCGTTCGAGAGCTTCACCGCCCACCTTTCGGAAACAAGGCGCTCCGTTCCCGATGTACACCGTATGATGGTCGAAGGGCTGAGGACTCCTTGGGTGGCGGGAGTGTATCTCCTCGGGATGGGATGCCTGTTCTTTCATATCCGCCACGGGATTGACGGGATCTTCAGCTCGTTTGGGCTGGTCAACCGGCGGAGCTTCCCTTGGGAACGGTGGATGGCCCATGCCCTTGGCTGGGCCTTTTTCCTCGGCTTTTCCATCATCCCGGTGGCCATCGTCTTGGGGTGGGTTCGGTGAGCGGGGAAACCGGCAGGAGGAGCGACCGACGCGGATGAACGCCCCCGATGCGCGGATTCCCGATGGCCCGCTCGAGCGAAAGTGGCAGCGATGCCGCGATGGGCTCGCCTTGGTTTCTCCTGCCAACAAGCGGCGGATGCGGGTGATTGTGGTTGGGACCGGGCTGGCGGGGTCCTCGGCGGCGGCAGCGCTCGGGGAGCTCGGGTACGCCGTCGACTGCTTTTGCATTCAAGACAGTCCCCGGCGAGCCCACAGCGTGGCCGCCCAAGGAGGGATCAACGCCGCCAAAAACTACCGGAATGATGGAGACTCGGTCTTCCGCCTCTTTCAGGAGACGATCAAAGGGGGAGATTTCCGTGCCCGCGAGGCCAACGTCTATCGCCTGGCCGAGCTGAGCGCCCAGATCATCGATCAGTGCGTGGCCCAAGGGGTGCCTTTTGCCCGGGAGTACGGCGGCGCTCTGGCCAACCGCTCCTTTGGCGGGGCGCAGGTTTCCCGGACGTTCTATGCCCGAGGGGCAACCGGGCAGCAACTCCTGCTCGGCGCCTACGGCGCTCTCAACCGGCAGATCGCATCGGGCCAGGTGCGGATGCGCTCGCGTGCCGAAATGCTGGATCTGGTCGTGAGCGACGGTCGCGTCCAGGGAGTGATCGTCCGGGATCTGGTGAGCGGGCGGGTCTTTGCCTGCGCGGGCGATGCGGTCGTCCTGGCGACGGGCGGCTACGGAAATGTCTTCCATCTCTCGACCAACGGGCGAATGTCCAACGCCACGGCGATCTGGCGCGCCTACAAGCAAGGAGCCGGCTTTGCCAATCCCTGCTTTACCCAGATTCATCCGACCTGCATTCCGCCCTCGGGAGGCTCCCAGTCGAAGCTCACCCTGATGTCGGAGTCGCTGCGGAACGACGGACGGGTCTGGGTCCCGAAAAGCCCGAACGATCCGCGCCCGCCGGATCAGATTCCGGAATCCGAGCGGGACTATTTTCTCGAACGTCTCTATCCCAGCTTCGGGAATCTCGTTCCTCGAGACATTGCGAGCCGGGCCCTCAAGCGAATGTGCGACGAGGGTCATGGTGTCGGTCCCCATGGGCTGGGCGTCTACCTCGACCTCGGCGATGCCCTGCTCCGGCTCGGGCCCGAGGCAATCCGCGAGCGATACGGAAATCTCGTCGATATGTATCGCCAGGTCACCGGGGAAAATCCGCTCCATCAGCCGATGCGGATCTATCCCGCGATCCACTACGTGATGGGCGGACTCTGGGTCGATTATCATCTCATGTCGACCATTCCGGGACTCTTTGTCCTCGGCGAGGCCAACTTCTCGGATCACGGAGCGAACCGGTTAGGGGCGAGTGCGTTGATGCAGGGTCTTGCCGACGGATACTTCGTGCTGCCTTATACGATCGGCGACTACCTCTCGCGGAAGAAGGGCGCTTGCCTGCCCTTGGAAGCGGCTCCTTTCCGAGACGGCATTCGGAAGGCGGAGGCGCGGGTGGAGAAACTCCTCTCCCTGCGCGGGTCGAAGATCCCCGCCGACTACCACAAGGAGCTTGGCTCACTGCTTTGGGAGCATTGCGGTATGGTGCGAAACGCCTCTGGCCTCCGGTCGGCGGCCGCAAAGATTCGGGCTCTCCGGGAGTCGTTCTGGACGAATGCCCAGCTGGTCGGGAGGGCCGATGGTTACAATCAGGCGCTGGAGAAGGCGGGACGAGTCGCCGATTTCCTGGAGCTAGGAGAGCTGCTCTGCCTCGATGCGCTTGCGCGGGAAGAATCTTGCGGCTGCCACTTTCGGGAAGAGTATCAGACGGCCGAGGGAGAATGTCTCCGGGATGATCTGCGCTTCGCTCATGTCGCGCTCTGGTTCTTTCGAGGAGAGGGGGAAGTCGCGGAGAGGGTCGTCGAGCCTCTCCGGTTCGAAAGCCTGGAGCCCGTCGCAAGGAGCTACCGATAGGTGAAGATCACCTTAAGGATCTGGAGGCAGCCTTCTCCCGGAGAGCGGGGAGGCTTCGTCGAATACGTTCGGGAGGAGATTCACCCCAACCTGTCCTTTCTGGAAATGCTCGACGAGCTCAATCACGATCTGGAGAGGGAAGGAAGCGATCCGGTGGCCTTCGAGCATGATTGTCGCGAGGGAATTTGCGGGAGCTGCTCGCTCGTGATCGACGGGCAACCTCATGGGCCCGGGAAGGAAACGACGACCTGCCAAATCTATATGAGGAGCTTTTCGGATGGGGCCCGGGTCACCGTGGAGCCTTTCCGCAGCAAGGCATTTGCCGTGATCAAGGACCTCGTCGTCGATCGGAGCCCCTTCGACCGGATTATGCAAGCGGGGGGGTATGTTTACGTCGGGACCGGGCAGGCTCCGGAAGCAAACAGCTTGCCCGTCGCTCATGACGTGGCGGAAGAAGCGTTCGATGCCGCGCATTGCATCGGCTGCGGAGCCTGTGTCGCGGCCTGCATGAACAGCGCCGCTGTTCTCTTCGTCGGAGCAAAGGTTAGGCACTTAGCGCTTCTTCCCCAGGGGAAGATCGAGGAGGATGCGCGGGTGCTGCGGATGGTGCGCGCGATGGATGAGGAAGGCTTCGGCGGCTGCAGCTTCACGCGGGCCTGCGAGGCCGTCTGTCCGAAGGCCATTTCGGTCGAAGTCATCTCGGCGCTCAATCGGGCCTATTGCTCTGCGCGGACAAAGGAGCTCCTGGGCTGGATCAAGCCGAGCGACCAAGCTTGACCCTCCCGGCCGGTCGTCCCGGCCTTTGAAGTCGTGCTTGCCAGGAAAGAAAGCGACGTCATGGAAAAAAAAGAGGAATCTTCCCGTCGGCTTGGGGGGAGCTTCCTCGACTGGCTCCACCGCCGCTTCTTTTGGGCTCTATTGGCCGCGCATGGGCTGGCGGCGGTCGTACCGGGTTTCGGCCAGCGCGCGCGCAGCCTCACTTTCGGGTCGGTTTCGATCCTGGGAGAGACCGTCGCGATTTCTCTGCCGGTCGTCCTCCTTTTTCTTCTGCTCTGGAACGGCGGGTTCGGCGTACCGGGAGGCAGGCTGGGGGAGCTTTTCCGCAATCTCCGAGCCCTCATTCCCGGGCTTCTGGTGAATTTCCTGATCCCGCTGCTCTTTCTCGCCGGCCTGCGAGCCGCCCTGAGGGGGTGGCATAATTCAGAAGAAGTGGAAAGCCTCGTGATGGGGCTCGGTCTTGTGGTGGCCATGCCCATCGCTGGGGCTTCGGCTGCCTGGTGCCAGAATGCGGGCGGGGACATGGCCCTTTCCTTGGGCCTGGTGCTCGGCTCCACGGTTCTGAGCCCTTTCGCGGGCTCTCTTTCCCTTCATGCCGTAGCCACGATGGTGGGAGGCGACTATGCGGAAGATCTCCATGAGATGGCCGGACGCGGAATGGGGGTCTTCCTTGTCCTCTGCGTCGTGCTGCCCTCCTTGCTCGGCATTGTGGCTCGGCACAAGGCGGGAGAAGATCTCTTTGCGCGCATTCGCCCGACCCTGCGGCCCGCCAACGAGTTAATCCTCCTCTGGCTGATCTACATGAATGCCTCGGTCTCCCTCCCGTACGCTTTCCACCATTTCGACCCGGATTTTCTTGCGATGCTCCTGGTTGGCTCCGGTCTCCTCTGCCTGCTCCGCTTTCAGTGCGGGGAGTGGCTGGGACGGCTCTTGCGGACCTCAGCCCCCGAGAGGACCGCACTCGTCTATGGCCTCGGCATGAACAACAACGGCGGCGGATTGACCTTGGCGACCGTCGCTATTCCCGACCACCCGCTGGCGATCCTTCCGATCGTCTTCTATACACTCCTGCAGCAGGTCACCGCTGCCTGGTACTACAGCTATTGGATTCCTCGTCGCAAGGAGCTGCGATCCCCTGGCTCGGAAAGCAACGCTCACTCGAAGCGGCCGGTGAGGTAATCCTCCGTCTGCTTCCGGCTGGGATTGGTAAAGAGCTTCTTGGTCGACTCGAACTCGATCAGCTTTCCTTCGAGGAAGAATGCGGTGAAGTCGGCTGTCCGTCCGGCCTCCTGCAAGTTGTGAGTCACGAGCACGATGGAATAGTGCTCCCGCAGATCCCGGATGAGCGATTCGATCTGGGCCGTGGCGATCGGATCGAGAGCGGAGCAGGGCTCGTCCATGAGAAGAACTTCGGGGTGGACAGCCAGAGCTCTGGCGATGCAAAGCCGCTGCTGCTGGCCTCCGGACAGCTCGGTCCCCGGCGCATGGAGCCGGTCTCTGACCTCGTTCCAAAGCGCCGCCATTCGGAGCGCTTCTTCGAGCCGCTCTTCGAGAAGCCCGCGGTTTCGAATGCCCGCAAGCCGGAGGCCGACCAGGACATTTTCCTGGATGCTCATGGTGGGGAAGGGGTTCGACTTCTGGAAGACCATGCCGACTCGGCGTCGCAGAAGGATCGGATCGACTCTCGGCTCATAGATGTCCTCTCCGAAGAGGCGGACCTTTCCTTGCACGCGTACTCCTGGAGTGAATTCGTGCATCCGATTGAGAGCCCGCAAGAAGGTGCTCTTCCCGCAGCCGCTGGGGCCGATAATTCCCGTCACATGCCGGGCCGGGATTTCCAGCGAAACCCCGTGGAGCACGGCACGATTCCCGAACCAGACGTGCAGGTCCTCGATTTGGAAGGCGGGCTGGCTTTTCTGCGGTAGGGCTCCTCCGGCGAGAGCCGTTCGCTTGGGATCGGCCGCGCTGCCAGTCATTCCGGTTTCCCCCGGGAGAGCAGCCGAAGCGCCAGATTCATGAGAAATACCAGGGCGAGCAGAACCAGGGCTCCCGCCCAGGCTTGCCGGTGCCAATCCGGATAGGGAGAGATGGCATACGTGAAAATTTGAAGAGGGAGTGCCGCCATCGGTTCTTGCAAGCGGGCGGTCCAGACGCGGTTGCCGAAGGCGGTGAAGAGGAGAGGGGCCGTCTCGCCCGCCACGCGGGCCGCGGAAAGGAGAACGCCCGTAACGATCCCCCGTCGGGCGGTCGCGAGCACGATGTGAAGGATGACCTGGCTTCTCCGGAGGCCGAGCGCCAGTCCCGCTTCGCGATAGGCGGGAGGAACGAGCCGGAGGACATCTTCGGTCGTTCGCAAGATCAAGGGGATCATGATAAAGGAGAGGGCCAGACCTCCGGCAAGCCCCGAGAAGGTCTTCATTCGGAGAACCACCCAAGAATAGACGACAATCCCCCAGATGATCGAAGGAACGCCGTTGAGCACGTCCGCCGTGAAGCGAATAGCCGCGCGAAGCCGAGGCTCCTTGTGCTCGTAGAGGAAGACCCCTCCGAGCACGCCGATCGGGGCTCCGATTACGATCGCAATGGCGACCAGGATGCAGCTTCCGACGATGGCGTTCGCCATTCCACCTCCCGTCTCTCCTACGGGCTTCGGGAGCTGCGTGAGAAAATCCCAGGTAAGCGAGGATCCTCCGGAGGAGAGAAGGAAGACGAAGACGAGAAGAAGCGGGCTGATGACGGCGACGGAGGCAAGGAGCGAAAGGAGTTGGAAGAAGCGATCGAGGATCTTTCGGACCCGAAATCGGCGCGCGGTCGCCCGCTCTTCTCCAGACGCTCGCCTTTCCCGGCTCCACTCCGGAGAGGGAGCACTCCCCGACGCGCTCACCGTTCTCCCTCCATCGGCTGAGTGCGCAGAGTCCGAGGGGCAAAAAAGAAGGGTATGTTATGAATCAGCAGACGGGCAAGGAAGTTGACGACCAGGGTCACGGCGACCAGGGTCAAGCCGATTTCGAAGAGGGCAGCGAGATGCTCCTCGGAAGTGGCCTCGGCAAATTCGTTGACCAAGACGCTGGCCAGCGTGTAGCCGGGGGCGAACAGGGAGAGCAGGATTTCCGGCCGGTTCCCGATCACCATGGTGACCGCCATCGTCTCGCCCAGGGCTCGCCCCAGGCCGAGAACCCCGGCACCGACCAGAGCGCTCCGGACGTAGGGAAGGACGGCGACGCGGATCACTTCCCAGCGGGTGGCGCCCAAGGCCCAAGCCGCCTCGCGCAGCATGGGCGGTACCGCTCGCAGGATTTCGATGGCCAGAGAGGTGATGATCGGGGTGATCATCATCGCGATGATCAAGGCGCCCGCCAAGAGGCTCACCCCGTAGATCGGTCCCTGGAAGAGCGGAATCCAGCCGAAAGCCCGTTGCAGGAATGGGAACGCGGCCTGCCGCAGCCAGGGTACCATTTCGAACATGGCCCAGAGCCCCCAGACAACGCTTGGGACGGCGGCCATGAGGTCGACGAGCGCCCGAACCGGGCGGCGAATCCAGAATGGAGCGAATTCCGTCAAGGAGAGAGCCGTGGCAACCGACAAGGGGAAGGCGAGGAGCAGGGCGATGGTGGAGGAGACGAAGGTTCCGTACAAGAAGGGGAGCGCTCCGAACCGGCCCGCCACCGGGTCCCAATGAGATCCAGTGAGGAATCCGACGCCGTAGCGGCTCAGCGCCTTCTCGGCTCCCCGATAGAGCTCCCATCCGAGCAGGCCGGCCAGAGCGAATACGGAGAGTCCAGCCCCCGCGATCAAGATCCTGAACCCTCCGTCCAGAAGGCTCCCGAAGCCGGCGGAGGCCGTCAGCGACCCCGCGCCGGGCGCGGCCGAATGGGCGATCGAAAGCGGATCACTCGGGTGATCGTTCACGGTCTGATCTCGTTGCGTTCGAAGAGCGCGGAACGCTCCCGCGTGCCTTTCACGGCGTCGCACGTCGGTCCGCCTTTCTTCATCCCCAACCGTCTTTTTACTGAATCTCCGGCAAGGAAGCCAGCACCCGTTCCCGGAGCCGAGGCGGGAGGGGGGCATAGTCGAGCGAAGAGGCCAGAGCCTGTCCGTCGGTGAGGCACCAGCGCACGAAGGCAAGCAGCTTTTGCGCCTTGCGGCGGTCGGACGGTTTTTCGTAGAGCAGCAGCCAGGTCAGTCCAGCGATGGGATAGGCTCGCGGGCCCTCCGCATTGGCGATCGAGATGCGGAAATCGTCGCGATCGAGCGTGCTCGATGTCAGCGCTTGTGTGACCGACTCGGGCGAGGGGAGAATGAAGTTCCCGGAGAGGTTTTGAACGGCAGCGTAGGCGATCCGATTCTGCACGGCAAAGGCGAGTTCCAGATAGCCGATGGCTCCGGGCAGAGAGCGGATCTGGCCCGCGACCCCCTCATTCCCTTTAGCTCCGATGCCCGTCGGCCATCGCACCGCCGTCCCCCGCCCGGCGATTCGGGACCATTCCGGACTCACTTTCGAGAGGTAGTCGGTGAAGATATAGGTCGTGCCGCTTCCGTCGGAACGGTGGACGACGACCAGAGGCAGGGGCGGGAGAGGGGTTTCCGGGTTGATTCGCGCCAGCCGCGGATCGTTCCAGTCGTGGATCCGACCGAGGAAGATTTCGGCGATGATCGCCGGGGTGAGGTGGAGCGGCGGAGAACCGGGAAGATTGTAGGCGAGCACGTCCGCGCCGGCGATCATGGGGACGTGGAGGATCTTTCCGGGTGCGGCTTCCAGGAGGGTCCTGCGCATGGGGCTGTCCGATGCCCCGAAGTCGACGGTCTGGTGGAGCAGTTGCTGCTGCCCTCCGCCCGATCCGATCGCCTGGTAGTTGAAGCGGGCCGTGGGGTCGAGTCGCTCGTAGGCGGCAAACCACCGGGCATAGAGGGGGTAGGGAAAGGAAGCGCCCGCGCCGTTGATGAGGGGGGGGGACTCGTCCCTCCTTGGAGCCAGCGAGAGCCAGGCAAGGGCGAGCAGCAAGAGGAGCAAGAGGCTCCAAGGGCCCGGAATCTTCATGCGAAAGACCGATTGTCGCCGATGCGATCCACTAGCTCACTTTGTCCATGCCCTGGAGGCGGCGTTCCTCCCTCTTCCCGGCCGATCCAGGAAGAGGGAGAGATCCTCTCCCGTTTTGGGCGATTGACCCCGCGCGGCCGCTATGCCACAAGAGGAGGCAGTACTCCTTTTCGTCAAGGAAAAGTGGCGATCGAAAAGCAGATCCTCGTGGTGGTAGCGGCCGATCCGTCCCGGAGTCATCGAGCGGCGGAGGGAGTTCGGGCGGCAGCGGGCCTATCGATGCATCCGGAGATTCGCGTTGCCGTGGTCCTGACGCAAAGGGCCGCGCAACCTCGGCGGGAAGGATCGTTCAGGCTCGTCGACGAGGAAGTGTGGGAGAGGGCTCTTGCCGATCTCGCCGAAAATCAGGTCCCTCTGCTGGAGGAGGAGCCGGTCGGTGTTGTCTGGCACGGGGTGATTCGGTTCGCGGGCTAAAGCGAAAAACGAGAGGAGGGAAGCGGCTTGAAGAACGACATCCTTGCCTATCTGGCAGAGCGGAGAAGAGTAATCGAGGAGGCATTGCAGGGCTACTTGCCTGCGCCTTCCAAGAAGCCCCGAGCGCTCAACGAGGCGATGCGGCATAGCTTGTTCGCCGGGGGGAAACGCCTGCGACCCATCCTCTGCCTGGCGGCTTGCGAAGCGGTGGGGGGGAATTACGCTCGGGCCCTCCCGCTCGCCTGCGCTGTGGAGTGCGTTCACACCTATTCGCTCATCCATGACGACCTTCCTGCTATGGATAACGACGATTGGAGAAGAGGGAAGCCGACCCTGCACAAGATCTACGGAGAGGCGATTGCGATCCTGGCGGGAGATGCGCTGCTCGCCGAGGCCTTCGAGATCGCTTGCCGCTACCCCGGGGGAAAATATGGGACCGGGCTCGTGGTTGCCGAGCTCGCCCGCGCTTCCGGTAGTAGGGCGCTGGTGGGCGGGCAAGTCGCCGATTTAGAGGCGGAGGGCAAGGCGATTTCGGTGCGGGAGCTGCGGGCGATCCACCTGCGGAAGACCGGGGCGCTCATCACCACGGCTCTTCGCATGGGAGCCATGGCGGGCGAGGCGAATGGCGAATCGCTGCGCGCGGTCACCGAGTTCGGACGATTGCTTGGTCTCGCCTTCCAGGTGATCGATGACATCCTGGACGTCACGCAGACGCGGGAGACGCTGGGGAAGAGCGCAGGGAAGGACCTTGCGGCGGAAAAGGCCACCTACCCCCGTTTGCTCGGGCTCGAGGGCGCCCAGCTTGCCGCGGAGCGCTATACCGCCCGGGCTCACGGAGCGCTTGCACCCTTGGGGAAGAGGGGGGCGATCCTCGACGTGCTGGCGCGCCATCTCCTATCCAGGGAGAACTGACCGCGGGAAGCGGGTGCAAAAGAGCTGTTTTGGGTTGACGGCGACGGGCTTCGCACGCTATCTGCCGACGTTCCTATGCGATCCGGAAAATTGTTTTCCCAACCCTCGGAAGGCGCGGCCAAGGCCAAGCCTGTCTTGGTGATCGAGGAGACGCTCGATGCCGAGCAGAAGGTCAGAGCAGCCATTGCTCGAGCGCAGCGCTTTCTCCTCTCGACGCAAAAGCCCGATGGACACTGGGTCGGGGAGCTCTTCGCGGATGTGACCCTGGCGTGCGACCGGATCCTGTTGATGCACTGGCTGGGCAAGGTCGACTATTCCAGGCAAGCCCGATTCGTGAAGCACATTCTGGATCGGCAACTCCCGGATGGGGGATGGAACATCTATCCCGGAGGTCCTAGCGAGCTCAACGCGACGATCAAGTCCTATGCGGCGCTCAAGCTTGCGGGCTTCACCCCCGAAGACCCGGTGATGGAGAGGGCCCGCTCGACGATCCTTCGGCTGGGGGGAATTCCCAAGGCGATGACCTACACGAAGCTGGGCTTGGCTCTTCTGGGGATTTACCCTTGGCGCGACCTTCCGGTGATCCCCCCGGAGATCGTGCTCTTCCCGACCTGGTTTCCCTTTCATCTGTACAAGATGTCGGCTTGGAGCCGAACGATGCTCGTCCCGCTGGCGATCATCCATCACTTCAAGCCGACCCGGGAACTGCCGGCCCACCTGCGACTCCACGAGCTCTTTCCGGCGGGCACGGAGCAAGAAGGCCTTTCCTGGATCTGGTCGACCAAATTCTTTTCCAAAAGGAACTTTTTCTTGCTTTGCGACAAGCTGCTCCAGCTTTGGGATCGTTCGCCCTGGAAGCCGCTGCGGCAACGCGCCTTGGAAAAGGCGGAAGAGTGGCTCGTGGAGCGGATGGGCGGAGGATCCGACGGGCTGGGAGCCATCTTCCCGGCGATGCACTATACGATCGTGGCGCTCGCGGCGTTGGGCTACCCCGAGGAGAATCCGGTCTATCAGAAAGCGCTTCGCGACTTTGACGGCTTGCTCGTGGACGAGGGGGAGGATCGCGATTTCCGAGTCCAGCCCTGCCTCTCTCCGGTCTGGGACACGGCGGTCGCGGGCGTAGCCTTAGGAAAGGCCGGGCTGGCCCCCGATCGGCCCGAGTTGCGCAAGGCCGCTTCCTGGCTGATGGAGCGGGAAATTCAGGTGCGAGGGGATTGGCATGTCAACAATCCCCACCCCGAGTGCAGCGGCTGGGCCTTCGAATACAACAACGTCTATTATCCCGACGTCGACGACACGCTGATGGTGCTTCTCGCCCTGCTCCGCATCGAAACCGATGACCCGACGAAGAAGCAGAAAGTGATCGAGCGCGCGTTCCGCTGGGTGGTGAGCTTCCAGTGTCGGAACGGGGGTTGGGCTGCCTTCGACAGGGACGTCAACAGCCCCTGGCTCGAGGACGTGCCTTTCGCCGATCATAATGCGATCCTCGATCCTCCCTGCTCCGATATTACGGCTCGGGCGCTCGAGCTCGCCGGAATGATGGGGATCAAGCGAACCGAGCCTTTCGTCCAGCGCGGAATCCGATTTCTCAGGGAGACCCAGGAGGCCGACGGCTCGTGGTTCGGCCGGTGGGGCGTCAATTATGTCTACGGCACTTGGCAGGCTCTTCGCGGGCTGCGAGCGATCGGAGAGGACATGAACCAGCAGTGGACCCTGCGGGCTCGCGACTGGCTGGAATCCTGTCAAAACGAGGATGGCGGATGGGGAGAGACGCCCGACTCCTACGAAAATCCCCAGCTCAAGGGGCGAGGGCCGAGCACGGCCTCCCAAACCGCCTGGGCCGTCATGGGAATCCTGGCCTGCGGCGAAACCGATCGGCCCAGCCTCCGTCGAGGCGTCGCCTATCTTCTGCGGAAGCAGGGTCTGGACGGCTCTTGGCCGGAAGAGTTTCTCACCGGCACCGGTTTCCCCGGGGTCTTTTACCTGAAATACGACATGTACCGGAATGCTTGGCCTCTCCTCGCTCTTTCCGAGTATGCCAAAGCTTTCTCTCTGGCAAAGGAGCAGACCGAGGCTTGGGTTCGTGCGACCCTTTCCGTTGCGGTCCGCTCCCGCTCCAGCGCCAGCGGAATCGGATGATCGGAATTGCGTTCGCCGTCAAGCACGAGGCCAAGGAGTTTCTCGCCGCTCTCCAAGGGAAGCGGTGGGAAAAGGAGGGCTCAACCCCGCTTTGCCTCGGCCAAGTGGGAGATCGGCGGGTCGCGGTCGCCATCATCGGAATGGGGCGAGAGAGAGCGGCAAGAGGCGCCGAGCTGCTTTTGCGGCGCTGCTCCGTCCGCCTCTTGATTCTTGCCGGATATGCAGGTGCTCTTCGGCCCGAGATCAAACGAGGGCAAATCGCGGTGGCTTCGAACTACCTGGATGCGGGATCGGCTCTCTGGTTTTCCGGGGGAGAGGTGCCGGAATTGCGGATTGCCACCGCGGATGTCGTCGTGGGAGATCCGGAGAGCCGGAAAAAGCTCGCGGAAGAAACCGGAGCGGATCTCGTCGACATGGAGACCGACGCGGTAGCGGGCGTGGCTCGCTCGCGAGGGATCTCGTTCGTGAGCCTGCGGGTCGTCACGGATGATTTCGAGGACCGGCTTCCGGTCGATGCCATCGCCGCGGCCTGGGAGAGTGAAGGCGGCACCGTTCGCCCGCTGCCGCTCACGCTCTATCTGGCTACCCATCCTGGGGCGATCGTGCCTCTGATCCGTTTTGCCCGGTTCCTCCCCGAGGCTCGTCACCGGTTGACACGAAGAGTCTTGGAGCTAGTGTACAGCTTGGGAGGAAGCGGAGGTGCGAATGCAATCTAGGCCCATTGAGATTACCCCGAAGGCATGGGAGGAGATCCGGCGGTTGGCTCCGGCTCATGGGGAGTCTCACTTCCGCATCGCCGTGACGCGGGGCGGCTGCGCGGGCTGGGAATACCGGATCGAGTTCACCGCGGCGCAGCCGGGCGACGTGGAGTGGCAGGAGGGAGATGTTCGGATCGCCGTCGATCGCGCGAGCCTCGAGCGGCTGGAGGGATCAGTCCTCGATTATCAAGGAGGGCTTTCCGGAGCGGGATTCCGCTTTCGGAACCCTCATGCGCGAGGGTCCTGCGGCTGCGGTACCTCCTTCGAGGCTTAGCCCGAGCCAATTGCTGTACCCCGCCGCGCTAGACCGCTGTACTTGGCGGGATGCCCATCTGCCCGTTTGACTAGCCGGCATTGGCCGGGCGTATGAAAAACCCTTTTGCTTTGGGCGGCGGCATGCCATGTAGAGGCGAGCATGGAATCGCGTAGGGCCTACCCGTTCGATCGGATCGAGCCGAAGTGGCAGAGGTTCTGGGAAGATCATGCGATCTTCCGTGCGTCCAATCCCGGCGAGCCGGGTGCCGAGAAGCCGAAATACTACGTGCTCGACATGTTTCCCTACCCCTCGGGCAGGGGGTTGCACGTCGGCCATTTGGAAGGGTATACCGCCAGCGATATTGTCGCTCGCTACAAGCGGATGCGAGGCTTCAACGTTCTCCATCCAATGGGCTGGGACGCTTTTGGTCTGCCGGCTGAGCAGCATGCGGTGGCCACCGGCATCCATCCGCGGATTACGACCGAGCGCAATATCGCCAACTTCCGAGAGCAGATCGCGGCCATGGGCTTTTCCTATGACTGGTCTCGGGAGATCAACACGACCGATCCCCGCTACTACCGCTGGACCCAATGGATCTTTCTCCAGCTCTTTTGCCGCGGCCTCGCCTATGTCGCCGAAGCCCCCGTCTGGTATTGCCCGGCGCTGCAGACCGTGCTGGCCAATGAGGAGATTCTTCCGTCGCCAGCTGGCCCGGTTTCCGAGCGGGGCCACTATCCGGTCGAGAGGCGGCCATTGCGGCAATGGATGCTTCGCATCACCGCCTATGCCGAGCGTCTGCTCGCTGACCTCGACCTCGTCGACTGGCCAGAATCGATCAAGGAGATGCAGCGAAACTGGATCGGGCGGAGCGAAGGCGCCACCGTCCGTTTCGGGATCGAGGGGGAGGAGCACACGGTCGAGATCTTTACAACCCGCCCCGACACGCTCTTCGGCGCCACCTATCTGGTCCTGGCCCCCGAACACCCGCTGGTTGGCGAGCTCACCCGCCCGGAATGCCGGGAGACCACCGAAGCCTATCTGCGGGACGCGACCAGGAAGAGCGACTTGGAGAGGACGGATCTCGCTCGGGAGAAGACGGGTGTTTTCATCGGCGCTTTTGCGATCAATCCGGTCAACCGCGAGAGAATTCCGGTCTGGATCGCCGATTACGTCCTCTCATCGTACGGGACGGGAGCGATCATGGCGGTACCGGCTCACGACGAGCGCGACTTCGAGTTCGCTTCTCGCTTCGGCCTTCCGGTGCGGACCGTCGTACGGCCGAAGGATCCGGCCGATCCGCCGAGCGAATGCTTTTCCGGAGACGGTGTTGCCTGTGCCTCCCAGTTCTTGGACGGCCTGCCCACGCCGGAAGCCAAGAGGGCGATGATCGCTTGGCTCGAGGAAAAGGGTCTCGGAAAGAGAACCATTCACTATCGGCTTCGCGACTGGCTCTTCTCCCGCCAGCGATATTGGGGAGAGCCATTTCCCATCGTCTGGCGTAACGGGGAGGCGCAGCCGGTGCCCGAATCGGACCTCCCCGTCCTCCTGCCAGAACGGAAGGAGTTTTTCCCGGAAAAGGGAGGATTCGCCCCGCTTTCCCAAGAGAGGGGATGGGTGGAATTGCCCGACGGAGGCCTGAGAGAGACCAACACGATGCCCCAGTGGGCGGGCTCCTGCTGGTACTACCTGCGGTATCTCGATCCTGGGGACGACCGCGAGCTGGTTTCCCGCGAGGAGGAACGCTACTGGATGGGCCCACAGGGCGTCGACCTCTACATCGGAGGGGCCGAGCATGCCGTGCTCCATCTTCTCTACGCCCGGTTTTGGCACAAGTTTCTCTTCGACATCGGAGTGGTCTCGACCCCCGAGCCATTCCACCGGCTCGTCAACCAGGGCATTATCTTGGGAGAAGACGGCCGGAAGATGTCCAAGTCTTTCGGAAACATCGTCAATCCTGAAGGGCTGCTTCGGCAGTATGGCGCTGACACCGTGCGTCTCTTCGAAATGTTCCTGGGCCCTCTCGAGCAGATGAAGCCCTGGTCCTCCCAGGGCCTCGAGGGGCCCCATCGCTTCCTGGCTCGTGTCTGGAGGCTCGCGATGGAGGAGGATGCCGAAGGTCGCTGGGTTCCTCGCTCGGGCATTTCGACGGAGGGAGCTCCGGAGGAGATTCGGCGGCTTCTCCACCGGACGATCCGGAAGGTCAGCGAGGACCTGGAGCAGCTCTCCTTTCACACGGCCATCGCGCAGATGATGATCCTGGTCAACGCGCTGACCCGGGAGCCCATTCCCTTTCGAGACGTTCTCGAATCGCTGATCGTGCTCCTTTCCCCCTTTGCTCCCCATCTCTGCGAGGAGCTCTGGTCGGTGCTCGGCCATGCCGAATCCTTGGCCTACGCTCCTTGGCCGGAAGCCGATCCCCGGCTCCTCACCGAGGCGGAGACGGAATGGGTTATCCAGGTCAACGGCAAGGTGCGGAGCCGGATGAGCGCGGGGGTCGACCTTGGTCAGGAGGAGGCGGAAGCCCTCGCCCGAGGGCGACCCGAGATCGAAGCCTGGCTCGAAGGAAAGTCGATCCGGAAGGTGATCTTTGTCCCCGGGAAGCTCCTCAACTTCGTGCTCGACCAGAAGCCGTAAACCGCGCTCAGGGTCCCTTCCAATCAGGAAGCCTGGGAGACCGAGGAAAACGTAAACTCCTTGGCGACTAGTGCAGGGATTCGAGCAGGAAGATCGTCGATCTCCGATCCGACGGCCGCTTCGGGTTTCCCGAGAGCCAGCACGTTCTTGAGAAGGGAGACCGGGCTCTCGTTGAAGCGAAAGTTGTTCACCGGATGGGCGATCTTCCCCTTCTCGATCCGGAAGGTGCCATCCCGGGTGAGACCGGTGAGGAGGAGGGTGCGGGGATCGACCGTCCGGATATACCAGAGACGGGTAACGAGTACGCCTCGATCGATGCCCTGGATCAATTCTTCGGTCGAGCGCCCGCTGCCGGCGAGCAGGAGATTGGTTGGCTCGGGAACCACCGGAGCCTTTTTCTCCTGCGCCCAAAATCGTGCGCGGATCAACTCGCGGAGGGCACCTCCCTCAATCCAGTTCCGGGGCGAAGCGGGCAGACCGTCGGTCGAATAGATCGAGCCGGGAGCAACGGGGTCCTCAGGATCCGACCGGAGCGAGACCGAGTCCGCGAAGAGCGTTTCTCCCAGGAGGGTACCCCCTCCCGGACGGGAGAGGAAGCTTCTCCCCTCGTCGGCGGGGCGGGCCTGGAGGGAAAGTAAAAGAAAGCCGATCAGGTCGCAGACCGCCGAAGGCTCGAGCAGGACGGTGTATCGACCAGGAGCCAATGGCTTCGGATGGCGAGAAAGGAGCGCCTTCTCCACCGCCCGGTGGGCTAGGGCCGGGAGGGCGATTTCCGAGGGAGAATAGGCCGCGGTCGCCGCCCAACCGGCGCCCTTTCCGTCCCGGGTGCGCGCAGAGACCGTATATTGCAGGCGAGTCGACTGCTGGAAAACCCAGAGGCCGCTCGTGGCCATGTAGGCAGAAAAGCTGTTTTCGCATTCAAGAAAGGCCGCTCCGACAACCCGCTCGGCCTCTGCTGCGGCAAGGATCGTCCGCCCCTGCTCGGCCAAGTCTTTCGTTGTCAAGCGGGCCGCCTCGGGGGAATAACTCCTGGAGCCAGGATAGGCCTGCGGACCCGGAGGGGGAAGAAACTCCGGGTCTTCCGGAGAAACGCGCGCCACCTCCTCGGAACGGCGGACGAGCGCTGCCAAGTCGCCGGGCTCCGCCTTGTTTCCCGTGGCTTCCCCCCGTCGCTTCCCGAAGGAGGAGGCGACGCGGCAATGGAAGCCCTCGTCCTCTCCGTCGGTCGTGACCGTGTTGCAGGCGAGGCGGACATTGAGCCGACTCCAGCCGGCCATCTCGGCTACCGCGGTTTCCGCGCGGGAATGCGAGAGAAGCTTGGTTCCAATCTCCCGGGCTTCCTCTTCCGACAGGATCATGCCTCCCTCCCGGTGTTGAGCACGGTGATTCCCCGAAAGCGGGCGGGCACGACGCCGTGAGAGACGGGCGCCGATTGGACCGGTTGGCCCTTGCCGCAGGAGAGCGTCCCGCCGAGCCAGTATTCCTTCGCTCCGCCGATCCCGTCGCACGCGTTCCAGAACGGAACCGTGGTCCCCTGGTAGGCGACGTCCCGAAGCATCTCTCCGAGCTTCCCCTTCCTGATTTCGTAGAAGAGCTGCCCGCCGAACTGAAAGTTCCTGCGCTGCTGGTCGATGCTCCAGCTTCCGTCGCCCACGACGTAGACTCCCTCGTCGACGCCGGAGATCAACTCCTCGACGGAAATGTCCTGCTCGGATGGCTGCAGGGAGATGTTCGGCATGCGCTGGATCGGAAAGTAGGCGTGTCCTTCGGCGAAGGAGCAGGCGTTGGAATGGGGCAGCCCGATCCACTGGGACTGGCCGATCGCCATTTGGAAGTTCTCGAACCGGCCGTGGGAGAGGATGGGGAAACGGGCGTAGCGCGCAGGCATCCCGTCGTCGTCATACGCTGCGGTGGCGAGTCCTCCCGGTTGATCGCGGTCGGCCATCACCGTCACGAGCTCGCTGGCGAACGGCAAGCGCCCCCGATCGGCGGGGGTGACGAAGGTCGTGCCCGCGAAACCCGCCTCATAGCCGAAGGCCCGGTCGAGCTCTGTTGAATGGCCGACGGTCTCGTGAAGGGTAAGCCAGAGGTTGGTCGGATGGAGTACCAGATCTAGCCTGCCTGCAGCCACGGGCTTGGCCTTGAGCTTTCGCTGCGCGTCTTCCGCCGCCTGCCGAGCTTCCCGCTGCCAATCCTGCGAGCGGATGTATTCGTACCCGGCCGCCCGAGGCGGGAAAAAACTGGAGCGGTTGGCGAACCGCCCCGAGGCGGGATCGGTCGCGGTGACGGTGAGCCGCGGATAGGTCCGGAAAAAAAGCTGTTCGAGGAAGGAGCCGGCGCTCGATGCGAAGAACTTCTCCTGCCGGACGAAGAGGAAGAAGCTGTGGGCGAAAGAAGCGCCCGCCGCCTTCGCCTCGGCATTGATTCCGAGGAGCTGCTCCGCCTTTCGGTCGAGCGGGACAGCGAAAGGATCCTGCTCGATCGGCACCAGCCAGCGGTCGACCTTTGGCTCGACCCGCTCGATCTCGACCGGCCTTGTCGCAAGCGGGCGGTTGGCCTTGGCCATTTCCACTGCACTCCGTGCGCAATGGCTCGCGTGCGCCGGGTCGAGCACGCTCGCCGAGCTGAATCCCCAGACTCCGTTCACCAGGACACGCACGCCAAGGCCGCTGCTCGTCGATACCTCGACATTCTCGATCCGCTCCTCGCGAGCCGAGAGCAGCTCGGATTCGGAAAAGAGGACACGAAGATCGGCGTATCCCGCTCCCGCGGAGCGGGCCGCGGAGAGAGCGGCTTCCGCGAGGCGGGCGGCTGCTTCCCGCCGGGAAGACGGGGTTTCGGATGCCGCGGCGGCGGTCGCCAGCGGTCCTCCTCCTCCGAGGAAGCTTGCGGCCAGGCTCTGGAGGAATCTTCTGCGGGAGATGCTCATATCCAGCCGTCCGCGCTCGCGAACACCTCATAACTAACAGGCGCTGCCGGGCTGCGGCAAGGGCGGGGAATCGGCAGCGCCGACCTGCGGCGAAAAAGGCTGCCATCGTCTACCAGCGTGATAAAAGAAAGCGGGCCTATCGGCTTGACGCAGACCGCCACAATCCCTAGATTCTGATCATGACCGACACCGCCCTCACGCTCCGCGCCTTCCACGATCTCTTCCCGGACGAGAACGCCGCGCGGGCGTGGTTTGAGCGGGCCCGCTGGCCGGACGGCCCGATCTGCCCGGTGTGCGGATGCGTGGACCACGCCTGCTGGCTGCGGACGATCCGCCGCTGGCAATGCACCGCCTGCCACCGACAGTTCTCGGTCACCGCTGGCACGCCGATGCACCGCACCCACCTGCCGATGCTCACCTGGGCGCAGGCCATCTACCAGATCGTCGCGTCGAGCAAGGGCATCTCCGCCGTGAAGCTCTCGGAGATGCTGGGCGTATCCTACCAGACGGCGTGGCACCTCGGCCACCGCATCCGCGCCATGATGGCCGAGGATAGCCCATTGCTGTCCAACATCGTCGAGATCGACAAGACCCATGCCGGAGCGCCGCCGCGCAAGCGCGCCAAGCCGGAACGCGCGGACGACGACTGCGACCCGCCTCCGCCCAACCCCGAGGGGCGCGGCACCAAACGTCCGCTGCTGCTGGTCGCCGCAGAGCGCGGCGGCGAGGTGGCAACCAAGGTCATTCCGACCCACGGCAAGGCCGCCGTCGCCGAGGCGCTGGACGGCGTGCTCTCTGCCGATGCGCGGGCGATGACCGATGGTCTCCCGGCCTACAGTCACCTGGGCGCGGAACGAACCCACTTGTCCGTCAACCAGAGCCAGCGGGAGTACGCCCGCACCGACTCCGCGACCGGCCACCGCGTCGAATCCTTCAGCGGGTTCCTGGGACGCGCGGTGGTCGGCGCCTTCCACTTCGTCTCGCCCAAGCATCTCGGACGCTACGCTGGCGAAGCCGCCTTCCGTTGGAACCGCAAGGCCGACGCCTGCCTGGAGCGCATGGCCCTGCTCGTCCGGGGCGGCGTTGGGCGCACGCTGCCTTACCGCTTTCTCACGGGAACCGCCTGATGGCCCGCACCAAGCCCGAGCATCCGCCCGTCCATCGGACCGACCTGCTGCCGTCGAACCTGACGGCCAGCAAAGAGGCGGCGGTGCGCGCGCTGCTCAGAGCCTACCGCCGGGGCGCGGTGCTGCTGGGCCGGGAAGAGTGGCGGCTCTTCTTCGAGACGGGCCGCTTTGACAAGAACCACGACCTGGACAAGGTCACCTTCGCCGCCGTCATCGGCGCGGCCAACCGCGTCCAGATGGCCCGCTGGCAGGTCGTCGGGCAGCTCCAGGGCTGGATCCGCAACCGGGCCAATGAGTTTCGAGACATGGTCAACCACAGCACGCTGGCACCCGCCACCAAGCAGATACTCCACGCCATCAACGGCCTGGGCGCGTGGTTCCGGCGCAGCGAGGTGGAGAGGAGAGACACGGGCGAGGTGATTCCCGTTTCCGTGCGACGGCTGGCGCGCGCCATGATGCGCCACTGCATGGCGCGGCATCGCCGCCCGGACCTCTCGCGCATCTCCATGCGCCTCGACCACCGCGCGGGGAGCATCGCCCGCCCCATCCAGGCGACGCAGGGCGGCAGGGTCGGCTGGTGGGTGAGCCTCTCCACGCTCGAGAAGGGGCGCAAGATCGCCATCCCGCTGCTCACCTACGACTACCATGCCAAGCGTCCTGGCCGCGTGACCAACGGCATCCAGGTGAACGAGCGCGAGGGTCGTCTGAGCTTCGGCGTGGTGACCGACATGGGCGAGGTCTGCGCCAAAAGCCGCGCCGACTACGACGGCCACGGCGCGCTGGCGCTTGATTTTGGGCTGTCCACGCTCTTGGCCACATCCGACGGCCGGCTGCTCGGCCAGGGCTGGCTGAAGTGGCTCAAGCGGTACGACGCGCTGCTTGCCTTGATCGCGGCCAGCCAGCAGCGTGCCGGACTCAGGCCACGCGAGAGCCAGCGGTATCGGGCGCTGGTGGAGGACGTGCGCGGCTTCCTTCGCACCGAGGTCGGCCGCGTGCTCAACCGCCTTGTCGAGCAGGGCAAGCCCAAGGAGTTGGTGCTGGAGCGGCTCGACTTCCGCCACTCCGACCTGTCGAAGCGGCTCAACGCGATCCTGCGCAACTGCGGACGCTCGATCGTCCAGGAGAAGTTGCGCGACCTGGAGGAGCGGTTCGGAATCCCCTCCGCCGAGGTCAACGCCGCATACACCTCTCAGGCATGTTCCGGTTGCGGCTATGTGGACAAGCGGAACCGCCGCGACCAGAAGACCTTCGTCTGCCTTTGGTGCGGTCACCAAATGCACGCCGACCTCAATGCGGCGGCCAACATCGAAGCGCGCCGTGCGCGCCCCAATGGTTGGCTCTTCCAGGGGAAGGCTGCGGTCCTTGCCGAGCTCGTGCGCGAGTTCGGGGAGCGACCTGTCCGGGCGCTGGGCCTGGGCAGAACCGGGAGCCGGGGTGCCCCCGCCGACCCACGATCAACCAATCCCTACTTCGGTGGAGTGCCGTTGCCCGTGGTGAGGTCATCCGAACGCCGCGAGGCGTCCATGAAATCGCCCGATGCTCCAGCCCTTGTGGCTGCCTGAGTCAATGCGATAGTACCCAAAGGGAGAGAGGGGAGAGAAAAAATGAATGCCGACGCGGAAGCCTGGCTGGCGGAGCATGAGGGAGAGCTCTGCGCCTTTCTGGGCGAGATCGTCCGCATTCCCACCGTGAATCCCCCAGGAGAGCACTATACGGATCTGGTAGAGCGATTGGAAGCCAAGCTCCGGGAGATCGGTCTCTCCACCGAGATTTTGACCGTCCCGCACGATCGCGCCGTCGGGGTTCTCCCGCCGGGATCGGCAGACCTCCCCCGGCATAATCTGGTCGGGAGATGGGAGGTTGGCGGGGAGAAGACCGTTCAGCTCAACTCCCATTACGACGTCGTTCCGGCAGCGGGAAGATGGAAGCACGGTCCATTTTCGGGAGAGCGCGACGGAGAATGGATCTTCGGCCGGGGGACCGCCGACATGAAAGGGTCTCTGGTTGCGAGCCTCTTCGCAGTCGAGGCTCTGCGGAGGACCGGCACGGTGCCTCGGGTAAACGTGGAGCTCGCTTTTGTCGCGGATGAGGAGATTGGCGGGGAGCTTGGCACCGGGTACCTCGTAACCCATCAGGGGAAGACTCCCGATTTTGCCATTGTCTGCGAAGGCGGCGCCGCGGGAAAGATCGGCATCGGCCATAACGGGATCGTTCAGCTCGAAGTGACCGTTCTCGGCAAAGGGGGCCATTCGGCCTATCCGAGTCGGACCGTGAATGCCTTCGAGCAGATGATCGCGCTCGTTTCTCGCCTCGAGCCGGAGCTCAAGCAGACGATCGCCGATCCCCGCAGGCGCTTCGCAACCCCGTCCGGCGAGGATCTGGAACCGGTGGTCAACTTGGGAGGGGTCTTCGGGCCGGGCAAGGCGGCAAAGGTGAATATCATTCCGGGCGAGGCCTTCTTTACGATCGATCGGAGGCTGACTCCCGTCGAGCGGGTGCCCTCGGTCGAGCAGGAGCTGCGGCAGATGGTCCAGTCGGCTGCGTCGAAAAGCCGGGTAGGGATACGGGTCCGAACCATTCAAGCGACGGCCCCGTGCGCGCTCTCGCCCCGTGCTTCGCTGCCCCAAGCGTTCCGAAGGGCGGTGGAAGGGGTGCGGGGCGGGCGCGCTCGCTTCACCGTGAATCGCGGAGCCACCGACATGCACTACTACGCGCGAAAACGGGGGATTGACACCGTCGGTTACGGGGTCGACGGGAAGAATATCCACGCGGTCGAGGAAAGGATTCCGGTCAAGGACTTGGTGACCACCGCCCGAGTCTATGCTCGCTTCCTACGCGATTTCACGCCGGAGGCCCGGAAGGGCCGCTAGGCATACGGGAGAGCCGCTCCCGAAGCCGGGCGACGGCCCGGCGGGATCGGCCCGGTTCGGTTCCTGTTGGCAGCCGCAGAGCGCATCCCCGCATGAGAGCTCCGCACTCCCTCATCGTCTTTCTGCTCCTGGGGTCGGCCTCCATGATCGGCCTGCCTCGCCTCTACCCGCAGCAGCATCCCTTCGAAGCGGGTGTGGGCGTGGTCTATGCGCCGGGACACGCCTTCATCCTCAAGGCCCCCGACGGCTGGATTCTCGATCGAGAGTCCCGTGGTAGTGCGTGCCCGGAGCCTGTCTTTTACCCGGTCGGCTTCACCGCAAAGGATTCCCCGGTTCTTATCTGGGCGGGTTCGATGCGCAGCGAGCCCGGCGGACGCGACCGCATCCGAGAGGTCTTGGAGGAGAGAGAGCGCTCTCTCTCGCCGCTACGCGGAGCAGGGGTCAAGGCCGATCGCCTGGACGAGTGGCGAGTGGGAAAAAAAGGAGTCCGCGCGGAAATCTACACCTTCGTCTCGGAGCCGGGAGGAGATCCACTCTTGGAGAGGATCGGTTGTTTTCCAACTGCCACCTCGATCGACTATGTCGTGCTTCAGGCGAAGGAGAGGGCCTTTTATGAAAGGTCGCTCGCCGCCTTTGCTTCGATCGTGAAGTCCTACATTCCCTTCCAAGGCGGTCCGGTTTATATCCCTCGATGAGCCTTGGGTGAAGCACCGGAGTCGGCTGAAGCGCGAAACAGGGACGATGGGCTCGGGCATCAAAGGAAAGGGAAGCGGCCTGTGGGCACTACGCTAGGCATTGAAGGAGGGGGAACCAAGACGACTTGGGCGGTTCTCGATCCGGAAGGAGCGGTTCGCGCGCAAGGGTTGGCCGGCCCGGGGAATGTCAGCCTGCTTCGGGACGAGGAGATCCGGAAGCTGCTTGTGGGAATCCGCTTGTCGGTCGGAGGCGAGGTCGACTCCATCGGAGCCGCTTTTGCCGGCTGCCGCCTGCCCGAGCAGCGGCAGCGGATCGCCGAGATGCTCCGGGGCTTGTGGCCGACGGCGGTGCGCGCCGTGGTCGCCGAAGACACCCGCTCGGCCTTTGCGGGCGCCTTCGGCTCCGGCGAAGGAATCGTCGTCATCGCCGGCACGGGCTCGAACGTCCAGGGGTATCGGGAAGGACGGTGGGCGCGGGCTGGCGGCTGGGGCCACATTTTGGGAGATCCCGGCAGCGCCTACGACTTGGCACATATCGGTCTCCAGCGCGTCTACGACGCCTTTGATGCCACCGGGGGCGTCGTTTCGCTGGGAGTCTCCTTCCTGCAATGGACTGGCCAGAACAGTCTCGAGGAGCTCTTTGCCTACGTTCTCCGCGATCCCTCGAAGGATCGGATCGCAGCCCTCGCTCCCTGCATCCTGGACAAGGCGGCGTCTCGCGATCCGCTCGCCGTCGATATCGTGCGATCCCGTTCAAGCCTCCTTGCGGAGCAGGTGAGGCTTGTCGCGAAAAAGCTCGGGCTCGACCGACCCAGGATCGCCTTGGTCGGAGGGCTCTTCGAGCACAACGAGGCCTACGTGACGCTCTTCGGCGATGAAGTGCGGTCCCACCTGTCGGTGAGCGAAATATTCGTCTCCCGCGTCCCGGGAACCTTGGGCGCCGCCCGGCTGGCCGACGAGGCGCTCCTGGCCCCCCGGACGGTTGAGCCGGAGTCGCGCCTGACCCTCTCGCGCGAGATCGCGGCTTCGCTCGAGGGCGCGCTCACCGAGGAGAGGAACCCTCGTTCCCGCTTTCTCGAACGGAAAACGGTATCGGAGCTCGTCGAGCTCTTTCTCTCGGAAGAGAAGCTCGTAGAGCGGGCTCTCCGAGATCGGCAAGAGGCGATCGCGGCTGTGGCCGCAGCGGTGGCGGCGGCCTTGCAGGAGGGAAACCGGCTTTTCTACGTCGGCGCCGGAACCAGTGGGCGATTGGGGGCCCTCGATGCGAGCGAGATGCCGCCCACCTTCGGGGTCCCCGCCGATCTCGTGCAGGCAATCATGGCCGGGGGATCCGAGGCATTCTTCCGGAGCCAAGAAGGGGCAGAGGATGATCGTGGGGCGGGTGCGCGCAGCGTGATCGAGCGAGGCGTTCGGACGGGAGACGCCCTTTGCGGGATCACCGCGAGCGGTCGAACCCCGTTCGTCTTAGGCGCGCTCGAGCAGGCGGCCGCAATCGGCGCCCTGCCGATCCTTCTGAGCTGTAACCCTAGGCGTTCTCCCGTTCCCTTCGTCCGCTTCTCGATCGACCTGCCCACTGGGCCGGAGATCGTCGCTGGCTCGACCCGCCTCAAGGCCGGGACGGCGACGAAGCTCGTGCTCAACCTGCTTTCGACCATCGCGATGATCCAGACCGGGCGAGTCCGGGATAATCGGATGATCAACGTGCAGCCGAAGAGCGAAAAGCTCCGCTATCGCGCTCTCCGTCTTGTGATGGAGGTGGTCCCCTGCGGCGAGGAGGAGGCCCTGAGGCGCTTAGAGTGTACGGGTTGGGGGGTGGCTGCGGCGATCGACCTCCCGAAACCGCTCTGAAGTGGAAGAGGCGGTCGGATTAGTGCTGGGGTAGCGGAGGCAGCCCTTGCCTCGGGCAGAGAGAGAGCAGCTCGCAGTGGAGGCAATCCGGCTTGCGGGCCCGGCAGCGTTTGCGTCCGTGGAAGATGAGGCGGTTGCTGAAGGCGATCCACTCCTTTCGGGGAATCGCTTTCATGAGGTCGGCTTCGATGCGCTGCGGGAGCTTCTCCCGGGTCAGGCCAAGCCGATAGGAGACGCGGGCGACATGGGTATCGACGACGACGCCGATCGGGAGAGCAAAGCCATTGCCCAGCACGACGTTCGCGGTCTTGCGGCCAACGCCGGGCAGCGCAAGCAACGCTTCCATCCTCTTGGGCACCTCTCCTCCCCAGCGTTCGATCAGGATTCGAGCCGCCGCGCGGATATGGCGCGCCTTGGTGCGAAAGAAGCCGAGGTGGCGTAGAGCGTGCTCCAGATCTTCTAGCGGAGCAGCGGCATAGCTGGCGGCATCCGGATAGCGGGAGAAAAGCTCGGCGGTGACCCGATTCACCTGCTGGTCCGTGCACTGCGCGGAAAGAATCGTAGCAATCAGCAGCTCCAGAGGATTCCGGTAATGGAGAGCCGGCCGGCTCTCCGGGTAGGCGGTGGCGAGGCGCAGGCAAATGGCAGCGGCTCTTCTCCTCTCCGCTCGGGCGGGATCCGGGGAAGCGTTCTTGCCGGGCCCGCGTCGTTTCGCGATCGCCGCCTCGGCGCCTTCAGCTGCTACCGACATGAGCAGTCTCCCTGGCGATCAAGTCATAATCGGAGACTCCCCGAACGACGACCTCGGCGAAGGTTCCCGGGGTCAGCTTCGGAGAGACAAAGACCCTTCCGTCAACCTCCGGGGCGTCGGAGGCGGAACGGGCCATCCCGGGGGAATCGACCAAGACTCGAATGCGTCGCCCGATCCAAGCGGGGGCTCGGCTTCGGACGATCTCCTTTTGCCGTGCCATGAGCTCTTCCCACCGTCTCTTCTTCTCGGCTTCGGGAACCTGTCCCGCGTGCCGGGCGGAGCGGGTTCCCTCTTCCTGAGAATAGGAGAAGACGCCGAGGTGGTCGAAGCGGGCTTCGCCGACGAAGCGGAGGAGCTTCTGAAAGTCTTCTTCGCTCTCTCCGGGAAAGCCGACCAGGAACGTCGTCCGTAAGATAACCCCAGGGATGCCTTGGCGAAAAGCGGCGAGGAGCGCGCGCAATTGCGCTTCGGATGTACCCCGTTGCATCCGCTCGAGAACAGGGTCGGCAATGTGCTGGAAGGGAACGTCGACGTAGCGCACCAGCTTGCGCGCCCGGGCAAACGTCTCGATGAGACGCTCGCTCCAATGCGCGGGATGGGTATAAAGCACCCGAATCCAGAAGTCTCCCGGAATCTCATCCAAGGCGGAGAGAAGATCGGCGAGAGTCTCTCCCTCGCTCGAGCCAACTGCCACCGTTCCGCTCCGAAGGCGATCCTTGCCGAAATAGGTTGAATCCTGGGAGATCAAAATCACCTCCCGGACGCCGCGGGCGATGAGTGCTTCCACTTCCTGGACGATTGAGGCGATCGTCCGGCTCCGGAATCGGCCGCGGATGCGCGGAATGATGCAGAAGGTGCAGGGATGGTTGCATCCTTCTGCGATCTTGACGTAGGCCAAATGGCCAGGAGTGAGCGGAAAGCGAGGCGAGGAGAAGTCGGGAAGAAAGCGGGAGTCGGAGGAGATCGCCTCGCGGCGCGAGCCTCCGGCCGGAAACAGAAGATGCGAGAGATGCTCGGCGATCCTGTCGACCTCGTCGAGGCCGAGAAAGAGATCCACCTCCGGGAGAAGCGCGGGGAGATCCTCGCGATAGCGCTGAGAAAGGCACCCGGTCACGACGATCTTCTGCCGCTCCTCTCTCCCCGAGCTCTCGCGCTCTTGGTGGGAGGAGAGGACCGTGCGAATCGCCTCCTCTTTGGCCGGGTCGATGAATCCGCAGGTGTTGACGATGAGGATGTCCGAGGAAGCCGGATCAAAAGAGACGGCCGCCCCCGCCTCCGCCAGGCGACCGAGCATGATCTCCGCGTCGATCAGGTTCTTGGCGCACCCGAGGGGAATCATCCCGACCGTCTTCCCCTCCAGAGATGGGGAAGTCATGGGGTCGGCAGAGTCAGTTCCTGCGCGGGAGAGGAGTTGGAGGCCATCGAGACCGTCTGTCCGTCCAGGACGATGTCGACGACGGAGCTTTTCGCTACCTTGATCTGAAACTTCGGCCCGAGAAACTCCTTGCGTTCTCCCGCAAGCAAAACGCCTGCGAAGAGCTGGCGGCGGTGGCCGTCCTCGATGACGCTCACGTGGACCCACGATTCCTTCCTGGCTTGAAGAACCAGGTGATATGCCTTGGTTCGGGAGGGGAGATCGACCGCTGGGGGAGCAGCTGAAGCAGAGGATTCAGCCGACTGGGCTGCCTCGTCATTCGTCTCTGCCTCCTCGGGTGACTCTCTGGAGGAGGGTGACTCCGCCTGTGGTGCGTCTGCATCTTCGCCGGGGCGGACCGGGATCGCCCGAGCCACGCGGACCGGGGGTTCGGCGACCGCAGGGGAATCGACGGGCTGGGCATTCACGGGAATAGCCCGGCGGACCTCCATTACAGCCGGAGGCAAGGGGGGGAGCGGCTGCCGCTTGCGCATCTGCGCCTCCACCGGCTTGCGGGCGGACCTGGCTTCGGGGGAGAGCTCTAGGTCGGTGATTTCCTTGGGTTCGGAAGGCGAGGGCCGCCGATACGAGGCGACTTGGTAGACGCGGTAGGCGCCGACCGCGCACATGAGAGCAAACAGCCCGGCGGCCACCAGGAAGGCGACGAGCTGGGGAGTGATCCACGGGCGTCTGGGAGCGGTCTCTGCCCGGCCCATCAGGAAAAGAGGCTTCTGGGTAGGGAAGGGACCTTTACGCATCGGCCAAAACGCCTGGTCCAGCTGCTCGAGCAGTGCCTTCTCGTCCAGATGGAGAACTCGGGAGTAGGTGCGGAGGAAATTACGCACGTACGCCGGAGCGGCGAACCCTCGATAGTCGTCCTGTTCCAGAGCCACGAGCTGCTCCGGCAAAATCTTCGTGGCCTTGGAGGCCGTATGGATGCTCCATCCCAGCGCAGAGCGCGCCTCCTGCAATTGGTGGCCGATGCTCTTGCCGGGCGGGAGCCGCTTCACGTTCTCGATTGCCATGACGGAGCACGCCTTTATGCTGTCGGGACAGGGCCGTCAAGATCGGCGAGAATCTCCCTGGGCTTGGCGCCGTTTTCCGGTCCGACCAATCCTCGATCCTGGAGCAGGTCCATTACCCACGCCGCCCGATTGTAGCCCAGCCGCAAGCGTCGTTGCAGAAGGGATGTGCTGGCGCGCCTTTCTTGCCAGAGGATTTCCAAGCACTTCTGGACCAACTCACGATCCGTGTCCGACAGGCTGCTGGCGACGGACTCCCCGGCGAGCTGCTGATGAAGCTCGTTCTCGATCGCCGGCCCTCCTTGGGCGCGAACGTAGTCCACAACCTCGGCAACCTCCTCTTCCGAGACATAAGCTCCCTGCCCTCGGACCATGTGACCGACGCCCGGCGGCACGTAGAGAAAATCTCCTTTCCCTAATAGATTCTCAGCACCATTTTCGTCGAGGATGACGCGGGAGTCAAGCGAACTGCTGACCTGGAAGGCGATCCGGCTGGGGATGTTGGCCTTGATGACCCCCGTAACTACTTCCCTTCGCGGAGTTTGGGTTGCGACGATCAGATGAATGCCAGCGGCTCGGGCCTTTGCCGATAGCCGTGCGATCGCGACCTCCACGTCCGCGGATGCGGTCTGCATCAAGTCAGCCAGCTCATCTACGATCACGACGATGGAGGGAAGCGGCTTGGGACCTTCCTCCTCGGCGACTCCCGTACCGGTACCATCCGAGGAAGCTGGGGATGCCTTGCGTTGAGCAGAAAGCTCCTTGAGAGCGTGCGTGTTGTAGGCGGCGATGTTGCGCACCCCGGCCGACGCCAGGAGCTTATACCGCTTGTCCATTTCGACGATTACCCACTTGAGAGCGGTAATCACCTTCTTGGGATCGACTACGACCGGCACGATCAAGTGCGGGATGCCGTTGTAGATCTGCAGCTCGACCTGCTTTGGATCGACCAGAATGAGGCGTAGCTCTTCCGGGCCGAAGCGAAAGAGCAGCGAAAGCACCAGCGAGTTCACGCAGACCGACTTGCCCGAGCCCGTTGCTCCCGCGATGAGCAGATGCGGCATCTCCGCGAGGTCGGCGATCAGCGGTTGGCCGTAGACGTCCTTGCCGAGAGCGATCGGGAGGCGCGCCCGGGTCTGCTGGAACTCGGGGAGGCCGAGGATATCCCGGAGAGCCACGGCCGACTTGTTCGGATTCGGAATTTCGACTCCGACGCTATCCTTGCCCGGGATCGGGGCGAGGATGTTGATTTTTTCTGCGCGGGTGGCTCGGGCGATGTCCCTTTGCAGGCTCAGGATCCGATCGACACGAACTCCCTCCGCCGGATAGAGCTCGAAGCGGATGACCGTGGGTCCCTTCGTGATGGTTCCGAGGGCGGTCTCAATGCCGAAGCTGGCGAGAGTCTTGACGAGGAGATCCCCTGTCGCGCGAAGGTGGTTGTCGCCAGGGTCGCCTTTGCGAGGAGCGGGGCTTTCCCGGAGCAGACGGAGCGCGGGAGGACAATAATCAGTGGAGCTTCCGGCCGAGGTTGTCCGGGGAAGGGCCTCCGGCGACCGCTTGCGGATCGGATCGGTCTCGGCCGGGGAAGAAGGCGGGGGAGAATAGCGCGGCGGCGTCCGCTCCGCCGCATCGATGATCTCGGGCGAGGCCGTTTCCCTCCGTGCGACGAGGCGGTTCTCCTTCCTGGACAGCTTCCGGGAAATGAGCCTCTCCTCTTCCGCGAGCTTCCGTTCGGCGATCTCGATTTGACCGCGAACTCCCTCTCGTCGGAGGCGCTCTTCCCGGTAGGCGGCCCAGCGATCCTCGGCCCACCGCGTCATCCGGATCAAGCTGCGGATCGGCTCCGCCTCGTAGAGGATGATCAGCAAAAGGAGACAGACGATCCCGAGGAGGATCTGGCTTCCCGTCTTCCCGAACGCTGGGGAGAGCAAGGGGCGGTCGAGCAGCTCGCCGATAAACCCTCCCGTGCTGCCGATGTTCACGCGGGCCCGCAATTCGCTGCCGAAGTAGGGCTGGACATTGAAGAGCCCGGAGGCTGCGATCAAAAAGAGAGCCGTCCAGAGAAGCTTTCGGCTCCAGGCTACGCGAACCTGCAGGCTGAACGCCATCCCGGCGGTCAGCAGCAGGAAGGGAATCAGGTAGGCACCGAGGCCGAAGAGGGAGTAGAGGGCGAAGGCCGTGTAGGCTCCGAGCGGTCCGATGGCGTTTGCCGCCTCGACCCGGTTGGGCCACTGGTTGTAGGCGATGTCGCCGGGACGGTACGAGACGAGGCTCAGAAGCAGGAGGAGCGCGAGTCCGAAACAGAAGATGCTGCCGATCTCCGCCAGGAGGCGACTCTTGGTTTTTTCCCAGAGCTTCACAGCGTACTCTATCGCGCCCGATGGGGGAGGGGCAATCGTTGATTCGTCTGCTCCACAAGGCAAGCAACGAGGGAGACGGGGTCGGGGAAAAGCCCAAGGGCACCCGAGGAAAAAGTCCTTGCCTTTCCGGAGCCCTTGACGCTTGAGTGAACTCATCCTTTGGACAACCGGAAAGCGGCGTCTACGGGACCACGGGGAGACGCAGACCTGAGGGGTAGCGTTTGTCGATCGGCCCCGGTTGGAGAAATGGGCGAAGAAATTGGGAAAAAAAGCAGTAAGAAAAAGCAGTAAGAAATAGGAGGATTCCCTATGGCATACGAAATCCCTCAGCTTCCCTATCCGTTGGAGGCGTTGGAGCCCTACGTCAGCACGATGACGATGGATTGCCACTACAATGGCCATCATAAGGCCTATGTGAACAATCTGAACAAGGCTCTCGCCGACCATCCGGAGCTGGCGGCGAAGAGTCCGGAAGAGTTGATCCGGAACCTGAGCGCCGTTCCGGAAAAGATCCGTACCGCAGTGCGGAACAACGGCGGGGGCCACGTCAATCACTCGATGTTCTGGAAGATGATGGCTCCTCGCGCCGGTGGAGAGCCTTCCGGGAAGCTTCTCCAGACGCTGCAATCCGCCTTCGGCAGCTTCGCCGAATTCCAAGGGAAGTTCGAGGCGGCGGGTTTGGGCCGATTCGGGAGCGGCTGGGTCTGGCTCGTGCGCAATCCGTCCGGGGGGCTCGAGATCACCTCTACGCCCAATCAGGACAGCCCGCTCATGGAGGGCGGCTATCCCCTTCTCGGATGCGATGTCTGGGAGCATGCCTACTATTTGAAATACCAGTTTCGCCGAGGAGACTGGCTCAAGGCGTTCTGGAGCATCGTGAACTGGACGGAGGTCGAGCGGCGCCTCGATGCGAAGGGGACGTAAGGCTCCTTAGCGGAAGCGGCTCGGGGCGTCTGCCCCGAACGGTTCCCGCGCGCTCTAGAACGCCAGAAGCTCGTCGGTGCCGGAGATCAGATCCGCGAGCAAACCGAGCCCGCCGTAGGTCACACCGGGATTCCTCGGGAGAGAGCGGCGCATGGCGGCGTAAGCGCAGCCGAAGAGTCGCAGTTGCGGGTCGGCTAGGGGGAGAAGAGAGTCGATTTCCCGGATCCCGTCGTCGAGACAGTAGAGATAGATCTGCTCTCCTTGCGCCCTTCGTTCTTCCAACGTCTTGAGAAACTGGGTAAACTCCTCGTTCCTCCGATCGACCGTCAGGAGAAGGCAGAGTTGTCTAGGGGAGGAAGGGCTTGGCATGCGGAGAAAAGCGCTAACGGGGAACGGGGCGAGCGGGAACCTTCCCTCGCATCGGACGAAACGGAGCGGCCATACCGCTATTCTTCCTCGGCGCGTCTGCCGGCGCAAGGTCCTCTACGGAAGATTTGCCTTTCTTCTCTTCTTGGCGCAGCTTGGCCCGGTGACGCCGCTTCCCTGCTCGACGGCTGCCGAGACCAGGGCGGCACCTGTGCGGCTTTCCGTCGGATCGGGTCGCCTGACTGTCGAGGTGGCGCGGACGAACGAGGAGCTCTCCCGCGGACTCATGTTCCGCCGAAGCTTAGATCGGGATGCGGGAATGCTCTTCTTACTCCCGCGCGAGGGAGTGGCATCGTTCTGGATGGCGAACACGACCATTCCGCTTTCCGTCGCGTTTCTCGACCGAAACGGCACGATCCTCGAAATCCACGATCTCGAGCCGCTCGACACCCGCATTGTCTCCAGTGAAAGCGCGCGGGTCCGGTTTGCCCTCGAAGTCAATCGCGACTGGTTTAGCCGCCACGGCGTTCGAGCGGGCGAGTCGGTCCGCCCGGAGGGAGCGAGCTGGCGGCAGCTCGCCGGCCAGAAAGAAAATCCATGAATCCGTTCAGCGACTATCACATGCACCCGCAGGGGCACCGCCTGCAGCCCTACGACCGCGACTTGCTGGAACCCTGGTCGAAAGCCGCCCGCACGCGCGGGATTCGCAACTTCGCCATCACCGATCATGACCGGTATCATGAGGGGGTCGACTTCGAGGCCTTTCGGCGATGGCGCGAGGAAAATAGCGACTTAACGATTCGTATGGGGATCGAGCTCGACAACGATCCCCAGAGCAGCGAAGAGGGGCTCGCATGGGTGCGGCGGAACTGGGAGAAGCTCGACTTCGTTTTGGGCTCCGTCCATTTTCTGGGGAATTGGCCATTTGATCGTGCCGGGGAGGATGTCGGCTTTGCACGGCGGCCGATCGAGGAGATTTACCACGAATACGCGGGCGCCTTACGGTCGCTCGTGCAGCGCGGCTGGATCGATTGCCTGGCCCACCTCGACTTGATCAAGATCTTCGGATTTCGGCCGAAAGCGGGCTTCCTCGTCTACTTCGAGGAAGTATTAGTTCTTGCGCGGGAAAAGGACTTGGCGCTCGAGATCAGCACGGCGGGGTGGAGAAAGCCGGTCGGCGAGGCCTACCCCGACGAAGCCATCTTGCGACGAGCCAAAGAGCTGGGCATCCCCTTCACCTTCGCTTCCGACGCCCATTCCTCCTTTCAGATCGGGGAAGACTATGAGCGGCTTTCCCGGCTGCTCGAAAAATTGGACATTCGCGAAGTCGCCCTCTTCGAAGGGCATCGGCGGACGCTCGTTCCGATCGCCGCGTAAGGATCCCCGGCTAGGACGAACCGAACGTGACCGGTTCCGACAGGTGGGAAAGACCGTCCCGAATGCGGAAGAACGCCTTGGCCAGCAGAGTTGGTGCATCGAGGGCGCCCAGGGTGGGGCGATGATGAAGGGTATCGAAATCGAGGTCGACGATCTTTTCGAGGATGCGACGTCCGCTATGCCAGGTGAGCTCGATTTCCCAGCAAAGAGGACGGGGAAGGGTCTCCATGAGGCCATAGCCTTGCTCGAAGAGCTGAAAGGCTCTCCCCACCTCCATGGCGAGCAGGTCCCGGAATTCGGAGCTTGCCAGTCCGGCAAAGAGACTCTCCTCGGTAACCCCAAAGCGCTCCATCTCATCTTGCGGGAGATAGATGCGGTCCTTAAGAAGATCGACGGAGACGTCCTGCCAAAAGTTGGCGATCTGCAAGGCCGTGCAAATCGCGTCCGATGCGGCGAGCTGTTCCTCTCCCCTCTGACCGTGAATGAGGAGGACAAGCCGGCCAATCGGATTGGCGCTGCGGCGGCAGTAGTCGAGCAGCTCGGTGAACGAGGCGTAGCGTCGTTTCTCGACGTCCTGCGCGAAAGCGCTGAGGAGATCCAGGAAGAGTTCGATCGGCAGGCCGAACTGCTGGATCGTGTGGTGGAGAGCCACGAAAACCGCGTCCGCCGGTGCGCTTGCCGGATCGCGGAGTGCGGTTTCGAAACGGCGCAGACCGTTCCGTCGTCCCGAGGCCGTCCGCTCCGGAGAAGTCTGCTCGGAGGGGGAGTTGTATCCCTCATCGGCAATGTCATCGGCCAGCCGCGCGAATGCATAGACGGCGTGGATATGAGGTTGCAAGGGCCGGCGGACCAGAAGGCCAACAGGGAAGTTTTCGTAATGCTGAGCGATGCGCCGACAGGCGGCGTAGGCTGTTTCGAGGGTCACCTGCTCCTTCTTTTCCGAAAGGGAGCGCTTGTCAACAGGGAATAGACGTGGCTACCCCATGGGCAAGGGACGATCGGCGACCGGGCAAAATAGGAAATCGGGAAGAGGGGGAGGTTCCCCCGCGGTCGGGAGTTGTCTGCCGCTCGTCCCGTTCCATGGATGAGGATGTCTCTTGCTATGCCGGTTTCTTATGTCGGTCTGACCGGAGGAATCGCCGCCGGCAAGTCGACGACCTCCGAACGCCTCAGGAGGGCGGGATGGCTTGTGATCGACTCGGATGAGATCGCGCGAGACTTGATGGCACCGGGACAGAAAACATGGCAGAAACTGGTTGACGCTTTCGGAGAGCAGATCTTAAATGAAGATAAGACTATCGATCGAAAAAAGCTCGGGTCGATGGTTTTTCGTTGTTCTCAGTTGCGGGAAACGCTAAACGGGCTCACTCACCCCGCCATCGCCGAAAGATGGCGCAAGGAAGTGACGGATTTGAGGGCTCGGAACCCGAACGGAAAAATTGCTGTCTCGGTTCCCCTCTTGCATGAAGCGGCCCTGGAAGGAGAATTTGAGAAAATTCTCTGCGTAGGTTGCTCCCGCGGGACGCAACTGCGTCGGCTCCAGGCACGGGGTTTGGAAAGGGAGGAAGCGGAGGCACGGATCAAGAGTCAGTGGCCGGTAGAGAAGAAGGCCGCGCGCAGCGACGTACTCCTCTGGAACGACGGTTCGTTGGAGCTTCTTGAGCAGCAGATTTCTCGTTTTGTCCTCGCTTGCGCATCACCTTGAGGAATTGTCCCTTGCGGGCCGAGGAACGGGGTGGGCGGCGAAATTCAATACGCGATCGGGCGGATCGGGCGCTTTCTGGCGAGAGAGAGGGGGAAGAGGGAAACCTCAATGGAAAAAGAATGAATGCGGATGAAATCGAACAGGAGAAGGGTGAACCTTCAAGGAGCGGCGCATCGACCGGGACCGGTCGATGGGAAGCGGGCGCATCCTCCGAAGAGCAGCGGCAGCCTCGGAGCGGACACCCCGTCCGGTCTGCCGAATCCCGCGGCGGCGAGCAACAGAATCGCAAGGAAGGGGGCGGGGAGTGGTCTCGTCCTCTTGCGACGGGCCAGCCGCTCAGCTTGAGCGAGCTCCAGCACCTTTCCTTTTCGGAGCTTCAGGGGAAAGCAGCCGACTATCAGATCGAGAATCCCGGGCTGCTGCGGAAGCATGAGCTGATCTTCGAAACATTGCGGCGTCATGCCCAGCGCAACGGTCCGATTTTTGGAGACGGGGTCTTGGAGGTGCTCTCCGAGGGTTATGGCTTTCTGCGATCGCCCGCCTACAACTACTTCCCTTGTCCGGAAGACGTCTACGTTTCGCCCGCGCTGATCCGCCGCAACGGCCTCAAGAAAGGCAACCTGGTTTCGGGCCCGATTCGTCACCCGAAGGAGAAGGAGCGATACTTCTCCCTTCTGCAGGTCGATCTTGTCGAAGCGGAAGAGCCGGAAAAGGTCCGCAATCGTATTTTTTTCGATAATCTCACCCCCCTCTTTCCGAACCGCCGGATTTTCCTCGAAGGAAAGTCGAAGGACGCTTCCCTGCGGGTCATCGATCTGGTCACGCCGATCGGCTTCGGTCAGCGCGGGTTGATCGTGGCCCCTCCGAGGACCGGGAAGACGGTCCTGATGCAGAAGATCGCCAACGGAGTCAGCGAAAATCATCCTCAGGCGCATCTGATCGTTCTTCTCGTCGACGAACGGCCGGAAGAGGTCACCGATATGGAGCGCTCCGTTCGGGGGGAGGTCATCAGCTCCACCTTCGATGAGACGCCGGAGCGGCATGTCCAGGTGGCCGAAATGGTGATCGAGCGGGCGAAGCGCATGGCGGAGACGAAGGTGGACGTGGTCATCCTGCTCGACTCGCTGACCCGGTTGGCCCGTGCCTACAATACATTGCAGCCGCATAGCGGAAAAATCCTGACCGGCGGCGTCGACGCCAACGCTCTTCAGAAACCGCGGCGCTTTTTTGCGGCGGCGCGGAACTTGGAAGAAGGCGGGAGCGTGACGATCCTGGCCACGGCTCTGATCGATACCGGGTCAAAGATGGACGACGTCATCTTCGAGGAATTCAAGGGGACCGGCAACATGGAGGTCCATCTCGACCGCGCACTGGTCGAAAAGCGGATCTACCCGGCGATCAACATCCCCAAGTCGGGCACTCGGAAGGAGGAGCTCCTCTATCATCCCGACGAGATTGCGCGGATCCATGTCCTGCGCCGCGCACTTTCCTCCGTACCCCCGGTGGAGGCCATGGAGCTTCTGCTCGAGCGGTTGCGAAAGACCAAGAGCAACGTCGAGTTCCTTCTCTCGATGAATCTCAAGGAGTAGACTTCTTTCCACTCATTCCAATGAGGATCCTGGTAACCGGTGGGGCGGGGTACGTGGGAAGCGTCTGCGTGGAGTTTCTCCTGGAGGCAGGCATTTCCGTAGTGGTCGTCGACAATCTCTCCGAAGGACACCGGGCGGCGGTGGACGAACGGGCCGCCTTCCATCGGCTCGATTTGAGCGACCGCGGGGGGATTCTGGCCTTGTTTCAAGCCGAGAAGCCCGATGCGGTCATCCATTTCGCGGCCAACGCCCTGGTTGCTGAATCGATGCGGGATCCCTCGACCTACTTTCGCAACAATGCCTTCCATGGAATCCATCTGCTCGACGCCATGGTCGCGACCGGGGTGCGAAAGATCGTTTTCTCCTCTACCTGCGCGGTCTATGGGCTCCCGCTCAAGATCCCGATCGAGGAGCGGGCAGAGACCGGGCCGATCAATCCCTACGGCGAATCGAAGCTCTGCTTTGAAAAGATCTTGCGCTGGTATTCGGAGATTCACGGGATCGTTCCGCTGATTCTGCGCTACTTCAATGCCGCCGGAGCCTCGGAGCGATACGGGGAAGACCACAAGGAAGAAACCCATCTGATTCCCAACGTATTGCGGGTAGCGTTGGGAAAGCGCAGGGCGGTGGAAGTCTACGGGGACGGATTTGCTACCCCTGATGGCACGGCGATCCGCGATTACGTCCACGTGCGCGATCTGGCGGCAGCCCACTTGGCTGCCCTGCGGCGGGAGCAGCCCAGCCTCTACAATGTGGGAAGCGGAGAGGGGTACTCGGTGCGGCAAGTCGTCGAGATGGCGCGCAAGATTACGGGCGTCTCGATCCCCTACGACATCCGGCCGGCTCGTCGAGGCGATCCGCCGCGCCTTGTGGCAAACATCTTCAAGCTCCGTCAGGAGCTCTCTTGGAAGCCGGAACGCTCGCGACTTTCCGAAATCGTCGAGAGCGCCTGGCGCTGGCATCGGGCGCATCCCGACGGATATCCTGACGACGAGCGGGAAGGGGAGAGGCAAAGAGAAACGGCGACATAGCGGAATCCTGTGTCAGGCCGCTCCCTTGCGCCGGAAACGGAGGCATTTGCGGGTAACCGGCAGGAGCCTCCGCGTAGCGGATCTGCTCTTTTCCCTTGTCGAGCAACTAATAGCGCGGTAGATCAACAAAAATGGGCGGTGATCGCCAGGAGATGCGCGAGAGCCGGGTTCACGGAATTCCGTCTCGCTTCGCTGGCTGCGGCCTTCTCGAACGGGCTCAGGGGTCGTCTGCGGGCTCCTCGGACGAACCGAGAGGGGTCGCTAGGAGAATTTGGCGCAGCGCCCGTGCCGCCGCGGCGCTTGTTGCGGTGCTGCTTCCCGTGACCGGAAGGACGGACGGCATTCGTCTCGACCGCAGCAATCCGGCGAGCGAGGCGATTGTCGAGGTGGTCGCCTATCAAGGCGTCGGCAACGGCATCGTCCGGGTGACCGGAACCGGTTTTTTCGTCAACTCGCACGGGCAACTGATCACCAATCGCCATCTCTTATCTCGGGCGGTCTTCTGTGCGATCCTGGGGCGCGGGGCCGAGCCGTTCCGCATCGACCGGGTCTTGGCGGAGGCGGGGGATCTGGTCCTGGTGCAAATCGACCTTCCGACCGGGGTAAAGGCGGAAGCCCTCCAACTCCGAAAGAACCCGCCCATTCCGGGGGAGCCGATCCGGATCGAAGGATATCCTCTGGGAGTGGGTCTTGCCTCAGCGTCCGGGAGGGTGGTCGGATTTCGGCACAAACCCTATCACGGAGCTCTTTCCTTCGAGGTCGACGCGCCAACCTTTTCCGGGAATAGCGGAGGCCCGGTTGTCGACACCGCGGGACGGGTCGTCGGAGTGACGACCTTTCGTTCCCTTGAGGGAACGAGCCGGCTCGCCGGGGCGCTCTGCCCCCGCGTTCTGATGGACGAGAGTCGCATCGTCGATCTCCCCTTCGCGGTCTGGACTGGGCGAACCGGCAGCGGAAGGAGAGCGGTTGGTCCGGCCGTCAATGGATGGAAGGCGCTGCAGTGCGGAGAAGTGCGGTCGGCTCGCCTCCATTTTCTCTCCGCGCTCCGCAATCAATCCAGAAGCGCCTTGGTGCATCAAGGCCTTGCCGAAGCGTTGCTGGAAAGCGGAAGGGTCGAGGAGGGTGCCCTGTCTCTCTCTGCCGCGATCAAGGAGAGGCCGAAGGATCTTCTCGCTCGCCTCCGACTTGCCGCCGTCTACCGTCAGCTCGGAAAACCCGAGTTGGCTGCCGTCGAGGAAGCCGCCGGTCGAAGGATCGAAGAGTCGATCTTCTCGCGAATCGAGACGGAGGTGGCGGCCCGAGAGCAGACCGGTCTTCCTGGACTTTGGCAAAAGGCGCGCTTCATCCTCCAAGGTCCGGTCGAGTCTGGAGAGCTGCGTTAGCTTCCCTGAGCCGACGATTTTTCCCCCTGTTCGCCCTCGCTCTCGATTTCCTGGAGAATGCGGAGGATGCGGTCCCCTCGTTCCAGGGAGTCGTCGACGCGAAAGGTCAACTGGGGCGTAAACTTGGACTGGAGCTTCTTGCCGAGCCGATGCTGCCACTCTCTGCGGTGACGGCGGAGGAGAGAGAGCAGCTCTTCGCTCCGCAGGGGAGACTGCCACGCGCTGACGAAGACGAAAGCCTCTTTCAGGTCCGGAGTCGTTTCGACAGCAGAAATGGTCAGCAGCAAGCCTTCGAGCGAGACTTCCCTTCGAAAGTATTCCGAAAGTTCCTTTCGGATGACTTCTGATACCCGGATGGTTCGATGTGTACCCATGATAGCGGCTCCGAAGCATTTCCGCGCAACGAGACGGGCCAAGCGGTGAACCCGACCCCGGATCCGTGCCGGTGGGGAACAGAGCAGGAACTCAACCGGCGGGTTGCAGTGTGGCCCAAGAGCGAGGCGTGGCCATCAGAGGCTTTGGGGAACTCGCTCCAGCTGATAGCACTGGATGGTGTCGTTCGGCTCGTAATCATCGAAATTCCCCAGGCGCATGCCGCACTCGAGTCCCGCCCGGACCTCCGGGACCTCGTCTTGAAAGCGTTTGAGGGTTTGGATGCTCCCATCGTAGATCGGCTGCTTGCCGCGGAGCACACGAGCCTGACCCTTACGGACCATTCTGCCCGACTGCACCAAGACACCCGCAACCGAGAATTTATTGAGCTCAAACACCTTCTTGACGAGCGCCATACCGAGCACCGTTTCGCGGAGCTCCGGTTCCAGCAGCCCCGCCATGGCGTCCCGGACTTGGTCGACCAACTCATAAATAATGCTGAAGAGCTTGATCTGGACCCCTTCCCGCTTGGCTGCGGCAGCGGCGGAACTATCGGTCTTGACATTGAAGCCGATCACAATCCCCTCCGATGCTTTTGCCAGAAGAATATCCGATTCGGTTACAGGACCAGCCGCCGAATGAATGATCGACAGCTCTACCTTGTTACTGGGAATCTTTTGGAGTTGGCCGATCAGGGCTTCGATCGATCCTTGAGTGTCCGCCTTGAGAATCAGATGCAGCGTCTTGCGTTGACCTTCAGCGATCGCCGAGAAGAGGTTTTCCAATGTGATCTTGGGACCCTCTTCCTGTCGGGGACGCTTGAGCGCCGCCAGCTGTTCTTCCGCAGTCTGCCTCGCCTTACGCTCGTCGAAGTCTACGACCAGCTCTTCTCCCGGCGAAGGGAGTCCGCTCAATCCCAGGACCTTGACAGGGGTGGACGGCATCGCCTCCCGTACCGTCTTCCCGAGATCGTTGATGAGCGCCCGGATCCGCCCCCAATATGGCCCGCACACCGCAATGTCTCCCGTATGCAGGATCCCTTTTTGGACCAGGACGGTCGCGGTTGGCCCTCGCCCCGTCTCCATCTGTGCCTCGATCACCCGCCCAACTGCCGGACCATGAAAAGGAGCGCGCAACTCGAGAACCTCCGCCTGGAGAAGGATCATCTCCAGAAGATGATCAATGCCTTTCCCTTTGAGGGCGGAGACTTCGCAGAAGATGGTGTCGCCGCCAAACTCTTCAGGAACCAATCCGCGTTCCTGGAGCTGAGTCTTCACGCGGAGCGGGTTGGCTCCCGGAGTATCGATCTTATTGATGGCGACCAGGATCGGAACTTCCGCCGCTCGAGCATGATCGATGGCCTCCATCGTCTGCGGCATGGCACCGTCGTCGGCCGCAACGACGAGCACGACCAAGTCGGTCACCGAAGCGCCGCGAGCCCTCATTGCGGTAAACGCTTCGTGGCCGGGTGTGTCGATGAAGGTGATCGATTTACCTCCGCGGTTGATCGTATAGGCTCCGATGTGCTGGGTGATCCCTCCGGCCTCCCCCGCGGCAACCCGGGTGTGCCGGATCGCATCGAGCAAGGTGGTTTTTCCGTGATCGACGTGACCGAGAAAGGCCACGATGGGGAAGCGAGGCTGCAACTCGGGCTTGACCTCCAGAGCGGGCGACGGTTCTTCGACAACCTTGGGAGCCGGTGGCGGAGGACCGTGACGCTCCTTGCGCTCCGTCTGCACCTCAAAGCCCATGCGGCCCGAAACCTTTCGGGCAACCTCTTCGTCCAAAAGCTGGGTCAACGTGGGGAAGATGTTCATCTCCATGAGATGATGAATCAATTGGAAGGGCTTGATTTCCAAAAGACCCGCCAACTCCTTGACCGCGATCGGCCCTCGCAGGGAAATCGTTTTCTGGGGAGGCGTCGCGGAGCCCTCTTCCGGCGCCGGCAGGGGGACAACCGGCTTGGGAGGTTCTTCCGTTATGGTCACTTGCCCTGCGGAGATGGTGCGATCGTCCTTCCGTTCTGGAGGCGATAGGGTCTGCTTGGTCTTCGGCATGAAAAACTCAGGTGGCTTAAGAAGCTTTCGCGCAATGCCGCGCGTTTTCGCGTAATGTTTTTACGGTGGCCAGGTCCAATTCGGGAAGCACCGAGGCGAGATCGGTCTCTTCGCTTTCGGCTACGGCAGACGGGCTCAAAAAGCCCGCCCGTACGATTTGCTCCGCCGTCGACGGGTCGACGGAGAGGGCGCTCGCCATCTCTTCGGTGGCCCGCGCCAGCTTAAGCGCAAAGTTTTCCTCCGCCGACTGTTCGCGGACGACGTCGATTTCCCATCCGGTGATCTTGCTCGCCAGCCAGGCGTTCTTCCCTTTTCGACCCAGCGCGATGGAATAGTTCTCCTCATCGACCACGACCTTCACGCGCTTGCCCGCCTCATCCAGCTCGACACTCTTGATCCGGGCTGGCTTGAGCGCTTCGACGGCCAATTCGGCCACGTCGGACGACCAGCGAAAGAGGTCGATCTTTTCGATGTGGAGCTCGCGCACGATATTCTTGACCCGGGCCCCTCGTACTCCCACGCAGGCCCCGACCGGATCGATCTTGGGATTGGCGCTCCATACGGCGATCTTCGTTCGAAAGCCGGGCTCCCTGGCCATGGCCTTGATCTCCACCGTATGGTCGGCCACCTCGCTCACTTCCAGCTCGAGGAGCTTCCGGACAAAATTGGGATGGCTGCGGGAAAGGAGGATTTGCGGGCCGTGGGAGGTGTTGTCCACGGCGAGGACGTAGGCGCGGATTCGATCCCCGACCACATACTCCTCGGTGGGTACCCGCTCGCGCGCCTGCATCACGCCTTCGTAGCGGCCGAGGTCGAGGATCACGTCGGATCGGTCGAAACGCCGTACGGTTCCCATGACGATGTGATCGACACGGTCCTTGAACTCGGTGAGCACCATCTCGCGCTCAATCGAGCGGAGCGACTGATTGATCGTCTGCTTGAAAACCTGTGCGGCGATGCGCCCGAAGTCCTTGGGGGTCACCTCGACATCGAGCAGCTGCCCGAGCTGCGCCGTCGGGTCGATCTCCTTGGCCCGCTTCAAGGTAACTTGACCTCGCGGATCCTCTACTTTGTCCACCACCTCGAGATTCGCTCGTGCCGTGATCTTGCCGGTCTTCGGGTGGATTTCCACCCGCAAGTCGCGGGCGGGCCCGATGCTCTTTCGGGCCGCGGCAAGGAGAGCCGATTGCATGGCTTCCAGAAAGGCTTCGCGATGAATGCCTTTCTCCCTTGCCATGTATTCGATGATGGCCAAGACTTCTTGATTCATGACGGTCTCCGGCGATACTTCCAAAGAAAAAAAAGTGGAAACTCTGCAAGTTCCCACCTTTTCTTTGCGGCAGAATCGCCTTGCTAAAAAAGTTACGGACGGTTCTTCCAACGGTCAAGGTTTGAATTGTTCCGGGTCGCTCCGGAGCGGTGCAGGACAGGCAAAGCGGGTACAAAGTCTCATGCACGGCGACGATGGCAGCCAAAAGGAGAGCTTGGGGTTAATCGCCGGTCGCGGAGTCTATCCGGCTCTGGTGGCTCGGGCCGCGCGCCGCGCCGGAGTCGATCTGCTCAGCACGGTCGCCTTTGTCGGGGAGACCGATCCGGAGATCGAGCAGCTCAGCAGTCGGGTCGAGTGGCTCCGCGTCGGGCAACTGGGGAGTCTGCTCCGTTTCTTTCGCCGCAGCGGCGTCTCTCGCGCCATCATGGCGGGCGCGGTCGCCCCCGCCCATCTTTTTGACTTGCGCCCCGATCTGAAAGCTCTCTTGCTTCTGGCCCGCCTCAAGGTGAGAAACGCTACGACCATCTTCGGAGCGATCGCCGAAGAGCTGCGGGGCGCCGGGGTGCTCCTTCTGCCTGCGACGACCTATCTGGAGGATGAGCTAGCTCCCGCCGGCCACTTCGGCGGGCCCTCTCTTCGCCCGCGACAAAAGGAAGATGGCGAGTTCGGGTTTCGGATGGCGAAGGAGATTGCTCGGCTCGATATCGGACAATCCCTGGTCGTCAAGCAGGGCACGGTGCTGGCCGTGGAGGCGTTCGAGGGTACCGACAAGACCCTGGAGCGCGGGGGCGGCCTGGGGCGCGGCAAGGCTGTTTTGATCAAGGTGAGCAAGCCGGAACAGGACTTTCGATTCGACGTGCCGGTGATCGGGCGACAGACGATCGAAATGGCGCGGAGATCGGGGGTGGCGCTCATTGTCTGCGAGGCGGGAAAGACGCTGATCTTGGAGAAGGAGAAGGTCGTCCAGCTTGCCGAAGAGCTGGGAATTTCTCTTTACGGAATGCGGGAGGGCGGAGAAAACGCATGATGCAGCCTATCGAGATTGGGGTGATCGGGGTCGGCCATATCGGCCGGCACCACGCTCGTATTTGTTCGGAGCTTCCGCAAACCAAGCTCGTCGGCGTCTTCGACGTCGATGCGCAGCGCTGTCGCGAAGTAGCGGAACTCTATCGAACCGAGCCGTTTCGTTCCGTGGAGGAGCTTGTCGCGAGCTGCCAGGCGGTGACGATCGCAACCCCCACGGGAACCCACTTCCCGGTTGCCGCGGCGTGCCTGGAAGCGGGCTGCCACGTGCTCGTCGAGAAGCCGATTGCGGATCAAGTGGAGCATGCGCGGACGTTGGTTCTCCTGGCACGCGAGAAGGGCCGGCTGCTGCAGGTAGGCCACGTGGAACGGTTCAACCCCGCCTTCCAGGCGATGGAGCCGCTTCTGCGTGCTCCCCGGTTCATCGAGTCTCACCGCCTCTGTCCCTATCCGGGAAGAAACACCGAGATCGGCGTCGTCTTCGACCTGATGATTCACGATCTGGAGATCGTCCTGCATCTGGTTCGGGCGCCGGTGGCCTCGATCGACGCGGTCGGGGTGGCGGTCTTGAGCCCGACCGAGGATATCGCCAACGCGCGCATCCGATTCGTCGGGGGAGCCGTTGCAAATTTGACCTGCAGCCGGATCAGCCCGGAAAAGATGCGGAAGATCCGCATCTTTCAGGATGACGCCTACCTCTCCCTCAATTACGGGGACCAGTGCGGCGAGATCTATCGGAAGAAGGACGGGAGGATTGAACGGGAGCCGATCCCCATCGAAAGGGATGAGCCTCTTCGGCTCCAGATCGCCTCGTTCATCGACTGCATCCGGTCCCAGATGAGACCTGTCGTGGACGGAGGAAAGGGGGTTGCGGCTCTGGACCTGGCCATGCAGATTTCGGATCGGATCGGTGAGGGAATGGCGGTTCCATGACGAGGCTATACCGCAGGAGAAAGTTCTATTTGGTTGCCGGAGAGCCGAGCGGCGACACCCTGGGAGCGCTTTTGATCGAAGCGCTCCGGCGGCAAGAGCCGGGGGTGATTTGCCGCGGCGCCGGCGGGCCGAAGATGGCGGCTGCGGGTCAACGGCAGAGCGTTGACCTCACGAAGCATGCCGTCGTCGGCCTCGTGGAGGTGTTGCGCCATTACCCGGACCTGCGGAAGATCTTCCATCGCCTGACCCGTGAAATCGAGGCCGCTCGGCCCGACGCGGTTGTGCTGATCGACTATCCCGGATTCAACTTGCGGCTGGCCGGGGCGCTGCGCCGCCGCTTGCCGTGGGTGAAGCTGATCTATTACGTCAGCCCTCAGGTTTGGGCCTGGAAGTCCGGGCGCGCCGAGGTCTTGTCGGAGTCCATCGACGAGCTCCTCGTCCTCTTCCCCTTCGAAAAGGAATGGTATTTCCGTCGAGGGAGCCCTCTTGCCGTCTCTTGGGTGGGGCATCCGCTCTGGGATCGCCTCCTGGCCAACGAGACGGAGGAACGGAACTCCGGCCCCTCCGGTCGGATGACGATCGCGCTCCTGCCCGGGAGCCGGGAAAGCGAAATTGCGCGCCATCTGCCTCTGCTTCTGGAAGCGGCTGCGGAGATGGAACAGCAGCGCGATGACTTGGAGTTTCTTTGGATCACCCCCGATGCTCGCCGGGAGGCTTGCGTCCGCGAACAGTTGGCCCTGTACAGGACGAGCGGCACGGTCCGCCTGCGCGTCGGCTACTCCCTTTCCCATCTGGCCCGATGCGATCTAGCCCTGCTCTGCTCCGGGTCGGCTTCGCTCGAATGCGCGGCGGTGGGTACGCCGCAGCTCCTCGTCTACAAGGCGAGCCCCATCACCTACACCGTAGCCAAGCGGGTGGTCCAGGTCCGGTTTTTGAGCATGGTCAACCTGTTGGCCGACCGGCAGATCGTCCCGGAGCTCGTCCAGGAAAGGTTGACGCCGGGTGCCATCGCCGAAGCGGCGCTGCATCTGCTGGCCAGCCCGGACGAGCGCGATCGCATGGTTCGGGCGATGCAAGAGACGCTGCGGCCGATCGCCGTGCCGGGGGCGAGCGCTCGGGCCGCGGCCCGCGTCTTGGCGGTGGCCGCCCAGCCGAGCAAGATCCGGGAGACGGAGATGCCCGGCAGGCGCGCCAGGGGGAAAAACGTTCTGGCGGGGCCGGAGGAATCTCCCGCCGGCAGCTTCGCTTCGGAAGGTCGGCCGAACTAGGCGAGACGTCTTCTCCGCTGCCCGAAGCCTGGTCTTGGGCCTTCCCCCGGGGAAGGCTCACTTCCCTTTCGCGGTGGGCAAGCGCAAGAGCAGCTCGGGCGGGTCGGCTCGCTGAGCCTGCAGGATCCCGCTGTAAAAGAGGCGAAAGACATAGCCGTAGAAGCGCTGGTGCGGGACGGGATGATCGAGGCGATAGGTCACCCGGAGAACCTCGGCGCGATTGATTCCCCAGCGCGGAAAAGCATTCTCGAAGCCGGCGGTCACCTCGGCATTGGTCGGCACGATGATGCCCGCGTCAATCTGATCATAAGCGTAAAACTGGTAGCTGATTTGACCAAGCGCGATCTTTGTCCTGGAATCAGCTGCGATGCGGAAGCGGAAGACCAGTTGCTGACCGAACGGGCTGCCGCCGCCGCTGCTCCGCTCGACTCCGAGGAGCTGGAGGGGCGTTTTGGCCCGATGGAGAAAGGCTGTTTCGCTGGAGTCCATCCCTTCCGCTTGCGCCGCTTCCTCGAGGTGGCTGCGGGCTCTTTCGTAGGACGCCCCCGCCGCGGGTCCCATCGAAACGAGCCGACTCCAGTACTCCGTCGCCCGGGAAAGATTCTTCTGTTCCTCGGCTAATTCGCCCTGCCATTCCAGGATGGCCGGATTTTGCGGATCGAGATCCTCCGCCCGCGAGATGGCGGTACGCGCGAGCTCCCGGTCGCCCTCGTTCTTGAACCGCTTTGCCTCCTGGAGCAAAGCAGTGACCCGCTCTCGGTTGGTCAGGGCGGGGGGCGCCAGACGTCCTCCAGTGGGGCGTGGATCAAGCACGAGGGCGAGGGAGCGCCCGTCGTAATGGGGCGACGGAACGGGAGGGCGGGGCGTGAGGAGCGATGGAATCGGCGGGCCCTGCGAGGCATTCGAAGCCGCCGAGGGAGCCATGAGAACGGGCGCGTGCGTGTCGCCCTTGATCCGGTGACGGAACCAAAATACCGAAAGAAGTGCCAGTCCTTGGATCGCCACGACGAGGGTGACGAACCAGAGGGACCAAGCGTAGATCTTTGAAGCCACTCGCCTCGGGGGCGCCGACGGACGTTGCGAAGGAGCGGAGGCTCGCGGCATGGGGGGAGGCGGACGAATTGGGGGCGGCACCTTCACGGGTTCCACACTGGTCGTAAAAGCGGGAGCCTCCGGCGGGGCTTTTGGGTGTCGCGCGATCGGAGGCGCCGAAGAGGTCGAGATCCCCGCCGGAGGGGAAGGGGAGACGTCGTGCCGGCTGCTGGCGAGGAGAAGAGGCAAACGCCTTGCCGCAGCCCGGAGCGCGGCCGCATCGATCCTCTTGGCTGCGGTAGGCGAAGCTAAACCTTGAGCCAACGAATCGATCGGGGCGGCCGCCGACGCGAAGGAAGACGTTGATTCTCGATCCGGCGTGACTAAGCTATCTGCGTCAGCTCTTTTCAGATCTTGCATGGAAAAACCCACGCCCGACACTCCCATACGAGAGCCCACGGACCGCGAACTCGTCCTCTGCTTGCAGAACGGGGATCTTGGCGCGTTCGACCAGCTTGTCAAGAGGTATCAAGCGCGCCTCTACCGCGTGGTCTATGGCGTCCTGCTCCATCACGAAGACACGAATGACGTTCTCATGGAAACGTTTGTGAAGGCATACCGCAATATGGGCCGTTTCCGGATCGGAGCATCCTTCTACACCTGGATTTACCGGATCGCAATCAATACGGCGATCAGCCACCGGCGAAAGTTCGCCCGCTTCCGGCTGGTCGGCGGCTCCTCCGGCGACGGAGAAGACGAGGAAAGGACGCCCGAGGCGTTCGTGGACGAGTCGGCGGGAAAGGAAGCTCTGCGGAAGATTGAGCTTCAAGAGCTGCATCAGGAGCTCGAACAAGCGCTCCGTCAGTTGAGCGAGGCCCATCGGGCGGTCGTCACCCTCTTTGATATCGAAGGGTTGAGCCATGGCGAAATCGCCAAAATCGTGGGCTGCTCCGAAGGAACGGTTCGCTCCCGGCTCTTTTACGCCCATAAACGTTTGCGGGAGTTGCTGCGTAATTATGTTTGACGTCTTCGTCACCGACGGAGCAAAGTTTGGAGTCAACGATGAAGGGACAGCAAGCGAGCGAGACTAGATTGAACGAGCAGTTGCGAATCTTTTTTGAGCATCGTCTGGCGGAGAAGGCAACCCCCGAATATTTCGAAGGAATGCCGGGGCAGGTTCACCGCCGTTTGCGCCAGGAGCTCGTCGGGCGGCCTCGGTGGTGGGATCGACTTGCGGAACTTTTTGCTCTCTCGCTTCCAGAGGTGCGGCCGTTGCTCGTTCGGTTTGCTCTCCCGGCAGTCCTTTTCGCAGCCGTCGCAGGCTTCGCTCTGCAGCATGAGCGCGTGGCCCCAGCCGCGCAGCAGGTGGCGCTCGCGACCGCAACTTCGTCAGCGCGCCTCGTCAGCACAGATCCGGATCTGCTCTGGAACTTGAGAGGAGACAGGGAACCGTCCATCATCGCGCCGAGAGCGGCATCGGGAGTCGGGGAGGAAAGGACAACCAAGGCAAAAGACCGGGAGAATGGAGGACGATCGTTCGTGAGTGTGCTCCCCGTCCGGTATGAAGCCAGCGTTGACTTTTAAGCTTTCCCTTAGCGCCATTCTGCTTTTCTGGTCGAGCGCGATTCCCTGCTTGGCATGGCAGGAATCAATCACCGCTCTTGGCTCAGAGGTCAGTCGGGTATTCGGCACCGCACGCAATGCCGCTGTCCGCGTCCGGGTCCGGCACGACTCGACGGAGACAGTCGGTAGCGGATTCTTCATCGATGCGAACGGCACGGTGCTCACCCTTTCGGATCTGGTTTCGCAGGGACAAGAAATTCGGGTGGAGTCGGAGCGCGGAGTGCTGCCGGCCGTTCTATTGGGGCAGGACAGCCGCAGCGGTTTGGCCCTTCTGCGGGCTCAAACGAGCCGTGCCACTCCGTTTCTCCGGTTTGCCTCGGGAACCGGGGTGGCCCCAGGCTCGTTTGTCGTGGGAGTGGGATATCCCTTTAATCTCTCGGCCTCCCCGATCGTGGGCGTGGTGCTAGGCGCGGACCGGCAGTTTCAGGACCGTCTCTTTTGCGTCTCCCACTTGCGCGTCGATATCACCGTCAGCCCGGGAGAGCTGGGGGCGCCGCTCCTCAATCTGCAGGGCTTGGTTGTCGGCGTCGTCACCATGGTCGTGAACGAGGGAAGGTGGGCATACGCTTTGCCCGGAAGGGCTGCGACTCGCGTGATCGCCGACGTGCGGCAGTACGGGCGCGTCCGGTATACATGGGCGGGGGTCGGCGTGGCTCGGGTCGGAGATGACCGGACACCGAGCACGGTCATCATTACCCGACTCTTTCCGAACTCGGCGGGGAAGGAGAGCGGACTGCAGGAAGGAGATCGTTTGGTGCGGATCAACGGCAAACCGGTGCATCATCTGTCGGACGTGGTGGACGCCTCCTTTTACGCTCCGGTCGGCCAACCGATGACCGTTGCCGTCTCTCGAAACGGGAAAATCAGGCGCTTTTCTCTGCTGGCCGGCGAGCGGACCGCGGACAATCCGGCAGGATCCCCCGGTTCACCCTCGGTCACGCTCGAAACGTCGTCGATGAAGCCTGCTCCAGGAGGTCCCGTTGAGAAAACGATCGGAGCCGGCCCGAATTAGAGGCTGCGATCGGACGCTGCTTGTCCTCCCGATGCGGACGATCGGTGGAGCCTCGCGGTGACGGACATGGAGAGCAAGAAACCTGTCGTGATCCCGGTCGACGTTCCCAGAGCGCGTCCGAGTGTGGTGCCGCACGGTGGGATCGGCGGCCTCCTTTTCTGGATTAGCGTCTCCGTCTTCCTTGGCATCAGCACCTTCCACTTTTACGGCCATTTTACGGCTCGCGATCGCGAGGCACGGGCTCTACAAGGTGACTCGGAGCTTCTCCGGAGCGAGAACCAGAAGCTCCGCTCGGTCGTCGACCAGTTGCAAACCGAGCTCAGCCAAACGGGCAGCCTTTTGCGGCTCCAGCAGGATCTCTTGGGGCAGACCGCTACGGCGAACGGAGCCGGGGAATCGAACAAGGAGAAAGCGCAGGCGCGAACGCCGTCGGAGACCCTGGAGCTTCGGACCCTGGAGGAGAGGCTTGACAAGGTGTTCGCCGCTCGGGTCCTCGCCAAGGAAGCCGCAATCCTCCCGCAGGAGACCGGGGTCGTCATCGCCCTCGACTCTCGCACTCTCTTTCCAGGCGCCGGCCTCAAGATCGGGGGTCCCGGCCAAGCGCTTCTCCGCGAAGTGGCGGCCGGCTTGCAGCCGCTCTCGGGATCGTTCGAAGTGCGGATCGTTGCCTTTGCCGAACCTACGCCGGCAGCTCCGGGCGCTCGCAAGAGCTCCCTGTCCAACTGGGAAATCTCCTCATTGCGCTCGGCGGCCGTGGCCAAGGCCCTGGTGGACGGAGAGCATCTTGCCGCCGGTCAGGTCGTAGCCTCCTGCCGTGGAGCCGAGTATCGCACGGCGGGAGGCGCCGGGGCAAACCAGGGGCTTTCCGCCCATCGATTAGAAATCGGGCTCTTCTTAACGGAGAACCCCCATAAGGATTGACCAGGGGATGCGAAAGGATCGGCTGGGTCTAGCGAGCGCCAAGATGGAAGGTGAACACCTTCAGTCGAGCTTCTTTCGCCTTGCGCCGGCGGCGGTCGGATGGTTTCTCGAAGGAGCGTCGCGCGCGTACTTCGCGTAGAGTGCCTTCGCGGTCGAGCTTGCGCTTGAGCCGTCGCAGGGCCTTATCGATCGATTCACCTTTTTTTACTCTGACTTCGGTCATTTGCCTCCAGGGTCTGTTTGCTCGTTCACGGGAAAGGGGCTCCCCTTTCCGGAAATTCGATCCGTCTGGTTCATCTGTCGGGAAATAGAACAGCCGCACCCGCGATACGGCCCTCCCGAAGGGCGCTGAGAGCCTCGTTCGCCTGCGAGAGCGGGTACGAGTGGATATGAGTACGAAAATGCACGCGCCGTGCCAAGGAAAAGAATTCTTCGCCGTCCTGCCGCGTCAGATTGGCCACGGAGACGATCTCCCTCTCTTCCCAGAGCAGGCGGTAGGGGAAGGAGGGGATGTCGCTCATGTGGATTCCCGCGCAGACAACTTTCCCGCCTCGATCGACGGCCCGCAGGGCGGCCGGGATCAGATCGCCGACCGGGGCGAAGAGAATGGCCGCATCGAGGGGGTCGGGGGGAACCACCGTAGAGGCGCCCGTCCAGACCGCACCCAGCTCCCGGGCCAGGGCTTGCGCCGCGGCATCGCCTGCGCGGGTGAAGGCATAGACCTCCTTCTCCTGGACGACGGCCAGCTGGACGAGCAGATGCGCCGCCGCGCCGAATCCGTAGAACCCGAGTCGGTTTGCCCTCTCTGCCTTCCGGTAGGATCGGTAGCCGATGAGCCCGGCGCAAAGGAGGGGAGCGGCGTCCCCGTCGGCGTATTCCTCCGGCAGAGCGAAGACGAATCGCTCATCGGCCAGCAGATATTCCGCATAGCCGCCGTCCCGGGTGTAACCGGTAAATTCCGGATGTTCGCAGAGATTTTCCCGGCCACTGCGGCAGAAACGACAGTTCCCGCAGGTCTTACCCAGCCAAGGGATTCCTACCCGCTCTCCCACGGAGAATCGCCGAGCGCCCAGACCCGGCCGGACGACCGTCCCGACGACCTCATGACCGGGAATGAGCGGCCGCTTCGGCTGCGGCAGCTCCCCGTCGATGACGTGGAGGTCGGTCCGGCATACGCCGCAGGCCTGGACCCGGATGAGCAGCTCTCCCTCCCCCGGTTCCGGCGTCGGCAGATCCCGTTCGACAAGACGCCTTCCCGGCCCATCCCAAACCATGGCTTTCATCGATCGAAGAGATTCCGCTCCGCCAGGGAGCGGAGGGGAGAATCCAGGCTATCCCCTCGGGCACTCCCCGTCAATGGGATCTCCTTCTGGTGTCTTGACGAGCGGAGCCAAAAGCCCATAGCCTAGGCGGAATTGGCTCGAGAACCAATCCAGAGGAATCGGTCGCGAGCAGGAGGAACGAAACCAACGATTGGGCTAGGCGAAAGAACTCATGCGGATAGATACGTTAATCACTGCGGACTTGGGGCACCTGAAGGCATACCGGGTGTCGGTGGACGAGCTTTCCGGGAAAACCCACATTCAGATCCTCGCGGATCAACTTCTTCCGGAAGCGCATAAGAAGCACGGCGATATCGAGACCGACGAACCCGGTCGTTATTCGGTCCGGACCGGAAAGGTTGCGCTCGGCCGTCCCGCCGGAGAGGAGCACAACCTTGAGCTGGAAATCCGCAAGCGGTTGCTCTGCCAACTCGCCCGGGAGATCGAGTCCGTTCTTCAGCGAGAGAGCGGTGAGGGTAAGCGCTGGGGCCTGGCTGCCGGTGCCGAAGTGCTCTCCAGGCTGCTGGAGAAGCTCTCCGCCTCGACCCGGGAAAGGCTGGTCAAGACGATTCCCGCCGATTTGACGAAGCTCGACAAGGACGAGGTTCTTTCGCGGTTCACCGCGTAGCTCGGCGGGATCGCGCTTTGCGCGAAAGAGAATGCTCGGCGGGGTGGGCGCTGCCTTCCTCGAAGAGATCGGCCAGATGCAGGTGCCGGAGCATCGAACGTTTCTTTGTCTGGTGCGCTTCCATCCGGCGCAAGACATCGTGCAGGAAGTAAAGAGCTTCTTCGATGTGAGGCCCTTTATTGAGCATCACGCACTCCGAGCGTTCGGCCATGGCCGCATCGGTGACTTCCGCCCGGGAGGGGAGCCCGGTCGTGGCGAGAGTTTCCAAGACTTGCGTCGCCCAAATCACGGGCAGGTGGGCGGCTTCCGCCACCCAGAGGATTTCCTCCTGGACTTCGGCGAGCCGTTCGTAGCCACATTCGACCGCCAGGTCGCCCCGGGCGATCATCACCCCGACCGAAGGACTTTGCATCGCGGTGAGCAGGATTGCCGGAAGGGCTTCGAACGCCTTCCGGGTTTCGATCTTGACCACGAGCGGAAGCTCTTCTCCGCCAACTCGGCGGAGTGCTTCCTGCAGCGTCGCGACGTCGGCGGGACTGCGCACGAAGGAGAGCCCGATCCCATCGGCGTGCTCCAGGATCCAGGGAAGGAGAGAGCGGTCCTTTGCGGAAAGAGGAGGGAGGGCGAGCTCGGTCTCGGGGAGATTGATTCCTCGGTTGGCTCCGAGCTTTTCCCCCTGCGGGCGGGCCCGGGTCGTTTCGACAACGACTCCCGTCGTCGTGGCGGAGCGGATGACACCCCCGATGCGCCCGTCGTCAAACCAGATGGTCTGGCCCTCGCGGAGGGAGTGCAAGGCCTCAGCTGGCACCATTTCGATGGCGGGAAGCGGCCTCCTTTCCCCGGCGGCGGAGACCTTGGAGCCCGGGGGAAGCAACCGAATGCGGCTTCCGCGCCGAAGGAGCAGGAACGAGCTGGTGTCGCCGAGCGCTCGGGCAAACGCGGCCCGCTGACCCAGATGCTCGAGGCTGGGAGTCGGATCGAAAGGAACGAAGGCCGTCTCCTCCGACACCGTAGCGCTCTGGCGAGACTCGGCGAGCAGCCCGTCTTGGAGCCTCTCCACGATCCGGAGCGAACGGGGTCTGCCCTGGATGTCGAAAAAGAGAACTTCCCTTCCGGGCGCCAGCTGCTGCAGCCATTCCTCGGGAAAAAGGAGCGCCGCCGAGGCTGCTTCAGGTGCTCGGCGACCGGTCGACTCCGTCGTCAGCCAGATCCGAGCGGGCTCGATCAACCGTCCGAACCGATCGCTCGCTGGCTTCCAATGGCAGAAGCGCGGTCCATGGCGGATTCCGCCGGTCCTTAATTTTGGTCCCGCCAGGTCCATGATGATGCGGATCGTCCGACTCGCCTCCCGAGCCCCGCGACGAAGGTTCTCCACCATCCGCAGCCAGACGGCCTCGCTGTCATGCGCGCAATTGATTCGCGCGATATCCATGCCGGCCCCCAGGATCCGCCGGGTGAACTCGGAATCGTGGGCGGTTTCAGTCGGCATCGTCACCATGATGGCCGAGCTTCGACCCGAGGGCTTGGGGCCCAGCAGAGCAACCGTGTGGCTCTGTAGGAGCCGCGCGCTCTCAAGTCGGGAGAGAGGAGCGGGATCGGCCCGGACTAGTGGCGCAGGAACCTCTTTCCCCAGAGCCCGCAACACCGCCTGCAGACTGAAGAGCACGCAACCTTCCGCCCGGCCGAGCGAAGAGAGGCCCCGATCGGCCAGCTCTTCTTGGAGCGGGCGCAAGTCGAAACGGCGAAGGGCAAGGTAGTGCACCAGGTTGCGCGCACTCGCCCGGTGGTAGGGATGGACTTTTTCGATCTCGCTGCGGAACTTTTCCTCCAGTGTGAGTGCGGCGTCTCCGATCTCGACAAGCTTCTTGAGGAGATTGCGCAAGTTCATCACCGGTCCGCCTGCACGATCGCAACGCTCGAGGAGGTGCCCAGCCGCGTCGCTCCGGCGGCGACGAGGCGGAGTGCCGCGGCCCGATCGCGAATCCCTCCCGAAGCCTTGATCTGCACCTCCGGGCCCATCAGCGAGCGCATCAGTGCGACCGCTTCGGGGGTGGCGCCTCCGAAGCCGAAGCCGGTGGAGGTCTTGAGGAAGGTCGCCCCACCATGGGCGGCGCGGAGGCAGGCGCAGCGAATTTCCGCTTCCGAGAGCGCCCCGACTTCGAGAATGGCCTTGACCGGACGAGATGCCGCCGCCTTCACCACGGCGGCGACATGTGCTTCGACGCAGTCCCAGTCGCCGCTCTTTGCGGCGCCCAAGGGGATCACCATATCGAGCTCGTCCGCTCCCTCCTGGACGGCGATCTCGGCGGCGGACGCCTTCATCCGGAGGCTCGACGCACCGTGCGGGAAGTCGATCACCGTGCAGAGTCGAACCCCGCTTCCGCAGAGCAGGCGTCGTGCTTCTCCCAGCCAGAGAGAGTGGAGACAGACCGCATAGAACCCATGCGTGGAGGCTTCCCGACAGAGCTGGGCGATCATGGCCGAGGTGGCATCGGGTCGCAGAAGAGTGTGGTCGATCAGGGGGGCGAGCTTCCTGCCCGTTTCATCGAGGAAGGGAGCCACGGTCGAGTCTGTCATTGCCGCTCTCCTCGGGAAGAGCGGGGGACCCCCTTCCCCTGTTCGCCAGAGACCGAGCCTTTTCCCGCGGGTCTCATCTTGTGGCCTCCTTGCCAGCCGTGAACCCGATCTCGCCCTGCACCTCGAGCCGCTCCGTGAATTTCGGCCGCTTTTCGACTTCGTCCAAATAGCGGAAGAACTCGTCCGCGGATTCGAAGAGGTGTCCTTTTTCCACGTAGGAGTCGGTGGTGAAGGGAGAGAATCCTCCCGGGAAGATCATGTAGCGGGCCTTCATGTAGTCCCGGGCATGACCGAGCTCATCCATCATGCCCGCGGAAAGGGGCGGGCGCTCCGGATAGGGATGGATCGCAACGACAGCGTGGACCTTGCCCACATACCAGTGCAGGTCGCGGTGGACGGTATAGGCGTAGATGACCTCGCGGTCGACCGGAGAGTCGAACTCGCGGGCGATCTCGACCGTTTGCGGATCGATGACGACCGCGTACTCTCGCAAACGCTGGATCACGCTGTTGACCGTGCGCCGCATCGCCGACTCCGCATGCGTCATCGAGTAACTCACGTAGACGACCCACGGCTTGGGATAGCGGACCAGCTTGTAGAGGGCATCCGCCGGCTCGTTGACGGCGAGAACGTAATGGGGGATCCCCATATAACGTGCCCAATCCTCGGAAAGCGAAACCTCCTCGTTCATCCAGGAAAGAATCTCGTAGATCGTGTGGTGGCGCTCCTTGAGGGCCCGGAGGAAGCGGTCGGGAGGATCGAAAGACTCAAGCTCCTTCTTGATGACCCACTCTGCCTCGATCAAGGTCACGACCGCATCCGGAGCGATGAAATCCCGGAGGATCCGCTGGTCCTTGAACTTCCGGTTGATCCGGTTCCATTCGATGGTTGCGGGCAGGCGCACGATCACATCCGGGTAGCCATGCTTGGCGATCTCGTAGCCGATCTTCTCATACTCCCGCTCGCGGGTGAGCTCGAAGACATAGTCGGTCGTCCCCAAAAGACGTTCCAGGGGCTTTTTCCCATGCTTGGTGAACTCGCCCACCGCATCGAAGACCCGGATCTCTTTTCCATTCTCTTTCCCGAGAGCGACGACCTTTTGCAAATAGGCGGCGTCGCTCATCCCGGCCACCATCCCTGTCACCAAGACCTTCATGATCCGATTCTGTCGAAAGAGCTTAGCTTAGGGGGAGCGGTTGCGACAGCGGATCCGTGTCTTGGCGCGCCTTCCGCCCGGGTCTGCTCGGGGCTTCGTCGCGAACGCGCCTCAGCGATACAGCGACCCCTTCCGCATGGGGGAGCGGGAACTTTTCCAGAACCACCGAAACGCTCCCTACCTTCGGGCGCCGAAGGACGACTGCCGCGATCTCCTCGGCCAACCTTTCCAGGAGATTCCGGGGCGGGGAGGTGGCAACGCGCCGGATCTCGCGGGCGAGCTCGTCGTAGTCGACGGTCTCCTCGATGCGATCGGACCGGGCGGCCACAGAGAGGTCGTTGATTTCCAGGCGGAGGGAGACCCGGAGAGGCTGTGTCCGGCTCCTTTCCGCCTCCGTAATCCCGATCCGGCTTTCAAGCCAAAGCCCTTGGATCTCGATCGCGTCCCCCTTCGTGCTCGGTGCCTCCGTCCGTCCCGCTGCCGGGGAATTTCGCGCGGGAAAAGCGGGAAAGAGGGCCTCCTCCAGGGTGAGCCAGACGAGTCGGCCTGCGCCCGGCTCGCGGCTGCCTCGGGAGCCGGCGATGTTGAGCACGCGGATCCGGTGCTCTTCCAGGAAGGCCAGCAATCTCTCTGCGGGGCACGGAGTGCCCCCGTGCAGATGGATCCAGGGCTTGCGGAGACGCGCGGCCTCTTCCGCGGTACGGCGGGAACCGCCGCTCAACCCCGCGGCGACGGTGAAGATGGCGGTTCCCTCGCTGTCCCGCACGTTCCAGCACGTGCGCTCCGCATAATCGTCGCTGGGGGTCTCTTCGAGCGGGTAGTGCTCGGGGATGATGCCGTCTTCGGCACGTCGTCCGAGCGGACACCATCCTCCTGCGGAAAGGCCGTGAGCAATCGCCCAATCGAGAGCCGCGCGATCGGCCCCGGTCTGCCCGCCCGAAACGATCTTCTCGAGCGGAGGTCGAATCTGCTGGGACATGGACGACTTTCTATCCCAATTCTTCCATCCTGGCGAGAGTCCTTGGTGCCGAAGAGATCTTCCCGGCTCCTTTTCCCCTTTCGACGCTTCCGCGATCGTGGCAGAAAAAGCCATGACCGGTCTCCCGCCCGAGCCCCGGATCCAGACGCGCCTCAAAGTCTACTACTTCGATACCGATGCGGCCGGAGTCGTCCATAACGTGGCCTACTTGCGGCTCGTCGAGGTGGCCCGTTCGGAGCTGGCCGAGAAGCTCGGGTGGAGCCTCGGGGAAATGGGAAGGTCGGGCGTCGTCCCCGTCCTGATGCGGACCGAGATCGACTACTTGCGGCCGGCACGTCTGGGCGAAAACCTGCTGATCGAATCGCGGCTGACCCGGCTCGAACGGTTGCGTTTCGTCATCGAGAGCTCGGTTCAGAAGGAGGGAGAGCCGGCAGTCCTCGTGCGCTGCCGTCAGACCCTCGTCACGGTGCGCCTTGCCGACGGACGCCCCCAGGCGGTCCCGCAGTCCTGGGTGCAAGCCTATCCTCATTTGGCAGCTTCTCGGACCGGATCGAATCCCGCGCAAGCGTAGGCGCGAGCTCCGCAGCGCAAAGCGGTTCTTGACATCCTCCCCGGCCTAAATTCCGGAGATTCCTACGGCGCTCAATCCGGGCTTGAACCGGAATGAGCCGCTTCGGCGGGTTCCTGCTGCTGGCGACTTGATGCCGCTCACTTCACAGGCGATCCGGGCGTGTCCCGCCCTTAGAACATTGATCGCGCCGACCAAATCGGCGTTTTCCTCAAAACCGCACTCCACACACATGAACCGGGCTTGCGTCCGACGGTTGTCCGCCGACCCATGGCCGCAACACGGACAAGTCCGGCTCGTGTTCTGCGGCGGCACGACTAGGAGCCAGCCGCCTCTCCACTCCATCTTGTACTCCAGCTGCCGCCGGAACTCGAACCAGCCTTGGTCGAGGATGGACTTGTTCAGTCCAGGCTTGGCCCGAACGTTCCTTCCCGGTGCATCCGCCGTGCCCGAAGCCGACTGGGACATGTTCCGCACCTGCAAGTCCTCAATGCACACCATCGCGTGGTTTTTGCTGATCGTGGTCGTGACTTTGTGCAGGGAGTCGCGGCGGGAATTGCCGATGCGGGAATGAATCTTCTGGATTCGGGCCTTGGCCTTCTTCCAGTTGTTGCTGAACTTGATCTTGCGGCTCATGGCCTGCTGCGCCTTGCACAGGGCGGTTTCATGCCGCTTGAAGCTGTTGAGCGGCGCATAGAACGTGCCGTCCGAAAGCGTGACAAACCGTGCCACACCCATGTCGATACCGACCGCTCCGCCCTTCGGGATGGGTTGCTCGACTTCGCGCTCGGTCTGGATGCTCGCGTGCCACTTGCCGCAGGACTGGCTGACGGTGACGTTCTTCACCGTCCCAAGCGCCTCCCGGCTGAGGCGGACCCGCAGCCAGCCCAGCTTGGGCAGGAACAGGCGGCTATTCGTCTGGTCGAGCTTGATCTGTTTCGGGTCGGGGTAACGGAAGCCATCCGACTGGCCCTTCTTCTTGAAGCGCGGGAAGTCGGCCCGCTTGGCAAAGAAGTTACTGTAGGCCCGCTCCAAATCCTTGAGCGCCTGTTGCAAGGGATGAACGGGCGCATCGGCCAGCCAAGGCGCGACACGCCCGGAAGGCATAGGTTCGCCGTTACGCCATTTCGTAAGTTCCTTGCACAGCCCGGCGTAACTGAGCTTTTTCTCGCCGGCACCGTAACGCGCCATCTGCAAGTTCAATGCCTCGTTGAACACAACCCGACACGAGCCAGCGAAGCGGCGCATTTGCCGCTCTTGCTGGCCGTCTGGCCGCAGTTGGTACCTGAAGGCTTGCAGCCGCCGCATTGCGCTCAATCATACGGGCGTATCATGATGGATGCAAACGTTCTTTGGCCTCCGTGGAATGTCCAGTGACGAGTCCATCCAGCAACAGACACCCAGCCAAAGCTAAGGAGGACCGCGCTATCCTTCCCCGCCCGGAAGGACGGGGCTTGTCGCGCACCCGGTCAAGCAAGCGGATCGCCGAGCCTGGGCTGGTCCCGGCGGCGTGCGTATGGAAGTTTGAGAATGGGTCTGGGCGGCCGACGGGACTCGAACCCGCAACAGCCAGAACCACAATCTGGAGCTCTACCATTGAGCTACGGCCGCCATCTGCTACCGAGCCACCATAGGGCAGAGGGCGGAGCGGCGCAAGCACGGCCCCACCGCTTTCCCTGCGCAGCGCGGGCCACTTCTCGCTTGTTTTCGACCAGCGCCAGGCGGTAGTCAACGAAAACGATGATCATCCTTTCCACCGCCGCCATCCGCAGGATCGAGCAACGGGAGATGTCGGACGGAGTTTCGCAGGAAGAGCTGATGGAAAGGGCGGGCAAGGGATGTGCCGAGCGGATTCTCGAGGCATTTCCGGGAAAGAGGCGGGTTCTTGTCCTGATCGGGCGGGGCAACAACGGGGGCGATGGGCTCGTCATCGCCCGAAGGCTGGCGCGAGCCGGTTGGGAGGCGACCGTATTCCTCTCCTCGGAGAGGGCAGAGCTCGGAGCGCTCTGCACCCGGCAGCTCGCGGAGTGGGAGCGCCGAGGAGGACGAACGGCCCCCTCCGGCTCTCCCCCGCAGTGGGGAGCGGCCGATCTCGTCATTGACGCCCTCCTGGGCATCGGGATGAGCGGAGAGCTTCGGGGAGCGCTGGCCGATCTCGTTTCCGCTCTCAACCGCGAGCGGGCCAGGCGGTATTTCCGAACGATCGCGGTCGACACGCCTTCCGGACTCTGGGAAGGAGCCAATCCGGCTTCTCCGGCCGTGGTAGCCGATCTCACGCTGACGATCGGCTACGGTAAGGAGTTTCTCTTCCGGGAAGCCCTCTCCCGCTTCGTCGGCCGGATCGAGGTGGTTCCGATCTTCTCGACGGGGGAGGAGAGCGCGGCGAGCGCGGCGATCGTTCCCGAGGAGCTTGCCCGGTGGCTTCCGAGGCGGAGCGCCCACTGCCATAAGGGTCAATTTGGCCGAGTTCTCCTCTTGGGAGGCTCTCGGGGATTCAGCGGAGCCCCTGCCATGGCTGCGCACGCGGCCCACCGGGTCGGCGCCGGGCTCGTGACCCTGGGGGTCCGGGAGGAGATCTATCCGATCGTCGCCTCCCGGTGCCTGCCGGAGACGATGGTCTTTCCGATCTCGGATCTCTCTCTCCTCTCCACGAACCGCGCCCGGGCGACCGTCCTGGCGATCGGCCCGGGCCTGGGCTTGGACCGGACGGCCGAGGAGCTCCTCGCCAATCTGGTGGAAACGAACGGATCTCCCATGGTCTTCGATGCGGATGCTCTTACCCTTCTGGCGAGGAATCCCGCCCTCTTCGACCGTTTTGGCTTTCCTGCGATCCTCACTCCTCACCCGGGAGAGATGGGGCGGCTCCTCGGGCGCCAGATCGGGGACGAGGAGAGGGAAGAGGCCGCGCGTGAGCTGGTCGAGAGGCTGCCGGTGACCCTCGTCCTCAAAGGCACGCGAACGCTCGTCGTCCGGAAGGGAGAACCTTTCTGGTACAACACCACCGGGAATCCTGGCTTGTCCGCCGGAGGCTCGGGGGACACGCTCCTGGGAGTGCTGGCCGGGCTGATTGCCCAGGGAATACCTTCCTGGGAGGCGGCGAAGCTGGGGGTCTGGCTCCATGGCCACGCCGCCGATCTGGTGCTCCAAGCAAGGGGAGTCGAAGAAGGCGTCTTGGCTACCGAGGTTGCCGAGAGCCTGGGTGGGGCCATTGCCACCATTCGTGGCGCCGCCGCCCGCGCCCTTCGCGAGAGAGAGGAGCCGCTTTGGGAAGGCCCCTGAGAGCCAGACCTGGTGGAAAACCTACCACCAGCCGCCGCTCCACCCCGTGACGGTCGGCTCCCATCCAACGGGATTCCAGTACTGCTCGATGGCTCCGTACTCGTCGATCGAGCCGTAGGCGGCGAGTTCCTTCTTCTGTACGTCTTCGACCACTTTTGGCTCATGCGGCCAGAGGCAGAAGCGAATGCCTTCCATCCGAATGGTCGGGCCGCGGGGAAGAGGTGGAGTGGGGAGGACCCGCCCGGCCACGGTGATTCTCTTGCCCGGGCTGTAGACGGCCGGGTCGAGACGCCCCTGGTATTCAACGAGCATCCGGCCGCCGGATTCCGCCGTTCGGACCGGCTCGTCATGCTGGGTGAGCGACCGCTGCGAGATGAGCACGATGCTCTCCTTTTCATAGAGGCGGGTCTCAATGATCCTGCCGCCCAAGATGACGATTCGCCCCTGGTATGCGGCCGGATCGGCCGCGATCTGGGAAAAAAGCGGCTGACCTTTGGCTCGGTTACGCAGGGCTTGCGGAATGGGGCTCATGCTGGCGCACCCCGCCAGCGGAAGGAGCGAAAGAATCCAAAGGCAGGAAACTGCCAGCCGCTTTTTCCCGTCTCTCATTGTTGGGTTGGAGTGAAGCAGCGTTGGCTTTCGCGTCCAAGCCTGGAATGCGCATCGGGTCGATTCGCGAGGCGGTCCGAACGGAAAAAAGGCTTGGCGGGCCGTCCGAAAATGAGCATGAGAAGGCAATCCGCTCCCACGTAAAGGGGCTCATCGTCAACATGCTGCGAGAACCGATGCGATCCCAGAACCGAGTGCGCGTAGCCCTCCTCCAGGCAGGAGCAGGCACCGACCGAGACGACAACCTGCGTCGGCAGGAAAGGCTGTTTGGCGAGGCGGCGGAGCAGAAGGCGGGGATCATCTGCACCCAGGAGCTCTTTGCGACCCCCTACTTCTGTCAGGAGGAGCGTGTCGAGGCATTCGGGTGGGCCGAGGCGATCGACGGTCCGACCGTCCGTTTTCTGCAGGACCAGGCGCAAAAGGCCAAGGCGGTGGTGATCGGTTCCTTCTTCGAGCGGCGCGCCCCCGGCCTCTTCCACAACACGGCGGTCGTGATCGACGCGGACGGGAGGCTGCTCGGCTGCTACCGGAAGATGCACATTCCGGACGATCCCGGGTATTACGAGAAATACTACTTTACCCCCGGAGATCTGGGTTTCCGCGCCTGGCAGACGTCCGCGGGGCGCCTGGGTGTGCTCGTCTGCTGGGATCAGTGGTATCCCGAGGCGGCCCGACTGACCGCATTGCAGGGGGCGGAGGTGCTCTTCTACCCGACCGCGATCGGCTGGCATCCGCACGAGAAGGAGAGCGAAGGGGCCGCACAGGTCGACGCGTGGCGGACCATCCAGCGAAGCCATGCCATCGCCAACGGCTGTTTCGTCGCCGCCGCCAATCGCATCGGTCGGGAGGGAGGCCCGGATGGACGCGCGATTGAGTTTTGGGGGCGCAGCTTCGTGGCCGATCCGATGGGCCGGATCGTCGCAGAAGCCTCGGGGGAGGAGCAGCTGCTCTTGGCCGAGCTCGACCTTGGCCTGATCGAAACTGTTCGGGTTCACTGGCCCTTCCTCCGTGATCGCCGCATCGACGCGTACGGGGGGATTGCCGCGCGCTACCTGGAGTGAGCACGAAATACGTGGTGGAGGAGAGCGGTCGCGAGCGGCAGGGGAAGAGCCGGGAGCCGATCCCTCGGACCTTCGGGTTTCGGATGCCGGCCGAGTGGGTGCGGCACCGCGCGACCTGGCTGACCTGGCCGCGGGAGGAGGGCATCAGCTTTCCCGGGAAAGAGCAGGCCATGTTCGCCTTCTGGGCCGATCTGGTTCGGCTTCTTTCATCCGGGGAGCTTGTCCGGATCAACTGTTTTTCGCGCCAGCAGCGGCGATCGATCCAGGAGCTCCTCGAATCGAGGGGCGTTGCGGTCGGACGGAGGGTCGTTCTCTACGAGATCCCTGCCTACGAGCCCTGGTGTCGTGACCACGGACCGATCTTCGTGCAAAACGGACGGGAGACCGCAATCGTCGATTGGGGTTACGATGCCTGGGGGAAGAAGTATCCTCCCTACTCTCTGGACGACCTGGTGCCACAGCGGGTCGCCTCCTTCCTGGGGATGCGCTGCTTCGAGCCTGGGATCGTCTTGGAAGGAGGAGCGATCGATACCAACGGAGAGGGGCTTTTCCTCGTGGGCACCCGCTGCCTCCTCGATCCAGTACGCAATCCGGGAATGACGCGGGAGCGGATGGAACGGGCGCTGCGCGACTATCTCGGTGCGAACCGGATCATCTGGCTCGAAGCGGAAATCGTGGGAGACGACACCGACGGCCATGTCGATGAGATCGCCCGTTTCGTCGATCGATCCACCATCGTGGCGGTGCGCGCCCAGGACCCCCAGGATCCAAACCATGCCTCGCTCGAAGGAAACTTCGCGCGGCTGCTGGCGGAGGCGGAAAGGGGCCCCGCACGCCTGCGCGTGGTCGCGCTTCCGATGCCGTCGGCGATCTACGAAGGGGAGACGAGGCTCCCCGCGTCCTACGCGAACTTTTACTTCTCCAATGAGGCCCTTCTCTACCCGGCTTTCGGCGATCCCATGGACGCCGTGGCGGGAGAGATCTTGGGAGCGCTCGTGCGCGACCGTCCGGCGGTCCCCGTGGCCGCTCGCGACCTCGTGTGGGGATTCGGCGGCCTCCACTGCATCACTCAGCAGGAGCCGACATGAGGCAGATATGATCTATCACGTTTCCTTGAGCCCGGTGGCTCTGATCGTTGGCTTGCTCCACGGCCTTGTCGGAGCGTTGGCGCTCTTCTTCCCCGTCGGAACGCAGAGGTTCCTGCAGCGCTTCCCAAGGAACCGAACCCTCGGACGGATCTTGCTGGGGGCCGGTACCGCCTGGGCGGCGACTCTCTGCGCTACGATCGACCTCGGGGAGTATTCGTGGATCCGTTCGGGTCTCTTCCTCGCATCCTTGACTCTCGGAGCGCTTGCGATCTGGCTTCTCGATGACTTTCCCTCGGTCCGGGGACTTTCGATCCTCCTGCTGCTGGGGGCGAACGTCCTGCTCGATGCCGCCTTCCTGAGCGATCGTCCCGGGAAAATCGCCGTGGTGCTTCTCGCCTATCTTTGGGTAATCGCGGGGATTCTCTTCGTCTGCCTCCCCCATCTCTTTCGGGATCGGGTCTGCGAGCCCTTGGTCCATTCGGGCGTCTTGCGGAGCACTGGGTGGGGAGCGCTCGCGATCGGCGCGGGATTCGTCGCCTTCGGCTTGGGACTGGGCTGAGGGCCTGCCAGGGCCCCGATGGGAGGGGGATTGACAAGCGGCGCCTCCGCTCCGAAAGTGTTTCCTCTGGTGGCGGCACGCGAGTTCCGCGAATCCCACCAGGATGGGCGGATGGGACCAACTATTTCTAGGAGCAGGGTGTGAGCAGGCGAGCGATCTACTTGGATAACAACGCGACGACGGCGGTACTCCCGGAGGTAGCCCGCGAGATGGTCCCCTTCCTTTCGGTCTATTATGGCAATCCTTCGAGCGCCTACTCCCTGGGGCAGGAGGCCAAGCAAGCCGTGTTATCGGCCCGGCGGCGCGTCGCCCGGCTTTTAGGTTGCCGCGAGGAGGAGATCCTCTTTACGAGCGGGGGCACCGAGTCCGACAATACCGCTCTCTGGTCAGCCCTCCGCACCTCGGGAAAGCGGGAGCTGGTGACCACCCTGGTGGAGCATCCGGCGATCTATCGTCTCTGCCAGGAGCTGGAGAAGGACGGGTACCGCATCCGATGGATCCCGGTCGGAGCCGACGGGCGGCTCGACCCCGCAGAGGTGGCTCGAGCGATCGGCTCGGAGACGGCGGTCGTCTCCGTCATGACGGCGAACAACGAGACCGGGGTGCTCTTCCCGATTCGGGAGGTGAGCGAGATCTGCCGAGCCCACGGGGTGCTCTTTCACACCGATGCCGTCCAGGCGACCGCCAAGGTGCCGGTCGACGCATCCGAGATTCCCGTCGACTTCCTTTCGGTCTCCGCCCACAAGTTCGGGGGCCCCAAGGGGGTTGGCGTGCTCTACGTTCGAGACGGCGTCCCCTTTCGCCCCTTTTTGTGGGGAGGGAGCCAGGAGCGCGGTCGGCGCGCAGGCACCGAGAACGTCCCAGCGATCGTCGGCATGGGCCGCGCCGCCGAGCTTGCGGCGGAACGGGTCGAACAGTATGGGGCGCGAGTCGGGAAGCTGCGCGACCGGTTTGAACAGGCGATCCTGGCCGGGCTGGCCGACGTCCGGATCAACGGACATCCGACCGAGCGGGTCCCGAATACCTCCAACCTCTGTTTTGAGAACGTCGAATCGGAAACCCTGCTTCTCGAGCTCGATCGCCAAGGAATCCAGGCTTCGGGCGGATCCGCCTGCAGCACCGGGAGCTCCAGGCCGTCGCGCGTCCTCGTTGCCATGGGGCTCAGCCCACGGGAGGCATTTGCCAGCGTTCGCTTCTCCCTCGGATGGAATCAGACCGAGGAGGAGATCGACCAGGCGGTCGTTGCGGTAATCGAAGCGGTGCGCCGTATTCGAGAAAAGCTTCCCGCGAGCCTAGTGACGCAATGACCATCGACCAGATCGTCAATGACGCCGATTTGCGGTCCCGGCTCTTTCCGGTGACCCGGCGGAAGACCTTTCTTGCCCATGCGGGCGTCGCCCCGATAACGCAGCCGGCCGTCGAGCGGATCCGGATGGCGGCCGAGGAGGGGGCAAGCCAGGAGCAGGAGACCGAAGCGCTCCTTCGGGAGCTCGAAGAGAGCCGCCAGTCGGCGGCTCGACTCTTGCACGCGGATCCGACGGAGATCGCTCTGGTCGGGCCAACCGCCTTCGGTCTGAACCTGGTGGCGCAGGGGATCGACTTTCAGCCGGGGGACGAGGTCGTATTCTATCCGGACGACTATCCAGCCAACGTCTATCCCTGGATGCGGCTGGCCGAGCGCGGGGTCAAGCTGGTTCGGCTGGAGCCCAACACCTTGGGCCGACTCACCCCGGATCTAGTGCTCGATGCGGTCAGCCCGCGGACCCGTCTGGTGGCACTCGCCTCCTGCCACTTTCTCTCCGGCTACCTGCTCGATTACCGAACGATCGGAGAAGAGCTCCGCAGGCGTGGCGTGCTCTTCTGCCTCGATGGGATCCAGTCGCTTGGTGCCGCCCCCATGGATGCGGCCTACTGCGACTTCCTGAGCGCCGACTCCCACAAGTGGCTTCTGGGCCCGCTCGGAGCGGGCATCTTCTACGTCCGCAAGGAGCGGCAGACCCTCCTCCGGCCAGCGCTCGTGGGCGCCTGGAACATCCGATCGCCGGGCTTCATTGCGCAGCCCGAGATCGAGTGCGAGGCGGGCGCGCGGCGCTACGAATGCGGGGCGCTCTACGCCTTGGGCATCTTGGGCATGCGGGCGTCGATCGAGCTCCTTTTGGAGCTAGGGATCGAGGCGATTCGGGAGCGGCTTCTCTCCCTCCATGCCTTCCTGGCCGAAGGGCTTCGCAGGCGCGGATGGCGGCTCCTCGCGGAGGAGTTTCCCAAGGAGGCCCGATCCGGAATTGTGACCGCGACCCATGACCGGATCGACCTTGCCGCGGCCGTCCGGCTCCTGAGCGAGCAAGAGATCGTCGTCTCGCTCCGGTGGGATCGGCAAGGGAAGCAGTACATCCGCTTTTCTCCCCATTTTTACAACACGCACGCGGAGCTCGCCAAAGCGGTCGGCGTGCTCGACCGGGTTGCTTCTTCCGACGCCTCTCGCTAAGGTCCATGCTCTTCGACTACCACACGCATACTCCCCTCTGCCGTCACGCCGTGGGGAGCCCTGCGGAGTATGTCCGGCGGGCTCGGGAAGTCGGCCTGGGCGAGCTGGGATTCAGCGACCACAACCCGATGCCGACCGCGTTCGATGATTGGCGGATGGGGGCCGAGGAGCTGCCGGCCTATCTCGCTCTCGTCGAGGAGGCAAAGTCCGAGGCGGGAGACTTTCCGATCCGCCTCGGGCTCGAGTGCGATTTCCTTCCCGGCTATGAGGATCATATCCGGCATCTGGCCCAGCAGGCGGATTGGGACTACCTGATTGGTTCAGTCCACTACGTGGATCCCCATTGGGACATCGATAACCCGGCCAAGTTAGCCAAGTGGGAAGAAAGGCCCGTGGAGGAGGTCTGGCGGCTCTACTTCGCCGCCTACGCCCGCATGGCCGGCTCGGGGCTCTTCGATTTTCTCGCCCATCCCGATCTTGTGAAGAAGTTCGGGCGGAAGCCTCCCGGAGATCTGACCGACTACTATCGCGATGCGGTCGATGCCATCGCCGACGCTGGCCTCGCCGTCGAGGTGAGCACGGCGGGGCTCCGCAAGCAAGCCCGGGAGATCTATCCCGCGAAGCGTTTCCTGGAAATGGCCTTCCGCCGCCACATCCCCGTGCTCCTCAGTTCCGACGCCCACCGTCCAGACGAAGTCGGTTACCGCTTCGACCTGGCGCTCGACCTGGTCCGGGAAGTGGGTTACCGAGAGCTCGTCCGCTTCGAGCGGAGGAGGTCGATTCCCGTGCCGATCGGCTGATCGGTCGATGTCTATGACGGGGGGGCGGAAGCTGACCCAGGAGGAGTTCCTCCCGCCCGATCCGGCAGATCGGGCTCGCTTCTTCCTCGGGAAACGGCTGGTCTGCTCCTCGCCGGATGGACGGGTCAGCGGGCTTATCTGCGAGACCGAAGCCTACGGGGGTGCCGAAGATAAAGCCTGCCACGCTTATGGGAACCGGAAGACGCGACGCACCCGGATGCTCTTCCGCGCCGGAGGTGTCGCCTATGTCTATTTTTGCTATGGCATGCACCATCTCCTTAACTTCGTGACCGGTCCGGAAGGAATCCCCCAGGCCGTCTTGATTCGGGGGGCTTGGATCGAGGAAGGCCGCTCCCTGGTTCGAAAGAGAAGGGGGGCAGTGCCGGAGCGCGAATGGACGAACGGTCCAGCCAAGCTCTGCGAGGCCTTCGGCGTCGATCTAGCTCATAACGGCCTCTCCCTGCTGGGGGAAACCCTTTGGGTCGAGGACCTCGGGCTCACGATTCCGGAGAAGGAGATTCTCTGCACCCCTCGGATCGGGGTTGCCTATGCGGAGGAGTGGGCCGAAAGGCCCTTGCGCTTCGTCTGGCGGCACGCGCGGTAACCGGTGCTCTCGCCCGCCTCTTAGGTGCGCCCGTTGCGCGCCCGCGCTTCCTCCGGCAGTGTCTCAATTTCGCCGGCGGGGGAGCGTGCGATCTCCGGCAGAGTGGTCGCGGGCGTCTTCGCCTTCGACGCGCGACGCCGGCAGACGAGCCAGAAGACCTGCGGGAGGACGACCAAGCTGGCGATGAGGCAGAAGCCGATCGAGAGCGTCATGAGGAGCCCCAGGCCGAAGAGTCCCCGATAGGAGCTGATCATGAGCGATCCGAAGCCGATCACCGCAGTCAATCCCGAAAGCAGAATCGCCTTTCCGGTGCTGCTGGAAAAGAGCGCCGCGTTTCCGCCCTCGCAGAACCGGTCGACCGTATAGATGCCGTAGGCGACCCCCGCTCCGATCGCCAGCGGGAGGGTGATGATGTTCGCCGGGTTGAACGGAACATGGAAGAGGACCATGGTGCCGAGGGTCCAAAGCACGGCCATGCCGAGGGGGAGGATCGCCAGGAGGCTGTAGCCCACATGCTGAAATCGGACGGCGATCAGGATCACGATCGCGGCGAAGGCCCACTCGGCGGCCTGCACATAACTCGATCGCAAGAGCTCGATGTACTCATAGTTCTGGACCGGAGTTCCCGTCACGTTGGGATCGACGGTCCGGAGATCGCGTACGAAGCGGACGTCGGCGTCGCGGTTCCAGACATTTTCCTTGGGGAGCACTTCGATCAGGATCTTCCCGTGAGGCGAAAGAAAGCGATGGGCGATCTCCTGAGGGAGATCCGCTACGGTCACCCCGCGGCTGGTGTCCTGGGCGCGGAGCCACGAGAGCCCGCTCTGCATCGATCCGAACACCCGCTGATTGGCAATGCGCAGCCTGGAGTTGAGATCCTCCGGCGGGAGGTTCGCGATTGCCCCGTCGAGCCGCTCGAGAGCGGGAATCAGCTTGCCGAAGATTTCGACCGCATCGCGAGCCTGCTGGGCCAGAGCCACATACCGCTTGGCCGCCGCAAGACCTTCCCGGGACTTGGCGAGCAGCTCTCCCACAGCCGTTCGCACCTGCTGCCCGTCGAACGGGGGCGGCTCCCGATCGAGCGGAATCGACTGGACCCGCCCAACGATGCGGCGGACGACGGCCTGCTTCTCCTCTTGCTTTTCCGGGAGGACCGAGGAGAGAGAGTGGACTTCGCTCACGCTCGGAAGCGCTGCGAAGGCGCCAATCCGCTTGGCGGCCTGTTCCTCGTTGTCCGCAATCGAAAGTCCGAAGAGAAAGGCGCGGGCGGGAGAGTTGACCAGCGCCTCTTCCTCCCGGACCGATTCGAGAGTCGGGTCCTGGAGGTTCAAGAGGTTGTAGTCGAATCCGACGCGGGGTGAGAGCCAGGCTGCTCCGGCGGACGTTAACAGAGCGGCGGCGAGGATGGTTCGAGGAGCGCGGAAGAGAGCCTGGTTGAGCCACTGCGGCGAGGACCAGTTCGACCGCAGGGCGGCTTCCTGGAGCTGACGGGCATCCTTCTTCCGGTCGATCCAGGCGTAGGCGGCCGGAAGGACCAAGAGGCTGCCCGCCAGGCAAAAGAGAATGCCGGAGCCCGCGATGATCCCGAATTCCCGCAGGCCGACGAAGTCGTTGAAGCACATCGTGAAAAAGGCGACGGCCGTCGTGCTCCCGCCGGTGACCACGGCGACCCCCGTATGCGCCGAGGTGATCTCGAGCGCCTCGGCGACCGAGCGGCCGTGCGCCAGCTCCTCTTCGTATCGACCCATGACTTGAATGCTGAAGTCGATCCCCATGCCGAGCACCATCGCCACGAATGCTTGAGAAATGATATTCAGGTGGCCGATGACCAGCATGGCAAAGGCCAGAGACCAGAAAAGCGCCATGACGAGGACGAGCAGCCCCAGCCCCGGCCGGCGAAGCTCTCGGTAGCTGAGAAGGAAGAGGAGTGCCACCAGGCCGAAGGCCAGCTCCGCCGCATGGAGGCTGTCGGTCGAGCTCTGCGCGAGCTGATCCTCATCGAGGACCGGTTCTCCCGTCAGCGCGAAGGAGACTTCGGGGTAGTCGGCCCCCAGATACTTGATGATCTCGCGGATCTTGCGAACGGCCGCCGTCCGTCCGTCGCCATCGAGGGCGTCCGGCCCCGGAGTGGCGGTCACCAGGAAGAGATGGCCATCTTCATAGGAGATGTACTCGTGATCGGCGATCAGCTTCTGGATGTCTCCGGCTTGAAGGCGGGCAAAATCGTCCTCGGGACCATTGCGTGGCTGTTTCCCCCCGTTCCCGGCGGCCGGGGCAGCGGCCGCCGCAGGCGAATTCTGCGCGATCGCGTCGGCCATATCGTTGAGCATGCCGACGAACCGTCCGATGAACGGCTTGAATTCGGTCCAATTCTCCTTCTTCCGTAGATAGGAGGCCTGGAACTTCTGATTCGCTTGCGAGAGCACCGAGGCGATGTTGAGCTTCATCTTGGGCTGAGCCGCCAGCGCCTTGACATAGCCGTCGACTTCCGCCTCGATCTTGGAAAGCTCGTCGAGCTCCAGGAAGAGGAGGGCCCTCTTTTCCAAGCCGGAGAAATCGAACCGGTAGGTCACGTCTCGGACGAGCGGCTCGAGCTCCTTGAGCTGCTCCCCGAGCGCCTTCGCCGCGCGCTTGTTGACCTCCGGGTCGGGAGAGCGGATCGTGATGAGATACTCCTCGGCGACGCGAAACTCCCGTCGGTAGGCGAGGTAGTTGCGGTGAATCGGAGAATCGGAGCGAATCAGGGCATTGGTGTCATTGATCACACGGAGGCGGGTCGCCACCACCCAGGCCGAAAATCCGGTGACGACGACGGCGGCCGAAAGCACCAGACCTGGCCAGGCGACAGCAAGCCGCACGAGCCGGACCAGGAGCCATTGCAAGAGTCTCTTCATCTCTTTCGAACGACAGTCCCTCCGAGAAGGTGGTGCCCCGGGGGACAAAATGCCAAGATCGATCGCCTCCTCAAGCGATGAGCCGCCAACCGATCCCTTTTCCAGATGTAGCCGTCTATGCCTGAATCAATCAAGAAGAACGACTCGCTCCGGAGCGTCTAATCCAAAAAAAAGGTGAGAGGGGAAGGAGCGGGACGTTCGCCCGAGCCGAGACAGAATGCCAAGCTTTCTTCGGTGCAGGGGGAAGAGCCGAATCCGGCGGAATCAACGTTTCTCGCCGTCCCACCTGCAATAACAGGATCCTCTTGGTCTTTCCGATGTCCACCATCCAAGCAAGAGCGAAACGCGTCGGCTGCCGACTTGACACAGGGTCCGCGAGTCGATATCAAAGAGGAGCGATAGGTCGATGTCGGCGCTAGAAAGGTCCGTACTCGTTCTCAACCGCCTCTGGCAGGCGGTGAATCTCTGTTCTGCTCGGCGCGCTTTCGGGCTTCTCTATCAGGGACAGGCTCACGTGGTGCATGCCGAGGAGAGCGACTTCTATTCTCTCGATTTTGCCCGATGGGCGGAGCACTCGCGCTACTACGAGGGAGCCGACATCGTGCACACGGTCTCCGCTCGGATTCGAATTCCCCGCGTCATCCTTCTTCTTCTCTTCGAGCGGCTTCCCAGCAAGGAGATCAAATTTACCCGCCACAACGTCTTCGAGCGGGACAACCACACCTGCCAGTATTGCGGCCATCGCTTCGACAACCGTTCGCTCAACCTCGATCATGTAGTTCCGCGGGAGCGGGGTGGGAAGACCGTCTGGGAAAATATCGTCTGCTCCTGCATCTCGTGCAATAGCCGCAAAGGGAATCGGACGCCGCAGGAGGCGGGGATGAAGCTCCTACGCAAGCCGCGCCGGCCACGATGGCGGCCCCTTGTCTCCGCAGAATCCGCAGGCGTTCCCGAGGCTTGGCGGCGGTTCGTCGACGTCGATTCCTGGAAAGTCGAGCTGAGCTAGCCGCCTGCGGAGATCAATGGCGGAAGTGGCGCCGCCCGGTGAAGACGAGGGCGAGACCGCGCTCATCCGCCGCGGCAATCACCTCCGGATCCCGAATGCTCCCTCCCGGCTGGATCACCGCAGTCGCTCCCGCTTCGGCGGCGTAGACGACCGAATCGGGGAAAGGAAAATAGGCGTCCGAGGCGACGGTGCTTCGCGCGAGCGAGAGCCCCGCGTTCTTCGCCTTGGCGATCGCGACGCGCACCGCATCGACTCGGGACATCTGCCCCGCGCCGATCCCAAGGGTGCGATCCGCGGCGCCGAAGACGATCGCATTGGAGCGCACATGCTTGCAGACCCGCCAGGAGAACTCCATCGCTTCCCGTTCTTCCGGGGTCGGGGAGCGGCGGCTGACGACCTGCCGGGCTTCCGAGGAGAGGGGAGCGGCGTCGGGTTCTTGGGCAAGGATCGAATCGCCCAGCACCGACCGGAAGGAAAAGCGGTCGCTCGGAATTTGGGCGAAGTCGGCGCAAAGGAGCCGCAGGTTCTTCTTTTTCTGCAAGAGGATCAGCGCTTGGGGATCGAATCCTGGCGCAATGACCACTTCGGTAAAGATCCCCGAGAGGGTTTCCGCGAAGGGGAGGTCGACCGGTCGATTCGCTGCGACCACCCCGCCGAAGGGCGCCTCGCGGTCGGTGGCCAGGGCCTTCTCCCACGCTTCGCGTAGAGTTTCGGCCGAGCCGATTCCGCAGGGGGTGTTGTGCTTGAGAATGGCCACCGTGGGTCGCTCGGAAAAATCGGCGAGCAGACCGACTCCACTGTCGATGTCGAGCAGATTGTTGTAGGAGAGCTCCTTCCCGTGAAGCTGCTGGAAGTGGCGCCAGAACTCCCCGTAGAGCATTCCCCGCTGGTGGGGGTTTTCTCCATACCGGAGCGTCTGGCCGTTCACGAGCGGCAGGCTCCAAGCGGCGGGAAGCTCGGCAATGCCGAAGCTCTGCTGGAGGTAACCGGCGATCGCGGCATCGTACGCGGAAATCTGCGCGAAGGCTTTGACGGCCAACCGCTGCCGTAGCCCGAGGCTCGTCTCCCCCGACTGGGCGAGCTCCTGGATGACCTCTGGGTAATCGCGAGGATCGATCACCACCGTCACGTGCCGGAAATTCTTGGCGGCACTCCGGGCGAGGGCGCAGCCTCCGATATCGATCTGCTCGATCGCCGCCTCAATCGCTACACCCGGTTTCCGAATCGTTTCGGCGAAGGGATAGAGATTGACCGCCACGAAGCAAATCTCGGGGAGGCCGAACGCCCGCCTCTGGCGCTCATGCTCTTCGTTTCCGCGGAGCCAGAGGATGCCTCCGTGAATCTTGGGATGGAGCGTCTTTACCCTGCCTCCCAGGAGCTCAGGGAAGCCTGTCACCCCTTCGAGATCCTGGACAGGGATGTGGGCATTGCGGAGGGCGACCGCCGTCCCTCCGGTCGAAAGGATGGTCACTCCGGCCTGGGCGAGGGCGTGCGCCAAGGGGAGGACCCCGGTCTTGTCCGATACGGAAATCAGTGCAGCGCTCATTCGGCTCTGCCCGACGATGCGGAAACGCGATTATGCCGAAAGCGAAAGACATTGTGCCAGGTTTTTCGCAAGGCCGCCTGAGCCTTGATGTAGTGCTCTTCGAGCCTGGATGACTTTTGGCGCAGCGCGGCGAAGACCCCGGCCACCGAAAACTCCTCTGCCTCCAAGATCACGTAGGCGGTTCCGATCGCCTCGGCCTCATGGGCGTCGCTGGCCGCCACCATCGGGAGCTCCCGCTCCTTGGCGTAGCGAAAAGCCTGCCGGTTGCTCCGGCGCAGTGTCGCCGCCGCGTTGAAGACCTCGATCGCATCGAGGGGAAGGGTGTCGAGCGTCCGGCTCCGGATGCCGGCGCGGAAATAATCGAAGGGATGCGGGGCGATCGAAAATCCACCCTGGTTCCGGATCAGGGAGACGGCGTCGGCGGCGGCAATGCCGTGAAGGTCTGGCAGCCGGACGCCCAGAGCCAGGAGATGGCCTTCGCGAGTGCTGATCTCCTGTCCTGGGATGACGAGGAAGCCATCGACCGGCCTTCCGTCGGCGCGGAGCAGGCCCTGCGATTCGAGGTAGTCGATGCCCGCACAGCTGTTGTGGTCGGTCAACGCAATGGCGTTCAATCCCTTTTGGCGAGCCACGCGGATCAACTCTTCCGGCGGGGAGACCCCGTCAGAAGAAAAATGGGAATGACAATGGAGATCCGCTCGAATCTGCATAGATGTCTTGACCATACCACACGGCCGAAAGGGAACTCCAACCTCTTTCGTGGCCCACCACAGGCCTGCGGACCTTCTCTTCGCTTGCGCTCGGCGAGCAGGTGCGCGAGGATTCCCATCCTGCGCGGAAACTTCGTCCATGGCCTCCTTCCCCCTCTCCCCCCGGCCGGACCCGCTTCCCGAAGAGAGCTACGCGAGATCGGCAGACTCCATGGGCGAGCTCTTCGATTCGGTGGCCCAGCGCTACGACTTTCTCAACCACCTTCTGAGCGGGGGAAGCGACTGGCGGTGGAGAGAAACGGTCGCTTCCGCGGTCGGTCGGTGCGGGCCCAGGCGGCTTCTCGATCTGGCCACCGGCAGCGGAGACCTGCTGCGGCTCCTCGAGCGGCGCGTTACGACCCTCGATGAGGCCTGGGGCATCGATGTCTCCTCCTCGATGCTCGCTGTCGCCCGGGCCAAGGGTCTCCACCGTCTGCTCCAGGCCGATGCCCTGGCCCTGCCCTTTCCCGACGGGAGCTTCGACGCCGTTACCGTCGCATTCGGGCTGCGCAACTTTACCGATCGCTCTCGAGGCTTCGCCGAGATGCGGCGCGTGCTCCGTCCGGGAGGAAGCGCTTTCATTCTCGAGTTTTCCCGCCCCCGGGCCTGGATCACGCCCGCTTACTTTTTCTATCTGAGGGAGATCCTTCCGGAAATCGCCCGCCTCTTCGGCGCTCCCGGCCAAGCCTACCGGTATCTCGCCGCTTCGATCCTCGCCTTCCCTCGGCCGGAGGCGCTCGCCGTGGAGATGGAAAAGGCCGGATTCGGCCCGGTTCGCTTCCGGCGGCTTACCGGCGGCATCGTCGCCCTGCACGAGGGCGAGAAGCCGGCTGCTTGATCCCAAGGCCGCTTCCTTATCGGGAAATCCTCTCCAGCTCCATGCCGGGGCGCACGCGGCGACAGCCGAGGAGGAGAAGTCCGGACAACAGGGCGGGGAGAGATCCGATCCAGAAGCTTGCCCAGATTCCGCTCATCCCGTGACCGAGGGCGAGGCCGAAGAGAGAGGAGCTCACGATCGCACCGAGCGGGCCGATGGCGTTGATGAGCGCCGTGGCGCTGCCCCGGACCCGCGTCGGGAACGATTCGGCGATATAGGGGAAGAGCGCGGCGTAGGCGCCCGCTCGAAAGAATTCGGCGATCGCGTAGAGCAGGGCCACGGCCCAGAACCCTCGAGCGAGGAAGAGGAGCGCCGCATAGGCGAACGCCGAGGCCGCCCAAGCCATCGCCACGGTCTCCCGGCGTCCCACGGCATGGCCCAAGAGGCCATGAAAGACATAGCCAGCGTAGGAAACGGCGCTGCCCAGGCCAAAGGCGTAGAGCGCCTCCTCGTAGGTCAATCCCTTGAAGTACGTAAGCAGGGTAGTCGCCAAAACTGTGAAGATCTGTCCGGCAAACCAGTTGAGGAAGAAGGCGGCGAGCAAAAAGAAAAAGTGCTGTCGCAGGTCAGGGCCCAGGAGCTGCGTGAGAAAAGGCTGCCGGGACTTTTCCGCATCGATGCCATTCTTTTGGGCATAGCGGGCGGCCGTTTCCGGGCTGCGTCGCCGATAGAGCTCGCGGAATCGCTGCAGCCTGCGGAAGTGGGGGCTCTCCGGCAGCCAGAGGCGAGCGAGCACGATGGCCAGAGCGGGAAAGCTGGCGATCAGGAAGACTCCACGCCAGCCGACGAAGGGAAGGAGCAGTCCCGTCGCAGTCGTAGCCAGGAGCTGTCCCATCGGCCACCCTCCTTGCACCAGGCCGTAGAGGCGCCCGCGCCCTCCAGCGGGTTCAAGCTCGGCAAGATAGGCCGTCTGGATCGCCTGCTCCGCGTACCCGAGACCCGAGAGGGATCGGGCGAAGATCAGCGAGAGGGGGCCGACTGCGAAGGCGGTCAATCCCGAGCTCAAGGCCGCTCCGCCGACCGTGAGGACGAGCGCATTGCGTCGGCCCAGGCCGTCTGCGACCGGGCCGACGAGAAGCGAGGAGAGGAAGCTTGCGACGGCGACCCAGAACGCAATGGAGACGCTCTGGGCGGGAGTCCAGCCGAACTCCTTCGCGAGCACCGGAAGGAGAAGCCCGAAGAGCAGGAAGTCGTAGACCGCGAATGTCCAGGCAAGGAAGGCGACGAGAGAGGGGTAAAGAACCCGGAAGGGCTTGGAATCGGAAGAACCGGGCAGCGGTCGCTCTTCGCCTCTTCTCGACTTCTGGCTTTCGCCCCGGTTCACAGTTCCGGGAGGCGGGCAAGGCCGGACACCAAAATCGACGGCCCGGCGATCCTCTTCCCTGGTGGCATCGGGCACCGGTCAAGAACCAAATGCCCTTTGAGCGTGCCCCGCATCCTCTTCGACCGGCACGGGCTTTGGATCGTCCGCTCGGGGTAGGGTGTCATCGGGGAACGTCTCCTCCGGAGCGGGAGGGCTTTCGCCCTTGGGCGACTCGGCATCCGGGCGCGCCTGGGGCTGTTCCTCGGCTCCATTGATCGCGCTCGCTCCCGGCAGGCGGAGAAGGAGGAGGGCCAGGCTCATGGCCCGTGCGGAAGCGGAGAGCCGTCGATCCCGCAGGAGCCACCGGTTCGTTGGCCTTCCTCGTGCGTGCATGGGCATCTACCCGAGCTCCCTCTCGGCTCCTCAGCCTGTCCCGGGAGTGGCTTCCGCATAGTGGGCGGTAGGCGGAGCAAAGCGGATCTCCCGGCTGCGGCTTTGGAGGAGGAGCTCCACGTTGGTCGCGGCGGTCTCGAGATCGAACTGGAGGTTTACCACCTTGCGGCCGAAATAGTTGAAGGGGATGAGCGCAAAGATGGCGAGAGCAAGCCCCGTGGCTGTGGCAATCAGGGCTTCCGCGATGCCGCCGCTGACCTTGACCGCTGCGAGCTCCTCGTTTCCCACGAAGTGGAAGGCATTCATGATCCCCGTTACGGTTCCCAAGAGGCCGAGGAGGGGGCCGAGCGTCACGATCGTATCGAGGATCGCGAGCCCGCGTCCGGCCTGCTTGAGCTCGAAGCCCGCAGCGACCTGCAGGGCGTTCTGCAGCGAGGTTTCATGATGGCTCAGCCCCCACCAGATCATCTTCATGACGGGATCCTTGGTGCCTCGCGCCAATTTGACCGCCTCCTCGATCTGGTCGTGCTTGAGCAGGCTATAGACTTCGGAGAGCCTGCTTCCCTGCCGGCGGAGCCGGACCATCGACCACCACAGGATCCGCTCGAGGACCGTGACGATCGCGACGACCGCGGTGAGCAGCAACGGCCACATGATCGGGCCCCCGCGGGAGAAGGTGTTGAGGACGAGGTTGGCAAGGATCATTTTCTCTCCTGGGTTGGGGTGGGCATCGGCTGGATAAGCGGGGCGGCTATTCGAGTCGGTAGACGATCGGGATCGTGTAGCTGCCGGAAAGATTGCCCGGCAAGCGCCAGCGCTGTCGGATCCACTGGCGGGCGTTGGAATCGAGGAGTCCAAAGCCCGAGGATTGGACGACCTCGACGCTGAGGAGCTTCCCTTGGGCGACGGTGAGCGAGAGCTGGACCGTCCCTTGGTAGCGTCGCAGGGCGGCCTCGTAAGGATAGGGGGGCTTGGGCGTGTTCGCGTCGCCGACCCGAGGTGCCGCCGCAGCATAGCGCATGGCTGGATGCGGCGGAGCGGTCACGGCCGTCTTCTTGACCGCATGGGCCGGCATGGGCGTGCGAGCTTCCAGTTGGGGCGCTGGCTTCTTTTCGGGAGGAGGAATGGGCTGAGGCGCAGGCTGCAGCTTGGGCTGCAGGAACTCAGGCTTCGGCTCCGGGGGCGGAGGAGGGGTAAACTCGACTTCGATCGGAGGGGAAGCCGCTTCCTCCTGCGGAGGGGGAGCGACCGGGGTCACCGCCCCACGGAGAAGCAGGTCTACGATCGACTGCTCCTTATTGGTGGCTCCCATCGCGAGCAGCAAGCCAGAGAGCAGGACGACGCAGAGAAGAGCCCAGCGCCCGTGGCGGAGTCCCTCGTCGAACGGATAGAGGGCATGGCCGAGCGGGACGATTTCGGGGCGGCCGCTGTTCCGTGGAACGGCTTGCGGATGGTTCGGATCGGTTCGGGAAGTCATCGGGCGACTTCTGGATCTCGGAGAAGCGGGTTGTCTTTTCCCTTATGGCTTGGGGGCTTGGGCCCCGGCGTTGGCGCAGGAGAAGCGGAAAGCCCGGAAGCCCCCGCTGCCGGAGCTTCCTCCTTCACCTGGAAGCCGATCTTCTGAATCCCAGCCGCTCGCACCTTGTCGAGGACCTTCACCACGTCCCCGTGCAGCGTATTCATCTCGGCCTGGACGTAGATGCGGAGGTTGGGCTCCTTCTCCTTGCGGCGCTTGAGCTCATCGACGAGCGCAGCTCGGTCGATCTCCTCCTTCTCGAGAAAGACCTGCCCGGTCTCCTTGATCGACAGGGTGAGGAAGTCAGACCTGTTTTCGGGGGTGGCGGTCTGCGCCGTCGGCAAGTTGAGCTTGAGGCCGCGCATCCGGATCATCTCGAGGTTCACCATCATCATGCAGGCCATGAGAAAGACCATGATGTCGATGAGCGGGATGATCTCGATCCGACCCTTCTTCTCCGGTACCGGGCTCAGAATTTTCATGGGACCAATGACGGAAAGCAGTTGGTATGCCAGCCGGGCTGGCTTCTCCCCTTCGCAGCCATTGCCGATCGGCTTCCCGGCGCAAAGGAAGAGTCACTTGCTGAAGATCGGCACGCTGGTCCATCTCAGCGTCCGACGCGTCCTCTTGTCGATGAGCAGCGCCGATGCTTGGAAACACCTCTTCCCGATGCTGCGTTGCTGAGCATGCCTCAAAATCAGAGCGCTTCCCCCTGCAGCAGAGCTTCCCATCGAGCGGAGCCTTGCTCCAGAAGCGGACTTCCTATTCTGTGCAGAGCTCGCATTCAGCCACATCGAGCAGAAATCTGCTGCATCCCCGCTTACGAAGACCCTTTCCCTGCCGAACATCCTCGAAATCGACTCGGGCCTTCCCTTCTCGCGCGAAACCTCGCGTTGGTGAGAAATGGCGGCTAGGGCTTGCCTGGGGATCCGTCTGGTTGTCTCCCATACGGGAGGCGGGCAATGCTGGCAGCGGCCTTTTGTTTGCAAAGAAAAGTTGACGCATCCCAGCGCTTGCGGTAAAATTGTACCTTTAGCAGGCTCTCGAGCGATGGGCCCGGATGGCTACCTAAGCGGGCGCTCCCGGTTCATGAGGCAAGAGACTAAAACGAGGCATTCAAGAGCGAATGACCAAGGGGCTTCTGAAGGGAAAAACGAAGATGAAGGGAAAAACGAAGAGTTATGCCTCGGCTCTGCGGGCGCTGCTGGCGACGGCAGCCTGTGCGGGCCTGGGATTGGTTCCGGCTCGGGCCACAGTTCTTGATTCGCAACAGTTGCCGGGACATGGGACGGTGACGGGCCAGGGGTTAAGCTCCATTCCTAACATCGCGAACGGAACGGAGACGATCGCCTTGCACTCGGGCGACACGGCGATCACATGGGCCTCTACGGGAGGCACAATTAATACAAGCCAACCGGGAGGCTTCAACATCGGTCAGAGCGCGGCGTTGCACTTCACGTCGAGCGGCACGGCGGCCCTCCTCAACGTAGACACGAGCGGGAGCGTCTCGCAGATCTACGGAACCTTGACCAGCGGGACCGGTGTCTCGATCTTCGTGGCCAACGCGAACGGGATCACGCTGGGACCGAACGCGACCATCACGGCTCCGGCGGGTTTGGGCCTGATCGCGGCGAGCGTCAACTCGGCCCGGTTCCTGACGACCGGCAACGTGCCAATCAGCTTCGCGACCTCCGGTCCCTTGACCGTGCAGGGCAACCTGCAAGGGGTGGGCGCCTTCGTCCTGCTCGCGGGCTCGGGAGCGGTGAATATTTCGCCGACTCAGAATGGTTTGGGCGCTTACTTTGGAACGTTCAATGTCGCCATCTTGGGCGGAGTGGGTGCGACGTTCGAGCCGAATAGCTTGACTACTGCTGTTGGCCCGAACAGCTCGACCCCCTCCGCGTCGAGCGCGACGACCGTGACCCTCAATTTAGGTAACTCGGGGTACCCGTACCCGTTCTCTTACGAACCCAGGACGTCTGTAGACAACGGGTATCCCGTCGCCTATGTGTATGGAAACATCGTGAACAACGGGGTTCTGAATACGAGCAATACATCTCAGCCTCTGATCGCTAATCTCCAGTGGACGGGGACACTCACCAACAATGGGACGATCAATGGCGAGTTGGATAGTTACAGCAGTGCGGGTCGGGTTGCCTTCAATGGCAATACCTCGGCCCAACTTGCCTATGGCGGCCTCGTGAACAACGGGACGATCGCCACCGACAGCATCGGCACGCTCAACGTCATTCTTCCCGGGACGATCATCAACAACGCAGGAGCAACGATCTCCAACGTGGGAGGAGAAGTTTACGTCGCCGCGGGTACTGCAGGGGCGCTTCCGCTCTTCACCGGAGTGGGTGGTGCTGTGATCAACCATGGATCGGTCATCGCGTTTGATGGCGTGGTACTCGTGGCCTCCAATCCGAACCATGTGGGGCCGCATCCTGGCGGCGAAGTCTATAGTGACGGGACGATTGAGATCCAGAGCGGAATTGCTCACACGAACTCCGGGCTGATGGTCGGCAGCTTCACCGGAAACACCTTCCTGGGCGGCACCGTGGCGACTCCGAACGACGCGGCGGGGTTGGCGAGCGTCTATTTTCAATCCGGAGCGACGCCTGCGTCACTCTTCACGCTCCGAACCAACGTAACGGCAAGCTCTGTCACATTCAGCGGTGGGAGCCTGACGGGTCCCGCAACCCTTACGACGGGCACGCTCTTCCTCCCTGACCTCACGGGCAATGTGAACAACGTTACCTCGCCGACCAACTATCTGGCCAACGGATTTCACGTGGCCAGCGGGTCGTTCGGGAACACGAATGTGACCATTAGCTTGGCGACGACGAGCGAAGGCGCGGTCGGGCCTCAGAAGGTCAACCTGAACGTGACGGGCAATGCGGCGATCAACTCGGGTTTCACCTCGACCTTCGTAAAGGGCACTGGTTCGGTGGCGACATCCCCTGAGGCGAACGTGGGCAGCCACATGCTCGTTCAGGCGAGCGGTAACCTGACGGTGAACGGGAGCACTCCAACGAACTACGCGTTCTCCACTGGCGCGCTGAAGACTTCCGGCTTTGTCTTCCCGGGTGGGATCGCGCTGATCGCGGGGCACACGCTGACCTTGAACACGGTGGTTGACAACGGCTATGCGCCGACGGTCCTCGCGGGCCAGGGGATCTTCCTCCAAGCCCCGACCATCAGAGTTCCGAGCGGGTCTTCGGTGATCACCAATGGCAACGCGTGGGTCAACTTCAGCACGCAGCCGTCCATGGTGCCCCCGATCTATGGGGTGGCTGCCGTCCCGGGCTCGACGACTAACTTCAGGATCGTGAACGATCCCTCGGCCTTCCATATCCGCCCCTACCCCAACTAGCTCCAAGCATGTAGGGAAACTGATCTATGGATTGGAGGAAAGGGTGCTTCGGCCCCCCTTCCTGCTTCCCGCAGCGAGTCTGGTACATCCGCGTTTCCTTTTGGAGTAGGGGACGACGAGAAAGCGGTGGAGGCGTTGATCGAGATTGGCATGGCATGGCTTTTCCCGCCTCTTCGCTGTTTCAAGTGGGTAGAGCGGGAAGATCGAGCCGCAACTTTCCGGCTTTGAGGAACGCGGCAATTCTCAGGTAGCGGAAGCTCCGAAAGCCTCTGGCCATCCTTTTGGCCAGCTGGATCAGCCCGTTGATCGCTTCGATGGTTCCGTTGGTGATCCGGCTCTGGAGAAAGGCGATGATTCCCCCCAGATGCTCTTTGATGGTTCTGGAGAGTCTTCGGAAGGGGGCAAGCCGACTGCGATCCGCCCACCGGAACCACCAGCGGAGCTCTTGGGGATCCTCCTGGGAGAGGATCTCTGGGAGAGCCTCCCGCAACCCAATGGCTCTTCCCAATCGAGGATAGGCGGCGCAAAGGGAACTCCGCAGACCCTTCTGCTCCTCGCTTCGCGTCCATTCGTTGCCTCGGAGCGCCCAGAGGCTTCCTTTCGGCAGCAACCCTTGACGCCCGAACTCCTTGCGCACCTGGTCCACCGCCTCTCCCGCCATCGGCATGACAGGGAAAGGATCGAAAATCCTCTCCGCCTTCGGAAAAACTCCCGGGCTCCAGAGATGGAAGAGGGGCTCATATCCATGCAGATCGCTTCGATCTGCCCTGGATCGGCATTATGTTCCTTCATCTCCTTGGCGAAGGCCTCCAGAGCCTCCTTTCCTCTCCCCTGGGCAAGGAAGAGCCGCTTCCGGCTCTCCGCATCGGTAACGACCGTCACGGAACGGTGGCCCCGCTTGCTCCTGGTCTCATCCACCAGGATCTTCTTGACCTCGCTCCAATCCTCGCGTCGGTAGGCCTTTTCCACGGAATGCCCCAAGACCCGCCAGAGCCGGGTATCTTGCTCCTTGAGCATCTCCGCCATCGCCGAAACCGACATCTCCCGGGAAAGCATCAAAATGACCGCCTCCCTCATGAGAGTAAACCCGCTCCCCGCCCTGGCCCAAGGAACCTCCACCAGCCGAACTCCATGCTCCGGACAGTCGATCCGAGGAACCCGAGCGAGCCACTCGGTCCGGTACTGCCAGAAGTTCATGTGCCTCCACCGCTTCTCCACCGTGTCGTGTACGGGGGAAGCTCTTCGACATTCCGGACAGGGAAACCGATGACCTTGCTGAAAACCCTCGCCAGATCTTCAGAGTATGCTCCTTCGCAGAAAGCTCACTCCGGCTCACCTTCCCTTCCGAACCCAGTTGCAGCGCCGCAGCAAAAAGCTTGTTCGCGTCCATTCCGCAAGCATCAACCAGGCAGCCCGGTCTGGCAATCCGCCGTCAAGGAGGATCGACGAAGTCGAAGTGTCCTTGACGGCTTCCTCTCTCCCCAAAAATCCGTCGAAGACGGATGGCAAGAACCCCGCTTCTTGCCATCCCTTAACCGAAATCCGCTCTCCCCTTACCCACTCAATTCAGCGAGGAGCCCTTTTCCCTAACCGCTATTTCTCACGAGGGCCGACCAGAACGGGAGGCACAAAAGCCTGCACAAGGGCAGAGCAAAGGCCGCCTTTCCCTGGTATAATGTGCGTGAACGATACGTAAGGACAACCAGACCCCGCGTTGGTGAGAAATGGCGGTTAGGGCCGAGAGGGATCGCGCGAAGAGCAGGGCCATGGAAAGAAGAGCCCAACGGCGGGGGCGCAGCCTCTGGTCGATGAGATAGAGCGCGAGCCCCGGTCGCCCGGGCCAATCGTCTCCCTAGTTGAACGGAATGGTTACTGACCGAGACCGCAGGGGCCCGGGAGAAAGCGGCCGCGAGCGCGGAGCGGATGGCCGAAGCGCGAGAAGGCGACCTCTCCGCGCACGAGCGTAAGCAGGATCGACGCCCGACTGGGAAGCCCCACATAGGGGCTCTGCGGGTGGCGATAGAGAAGATCCTTGGTGGCAATGGGCTTGGGCTCTCCGACCTCGACTAGTGCGAGATCCGCATCGTTGCCGACCGCAATTGCGCCTTTGCTCGCTATGCCAAAGCGCCGGGCGCTGCCCAGTGCGCAAAGCCGGGCGGCAAGCGGAAAGGCATGGCTGCCGCTTTCGGCGGCAAGCCGATCGAGGAGGAGGGGAAGGAGATGCTGGCAACCGGAGATGCCTCCCCAGGCGGCAAAGAAGTCGCTCGTCGCTTTGGCGGCGGGCGGACAGGGAGAGTGATCCGAGGCGAGCAGATCGATCTGTTCCTGGAGGAGCGCCCGCCAGAGACCTTCGGACTGCCGCCGGCTGCGGAGTGGCGGCGCGCACTTGGCGAGGGCCCCAAGCCGCTCCAGCTCCTCCTCGCAGAGGACGAGGTAGTGGGGGCAGGTTTCCACGGTGACGTCGACCCCCTTGGCGCGCTCGGCTTGCGCGATCTCGACGACCTCCGGAGCGCTCACGTGGACCAGGTGGAGCCGGCAGCCGGTTTCGCCCGCGCAGTCGAGGGCTTGCCGGACCGCCTCGATCTCCGCGGCCAGCGGCCGGGAGGCCAGATAGTCCCGCCAGCTGCCGCGCCCGTGGGCTCGCAGGCGTTGGGTCAGCTCCGTCACGATCCGTTCCGACTCTGCGTGGACCGCGACCGGGAGGCCGAAATCCGCCGCTTGGCGCATCCCTTCGCGCAGGGCAGCGCGATCGACCCACCCAAACTCGGGGGTCCCCGTCGGAGAGAGAAAGGCCTTGAAGCCGATCGCACCCGCCCGAGCCAATCCTTCCCGCTCCTTTTGATTCCCGGGGACGATGCCTCCCCACAGGGCGAAGTCGGTGACGGCCGTTGCTTCGGCCGCGCGCTTCTTTTCAAGAAAGCTCTCCACATCGACCGTGGGCGGCAAGGAGTTGAGAGGCATGTCGAAAAAGAGGCTTCCTCCGCCGGCGGCGAGCGCGCGGGAGCCCGTTGCGATTCCCTCCCACTCCTCCCGGCCCGGCTCATCGAAATGGACATGCGGGTCAATCGTCCCGGGAAAGAGGTATCGTCCTTCTCCATTGACCTCCTCGCGGGCGCTTCCCTCCACTCCCGCCCCGATCGCCGCAATCCGCCCCTCCCGCACGGCGACATCCCGCAGGGAGACGCTCTCGGAGCTCACCACGGCTGCCTGCCGAACGATCCAATCGAACTCTTCTGCCATACTCGATCCGAAGGCCCCTAGGGCAGGAAGCCCTCCACGAAGCCGACCAGCGCTTCGAGCGCACGCGCGGTGTCGGACGGGGAGACCAGCTCCGCAGGATCGTGGCTCACCCCGCCGCGGCAGCGGACAAAGAGCAGGACCATGGGGACGAGGCGACCGAAGACGCCCGCGTCGTGGCCGGCCCCGCTCCAGAGCCGAGGGGCTTTCCCTTGGATCGTGGTGATCACCGAGGAGAGCCGATCCTGCCAATCCGGGTCCGATCGGACCGGGGGCAGTCGCTGCGTCCTCCGCCACCCGACCTCGATCCCCCGGTCTCTGCCGATCTCCTCCGCCCTCTCCAGGAGCGCCTGGGAGAGCCGATCCAAGGCGGCTTCCTCGGGATGGCGCAGATCGACCGAGAGGTCGACGCGCTTCGGGATGACGTTGACGGCCCCGGGGAGACAGTGGAGCTCCCCCACGGTGGCGACCGCCCCGGGCTCCCGCCGGGAGGCCTCTTCGACAAAGGCCACGAAAGCCGCGGCGGCGCAGAGCGCATCGCGGCGCGCGCTCATCGGCACGCAGCCGGCGTGGCCACCCTCCCCCAGGAAGGAGAGGAGCAGCCGTTCCTGCGCGACGATGCCCAGGGCGACCCCGAGCGGCACTCCCAGGGCCTCCAGCTGCGGACCCTGCTCGATGTGGGCTTCGCAGTAGCCCAAGAGCTTCTCCCGGGGATCGGGTTCCATCCGAGGCCATCCCTGGATTGAAAAGGAGTCGTGGGCTTCGCGAAGGGAGATTCCGGAGGAGTCCTCGAGATTCCAATCCTTCTCTTCGAGAAGGCCCAGGAAGGCCCGGCTGCCGAGGCAGCCAGAGCGGAAGCGCGCTCCTTCCTCTTCCTGGAAGGCGAGGATGTCGAGAGCAAAGGGGAGGGAGCCTGCCCGGTCCTGGAGGATCTCCGCGGCGGAGATCCCCAAGAGAATCCCGAGCGCTCCGTCGAACCGTCCGCCGCCAGGAACCGTGTCGAGGTGGGAACCAATCAAAAGGACGGGCTCTTGGTTTTCCCGCACGCCCCATCCGCGTAGGTTGCCGAAGGCATCGACGGCGGGTCTGAGTCCCGCCTCCTCCATCCACCGGGCGGTCTCTTCCATCGCGCGGCAAAGGGAGCGGGTGAAGGGAGGGCGATTCAAGGCGCCCTCGCCCTCCGAGATTGCGCCGAGAAGATCGAGCCGCCGCCCGATCCTCTCCGCCTCTCGCAGCCAATCGACCCGCGTTGCGTTCAAGGATGTCTCTCCCTCCTCGCTTGGGCTCCCCTTTCCCGTCCCCGGATCCACTGGCTCAGGAGCAGGCGCTCCTCCTCGGTCATCCCGGTGAGATTGCCCGGAGGCATCGCTCGCAGCTCGACGGCTTGGGACCAGACGAGCGGAAGAGCTTCGCGCAGCCCCTCCAAGGTGTCGAGGACGACCCCGGAGGGAGGGCTCGCCAGGTGGGCGAGTGTCGGTTTCGCGGCGTGGCAGCCGGAGCAGCGCCGGAGGAGGATCGCCTCCACTTCCGCGTCGGTCGCTTCGCGGGTGGGCGCTCGGGGAGGAGAGATGACTGGAGTGGGCCGGGCAAAGGTGATGGCGCCGAAAACGAGCGCGGCTCCCCCGAGAAGCCAGGGGAGCCAGGACTGCTGCCGCTGGCGGAGGTTGACCGCGTGGCGCACCGTCCCTCCTGCGAGGAGAAGGCAGAAGAGAACCAACCAGTTGTCCCTGCCCAGGAAGGCGAATGGGAAGTGGTTGCTGATCATCGTAAAGAGCACGGGGAAGGCGAGGTAGTTGTTGTGGAGTGAGCGGAGATGCGTGCGCTCCACCTGCGCGGGATCGAGGCGCTCTCCCCGCTGAGCGGCGTGGAGAAAGCGCCACTGGGCGGGGATGATCACGAAGAGCACATTCCCCACCATGATGGTTCCGAGCACCGCCCCGGTCTGCACAAAGGCACCCCGTCCGCTGTAGAGGTGCGTGAGCGTGAACGCGAGAGCCGCGAGGAGCAGGCAGGAGAAGAGGGCGAAGAGCCGCGGGCGCTGGAGGAGGGGAGTGGCGGCGAGCCCGGCATAGGCGAGCCAGCCCGCCGCCAGGATCGCCAGGCTGCAGAGGACGGCCATTCCGGGAGAGAGGGGGGCGATCTGCGGATCGATCAAGGTCGCTTCCGGATGGGCGTAGAAGAGGAGGATGAGGAGCGCGAATCCGGTCATCCAGGTGAGGTAGGCATCCCAGCGGAACCAGTGGAGAAGGGCCGGGAGGGGAAGGGGTGCGGTGCGGTATTTCTCGAGCCGGTAGACGCCTCCCCCATGCACGGTCCAGAGACGGCCGGCGAGGGCGCTCTCCCCAGGAAAGCGTTCCAGGCTGTTCTCGACGAAGATGAAGTAGAAGGAAGCCCCGATCCAGGCGATTCCGTAGATGAGGTGGGCCCAGCGGAGCAGCAGGGGAAGCCAAAGGGAAAGCAGCGAGGTGCCGAAGCCCGGCAGGGAGCTGAGAGCGAAGAGGGCGGGCAGGAGGGCTCCGGCGATCCCGATCCCGAGGAGGAGAGAAGTCCCGAGGGAGGATCTCCTTCCGGATCGTAAAGGGGAGTGCGGTTCCATCCTCTGGGCTTAGTAGTGGATCTTATTCTTCGATTGATTCCAGAGAGCAAAGGCCTGCCGGCAGGCGGGCAGATCGATGCGCTCGACCAGAAGGCGCCGCTCTTCCGGAGGAAGCTGCACCTCCTTCCAAAGGGCAACGTCGAGGAAGCCGGCTTCCGCGGCCAGGGAGGAGGGGGCGCCGCAAACGATCCTCTCGATCCGGGCCCAGTAGGCGGCTGCCAGACACATGGGGCAGGGATCGCAGTTGACGTAGAGAACGCATCCTCCGAGATCAAACCGGCCGATCGTCTGGGCGGCCTCCCGAATCGCTTCGATCTCGGCGTGGGCCGTTGGATCGGGACGGGCGGTTACCCGGTTGACTCCCCGTCCAACGATGGCGTTCTCACGCACGACGACCGCCCCAAAGGGCCCCCCCTCGCTCTGGAGCACGTTTTCGGTGGCCAGCCTGGCCGCCTCTTCCAGAAATCGGATCTCCGAAGCGCTCCCCTGGGCTCGGCCTCCCCCCGAAGGATCGGACGGTGAAGGATTCATGGATCGGGAAGCCCTTCACTTTCCGCTACGTCCGGGGTGGGGGAGGAGAGGAGGGAGAGGAGCTGTGCTGCGGTTGCAATCGCAATCGCGGCCGGGCTCTTGTCCCCGATCCCCGGGAGGCCGATCGGCGTGGTGATGCGGCTCCAGGCATCCTCCCCGAAGCCCGCCTCTCGAATCCTCTTCCGGAAATGGGCACGCTTGGCCTCGCTGCCGATCAGACCAATGTAGCCGAGATCGGTACGGGCCAGGGCCGCTTCGAGGATCGCGAGATCTTCGGCATGGTCGTGGGTGAGGATCACGACGCAGGCTCCCGGAGAGAGGGAAGAGATCCATTTTTCTGGAATCAACCCGGGACAGCAGTGGACGTTCGCAGCACTGTCGAGAGCGGGGAGACGGCTCGGGTGAAGCATCTCCGGTCGCGAATCGACGAGGAAGAGGTCGAGCGGCAGGAGCGAGAGCACCTGCGCGAGCGCCCGCCCCACATGCCCCATCCCGAAGATCGCAACCTGGGGCGCTTCCCGGGTCACCGGCTCGAGGAAGAGGGAGACTTCGCCGCCGCAGCACTGGGCGCCCCACTCTCCCTTCTCGCCGGCCAGCCGCACCGTGATCGAGCGCGGGCTCCTCTCTCGGCGCTCCAGCATCTGCCGCGCCTCGGTAATGGCGCTCTGCTCGAGATTCCCTCCGCCGACGGTTCCGAAGCTCCCTTCGTCCGTCACGAGCATTTTGGCCCCGATGGCTTGCGGCGCATGGCCGCGCACCCCGGTGATCGTGACGATCGCGATCCGGGCATGCGTGCGCAGCAGCTCGCGAAGCTTGTCGATCCAGGGTGTGGTCATGACTGGGACGCTGCTCCCAAGCAGAGCTGCGGGGTCCGTGGATCCACCCCTCCCGCTTTCTTGCCGGCCTGGCTCCCTCGGCGTGCCGCCTCGATCGCCCAATAGACGCGCTCGGGCGTGGCGGGAAGTCCGAGATCGACCGGGCCGGAACCGAAGGCGGCGATTCCCGCCTTGAGGGCTTCCCGCACCGAGAGAGCGAGAAGGAGCGGGGGTTCGCCAACCGCCTTGGATCCGCCGATGGCGGGGCTTTCGGCACCGCGCGAAAAAAAACGGACCTCGAAGCGGGGAGGGAGCTCGCTCCACGAGGGCAGCTTGTAGGTCGAGGCCCCCGCCGTTCGGAGCCTTCCTTCGCGATCCCAGAGGAGCTCTTCGCAGGTCACCCAGCCGAGACCCTGGAAGAAGGCTCCTTCCACCTGTCCCCGGTCGATCAAGGGATTGATCGAGCGCCCCACGTCGTGGAGGATCTCCACCGAAAGAATCCGATACTCCCCGGTAAAGCCGTCGATCTCGACCTCCGAGACGGTGGCTCCAATCGCAAAATAGGCAAAAGGAGTCCCTTGTCCGGTTTCCGGATCGAAGGAGAGCCCCGGGGTCCGGTAGAACCCTTGGGCAAAGAGGGGGATCGATTGGAGGTAGGCCTCTTCGACGAGCTGGGTAAAGGAAAGAGAACGGGTGGGCTCATATTCGCAAAAGACCCGCCCATCCTGGAAGCAGACGAGGAGGGCCGGGCAACCGAGCCGCTTCGCCGCCAGCGGGCGGAGGCGATCGAGAAGCTGGCGGCAGGCTTCGGCGACGGCCGGGCCGCTCAGGTCGCAGCCGCTCGATGCCGCCGTCGGGGAGCTGTTGGGGATCGCGTCGGTCCGGGTCGTCATGACCCGGATCGATTCGAGCGGCAGGCCGAGCGAGGAGGCCGCGATCTGGCGGATCTTGGTCTGGAGCCCTTGGCCCATCTCGGTGCCCCCGTGGTGGAGCTGCACGCTGCCGTCGCGATAGAGGAGCACGCTGGCTCCCGCCTGGTTGAGGCAGCCGCGGGTGAAGGAGATCCCGAACTTTACCGGGGTGATCGCGATTCCCCGTTTCCAATGAGGATTGAGCCGATTGGCCTCCGCGATCTCTTCCGCCCGCTCCGCGTACCGGGTCTGCTTCCAGAGCGAGTCCCAGAGCGCCCGTAGCGATTCGGCTTCGCGAACCTCCTGGCCATAGGGAGTCGTCTGCCCGGCCCGATAGAGATTGCGTTCCCGAACCAGGGAAGGAGAAAGGTCGAGATGATGGGCGATGCGGGTGAGGACCTCCTCGATCAGCGCCGCCCCCTGCGGACCGCCAAAGCCGCGGAAGGCCGTCTGAGAGGTCTTGTGGGTTCGGCAGACGAAGCCGACCGCCTCGATTGCGGGAATCCAGTAGGCATTATCGAGGTGGAGCAGAGCCCGCCAGAGGACGCCGGCCGAAAGGTCCTGGCTCCAGCCGCCATCCGCATAGAGCTCGACCTGGAGCGCAAGCAGCTTTCCCTCCCGAGTGAAGCCCGCTCGGAATCGCCCGAGAAAGGGATGCCGCTTTCCGGTCAGGATCATGTCCAGGGAGCGGGGGAGGCGGACGCGGACCGGCCTGCCGGCCTTGAGGCAGCCCAGCGCCGCGATGGCCGCGTAGGGAGCTGCCTGGACCTCCTTCCCGCCAAAGGCTCCGCCCATGCGCGGACACTCGACGGTGATCCGATGCCGGGGAAGGCCCAGCACGCGGGCGACGACCTCCTGCGTCTGGCTCGGATGCTGGGTGGAGCTCCGGACGAACACTCCTCCGTTCGCATCCATCCAGGCCAAGGCCGCCTGCGTCTCCAGGGAGAAGTGCTCCTGGCCCCCCATCCAAAGGGACCCCTGGATCAGAAAAGGACTCCGCTCCCATGCGGCAGGAAACTCCCCCCGATTCAGCCGGAACGGTCCGGCGAGCCAGCACTGCGCTTCGATCGCCTCCTCGAGCCCAATCACGCTCGGCAGCGGCTCATAGTCCACCGGAATGGCCGCCGCTCCCAGGCGGGCCGCCTCCCGGCTCTCCCCGAGAACCCAGGCGACCGGTTGACCGTGGTAGAAGACCTCATCGATGGGCAAGAGCGGCTCATCGAAAACGCCCGAGCTCGTATCGTTCACTCCCGGGACGTCGGTCGCGGTAAGCACGGACGCGACTCCCGGATATCCGAAAGCGCCCTCGCGCCCGATCTGGCGAATGCGGGCGTGCGCATGAGGGCTGAGGACCGGCCAGGCGTGAAGCAGATCGCGGAAGCGCCCGGCATCGTCGTCGACATAGCAGGCCCCTCCGCGGACATGGTCGAAAGCGCTCTCGTGAGGCAGCGGTTGACCGATCGGGCTCAATGGGGAAGGCGACGGGTTTGCCAATGGAACTTCTCCAGGAGGTTTTTCGCTACGGCGAGCCGATAGGCCCTGCTCCCGCGGTGATCGTCGATTGGCGCAAGGGCTGCTGCGAGGGCTCGCCGGGCTCGCTCGATCGCCGGGAGCTCCCAGGGCTTGCCCTCAAGCTCCTCCTCCGCCGCCGCGGCACGGAGGGGCCGGTCGGCGACGCCCCCGAGCGCCAAGCCGATCCGTCGCACGCGCCGCACGGCATCGAGATCGAGCGCAGCGGCCAGGGAGACGGTGGCGATGTCATCACTCTGCCGCTTCGCGACCTTGTAGAAGCGGACGATCGAGGGATAGGGCTTCGGGATCCGAATGGCGCAGATGACCTCCCCGGGCCGAAGGGCCGTTTTCCGGTAGCCCAGGAAAAATGTGTCCAGGGAGATCTCCCGGCTTCCTTCGGAGGAGAGAAGCACGATCCGCGCATCGAGGGCGAGGAGCAGCGGGGCCGAGTCTCCCACCGGGGAAGCCGTCGCCAAGTTTCCGCCCAGCGTCGCGCGGTTCCGGATCAGGGGTGAGGCGAAGAGCGGGAGCCACTCCCGCAGTCCGGGCGGAGGCTCGGGGATCTCCCCGAGACGCTCCTCGATTGCGCGCAGCGAAAGCCCGGCTCCGATCTCGATCCCTTGGGCGTCCTCGCGGAAGCCGCGCAGCTCGGGGATCCCCTCGAGGCTGACCAGGCAGGGAAAGCGCCGAAAGCGGAGGTTGCGTTCCACCGAAAGATCGGTCATCCCGGCCGCCCACCGTGCCTCCGGATAGCGGGAGGAGAGCTTCCAGAGCGCATCGAGGCTGGTTGGCCGCAGGAAGCGTTCGGGACCCGATTCCCAGGAGAGCGGACCGAGCCGGGGCGGAGGAGAGGAAAGGCGTCGGAAGAGGGGATGATCGGCTTCGAGGGGGGGGAGTCGGAGCGCGGCATCCCGAATCGGCCGATAACCGGTGCAGCGGCAGAGGTTGCCCGACAGGGCTGCCAGCGTGGCTCCCCCTCCGCGCCGATCGCTCTGCTCCGCAAAGAGTGAGACCACGAACCCCGGTGTGCAGTAGCCGCATTGCGAGCCCCCTTCCTCCACCATCCCCCGCTGGGCCTGGCACATCCGGTCTCCCTCGGCCAGCGCTTCGACCGTATAGATCTCCCGGTGGGCCGCGGCGGCGAGGGGAACCAGGCAGCTGTTGATGGCACGCAGGCACGAAATCCCTTCCCGCTCCTCGACCCAAAGGAGGGCGCAGGCTCCGCACTCCCCTTCGGCGCACCCCTCCTTCGCCCCCGTGAGGCCGATCGACCGGACGTAGTCGAGCAGGGTCTCCCCCGCCTCGCTCGATCCGACGATGCGCACTCGGCCATTGATCGTGAGAGGAAAGCTCATTGCGTCCAATTGCCCGCTTCCTTTCCGGCAAACCGCACCCTCTCTTCCCTTGCGCTGCCTCAGGCAAGCAGAAGGCGTGCCACCGTCTAATCTAGCCGCGATCTTCGGAAACCGGAAGGGGCAGCCGGACGCCATCGCGGCACAAAAGCTGCTTTTCGTCAGCCGATGGCATGAGGGCAACTGGCGGTCAGAAGGATTGCTTGCCGGGAAGGGCGTCACTCCTCGGCAGCACGCGGACGGTGGTCGGCAAGACGCATGCGCTGCTGGATCCCGCAAGCCATGTCCACGGCGGGCTGCCGGGATTTTCCTCCGATGCGGTGGTCGTGCTGATTTCGCCCCCAATCGGGGCAGGCTTCGTCCAGTTTCTGGTCGATCTGGAGCCATACGAGGCGGGCGGTTCGAGCCTGCCGGGAATCGAGAGCTTTCTCTACCTCCTTGCCGGAGAGGCCTCCGCCGATCTCGGCGGGCGAGCAGCTTCGCTCTCCGCTGGCGACTTCTTCTTTTCCCCACCCGGCATCGAATGGAGCCTCCGTGCGGGCGGCTCCGGAGCTCATGCCGTCGTCTTTCAGAAGACCTATGCCCGCCTGCCAGGAGTGGAGCCTCCTTCGCTCGTCCTCGGGCGAACCGAGGAGGGGGGCGGTCGCCCCTTTTTGGGCGATCCCGACGCCCTTCTCCAGACCTTCCTCCCCGAGGAACCCTCCTTCGACATGGCGGTGAACCTCTTCCAGTTCCGTCCAGGCGCCTCCCTCCCCTTCGTCGAAGCGCACGTGATGGAACATGGGCTGTTGATGCTCGAAGGGAGGGGGATCTACCGCCTCGACGACGGCTGGTATCCGGTCGTGGCGGGGGATGCGATCTGGATGGCCCCCTATTGCCCGCAATGGTTTGCGGCCCTTGGTCCCACGCCGGCCCGCTATCTCTATTACAAGGACGTGGGCCGCCATCCGTTGGATGGCTCACATTGAGAGCGGCAAGAGATGGAGGATCGCTTCGGCTGCGCACCGCTTCCGATTCGCCCGGACCGGATCGTCTCCCTTCTGGAAGAGCTGGCCGCCTTTTCCGACCCACCTTCCCCGGGTGTCACCCGGATCCTCTTCTCCCCTCCCGATCTGGCAGCGCGAACGTGGCTCAAGGCTCGCTGCCAGGAGCAGGGACTCGCCATCCGGGAAGATGCCGCCGGTAACCTCTTTGCTCGATGGGTGGGCCGGGAGCCCGATCTCCCAGCGATTGCCACGGGCTCCCATATCGACGCTGTCCCGCATTCGGGTCGCTTCGATGGGACCGTCGGGGTCGTGGGAGCGCTCGAGGCCTTCCGGGCCCTCCGCCAATCGGGATTTCGCCCAAAACGGTCCCTGGAGCTCGTGGTCTTCACCGCCGAGGAACCGACCCGTTTTGGCGTTAGCTGCTTGGGGAGCCGGCTCCTCGCCGGAAGAATGCGGCCGGAGGATCTGGAAAGGTTGCAGGACGAAGCGGGCGAGAGCTTCCCTCGGCTCCGCGAGCGTGCGGGCTTGGCGCAACTCCCACTCTCCGCCCTTGCGCCGCCCCATTATGCGGCATTTCTCGAGCTCCACATCGAGCAGGGCCCGGTTCTCGAAGGGACGGGCGAGGCGATTGGAGCCGTCGAGGCGATCGCGGCCCCGGCCGCCTATCGAGTCCGTTGGGAAGGGGTGAGCGGACATGCGGGCACGCTGCTCATGCCCGATCGGCGAGATGCCCTGGCGGGTGCTGCGGAAGCAATCCTTGCCGTCGAGCGCGCAGCCAAGGAATCCGAATCTCTCGACACGGTCGCCACGGTGGGAGAGATTGCCGTGAGCCCCGGGGCTCTCAACTCAGTGGCGGGCAGCGTCTCCTTCGGGATCGACCTGCGCGACAGCGATCCGCGGCGACGCGAGCGCGTGGCGCGCGCCATGCGCCAATCCCTTGGGGAGATCGCAAAGCGACGAGGATTGAAGCTCAGTTGGCAAATCCTCTACGAAGATCCCCCCGCCGCTTGCGATCCCGCGCTCGTCGCACAGATCCTCGAAAGCGCCGATCGGCTCGGGCTCCGGGCACGGAGGATGATCAGCCGGGCCTATCATGACTCCCTCTTCCTGGCTCTCCTCTGCCCGGTTGCGATGATCTTCATCCCATGTCGAGGAGGGAAGAGCCACTGTCCGGAAGAGTACTCCTCGCCCGAGCAGATCGAGGCCGGAGTGCATGTCCTGGCCGATTGCTTGCGGGCCTTGGCGGGCTAGCCGGCTCGCAACCGCCATCGACATGGGCAGATCCCTGCGCGAGGCATTGCCCCTCACGCATCCATCTTCGGCAGGATCCTCTTCATGAATCCGTCGAACCAGGGAACGGTGAATGCCGTATCGCCGTGAGCGGGGCTGTAGATCATCCCTTTGGCAATCAGGCGATTTCGCAGCGGCGCTGCCGAGGTAACCGTCATTCTCAGTCGTTCCGCGATGTCGCCGGAGCGATGAGGACCCGCACCGAGCTCCGCCATGGCACGCAGATAACGCTTCTCGGCACGAGTCAGCCTGTCGAAGCGTACGCGGAAAAAGCCGTCGTCCAACTCCGCCAACGCCAAGGTTGTCGTGCGGGCAAGGACCTGCCTTCCGGCGCTTCGATCTTCACGCTGGCAAAGCCCCGGGCCTCGGCATCGACCTCGATTCGGTTCAGCAGCACCGTCTTGCCGACTCCGCGTAGCCCGTGAAGGATCAAGCTTCGGGCGGAACGGCCAGACCGTATCCGGTCGAGCGCGATCGCGGCTCGTTCGATCCACGCATCCCGTCCAGCTAGTTCCGGAGGTGGCGTTCCGGCACCAGGAGCATAAGAATTTTTTCGTGGATCCATTTAGGGTACTATCGCATTGACTCAGGCAGCCACAAGGGCTGGAGCATCGGGCGATTTCATGGACGCCTCGCGGCGTTCGGATGACCTCACCACGGGCAACGGCACTCCACCGAAGTAGGGATTGGTTGATCGTGGGTCGGCGGGGGCACCCCGGCTCCCGGTTCTGCCCAGGCCCAGCGCCCGGACAGGTCGCTCCCCGAACTCGCGCACGAGCTCGGCAAGGACCGCAGCCTTCCCCTGGAAGAGCCAACCATTGGGGCGCGCACGGCGCGCTTCGATGTTGGCCGCCGCATTGAGGTCGGCGTGCATTTGGTGACCGCACCAAAGGCAGACGAAGGTCTTCTGGTCGCGGCGGTTCCGCTTGTCCACATATCCGCAACCGGAACATGCCTGAGAGGTGTATGCGGCGTTGACCTCGGCGGAGGGGATTCCGAACCGCTCCTCCAGGTCGCGCAACTTCTCCTGGACGATCGAGCGTCCGCAGTTGCGCAGGATCGCGTTGAGCCGCTTCGAGAGGTCGGGGTGGCGGAAGTCGAGCCGCTCCAGCACCAACTCCTTGGGCTTGCCCTGCTCGACAAGGCGGTTGAGCACGCGGCCGACCTCGGTGCGAAGGAAGCCGCGCACGTCCTCCACCAGCGCCCGATACCGCTTGCTCTCGCGTGGCCTGAGTCCGGCACGCTGCTGGCTGGCCGCGATCAAGGCAAGCAGCGCGTCGTACCGCTTGAGCCACTTCAGCCAGCCCTGGCCGAGCAGCCGGCCGTCGGATGTGGCCAAGAGCGTGGACAGCCCAAAATCAAGCGCCAGCGCGCCGTGGCCGTCGTAGGCGGCGCGGCTTTTGGCGCAGACCTCGCCCATGTCGGTCACCACGCCGAAGCTCAGGCGACCCTCGCGCTCGTTCACCTGGATGCCGTTGGTCACGCGGCCAGGACGCTTGGCATGGTAGTCGTAGGTGAGCAGCGGGATGGCGATCTTGCGCCCCTTCTCGAGCGTGGAGAGGCTCACCCACCAGCCGACCCTGCCGCCCTGCGTCGCCTTGACGGGGCGGGCGATGCTCCCCGCGCGGTGGTCGAGGCGCATGGAGATGCGCGAGAGGTCCGGGCGGCGATGCCGCACCATGCAGTGGCGCATCATGGCGCGCGCCAGCCGTCGCACGGAAACGGGAATCACCTCGCCCGTGTCTCTCCTCTCCACCTCGCTGCGCCGGAACCACGCGCCCAGGCCGTTGATGGCGTGGAGTATCTGCTTGGTGGCGGGTGCCAGCGTGCTGTGGTTGACCATGTCTCGAAACTCATTGGCCCGGTTGCGGATCCAGCCCTGGAGCTGCCCGACGACCTGCCAGCGGGCCATCTGGACGCGGTTGGCCGCGCCGATGACGGCGGCGAAGGTGACCTTGTCCAGGTCGTGGTTCTTGTCAAAGCGGCCCGTCTCGAAGAAGAGCCGCCACTCTTCCCGGCCCAGCAGCACCGCGCCCCGGCGGTAGGCTCTGAGCAGCGCGCGCACGGCCGCCTCTTTGCTGGCCGTCAGGTTCGACGGCAGCAGGTCGGTCCGATGGACGGGCGGATGCTCGGGCTTGGTGCGGGCCATCAGGCGGTTCCCGTGAGAAAGCGGTAAGGCAGCGTGCGCCCAACGCCGCCCCGGACGAGCAGGGCCATGCGCTCCAGGCAGGCGTCGGCCTTGCGGTTCCAGCGGAAGGCGGCTTCGCTGGCGTAGCATCCGAGCTGCTTGGGCGAGACGAAATGCAAGGCGCCGACCACCGCGCGTCCCAGGAACCCGCTGAAGGATTCGACGCGGTGGCCCGCGGAGTCGGTGCGGGCGTACTCCCGTTGGCTCTGGTTGACGGACAAGTGGGTGTGTTCCGCGCCCAGGTGCCTGTCGGCCGGGAGACCATCGGTCATCGCCCGCGCATCGGCAGAGAGCACGCCGTCCAGCGCCTCGGCGACGGCGGCCTTGCCGTGGGTTGGAATGACCTTGGTTGCCACCTCGCCGCCGCGCTCTGCGGCGACCAGCAGCAGCGGACGTTTGGTGCCGCGCCCCTCGGGGTTGGGCGGAGGCGGGTCGCAGTCGTCGTCCGCGCGTTCCGGCTTGGGGCGCTTGCGCGGCGGCGCTCCGGCGTAGGTCTTGTCGATCTCGACGATGTTGGACAGCAATGGGCTATCCTCGGCCATCATGGCGCGGATGCGGTGGCCGAGGTGCCACGCCGTCTGGTAGGATACGCCCAGCATCTCCGAGAGCTTCACGGCGGAGATGCCCTTGCTCGACGCGACGATCTGGTAGATGGCCTGCGCCCAGGTGAGCATCGGCAGGTGGGTGCGGTGCATCGGCGTGCCAGCGGTGACCGAGAACTGCCGGTGGCAGGCGGTGCATTGCCAGCGGCGGATCGTCCGCAGCCAGCAGGCGTGGTTGACCCATCCGCACACCGGGCACATCGGGCCGTCCGGCCAGCGGGCGCGCTCAAACCACGCCCGCGCGGAGTCCTCGTCCGGGAAGAGATCGTGGAAGGCGCGGAGCATGAGGCCGGTGTCGGTCATGATCAGAATCTAGGGATTGTGGCGGTCTGCGTCAAGTCGATAGGCCCGTCCATTTATACAAAAGTTAGCAGTATTATCATAATGTGATAAGATTAGATAAGAACCGTATAAGGCAACCGAGCGCCCTCATCAAGATCCCTTGTTGAAGGAGGGGAATCTACGGAAGAGGCGCCTCCCGGCATCGCCAGGAGGAACGGCTACGGTCCGATCGAACGGGCTTCCCCTCTCTTCCTTGCCGTTGCCGCAGACAGGGAGGCACCCTGGCCGCGGCTGCCCGTGAACGGGGGAACTTCGCTCCAGCCCGAACGGAGCCAGCGCCCGCCGTAATGCAAGCCAGGAAGCCTTTCCAGAGGCTGCCCGGTCATCCGAGAGCTGCCGCCTGCTTCTCACGCTGGGTCAGGCTGAGGTAGAGCAGAGCCGAGACGACGGTCCCAACGATGACCGCACCATCGCCCCATTCGGGATGCGCGGCGGCGATGGATCCGAGGAACCAAGGCTCTTGCCGGATGAAGGGGAGGGAAGAGAGAACTCCGCCCAGCCAGCAGAAAAATCCGATCGACCCCGTGTCGAGGGAAGGGATTCGCGAGAGGCGCGGCCGGAGGTGGGCGATCGCCAGGATCGGAAGCCGCGGGAAGATCAGGTAGGCGAGCAGGAAGAGGAGCCCCTCGTACCGCTGGTAGAATTCCTGCTGGCCGAAAAGCGCGATGGCAAGGCCTGTTGCGCCAACAAGGAGCGAGGCTCGGGATTGGGGGATGCGGATTCCGGCACCCAGGAGGGAGAGGCCAGCCGAGTAGAGATTGATCATGTTGGCGCTGATCGTTCCCATCACGATCGCTACCGCGAGGAGCAGGTGGAGGGAGCCCGGCAGCAAGGAGAAGAGCAGGTCTGTCGGGTCTTTGGAGCGGATCGCTCCCCCCAGGAAAGCGCCGAGGATCTCGATCCAGGTAGTCGAGAGAAAGGCTCCCCAGAAGGTGTGCCAGAAGACCTGCCGCTCGATCGACCGGGGCTCGTTCTCGTAGCGGAGGTAGCGGGAGTAGTCGGCAGCGAAGAGCATCCAGCCTCCGAGGTAGGAGAGGGAGATGGTTGCCGTGAGGATCCATGCTCCGGGGACCGCTGCTCCACTCCCAATTTTCGGTGCTGGGCAGGAGCCGACCGGGAGGGGGAGCAGGGCGAGCGCAGAGACGACGGAGAAGAGGAGTACGAGGACCAGGAAGCAGGCATCTCCCGCCCGAAGGATGAGCTTGTGGCCGATGCTGGCAACCAGGATTTGGACCGCGGCGAGCAGGAGGATCGCCGGGGCGGGAGGGATCGAGAGGATATGCTTGAGGGCATAGGCGCAGACCACCGTGTTGACAGCAAACCAGGAGGCACCGTTCAAGAAGTTGATCCAAGAGAGGATGCGGTTGCCCGGCTGTCCGAACCACCGCTCGCAAAGAGCCATCATCGGGACGCCGTAACGGACGCCGTAGGTGGAGAAGAGGCCGAGCACGAGGGAGCCCAGGAAGTTGGCGATGGCGATCGCCAGCGCGGCCTTCCAGAGCGGGAGGCCGAGAAAAGCGGTGGCGATGGCTCCCGTGCCCAAGGTCGCGATGTTGACATTGGCCGCCATCCAGAGTCGGAAGAGGCTTTCCGGCTGGCCATGGGCCTCTTGCGCCGTGACCCGCTCGATTCCCTTCACCTCGAAGGGAGAGCTCTTCCTCGTGGCTCGCAGGGGCATTCCCTTCCTCATTGCCCGCGGTAGACCGTGTAGCTCCATGGGGTGATGAGAAGTGGGATGTGGATGGGATCGGTCGTTCCGCTCATGCCGAAACGGATCACGATCTCGTCGAGGAAGGGCGGCTCGGGAAGCACGATCCCCGCTTGGGTAAAATAGCCCGCAATCGCAAAGACGATCTCGTACCGCCCGGCTCCGAGAAGTGCCTTCCCTGGGGGCGTGCAGGCCGCCCTTCCTGTTCGATCGGTCCGGCACTCGGCCAAGAGCTCCTGCGACTCGGCGCGGTAGAGGCGGAGCGGCACCCCCTCTGCGGGTCTTCCGTGGACCAGATCGAGCACGTGGGTCGTGAGGTGGCTCATCGTGGCTAGAACTTGTAGGCGACATTGCCCTGGACCCAGAAAGGGAGGCCCGCCACGATCTGCTCGGTGTCCATCTCTCTCCCGAAGGTCACCCCCGGGCCATAGGGAAACCAGAGGTGCCGGTTGTCGGTCAGATTGTAGATGTTGACTCCGAAATCCCAGCGGGGCGTCGCGTAGTAGAGACGCGCGTTGATGACATATTCGGTGGGGATCTCGAGGTTGTAGGAATAGTCGAGATACTGGTTGCTCAGGACGAGCGCTGAAAGGGTGACACCCAGTCCTCCGTCGGTCTGGTAGGTGACCATGGCGCTCAAGGTCTGATCGGGCCATCCGATAAAGGCATACTTTCCGGGGGGATAGTTGGCCGCGTTGTTGAGCGGAAGCCCCTGGGCAAGTGCAGTCGAGGTCGAATAGGTCTGAAACTGAAAGGGGCCGACGGGCATCCCCGACCAGTTCTCGGTGCCGTTGGCGAGCATATATTGGACGCGCGCCCAGAAGTTCCTGCTCGGCTGGTAGGTGAGGGCGAGCTCGAATCCCTTGATGTAGGCTGGGGTTGGAGGCATGCCCATGTTGGCGATGTAGAAATCCTGGCTGAAGCCCGCGGTGGTGATGTAGAGCTTGTCCTGGAGCAGGCTGAACTTGAGTCCTCCTTCGATGAGCTGATTGACCAGCCGGAACTCCGCCCCGTCGTAGAAAGGCGTATAGCCTCCCATGACCCCCACCGCACTTGTATAGCCCCAGTTGTAGTCGAAGTAGGCGGTCATCCAAGGGAAGGGCTTGTAGACCGGGCTCACGTTGACCATCGGCATGAGCACCGCCGCATCGTATCCGGTCGAGAGGAAGGCCGGGGTGCCTGGAGGCGTTTGCGCGGTGATGAAGAGGCCGGTTGCCCGCGCGCCGACCAGAAGGCTCAACTGATCGGTAAAGTGGATGTTGTGCTGGTAGAAGGGGGCGACCTGCCAGAACTGCGAATCTTCGGTGAGCGAGTAGCCGTTCAAGGGCTCGAAATACCATCCGGCGGGAGCCGATGGGATGGGCCAATCTCCTCCGCCGTAGGCGAGGGGATTTCCCACTCCCGCCGCGAACGAGCTCGAGAGCGAACCGTTTCGTAGGTTGGGATTGGCGAGCGCGGGATTCGAGGGGTTGGCGACGCTCCAGGAGTTTTGCGTGCCGAAGAAAGAGACCGCCTCGTAGTCGACGTTGCGCTGGAAGCCGAGCTCGATTCCGGCGTCAATGTGCTGCTCGAAGAGGGCCTCTTCCGGATGGAGGGCGGCCAGGACCTCCGTCCGATTGAAGACCTCGTAGTCTCCGGTCGCGTCGATGTCCTCCCATTGCGCATAGTCGATGAGCGAGCTGCGGATGTAGAAGGCAAAGGTGTTGTTCCGAATGTGCAGGTCGTCGTCGATCGTGACGTTCTGCACCAGCTGGAGCATCCCGCTCATGCCCTGGCCGCCGCTGGCCGGATTCATGGCGGTCGAGCGGAGGCTGATCGGAACCAGCGGTCCCGCGTAGGTGTTGAAGTTGGGAAATCCGAAGCCGACCTGCGAAGGGGGGAGGGCGCCGGTCTGGTAGAGGCCGTTGTCGATGAGCTCGTTGGTCGGCCGATTCATGAAGTCCATCACATTGAAGTTGTAGGTGCCGAAATCGGAGTAGAAGTCGACCGAGTAGTTGTCGGTGGGGCGAGCGCTCAAGGCCAGGTAGAAGTTCTGCTGGTCGTTGTACTGGTACTGATAGTAGCTCCCATTCTCCATCCCTAGGTAGCTGAAGCGGTAGGCGACCTTCTTCTCCTTGTCGATCGGCCCGCCGATATCCGCACCCCAGAGGTAATTCTGGTACATGCCGGTCGTGTCCCAAACGCTGCCGCGGAACCGGTCGAAGTAGGGCTGCTTGGTGATGTAGTTGACGGCACCCCCGTTGGCCTGGAGCTCGCCGAAGACCGCATTCGGCGGTCCCTCAATCACGTCCATCGACTCGACCATGTTGTAGTTCCAGGGAAGGTTCCACCAACCCGCGTCTTGCATCGTCATCTGCATCCCGTTGATGAAGCCCAAGGGCGGCATGCCCCGGATCATGGGGGCAAAGACGAGGTTGTTTCCCGCGGCGGCCGTCGAGCCCGGCGAGAGGAAGGCGGTGCTCACCGGATCGAAGACTCCTTGGGTGCCGGCTCCCTCGGTCTGCAAGATCTTCTGGTTCACGGGAAAGATCTGGCGGGGGATATCGAGCACATCCATCGGCTCCCCGTAGGCTCCTGACTCGGTGGGCGTCGCCGTCGGGAGCATTGATTCCCCGGGGGCCGTTGTGGTGACCACCATGCTGGAGAGGCTGCCCTGCTGCTTTCCTGACGTTGGCGCACTAGTCGTTCCGAGGGCCGGAGCCGATCCCTGCGTCGGGACGGTCGCTGGATCGGGAGAGAGGGCCGCGGGTCCAGGGCTGGCGGAGGGAGAGGCGGGAACGGGAAGGGTCTCCGAGGAGGCGAGGGCTGTGCCTGTCGCAACCACCCAGAGAAGGAAGGAGAGCGGTTGCTCTCCCGCTGGTCGGGGAGTCGTCGAGATCGGAATGATTTTCGGAACGCTCGGTGGTCCCATCTTCCGCTTGGCTCCGGAGGGCAGATAAAGCAGCCCCCGTGCCAAGCGGAGAGGAATGCGTTCGATCTCTGTGGCATATATTCTGCTTGATTGCCCAAAAATTCCCATGGTCCGCCAAAAGAAGCCTTTTGCCGTTCCGCCGCTCGCGAAGATGACCCGTTCCCTCGCCCTGGTCGCCTCGGGCAGGCGTTCTCCCGATCTCATCCTGCGGGCTGCGCGGGTGCTCTGTCCCTATACCGAAGCGATCCTCCCGAATCGGGAGATCTGGATCTTCGGCGGTCGAATCGCCGCGGTGAAGCCCCAGGGGAGCGCTCCTCCCCGCTGGGGGAGGCGGGAGTACGACGTCCGGGGAGGGATCGTCGCCCCGGGGCTGATCGATCCGCATGTCCATATCGAGAGCAGCATGGTCGGGGCCTGCGCCTATGCCGAGGCGGCCCTGCGCAACGGCACCACCACGATCTTCTGCGACAGCCACGAGATCGCCAACGTCCTGGGTCGAAGAGGGATCGAATGGATGCTCGAGGATGCCCGGAGATCTCCTCTTTCGATCTTTCTCACGGTCCCGAGCACGGTTCCTGCGACCAACGACCGGATGGAGACCTCGGGCGGCAGGATTGATCGACACGACGTGGCGCGTCTCTTCGACCGCTTTCCCGAGGCGGTGGCCCTCGGGGAAAAGATGGACTTCGTCGCGGTCGCTGCGGGGCACCCTCAAACCCATGCCATTCTCGGAGAGGCTCTTCGCCGGGGACGGCCCGTCTGCGGCCACATTTACGGAGAGGAGTTCGTGGCGGCCTATGCCGCCAGCGGGATCACCGATACGCACGAGGCGGGAGAGGGGAAGATCGCCTTGCAGATGCTCCAGGCGGGGATGTGGATCTTCTTGCGCGGAGGTCCGCCGCTGACGCCGTGGCACAGCCTTCCCAAGGCGATCGAGGCCGTGAGCCGACTGGGAGCCTCTCCCAAGCGGCTCTGCGTCTGCACCGACGACCGCGATCCTGATGACCTGCTCCTCTTCGGGCTCGACTGGGTCGTCCGGGAGGCTTGGCGTCACGGGCTGAGCCAGCCCCTCGGCTGGAGCCTGGGCTCTCTCCACCCGGCGCTCCGCTTTGGGTTGGATGGAGAGATGGGGGGCTTGGCTCCCGCCCGCCGTGCCGATCTGGTGCTGCTCGACGACCAAGGGCGGGTTCGGAATACCTGGCTCGGCGGGGAGCTGCTGGTCGAGGAGGGTGAGAGTACCCCGAGCTTGGAGAAATCCCTGGCCGCACGCTACCGCTATCCGCCATCTGCCTACCGGACGGTGCGCTTACCGAGGCGAAGGCTCTGCCCGCCGCGCTTGCCGGAAGGGATGAAGCGCTTCCACCTTCTCGGGATCGAGCCGCCGGGAATCCTCGTCCGCCATCGGGCGGTCGTGGCTTCGGGCCACGAGATCCTCCGGCGGCTGAGGGAAGAAGACCTCTGTTGGCTCGCCGTTCTCGAGCGCCACGGGAAGACTGCGGAAATTGCCTGGGGTCTCTTGGAAGGATTCGGCCTGCTTCAAGGGGCCGTGGCGTCGTCCGTAGGCCACGATGCACACAATCTCCTCGTCGCGGGGAAGCGCGTGGAGGAGATGGAATTGGCCGCCCGCACCTTGGAGAGCGCCCAAGGAGGGGTCTGCGTCGTCGCCGGAGAGCGCATCCTGGCGCTGGTCGAGCTCCCCGTCGCGGGGCTCCTCTCTGACCGGAGGATCGACGAGGTCGCCGAGGCGATGCGGCGATTGAAGGCCGCTTGGGGCGAGGTCGGCTGCCAGCTTCCCTACATGGGCTTCAACTTGCTCTCTCTCTCGGTGATCCCCGAGATCCGGCTGACCAACAAGGGGCTCGTCCTGGTGCCCGAAATGCGCCTCGTTCCTCTCTGGGAAGAGAGCCGAGCGAAAGGCGCCTGCCGGAATCGCCGGGGCGATCAGGCGGTGCCGAAGCCGACGCCCAGCTCGGCGAGCCAGCGCCGGTAGGCGATGGCAAGGCGATCGGAAGGAAGGTGGAGCTCCACCTGGAGATCGAGCGGAAGGAGCTCGGGCCGCTGCGACTCGACGACCGGTCGGTCCTGGGCGAAGACCCGCTCCTGGTGGGCGCGGATCTCCTCGGCGGTAGCGCCTTTTTCCGGGTCCCAGAAGTGCCACATCCAGAGAGCGCTTTCCCGCGGCCCGATCGGGTGGACCGCGGCGAGGATCCCATACCTCTTCTTCCCCTCCCCGGTCTTTTGGAACCGGGCTGCCAGGGGGCGAAGAATCTCGTAGGTGTAGGAGACGGTCTGTGCCTGGCCGCTCCCGTCGGGATCGGGTTGCCAGACAGGAATGTCGGCGGCGATCCATCCGCCTTCCGGTCTCCGTTCGACGCGGTAGGCGGGAATCTCCGGCCGCCTCGGATCGCCCAGGATGCCCTGGTGGACGATCGGCAGGTGGCCCACGTCGAGAAAATTCTCAAGGAGGCGGGGGGCTGAGGCGTTCACCCGATAGGGGCCGCAGCGGGTCTTGGCGAGGGAAAGATCATCCCATTCCGGGAAGGATGGGGGATTGCCTGGGCAAGTGCCGAGGGAGACCCAGATGGCACCGTAGCGTTCCATGGCCGGGAAGGGAAGAATGTGGGCGCGCTGCGGTGGGCGGACTCCCGGGTGGGCCGGGATCGCCACGCACTGGCCCTCTTCAGAGTAGGTCCAGCCATGGTAGGGGCAGCGGAGGCAGCTCTGCGCGACCTTGCCAAGAGAGAGACGTGCACCCCGGTGGAGGCAGAGATCGGGCCAGGCATGAACGCCGCCCTCTCCGCGCCAGAGTGCCAGCTCTTGTCCCAGCAGGGAGGCGGCCAGAACCTCTCCCTCGGGTAGCTCTTCCGAGGCCGCGATCGGGTGCCACTCGTCGAGGAGAGCGTCTCTCATCGCGACGTTCGAAAGCAGCTTGCGTACCAGGAAGCGGATCCGCCTGGAGAGGCTATTCCATGGCCTTCGCCCCGGAGGGCGTTGCGCGGATCCTCTCCCGGAAGAAGTGGTAGAAACGTTTCGGGTCGATCTTCCGGACCACCTCGACCCTCTGCTCCCCAAGGCCGGGCTCGCTCCCCGCCTTCCAGACCAAGGTATTTCCGTAGCAGGGCCCGCGCGAGAGGTCGACGTCGAGGAAGAGGGTCTCCTTTTGGACGATCAAGGAAGGATCGAGCGAGCCCACGATCGCGGCCTCATCCCACATCGGTAGCCCGATCCAGGCATATTGTCTCAGGTAGCGGGCGATCGCCGAGCTCCCTTCGCCGACTTCCGAGGAGAGCTCTCGGCTCATGACCGTCTGGATCCCGGGATCGACCGGATAGCCTTCCACCTGGTTCCAGGGTGCGGTCAAGACGATATGGGCGGCTTCCGGATCCCAGAAGAAGTTGAACTCAAAGCGGGGATTGGTGCTCCATTCCGGATCGTTCGTCCGGGGATCGATGCTTCCGCCCATGAGCACGAGCTTCTTGATCCGCTGGGAAAACTCCGGATCGAGCCGGCAGGCGAGAGCCACGTCGGTCAAGGGCCCCAGGGCGAGGAGGGTCACTTCTCCCGGGTGGTTGTGCGCCATCTCGATGAGGAAGTTTGCTGCGAGCCCGGGATTCGGACGGAGCGCAGGCTCTCCTTCCACTGGCGGGGGAGGGCGGAAGGGATTCTCCGGGAACGAAAGGGGCGGGTGGAGTTCCTGGCCAGGATAGGAGCGATTCCAGGCCCCTTTATAGAAGAGCTTGCCAAAGAGCTCTTCCCAGATCTCGGTTTCCTTGCGGGTACGCAGGAGAGGATAGACCGCTCCTCTCACGACGGGAATCTCCCTCCGTCCGGCGACTTCCAAGAGGCGGAGCGTATGTGCGATCCCCTCATCCCGCCAGCAGTCCCCGCTCACCACGGTGATGCCGAGAAGCTCGATCTCTGGAGAGTGGAGAGCCAGCAAGAGCGACTGCATGTCGCTGCCTCCGGGACCTGCCCCGTCCTGGTCGATCACCCAGAGCTCCTTCGCCTGGGCGTTCCTGAACGGAGAAAGCCAGCAGAGCAGGAGAAGGAGAGGCAAGCCGGAGAAGAAGAGGAATCGATCCATCCCGCTCTGATCTTTGCAAATTACGAAAGAAGTAAAGCCCGTTCGCTCTCTTGCCAAAAGGCGGGGAGCTTCTTCTCCGGACGTGGTGAAGGATTTTTTTTGCGCGGCGGGGGCTTGCGCGAAGGAGCCGTCTTCTTGGGTCGCGGCGGTGAAGCGTGTTCGTTCCGCGTGGACAAAGGAGCGATCTTGGGAAGGGAGGGATCGAGCTTGTGCGCTTCGGCATCGAGCTTGGCGGCTTGGGTCCCATTCCCCTCGACGCGGTAGACGAGTGCCTGGTTGAGCAGAAGAATGGCGAGCAGCCTCTTTTGCTGTTCCACGATCTTGCCCGCCCCCCGTCCGGCTTGGATATAGGCCAGCCACGAATTGAAGGTCGTGTCGGTTTGCGCTTGGCTCAGCGCGCCGCGCTGGATGCTGATCGCCCGGGCAATCGTCTTGTGGGCCTCCGCATATCTTTTTTGCAGCGTGTAGACGACCGCGAGGTTGTTGGAGGGAATCGTCAAGCGGAAGGCGAAGCCCAACATCGATGAGGCCGACTGGAGCTTCTTGGTCGGAGTGATCTCTCCTCCCGCCTGGAGCGAGGCACCGATCCTCACCTCCTTTTGCGCAATGGCTTCAGCCTCGGAGAGCTGCCCGGCGGCGATCCGCTCCCCGACGGCTTTGCCTTCTCCAGCAGGACCGAAGAGGATCTGAGGAGCTGCGAGGAGAGGAGCCGCCTTCTGCCTGTCTTCCGCTGTGTGGGCGGCGTAGAGGAGTCCCGTGCCCGCCAGCAGGGAGAGCGCGAAAAGGAGAAGGGATCGGCGCGGACCAACGCAAAGGGTAGCAAGGAGCCTGCGTGCCAGAGCACGAGGAAAAGAGCCCTGGAACCAAGAAGGCACCGGAAACTTCGCTCGATTCGTGATCTTACCGGTTCCAGCTCGAAGGAGACAAGGCCAATTCCCGTCCAGGCTTTACCCATCGAGAGCCGTCGGGACGAGGATTGCGGCCTCTTTCAAGCAAGCCTCGCATTGTACCAGGCACCGCTCTGGTTCACGCGGATCGGCATCCCGAAGGCGGCACTCAGGGCCGCATCGGTGAGCGTCTTGGCCTTCGCGCCCTGCTGCACCATCCTGCCGTCCCGCAGCAGCAGGACTTGATCGATTTCCGGCAGGATCTCCTCGATATGATGGGTTATGAGCAAAAGGGTCGTGCCGGCCTGGGCCAAGGAGCTCAAGCTTTCCAGGAAGCGACGGCGGCTGACGAGATCGAGGCCCTCGCCGGGTTCGTCGAGCAGCAAGGCCCGAGGGCGGTGGACCAGGGAGCGCGCGATCAGCACGCGCCTCGCCTCGCCGCTCGAGAGAGTGGCCAGCTCGCGGCCGACAAGATGACCCGCGCCGAGCAGGTCGAGCGCCTGGAGCGCGCGTTGACGCATCTCCTCGGTAACGGAATGGTTGGGGCCCAATCCGCGTGCGGCAAAAAAGCTGGAGACGACGGCCTCGAGAGCTTCCAAAGGCGGATCGACCGTAAGATCGCGCTCGAGCGCGGGCGAGACGATGCCGAGCAGTCCCCGCAGCTCTGCCACGTTCCAACGGTCGTGGCCCAAGACCCGCACTCGGGCCCGACCATCGTCGCAGGCAGAGGGATAAATTTCGCGCGCAATCAACTTCACCAATGTCGACTTGCCGGAGCCGTTGGGCCCGAGGATGGCCGTATGTCGGCCGATCGGCACTCGCAGGCTGAGCCGGTCGAGGATCCACTGCTCACCGCGCCTCACGCTGGCTTCGTCGATCTCGAGCAACGGGCCGTCGAAAACGGGAGCGGGAAGAGCTTCCGGACTGGTCATGCGGCCATTCTCTTGGCGGACGGCAAGGCTCGCAAGCCTTGGGCTCAAGAGGTGCTCGGCCGTTCCGTCAGGCTCACTCATTCCTGCTCAAACAGCAACAAAGCTGACTTCCTGCTTCGCCGAGGCTGGTTTCACCCGGCGCTTGCGTGCCGAGCCAGAGCCTTCCTCTCCACAGGCTGACACCGTGGAACTCACGGCCAAATTCTTGAGATTGATCGCGGCGTTCACGTCCCGGTCATGCTCCGCTCCGCAGGCTGGACAGGTCCACTCCCGCACCGACAGCGGCAAGGTTTCCAACTTGTTCCCGCACGCTGAACACGTCTTACTGCTGGCATAGAAGCGATCCGCAACAACCACCTCTCCGCCCCGCATCGCGGCCTTGTACTCCAGCTGCCGCCGGAACTCGAAGAAGCCCATGTCGCCGATCGACCGGGCCAGACGCCGGTTGCCCATCATGCCGCGCACGTTCAGGCCCTCGACGCCGATTCCTCGGCCGGCTACCAGTGGCGAGTCGGGCTACCGAAACGCACGCTCGAAGAAGGGGCCATCTCGCTGGCCGGGGCCGCGAGCGTGTTGAGCGGGGAACAGGAGTTCCCGGCCTTAGCGAAGCCTCCAGACGCAGAGCGCTTGCGTCTTCTGGTCCAGTTGGCCTGGATTTGCTCGGCCTGCATCCACGACCGCCAGTTCGCTGCCTGCCTCTCCGGCATCTGCGCGCCGCCTAGCCAGATCGACGTTGTCGATGAGCAGCAGTTCACCAATCCATGGCAGCGCACGACGCAGGCCAGCGCCGCGATCGACTGCGCGAAGCACGACCGCGGGCGCGAACGGATGCGGCAGCAAGGGTGGGACATCGTGACGGTCCGGTTCATTGAGATTCGAGCGGAGGCGGCGTCAGTGCAGCGAACAGCGCAAGGATGATGGAGGGCGACGGTGAAGCGCGAGGAGTTGCGGGAATTGCATTACATCGCGCCTATGGTTAACGTATGTTCCATCCTTCAGCGCGGAATCCTGTCAAACAGAAGGGCCTCGAGGATTGACCATGCTTCGGTGGCGATGCCGGAAGTCCAGGCTCGACGAGCCAACGTTGTCGTCGCCGGCAGCCGAAGGCTGCATGAGTATGTAAACCTGTACGTATGCGCCAGGAATCCGATGCTTTACAGTCGGCAAGAACAGCACCTCGACCTCTGCGTGCTCCAGATAAGCACGGATGTGCTGGACCTTCCAGACGTGGTCGTGACGGACAGAAATGCGTCGAGCGTCTACGTTCGGTACGCGGCTGCGCCTGCTGGTCTCAGCATCGTAGTTCGAGAGTGGACCTTTGCCGAGTACTGGACAGAGCCGGATCCCACTGTCCAATTGAGGAAGAAATCCGCCAAGTGCGCCGAAGTTCTGGTTCCGGACAGGGTGGACCCACGGTTCATCCTGGGCGCCTATGTCTCGTGCCAGGTCGCAGCGGACAAGCTGAAGAGCCTAGGAACCCGAATCGGCATCAGCATCCATCCGCACATGTTCTTCCAATAGGCAGGGCGTCATGGTGAACGTGCTCATCGATGACATCTTCAAGTCCAAGGCGCAGACCTTGGTGAACACGGTCAACTGCGTGGGTGTCATGGGCAAAGGGATCGCTCTCGAATTTAAGAAGCGATTTCCCGAGATGTATGAGGACTACGTGCGCCGTTGCAAAGCCAAGGAGGTTAAGCTGGGGCAGCCCTATCTCTACCGTTCCCTTCTGCCGCCGTGGATCTTGAACTTTCCGACAAAGGATCATTGGCGCTCGGTGTCCAGGCTGGAGGATATCCTCGATGGTCTTGACTACCTCAAGCGGCATCTTCAGGAATGGGGAATCACCTCGCTAGCCGTTCCGCCTCTTGGATGTGGTCACGGTCGTCTGGAATGGCGGGTTGTAGGACCTGCACTCTACCAGCATCTCAAGCGCCTGCACATTCCCGTGGAACTCTATGCCCCATGTGAGACGCCGCACGAGGAGCTGCAGGCGACCTTCCTCGAGCAGAGGCTCATCGAGAAAATGGCGGCGGCAAGCAGCGATCGGGCGAGCCTCATGAAACCAGCGTGGATCGCGCTCGTGAAGATCCTGCAGGCGATCGAGGCCGAGCGTTACCATTATCCCGTCGGCAGGACCTCGTTTCAGAAGATTGCGTACTTTGCCACGGAATCGGGAATCCCTACCGGGCTTTCCTACCAACGCGGTAGCTATGGCCCGTACGCACCTGAGCTCAAGACGCTGGTGACGCGTCTGGTGAACAACGGCCTCATCCGAGAGGAGCGTCTGGGACGGATGTTCGCCGTGAAGACGGGACCAACCTTCCCAGATGCGTGCCGCGCCTGCGAAGGGGAGTGGTTGGAATGGAAGGATACGATTGAGGCGCTTGCCGATCTCTTCCTGCGGATGGATACGCGGCAGGCGGAGCTTGCTGCGACGGTTCATCTTGCGGCAAAGGATGTCGCGGCAAAGAAACCCGAGGGGCCGAGCGAATTGGACGTGCTGCAAGAGGTGATGCGGTGGAAGCAGAAGCGGCGTCCAGCTCTGGAGGAGACGGAGATCGCCGCAGCCATCCGGGGCCTTGGCATGCTGGGCTGGTTAAAGGTGAGGTCGAGCTCGGAGTTGCCGGTGAGCGAGGAGATGGTGCTCGGCGTCTAGCGCCGACCGTCAGTCCTTGGCGACGATCTGCCGATCAAGGCCGTTTTCCTGCAGCGGGAGAGAGGCCACTTCCCGATGAGATCGTCGACTCAAGCCCAATCCTCCCGTTTTCCCAGCAAGCGCCATATTGTCCACGAAGAGAGAAGGAGGTTCCTATGCCCACGAATCTCTTGGAGCCCATATCAAGGTTTATCGTCGTAAAAGCGCTCTCCTCCTCGACCGGGAAAATCGACCTTGTGGAGAAGCTGGAGATCGATCGCGAGGCGGGCGCTCGCCAATATTGGATCTTCGACCGCTCCGAGCAAATGCTCCCTCTCTACCGCTTTGCCGAGAATGGGGAAGAGCCAGCGGCCCTCCTCAGCTTCGACCAAAGGGGGCTCCGCCGCTCCTCCCGGAATGCTCCTTGGAGCTGCCAAAGGTTCGGCAGGCCTTGAGGATCGGATGGGAGGCTCAGCGTCCTCCCCGGCCGTAGCCACTCCGGGGAACGGCTCACTCCCCGGCGGGAGCCCGGGGAACGGCTTCCCTGGCTTTGCCGACCACAAAGACCGCCTCACGCAGCGCTTGGGACGCGTCCTCCCGGCTGTAGCTCTCGGTCGGGATGAAGTCGATATCCCCATAGAACGAGAGCTCCCTCTCCTTGCGCAGCCGGGTGGAAATCCGGGCGAGCTCGTCCAGGTGCTCCCGAATGGGCCCTGCCAGAGATTCCCGATGCGCCCGCAGGAGTCCCGAGACATCGTGCACGTGGGGAGGCTCGATGCCCGCCTGCCGGAGGACGGCCTTCAAGGCGAGCTCGACGGCTTCCTGCGCCTCGCGGATTACATCGGAGTAGTCCTCGCGCTCGAGGAGATGCGCTAAGAACGCGATCCGTGCCTCGGCCTTCCGAAGGTAGCTCTGAGCCAAGGATTCGCTGGTCATTGCCCCTAAATCTCGATCGGCTCCCCTGGGAGATGCCCGGGCTGGAGCTCCCAATACCAGGCGTTGCCGCTCCAGATCCGCCGCGCCCCATTCCGCGCCAGCCGCCGCTTCATCTGCCGCAAGGCCTCTTCGAGCACCCTTTGCGGATCCCAGAGGATCCTCGCATCCTCCGTCATATCGAAGAGGATGGGGCTTCCCGCCCTGAGTTCCTCGGGGGTCTTGAAGAGCGGCGACCATTCGGTGAGCACCCCGTGCGTCCGCGCCTCCTCGAGGGCGCGGGAGAGCTCCTGCTCAATCGGCTCCCATTCGGCGACCCGCGCCATCCTCCCACGGGGAAGAGGATCGGCGACGAGCAGGAAGTCGATGTCCGAATCGGGCCTCATTTTCCCTCTTCCCACCGACCCGAAGACGGCCAGGGCGAGGAGCCGCGGCCCGTAGGCGAGGCGGACGGCCTCCAGGAGCCGCTGCACTAGCTCCTCGAAGCGGTGCGGGAAGTGGGGATCCAGGACCGTCTCCATCCTCTCGTATCCTGACACAGCTCTTCCTCGCCGGCGAGGAAATGGACAGCTAGACAACGAGTTGTCGAAAAGCGAAGATTGGCTTTGCGATGACCGGTGTCCAAAGGGAGGCGGAAGCAGAAGGCAAATTCCTCTTTGCTCCGCGTCCGGTCCGCTCCTCATCCCCCTCTGACATGAAAGGGGCGGCTTGGGCCGTCGCAGTCTCCTCATGAATACTTCCGAAGCAACGATGGCCGTCTTCCTGGATTTGGAAAATATCGCGCTGGGCGCTCGAGAAGCGGCCTACCCCAAGTTCGATATCCAGAGGGTGCTCGAGCGCCTCCTGCTCAAAGGGCATATCGTCGTCAAGAAGGCCTACTGCGACTTTGAGCGCTACAAGGAGTTCAAGCGGGGACTCCATGAGGCGGCCTTCGAGTTGATCGAGATCCCTCACGTGAGCCAATCGGGCAAGAACTCGGCCGATATCCGCATGGTGGTGGATGCGCTCGACCTCTGTTACACCAAAGGCCACGTCGATACCTTCGTCATCCTCAGTGGAGATTCTGATTTTTCTCCCCTGGTCAGCAAGCTGCGGGAAAACGCGAAGACCGTGATCGGCGTCGGCGTGAAGAACTCTACTTCCGACCTCTTCCTCAACAACTGCGATGAATTCCTCTATTACGACGATCTGTTCCGCAACTCGACAGAGGTTCATGCGCTCGCTGAACCCGAGGAGAAACGGCCCAAAGGCAGAGGGAAAGCCGCGAAACCATCGGCCGACAACGCATTGCAGATGGTCGTCGAAACGCTGGAAGCCCTGGTCCAGGAAAGAGGCGAGGACGAGCGGATCTGGGGCTCGATGATCAAGCAGGCGCTCAAACGCCGCAATCCGGGTTTCAATGAGCGGGCCTACTCCTTCCGCTCCTTTAACGATCTTCTTCTCGAAGCCCAAAAGAGAGGACTTCTGAAGCTGGAGCCCGAGGAAAAATCCGGAGGGTACCTCGTCTATCCCTCCGAAGAGCATGGATCGTAGAGCCTCTGCTCTTGCTCCCATCCTTTGGGTGGGCTCGGCCTTTGGCCGCGATTGACGGGAGAAGGCCGCCGCGCGATCATGGACCTGCGTCTCGCAGAGCGTGCTCCGTCGCTTCCGGGGAAGATCGGCCCGCCCTCCGAGATGAGGAAGGTCCGCCCATGATGTCTAAGCATGGCGACATGACGCCGGTCGTCGATCTGACCCGGGAAAAGGGTACGGGCCCCATTCGGACTCATCGCCCGCTCTACGTCGATCTCCTGCCCCCTTGCCGGGCCGCCTGCCCCGCTGGAGAGGACATCCAGGGCTGGCTCGCCCTGGCCCAGGCCGGGAGCTACCGGCAAGCCTGGGAGCTTCTCGTCCAGGAGAACCCCTTTCCCGCCGTTCACGGGCGGGTCTGCTACCATCCTTGCGAGAGCCATTGCAATCGGGGCGACTACGACGCCCCGGTCTCGATTCACGCGATCGAGCGCTTCCTCGGGGATCTCGCTTCCGCCGAGGGCTGGCCCTTTCCGCCGTCTGCCGCGCCCAGCGGAAAGCGGGTGCTGGTCGTCGGAGCAGGCCCATGCGGGCTCTCGGCCTCCTACCATCTCGCCCGCCTTGGCCATGCGGTCGAAGTCCACGAGGCGGGTCCCTTGGCCGGAGGGATGATGCACTTCGGGATTCCGGCCTACCGGCTGCCCCGCGAGGTTCTGGCCAAGGAAGTCGAGCGGATCGAGCGGATGGGGGTCCGCTTTGTCTTCGATCACAAGGTTGAGGGCCTCCTCGCCGAAAAGGAAGCGGGCGCTTTCGACGCGGTCCTGGTCGCCATCGGCGCCCAGGTCGGCAAGCATGTCGACATTCCGGCCCGCGACGCAGCGCGCGTGCTCGATGCGGTCTCCCTGCTGCACCAAGTGGCCGGAGAGGAGCGTCCGCTGCTCGGCCGGCGGGTGGTGATCTACGGCGGGGGCAATGTGGCCATGGATGCGGCGCGGACGGCCAAGCGGCTGGGGGCGGAAGAGGCACTCATCGTCTACCGGCGGGACCGCGCCCATATGCCGGCCCGCGCCTTCGAGGCCGACGAGGCCCTCTCCGAAGGGATCCGAATCCGGTGGCTCACGACGATCAAGGAGATGGCAGGCGAGGAGCTGACCGTCGAGCGGATGGAGCTCGGGCCTGACGGCCGGCCCCGGCCGACCGGTCAATACGACACGTTGCGGGCGGACGCGGTGGTGCTTGCGATCGGGCAGGAGACCGACAGCCGCTTCCTCAGGCAGGTTCCCGGGATCGCCTTCGGGAAGGACGGGGCGGTGATCGTCGACCAGAACCAGATGTCCGGGCATCCCGGCATCTTCGCCGGGGGCGACGCGGTTCCGGGAGATCAGACCGTTACGGTCGCCGTCGGTCAGGGTAAGAGAGCGGCCCGGTCGATCGACGGCTGGCTTCGCGGGACCGCCTTCGCCGAGCCGTCTCCTCCGCCCGGCGTCTCCTTTGCGATGCTCCATCTGCCGCTCTATCGCGACGTCGCGCCGGGCCGGCAGCCCGAGCTGCCGCTTGCCGAGCGGACCGGCGATTTCGCGGAGGTGGTGGCGGGGCTCTCCGAAGCCCAGGCTCGCCGCGAGGCCGAGCGCTGCTTCTCCTGCGGGATCTGCTTCGAGTGCGACAACTGCTATGCGGCCTGCCCGGAGGACGCGATCCTCAAGATGGGACCGGGCCTGCGCTACCGCTTCCTCTACGAGAAGTGCACCGGCTGTGCGGTCTGCTTCGAGCAGTGCCCCTGCCATGCGATCGAGATGATCCCCGAGCCCGCGGGAGGCCGAGCATGACCGCGAGAAGCGTGAAACCCCGCCGGACGATGGACGGCAACACGGCCGTCGCCGACGTCGCCTATCGGACGAACGAGGTCTGCGCGATCTACCCGATCACCCCTTCCTCGACGATGGCGGAGCTCGCCGACCAGTGGGCGGCACAGGGACGCAAGAACCTCTGGGGGAGCATTCCGGTCGTCCAGGAGATGCAGAGTGAAGGGGGGGCGGCTGGGGCCGTTCACGGCGCTCTTCAAGTCGGGTCGCTGACAACCACCTTTACCTCCTCCCAAGGTCTCCTCCTCATGATCCCGAACATGTTCAAGATCGCGGGCGAGCTTACCCCGACGGTCTTCCATGTCGCGGCGCGGTCGGTCGCCAGCCATGCCCTCTCGATCTTTGGCGACCACTCCGATGTGATGGCGGTGCGCATGACGGGCTTCGCGCTCCTCTGCTCGGGTTCCGTCCAGGAGGCTCACGATGGGGCGCTGATCGCGCAGGCGGCGACCCTCGAAAGCCGGGTGCCCTTCCTCCACTTCTTTGACGGCTTTCGAACCTCGCATGAAGTGAACACCCTGAACCCGCTGGCCGACGAGCCGCTCCGGGCGCTGATCCCAGACGAGCTCATCCGCGCGCATCGGGAAAGGGCGCTCAATCCGGAGCATCCGTTCATCCGGGGCACCGCCCACAACCCGGATACCTTCTTCCAGGCCCGGGAGGCGGCGAATCCCTTCTACGCTGCCCTGCCCGGGATCCTCCGGTCGGTTCTCGACCGGTTCGCCGAGCAGACCGGCCGTCGCTACCGCCTCTTCGAGTACGACGGTCCGGAGGACGCCGAGCGCGTGATCGTCCTGATGGGCTCGGCGTGCGAAACCGCCCGGGAGACCGCCGCCGCCCTCCGCCGGCAAGGGGAGAAGACGGGCGTGCTCCAGGTCCGCCTCTTCCGCCCCTTTGCCGTTGACGACTTCCTTTCCGTGCTCCCAGCGAGCTGCCGAGCCCTTGCCGTGCTCGAGCGGACCAAGGAGCCCGGGGCACCGGGCGAGCCGCTCTTCCTCGACGTGCTGGGAAGCCTCGCCGAAGCCTATTCCCAAGGGAAGCGGCCCCGCCTCCCCCGGGTCATCGGAGGCCGCTACGGACTTTCCTCGAAGGATTTCACCCCCGCGATGGCGAAGGCCGTCTTCGACGAGCTCCGGAAACCCGAGCCTAAGAGCCGGTTCAGCGTCGGCATCACCGATGACCTCTCCCACGCGAGCCTCGAGGTCGACCGAGGGTACTCGATCGAGCCCGACTCGGTCGTCCGCGCTCTCTTTTACGGCCTGGGCGGCGACGGAACGGTCGGAGCCAACAAACATTCGATCCAGATCATCGCCGAGGAGGCCGGCCTTCATGCCCAAGGCTACTTCGTCTACGACTCCCACAAGTCGGGGGCGCTGACCGTCTCCCATCTTCGGTTCGGGCCCGAACCGATCTGTTCGCCCTACCTGGTCTCCTCGGCGAGTGTTGTGGCCTGCCACTGGTTCCCCTTCCTCGAGCGGGTCGATCTCCTCCGCTCGGCGGCTTCGGGGGCCGTCTTCCTCCTCAATAGCCCCTACGGGCCGGAGGCGGTCTGGGATCACTTTCCCCGGTCGGTCCAACGGCAGATCCTGGAGAAGCAGCTCCGCCTCCATGTGATCGACGCCTCCCGGATCGCCCGGGAGGCTGGCCTCAAGGGGAGGACCAACACGGTCCTTCAGGCCGCCTTCTTCGCTCTCGCGGGCATCCTCCCGCGCGACGAGGCGGTGGAGCGGGTCCGCCAATCGATCCGGAAGGCCTACGGCGGCAAGGGGGAAAAAGTCGTGGCCGAGAACCTGCAGGCCGTCGATCATGCACTCGCGAACCTCCACGAGGTGGTCGTTCCCAAGGAAGCGACGAGCGCCTTCGATCGGCGTCCTCTGGTCCCCGCAGAAGCCCCCGAGTTCGTCAGGCTCGTGACGGGGCCGATGCTCGCGGGGCGGGGCGATGAGATCCCCGTCAGCCTTTTTCCCGTGGACGGCACCTACCCGTCGGGCACCGCGGCCCTGGAAAAGAGGAACATCGCGGACTTTGTACCGATCTGGGAGCCCGCGATCTGCGTCCAGTGCGGCCAGTGCGGCTTCGTCTGCCCCCACAGCGTCATCCGGGTCAAGTATTACGACGAAGCGCGGCTCGACGGCAGCCCCTCTTCCTTCCGGTCGGCACGGGTCCATCTCCGCGGCTACCCCGGGATCCGCTTCACCCTGCAGGTCTACGTCGAGGACTGCACCGGTTGCGGGCTCTGCGTCGATGTCTGCCCCGCCTATAGCCCGACCAAGCCGGGGCTTAAGGCGATTCACTTGGAGGCGAAGCAGCCCGTCCTGGAGGGCGAGCGCGAGAGCATCGCCTTCTTCGAGCGGCTTCCCGTCAACGATCGCACCCAAGTCGACTTCGCCAACGTCCGGGGGGTCCAGTTCCTGGAGCCCCTCTTCGAGTTTTCCGGCGCCTGCGCGGGCTGCGGGGAGACCCCCTATCTCAAGCTCCTCTCCCAGCTCTTCGGCGACCGGCTCTTGATCGCGAATGCGACCGGCTGCTCCTCGATCTACGGGGGCAACCTCCCCGTCACGCCGTGGGCCAAGAACGGCGAGGGGAGGGGGCCTGCCTGGTCGAATTCCCTCTTTGAGGACAACGCCGAGTTCGGCCTTGGATTCCGGCTGGCGGCCGACCAGCTCCGGGGCCGGGCCGAAGGGCTGCTCCGCGGATTGGCGAGCTCGGGCGGCGAGGAGTTGACCCGGGAGATCCTCTCGGCCCCGCAGATCCAGGAATCGGAGATCCGCGCCCAGCGCCAGCGGCTTGAAGCCCTCCGCAGCAGGCTTGCGCCGCTGGCCCAGGCGAGCCCTCAGGCCCGCGAGCTCCTCTCGGTGATGGACCACCTGGTCCGCCGCTCCATCTGGCTCGTCGGCGGGGACGGCTGGGCCTACGATATCGGCTTCGGGGGCCTCGACCATGTGCTCGCCACCGGCCGGAACGTCAACGTGCTCGTTCTCGATACCGAGGTCTATTCCAACACAGGGGGTCAGGCCTCGAAGGCGACCCCGCTCGGAGCGGTCGCCAAGTTCGCCGCTGCGGGAAAGCGGGTGCCCCGGAAGGATCTGGCCCTGCAGGCGATCGCCTACGGCAACGTCTACGTGGCCCAGGTGGCGATGGGGGCTAACCCGCAGCAGACCCTCCTCGCCTTCCGGGAAGCCGAGGCTTACGAGGGCCCCTCGCTGATCCTCGCCTATAGCCATTGCATCGCCCACGGGATCGAGATGGAGCGGGGCTTGCGCCAGCAGGATGCCGCGGTCGCCTGCGGCTACTGGCCCCTCCTCCGCTTCAATCCCGCGATGCGGGCGATCGGCGAAAACCCCTTCCGCCTCGACTCTCCCCGGCCGACGCTCCCCTTCCGGCAGTACGCTTACCAGGAGCTCCGCTACCGGGCGCTCGCGATGAGCCATCCCGCCGAGGCGGAAGAGCTGGCGACCCGCGCCCAGTCCCTCATCCTCGAGAAATACGGGCTCTACGAGCAGCTCGCCGGCTTCCGGGAGGCGAAGGCGCCGGTTCCCGCAGGCGCCCCGGCACCCGCCGCTTTGGAGGAGACCCGATGAACCTCGCCACCCGCTACATGGGCCTTTCCCTCAAGAACCCGCTGATCGCGTCGGCCTCTCCCCTGACCGGCGAAATCGGCGCGATCCGCCGGTTGGAAGATGCGGAGGCGGGGGCGGTGGTCCTCCCCTCGATCTTCGAGGAGCAGATCCGGGCCGAGCAGGAACGCTGGGAGCGGCTCACCGCCGCCGGAACCGAGAGCTTCCCCGAGGCGCTCACCTACTTCCCCGATCCCGGCTCCTACCGGGTCGGACCCGACCGCTACCTTGAGCTGATCCGGGAGGCGGTCGAGGCGGTCGACATCCCGGTCCTGGGCAGCCTCAACGGGGTGACGAGCGAAGGGTGGATCTCCTACGCCAAGGGGATCGAGGAGGCGGGGGCTGACGGCCTCGAGCTCAACATCTACTTCTTTCCCACCGACATTGCGGAGGAGGGATGGGCCGTGGAGGAGCGCTACCTTCAGATCCTCCGGGCGGTCCGCGCGGAAGTTTCGATCCCTCTTGCGGTCAAGCTCCTCCCGGCGTTCAGCTCTCTCGGGAACATGGCTCGCCGCCTGAGGGAGGCGGGAGCCCAGGCGCTCGTCCTCTTCAACCGCTTCTACCAGCCCGAGATCGACCTCGCTGAGCTTCGCCTCGTCGATGACCTGGCCTTGAGCCACCGGAGCGAGACGCGCCTCCCTCTCTTCTGGATTCGCCTTCTCCGCAGCCGGATCGACTGCTCCCTGGCCGCGAGCAGCGGGGTCGAGAGCGCCCGGGAGGCGATCCAATATCTCCTTGCGGGAGCCGATGTCGTGATGACCACCTCCGCCCTCCTGCGGGAGGGGATTCCTCACATGAAGCGCCTGGTGGGCGGCCTCCGCGATTGGATGGACCAGCACGCATTCGCCTCCGTGGACGCGATCCGGGGGCTCTTGAGCCGGGAGCATCTGGCCAAGCCCGAACCGGCGGCCCGCGCCCGCTACATCGACATCCTCCAGCGCTATCCGGCGGAGCAGGGGCTGTGGGATTGAACGGAGCGGCGGTCGATGCGACGGCCCGGCGCGGTCAGTGCTGGCCGACCAGCTCCTTGATCGACTGGAGCATCTGGATGAGCACCTGCTGGGCGTCTCCGTAGACCATCCGGCAGTTGTCCGCCGTAAAGAGGGCGTTCTCGATGCCCGCGTAGCCCTTTCCCTGTCCCCGCTTGATCACGTAGACCTGGCGGGCCTTGTCGACGTCGAGGATCGGCATTCCGTAGATCGGCGAGCCCCGGTCAGTGCGGGCCGCGGGATTGACGATGTCATTGGCTCCGACCACCAGCGCCACGTCTGTCGCGGGAAACTCCTCGTTGATCTCGTCGAGGCCGACGATCATCTCGTAGGGGACTCCCGCTTCGGCCAGCAGCACGTCCATATGACCCGGCATCCGGCCCGCCACAGGATGGATGGCGAACTTGACCTCCGCTCCTTCCTCCTGGAGCCGCTTGGCGAGCTCGTAGAGCTTCTGCTGGGCGTGGGCGACCGCCAGGCCATAGCCCGGAACGAAGATCACCTTCCGCGCATAGCAGAGAGTCGCCGCCGCATCCTCGGTGCTGATCGGCTTGAGCTGGCCGGTGACCTGGCTCTCCTCTTGCCCCGCTTCGCCGAAGTTGCTGAAGAGGATGTTTCCGAGCGAACGGTTCATGGCGCGCGCCATGAGCAGGGTGAGCAGGCTGCCCGCCGCACCGACAACCGTCCCCGCGATCATGAGCGCCGGATGGTTGAGGACGAACCCCTCGAAGCCGACCGCGATCCCCGTGCAGGCGTTGCAGAGCGAGATCACGACCGGCATATCGGCCCCGCCGATCGGGAGCGTGATCAGCGCCCCGAAGAGAAGAGAGCAGCCGAAGAAGAGCAGGAGGAGATCCGGATTGGGGAGGAGAGCCGGCAACGCGGTAGCCGAGGCGACGGCCACCAGGAGCACGAGCCCGTTTCCGAGCTGAAGGAAGCGGGGTCGCCAGGGCTTCGGCAGCCTTCCATCGAGCTTCGCCCACGCGATGAGCGACCCCGAGAACGAAAAGGAGCCGATGAATCCCCCGGCGATCGCGATGGCGAGCCGGACGTTGCTCACGTCGGAGTGCATGAGGAGCTCGATCCCTGCGATCGCTGCGGCCGCAGCTCCTCCCATCCCGTTGTAGAGGGCCACCATCTGCGGCATCGCGGTCAGGGGGACGCGCCCTCCCCGCCACCAGGCCCAGCCGACTCCCAGGAGAAGCGCGAGCCCGGCGAGCAGGAGGTTGCCGGGCAGATGGGACCGGGCCTCCCCGCCGACGCCGAAGACATAGAGGAAGCTCGCCAGCGTCACAACCAGCATTCCGACACCCGCGAGCACGATCCCGGAGCTCGCCGTGCCCACCGAGGACATCCGCTTGAGCCCGTAGATGAGCAGGAAGGCGGTAACCAGGTCGCAGGACTGCAGGAGGAAGTCCACGCTACCTCCGCCGCTCCGCAGCCGCCTTGGACGGCTTTTCCGAATGGAACATCCGGAGCATCCGGACGGTGACCACGTATCCTCCGGCGGCATTCGCCGCGCCGAAGAGCACTCCGAGGAAGCCGATCGCCTGCTCCGCTACGGTCGTTGCGTGAAGCAGAGCGTAGAGCGCTCCCACGACCACGATGCCGTGGATGAAGTTGGAGCCCGACATGAGCGGGGTGTGGAGGATTGCCGGCACCCGCGCAATCACCTCGTAGCCGGTAAAGGCGGCCAGGAGGAAGAGGTAGATCGCCAGAAACCCCGTGAGGCCGGTTTGTCCGTCCATAGATGCGTTCTCCGATTCGAGTTTGAGCCCCTTGCCTTATGCTATTGGGCCCGTCGCTCCCGGCTTCCCACGGACGCGGAAGCTTCCTCCGACTGGTTTCTCCCAAGGGTCCGGGTGGCTCGTGGCTGGAGCATGCCGGCAAGTCTAGTGAGGCCAGTGGGGCTTCGCCAACTAGAAAGAGCGCGGAGCGCAAAGGAAAGGCGCAGGAAGGCTAGGAAGCGGCCGATGGCCCGGGGGAAACCGGAGTAGACCCGCTCTCGCCCTCCCTCTGGTCAGGGGGAAACGCGCTCCTCCACGGAGAGGCCGCGGGGCATGCTGGCTCAATCGCGAGGCTTCTCGGCCTCGACCCATTTCACGATGTCGAGGTAGACGTTCTCCTCCCCGAGGAGCGAAAAGCCCGCTGCGCGGACATTGCCCACGGTCTCCCGATTGAGTGCCGGTCCCACGAGGCGGGAGAGAGGGGTCATGCCATCCAAGAGAATGCCCACGGGGCCGATCCGGCTCCGTACATGCTCAAAAAGGAAGAAGCGGCCTCCGGGTCGGAGCACCCGGTAGATCTCTCGAAGGCCCGCCAATGGATCGGGAACCGAGCAGAAGGTGCAGACCGCCAGCGCCTCCTCGAAGGAGCCGTCGGCAAAGGGAAGGCGCTGCACATCGGCTTCGCGCAGCTCGATCTCGCCCGCATAGCCGCCCGCCTTGACCGAGGCCTGGGCGAGCATGGCCGGGCTAATGTCGACCGCCGTCACCGACAGCCCGCTCGGCAGGTAGGGGAAGTCGTTCCCGGTTCCCGCGCCGACGAAAAGGAGCTTGCCGCGCAAGCGCGCGAAGAGCCGACGCTTCTCCGGCCCAAAGCGCTGGTCGTCGGCCCAGGTGAGCCGGTCGAAGAACCGGCTCGCCGCATCCCATTTGCCGCGGGTCGAGGAGCGAGCCTCCTCAGGCAATTCTCCAGAAGGGCCATTGACGGGCCCGCGCAGGATCCGGTCGTAGAGATGGACACCTGCCACCACGATCGCTCCGAAGAGGGCCCCTACGCCCAGGGTGCCCAGCCAGGTTGGGGAGCCAGCTCCCATCGAGTCGCGCATGGCAAAGAGCATTCCCCCGTACATTCCGATCCACGATCCCGGAACCATCGTCTGGAACATACCAAGCAGAGGCCCGAGAACGAGTCCGAGCAGGAGATGGATCGCCATGCCCAGGATCATGCCGAGCACCATCGCGAGCACCATGTCGAAGCCGGGTCCCACCAGTCCCCGAACGGCTCCGGCCACGATCGTCCCGGTCAGGATGCCCGCCAGGTAATCTCCGAGCGGAAAGAGAAGGGAGCGGCTCAAGTTCACGTTGTCGATCGGCACGGCAGATGCTGATATCTTTTTAGAGTGAAGGCTGATCTCTTTCCCACGCTCCCAAGCCACAAGGCCGAGAAGAGGCCGCAACGAGGGCCTCGATGGGGAGTTGTTCGCTGGGGCGTTTCCGAATAGAGTTCTCGCATGAGCTTTCCCATCCGGTCCAGTGACGAGATGCTCACCACCCTCCGGGAACATCCGGAGTGGAGGGACGCGATCCGCCGGGAGCTCCTCACCGAGGAGCTTTTGGAGTTCCCTGCCCATTTTCAGCAATCGGAGGCGGAGCGCAAGGAGGATCAGCGGAAGGTCTGGGAAGCGATCCGGGCAACGAATGCCACTCTGAAGTCCTTCATGGAATCGACTCAGGCGTTTCAGCGATCCATGGAGGAGTTCAAGGAGGCGACGGATCGTCGGTTTTCCGAGGTCGAGGGACGGCTGGACGGCTTGGAGACGACCCTCAAGTCTTTCATGGAGGCGACGGATCGTCGGTTTTCCGAGGTCGAGGGACGGCTGGACAGCTTGGAGACGACCCTCAAGTCTTTCATGGAGGCGACGGATCGTCGGTTTTCCGAGGTCGAGGGACGGCTGGACAGCTTGGAGACGACCCTCAAGTCTTTCATGGAGGCGACGGATCGTCGGTTTTCCGAGGTCGAGGGACGGCTGGACAGCTTGGAGACGACCCTCAAGTCTTTCATGGAAGCGACGGATCGTCGGTTTTCCGAGGTCGAGGGACGGCTGGACAGCTTGGAGACGACCCTCAAGTCTTTCATGGAAGCGACGGATCGTCGGTTTTCTGAGGTGGATGGGCGATTGGACAGCTTGGAGACGACCCTCAAGTCTTTCATGGAAGCGACGGATCGTCGGTTTTCTGAGGTGGATGGGCGATTGGACAGCTTGGAGACGACCCTCAAGTCCTTCATGGAGGCGACCGAGCGATCGTTTCGTCGCATTTCGACCAAGCTTACAGAGCTGGACGGAGGAATCATCGAAATCCGGACGCTCCGAAAGCTGGGCAACTACCTTTACAATCAGATGGACGGGGTGGAGCTACTGGATCAGAGGACGCTCAATCAGGCTGCGGCCATCGCCCTGAAAGTGGGGGTCATCAGCCGCGAGGAGCGACGGCAGGTGGACAGGGCGGACGCCTTGGCGGCCGGGGAGGACGCGGCGACCGGAGAGCCGGCATGCGCGGCAGTCGAGGCATCCGGAGTCGTGCAGAAGAGCGACGTGGAGCGGGCCGTGGCGCGCTCAAAGCTTCTCTTCAAGATCCTGCAGGCGGCCGTTGCCGCCAAGCCCGCGAAGTTCGAGGGCCTTTTTCCCAGTCCGCCGACCAAGACCTTTGCGTTAGTCGTGGGTCGGGAGATCACCGATGAAGCTCGCCGGGAGGCGGAGAGAACGGGAGTCTTCTTCGCTCCCTATCACAACGGATACGAGAGGACAGAGGACTAGGGATTTCGCCTCGGCCGGAAGCCGAATCCCCATCGGAACTGCTTGTCTTTCCCTCTCCCTTCCGGGTATGACGGCTCGGTTCCGAGATAGGGCAGATCCAGAGGAGGAACTTCGCATGAACCCATTTTCCGGCATTCTCTCGACCCGGCGCTCGCTGGGTCCCTTGCTTCTCCGCTTAGGCCTGGCAATCGTATTTTTCCCCCATGGAGCGCAGAACGTCCTCGGCTGGTTCGGGGGCAAGGGGCTCTCGGGCAGCACGGCCTTTCTCCATCAGGCTCTCCATATTCCGATGGTCTTCGCGCAGGCTGCAGTCTGGACCCAGCTCTTGGCACCGCTTGCCCTCCTCCTAGGGTTCTTCACCCGGCTCGCCGCGTTCGCCCTCGGAGTGACGATGGCGGTCGCGGCACTCCTCGTCCATCTTCCGCACGGATTCTTCATGAACTGGTTCGGGTCCCAGGGGGGAGAAGGGTTCGAGTTCCACCTCCTGGCGATCTCGGGCTGCCTCTGCCTGCTCTTTACCGGGGGAGGCTCCCTCTCCCTCGATCATCGCGTCTCGGGCGAGCTCTGAGCGGGGGCTCCTCCCTTCTTCGACGGGCTCGACGTGGACCGTGACCGAGGCTTGCGGCACGGTCTGCCGCACCACCCCCTCCATCCGGTCGCAGAGCTCGTGCGCCTCCCGGACGGCGAGCGATCCGGGAAGGGCCAAGGTGAACTCGACGAAGACCGTCCGGCCCGCTCTCCGGCTGCGCAGCCGCTGGACCTCGGCGAACGCGGGTCCTTCCCGCGCGAGGCTCGCTTCGATCGCGGCCACGGTCGCGGGCGAGAGTCCCTCGTCGATCAGCCCGCCGAGCGAGTCGCGCATGAGCCGGTAGCCGGTCCAGAGCACGTTTCCCGCCAGGAGCAGGCCGAGCAGCGGATCGAGCAGCCAGAGACCACTGAGCTTGGCCGCGGCCAGCCCGAGGACCATCCCGAGGGAAGTGACGACGTCGGTCCAGAGATGGATCCCGTCGGCGGAGAGGGCGGGCGAGCTCTCCTTCCGCGCCCGGACCAGGAGATACCATCCCAAGACGCCATTGACCGCCGTCGATCCGGCCGAAAGGATGATTCCCTCGGTCAGCCGGGGAAGCGGCTCGGGCGAGAAGAGGCGCCGGAGGGCCGACAAGAGGATCAGCACCGCCGCCACTGCAATCAGCCCTCCCTCGAAGCCCGCCGAGAGATACTCGGCCTTCGTATGGCCGTAGGGGTGGTTGCGATCGGGAGGAGCCGAGGAGATGCGCAGGGCGAGGCTGGCTGCGGCGGCTCCGGCGACGTTGACGACCGACTCGAGGGCATCCGAATAGAGGGCGACCGAGCCCGTCAACCGATAGGCCAGGAACTTGGCGCCAAGGACGAGGAGTCCTACCCCCACGCTGAGTGCTCCGGCGGCCGTTGCCGTCATCCCGCTACGCTAGCCCCGCCGCCTCCTTCCGGCAAGCCGGGCGGAGCCGGTCAGGCGGCTACGGCGCAGAGTCCCTGCTTCTCTGCGAGCCGGCGGAAGGGGCCTTCGGCTTCCAGGAGGTCGGCGTAGGTGCCGTTCTGAACGATCCGGCCCCCGTCGAGGACCAGGATCCAGTCTGAGGAAGCCAAGGTCGAGAGCCGGTGGGCGATCAGAACGACGGTTCGACCCTGCTCCAGCGACTCGATCGAGCTTTGAATTTGCCTCTCGCTATGCGAGTCGAGGTTCGAGGTCGCCTCGTCGAGGATCAGGATGGGTGCATTCCGGATGAAGGCCCGGGCGATCGAAAGCCGTTGGCGCTGTCCCCCGGAGAGCCGCACCCCGCGTTCGCCGATCTTCGTGTGATAGCCGTTCGGGAGCAGGGAGAGGAACTCGTGCGCACCCGCCATTCGGGCCGCCTTTTCGATCTGCTCCGGGGTGGCGTGCGGTTTGCCGATCGCGATGTTCTCGGCCGCGGTCAGGTTGAAGATCACGACATCCTGGCTCACCAGGGAAAAGAGACCCCGGGCATCCTGGAGCTTGAGCTCCCGCAGGTCCTGCCCGTCGATCCGGATCACTCCCTCCACAGGGTCGTAAAAGCGGAGCAAGAGGCTCGTGATGGTCGACTTTCCCGCCCCGCTCGGCCCCGCGATCCCGACCTTCGCCCCCCGCGGAACGGTGAAGGAGACATCCTCGAGCACGAGTCGATTTCCGTAATGGAAGGTCACATGGTCGAAGGCGACCCCCTCTCGAACCTCCCGGACCGGGATGGGATGTTTGGCTTCCTGGACGCTCGCGGGGGTTTCGAGCAGCTCGCTGAGCCGCTGGGCGCTCATCGCCCCTTCCTGGATCTTCACGTTGGCGTCGGCCAATCGACGGATCGGGGCGAAGAAGAGGAGGGCGCCGTTGGCGACCACCGCCATGTTGGCGATGCTCACGTGCTTCCAGACGACCGTCAGGATGAGAAGAGAGAGGGCCAGGCTTGAGATCACGTCGATCGAGGGGCTGACGATCGAGCTCGAGGTGTTCATCTTCGCGTTCTGGCGCGCCAGGTCGTTGGCCTGCTTTCGGAACCGGTCGGCGTTCCTCTTTTCCAGGGAGAACGCCTTGATCACATGAACCCCCGCCACCGATTCCAGGAGGAGGTTGTTCTGCTCGACCGCCGTCGAGACGATCTTGGCCGCACTCCGGCGGACCTTCCCTGAGAGCATCACCGCCGGAATGATGCAGACCGGGATGAGCAGGCCCGCGACCAGGGTGAGCCGCCAGTCGATCGCAGCGCAGGAGACGAGGATGGCGAGCAGGGTGAAGGGGTCCTTGGTGACGTCGGTAAAGAGGATGCTGATCGATTGGTAGAACCCTTGGGTGTCGTTGAGGATCCGCACCGAGAGGTCCCCCGTCGTCGAGCGGTGGTAGAAGTCCATCGAAAGCGCATGGAGCTTTTCCAGGACTGCGGTCTGGAGGTCGGCCACGATGCGCCCGGCGCCCAGGTTCATGAAGTAGGCGTTGGCGAGCCGGAAGAGCCCGCGGACCAGGGCGACCCCCGGAAGAAGCAACACTCCCCCGAGGATGCGCTTCCAGTCGAGCTCCGCTCCCATCTTGGGCATCCACTGCCGCAGGATCTCGATGAACGACTCCCGGGAGTGGTGAGCCTGGTGGGGATCCGTTGGCGCGCTCAGCCCGGGCGTGCCAACGAAGTTGTCGATCGCGGCCTTGAGCACGAAGAGGTAGGTGCCATTGATCGAGGCGAAGACCAATCCCGTGAGCATGCCCGCCGCCAGGACCTTCCAATGCTTGCGCAGGAAGGGCGCAGAGAATTGGAGAACCTTCCAGAGTTCCCGCATGTGTCTTCCTTTATCGAGCCCCCCGGACGGCGAAGCAAGCGGGATTTCTTAAGGCGCTTCCCCGGCGGCAGGCTACGTTCTTCCGTAGCGGTCCTCGAAGCGGACGATGTCGTCCTCTCCGACGTAATCCCCGCACTGCACCTCGATGATCACCAGATCAATGAGCCCCGGGTTCTCCAGCCGGTGGGTGACTCCCGCCGGGATGTAGGTCGATTCGTTCGGACGGATGAGCCGCTCGCTCTCCCCCTGGGTCACCTGGGCCGTTCCCGAGACGACGACCCAATGCTCGCTCCGGTGGTGGTGCATCTGGAGCGAGAGCGCCCGTCCCGGCCGGACGACGATCCGCTTGATGGCAAAGCGCGATCCCTCCTCGAGGACGGTGTAGGTCCCCCAAGGCCGGTGGACCGTCCGGTGGAGGAGATGGGCGGGGTGTCCCCGCCGCCGCAGCTCGGCCACCACCGCCTCGACCTCCTGGTCCCGGTCCTTGGCGGCGACGAGCAGGGCGTCGGGCGTGTCGATCACAAGGAGGTCGCGTACTCCCAGGACGGCGACCAACCGGTCGGGCGCATGGACGACGCACCCTTCGGCTTCCCGGAGGAGCCCTTCGCCGGCGACCCGGTTTCCCTGGGCGTCGGCGGGGAGGAGGCTCGCGTAGCTCGACCAGGAACCGACGTCGCTCCACGAAAAGGAAGCCGGCACGACCGCAACCTTCCGGGCCTTTTCCATGACGGCGTAATCGACCGAAACCGACGGGAGCGCGCCAAACTCCTTGGGGAGCTCGATGATCTGCTCCTTTTCCTGCGCTCCGCGGACAGACGCATCGATCCCCTGGGCGATCTCCGGAGACGCCTCAGCGAGAGCGGCGAGGAAGGCATCGGCCCGGAAGCAGAAGATTCCCGCGTTCCAGAAATGGCGGCCCGAGGCGGCAAAGGCTTCCGCCCGCTCCCGGTCGGGCTTTTCGATGAACCGGGCGACCGAGTGGCCGAGCGGAGCCCCCTTCGAGATCTCCTCTCCCCGCTCGATGTAGCCATATCCCGTATGCGGGCCCTGCGGCACGATCCCGAAGGTGACCAAGTACCCGAGCCGGGCGAGCTCCGTCGCCCGGGCTACGGCCTCCCCGAACCCGGGTCCCTCCTCGATCAAGTGATCGGCCGGCAGGACGAGCAGCGTCGTCCCGGGCCCAAAGCGCTCCTGGAGCCACCGCGCCGCCGCTCCGATCGCCGGAGCGGTATTCCTTCCCACGGGCTCCAGAAGATAGCGGAGAGGAGCCTGTCCCCCTTCCCGGGCGGCTATGTCCTCGGCTTGGAAGTAGTAGTCCCGGTGGATCACGGTCAGAGGATCGGCCGCCCCGGGAAGAGAGCGGGCGTGGGCGATCGCCCGGGCAAACAGGGAGCGGCCGTCCGGCAGCTCGAGAAATGGCTTCGGCCTCCCCTTGCGGGAAAGCGGCCAGAGGCGGGTTCCGGCCCCGCCCGCCAGGATGACCGGTACCAGCGGTTCAGAGGGGTTCATGTGGGTAGCTCCCCTCCGGGCGAACGGACGACCCGTGTCTTTCCAGCGCCCGGCGGCGCGTCCTTCTAATAAGAGAGTCCGGCGGAAGAGGCAATCGGAATCTCGCGAGGTCGCCTTGCCGGTTGCGTTTCGTGCCTATCGTCCAGCCATCGGGTCGAGGCTGCGACGGGGCGGTTCCTTCCCCTTGCGCGGCCACCCATCTCCGGATCGTGGCGCCCTCTCCCGGTTTCGGCGGGAGGACCTTGCCGCAGTGGCGGGCTGCTTCGAGAAGAATGGAAGTCGGCGCGGGAGATCCCAAAGCCGCACTCTTCCCGAGGGATCTCCGGGATAGTCTATTGGAGAGGCGGCCTCAATGTCGGAAGAGGCCCAAGGCTAAGAGCGAGAGCATCAGGGCGACGAGCCAATAGAACTGGGTGCGTAGCGCCTGCTCCACCCGCTCGAGCCGCTGGTCGGTCTCCCCTTCCCAGTGCGCGATTCGCACCTGGATGGTGTCGGTGGAAACGGGCATTCCGGGGAAGGGTAACCTCTTCGCAAATGTCGGGCAAGGAAGTGGGGCACTCCCTGCTCCAAGGCCTGGAAGGCCGGTAACGCAGCCGCGGGCGTTTCCAGTAATGACGGGCGAGGACTTTTCCCCGCAAATCTGCCGCAAAGAGGCTTGACCGATCCTCGAGGTTGCGGGGCAAGATATAGCCCCCTTTCCAAGGAACCTCTCGAGTGAGGGATCGGAGTGGCTGCGCACAGGGATGCGCTCCCAGTCAAGAAGGCGGAAGGGGACAGGAAAAGGAGGCAATCAAGATGCAGAGAAGCAAGAGGAATAGCGGAAAAACTTAAGAACTATAGCAAAATTAAGCATTCTAGCAGACACAAGGGTTATGGCACGGCTCTGCGGACGCTGCTGGCGACGGTCGTCTTTGCGGGCCTGGGATTGGTGTCGGCTCGGGCGACAGTTGTTGGAGCACTCGGCGGGGTCGGGAACACGGTTGGCGGTACGCTCGGAGGGGTTACCCACACCGCTACCGGCACGCTCAACGGGGTTGTCAACACGGTTGACGGGACGCTTGGCGGGGTTACCCACACCGTGAGCGGCACGCTCAACGGCGTCGTCAACACGGTTGACGGCACCCTCGGTGGAGTTACCCATACCGTCAGCGGGGTCACCACATCTGGAAGCGGTGGGCTAGTCCTCAACCCGGTGGTGAACTTGCTTCCTCTGCTTGGGCTCAATGCGACGGTGACTCTGACAGGGCCGGTTGCGAGCCTTCTCGGGGGTCTCCTCGGGGATCTGGGCGTCTCCCCGTTGCTGAACGGGCTGCTCAATGGCGGGCTGGTTGGCGGGCTGGGGCTCTAAAGGTTCCGGAAAGACTCCAAGGCAGCGAACTCGAACCTGTTGACCCTCGAGGTAACGTGAAGAACCTGACCTCGTCGACCAACCATCTGGCGAGCAGGCTTCACGTGGCTCACGGATCAAGCGGGAAGACGAACGTGGCATTCGCTTGGCGATGGCAGGGAGCGATGCGGCGGCGGGTGGTTGGCCCGGGCGGGATGCCCCGTGCGGCGAGCCGCCCGGGGTAGGTCCTCTCTCGTTCGTAAACGCCCGTGGAGCGGGGATGTCGAGAGTCTAGTGAAAGGGATCGAGAGATTCGGAGAAGGGGGGCTTCGGCCCCCCTTCTTGCTGTTCACGAGGGGCGAGCAGAACCGCGGCTCCTTTTTGAAGCCGTGGAAGCCGTGAATGGCAAGGAAGCGGCTTGAGGCGCCGATCGAGATTAGCCTGCTTGGCGTGTTCCCTCGGCCCGCGGGCTTGCGTTCCTTGCGGGAGGGCGGAATGCGGGAAGTCCCTCGCTCCTCCAAAGACTCGGGAACGCCCGCGGGCGCCACCTTAACGTAAACTAATGAATTCGCGGCAATGACGGGCGAGTGGGCCTTCCCGATGAACCAACTTGACCCGGCCCTGAGCTTTCGACATACTAGAGTTGCAATTGAAGAGATAGGTCCGGGTGGCTGCGCAAGGACCGCGCTGCCGGCGGATGACGCAAAAGCGGAAAACGAGGCATTCAAAAGCTAAGGACAACGGGGCAAATGAAGAGGCAAACGAAGAGGGATCTCTCGGTACTGCGAGCTTTTCTGGCGACCGCGGCCTTCGCTGGGCTCGGACTGGTTTCGGCTCGGGCGACCGTCTTTGGGCCGCTCCAGCTTCCGGGGCATGGCAGCGTGGTCGCTGGTAGTGTTTCGACTACGGGGAACTATGGAGCCGGCGGCACCGGACACATCATGGTCGGAGGGACCAACACGGTGATCAATTGGGGCAACAGCGGCGGGACCATCGGGACCAGCCAGCCCGGGGGCTTCAACATCGGTGGACATGGGCATCTGATCATCACCAACCCGGGTGACGCGCTGCTGAACGTCGATGTGACGGGCAGCCCTTCTCAGATCTTCGGCATGCTCAATGCAAACGGCCCGGTCTTCGTCGCCAATGCCAATGGCATCACCGTGGGGAGTGGAGCGATGATTGTCGCTCCCGCAGGGTTCAACCTGATCGCGGCAAGCGTCAACGAGCGGACCTTTGCCAGCACGGGGCAGCTGCCGATCAGCTTTGCGCATTCTGACTCATTGACTGTAGCGGGGAAGCTCATCGCCGCTGGTGGGCCTGGGAGCTCCATCTTTCTGGCCGGCTCGGATGCGGTCAACATCATGCCGATTCCCAATGGGGCTGCGCACTACTTCAAGCCCGGAACCAACGTGACGATCGACGGCGGAGTGGGCGGGATCCTCAATACGGCTACGGGCGTCTTTACCCCGGCGGATGGCGTGGGCAGCCTGACCCCATCGGCAATCCACCCAACGATCGTGACCCTCCACTTGGGCACATCGGCGCACCCGTATGACCTGAGTCTCAGCGGTCCCAACGGTGCCATGCCGACGGTCGGAACCATGGTGCTGGCCAAAGGGAAGATCGTGAACGACGGGGTCCTGACCGACCACACGGGAAATCTGATTCCTTACCTCCAGTGGACATGGATGCTGATCAACAACGGGACGCTTCAGGGCGAGCTGGATAGCCTTGCCACGAACGGTCGCGTCTCCTTCAATGGCAATACCTCGGCCCAACTGGCCTATGGCGGCTTGGTGAACAACGGGACAATCGCCACGAATGGCGGCACGCTCGCAATCGATCTCCCAGGAACGATCATCAATAGCACGGGTGCCAGAATCTCCAACGTGGGCGGATCGGTTGCGCTCCTTGCGGGTAACGCGGGTCTTCCGCTCTTCACCGGAGTGGGTGGTGCGGCGATCAACCATGGGTCGATCATTGCGCAGGATAACGTGGCCCTCGTGGCCTCCAACCCGAATCATGTGGGGCCGTATCCCGGCGGCGGAGTCCTTAGCGACGGATCGATCCAGATCCTGAGCGCAAACGCTCACACGAATTCCTCGTTGTACGTCGCAAGCTTTACGGGCAACGCCTTCCTGGGCGGCACCCTGACAACCCCGAAGGACGCGGCTGGATTGGCAAGCGTCTATTTCGGAACCGGCAGGAAGCCCGTGTCGCTCTTCACGCTCGGAACCAACGTAACGGCATCCAATGCCTTCTTCAGGGGTGGCAGCCTGACGGGCGGCGGCATGCTCACCACGGCTAACCTCAGCCTGGATGACTTCACAGGCAACGTGAACAACGTCACCTCGCCGACCAACTATCTGGCGAACGGGTTTCACATTGCCAACGGCTCGTTCGGGAGCACGAACGTGACCATTAACTTGGCGACGACCGGCGATGGAGCGGTCGGGCGACAGGTGGTCAACCTGAACGTGGCGGGCAACGCAGCGATCAACTCGGGTGCTACCTCGACCTTCGTCAACGGCTCTGGGAATAACGGAATCCTCCCGACCGAGGTGAACGTGGGCAGCAGCCTGCTCGTTCACGCGAGCGGCAACCTGATGGTGAACCCGAGCCAGTTTGGGCCGGAGAACTACGCGCTCTCCAGCGGCGCGCTGAACACTCACGGGTTCGTCTTTCCGGGTGGGATTGTGCTGATCGCGGGGAAAGCGCTGACCTTGAACACGGTGGTCGACAACGGCTATGCGCCAACGGTGGGTGCCGGCCAGGGGATCTTCTTCCAGGCTCCGACGATCGTGTCCAGGGCTGCGGTGATCGCCAATGGCAACGCGTGGGTCAACTTCAGCACGCAGCCGTCCGCAGTCCCAACGATCTATGGAGTGGCTGCCGTCGCGGGCTCGACGACCAACTTCACGATCGTACCGGATTCATCGGCCTTCCACATCCGTCCCTACTTCTAGCTCTAAGGGTGTAGCGAAACGGATCCAGGGACTTGGGGAAGGGGGGCTTCGGCCCCCCTTCCTGCTTTCTACGAGGGTACGGCGTAGCATGGGATTTCTCAAGCTGGAGACGGCGAGGAAGAGTCTAAGATGTGGATCGTGATGAGCCACCTGCGGGCCTGCTTTCGTCTCTTGCGGGAGGCGGGCAGGTTTCCCTCCTCATAAGACCAAGGAAGGCCCCCGGGGCACTCCGTGCAAGCCAACCGAGGGCTTTCCGCAGTGTGACCGGTCGCCGATTCTTTTCCGTAAAACGAGCTTGACTGATGCCAGGGGTTGTAGGAGAAGGAGACGCAGCACTCAAAAGCTTACCACCAAGGGGAATGGGATGAGGAAAGCAAAGAGGTATCCTTCGGCACTGCGGGCTCTGCTGGTAACAGCCGTCTGGCTGGGGCTGGCGTTGGGAGTGGTTTCGGCTCGGGCGGCAGTTGTTACGCCGCTCCAGTTGCCGGGGCAGGGGTACGTGGCCTTCGGTAGCTCGGGGCTGTTCGCTGGGCCCATCACTCACGGAACGGAGACGATCGCCCTGAGCGCATTCCCCACCACGGGCTCCATTGCGGGCTACACGGTGATCAGCTGGGGGGCTCATCCAGGTTCTCCAGGTTATTATAGTGGAATAATTAACCCCGGCCAACCGGCAGGTTTCAACATTGGTGGAAGCGCGGCGTTGCACTTCGTGACGCCTCAGACTGGACCCTTCCACATCGCAGGCGTCCTCAACGTGGACGTCAGCGGGAACCTGTCGCAGATCCTCGGTGCCTTGACCGGCGGACCCAATGTCTCGATCTTCGTGGCCAACGCGAACGGGATCACGGTGGGACCGAAAGCGACTCTCACGGCTCCGGCGGGCTTGGGCCTGATCGCGGCGAGCGTGAACACGCCGCAGACGTTCCTGGCCGGGGGGCCCTACCCTGTGCCCTTCGGTGCTGGCGACATCCCGGTGAGCTTTGCACACTCAGGTCCCTTGACCGTGCAGGGCAACCTGCAAGGCGTGGGGGGCTTCGTCTTGCTTGCGGGCTCCGGAGCGGTGAACGTCTCGCCGATCCAAGGCGTTAGCGGAACGACGTTTGCAACGAACAACGTGACGGTTGTCGGCGGAGTTGGCGGCGCTTTTTTGATGGATCAATATTACATATACCCGACGCCAAATGTTATCCCGATGTACCTCCCGTTGAATACGCTGACGGGCTACTTGACGCCTTCGGCGACTGCACCGACGACCGTGACCCTCAACCTGGGCACCGCAGCGCATCCGTATACCGTGGCGGACTTCCTAGTTAGGGGTACGGTTGAGGGCTCCCTGACGTCGGTTTACGTCCTTGGAAACATCGTCAATAACGGTGTGCTCGGCGGCGTTTCCAACGCTGTCATGAACCTCCAGTGGACCGGGACGCTTACCAACAACGGCACGATCCACTTCGAGTTGGATAGCTCCGGCATTTTGGGTGGCGTCAGCTTCCTAAACAAAGCCTTGTCGGCCCCTCTTGCCTTTGGCGGCTTGGTGAACAACGGGACGATCTCTACCAACAGCAGCAGCCCGCTCAATATCGATCTTCCGGGGACGATCATCAACAACGCGGGTGCCACGATCTCCAACGCGGGTGGATCGGTTCACCTCTATGCGGGTAACGTGGGTTCTATTCTGGCCTTCACCGGAGTTGGTGGTGCCGTGATCAACCATGGCTCGGTCATTGCGTATAGGAGCGTGGACCTCGTGGCCTCTAACTCGAACCAGACTGGGCCGAATCCCGGCGGTGGGGTCTTTAGCAATGGGTCGATCCGTATCCTGAGCCCAACCGCCGATAGGGGTTCTTCGCTAATCGTGGAGAGCTTGACCGGCAACGCCTTCCTGGGTGGCACCGTGACGACTCCGAAGGACTCGGTCGGATTGATGGGTGTCACTTTCCAATCCGGGGCGAATCTCGGAAATCTGTTCACGCTCGGAACCAACATAACTGCAGGCAGCGTCTCCTTCTCCGGCGGGAGCCTGAGGGGTTCGGGAACGCTCACGACGGCCGACCTCCACCTGTCTGACTTCACGGGCAACGTGAACAACGTCACCTCTCCAACCAACTATCTCGCGAACGGGTTTCACGTCGCCAACGGGTCGTTTGGGAACACATACGTGACCATTAGCTTGCCGACGAACCCGCAGGGAGCGATCGGACGTCAGGCGATCAACCTGAACGTGAAGGGCAACGCGGCGATCACCTCGGGTACGACCTCTGCCATTGGTGCGGCGTCGACCTTCGTAAGCGGCCTTGGTCCCGTGGGAATCCTTCCTACCGAGGCGAACGCGGGTAGCAACCTGCTCGTTCATGCGAGCGGCAACCTGACGGTTAACCCGAGCAGGGTTGTTCTCCCAAGCGCCAGCCCGAGGCCTGATCCGGTGGGAATCCTTTCGACGGAGGCGAACGTGCGTAGCAACTCGAGGCTTGACCCGGGCATGGTCGGGACGGCGAACTACACGCTTTCCGGAGTCGCGCCGAGCGCTTCCGACTTCGCCTTCCCGGGTGGGATTGTGCTGATCGCAGGGAAGACGTTGACCTTGAACACGCTGGTGGACAACGGCTATGCGCCGACGGTGGCCGCGGGCTAGGGGATCTTCTTCCAGGCTCCCCACATCGTGAGCTCCTCTCCGGTACCTCCCGTGATCACCAGTGGCAACGCCTGGGTGAACTTCAGCACGCGTCCCTCCGCGGTGCCGACGATCTACGGGGTGGTTGCCGTGTCGGGCTCGACGACCAACTTCACTCTCGTGCCAGATCCCTCGGCCTTCCACATCCGCTCCTACCCGTACTAGCCCTAAGGGTCTAGCCAAACGGATCTGCGGATTCGGGGGAGGGGGCTTTGGCCCCCTTCCTGATTTCCACGGCTGATCCGGCGCAGCCTGCGCTCCTTTTCAAGTAGGAGATGGCTAGGCAGCGGCTGAGGCGTTGATCGAGGGTTTTCTTGCCCGGTGGCTATCTGGCCAGTGACAGGCGTTGAATCTTTGTCGTAAAATCAACTTGACTGATTCCCGAGGTAGCGGGACAAAGCAAATTAACTTCCTGGATCCAGTCTGGCGAGGGATTGTGGTGAACGCGCAAGGGACGCGTCACTAGCTTGTGCGATAGCAGATAGAAGCGGACAGCGAGGCATTCAACAGCTAACGGCGAAGGTACATATGAGGAGGAAACCGAAGAGGTATCTCTCAGCACTGCGGATGCTGCTGGCGACAGCCGCCTGCGCGGGGCTCGGATTGGTTACGGCTCGGGCGACAGTTGTTGGGCCGTTCCAGTTGCCGGGGCATGGGAGCGTGGTCAGTGGTAGTTCTGCTGGGGTAACTTCTATCATCTCCGGATCAAGGGACACTTTCCAATTGTCGGCGGGCGGACGCACGGCGATCAACTGGAACGCTAGCGGCGGCACGATTAACACGACCCAGCCGGGAGGGTTCAATATCGGCCACAGCGCGACGGTGAACATCACGGCATCCTGCTTGGCAGCGCTCCTCAACGTGGATGTCAGCGGGAGCCCCACGCAGATCTTTGGACATCTGATGAACACCACCAGCAATGTCTTGATCTTCGTGGCCAACGCGAACGGGATCACGGTAGGACCGAGCGCGACGATCACGGCTCCGGCGGGCTTGGCCTTGATCGCAGCGAGCGTCATTACGGCGCAGCTCCTGAGCAACCCGCTATTGTATTCTAACACTATTCCGGTGAGCTTTGCGAGCTCCGGCCCCTTGAACGTGCAGGGCAATCTGCAAGGGGTAAATGGCTTCGTGCTGCTCGCGGGCTCGGGGGCGCTGAATGTCTCGCCAATCCAGAGCGCTACCGGAATCACGTTCGGAACGAACAACGTGAGCATCATCGGCGGAGTAGGCGGCAGCTTTGTCAATTTTTACCCGCCGGAATCTTACGCTCCTACCAGATACGTTATCACCGATGCCGCAGGCAGCGTGACCCCTTCCGCGTCGAGCTCGACGACCGTGACCCTTAATTTAGGCACATCGGCGAACCCGTATAACATGCTGCGCCTGGAGGTTCTGGCTAATGGGAATATCGTTAATAACGGTGTGCTTGGCGGCATCTACAACGCGGTCGGACCGGGTAACGGTTACGGTACTCCATATAATCAGCCTATCCTACAGTGGACGGGGACGCTCATGAACAACGGGACGATCAATGCTGAGTTGAATAGCCTCGGCACTGACGGGAAGGTCAGCTTTCAAGGCAATACCTTGGCCCAGCTTGCCTATGGCGGCCTGGTAAACAACGGGACGATCGCCATCGCTAGCAGCTCGGTACTGACTATCCAGCTTCCTGGGACAATCATTAACAACCATGGTGCCACGATCTCCAACGTGGGCGGATCGGTTGCCCTCCTTGCGGGTAACGCGGCTCTTCCGCTCTTCACCGGAGTGGGTGGTGCGGTGGTCAACCATGGGTCGATCATTGCGCAGGATAACGTGGCTCTCGTGGCCTCCAACCCGAATCATGTGGGGCCGTATGCTGGCGGCGGAGCCCTTAGCGACGGATCGATCCAGATCTTGAGCGCAAACGCTCACACGAATTCCTCGTTGAACGTCGCAAGCCTTACTGGCAACGCCTTCCTGGGCGGCACCGTGACGACTCCGCACGATGCGGCCGGATTAGCGAACGTCTATTTCGAATCCGGGTCGGAGCCGGTGTCGCTCTTTACCCTCGGAATCAACATAACTGCAGCCTCTGCCTCCTTCACCGGCGGAAGCCTGACGGGTTCGGGAACGCTCACGACGGCCAACGTCTCCCTGGCTGACTTCACGGGCAACGTGAACAACGTCACCTCCCAGACCAACTATTTGGCGAACGGATTCCACGTGGCCAATGGGCCGTTTGGGAGCACGAACGTGACCATCAGCTTGCCGACGGACACGCAGGGTGCGGTCGGGACTCAGAAGGTCAACGTGAAGGTCGCGGGGAACGCAGCGATCAACTCGGGTGCTACCTCGACCTTCGTAGGCGGCCTTGGGTCGGCGGGAATCCTTCCGACCGAGGCGAACGCGGGCAGCAGCCTGCTCGTTCAGGCGAGCGGTAACCTGACGGTGAATCCAAGCATGGTTGGGCCGGCGAACTACGCGCTCTCCAGCGTCGCGCTGGGCACTCGCGGCTTCGTCTTCCCAGGTAGGGTAGTCCTGATCGCGGGGAGCACGGTGACCTTGGGCACGGTGGTCGACAACGGCTATGCGCCGACGGTCGGCGCGGGCCAGGGGATCTTCTTCCAGGCCCCGACCATCAGCGTTCCGAGTGGGTCTTCGGTGATCACCAATGGCGATGCGTGGGTGAACTTCAGCACGGCTCCGACGAGCGCTCCGGCCATCTACGGGCTGACTCCCGCATTGATGGTCTCGCCGATCGCCTACACGACCGTGGCGAACTCTTTAGCTTACCATATCCGCTCCTACTAGGCTAAGGGTGTAGCGAAACGGATCCAGGGACTTGGGGAAGGGGGGCTTCGGCCCCCCTTCCTGCTTTCTCAAGCGGCTCAGGCCGACGCCCAAAAAAAACGGCGGTCCCAAAGCGATGGGTGCTGCGCAAGCCCTGCCGCCTATGGGGCCGAACGGTTCGGGAATCTGGCCGGAGCCGTTTGGAGGAGCTGCTCTACCAAGCGCAGGTTCTGGGCGAACATCGCGATGCTGCGCTCATTGATCCCGGCATCGGGGTGAACCTCACGGAATTGACCCTCGAGCCAGTCGTGGTAGATGGCCTGGAGATGGGGAACCGCCTCCTCCCAGAGCGGTTCTACGCGAGGAGGAGGCTCGCCGACCGGGTCGAGGCCCTCCGCGACCGCTATCGACCGGTAGCCGATCAGCCGCGCGTTCTTCGGGCTGCAAAACTCCATATTTCCACCGTATGCGGTGGCGACGACAGGCTTCCCCAGGGAAAGCATCTCGGCGATCGAGAGCCCAAAGCTCGCATTCGCATGAAGCGAGATCAGCGCCGTCGAGGCGAGCAGAAGGCCGAACATCTTGGGCCGAGGGAGAACGGATTGGAGTAGGAAGATGTCGGATCTGCTGGAGGCTTCGGCGAGGAGCTCTCCAAAGTAGTCGGGGTCGCGCTTGACGTTGCGTACTTTAAGCAGCAGCAGCCGATCGGGGGAGGGTGCGGGAAAGGCGCTGAGGTAAGCACGGAGAGCCAGCAGCGGGTTCTTCCGCTTGGGATCGGTGAAAAAATCCGCAAGGACCAAGAAGACGCACTTGCCTTCTAGACCGAGATGGACGCTGATCGAGCGATCGGCCCGCGATTCGATCGCCTCCAGATCGACATTGAGTGGCGCAACGCGCACCGTTTTCCCGGTCAAGCGGCAAAGAGTCGCCGCATCGTGCTCCGATGGGCACCAGACTTCCTCTACGAGGGAGGCCGCTTGGTGCAACACCTGCGGCTCCTCCTCGCGCGCCCCGGTCCAGAAGGCGATCCGGAGCCGAGAGAAGCGACCGATTTCAGGATGGAGATCCAGGATAGTTCGGAGCTCCCGACAGCGGCCGTGGATGATTGCGATCGGCGCGTCGCTCCCGGGCAGGGAGAGCGGGAGGGGGCAAGGAAGCTCAGGCGCTCCGCTCGAATCTGGTACGTGGATGGCACGGTAGAGATAGCCGAGGCGCTGCAGGGCGCGCACGGTGCCTCGAGTCGCCTCGGCGAAGCCATGCGTCTGGAGAAAATGGCCGTAGACGTGGATTCGGGGCTTTTCGTCGACGAAGAGGCGAGACTGGCGTTCCTCCCGGCCTCGCTCAAGGAGCCGGTGGCGGAGGCCGCGAGCGAGCGATGAGCGGGTGGAACGGCGAAGCAATCCTCGCCTGCGCCGCAGCCACCGTTCCAACGCCCGCCGCAGATGCGTTTCCCATGCCTGCTCCTCGGTCCACCAGCCGCGCGAGGGAAGGATCGGGCCAAAGCCGACGGCCGATCGCCCGACGCTCTCAAACCAGGTTGCCAAATCCTGGACAAAGAAGCCCGATTCGCATCGGAAGGTTTCCCGGAGGCGCGGAAGGGCATCGAAGGTGCGGCCGAGGAAGATGGGGAGCCAAGGATAGGTTTTGTCAGGGAGCAGGAGGAAGTCTCGAAGCGCTTCTTCGAGGTCTTCTCCCTGCATCCCTGATTGGATGGCCGCTTGGAAAGCGGGCTGCTGCCGCAGCCAGTCGAGGAGGAAATCCGGGATCGCGTAGTCCTCCGAAAGCTGAAGCCGGGGAGGGCCTTCCGGGATCGCGGAGGACTCCGAACGTGCAAGCTGGGAGCCGACTTGGCTCCAGTGCGCGACCCCTTCGGATCGCAGGGCGGCGAGATAGCCGTCGATGAGCGTCGATAGGGCGGATGGCATTGGGCGGGCGCGGAAGCGGGTGTCCCATTTGGAAAGGATCTCTGGCTTCCTCCAGTCGAAGCCGCTGAAGTGGAAGAAGCGGACGGGCAGACCGTCAGCGCATCGAGGAACTCTCCCTTTTGGCCAGGAGAGCCCGCGGTTTGGCAGATTCCAATAGGCGAGGTTGTAACCGGGATGACGCAAGATCAGAGTTTCGGCAACGAAACAGGGGACGAAGTTGAGCCACGACTGATCGTGGCAGCTCCTCTCGAGGCAGTCATAGGTGAGCCTCCGCTCCCACCAGTCCAGGAATGCGTGCGTTTCGGATGTCTCCCGCATCGCGAGGAAGCCCCCGTTGTAGCTTCCCGCGCGACGGACGGCCTCCTCCGTTGGCTCAAGCTCGTCGTGGGGCAGCGGCTCGAGCAGATGCGGGGTCAGCACGAGGGAATGCTGAGAAAGGGCCTCCTCGGCTTCTCGAAGCTGCGAAAGGACCCAGATGTCAGCATCGAGGTAGAAAACCGTGTCGAAACCGTCCGCGAAGAGCCGACGAAACCCAAACGGCTTGATCGAATTGGTCGCTTCGAAGAGGGTATACCGCCCGAAACGGGTAGACAAATCGGGTATGGGGAGTTCTTCGATCGACCTTTGGATGGCCAGCCCGTCCGAAAATCCGGCCGGGCCATCGGCACGATCGACGACGAAGATGTGGCGTTCCCACTCCGGGTTGTGGCGAGCCAAGCCGGCAAAAAGCACCCGTGCATGGGCGATGCGATCCGGAGTGGCTAGCGAGAATACAGCGATCCTCTTCAACTTTGTCCCGTTTGGGCTGCTCCTCCCTCACGCGAGCACAGGTCGACGATCTGATCCGGTCGACCGGCCAAGGTCAAGACGCTACTTCTGCCCAGACTGAGGCGCGAGCAGGAGCGTCATGGCGTTGCCTTCCCATCCTTCGGCCTCGCCGAGCACCGTAAAGCCCGCAATCTGACAGAGCATCCGCAGCGCCGAAGGCCCCGGAAGCCACCACCAAGGGCTGAAATCGTTTATCCTCCACCTCGGATTCTCCCGCGTCAATCCTACGGCACCATCGGCGACGAGGCGTCTCCAATGGCCGGAAACGGCCTCTTGCTCCGAACCTGCCAATGCGGGAATGAAAAGACAGGCCGCATCCGGAACACGGAGTAAACCCTCGGCAAGAGCGTACTCTCTGCGGGCGACCAACGAGTTGAGGACGAGGTGCTCTTGGGTGATCCTGTGGAGGGCGCGCAAAAGCCGCAGCGGTTCGGGGATATGATAAAGCACTCCGGAGCAGTGAACCACTTCGAAGAGAGGGGGATTCGGCCCTTCGGCGAGCCGAATGACATCGGAGCTGATGCAGGTAACCGGGGGCACGTTGAGCTGCCGCCTCCGCTCTTCGAAGGCGGCCCACCGCGGCTCCTCCGCAGGTGCTACATCGATCATCGTCAGAGAGCGCGCTCCGAGGCGGTGGGCAACGGAGACTCTCTCGTTCACCGTGCCCCAGAGCCCGCCCACGTCAGCAAAGGAGCGTCCGGACACCACGCGGGCAAGGAAGGCGTCGCGCGGATCGCTTTCTGGCAAAGGCTCAGGTCTCATGGACGCTCGGTTCTCTTCGCGCATCTGTTGGGAAGCTCTTTCCCGCGGAGCACGGCCCGCGAATATGGCGGATCCTAAATCGAATGGCCCCGCTAGAAAAGCAGGGAATCGAGTGGATCGCAAAAGGGGGATGCCGAACACGATTCGGCCGGGAGGCGAATGAGCTTTCTACCGTCCGAACAACGCTTTGCGGACGCTCCGTAGCTTCCGTTCCCATTGATGCAGGCGAGCCCCGAGGCACCAGATCCGCGAGCGTTGGATCCGAACAAGCTCGTCTCGCACCTCTCGGAGTTCTGCCTCCCTCTGGTCGAGAACCTTTTGGACCCGGTCCGCTTGCCTGAACTTTCCTTGAGCAAGGAACAAAATTCCAACGAGGCTGGGTGTGAGATAGGCGGCGTAGGGGCGGATCACAGCAAGCCAACTCGCAAGATGGCTTGACGTGCTGTACATTCCCTCGGCGCTCTTCCGGTACCAGAACAGCGGCTCCGGGACCATCTCCAAGCGGAGCCCTGCAAGGACCGCCTTGGCAAAGAACTCCCAATCCTGAAAAGCGACCTCGCGCTCCTCGCTGAATCCGCCCAGCGCTTCGAAGGCTTCCCGCCGGACGAAGGCGTTGGCATCGCCGAAGAGATTGAAGAAAACGCCCAGGGAGAGGAAGGGGCCCAGGGGAGCGAAGATCGAGCTGCCGTTCCCATCGGGGCGAGGCTTTTCCTTTCCCTCGAAGTTCCGCTGCGCCGTGGTCAAGATCGCCGCGTCCGTGCGCAAGGCAATCCGGACGAAGGTCGAGATTTCATGGGGCTCGGCCAAGTTGTCGTCGTCCATGAAGAGGAGGAATTCCCCCTTGGCCTCTTGCGCGGCCCGGTTCCGAGCAGCACCCAGATAGAGATTGGGCTGCCGGAGGATCCGCCAGCCGCAGCTTGCAAACTCGGGTTCAATCTGGTCGAGAAAGGCCGCCGCTTCTTGAGTGGCGCTTCCGTCGTCAACAAGGACGACCTCGAAGTTCGGGTAGTCCTGGGCTCGGAGCGAGTCGAGCGCCTGGGAGAGAAGGGCGGGGCGATCGTGGTGGACGAGACAGACGGTGACGCGCGGGAGATCGGTTGGTTGCCGCTGCGGTTTCCGCAAAGGCCGGGAGGAGAGATCGGCTAGCCATTTGTTCCAATCGTCTAGGATCTTGGACGGCTCGACCAGTCGATGCGGGGACGCAATCCCCCGAACCAGCGCGTCCTGGAGGCGGGCTGCAAGCACGTTGGGATCGGCGGCGACGATCCGTTCCCTCTCCGTCTTGGGCAAAGTCCACTCAACTCCTTGTGCTCCAACGCAGAGAAAGGGAATCTCCAAGCAAGCACACTCCCAGGCCGACATGGGAAGCCCTTGCGAGGTCGAAGCGACGACGGCAAGGCGCTGACCGTTCCGCAGGTAGCCGAGTGCCTCCAAGCGCTCCCGTTCGTCCAGCCATTCCCAGTGGAAGGCCCAGCGGGACGCCCTCGAGGCGACATAGTCTCTTCCCGATTGGCTCTCGATTCTGCCGGAGCGGCCCAGGAAGACGATCCGGAGGTTCTTCTTCTCGGAGACCTGGAGTCGGTCAATGGCGTCGCAAAGAAGGCGGAGCCTCCGCCGGGATTCTAACGGACCAAAGAGGACGATCTCCTCTGGGAGCAGAGTTTCGCTTCTTTGCCGCCGCAGATCGACCAGGGACTTGGGCAAAGGAGGGGGCAGGGCGCGGCAGGCTTCAGGGAAGCTCCAGCCTTCGGCTTGGAGCGCTCGGAGCAGCGCGTCGCTCGTGACGACGACGCCATCGGCCAGCCGCGCGCTCTCCCTCTCCAGGAAATCGGCAATGAGAATCTCATGGTCTTCGACGAGCTCGGCATTGTCGAGGGTGCGGCGCAAGGTGGGGCTGTGGATCAACACTCCGAGCGGAAGCGTTTCGAAGGCCAAGCCCTGGTGCTTCGCCAGAAGGGCGTAGTAGCCCAAGCCACCCCGGTCGCAAAAGAGTATCCGGTCGAAGCCGTCTGCATGCTCTCGGAGCCATCGGTAGGTCTTGTAGGCCCGGGAGGAAGAGGGGGGCCATGGGAAACACCGCTCGGGGGCTTCTGGCAAGAGGGTCACTTGCACCCCTCGATCAGCGTAAGCTTCCACGAGTTGACTGATTTCAAGGGACTCGCCCTGCTGTTCAGCGGCGAGCATCACCGTGGGTTCCCAGCCCGCCTCAGCCAGAGTTTCGGCTAGCGAAGCGACAAGCGAACCGAGGCCGCTGCTCGGGCCGACTCCCGTTAACTCGTGGGTGGCTAGGCAGATTCGGCCACGAGGCTTGTCGCGAGCCAGAGAAGGGAAAGCGGGGAGGGAGTCCATCACGGCAAACGGGAATGAGCGAAGAGGAAAAGCATAGCGCGCCGGACGAATCCCATGCACGCAGTTTCCGAAAGGCGCCAGAGGGAAAAAGCTCCCGTGCTCACGCCTGCGGTCAAGGTTTTGCCCGAACGGCTAAGCCCGAAAGAGCATCAGCCGCTGGTTTCGCGGATGGTTCCACTCCCCAATATAGCGCGGGTTCCAGCCATGCCGGGAGCCGAACTCCTCCATCTCTTGGCGGGTATAGGCGAAGTAGCCCAGGGAGTGGCTGGCGCGCGGGTTTTGGCTGGGACTTGCCGCTTCAAAAAAGGTGGCGTAGAAGACCCCGCCTGGGGCCATGACGCGGCGGAGCCGGGCCAGACAGCGCTCGAGGTCGCGTCGGCAGAGGTGGGTAAAGACCGATTGCGCCAGTGCCCACCCCGGTCGCTGCGAAAAACGGTGGAAGGCGAAAGAGCCCGAGGTGAGGAGCTCGGGCCGCTTTTCCTGGAGGAGGTCGGCTCCCAGCTCCCGCTTGCCCGCTTCCAGAAGCAGGGGTTCCTTATCGATGCCGAGATAGTGCCCGGGCTCCAGATAGCGGATGAAGCGGATGCCGCCCCGGAGGCAGCCGCAACCGATGTCGAGCAGCACATGCTCGGGCCTGAGCCCTTGATCGACCAAGAAGCGGAACTGGAGCTCGCCAATCTCCTCCCAGAGGCCCCCCACGTACTCCTTGGGACCAAGTGTCTTGATTCCTGCCTCCCCTTCGGGAGGAAGATCCTGAGGAAGGCCGGCTGTCCGGCGCCAGAGACTCCGCAGGGTAGAAACCGCCTGTTCCGCAAATCGCATGAAGGGTTCTATACCCGGTAAGGAAAAGAGCGAACAAGGGGATTCCGGGCGTCGACGAGCGCGATGGCGTCTAAGACTTTTCGCGGCTCCTCGCTGAATTGAGTGGGTAAGGGGGGAGCGGATTTCGGTTAAGGGATGGCAAAAAGCGGGGTTCTTGCCATCCGTCTTCGACGGATTTTTGGGGAGAGAGGAAGCCGTCAAGGACACTTCGACTTCGTCGATCCTCCTTGACGGCGGATTGCCAGACCGGGCTGCCTGGTTGATGCTTGCGGGATGGACGCGAACAAGCTTTTTGCTGCGGCGCTGCAACTGGGTTCGGAATGGAAGGTGAGCCGGAGTGAGCTCTCCGCGAAGGAGCACACTCTGAAGATCTGGCTCGATTTTCAGCAAGGTCATCGGTTTCCCTGTCCGGAATGTCGAAGAGCTTCCCCCGTACACGACACGGTGGAGAAGCGGTGGAGGCACATGAACTTCTGGCAGTACCGGACCGAGTGGCTCGCTCGGGTTCCTCGGATCGACTGTCCGGAGCATGGAGTTCGGCTGGTGGAGGTTCCTTGGGCCAGGGCGGGGAGCGGGTTTACTCTCATGATGGAGGCGGTCATTTTGATGCTTTCCCGGGAGATGTCGGTTTCCGCGATGGCGGAGATGCTCAAGGAGCAAGATACCCGGCTCTGGCGGGTCTTGGGGCACTACGTGGAAAAGGCCTACCGACGCGAGGACTGGAGCGAGGTCAAGAAGATCCTGGTGGATGAGACCAATAGCAAGCGGGGCCACCGTTACGTGACGGTCGTTACCGATGCGGAGAGCCGGAAGCTGCTCTTCCTTGCCGAGGGGAGAGGAAAGGAGGCTCTGGAGGCCTTCGCCAAGGAGATGAAGGAACAGAATGCCGATCCGGGGCAGATCGAAGCGATCTGCATGGATATGAGCCCCTCCTACATCTCTGGAGCCCGGGAGGTTTTTCCGAAGGCGGAGAGGATTTTTGATCATTTCCATGTCATGCAGATGGCGGGAGAGGCGGTCGACCAGGTGCGCAAGGAGTTCGGGCGTCAAGGGTTGCTGCCGAAAGGAAGCCTCTGGGCGCTCCGAGGTAACGAATGGACGCGAAGCGAGGAGCAGAAGGGTCTGCGGAGTTTCCTTTGCGCCGCCTATCCTCGATTGGGAAGAGCCATTGGGTTGCGGGAGGCTCTCCAAGAGATCCTCTCCCAGGAGGATCCCCAAGAGCTCCGCTGGTGGTTCCGGTGGGCGGATCGCAGTCGGCTTGCCCCCTTCCGAAGACTCTCCAAAACCATCAAAGAGCATCTGGGGGGAATCATCGCCTTTCTCCAGAGCCGGATCACCAACGGAACCATCGAAGCGATCAACGGACTGATCCAGCTTGCCAAAAGGATGGCCAGAGGCTTTCGGAGCTTCCGCTACCTAAGAATTGCCGCGTTCCTCAAAGCCGGAAAGTTGCGGCTCGATCTTCCCGCTCTACCCACTTGAAACAGCGAAGAGGCCTTTTCGCTTGCGGCTCCAGGGAAGCCATAGGAGCATTCGGGTTTACCCCGATGAAATCCCGTGCCGTCCTGGTCTTGGGCATGCACCGCTGCGGCACCAGCGCCCTGACCCGTTGTCTTGGCCTTCTTGGCGCGGAGCTCGGTTCGGAGCTCATGGCGCCGGCCGGCGACAATCCGGCCGGCTTTTGGGAGGATGTGAGGTTTGTCTCCCTCAATCAGCGCTTGACCCAACTGTTGGGAGAGGAGGGAGATCGCTGGTGGGAGCATCTGGTGCCCCCGGAAATTCTCCCGTCTTCCTCTGGTGTCCGCTCCTTGATTGCGGAGGCGGTCGAAGAGATCGAGGAGAGGTTTGCCTCCTTCCCATTGTGGATTGTAAAGGACCCGAGGACCCTGAGGGTTCTTCCTTTTTGGGAGGAGGTCCTATTCCGAGCGGGGATCGAGATAGAGTTCGTCATCGCCGTCCGCCATCCGCTCGCCTGCGCGCACTCACTCCTGCAGCGCGACGGCATTCCGGAGGATTGGTCTCTCCTCCTTTGGACAAGCCAATATCTCGCGCATTGGCCTCGTCTTGCGACGAGACCCTTTCTGGCGGTCGATTACGACCGGCTCCTGGAAGAGCCGGAGCGGGAGTTGCGACGGCTGTGCGGTGGGCTGGGATTGCGCTGGTCCGAGGCAGCGATGGAGGAAGTACGCAAATTCCTGCAGCCCGATCTTCGGCATGCTCGTTTTGCCATCAAGGACCTGAAGAGTCGAACCCACGTTCCGCCCCTGGTTGTGGAGACCTTTGAGGCGCTCCAGGAGCTTTGCGTCGATCGCGAACCGAAGGCGGCTTCTGCCCGGATGGAGGCGCTGCATGCTGAGTTTCGTCGAATGGTTCCGCTCCTGCGTGCGCTCGATGCGCAAGCAGAGGAGTCGTCGGCTTTGCGCGGGCTTGTAGAGGCGCGCGATCGGGAGCTTGTGGAATTGCGCGGGCTTGTCGAGGCGCGCGAACGGGAGCTTGCCGAACTACGCGAGGAGCGGACCCGGTCGCGCACGTGGCGGTGGGTCGAACGGTTGCGGGGTTGGGAGCGATCCTTTCGCCGGTGGCGCAAGCCGCGAGCCGATCTGGAACGCTGAGTTCTGCGGAGTGGGAGGATTCGGCGCCGAGCGGAGGAAGCTTCGCTTGGCTCCGGAACGGGTTTTTCGTTGGCCTCTGCGGGCGCTTTACCAAGGAAAGAGTGAGATGACGCCGGCGGAGCAGGAGGTTGCGCACGGAGACGCGGACGGGCGAAGGGAAATAGCTTCCGGCGGCGCTCTCTTGGGGCTCTTGCCCTGGCATCCGCTCGCAGCGGAACGGCCCCTCTTCCGTTCCGGGCTCTCGAGCTGGACAGGCCACATTCCCTTTGCGTTCTGGCTGGTTGCGGCTCTTCGGCCAAACGCTGTTGTCGAGGTCGGGACGACGAGTGGGGATTGCTATCTGGCGTTCTGCCAGGCGATCGAGGCTCTTTCCCTGCCGGCTCGGGCTTATGGAGTGGTTTGTGGGAAGGATGAGGGCGCGGAATGCTGCTACGAGAAGCTCCAGCAAGCTCATGAGGAACGCTATGGCCGCTTCTCGCGCTTGCTCGGAATCGATTCCAACGAGGCCACGGCTCTTTTCTCAGACGGGACCATCGACCTGCTTCACATAACGGGTTGCCCTAGCTTCCGGGAGGCGCGAGAGGAGTTTTCCGGCTGGCTGCCAAAATTAAGCCCAAACGGAATTGTCCTGGTGGATGGCGTGACCGATTGGCGGGAGGGACGGGATATTTGGCGGTTTTGGAACGAGCTGCGGGAGGCTTGTCCCTCCTTTCTCTTTCCCCATGCAGGTGGACTCGGGGTGCTGCGGATTGGCCCGGGGGCTCCGGAGGCCGTCCAGAGGCTGGTTGCCTTTTGAAGGAATCTATATCCGGTCGGTGCAAGAGCGCACAAGGGGATGCGGTGAGTCGAGCAGCACGAGAATCTGCAAGACTTATTTACTTGAGGCGTTACGGAAGCCATAGCAGCATTCCCCGTCATCCTCATGAAACCCCGCGCTATCCTCGTCTTGGGTATGCACTGCTGCGGGACTGGAGCCCTGACCCGCTGCCTCGGCCTTCTAGGCGCGGAGTTGGGTTCGAGCTTCATCGCGCCGGCCGCGGACAATCCGGCTGGCTTTTGGGAGGATGTGAGGTTTGTCTCCCTCAATCAGCGGTTGACCCAACTGTTGGGAGAGGAATGGAATCGCTGGTGGGAACATCTAATACCTCCGGAAAGTCCCCTATCTCCCTGTGATGTTCATTCCTTGGTTGCCGAGGTGGTCGAAGAGATCGAGGAGAGGTTTGCCTCCTGCCCGTTGTGGGCCGTAAATGATCCAAGAACCCTGCGGATTCTTCCTTTTTGGGAGGAGGTCCTGCGCCGAGCGCGCGTCGAGACCGATATGGTCCTCGTCGTCTGCCATCCGCTGGCCTGCACGCAGCCGCTTGAGCAGCGCTATGGCATTCCAGAGGCTCGATCCCTCCTTCTTTGGACAGGCCAGTACCTCGGGCATTGGCCTCGTCTTGCGGCGAGGCCCTTTCAGGCCGTCGACTACGACCGACTCCTGGAAGATCCGGATCGGGAGCTGCGGCGGCTGAGCGCTCGGTTGGGATTACCCTGGTCCGAGGCAGCGAAGGAGGAAGTCCGCAAATTCCTGAAGCCCGATCTTCGGCATGCTCGTTGCACCATCAATGACCTGAGGAATCGGCCCAATGTTCTGCCTATCGTCGTGGAGACCCTTGAAGCGCTCGAGGACCTCTGCGTCGATCGCGAACCGTCGGCGGTTTCTGCCCGGATGGAGGCTCTGCATGCTGAGTTTCGTCGAATGGTTCCGCTACTGCGCGCCCTTGATGCACAAGCAGGCTTCGCGCGGCGGGCGGAGCAGGAGTCGGTGGCTTTGCGCGGGCTTGTAGAAGCGCGCGAACGGGAGCTTGCCGAACTACGCGAGGAGAGGGCCCGGTCACGGACTTGGCGATGGGTCGAACGGTTGCGGGGTTGCGAGCGATCCTTTCGCAGGTGGTCGCGAACGGTGGTAAAAACTGAGTGCATCCCAGGAGTTAAGACGCATGCAAGAGACACAATAGACTCGCTGGATTACGAAGAATGGATGTCAACCCTCGAGCCCTTCAGCCTGCCCAATGAAGACGAAGTGGCGGCCATGCTTCAACAGATGGGAGGTAAAGCACCCAAAATCTCCCTTGTAGTGCCGGTCTGGGAAACACCTGAAAAGCATTTGCGCGAATGCATTGAAGCGGTGAGACATCAGTCCTATCCACACTGGGAATTATGCCTGGCCGATGACTGCTCGACACAGCCTCACGTAAAGAACGTCTTGAAAGAATATGCTGCAGAAGATGCGCGCATCAAAATCACTTTCCGAGAAGAGAAAGGTCATATATCGCGTGCCAGCAACACCGCACTAGAACTGGCGGCAGGGGATTATGTTGCTTTTCTGGGGCACGCTGACTTGTTATCACAACACGCTCTCTATTTTATGGCACAAGTCGTCGTCAAGCATCGCGGAGCAAAGATTGTCTACAGCGACGAAGACAAGATCGATGAACAGGGTCGCCGCTTCGAGCCGCACTTCAAAAGCGATTGGAACCCCGATTTGCTCTATTCCATCAACTATGCTCGCCATCTTAGCGTTTACCAGCATGATCTCATCAAAACGATTGGGGGTTTCCGTGTTGGAGTTGAAGGCAGCCAGGATTATGACTTGTTGCTTCGATGCTTGCCGCACGTAAAACCGAAAGAAATCGTCCACATCGCAAGGATTCTATACCACGAGCGAGCGACGGATGGGTCAAGCGCTCTGGCAACCAATGAGGAAAGCTGCACGGGCCAGGCAGGCATGATAGCGTTGCAAGACTACTTTACCGAGTGCGGGCCTTCGGGTGTGACCGTAGAGACCGGAATGATGCCCAATTCTTACCGCATTCGCTGGCCGATTCCACTCCCCGCACCTTTGGTAAGCCTCCTCATCCCAACGCGTGATAAAAGAGAGTTGATCGAGGTGGCGGTCCGCAGTATTCTAGAAAAAAGCGCATATCGCAATTATGAAATACTGATTATTGACAATGGTAGCGTTGAAGCGCAGACTATTGAGTGGTTCGCTGAAATTCTGCGGTGGGATTCTCGGGTGCGCGTGCTGGTTTACGACCAGGCATTTAATTTTTCGGCAATGAATAATTTGGGTGTGCGTCACGCCCGGGGCAGTATTGTGTGTCTGATAAATAACGACGTGGAGGTGATCAACGCGGATTGGCTTGGCGAGATGGTGAGTCAAGTATGTCGTCCGGACATAGGGTGTGTGGGAGCGAAGTTATATTATCGCGATGGTACGATACAGCATGGAGGAGTGAGATTGTCTAGGTGTGGGCTGGCTGGGCATTTACATAAGCACTATCGAGGTAATGCTGCGGGCTATGGCGGTCGATTGAAAGTGGTTCAAAACTGTTCGGGAGTCACTGGGGCATGCTTGGTCGTGCGGCGGTCTGTTTATGAAGAAGTGGGTGGGCTCGACGAAAGGCTGAAGGTCGCATTCAATGACGTGGACTTTTGCTTGAGGGTGCGTCGAGCAGGATATCGTAATCTATGGACACCTTACGCCGAGCTGTACCACTATGAATCGGTTAGTCGTGGCTATGATGACACACCGGAAAAACAAAGGCGGGTCAGGGAAGAGATGGGGTTTATGAAAGCGAGGTGGGGAAGCCTCCTCGAGGAGGATCCATATTATAACACGAATCTGGAGAATTTTCGGGAGGAGCTGTCCTTGAAGAGGCATGTATGATCTCACTGGAATCGTACCCAGAAAGAGAAAGGTGTAGCGTTGGTGATAGAAGGGACCTATAGGTGATTGATTGAGTCGGGGGTTGCTTGAGGAGAAACTTAGGAGGGGATGGAGGGATTGGTTGAGCGGGTGAATAGGCATGCGTGGAGGGGTTAGGAGGATGGCGTACGCAGGCGGAAGGGAGATGGTGGCGAAGCGGGGGTGAGTAAGAGGGAGGTCACGCTGGGAAGAAATATGCTCGTGTGGCGGGCGCGGATTCAAGTGAGGTAACGCATGCTTTTTTAGATCTGATGCGGCGCGGAGGTTAAGGGTTACCTGCTAGTTGGCGTCGGGGACAGGGTGTTTGGTAGCCGTGGAAGCGATATGGTGTAGCCTTTAACATAGTTGCAGTGCCTTCGGGGTGTAGATGTTTGGCGAGGTCCACATGGGCTGCCCAAGGTTCGGGAAGGATTGGCGGCGGCTCCCCCCAGGCTCGTCGTGGTCAGCGACGGGAGCGATTCGCCGGAGCTGTTGCGGCGTCTTGGTCCGGGCACGGTAGGGATTGGACCCGTGGCCGACTTGACTCCCTACTACGAGCGGGCTCGTGTCTTCGTGGTGCCGACCCGGTTTGCGGCGGGGCCTCTTCGCTGTTTCAAGTGGGTAGAGCGGGAAGATCGAGCCGCAACTTTCCGGCTTTGAGGAACGCGGCAATTCTTAGGTAGCGGAAGCTCCGAAAGCCTCTGGCCATCCTTTTGGCCAGCTGGATCAGCCCGTTGATCGCTTCGATGGTTCCGTTGGTGATCCGGCTCTGGAGAAAGGCGATGATTCCCCCCAGATGCTCTTTGATGGTTTTGGAGAGTCTTCGGAAGGGGGCAAGCCGACTGCGGTCAGCCCATGGGAGCCACCAGCGGAGCTCTTGGAGAGCCTCCCGCAACCCAATGGCTCTTCCCAATCGAGGATCGGCGGCGCAAAGGGAACTCCGCAGACCCTTCTGCTCCTCGCTTCGCGTCCATTCGTTGCCTCGGAGCGCCCAGAGGCTTCCTTTCGGCAGCAACCCTTGACGCCCGAACTCCTTGCGCACCTGGTCGACCGCCTCTCCCGCCATCGGCATGACAGGGAAATGATCAAAAATCCTCTCCGCCTTCGGAAAAAACTCCCGGGCTCCAGAGATGTAGGAGGGGCTCATATCCATGCAGATTGCTTCGATCTGCCCTGGATCGGCATTCTGTTCCTTCATCTCCTTGGCGAAGGCCTCCAGAGCCTCCTTTCCTCTCCCCTCGGCAAGGAAGAGCAGCTTCCGGCTCTCCGCATCGGTAACAACCGTCACGGAACGGTGGCCCCGCTTGCTCCTGGTCTCATCCACCAGGATCTTCTTGACCTCGCCCCAGTCCTCGCGTCGGTAGGGCTTTTCCACGGAGTGCCCCAAGACCCGCCAGAGCCGGGTATCTTGCTCCTTGAGCATCTCCGCCATCGCGGAAACCGACATCTCCCGGGAAAGCATCAAAATGACCGCCTCCCTCATGAGAGTAAACCCGCTCCCCGCCCTGGCCCAAGGAACCTCCACCAGCCGAACTCCATGCTCCGGACAGTCGATCCGAGGAACCCGAGCGAGCCACTCGGTCCGGTACTGCCAGAAGTTCATGTGCCTCCACCGCTTCTCCACCGTGTCGTGTACGGGGGAAGCTCTTCGACATTCCGGACAGGGAAACCGATGCCCTTGCTGGAAACCTTAGCCAGATCTTCAGAGCATGCTCCTTCGCAGAGAGCTCACTCCGGCTCACCTTCCCTTCCGAACCCAGTTGCAGCGCCGCAGCAAAAAGCTTGTTCGCGTCCATTCCGCAAGCATCAACCAGGCAGCCCGGTCTGGCCATCCGCCGTCAAGGAGGATCGACGAAGTCGAAGGGTCCTTGACGGCTTCCTCTCTCCCCAAAAATCCGTCGAAGACGGATGGCAAGAACCCCGCTTCTTGCCATCCCTTAACCGAAATCCGCTCCCCCCTTACCCACTCAATTCAGCGAGGAGCCGCCGCGGGTATCCCCATGAAGGCGCATGAGGCGGCCGCACGAGGCGTGCCGATGGTCACAAGTGAGCTCATCGCTCGTCAGCTCGGCTGGAGGACCGGGGAGGCCCTTCTGAGCACCCCGGTGGAAGACGAAGAGGCCTTTGCCGAAGCTTGCCGGACCCTCTATACCGATCGTCCACTCTGGGAGCGGCTGCGGGCCGGGGCGCTCGCCTCCGTCACTCAGGATTGCGATCCGAAGCGCTTCTCGGAAGCGGTTCACGCGCTGCTGGATGAGCTGGCCGGGTCGAAGTAGGTGCGCTGAGGAATCGGTCAGGCCTAGGATGTCGGGTTCCGCGGGAAAGAGTTTCAGTGCAGGGATGCCGCGATTCGGTCTTCCTGGACAAGGTACGCCTATAGGATAAGCTTGTCTCTTTGTTGCGGTCTCCCGTTCGCTCCGGCTTTCCCTTCCTGCTCCAGGTAGAAGAGCACCTCCTGGGTCACGGCCTCCGGCTCGATTCCGGTCAAGCAGACCTTGGCGTGCGGACAAGAGCGGGTCAAACAACAGGGGGAACAGGAGATCGGAATGCGGAGCAGGCTCACCCGGTTGCCGACCGGATGGGCCATTCTCCAATCCACGACTCCTGAAAAAACGGTCACTGTCGGAATCCCGAGGGCTGCGGCGATGTGGCTGAGCCCCGAATCGTTTCCGACGAAGACCTGAGCAGAGGCGAGAATGCTCGGGATCTCTTCCAAGGAGACTTGCCCGACCAAGTTTTGGCAGCGCGAGGGGGAAAGGTTGCGGAGAAGGGCTTCGGATGCCTCCCGTTCCGCACGGCCGCCAACGAGCAGGAGGGTGCAATCGTGTTCGGCCGTCAAGAGGGCGCAGAGGCGGGAGAAATGCTTGAGCGGCCATGCCCGGAGGGGGTCTCCGCAGCCAGGAGCGACGGCGATGAGCCGGGGCATGCCTCCGACTGCGGCCGTCCCTCGTAGAAAATCCGGTAGGCAAGAGCAGGGGTCCTGGAGGGCCGCACGGATCGCCTCGACGAGGAGTAATGCTGAGGACCGGCGGTGGGTCGGGGCGTGGTCGTCCCCGGACACTTCTCCGTTCGGTAGCGCAATATCGAGGACGACGTCGGCCCCGGGGGCGGCAAAGCCCGCGCGAAGCTCGGCCCGGACGTGGGAGAGAAGGAAGCGAGTATCGGGGTCGGTCCGCAGGTCGACGGCCAGGTCGAACTCTCCCAGCGAGTGCGTGATCATGGCGAACCGCTCTCCCACCAAGGCGCTGGCCCCACGCCATTCTCCGGAGCGCTCGGGGAAGAAGGCGAACGGGATGATCTCCTGGAAGAAGCCGAGCTTCTGTGCCAGGGGAACGTTCCACGGACCGCAGAGCAGGGTAATGTCCGCATCCGGCCAGGATCTGCGCAGAAGGTTGTAGGCGGCTATCCGGTTGAGGAAGTCTCCGATATGATCGAGTTGGAGTACCAGGATCCGTCGGAGAGCGTCGACGCGCCCGTGCAGCCCTTGGATTCCCGATAGGCGGAGGATCTCGAGGGGGCCGTGGCTTGGCTCGAGTGGCTCGGGTTTCGCCTGCTTTGCGTCGCTAAAGGTCTGGACGGATTCCTCCGCCGTCTGCCCCCGGCGTGCGAAGGAGGTGCGCAGCGCCCGCTCGATTTGGCGCAGCGGCTCGCGCTCCCGTTTCCGATGCATCCGGTCGACTTCTCGTTGGAGAGGCTCAAGGTAGGTCTGAAGCTGCTTGACTTGATCTCGGAGCGTGCGGAGTTCCTCTACCTGCGAATAGGGCGTGAACCCGTCGAAGACATTGGGCGGAAGAGCGAGCCGTTCCTGGAGCGCCGCTCGCTCCTTTGCCAGGTAAAAGCGGTTGAGGCCGTCGAAGTAGGCAAAGAGATAATCCTTGGCCAGGAGGAGAGGCTCCCATTCCGCGAAGGAAGGCTCCTGGCTGTTCGGCCTCGTTGCTTCCACGAGGACGATCCAGGGACGAACGAGCTGGAAGGAAAATCCCCGCAATACGTCGGCCTCCGCTCCTTCGCAGTGGACTGTCAGGAAGTGGACTGCATCGATCCGGTGCTCCTCGACGATCTCGTCAAGCGTCCGAACCACGACCTTCCTGGGCTCGGGAAGTAAACCAAACCGTCTCTGATGATCGAGAGCATGCGCCTCGCGGATAGTACTCAAGCCGGATCCCGGGATGCACCAGAATGGGCGTTCCCCGCTCCGGGCTCCGGCCGCGACCGGGAGGTTGATGTCGCGCGGCCTCGCGGTCGTAAGCCTTTGCCAAAAGTGAGGGTCGGGCTCAAGGTTGATCCCTCTCCACCCGTTGTCGTAGAAGTGCTTGGTGAGCGAGTCGTTAACGGGGTCTCCGGCTCCGACGTCGATGTAGAAGCCCATGGGAATATCCGCAAGCGCCCTTCGGAGGACCACGTCCTCGAAGTTCCGGGCGTAGGAGATCCAAGTCATCCTCTCCTCCGAACTAACGGGTCCTTACCAGCATGGGGAAGGGAGCCTATTGACCATCCCACCGTGCATCGCCTTGTGCGCGGTGTTCGAAACGCATGCTGGATGGTGGTTGGCTCCTCTCCGCGGCAGAAGAGGCACCCCTTGCGATTCGCATTCCTTTCCGCACCCCATTCCGACGGTTGGTCCAAAGAATTCCGTCCGCGAGCAAGCGCCCATGTCGGCTACGGAAGCTGGCGGGTTCGTATGCCTTCCTGTAAGAAAAAACAAGCCTATTTTTCTGCGTGCAGCCGCAACCGTCTCCTCGCCATCGAGCGCCCTGCTACGGCGACCGGGTCATGCTCTTGGAACGACTGACCGGCTGAGCGCTTCGGACGGGAAGGGGGGAGCCCTTGGGGGAGGAGCGGACCTGGGCACCGACGCGGGTGATGTTCTGCAGGATGGTGGGGTTGTTGGGCTGGAGCAGAAAGGCCTTGCTGTAGGCCTGGAGCGCCTCATGAGGGCGGCCGAGCTTCTCGTAGGCGACTCCCAGGTTGTTCCACGCCTCGACATTGCCGGGCTCGAGCTCAAGGGACTTCTGGTAGGCCCTCGTGGCCTCCGGGAAATGATTGACCTCTCCAGAAACGATGCCGAGGTTGAACCAGGCGACGCTGCTCGGTGCCAAGCGGCAGACCTTTTCGAATGCGGGCAGGGCCCGGGCGGGGTGGTTGAGATGCTCTTCCTCGACCCCGAGAGCGAACCAGGCGGTCGGATCGGCCGGGCTCAGCTTCACCGCCCGCTGGTAGGCCGCGAGGGCATGCTTGCGATATCCAGCGGCCGCATAGGCGCGGCCGAGCCGTAGCCAGGCCTCGCCGCTGCGACTCTCGATCGAGGCTGCCCTGTGGAGGGGAGAAATGGCCTCCGAGGGCCTGCCGGCAAGAAGGAGGGCTTCGCCCAACCGACGCCAGGCTTGCGCCGAGCGTGGGGTGGCTTGCGCTTCCGCACGAAGCGCTGCGAGCTTCTGCTCCAGGGAGCGATTCGTGGTCGAGGCGAAAGCGTTCGGGGACACGGTGCCAAAGCCCTGGTCCAGCGGAGCCAGGAGAGCCAGGGCAGCGAGGAGCAGCGGCAAGCCCCGCGGATAGGCGGGACCCAGGCGGCTCCAGTCCATGGCCTCCAGAGTACACGATCGGCCAACGCGCCTTCCAGAAAGAAAGGACTCCCGGGTCTGGCAAGCTGGCATCCTTTGGGGTTGTGCGACTACCAAAAGGAGACGCGATCCAAGGGCGTTTTGGCTTGCCAAGAAAGGGAGGAAGTTGTGCTCTATGAGCGTTTTTTCTTGTGATCTTTCTGCTCCCGTTCCTGTTTGCACTCTTGGAGGAGCCGACGGCCTTCTATTCCGCCCCGGAGCAACAGGAGGTCGTCCCTTACGATCCGGCTTCCCTGGCTGCGAAGCCCGTTGTGGTGGAAAGCGGCGGGGTCCGCTACGTCGTTACCGGAAACACGCTCCTCTCCGAGGGAAAGATCGCCGACACGCTTCGGGGTGCCAAGAATCCGGAGGATGCGGTGAGCCGGCTCAAAGGGGTCTATCAAAGGGCGGGATACTTCTTGGTGACGATCCGGGCGGTCGTCGAAGGGAAGCGGGTGGAGCTCGAGGTGATTCAAGGCAAGATTACAGAGGCCCGCGTCGTTCCCTCTCTGCGCTGGTTCTATGGAGGCCTGACCAACCGCACCTCGGTGAAGACCAGCGATGTGATCCGGCGCACGGCCAATGCGGAAGCCTATGCCGCCCGTCAGCAGGAGCGGCCGAAGGTGAGCTTCGAGCCCGGTACCGATTTTGCCAGCTCGGTGATGGATGTGGAGACCCGGCCGATCGAAACCTTTGCTCCGAACCCGCTCAACCAGGCCAACCCGTGGAATGCGTCGCTGGGCTTCGGAAATTACGGGAACCGTTTTTCCGCCCGCTACATGAGCGATGCGGCGGTCGCCTATCATCCCGGATATGGCTTGGAGCTGACCGGCGGATACACCAACGGCTGGGACGGTCTCAATCCGTACACCGAGGGCGGGATGTTCCAGATGGAGAATGGGGGCCTCTCCTGGGCGACCCCGTGGGGCGTCTACGGGGTGACCTTCGCGAACATGCAGTCGGCTTTTGGGGAGGTAACGGCTCCGCTTTACCCCGCGGTGTTCATGCAGAGCTGGCAGATCTACGGGCAACAGATCGTCTACGCGAGCGAAAGCTTCCGCTGGACGATGAACGAGCGACTGACCTCAACGAACTTCGACGAAGACGTCTTCCAGGGTGCGATCCGGCTCCTCTCCCAGGATTACGGGACGGCCCAGCTCGGCACCACGGTGAGCCAGAGCTTCCGGACCCTGGGACTCCCCGCACAGGTCACGGGAACCGTCTACGGCGTTCGGGGAACGCAGTTGGGGGCGTTTTCAGGCGTGGCCGGCGCGCCGCTGTCGGGGCCGGGAGTTCCGACGGCCAACTTCACCTACTACCGGGGCAACTTCAGCTATGCGCAGACGCTGCCCGAGGGGATGCAGCTGGTGCTGACGGGCTATGGGCAGATCTCGGAAAATTCGCTGCCGATCATGGAGTATTTTGTGCTGGGCGGGATGGGGAACCTTGCCGCGTGGTATCCGGGTGTCCTCTACGGAGATACGGGTTACATCACCCGCGCCGCCCTTTCTGCTCCGCCCGTCGAAGCGTGGGGGTTCCGTGTCGCGGGGCAATTGTTTGCGGAGGCCGGGGGGTCGCGTTTCAGCTTTTCGCCCGGCCCCGGCCCGGCTTGGCATTACTTGAGCGATGTGGGGCTCGGGCTCGACATGGTCCACCGCTATGGAACGACGATCAGCGCGATGGCGGCCCTGCCGCTGGACGCTTCGATGATCGGACCCACGGACAACCCGCACGGCTACTTTGCGGGCGGACGGGTAGCGGTGCTTTTTGTCTTGCGGCAGAACTTTTAGCTGATTGAATCGAGTTGTATGGCCAGCGTCGTGGCAAACTCTGGGAAGAGGATGACGGTTTCCGGAGGGAGAGCATGGTGGCGCATCTGTGCGCTTCTTCTCGTTCTGCTGAGCGCGGCGGGCTTGGCTCTTGCGGCGCGAGGCGAATCGAGCGATCCGACCGTCGCCTCCGTCAACGGGGTGGAGATCCGGCAGTCGGAGGTGAGGAAGGCCTTATCCGCTGCGGGAATCGCGAACCCGACCCCCGAAGTGGAGCGGAGCGCCATCCATGCACTGATCCAGCAGGAGCTTCTCGTTCAGGAGGCTTATAAAGCGGAGCTCGAGAAGTCGGCGGAGGTGAAAGCGGCCGTGGCGGAGGCCACACGGAGGATTTTGGCGAACGCAGCACTCCAGCAGGAGCTTGGACGAAGGAAGCTCACCGACGAGGAGTTGCAGCGGCGTTATGAGCAGGCGATCGCGACGCTTCCCAAGCGGGAATATCGACTGCGCCACATTGTGACGGGGACCAGGAGCGAGGCTGCCGTGGTTCTGGACCGGCTGCGCAAGGGTTCGAACTTCTCGATCCTTGCCCGGCGTTCTCTCGACAAGGCGACCGGCGATCGGGGCGGAGAAGTCGGATGGCAGAGCGCACAAGGCCTTCCGACCTCAGCACTCGCCTTGGTCGAGAAGCTCCAGCGCGGGCAAATCGGGGGTCCCATCCTCTCGGGCGCCGGATGGGAGGTCATCCAGCTCTTGGAATCGCGTCCGGTGAAGGTGCCGACCTTTGCTGAAGCCAAGCCCCAGTTGCAGCAGCAGCTTCAGCAGGAAACGGCGCAGCAGCTTGTGCAGCAGCTGGCGGCGAGCGCCCGGATCGAGGCATTCCTGATGCCAGCTCCCGGAGAGCCCGTTGCGGCGACCGGTCACTGAGGGAACGTGGCGGAGCCAGCGCACTCCAGCGGCGGCCGAAGGCCTCTTCGCAGAACGGCGGGACTGCTTGCGCTTCTGCTCTGCGCAGCCGGCTGCGCCCATCAGGAGACGGTGCAGGTCCGGCATCTGACGACCGCCCGTTATCTTCCCTCCCGCTACGTGCAGGTCTACCGCAAGGCTCCCGAGGGCCCGTACGAGAAGATCGCCGTGCTCGAGGCGAGCGGCCAGCCGGACACCCCGAAGAGCCAGCTCCTGGGATCGATCCTGGAGAAGGCGCAGGAGCTGGGTGCGGAGGCGGTGATCGTGGAGGACAAGAGCCAGCCGATCGGCAATCCCTTGGTCATGAATCCGACCGGAGGAATGTACACGGTCAATCCCGGGATGCAGATGATCCCGCGTTTTCGGGCCACGGCGATCCGGTTCACGACGGAACCCGCTTCCCCGGAATGACCGGGTCAGGGTTCCTCCGGACGCAGGTCCCGATTCCCGGTAAGGACTGGAGCTATGGGGAGTCGCCGGGGGCGCGACCGCCCCGGGGAGGGAAGGCTCTCCTCCGGGCGGACCGCAAGGCTTGCTCTAAGGAGCGAAGGAAACGACGGAGTCGGCACGCCCGGTGGAATCCCAGCAAGCGGACGAGCCAGCGGACATGCGGCTCCGCCGCTTCCGCAAGCGCCCGTTCGCTCCACAGGTCCGTCGAGTGCGCCTCTTGCGAGAGCGGTTCCACAAGCTCCGGAGCGAGCCGGTCGAGCACCCGGAGGATCCGGGCATATTCAGCCTGGGCCGCCTTTCGGCGTGGGCGGGTCCATTTGCCCAAAGGTTGCAGCTCCCGGGCGGCCTCCTGGACAAACCGAGCGCGCCAGCGGAGGGCTTCGGGGATGTTGGAGGAGGTGAGGCTCTCGAGGTGGCAGACCCGGTAGACCGCACCGGGGGTGGGGGTATAGCGGAAGCGCAGGCCCGCTCGGATGGCGCGCCAGTAGAGCTGATAATCGTCGTAGTAGTCGGTGGGAAGATCCTTCCAGCCACCCAGGGCGAGAAGCTTCTCCCGGCGCCAGAGGAGAGCGCCGTTTTGGGGAAACTGCGAGGAGAGCCAGGTGCGGGGGAGGTCCTGGGGATCGTCGATCGGTTGCAGAAGGCAGGATTCGACGCTTCCCTGGTTCCACCGTTCGAGGAGATAGGGGGAAAAGAGGACATCTACATTGGCCAGGCTTCCGGCCTCGGAGATCTGGGTGGCGATCTTTTCTGGCAAGAAGTAGTCGTCGTGGTCAAGCCACTGGATCCACTCCCCGGAGGCCTCCTGGAGGAGCTCCTGGCGGGCGAGGCTGCTCCGGCCAGTCCGGGCTTGGAGGAGCCGGACGCGGTCGCCGAAGGAGGCGACCCGGTCCGGGGTGCCGTCGGTCGAGCCATCATCGAGGATGAGGATCTCCTTCTGGGGCCAGCTTTGGGCCAGGGCGCTTTCGATGGCCGGGACGATCCAGGGCCCCGAGTTGTAGGCGGGGATGGCGATCGTCACGAGGGGACAAGAATCGGTCATCGGGACAACCGTTCGGCTGACGGGAGAAAAAGGTTAGCGCCGCGAACCAGATTCCGGCAATAACTCCTTCCATCATGGAGCCGCTCGTGACGGTCGCGATCCTCCCCCCGACAGACGGCGAGGAGGCCCGGAGGCTGATCGAGGAAGCCCGGAGCCAGAGCTGGAGGAAGAAGGAGATCCTGGTTGTTGATGCTCCGGAGGGGCTCCTCCCACGTGCTCGGGGGGAGTGGATCCAGTGGCTGCGGGAGGGAGAGCGGCTCTCTCCCACGAAGATTGAGGAGCAGCTTGCCGAGGCGGGGAAGCTCCCCCGATGGGATCTGCTCTCCTCCCCCTATCGGCTGGGGGGGAGAGAGGGCGCTTCGGCTCTTGATCCCCGGAGCGAGCCGCTGAGCTACGTGGCGCGCTTGGGGAGGGCCTTTCCCTTTGTTGGGCCTCTTCTCTGGTCACGGGCAGCGCTCCGCGCTTTCCTCCGTCAGAAGCAAGCGCCTCCTTCGAGGATGAGGATTGGGCTGGGCGAGCGCTCGGGTTGTGACTGCCCGGGAGTCGAAAGGGAGCCGACACGGGCCGAATGGAGCCGGGTCTTGGCGTGGGCGCTTGCGCTTGTTTCTGCGGCGGAGGAGGGAGAAGGGAGAAGCCTTTCTGCGGAAGGGGAGCGTCTGCTTTCTCTGCTGGAGGGGGTCGATTCGTCCCTGGCACCGAAGCCACGGAACCTCCTGGCGCAGGCCAGGCACCATGCGAAAGCGACGATGGAGGGGTTGCGCCAAGCGGAGGCGAGCTTCCGACGGGGGAGGAGGCAGCTCCTCCATCGGCTCGGGCTCCGAAAGCAGCCGGTCGTGGCGGGCCGAGCTGAGCCGAAGATCGAGGCCTATGAGGCTTGGATTTCGGCCTACCAAGCTCTGGATGAGACCGATCGGGAGGAGATTCGAAAGGAGATCGACCGATTCCCGAGAAAGCCGCTCCTCTCCATCCTCATGCCGGTCTTCAACACGCCCGAGAAGTGGCTCCAGCGGGCGATCGACTCGATCCGAGAGCAGCTCTATCCCCATTGGGAGCTTTGCCTCGCCGATGATGGGTCGACTCTCCCACATATCCGTCCCTTGCTCGAACGCAACCGGGAAGAGGATCGGCGGATTCGGGTGGCCTTTCGGAAGGAGTCCGGAGGGATCTCTGCCGCCTCGAATAGCGCGCTTGCCCTCGCGCGGGGGGAATGGATCGTCTTGGTCGATCACGATGACGAGCTGCCCGAGGAGGCGTTTTTCCTGGTCGTGCGGGAGATCCTGCGTGATCCCGCGGTCCGGCTCCTCTATTCGGATGAGGACAAGATCGACGACGCGGGGCGCCGTTTCGAACCCTATTTCAAGCCCGATTTTAGCCCCGATCTTCTCCTCTCCCAAAATTGCATCAGCCACTTAGGAGTCTACCAAGCGGAGCTTTTCCGTTCCCTGGGAGGCTTTCGGAGCGGCTTCGACGGGAGCCAGGACTACGACTTGGCTCTGCGTTTCGTGGAAAAGATCGAGGCCCGGCAGATCCGCCACATTCCCCGGGTGCTCTACCACTGGCGGGCAATTGCGACTTCGTGCTCGGTTCGGGTAGAGGCAAAGCCCTACGCCTATGACGCGGCGCGGAGGGCGATCCGCGACCATCTCAAAGGGCGAGGAGAGCCTGCGGAGGTGCTCTCGGCCCTCATTCCCTGGTGGCATCGCGTGCGCAGGAGCGTCCCGGCAGCTCCTTCCGTAAGCCTTCTTCTCGGGTCGGGAAGCGATGAGGAGGGGCTGTGGAAGGCGATCGGGGCGCTTTGGAGCGAGGCCGAGCCGTCCAAATCCGAGCTGCTGGTGATCGGGAGGTCGAAGCAGGGACTGCCCAAAGGCGTCCGCGTTCTCGACCCGCCGGCGGAGATGGCCGGTCCCGCTCTCTGGAACTGGGCTGCGCGGCAGGCGAAGGGAGAGGTTCTGGTCTTCCTCGCGGCTCCGGTCGAGCCTGCGGAGGGCGGCTGGCTTGCGGAGCTGGCCAGTCATGCGGTGAGGCCGGAGGTGGGAGCGGTCGGGGCGCGGATTCTGGCCCCGGACGGAACGGTGGCGGAAGCCGGGGTGGTCGTCGGGCTCGAAGGTGGGGCCGGTGCCGCGTTCCGGGGATGGAATGGGGAGTCGATCGGCTATTTTGGGCAAGCGGTGCTGATCCGGAATCCTTCCGCGGTGAGCGCGGCCTGCCTGGCGACGCGGAGGGCGCTCTTCGCGGGATGTGGAGGCTTTGATTCGGGCTATCGCCAGGGGCTTTGGGACATCGACTACTGCCTGAGGCTCCGGCAGAAGGGCTACCGGGTCGTCTTTACGCCCTATGCGGAGCTCGTGCGGAGGGAGGAGCCCCCGGAAGTCCTCGCGGAGGACCGGGAGCGCTTCCGGGGGAGGTGGAGGGAGTGGATCGAGCGGGATCCGGCCTACAATCCCAACCTGAGCTTGGAGAGCGGGGGCTATGGCCTGGCCTGGCCGCCGCGGATCCGGCGGCCTGGGAGGGAGTGAGCGGCGGGGAAGGGCTTCTGGGCGGAGGCCGGGGGATCCTCAGCTCTTGGTCTTGGCGGCCCGCTCGATTCCGGAGCAGATCAGGTCGGCCGCCTCGGTGGCCTCCGCCCAGCGCAGGAGCTTCACCCACTTGTCTTTTTCGAGATCTTTGTAGTGCTGGAAAAAGTGGGCGATCGTCTCGGTGAAGATTTCCGGCAGGTCCCGGTAGCTCGCGACCCGGGTATAGAAGGGATGGAGCTTGTCGAGGGGAACGGTGATGATCTTCTCGTCGATGCCATGCTCATCCTCCATGAGCAAGGCGCCGATCGGGCGGGCGGGGATGACGACACCCGGGGAGACCGCCGTATGGGAGATCACCATGCAGTCGAGCGGATCCCCATCTTCCGAAAGCGTGTGGGGGATGAAGCCATAGTTGGCAGGGTAGAACATGGCCGTGTGGAGGAAGCGATCGACGAACATGGCGCCAGATTTCTTGTCGATCTCATATTTGACCGGCGTGCCTCCTTGCGGGATCTCGATGATGGCGTTGATCTCGTGGGGAGGATTGGCACCGATCGGGATGCGGGAGATATCCATGGAAGAGGAACCTTATGCAGCAATGCGTTCTTGGAGAGGGCGAACCCCATTCGGTTCGGCCTTGGTTGGCGGGCTATTGTCCATAGATCGGCCGCGATGTCCAGCGCGGCGACACCATCCGCTCCCTTCGCGTACAGCCACGGATTGCCTTTGGAGGCCGGGGCGAGGACAATCTCTTCCCAGGCAAGGACGATGCTCCAGCGCAGCGAAGCGGTTCCTCGGTTGACCTTCGACGACCTCCCTTCCCCGCTTCGGGAAGGGCTCCACCGGCTGGCGGCGCGGTTCCGGCTCCGGGGCATTCGCCTGGTCGTTTTCGGCTCCTTTGCCCGGGGAGTGGCGCGTCCCTGGTCCGACCTCGATCTTGGGTTCTTGTGGGAGGGAGCGAGGCGGCCGGAAGAGGAAGCAGAGCTCTTCCGCGCGGTTGCAGAGCTTCCGACGATCCGCCGGATCGATCTGGTGGATCTGGGAGCGGCGGGCGAAACCTTGCAGAGGGAAGCCGCAAGGGAAGGAATTCCGCTCTGAGGGCTCCCGAGGAAAGCGGGCGGGAAGGGAAGCGGCTCGCGGAGCTGGGGAAGGCGCTCGCCCGTTGGAAGGAAGCGCTATCGGCTCCCCCGAGCGAAATGGCTCGGGATTCGGCGATTCTTCGCTTCGAGCTCGCCTACGAGGTGGGGTGGAAGGCGGTGGCCGCGATGGCCCGACGGGCGGGGTTGGAGGCGCCCGGCCCGCGGGCGGCGTTCGAGGCTGCGTTCTCGCTCGGCTGGACATCCGACGAGGAGCTCTGGGAGCGGATCCTGCGGGCGAGGAAGCTGGCGGTCCATGTCCACGAGGAGGTGTTGGCCCAAGAGCTCTTGCGGCAGCTCCCGGAGTTCTGGGAGGGATTCGCGGAGCTTCTGGCGGGGATGCGCCGGGAGCGGGAAGGGGGCGAGGAGTAAGGGGCGCAGGTATCTCTTGTCTTTGCGGATTGGCGACAGAATCTTGGGCGGATTCCAGCAGGATCCGGGGAGGACGCGGAGCTTTGCGCCTTCCTCGGTGCGCACGACATGGTGCGGCGTTGCGTTGGTCTGCGGAAACGCAGCAGAATGGCAAGGTCGTATGGGCAAGCAAGAACCTCTGGCTGCTGGCCTCGGGCCGGGACGGCGGGAAGAAGCGGACGCGGAGCTCAACGCCTCCCTGCGCAACTTCGCCGGCCGCTACGGAGAAGTCGCGCGCCAGCGGCTGGGGGAGGCGCTCGTTTCGGTGGTCCTCTTTGGTTCCGTCGCCCGCGGAGAGGCGAACCGCAATTCGGACATCGACCTTTTGCTGGTCATCGAGGGGCTTCCGCAGGGCCGGTTCGCCCGGATGGCTCGGCTCGAGGGGATTGCGGAGGAGCTCGAAGAAGAGCGGGAAGGGTTTTGGCGGCGGGGAGCCTACACCGATTTTAGCGTGCTCGCGTTGACTCCGGAGGAGGCGCGCAAGACGCGGCCGATCTACCTGGATATGGTCGAGGATGGGATCCTGCTCTGGGACCGGGAAGGATTCTTTGCGGGAGTTCTTGAGCGGCTGCGTGAGCGGCTGAAGGCGCTCGGCTCCCAGCGGCTGCGGAAGGGGCGGACGCGCTATTGGGTGCTCACGCCGACGATCCAGCCGGGGGAAACGGTGGAACTGTGAGCGGGGAGGAAATCGCCAGGAGCCACATTGGGCTGGCGGCGGAAATCCTGAGAGAAGCACGCTCTCTCGGCGGGAGGGGGCTCTGGCATCTGGCCGTGCGCCGCGCGCAGGAGGCGGTCGAGCTGGCGCTCAAGGGAGCCCTACGGCTTGCGGGTGTGGAAGTGCCTCATGTCCACGATGTGGGAATCTTCTTGAAGGAAGCGGGTGGTCGATTCCCCGAGAGTTTTGCCCAGGAGATCGAGCGGCTTGCTTCGATCTCCCGGCGGCTTCGGGCCGAGCGGGAGCTCAGCCTGTATGGCGATGAGGAGACGGAGACCCCGCCCGAGCGGCTCTACTCGGAAGAGGATGCGCGCGTCGCGCTTGCGGACGCGGAGGAGGTCCTTGGGCGCTATCGGGAGCTCCTGGACGGGTGGAATGGGCCTGGTTGAGGCGATGCTCCCGGAGCTTTGGGAGGGACTCGCGGAGCTTCTGGCGGGGATGCGCCGGGAGCCGGAAGGGGGCGCACGCATCCCTCTGCCTCGGCGGACTGGCCAACGGATCTTCGGCGGATTCGAGCAAGATCCGGGGAGGAGTGGAGTCGTCCGGCTGTCCCTTCCCGTTCGGGCAGGCCAACGGCTGGCTAGCGGCTGCTCTCACGGTCCGCCCAGAGCACTGCCGCTTCGTAACGCGCGAAGATCGGATCCGCGCTCAAGAGCGTGAGCTTTTCACGAAGGGCCTGGGCAACGAGCATCCGGTCGAAAGGATCCCTGTGGTGCGGGGGCAAGCTCCCGGCGAGCAGGGCGTGCTCATGTTCAATGGAGAGGGGACGAAGCTTCTCTCGGCGCATCCGCTCCGCGAGATAGGCCGAGGGCGGCGAGGGGAGCCGGAGCTTTCCGATCGCGATCTTGATCGAGATTTCCCAAGCGCTTGCGGCGGAGAGGTAGAGCGCGTGGGCCGGATCGAGGAGAAGATCCTTCACCTGCGGATGAAAGCGTTCCGGCTCGGCTTCCATCCAGAGCCAGCATTGGGTGTCCAGGAGGATCTTCATGGCTCGAAGGCCCGAAGGACCTCCTCGGGGAGAGGGGCGTCGAAATCGGGGGCGATCCAAATCCTGCCCTTGTCGAGCCCCAGGCGGCGCGGGGCGTGATCGATGTCCAAGGGGACGATCTTGGCGATCGGAACTTTGCCCCGCAGGACGAGAACCTCTTCGCCCCCCGCTACTTTTCGCAATAGCCGAGAAAGATGGGTCTTTGCTTCATGGACGGTCACGGTCTGCATGGGAAATCGATGACTAAGGTCTATGACTTAGTCAATAACCTATTCACCGTTACCCCCAAAGGAATGACACGTTCGAGAACGGTCTCTCCCGTCGAAGTACGGAAACGGGTGCGCTCCGCCTGGGGCGAGCAGCATTGCCCGCGCAGAGCGCGTTTGCCAGGATCGTCGTGCTCGCGCTAGAATAGTAACTCAACGAATCAACCAAGGAGAACGCAATGGCAATGGTGACGGAAGACAAGGCGCAGGCGGCAAAGACAAACCTGGTTCCAGTCGATCCGCGCGTTGCGGCATTCCTCTCCGGACCCAAGCGGCTGCTGGTTGGAGGGAAGTGGGTCGAGGCGGCGTCGGGGAAGACCTTCGCCACGGTCAACCCGGCGACCGAGGAGAGGCTCGCCGAGGTCGCCGAGGCGGATGCCGAGGATGTCGATCGTGCGGTGCGGGCCGCGCGGGCCGCCTTCGAGAGGGGGCCGTGGGCGAGGATGGCGCCCGCGGAACGGGGAAAGCTCCTCTGGAAGCTTGCGGACCGGATGGAGGAGCATCTAGAGGAGCTGGCGCAGCTCGAGTCGCTCGACAACGGGAAGCCCTTGACGGTCGCACGGGTCGCCGATCTGCCGCTGGCGATCGATCTCTTCCGGTATATGGCGGGATGGGCGACCAAGATCGAGGGGAACACGATTCCTTTGGGACTGGGCGAGCCGGAGAGCTACCTGGCCTACACGGTCCGTGAGCCGGTGGGGGTCGTGGGGCAGATCATCCCCTGGAACTTCCCGCTGCTGATGGCAGCGTGGAAGCTGGGGCCGGCGCTCGCCTGCGGCTGCACGATCGTGCTCAAGCCGGCCGAGCAGACTCCCCTTTCGGCCTTGCGATTGGGCGAGCTGATCGAGGAAGTGGGCTTTCCCGAAGGGGTCGTCAACATCCTGACCGGGTTCGGGGAGACGGCCGGAGCGGCCTTGGCCGCCCACCCCGATGTCGACAAGGTCGCCTTCACGGGGTCGACCGAGGTGGGGAAATCCATTGTCCGAGCGGCGAGCGGGAATCTCAAGAAGCTGAGCCTCGAGCTGGGCGGAAAATCACCCAACATCATCTTTGCCGACGCAAACCTCGAGGAGGCGGTGGCTGGGGCGGCGATGGCGATCTTCTTCAACCATGGGCAGTGCTGCTGCGCCGGGAGCCGGCTCTACGTGGAGGCGCCGGTGGCGGAGGAGGTGGCCGAGCGGATCGCCCAGGAGGCCCAGAAGATCCGGGTCGGTCCCGGGATGGCGCTCGACACCGAGATGGGGCCGCTCGTCTCCCAGGAGCAGTACGATCGGGTCTGGGGGTATATCCGGAGCGGGACAGAGGAGGGAGCCAAGGCCAGGTCGGCGAACGTGGCCTTCGGAGGGAGGGGCTACTTCGTCCCCCCGACACTCTTCACCGACGTTGGGCCGGAGATGAAGATCGTGCGAGAGGAGATTTTCGGACCGGTCGTTTGCGCGAGCTCCTTTGCGACGGAGGAAGAGATCCCGGCGGCGGCCAACGAGACGATCTACGGCTTGGCGGCGGGCGTCTGGACCCGTGACATCGGCAAGGCCCATAGGCTTGCGCGCCGGATTCGGGCGGGGACGGTCTGGATCAACTGCTACAATGTCTTCGATGCCGCCCTCCCGTTCGGAGGGTACAAGCAGTCGGGCTGGGGCCGGGAGATGGGCCACGCGGTGCTGGAAAGCTACACCGAGCTCAAGTCGGTCTGCGTGCGGATGAGCCCGAGCGAGTGGAGCGCTTAGGGCACCGCCTGGGCTCTTTCGCGGGCGACGACCGTGAAGTGGATTTCGACCTGATCCTTGATTCGCACGGTGCCCGCGGCGAACCGGATCGGCTCGATGCCGAAGTCGCTCTGGCGCACCTTGGCGGTTCCGGCGGCGCGGATGGTCCCGGGGGCAGGGGTGATGCGGACGGGGAAGGAGATCCGCTTGACGGTGCCGTGCAGGGCGAGGTCGCCGCTCAGGAGGATTTGGGGAACCGTGCGGGCCGGGGTGGCTCCCGTCGAGGTGAAATGGATTTCGGGGTAGCGGGCGACGTCGAGCACCCGTTCGCCCCGCATGGTCGACTGGACCTCCTTCCTCTCTTGGAGCGGATCCTCGGGATCGACGACGGTCAAGGAGCTTGCGGGCAGGCTCACATCGGCCTCGAGGGAGGGGAGCGACGAGGGGGCGTAGTCGATCGTGCCGGTGAGCTTCCAGGAGACGATCTCGTGGTCATGGCCGAAAAGGCCGAGCAGTCCGCCGCGGATGACGAGGATCTCGACCTTGCTCTTGGCGGGGTCGACTTGGTAGACGGCGGCGGGGAGAGGGGAGAGGGGAAGCAGAAGGAGCCCGAGGAAAAACAGGGAGAGTCGCCAAGGGGAGCGCATGCGGGAAGCCGAACGGGTGCCGGAGAGCATGCGGGTTTCCCGCAAGCTTGGAAAGCGCCTTTTCCGGCCCGAGTCTCTTTTCGTTCAGGGGACGGAGCCACTGCCCGCTGACTTCCGGCGAAGGGAGCGGAAGAAACCTTCCGCACGGGACATCCAGGGCTTGCCCAGTCGCTTGATCCGGGCGGCCTGGGAGTAGGAGAGCCCGAGCCGGAGCAGCCTCCGGTCCCGGGAGGGGAGGACCGGCCAGATCCACTCGCCGTAGCGGGAGAGCTGCCGGTCCGCCTCGACCGGATCGAACTGCTTGTAGGCTCCCAGACGCTGGAAGAAGCCGATGCCGGCCGCCTGCGCCAGCTGTGGGGTCATGCGTCGTTCGCGCACGAGCCAGGCGAGCATCGCCTCGGTCTCCCGGTTGTGGGCGGGAAGGAGCTCGCGCATCTTGGATGAGGTCCAGGAGAAGCTTCTGCCCATCCGGTAGACTGCACCCGGAGAGGGAGTGAACCGAAAGCGGAGCCCCTTTTGGAGGGCGCGGGCGTAGAGCTCGTAGTCGTCCACAAGGTGGCCCGGGCTCCAGCCGCCGATCTGGAGGAGCGCCTCGCGCCGCCAGATCTGGGCGCCGATCTGGGGGAACCAGAAGGCAAGCCAGAGGTAGAAGGGATCGGGGGGGTCAGGAAAATGGGCCGTCCACGGGGGGCTGGGTCCACTGTCTCCCCACTGCTCGATCAAGGAAGGGGAGAGGAGGACATCGGCCGACGGCTCCCCCGCTTCGCGGAGCTGGGTTTCAATCTTGGGGGGAAAAAGGTAGTCGTCGCTATCGAGCCACTGGATCCACTCGCCCCGGGCGACCGCGAGGATCGCATTGCGGGCGTTCGAGGGGCCCGAGTTGCCCGGAAGGGCGAGGACGGTGATGCGATCGCCGAACCCCTCGAGGATCTCCCGGGTCCGGTCGGTCGAGCCGTCGTCAGCGACGATCACTTCCTTGGCGGACCAGGTCTGCGCGAGGGCACTCTCGACCGCCTGGGCGATCCAGTCTTCTCGGTTGTAGGCGGGGATCCCGATCGTGACGAGGGGAGCGGTCATGCGGGGGAGAGGCGGCGCAGGAGCGCCGAAAATCGTTCGGCCTGGGAGAAGCCGAGTCCACTCAGGAGGAGGCGGTAGAGCGGGCTGGGGGGGGGCCGCATCCAGCCATGAGCGGAAGCCTCGGTGAAGAAGCGTTCGGCTTCCTCGGTTCGGCCGCTGCGGGCGAGCCAGCGGGCGACCAGGAAAAAGGCGTCGCCAGCCGAGCGGCGGAGGGGTGCGGTCCAGCCCTCATTCTGGTCGAGCCATCGGGCCATTTCGGTAAGGACGCCCCCCTTTTGATGAGCGAAGCTTTGGGTCCGTTCTGCGGAGAAGGGCCCGCGACGGATGCGCCAGACGGCTCCCGGGGAGGGAGTCAGCCGGAAGCGGAGACCGTGCCGAAGGCCCCGGCCCATGAGCTCATAGTCGTCAAAGAGAGGAGCCCGGTCGCTCCAGCCGCCGAGCTCTTGAAGGGCATCGCGACGCCAGAGATAGCCGCCGGTCTGCGGCAGCTCCCCGGCAAACCAGCCGCGAAGGAGAGCCGCTTCCGGACAGCGGGACTGGGTGCGCAAGGTTTCTCCACCCTCGTCGAAGAGGCAGGGAGCGTAGAGGACATCCGCGTCGTTCCCTCCGCTCGCTTCCGCAAGCTGGGTGGCGATCTTCTGCGGGAGAAGGACGTCGTCCTGGTCGAGCCACTGGATCCACTCTCCGCGGGATGCCTCGAGGAGCGCGTTGCGTGCGATGGCTCGCCCCCGGTTGGGCTGGGTCAGGAGGCGGATCCGGGGAAGGAAGGGCGCGAGGCGCTCCCGGGTCTGGTCGGTCGAGCCGTCGTCTACGACGAGCACTTCCTTGTCGGGCCAGGATTGGGCGAGCGCGCTCTCGACCGCTGCGGCAACCGTGTCGGCGCCGTCGTGCGCGGGGATGCCAATGGAGACGAACGGGGAGGCCACCGAGGCCGAGCCTGCCCACCGGGAGGGCGGTCGTCAAGATCCAGGGAAAAGGAAAAGGGCGGACCTGGGTCCGCCCTTCGAGGCATGGCGCTGCTCAGCTCAGGCTCGCCCGGCTTGGCGCCGATCCAAGTCTTCCGCGATCCACGGAGGAATCGCGAAGAGGAGGGCGATCACCGGAGCCGCCCCCGCGGTCTTCAAGGCCAGCAGGGGGGTGAGCGCCGGGTGGCTGGGTGTGGCCAGCACGACCGCGAGCTGCCCGATCCAAGCGAGCCCAACGAAGGCGGGCAGCAGAAGGTAGGGCCAGCGTACCGCGCGCCGGGCGAGAAGGACATAGGCGAGGCTTGCCTCCGTCAGCACGCCCAGCAAGGCCAGGCTGCGGGGATAGCCTTCGGTGATCCACTGGGTCACGAAGGTCCCGTCGGCGCCGGGCCAGCGGAAGAGATCGTAGAAGAAGGCGGCGGCCGCCGGAAGCGAGACGAGCAGCAGGGTCAAGGCAGCCAGCCAAGTCCATTGGGCCACTCGAGTGGCCAAGCCTCCGGGAACCGAAGTCTTCTCGAGGCGCGTGCTGAGTCCGGGTCTTTCCTGCGTCGCTTTGGTCGTGTCGTATGCGGCAATCATGGTCTCTCCTTAATAAGTTTATCGCGAAGAACGCGAATCTTGATATGGACATTATCATAGCTTATTGGCTGCGCAAGAAAAAACGTGTATGCGCATCGCTTATAGTATGAGCAATGCGATCGAGTTTTCCAGCGGCCCAGAAAGGGAGGTCCTTTCTCGGAGGACAAATCCGGTCGATGGGAAGATGGGATTGGGAAAGAAAAAACGGAAGAAAACCGGTTGACACTCGGTGGCGATCGGCGCAACAACGATTTGCTGTGAGAAAAGCAGGAATCCTGCTCGCCATCCTGGTGGCTTGCCATCTTGCGGGGGGCCACTGGCTCCTTTGGCAAGGTGCCGCCTGGGCTGGGATGCTCGTGCGCTATGCACAGAGCTATGGAGTGGAAGCGGGAGTCGCGATGACCTTCGACGGGAAGCATCCCTGCCACATCTGCAAGAATGTGGTCAAAGAAAAGAGCAAGGAGGATCAGAGTTCGCGGACCGAGCGGTCCCAGGATGACCTCGGGCTCTTTTTCCTCGCGGAGGATTCCGTCTTGGCCCCCCTGCTTCTCTCTCCAGAAACGCCGTCGCTCGACCAGCCCCGCCTGACGAGCCGAACGGATCCTCCCCATTCTCCCCCTCCCCGACCTCTCGCGTAACCATTGTGCCGGTCACGGCAAGGTGCGCCGGAACGGATCCAGGCTTACTCCTCCTTACCAGTAGGCGAGCGTAGCCGCGGGTTCCGGCGCCAGGAAACGCGGATGTCAACGTTTGGGAGGAACTGTGCAAAAGAAGTTGCTGCGGCCCGATGAGGCTGCGCGGATGCTGAGTGTGAGCCGCTGGACGATCTACCGCTGGGTGGGGGAAGGGCGGCTCGGAGGAACGCGGGTGGGCCCCGGATCGCTGCGGGTCTTCGCGGAGTCGGTCGAGGGGCTGATTTATCGCAACCGGATCGGGGGAGGCGGAGGAGCTTCGGGAGCCGCAATTGCTGCCGGGGCCCCGCTGAACGGAAAGGGGCTGCCCGAACTCGGGCCGGAATGGAGTGAGGGGCATTCGTCCGAAACCGGGGGTCCCGCTCGGGGGGAAGCTCCGGGAGACGAAGCCTCGGAGGGGAAGCCGCCCGGGAGCCAGATCGGACTCTGCCCCGGAAGGGGGCGGGGCCTCTGCCTGGCGCTCGCGGCGGGCTTGCTGCTCCTGCTCCACCCGCTCTTGGCCGCGACTCTTCCTTCCGATCCGCTCGATCCGTCGGCAGACGTCTCGGGTTCCACCGGAAGCCCTGGGACGGGGGCGGCGGCGCCGCTGCAGCAGCCCAAGCCCGAGTCAACCTTGTCGACCGTCACGGTGAAGGCGGCTTCGAACGTCCCCCAGATGCTGCCGACCGCCTCTCCGACTGACTCGGTCTACGGTCTTCCGATGGATGTGATGGATATCCCGCGGCAGGTGACCCCGATCAACAAGACCCTCATGGAGGAGTCGGGGATCACCTCGGTCGGCTACATGAACCCGATCAGCTTTGCGATGATCAACCCGACGGCCTTCGGGGGCCTCGACGGGACGATCGCGCCGGCGCCCTACATCCGAGGGAACGAGGCACTCCCCTTCATCAACGGGATGTCGATGAGCGTCATGAACGTGGAGATGGTCAACTCGGGGCTCCCCTGGAACTGGAACATGATCGAGTCGACCGATCTGGTCGAAGGCCCCGGGAACGCGGTCTTCGGTTCGGGCCAGGAGGCATCGGGCTATGTCAACTACACGACCAAGCAGCCCTACTTCGATCGGTTCCGGGGTAACGTCTGGGACTCGACGGGAATGTACGAGAACTACATGTGGGGGGCGGACATCGGCGGCCCGATCGACAAGGAGCACAAGCTCGCCTACCGGGTGAGCTACATGGGGATGGAAAGCGGAAGCTGGTACCAATATGTCCACAACGACCAGCAGAACGTCTACTTCGCCCTGGGCTGGAAACCGGTCGACAACTACTCGGCCGATCTCTACGTCGATGCCGACTTCGCCTCCGCCTCTCCGATCGGCTATGCGGGCTTCAACCGGCCGACCAATGCGCTCTTCCAGAGCGGGGGCTCGCTCGACTACATCGGCGCGCTTTCACCCTCCCGAATGGGGAGCGTATCCTCCCTCCAGAACTACTGGGCCGCCAACCCGGGAGCATCGGTCGCTCCGTCTCCCTTGGGGTTCGGGACCTACGGGGTCGGCTTGGGTCCGGTCAACCGGAGGCAGCTGCTGATGAGCCCATACGCCCAGGACTCGGGCTACCAAGGAATGACGCAGCTCATCCAGAAGGTTCATGTGGACGAAGGATTCGACCTGGTGAACAACACGCTCGTCTGGTACACCCGCCACGACGCGATGCAGCCCTCCTATCTCTATGACGAGGCGGTGATGGGTGACTACGAGGTCGACAACCGGACCGAGTGTCGGCTCGCCTTCGACACTCCGATCGGCGGAGGAGGGTCGGGCAAAGAAGGGGAGAAGGCGGTTTTCGGGATCTCCCACAACATCGACACCGGCCTCGAGTGGGTCTACCAGCGGAACGAGGACTATGTCTCGACCATGCTGATCAACATGCCCAACATGTTCAGCATGAATCAGAATCCGATGCTCTGGGATGTCCGCAACACCCCCTATTTCCAGGCCGCGATCCGGAACCCGAACGCGCCGGGGGGCGGAGAGTGGCCGATTCCAGGAGGCCCAGCCGGCTACTATTTCGAGCCGCTCAACGGGACAACGGGAACGACCGATTCTCAGTATTGGTCGATCGCTCCATTCTGGCAGCACGACATCAAGTTCGGGGAGAAGCTGAGCCTCCAGTATGGGCTTCGCGCGACGACCTACTTCATCGATGCCGTAACACCCCCAGGCACTCCCTCGATGCTCAATGCCCAGCTGCAGACGTCGATGATCGACCCTCTCTTCTCGATCGGGCCGGTCTACAAGCCCTTCCCCTGGCTGAGCCTCTACGGGAACTTCAACTACGAGTATGTGACTGCGGCGGCCGACATGGGAGGCTTCATTCCCACGCAGACCTCGCAGGAGATGCACCTGCTCAACGAGCTCGAGGAGGTGGGGGCCAAGCTGAGCCTGCTCCACGACAAGCTCTACCTCTCCTTCGCCTTCTTCAACCAGAACCTCTACATGGATGAGATCGGGTTCCAGCCGAACCCGGGCTTGCTCCAAGGGTTTGAGTACAACATGACCTACCAGCCCGACCGCCACTGGTGGTTCCGGGCGGGCTACGCCTACATGCACGGCACCTGGAACTTTTCGTCCCTTCCCTACGGTCCGTCTGAAACCCAGAGCTATTCGACCGGCTATGCCTACCGGAACAACCTCCCGCTCGACGATAACGGAACCGGAATCACGCCGAACAACGTGTCGGGAATCCCCGGGGTCTACAACTGGATCGGGCTGCCCAACCAGACCGCCAACGCGATGGTCACCTACCGGACCGACTTCGGCCTGAGCCTGACCGCCTCAGCCCTGGTCATGAGCAGCTATCCGCTCTTCTACAACTACTCGGCGGTGGTGCCGACCCAGTATGTGGCCAACCTGAGCGCGACCTACCAGAGGGACCACTGGCAGCTGACGGTCTACATCTGGAACTTCCTCAACTCCACCTACTGGCTGCCGTATGCCAGCGGGCTCGCCTCCGATGTCGCCTCGAACTCGGACTATGCGATCGCGGGCTTGCCATTCTGGGTGCAGGGACAGCTCACCTATCAGTTTTGACCTTCTCGAGGAGCCTGTCGCTGAATGCGGGGAAAAATGCTTTACTTCCTCCTGGGCTTCCCTCCCTTATTTGGGGGCATCGCGGGCCTTTGTGAAAGCGATCTCGTTGCGGTGGCTCCTGGCGGGGCTGGCGGCGTTAGCCGGGGGTTTGGTTCCCTTCGTGGGTTCGGCGGCACCGATCCGCCCGTTTTCGACGGTGCTCATCGACCCCGGCCACGGAGGTACGGATAACGGGGGAACAAGCCGGCCGCTTCCCGGCGGAAGGCTTCTGGAAAAGGATCTCGCGCTCGATACGGCCCGGAGGGTGGCCAGGCTTTTGAAGGCGGACGGCTTCCGGGTCGTGATGACGCGGACCGACGACCGGTTCGTCGATCTCGACGAGCGGGTGAGGGTCGCCAACCGGCTCGGGCCGGGAACGGTGGTGGTCAGCATCCACTACAATGCGGTCGGTGACGGGAGCGTGCGGGGAGCGGAAACCTACTTCTGGCATGCCGACAGCCACGGACTCGCTACGCGCATCGAGCACTACCTGGCGGGTGTCGTCGGCCCGTCGGGCCGCGGGGTGGTCCGCCGGAGGCTGCGGCTGACCCGCAATCCGGCGATCCCCGCGGTTCTCGCCGAATGCGCCTACCTGACCAATGCGCGCGAGGCGCGGCTGGTCGCGCAGCCGCAGATCCGGGAGCGGATCGCCCGGGCGATCGCGGAGGGGATCGTGGAGGAGTCGCGCTGGGGAGACGAAGGGATCGCGGCTGTGCCGGAGATCTGGGCGCCGCTCTCTCGAGGCTCGGAAGCCCAGACCGTTTCGAAACATGCACGCAAGAAGCGGCATGGCAAGCGTCGGGCGAAGGCGGTCAGCGCAGTCGGCGGTGCCTGGTCGAAACCCTCCCAGGAGTTTCCTTCGGAGGCATTCGTTTGGCGGGGCGCGGCGTTTGACCCGATCGCTTGATCCGACGGAGACAACGGAATGAACGAGGATGAGCTTCTCTTGCAG
>JAFS01000003.1 GCA_000526255.1 Verrucomicrobia bacterium LP2A
GCATAGAGCGGGACGGTGCTTTTGGTCGCGCCATCGCCGCCGCCGGGTGCTCGGACGCGCGATTCGCGCGATTCGTTGACGCCGAGGCCAGGACGAGCCTGGAGCGTGAGTCTCGGTTGCGCGAGCTGCTCAGGCTGACGCGAATAGCGGCGATCGGTGGCGAGCGATTTGACTGGACGGATCCAGGCGGCGATGCTCGTCGCGGGAGACGAGGCCGACCGACGCGCGGCACGCACTAGGATCTGCGTCGGATTCGTGAAGGCGTCCAGCGGACGATAGTACGGAGAGTCATTGGAGAGCATGAGCAATCAAGACGAGAGAGAGAAGAGAAAAGAGAATAGCAGAGAGGTAAAAAGCAGGATAGTGAGCAGACATGTGAGCATGAGCAATCAAGACGAGAGAGAGAAAGAGAAAGAGAATAGCAGAGAGGTAAAAATCAGGCAAGTGAGCAGACATGTCGCACCATGGATGCTGAACACGGCAGCCAGCTTGGCTGCCAAACGGCAGCCAGACGGCAGCAAATCAGATTGGCTAACGGCAGCCAACCTGGCAGCCAGACGGCAGCCAACTTGGCAGCCAGCCAGACGGCAGCCACCGGCAGCCATTAAGATGAAAACAAGTTATAAACAGCATAATGCAGCCATGTTATATGGCAGACAAGTCTAGCGCGTTAAATATGGTAACAGCCGCCAGGGGCCGGGCCTCAGCTGTTCGCCGCTGACGCGGAGACGGGGCTCTTGAGGCCTGCGGCCTGGCCGCAGGCCCCCGAGCGAGGTTCTTCTCAGGAGGACGAAGAGGACGAAGAGGAGGAGGAAAAAACACGCCAGCCGCCGGGCCAAAACCGGCGGCCAGCACAACGGGAATAACGCAAAGATGAGTGAAGCACACGCACATCAACCGAGCAAGCAGATTCAGCGCATTATCGCAGCCGCTGACCAGATTAGAACAGACCCAATCACCGGAGAGCGCGCCTTTCTGCCAGCGCCCCTCTGCCAAGTCGCGCTTCCTCGTTCGGATACCGAAGAGCGGGAGTTTCTTCGCCAGTCAGGCCCTGCCTGGATCTATGTCCAAGCCGGTGTTATAGACGAGGGCAAAGGCCCTGTCCTCCAGCCGCTTCCCTCCGGTGCCATGCCCCGCGTCATCCTCGCGCACCTGTCAACTTACGCCGTGCGCCATCGAACGCGCGAAATACCGATAGGCCAGACGCCAGCCGAATTCCTTCGGATCATGGGTATGGACGCGCAGGGAGCCCGCTACGCGACCCTCCGCAGACAAATGCCTGCGCTCGCTGCGTGCCGCATGCAGCTTGGATGTCGGGGCCGGACGATCAACCGGGGCTTCGTGGAGACTTTCGACGCCTGGCTGCCGGAGCGCGAGCTGCGACAAGGAGAGCGGAGCCTCTGGCCTGGCGTGCTGCTACTCTGCGAGAGCTTTTACTCTGGGCTCACAGAGAGCGCCGTGCCGCTGGATGCGCGCGCGATCCGCGCGCTCCAGAAGTCGGCACTGGCGCTCGATCTCTACGCTTGGCTTGCGTATCGGCTACATGTCATCGACGGGCGCGTGCTCCTGCACTGGCATGCGCTCCGCCAGCAGTTCGGACAAGATTATCTAGGCAAAAACGCGGGCAAAGACTTCCAGCGTTCCTTCGTGCCCGCGCTGGCGAAAGTGTTGGCTGTCTATCCAGAGGCTAGGGTCAAGCCCGTTCCGGGCGGCCTGCTACTGACCGGATCGCCGCCGCCAGTACCCCCGCGAACCCGATGATAACCCCGTGAATGGCCGAAAGTTATTCACGTTAAATCGCCCCCCCCCATTTTTCACCCCCTACCAGATCAGAGACCATCTCGGACGCTTCGTTAAATCACCCCCCCCCTAAATCTAGTAGGTCCTGCAAAAGAGAACTAGTAGTCAGGGACCCCCCGGCGGTGAACAACCGCCCGGGCGGGCATCGCCGGAGCGATGCTGCAAAGCCCTGGGCGAGCCCAGAGACCAGACCCCCTCCGGGGGCACCTGGGAAAAAAACGCAGCATGATACACTTGTATCAGGATTCAGGCTCGCTAGGCTCTCTCCTACTCTGGTGGTGAGACTCAGAGCCAGAGCAGAGCGGAGGCCTGCACTCCGCTCCTCTGCTCTCCCTCTACCGCCCCTCAGCCCGCGCCGCCGGAAATGCCGCTCTGGCCGCGACAAGCACCAGGCCCGCTCTCCCATGGCTCCCGCACCAACACCGAGCGCCCGGGCGCGATTTTGCGCGATTTTGGCACGCCCGGGCAGCCCTCTTCCCCCCCCCAAAAAAAAGAGGAGCCCCCGGTCTCCCGAGGGCTCCCAAAAACCCCGCGCGAGCGGGGAAGATTGTGCGGCTGCTTAGCTCGCCACACCAACACCGGTAGATCCCCGCGCAAGCGGGGCACGTCCGGACAGCTAGCTCTCCCACGCTAGCGCCGGATGCCTGCACTGTCAATCTTCGCCCCCCTGGACGGTGAACAACCGCCAGGGCGGGCGTCGCCAAGCCCTGGGCGAGCCAGGGGCAGAGATCGAGGCTCGCTGCGCTCGCACGGATCAGCCCCCCACCCACCAGGGGGGGGCAGAGCCCAGACCCCCTTCGGGGCAACTGGAAAAAAAAACGCGGCATGATACACTTGTATCATGATCCAGGCTCGCTAGGCTCCTTCTCCCCCCGGTGAGACTCAGAGCAGAGCTCCGCTCTTCTGCTCTCCCGCTCCTGCCCCTCGCCCCCGCCGCCATCCCTCTTGACATCTAGGGCCGAGTGCCATACTCCTGAGGAGTGACCGATTCCCCCGCCAACTATGGCCCGGACGCCGCCAGGCTCCGCAGCCTCCTCGCCGCCGCTGGAGTCTCACAGCGGGCGCTCGCCCGCGCCCTGGGCACGCATGACCGATCCGTGCGCCGGTGGGCGCTCGGAGAGCGGCGGATCTCCAGCCCCACCTGGATCGCCATCGAAACCGTCCTCCGCTCCCGCTCCCGGCGCAGGGCCGCGCGGCGGGCCTAGGCCACCCCAAAAAAAATCGAAAGCACACGTTTTTTCTCTTGTAGGTGAGGGCCATCGAGCATATACTCCTATCATGAAGACCACAATGGACGATGCAGCAAAAGGAGGAAGAAAAATGAAGGTGATCATTTACGTGGACCCAAGCACGACGCTGCCTGACGGCTCGCGCCCCACGCCCCGATTGGTGCGCAGATACGGAAGCGAGGTGACGGGTCTGGGAGTGGAGTTTGAGGCGGACGACGCAGTACTCTCCGACAAGGCCAAGAGGCTCATCAAGGCACTGGAAGGGAACCTCAGCGACATGCAGGGCGACGACCTATCGCCACAGCTCAAGCAGCGCCTTCGGTATCCGGGCATCAGGGAGGCGGCCAAGGAGCTCGGCTACCCAGAGGAGTGCGCGGACTTTTACGCCCCGATGTGGGGCGACATGCTAGAGGAACAGCGGCGCGAGTGGGTTTGGCCGCTGCGCGCGGCTGGGCTCTACCACGGATGGAAGATGGGCGGGGCGGAGGGATTGGCGCGCGCCATCAACAGTCTTGCGGATAGGGCTGGACTGTACCTTGATTACGGCTTTGAAGGCCGACCCTTCGATCCGGACAGTCTTGAGGACACTGGACAAGCGTATGTCTGGGAGCACACGCTGAATCGCGCCAAGCAAACGCTTGAGATCAATCGGATCAAGAACGGACAATCGCTTGAGAGCGAGACGAACGCGGGGGGTCGATAGATGACTGCGTCCATATCCACTGCTGACATCGGACAGACGATTGCCGCGATCGCCGCCCGCATGAGCGCTCCGGACTTGTCCGCCGTCTCCGCAGCGGAACTGCGGCGGTGGCAGCCGGGAGAACCGCCTCCCATGGCCTTCCATGTGGTGTGGGCTTCCGTTAGCGAGGAAGATCCGCAGCCGCTCCAGGAGTGGGCTGCCATTGTGACGGGGATGGCGCTCCTACGCCCGGATCCGCATAGAGCGGGACGGTGCTTTGGTCGCGCCATCGCCGCCGCCGGGTGCTCGGACGCGCGATTCGCGCGATTCGTTGACGCCGAGGCCAGGACGAGCCTGGAGCGTGAGTCTCGGTTGCGCGAGCTGCTCAGGCTGACGCGAATAGCGGCGATCGGTGGCGAGCGATTTGACTGGACGGATCCAGCGGCGATGCTCGTCGCGGGAGACGAGGCCGACCGACGCGCGGCACGCACTAGGATCTGCGTCGGATTCGTGAAGGCGTCCAGCGGACGATAGTACGGAGAGTCATTGGAGAGCATGAGCAATCAAGACGAGAGAGAGAAAGAGAAAGAGAATAGCAGAGAGGTAAAAAGCAGGATAGTGAGCAGACATGTGAGCATGAGCAATCAAGACGAGAGAGAGAAAGAGAAAGAGAATAGCAGAGAGGTAAAAATCAGGCAAGTGAGCAGACATGTCGCACCATGGATGCTGAACACGGCAGCCAGCTTGGCTGCCAAACGGCAGCCAGACGGCAGCAAATCAGATTGGCTAACGGCAGCCAACTTGGCAGCCAGACGGCAGCCAACTTGGCAGCCAGACGGCAGCCAACGGCAGCCATTAAGATGAAAACAAGTTATAACAGCATAATGCAGCCCATGTTATATGGCAGACAAGTCTAGCGCGTTAAATATGGTAACAGCCGCCAGGGGCCGGGCCTCAGCTGTTCGCCGCTGACGCGGAGACGGGGCTCTTGAGGCCTGCGGCCTGGCCGCAGGCCCCCGAGCGAGGTTCTTCTCAGGAGGACGAAGAGGACGAAGAGGAGGAGGAAAAAACACGCCAGCCGCCGGGCCAAAACCGGCGGCCAGCACAACGGGAATAACGCAAAGATGAGTGAAGCACACGCACATCAACCGAGCAAGCAGATTCAGCGCATTATCGCAGCCGCTGACCAGATTAGAACAGACCCAATCACCGGAGAGCGCGCCTTTCTGCCAGCGCCCCTCTGCCAAGTCGCGCTTCCTCGTTCGGATACCGAAGAGCGGGAGTTTCTTCGCCAGTCAGGCCCTGCCTGGATCTATGTCCAAGCCGGTGTTATAGACGAGGGCAAAGGCCCTGTCCTCCAGCCGCTTCCCTCCGGTGCCATGCCCCGCGTCATCCTCGCGCACCTGTCAACTTACGCCGTGCGCCATCGAACGCGCGAAATACCGATAGGCCAGACGCCAGCCGAATTCCTTCGGATCATGGGTATGGACGCGCAGGGAGCCCGCTACGCGACCCTCCGCAGACAAATGCCTGCGCTCGCTGCGTGCCGCATGCAGCTTGGATGTCGGGGCCGGACGATCAACCGGGGCTTCGTGGAGACTTTCGACGCCTGGCTGCCGGAGCGCGAGCTGCGACAAGGAGAGCGGAGCCTCTGGCCTGGCGTGCTGCTACTCTGCGAGAGCTTTTACTCTGGGCTCACAGAGAGCGCCGTGCCGCTGGATGCGCGCGCGATCCGCGCGCTCCAGAAGTCGGCACTGGCGCTCGATCTCTACGCTTGGCTTGCGTATCGGCTACATGTCATCGACGGGCGCGTGCTCCTGCACTGGCATGCGCTCCGCCAGCAGTTCGGACAAGATTATCTAGGCAAAAACGCGGGCAAAGACTTCCAGCGTTCCTTCGTGCCCGCGCTGGCGAAAGTGTTGGCTGTCTATCCAGAGGCTAGGGTCAAGCCCGTTCCGGGCGGCCTGCTACTGACCGGATCGCCGCCGCCAGTACCCCCGCGAACCCGATGATAACCCCGTGAATGGCCGAAAGTTATTCACGTTAAATCGCCCCCCCCCATTTTTCACCCCCTACCAGATCAGAGACCATCTCGGACGCTTCGTTAAATCACCCCCCCCCTAAATCTAGTAGGTCCTGCAAAAGAGAACTAGTAGTCAGGGACCCCCCGGCGGTGAACAACCGCCCGGGCGGGCATCGCCGGAGCGATGCTGCAAAGCCCTGGGCGAGCCCAGAGACCAGACCCCCTCCGGGGGCACCTGGGAAAAAAACGCAGCATGATACACTTGTATCAGGATTCAGGCTCGCTAGGCTCTCTCCTACTCTGGTGGTGAGACTCAGAGCCAGAGCAGAGCGGAGGCCTGCACTCCGCTCCTCTGCTCTCCCTCTACCGCCCCTCAGCCCGCGCCGCCGGAAATGCCGCTCTGGCCGCGACAAGCACCAGGCCCGCTCTCCCATGGCTCCCGCACCAACACCGAGCGCCCGGGCGCGATTTTGCGCGATTTTGGCACGCCCGGGCAGCCCTCTTCCCCCCCCCAAAAAAAAAGAGGAGCCCCCGGTCTCCCGAGGGCTCCCAAAAACCCCGCGCGAGCGGGGAAGATTGTGCGGCTGCTTAGCTCGCCACACCAACACCGGTAGATCCCCGCGCAAGCGGGGCACGTCCGGACAGCTAGCTCTCCCACGCTAGCGCCGGATGCCTGCACTGTCAATCTTCGCCCCCCTGGACGGTGAACAACCGCCAGGGCGGGCGTCGCCAAGCCCTGGGCGAGCCAGGGGCAGAGATCGAGGCTCGCTGCGCTCGCACGGATCAGCCCCCCACCCACCAGGGGGGGGCAGAGCCCAGACCCCCTTCGGGGCAACTGGAAAAAAAAACGCGGCATGATACACTTGTATCATGATCCAGGCTCGCTAGGCTCCTTCTCCCCCCGGTGAGACTCAGAGCAGAGCTCCGCTCTTCTGCTCTCCCGCTCCTGCCCCTCGCCCCCGCCGCCATCCCTCTTGACATCTAGGGCCGAGTGCCATACTCCTGAGGAGTGACCGATTCCCCCGCCAACTATGGCCCGGACGCCGCCAGGCTCCGCAGCCTCCTCGCCGCCGCTGGAGTCTCACAGCGGGCGCTCGCCCGCGCCCTGGGCACGCATGACCGATCCGTGCGCCGGTGGGCGCTCGGAGAGCGGCGGATCTCCAGCCCCACCTGGATCGCCATCGAAACCGTCCTCCGCTCCCGCTCCCGGCGCAGGGCCGCGCGGCGGGCCTAGGCCACCCCAAAAAAAATCGAAAGCACACGTTTTTTCTCTTGTAGGTGAGGGCCATCGAGCATATACTCCTATCATGAAGACCACAATGGACGATGCAGCAAAAGGAGGAAGAAAAATGAAGGTGATCATTTACGTGGACCCAAGCACGACGCTGCCTGACGGCTCGCGCCCCACGCCCCGATTGGTGCGCAGATACGGAAGCGAGGTGACGGGTCTGGGAGTGGAGTTTGAGGCGGACGACGCAGTACTCTCCGACAAGGCCAAGAGGCTCATCAAGGCACTGGAAGGGAACCTCAGCGACATGCAGGGCGACGACCTATCGCCACAGCTCAAGCAGCGCCTTCGGTATCCGGGCATCAGGGAGGCGGCCAAGGAGCTCGGCTACCCAGAGGAGTGCGCGGACTTTTACGCCCCGATGTGGGGCGACATGCTAGAGGAACAGCGGCGCGAGTGGGTTTGGCCGCTGCGCGCGGCTGGGCTCTACCACGGATGGAAGATGGGCGGGGCGGAGGGATTGGCGCGCGCCATCAACAGTCTTGCGGATAGGGCTGGACTGTACCTTGATTACGGCTTTGAAGGCCGACCCTTCGATCCGGACAGTCTTGAGGACACTGGACAAGCGTATGTCTGGGAGCACACGCTGAATCGCGCCAAGCAAACGCTTGAGATCAATCGGATCAAGAACGGACAATCGCTTGAGAGCGAGACGAACGCGGGGGGTCGATAGATGACTGCGTCCATATCCACTGCTGACATCGGACAGACGATTGCCGCGATCGCCGCCGCATGAGCGCTCCGGACTTGTCCGCCGTCTCCGCAGCGGAACTGCGGCGGTGGCAGCCGGGAGAACCGCCTCCCATGGCCTTCCATGTGGTGTGGGCTTCCGTTAGCGAGGAAGATCCGCAGCCGCTCCAGGAGTGGGCTGCCATTGTGACGGGGATGGCGCTCCTACGCCCGGATCCGCATAGAGCGGGACGGTGCTTTGGTCGCGCCATCGCCGCCGCCGGGTGCTCGGACGCGCGATTCGCGCGATTCGTTGACGCCGAGGCCAGGAAGAGCCTGGAGCGTGAGTCTCGGTTGCGCGAGCTGCTCAGGCTGACGCGAATAGCGGCGATCGGTGGCGAGCGATTTGACTGGACGGATCCAGCGGCGATGCTCGTCGCGGGAGACGAGGCCGACCGACGCGCGGCACGCACAG